>NZ_CM187555.1:0-2994930 GCF_059821265.1 Halorarum sp. SLYT50 | reverse complement strand
ACCTGGACACCCAGCGCGCGCTCCCGGCCGACCTGTTCGACGCCCGGACGCTCGACGAGGAGGGGGAACGAACGGGGTTCCTCTCCGAGAGCGCGTTCTGGGAGGCGGTCGTCCCGGTCTGTGCGTTCGGCGCGGACGGCGTCGAGCGGGTGGACCTCCACCCCATCGAACTGGGGTACGAGGAGCCGCGGGCCGGACGCGGCTGGCCCCGTCTCGCGACCGGCGAGACCGCAGAGCGAATCCTCTCGGGGTTGGCGGAGCGCTCGGCACCGTACGGGACCGACCTCGCCGTCGAGGACGGCGTGGGCGTCGTCGAGCCGTGACCGGGAACGCCGGCGACACACGCTCGGACTCGAACCGCGGGGAGTCGGAACGAATCGGCACGTGCAGGCCGAGCGGTTACTCCCGTGCGCGTCCGAGTGTGGGATGCGATGGCACGACAGTTCCAACACGACGACCGCGACAAGCCGGTGTACACGACCGATGGAACGCGAATCGGGACCATCCACGAGGTCGACGGGAGGAACGCACGGGTCCGTCGTGACGAGAACGACGAGAGCCTGACGGACGAGATAAAGGAGATGCTCGGCTGGAACGACGACGACGACACCCACGACCTCCGGAGCGACGACGTCGACCGGCACGAGAACGACGGCGTCTACCTCCGCGGACAGCGCTAATCGCGGCGCGGACTGACTCCTCACTTTTCTCGGCCAGTGGGACTCGTCGTTCGGGCGACGGTCAGCGCACGCGACGCGCGGCCCCCGGGCCGAGGTCCGGTCTCGGCTCGTCGGTCCGCAGTGGCGACGTGGTTACCGCTCCTTCACCGGAAGGGCAGTTTTCACCAACTGCGTGTGTGCGCGCCGGAACCGCTCGGAGAGCGCCTGGTGGCTCACTCCGAGTTCGTCGGCGACCTCCTCTGTCGTCGCCTGCCGGGGGACGTCGTAGTAACCCGCCTCGAACGCGGCCACGAGCGTCTCCCGTTGCTTCTCGGTCAGCACGCACCGGCTCGACTGTTCAATTCCGTCCAGCGTCGTGATGCTCAGACACTCCGCGCTCGGGTCGAACTCCTGCAGGTGTCGGTGGACGCTGTGAAGCACCTCTCGGTCGGAGGAGGTGATACGGAGGTACCACCGTCCGTCCCGACCCGTCGCGGAGGAGACGGTCCCGTCCTCGGCGACGATTCGGTCGACGAACTCCCCGACGCAGTCACGCCACCGCACCACGAACTCCCACTCGTACTCGCAGCCGCCCACCCGCTCGACGCGGTCTATCGCCGCGTCGGACCGGAGCACCTCCTCGACGGCGTCGCCGTCGAGTTCGTCCGACCGGACGACGAGTAGAGTCAGGTCGCTCGGGCCGGCGACCCGCGGCTCCAGTTCTACGCTCGCTCGCGGATCCCGGGCGAACAGGTCGGCCAATGCCACCGCCTCGGCCGCGAGCGAGAACCGAGCGACGTTTCGCGTATCGGACGTCGAGTTCGGTAGCTCCTGCTCCTCGGCGCGGGGCCGTTCGCTCTTGCTCATTGGCCCCCCCCGGACGAGCGGGCGCGCCGGACGGTTCCGCCGCTCCGGACGACGTCCTCGCACCCGGGGCACGCCCGTACCGTACTCCGACCCGCCGGGGCGAACACGCGCACGTAGCGCTCCGTCACGAACCCATCACAGTTGTCACAGTATGGCATATGTCTACCACTCCCGGAATTACCCCAAGCGAACGAACATCATATATGGATGTGTCGGTCCCGGTCAGTTTGTAACGCCGTCAGTGAAGAACGGAATCAACGACCGGACACGGGGGAAACGGAACCGTTCTTCGTCCGTCCGGGGCGTGTTAAATCGGGTTCTGTTTCCCGCGCCCGGCGTGCAACTGTTTCGCGACCGGACCACTGTTTCAGGGCGAACTGGTCGGCACTACAGCCAGGCACCGCATTCAGTCCCGTGTGGGTTCGAGTTGCCGTCGGGAAGCGGTACGGAGTGTCGTCTCCGGGTCCCCCACGTCGTCGGACGAAGGTGGTCCCGGCCCCACGCCGTGGTTGACCGCCCCGGAGGTGGTCCTTAGGGGACCCTGAACTGTCCGGCTCCTTCTATATATCGGGAATTGACGTAGCTGTCGGATTCGGCGTCTCCCACGATCAGCCCGACGATAAAGTGCCGCGTTAGCGGCGGCATATATCGGCTCTAACCGTCGAGCCCGTGTGAATAGCCCCGCGTGGTCGTCGCCGCCGCCGTTCGAGGACGTGATACCCCTCGTGACGGGAAATACCAGTTCACGCGGGGATAACGAATCGACCTAATTACTCTATCTGTAGTACCCCGCGGTTGTGGGCCCGCGGACGGCGAGGAGTGTCGAGGACCACTCACGGTCGAGCGTCAGAGCGAGGTGTCGTCCTCGTCGACGCAGTCCCGTGCGCGCCGTGGTCCCGTTGGGCGGCCGGTTCGGACCAGACGAGATTACAGGGGTATGTGTGTAAGTGAATTCGGCCGGTACACGTCGTCTCGGGCGCGAGTAGCGCCGAACCGCGTGTGGTCGGCGCGACACGAACCGAGTCGGGCGGCGTCCGGGACCGGCGCTCCTCCCCGCACGTCGGCGCCGGACCACGCCGACGGCCGGTGGTCCCGAACGGGAGAGCGCCGAGGGTCGTCGGGCACACTTATGTTGTCCCGGGGAAGAGTCGGGCCATGGACGCCTCACCGACGCGCGTCGCGGACACGCGCTGTGTGACGGGAGAGGGACCGCTCTGGCACCCCGACGAGCGAGCCCTCTACTGGTGCGACATTCCGAACGGTCGCCTGTTCCGGACGACGCCCGGCGCGGACGGCTACGAACGCGTGTACGACGGCGACGACGCTCTGGGCGGGGTCACCGTCGAGGAGGACGGCGCGTTCCTGCTGTTCCGCGCGGGTGGGCGCGTCGAACGGTTCGACGGCGACGGCGACCCGGAACACGTCCTGACCGTGGAGTCGGCGACCCACACCCGGTTCAACGACGTCATCGCCGACCCCGAGGGGCGCGTGTACGCCGGTACGATGCCCACCGAGGACCGACTCGGCCGCCTCTACCGAATCGAGGCGGGCGAGGACGGCGTCACTGTCGACGCGGCCGTCGACGGAAAGGGGTTCGACATCCCGAACGGGATGGGGTTCACCGCGGACCGGGGGACCATGTACGTGACGGAGTCGGAGGCGCACGTCATCTACCAGTTCGACTACGACCGCACGACCGGCCGTCTCTCGAACCGACGGTCGTTCGTCGAGACGGACCCTGACGACGGTATCCCGGACGGGATGACCGTCGACGAGGACGGCGACGTCTGGTCCGCGCGGTGGGACGGGAGCGCCGTCGTCCGGTACGCGCCCGACGGGACCGAACGGGACCGCGTTCCGTTTCCCGCGAAGAAGGTGTCGAGCGTCACGTTCGGCGGGGACGACTACCGGGACGCCTACGTGACCACCGCCGGCGGGGACGACCGGGAGACGGAGGGCGACGGCGCAGGCGCGCTGTTCCGGTTCCGCGCGCCAGACGGCGTCGCCGGCCGGCCCGAGTTCCGGTCGGCGGTGGCGTCCGACTGACGCGACCGGGTCGGAGCGGACGACGGCCGTCGGCTATAAGCGCCGGTCGGCGGACGGAAGCGTATGGACGTCGAGACGGTGGTCGTGACCGGCGGAAACGGGAAGATCGGGGAGGCGACGCTGCGCGAACTGGTCGACCACGGCTACCGGACGGTCAACGTCTCGCGCGGGACGCGCGACGAGGACGTCGCCGACGGCTACCGGCGGGCGGACCTGCTCGACGCCGGAGAGGTGTACGGCTCGCTCGCGGCGGCGGACGCGGACGCGGTCGTCCACATGGGAACGATTCCGTCCCCCACGGGCAGTCCGGGGTACGTCGCCTACGAGAGCAGTGCGATGGGGACGTACCACGTGCTCGAGGCCGCACACGAACTCGGCGTGTCGTCGGTGGTGCTCCCGTCGAGCGTCAACGTGATGGGGGCCGCCTACCAGGACGCGCCGACGCACGTCGAGTACCTGCCGGTCGACGAGGCGCACCCGCTGACGCCGCGCGACCCGTACGCGCTGGGCAAGCGGACGGTCGAGACGCTCGGCGATGGGTTCGGCCGCCTCCCCGACGCTCCGGCGCTCGCCTCGCTCCGGTACCCGTGGGTGGCGACGAGCGAGGAACTCCGCGAGCGGTTCGTCGACGCCGACCGGACGCTCGCCGGCATCGAGGGCGGCGACGGGGAGGACCGTCGCACGCTGTTCTCGTACCTCCACGTCGAGGACGCCGCCGCGGTCGCCCGCGCGGCGATGGAGGCGAACCACGACGGCCACGAGGCGTACTGGGCGGTGGCGGGGGACACCTCCGCCGCGGTCGAGTCGACGGAACTCGCGGCGGCGTTCTACCCGGACGCGACGGTCCGCGGCGACCTCTCGGGGACGACGACGCTCGTCGACATCGAGAAGGCGCGCACCCGACTCGGGTGGGAGCCGACGCACAGCTGGCGCGACCTCTCCGAGTAGCCCTCCGAACGCGCTCGCGTCGGAGGCGGGTCGGAGCGCGTCACCCCTTCGGGGGGAGCGAGTTCGAGCGTTCGGAGCGTCGGCCCGAGCCGATGACTCCGGACTCTGACACGGTCCCGGGAAGACGCGGACCGGCGTCTCCTCCGCCGCGGACGGCGTCGCTCGACCGTCTCGCGGCCGTCCGGGACGAGGCGGAGTTCGTTCGCGGCATGGCGGCCGATATGGTGTATCTGTGTTATACAGTCGAGATTGATAGTTCGTCTCGCGGTGTCGGCTCAGTCGCCGTACGGCCACCGGCCGCCGATGCGGAGTTCCTGCTCGTACCCCTCGTCCACCAGGTCGCGGGTGTCCGACGGCGAACGACCCGGCACGTCCCGGTCGCCGCTGGCGAACTCACAGACCGCGTTCCCGAGGACCACCGCGTGCTCGCGGAGGTTCCGAACGTCGACCTTGTCGAGGGTGTCTGCGTGCGTGTGCCCCCAGCCGCGACCGCTCTTCGTCGGGTTCGTAGAGGACGCCATCAGACCGGGAACGCCCTCCTGGACGAACGCCCACTGGTCGCCGTGGGGGCTGACGGTCGAACTCGTCGACAGCGGGACCATCAGGTCGTCGGTCACCGTCTCGAACACGTCGTCGAGGGCGTCGAACTCGTTCGTCCGGACGACGAGCTGGCGGTCCCGGCCCGCGCCGTCGACGTTGACGACGCACTTCACGTCGTCGAGGGCGAGCGTCTCGGCCTCGTGGTACGCCCCGCGGAGACCGATCTCCTCCGAGCCGAACACGGTACACCGGACGCGCGTCTCCAGGTCGTCCTCGACGGCCGTCAGGAGTCGCGCGATTTCCGCGACCAGCACCGTCCCGGCGCCGTTGTCGTTCGCGCCGGGCGCGATGTCGTGCGCGTCGACGTGGGCGGTGAGGAGGACCACCTCGTCGGTGTCCGGCCCGAGCTCGCCGACGACGTTGTGCGACGTCGAGGGCTCGTTGCGCGCGTCGACGTCGAGCGAGACGGTGAGGCTGTCCTCTGCAGCGTGCCGGCGGAGTTGCGCGCCGACCTCCTTCGAGACGCCGACGGCGGGAATCGGACCGGGTCGGTTGTTGTACCCCACCTCGCCGGTCGGCGGGAGACAGCCCTCGATGTGGTTGCGGAAGACGAACCCGGTCGCGCCGTGGTCGATGGCGTAACAGTACTTCTCCATCCGGTGAATCCACCGGCCGTAGTCGTCGGGCGTCTCGCTGGAGGCCATCACGACCTTGCCCCCGCAGTCGGCGGCGTCGAACTCCCCGGGGCGCCCGTAGCCCACGTCCACCAGTTCGCCCTTCACCTCGCCGGCGGGAGTACCCGGCAGACCGATGACCTCGTAGTCCTTCGCGTACGCCCGTTCGTGCGCGCCGCTCGTCCGCAGGGCCGACGACCCGCGCCACCAGCCCGGAATCTCGAACTCGTCGAGGTGGACGTTCCGGAGGCCGCTCTCCTCGAACGACGCCGCGACGCGGTCGGCGCCCGCTCTCTCGCCCTCCTGGCCCGCCATCCGGTTGCCGACGTCGACGAGGTCACACAGCAGGTCCCAGTGGTGCGTGCTCGTGTACGCGTCGCCGACGACCGGGTTCGGTAGTCGCGTCATGCGACTTCCTCCCACAGTCGCCCGTATCAACCTGTGCCATCCGGAAAGCCGAACGCTGGTGCGAGCGACGGCGAGCGGCGGACGGCCGGAAGGTGGGACGCGGCGCCGGTTCCACTCGAAATCCAGTACGTTTCGCGGTCGTCTTCGAGGACTGACTGTTACAGCCGCGTCGGGTCGTCGCGGTGTCGTTCCGAGTTCACCGACGCCCGCGTGCGAGGATGACGGCACTACTGAGGAGGAGACAGCCGACCAGGCTGGCGAAGGCGGTCCGGTAGTCGAACGCGTCGGCGACGGCGCCGACGTACGTCGGTCCGAGCGCGCCGACGCCGATGTAGAACGTCCGCATCGCCCCGAGGTCGCCGCCCATGCTGTCCGTCGGGAACGAGTCCATGAGGTACGCCTGCATCACCGGCGGGTACGCCATCAGCCCGGCGGCGAAACACGCCACCGCCGCCGTCGCGACCAGCGGCGTCGAGGCGACGACGACGGCCGCGAGCATCACCGCCGCGACGGCGAGCACGGCCGGGGCCAACAGGCCGCGCGGCAGCCGGTCGCCGAGTCCGCCGGCGACGGGTTTGACCGCCGCGCCGACGACGAACAGCGCGGCGAACCCGGCGTTCGCCACGACGGGCGAGAACGACTTGCCCACCTGGAGGTACGTCGGCAGGAAGCTGACCGCCGACTGCCACGTGAACGCGTACAGCGAGTACGCGAGCAGCAGCCACCGCAACTGCGGCTCCCTGAACAGCCGCCGGCCGGTGTCGCCGATGGCGAGGTCGACCCGTTCGATGGCGTACCCCTCGCGGCTCCAGAGGTGGAGCGCGAGCGCCACCCCGAGCAAGACGGCGACAACGGGAGCGAAGGCGGCCCGCCACGTCGCGACGGCGACCACGAGCGTCGCCAGCCCCGCGGCGAGCACGCCGCCCACGTCGCCCGAGGCGGTGTGGAGCCCGAACGCCTGCCCCCGCCGCTCGACGAACAGGTCCGACACCAGTCCGCGAGCCGGCGTGGGGTACAGTCCCGCGCCGAGCCCGACGACGGCTGCGCCCGCGAGGAACGCGAGGTAGGTCGGCGCGCCCGAGAGGACGAGGAACCCGACGCACAGCAGCGCCAGCCCGCCGACCAGCAGCGTCGTCCGGGAGAGCCGGTCCGAGAGCCGCCCGCTGGGGTACTGCAACAGGGCGTACAGCCCCCAGATGACCGTGATGGCGAGACCGGCCCGCGTACTGGACAGACCGAGGTCGGCGCTGATGGCGGGCAGCAGCGGCGAGATGACGAGCCGACCCGCCTGGATGAACGCCCAGCCGACGGAGACGGCGAGCAGTAACCGGCCGGTGTAGCCGGTCACGAGCCGCTCCTCGGCCGCCGTTCCCGCGGTCTCTGTCACGCTAGCGCGGGCGGCCGCCGGTCACTTGAACGCCCCCGTTCCGGCCAGTCCGAACGGGTTCGCCGCGAGCGGCGGGCGCGTCGAGCGACCGGTACCGGGGCGGACCGGACAGCTCACTCGCCGCCCATCGCGGTCACGTCGAACGGCGGTTCCGCCTCCTCGGGGAGCGGCGTCTCGTACGCGTCCGCGCCGACGTCGGCCTCGAACTCCTCGCGGGCCGCCGCGAGCCGCTCTCCGTCCGCCAACAGGTCGTACGCCGCCCCCGCGAGCACCTTCGCGGCGAAGGCGACGCCCTTCTGCCCGAAGTCGCCGTTCGCGGCGACCACCTGCCACGAGTGGCCGGGCGTGCCGACGGGCCACGTCGCCCCCCGGAACTGCCCGGTGGGCGTTATCCAGCTCACGTCCCCTACCTCCGTCGAACCGTGCGTCTGCTGGTCGCCGTCGAACGGCTCGACCGGTTCTGAGTACAGCGCCTCGTCGCGCACCGTCTCCGCGAGGCCGTCTGGCAGGTCCGCGAGGCGTGACTCGATTCGCTCGTCGGGGACCGTCGCGCGCAACTCGGCGGCGAACTCCCGGTCGGACTCGTCGTACGGGATGGGACCGACTTCCTCCATGTTCTCCCAGATTACCTCCGAGACTACGTCGTTCGCGCGGTAGTCGTAACAGCCGGTGAGGAACCGCTCGTCTACCTCGGTCTGGGTCATCGTCGCCGCCGCCCCCGCGATGTCGCGGAGCCACTCGGTGTTGCGCTCCACCTCTTCGCGGGTCGGGGCGCGGACGTAGTACCAGACCGTCGACTCCGCGGGGACGACGTTCGGCGCCTGCCCGCCGTTCGTGATGGCGTAGTGCATCCGGGCGTCGTCGGAGATGTGCTCGCGCATGTACTCGACGCCGGTGTTCATGAGTTCCACCGCGTCGAGCGCGCTCCGACCGGCATCGGGCGAGCCGCCGGCGTGAGCCGCCTCGCCGTGGAACGTGAACGTCAGCGAGTTGAGCGCGTTCGACGACCCCATCCGCGGCGTGTTGAGGTCGCCCGGGTGCCACGTCATCGCCGCGTCCAGGTCGTCGAACGCCCCCGCGCGGGCCATGTACGTCTTGCCGACGAGCGTCTCCTCGGCCGGACAGCCGAAGAAGACGACCGTCCCCTCCACCTCGCCGGCGTCGATGGCCTCCCGGAGCGCGAGCACCGCGCCCACGCCCGCCGTCCCGAACAGGTTGTGCCCGCAGCCGTGGCCCGGGCCGCCGGGTACCACCGGGTCGGGAGTGGCGGTCACTCTCTGCGAGAGGCCGGGGAGCGCGTCGTACTCCCCGAGGACGCCGATTCTCGGGTCGCCCTCGCCGTAGGAGGCGACGAACGCCGTCGGCATCCCGCCGACGCCCGTCTCCACGTCGAACCCGCCGTCCTCGAGCGCTTCGACCAGTCGCTCCGCGGACTCCTCCTCGTGGAGCCCCAGTTCCGGCGTCTCCCAGATGTCCTGTGCGATGTTCCTCAGGCGCGACTCCTCCGCATCCACGCGGTCGAACACGTCCTGTTTCGACATGGGGTCCGCCTAGCAGCACCCCGTAATGAAACCGCGTCTCGCGGCGGAACCGCCCGATTGCGGCGGAACGGTCCGGCGGCTGGTCCCTACTCGTGCTGGCGGTGGAGTCGCCACCGCTGGAGGAGCATGTCGACGCCGTCGTCCGTCTCCACGAACTCGACGGTGACGCGTTTGTCGCCCGCGACGGTGTAGTACGTCGGGTCGTCCGGGTCCGCGTTCTCCGGGAAGAGGGTGAGCGACTGGTCGCCGAGACGGCCCGCCACCTCGACCGACAGGGTCGTCCCCTCGCGCTCGACGGTCGCCGACTGAATCCCCTGGTACGACTCGTACTCGCCGACCAACGCGTCTGCCCGCCGTTCGAGCGCCAGCCGCGGGACCGCCTCGTGCGGGTCCCGGTCCCGGAGCACCGACAGGAGCGCGTGGCCGACGACCGTCGGGTGGTGGTCGGGGGCGGTGTTGCACGCGACGACGACGCCCACGTCCGCGTCGTCCAGCCAGCCCACGAACGCGGTGGTCGTCCCCATCATCCCGCCGTGCCCGACCAGCGTGTCGCCGAGGAACGGCTGGACGGACAGGCCGTAGCCGTACTCGCGGGCCGTCCCGTCGACGGTGTCGTACCGCGTCACCCGCGGCGTCGCCATCGCCTCGACGGCGTCGGCGTCGAGGACGCGCGCGCCGTCGAACGACCCGCCGTTCATCAGCGCCCGGAGGTACCGGGACGTCTCGACGACGGAACTCACCAGTCCCCCGGGTGCGTACATGGGTTCGGCGAAGCCGAGTCGTCCCTCCTCCCAGCCGTCGTCCGTCTCGAAGTAGGCGGTCATCCGGTCGTCGTCGGCCTCGAACCGGTCCGCCTCGAAGCACGACCGCTCCATCGAGAGCGGGTCGAACACGTGCTCGCGGACGTACTCGTGGAAGCCGGTGCCCGTGACCGATTCCACGAGTTTGCCGAGCAGGGTGAACCCCGTGTTGTAGTAGAAGAAGTGTTCTTCCTCGGTGTAGCGCTCCTCGGCGCTCGACTGGACGTGCCGGCGGAAGTCGTCGTCGCTCGTCAGCGGGACGTTCGCGTCGCCGATGTCGGTCAACCGGGTCACGAGCGCCGAGAGGTTGCCGTCGCTCGGCATCCCCGAGGTGTGCGTCAGCAGGTCCTCGACGGTGACCGGGTCGCCCGGCGCGTCCGCGAGGTGCGGGAGGTGGTCGCCGACGGGGTCCGACAACGAGAGGTCGCCCGCGGCGGCCCGCTGGAGCACCGCCGTCGCCACGAACGACTTCGTGCACGAACCGATGCCGTACAGCGTGTCCGGCGTCGCCGGCAGGTTCTCCGACAGGTCGCGCGCGCCGAACCCCTCGGCGTAGCGCAACTCCGTCCCCTCCACCACGGCGACGCTGGCGCCGGGCACCTCGTCGTCGCCCATCCACTCGGTCACGTACGACTCGAGGCGGCGCTCGGTGTCGGTGTCGACTGACATACTGGCGAAGACCGACGCGGCGACAAATACTCTGGCCTCGCGGAAGGCGAGGCGGCGTCGGCGACTCGTCCTACCAGCCGCCCCACCCCGACTCCTCGGCCGGGTCGGCGCCCTCCGCCGAGTCGACTTCCGCTCCCCGCCGGAGTGCCCGCTCGATGAACTCCCGCGGGAGCTCTTCGATGTCGCCCACCTGCACCCGCCAGAAGTTGGCGTAGAGGCCGTCGGCCGCGAGGAGGTCCTCGTGGGTACCCCGTTCGACGACCCGCCCGTCGTCGAGCACGAGGACGGTATCGGCACCGCGTATCGTCGAGAGGCGGTGGGCGATGACGAACGTCGTCCGGTCGCGGGTGAACGCCGCTAGGCTCCGCTGGATGAGCGCCTCCGTCTCCGTGTCGACGTGGCTCGTCGCCTCGTCGAGCACGAGGATGTCGGGGTCCTTCAGTATCGTGCGGGCGAGCGCGAGCCGCTGACGCTGCCCGCCGGACAGCTTCACCCCCCGTTCGCCCACGAGCGTGTCGTAGCCGTCGGGCAGGTTCCGGACGAACTCGTGCGCCTGTCCCCGCCGCGCGGCCGCCTCCACCTCCTCGTCCGTCGCGTCGAAACTGCCGTACCTGATGTTCTCCCGGACCGTCCCGTAGAACAGGAACGGTTCCTGACTGACGTACCCCACCGACCGCCGGAGGCTCGCCAGACTCACGTCGCGGACGTCCCGGCCGTCGACGCGTATCGCCCCCTCGCCGGCGTCGTACAGCCGCGGGAGGAGCTTCAACAGCGTCGACTTGCCCGCGCCGGTCGGCCCCACGACGCCGACGGTGGTGCCGCCCTCGGCGGTGAACGACACGTCCGAGAGGACGCGGTCCCGGCCGTACGCGAACGTGACGCCGTCGTACTCGACCCGGCCCGCCCCGACCGACAGCGGCGGCGCGTCGGGCGCGTCTCGGACGGCGGCCGTGCGCGTCATCAGCCCGTACACGCGCGTTCCGGCGGCCTTCGCCCGTTCGTAGTCGTCGACGACGCTCCCGAACTGGATGACCGGCCAGACGAACTGCTGGGCGTAGATGAGGAACGTGACGAACTCGCCGGGCGAGAGCGGCGTCGAGACGCCGAACGGCGCGCGACCCAGCACCCACAGCCCGCCGACGAGGAACGTGAGCGCGAACCCGGCGCCCGAGACGACGGTCAGCCCCGGGAAGTACGTTATCTGGACGCGGACGGCCGCGAGCGTCGCCGCGAGGTACCCCTCGGACGCCTCCTCGACACGCGCTCGCTCGTACGACTCGGCGCGTTCCGTCTTGATGACCTCGATGCCGCTGACGTTGTTCTCCAGCCGGGAGTTCAGGTCGCCGATCTCCCCCCGGACGGCGAGGTAGCGCGGTTCGACCACCCGGGTGAAGAACAGCGTGAACGCCGCGAGGACGGGCACCGGCAGGAGCGTGACCGCCGCGAGCGTGGGGTTGAGCGAGACGAGGATGGCGCCGATGCCGCCGAAGGTGGCGGTGAGCCAGACTGTCGAACTCAGCCCGTCCTCCAAGAACGTCTCCAGGGCGTTGACGTCGTTGTTGAGGATGCTTATCAGCTCGCCCGTCCGCTGGTTCGTGAAGTACGCAACGTCGAGTCCCTGCAGGTGCGCGTACGTGTCGACCCGGAGGGCGTGCTGGACTCGCTGTGCGAAGACGCTCCACCCCCAGTCCTCGACCCACGACGTGACCGCTCCCGACGCCGTCGCGACGAGCAGGACCAGAATAGAGAACTCCAACTGTCCGGCGGGCGTCGCCGGAATCCACGCGGCGGGCACGAACGGGAGGTGGTAGACCCGCTCGTTCAGGAATATCGAGTCCACCGCGAGACCGATGACGAACGCCGGGACGAGGCCGAACAGGCGGCCGACCACCGTCGCCACCACCCCGAGGAAGGCGTAGCCGGTGTTCTCGCGGCCGTACTCCGAGTAGAGTCGCCAGATGGGGTTTCCGGACCGCTCCGGGTCCGCGCCGGTTCCCATGACCCATGGTAGCGCGACCGACGTATCACTCTGTGGGCACTGCACGCGCGCACGTCGCAGGACGACTCCCAATCGCCGACCGCCCCCTGGCGTCTCACGCGACGCCCGGCACGTCGAACGAGCGCGCGCGCTCGCGGATCGCGTCGGCGTCGCCCGTCCGGAGGTCGCCGTCCGCGTACAGCACCTCGCCGTCGACCATCGTGAAGCGCACGTCGTCGCCGTGGGCGGCGAACGCGAGGTGCGAGCGCACGTCGTGGAGCGGCGTCGCCCGCGTGACGTCCGTCGACAGACCGACGACGTCGGCCTTCCACCCCTCCCGGAGCGCTCCCACCCGCTCGAACCCCGCCGCGCGCGCCCCGTTCAGCGTCGCCATCTCGAACACCCGTCGAGCGGGGAGGCTCGTCGCGTCGAGCGACTCCACCTTCTGGAGCAGGCTGGCCTGGCGCATCTCGGTGAAGGGGTCGAGCGTGTTGTTACACGGTGGGCCGTCGTTCCCGAGCGCGACGTTGATGCCCCGGTCGAGGTAGTCGCGGACGGGGGCGACGCCGGAGGCGAGTTTCATGTTCGACGACGGACAGTAGGTGACGTGCGTCCCCGTCTCGGCGAGCACCTCCCGCTCGGACTCGTCGGTGTGGACGCAGTGCGCGAGCACCACGTCCTCCCCGGTCAGCCCCACCTCGTCGAGCCAGTGGACGTTGCGCATCCCCGTCTCGCGCTCGATGGTGGCCACCTCCTCGCGGTTCTCGCTCGCGTGGGTGTGTATCCGGACGCCCTCGTACCGGTCGGCGAGGTCGCGCGCCCCCCGCAGGCACGCCTCGGTACACGAGACGGCGAACCGCGGCGTCAGCGCGTACCGGATGCGGCCGCCGTGCGCGCCGTGGTGACGGCGGATGAGTGCCTCCGAGGCCGCGAGCGCGTCGTCGGTGTCCTCCTCCAGTCCCGGCGGCGACTCCCTGTCCATCAACACCTTCCCGATGCGGCCCCGGATGCCCAGGTCGCCGGCGGCCGCGAACGCCTCGTCCGCGTGGTTGACCGAGAGGTGGTCCACCACCGTCGTGACGCCCGACTCGATGCACTCCAGGTAGCCGAGTTCGGCCGCGAGGCGCATCCCCTCGGCGTCGAGTCCCGCCTCCATCGGGAGGACGTGGTCGAACAACCACTCGAGCAGCGGAGCGTCGTCCGCGATGCCGCGTCCGAGCGACTGGACCGAGTGGACGTGGCCGCCGACGAGTCCCGGGAGCAGCACGTCGAACGACCGTCGCTCGTGGTCGGGGTAGCGGTCGAGCAGGTCCGTCCGCTCCCCGACGGCGACGACCGTGTCGCCCTCGACCACGAGCGCGCCGTCCTCGACGACCGTCGTCGCGTCCGCGATGACCGTCCCCGCGAGTAACATCCCCCCGCAGTTCGGGACGCTGCGCTGAAATACGTGTGGGTCTCACAGCGGCGTCGACGGGAGCGCTAGTTCCGACGGCCCGGTCGTTCCTCTCGTGTCGTCCGCCCCCGTTCACCGTCGCGCGAAACCAGACGGCGAGCACACGGCTACGACGGCGTGGCTTATTCCACGGTACGTGTCGCTGTCGGAGAAGCAATCGGTCACACACGTTTATGGACTAGTTGTCTCACCGACACGTACACGGAACGATGAGACGAGATATCGGTATCACGCGGCGGCGCGCGCTCCGGGTCGGAGCGGTCACGGCCGGCGTTCTCGGCGGCGCGGGACTCGGGGGCGCCCAACCCGACGGAGCGGAGGAGGAGTGCTACTACCAGGTGGACCTCGTCGCGGGCGACCCCATCGAGACGCTCGGAGAGACGCCGGGCGCGTTCTACGGCCGGCAGAACCGCCTCGTCCAGTACGCGCACGGCGACGAACAGGGACTCGTCGCGCGCGACACGTGGCTCAACTCCCTCGCGGACGGCGTCCGACGGCGCGTCACCGCCGACCCCATCCGGGTGAGCGGGGGGACGGCCTCGGTGGAGTTCGAAGTCGCGGACGGCGCGACTCCGACCCTCTCGCTCGCGGTGTACTCCCTGCCTGCCGGCGGGTTCTCCTTCGACGCAGAGCAGCGACTCCTCGACGCGACGACGAGGACGTTCGAGCCGGGGACGCACCGGTTGGAGGTCGGGCTCCCGTGTCACGTCTCCGCGCCGACGGAGATGACGAAGCTGGTCGCGTCGGACGGCGTCGTCGGCTTCGGGCGCTCGGTCGCGCTGGGAGGCGAATCGACGCTGTTCGCCGGCGCGCCACTCGCGGGGTCGGACGCGGCCTACGTGTTCGAACGGGTCGACGGGACCTGGACGCAGTCGGGCGCGTTCACCGGAGCGACGGACGACGAGTCCTCGAATCTCTTCGGCTTCGACGTGGCCGTCGACGGCGACACGGCGTTCGTCGGGGCGCCGACGGACGAGGAGGCAGGGCCCGGTGCCGGCGCCGTCTACGTGTTCGAACGGGTCGACGGGACCTGGACGCAGCGCCGGAAACTCCGTCCGGAACGGGCCGGGGTCGTCTTCGGCGCCGACGTCGACGTGGACGGGACGACCGGCCTGGTGATTTCGCCGAACAACGCGGCGTACGCGTACGAGCGGGGCGACGAAGGGTGGGAGCGGACGGCCGCGTTCGCGACCGGGGCGCCGTACGGTGCCCTCGAACGGGGGGCGCTCTCCGGCGACGCCGCCGTGGTGGGCGCGCCCGTGTACGGCACTTCGTACCCCGACGGTGAAGGCGCGGCGTACGTGTTCGAACGCGCGCCGACGGGGTGGGAGCGGACCGCCACACTCCAGCCGAGCGAGGCGCGCCAGTTCGGGCGGGCCGTCGACGGCGACGGCGACACGGTGGCCGTCGGGGCGGCGAACGAGGAGGAGTCAGCCGGCGCTGTCTACGTTTATCGACGGACGGGCTCGGAGTGGGAGCGAGCGGCGCGGCTGACGCCGACCGACGCACAACGGCTGGACGTCTTCGGGTCGGCGCTCGCGCTCCGGGGAGAGACGCTCCTCGTCGGCGCGTCGGAACGGGGCCGCGGCGGGAGCGCGTACCTGTTCGAGCGCACGGAGGACGGGTGGAACCAGCGGACGAAACTGGTCCCGGAGGTGTCGGACCCCGACGACGGGTTCGGAGACGCCGTCTCCCTCGGAGAGGGTCGCGCCGCGGTCGGCGCCCCCGGGACGGACGAGAACGCCGGGGCCGTCTACGTCGTCGACCTGTGACGCGACCGAACACCCGACTCTCGCTCCCGTAATGGAGTGTCGCATGCGGCCCGACCGGACTCGGCTCCCGGTCACCCGCCCGTCAGGAGCCACCGCACGCGGTGGGAGTCCAGCGCGTACTGGACGACGACGAGCGTGGCGAGGACCCCGCCGAACAGGGGGCGGCCGGCGACCGAGAGCGCGAGCGCCGCGGCGGCGAACAGGACCGCTTCGACGGCGAGTCGGGCGGGGCCCGGAATCGCCACCGGCGCCGGACCGGGGTCGTTCTCGACGCGGAACGTCCCCCAGACGAGCGCGAACGCGAGCGGCGCGCCGAGCGCCCACCCCCACCGCGCCGCGCCCGCGTGCGTCGTCCAGCCCCAGTAGCCGACCGCCCCGAGCGCCGCGAGTTCGAGGAGGAATCGGAGCACGTCCACCGCGTCGAACTCGACCGGCCCGCGCTCGTCGGACATACCGGTCGCTGTCCGCGAGAGGGCAAAACTATTCGCCCGAGGGTCCCGCCTGTACCGCTCCGATCGACCGTGGACTCGCGTCCCCGCCGCCGGTACGAGATCGGTCGGTCTCGGGGGAGGGGCCCGACGACTCGTTAGGACGGGTCGGGGCGGAGGCTCACCGACTCAGTACCCCTCTTGAATCGCCGCGAACTGGGAAGCGGTGATGACGTCGACCTCCTTGTCGGAGAGAAACGCCATCGTCTCCTCGAACTCCTCGGTCGAAACCCGGTTCTCCGTCTTCCCGATCATGTGGTACATCACTATCGTCACCGTTTGATACCGCTCGGCCATCTCGATCGCCCGCTTCGTCTCGGCGACACGGTCGCCTCTCACTCGCGCCACGATTCCCGGCTCGGTGATGACTCTCCCGACGGATGCGCGCCGTTGACCGAAACAGAGGCGGTGGTAGTCGGTGGCGATGTTCATCAGGTCCTCGTCGAACTCTCCCTTCGGCCAGATGAGGTTGTTCACGCTCTGCTCCAAGCCGTTCTCGATGAACCACCGCTTGTCCGACTCGATGACCCGCCGCTGGTAGTCGGGCGGGAAGGCGTAGAGGGGCTCTTCGTCCTCGCCGCGTGGGTAGTGGGGGTGGGACACCATCTCCCACCCTGCGTCCCTGAGGTCGTGTATCTGCGCCAGCGCCATCCTCCCGTCGATGCCCACCCAGCGCGGATTTATTGCGCAGACGCCCGGGAAGCCGTACCGCCGCATGATGGGGTACGCCGTCGTGTACTGGCTGAGGTGGTTGTCGTCGAAGGTGAGGATCACCTTTCCCCGGCCGGATTTCGGCGTCGTTCTGATCGCGTCGACGTTGAGACTCCTGAACTCGCCGTCGGTCCACATGTCGATGCGGATCTCACGGACGTCCGTCAAGTCCGGGTCACCGACGGAGTCCGCGGGACCGAAGTCGAGCCGAACCCACCCGTAGTCGCTTTCGATTATCCGCTCCATCGTGAGGTGGTTGTTCCAGTCTGGCGCGAGCAGGCGCACCTTGAGCTGTCGACTGAGTAGTGGGTTCCGCGGCCGTGTGAGGGTCGCCGCGAAAGAGAGGTCCCGGTTCGAGAGGTCCAGTCCGTCGAAGCGTCGTGCCATACCGATGAACGCGTCGCTCCCGGAGATACGCGCCGAACCCTCCCCCTGAAAGGCCCTCGTCGTGTCGTGAGAGAGCGTACCGCCGGTCGAGACCCACCCCTCGAGTCCGTTCTCGAAGTTCGTGAACGTCATCCCCCGGTCCCGGAATTCCTCACGGGTGTTTCCGTCGAGCGAGACGTCCGCTCCGACCGCATCCGGGTCGAGAGCCTCCCCGTCGACGTACAGGTCGAGGTCGCCCTCGTGGTAGAACCCAGTGAGTTCGCCGAGGAACTCGTACTCGTCGTACCAGTTGGCGACCTTCCCCCACGCGCGGGTCCCGTCGGCGTTGTCGCCCGTCGAGAGCGCGAAGACCCGTCCGGAGACCGTGAACTCGTACGCGGCCCCCTCGGCGTACTCCCGCCCGTCGACCCTGACGACTCGCATCTCCGCTCCCAGCGCGTCCGGAGAGACCTCGGTCCCGTTGACGAAGACGCGGAGGGGACCGTCGTACCGGAAGTAGACGATGTCGCCGGCGAAGCGATACCCGTCCATCCAGCCGGTGACGGCCCCCCACGCAGTCGTTCCGTCGGTGGAGTCGCCCGCGGGGCTCTCCATCGCCTCAACCCCCCTGGTGGTCTGGAACTCGTAGGTCGCCTCGCCCGGAGCGTCGCGCCCGGAAATCACGATCTCGTTCGGGTACGTCTCGTCGGTCGGCTCCGCTTCCGCTCGGACGACCGATGCTGCTCCGGTCAGAGAGACACCGGCTGCCGCCCCCCGCAGGAGCGTGCGTCGAAACAACGACGGAACCCGGTTACGTCCTCCCTCACTACTCCGGTCACGTCCTTCGGTTTCGCCTTCCACGTCTCGCTGCCGGCTCATATTTCAATGAGATTACCGAATCCCACAAGTATAGGTATTAACTACATTATCTACGACATTTTCTTGGGCAATTTACCTTCACAGTTACTGGTAAAATTATCGAACTATAATGGTCACATATCCGTCGCGGGATTCGACCAGCTACGACGGCGTCGGGGACGTGGAGGACGCCTGGGCGCCGCCGAGGATGACCCCGGTCCTTTAACCAACCCCCTTCGAACGGGGTATCCGAGGATGACAATCGGTTTCATCGGCGGCAGCGGCATCTACGAGGCGCTCCCGCTCACGAACACCCGCACGGAGGACGTGACGACGCCGTTCGGCGACCCGAGCGCGCCGCTCGAAGTCGGCGAGTTCGGGTCGACCGGCCGGGAGGTGGTGTTCCTCCCCCGTCACGGGCCGGACCACCAGCGCTCCCCGACCGACCTCCCGTACAGGGCGAACGTGTACGCGCTGAAGCAGGCGGGCGTCGAGTACGTCCTCGCGAGCAACGCCGTCGGGTCGCTCCGCGAGGACCTCCCGCCGCGGACGCTCGTCGTCCCCGACCAGATATACGACCGGACGAAACGGCGCGACCTCTCATTCTTCGGCGACGGAGTCGTCGTCCACCAGTCGTTCGCGCGGCCGTACTCGCCCGAACTGGCCGGCCACCTCGCGGACGCCGCGCGCGAGGCGACGGACGCCGACGTCGAGGAGGGGGGGACGTACGTCTGCATCGAGGGGCCGCAGTTCTCCACGCGCGCCGAGTCGGAGTTCTACCGCTCGCAGGGGTGGGACGTCGTCGGCATGACCGCGATACCCGAGGCGAAACTGGCGCGCGAGGCCGAGATGGCGTACGCGACGGTCGCGGGCGTCACCGACTACGACGTGTGGAAGGCCGACAGCGAGGTGACTCTCCAGGAGGTGCTCGACAACGCCGCCGCGAACGAGACGGCCATCAAGGACACCGTCGAGCGCGCCATCGAGACGCTCCCCGACGACGTGGACTGCGAAGCGCACGGCTCGCTGGCGGGAGCCATCAACACGCCCGCGGAGGCGATACCGCAGGAGACGCGCGAGAGACTCGACCCACTCGTCGGCGACTACCTCGACTGACGACGCCCCAGTCGCTCCGGTCCCGGTCTCAGTCCGCCGTCGCCTCGTCGCCGACGTCCGCGGCGGCCGGGTCGCGCACCCAGAGGTCGCCGAAGGGGTCGTCCTGCTGGAGCCGTATCTCCCCGCGGTGCGCGAGAAACAGCAGCGCGAGGTACGTCATCACGGGGGTCTCGGCGGCGTCGCGCACCTCGCGGAACAGCACCTCCGCGCGGCCGCGCTCGTACTGCGTGCGGAGACGCGCGCGCACGTCGTCGATGACCGACTCGATGTCCTCCGCGTGGGTCGTCCCGGTCACGTCGTTCTCGCCGGGTTCCCCCTCGCGGCGGAACTCGTCGGCGCCGTGGTACTCCAGCGTCTGGGTGCCCCGCGAGAAACCGCGGGGGGAGTCGCTGGTGTCGTACTCGCGCGACTCCTTCCACCACGACCCCCGCTCTGCCTCCCGCAGTTCGCGGACGAGTTCGTCGAGCGTCTCCGGGGAGCCGCGAGTGGACTTGCGCTCCAGCCGGCGGTCCATCTCGTCTTCGAGCGCGTCCACCGGGTCGAACCCGGGACCGGGCGCGTCGTCGGGACCCCCCGGTCCGCCGGCGCTCCCCTCGAACGCCGCCTCCCAGGGTTCGACGTCGGGCTCTCGGTCCTCCTCGTCCTCGCCGAGCATCGCGTCGGACTTCATCCGGAGCAGGACGCTGGCGTAGAACAGCGCGCGCCCGCCGGTCCGGAGGTCCGACTCGTCGAGCAGTGCGAGGAACGCGTCCGTCACCTCGACCACGTCGATGTCCCAGGGGTCGATCTCGCCGTCCTCGGCGAGTTGGACCAGGAGTTCGACCGGTTCGGCCTCCTCGTCATCGGTGGCGTCCGCGGGCGAGACGCCGCCGGGCGTCTCAGTCATCCGCGCTCGCCTCCGGTTCGACCGGGTCGCCGCCCTCGCCCAACTGGATGCCGGTGACCGCCGAGACGTTGTCGTCCTGCATCGTCACCCCGATGGCGCGCTCGGAGCGTTCGAGCAGCGCCGAGCGGTGACTGACCACGACGAACTGGGCCTCGCTCGCGAGTTCGTCCACCATCTCGCCGACCCGCTCGGCGTTGACCGCGTCGAGGAACGCGTCGATCTCGTCGAGCGCGTAGAACGGGGCGGGGTTGTGCCGCTGGATGGCGAAGATGAACGCGAGCGCGGTCAGCGACTTCTCCCCGCCCGACATCGCGTCGAGCCGCTGGACGGGCTTGTCCCCCGGTTCGGCTCTCATCGTCAGCCCGCCCTCGAACGGGTCCGCCTCGTCCTCGAGGACGAGTTCGCCCGTCCCCGCCGACAGTCGCTCGAAGATGTCGCGGAACTGGGCGTCGATGGACTCGAACGCGTCCATGAACGTGCCCCTCTTCTGCGCCTCGAACCGCTCGATGCGCTCCTCGATGGCGTCGCGCTCGTCCGCGAGGACACCCCGGCGCTCCTCCAGGTCGTCGAGGTCCGCCTCGACCTCGTCGTACTCGTCGATGGCGAGCATGTTCACCGGTTCGAGCGCCTCCATCTCCGCGTCGAGCCGCTCGATTTCGGACTCGACCGTGTCGTGGTCCGGGATGTCCTCCGGGTCGTACGAGCCGACCTGGTCGTCGAGTTCCTCGATCTCCCACTCCAGTCGCTCGACCGTCTCGCGCAGCGACTCGACCGTCGAGGCGACGCGGTCGACGGCCTCCTTCTGCTCGTCGCGGGCCGCCTTCGCCTCGTCGAGGTCCGCCTTGACCGACTCGCGCTCCTCCTTGAGGTCCGCGAGTTCCTCTTCCAGGTCGGCGATGGCGTCCCGCTTCTCCTCGAGCGTCTCCTCCTTCTCCGCGATGGCCGCCTCGAACTCGGCGACGCGCTCCTCCGCGTCCGCCTTCTTCGCCTGGGCCTCCTCGACGGTGTCGTGGAGGTCGTCGACCGCGTCCTCGGCGTACTGCTTCTGTAACTGGTGTTCGTTCAGGTCGCCGTCCAAGTCGTCCATCCGCGCTTCGATTTCCTCGATGTCCGCGCGAATCTCGTCGGCGCGCGCGGAGAGTTCGGGGATGGCCGAGTCGGCCAACTCCGCCTCGAGGTCGGCGATGTCGCTCTCGACGTCTTCGATGTCGGCCTCGCGGGCGGCCATCTCCTCGTCGAGTTCCGTCATCTCCTCGTCGACCGACTCACGCTCGTCCTCCAGGTCGGCGATGCGCTCCTCGAACTCGCCGATGTTCGCTTTCTCCTCTTCGAGCGTCTCCTCGGCGCGTTCGAGGTCCGCCTCGATGTCGCGCACCTTCTCGGTCGCGTCCGCGGCGCGCGAGCGGGCGTCCTCCAGGTCGTCCTCGACCTCCGCGATTTCGCTCTTGAGCGCCTGCCTGTCGTCCTCGAGCGAGTGAATCTCCTCGGCGACGCGCTCCAGTTTCCCCTTCCCGGACTTCGAGAAGGCGTAGCGCGACCCGCCGCCGGAGCCGCCGGTCATCGCGCCCGACCGCTCCACCAGGTCGCCGTCGAGCGTCACCATCCGGAACTCGCCCATGCACTCGCGGGCGGTGTCCATCTCCTCGACGACCAGCGTCGAACCGAGGACGTACGAGAAGACGCCCTCGTAGCGGTCGTCGTACTCCACGAGGTTTCGCGCGAAGTCGACGACGCCCGGGTCGCTCGGCGCGTTCGGCAGGCCCCGCCGGTCCATCTCCGTCAGCGGGAGGAACGTCGCGCGACCCGCGTTGCGCCGCTTGAGGTAGTCGATGCAGTCCGAGCCGACGCCGTCGTCGTCCACGACCACGTTCGCCAGCCGTCCGCCGGCGGCGGTCTCGCACGCCTTCGCGTACTGTGACTCGACCGACGCGAGTTCGCCGACCGGACCGTGGACGCCCGAGAAGTCCGCGTTCGTCACCGTCGTCACCGAACGGGGCCACGACGCGTCGCCCGAGGAGTCCGCCCGCGCCTCCAGTTGGAGTACTCCTGCTGTTTCGCGCGGATGTCCTCCTCGACCCCCTCGAGCCGCGACTGTGCGTCGGACTTCTCCTCGCGGAGGTCTTCGATGACGCCCTCGATTCGGGACTCGTTCTTCTCTGCCTTGTCGAGTTCCGAGTGGAGGTCCGAGACGCGCCGCTTCAGGTCCGGAATCGACTCCTCGGTCTCGGCCAGTCGCTCCTCGAGGTCGCTTATCTCGTTCGAACGCCGGCGCGCCTCGTCGAGCAGGCGGTCCTTCTCGCGCTGGAGTTCGTTCTCCTCGGCGCGCAACTCCTCCAGTCGCTCCTTGTTCGACGCGAGGTCGGCCTTGAGTTCGTCGAACGCGGTGTCGACGTCGTCGATCTCGGCCTCCACCTCCGCGAGTTCCGTCCGCTTGGATGTGAGCGACGACTTCAGGTTCGCCTTCTCGACTTTCGTCTCGCGGATGTCGGACTCGAGGTCGTCGATCTCCTCGTTCTTGCGGTCGATGGCGACGAACGCCTCGCGGCGCTCGGTCTCGGCCGTCTCGACTCGTTCCTCCTGGTTCTCGATTCGCCCCTCCAGCCGCGAGACCTCGCCCTTTATCTCTTCTATCTCCGACTTGATTGCGAGCTGTTCGTCCTCGCCCTTCCGTTCGATCTCGCGGTTGAGAGCGGCGAGGTCGTCCGCGAGGTCGTCGACGCGGCCCTGCCGCGCCTCCAGTTCGGCTCGGAGGTCGTCGAGGCGGTCCTCCTCGTCGGCCATCTCCTCGCGAGTCGAGGCGAGGTCGGCGCGCTTGGCCTCGAGTTCCGCGGCCTTCAGGTAGCCCTCGTACGTCTCCTTCTCCTCGCGGAGGCCCTGGTACTCGAGTGCGGTCTCGCGCTCGTCGGCGAGTTGGTCGAGGCGGTCCTCCTTCTCCCCGATGCGGAGGTCCGCCTCGTCGATGCGCTCCTCGACGGTCTCCAGTTCCTCGAAGGCGTCCTCCTTCTTGGCGTCGAACTCCGCGACGCCGGCGATCTCGTCGAGTATCTCCCGGCGCTGACCGGGCGTCATGTTGATGATCTCGGTCACGTCGCCCTGCATGACGACGTTGTACCCCTCCGGGGTGACCCCCGCCTGTGCGAGCAGGTCGCGGACGTCCGAGAGGTTCACCGAGCGACCGTTGAGGTAGTAGTAGGAGTAGTAGTTCTCCTCCGTCTCCTTGACGCGCCGCTTGATGTGGATCTCCTCGACGTCGCCCACGTCGTCGCTCCCGGCGGCGTTGACCACCTGAGAGCGGTCGAGTTCCCCGTCGGCGTTGTCGAGAACCACCTCGACGCTCGCCTCCCGGGGCCCCCCCTCCGAGGCGCCGTCGTCGTGGCCGGGGTTGTAGATGAGGTCGGTGAGCTTCTCCGCGCGGATGCCGCGGGTGCGCGCGAGACCGAGCGCGAACAGTACGCCGTCGATGATGTTCGACTTGCCGGAGCCGTTCGGGCCGGTGACGACCGTGAAGTCCTCGTAGAACGGGATGCGGGTCGTCCGCCCGAAGCTCTTGAAGTCGTCCAGGACGAGTTCCTTGATGTGCATGGGTGGTGTGTGACGGGACGCCCGTCAGCACGGGGGGCGTCGCCTACGCGACGATGATGTCGTCGGAATCTTCCGTCTCACCGTCGTCGGCCTCCTCTCCGGCGTCCGCGGAGTTAGCCTCGTCGGAATCGGTAGGGGGCGCCTCCGCGGATTCGTCTGCGTCGGCTGCCCCGTCGACGGCCGACTCGTTCGGCACGAACTCGGCGTGCGCGTCGTCGGAGTCGGTCTCGGTCGCCGATTCGGGTTCGGCCGCCGACTCCAACTGTCGCAGCCGCTCTTTCGTCTCGACCAGTTCCTCGGTCAGCCCGTCGACCGCCGCCTGTAGCTGTGCGACCTGCGTCTCCAACTCCTCCACCCGGTTTCCCATACACCGTGTCGGTGTCGCCGGACGTATAAACCTGTGTCAGACACTCGGATGACGGCCTCTCGGAGCGTGTCGGTGCCGAATTCGACGGAATCGTCCCAATCCGGTCGCGTCGAGACGCCGTACCCGATAAATCGGTGCACGCGATACGAAACCGGTCACGCCGTCTCGCGTCCGACTGCGGCCGGCAGGTCGTCGGGTCCGACCGGGAGCGCCGCCCACCGACGCGAGAACCCGAGGACCTATGCCCGTGTTGCGTGGTAGTACTCACCATGACGACCGTCTCCGTCGGCGAACACGAGTTGACGATGGGGGGCGACGCGCTCGTCGAGTTGCGCGACAGCACCGACCTGCTGGGCGACCCGACGGCGCTCCGCCGCCGACTGGCCGAGGACGGCTACCTCTACCTCCGGGAGTTCCACGACCCGGGCCTCGTGCGCGACGCGCGCGAGGACGTTCTCGACCACATGACCGCGGAGGGACTGCTCCACCCCGACGAACCGGTCGAGGAGGGCGTGGTCCACCCGGACTACTTCGGCGAGAAGTTCGACATGAGCGCGGCGTCGTGGACCCACTACCCGCACCTGGAGGAACTCGTCGAGGGCGACGACGTCATGGCGTTCTTCGAGTCGTTCCTCGACGCGAAACCGCTCGCGCTCGACCGCAAACTCGGGCGCGCGAAGGCGACGGGCGACTTCACCGGGTTCCACGTCGACCGCATCTTCATGAATCGAGGGACGGAGAACCTGTACACGGTGTGGCGTCCCATCGGCGACTGCCCGCTCGAACGGGGACCGCTGCTCCTCTGCCCGGGGTCGCACGAACACGACCGACTCCGCGAGACGTACGGCCAGATGGACGTCGACCGGGACGTCTTCGAGTCCGCCTTCTCGGAGGACCCCCACGACGTCGTCGAAACCGTCGGCGGGCCACTGGCGACGACGGACTTCGAGGCGGGCGACGCCCTCGTCTTCGGACAGTACCTCCTGCACGGGTCGCTGTCGAACCGGACCGACCGGTTCCGCATCAGCGTCGACACGCGCTATCAGTCCGTCGAGGAACCCGTCGACGCTCGGTGGGTCGGGTCGGACCCCATCGGCCACTACAACTGGCCGTCGGACGACGAGACGCCCATCTCCGACCTCAGGGAGGAGTGGGGGCTGTGACCCGGCGAGGCGAACCTAGTAACTCTACCGCGTCGATGGCCACTGGATATGAATTAGAGCAGTCTAATTCATAATCTGGGTAGTAACTACTTTATGGTTGGGAGCACCACCAGTGAGTATTCAACGTCTATGACGACCGAACGAAGTGTATCTAACTCTGTAGAACCCCCCGGCGAGCGGACCAGTACGCGTCTCGTCGGCGTGAGCGCGCGAGTGAACGACGGCCGGGACGGGAGTGAGTCATGATCGGCGTGCAGGAGGCGCTCGACATCCTGGTCTTCTCGGTGCGCGACGGCTTCGTGCAGGTGAGCGCGTTCGTCGCCGTCACCGTACTCCTGTTCAGCTACGTACAGTACCGGACAGGCGGCCGAATCGTCACGTTCCTCGAGGAGAACAAGCGTCTCCAGCCCATCGCCGGCGGCCTGCTCGGCCTCACGCCCGGGTGCGGCGGGGCGATCGTCGCGATGCCGCTGTACATCCGTGGCACCATCAGCTTCGGGACGGTGGTCGCCACGCTCGCGGCGACCGCCGGCGACTCCGCGTTCGTCATTCTCGCGCTCGCCCCCGAGGCCGCGGTGTACGCGTACGGACTGGCGCTCGTCTCGGGCGTCCTGTTCGGCTACGCCATCGACTTCTGGGGGCTGGGTGTGGGACGCGTCGACCGGGCCGTCGAACGCCTCAGCCGACCGGTGACCGACGGGGGGTTCGCCACGACCAGCGTCGCCAGCGGCGGCCCGAGCGTCGCCGGCTACGAGATGGACCACGACGGCCACCACCACGACCACGGCACCGGCACGTCCGGACCGATGGCGACCCTCAGTCACGGCGTCCACGTCGTCTGGTGGGTCGTCGCCGTGGCCGGTCTCGCCGCCGGCGTCGAGTACCTGCGCCGCGGCGCGCCCGAAGTGGCACTGGAGGTGGGTCCCACGTTCTTCGGTCTCTTCACCGTCGCGGGACTGGTCGGGACCACGCTGTCGTTCTACCTCCACTTCGTCGGCCGGCGGTACATCGGCGAGGGCGAGGCCGGACGCATCCGCGACGACTTCGAGAGCGCGTACGAGACGTTCCAGCACGCCGCGATGGAGACGAGCATGGTGACCGTCTGGGTCATCGCTGCCTACCTGCTGTACGAGTACGGTATCGTGATCTTCGCGCTCGACATCGGCGCGCTCGCGGCCGCTGCAGGCGTGCTCGCGCCCATCGCGGGGGCGCTTCTCGGACTGGTCCCCGGTTGCGCCCCGCAGATAGTCTTCGCGGGGCTGTACGCCGAGAGCCAGATACCGTTCTCCGCGTTGGCGGCGAACGCCGTCAGTCAGGACGGTGACGCGCTGTTCCCCCTGATGGCCATCGACATGAAGGCCGCCATCATCGCCACCATCTACACCACGATTCCGGCGCTCGTCGTCGGCGTCGCCGTGTACTACTTCTGGCCGTTCGCCAGCTTCGGGTTCGGGGTGCTCGGATGACCGCTCGCCCGCCCGAGGCGCGAATCGCCGACGCCGTCGAGCGCTCCGCCGGAGGGGAGTGACCGCCGTGTACGAGCGCGTCCTCCTCGCGACCGACGGCGGCGAGCGCGCGACCGCCGCGGCACGCCACGCCGTCGACCTCGCCGAGACGTACGGGGCGACCCTCCACGCGGTGTTCGTCGTCGACACGGGTACCAGCGCGTTGACCGTCTCGAAAGACGAGGTCCGCGACGCGCTCAGAGACCTCGGTCGAGAGGCGAGCGACCGGGCGTTCCGGGACGTCGAGGCGCGAGCCGCGGACGCCGACGTCGAACTCGTGACGGAGGCACTCGAAGGGAAACCCGACGAGCAGATACTCCGGTACGCGGACGAGAACGACGTCGACGTCGTCGTGGTGGGAACCCACGGCCGGACCGGTATCGGGCGCCGTCTCGTCGGGAGCGTCGCCGAGCGCGTCGTGCGTGGCGCCGCCGTCCCCGTTCTGACGGTCGGTTCCCCAACCGAGGACTGAGGCGATCGGACCGGATTTAATAATTCGCTCGAGTATAGTTGTTAATCGATACCATCTGAAGCGGCTTCTGTGGCAGCTAGATTAATACGTCCGACGAGCCTAGCGCCGACAATGGACTCCCCGGACCCGCATCCACGCGACAGGGACCACGGGTCCCACGCAGACGACGACTCCGACGGTCACGACCACGACGACGGTCACAGCCGCGACCACCCCGACTCCGCCGCGGAGCCTCGCGGAGAGGGAGCGGAAGGCGAGAAGGTCGCACAGTTCTCCGTGCCCGACATGGACTGCCCGTCGTGCGCGGGGAAAGTCGAGACGAGCGTGCGAAAAGCGGACGGCGTCGGCACCGTCGACCCACGGGTCACGACGGGCACGCTCACCGTCTCGTTCGACCCCGACCGGGCGACGCCGGCGACCATCGCCGAGCGCATCGAGAAGGCCGGCTACGCCGTCGAGGACGGCGGGAACGAGGCGGTGACGCTCACGCTCACCGTCCCGGAGATGGACTGCGCGTCGTGTGCGGGCAAGGTCGAGAACGCGCTCGACCGACTCGACGGCGTCTCGGCGCGCGAGACGCGACCGACGACGGGGAAACTGGTCGTCACGTACGACGCGACCGCGGTTTCGGAGCGCGATATCGTCGCCGCCGTCGAGGGCGCCGGCTACGAGGTCACGGGGACGACGGGGGAGGGGGGAGCCGAGGAGGCGGCAGCCGAATCCGACGGGAGCATCTGGACGAGCACTCGCGCGCTCAAGACGTGGGTCAGCGGCGGGTTCGTCGCGCTCGGCCTCCTGTTCGAGTTCGTCGCGACGGGGGCGAACGCGCAGGTCGCGACCCTGCTCGGGAGCGAACTCCTCCTCGCGGACGTGCTGTTCCTCGCCGCCGTCGCCGTCGGCGGGCAGGCCATCCTCCGGAACGGCTACTACTCGGCGCGGAACCTGAACCTCGACATCGACTTCCTGATGTCGGTCGCCATCCTCGGCGCGCTGGCGGCGAGTCTGGCGTTCGGCGAGGCGCTCTACTTCGAGGCCGCCACGCTGGCGTTCCTGTTCAGCGTCGCCGAACTCCTCGAGCGCTACTCGATGGACCGCGCGCGCACTTCGCTCGAGTCGCTGATGGACCTCTCCCCGGACGAGGCGACCGTCAAGCGGGACGGGCGCGAGGAGACGGTCCCGGTCGAACGGGTGGCGGTGGGTGACGTCGTCGTGGTGCGGCCGGGCGAGAATATCCCGATGGACGGCGAGGTAACCGACGGGGAGAGCGCGGTCAATCAGGCACCCATCACGGGCGAGAGCGTCCCCGTGGACAAGACGGTCGGCGACGAGGTGTACGCCGGCACCGTCAACGAGGAGGGGTACCTCGAGGTCGAGGTCACCTCCGACGCGGGCGAGGACACCCTCTCGCGCATCGTCGAGATGGTCGAGGACGCCCAGTCCAACAAGACGGAGCGCGAGCAGTTCGTCGAGCGGTTCTCGGCGTACTACACGCCCGTCGTCGTGGCGTTCGCCGTCCTCGTCACGCTGAGTACGCCCTCGCTGCTCGGCGTCACGTGGTCGACGGCCGTGGTCTACGGGCTGACGCTGTTGGTGCTGGCGTGCCCGTGCGCGTTCGTCATCTCGACGCCCGTCTCGGTCGTCTCGGGGATCACGAGCGCGGCGAAGAACGGCGTGCTCATCAAGGGCGGTAACCACCTCGAAGCGATGGGGGCGGTGGACGTCGTCGCGTTCGACAAGACGGGGACGCTGACGAGGGGCGAACTCACGGTGACCGACATCGTCCCGCTGAACGGGAACGACGAGACGGACGTCCTCCGGTGCGCCCGCGGTCTCGAACGCCGGAGCGAGCACCCGATCGGCGAAGCCATCACCGTGGCGGCCGGCGACGCGGGCGTCGCCGAGCGTGCCGTCGAGGAGTTCGAGAGCATCACCGGCAAGGGCGTGCGCGCGGAGTTGGACGGCACCCCCCACGTCGCCGGGAAGCCGGGCCTGTTCGAGGAACTCGGCTTCGACCTCTCGCACGTCCACGCGACCACCGACGGCGGCGTGGTCACCCGGACGGCCCGGCAGCTCTGCGACCGGAACGGCTGTCTCGACCTCCTCGACGACACGGTTCCCGCGCTCCAGTCGCAGGGCAAGACCGTGGTGCTCGTCGGGACCGAGGACGAACTCGAGGGGCTCATCGCCGTCGCCGACGAGGTCCGCCCGGAGGCCGAGCGAGCCGTCGCGCGGCTGAAGGACCTCGGCGTCGAGCGGACGGTGATGCTCACCGGCGACAACGAACGGACCGCGGCGGCCATCGCCGAACGGGTCGGCGTCGACGAACACCGTGCGGAACTCCTTCCGGAGGAGAAGGTCGCGGCCATCGAGGAACTCGTCGCGGACCACGACGGCGTGGCGATGGTCGGCGACGGCATCAACGACGCGCCGGCGCTCGCGACGGCGACGGTCGGCGTCGCGATGGGCGCCGCGGGGACGGACACGGCGCTGGAGACCGCCGACATCGCGCTGATGGGCGACGACCTCGCGAAACTGCCGTACCTCTACGAACTCGCCGACGACGCGAACGCCGTCATCCGGCAGAACGTCGTCGCGAGCCTCGCGGTGAAGGCCGGTCTCGCGCTCGCGGTGCCGTTCGGCTACGTCCCCATCTGGCTGGCCGTCCTCGCGGGCGACGCCGGCATGACCGTCGGCGTGACGGGCAACGCGATGCGCCTCTCGCGCATCGAACCCGAGACGCTCGTCGACGACGACGGCCCCGAAGCCGCGTCGTCCGGACGAGCCTGATACCGACGACCGGGTCTCAGCCGTGTCGCTCGCGGTGGCGAGTTTCGAGTTCCCGGTACCGGTCGTCGTCCCGGGCGCGTTCGAGCCACGCGTCGAACACGAGCGCCGCCTCCCGCTTGTCGTGGTCGGCCCACCGGACCGGGTCGCGCTCCTCGCCGTCTTCGTACTTCTGCCCGCCGTGGTACCGCGCGTACCGCATCGCCCGCGTGTACCCCATCTGGAGGTACTTGCGCGCCACGTCCATCCCGACGAAGTCGCCGTCCGCGCCGTACGCACGGAACCGTTCGTAGACGGCCTCGCCCGCCTCGTCGGCCGCCTCGCGGTCGGCGTACCCCCACAGCGGGAGGAGTTCGGACTTGTACGGCTGCGTTTTGAACACTCCCTCCTCGCCGCGGCCGACGTCGTACCGTTCGGGGTGCGCGCGGTAGTTCACGTCGTCCGCGGCGTCGTCCGTCTCGTGGGGAGGGGCGTCGTCGGTGGCTCCGGTCACGGGTCTCTCGAACCGGAAGACGCTCGCGCCCTTGAGCGTCGCGGCCGTGCGGCACGACGGCGGGGTCGACGTGCGGGAGTCACCCCTCCCCCGAACCACAACCCCCAAACCGGGGCCGGTGTAATCGTCGCCGATGAACCCCCGCGCCGCCCGCGGCGTCGCCATCGCGGCCCTCGTCTTCCTCGTGGTCCAGTTGGGGGCGGTGTCGCTGGCGCCGACGTTCGAGGCCGCCGGCTACCAGACCGTGCCGGACCCGCAGGACCCGGCGAACAGCCTCGTCTACCTCGGCGCCATCCTCGTGGTGACGGCGCTGATGCTCGCCGCGTTCAGGTACGACCTCGACGCGCTGGTCCGCGTCGTCATCGTCCTCTCGTCGGCGTCGCTCTCGTGGTACGTCTTCTCGGTGTTCCTCCCCGGGACCGTCGCTGTCGTCGCGTCACTGGTGGTCGCGGCGGCGCTGTGGGTGTATCCGGAGTGGTACGTCATCGACGTCGCGGGCGCGCTGATGGGGGCGGGCGCAGCCGGCCTGTTCGGCATCAGCTTCGGGCTCCTCCCCGCGGTAGTCCTGCTCGTCGTGCTCGCGGTCTACGACGCCATCTCCGTGTACGGCACCGAGCACATGCTCGACCTCGCGGAGGGCGTGATGGACCTCCGCATCCCGGTCGTGCTCGTCATCCCGTTCACGCTGTCGTACTCGCTGCTGGAGGACGACCTCTCGGGCGCGGCCGAGGGAACCGAGTCGGACGAGCGCGAGGTGTTCTTCGTCGGCCTCGGCGACGCGGTGATGCCGGCGGTGATGGCGGCCTCGGCCGCGCGCTGGTCGCCCGCCCCGGCGCTCGGCGTCCCGGGGCTGGAGGCGATGGGGCTGCCCGCGCTGTTCGCCGTCGTCGGGACGTTCCTCGGTCTCGCCGTGCTCCTCCGGATGGTCCTGAAGGGGAACCCGCACGCCGGCCTCCCGCTGCTCAACGGCGGCGCCATCGGGGGCTACCTGCTGGGCTCGCTCCTCGTCGGGGTATCGCTGGTCGACGCGCTCGGGCTGGCGCCGTACCTGTGAGCGACGAGGTGAACGCGGCCGGTCGGAGGGGTCGCCTCCGCGACCCGCGCGTCCGCGGCGCGCTCGGGACCGGCGCGCTGTTCCTCGCGGTGCAACTGCTCGCGCTCCTCGTCGCGCCGCGACTCGGCGGCGCGGGCGTCAGCTACGGCGACGGTGCGGACGCACTCGTCCCGCTGGTGGCCGGGGTGGTGCTCGGGACGCTCCTCTCGCTGGCCGTCGTGCGCTACGGTGCGAGCAGGCGGCTCGTCCGCGGCGTGATGCTCGTCTCGGTGGGGACCGCGTTGTGGTTCGCGTTCGCCACGTTCCTCTCGCCGCTCGGTGCGGTGGCCGCGGCGGGTGCGGGCACCGCGCTCGCGTGGCGCTCCCCCCGGCCGGCCGTCCGCAACGCCGTCGGCGTCGTCGCCGTCGCCGGCGCGGCCGGGCTGTTCGGCGCGAGTCTCGACCCGGCGTACGCGCTCGCCGCGCTCGTGCTCGCGGCGCTGTACGACGCCTACGCCGTGTACGGGTCGGGTCACATGACGGCGATGGCCGACGCGAGCGCGGACCTCCGGCTCCCCTCGATGTTCGTCGTGCCGACGAGCGAGGCGTACGACGACGCGAGCCTCCGCGTCGGCGGCGACGGCGCGCCCGCCGCGACGGTGCTCGGGGCCGGCGACGCGCTGTTCCCCGCGATGCTGACCGCGAGCGCTGCCGTCGACGCCGCGTCGTGGGGCGGCTACCTCCCGGCGACCCCGCTCGGTCTTCCCCTCCCCGTCTGGGGATCGCTCGTCGGGTCGCTCCTTGGTCTCCTCGCACTCCAGTGGGTCGTCCACCGACGCGCCGGCGTCCACGCCGGCCTCCCGCTGGTCAACGGCGGCGCGATAGCGGGCTACCTGCTCGCCCACACCGTGACGACGGCACTGTGAACGTGTCGAATCGTTGGGCGTTAGATTTATTTCTACCCTATCCTGAGCGACTGGCGCGGGGTACCCGCGAGTGCTTGGGTCGCCTTATCCCCGAGAGGGGACGTGGGAACCCGGCGTTTCAGGGCGTCGTGTCACTCTCCGGGCCGACGCCCGACCGTACCTTCACCGCCATCCCCGTGTCGAAGTCTCCCATCTCTTCCGCGGAGAGTTCCGCGCGTCCGACCGCCAGCAGCGTGCCGTCCTCGTGGACGACGCTCACCTCGTCCCGCGGGCGGACGGCGGGGTCGACGCCCGAGACGAACTTGGCGAACACGTTCTTGCCGTCCCGGACGAACGGCGCGCTCTCGTCGCCCACGGTGACCGAGTACGCGTCGCCGAGTGCCGCCCGCAGTCGTCGCCCGCCGGCGACTCCGAGGGTGAACCGTCCGTCGGTCAGGTACGAGACGAGTCGCTCCCCGTCGGCGACGACCTGACGCGGCCGGCCGCTGGAGGAGCGCTTCACCGTCGCCGAGTCGTCGGGGAACAGCGCGTCGCCCGCGCCCGCGCCGAACTGGTAGTCCGCGACGGTGCGGAGCGCGTCGAGGTCCGGCGCGGAACTCACAGTAGGAACGTCTCTTCGCGCTCTCCCATGTCGAGGAACGCGTCGGCCTCGTCTTTCAGTTCCGTCGCGGTGGACGACTCGAAGCTCATCACCTCGATGCGCACCCCCTCGTGGCGGAGGTGCGAGCAGAGCCGCGAGAAGTCGCCGTCGCCCGTACAGAGCACGAGGGTGTCGATGTGGTCGGCGAGCGTCACGGCGTCGAGGCTCATCCCCACGTCCCAGTCGGCCTTCTTCGACCCGTCGCCGAACGTCTTGATGTCCTTTATCTTCGTCTCGAATCCGATGTCGCGGAGCGCCTCGAAGAACGACTCCTCCTCGGGGGAGTCCGCGCGGATGACGTACGCGATGGCGCGGATGAGTTCGCGGTTCTGCACCGCCTTCTCCAGCATCGTCGAGTAGTCGATGTTGCGCGAGTAGACGCTCTGTGCGGAGTGGTAGAGGTTCTGCGAGTCGGCGAGCACCGCGACTCGCTGGCCCGGGTGAATCTCGGTCATATCCGGGGAGTATGCGAGCGGTCGGATAGTCCTGTCGGGGTCGGGAGCCGAGCGACGTGTCCGAAATCTGTCCCGACCGTCGATAGAGCCACGTTCACACACCGCGTAGCACGACCGCATGGACGCCGAGACGCTCGACGCACTCGACCACGAGACGTACGTCGAGCGAGCCCTCGAACTGGCCAGACAGGCGGCCGCCCGGGGCGACGACCCCTACGGCTCGCTGCTCGTTCGCGCGGCCGACGGCGAACGGGTGATGGTCGCGAGAAACGCCGTCAACACCGCCGCCGACATCCGACGACACCCCGAACTCACCCTCGCGTACCGGGCCGCACGGGAGTTCTCCCCGGCACAGCGCGCCGGGCTGGTGATGTACACGAGCACCGAGCCGTGTCCGATGTGTGCGGGCGGCATCGCCGCCGCCGGGCTCGGCGCCGTCGTCCACTCCGTCTCGGCGGAGGCGAGCGCACGCCTCCGCGGGAGCCGGGACTTCGTCGCGTCGACGACGGTGTACGACGGACTCGGGAGCGACGTGCGCGTCGTCGGTCCCGTCCTCCCGGCTCAGGGAGAGGCGGTTCACCGGCCGAATCGACACGGCCGCGAGGCGTGACCGCGCGGCGCCGGGGCACGGAGAAGTTTTACCCGCGGCGGCCGCAGTCGCGGCCATGACCGACGAGACGCGTGACGCCGCGCTGGTGGACGCGTTCACCGCCGACCCGCTGTCGGGGAACGCGGCGGGCGTCGTGCCGGACGCGGACGGACTCGACGACGCACAGATGCAGGCCGTCGCGCGCGAGTTCGCCGTGAGCGAGACGGCGTTCCTCCTCGACTCGGCCGACGCCGACCGGCGCGTCCGCTACTTCACGCCGACGACGGAGGTGGACCTCTGCGGGCACGCCACCGTCGCCTCGCACGCCTACCTCCGCGAGTCTGGCGTCGTCGACGCCGGGACGCACACGCTGGAGACGAACGTGGGCGTCCTCGACGTCGAAGTGGCCGACGACGGCCGCGTCTGGCTGACGCAGAACCGGCCGATCGTGTTCGAAGTCGACGCGGGGTACGACCGACTGGGCGAAGCGCTCGGCTGTGACCCGAACGCGTTCCGCGACGTGGGCGCGGACCTGCCCGTGGCGTACGCCGATACCGGGCTGCCGTTCCTCGTCGTTCCGGTGAACTTCCTCGAACACCTCGGCGGGATGGACCCCGACTTCGACGACGTGGCCGCGGTGGCCGACGACCACGACGCCGCCGGCGTGTACGCGTTCACGTTCGACACGCTCGACGCGGAGTCGACGCTCCACGGCCGGTGTTTCGTCCCCGGCGCGGGCATCCCCGAGGACCCAGTCACCGGAACCGCGTCCGGCGCGTGCGGTTCCTACCTCGACCACTTCGCCGCCTTCGACGAGACGCCCGACGAGATGGCGTTCGAACAGGGTCACTACGTCGACCGACCGGGCGTCGTCCGCGTGCGGGCCGCCGACGGGGACGCCCCGACCGTCGGCGGCGACGCGGTCACCGCGTTCGAGGGGGAGGTTCGAATCCCCGAGCGCGGCGGGGACGACATAATCGAGGCCTGAGTCGCGGCGTCGCCGCCGACCGCGGGTCTGTGCGTATCGGGCGCGTCCCGGTCGCTACGACCGGTAACACGCGACTACTCGCCGCCGGGTCGCCGGTAGGGTGTCCCGGCCGTCCGGGGCCCCGGTACTCGCCGCCGAGTACCCTTTTCATCACGTCGTGAACGGTCGGAAGGTTCTTTAGGTGTTCGGCGGACTCCCTCCACACGAGATGGCTGTACTCTGGCTGGACGACGTATCCGCCGACGACCTGGACACCGTCGGCGGGAAGGCGGCCTCCCTGGGCGAACTCACCGACGCGGGGCTCCCGGTCCCCCCCGGGTTCGTGGTGACCGCGGGGACGTACCGGGCGTTCATCGAGGAGGCGGGCATCGACGAGGAACTGTTCGCCGCGATGGACATCGACCCCGAGGACAGCGCCGCGCTCAAGGAGGCCGAGCGGACGGCCCACGACCTCATCCTCGGCACCGACCTCCCGGAGTCGGTCCGGGCGGAGGTGCTCGACGCGTACCGCTCGCTGGGGGTCGACGGCGAGGAGGCGTTCGTCGCGGTCCGCTCGTCCGCGACAGCGGAGGACCTCCCCGACGCGTCGTTCGCCGGCCAGCAGGAGACGTTCCTCAACGTCCGCGAGGACCGGCTGCTGGAACGCGTGAAGGAGTGCTGGGCGTCGCTGTTCTCCCAGCGCGCCATCTACTACCGCCAGCAGAAGGGGTTCCCGCACGACGAGGTCGACATCGCCGTGGTCGTCCAGCGGATGGTCGACGCCGAGAAGTCCGGCGTCATGTTCACCTCGCACCCCTCGACCGGCGAGCCGCGCATCATCATCGAGGCGGCGTGGGGGCTGGGCGAGGCGGTGGTGTCCGGGGCGGTCTCCCCCGACAACTACGTCGTGGACCGCGGGACGGCGACCGCCGAGGAGGTGACCGTGGCCGACAAGAAACTGATGATGGAGAAGGACCCCGAGACGGGCGAGACCGTCGAACGCGAGGTCGCAGCCGACAGGCGCGAGGCGCGCGTGCTCTCGGACGGGGAGATCGAGCGCCTCGTCGAACTCGGCGAACGCGTCGAGGAGCACTACGGCGTCCCGCAGGACGTCGAGTGGGCGGTCTACGACGGCGACATCTACATGCTCCAGTCGCGGCCCATCACGACCATCTCCGAGTCGTCCGCGGCCGCCTCCCCCGACGACGCGGAACGCGGCGGAGGGGTCGCCGGCGAGGGAGTGAACGAGATGAACGAGGTGAACGCGGCCGGGACGAACGGCGGGAGCGCCTCGAGCGCGGCCGACGCGAACCCGGGCGGGACGGCCGACGGCGGCGAGGGTGACGCCGTCCTCCTGCGGGGACTGGGCGCCTCGCCGGGCGTCGTCTCGGGGACCGTCCGGGTCGTGACGAAACTCGACCACCTCGACCAGGTCGCCGACGGCGACATCATCGTCACCGAGATGACGATGCCCGACATGGTGCCGGCGATGAAGCGCGCGGTCGGCATCGTCACCGACGAGGGCGGGATGACCAGCCACGCCGCCATCGTCTCGCGCGAACTCGGCGTCCCCGCGGTGGTGGGCACGGGGTCCGCGACGCGCGAACTCTCCGACGGCCAGACGGTCACCATCGACGGCGACAAGGGCACCATCCGACAGGGCCGGCCCGAGACGGACGACGGGGTAGAGGAGTACGAACCCGTCGAGGCCGTCCGCCCCGAGACGCCCGTGAAGCCGATGACCGCGACGGAGGTGAAGGTGAACGTCTCCATCCCCGAGGCGGCAGAGCGCGCGGCCGCGACGGGCGCGGACGGCGTCGGACTGCTCCGCATCGAGCACATGGTGCTGTCGCTGGGCAAGACGCCCGGTCAGTACATCGCCGACCACGGCGCGGACGCGTACGTGAACGAACTGGTCGACGGCATCCGCACCGTCGCCGAGGAGTTCTACCCGCGGCCGGTGCGCGCCCGGACGCTCGACGCCCCGACCGACGAGTTCAGCGAACTGGAGGGCGGCGAGAACGAACCGACCGAGCACAACCCGATGCTCGGCTGGCGCGGCATCCGTCGGTCGCTCGACAAGCCCGACGTGTTCGAGCAGGAACTCAGGGCGTTCGCCCAACTGTACGAGATGGGGTACGACAACGTCGAGATCATGTTCCCCCTCGTCAACGACGCCGAGGACGTCCTGCAGGCGAAAGCGCGGATGGAGGAGGCGGGCATCGACCCGGCGAAGCGCCGCTGGGGCGTGATGGTCGAGACGCCCGCCTCCGCGCTCGGCATCGCGGACATGGCCGACTGCGGCATCGACTTCGCCTCCTTCGGGACGAACGACCTGACGCAGTACACCCTCGCGGTCGACCGCAACAACGAGAACGTGGCCGACCGGTTCGACGAACTCCACCCGGCGGTGCTCGACCTCATCGCGAGCGTCATCGAGACGTGCCGCGAACTCGACGTGGACACGAGCATCTGCGGGCAGGCCGGGTCGAAACCCGCGATGGTCGACTTCCTCGTCGAACAGGGGGTCACCTCCATCTCCGCGAACATCGACGCGGTCCGCGACGTCCAGCACGAGGTCAAGCGCACCGAGCAGAAACTCGTCCTCGACTCGGTCCGGTAGACGGTCCGCGGGCGTCGGGCGCACGTCGGCCGTGCGTCGCGTACCCCGTCGCTGTGCGGTTTTTATCCGCCTGGCTTGCGTACCGGAAGCCCGCTCTCCGAACTCGAGAGTCCGACTCACCATGACCCCAACCGCTGGTTCCACCACCCCTTCCACGCCCACCCAGTCGGCCGACCGCTCCGACCGACCGCGCGCCGTCGCCGTCGCGTTCGGGTTGACGCTCGTCGCGTTCGCCGCGTCGCTGCTCGCCGGCGTCGCCTCCGTGATTCCGGTCCTCCTGCTGGACCTGGACATCGCGTCGACGCCGGTGTTCCTCGCGCTCGCCGCCGTCGGGCAACTCGCCTTCCTCGCGGTCGGTCTGCTGTACGCGCGGCGGTACGGACTCCGGGTCAGAATCGAGCGGCCAACGGGCCGTCACCTCGGTCTGGTCGCCGCAGGGACGGTCGGAGCGGTGGCGCTGGCGACGGTGCTCTCGCTCGTCGTGCAGGCGCTCGGTCTCCTCCCCGGGTCGGTCATCGCCGACGCCGCGACAGAGGACCCGACGGTCCTGCTGGGACTGGCGGCGCTCTCGGTGGTCCTCGTCGCCCCGGCCGAGGAGTTCCTCTTCCGGGGCGTGATTCAGGGTCGGCTCCGCGGGGCGTTCGGGCCCGTCAGCGCCGTCGCCGGGTCGAGCCTCCTGTTCGGGTCGCTCCACCTCGCAAACTACTCCGGGTCGCTCCCGCGCGTCTTCGCCGGTGCGCTCCTCGTCGCCGGGACGGGCGCGGTACTCGGCGCCCTCTACGAGCGGACTCGTAACCTCGCGGTCCCCATCGCGGTCCACGCGCTGTACAACGTCGTCCTGCTCGGCGTCGGCTACCTCGGCGCATAGGCACGGTGGTCTCGACCGACTGGCGTGAACCGACCCGGACCGGCGGGACGGCTGCCGACGGGTGACGAGACCGACGTGATCGCTCGGCCCGCCCCGCCACCGCGCGGCTGCCGGCCGATTTTCACCCCCGCGCTCGACGGTCGGTCGTGGACGTAGAGATGGCGCTGCGCGAGATCGACGAGGCGAACAGCAAACACGTCGGCGCGGAGGGGTACGAGCGTCAGCGGGAGGCGTACGAGCGCACGCTCGAGGAGGTCGAACGCATCGGCGGCGGCGAGGCCGTCGAGGAACTCACGAAGTGGATCTGCTCGTTCATCCGCGAGGAGGGGAGCCGCCCGAGCAGCGAGCGGGTGGACGAGCGCGCCGTCGAGCGCCTCGACGAGACGGGCCACGACGTCCCGTCCGACTCGCACCTCGACGCCGACTGAGTGGACGCTCGCCGGTCGTACTCGGACGTCCGGCGTGTCGCGCCGGGCGCGACCGTCACTCCGTCTCGTCCCGGTCGTCCGGCTGATTGCCGCCCCCGTGCCCCAGCGCGAGTTCGACGCAGCGCTCGACGCCGCGTCGGAGGCGCTGTGAGGTCGCCTGCCCGCTGATACCGAGCCGGTCCCCCAGCGCCTCGAGCGTCGTCCGGCGGGGGACCGTGAAGTAGCCCTCGGAGAGCGCGAGCGACAGCGCCTCGCGCTGCTTCTCGGAGAGGTCGTCCGACCCCTGCCCCACCGAGTCGGAACGGGGGTCCGAGTCGAGCCGTTCCACCTCGAGGGGGACCGACGCGTCGAGACACGCCGCGTGGAACGACGTGAGCAGCGCGTGGTCCGGAAACGAGACGACGAACCGCCAGTCCCCGTCAGGGTCGGACCGCTCGGCCGACTCCACCACCGCCTCGTGTGCGACGAGGATGTCCGTCAGGTCGCGGGCGGCGGACTCCCAGTCGATTCGGTAGCGCACGGCCGAGGGCCGACGGGTGTCGGCCCGGAGCGACGTGACGCCCTCCCGTTCGCGGACGGTCCGCTCGAAGGAGGCGATCTCGCGGTCGTCGCCGGTCACCCAGACGAGGGGGAACGGTCGGCCGGACAGCGGCGTCGTGGTCGCGAGCGTGACGGTGACGTCGTGGTCGGTATCGAGGAGACTACCGAGCGCGAAGGAGGCTGCCTCCGTGGTGAACGTCACCCGGATACTCATTTCAGGGAGGGACCGCCTCGGCGTGGGCCGCTTGTCGGGAGTGGGGACCCGAAGGCGGAGTGGATACCGGTTCGTTCGGCGGTACGTCTGATAGGAACGATGGCTCGGTGTACAAGCAGTTTAAACGTACCCCACGAACACGCGGGCCGGAAGTCGAGTAGCCCTCCGCCTGTGTCCGGACTGGACGGTCGAACCCGGACCGCCGGCCGTTCGGACGGCGCCGGCTCATCGCCCCTCCAGCGGTTCGTGAGCGACGCGGTAGCCGCCGGCGACCGGCGTCACGTCCGCGGCGGCGTACGCGCGGAACGACCGTTCGCGCCGGGTCACCACGCGGAAGTCGTAGTGGTCGGCCTCGTAGTCGGGTCGCTCGCTCCTGTCGGCGAGGAACGCGCGGTGGGCGTCGAGTCGACGCCGGCCGCGGTCGACGGACCGCTCCGGCAGCCCTCCGAGACGGTCGGAGAACGCGGCGACGAACTCGCGGTTCCGCTCGACGCCGACGGAGTCGCGCGCCGCGAGCATCGCGGCCAGCGTGGTCGTACCGGTCCCCCAGAACGGGTCGAGCACCGTGTCGCCGTAGACGGAGTACATGTTCACGAGTCGGTACGGGAGGTCGACCGGGAACGCCGCCGACCGCTCCCGGGGCGCCCCGTCGTCGAGCGTCTGTCCCTCGCCGCGGAGGTCGTCCCACGACTCGGAGAACCACCGGTTGCGCTCCTCCCAGAAGTACGCCGCCTCGTACCGGTCGTCGTCGCGCGGCGGGAACGACCGGCGCGACCCGTTTCGGAAGACGAGGACGTGTTCGTGTTCGAGCGTGACGTACGCGTTCGGCGGGAGCGTCCCCGACCCCATGAACTTCGTCGGGGCGTTCGTCGGCTTGCGCCAGAGCACGCCCGGGAGCTGGTCGAACCCCCGCGCGCGGAACGCGCGACTCACGCGGGAGTGGTTGGGGTAGAGCCGGAATCGCCCGCCGAGCGACCGGGTGGCGTCGCCGACGTTCACGCACGCGACGCCGCCGTCGACGAGGACGCGCGCCACCTCGGACCACGCGTCGTCGAGGAGCGCGTGCATGCGCTCGAAGGCGTCGTCGCCCTCCTCCGCGTCGAGCGCCTCGCCGACCGTCGGGTCGAGCGCGGTGAACAGCCCGTCCCACTGCTCTATCATGGGGTACGGGGGCGAGGTGACGACGAGACTGACGCTGTCGTCCGGGAGCGGGAGCGTCCGCGCGTCGCCGACGCAGACGGCGTGCGTACTCGCTCGGCTCGGCTCTCCCATCTCGTTGGAGACGCACGTTCACGCGAAATAAAACCCGCTGTCGTCGCCCCGTCGGTCACCCCGGTCGGTCACTCGGCCGACGTGCACGCGTCGAGCCACTCGCTCGCCCACCCCTCTATCTCGTCGAACACGGGACACAGCGACGCCCCCTTCGGAGTCAGCGAGTAGTACGTCGCCACGGGAGCGTCCGGTTCCATCCGCCTGTTCACGAATCCGAGTTCCTGCAGGTCGTCGAGCACCCGCGAGAGCGTCCGCGCGCTGGCGTCCGTCGAGCGCTTGAGTTCGTTGAACCGCTTCTCGCCGCCCTGCAGGTCGTGGAGGACGACGAGGCGCCACTGCGACCCGACCTGCTCCATCGCGTCGACGACCGGACACGGGCCGTCGTCGCGGTCCGCCTCGGACTGCTCGGCTGCCATGCGCCGGCCTACACGCCCGGCGCATAAACGAGTTCGGTTCCGAACCGGATATCGCTCCGACACCAGCTTCCGGAGCGTGAGCGCCCGCGTCGGTCCGGTGGTTCTTCCGTGTTCCGTACGGGGAGACGGTATGGGAACCGACCGGGAGTCCGGCTGGGAGTACGAGACGCTCCGACCCCCGCGGGGGTCGACGGAGAAGGAGGCGACCGACCCCAAGGAGCAGTTGAACCAACTGGGACGCGAGGGGTGGGAACTCGTGGACACCGTCGACTACGTCGGCGGGGGCACGAAGTACCTCGTGTTCAAGCGGGCGCTCGGAGGCGACGGCGACGCATGAGCGCGGACACCGGGAGCGACATCGACGCGGACCCCGACGCGGACACGGACCTGGACACCAGCGGCGACGCCGACATCAGCACGGCGAACACGATGCGCGAGCGCGCCGACGAGAGCCGACTGAAGCTCTGGGTGCTGCTCAGCGCGAACCGTCTGCTGGTCACGGGTGCGCTCGCGGGCGTGGTGTTCGTCGCGTTCGTTCTCCTCGGGACGACGTTCTACCCCGCGTTTCAGGCGGACATCCAGTCGGGCGACACTATCGAGACGGTCTTCTCGACGATGCTCGGCGCCATCATCACGGGGACGACGCTCGTGGTGACCATCAGCCAACTCGTCATCTCGCAGGAGAACGGCCCGCTGGGCGACCAGCACGAGCGAATGAGCAACACGATGGACTTCAGAGACTACACCGAGGGGCTCATCGACCAGCCGACACCGGTCGACCCGTCGGCGTTCCTCCGACAGCTCGTCAACGCCGCACAGCGGCGCGCGGAGGCGCTCCGCGACTCCGTCTCGGACACCGACGACGAGGAGCTCAAAGACGAGGTGGACGAGTTCACCGACAGCCTGACCGGGAACGCCGACGAGGTGCGCGAGACGCTCGACGGCGCGCGGTTCGGCTCGTTCGACGTGCTGTTCTCGGCGCTGAACTTCAACTACGGCTGGAAGATATTCCAGGTCGAACGCATCGGCTACGAACACGACGACGCCCTCAGCGACGACGGTCACCGCCTGCTGGACGAACTCAAGACCTCGCTGTCGATGTTCGGCCCGGCGCGCGAACACATCAAGACGCTGTACTTCCAGTGGGCGCTCATCGACCTCTCACAACTCATCCTCTACGTCTCGGTGCCCGCACTCCTCACCGCCGGTAGCATGCTGGCGTTCGTCGGCCCGGGTACCGTCTCCGGCGGGATAACGCTCGCCGTGCCGAACGTCGTCACCGACGCGCTCGGGGGCGTCGTGGCGAACGTCGTCGCCGGTGCGGCGGTCACCGTCCCGACGGTCCTCCTGCTCGTCGGCGCGGCGTTCACCGTCACGCTCCTGCCGTTCCTCCTGCTCGTCGCGTACATCGCGCGCATCGCGACGGTGGCGAAGCGGACCCTCGCCATCGGCCCGCTCATCCTGCGCGACTCACAGCGGTGAGCGGGGAACGCGAGCGGGCGTGACCGGCGGTCGCCGCGACGCTACTCCCGGCGCTTGCTCCGGGAAGCGACGACGTCGAGTCGCGGGCTGTAGTAACACACCGGGTCGCCCGCGGGGTCCGCGAACCCGTCGGCCCGGAACAGCGTGTTCTCCTCGACGGCGAGTTCTGCGGGGTACAGCGGCCACGGGTCGTGGTCCACCTCCGTGTACCGGACGGTCCCGCCCGGCGACTCGGTGTGGAAGCGGTACCGCTCGGTGAGGAACGTCGCCAGCGAGTCCGACCCCGAGTCGAGTCGCTCGCCCGTCGGCGCGTACGTCGCCGCGAACCGCGCCGGTCGCGCCCCGGGGTGGAGTCGCCTGCTCTCGAACCGAACCCGGCCGTCCTCGTCGCGCGTGTGTCGGATGCGTGCGTAGAAGTACGGCAGGTGGTGAGCGATGCGCGCGCCGACGACCGAGAGCACACCCTGCGCGTCGAGGCTGAAGAAGTAGACGCTGGGCGTGCCGTCGACGGTGACGTACGTTCGGAGGTTGAGCTCCGGGAGGTCGACGCCCAGTGACGCCGGGACGCCCCGCGGTCGGACGGCGGCGTTGGTGAACGGGACGACCGAGAGCCACGCGTTCCCGCCGTACGTGTCGACGGGCAGCGCGTCCGGGAGGTGAGCGTCGACGACCTCCGGGTCGACGGGCCAGTTGGCGAACAGGAGCGCTCGCCACGACATCTCGAGACCGACGGCCATGTCGAACAGTTCGGGACTCGCCGGGTTCAACGCTCCGACCGGCGCGGACCCGGCCGGTGACTTCGGCGTCCACGCCCGGGAGCCGAACCCGGCCGGCCGAAAGGAGTGGGGACGACGAGTCACCGACGGCGCGTCCCGAATCTAGAGAGAGTCGGGAGAGAGTCGAGTCGAAATCGGACGGAAAGTTGAAAATTCCTTATCGTCCTCACCGACGACCGTTCACCCGGGTCGACGGAGTGGAGCCGGAATCGTTCCGGCGGATTCGCGCGTCGACCCGGAGAACGACGATGACAGAACCGACGCCACGCAGTAACCCGACCCGCCGACGCTTCCTGCGGACGACCGGACTCGTCGCCGGAGGACTCGTGCTCGGCGCGACCGCGACCGGAGGTGTCGCCGCCGACGCATCGAACAGCCCTGCGCTACCGGGGCGCGTCTACGCCGACGGTGACCTGTTCGCTACCCGAGGATTGACCGACCTCCCGCCGCCGAACGGGAGAAACGACCACTCGTTCGACGAGCTGTACCAGTTCACGAACGGGGCGGACGGACAGTTCAGCGTCGCCGAGGCGGCGCCCGGAGAGCGCGACTTCAACGGCGGCCGCTGGTCGGTCACCGTCCTCGAGTGGACGATCAACGACCCACCGGTGGTGACGAGCGACGACGAGATACACGCACGCGCGAGCGACATCACCGTCGTGGCGGAGGGCGTCCGCTACTTCGAGTGTCCCCTCGTCCCCCTTCGGGACTGAGACCGTCCGCTCACTTCCCGTGGAAACGACCGCGTCGGCGCGACGTTCGTCCGGCCGGTCGCTTCCCCGACCTCCATCGGTAGAACTCGCGGTCGCCGCACCGCGACCAGCTACCCTCCCCACGACTCGACGCCCAGTCGTGGCGGCGTTCCTCACCCGAGGACCTATATCCGACCGGTCACGTGTGTTCAGCGCGTTCCGACCCTCGCACGGAGGTGAAGTCATGGAGAAGGTGTTGTGGTACCTGTTCGCCGGAACCCGGGGTGGCGAGAACCGCGCGCGCGTCATTCGGGCGATCGGGGAACGGCCGCGGAACGCCAACCAACTCGCCGAGCACCTCGAACTGGACTACAACACCGTTCGCTACCACCTCGACATGCTCATCGACCACCACGTACTGGAGACGAGCGGTGACGAGTACGGGAAGGTGTACTTCCTCACCGACCGGTTCAAGCGACACGAGGAGACGTTCGAGGACATCGTCCGGGGGCTGGAGTGAGACCGTGACCATGAACTCACCGACGCTACTGTTCGCGGCCGTGCTGGCGGGACTGAACGTCGCACTGCTGCTCGTGATCGGCGGAGTCTGGCTCCGGAACTACCGGACGTTCCGAACCCCGCTCGTACTCGGACTGCTGGCGTTCGCGGCGGTGTTGCTCGTGGAGAACCTCACCGCGCTGTACTTCTTCTTCGACATGCGGATGCTGTACGCCGCGGACCCGAGCGTGCACGGGGCCGTCGCGGTCCTGCGGGCGCTCCAGTTCGTCGCGCTCGTGCTGTTGACGTACGTGACGCTGAAGTGACTGACAACCGGGTCGCCTCCCGGCCGAGCGCGGCGTCGAACGCGTCGGGGAGTTCCGAGCCGAACGACGCGGCGAGGAGTGTCGACGCCGGGAACGTACCCCGTCGCCTCGCCGGCGGGGTCGGGCGCTCCGCGGACGAGACGCAGCTTCACCTCCCGAGTGAGCGATTCGAGGAGTTCGGCGACCGAGGACGGTGACGGCCCGTTCCGAACACGACACACCCGCTCTGGAAGTTCGGGTGGCAGCGACGCGGTCACCGGAGACGGGTTCGATATCGCGCTCTCGGGTTTACGCCTCCGCGAACGCGCCGACCGGCGTCGGCTCCGCGAACTCCCGGAGAGCGGCGGGTGAGAGTTCGCACACCGCTTCCGGCGTCCCGGCGGCGGCCCAGACGGCGTCGTGGTCGGACAGCGACTCGTCGAGGTACACCGGCACTGGGGTGTCGTGACAGAACGGGGGCACACCGCCGATGCTCCACCCGGTCGCCGCCTTCACCTCGTCGGCGTTCGCCGACCGGACCCGCCGGGCGTCGAGTTCCGCCGCGAGTGCGTCCTCGTCGACCCGGTGGTGTCCGGCGGTGAGGACGACGACCACCTCGTCGTCCGCGACGAACACGAGGCTCTTGACGATCTGGCTCACCGCACAGCCGACGGCGGCCGCCGCGTCCGCGGCCGTCTTCGTCCCCTCGGGGAACTCCTCGATGCGGGCGTCGAATCCGTACTCCTCGCGCGCGCGTTGACGGAACCGCTCGGCGGTCGGGTGCACACCGGCGGGAGCCACGCCGGAGTGAAATAGTCGCCGCTCGGGGCGGGTCGGGGCGGCACCGCGGGGTTTAGGTGCGCCGGGAGCCGAGTGGGGAGCGTGACAGCCCGCCCGGTTCGCCGTATGCGCACGCCGTTCTCCAGCACCGGGTGGACCGTTCGGCGTCGGCGCGTCCCGTAGGGGGGTCGCGCCGACCGCGGGCGGGAACCCCGGCGCGTCGGGACCGACGAGAGCCCGACGGGCGAGGGACCTTCGCCCGATTCGGCGGGCTTTAGGCCCGCATCCACGACACCCACACCATGAGTCACGAGGACGGACGCGAGGCGTTCCCGACCGACGCGCCCGCGGTGGTGACCTGCGGGTTGCCGTACGCCAACGGCGACCTGCACATCGGCCACCTCCGCACGTACGTCGGCGGGGACGTGTACTCGCGCGCGCTCGAATCGCTCGGTCAGCAGACCGCGTTCGTCAGCGGGTCGGACATGCACGGCACCCCGGTCGCCGTGAACGCCGAGAGAGAGGGGAAAGACCCCGAGGCGTTCGCGCTCGACTGGCACGAGCAGTACGAGGAGACGTTCCCCCGCTTCGACGTCGAGTTCGACAACTACGGCCACACCCACGACGCGACCAACACCGAACTCACCCGGGAGTTCGTCCGGACGCTCGACGAGAACGGTCACGTCTACGAGAAGGAGATACAGGTCGCGTACGACCCCGTGGCGGAGCAGTCACTCCCGGACCGCTACGTCGAGGGCACCTGCCCGTACTGCGGCGCGAAGGCCCGCGGCGACGAGTGCGACGAGGGCTGCGGGCGCCACCTCGAACCCGGCGAGATAGAGGACCCCCGCTCGACGGTGACGGGCAACCCCGCCGAGTACCGCGAGCAGACGCACAAGTTCTTCCGCGTCTCCGAGTTCAAGGAGTACCTCTCGGGCTTCCTCGACCGACTGGAGGGCACTTCGAACGCCCGGAACCAGCCGCGCGAGTGGGTCGAGGGCGACCTGCGCGACTGGTGTATCACCCGCGACATGGACTGGGGCATCGACTACCCCGACGCCGCGGGCGAGGAGACCGACCTCGTGCTCTACGTCTGGGTGGACGCCCCCATCGAGTACGTCGCCTCGACCAAGCAGTACACCGAGCGCGTCGGCCCCGACGAGTACGACTGGGAACGGGTCTGGCAGGACGACGGCGAAATCGTCCACGTCATCGGGCGCGACATCATCCAGCACCACACGGTGTTCTGGCCCGCGATGCTCCACGGCGTCGGCTACAACGAACCGCGGGCGGTGCTGGCGAGCGGGTTCATGACGCTCGCCGGCGAGGGGTTCTCCACCTCCCGCAACCGGGCGGTGTGGGCCCGCGAGTACCTCGACGAGGGCTTCCACCCGGACCTGCTCCGGTACTACCTCGCCACCAACGGCGGGTTCCAGCAGGACGTCGACTTCTCGTGGGAGAAGTTCCGCGACCGGGTGAACAACGAACTCGTCGGCACCGTCGGCAACTTCCTCTACCGGTCGCTGCTGTTCGCGCACCGCAACTTCGACGGGACGCCGGGCGACCCGAACGCGGGCGACGAGGACCCGGAACCGCTCGACGTGAGCGAGGAGGTCGAGTCGCGCATCGAGGAGGCCATCGAGGAGTTCGAGGCGGGCGTGGACGACTACTCCGTCCGTGATATCGGGAACGCGACGGTGTCGCTGGCCCGCTTCGGAAACGAGTACATCCAGCGCGAGGAGCCGTGGAACCTCCTCGGCGAGGACGACGAACGCGCCGCGGCGGTCATCCGCGACTGCGTCCAGTTGGCGAAGGCCGTCGCCGTCCTCTTCGAACCGGTCGCGCCGAGTACGAGTCAAGCGCTCTGGGAACAACTGGACGAGGACGGCTCCGTCCACGACGTGACCCTCGACGAGGCGCTGGTGGCCCCACCGCGTCGGTTCGGCCACCCCGAGGAACTGTACGAGAAGATAGAGGCGGAACGGGTCGAGGAGTTGAACGCCAAACTCGAGGAACGTGTCGCCGCCGCCGCGGCCGACGAGGGGGAGAGCGAGACCGAAAGCGACGAGGCGACCGGCGACCGCGGGACGGACGTGAGCGACACCGACCTCGAACCCGTCGTCGAAGAGCGCATCAGCTTCGAGGAGTTCCAGAACCTCGACCTCCGGGTGGGCGAGATCGTGCGCGCCGACCCCATCGAGGGCGCGGACGAACTCGTCCGGCTAGAGGTGGACATCGGCGTCGAGACGCGCCAGATCGTCGCCGGCCTCAAGCAACTCCACGACGTCGACTCCCTCTCGGGAACGAAGGTGGTCGTCGTCGCCAACCTCGAACGGGCCGAACTGTTCGGCCACGAGTCGAACGGGATGGTCCTCGCGGCGGGCGAACAGGCCGACCTGTTGACGACCCACGAGGACGCGGTGCCCGGCACGCGCGTCCGCTGAGGCCTCCCCCACCCACTCTACTTCCGTCGGCGTGTCGAGCGACTGCGCTCTCGGACGGAAGAGATGAATCGATAGACGCGATACGAAACGGAGACTCAGACGGCTATCGGTCGAGCAAGCGGAGGCCGACGAGTCCGGAGAGAGCCGAGGAGTTCGGCTCGGACGGCGTTCGCCGACCGGGCCCCACGCGACCGGTGAGCCGGCGTCGTCATCGGTCGACGCTAGCCCGCGTCATCCGAGCGGGTCGTCGGTCGGAAGGACGACGGCTATCGTGTACGTCCCCGGCCCGTAGGTTTCGGTCGTCGCGGCCAGCAACACCTGTTCGCCGGCCGTCTCGGCGACGAACGCGTCGCCGGACATCGAGTAGACGACCAGCGACAGCGTGAGCTCACAGCCGTCCGCTACGGTGAACGTCACGGCGGCCGTCCCGTCGTCGCGCTCCGTGACGTGGCGGTAATCGACGCACTCGCGGATGGAGGCGCTCGGCCAGGCGCTCCCGCGGTGAGTGACTCCCTCCTCGACGCTCCCGAACGCGAACCGGAGCAGGCGGTCCTCCTCCGCGTACAGCGTCTCGCCGAGGTCGACGATGGGCTCACCGACCACGAAATCGACCTGGTAGTACGACTGCGACGGACGCGACTCCCCTGCGACCAGTACCACGTTATCCAGCCCGCCGGTGTCGGGGCCGTCCCGGTACTCACCCCGAATCAGCAGTTCGTCGAGGTCGGCGAGGACGGTTCGCATCTCCGATTCGCTCGCCGGCTCACCGGTCGTTCCGTTGGTCCAGCCTGCGGACGCGCGCAACTCGACGGTGTACGACGTCCACTCGGACGCCGGCGGTGTCGAGTCGTCGACGCCGTAGTGCAACTCGGTGCCGGCTCCTCGGAGGATCACATCGGGAGCCTCGACCGGACTTGCCCACCACAACGACTGGCTGAGGTCGAACGAGAGCGACCGACCGTACGACGCCGACCGGTCGCCGAGGAACGCCGACGGAGCGACCCAGTATCGGACGGCGTCGTCGACCTCGTCGGTCGCGAAGACGTATCCCCCGGGGTTCCCGTTGTAGGCCCGGTAGGTCGGCGTCGTGGCGTCACCGTTCCCCCGGACGCGCCAACCGTCGTCGCCGCCGTCGAACCCGCTCTCGACGACCGCCGTATCGCAGGCGGTCCCGACGCCGTCCCCGTCGCCGTCGGCTTGCTCGGCATTCGCGACGAGCGGGCAGTTGTCCGCGACGTTCCGGACCCCGTCGCCGTCGTAGTCCGGCGAACCGAGCGCACCGTCGAGGTAGTCCGCCTCGTCCTGTTCCGACAGCGTCTCGGAACTGTACCGGACGCCGTCGGCGAACTCGTCGGAGTCGCGGAACCCGTACCGAACGTTCGCCCAGTCGTCGTACCCGGTGACGGTGGCGGGGAGCGGCGTCCCGGAGTCCGTACTGAGCGTGACGTTCACGGTCGATTCGAGCGCGCTGTTGTTGTTCCAGTCGATGGGACCGTCAGCCGGGACCACCCGGGTGGTCACGGTACCGCTCGCGTTCAACGAGTACCTGGTCCGCTCGCCTGCCGGTCCGGCGACGCCGGCGGACTCGTTGAGTGCGGTTCGCGTCAGGGCCGGGAGTTCCGCCCGCGAGTAGTCGAGCGAGCGGTTGGTGTAGATTCGGGCGGCCGGCGGTACGCTCGAACTCGCACGCTTGTTCCACTGGAACCCGTAGTTCATCACGCTCAGGTAGTTGGGTTTGTCGTTCGCGTTCGCGTCACCCCCGTGCAGGAGGTCGAGCGTGTGCCCGAGTTCGTGCATCAGCGTCCCGCTCTCTAGATCCGCCCACTCCTCGTCGAACGTCGTCCCCCGGACCGTCGAGATTCTTTGCGCCGAGTTGTTGTACACCGTGGAGTTGTGGGTGACGATGAGGTCGTTGCCGTGAATCTCTCCTCTCCCGCTCGAACCGAGGCCGTGCGCGTGGTCGTGGCCGAACACCGCGTACCGGAACACGAGTTTGCGCGCGTCGATAACGTTCTGACAGTTCGCGGAGACGCGTTCCGCCGCCGTTCCGAACCGACCGTCCGACGCGCCCGTCCCACAGGCGTTCGCCGGGTTGCCGAGTTTGATGTCGTCGAACGTCCGGTTCGCGGGGGTGACCGTCGTGTTGTTTGGCAGCGTGTCGAGTGCCCCGCTGTCGAACCGGAGCGGCGTAGCCTCGGGGATAGGCTCGTCGACCATCAGGTGGAGCGTGATACCGGTCGAGCCGTCGGGGTTCGACACGGACGCGTTGGCGAACGCCGCCTCCACGGCGTCGAGCGACGCGGCGACGGGTCTGTGGGTGTGGTTATCGCCCGCGCTGCACCCGCCCAGCGTGCAGTCCATGTAGTCGATCTCGACGAACAGGTCCTTCCGCTCGGGGTCCGCGTCGAACGGGGCCTGGTGTAACGCGAGGTCGACCGTCCCGTCGCCGTCGAAGTCGATGCCCTGCGCCTCCCAGCTATCGCACAGCGCGTCGCCGTCGTCGTCCCTGTCGCCGTCGCCGTCGACGTCGCGGCAGTCCGGAGCGGGGACGGGGTCGAGCGCGAAGTCGACGTCCGTTCGACTCGGCGGGACGGCGACGGTGGTCGAATCCGCCGAGTAGAGGCTGCTCGGGTCCCAGACCTCGACGTCGACCGAGCCGTCGTCGTCGAGGTCGACCGGCAGCAGGTACCGGCCGTCGGTGTCGGTGCTCGTTCGGGTCTCCATCCCGTCGCCCTGTCGCACGCGGACCTCGATGCCGGCGAGTGGCTCATCGGTCTCAGCGTCGGTGACGCGCCCGCCGACGGTCGGCGGGGAGACGGACAGTGGGAGTTCGTCGACGTTGGTCGGAGTGAGCGCGCGCGGCACGTCACAGATTCCGTCGCTGTCGGCGTCGCCGCACGTCTGGCTGTACCCGCTCCCGTTCGGCGCGGCGTAGAAGTTGCCGCCGACGAACGGACCGCCGACCACGTTCGGCCCCGGCCGCTCCGAGACGTTCCACGCGTACACGGCTTGGAACCGGGGAACGGTCTCGAATTCGACGTTGACCGTGTTGTTCAGGTAGTTGTCGTACAGGCTGGTGCCGCTCACCAGGTCGATCCCCCGCAACTCGAGGAAGACTCCCGCGTCGCCGCCCCCGGTGACGCGGTTCCCCGTCACCTCGATATCGTCGACTTCCTCGAGACTCAGGCCGTGCCGGCTGCTGTTCGCGATTCGGTTGTCGGTGACAGTTCCGCCGTCGCCCGTCGTGTCTACTTCGACTCCGTCCCTGTATTTGATACCCGAGCCTGCCCGGAGGAGAACTCCGATATCGCGGGAGTCCGTGATCGAGTTGTCCGAAATCCTGATGTCGGTCGCCCCCTCGGCGAGGACGCCGACGACGGCGTCCGTGACCTCGTTGTCGACGACCGAGACGGAACGGGAGTCGCCGACCCGGATGGCTATCGTCGCGTTCCGGAGCGTGTTTCCGGAGACGACCGCCTCCTCGGAGTCGCCGACGGAGACCGTCCCGAGGTTCCATCCCACGCCGTCGAACTGGTTGTCGCGTATCTCGGCCCCCAGCACGTCGGACACGAGCACGTTCGTGTTGTCGAACTCGTTCGACTCGATGACCAGTCTCTCCCCGTGTAGGGCGTCGATTCCGCTCCCGGTCCCCGGTCGCGGGTGGAACACGTTCCGCTCGACGGTGATGTTCAAGTTGACCCGGGCGTTGTCGGAGACTCCGTACGCGCCGATGTCGAGTTCTCCGATACGGTTGTCGACGAGTTCGCCGCCATCTATACCCTCCAGCACGACCCGTTGCCACTCCGAGTTCTTGACGCGGACGTCTTCCCCGTGCCAGACCTCCATCGTGTTCCCCACCACGTCGTCGACGAGCAGGTCGCTCACGTCGTCGACGCGGAGACCCCCGAGCCCGTACGCGTTCCCGAGAATCATGTCAGACAGCTTGACCCCAGTGAGTCCGCGCGAGACGTACACTCCACCTACGGTGTGGCCAGTCCCGTCGATGGAGACGCCGCTCGCTGCCACTCGGAGACAGGACGCGGTGCCGTCGCTCAGATCCGCCGTCACGACGTAGCTGCCGGCGCTATCGACCGTCTGACAGCGCGAGAGCGGCAGCGACTCGTCGGCCTGAGCCGTGACGGGCGCGGTTCCGAGCGACACGAACACGACCGACGAACTCGCGACGAGGAGCGCGACGACGACGACGACCGTCAAATCGCCACCTCGCGGTCCCCCTCTCCAGAATACACGTCCCGCAGACATGAGTCCAGAAAGCCGTCGGTCAGTAAATATACATATGACCGAGTACGGACCAGCGGACCGTGCGGCCGACCGCAGTCGGGCGGTCTGGCCGCAAGGGACCGGTCAGCCCGGGTCGCCCTCGACGGGGTACTGGCTCTCTGCGATGTACGCGAGGGCCGCGTCGAACGCACCGTCGACCGTCTCGAAGGTCCCCTCGTGCTCCCACTCCCCGTCCGGAGAGGCGACGTACACGTCGAAGTCGCCGCCCCGGTACTCGTGAGACTCCACGTACAGTTCCTCCTCGACGGTCCCGTCGTCGAGGAGCAACCAGACGCCCAGTTCCTTCCCACCCTCCAAGTCGCGTCGTCTCCGCCAGTGCATGCGCGAGCGTCGGTCGCCGTCCACCTAAATCCCGAGCGCCGGCACGTCGACACGGGCGGCTACGCGACCCGCCGTGCGGTGGGTCGAACGGGTCCGTGACGGTTCCCGTCCGGCGTCGTCTCGCCGCCAGCGCGTCCGGTGGAGAGAGTCAGTCGGCGGACTCGGCCGTGACCGCCGGGAGCGCCGGGTCGCGGTTGGGGTTCCGGCCGAACACCGCCTCGCCGAGGCCGCGCTCGTCCAACTGCTCGGAGAGCACGTTGTCGAGGCGGTTGAGACTGGTCGTCCCGAGGCCGTACTTCTCGAGTAACGCCTCGAACGTCTCGTCGGACTTGATAGAGAGGGCGCGGAACCGCTCGTACAACTCGGTCATCGCCTCGGGGTCGAGGTCCGCGACGTACGCCTCGTCGTCGAGTCCCAGGTACCGCCGACGCTCGGCGTCGACGACGTGCCGGACGACGACCAGCGCCACCTTCTCGATTGCCCGCTGGCTCCCGAACGCGGTCAGGTCCAGTCCGTCCATCACCCCGAGCACCCGGTCGCGCTGCCAGCGCGTGAGGTCGAGCGCGTTACACAGCGCCTGCGTGATGCGGAGTCGGTCGAGGCGGTGGGCGCGCTCTCCGTGTCCCTCGGTCGCCGGGTGTCGCTCGTCGTGGAGGCGACGGAGGCGCTCGGGGACGTCGGCGTCGCCGGCGCGCGGTCGGCCGATTCGCGTCGCGCTCGGCGAGACGACGTCCCACCGGCGAACGGTCGTATCCCGGCGCGCCTCCGCGCGCGCCAGCGCCCCCGCACCCGCCCGCCGGTCGAGTCGGCGCGGTTCGTCGTCCGCGTCGACCCACCGCACGTCCCCGGTCCCCGAATCACTCATTGGGGGCAGTGGCGGCGGAACGTAGTTGAAGCCACCGCTCGCGAAGCGGCGTCGTGAGAACGAACGCGGCCGGCGCGGACCGCCGACCGTCCGTCGTATCTACTCCTTGTGACGGGAACCACTTAAACCGGCGACGGGGGTCCGCTCGCTCAGTCGTCGGCCGGGTCGCCCGGCGTCGGGTGGTGGATGCCCGCGGTCGTCTCGACGCGGCGCGCCACGTCCGGGCGTTCCGGGCCGGTCGAGTCGGGGAGCCGTCCGGCGACGATGACGGCCGCGAGCGCCGCGGCCGCCCCGGCGGCGGTGAAGGCGACGCCGTACCCGAACGCGGCGACGAGCGCCCCCACCGCCGTCGGCCCGACCACCCCCCCGACGCCCCCGACTGTGGCGCGGAACCCGAGGAACGTCGTCTCCCGGTCGGCCGGCACGGACGCGCAGACGAACGCGACCGACCCCATATCGAGCGCAGAGAAGCCGACCGAGAGGACGAGGAACGCGGCGACGGCGACGCCGAACCGGGTTGGACCGGTCAGCGCCCCCGCGGCCGCGAGCGTCGGCCCGTACACTGCGCTGGCGACCATCCCGGCCACGAGGAGCGGCTTCGTCCGGCCGGGGACGTCCGCGAGGTCGCCCGAGACGCGCATGAACACGACCTGTCCGGCCGACGAGACGGTGAGCAGTAGCCCCATCACGGCCTCGCCCGTCTCCAACTGCGTGAGCAGGAACAGCGGGACGAGACTCCCCACACCCCGGACGGCAGCGTGCCGGAGCACGAGCGCCGCGAACAGCCAGTCGAGCCCCGTCCGCCGGAGGAGGCGCCGTTCGGCCTGCGTCGGGACCAGCCGGCCGGACACGTCGCCGAGGAGCGCTCCCGCCGACGGCGGACCGCCCGACGCGCCCCCGTTCGCTGCCAGGTCGCCGTCGTCGAGTAGGAGGACGGCGACGAGGCCGACCCCCCCGACGGCCGCGACGAGCGCGAACAGTTCCGACCGGGAGAGGACGACGAGGAAGAGGCCGACGCTCGCCTGTGCGAGGACGTCGCCCCCGGCCATCGTCGACGAGAGGAAGCCGGCCGCTCGCCCCCGTCGCGCCGGGTCGACGCTGGCGCGAACGAACGAGCAGCAGCGGCGCGAAGCCGACGGCGAACGCCGCGTACACCCCGCGCAGGCCGACCACTTCCCACGGGTCGCGGGTGAACGAGAACCCGAGCGGGAGGACGACGGCGGCGACGCTGATGAACGCGAGCAGGCGGCGGTACCGACCGAGTGAGTCGCCGAGTGCGCCCCACAGCGGGGTACACACCGTCGTCGCGGCGAACAGCGCGGTCGACAGCATGCCGACGAGGAACGCCGAGCCGTCCCGGCCGACGTAGACGGCGAGCGCCGTCGCGAGCATCCCGCCGGCGGCCGCGCGCGACGCGCCGGCCAGGCCGACGGCGAACGTCCGTCGGTTCACGGGCGCCCATGACCGCGAGCGAGCAAAATCACACTGGTCGCGGTCACTCGGGGAGCACGCCGGCCCGCTGAGCGACCGCGAAGCCGACGAGCAGCACCACGAGACCGGCGGCCGAGACGCCGAACACGTCGTCGAACGCGTAGCCGGCGTCCCGGAGCGCGCCGACGACCGACGACCCCGTCGCCTGCACGACCATCATGGTCCCGCTGTAGGCGGCGTACGCCGACCCGCGCGACTCGTCGGGGAGCGTGTCGAGCAGGTAGGTGTCCATCGCGGGGAACAGCGAGTGGATGACGTACCCCAGCGTCGCCGAGACGACGAACAGCGCCAACAGCCCCGAGACGCTCACGAGCGCGACCAGACAGCCGATGAAGGCGGCGAGGATGGCGAGCATGTACGGCACGTGCCGGAAGCGGTCGGCGAGGCGACCCGAGACGAAGAACGCGGGGACGCCGGCGACGAAGATGACCGTGAGGAGGTTCGGCGCGACCGACTCGGGCAGCCCCTTCGCGACCATGTACAGCTCGTAGAAGTTGAACACGCCCTGCCAGACGAACCCGGTGAACCCGAGGAGGACGACGCCGGTGACGACCGTCCGCCACTCGCTGCGCGCGGCTCCCAGCAGGTCGCGGTCGGCCGCGCCCGCCGCGGGGAGGTCGGTCGACCGCGCGGCGAGGAACACGAGGCCGGTGACGACGGCGGTGCCCGCGGCGATGGCGACGAAGACGACCCGCCACTCGGAGAACCCGCCCACCCGGAGCCCCAGCGCCACGGTGACGAACGGGGCGGCCGCGGCGGCCGCGAGTTGGGCCGCGGTACCGTGAATCCCCATCGCCCGCCCGACCCGGTCGGGGAACAGTTCCGAGACGAGCGGGTTCGCGGCGACGAAGTAGCTCCCGGAGGCGAGCCCCATTCCGACCGCACCCACCATGAGCACCGGCACGGAGTCGGCGACCGCGACGAACGCCGACGCGGCCGTGAGGAGGACGCCGGTGGCGAGCACGACGTGGTGGCGCGGGACCCGCGTGAGGAGCCACCCCGTCGGCACGCGCAACAGCGCGCTCCCCATCCAGACGGCCGTAGCGAGCAGGCCCGCGGTCCCCGCGGTCATGCCGAACACCGCGATGAACTCCGAGAGCAGCGGCGCGAACACGACGCGCGCCATGTTCACGAGGAAGACGGCCCCGCAGAGCGTCCCGAACAGCCGGGCGCGTGACACGGGCGGGAGTTCACCGGCACGCGCCTGAAGCTTCCGACTCGCCGGCGCGCGGGGTCGTCGATTTTTTGCCGTCGGCCGCGGTACGTGTCGCCGTGAAATCGACGCGAAAGGGGCTGCGCGAGGGCGAACTCGAGAAGGACAACTACGAGCGACTGCTGTGTGCCGACTGCGAGATGAGCCTGAAGACGCAGAACCCACCGGACGAGGTGTACTCCGTGCGGTCGTGTCCCGAGTGCGGCGCCGAGTGGAAGGAACTCTAACCCTGCGGGGTCCCTCGACGGCCCCGCCGGGCGCGCCGGCCGCGTGCGCGTCGACCGCCGGTCCTCGACTCGCTCGGGACCGGAGCCTCTCGGTCCCCGTCCTCTCCGAACGCCCTCGTGCTTCGCTGACTTACTCGAACACCGCGTCGAACGCGTTCGCCCCGAGCGGGTCGAACGTGCCGGCCGCGACGTTCTCGCGCACGTGTTCCACCCGGCTCGTCCCGACGAGCGCCGCGGTCACCGCCGGCGCCGAGCGGGCGAAGTTGAGCGCGCGCTGCGCCGTCGTGTCGCCCGCCAGTTCCGCCGCGACGCCCGCCGGGAGCGAGGTGGTGAGCTCCCCCTGCCCGAGGCTCGCGCTCGCGAAGACGGAGAGCCCCTCGCGGTGGGCGAACTCCAGCGCGCTCACCCGCTCGTCGCCGTGGGTGTGCGCGGCGACGGTGAACGCGTCTGCCATCGCCACGTTGAACGGGAGCTGAATCGCCCCGAAGCCGTGCTCCTCGACGCCGGCGGCGTCGGCCGCCGCCTCCGCGCGCGCCAGCACCTCGGCCAGGTCGAGGTGGGCGTCGTCGTCCGGGGGGACGCGGAACGCCTCCCACGTCGCCACGCCGTAGACGCCGACGTCGCCGGCGGCGCGGCGCTCCTCCAGTCGCTCGAACGCCGCCTCAAGCTGGTCGTACACCGCCCCGCGGTCGCGGGCGGCCAACTGCGTCTCGGGGTTGTGGACGTAGTAGCAGTCGACCGAATCGAGTCCGAGCGACTCCAGCGAGCGGTCGAGCATCGCGTCGAGGAACCCCGGTGCGATGCAGTGACTCCCGCGCGCGAGGTCCGCCCGGTCGGCCAGCCCCGGGTCGAGGAACGCCTCGCGGACGTACCGAGCCGGGTCGTCGGGGCGCTCGCCGTCGAACGGGATGAACCCACCCTTGGTCGCGACGACGACGGCCTCGCGGGCGGCGTCCGCGTCGCGCAGCGCCGCCCCGACGGCGCGCTCGCTCCGCCCGTACCGGTAGTTCACCGCCGTGTCGACGAGGTTGACGCCGGTATCGAGCGCGGTCGCTATCGACTCGCGGTAGCGCTCGTCGACCGCGTCGGTCGGGTCGCCGAGGTACGTCCCGAGGCCGACGCTGGAGACGACGCCCGGCCCGAACCGCCTGAAGTACGTCCGGCCGAACGCGTCGCCGAAGCGGTCGCGGTACCCCCACGTCCCCGAAGCGGTCGCCATGCCCGGGCGTAGCGGGCGGGGGCGGAAAGCGCTCGCGGTCCCGTCCGACCCGTTCGCCCCGTCCGTATCGCGCGGTGACGCCCGCGTCCCGCCTCGGCGACGCGGACTACTGCGATGCTACACCTCGCCGGTCATCGCGTCGAACAGGCGGTCGACCAGGTCGTCGCCGTGGGGGGCGGTCACCTCGCGCGTGCCGTCGGTCTGGACGACCGGCGGGAGTTGGCCGCCGCCCATGCGGGCGTGGCCGCCGGCGCTCGCGTTCGGGACGTCGCCGACGGCGGCCTCCAGCGTCCGTCCCATGTGGACCCGGTCGTCGCGCGAGCGGCCCGAGAGGTAGACGGTGCCGTCCTTCTCGCCGGCGACGACAACCGCCGTCACTCCCTCGAGACCGACGAGTTCGTCGGCCGCCTGCGGGATGGAGTCCGCGCTGGAGACGTCGCCCACGTCGCTGACGCAGAAGGAGCCGCGTATCTCGCGGCCGGCGATGGCGCGCGCTTTCACCTCCAGCGTCTCCGTGCTCACCTCGGGTTCGGCGATGCGGGTCAACAGGTCCTCGTCGACCCCCTCGTGGAGGTAGGCGGCCGCGACGAAGTCGGCGGCCGAGGCGCCGCGCGTCAGGCGGTTCGTGTCCGAGAGGATGCCGTACAGCAGCCCCGTCGCCACCCGGGTCGGGAGCGCGCGTCCGCGCACCTCGCTGTCGTGGCGGTCCGGCGGGACCGGCGTCGCGCCGAGTTCGCGGAAGTACTCCGCGATGACGCTCGCGCACGCGCCGTACTCGGTACGCACGTCGGTGAACCGCTCGCCGTTGCCGCCGCCGGGGTGGTGGTCGACGACCGCCACGGGGAGGACGCCGTCGGCGCCCGCGAACCCCCGCGGTTCGTTGTGGTCGACGAGCACCACCGCCTCGGCCGCCAGGTCGGAGACGTGTTCGATGGGGTCGATGTCGACGTCGAGGACGGTCCGGAACGCGCGGTTCTCCTGTCTGCGAACCTGCCCGGAGAACTGGAGGGTGGTACCGGTGTCGACCTCTTCGGCGATGTCGGCGACGCCGATGGCGGCCGCCATCGCGTCGGCGTCGGGGTTCGGGTGGAGGAGGACGGCGACCGCGTCGTGGTCCGCGAGGACCGCGGCGAGGCGCTCGCCGCGCGTCCGTCTGAGGCGACGGATCAGGAACAGCGCGGCGACGAGCGCGAGCACTCCCCCCGCGACGCCGACGGCGAGGCGCGGGTCGAGCGCTATCGCGTCATCCACCTGCTGGATGAAGCGGACGCCGGCGGTCTGAAGCATACCCGGCGTGTACACGTCCGGGGATAAGAAGGTACCACACGGTTCACTGCCGCAGTCACGACCCGTCGCGACGGTCACGGCGATAGGCGACGACTGCGTCGCGGTAGCCTTCGCGATACGTCGGGTAGCGGAACTCGTACCCGAGCCGCCGCAGTTTCGCGTTCGAACAGCGCTTGCTCGTCCGGACGCGCCGCGCCGCCGCCGCCGAGAGGTCGCCCGCGGCGATTCGCTCTTCCGCCGTTCGCTTCTCCGGGGGGTCGACGCCGCACTCGGCCGCCAGCCAGTCGGCGAACGCCCACCTGTCGACCGGGTCGTCGTCGACCACGAGGACCACCTCGTCGCGCGCCCGGTCGCGCTCCAGCAGGAACGCGACCGCGCCCGCCGCGTCGTCTCGGTGGACCATATTGAGGTAGCCTTCGGTTACCGGACCGTCCAGGTACCGGTCGAGACGGTAGCGGTCGGGGCCGTACAGCCCGGCGAACCGGGCGACGGTGCCGTCGATGCCGCGGTCGGCCGCCGCCTCGCGCGCGACCCGTTCGGCCTCGACCAGCACCGCCGTCTTCTCCGTCGTCGGGTCGAGCGGGGTCGTCTCGTCGACCCAGTCGCCGCCGTGGTCGCCGTACACGCCGGTGCTCGACGCGTAGACGAGTCGCTCCGGTGGGTCCGCTCGGTCGCCGTACGCCGCGACGACGTTCCGCACCCCCTCGACGTACACCCTGCGGGCCGCGTCGGCGCCGCGCCCCCGGTGCTCGCGGCGAAGACGACGGCGTCCGCGTCGGGGAGCGCGTCGAGCGAGTCGGCGTCGGTCGCGTCCGCCCGGACCGCCCGCGCGCCCGCGTCGCGAACGGCGTCCAGTCCCCCGTCCGACCGGCGGACGCCGGTCACCTCGTGGCCGGCGCCACGAAGCCGGCGAGCGAGTTCGAGGCCGACGTAGCCGCAGCCGACGACGACGACGCGCATCAGCGCTGCGAGCGCTCCTCGACGAGCGCCTGGATGGCCGCCAGTTCGCCGAGCGTGAGCCGCGTCCGCCCCTCGATGGCCTGCTGGACCTCCTGTCCCGTGAGGTCGGAGTCGATCTCCGCGGCGATGGTGTCCACGTCGAGGATGGCCGTCGTCATCCCCATCATGAGGTGGTCGCGGACCTCGGCCGCGATGTCGGCCGGGGGGACGTCCTCCCGGAGCGCGAGGACGGCGCTCGCGTCGACGAGGCGGACGTCCGCCACCTCGCCGGCGGCGATGGCTTCGACGGTCGGGCGGTCCACTCCCGTCTCCCCGACGACGGTGTCGACGCCGCGGCGGTCGACGACCGCGGCGAGTTCGGCGGCGTACGCCGCGAGAAGCGCGTCCGGCGTGACCTCGTCGACGTCCGCGGCGGCGTCGTACAACATGTGCCCCTCTCCCCGCCGCGCCGTCAAAACGGTTGCCACTCCGCTGTCCGGTCGACCGGTCCGACGCCTCAGCCCTCGCAGGTCCGGTTCGCGTCGCCGGGGCACGGCCACCCCGCGGAGCGCTCGTCCGCGTTCCCGTCCACGTCGCCGACGCCGCTCTTGCCCGCCGGAACGACGACCGGAATCGCCGTCTCGACGCGGAACGAGACGCGCTCGTCTCGACCGAGTCGTTCGGCGTCGCCGTCGCCGTCCACGTCGAGAGCGACCGCCGACCCGTCGCGGACGTACCGCAGGCGGTCGCCCGCGGCCGTGGGACCGCCGACGGGCGCGGTCACCGAGAACCGCTGGTAGACGCCGCGCACCTCGACGCTCCAGACGTTCGTCGTCGCGTACCAGTAGCCGGGCGCGGGCGCGACCGGGAGACCCGCGAGCACGCCGCCGAACGCGTGGTCCGCGTAGCGCTCGCGGACCGTCCGCTCCGCCGCGCCCGTCTCGTTCGCCACGGCGGCGCGGAGGGCGGCGCGCGCCGCCGCACGCTCGGCGCTCACCGTCGCGTTCGTCACGTCGTGGGGGACCGCGACTCGCTCGCCGTCCGTCCCGTCCGCCAGCGCGACCCGGAGTCCGACGCCGAGGCGGTCGGCGGCGGTCGGCGAGAGGTCGCCGCGCCTCGCGGCCGTCCGCGCGAGTTCGGCCGCGTACGACCCGTTGGTCGCCGCGACCGTCCGAGCGCCGACGCCGGGCCAGCGCGCCTCGGTGGCCCGCACGGCCGACCGGCGCTCGCGGGGCGAGAGCGACGGGGCGCGGACGCGGAGGACCGCGAGCGCGCGCGAGCGGACCCACCGCATCGACGCCGCGACTTCGCTCCGGAGCGCCGCGCGGCGCGCGCGCAGGGTCGCGTTCGACCGCCGGTCGAGCGTCCGGTTCGCGGCGACCAGCGCGCGGCCGGCGGTCCGGAGCGAGGCCGTCCGCCGCGACGGGAGCACCGCGTCCGTCACGGTGTCGGCGGCGTCGCCGTGCGGGAGCGTGAACACGTTCGTGTTCCGCGCCGCGAGGGGGTGGACGGACTCGCTCGACGGGACGGCCGGCGCGTGGCGGTGGCGCACCGCCGACAGCGTGAGGTAGCCGGGTTCCGCGTCCGGCGTCAGGACGACCGACCCGGCCGGTCCCTCCCCGACGGGTCGCGGGGTCGGCGCGGTCGTGTTCGCCGCCGCGTGACTCAGGTCGCCGAGGCGGTCGGCGAACGCCACCCCGTTCTCCTCGATGGTCTCGAGGAACGCGTCGTTGCGGTCGCCGGCGGTCCGCGCCCGGGCGTCGAGCGCCGAGAGCACCCGGTCGAGGTAGGCCGCGCGGGCCGCGACGCGCGCCCGGTCTGCCGGACCGTCGTACGCGCCGCCGGGCGCCGGCGCGTCGACGAGGTCCGCCCGTCGGTCGCGCAGGGCCGCCGCCAGCCGGGCGGGCGCGTTCGCCTCGCCGGTAGCGACGGCGTCGCGCGGAATCGCGACGGTGACGTTGCGCACCCGCTGGCGGAGGCGGGCCGCGTCGGCGTACGCCCAGTCGGCGAGGCGGGCGGGCGGGTCGACGCGAATCGCCGTCGTCTCTGCGGACTCACTCGCACCCTCACCGACCGCTCGCCGGGCGAGCGCGTCGGCGTGGTCGGGACCGCCGAGGAGCCGTGACCGCGCCTCGCTCGGCACGCCCGACAGCGCCGGTCCGTCGAGCGCACCGCCCGGGGAGAAGACCGGGTCGGTCGCACGGTCGGGGCCGGGGAGTTCGGGGTCGTACGCGCCCCGGAGCGTGATGCGGACGACGTACCGGTCGCTCCACTCGACCGTCTCCCGTCGGGTCCGCGCCCCGTTCGTCCACGTCCGCGTCGCCGCGTGGTCGACGCGAATCGTTCGCCAATAGGACGCGAACTGCCGCGATTCGGAGGCGGACGCCGACTCGCGCGTCCGCGAGACGACCGTCCGGTCGGTCCGCGTGTCGACGGCTGCGAGCGTCCAGTTCTCGGACGGCGGCGTCCGCGAGGGGCGACGTCCGTCCTCGACGCTCCGGACGCGGACGCGTCGGGTCGCCTCGGCCCGGTACGCGCCGCGGAGCGCCGCCCGAAACTCCTCGTCGAGGAACGCCGCGAACGCGCGGTCCGCGGTGGCGTTCACGCCGACGGCGAGCGTGTCCACGCCGGCCGGCGAGGCGGCGGGCGCGAGCGTCTCCCCGGTGTCGGATGCGCCGCCCGCTCTGTCTGCGGTTCTGCGGCCGAGAGAACCGTGTCGGTCCACTGCGGACCGCCCCGCGCCGCCGGGACGAGCAGGTCCGTCGCGCCGACGCGCCCGGCCGCTCGGACGAGCGCCGCACGGCCGTCGGGGTCCGCGCGGTCGAACGCCGCCCGCTGTTCGCGCAGCGCCGCACCGTTGGTCGACAGCTCGACGTGACGGTTAGATATCACGTTCTCGACGGGCGCACCGCCGTACTGCGCCAGCCCGCGCGCCTCGGCCACGAGTCCGAGCCGCCACGTCAGCCGCCGGCCGAGTCCGGACCCCTGGAGCGGGCCGGCGTTCAGCCGCCGCTCGTAGCGGGCCGTCCGGTCGTGCATCGCCAGCACCGGGAGCGCGACGACGACGGAGAGAGTCGTCCGCTCGCGCGCGAGGACTCGACCGTTCCCGTCGGGGTCGGTCGGGCCGCCAGTGCGACCCGAATCACCTCGTTCGTCGGCACGGGCCACCAGCGAGACGTTCCGGAGGGTCACCCGGAACGCGGTGCCGCCGTCGACGGCCGCGAGCGAGACCCGGCGCTTCGCCGCCGGGAGGTCGGCGACCGACTCGACGGCCGGGAGCGACGCGGCGGCGCGGACGCCGCCCTCGCGGACGGCGGCGTCGCCGAGTGCGTCCTCGACGGCGAGGTACGTCCGGACGCGGAGCGCGTCGCGGAACGGGGTCGACTCGTTCAGGGCCCCGCCGGCGGACGTGTTCGCCGGTGCGGTGACCGGGTGGCGCGCCGCCTCGCGGGCCGCCGCGGCCGCGGCGGTTCTGACCGCCGGACGCGCGGACGCCTCCGCCCGGTCGAGCGCGGTGTCGACGGCGTGCGTCTCGGCCACCGGGCCGCGGAGCGCGAGCGTGTGCGCGTAGGTGACGCTCCCGAGGAGGAGGACGACGCCCACGAGCGCGAACGGGACGCGCCCGCGGTCGTCGCTCGCGAGACTCACGCGGACCACATCCTGACGACGACGACGACCCGGTCGGTCCGGACGGCCGACGCGGCGGTCCCGGGGTCGTCGAACCGCTCGCGGAGGTCGCTCTCGACGCGCCCAGCGACGGCTGGGCGGAGTCGCGCGTTCGCAGCACGCGGTCCGGCCGCGTCGAGCGTCTCGCTCGCGGTCGTCCCGTACGCCGCGTCCGCGCGCCGGTAGCGGTGGCGGACGAGGCCCGGGAGCGGCGTGTCGTCGCGGAGCGCGAACCGGAGTTTCGACGGCGGGAACAGGCCGGCGACGAGTCGACCCGCTACGCTCTCGGAGACAGCGGCGAATCCACTCGGGCCGGTGTCGGACGCTCCCTCCGGCGGGAACGCGTGGAGGGGGACGGTCACCCGGGCGGCGTGGACCGTCGCGTCCGTCGGCGGTGCCGGACCGACGGCGGCCCGACCGTTCACGTGCGCGCCGGGGTACGGCCGCCAGCGGGCGAGAACTTGCGTCCGAGGCGGGAGCGCCCGGGCGACGGCGGTCCGGACCGCGCGGCGAAAGCCGGCGTCGGTCCGAACCAGCGGCTCGCCGTCGACGGTGAGGTTCCGGAACGCCGCGCGGGCGAGCAGTTCCGCGTGCGTACCGTGGGCGACGCGTTCGAACTCCGGACCGGCCGTCCGGTCGAGTCCCGCGGCCTCCGCGCCGGGCGCGAGCGAGTACGACACGTTCGCGGTGGTCGCCGAGAGCGCCGACGCGACCGCGTCGGCCCGGTCGACGGCCGGGTCGGGCGACGACGAGGGGACGCCCACGACGGTCACCGTCGCCGCGCTCACGAGGAGGAGACACAACCCGGCGTCGAGGACGGTACTGGTCACGCCCACACCACCACCCGGAGCTCGCCCGGGCGAACGCGGCCGGGCGCGCGCCGGACTGCCACCGGGCGGGCCGCGCGGTCGGCGCTCGGCGGCGGGGCGGGGCCGACCGTCCACTCGTGGTCGGCGAGTTCGAGCGTCGCGTTCACGGCGTAGCCGTCGGGTCCGGCGGCGCGAGTCGCGACCGCGAACTCGTCGAGGACGACGACTCCGCCCGTCACGAGACGGTCGTGAACCCGGTCGAGCGTCGGCCGGGCGAGCGACCGGTCGGCGTCGAGGGCCGCACCCGCGTCCGTGAGAACGACGGCGTACGCGCCGAGACCGAGGACGACCGCGAAGACGGCCGCGAGCGCGGCCGTCGGCTCCGTCTGTCCGCGTTCGGACCGCCGAAGCCGGCCGCGCGCGTGTTCACACCGCGGCGACGAGCGTGACATCGACACCCCCCCACGTCACGTGCCGGACGACGAGTCGGTCCGCGGCGACCCACCTCGGCGACGCCTCGCGCGCCGCGTCGACCGACGCGGCGAACCCGTCGGGGGAGCCGAAGGCGCCCTCGGGCGTTCGACCGCGTGCGACGGCGACGAGCGGACCGCGCGTCGCCGGGACGACCGGTCCGAACGCGAACCGGGCGTGCGCGGCGCCCGCGTCGGTCCGGAGGTCGAGTCCGTCGGGCGTCACGCGGACCGCGTCGACCGCGAGGCGGTACTCTCCGCTCGCCGGCGGGTCCGCGGCCGCGACGCCGTCGACGAGGTCTGCCGGCGCGGCCGCGTTCGGCGGCGGGGCGGTCGGGAGTCCGAAGGCGGTACCGAGCGTCGCGGTGGCGGCCGCGGCGACGCCGAGCCACGCGTACCACGCGTCGGCGGGTGCGTCGAACACGGGGTGGGTGGTCCCGGTATCCGACTTAAACCTCGGGCGCTCGCGACCGCCTACAGGAGGAGACCCGCGCCGACCACGCCCCCGAGGAACGACCCGGTCGCCGCGAGGAGCGCGAGGCCGACGCGTCGCGCGAGGAGCCACCGGTCGAGCCCGCGCTCGACACCGGTCGCGAGTCCGGTCAGCAGGACCGCGAGGAGGAGGACGTACGCGCCCACCGCGGGGCCGAGTACGGTCGGCGGGAGCGACGGTGCCGAGCCGCCGAGCGCGCCCGTCCCACTCGTGACACCGGTCGGTTGTCGGCCGGTCGCGGCGGCGAGCCGGCCGGCGAGCGCGACCGTCGCGCCGCCGACGAGCGGGCCGAACAGCGCCGCCGTGTTCGTCAGCGTCTCGGTCACCGACGCCAGTTCGCGCCGGGCGGCGCGCTCGTGTTCGCGCAACTCGTCCAGCCGCTCGGCGTGGTCGAGGAGCGCCTCGCCCGCCGGCCGGCCCTCCCGGGCGGCGACCGCGAGCAGCGCGGCCGCGCCGCCGAGCCGCGGACTCGTCGCGTCGGCGAACGGGCCGTGCTCGCCGAGGAACGCGCGCCTGACGCCGATTCGGAGCGCGAGGCGACGACGTGTCGCCTCCTCGAACGCCGCGCCGGCCGGCCCCGAGAGGTCGTCGCCGGCCCGGGCGACCGCGGTCTCGACCGCCTCCCCCTCGGCGACTCGTCGACCGACCAGCGCGAGCGCGTCCGGGAGTTCCGCCTCGACGTCTCGCACTCGCTCGCGGACGGCGACGACCGGCCGGGCGTGGACGACGAGCGCGGTCCCGGTCCCGCAGCCGACCGCCGCGACCGGCCCCGCCCAGTCGGCGACGAGAGCAGCGGCGAGGAGCCAGCCGCCGACGGCAGCTCCGGCCCCCGCGACGGCGCTACGGGCACGCACGTCCGGCACGTCGGGGTGCGCGCGGGTGACCCGCGGCGGCGGGAACGCGACCGGCGCGAGAGGAGGAGACGCGCGCCGGCGACGGCGACGACTGCCGGGAGCAGCACGTCGTAGACGAGGACGAACGCCCCGGCCGTGACGGGAACGCCGACGGCGGCCGCCGCGGGCAACGCGCCGACGAGCGCGAGCGGGAGGAGGACGCCGAACGCGTACAGCCCGGTGAGCGGCCCGCGGACGTCGCCCGCGAACGAGGCGGCGCGGTCGCGGAGGGCTGCGTCGAGCGTCGAGAGCGCCCGGTCGAGCGTCCGGTCCCGGCGCGCTGACGGGGCGTCGGCCGCCGACAGGACGAGTGCGACGGCGCGGTCGAGCGCCGGGAACCACGGCGTCCACGCGTCGGCGAGCGCGCCGAGACCGGACCGTGGCGTTCCCCGTGCCGCGGCGACGCGGGTGTCGAGCGCGTCAGCCAACGGACCGTCGCCGCGGCGGGCCGCGAACCGGGCGGCGCGCTCGGGGGTGGGGTCGAGGCGCATCCGGAGGACGACCGAGCCGAGCAGCCCGGTCGCCGCGCCGAGCGCGCGTGTCCGTCGGAGCACCGCGAGCGCGAGCGGTCCGCGTCGGACCGCGAGTGCGACGCCCGCACCGACGGCGAGCGCCGCGAGCGGCGCGGCCGTCACTCGTCCGACCGCCACAGCGCAGACGGCCGCGGCGACGCCCGCGAGGGCGGCGACGACGTAGCCGGCGCGCAGGAGCGTCGCAGGGTCGTGCGGCCAGTCGAGAAACCGGAGCGCGCGGACGAACTCCTCGTCGGCGTCGACCGTCCCCGGGTAACTGGCGGCGAGCCGTCTCAGCATCGGCGATTCGTCCGGGCGGACGGTCCGGAGTCGGCGACCGGGTCCGCAGACGCGTCCGTCGCGTCGGTGCCGGTCCGGCCGTCGGCCGCGAGGTCACGGAACCGCGCCGCCCTGTCGACGAGTGCTGCACGGACGTCGGCGTACGACTCGCCCGGCCCGGCGAGGCCCGCGAGGAGTGCGCTCTCACCCCGGTCGACCAGACCGGTCGGCGTCGCGGCGCCGGCGTCGCCGGTGGACGCATTGGTCGCCCCCTTCCCCCGCTCGAACAGCGCCGCGAACCGGGTGCCGTCGTCGCCCGAATCTCTCGCGTCCGCCTGCACTTCCTCGACGGCGTCGAGGCGGCGGTCGGGGCCGAGCGTGACGACGAAGTCGGTCGCCGCGAACGACGAGGCGGGAACACCGAGGTCGGAGACGACCCGTTCGCGGACCGACTCGCCGCCGGTTCCGTGGATGGTTCCGAGCACCGCGTCGGCCGCGGCGCCGACGCGCATCGCCTCGTACAGCGCGCGCGCCTCCTCGCCGCGCACCTCGCCGAGAACCAGGCTCCCCTCTCCCAGCCGGAGTGCGGCGCGGACCGCCTCGGTCGGCGAGAGCGCGTCGTCGGCGTCGGTTCCCACCCGGAGCGCCTGGACGTCCCGACCGGCGTCGCGGAGCGCACCCGTCGGGAGTTCTGGCGTGTCCTCCACGACGACCGCCCGAGTCGCCGCCGGGAGTTCCCACAGGAGCGCTCCCAGCGTCGTCGTCTTGCCCGCGCCGCGCGGGCCGGCGACGAGACCGGCCGCGCCGCGCTCGACCGCGAGCGAGCAGAGCGCGGCCGCGCGCGCGGGAGCGACCCGGCGGCGACGAGGCGCGCGAGCGTCCACGGGTCGTCGTCCGCGCGGCGGAACGCGAACGCCGGACCCTCGCTCGCCGGGTCGGTGACGCCGGCGACGCGGACGCCGTCGAGCGTCGCGTCCGCGGTCGGACTGGCGCGCGAGAACGCCCGCCCGCTGGCCGCGCGGACCCGCGAGGCGAGCGTCTCCGCGTCCGCGCGCGAGAACCGCACGTTCGTCGTCGCCCGGTCGCCGTCGAGAACCACCCGGAGCGGCGTCGTCGCCACCGGTGCGGTGAGGTACGCGTCCGTCAGCCGCGGGTCCGCGAACAGGTCGTCGAGCAGGCCGTTCCCGCGCGTGTGCTTCGCCAGAATCGCGCTCAGACGCTCGACCGGGTCGCCGTCGCCGGCGACCGCTCGGACCGCGCGTCCCGGTGCGCGCTCGCCCCCCTCGACGGTCCCGTCGGCGAGGCGGCGACGAGCCGCTTCGAGCGTCGCCAGTTCGTCCGCGCTCAGGTCCGCGCCCGCCGGGACGAGGTGGTAGTGGTCGCGCGGGCCGTCGGTCCCGTACAGGCGGACGCGCGCACCGGTGTCGAGTTCGTACGCGTCGCACAGGGTCGCCCCCTCCGGCGGGTCCGTGACGGCGCGGCCGTGTGCGACGGCGGGGGCGACCGCCGCGCGGTACGCGCCGTCCGGGCCGAGGCCGTCGGCACACTCGGCAAGCCCCGTCTCGGCCGCGATGCGCGCGACGGGACCGGCCCGGCCGGTCGCCTCCCGGGCGGCCGCGAGCGGGTCGCGCGTCGCTCGCGTCGCGAGCGCGTCGTCGTGGAACGCCGCGCGCTCGACGAACCGACCCGCCGCGAGGAGCAACGCGGCGGTGCGACCGTCGTACGTCCGTTCGAGGCCGTTCGCGCGGGTCCGCACCACGTCGGCGTCGCGGTCCGCGAGGGCGTCGACAACGGTCGCCCTGCAGTCGGGGGCGGCGGCGAGGTCACCCCGTCCGGGGCAGTCGTCGGCGTCGACCCGGAGCGTCACGCGCCCGTCGGCGGCACCCGCCGGGGTCCGCCGTTCGGCTCGGCACCGGCACGCCCGGTCGTCGTCCCGGAAGCGGTCGAGGAGTCGCATGGGGCGGGTGGCCCCGTCACCCCACTTGAACCTCCGGCCCGACCGGCGGTCGCCGTCGACGCTCCCCCAGTGGTCGCGCGGACCGCGGTCGTCCCGCCGACGCGGACGTGCCGGAGGACGACCCGGTGGTCGCCCGCGTCGCGGAGGACGACCGGACCGACCGATCCGTCGAGGGGGACGCGGAGGCGGCGGACGACGGGAGCGCCGTCGCCGAGCGCGTAGACGACGCGTCCGCGGTCGCCCGGCCGGGCACCCGGACAGAGCGCGACGAAGCGGACCGCGGCCTCGGTGAGCGAGCGCGAGGGGAGCCGGAGGCGGAGGACTCGCCGCGCCCCCCTGTCCCCGGGCGCGACGGCGGCGTCGCTCGCGGCGAGGTCGCGTGCAGCGCGGTCGAGACGGCCCACGTCTCGGTCGAGCGCCGCCGCGGTCCGGTCCGCGCGGGCGTCCGCGATGGCGGGGAGCGACACGCCGAACAGCGCGACCGCGAGCGCGGCGGCGAGGACCGCGCGAATCACAGCGCGTCGCGGAGCCGCGCGGCGATTCCGCCCTCCGGACTCGCGCCGGTGTCGTCCGTGTTCGGCTCGCTCGCGCCGAGCGCCTCCGGGTCGGGCGTGTGCGAGTCGAGCGCGTCCGGCGCGTCGGGCGGTGCGTCGTCGGGCGTCAGTTCCTCGACCCGCGCGAGCGCGAGGTCGGCGCGCCGCTCCACGTCGCGGTTGACGGCGCGGACGCCGCCGACGTACCCGCGGAGCGCCTGCGTGGCCGCCTCCAGTTCGGTCACGCGCTCCTCCAGGTCGGCGAGCGTCGCCTCGACGCGCGCGAGTCGGTCCTCGGCCGCGGCGGCGTCCGCGATGTCGGCGGGCGCCGCACCGTCGTCGGTGACCGCGCGCTCGACGGCCGCGAGTCGTTCCTCGAGCGTCGTCGTCTCGGCGGATTCCGTCGGGTCGTCCGGCATGCGCCGGGTGGTCGCCTCATGATTGATAAACGGTGGGAAGCGTTCAAGCGGGGAGGGGGCGCAAACCGTCGCGTATGAGGACGGCCCTCGTCGGAGTGGGCCAGGCCGGGGGGAAGGTGACCGCCGCGCTGGTCGACTTCGACCGCGAACACGGATTCGGTGCCGTCACCGGGGCACTCGCAGTGAACAGCGCGACGGCGGACCTCCAGCCGCTGGGCCTCGACACCGTCCTCGTCGGGCGGGAGCGCGTGAACGGGCACGGCGTCGGGGGTGACAACGAACTCGGGGCCGAGGTGATGCAGTCGGACGCGTCGGAGGTGATGGCGGCGCTCGACGGCCGGGTCACCGCGGCGGCGGAGGCCGTCATCGTCGTCGCCGGTCTCGGCGGCGGCACCGGGTCCGGCGGCGCGCCGGTGCTCGCGAAGGAACTGAAGCGAGTGTACGACGTGCCCGTCTACGCGCTCGGCGTCCTACCGGGCGAGAACGAGGGCGCGATGTACCAGGTGAACGCCGGGCGTTCGCTCAAGACGCTGGCCCGCGAGGCGGACTCGACCCTGCTCGTCGACAACGACGCGTGGCGCTCGTCGGGCGAGAGCCTGGAATCGGGGTTCGACGCCATCAACGCGCGCATCGCCCGCCGCGTGGGTCTGCTGCTCGCGGCCGGGGAGTCGACCGACGGCGTCGCCGAGAGCGTCGTGGACGCGAGCGAGGTGAGCAACACGCTCCGGAGTGGCGGTATCGCCGCCCTCGGCTACGCCAGCGCCGAGGCCACGGACGACCCGGACGCGAACGTCAACGTCGTGACGAGCGCCGCACGAAACGCGGTGTTCACCGGCTGTAGCCTCCCGGAGGCGACCGACGCGGACGCCGCGTTGCTCGTCGCCGCCGGCCGGCCGGACCGCATCTCGCGGAAGGGCGTCGAGCGAGCGCGAGGCTGGCTGGAGGAGGAGACGGGGAGCGTACAGGTCCGCGGCGGCGACTTCCCGCTCGACACCGACCGTCTCGCCGTCCTCGTCCTCCTCGGGGGGGTGGAGCGCTCCGAGCGTGTTCGAGCGTTCATGCGGCGCGCCGCGGAGGCCCAGGACGCGGCCGACCGGCAGGCCGAGCGCGCGTCGAACGCCGACAAACTGTTCGAGAACGAGCAGCTCGACGGCCTCATCTGAGACCCGGGAGACGACCGCTCGGGAGCCGGGACCGGAGCGGCGGGCGGACGACGCGAGGGCGCCACTCGGGCGAGAGGACGCCGACAGCGCCGACGAGGAACTCGAGGACTGCGACCCCGACCCCGGTGGGTGCGGCGTCGCCCGTCGACACGTCGGTCAGGAACCAGCCGAACGGCAGTGCGAGCAGTCCGAGTCGGTACCGGAGGGACACGGCCGCCGGGTCGACCCAGCGTCCGATAGCGTTTCTGACCGATACCAGCCGTGGCGCGTCGAGAGCAGACCGACGGTCGTCTCCCCGCTTGGACAGCCATAAGTACGCCGCCCCCCGAATTCCACCGATGACACGCGGACCCGATTGGCTCACGTTCCGCCGGTACGCGGCGTTCACGACGGGCATGACGCTCACCCTCGTGATGCTCGGGGTCTACACGGCCGCGACCGGGTCCGGACTGGCGTGCGCACAACAGTGGCCGCTGTGCGACGGCGGCGTCCTCCCGCAGACGGTCCCCTCGTTCATCGAGTGGTTCCACCGGCTGTGGGCGATGGTGACCGGCTTCCTCATCGTCGGCGTCGCGGCGTGGGCGTGGCGGGCGGGACGGTCCCGCACCGCGCGGTGGTCGGCGACGGGCGCGCTGGTGCTCACCCCGCTGCAGGCCATCTTCGGGGCGATAACGGTGACGCTGAACGGTCGGCTCCCGGGCGGGTACTCACCCCCGGTTCACGCCGCCCACTTCGTCACCGGCTTCGGCATCTTCGCGCTGCTCGCGTACGCGACGCTCACGGCCTACGAGGGCGCGTACGACCGGAGCGCGCCGGCGCGGACGCGTGCGGCGGTCGGCGTCGCGCTCGTCGGTCTGCTCGCCGGCGTGGTGTTCTCGCGGCTGCCGCCGCTGCTCGCGTACGCCCCGTGGGCGCAGGCCACCTTCTACGGCGTCTCGCTCGCGGCGTTCGCCGCGCTGCTCGGCGCGACCCGCTGGCTCGCGCGCGTCGACGACGCCGAGCGGTTGCGGACCGCGACCGGTCTCGCCGCCGTGCTGCTGTTCGTCGCCATGCTGCTCGGACGCGACCTGGTCTACTACACGCCGGCCGTCCGCCTCGTGAACGCGGCCGCCGTGGCCGGAGCGGTCGCACTCGTCGCCGCCGTCGGCTGGGCGCTCAGACACGAGGACGGCCCGGGCGCGTCGCCCGCCTACGGCTCGACGGACGACTGAACCAGACGGCGCGCCCGGGTACGCCGGGGGTGACCGGCCCATCGAAGATGCCTTGTACACACCGGGACAACGGGGAGTGTCATGGATAGACGTACGTACCTCAGGTCCGCGGGGGCGGCCGGTGCCGCGCTCGCGGCGGCCGGCTGTCTCGGCGGCGGCGGCTCCGAGACCATCCAGATCGGGTCCGACATCCCGTACCCCCCGTTCGAGTACATGGAGGACGGCGAGGTGGTCGGCTTCGACCCGGCCATCGCGCAGGCGGTGTTCGCGGACGAACTCGGCCACGAGTACCAGTTCAACGACACCTCGTTCGACGGCATCATCACGGCGCTGAACAACGGGAACTTCCGGGTCATCATGTCCGCGATGACCATCACCGACGAACGCGCGCAGAAGGTGAGCTTCTCTGACCCGTACTTCACGGCGTACCAGACCATCGCGGTACTGGAGAGTTCCGACATCCAGTCGGAGGAGGACCTCCGCGGGAAGAACGTCGGCGTCCAGAAGGGGACGACCGGGGAGGGTGCGGCCGAGAGCCTGAAGGAGGAACTCGGCGGCGAGATGACGCTGAAGCGGTACGACAACATCGCCGCGGCGTTCAACGCGCTGTTGAACAACCAGGTCGCCGCCGTCATCAACGACAACACGGTCAACGCCCAGTACGTCAGCCAGAACGACGACGAACTCCGGTTCGTCGAGGGCGAGGGCGCGGCCGCCGAGGCGGGACGCGAGGCCCCGCCGTACCTCACGCTCTCCGTCGAGGACTACGGCATCGCGTTCCGGCAGGACGACGACATGGTGAGCGACGTGAACGACGCGCTCGCCACCATCAAGGAGAGCGGCACGTACGACGAGATATACTCCGAGTACTTCGCGGGGTGACCCGCGGGCCAATGGCCGGGTCGCACGCGGACGAGACCGGGACGGAGCGTGACGGCGGGCAGTTCGCCTCCGACGAGACGCTCCGGCTGGTCAGCATGGCGGCGGCGGGCGCGTTCACGCTGCTCGTGCTCGCGTTTCTGGGAGTGGTCCTCGCGCTGTTCGTCGACTACGGGCTGCTCGTCGACATCGTCACGCCCCCGTCGCCGTTCCTCGACGCGTTCGCGCTCGTCGTGGGAATCGTGGTCGTCGGGAGCATCACGTCGGTCATCGCGGGCGTGTTCGTCGGACTGGGACGGGTGTCCAAGACGACGTTCACGCGCAGCATCGCGCGGGGGTACGTCGAGTTCTTCCGCGGGACGCCGCTGTTGTTTCAGCTCATCGCCATCTACTACGGCATCCCCGCGCTGTGGGCCACCGGGTCGTTCCCCATCGAGAACTGGGAGGTGCCCGCGGCGCTCATCGGTCTGACGCTGAACCACGCCGCGTACGTCGGCGAGGCCACCCGGGGCGGCATCGAGGCGGTGCCACGTGGACAGATGGAGGCGGCCCGCTCGCTGGGGATGAGCTACGTCCAGTCGATGCGCGAGGTCATCCTCCCGCAGGCGTGGCGGAACGCGCTCGCGGCCATCGGGAACGACCTCGTCATCCTCGTGAAGGACACCTCGCTGCTCACGGTCATCGCGGTGTCCGAACTCATCAGCGCGTTCCAGAACACCTACTCCACCACGTTCGACCCGTGGACGCCGCTGGTGGTCGTCGCGGTGCTGTACCTCCTCATCACGGTGCCGCTCGGGATGGTCGTGAACTACGCCGAGGAGCGGGCCGACCCGGCAGGGGGACGGCGATGAGCCGGTCGGGTCCCCTGCTGGAGTACGACGGCGTGGACAAGTATTTCGGCGAGACGCACGTGCTGAAGGACATCGACCTCGCGGTCGACGAACAGGAGGTCTGCGTCGTCATCGGCCCCTCGGGGTCGGGCAAGTCGACGCTGCTGCGGTGTACGAACCGGCTCGAGGAGATACAGAGCGGCGAAATCAGGCTGGACGGCACGCCGCTCACCGACCCGGACGCCGACATCAACCGCCTCCGACAGCGCATCGGGATGGTGTTCCAGTCGTTCAACCTCTTCCCGCACAAGACCGCTCTGGAGAACGTCGCGCTCGCGCCGATCAAGGTTCGGGGCGTCGAGCGGTCGGCGGCGCGCGAGCGCGCACACGACCTGCTCGAACGGGTCGGGCTGGCGAACCAGACGTCGTCGTACCCCGGACAGCTCTCGGGCGGCCAGCAACAGCGGGTCGCCATCGCGCGGGCGCTGGCGATGGACCCGCAGGTGATGCTGTTCGACGAGGTGACCTCCGCGCTCGACCCGGAACTCGTCGGGGAGGTACTCGAGGTGATGCGCACGCTCGCCGAGGAGGGGATGACCATGATGGTCGTCACCCACGAGATGGGGTTCGCCCGCGAGGTTGCCGACTCGGTCGTACTGATGGCCGACGGCGAACTCGTCGAGCGCACGCCGCCCGAGCAGTTCTTCGACGAACCGACGACCGACCGCGGCCGGCGGTTCCTCTCGAAACTGCTGTGAGTCACCGCGCTTCGAGCGTGACCGCCGGCGTCAGAACGTGAGAACCTCGACGCCGTCCGTCTCGTAGTCCGTCATGGCGGCGAGCCGGTCCGGCACCGCGTCGAGGTCGACCTCCCGACCCACGAGGCTCCCGGGCGAGAGGTCGCCGGCCTCCAGCAGTCCGAGGAGTTCGTCGTAGCGCGTCGGCGGCATCCCGCGCGACCCGAGGAAGTCCACCTCCCAGCGCGTCATGGCGTCAGTCGGGAGCGACACCTCGCCCTCCTCGGCGTCCGTCGTCAGTCCGACCTGCACGTGCGTCCCCCGCTCTCGCAGGCAGTTCACCGAGTTGCGGCACGTCTCCGCGCGCCCGAGCGCGTCCATCGAGGCGTGCGCGCCGCCCGTCGCGCTCTCGACGGCTTCGACCGGGTCCTCCTCGCGGCCGTTCACCGTGGCGTCCGCGCCCGCGGCCGCCGCCCGCTCCAGTTTACCGTCGGCGATGTCGACGGCGACGACCCGCGCGCCGAGAGCGTCCGCCACGTGGACCGCCGAGAGACCGACGCCGCCGCAGCCGTGGACCGCGACCCACTCGCCCGCCGACACGTCCGCCCGGTGGGCGAGCGCGTGGAACGCCGTCATGAACCGACAGCCGAGCGCGGCCACGTCGCGGGCCGCGACGCCGTCCGGGAGCCGCATCGCGTTGTAGTCGGCGTGCGGGACGTGGACACGCTCCGCGAACGCGCCCGGCGCGGCCCGCTCGAACCCGAGTGCGCGGCCGTCGAGACAGGTGTTCCCGTGCCCGTTGAGACACTCCCCGCAGGCCCCACACCCGAGGTTGAACGGGACCGCAACCCGGTCGCCCTCGCGGACCGACTCCACGCGGTCCCCGACGTCGACCACCGTGCCCGCGGGTTCGTGACCCAGCACGAAGTCCGTGGGCACCCGGTCGTCCGCCCACTCGCCGTGGCCCTGCCAGGCGTGCCAGTCCGACCGACAGACGCCGCACGCCTCGACGTCGACGACGACGCCGTGCGGTTCGACGTCGGGGTCCGGCACGTCGGTCACGTCCAGCGGCTCCCCGTACTCACGGAGGACGGCTGCTCGCATGCGCTGGCGTTCGCACACGGGGGGTAAAAACCGACGCGTCCCGGCGACGACCGGTCCCTTACTGGAAGGAGGGGAGGACTTCGGACTCGTAGAACTCGATGGCCTTCTCCTGCTCGTCGCCGACCTGGTGGACGTACACGTGGTCGAACCCCTCGTCGAGACACTCCTGCAGGCTCTCGACGTGGTCGTCCGGGTCCCGGGAGGTGACCATGCTCCCCTGGCGGATGTCGTCCTCGGAGACCATCTGGCTCGCCTGCTCGAAGTGGACCGGCGTCGGGAGTTCCTGGTTGAGTTCGCCCGGGAGTTCCGACTGTCGCCAGTTCTCGTGGGCGGTCGACACCGCTTCGTCCTCGCTGTCGGCGTAACAGACGGTTATCTGGGTCATCGCGGGACCGTCCTCGGGGCCGCCGGCCTCGTGGTAGGTGTCCAGTAAGTCGCCCTGCGGTCCCGTGGTCCAGAAGCCGTCGGCGTGGTCGGCGCCGTACTCCGCGGCCTTCTCGCCGAACGCCGAGACGCAGATCTCGGGGAGCGTCTCGGGGAGCGTGAACAGTTTCGCGTTCTCGACGGTGTAGTGGTCCCCGTGGTGGCTGACGTTCTCGCCGGTCCAGAGCTTCCGGATGACCTCGACGCACTCCTTCAGCATCTCCATCCGGACCTCCATCTCGGGCCAGCGCTGACCCGAGACGTGTTCGTTGAGGTTCTCGCCGGTGCCGACGCCGAAGTAGAACTGTCTGTCGGGAATCATCGCGGCGGCCGTCGCGACGGCCTGCGCGGTGATGACGGGGTGCATTCGGAAGGCGGGCGCGGAGACGCCGACGCCCAAGTCGACGTCGTCGGTGGCCTCCGCGACGCCGCCGAGCGTCCCCCAGACGAACGAGGACTCCCCCTGCTCGCGGAGCCACGGGTGGACGTGGTCGGCCGCCGAGAGGAACTCGAAGCCCGCCTCCTCGGCGCGGCGCGCGACGTCCACCAACTCCGTCGGACCGAACTCCTCGCTCGAGAGCGTGTACCCGATTGCTGTGTCTGACATAGGAAGGTACGCGGGCGCGGTCACCGCGCCCGACTGTCGGCGACTCACCCGGGTGTCGTGTAAAGCTACTCGCCGCACCCGCAAGCCGGGCGGCCGGTCCCGAACGTCGGGCCGACTCGGGGACTCAGAAGTCGCTGAAGCTCGTCTGACCGTCGTCGCTGTCCCCCGCGTCTTCGGCGTCTTCCGCGTCCGCGTTCTCCGCCGTGCCGGTCTCGCCGTCCGTGCCGGCCGCCGCTTCGGCGTCCGTCGCGTCGTGCCGTCCCGACGCCGGTCCGTCGGTCTCGCCGTCGCCCGCGGTCGGCATCCCCGCGAACGCCCCTCCGGAGTGCTCCTCCATCAGGTCCTCGCGCATCGCCTCGGCGTCGGCGACGATGGACTCCACCTTGTTCGTCGTCTCGCCCGACCCGGTGACGAACGAGACGTGCGACTCGTCGAACTCGTAGGCCGCCGCCATCCGAACCGTCAACTCCCGCGGCTTGCAGTGGTGGGTCATCGCCGCGAGGAACGGGAGCACCTCGCGGCGCGCCGTCGCCATCGAGAACCCGCCCGCCGTCGCCACCTGCCGGACGACGTGGTCGGCCGTCTTCGAGGTTGAGTGGTAGAACTGCGGGCGGCCCCAGCGGGTCCACCCCCCCTTCGTCCCGTCGCGGGCCGCCGCGACGCCGGCCGCGAGGTTGTCGCCCGCGTAGCGCCAGTAGGAGTAGTCCTGGCTCGCACGCACGCGCCCCAGCCACACGTCGGCGTCCGCGAGGTGGTCGTACGCGCGGACCGCCTCGCTCGGCTCGTACACCTTCAGCATGTTGTCCTCGACCCACTTCGTCAGGTCGTCGGGGGTCTCGTCCACGTCGTAACTGGAGTACAGTACGTCCCGGGCCGACTCCCCCTCCTTGAGCACCAGGTCGAGGAACGGAAAGATGCCCATCGAGCGGTCCCGGTCGCCCGTCACGACGTCGTCGAGCGTGAGCCTGTCGTGCCCGTCCGCGACCGCCTGGAGGTCGTTGACTGCGCCGCGCAGGTCACCGGCGTTCCGCTCGGCGATGCGGTCGAGCGCGTCCGCGTCGAACTCGACGCCCTCCTTCCGGCAGATGTCGCGGAGCACGGGAACGATAGAGCGCTTGCCGACGTCGCGGAACTCGATGTCGCGGGTGGCGTTGCGCAGCCCCCGCGACATGTCGTAGTACTCGTTGGCGATGAGGACGATGGGCTGGCCCGCGTCCTTCACGAGCGACGTGATGGCGCCCGCGCCGCCGCGGTCGTAGGTGCCGTGGATGTTGTCCGCCTCGTCGAGGACGATGAGCTGTCGGCCCCCCGTTTCGTCCGCGCCGCTCGCCCCCCCGAGCGTCGCGTTGTTGGCGGCCCGGCCGGCGTACCGCTCGATGACGTCGGCCGTCCGCTGGTCGGAGGCGTTGAGTTCGACCGTCTCCCACCCCATGTCGGCCGCGAGCGCGTGCGCCGCCGACGTCTTCCCGACGCCGGGCGCGCCGTGGAGGACGACCGCCTCGCGGTGGTCGTCCCACGACTCCGCCCACTCGCGGAACGCGTCGACGGCCGTGTCGTTGCCGCGCAGTTCCGAGAGCGAGCGCGGTCGGTACTTCTCCGTCCAGTCTGCCATTACCTGATGGTCGTCGGAGGCGCGTTTAGTGGTTGCGGAGCGGTCACTCCTCGTTCTCGCTCAGGTCTTCACGGGAAGAACCGGGGAGAGTCACCGTGAGAACTATCAGCGTTCGCGACCCAGGTACGAGTATGAGCGAGGGATCGATCGCACAGGCCGTGCGGATCGTAGCCCCCCTTAACCTGATTTTAGTCGGGGTTCTGATGTGGGCAGGCATCCTCACCGACAGAACCGTCATCATCGGTCTTCTCGCTTGCTTCACCATCCCACTCGCGTTCGTTCTCGGGATGCAGTACGCCGATCTCTCTACCCCAGATATCGAGGAAGGCGCTCGTGAAGCGCGATGACTGGGTAGCACTCTCGAGTGTCCTCTCCCTCGGATCGGGGACGCTCGGAATCCTCCTCCTGTTCGCCGGGCAGAACTTCGAGGCCTCGATGATCACGGTCCTCTCCGGTCCCGTTATCTCGTCCATGATCAACCTCTACTTGATCGTCCGCGACGACGAGTGAAACCCCCGGTGGCGTTTTGTCATCCTGAATCGGGGTAGTACCGGGCCGATTTGATCGCTTCTCCGCCTGGTCGGTCGACGGCGGCGGGAGAGGAGTCGGACTCGGTGCGGTGGTTACGAAGGGCCGCCCGGCGTCGGGACCCGGTAAGGCCGGTGCGACGCATGAGCCGGTCACGACGACCCCGGGTCGGGGTCCCTGTCCTCACCCGGTACGATCGTGAACTCGAACCGCGCGCCGACGCCCGGTCCGTCCGCCACCGAGACGGTCCAGCCGTGCGACTCGGCGATGCTCCGGACGATGTACAGCCCGAACCCGGTCCCTCCCGCCACGCCCGTGACCCCCGAGTCGAACAGGCCGCCGCGCACGTCCTCGGTGACGCCCGGCCCGTCGTCGGCGACGGCGAACCCCGTGGCCGTCTCGGTGACCGTGACCGTGACGTCCGACCCGGCGTGTTCGAGCGCGTTCCGGAACAGGTTCTCGAACAGCCGTCGCAGGCGGGATTCGTCGGCGTCGAGGACCAGCGAGGCGTCGACGTCGAGCGTCGCGTCCCCGGACCCCACATCGACCATCTCCCACGCGTCCCCCGCGACAGCGGCGAGCGCCACGGGCCGAACGTCGGTCGCGGTCCGTCCCTCGGCCGCCACCAGGAGGATGTCCTCGATCATCCCGTCCATCCGGTCGAGCGCGTCGGCCACCCGCTCGATGGCCGCCGGGTCCCCCGTCGTGAGGAAGAGGTCGGTGTACCCCGTCGCGACCGCCAGCGGATTCCGCAGGTCGTGCGCGAGGAGTTTCGCGAAGCGGTTGAGCCGTTCGTTCTGGGCGGCGAGTTGTCGCTCCTGTTCGCGGCGTTCGGTCACGTCCCGGCCGACCCCGCAGAACCCGATCACGTCGCCGTCGTCGTCCACGAGTCGCTGGCCCGTGAGTTCGAACCGAACCGTCCCCTCCGTGGTGTGCGCTCTGGCCTCGACGACGGTCCTGCCGGCGTCGAATATCTCGGCGACGGCCCGCTCGACCGCCGGTCGGTCGGCCTCGATGAAGAACTCCGTGGGCGTCGTCTCCGCGAGTTGCTCGTCGGTCATGTCGAACAGGTCGTTGAGGCGACTGTTCCAGACTCGCAGCTTTCCTCGCTCGTCGTAGATGTAGAAGACGTCTCCGAGGGCGTCCAGCGAGCGACGGAGTAGCTCTCTCTCACTAGCCATTGACCATCTCCGTCGTCCGACGGGACGTCAGAGTACATAACTGGTACTGCCGGTAGCGGCCGGTGTACGACGGCGAAAGCGCGCCCCGTCGTCGGAGGGACCGTCCGTCCCGAGCGCGAACGGGAGACGAGTACCGCCGTCGCTCCGCTCGCTGGCGCGACCGGGAGACGGGAGCCGTCGCCGGTCTACTCCCCGTCCGTGGTGTGGCGGTCGGCCGGGTGGGCCGGCCGGTCGTCCTCGAAGTCGGGCGTCACCTCGCCGGACGCGACGAGCGACTCCAGCGGGTGGTCGTAGACGCCGGTCAGCGGGAGGTCGACCCGCCCCCGCCGTCGCATGGACTCGTGGCCGGCGAACAGTATCTCCGTCGCCCTGAGCGCGTTCGCCGCTCGCAACTCGGACCGGGCCGGACCGTCGAGCGTCGAGACGACGTCGTCGATGGCGCGGTCGACGTGTCCCGACAGCGCGTCCGGTACGTCGAGCGTCTCCCACCCGCTCCCGTCGCGGCGGACGCGCAGCGCCGGCCCCTCGTGACACCCCACCTCGATGACGCCGTCGGTCCCGACCAGACGGTGGTAACAGTCGTAGAAGTCGAACGGACCACCGCTGGGACTCGGGTCGTCTCCGGTGGCGAGCACCCCGTGGACCCCGTTCTCGTACTGCCAGCTCACGAACGCGTGGTCGGCCGTGTCGACGCCGTACCGGACGTGCTCCTTCGAGTAGTCGAGTTGGCCCAGCACCCACGCGCCGCGGTGCTCGTCGTTGAACATCCCGGCGAGGTCGACGCTGTGGGTCCCGTTGTCGAAGAAGTTGCCGAACGACATCTCGATTCGGTCGAGGTCGCCGACCGCGCCGTCGTCGAGGAGCCGCTTCGCCTCGCAGAACGGTTCGCCGAACCGGCGCTGGTGGCCGAACGTCAGCCGCACGTCCCGTCGGTCACAGCAGTGCGCCATCGCACGGGCCTCCCCCCACGTTCGCGCCATCGGTTTCTCGCAGTGGACCGCCTCGACGCTCGGGTGGGCGGCGCAGTCGACGGTGATAGCCGCGTGGGACGGTATCGGCGTGCAGACGGAGACCAGGTCGGGATTCGTCCCGGCGAGCAGCGCCTCGTGACTCTCGTAGGCGTTCGTGTGGGAGACGTCGAACTCGTCGGCGAACCGGGCGGCGTACTCGGAGACGACGTCGGCACAGCCCACGAGTTCGCAGTCGGAGCGCGCCGCGTACGCGTCGGCGTGTTCGTACGCGAACGCGTGGCTCCGGCCGCTGATGTCGACCTCCCTGCCGGGCCCGGTTCCGACGACGGCGACTCGGTACGTCATGGTCGTCCGTCGTCCGCGATCGCCAAAAGCCTCCTCTTCGGCCCCGGTCGGGTCGCGCCGACACCGTCCACGTTATAGGTCGCGCCCCACCAGTCGCAGGGGAGATGAGCGAGGACATCGGACACCCCGTGCTGGACGACCACCTCCACCTCGACCCGGAACGCGGCCGCGGGATGGACGCAGTCGACGACTTCGCGCGCCTCGGGGGGACGCACATGCTCGTCGTCAACAAGCCGTCGTGGCACCTCGGCGTCGAGGCGGACGACCCCACCGACTTCCGGCCGGTCTTCGAGACGACCGTCGGCGTCGTCGCCGACGCGACCGACCGGCTCGACGGGCGCGCGTGGCCGGTGCTGGGCGTCCACCCCGGGCTGATTTCCCGTCTCGTCGACGAGCGCGGTTTCACGGTCGAGGAGGCGCGCGACCTGATGCGGGGCGGACTGGAGGTGGCGGCCGAGTTCGTCGCGGAGGGGCGCGCGCTCGCGCTCAAGTCGGGGCGACCCCACTACGAGGTGGACGACGACGTGCGAGGCGCCTCGAACGCCGTGATGCGCCACGCGTTCGCCCTCGGAGCGGAGCACGACTGCGCGGTCCAACTCCACACCGAGGCGAGCGAGGACCTGCGCGAGGTAGCCGAGTGGGCAGAGAGCGCGGGGATGGCGCACCACCGCGTCGTGAAACACTACGCGGGCGGCACGCTCGCGGGCCCGACGCCGAGCGTGATGTGCGGGAAGGAGGACCTCCTGACCGCCTGCGAGGCGGGCGACCCGTTCCTGATGGAGACGGACTTCGTCGACGACCCGGAGCGGCCGGGCGCGGTGATGGGACCCAAGACCGTCCCCCGACGGGTCCGGTGGCTCCGCGAGGAGGGGCACGCGCGAGCGGTCGAACGAGCGCACGTCGACACGCCGAAACGCGTGTACGGCGTCGACACGGTCGGGACGCTGGGGTGACCCACGGGGCGTTACGGCCGCGATTCCGGGATAAGAAAGGCATATCAACACGGACCCGGACGGTGTGGGTATGAGCGAACCCGAGGAGACGTTCTACACCGAAGAGCGGTGGCAGAACTGGCTCGACCGAGTCAGAGAGGAGAGCCTCGACCCCGAGGACGAGGACTCCGCTCGACTCCTGCTCAACCTCCAGGACGACGCCGCCATCGCCGTAGCGAAGATCGTTTCCGCGTACGAGGACGACCGACTCGACGAGGACCACGCGGTCGAAGAGATAGCGAGCATCCGCGACATCGTTCTCTCGGAGGTCGACTTCGAGGACGAGGAGAAACTGATGCTCATCGACGGCGTCCAGACGAGCCTCGTCTGCGTGTTCTACGCGGCCGAAGAGTACGTCGTCGGCGGTCCCGCCGAGGACGCGTCCGTCACGCAGTACGTCGACGCGGCCGTCGAGAGCGAGGCCGAAGAGGACGTCGACGCCGCGCTGGGGTACCTCGTGCAGGCCGGCACGCGCATCATCGACGGCGAGGAACTGCCGCTCGAACGCGTCGAGGAACTGGAGTACGGGCTGGTCTCCGAGTGGGTCAACGGGCTCGACTCGCTCCAGTCGGCGATGGCCGACCCCGAGGTCGTCGAGGAAGACGAGGACTGACGCGCCCCGTTTCTCCCGACTGATAGCGGCCCCGCCACCCTTTTGCTCGGCGGACGGCGTGAGCGAGCTATGAGTCTCTGGGGGGACGAGCGGGGGCAGTCGGTGCAGGTGGGAGCGGTGCTTTTGTTCGGGTTTCTCGTCGTCTCGATGTCGATGTACCAGGCGACGGTCGTACCCGCGGCGAACGAGCGGGTCGAGTTCGAACACAGCGAGCGGGTCCAGGGACAGCTCCAGACCGTCCGGAACGCCGTCGTCGCGAGCGCCGCCACGGGCCGAACCAACCCGACGTCGGTCGAGATGGGCGTGCGGTACCCCCAGCGGACGTTCTTCGTCAACCCGCCGCCGACGACGGGCCGTCTCCGGACGACAGGCCTCGGCGCGGTGACGGTCGCCAACGCGACCGGGCGGGGGGAGACCGCCGACTACTGGACGGGCGCCGACCGGACGTTCGCGACGGAGGGAATCGAGTACAGGGCCGAGTACGCGGAGTACCGCGGAGCCCCGACGACGCGCTACGAGCACACCGTCCTGTTCGACTCGTTCGACGACGGTGTGACCCTGCCGCGGACGGGACAGCGACTCGTCGACGGACGACGGGTGAACCTCCTCGTCCTCGGCGGGGAACTCTCGGCGACGTCGAGTCGGACCGTCTCGGTCGAACCGCGGTCGACGAGCCTGGAGACGAGGACCGTCTCGGTCACCGATACCGACGCAGGGCCGGTGACGGTGCGCTTCCGGACCCGGCTCTCGGAGGCGAAGTGGCGGGAGCTGCTGGCGGACGAGCTCCGCACGGCCGACGGCGGGGGCGAGGGAGCGGCGGGCGACGACGCGTACGTCACCGACCTCTCGTACGACGACACCACGACGCCGAGCACCGTCACGCTCACGTTCAAACGCGGGGAGACCTACTCGATTCGGGCGGCGAAGGCGAACGTCGGGTCGGGCGGGGACGACCCCGGACCGCGGTACGTCACGACCGTCGAGGGCGACGGCGCCACGCTCGACGGCGACGAGCAGCGACGGCTCGTCGTCGAGGTTCGCGACCGCTTCGACAACCCCGTCCTCGGAGTTCCCGTGAACGTGACCGGCGTCCCCGAGAGTCGACTGGAGGCCGTCCGAGCGACGACCGGCGAGCGCGGGCGGGCGGTGTTCGCGTACACCGCGCCCGCCTCCGAGACGACCGAGACGGTCTGGGCGTCGTTCGGCGACAACGGCACCGAGGCCGAGCGCGCGAGCTTCACGCTGAACCCCGTCGGTGACACCGGCCTCCGCTGGGGCGAACCGGCCGACTGGGACGCGACGACGGACGAGCGAAGCGTCGTGCACGAGTCGCTGGCCGGCGCGGACTGGACCGACAGCGGCACGGTGCGGCTGGGATACACCGCGGACGACGAGGGGCTCGTGAGCTACTGGCCGCTCGACGAGACGTCGGACCCGACCGCGAACGACGTCGTCGGCTCGAACGACGGGACCCCGAGCGTGGCGAGCCGGGGCGGCGGGGGTGTTCACGGCTCGACCAGCTACGAGTTCTCCGGCGGAGGGACGGGCGACCGGGTCGACATCGACGGCGGCATGGACGTCTCCGGGTCCGCCGTCACGCTCTCGGCGTGGGTTCGTGCGGACTCGTGGGAGGACAACGGGAACGACATGCGGTTCGTCTCGAAAGCCAGCGGCACCACGGCCGACGACCACTGGTGGACGCTCGCCGAGACCGGCGGTGGGTCAAAGGCCAGCTTCCGGCTGAAGACCGGGTCGAACAACGACTCTACGACGACGCTCGTCGCGTCTGGAGCCGGTCTCCAAGCCGGGGAGTGGGCACACGTCGTCGGGGCGTACGACGGGAGTACGATGCGCCTCTACGTGAACGGCACGCAGGTCGCCAGCACCAGCGAGTCGGGGAGCGTCGCCACCGACGCCACGGTCCCCGTCGCCCTGGGGAGCAATCCGGACGGCTCCAACACGCTCGACGGGAGGCTCGACGACGTGCGCGTCTACGACCGCGGTCTCTCGTCGAACGAAGTCGAGGAGATGTACCTCGCCGGAGACGGCGGCCACCTCACGACCGGCTGGAAGACCGGCGCGACCCAGGACGTGAGCCACCTCCAGGTGCGGGACGTGGAGGCGACGCTCCCGGCCGGAACGTCGGTGACGGTGTACGTCGAGACGGACACGGACGGCGACGGCAGCGTCGACGAGACGAGCGACGCCGTCGAGTTGGACGGGAGCGTGGGCCCGTACTCCGTGAGTGGGTTGACGACCGACACCGACACGTACCGACTGCGAATCGAACTCGACACGACCGACCCCTCGAAGAGCCCGACGTTCTCCGGGGCGACCGTCGACGACTCGTGACTCGTCGCCGGGTCCGACGCCGAGTTCGACAGTCGACGTAAGCCTCATCGACAGAGGCATAAGCCCGTTTCCCGAATCCCGGCGCATACCATGACCGCCGTCGGCATCGACGCAATCGAAATCTGGACCGGGAAGCTCAAACTGAACCTCCCGGAGACGTTCGCGCCGAAGAAGGGGGAGGACCCCGAGAAGTACACCAAGGGGCTCGGACTGGAGACGTCGTCGTTCCCCGACGCGTACGAGGACATCGTCACGATGGGCGCGAACGCGGCCAAGCGGCTGATGGACCGCAAGGGGCTGACCCCCGAGGACATCGGCCGAATCGACGTGGCGACGGAGTCGGCGTTCGACAACTCCAAACCCGTCTCCACCTACATCGCGGGCTGTCTCGAACAGGTGTACGACGGCGACTTCCACCACGCCAACAAGGGCGAGCGGAAGTTCGCCTGCGTCGCCGGCACGCAGAGCATCGACGACGCGTACAACTGGATTCGCGCGGGCCGTCACCGGGGTCGGTCGGCGCTCGTCGTCGCCACCGACACCGCGCTGTACGAGCGGGGCGACCCCGGCGAGGCGACCCAGGGCGCCGGCGCGGTGGCGATGCTCATCTCCGAGGAGCCGTCGCTGGTCGAACTGTCGACCGAGCAGGGGTACGGGAGCGCCGACGAGACGGACTTCCTGAAGCCGAACCAGCAGTTCCCGAGCGTCGACGGCAAGCGCTCGATGCAGGTGTACCTCGCGCGGATGCGCGAGGCGCTGACGGACTTCGAGAGCGTCGCGTGGGACACCCACCCGAACGACTTCGCGTACATCCCGTTCCACACGCCGTTCCCCGGGATGGTCCGGAAGGCGGGCCTGCTGGGCTACCGGCACATGATTCGCGACACCGACATCGAGGAGGAACTCGCGGACAGCATCGGTCGCCAGCCGCGCGAGGAGGAGTTCGACGACCGCGAGGAGTACGAGGAGGCCATCCGCGGCTACATGGACGACTTGAAGGGGACCGAGACGTACCGCGACTGGTACGCCCGCGTCATCGAACCGACGCTCGGCCTCGCGCGTCGGGTCGGGAACTGGTACACCGGGTCGGTCCACGTCGCCCGGACCGCCGCGTTGAAACGCGCGCTCGAGAACGACATCGGGCTGACCGGGGCGAAGCTGCTCGTCGGGTCGTACGGCTCCGGCGCGCAGGCGGAGTTCCACGCCGAGACCGTGCGCGAGGGGTGGGACGAGGAGATTGCCGCGCTCACCGTCGACGAACAGCTCGAACGGCGGTACGACCTCTCGTACGAGGAGTACGAACAGGTCCACGACGCGCACAACCACGAGATGAACGCCGAAGTCGAGGAGTTCACCCAGCCCGAAGGCGAGTTCGTCCACACCGGCTGGGGTCGGATGAGCGAGCGGAAGTACGACTACGTCGAGTAGGTCGGACACGTCGAGTACGTCGAACACCGCCGGCGACGCTCGCACCCCGCCCGTGCGTACTGGTCCGCGTGTGCGCGACGGGTGCACGCGGGTGTGACGGTCATGTCCGTGGAGCGCGAACCGGAACCGTGACCGACGCTGCCGCGACGCCGAAACCCCGGGACGTGGACGCGCGGGAGTTCCGCGCCGAACTCGACGCAGAACTGCGCGAACACGACCTCGTGCTCGTCGACTTCTACACCGCGGGGTGTACGCTGTGTCAGAGCATCGAACCCGTTCTCGGCTCCGTCGCGCGGGCGGCGGACGTCCCGGTCCTGCTCGTGAACCCGAAGGACGACCCGTCGCTCGTCGCCGACCACGCCGTCCGCTCCGTCCCCTCGCTCGTGCTGTTCGACGCGGACGGGGAGGTGGACCGGCTGGCGGAGGGGTTCGTCGGGGCGGAACGGGTCGTCGAGTTCGTCGAGCGGCACCGGTGAGTCGCCGCCTGCACGCGCCGAGAGAACGTCGAACACGGGCGGGGAGTCGTACTACGATACCGCGCGCGGAGTGGGGAATGCGCGCCCGACGATGGCGACTGCGAACGACCCGCGCGCGACTGTGGACGGAACTGCCCGCGGTCGCTGGCGACGGCTCCTCCGCGGTAACTCCTCGACCGGAGTAGCTACAGCGACCGCAACTCCTCCAGTGCCGCGTCCAGCGGCGCGGTCGACACGGCGAGCGAGAACCCGTCGACCCGCGCGAGTGCGCCGGCGTGTTCCCATACCTCGTCGGCGTCGATGCCGTGGAGGACGACCGCGTTCGGCGTCGGTCGCACCACCCGGAGCGCGACGAGCGGCGACGACCCACGCGCGACGCCCGTGAACACGAGCGCGCGGTCGGTCGACTGGCCGTACAGCCGGTAGAACTCCTCGCTGGAGAGCGACCGGATGGCCTCGATGGAGTCGATGACGGTGTGCCCGTTCACCGTCTCGTGGTCGCCGGCGGCGATCTCGGTCGCGTCGAGCGCATCGTACACTCGGGAGGTGGGGAGCGCGGTCCGGTACTCGCGGATGTCGAGGACGATGTCCGACTCGAAGCCCGCGGAGACGACGCGGGCGTACTGGCGGATGCGGTTGCCGCCGCGCGACTCGTCGATGTCGAGCAGCGCCTCGACCACCCGAGACACCAGCCCGATGCCCGGCGAGGCGCGGCGTCCGCTCTCGTAGTCCGAGATGACCGACGAGGAGACGTCCATCGCGTCCGCGAGTTCGGTCTGTGACACGCCGAAGTCGGTGCGCCACTTGCGCAGCGTCGCGCCGGGGTCCGCGGACAGGGTAATCTCGCCGGCGATACGCCGGGCCAACTCGTCGCGCGGGGCGTCGCTCCCCGCCGCTCCCGGATCCATGCCCCGCCGTGGGTCGACGTTCCGAATAAACGTGTCGGGCCGGGGGGAACGGGGGTGACCGGCGAAAGCACCATGTGCTGGCGAGGCAACCCCCTACCGGTGCCCTCGACGCTCGTCCACGTCGCGCTCGCCGGTCTGCTCGCGGCCGCGCTGCTCCGCGACGAGCAGTTCGGCAGACTGAGCGTCGGCGCCGTCCTCCTCGCGGCCGCGCTCCCGGACCTCGACGCGTTCGCCTCGCTGGTCGTCGACGGCGCGCACCGGTCGCTCGGGCACAACGCGCTCGTGCCACTGGCGCTCGCCGGCCTGCTCGCGTACGACGCGCGAGTCGAGGAGTCCCGGCTCCGCACGCGCTACGGGTCCACCGGGCCGGCCGTCGCGTGGACCGCGCTCGCGGCGTTCGCCGTCGCGGGCGTCGGGCTGGACTACGTCACGAACGGGGTGAACCTGTTCTGGCCGCTCCACGACCAGTTCTACACGCTGAACGGCACCCTCTCGCTGTCGAACCAGCGGGGCCTCGTCCAGACGTTCGTCGACCTCGCGCCCGAGCGGGTGCGCACGACCGAGAACCTCCACTACAGCACCGGCGTCGACCCCTCACCCGGGGCGGAACCGGCCGACGTCGAGCGGGTCTTCCCGGTCGTGGGGGCCGGCTGGCAACTGCTCGTCGTGCTCGCCAGCGCCGCGGTGCTCGCGGTTCGGTTCCGGCGGGTCGGACGCGCTGGGTGACCGCCGTCGGTCCGGCGCACGTCCGGTGCGTCGGCGACGCGCCGCCGGCACCGGCGGCTTCAACACCCCGACGCGCCACTCGCGTCCATGGACGTGGACGTTCGACCGGTCGAGCCGTCCGACGCGGACGCGCTGTGGGACCTGAAGCGGGGGTTCGAGACCGGACTCGGCACCGGAACCGGGGGCGACGACAAGGCCGCCGCCTACGAGGCGAAACTCACCGACGACTACCGCGCGCGCTGGCTCGCGTGGGTCGAAGACTGCACCGACCAGCAGTCGGACTGCGTGACGGTCGCCGCGCGCGACGGAACCGATATCGGCGGCCCCGACGACGCGAGCGGCGGGGGTGATGATTCGGGGGACGACGGAGCGAGGACCGACCTCGTCGGTTACGCCTTCCTGCTGCCCGAGTCGCTGGCGTTCGTCTGGGACGCCGCCGTGCTGAACGAGATTTACGTCGCGCCGTCCGCGCGCGGAACGGGCGTCGCGGACGAGTTGATGGACGCGGCACTCCGCGCGGCGCGGGCACAGGACCTCCCGCTCGACAGACTCGTGCTCGACGTGGACCGCGAGAACCAGCGCGCACGAGCGTTCTACGAGCGGCACGGGTTCACCCACTGGGGCGAGATGGTCGCGCGCGACCTGTAGGGTTCCGGTCGGTCCGGTCGGTGTGCGACGGTCGGCACACCGGACCGCCGGCTCGACGGCCGGAGTTCGCAACCGTCTTGACGCGGCCGGCCGGACCGGGACCCATGCTTCTGCGGAACCTCACGCTGTTCGACCGCGGCGAGACGCGGGTCGGCGACCTCAGGGTCGCCGACGGCCGCATCGCCGACCGAGGGGACCTCTCCCCGGGCGGGGACGAGTCGGTCGTCGACCTGTCGGGGCGGGTCGCCCTGCCGGGTCTCGTCGACGCGCACGTCCACTTCTCGCTGTCGGGCGAGCGGAGCGTCGAAGACGTCGTCGGGATGAGCGACGCGGAGTTGGCGCTCGTGGAGGCGCGCAACGCCCGGGAGACGCTGGCGGCGGGCGTCACGGGCGTGCGGGCGATGGGCGCGCGCGACGTCGACGTCCACCTCCGCGACCGAGTCGCCGGCGGCGACGTGCCGGGGCCGCGAATGGTGGCGAACTGCCGCTCCATCACAGCGACCGGCGGACACGGTCACCACCTCGGCCGGGAGATAGACGGTCCCGTCGACGCCCGGCGGGCCGTGCGAGAGCAGGCGAAAGCCGGCGCGGACTTCATCAAGTTCATGACGACCGGCGGGGTGACGACGCCCGGCACGGACCCCGACGCCGTCGCGCTCACCGACGCGGAACTCGACGCCCTCGTGGACGAGACGCACCGCCGGGGACTGCACGCGGCGACCCACGCCCACGGCGCGGCCGGCGTGAAAGCGGCGGTGCGCGCCGGCGTGGACACGGTCGAGCACGGCACCTTCCTCGACGAGGAGGCCGTCGACCTCCTCGCGTCGTCGGACGCGACGCTCGTCCCGACGCTCTCCGCCCCGTACCGCATCGTCCGGAACATGGAAGCGGCCACCGAGGACGTCCAGCGCAAGACCGAGCGGGTGTACGAGCGCCACATCGAGTCGTTCCGGCGGGCGGCCGAGGCTGGCGTGCGCGTCGCAGGCGGCACCGACGCCGGGACGCCGTTCAACTCCCACGGGGGGAACGCGGCCGAGGTGGCGTTCATGAGCGACTACGGGCTGACGCCCGCGGAGGCGCTCACCGCCATGACCGCGACGGCCGCCGACGTCGTCGGTCTCGACGGACAGGGCACCCTGGAACCGGGCACGCACGCGGACCTGCTGGTGTGCGGGACCGACCCGACGGCGGACCCGACGGCGCTCAACCGCCCGGACCTCGTACTACAGGACGGCGCGCCGGTCGGCGGGACCGACCGGCGTGCACGCGAGGCGGTCCGGGACGCGGCCGAGACCGAGCGGTCGGTCGAGGCGGTCTAGTCGAGCGCCCCCGTCAGACGCGTCCCCGCTCATCGACCGTCGCCCGCACCGGTCGGCAGGTCCTCGACGAACGTCGCGAACGACTCGTCGCCGACCGCGTCGTCGTACTCCGGTTCCGAGACGGAGTAGCGGACGATATCCACCGGGTCGCCGTCGTCGGGGACGACCCAGTTCCGGAGGCGACCCTCCCGCCGACCGCCGAGTCGCTCGACGTACTTCTCGATTGCGCGTACGCTCTTCTCGTTGTCCGGCACGGCTCCGACCGCGAGCAGGTCGAGGTCGAGGCGGCCGAACGCGAGTTCGGCCAGCGCGGCCGCGCGCTCGCCCGAGTAGCCCCGGCCCCAGAACGGCTTCCGGAGCCAGATGCCGAGCGTCCCCGTCCGCTTGTCCCAGTCGACGTGCAGGCCGGTGTTGCCGGCGTACTCTCCGGCGCCGTCCTCGCCCTCGCGCGGGAACACCGCGTACGTCGCCGCCTCGCGCTCCTCCCACGACTCCCGGAACGACTCGGTCACGTCGTGGCTCTCTCTGGGGTGCTCGTGGGGACTCCACGTGAGGAACGCCGTCTCCTCGTCGATGGATTCTCCCCGTCCCGCGCCGTCGTACATGGTCAGCGCGTCGACGGCGGCGTCGTGGCGGTCGAGTCTGAGCCGGGGGGTCTCGATTCGCTCGGGGAACACGACCCGAGCGTCGCCGCGGTCGGTAAAAACCCCGCGTGGGGTGTGGTACGCCACGGCACGCCGGGGAACCGGACACGCGGTGGCTCGGTGGCCCGTCCGCACAGCCCGCCGACGTTTAAGTAGGACCGACCCGAACGCGGAACCGAACAATGTCGGACTCCGAGCTCGTTCTCTACGAACTGGAAGGCTGCCCGTACTGCGCGAAGGTCAAGAACAAGCTGGCGGAACTCAACCTGGAGTACGACTCCGAGTCGGTCCCCGTCCCCAAGAGTCAGCGCGACCAGGTCGAGGAGGTGAGCGGCCAGCGCGGCGTCCCGGTGCTCGTCGACGAGGAGCACGGCGTCGACGGGATGGCCGAGAGCGACGACATCGTCGACTACCTCGAGGAGACGTACGGCGGCGAGGCGACCGCGTAACGCCGCCGGACGGCCGTACGTCGGACGCGGATTCTTCTCGGAGAGACAGGTACGAGCGGCGAGGAGCGACCGGACCCGGCGACTACGCTTCCTGCGGTTCGTCCGAGCGCTCCCGGATGAGGTCGCGGATGCGCTCGGGGTCGTTCTCGTCGGCGACCTCCGCACACGAGACGATGGCGGTGCCGTCGACGGACTCGTCGCGGGGCTTGGAGTCGTCCTCCGTGAAGTACACCGCGCGGGTCCGGGTGACCCGGCCGATGGAGGCCATGAGCCGCGCGCGCTTGCGCGCCGTCTGCGTGAACACGGAGTGGCCCGACAGGAGGGTGAACTCCACCGGTTCGGGCTCCGCCTCCTCGCTGACCGCGGTGAACGGCGCGCGCTCCGTGGGATGGACGACGAAGCCGGCGCGCGACAGCACCGCGTGGACGTGTTCGTCGTCGGGGTCGGGCGTGGGCGCCTCGGGCGTCGGGTCCGCGTCGCGGACTTCCGGTGCGCCCTCGAACACGTCGACCGGGCCGGAGAACGGCCGGTCGAACAGGTCCTCGAGCTTCACGGCCACCTCGACGGAGGCGTTCATGCCGTCCTCGTACTTGGCGACCGTGCGGCGCGAGACGCCCAGTTCTTCGGCCAGTCGGCCGAGACTCCAGCCCCGCTCCGTGCGCTCGTCGTGGACGAGCGTGCCGTCGATGTTGACGTACAGCCCGCCGGGGGCCGCGTAGATGAGCGGCGGCACCTCCTCGATGAGCAGGTCGAACAGCGTGTCGGGGTGGATGGCGGGGACGCCGTGCCGGAAGTAGACGACGCCCGGCTTCAGGTCCTCGTCGCGCGTGCGGAGGCCGACGACGAGGGGCGTCGCCGAGAGGTACCCTCCGAGTCGACGCATCTCCGCCCCGGTGGGGCCGTCGAAGGCGTCCACGTTCCCGAGTACCTTCACCAGCAGCAGGTCCTCGCCGCGGCGGGCGGCGAGGTCGAAGCTCTTCGGCCGGACCGCACAGCGCTCGCTGACGAGGAACTCCGCGTCCGCGAGCATGGCGGTCACGTTGCCGAGCAACGCCTCCCGTGACATACCGTAATGTAAACCCCTCCACGCATATAGGAGTTGTGCCGGCGCCGAACCGAACCCCGCCGCCGTCACGCCATTACTTGCGGGCATCGCCGACAGAACTATAATCGAGGTCCGACCCGCGGGACGCGAAAGGCACAACTCGACCGGCCGCCTCCCGACGGGCGTGACGGTCATCGGCCTCGACGACACCGACTCGCGGACGCGGGGGATGTGTAGCACGTACCTCGCGTCGCTCGTGGCCGAGGGCGTCGCCGACGCCGGCGGGACGGTGACGCGCCGCCTGCTCGTCCGCCTCAACCCCGCGGTGGAACACAAGACCCGGGGGAACGCCGCGCTGGCGCTCCACGCCGACGTCGGCCCCGACGAGGCGGTCGACGTCGCCGCCGGTCTCGTGGAGCGGTACGCGGTCGACGACGACCCCCGCACCAGCCCCGGGCTCGTCGTGGCCGACTGCGCGCCCGAGACGGTCCCGCCGGCGGTCGCCGCGTTCGCGCGCGAGGCGGTCCGTGACTTCCACGACCTGAACGACGCGCTCACGCTCGCCCGGGAGGCGGGGTTCGAGACGCGCGGTTGGGGCGCGACGACCGACGAGGGAGCGGTCGGACGCGGTCGTATCGGCGCGCTCGCGGCGGTCGGCGCGTGGGCGGCGTTCGACGAGTGGACGTACGAGCACATCAGCTACCGGGAGTTCGAGCGGTGCGGCACTCCACGCGAGGTGGATACCGACTCCGTGTTCGCCGCCGCGGACGCCGGCTACCCGGCCGCGTGGGACACCGTCGACCGCGAGACCGGCGAGGCGGTCTGCGTCCCGAACGCGCCGGGTCCCATCCTCCACGGGATTCGCGGCGACGACGCCGACGCGGTCCGGGACACCGCGGCCGCCGTCGACTCGGAACCGGTCGAGCGGACCGGGCTCTTCGTGACGAACCAGGGCACCGACGCCCACCTCCGCGACGGAACGCTCGGCGAGACGCACCCCGGTCGGTCCTACCGGGTGACCGGCGAGGTGGTCGACCCGCCGGAGACGCGCCGCGGCGGACACGTCTTCCTCGCGGTCGGCGACGGCGAGGCGAGGTCGAACTGCGTCGCGTTCGCGCCGACCGGCCGCTTCCGCGACCGGGTGCGCGCGCTCCGGGCGGGCGACCGCGTGACCGTCTGCGGAGAGGTCGGACGGCAGGAGGGGGACGCCGACACGCTGAAACTGGAGAAGTTCGCGGTCCGCTCGCTCGTCCGGACCGAACCCGCCGTCCCCGAGTGTCCCGACTGCGGGCGCTCGATGGAGTCGGCCGGGCGGAATCAGGGGTACCGCTGTCGCGACTGCGGGACGAGCAGGGAGGGCAAGGTGGAGCGGCCGGTCGACCGCGGCCTCGAACTCGGCTGGTACGAGGTCCCGCCGACGGCGCGCCGACACGTCGCCAAACCGCTCGTCCGCGGCGGGTTCGACGCGCCGACGCACCCGGAGCGGTAGCCGGGCGCACGCGCTCGCGCGGTCGCGGAGTCAGGTAGTCAGGTTTTGAGTCCGCTCCCCGTGAGCGGGACCACCACGTCGTCGTCCGGGTCGAGGACCCCCCGGTCGCGGTACTCGCGGAGCGCCGCCGGCGCGACGGCGCAGGTCGGCTCCGTGTAGAAGCCCGCCGCGTGGAGGTCGGCGAGTTCGGTCTCCACGGCGTCCGCCCCGAGCGCGATGGCGTCCCCGTCCGTCTCCTCGACGGCGCGCAGAATCTCGTCCCTCCGCACCGGGTCGGTGATCTGGATGCCGTCGGCGGCGTCGTTGTCGCCGGCGGCCGCGTCCGGACCGTGGAGGGCGGCGACGACGGGCGCGTACCCCGCCGCCTGCGCGCCGAGCAGACGGGGGACCGAGTCGGTCCAGCCCGCGTCGCGGAGCGCCGTGAACCCCCGGTAGGCGCCGAGAAACAGCGTCCCGTGTCCCAGCGGGAGCACGACGGCGTCGGGGACGTCGAAATCGCGCTGGAGCGCCGTCTCGTAGGCGAACGTGGCGGTGCCGGCGAAGAACGCGGGGTTCCACGCGTGGCTCGCGTACCAGCCCGCGCCGGACTCGACGGCCTCGATGCACGCGTCCGTCGTGGCCCGTCGCGGCCCCTCGACTCGGACGGGCGTCGCGCCCGCGCGTCGGATGGCCCGGAGTTTCGACTCCTTGACCGACGCGGGGACGTATATCTCCGCGTCGACGCCCGCCCGCGCGGCGTAGGTGGCGATGGCGGCGCCGGCGTTGCCCGAGGAGTCCTCGACCAGGGTGTCGACGCCGAGTGCGGCCGCCCGCGACACCGTGAGCGTCGCGCCGCGGTCCTTGAACGACCCGGTCGGGAAGACGTACTCCAGTTTGAACGCGGCGTCCCACCCGGGCGCGGGCACGAGCGGCGTCGTGCCCTCCCCGAGCGTCGCGTGCGGTTCCTCGGGGAGGAAGCCGTCGAACGACCAGAGGCCGTCGCGGGCGTCGAACGCGGCTGGGTCGGGCGCGGGGCCGTCGGGGAGCGGCCGGTCCGCGTAGTCGAGCGGGTGTCCGCACTCACAGCGCCAGCGGTCGGCGTACGCTCGACCGCAGTCGGGACAGCGGAGCGAGGGAGCGGTCATGCTCGACAGGGTGGGGCGCTCGACCCAGTAGGTGACGGTTCCGGCGGAGCGAGGTGAGAGCAGACGGCCGGGGAGCGTGGTGATGCTCGTCCACTCACTCGGGCACTAGCGCATCCACCGTGAAGGAGGGAGGCCGAAGGCCGACCGGGTGAACGGTCGTTTTGGCGTGAACGGGTTTTACCGGGGTCCTCCTCGCTCGCTCTGCTCGCTCGTCGAACCCCGGTAAAAGAGGTTCGTCAGAACGAGTCCACGTCCGTCCCGACCGAGCAGACGTACTCGCCGGTCGCCACCTGCGGCAATCGCCGAGTACGCCAGAACACGCCGTCGTTGTCGGCGGTGACGCGCCCCTTCAGCCCGCCGAACGCGTCCGTCACCGTGAACAGCGCGTCGCCGGCGCTCACGTCCGCGCCGAGCGGTTGCTCGAAGGAGACGACGCCGCCGGCGGGCGAGCCGTACTGGTCGAACGCCGACGCGCGTGTCTGGACCTCCGTCTCGACGCTCCCGTCGAGGAAGCCGTAGTAGCGGAGCACGCGGAACATCCCCTCGACGCCGAGCGAGATGCTCTCCTCGTCCCAGCCGACGCAGCCGCCGAGTTCGGGGTCGATGGTCGGGATGCCCTCGTCGGGAGCGACGCGCGCGAGTTGGCCGTCCGGTCCCTTCTGGTCGAGAACGTAGCCCAGCCCGAACGCCTTCGCCAGTTCGAGACACTCGCGGTGGAGCGTGTGGCGCGGGCCGCACCGCACCCGGACCTCGTTTATCATCCGGGAGGTCGACCCCTGGTGGAGGTCGACGACCAGGTCGGCGCGCTTCGCGGCGTCGAACGTCGCGGCGGCGATGCGCTCGGAGGAGGTGCCGCTGGCGTCGCCCGGGTACGCCCGGTTCATCTTCGTGTCGTCGATGGGGTTGCGGTGCTGGGCGACCTGGAACGCGTGGTAGTTCACGATGCCGACGACGAGAATCTCGCCCGCCACGTCGTCGGGGTTCACTCGCGGAACGAACCGGTTGACGACGCCCAGCCCGTTGAGTTCGTCGCCGTCGCTGACCGCCTGCACGTAGAGGGTCTTCCCGTCCGCCGCGCCGTTCACAACCGCGACCGGGAGCCCGACGGTGGTCCCGTCGCGCGTCTCTCCCACCTCGAGCCGGCCCGTGTCGAACTCGCCGGGGGCCGCGCTCGCGGTCCCGAGCGTCGTCGTCATTACCACGGGCGTTAGCGTCGGCCACCTTGAGGGGTTCGGTCCCGGTCGGCGGTCGCCCGTGGATTCAAGCCCGCCGCGGTGGACGCGACGCGTATGGTCGACACAGCTCAGCGGGAGGCGCGGCTCGACGAGTACCTCGACGAGACCGGCTACGAGGCGGTCTGGTTCGGCCGACCGAACGGGTTCGCGTGGGCGACCGGTGGGTCGAACTGGGTCGTCCAGGGCGCGGACGTGGGCGACGCCGCCGTAGGCTACGCGGGCGACGGCGACTGGACGGTCGTGACGAACAACATCGAGGCCGAACGGCTCGCCGCCGAGGAACTCCCCCCGGAACTCTCGATGTCCGTCGCGGCCGACGAGTGGTACGAGGCGTCGCTGGCCGACTCGGTGGCGGCACGCTCGCCCGAGACCGCGGCGGCGGACTTCGACGTGCCCGGACTGGACTCGCTCGACCCGATGCCGCTGCGCCTCCGCCTCTCCGGGGACGACGTGCGGCGCTACCGCGCGCTCGGCGAGGAGGCGGCGACGGCGCTGGAGACGGTCTGTCGGGAACTCGGACCCGACGACACCGAACACGAGGTGGCCGCGGCGCTTCGAATCGCGCTCGCCTCGCGCGAGATCGAGGCGCCGGTCGTCCTCGTCGGCGGGAGCGAACGCGCCCCCGAGTACCGCCACCCGACGCCGACGGACGAACCGCTCGGCGAGTACGCCGTCGTCATCGTGACCGCGCGCCGCGGCGGCCTCCACGCGAGTTGCACCCGGACGGTGGCGTTCGACGCTCCCGAGTGGCTGGCCGAGCGGCACCGCTCGGCCCAGCGGGTCGAGACGCGCGCGCTCGCGGCGACGCGTGACGTCGCGCGGGAGGGCGGGACCGCCGGCGACGTGTTCGAGGAGATACGGGCCGCGTACGCCGACGAGGGGTACGAGGGCGAGTGGCGCCACCACCACCAGGGCGGCGCGACGGGGTACGCCGGCCGCGAGTGGTTCGGGACGCCGGACGGCGACGCCCCCGTGGTGACCGACGCGGCGTACGCGTGGAACCCGACCGTCCAGGGCGCGAAGAGCGAGGACACCGCGCTCGTGACGGAGGAGGGCGTCGAGGTGCTCACCGCGACGGGCCGGTGGCCGACCGACACGGTCGAGGTAGACGGACTGACGCTCGACCGGCCCGCGCTCCTCGAACCCTGACCGGTCGGCACCCCGACAGGGGAACCTTCATTGTCCGGTGGGAAATCGACTGAGACATGTCATGGTACGCGGTTGATGCCATCGACGACGCCATCGACGCGAGTCGGGCCTTCCTGTTCCCGTTCTCGCTCGGGCGGTGGGCGCGGCTGGCGCTCATCACCCTGTTCGTCGGGGGCGGCGGCGTCGGTATCAACCAGCTCTCCAACCTCTCGAACGCCGGGCAGTTCCCGACCGGACCGGGTGGTCCCTCCGTCCCGACGGACCCCGTACCGACGGTTCCCGACGTCGGAGGCGGCGTCGTCCTCGCCATTATCGCCGTCGTCTTCCTGCTCCTGTTCGCGCTCTGGTTCATCGGCGCGACGTTCGAGTTCGTGTTCGTGGACGTCATCGCCCGCGACCGGGTTCGCATCGTCCGCCCGTTCGGACGGCACGCGGTGAACGGGCTCCGCCTGCTCGGGTTCAATCTCGCGCTCACCGTCGCGATGCTCCTCCCGCTCGCTGTCGCCGGCTACCTCGCGTACGTCGCCGGCGGCCCACCGGGGTTCAACGGGTTCGACGCGCTGGGGGCGACCGGACTCGCCGCGTTGGTCGCGTTCGTGCTGGTCTGGTTCGTCCTGTTCGGACTCGTCGCCGGCCTCACGCGGACGTTCGTCGTCCCGGTGATGGTGGCGACCGGGACGGGGGTCGTCGCCGGCTGGCGACGCCTGTGGCCCCGGCTCCGCGGGGAGTGGAAACAGACGTTGCTGTTCCTGCTCCTCCACTTCTTCATCGGCATCGGCGTCGGTCTCGCCGGCGCGCTGCTGGCGCTGTTCGGGGCCATCCTCGTCGGTATCGTCGCACTCGTCGTCGGCCTCGCCGTCGCTGCGGCGGCGGGCGGCCTCGACCCGGGACTCGGCCTCGGCGTCGGGGTCCTCGCGGGCGCCGTCGTCGGCGTCCCCCCTTCGTCGTCCTCGTGGCGCTCCCGGTGGGGGTTCTCACGACCACCTACCTGCGGATGTACGAACTCGCGTCGCTGGCGGGCTTCGACCGGGCGTTCGACCTGCTCGGCCCGTACCGCTCCGAGATGGACGACGGCCCCGGCGGCGGGTCGGGCACGCCCCCAGACGACGACTTCGGCGGGTCGGACGGCCCCGTCGGCGACGACGCGTCCGACCGGAACGACGGTGGGTTCGGCGGGTTCGACCCCGCCGACCCCGTGGACGAGGAGCGACGTCGGGACGACGAGCGCGACGGCGGGGGGCGGCGAACCGCGCCGGGTGGCGCCTGACCGCTCGGTAGCTTTTTCATCGGTCCGGCGGTGGCTCCGGCATGGGACTGGACGACGACGCACGGGAGTATCACCGCTCCGACCCGCCCGGCAAGCTTGAGATCTCGACCACGAAGCCCACGAACACCCAGCGCGACCTGTCGCTGGCGTACTCGCCGGGGGTGGCCGCGCCGTGTCTCGACATCGCCGAGGACCCCGAGCGAGCCTACGAGTACACGGCGAAGGGGAACCTCGTCGGCGTCGTCTCGAACGGGTCGGCGGTGCTGGGACTGGGCGACATCGGCGCGCAGGCGTCGAAACCGGTGATGGAGGGGAAGGGCGTCCTCTTCAAGCGCTTCGCCGACATCGACGTGTTCGACGTCGAACTCGACCAGACCGACCCCGGCGACGTCGTCCGCACCGTCTCGGCGATGGAGCCGACGTTCGGCGGGGTGAACCTCGAGGACATCGCCGCGCCCGAGTGTTTCGAGATCGAGTCGCGCCTGCGCGAGGAGATGGACGTCCCCGTCTTCCACGACGACCAGCACGGCACCGCCATCATCAGCGGCGCCGCCCTCCTCAACGCCGCCGAAATAGCCGGTAAAGACCTCGAAGACCTCGAAATCGTCTTCTCGGGCGCGGGCGCGTCCGCCATCGCCACCGCGCGGTTCTACGTCTCGCTCGGCGCGCGCGCGGCGAACATCACGATGTGCGACTCCTCGGGCGTCATCACCGCCGACCGCGCCGCCGCGGACGACGTGAACGAGTTCAAGAAGGAGTTCGCCCGCGACGTGCCCGAGGGCGGCCTCGCCGACGCGATGCGTGGGGCGGACGTGTTCGTGGGGCTGTCGGTCGGGGGTATCGTCAACGAGGAGATGGTTCGGTCGATGGCCAGCGACCCCATCATCTTCGCGATGGCCAACCCCGACCCCGAAATCGCCTACGAGAAGGCCAAGGCCGCACGCGAGGATACCGTCATCATGGCCACCGGCCGCTCCGACTACCCCAACCAGGTCAACAACGTCCTCGGGTTCCCCTTCATCTTCCGCGGTGCGCTCGACGCCCGCGCGACCGACATCAACGAAGAGATGAAACGCGCCGCCGCCGAAGCGCTCGCCGACCTCGCCCGCCAAGACGTCCCGGACGCCGTCGTCAAAGCCTACGGCGACCAACCACTCCAGTTCGGCCCCGACTACGTCATCCCCAAACCCCTCGACCCCCGGGTGCTGTTCGAAGTCGCACCCGCCGTCGCGCGAGCGGCCGCGGACTCGGGCGTCGCCCGCCGCGAACTCGACACCGACGAGTACACCGAGCGACTCGAAGCCCGACTGGGGAAGGGCCGCGAGATGATGCGCGTCGTGCTCAACAAGGCGCGCTCGCAGCCGAAGCGGGTCGTCCTCGCGGAGGGGGACGACGAGAAGATGATCCGCGCGGCCTACCAGATGCGCGAGCAGGGAATCGCGGAACCGGTCCTGCTGGGCGACCGCGAGCGCATCGAGACGACGGCCCGCGCGCTCGGACTGGGCTTCCAGCCCGAGGTGGTCGACCCCGACGAGGACGGGAAGGCCGAGAAGTACGCGGAGCGGTTACACGACCTGCGCAAGCGGAAGGGAATCACGCGCTCGGAGGCCAGCGACCTGGTCCGGCGCGACACCAACTACTTCGGGAGCGTCATGGTCGAGACGGGGGACGCGGACGCGCTCCTCACGGGGCTGACGCACGACTACCCGAAGGCGCTCCGGCCGCCCCTGCAGGTCATCGGCACCGCCGAGGACGCCGAGTACGTCGCGGGCGTGTACATGCTGACGTTCAAGAACCGCGTCGTGTTCTGCGCCGACACCACCGTGAACCAGGCGCCCGACGCGGACGTGCTCGCGGAGGTGACGAAACACACCGCCGAACTCGCCCGGCGGTTCAACGTCGACCCCCGGGCGGCGATGCTGTCGTACTCGAACTTCGGGTCGGTGGACAACGAGGGGACGGCCAAGCCGCGGCGGGCGGTGGACCTGCTCCACGAGGACCCCGAGGTGGACTTCCCGGTCGACGGGGAGATGCAGGCGGACACCGCCGTCGTCGAGGAGATTCTCGAGGACACGTACTCGTTCTCTGACCTCGACGCCCCGGCGAACGTGCTGGTGTTCCCCAACCTCGAAGCGGGCAACATCGGGTACAAACTCCTCCAGCGACTCGGCGGCGCCGACGCCATCGGCCCGATGCTCGTCGGGATGGGCGACCCGGTCCACGTCATCCAGCGTGGCGACGAGGTGAAGGACATCGTCAACCTCGCCGGCGTGGCCGTCGTCGACGCACAGGACGAGTAGGCTCGCCGCGGCCGGCCCGACTCCGTCGTGGCGCTTGCTGCTCAATTTTGATAAACGGGGAGATATCCTTTTATTTACCAGTCGGGTAGCGTAGGACAGAGCCCGACGACGCACGGGCGGTGGAGGGGGACCGAGGTCCCGCCGTCGTGCGACAGTCGGCGGGCACCCAAACACATGAACTTCAAGCAACTCTTCGCGGACGACCGCGCCGTGAGCCCGGTCATCGGGGTCATCCTGATGGTCGCCATCACGGTCATCCTCGCGGCAGTCATCGGCACGTTCGTGCTCGGACTCGGGAGCGGACTGAGTCAGGCGCCGCAGGTGCAGATGGACTTCCAGTACAACGACACGGCACCTGGTGGGGTAGGGACCGGCGGTGTCGCTATTTATCACCAGGGTGGAGAAGAACTCGACGCGAGTACGCTCTCGCTGTCGGAAAGTGACGAGAGTACGTCTACTATCGGTACGATAAGTGGTGGGCCGTACACTGCCGGTGATAAGATCGTGTCTGGAGATTACGACGCGGGTGAGACGATACAGATCGTCTGGACGAGCCCCGAGGGTGGTAGCACTCAGATCATCGGCGAGTCCACCGCGCCGAACTAACACCCCCGACGATGAATTTTAAACAGATAATAACCGACGAACGAGCGGTAAGTCCAGTCATCGGGGTCATCCTGATGGTCGCCATCACGGTCATCCTCGCAGCAGTCATCGGCACGTTCGTGCTCGGACTCGGGAGCGGCCTCAGCCAAGCGCCGCAGGCACAGTTCGGATTCGATTCGACCGACAAAACCAGCGCGGACGCCGGCGATACGACGGAGACCGCTCCGGAGAACACCGACCAGTTGGTTATCACTCACGAGGGAGGAGAGACCATCACCGGTAGCAACCTGTACGTCAAGATATCCGGTAGTGCTCCGGCAGCGGTCAACGGAGAGTACGCGTGGGACGGAACCGATCTGGGTGGAACAAGCGAAGTCTCTGCCGGGTCGTCGGTGACGCTGAGCGCTTCGACGGTCGGTACGGACCCGGGTGATAGTGGTGAGTCTGCTTCGGAGCTTGACCTGAACGGTGCGAAGGTACAGCTGGTCTACAAGAGCCCGGATTCGGGCAGTACCTCTATCATTCGAGAGTACGAGGTCAGCTAAACTCGCCGAGGGGCAGCTTTTTTCGGAGAATCAACGGTTCACTAACGGGCGCACCACAGCGGGATCTTACGTCTCGCAGCTACGGAACCGCCGGCCATTCACAGCATATAAGAATGTGACCGCCTTCGTGGGGCGTATGTCCGAGGAGCAGACCTCACGACGACGATTCTTGAGCGCAGTCGGGTCGGCGGCCGGAGCCGCCGCGCTCGCAGGCTGTTCGGGGAACCAGGGTGGCGGGGAAGCCACCGCCGCCGAGGAGACCACCGCCGGCGGAGAGAGCACTCCCTCGCCGACGAGCGAGCAGGGGACGACCGAACAGGGGACGACAGAGCGCCCCGAACCGGAGACGCGAGCGGAGTACCTCAAGCGCGCGAACCTCGTTGCCCACGAGGGGGCGCCGTGGATATTCCTCAACCGCCAGTACTCGGTGTACGGCAAGTCGCAGGCCATCGACTGGCAGGCGCGGCGCGACGAACGAATCGACGCGTACGCCATCCAGCCCGCGGGCGACGGCGGCGAGGACGTCGTCATCACGCAGGGGCAGATGGACACGGGTCTCGACCCGCACGACCACCGCGAGACGACCACCGACAACGTCGTCCTGCAGGCGTACGAGGGCGTCCTCGCGCGCGACCGGACGGGGAAGGTCATCAACATGCTCGCGACCGACTACCGGCGCGTCGAGGAGGGGACCGTCGAGTTCACCATCCGCGACGACGTGACGTTCCACAACGGCGACGCGCTGACCCCCGAGGACGTCGCGTTCTCCGTCAACCGCATCGTCCAGGGCGACGTGGGCGGTCTCGAGAGCCCGCAGCGCGACCAGCTCGCGGGCGTCACGGGCGCGGAGGTGGCGAGCGCCGAGGACCGCACGGTCCGGGTGAACTCGGAGAACCTCAATCCCATCGTGTTCGCGCTGTTCGCGAGCTACTGCGACGTGATGCAGAAGTCGTGGGTCGAGGAACACGAGAACGCCTACATCAACCAGAACATGAACGGGACCGGCCCGTTCGCGCTCGCGAACTACGAGCAGGGCGTCTCCGTCGAGTTCGAGCGGTTCGAGGACTACTGGCAGGAGCCCGCGGCCATCTCGACGCTCACGTTCGACGGCGCGAAGGAGTCGAGCACGCGAGTGAACAAACTGCTCGGCGGCGAGTCCGACATCGTCGTCAACGTCCCGCCCCAGGAGGTGAGCCGGGTGAACAACTCCGACTCGGCGTCCATCGCGGCGGTACCGTCCACGCGCATCATCTACAACGGGCTCCGGACCGACGTGGAGCCGTTCGACTCCGAGGCGTTCCGGCGCGCGCTGAATTACGCGGTGAACCTCGAGTCCATCGTGCAGAACGTCCTCCAGACGTTCGGCGACCAGACCGGCCAGCCCACCCTCGAGGGGTTCACCGGCCACAACGGCGAGGTGAACGCCTACCCGTACGACAAGGAACGGGCCGAGCAACTGGTCGAGGAGTCGGGGTACGCCGGCGCGGAGATCACGCTCCACACGCCCGTCGGGCGGTACCTCAAGGACGTCGAGATCGCTCGCGCAACCGCCAACCAGATAAACGAACTGTCGAACGTCTCCGCGAGCGTCGAACAGCGCGAGTTCAGTTCGCTCGTCGACGAACTCCTCACCGGAAACATCGAGGACAAGCCCCACTGGTTCCTCATCGGCTGGGGGAACGCCACGTTCGACGCCAGCCAGACGCTCATCCCGCTGCTCACGAGCGACGGCGTGTTGACGACGTGGAAGAACGAGGAGTTCGACAGCCTCGTCGAGAACGCACAGAGCCTCCCCGGCAACTAACCACCCGCGAACGGCTCTCTACGTCACATGTCTTACGGACGGTTCGTACTCAAACGTGGTCTGCAGGGCGTGCTGGTCGTCTGGGGCGTCGTGACCGTCGTGTTCGGGCTGCGGTTCATCACCCCCGGAAGCCCGGTCAACGCCGTCGCCCCGCTGGACGCCAGCCCGGAGTTGCGACGCCGCATCGCCGAGGAACTCGGCCTCAACGAGCCCATCTACGTCCAGTACGGCAACTACGTCTGGGAGCTCCTGCACGGGGAGATGGGCTACTCGTACATCTCCAGCATCGAGGCGAGCGCGGTCGTGTTCAGCAAGCTCCCGGCGACGCTGGAACTCGCCGTCGCGTCCACGGTGGTCGCCATCGTGCTCTCCATCCCGCTCGGGGTCGTGAGCGCGACCCGGCGGCACGAACCGGCCGACTACGCCGCGACGACGTTCTCGCTGGTGGGCATCTCGACGCCGAACTTCTGGCTGGGAATCATGCTGGTGTTGCTCCTGTCGGTGGAGTTGAACCTCCTCCCGACGAGCGGACGGGCGTTCGGGTTCGCGAGTTCGCTCGCGGCGCTGACCGGGCCGCGACCGTTCCTCGGCGTCGCGGGCGCGTGGCTCGCGTCGCTGTTCCTCCCGGCCATCACGCTGGGGACGTACTTCACGGCGCTCGTCACCCGGCTCACCCGCTCGGGGATGCTGGACGAACTCGGCAAGCAGTACGTCCGCGCGACGCGGGCGAAGGGGTTGCCCGAGTCGCTCGTGCGCTACAGGCACGCGCTGAAGAACACGCTCATCCCCGTGGTGACGGTGCTGGGTCTCCAGATGGGGACGCTCATCGGCGGGGCGGTCATCACCGAGGCGGTGTTCGCGTGGCCCGGGCTGGGAACGACGCTCATCGCGGCCATCAACGCCCGTGACTGGCCCATCATCCAGGGGAGCCTCATCGTCATCGGGGTGGGCTTCGTGCTCGTGAACGTCGTGGTCGACGCGCTGTACGCCTACCTCGACCCGCAGGTGGTGGCCGACTGATGGCGGGTCCGCTCGACTGGCTCTACTCGGTCGGCGCGCGCCTGCTCGGCGCGCTGTCGGTATCCCCCCGGACCGTCCGGAACCTCAAGTCGGAGTTCGACACGAGCGCCCTCTCGAAAATCGGGGTCGCGCTCGTGTTCGTCATCGTGTTCGTGGCGGTGTTCGCCCCCTTCCTCGCGCCGCACAACCCCACGACGCAGGACCTCGACAACTCGCGGCTCCCGCCGCTCGGGTTCACGGAGACGGAACAACAGACGGAGACGCGCATGGTCAACGGCAGCGTCCAGACGGTGAACGTGACGAACACGACGAGCGCGACGCTCTCGCACCCGCTCGGGACGAACTCGCTCGGACAGGACATGCTCTCGCGGGTCATCTACGGCGCGCGGACGTCGCTGCTCGTGGGGCTGTTCGGCACCCTGCTGGCGACGGTGCTGGGGGTGACCGTCGGGCTGACCGCGGGCTACTACCGCGGTCGGGTCGACGACGCGCTGATGCGGTTCGCGGACATCTCGCTCGCGTTCCCCTCGCTGGTGCTGGCCATCGCGCTCATCGGCGTCTGGGGGCGCGCGAGCCTGACGCTCCCCGACCCGTTCGTGCTGTCGGGGGTGGTCGCCCCGGTCCGGAGCGCGGTCGGCCTCCCGACGCCGATGCCGGACACGTTCACGCTTCCGGGGACGGTCGTCGTCGTCGTCGGACTGGTGAACTGGGTGTGGTTCGCGCGCGTCTCGCGCGGGGAGGCGCTCTCCATCCGCGAGGAGGAGTTCGTGAAGGCCGCCCGGGCGCTGGGCGCGGACGACGCCCGCATCGTGCTCCGGCACGTCCTCCCGAACGCGACCACGCCCATCCTCGTGCTGGCGACCATCCAGGTCGCGGCCATCATCCTGCTGGAGTCCTCGCTGTCGTTCCTCGGCTTCTCGGGGACGACGCTCTCGTGGGGCTTCGACATCGCGCAGGGGCGCGACTACCTCGCGTCCGCCTGGTGGATAGCGACGATGCCGGGGCTGGCCATCGTGTTCACCGTCATCGGTATCAACCTCGTCGGGGACTGGCTCCGCGACGCGCTCGACCCCGGCATCGAGGGGGAGGGGGGTGTCTGAGATGACCGAGACGCGACCCACGGCGGACGGACACGCCTCCGGCGCGCCGACCGGCCACGACGACGACGTGCTCCGGGTCCGCGACCTCTCGACCCGGTTCTTCACCGACGAGGGACAGGTGAACGCCGTCGAGGGCGTCGACTTCGACGTGCGCGACGGCGAGGTGTTCGGCATCGTCGGCGAGTCGGGGTCGGGCAAGTCGGTCACCGCGCTGTCGGTCATCGACCTCATCGAGTCGCCCGGCCGCATCACGAGCGGCGAGGTGTGGTACCGCGACCCGGGGCTCGCGGAGGAGTTCGCCGACGAGACGCCCGCGGCCGTCGACGGGGAGTTCGTCGACGTGCGCCGCCTGCCGACGGGCGTGCGCCGCTCGCTCCGCGGACCGGCGTTCTCGATGATATTCCAGGACCCGATGTCGTCGCTCAACCCCTCGGTCACCGTCGGCGAGCAGATCGCCGAGGCGGTGGAGGTCCAGCGGCGCGCGGACGCCAACCCGCGGCGCACCCGCTCGCGCACGCAGGGGTACGGGCTGGGACGGCTCATCCTCGACTCGGTCGTCCCCGGCCGCGACTTCACGAGCGAGGCGAGCGAGGCGCGCGCGGTCGAACTGCTCGAACAGGTCGGCATCCCCGACCCGGCCGAACGCGCCGAGGAGTACCCCCACCAGTTCAGCGGCGGGATGCTCCAGCGGGCGATGATAGCCCAGGCGCTCGCCGGCGAACCGGACGTGCTGGTCGCGGACGAGCCGACGACGGCGCTCGACGTGACCATCCAGGCGCAGATACTCAACCTGCTGCGGGACCTGCAGGCCGAGGAGGGCATGTCCGTCGTCATGATAACCCATGACCTGGGCGTCATCGCGCGGATGTGCGACCGCGTCGGCGTGATGTACGCCGGCCAGTTCGTCGAGCGCGGGACGCTCTCGGACGTGTTCGACGCGCCGGTCCACCCCTACACGGAGGGGCTGCTCGGCTCCGTCCCGGACCTCGACGACCCCGCGCCGCGCCTCCAGCCCATCGAGGGGAACGTCCCGTCGCTGCTCGACTCGGAGATGGGTGACCGGTGTTACTTCGCGGACCGCTGCCCGAAGGCGATGGAGGACTGCCTCCAGCCCGTCCCGGAGTACGACGCCGGCGAGAGCGAGGAACACGCCGCCCGGTGCGTGCTCGCCGTACAGGAGTACGACGAGTCGGCCGCGCTCCCCGACGGCTACTTCGAGGACGACGCCGGGCGCGGCGACGCCGCGGACGAGGAGGTGACCGCCGGTGACTGAGAGCGAGACCGAACTGCGAGCGGAGGCGGACGCGAGCGGCGACGAGGACCTCCTCTCCGTGCGAGACCTGCGGAAGTACTACTACGAGAACGACACGCTCGTCGACCGGCTCATGGGACGCGACCCGACGAGCGTCAAGGCGGTCGACGGGGTCGACCTGAGCATCGAGCGAGGGGAGACGCTCGGACTCGTCGGCGAGTCGGGCTGCGGGAAGTCCACGACGGGCGAGACGCTGTTGCGCCTCCGCGACGCGACTGACGGGACGGTCCGGTTCGACGGCGAGGACGTGCTCGGAATGGACTCCGAGGACCTGCGCCGCTTCCGCAAGCGCGCGCAGATAGTCTTTCAGGACCCATTCTCCAGTCTCGACCCGCGCATGACCGTCGGCGACGTCATCGCGGAGGGGCTGAAGATTCACGGACTCCCCGCTCCGGACCCGGACGTCTCGGTCGAGGCGGACGTGACCGTGGAGGGGAACGCGGCCGTCGAGGTGACCGTCGAGGACGACGTCGACGCGGCCGTCGAGAGCGAGGACGGCGTCGCGCGCGTCCCGGTGCACGTGGACGCGACGGGGGACGACGAGGGCGTCGCCGTCTCGTTCGGCCGGTACGACGAGGTGCTCGACGCGGACGTGACAGAGCGCCCGGACGGGTACGGCGTGACCGTCTCCGTCGGGGCCCCCAAGCGCCGGCTCCGCCGCGAGCGGGCGCGGACCCTGCTCGAACGCGTCGGCCTCTCGGCCGGGCAGGTGGACCGCTACCCCCACGAGTTCTCGGGCGGCCAACGCCAGCGGGTCGGCATCGCCCGGGCGCTGGCGCTCGACCCGGAGTTCATCGTGCTCGACGAACCCGTGTCCGCGCTCGACGTGAGCGTGCAGGCGCAGATACTCAACCTGCTCGACGACCTGCAGGCCGAGTACGGCCTGACGTACCTGTTCATCGCGCACGACCTGAGCGTCGTCCGGCACATCTGCGACCGGGTGGCCGTGATGTACCTCGGCGAGGTGGTCGAGACGGGGACGACACGGGAGATATTCGAGGCGCCGAAACACCCCTACACGGAGGCGCTCCTCGAGTCCGTCCCGCGCGCGGACACCGACGAGCAGGGTCGGCGCGTCGAGACGCTCTCGGGCGACGTTCCCTCGCCGCGGAACCCGCCGTCCGGCTGTCGGTTCCGGACGCGGTGTCCACGAATCATCCCGCCGCCGGGGGTCGTCATCGAGCAGTCGACGTACCGCTCGGTGATGGACCTCCGCGACCGACTGCGGCGGGGCGACTTCGGCGCGGGCGTCGTCTGGGACACCGTGGGCGACCCGGAGCACGAGGAGACGGAGGCGTTCAAGTCGGCCGTGCGCGAGGAGTTCGGCCTCGAGGGGCTGACGGGCGCGAACCTCGACACGGTCGAGGACGCGCTCGAAGTCCTGGCGAACGGACGCGAGGCGGAGGCGGCCGACCGGCTGACCGAGCGGTTCGAGTCGGTCTGCGAGACGGAGGAGCCGACGCTCCCCGACGAACCGCACCCGGCGGCGTGTCACCTGTTCCGCGAGGACGTCGAGACGGACGCGACGCTCGAAGAACCGGTGACCGACCCCGAGTTCGGCGGGATGGGGATGGCGATGGCCCCCGATGACGCCCCGACGAGCGTCCCCGACGAGGTGGCCGACCCCGAGGGGGACGCGCGCGACTCCGACTCCGGTGCGAGCGGCCGGACGGACGGCGACGCCCCCGAGGACGACGAGAGCGGCGACGACGACGGCTCGGGCGGCGGACCCCGGGAGGAGTCGTCCGGCGGGTCGGAACCGTAACCCTCACGCGCGCCGCCGGGGAACCCGCGGTGTGAGCCGCTATCGAAACCTCGGTCTCTTCCTCCTCCTCGCGGCCGTCTGGGGCTCGGCGTTCGCCGCCATCAAGGCCGGACTGGCGTTCTTCCCGCCCGTGCTGTTCGCGGCCGTCCGCTACGACGTGGCGGGTGTCGTCATGCTGGCGTACGCGTGGTACGCCGTCGACGACCCGCTCCCCCGCGGGCGCGCACAGTGGGCCGAGGTGGGCGTCGGGGCGGTGCTCCTCATCGCCGCCTACCACGCCTTCCTGTTCGTCGGGCAGGCCGACCCCGCGGTGTCGAGCGCCGCCGCGGCGGTCATCGTGGGACTGAACCCGGTGCTCACCACCGGCTTCTCGCGCGCGTTCCTGCCGAGCGAACGACTCTCCGCGCTCGGCGTCCTCGGCGTCCTCGTCGGGTTCGCCGGCGCGGTGGTGCTCGCGGAACCCGACCCCGACGCCCTGTTCGCGGTGACCGACGCCGGCTCCCTGTTCGCGGGCGGGACGGTCACGCTCGGGTCGCTCGCGACACCGCTCGGCGAGGGTGCCGCCGCGAAGGGGCTGGTCCTGCTCGCCGTCGCGAGTTTCGCGCTCGGGGCGGTGCTCACCCGCCGTATCGACTCGGGGCTCGCCATCGAACCGATGGAGGCGTGGTCGATGCTGTTCGGCGCGCTCCTGATGCACGCCCTCTCGGCCGGACTGGGCGAGCGACTCGCGGCCGCGACGTGGAACGCCGAGTCGCTCGCCGCGCTCGCGTACCTCTCGCTCGCGGCGTCGGCGCTCGGGTTTCTGGTCTACTTCGACCTGCTCGACAGGCTGGGACCCGTCGAGATAAACCTCGTCTCGTACGTCGCGCCGCTGTTCGCCGCGCTCGCCGGGTGGGTGTTGCTCGGCGAGACCATCACGTCCGCGACGGTGACGGGTTTCTGTCTCGTGTTCGCCGGCTTCCTCCTGCTCAAGCGGGACGCCATCCGCACGGAACTCCGGCGGCTCGTCACCTCGGCGTGAGCCGGTGGCGACCCGTGAATCGGAACAGTCGGCGCCGACCCGTCCCGAGGCCGGGGTAGCTTTTCTACCGTCGCCCGAGACGCGCCCGCATGGACGACGACGCGCCGACCGTCTGTCTCACGTTCGACTTCGACGCCGTCTCGCCGTGGTTGCACATCCCCGGTCGGAACGGACCGACGAACCGCTCGCGGGGGCTGTTCGGGGCCGAAGAGGGTGCGCCGCGACTGCTCGACCTGCTGGCCGAGGAGGGACTGACGAGCACCTGGTTCGTCCCCGGCCACACCGTCGACTCGTTCCCGGACCCGTGCGAGCGGGTGGTCGAGGAGGGACACGAGGTGGCGCACCACGGGTGGAGCCACACCCCGCCGGGGAGCTACGAGTCGCGCGAGGCGGAACTCGCGGACGTCGAACGCGGCGTTGAGAGCCTGACGGACCTGACCGGGAGCGCGCCGGCGGGCTACCGCTCGCCGTCGTGGGACTACTCCGAGCACACCGTCTCGATACTGGAGGAGGTGGGGTTCGCCTACAGTTCCTCGGGGATGGCGAGCGACTTCCGCCCGTACCGCGTGTACGAGGACGACCCGGACCCCGGCGCGGCGTACGACCGGGGGCGCGAGACGGACGTGGTCGAGCTACCGGTCTCGTGGATGCGCGACGACTACCCCGGGATGGCGTTCACGCCCGACCGGGCGTTCGCGGACGAGGCGGGCGTCGTCCGACGGTGGCGCCGGGGGTTCGACTGGATGGCCGCGAACGAACCCGCGGGCGTGTTCGTCCTCACGATGCACCCGCAGGTGATGGGCCGCGCCCACCGGGTCGAGCGCCTGCGCGGCCTGGTCGCTCACATGCGCGGAGCGGGAGCGACGTTTCGCACCTGCGAGTCGGTCGTCGAGGCCGCGGTCGTCTGAGCGGGAGTGACGGGAGCCGTCCGAACGACGTTCGAGCGGACGGCGAGCGACCGGGTGGGTCGTAGGGTGCGACTACGCGTCCGCACCGGTCGCATCCGCGTCCGACGGAGCGAACGACTCGAACACCCGTTCGGCCGGGACGTCGCCCGCGAGCGCGAGACAGAGCGCGACGCGCGCCTTGGAGACGGACAGGTCGCCCGCGAAGAGCGCACCCGCGTCGGCGAGCGTCACCGCCCCGCCGCGGGTGCCGTACACGGGTTCGGTCGGTCCGGCGTGACAGCGCGTCCCGACGACGACCGGGACGGACTCGACGGCCTCCCGGAGGGCGTCGCCCAACTCGCCCGTCACGTTCCCGAGCCCGGTTCCCTGCACCACGAGTCCGTCGGCGCCGCCGTCGAGGGCCCGTTCGACCCCGTCCGTCCCGACGCCCGTCCCCGAGTGAACCACGGGGACGGACACGTCGTCGGCGGCGGCCGACAGCGGCAGCGCCACGTCCGGCGGGCGGAGCGCGCGGTGGACGGCGACGTCGGCCCGCGTGAACGTGGCGGCGGGCCCCTTCCCGGGCGACCCGAACGTGGAGAGAGCGTTCGTGTGACGCTTCGCTGCGTCCCGCGCGGGATGGAGTTCGTCGTCGAACGCGACGGCGACGCCCGGCGCGAAGCGGTCGTCCGCGGCCGCCCGCACCGCGGTCAGGAGGTTCGCCGGCGCGTCGCTCCCCGGTTCGTCGAAGCGGCGCTGCGAACCGGTGACGACCACCGGAATCGGGAGGTCCGTGCCGACCGCGAGCGCGAACGCCGTGTCCGCGAGCGTGTCCGTCCCGTGCGTGACGACGACGCCGTCCGCGGCGTCGTCGACGGCCCGTTCGGCCGCGTTCGCGAGCGCCGTCACCGTGGCGAAGTCCATGTCGAACCCCGGACGCGAGGCGACGGACTCGGCGGTCACGTCGGCGTACTCGGCGAGTTCGGGAACCTGCTCGACCAGTTCCTCCCCCGCCTTCGCGGGCGCGGCCCCGCCTTCGCCCGGTTCCGAGGCGATGGTGCCGCCCGCCGCGACGACGCGGACCGTCGACGCTCGGTCGGCGCTCACGCGACACCCCCGTCGCCGACTCGCGTTGACGGGCCGGCGTCGGCCGCGCGCGCTCCCGTGCCGGCGGGGCGCACGTCCGCGGCGGGTTCCGACTCCCCGGCGAGTGACGTACCGCGTTCGACGGTTCGTGTTGCCATACGGGCAGTGTGCGAGCCCCCGTCATAGCCGTTGGCCCGCCCCGCGTCGCCTGCCGCCACCCGGCGGCGGGGGGGCGGTCGTCCGACAGCCGACGGACGGGAACCTCGTGGAAACAAAGCCGTATTCGACCCCGACCAAGTCACCTCAACCGTACGTAAGCGGTAATGAACCGGGAGTAGGCCCTCGCTTCCGGCGTGAACGGTCGTACGGCTATATGAGGCCGGGAGCCGTCGGAGGAAGTAGCCCCTCCACGATGTCCTCCTCCACCCCCTCGCGCAACCTGGCCCGGTTGAAGAAGGCGATTCCGGCCGTCGTCGACGCGCTCCCCCTCCGCGCCGTCGCCTTCTACGCCACCATCGTCGCGCCGCTGTTGTACCTCCCGCTGCTCGCCGGAGAGGGCGGACTCACCGGCGCGGAGTTCCCGCTGTTCGTCGTCCTCCTGCTCGGGAACGCTGCGGCGCTCGTGCTCGGACACGGCTACCGCGAAGAGTAGGCCCGAGGACCTGCGCGTGCGGCCCCAACCCGTATCCGTCTCCCAGTGGACCAACCGGCCGTGAGCTACCGAACGACCGTCGGCTGGTCGCTGTTCACGTCTGGCGTCGTCACGCTGCTACTGGTCTACCTGCCGGGCGACTCGTTCTGGTGGGGCATCGCGCTCATGGCGGCGGGTGTCGCGGTGGCGGTGACGCGGTTCCTGGCGTGACTGCTGGCGGGAGAACTCGCGCCCCGAGAGCGGGGACTCCGCCGGCGTATCGGGAGAGGTGACGTTCGGGAACGGAGGCGCGTTCAGCTGGTCGCTCCGCTCGTCGATGTGGCTGTCAGGAAGTGGGCTCGCGGACGAACCCGCTCGTATCGACCGAGTCGGCACTGACCCCGAAGGCTCACGCCGCCACTGGAGTCGGACGCCACGAACGCCCGGCGACGACGTCTATCACCCTCCTCACCTCCGGCGGCAGCGTGTTCCACGTCGCCGAGGTACTCGTCCCCGTCGACTCCTGCGAGTCCGACACGTGGCCGTGAAGCCGGACCGCCGGCGTGCGCCCCCATGTGACCGGTGTCGGACCTTCGCGTACGGGGCGCTGTCTCTGTCGCGGTCGCGGGACGCGGGACCAGAACGCCACGCTTCCCTCGATGGGGTCGTCACGGTTCGATTTCACCCCCTCCGCGTCCGTGGCGGCCTCGACGCGCACCGTCCGCTCCTCGCAGTTCGGTGGCTCGTACGCGAGCGTGAGCCGGTCGTCCTTGCGACGTCCCGCGTCGGTCGGCGAACGCGTCTCCCGGGGCGCCGCTCACGCGTTCTCCTCCCCGTCCACCTCGACATCGTCGACCGGTTCGAAGTGGGGGTCGTGCGCGAGGATTTCCTCGAGCGGCTGTGGGTCGTGGAGCGTCCGCGTCCGGGCGTCGAAGATAGACGCCTCGACGTCGAGCGGGAGTGGTCCGCCGTCGCGTTCGTCGAGGAGCCCTCGCCGAACGACGAGAAACCGGTGCCCCGACCGGGCGACCACGTCGCCGCGGAGCTGGGCCCGCTCGCGGTCGGTAAGCTCATCGCGCCCGCGGGCCATCCAATCGGCGTTCTCCTCGTCGGTGAGGTCGACCATCAGCCCTCCTCCTCGTCGGGGACGTCGGCGATCTGCCGGAGCGTGCGCTCCTCGCCGGTCTCGTCGATAATCGTCCACACGTCCGAGGTGTCGCCCGGCTCCGAATCCATCCGGTCGCGGTCGACGTCCCGTCGTGAACGAGGTGGTTATACAGCGCCCACCCAGTGACGGTCTCGCCGGTCTCCTCGACGCGGTAGCGGCTCATATCGGGTGTCGCTCCCGGCTCGTGTATCTCTTTGAATGTTGCCATGTCGCACCATCCCCTCTCGGTGTGTGTTCCGCATCCGACTTGAACGACTCGCCGCCGGTGACCGGGACGGGATAACCGGAACCGCGGACAACGTGGGCCCGTCCGCGCCGGCTCCTGTCCGCTTGTCTTCGCGTCGACGCGCTCGCGGGCGGCCATCCGCCGGCCGCACGGTCGCCGTGATACCTGCCGGAGACGCGTGGCGAGAGCGCCACACTCCCGTCACCAAACGGGGGTAGCGCTAGAGCTCAGTCACGCGTCTCACGGCTCCCCCTCTCCCCTCACGCTGAGCGAGCGTCGAGTAGTCCGTCTACCCCGTCCGGATCGGGACCGGGCGTGCCGACGGGCGTCGACCACCGCCGCGTACAGCGTCGTCGGTCCACCGGGAGCACGTCGATTTCCTTCCCGTCGTACGTCCCCGCCGCGCCGTTCCGCGCGCACCCGCCGAGGCGTCGTCCGCTCCGACCGCGCCCCGCGCGTCGAACCGGTCGACGAGGTCGGTGGTCGCCTCGCGACCGTCCACGACGTCGTCACCCATTCGACGTGTCGACTCGCCCGTCCGGGAGCGACCGAATACGGACGATGGATAGTTCGGTCGTCGACGCGGGGTAGCGCGCGGAGTAGGACGCGCCGACCATCCGAAAGATAGCCCCCTCATCCACCGAGAGGGTCACGGTGACACCTTCCGTCGTCGAGAGCAGGACGTACCTGGTCCCTGTCGTGGATATTCCCCCAGAACCCACAGACCAGTGGCTCGACCTCGATGGTTAAGCTCACCGCGACCACCTCGCGGTAGTCGGCGCGGGCGTGACGGACCGCCGGCTGTTCGGCGAATCTGTGATAAGTAAGTGGGTTGGGGCAGATTTGAACTGCCGGCCTCCTCCATGTCAAGGAGGTGTCATAACCAGACTAGACCACCAACCCGCCGGGGCGTACTTCCGCGACTACGTCTTTCGCGGGTACCGTGTTGAAGGTTTCGAAACGGGGGCGCGACCGGGGCGCCGGCGGGCGCTTCTCACCCCCCACTGACCGGGGGGAACAGCGCGAGTTCGTCGCCCGGGTCGACGGGCGTGTCCAGCCCCTCCCGCTGGCGCACGTCGCGTCCGTTCCGGAGGAGGTTGACGTGTTCGCGGAGGTCCCCCTCGTCGTCGAGGACGCGCGTCGCGAGCGCCGGGTTGGCGTCGAGCAGAGCGTCGAGCGCCTCGCCGACCGTGTCCGCGTCGCCCGCGTCCACGTCGAGTTCGCGCCCGCCGGCCGCCTCGGCGAGGTCCGCGAACAGTTTCCAGCGCATACGCCACACTCCAGCCGCGGCGGTCAAGAGGGTTGCGCCCCGCGGGCGGTGTCGCCCGGAGGACCGCCGGCCCGCGCCTCGACGTCGCGCAGCGCGTCCGGCCGGGCGACGAGGTAGAGCACGTCGCCGGCTTCCAGCGTGCGCGCCCGGCGGGGGAGTGGGTCGACGCCCCCCGAGGCTGGTCGAACGGCGATGGCCGTCCCCGGCAGGTCGCCGACGGACGTGCCGACTAGCGCGCCGTCCTCGCCGACGGTCACGACCCCCATCGTCTCGTCGGCGGCGCGCAGTAGCGAGGCGAACTCCCGGTCGACCTGCGGGTCGGCGGGGAGGGTGACGAGGCGGTACTCCCGGTCGGTCGAGAGCGCCGGCGCGTCCGCCTCGTCGACGGCGACGGTCACCACGTCGCCGGCGGTCGCGCGCAGTTCCGCGGACGCGACGCGTTCCGGGGGGTCGTCCTCGCCGTCGTCGGCCGGGTTCTCGACCCCTCCGGTCGTCCAGACCTGCACCACGTCGCCCGCGCTCGCACCGCTGGGCGGGTCGGCCCGCAGCGGGACCGCGCAGGTCCCCGGGCCGAGCGTCGGTCCCAACCCCGCGACGCGCTGACCGACGGCGAGGTACGACACGTCCCCGTCGTCCGTCAGGTCGAGGTCGACGTGCGAGATGCCGTAGTCGTTCTTCAAGCGCGTTGCCAGCCGGTCGCGTAGGTCGGTCCCGGTGGGCCGCCGCGGGAGGATGAGCGTCGTGCCCGCGAGGCGCTCGACCGTCGCGGCCGGGACCGGGTCGTGCCCCTCGATGACGTCGATGCCCGTCGGGAGCGTGACCGGCGTGACGCGGCCGACCGTCCGGACGAGGCGGCTCACCTCCCCCTCGACCCGGTCGGCCCCGGCGACGGCGACGACGCTCGTGGCGAACCCGTCGCCGAGTCGGCGGCCGAGCGGGGTGGCGAGCGCCGCGACGGCGAGCGTCGCGGTGTTCGACAGCACGGTCACAGTCGCGAAGGGGTCCGACGACGACGCCGGCGCGCCCGGGACGCCGGAGGGGACGAGCTGGGCGAACAGCCCGATGGTGTTGAGGTACATCGCGACCGCCCCCACTCCGAGCAGGGCGGCCAGTCCGGTGGGAATCGGTTCGCGGACGTACCAGCGGTACGCGAGCGCCGCGAGCGCCGAGACCGCGACCGACACGAACGCGAACCCGCCGACTCGGGCCGCACGAGTCGCGAGCGCCCGAGAGACCTGCGCCACCTGTGACACCTGTCCCGCCTGTGACGCCGCGCCGGCCGACGCGACCGTCGTCGAGCCACCGGCGAGTCCGCCGAGGCCGAACCACGTGAACTCCCCGAACGCCGCTCCGACCCCCGCGACGACCGGGTCGGGCATCAGGTCACCTCCGACGCGAACCGGTCGAGCGCGCCGGTCCGCCCGACGGCGATGATGTCGTCGCCCGCGTGCATCGGCGTCCGTCCCGCGGGCGCGACCGTCCAGCGACCGTCGGCCCTGACCGCGAGCACGGCCACCTCGTACTCGGACCGGACGGAGGCCTCCGCGAGCGTCCGGCCGTCGAGCGGGCCGTCGGCGCGGACGGTGAGTCGCCGGAACCGTCGCCCCGCGCGCCGGAGCAGCGACACGAGTTCGAACTCCCGGCGCGTCCCGCGCGACCGGACGACCAGTCGGCGGACGCTCGCGCCCAGCAACGCCTCCGCGGCGCCGCGGTCGACGGCGACGGTGACGCGGCCCTCCCCCCGGTCGTCGTCGGGAACCGCGGTGCCGCCGCCGACTCGTCCGTCCCGCCGTCCGTCGCGGCGGGGTCGCCGGTCTCGTTCGCGCCGGTGGCGGTGCTCCCGACACTCCCGGCGCTCGCGCCGCCCGACGCCGCGCTCACGACCGTCCCGTCGTGGCGGCCGCCGTCCGTGACGACGGTCACCTCGTCGCCACGCGCCAGCCCCGTCGGGACGAGCGTCGAGAGCGAGACGGCCCGCTTGCCGGAGGGGACGCGTTTCGAGAGCGCGCCGACCGGCGGCGCGGCGGCGACTGTCGCGTGTGCCCGTTCGTCGAGCCTGACGGTCACGTCCGCGAGGTCGAACTCAGCGCGGAGACGCTCTTCCACCTTCGACTCCAGTTCCACGAGCGGAACGTCGGCCGGGAAGGGAGCGGCGAACTCCCCGACTCGGGCGCGCAGGTCCGCCGGCAGCGGCGGGTACCCCTCCATGTCGTCGACGGCGCCGGAGACGACGACGCGGACCTGTCCGCGGCCGCTCGCCAGGTCGACGACGTCGGCCGAGAGCGTCCGCTCGGTCAGGTCGCGGAGGTTGATGCGCTTCGGCATCGACGCGCCCATGGCGTCGCCCTTGGCGTGCGCGTACAGCGACAGCATCAGGATGACGATGATGCCGACGAGTAGCGCCGTCTCGTTCGTCGACTGCTGGATGCCCTCGTCGGTCAGCGCGAGCAGTCCCCCGTTGACACCGGCGACCGCGAGCGCGAGCGCGACGACACCGAACCCGGGAATCGTCACGCCCGTGAAGTACTTGAACAGAAAGCCGAGTCCCCACGAGAGGAGCGCGGGGACGATGCCCGTGAGCAGGCCGAGATACACCCCCAGGAGCACCTGCACCGGGAACGCGGTAGAGACCATACCGTCGGGTGTAGCCCGGTACACAAATCGGTACCGACGGGCGGTACGCGCCCGACCGGCGGCGGTCAGTCGTCGACGGCGCGCGGCGCGGGCGGCGCAGCGTCGAGTTCGCGGGCCGCCGCCGTCGCGGCCGCCGGGGTGTCGACGCTTCGGAACGGGACGCTCGGTGCCCGCTCGGCGTCGACCGCGAGGCGGTCCAGCACCTCCGCCAGTCGCCCGTCCGCGCCGACCGCCTCGCAGGCGTCCCGCGCCGGGCCGACGCGGTACGCTCCTCCGAGCGGCTGTCGCCGTCCGTCCGCGACGCCCACCGCCGTCTCGACCCCGGAACCGAGTCGCGCGAACAGGTCGCGGACGGTCGCGGCGTCGAGGAACGGCATGTCACAGCCCACGACGAGCGCGCGGTCGGCGTCGGTCGCGGCGAGGCCCGCGCGCATGCCGACGACGGGGCCGGCGTCGGACACCGGGTCGAGCGCGAACCGGACGGGGCGGTCGCCGAGCGCCGCGGAGAAGGGGTCGCGCTGGTCGGTGCGACAGTTGACGACGAGCGAATCGACGGCCGGACCGAGCCGGTCGAGCACGCGCGCCAGCATCGGTGCGCCTCCGAGGTCGGCGAGTGCCTTGTCCCGCGGGCCGAACCGCCGCGAGCGGCCGCCCGCGAGGACGACAAGCGTGCGGTCCGCGTCGCCCGCGTCGCTCACGGCGGGACCGCCGGGAGAGCCACGTCGTCGGACCCGGTGGTTGACCGTCCCGGTGCCGGCGTGTCAGTCATCGTCCGTCGCCTCCGCGTCGACCGTCGCGGCGCACCGGGGGGCTCCGACAGACTGGAGCCGAACCGCGCACTGCTTGAAGTTCGGCTCGTCCGAACGGGGGTCCGTCTCCGGGAGGGTGAGTTCGTTCGTCCGTGGGTGGTGGATGGGGAGCCAGACCAGCCCCTCCGGCACGGCGGGGTCGGCCTCGGGTCGCACCGGGACCGTCGCGCGGCGCGAACGGAGCGCCGCCGCCTCGCCAGCGCCGTCGACGCCGGCGTCGTCGAGCGTCGTCGGGTGGACGCGGGCGAGCGGCGCGTCCGGGGTCGACTGCGGTTCGCGCGAGCGGACGCCCGTGTTGTAGCCGTCCGCCTCCCGGCCGGTGGTCAACACGAGCGGGTGCGTCTCGTCGGGGGGTTCGGGCACGCCGTCGTGGGTGGCCGTCGAGAAGCGCGCCCGCCCGGAGGGCGTCTCGAACGTCCACTCCCGGTCCTCACCGTCCCCGTCGAGGTAGCGGTACCCCCCCTGCGAGGCGGCGTCCGGGGCCGGCCAACGGACCGCTCCCTCCGCGTCGAGGCGGGCGTAGCTGACCCCCGAGAGGTCCGCGGGCGTCCCCGCTGTGAGCGCCGCGAACTCGTCGAACACCGACTCGGGGTCGGTTCGGTCGAAGAGGCCCGGGTCGACCCGGTCGCCGACCGACGTGACGACGTCGAGGTCGGTCCGGACGTCCGCCGGGAGGTCCATCGCCGGGCGGACGCGCGACACTCGCCGCTCCATGTTCGTCGCCGTGCCCTCGGACTCACCCCAGGTCGCCGCCGGCAGGACGACGTCCGCGAGCTCTGCCGTCTCGGTGCGGAACGCGTCCTGTACGACGAGAAACGCCTCCTCCAGTCGGTCGCGGACCGCCGTGGCGTCGGGCATTCCGACGACGGGATTCGTCGCCACCGCCCACACCGCCTCGACCGGACCGTCCGCGACGGCCTCGAGCGTCCCGACGGGGCCGGGGCCGGGGTCGTCCGGGAGCCTGTCGGGCGGGACCCCCCACGCCTCCGCGACGACGCGCCGCTCGGCGGGGTCGTCGAACGGGCGCTGCCCGGGCCACGTCCCCTTCGAGGAGCAGACGCGGGTGCCCATCGAGTTCGCCTGTCCGGTCAGCGAGAACGGCCCGGTCCCCGGTCCCACGTTGCCGGTCGCCAGACACAGGTCGACGAGCGCGGCCGCGGTGTTCGTACCCTGGACGCTCTGGTTCACGCCCATCCCCCAGTAGACGAGCGTCCGGTCGGTCAGCGCGTCCGCGAGCGCGTCGACCGTCTCGACGCCGACGCCGGCGGTCGCCGCGGCCGACTCGACGGACGGGAGCGTATCGACCAGGTCCGCGAACCCGGTCGTGGCCGAGTCGACGAACCCGCGGTCGACCTCGCCCCGTTCGACCACCCGTGCGAGCACCGCGCGGGCGAGCGCGAGGTCGGTGCCCGGGTCGGGGCGGACGTGGTCGTCCGCGACGCCAGCCGTCTTCGTCTCGACGGGGTCGACCACGACGAGGCGACTCCCGTCGTCGCGCGCGCTCTCCGCTATCCAGCGGAACATCACCGGGTGAGCGACCGCCGGGTTCGCCCCCCAGACGAGGTGGGTGCGCGCGTCCGGGATGTCGTCGTACGTACACGGCGGTGCGTCGCTCCCGAACGCGTCGTAGTAGGCGGTCACCGCGCTCGCCATACACAGCGTCGTGTTCGCGTCGTAGTACCGCGTGCCGAACCCGCCGCGGGCGAGTTTGCCGAGCGCGTACGCCGCCTCGTTGGTCTGCTGGCCGCTCCCGAGGACCGCGACGCCGTCCCGGTCGGCCTCCAGCGCGTCGGTGAACGCCGCGACGGCCCGGTCGAGCGCCTCGTCCCACGTCGTCGGCACCAGCGTGTCCCCCTTGCGAACGAGCGGCCGGGTGAGCCACTCGCCGTCGGGGTCGACCGTCTCCTCGATGCCGCGCGGGCACGCCAGTCCGCGGTTCACCGGATGAGAGACGTCGCCCTGTGCCGAGCCGATGCCGTACCCGGTGTCGACGCGGTGGTGGAGGTGACCGCAGCCCACCGCACACCGCATGCACGTCGTCGGAACCGGTTCGGACCCGTCGGGGTCACCGGAGTCGGAGTCACTCACGCGAGTCTCCCCCGTGTGGCGAGCGCGAGCGGGGAGTGCACCGACCGTGCTCAAGCGAGTCACCTCCCGTCGCGGGGGTGCGTCCCGGGTGCACGGCGGCGAGCAGTTCGGGTGCCGCGTCCGCGGGTGCGTTCGTCGGCGACGCCGGTGCGTCGTCGTCGAGCGGGGAGTTTCCCGCCATCGTCACCCCCGCCCGCTCGTCATCGCCTCGCCGGCCTCGGCGGCCGCGGCGGCCTCCTCCAGGTCGGCGGCGAGCGTCCGGGCCTGGTCGGGCGTGAGCGGGACGTAGTCGGCGTGGTGCGGGAGGTTCGCCGTGTCGCTCGGGTCGAGTTCCAGTCCGAGCGAGACCGTGGACTCACCCGCCGGCGACCTCACGTCGAGGACGGCCACCGCCTCGTCCGTCCACCCGTCCCCTTCGGCGCGGGCGGGGACGTGGTCGAGCGTGGTGTACGCGGTCACGTCGAGCCGTCGGGAACGCATCAGTCTTCGACCTCCAGGGGCGTGCCGTCGGCCGCCGTCGGCGCGGGGCTGGGACCGTCGTCGAACGGGTACCACGACTGCTTCCCGTCGTACAGACAGGGGTCCTCGTACCCCTCGACCTCCTCGGGTTCCGCGAGTTCGATGAGCGCCCCCTGCCCGGTGGCGTCGACCCACTCGCGGAACGTCTGGCCGTCCTCGCGGAGCGCCGCGAACGCCTCGACGAGGTTCCGAATCATCCCCGGTACCTCGTCGGCCGGGACGCGCTGGCGGACCCACTCGATGAACGACGGCTCCTCGCCGATGCCGCCGCCGACGCCCACGTCGAGCGCCTCGACCATCTCGCCGTTCTTCTGTGCGCGCATCCCCTGCAGGCCGATGTCGGCGGTCATCGCCTGCCCGCAGTCGGCCGTGCAGCCGGAGTAGTGGATCTTGATGCGGTCGACGTCGTCCGGGAGTTCGACCTCGTCGCGGAGCCACCGCAGCATCCGGGCCGTCCGCGCTTTCGTCTCGGTGAGCGCGAGCGAGCAGAACTCCGTGCCCGTACACGCCATCGCCCCCTGGACGAACGGGTTCGGTTCGGGCGTGTGTCTCTCCAGCAGCGGTTCGGCCAGCAGGTCGTCGAGCCGGTCGTCGGGCACGTCCATGACGAGCGGGTTCTGCCGGCGGGTGAGCCTGACCTCGCCGGAGCCGTACTCGTCCGCGAGGTCGGCGAGTTCGATGGCCTCCTCGGCGGTGAGCCGACCGACGGCGACCGAGAGGCCGACGTAGTTCCGTCCGTCCGCCTGTCCGTACACGCCGACGTGGTCGTGGGGACCGTGCGCGGACGACCGACCGGCGTTATACGTGTACTCGCCGCGGAAGTCCGTCCCCGCGCGTTCGGGCTCGAACGACAGGCGGTCGACCATCGCCTCCCGGATGGCGCCGGTCCCCTCGTCGTCGACGAAGAAGCGCGCGCGGTTCTTGGAGCGGTTCTGGCGGTTCCCCGCCTCGTGGTAGTACTCGACGAACGTCCGGACCGTCTCGTACGCCCGCTCCGGCCGGACGAACAGGTCGAGCGAACGGGCGCGGCGCGGCTCGCGACCCCCGAGTCCGCCCCCGACGCGCACGTTGAACCCCTCGACGTCCTCGCCGTCGACGAGTTTGTGCGCCGGTTCGAGACCGACGTCGTTGATCGAGTCCTGCGCGCAGCCCTGCCGGCAGCCCGAGACGGAGATGTTGAACTTCCGGGGCATGTTACACAGGTCGTCGTCCCCCCGGATGCCCGCCTGAATCTCGTCGAGGAGGTCGCGGGTCTCGACGTACTCCTCGGCCTTCCCGGCGACCGGACACCCCGAGATGTTGCGCATCGTATCGCCGCCGGCCGACCGGGACGACACCCCGACGGCCTCGAGTTTCTCCCAGATGTCGGGAACGTCCTCCAGTTTGAGCCAGTGTAGTTGTATCGACTGGCGCGTCGTGAGGTCGACCCAGGCGTCGCCGAACTCCGGGTTCTCGACCGGACCGGTCGCGTACTCGTCGGCCACCTCGCCGATGGCGCGCAACTGGCGGGGTTCGAGCACCCCGCCGCAGTTGGTCAGCCGCATCATGAAGTACGACTCCTGCCCCGAGCGGTGGTGGAAGACGCCCCAGAACTTGAACCGTGTGAACCACTCGTCGCGCTCCTCCTCGGGGATGGAGTCCCAGCCCCGTTCGGCGAACTCGACGAGTTTCTCCCGGACCTCGTCCCCGTACAGTTCCTCCTTCCAGTCTTCCTTCTTATGCGCCACGACGGACTCCTCCGAGTGAAAAGTGTGCCACCATGATTCGTTCTCGGATGAGGCCACACACGTGCCCACCAATAAGCGTTATCTACAATGGAATGGGGGTCTGAATCCGGGTATAGGTAGAATAAATACAATATGGATCGGTACCCCCTCCGTTTCGGAGGATTTCCCCCGTAGAACTGACGAAGCGGTCACGTCACGCTCCTCCCGAACGAGTACTTCGAGGTAGAGACCCCAACGCACCGGCTGAGGGGGTCCTTCCGCCGGGACGGCCACGCGGCACCCGACGACGGGGACGGACTCGCGACTCCGGTGGGACAACCGGACCGACTGGCGAAGTGCGTCCCCCGACCGGGGCGGCGAATCGCGGACCAGTACGGCGATTCGACGCGGGGGACGCCGAGGCCCTCAGTGGGCGTCGGTTACCGCGAACTGCCGTGCGCGCGTCGCTCGCTCGAAATCGGTCGGTTGTTCGTCCACCTTTCTGCCGATGAACGGCATTTAAGAGATAATATTCCGCGAAGGTGTGTCCATTCGACCAACAAATTACGGCGAATCGGGAACACGTAAAGGAGTACAGTTATCAGACGCTAGTCGGCCTCTCCGTCCATGAGCGCACGTCACAGCGCCGAGCAGGAGTTCGACCTCACGGGGCGGACCGCGACCACGCGTCGGCGACGCGCGGCCGGAAACGGAGGTGGGGCATGGGGCTGATCAGGATGACGAAGTACCGGACGCTGCTACTCGCGACGGTGGGGTTCAACTTCTCGTTCCTCATCTGGTTCTCGTTCGCCCCGTTCACGGGACCGATGGCGGAGGAGTTCGGCCTCTCGCTCGCAGAGATCGGCATCCTGGCGAGCGCCGCCATCTGGCTGGCCCCGTTCGGCCGCATCCTGACCGGGTGGCTCTCGGACAAGTTCGGCGCCCCGTCGGTGTTCGCCATCGTCCTGGGGTACGTCGGCGTGTTCTCCATCGCGTCGGCGTTCGCGCAGTCGTACACGGTGTTCTTCGTCGAACGGCTGATCGTCGCGACGGCCGGAATCACGTTCGTCATCGGAATCCAGCACGTCTCCGAGTGGTTCGAGGAGGAGGAACTGGGGACCGCCGAGGGAATCTACGCGGGCGTCGGCAACGCCGGCGCGGCCGGCGGGGCGCTCGTCCTCCCGCGGGTGTTCGGACCGAACTGGAACGGGCCGCTGTTCTCGACGAACTGGCGGGCCGCCTTCTTCTACACGGGCGTCGTCGCCATCGGTCTCGGGGTCGCGTACTACCTCCTGGGCGAAGCGGCGAAGAACGACGTGAAACGGCAGGCGACCAAGGACAACGCCAGCTTCCGGGGCTGGCTGTACACCGCGACGCGGTACGGGACCGTCGTCCTCGCGTTCGCGTACGTGATGACGTTCGGCCTCGAACTGTCGATGAACGGCTGGCTCGCCACCTACTACCGCGAGGGGTTCGACACCGACAACCTCGTCCTCGCGAGCACGTTCGCGGCGACGTTCTCGGTCGCGGCCGGACTGCTCCGACCCGTCGGCGGCTACGTCAGCGACCGACTCGCGCGCGCCGAGCGCGACATCCTGCCCCTGTTTCGCGGCCGCTACCGCGAGCAGTGGACGTTCGTCTCGCTGTGTTTCGTCGTCGCGACGATGTTCGTGATGACGCTCGCTGGGCTGTCCGGCGAGATTCTGCTCGCGGTCGGTGCCGGGTTCCTCGTGGGGATGGCCTGCGCCTTCGCCGAGGGGGCGATCTTCGCGCAGGTCCCCGCGATGTTCCCCGACAGTTCGGGAGCCGTCGCGGGCGTCGTCGGCGGCGTCGGCACCGTCGGCGGCATCGTCTACCCGCTGGTGTACGCAGCCCCTCTGCTCCCGAACCTCCACACCGGCTACGCCGTCGTCGCCGTCTCGATGCTCCCCATCGTCCTCCTGACGGCGTGGGTGTTCCAGCCGCGCATCGCGCGGGTCGCCAACGACCGGGGGTTCGTCGGCGGGACGAGCGCCGAACCCGCGTCCGGCGAGGGCGACTGACTCGGAAACCGCGACCCGCATCCACCCGAGCGGGGTCGACGGTCGACGAGACGCACCGTTCGCTGACGGGGCACTGGCGGGGAGAATCGGTCTCTCCTTCGACTCCCTGACCGGGCGCGCTCGCGTCTCGCCAATCCCGGACGGCGAGACTTTTACCGACCCCGTGCCGAGGGCGGGGTATGGCCGACTGGCAGGACCGCATCGGCGGGCGCGCGGCGGTGTGGCTCGCCGGCGCCGCCGCCGTGCTCTCGGTGCTCGTCGGTATCGGCGGCATCTTCACCGTCGGTCCACAGCTTCCGGTGGGTCAGTACGTCCCCGAGGCGCTGACGACGCTCGCCGGCTTCACGGGGACGATAACGGGGTTTCTCCTGCTCGCGTCGACGCTGGCGCTCCGGCGGGGGTACCGCGCGGGCTGGTACGCCGCGCTCGTACTGCTCCCGCTCACGGCCCTGCAGGGGCTGGCGGCGGGGACGTACCCGAGCGTCCTGCTCGCGGTCACCTCGCTGCTCGCCATCGCGGCGCTGGCGCGAAACCGCCGGCTGTTCGCCAACGAGTTCGACCTCACGACGACGCAACTCGCGTCGCTCGCGGCGCTCGTCGGCTCGCTCGGCTACAGCACCGCCGGAGCGTACGCGCTCCAGGACCACTTCGCCGGGGTGGACTCCATCACCGACGCCGTCTACTTCTCGGTCGTCACCGCCTCGACGGTGGGGTACGGCGACGTGACGCCGACGACCGACCTGGGACGCTGGTTCGCCATGTCGGCGCTCGTCCTCAACGTCGCCGCCTTCGCCGTCGCGCTCGGGGTGCTGTTCACTCCCGCCATCGAAGCCCGCCTCACCACCGCGCTCGGACGCATGACAGACACCAACCTCGACATCCTCGAACGACACGTCCTCGTGCTCGGGCACGGGGAACTGACCGAACCGCTCATCGAAGAACTCGCCGCCGCCGGCGTGGAGTTCCTCGTCGTCACGCCCGACGAGGCCGTCGCCCGGTCGCTCCGCGAGCGCGAGATAGACGTGCTCACCGCCGACCCCTCGGGCGAGGAGCCGCTCACCCGCGCGAAGGTGACGGAGGCGCGCGCCGTCGTCGCCGCGACGAACGACGACGCCGAGGACGCGCTCGCCATCCTCACGGCGAGACAGCTCAACCCCGAGGTGACCATCGTCGCCGCCGCGACCGAACGCGAGAACGTGAACAAGCTGAAGCGCGCCGGCGCGAACACCGTCATCTCCCCCGCGAGCATCGGTGGCCACCTCCTCGTGGAGTCCGCGCTGGAGAAGGGCGACTCCGAGGCGGTGGCGCGCGAGATACTCGAGGAGGACGAGGCGGACGAGCGAGGGCGCTAGCCGGGCGAGCCGCGGTCGACGACCGCCACGTCACAGTCCAGGTCGCGGAGCCGCTCGAACGTCGGGGGCGACACCGCCCGCGAGGCCGCCGAGCGGTCGCGCGAGGAGCCGAGCAGGACGAGGTCGTACGCGCCGGCGTTCGCCTCGATGAAGTCGAGCACGTCCGCTCGCGCGACGCGGGTCTCGATGGGGCCGTCGACGGCGTCGACGATGTTCGAGAGCCGGTTCTCCGCGGGTCGACGCTCCACCTCGCGGTCGATGCAGGTGCACACCGAGACGCTCCCCGACCGGCCCGCGAGCCGCGTGGCGAAGTCGACCATCGCGTGCGCGGAGTCGCCCGGGCGGGACACCGGGACGAGTACGCGCCGCCATCGCTCTCTGCCGGTCACCGACCGGAACGCGATGGCGTCGGTCGGGTCGCGGAACACGGTCCGGACGAACTCCGAGAGGAGACCGCGGTCCTCCTCGTACGGCGCGACGATGAGGTCGCAGTTCGACGCGCGCGCGGTCTCCAGCGTCGTCGACGCCGGCCGGCCGCTGGCGACCACCACCTCGCAGGGGACGCCCACGCGGGTCCGGACGGTCGCGGCGCACTCCTCCAGCCGGCGGGCCGACTCCACCGCCGCCCGGCGCGTCTCCTCCTCTTCGATGTCCTCGATGCGCTCGGACGGGGCGGACGCGCCCGCGCGGGTCCCGCCCACCGCGGACTGTTCGGCGGCGGCGACCCGCTCGTCGTCGACCACGTCGAGGAGGACGACCTTCCCGGCCTCGTGGGCGGCCGCCAGCCGCGCGCCGAACAGCGCCGTCGTGAGCTGGGACTCGCCGCGCATCGGGACGAGCACGTGGTCGTCCGCGCGGGTCGTCCCGTAGAGGTACCGGGCGCGCTGCTGGTAGAACTGGCGCCGCCACAGCGCGAACGCGCCCGCGACGAGGGCGCTCGCGACGAGGATGAACCCGACGTACACCTCGGGGCGCTCCGGCGCCGCGAGCACGAGCAGCGCCGATGAGAACGCCGACGGCTCCTCCACGTCGAGTAGCCACGTGACCCCGCCGGTCAGCAGCAGCGAGAGGCCGGCGCTGAGCGGCGAGACCAACGCGTCGGCCGGCACCGCGAGCAGCGACGACTCGACTCCGAGCGCGAACCACCCACAGGCCGCACCGGCGGTGAGTCCCACGACGAACTTCAGCGGGTCCGAGTACTTCCCCTCCGGGTTCGCGAACAGGGTGTACGTCCCCGACGCGAGCGGCGGGAACAAGAGCACGGGCAGCAGTTCGTCGAACGCGTTCGACAACTGGGTGACCACCGCGACGAGCACCGGGACGAACAGCAGCACCGAGAGGTGGACCAGGTTGTCCGTCTCCTCGAGCCACATCCGGAGCTCGGCGAGTTCGCGCCGTTCGAGCCGCCGGACCCGGCGGGCGGCCGCCGCGAGCCGGGCGGTCAGCCGCTCGAACATCTCACAGCCGAGTGACGGCGTCGAGACTGATACCGATGGCGCGGCCGACGTTGTTCTTCGCCTTCTCGGGGAGTTCCTCCTCGGAGTCCGCGCCCTTCTGGGTACCCTCGACGAGGTTCCCGTCGGCGGTACAGATGGCACCCGCGCGCATGCCGCGGCGGCGCGCGAGCGAGAAGACGGCCGCCGCCTCCATCTCGATGGCGAGCAGGTTCGCGGCCTCCCAGTCGGCGACGTACGCCTCCGACTCGTTGTAGAACGCGTCGTCGGAGACGATGGGGCCGACGTGGACCGCCTCGTCGCGGGCCTCGGCGGCGTCCACGAGCGCGGTCAGCGTCCCGTAGTCGGGCGTCGCGGGGTACGTCTCGGACTCGTAGCGCTTGCTCGTCCCCTCCTCCTTGGCGGCGCCGGTGGCGACGACCATGTCGCCGATGTCGACGTGCGACTGGAGCGCCCCGCAGGTGCCGACGCGGACGACCGTCTCGACGCCGACGTTGTGCAACTCCTCGATAGCGATGGCCGCGGACGGACACCCGATTCCGGTCGAGCAGACGGTGAGGTCGACCCCCTCGTAGCTCGCGTTGACGATGCGGTACTCCCGGTTCTCGGAGACGAACTCCGACTCGTCGCACTGGTCTGCGATGCGGTCTACGCGACCGGGGTTGCCCGGGACGAGCGCGACGTCGTGAACGTCGCCCTCGTCCACGAGCAGGTGGGGCTGGTTGGCCATACCGTCGGGTTCCCCGGTCGGAGCAAAAATCCCGCGGAACCGCCGTCACCCCGGTCACCCTCCTCGCGTACGGGTCCGTCGAGCCGACCGCGTGGGCGCGGTGCCCGCGACCGGTCGTCGCTCGTCGGCTCACCGAGCGGGGTCGGCGCTCTCCGGTCGACGCGCGTCCGTCTCGTCGGTGAACGGCGGTTCGAGCACCTTCTCGTCGGCGCGGTCCCGCCCGTCGTCGGTCGCCGGGACCGAGACGAGTGCGTCGCCGCGCCAGTCGTACGCCGTCAGGTCGCCGCCGTAGACGCAGCCCGTGTCGAGCCCGACGGCGAACTCGCGGACCACCGGTCGGTCGAGGACGGTGTGTCCGAAGAACACGCGCCAGGGGCCGTCGTACCGCTCCCACCAGTACGGTCGGTCGCCGTAGCTCTCCTCGGGACGAGCGAGCGGGGGTTCTCCAGGTCGTCGACGGTGTGGTCCGCGAGCGACTTCCGGGGGTCCACGCCGCCGTGGACGACCAGCGCGCCGGGCGCGCCGCCCCGTCCCGGCCAGGAGACGGCGACGGGGAGCGAGGCGAACCGGTCGAGGTGGTCGTCGGTCAGGTCGGGGAGCGCCGCCTCCCCGCGGAGGAGTTTCTCCTCGTTGTTCCCGCGGACGGTGGGCGCGTCGCGGACGCGCTCGACCACCGCCCCGGCTGTCGGGTTCCCTTGCGCACCAGGTCGCCGACGAACACGACCAGGTCGGTCGGGCCGGGGTCGAGCGCATCGGCACACCCGTGAACGTCGCCGACGACGTAGACGTCGTCCCAGTCGTCGGGGTCCACGCGTCGGTGGCACGACCCGACCTCGACTCCGAACCGCGGGCGGGTCATCGACCGACGGGACGCTCCGGAGCGACAAAAACCGTCCTCCGGTCGGCTCCCGTGTGAAACGTAGCCGAACGCCGTCTTCGACGCACCCGCTCCCCTCACGCAGCGGGTGGGTGTTCGCGGGGGGACGGCACGCCTCGGTCGACGGTCGTTCGTCCGAACCGGTCGACGCCCCCGACACCGGAGCGCAACCCCTTTGGACGCATCGGCCGAAGGCGGCGACATGAGCGCGCTCGACGAGGACACGCTGGCGAAGTACCGGGAGGCGGGCGAGATACTGACGACCGTTCTGCAGGAGGGACGCGAACTGGTCGAACCCGGCGCGACCCACCTCGAGGTCGCCGAACACGTCGAAGAGCGCATCCGCGAGGAGGGAGCGGGCACCGCGTTCCCGGTCAACATCAGCGTGGACGAGGAGGCGAGCCACGCGACGCCGAGCCGCGACGACGACACCGAGTTCGGCGACGACCTGGTCTGTCTCGACGTGGGCGTCCACGTCGACGGGTACATCGCGGACGCGGCCGTCACGGTGGACCTCGCGGGCGCGACCGAACTCACCGAGGCCGCCGAGGAGGCACTCGACGCCGCCGTCGAGGCGGCCGGGCCGGGCGTCCCGGTCGGCGAGATCGGCGCGGAGATAGAGGACGTCATCGAGGCGTACGGGTACACGCCCGTCTACAACCTCTCGGGCCACGGCGTCGAGCGGTTCGACGCCCACACGGGACCGAACATCCCCAACCGGGGCGTCGACCGGTCGGTCGAACTCGAACCGGGGCAGGTCGTCGCCATCGAACCGTTCGCCACGGACGGCCGCGGGAAGGTCGGCGAAGGGGGGGAAGAGGAGATATACGAGTTGACGAGCGACCGCTCGGTCCGGAACCGGTCGGCGCGGCAGGTGCTCGAGGAGATACGGGAGTTCGACGGGTTGCCGTTCGCGGCGCGGTGGCTCTCGTCCTCGCGCGCGGAGATGGCGCTCCGCCGCCTGAAGACGAACGGCATCATCAAGGGGTACCCGGTGTTGAAGGAGGAAGAGGGAACACTCGTCAGTCAGGCCGAACACACGCTCGTGATAACCGATGACGGGGTCGAAGTGACCACCGAAGGCCTCTACCAATAGGCTTCGGACGCTCCGACTCCGTAGTCGGGTCCGTCACCGTTGGGTCGTCGTGGGGCTGCCCACGACGGTGCATGGGCGCCTGAACCGGACCCGGCGCGCTCCGGGACGCGCCGGCTCTCCGTCCGGCCTAGGCGTTGTTCATCCGCATCGCCGATTCGGACCCGCACTCGTTGCAGGTGACGACGCGGTACGGTTCACGGGAGAATTCCGCATTCTCCTCCTTTTCGCTCTCGGTGCGAATCTCGACTCGCACGTCGTGGAGCGTCTCCCCACCACAGTGGGAACAGGCCTCGGAGACGCTGTCGGGGTCGGAGGGTTGGGTCGCCATGCGTGCCTCCCTACACAAGTGACGCCGATAAAGGTACCACGCTACTAATAAGCCTTTGGCTAGTGGGTCTCCCCGGCCGGATTCTGACCCGAGCGCGAGGACGAAGCTACGGGTTGAAGGGGGTCCCCGGTCTGGCTCGTCCGTGGACCAGATATTCGCCCCGTGGCGCATCGAGTGGGTCGAGCGCGACGACGACGGCGACGACGGCTGCCCGTTCTGCACCCTCCCGGAACGGGGGAACGACCGCGAGGCGCGCATCGTCGCCCGCTCGCCCCGGTCGTTCGTCCTCCTGAACAACTACCCGTACAACCCGGGCCACGCCATGGTCATCCCGCGGGTACACGAGCGCGCGTACGGCGCGCTGAGCGACGAGGTGCTCCTCGACCACGCGCGGATGAAACAGCGGACGTTCGCGGCGCTCGACGACGCCATCGACCCCGACGGCTACAACGCCGGGATGAACCTGGGTGACGGCGCCGGCGGGTCGCTGCCGCACCTCCACACCCACGTCGTCCCCCGGTGGGCGGAGGACACCAACTTCATGCCGGTCGTCGGCGACACCAAGGTCATCGTCGAGGCGCTCTCGGAGACGTGGGACAGGGTGCGCGACGCGTTCGCCGAACTCGACGGCGCGACGGTGGACGGCGAGGACGACGCGCCGCGGTTCCCCGCGGGAGGCGAGTCGGCGTAACACGGCGAGTTCCGCGCGGCGGTCGACGCCACGCCACCTCGCCGAGTTCGGGCACCTGAGCCAGGACTACCGGAGCCGACGATCGAGGTCTCTACCGAGGAGACGATCGCCCACCGTCTCCGCCGGGTGTACCTCCTCCTGTTCACTGTCAATCGGCGCCCGGCCCTGTCGCGTCCTGGCGTTCGCGGGATGACCGTGGCCGAGTAACACCGCGTCAACCAGGTTCCGGGAACCGCCGTGTCGCTCGTGGTCGCGGTGTTCTCCCTCGTCTGTGTCGTCACCGGTCTACGACCCCGGGACCGGGAGGCCGAAGACGAGCTACATTCGAAGGACGTGGGCGGAGAGGGGTGACTCTGCTACGCGAAGCTACCTACCATCCTCCGTTTATACGGTGACTTCGTATATCTGGACCATGCCGCAGAACGCGTACGGACTCCTCCGAGATCAGGGACGCGGCGTAGTGGGCGCCCTAATCGTAAGCGTCGAACTGCTCTTCACCATGGAGATGTGGTGGCATGGATGGCAACTCCCCACGGCGTGGTTAGTGATTTACGTGGTCGCTGGCCTCGGGGTCGTACTCGTCATCACCCGTACCATCGGCTTTCAGAAGGGGGCGGAAGGCTCGTCCCCGGTGAGGAGGGCCGTATCGGACTTCATGGAACTCCTGTTACAGAGTTTCGTAACGGCCTACGTCGTTCTCCTGCTATTCGGCATCGTCGATCTAGGTGATTCTCTGCTCACAGTGGCCCGGTTGGGACTCTTGTTCGTCGTCCCGCTTGGATTCGGCGCTGCCCTGGCGAATACGTTGCTGAGGGAGACTGAAGACGAACAGCGAGAGGAACGGCCGTTCTACCGGCACCTCGGTATGCTCGCCATCGGCGCGATGTTCGTCAGTATGACGATAGCTCCGACCGACGAGATGTCACTGATGGCTGCGTACGCGAGTTGGCCTCGACTGGGCCTGATTATCATCCTGAGCGTTCTGGTGGCCTACCTGGTACTCTTTGAATTAGAGTTCCAAGGACACGAGACGCGTATCAAAGGCACTACCGGGCGAGACCAATGGGGCCACGCCTTCATCACGTACGCGGTCGGCATCGTCGTTGTGGTCGGACTGCTAGCCGCATTTGGGCAGTTCAGGCAGTCACCAGTCACAGTTTGGGTACAGATGCTGGTCGTACTCGGACTTCCAGCGTCGCTCGGTGCAAGCGGGGCGAGGGTGGTCCTATGAGCGACCGCTCGGACGGGACCGACGGTCAGAGCGACCAAGCGACCGATGATGGAGATACCGAGTCGACGTGGGCGGAGCGTCTTCTCATGGCTGTAAGCGTCGTGTTGACGGTCGTACTCTTCTCGTTCGTACTCTGGCAGGCGTCGACGACGCCTGTAACGGCGGTACCAACGGCTACCGTTACGGGAACCGAGACGCTCGCCAGTGACGATGTGAAGGTCATCGTATCCTTCCAGAACGCGCAGGACGTGGGGCTCGTCATGGCCAGGGTTGAAGTCGAGTGTGACACGCCGCCGCCAGAACTAACCTTCGAACACGTACCCGCTGACGATCGGCGGATAGGACACGTTATCTGCCCGCCCGGAACAGAGACACCCACCGCGACGGTATCGTCGTGGACCGAGGCCTAATAGTTCAGGTCGTCGAACTCGTTCGGTGGTTCGCGACGGCTGTTCGGATATGAACTGAGTAGATGGAAACTGCCAGCAGATGCACGAACTTACCATGGCGGGCACGGAAGCGCTTGCTGAATACGCGCGCTCTATTCGAAACACGACCGCAGACGTCCACTCGGATGCCGTCAGAAGCGACGCACGAGACGGAGAGGCGGGCTTCACCAGTGCCCGTCCCGCGACCGGGGACTCGTCGTGGCTCTCGAAGCGACCAACTTCGTGACAAATCACGGTCGCACGGGCCCGCCCAACGTGCCAATCGAGAGGCGAGCCAGAACGTTACCCGGGAACCGCCGAAATCACTGCTTGGCGACACCACGTCGAACGTCCCCGCCAGCGGTATCGTTTCCCGCCCCAGCGAACGTCTGGCGGACGAGCCAGTACGCCACGAGGGGTAGGAACACGAACAGCGCGGGGTACCCGAGTACAGTTGTCCATCGACGGGCGCCCAGAATCCCGTCGACCGCGAGGTACAGGACCGCCACCAGACCGACACGTACCCCCGCCGTGCCCACGGAGCGGCCGCAAACCGTCGAGGGATACCCGGGTCGCTCGCTCCAGCGGACGCAGTCGTTGGTCCTGACGGACGGCCAAACGGTTTTGTCGTCGGGGACGAAACCTCCGTCCAATGAGTACTCCCGCAGACGAGGAGGCCCGCGAGGCCGTTCGCGAGGCCGACCTCACGCCCGCCGAGGCGTTCGCCCTCCTCGGCAACGAGACGCGCATCGAGGTGTTGCAGGCGCTCCACGAGGCGACCGTCGAACAGGGGAGCGACGACCCGGTTCCCTTCTCGGAACTGTACGACCGGGTCGACCTGGACGACAGCGCCCACTTCAACTACCACCTCAAACAGCTACTCGACCACTTCGTCCGCAAGACCGACGAGGGGTACGCGTTCCGGACGCCCGGGTGGAAGGTGGTCCGGTCCGTGTTCGCGGGCACGTTCACCGGCCGGACGGAACTCGGTCCGTTCGAGGCGCCCGGCGACTGCTACCACTGCGGGGGCGAGTTGGAGGCGCGTTACGCCGACGAGCGACTCGCAATCGCCTGCGCCGACTGCGGCCGCGGCCACGTCGACTACCCGTTCCCGCCGGGCGGACTCGACGACCGCACCCCCGCGGAGTTCCTCGACGCGTTCCACCACCACGTCCGGCACCACTACTGTCTCGCGGCCGACGGCGTCTGCCCGGAGTGTATGGGCCGAATGCAGACGACGCTCGACTCGTGTACGAAGGTTCCCGGACAGGACGTCGTCGTCCGGCACGTCTGCAACCGGTGTGACAACCGTCTCGAGTCCGCCCTCGGGTTGAACCTCCTCGACACCGCCGAAGTGCTCACGTTCCACAGCGAGCGGGGGACCGACCTCACCACCGAACCGTTCTGGACGAACGACTGGTGCGTGAGCGACGTCCACACCGCCGTCGTGAACGAGGACCCGACGACGGTCCGCCTCGACATCCCCTGCGACGGGGACGTCCTGTCCGTGACCGTCGACGAGACGATGAGCCTCCTCGAGACCGAACGGGCGTAACCCGGGTCCGACCCGGCTCCGCCCTACTCGTCGCCGGTCCGGAAACTGTAGTCGAGCGCCGGTGCCGAGTGGGTTAGACTCCCCATCGAGAGCACGTCGACGCCCGTCGCGGCGTACGCCGGCACGTCCTCGAGCGTGATGCCGCCGCTCGCCTCCGCGAGCGTGCCGGCCGGGAGCGCCTCGACGCCCCGCTCGACGGCCGCGGGCGACACGTTGTCGAACAGGACGACGTCCGCACCGGCGTCCGCCGCCCGGCGCCGTCCTCGGGCCGCTCCACCTCGACTTCCAGCTTGGTCGCGAACGACGCGCGCTCGCGGAACCGCCCGACGGCCGCCTCCAGCCCGAGTTCGGCGACGTGGTTGTCCTTGACCATCACCATGTGCGAGAGGTCCAGCCGGTGGGTGTCGCCGCCGCCCGCGACCACCGCGCGCTTCTCGACGCCCCGGAGACCGGGCGTCGTCTTCCGGGTCGCGGCGACGGCGACGTCGTCGGTCACCTCGCGGGCCGCGTCCACCGCCTCGCGCGTCGCCGCCGCCACCCCGGAGGCGTGGCCGGCGACGTTGACCGCGACCCGCTCCCCCGGAGCACCGCGCGGGCCGGTCCCTCGACTCGGAGCACCGCGTCGCCGGCGTCGACGCGCGCCCCTGCGTCGACCGTCGGCGTCGCTTCCGCGCCGAGGTAGTCGAACACGCGGACCGCGGCGTCGAGTCCGGCGGGGACGCCCGCCTCCGTGGCGACGAGTCGCCCGGTCGTCTCGCCGGGGACGTGGTTCGTCACGTCGTGGTGCCCCAGGTCCTCCGCGAGCCACGACTCGACCGTGGCGTCAGTCAGCACGGGCCTCCTCCTCCCGGGCGTCGGTGGCTCCGTCGGCCTCGCCGACGCGGCGGTGACAGCCCGCCGACTCCGCCTCGGCGGCCGCACGCGCGACCAGCAGGGCGACCACCGTCGCGTTCCGGAGTTCGTACAGGCCGCGCGAGGTGCGCGTCCGGGTGTACGCGTCCACCTCGCCCTTCAGTCGCCGGAGGACGCCGGCGGCGCGCGCCATCTCGTCGTCGCGGCGCACCAGGCCGAACGCGTCGGACGCGGTGTCGCGCAGGCGGTGGAACTTCCCCCGCGCGAACGAGTCGGGCAGCGCCGGGTCGCTGTCGCGGGGGGCGGGAGCGTCGACGCACACCGGGTCGAACCCGGCGGCGGATTCGCCGGCACGAAGCCCCCAGACCAGGCCTTCGAGGCGAGGCGGTTCGCGCCGTGGACGCCCGTGCGGGCGCACTCGCCGACGGCGAACAGGCGGTCGAGCGAGGCGCGCCCCCGGTCGTCGACGTCGATACCGCCACACAGGAAGTGCTCGGCCGGCGCGACCGGAATCCCCTCGGCGGGGTCGACCCCCCGGTCGTCGCAGGCGGCCGCGAGGTCCGGGAACGCCGCGCGGAAGTCGAGCGGCGAGAGGTCGAGCGTCACGCCGCCCGTGCGGTCGCGTTCGCGGGCGACGGCGCGCGCGACCACGTCGCGCGGGGCCAACTCGGCGTCCTCGTGGACCGCGGGCATGAACCGCTCTCCGTCGGCGTTTCTCAGGAGCGCCCCCTCGCCGCGGACCGCCTCGTTGACGAGGAACGGGTCGTCGCCGGCGTACGCGGTCGGGTGGAACTGCACGTACTGCATGTCGGCCACGTCCGCGCCCGCGAGCGCCGCCATCGCGATGCCGTCGCCGGTCGCGCCGTCCGGGTTGGTGCTGTCGCGGTACAGCGCGCCGATGCCGCCGGTCGCGAGCACCGTCGCGCCCGCGAACGCCGGGACCGCGCTCCGGCCGCCGTCCGTCTCGTCACTGGCGGGGTCGCCGACGCGTCCCTGTCGCCCGCCGCCGGTTCCAGCAGCGCGCCGTGGACGCGCCCCTCGTGGGTCACCAGGTCGAAGGCGGCGGTGTCCTGGAGGAGGCGGGCGTTCTCGCGGTCCTCGAGGTGCGCGAGGAACGGCCGGAGGACGTGCCGACCGGTCGAGGCGTCCACGTGGAGGACGCGCCGCTCGGAGTGGGCCGCCTCGCGGCCCAGGTCGTACCCCGAGCCGTCGTCCGTCCGGTCGAACGCGACGCCCAGCGTGTCGAGGAGGACGTCCTCGACGGCGGCGCGCGCGTCGCCCACGAGCGTCTCGACGGCCGCGGGGTCGCACTCGCCCGCGCCAGCGGCACGGACGTCCGCCGCGAACGCGTCCGGGTCCGACTGCGTGACGGCGATGCCGCCCTGCGCCCAGTCGGTCGTCGCGTCCGCGGGCTTCGCGGCTTTCGTCGCCACGAGGACGTCCGCCCCCTCGCGGGCGGCCGCGAGCGCGGCCGAACAGCCCGCGATGCCGGAGCCGACGACGAGCACGTCCGCCTCGTACGCGTCGGGGGTCCGGCTCACAGTTCCAGTATCCGTTCCATGGCCACCGCGGCCAGTTCCTTCTCGCGGGGCGCGACCTCGACGACGTTGCGCTCCTCGCCCTCGACGAGCCCCTCCAGCACCCACGTCAGGTAGTTGGGGTCTATCTGGCGCATCGCGTTGCAGTCCATGCACGCGTCGCCACACAGCGGGAGCACCTCCACCTCGGGGTGCCACCGGTCGAGGTGGTTGGCGAGGTGGATTTCGGTGCCGATGGCCCACGCCTCGCCCGGGCCGGCGGTCGCCACCGTCTCGCAGATGGTCGACGTGGAGCCGACCACGTCGGCCGCCTCCACCACCTCCCGGCGGCACTCGGGGTGGACGACGACGCTCGCATCGGGGCGACGCTCCCGCAGGTCGTGCACGTGGCCCGCGCGGAAGCGTTCGTGGACCTGACAGTAGCCGTCCCAGAGGACGACGTCGGCGTCCGCGACCGCTCCGGGCTCTTTCCCGTCGGGGTCCCACGGGTCCCAGGTGACCGTCGCGTCGGCGACTCCCAGGTCGTGTGCGGTGTTCTCGCCGAGGTGCTTGTCGGGCAGGAACAGCACGGTGTCCCCCCGCTCGAACGCCCACTCGAACGCGTCCGCGGCGTTCGAGGAGGTGCAGACCAGCCCCCCTGGTCGGCGCAGAACGCCTTCAAGTCGGCGTAGCTGTTCATGTACGTCACCGGCACCACGTCGCCGTCGACGGCGTCCGCGAGTTCGGCCCACGCGGCGTCGACCTGCAGAGCCTCGGCCATCCCCGCCATCGGACAGGACGCCTCCATCGACGGGAGCAGCACGGTCTGGTCGTCGTCGGTGATGACGTCCGCCGACTCGGCCATGAACGTCACGCCCGCGAACACGACGTACTCGGCGTCCGACTCGGCCGCCTCCGTCGATAGCTGGTAGCTGTCGCCGACGAAGTCCGCGTGTTCGACGATCTCGCGCCGCTGGTAGTTGTGGCCGAGCACCACCACGTCGTCGCCGAGTTCCGCCCTCGCCGCCTCGATGCGGCGGGTCCGCTCCGCCTCGTCCAGGTCCCGGTAGCGCGCCGGCAACTGTTCGAGGGAGTCGTACTTGAACAGGCTCAGGTCCGCGTTTAGGTCCGCAGTTTCCATTCGTAGAATCGTATCGTGTGTGTCCAGGTGCCCACGGGGGACGGTTGTATAATATTTTTCTTCGGTACGGTATTCTGAGTGCGTACCACCCACCAATCAGAATAGAGCTCGCTATCAGCGTACGAAGTAGGAGAGTGTCGAAGAAGACCCCGTGGATCGGTCGGACGAACGAGTCCCGGTTCTATCGCTCGTCGTACACCACGTCACCGCCGACGGCGGTGAGCGCCACGCCGAGATCCGCGACGTCGTCCGGCCGCTCCCAGGGGGAGCCGTCGAGGAGGACGAAGTCCGCGCGCTTCCCCGGCTCCAGCGTACCGAGTCGGTCCTCGTCGAACCCGGCGTACGCCGCGCCGCTCGTGTACGCACGCAGCGCCGCCGTGACGCCGAGCGACTGCGCCTCGGTCGGGGCATTCACCGCGTGGTCCACCCCCGAGAGCGGGTCGAGCGGCATGCAGTCGCTCCCGAACGCGAGCGGCGCGCCGGCCTCCCGGTAGGCCGGCAACCGGTTGGCGTCCGTTCGTCGGTCGCCGAGACGGGCGTCGTAGAGCCCGCCCTCGCGGCCCCACTTGTGGAAGTTCGGCTGCATCGACGCGACGACGCCCATCTCACCGAACCGCTCGACGGCCTCGTCGCTCGCGAGTTCGCAGTGTTCGATGCGGTGTCTGGCCTCCCCCGGGGAGTCCGTCTCGGCGTACGCGTCGAGGGCGGCGTCGACGGCGGCGTCGCCGATGGCGTGGAGCGCGACCTGAAACCCCGCGTCGTCGGCGCGCGACACCAGTTCGTCTATCTCCTCGGGGTCGAGCACCCACTGTCCCGTCTCCTCGCGGTCGTCCGCGTACGGCTCCGAGAGCTTCGCGGTCCGCCCGCCGAGCGAGCCGTCGGTGAACGACTTGATCGCGCCCACTCGCACCATCTCGCTGCCGTGGTTCGTGCGGAGGCCGGCGTCGACGAGCGAGTCGAGGTGGTCGGCCCAGTAGTTGAGGCGGACCCGGAGCGTGAGGTCCCCCTCGAGGTCCATCTCCCGGTACACCTGCGGCGCCTTCGACTTCCGGACCATGTCGTGGACGCCGGTGACGCCGAGCGAGTTGGCGTGTCGCTGGGCGGCCGCGAGGAGTTCGCGCGCCTCGGCGGCATCCGGTTCGATGATGTCGTACACCGGGTCGACCGCCTCCTCGACGAGGACGCCCGTCGGCTCCCCGCCCTCGGTCAGCACGTCGTCGCTCGGCATCGCGTGCAGGAGGCGGTCGAGCACCACGTCGTTGACGGAGGCGACGTGCATGTCCTCCCGGAAGGCGACGACCGGCGCGAGCGCGGAGACCGAGGCGAGGTCCTCGCGCGTGAGGTAGCGCGAGTCGTCCCACGTCGACTCGTCGTAGCCGAACCCGAGCACCCACTCGTCGTCGCCGGTCTCGTCGGCACGCTCGCGGAGCAGGTCGACCGCCTCCCGCGGGCTGTCGGCGCCCGAGAGGTCCGCGTGGACGAGCGAGGTGCCGACGGTGAGCAGGTGCGTGTGGGCGTCGACGAACCCCGGGAGGGCGACGCGCCCTCCCGCGTCGAGCGTCGTCGTCTCGGCTCCGGCGAGGAACGTCACGTCGTACGTCGAGCCGAGACGGACGACGGCACCGTCGCGGACCGCCATCGCCTCGTGCGTCTCGTCGGGGTCCCCGAGGGTGTGAATCTCGGCGTTCGTCACGACGAGGTCGGCGGGGTCGCTCATGGGCTGTAGGGCACGTCGAACGGCCAAAACGGTTCGGGAAGCGGGAGGGGAGAGCGGCCGACCGTAAGGCTCATCCTGCGCTGAACGCTCGTTCAGCCATGGACGAGACGCCGACGCGCACGAGCCTGCGACGCCGAGTCGCCGACCCGGTGCCGTCGGTTCTCCGACGGGTGCCCGGCCGTCGGCGCGAGCGCCAGGCGCGGGAGGACCGGCGGTGAACGCCGACGGCCGGTCGGAGGCCGAGCGGGAGATACTCGAGGCGACGTTCCGGGCGCTGCGCGAGCACGGGTACGCCGACCTGACCATCACCAACATCGCCGACGAGTTCGCCAAGAGCAAGTCGCTGCTGTACTACCACTACGAGTCGAAGGAGGACCTGCTGGCCGACTTCCTCGCGTTCGCGGGCGACCGCTTCCTCTCCTCGCTCGACGCGGAGACGGACGACGACCCGGTCGGAAGCCTCCGGGCGCTGGTCGACCGGTTCCTGCCCGCGACGCTCTCCGAGGAGATGCGCGCCGGGCAGGCCATCATCCTCGAACTCCGGATACAGGCCACGACCGACCCGGCGTTCCGCGCCGCGTTCGACGCGCTCGACGACCGCCTCCACGAACGCATCCGGGGGTACGTCGCGGCCGGCGTCGACGCCGGCCGGTTCCGGGCTGTCGACCCGGACGAGACGGCCGCGGACCTGCTCGCCACCCTCAACGGCGCGATGGTCGCGCGCGCGACGACCGACCGCGACGTGGTCGGTCCGGTCCGCGCGTCGCTCGACCGGCGCATCGACGCGCTCCTGGTGAGCGACTCGACCAACGGGGCGAACGACCACGGCCGCGACCGGAAGTAGGTAATCAGTTAACCCCGCCGCCCGGAGTCACGGGTCATGAGCGACCCCGGTGCCGACGCGGACCCGGACGCGGAGACCCTCGCCTCGCGGGTACGCGAGGGCGACCTCCGACTGTACGAACTCGAAGAGCACGCGGACGCCGACACCGCCGCCGCGGCCCGGCGACTGCTCGTCTCCGAACGGTCCGGCGCGGACCTGACGACGACGGGCGAGTACGCCTTCCCCGCCGGGGCGGCGAGCGGGACGAACATCGAGAACATGCTCGGCGCGGTGCAGGTGCCCGTCGGCGTCGTCGGCCCGGTCGACATCGACGGCGGCGCGCTCTCGGGCGAGCGCTACGTCCCGATGGCCACCACCGAGGGCGCGCTGCTCGCGTCGGTCAACCGCGGCTGTTCGGCGCTGAACGCCGCCGGCGGCGCGAGCGCCCGCGTGCTGAAGAACCGGATGACGCGCGCGCCGGCGTTCCGCGTCACCGGCGTGGCCGAGGCGGAGGCGCTCGCGTCGTGGGTGCGGGACAACGTCGACGCACTCCGCGAGGCGGCCGAGGCGACGACGAGCCACGGCGAGTTGCGGGCGGTGACGCCGTACGTCGTCGGCAACAACGTCTACCTCCGGTTCGCCTACGACACGAAGGACGCGATGGGGATGAACATGGTCACCATCGCGACCGAGGCGGCCTGCGACGCGGTGGAGGACGAGACGGACGCCGAACTGGTCGCGCTGTCGGGCAACCTCTGTACGGACAAGAAGCCCGCCGCGGTCAACGCCGTCGAGGGGCGCGGCCGGTCGGTCGCCGCCGACGTGACCGTCCCCCGCGAGACGGTGGAGGCGACGCTGAAGACGACGCCAGCGGCCGTCGCGGAGGTGAACACGCGGAAGAACCTCGTCGGCTCCGCGAAGGCGGGGAGCCTGGGGTTCAACGCCCACGTCGCCAACGCGGTGGCGGCGGTGTTCCTCGCGACCGGGCAGGACGCCGCACAGGTGGTCGAGGGGGCGAACGCCATCACGACCGCGGAAGAACGGGGCGGCGACCTCTACGTCTCGGTGACGCTCGCCTCGCTCGAGGTCGGGACGGTCGGCGGCGGCACCAAACTCCCGACGCAGGCGGAGGCGCTCGACGTGCTCGGCGTCCGGGGGGGCGGCGACCCCGCCGGGAGCAACGCCGACGCGCTCGCTGAGGCCGTCGCCGTCGCCGCGCTCGCGGGCGAACTCTCGCTGCTGTCGGCGCTGGCCTCGCGCAACCTGTCGTCGGCGCACGCGAGCCTCGGTCGGTGAGGCGTCGAACGCAGACGACGGGGCGCGCCGACGTCGCCGCATCGGGGACGTCGGAGCCGGTGACGCGACGCGCGCCTACAGCAGCCGGTACTCGCCGCGCGACTCGCTGACCTCCCCCCGCTCGGTCAGCCGGTCGAGCAGGTCGCGGGCCGCCTCCGCGGGCACGCCGCGGTCGGTCGCGTATTCGACGACCGCCTCCGCGGTCGTGCGCCCGTCGCGGAGCGCGTCGCGGACGACGTCGTCGCGCGAACGCGACCGCTCGCGCGAGACGTCGCCCGCCGCGGCGACCTCGTCGGGGTCGAGCCCCGAGCGTTCGAGGTACTCCCGCTCGTCCATCCCGGACTCGTCGAGTTCCGCCTCCAGTTCGGCCACCGTGCCGGCGCGCTCGAACGCCGCCTCGTCGCCGCGCTTCTCCGCGAGCAGGCGCGCGCGAGCCTCCGCCGCCGCCGCGCGGTCGTCCGACTCGAAGAACCGCCGGAGCGGCGTCGAGTGGCGCGTCCCGCAGCGGGGACAGGTCGCGGAGTCTTGCGTCCCGGGGTCCGAGAGCAGCCAGTAGGTCCCGCAGTCCGAACAGCCGACGACCGCGTACACGTCGACTGCTACCGCGTCACCGGGTTTGAATCTGTCCACCGGGGCGCCGGTCGACGGCCGGCGCGTGGTCGCCGGCAGAGTTACGTCCCGTCGCGTCCGGAACGGGATATGGAGAAAGTCAGGTACGACCCGGCGGACGCGGTCGAGGCCGTCCCCGGCGTCGACCTCACCGCGCTGGCGGCGGGCAGCGAGACGAGCATCCAGCACTTCGCGGTCGAGGCGGGCGAGACCATCCCGGAGCACGAACACCCCCACGAGCAGGCGGGCTACATCCTCTCAGGCGAACTCACGTTCCTGCTGGCCGACGGCGAGGAAGTGACGGTGGAGGCGGGCGACTCGTACGTCATCCCCGGCGGCGAGGCGCACGGCGCCGAGAACCGCGGCGACGAGCGGATGGAGGGCGTCGACGTGTTCAGCCCACCGCGGACCGACGCGGCGTGGGCGGAGAACGACGAGTAACGGGGCGACCGTCACCGACCGACTCGCGACCCGGTCTACTCGACCGCGAACCCCTGGTCGCGCAGCAGGTCGGCCGCGCGGTCCTGGTGGTCGCCCTGCAGTTCGATGGCACCGTCCTCGACGGTACCACCGGTCCCCAGCGACTTCTTCAGGTCCGACGCGACCGACTTCACGTCGACGCTCTCGGTGTCGAACCCCTCGACGATGGTGACCGGCTTGTTGTACGTCCGCCGCTCCATGCGGATGGTGAGCCGCTGTTCCGCTCGCGCGAGGTCGTCCGTCGGGTCGTCCGGGATGTTCGCGAACGGGTCGTCGTCGTTGCTCATGCGTCTACCGGGTACGCCGCGTAGTCGTAAAAGGATAGACGCCGACCGCGGCCCGAGTTACGCCAGGTCGTGGATGCGCTCGACGACCTCGTCGGCGAACTCCGAGGCGGCGAGTTTCGTCGCGTCCTCGCGCTGGCGTTCGAGGTCGTAGGTGACGCGACCGGAGGATATCTGCGCTTCGACCGCGTCGCGGATCAGGTCGCTCGCGTCCTGCCAGCCGAGGTACTCCAGCATCTCCCGGCCCGAGAGGATCATCGCGGTGGGGTTGGCCTTGTCCTTGCCGGCGTGTTTGGGCGCCGAGCCGTGGACCGGTTCCGCGAGCGCGCGGGCGTCGCCGAAGTTGATGCCGGGCGCGATGCCGAGGCCGCCAATCTGCGCGCCCGCCGAGTCCGAGAGGTAGTCGCCGTTCAGGTTCGGCATCGCCAGCACGTCGTAGTCGCTCGTCCGCGTGAGCAACTGCTGGAGCATGTTGTCGGCGATGCGGTCCTTCACGACGAGTTTGTCGGCGGGCGCGTCGCCGTCGTACTCCTCCCAGAGTTCGTCCTCGGTGATGACGTCCTCGCCGTACTCCTCCTCGGCGAGTTCGTACCCCCAGTCACGGAACGCCGCCTCGGTGAACTTCATGATGTTGCCCTTGTGGACGAGCGTCACCGAGTCGCGGTCGTTCGCCAGCGCGTACTCGATGGCCTGCCGGACGAGTCGCTTGGAGCCGTACTCCGAGATGGGCTTGACGCCGATGCCGACCGGGCCGTCGTGGATGACGTCGTCGTACCCCATCTCCCCCTCGACGAACTCGCGGACCGTCTCGGCGTCGTCGGTGCCGGCCTCCCACTCGATGCCGGCGTACACGTCCTCGGTGTTCTCGCGGAACGACACCATGTCCATCTCCTCGGGGCTCTTCACGGGCGAGGGGACGCCCTCGAGGTGGTAGGTCGGCCGGACGTTCGCGTACAGGTCGAGCGTCTGGCGGAGGGCGACGTTGAGCGAGCGGAACCCGGAGCCGACGGGGGTCGTCAGCGGCCCCTTGATGGCGACGCGGTGCTCGCGGATGGCTTCGACGGTCTCGTCGGGGAGGTTCTCGTCGTACTTGTCGCGGGCGGACTGACCGGCGTAGACGCGCATCCAGGCGATGGAGCGGCCGGTCGCCTCGACGGCGGCGTCGAGCACGTCCTGTGCCGCCGGCCCGACGTCCTTGCCGATTCCGTCCCCGTGAATGATGGGGACGATGGGGTTCTCCGGGACGTCGAGTTCGCCGGTCTCCTCGTCGGCGAGGGTTATCTTCTCGCCGTCCGCGGGGACGTCAGCGGTGTCGTAGCTCATGAACGTATCTCCGCGTTCCAGCGGAGGCCGAAAAAGCCTGCCGTTATCGGTTGAACGGGAGAAATCGGGGCGGTACAGGTCGAACGGGCGACCGCCCCGTCTGACCGGTGGGTCGTGGCCGCTCAGAGGTCGAACCGGTCCGCCGCCGTCTCCATGTCCTTGTCGCCGCGTCCCGAGAGGTTGACCAGGACGGTGTCGTGGTCGTCGGCCAACCGCTTCGCGAGCGCGACGGCGTGACTCGACTCCAGCGCCGGAATGATGCCCTCGGTCTCGCTGAGTTCGCGGAACGCCGCGAGCGCCTCGTCGTCGGTGACGCCGGTGTACTCGGCGCGCTCCATCTCGCGGAACATGGCGTGTTCGGGGCCGACGCCGGGGTAGTCGAGCCCCGCCGAGACGGAGTGGACCTCGGTGTCCGCGTCGATGACGCGGGTCTTCATCCCGTGGATGACGCCGTCCTCGCCCTCGAACAGCGGCGCGGCGTGCCGGCCCGACCCCGCGCCCTCGCCGCCGCCCTCCGCGCCGTAGAAGGCGACGTCGTCCTCGCGGAAGGCGTGGAACAGGCCGATTGCGTTCGACCCGCCGCCGACGCACGCGACGGCCGCGTCGGGCAGTTCGCCCGTCCGGTCGAGTATCTGTTCGCGCGCCTCGGTGCCGATGACGCTCTGGAAGTCGCGCACCATCCGCGGGAACGGGTCGGGACCGACGACCGACCCGACGAGGTAGTGGGTGTCCTCGACGTTCTCGGCGAAGTCCTCGAGCGCGGCGTCGACGGCGTCCGCGAGGCCGGCACCGCCCCGGGTGACCTCGTTCACCTCCGCGCCCATGAGGCGCATCCGGAACACGTTCATCCGCTGGCGCTCGGCGTCCTTCTCGCCCATGTATATCTCGGTGTCGAGGCCGAGGAGCGCGCCGACCATCGCCGTCGCGGTGCCGTGCTGGCCGGCGCCCGTCTCCGCGATGAGCCGGGGCTTGCCCGCCATCTTCGCGAGCAAGCCCTGCCCGAGCGTGTTGTTTATCTTGTGCGCGCCGCCGTGGAGCAGGTCCTCGCGCTTGAGGTAGACGTCCGCACCGTAGCGGTCGCTGAGGTTGCGCGCGTGGTACAGCGGGGTCGGTCGGCCGGCGTACTCCGCGAGCAGGCCGTGGAACTCCTCGCGGAACTCGTCGGTGTCCTTGACGTCGTCGTACGCCGTCGCCAGTTCTTCGAGCGGTTCCTCGAGGGGTCCCGGAACGTGGCGGCCGCCGTACCCGCCGAAATCGCCGTCTGTCATGCGTCGGTAGCGTTCGCGGCGGGGATGATAAACTGTGGTCTTCGGAGCGAACGGCGGGACCGGCGAGTACGGAAAATCGACGCCGGGTGGCGTCGCGTGTGCGTCGCGCTACTTCGTCAACACGGCCCGAAGCGTCTCCTCGTCGGTCGCCTCGAACTCCGCGAACGCGCTGGTGCCGTCGCCGAACTGCGCCACCGCGCGCGCCCCCTCCACGTCCAGGACCCGGACCCCGGCGGACACGTCGCCGGTGAAGTCGGGGTCGATTCCGAGGAACTCCATCTGCTCGCCGTCGTCGAAGTTCGAGAACCGGACGGTGACGACCTCCGAGTCCACCCCGGTTGTCGAGATGACCGTCGCCCCCCCGCTGGCCGTCCCGAAACTGTCCCACGTCACCGGGAACTTCGACGTCCGACCGCTGATGCCGAACGACCGAATCGAGTCCTGTGCGGTGTTCTCGAGCGCGAGGTTGATGCTGTACGAGTCGAGCGGTCCCGAGAACGTCGCTACGAGTTCGTCAGCCATCGGAACTCACCCCCGACCCGACGGCGTTCGTGGCTGTCCCCCGGCCCGTGCTGCTCGGTGTTTTCATGTGTATTCCTCCGCAGTGAAGACGACTACCTCGGCGGTATTATCTATTCACGCTTAAGAACATGTAAATCTCGGTGGGAAATTAAGACCGGTGCGCACAGCGGCAGGCGAACCACCGCCGGTCTCGGGCCCGGGCGCGAGCGCCGGGTCGGCCGTCCGTTCCGGTTTCCCGGCGCTTATGCCCGGTCCCGCGCAGGGGCGAGCGTGCGAGTCATCTGTCACGGCGGCGCGGGCGGGAAACCCGACGAACCCGAACCGCGGCAGGCGGTGCTGGACGAGGCGGCCGAGACGGGGGCGGGGGAGGCCGGCGCGACGGACGCCGTCGTCGCGGCCGTCGAGGTGCTAGAGGAGGACGAACGGTTCAACGCCGGCGTCGGCGGCGCGGTCCAGTCCGACGGCGTCGTCCGCACGGACGCGGGACTGATGACGAGCGACCGAAACGCGGGCGCGGTGGCCTCGACGCCCGGCGTGGCGACCGCCGCGCGGGCCGCGCGGGTCGTCGCCGAGGAGACGCCGCACGTGTTCGTGACGGGCGAGCACGCCGTCGAACTCGCGGACGCGTTCGGCGTCGAGACGGACCGCGACCTGCTCACGGCCGAGACCCGCGAGCGGTTCGAGTCGGCTGACCCCCCGTCGGGCGGGCCGCGCGACCACCTCGACTGGCTCCGAGAGCGGTTCGGGGGCCACGACACGGTGGGCGCGGTGGCACACGACCCCGACGCGGACGAGTTCGCCGCCTGCACCTCGACCGGCGGGCGGTTCTTCGCGCTCGCGGGGCGCGTCGGCGACGTACCACAGATAGGGTCGGGGTTCTTCGCCGCGCCCGCCGGCGGCGCGAGCGCGACCGGTGCGGGCGAGGACATCGCGACGGCGACGCTCACCCGCCGGGCGGTTCGCCACCTCGAGTCGGGACTGGGCGCGGGGGCGGCGGCCGACCGCGCGATGGCCGAGTTCGGCGAACTCACCGGGTCGGTGGCCGGCGTCATCGTCCTCGACGAGAGCGAGGCGGGCAGCGCGTTCAACTCCGAGGGGATGCAGACGAGCGTCGCCACCTCGGAGTGACCGAGGTGACCGCGCCGGTCGTAACGACCGGTCGGTCCGTACTCACAGTCGCGTTCGCATCTCGACCACCCGTCCGTGGACGCCCGTCTCCCCGAACTCGTGGTCCACGTCGCACACCCGCTCGTAGCCGCGCGCCTCGTAGAACGGGACGGCGTTGGTCGACGAGTGCAGCGCGAGCGTCGAGAGGCCGCGCTCGCGGGCGCGCCGCTCCAGTTCCGCGAGCAGCGCCGACCCGACGCCCGCCCCGGCGGCGTCCGGGTGGACGTACACCGCCCGTATCTCCCCCGTCTCCGGGCCGGCGGCGACCGCCTCGAAGTAGTCGCCGCCGCCGGGGCGGAGTTCGGCGAACCCCACGACCCGGCCGTCGCGTTCGGCCACGAGGAAGTCCGCGCCCTCGGGCGTCGTGTCGTAGTCGGCGGGGTCGCGGTCGCCCGCCCACGCCTCGACTTGGTCGTCGTCGTACCCGGCGGGACCCAGCCCGCGGATGGAGGCGACGTGGACGTCGCGGACGGCGCCGGCGTCGGACGGTCTGGCGTCGCGGAGCGTGACCATGCGTCGACTCCGAACCGGCGGGATATCACCGCGGCGGTCGGGCAGTCAGCCTGTCTGTCGGTCGCCGACCGGGAGGAACAGAACGCTTTCGTCCGGGCCGGTCGTCGGTGTCGTGGATGCGCGTCGAACCCCTCCTCGACGAACTGCGCGTGCTCGCGGCGAACGGGCTCCGGTACGCCGACGACCACTGGGAGGCCGAGCGGTGGGGGCGCGTGCTCGACCTCGTGAGCGAGTACGCGGGCGAGAGCGTCGACCTCCCGCCCGGGGAGGTCCGGGAGCGGTACGCCGCCGAGACGGGGCACGTCACGACGAAACTCGGCGCGAACGCCGTCGTCCCCCGGGAGGGGCGCGTCCTGCTCCAGAAGCGGGCCGACGTCGGCCGGTGGGGGGTCCCCGGCGGGTGGGTCGAACCGGGCGAGTCCCCCGCGGAGGCGGCGGTCCGGGAGACGCGCGAGGAGACCGGCGTCCGGGTCGAACCCGACTCGCTGGTCGGCCTCTACACGCGCCGGGCGGGCGAGTACGGCCCGCACGGGCACGTGAGCGTCGTCTACCGCTGCCGCGCCGTCGGGGGCGAACTCGCCCCGTCGCCGGAGTCGGCGGCGGTTCGGTACCGGCCGGTCGACGACGTCGGCGAGTGGTACGTCGACCACGAACGGCTGGTGCGCGACGCGCTCGCCCCCGACGACGAGTGAAGCCCGCCGACCGTCCGGCTGGCTCGGCCGTCAGACGGTCGTGACGGTGAACAGCAGCGCGTTGTGAACGCCCGGTCCGAGACCGACCGCGGCGACGAGTGCGAGCAGGGAGTTCCCCTCCCGCGGTTCCTCCGCGACGGCGGGCGCGACGGCGGCGACGACGACGCACGCGACGAGGAGTTTCACGAGGACGAACAGCCAGCCGGCGCCGAGCGTCGCGGCGGTCGGCAGGCCGGCTGCGAACTCGATGATGAGGCGCGAGAGCGGCGTCCGCTCCCCGTAGCCCAGCAGGTCCACCCCGACGGCGGTGGTGACGCCGTCGACCCCGTGGGCGGCCACCGCGAGCGTCCCGGCCGCCCCGGCCACCGCGGCGGGGTCGTACGCCCGGAAGAGGAGTCGCGCGGCCGCGGCGCCGAGCGCCGCCCCACGAGGAGGCCGAGCGCGGGAGGACGGGGAGAACGTGCCGGCCCCCGCACCGACCGCGAGCACGGCGGCGACCACCGGCACGAGGAGACCGAGACCGACGCTTCCGAGGAGGCGCGCGTCGTCGCCCCCGCTGGCCGACAGCGCCGCGAGCCACACCGCGCCCGCGAGCGCGGCGGTGGTGAGGTACGCGGCGGGCGTCCCGAACAGCGGGCGGAGCGCTCCCGGAAGCGCGCCGAGGACGTAGAGGACGTGTCCGGCCGCGCCGACGCACATCCACGGGACGAGCGCGAGGACGTGCCGCTCGCCGAACGCGGGGTCGCGCGCTCGCAGGCCGTAGCCGACCGCGACGAGCGCGGCCGCCAGCGCGAGCAGGTACGCGAGCGGCGGGAGCGCGAACCCCTCCGGGAGGAACTGGAGCGGGAGCGACGAGAGCGTGTGCACGCGTGGGTCGCTCGCCGGCGACGGTGAAAGCGTTGCGGATGCGCCCGGGGACGCGCGACAGCTTTTCACCCCGTCCGGCGAACCACACCACCATGTCCTCGGAGCTCACCAGAGCGGAGTTCGCGGCGCGCATCGACCACACCGTCCTCGGACCGGAGACGACGCTCGCGGACGCCGAGCGCGTACTGGACGAGGCGGCCGAGCACGGGATGAACGCGTGCATCCCGCCGTGTTACGTCTCCGAGGCGGCCGCGTACGCCCCCGACGTGACGCTCGCGACCGTCGTCGGCTTCCCGCACGGCCAGCACGCGACGGCCGCCAAGCGCGACGAGGCGGAACTCGCGTGGCGCGACGGTGCGGACGAACTCGACGTGGTCGTCAACGTCGGACGGCTGAAGGCCGGCGAGGACGACCGGGTCGAAGCCGAGATCGGCGAGGTGGTCGCCGCCGTTCCGGTGCCGGTGAAGGTCATCATCGAGACGGCGCTGCTCACCGACGACGAGAAGCGCCGGGCGTGTGCGGCCGCCCGCGACGCGGACGCCGACTTCGTGAAGACGTCGACCGGGTTCGCGGACGGCGGGGCGACGGTCGCGGACGTGGAACTGATGAGCGAGTACCTCCCGGTCAAAGCCAGCGGCGGCGTCGGGAGCTACGAGGAGGCGGCGGCGATGCTCGACGCCGGCGCGGAGCGCATCGGGGCGTCCTCCGGCGTCGAGATCGTCGCCGGCCACCCGGACGCGTAGGAGGGACCGACGCGCCGCCCGACCAGCCCGCTCACTCCAGCGCGACGACGCCCGGCGCGCCGTCCACGTCGTCGGCGACGGCGAACACCGCGCCGTCGGCGACGGCGACCGAACGGGGAGCGACGCCGTACCGCCAGCGCTCCGCCCCGACCCGGTAGGGACCCGCGCCGGACCCCCCGTCGAGCGCGAGCGCGCGGAGCGTGCCCCCGACGCCGACGTACAGCGTGTCGCCCGCGGCCGCGGGTGCGGACGCCGGCGTCGGTGCCGACGCCCCGCCCTCCAGTCTCCAGTGTCGACCGCCCGCCCGCGCGCCGTGGGCGGCGACGCCGCGCCGGCCCGCGCCGACCAGCGTCGACCCGGCGTACACCACGGACTCGGTGACCGTCGGCGCCCCGGGCGCGTGCCACGCCGTCCGACCGGCGTGCGCGCCAGCGCGGAGGCGGAACCAGCCGCCGCCGAACGTCGCCGCGAAGACGCTCCCCCCCGCGGCCGTCACGGCCCGGACCGTCCCCGGGAGTTTGCGCCGCCAGATGGGGACCACCTCGTCGCGCGGCGCGTGTAGCTGGTACGTCTCCCCGCCCGTCGTTCCGACGAACAGCGCCTCCTTGCGGGCCGCGAGGGCGTAGACGCCGGTGAACGCGTCGAACTCCCAGAGCGTCTCACCCGTCTCGGGGTCGAGCGCGGTCACCCGGCCGGCCGTGTCGCCGACGTACACGCGGTCGCCGGCGGGCGCGACGAGCGGCGCGCTGGCGAAGTCGCCGTCGCCGGTCGCACGCCACAGGACGCTCCCGTCCTCCAGCGCCAGCGCGAGCGTCACCGGGTCGTCGCGCATGGTCGCGTACGCGACCCCGTCGGCGACGGCGGCGCCGTACGGCCGGTCGCGCTCGCCGCCGTGGCGCCAGACGCGTTCGCCCGTCGCGGCGTCGAACGCGTACAGCCCGTCCGCGGCCGGGACGAGCACGGTCCCGTCCGCGACCACCGGGCGTCCCACTGCGGGCGTCGTCCCCGCCCGCCAGCGGACGTCCGGGGGGACGCGTGGGGCCGCCCCGTCCGGGACGTAGCTCGTCGCCGCCGGGTCGGCCGCGGGCGCGGGCCACTCCGTCGAGACGTCGCTCCCCGGTGAGAACCCGCCCCCATCCCCGAGACAGCCACCGAGACCGGCGAGGCCGGCGCTCGCGACTCCGGCGAGACCGGCGAGCACGTCGCGCCGCCCGAGCGGAGGCATCGGCGGAGGGAGCCGCGGCCCGGGTATATTCGTTCGCCTCCGTCTCTCAGTGTCTGTAACGCGCGCCGACCCCACACCGCCCCACACCGGGACGGCGACCGCCGCCCGTCCGTGGCACTCCTGTCCACGGACCGCACGCCTTAACCCCGGCCGCACGAAGGGAGGAACGACCGAATGGCGACGTACCACATCGAGACCTACGGCTGTACGTCCAACCGGGGTGAGAGCCGCGAGATCGAGCGACGCCTCCGCGACGGCGGCCACCGTCCGGCGGACGGCCCGGCCGATGCGGACGTGGCCATCCTCAACACGTGCACGGTCGTCGAGAAGACCGAGCGGAACATGCTCCGGCGCGCGGAGGAGTTGGCCGAGGAGACGGCCGACCTGGTCGTGACCGGTTGCATGGCGCTCGCGCAGGGCGAGCAGTTCCGCGAGGCCGACGTCGACGCGCGGGTGCTCCACTGGGAGGAGGTGCCGAACGCGGTGCTCAACGGCGAGTGTCCCACGCCGACGGGCGACACCGACCCCGTACTCGACGGGCAGGTCGGCATCCTCCCCATCGCCCGCGGCTGTATGAGCAACTGCTCGTACTGCATCACCAAGTTCGCCACCGGGCGCATCGACTCCCCGCCAGTCGCCGAGAACGTCGAGAAGGCACGCGCGCTCGTCCACGCGGGCGCGAGCGAGGTTCGCGTCACCGGACAGGACACCGGCGTCTACGGCTGGGACGAGGGCGAGCGGACGCTTCCGGAACTGCTCGACCGCATCTGCGCGATCGACGGCGAGTTCCGCGTGCGCGTCGGGATGGCGAACCCCGGCGGCGTCCACGGCATGCGCGAGGAACTGGCCGACGTGTTCGCGCGCAACGAGAAGCTGTACAACTTCATCCACCTCCCGGTCCAGTCGGGCAGCGACGAGGTGCTCGAGGCGATGCGCCGCCAGCACCGCGTCGGGGAGTTCCGCGAGATAGTCGACACGTTCGACGAGCGACTCGACCGCTGGACGCTCTCGACGGACTTCATCGTCGGCTTCCCCACCGAGACCGACGCGGACCACGAGCGCTCGATGGACCTGCTCGCGGAGGTCCGCCCGGAGAAGGTGAACGTCACCCGCTTCTCGAAGCGGCCCGGGACGGACGCCGCCGACATGAAGGGGCTCGGCGGGACGGTGAAGAAGGAGCGCTCGAAGGCGATGAGCGACCTCAAGCGACGGGTCGTCGGCGAGGCGTACGAGGCGATGGTCGGGACGACCCGCGAGGTGCTCGTCGTCGAGGAGGGAACCGGCGACTCCGTGAAGTGCCGCGACGGCGCGTACCGGCAGATAATCGTGCGCGACGCGGACGAGCGGGGGGTCGACCTCGGCGACGTCCTCACCGTCGAGGTGACCGGGCAGAACACGATGTACGCGTTCGGCGACCCGGTCGCGCCCGCGAACGCACCGCCTACCGCGCGGTAACGGGGCGCTGACCCGCCCGGGTCGGCGGCGGCCCCCGGCCCGCGCTCCCCGGGGCGTACTCGCAGTCGCGCCCCGTGAACGAGTCCCTCCGCGCGCGGTGCGAGTCCGCGTCACGCCCCTCTTTGCTCCGCATACTCGCCGCAGGGGAGGCCTGACCGACTCCCGCGTCGGAGGCGGGTGAGGCCGGCGGAACCCCGTCGAGTCCCGGGACGCGTCAACCGCCGCCTATCTCCGTGTAGACCGGTCGTACTCCCCGAAACCGAGTACGAGTTTGATATGCCGTCGGATCGAGCGTCGTCTATGGGCGACACCGAGCGAACGGGCACCGACGCCCTCGATGCGGTCGAGACGAGGCGGACGCTCCGGGACGTACTCCACGAACTCCCGGTCGACGCGCTGGTCCCGTCGGGGTGGCGGGTGGGCACGGAGGTAGTCAAGTTCGGGGACGCACTCCCCGCCGACGGCGTGACGCTTCGCCACGGGGAGTACCCGCGCGACCTGCTGATAACCGCCGCCGGTACCACGACCCGCGAGGCGCTCGCCGTCTACGAACGCGACCGAACCGCCGGGAGACGGACCGCCGTCGCCAGCGTCCCCGCCGGAGCGACCGACCGGGAGGCGCTCCGCGGGGCGCTTCGCGACGCGTCGCGGGTGACCGAGCGCATCGAGCGAGGTGAACCCGCGGACGACGCCGTGTCGAACGCGCCGACGGTGAACCTTCGCGTGCGTTTCGGCGACGCGCTCCGGAGTCTCCGGTTCTACTGAGGGGACGAGAGCGACCAGTCATCCGGGCACCCGGTCACCGGTCACTCCGGGGAGGAGGGGCCGGCGCTTCCTCCGCTCCCACCTCCCGCTTCCACTCGCCGAGTTCCCGCGGGTCGACGTGGACGAACACGTCGTCGACGGCGGGGATGTCGCGGACGGCCTCGACCACCTCCGTCTCGATGGCGTGCGCGCGGTTCAGCGACATCTCGCCCTCCACCTCGATGTGGAGGCTCACGTCCACCTCCGGGCCGACGTAGTGCGCGACGACGTCGTGCGCTCCCCGGACTTCGGGGTGCGCGAGCGCCCGGTCGAGTATCTCACGGCGGAGTTCCTCGGGAGGAGCGGCGCCCACGAGGTAGGCGACGTTGTCGCGGACGATTTCGTAGCCCGTGTAGAGGATGCCCACCGCGACGACCCCCGCCGCCAGCGGGTCGAGCAGCGGGTAGCCGGCGGCCGCACCGACCACGCCGACGAGCGCCGCGCCCGCCGTGAACACGTCGTTTCGGTTGTCCTTCGCGGTCGCCAGAAGCGCCGGCGAGCCCCGGCGGCGGCCGGCGCGGAGGCAGTATCGGTAGAGGAGGAGCTTCGCCGCCCCGGTGCCGACGAGGACGCCGACGGCAAGCCCGCTCCCCGTCCCCGTTCCCGGTGAGACGGCTGGGTCGAAGAGCGCGCGCCCGACGCTGTAGAGGACGCCGCCGGCAGCGAGAAACACGCCCGCCGCGACGAACAACGAGACGAACGGCTCGATGCGCTCGTGACCGTGCGGGTGCTCGAAGTCCGGCGGCTGGGTCGTGAGGTACAGTCCGGCGAGGACGACCAGCGAGTAGGTGGCGTCGGCGAGCGAGTTCACCGCCTCGGACCCGACCGCGAGGCTCCCGGTCGCGTACCACACCGCGGCCTTGCCCGCGACGAGGAGCAGGTTCACGGCGAACACGAGTGCGCCCACGCGGCGGAGCGCCCTCCGGCGGTCCATACTCCGAGTCTCGCCGCCGGAGGCAAAGGCGTGTCGCGTCGGCGGTCCGCCGCGCTCGGGTCAGGGAGTCAGGAGCTCTGGCGGTCACCGAGCGCGTCCGAGAGCTGACTGAACGCCGGGATGAGCAGCCAGAACGTCAGCGCGCCGACGATTGCGGTCCAGAAGAACACGTCGTTGAGGAAGATGCCGATGGCGTCGAAGACGTTCGACGGCTCGGGCGGCGCGGCGATGAGTTGGCGGGAGCTCTCGAACGACTCCGTCCGGTACCAGCCCGCGAGCACCATCCACGCCAGCCCCGCCCCGGTGAACAGGCCGAGACCCTTCATGAACTCGTCAGCCATTGTCCAACCCTTCGTCGTCGTCGTCTTGAGCGTTTCCCATTCCCTCCGCCCGGAAGCGCGTTCCGAGGACGTACACCCCGGCGCCGACGGCGATGAACGCCAGTCCGAGCGCGGCGAACAGCCCCGTGAGCAGCCCGTCCGGGGGTGACAGGCCGAGCGCGGCGAGCAGCGAGGCGACGACGCCGCGTAGCGTCGACACCTGGAGGGTCGCCGCGTCGAGCAGCACGAACCCGACAACGACGCCGACGACCGCGATGAGCGTCGAGAAGACGGTCACCGTCTTGTACAGTCGCATCGGTACTACCACCTCTCTGCGCCCGCCTCCTCCTCCTGCGGGACGCTCGCGTCCTCCGGCGTCACCGGCTCCCGCGTCGCTCGCGTCGTCGCTCATGTCGCCGAGGAGGGACTGGAGTGACTACTGTCCTGCGAAGCGGCGCGGGAGGAGACGGAGTCGGCGAAAGAGGGGGGGCAGTCGGACCGTTACTTCGGCGGTCGGAGCCGGTAGTACCGGCGGTTGAGGTCGTACATGTACCCCTCGCGCATCGTCTTGAGCACCGCGTAGGTGATACAGCCGGTGACGAACGGCGCGAGGAACGTCAGGTCGAACAGCAGGTGGACGTCCATGGGCATCAGGTTCTTCACCGACAGCACGGAGATGGTGAACGCGAACGTGACGCCGAAGACGCCGACGGCCGCCCAGAACGGCTGTTCGACCGGACGGCGCGCGCTCCCCTTGTTGAGGAACGGGACGATGGCGATGAAGCTCACAACGACCACGTTCGCGAGCACGCCGTACGTCCGGTCGGCCATCAGCTTCTGCCCCCCGAGGATGGCCAGGTCGGGGTTGAGCGGGCCGAGTTTCAGCAGGCCGAACGACCAGTAGAGGTACCAGTCGGGCAGGATGATGCTCGGCGTGACGTTCGAGTTCGCGGGGTCCGCGATGTGGGGCGGGAGCGTCGCGGCGAGGAAGATGATCATCCCGACGAAGAAACTCGAGATGGCGAGGTTGCGTACGATCTCGTGCGGCCACGTCGGGAACGCGAGCACGTCGCGTTCGACGTAGTCCGACTCGCGCCGGAGGTCCTCGTCCTCGCGGCGCGCCCGCTCGAAGTACTCGTACGTCAGCCGGGCGAGTCCTTGGGTCCGCTCCTTGCGCTGGCGCCACGTCGGGGTCTCGTCGTCCGGCGCGACGATGCCTGTTCCGCCTCCGCCGTCCGTTTGGGGTTCGGATTGGTCGTCACTCATTGTCTTGTCTCAGTGGGGTTCCGCGATGCCCTGCACCCAGACGATGCCGATGTGGATGGCGATGAGCGCCGTCACCACGAACGGGAGCAGGAACACGTGCAGGATGTACATCCGCATCAGCGTCGACTGGCTCAGCGAGAAGCCGCCGAAGACGAGCTGTGCGACCCACTCGCCGATGAGCGGGATGGAGAGGCTCATCTCGACGCCGATCTGCCCGGCCCAGAAGCTCAGCTGGTCCCACGGGAGCAGGTAGCCGGTGTACCCGAACACCATCGTGAGCGAGATGAGGACGATGCCGAGCAGCCAGTTGAGTTCGCGGGGTTCCTTGTACGCGCCCGTGAAGTAGACGCGCAGCATGTGGAGGAACACGGCCGCGGTCATCACCTGCGCGGACCACCGGTGAATCGACCGTAGCATGAACCCGAACTGGAGGTCCCGCATGATGAACGCTATCTGCTGGTACGCGATGGACTGCTCGCCCGCCGCGGCCGCCCCCACCGCCGGACTGTAGTAGAACCCGAGTAAGGCCCCCGAAATCGCCGCCACCACGTACGAGAGCGTGCTGAAGAACCCGAGGGTGTAGAGTGGGTACCAGTACCAGAACTTGTTGTCGAGGTCGTACTGTTCGGTGTGGCTCTTGGGCATCTGGAGGTTGACCCGGTAGTAGAGCGTCTCCAGGAGTTCGAGGTAGTCCACGACGCGGAGCCGCTCGTCCATCCAGATGAGCGAGACGAGGAACCCGCGTTCGAGGGGGCTGAGGTCCTTCTCCTTGAGCCAGCGTTTGTGGTCGTGTTCGTCCGTTTTCTGAAGGCTCATTGGTTAGCGTTTGTAGTACGGGTAGACCGCGCGCTTCACCTGTTCCCAGGCGTCGCCGCCGATGTCGGTTCCCTCCATCTGGTCCTCGCGGATGTAAAGGTCCTCCCACTTCCGACGGCGTTTCTTCACGATGACGACGTCCGGGAGGAACTCCTTACGGTACAGCGCGAGGATGAACGCCAGGTCGATGAACACGACGGCGAGGATGCCGCCGAGGAACATGTTCCCCGTGTCGCTCAGCCCCCACCCGCTGACGAGGCCGTACGTGAACATGAACACGAACACCACCTCAATGACCGTGAGCAACACGATGGCGATGGCTGCCGCCGTGCTCTCGCGGGCGGGTTCGTACCGGTGGATGTCGCCGTAGGTGGAGCCGCTACTGGACATCGGTCACCTCCCCGTCCCCGTGTTGGGCGACTCACCGTACTTCAGCACGTAGAAGCTGAAGACGATGGTCACGATGATGCCGAGTATGGTCGCCGCGCCGACCCAGTGCGCCTGGATGGGGACGCCGAGTTCGTGGAGTTCCTTCCGGCCGCCGCCGGTGGCGACGGTCGGCACGTCCGACCCGACGGCGATGCCGCCGAGCATCCCCTGCGTCCGGTGGGGGTCGCAGTAGTACGTGTATATCCCGCCGGTGTCGAACGTGAAACTGACCGAGAACCCCTCGTTCTCCAGGGGTTCGTGGCCGCTCCAGCTCGCACCGCTCGGCTGGCTGTCGGGGATGACGTTGTGGCCACCGGAGACCCACTCGAACGTCACCGTGGTGCCGGTATCTATCCACACCTCGGTCGGCAGGAACGCGAGCCCGCTGCTCCCGCCGCCGACGTCGATAGTCACCTCCGACTGGCCACGGAGGTCCTCGTAGGCCCCGCCCTGCGCCCCGTCAAGGTAGCCGTCGAAGTTGGGCTTCTGACCCCCACCCCCGCCCTCCTGGGCGGTCGCCGTCCCGGCCGTCGCCGTCGCGCCGGCCCCGAGGGCGGCGGTCGCGCCGCCGGCGTTTCGAATAAAGTCCCGCCTCTTCATCGGTGCTAGTTGGTCCGGTAGCGTCGCGCTTAAACCCACCGACCTCTCCCCGGGCGTTCGAGCGGGAGAATCCGAGCGCTATCCCCCGGTTTCCGGCCGCTCTCCCGGTCGCGAGTCGTCGCTCTCACCCGGGCTCGCGCCCCCGGAGTCGGCGGCCGAGCGCGGGTTCCCGTCGCCGGCCGCCAGCGCCTCCCGCACGACGTCCTCGAACTCGGCGAACTGGCGCGACCCGTCGTCGCTGATGCCCGCCGCCCGCAGGCGGTCGCGGTACTCCTCGGCCCGGAAGCGGTCGGAGAGTCGCGCGTTCGCCACGAGCGCGAACAGGACCAGTCCGACGAGCGCGAAGAAGCCCGAGACGACGGGGATGAGGATGTTCACGCCGCCCGACGGCGACGGGAACAGGTCCGTGAACAGCCACAGTAGGAGCGTCCCGACGCCGACGAGCAACTGCGCCGCGGCGACGACCTGGAGCATCCGGTTGCCGAACTCGCCGGTCCCCTCGCGAACCTGCTGGGGCGTCGGGAGTTCGTACTCCTCCGGCGGGTCGGGCACCTCGTAGGAGTCCATCGAGCAGAGCGCGACCGTCGGTTTCACGTCCCGGAGCACCGTCCCCTCGCCCTCGACGCTCCCGTCGGCGTAGACGACCGCCCACCCCTCGTCGGAGTAGGCGACGACCGACTCGGGGTCGTGGCGGCGGTCGAGGACGGCGAACACGTCGCGCGAGGCGATGCGGGCCCGGAGGTCCGCCTCGACCCGGTCGAGCAGGTCCCGTCCCGTTATCCACGTGTCGGGGTCGAACGCCGCCTCCCACTCCGCGCCGGTCATCTCCGCCATGTCTGCCGGTCCGAAGCGCTCGAAGTCGTACTTCTCCTCGACCTCCGCGCGGAGCGCGTCGAGGTCTGACTCCGACCCCCCGGCGGCGGCCCCGTCGCCGGTGCCGTCCCCGGCCGGTGCGTCGGCGGGTTCGCTCATCACCCGGTAGGTTGCCGTCGGACGCGGATATGCGTTCCGACGCGCCGAACCGCGGGCTTTACCGCCGGGGCACCCTACCCGGGTTCGATGGTCTCCGACGAGGTCGTCGCCACCGTCGCCGCGGTGGCGGTGGCGGCCAGTTTCCCCTTCTACCTCTACGGCGCGTGGATCATGATCGACCGCGAGGCCGACAACGTGACGTGGGACGTCCTCGTCCGGCACCTCTCGTACATCGCGCCCGGCCTGGTGCTCACGACGGTTCCCGTGGTCACGTGGATGGGGCCACGGCTCCTCGACCAGTTGACCGGGCTGGCGATGCTCCACGCCTTCCTCGGGTTGCAGGCGTACGCGCTGCTCGCGTTCGGACTCACGGGCATCGTCCGCATCTTCCAGGTCAAGCGCGCGGCCGACATGTACGAGGGGACCGAGGGCGACGTGAACCTCGACGACCTCCACGAGAACATGAGCGCGTGGCGGGGCCGCCTCCGCATCGGCGTGTTCGGCTACACGCTGTTCTGGCTGTTCGCGTTCGTCGTCGGGGTCTACCGCTACTACCTCCGGTACGTGGTCTGACCCGACCCGGGCGCGGTCGGGGCGGAGGAGCGGTGAGAGCTACGACTGGTACGGCGACTCGTCGCGGTGGGCGTCGGCGTTCTCCTGGTCGGCCGCCTCGTCCTCCGCTCTCCCCGTCCGTGTCCTCGCGGCCCGGGTCCTGGTCCGGCATCGCGTCCTCGGGCGCCTCCTCCTCGTCTCCTCCCCGCCGTCCGCGGTGTCGAGGTTCGTGTCCTCGTCGATGTCGATACCGTGTTCGTCCTTCTCGCGGTGCCGCTCCTCGCGTCCTCGTCGGTATCGTCGTCGGCCATACTCGGCCGTTGGGCGTTCGGCGGTGTAAACGCGACGGCCGCCGACGGGAGGACGGCGCCGCTCTCACCGGCCGCCCGTCACCACGCCTCGCCGCTCGCCAGGTCGACGCCGCCGTCCCCTCGCTCGGACAGGCAGACGTCCGCGAGGACGCAGTCGCCGCAGTCGGGACTGCGCGCCGTACAGACCGCCCGGCCGTGGCTGATGAGCAGGTGGGTGTACATCCGCCAGTCCGCCTCGGGGACGAGCGGCATCAGGTCCGTCTCGATGGCCTCGGGACGCGTCTCCTCGGTGATGCCGAGGCGGCGCGAGAGCCGCTGGACGTGCGTGTCGACGACGATGCCCTCCACCACGTCGTGGCCGTGTTGGAGGACGACGTTCGCCGTCTTGCGGCCGACGCCCGGGAGGTCCGTCAGCGCCGCCATGGTGTCGGGTACCTCGCCGCCGTGCTCCTCGGCGATGATGCGCCCCGCCTCCTTCAGGTAGCCCGCCTTGTTGTTGTGGAAGGTGATGCCGTAGATGTCCTCGGCCAGTTCCGCCTCGTCGGCGTTCGCGTAGTCCTCCGCGGTCCGGTACTTCTCGAACAGGTCGGCCGTCACCTCGTTCACCCGCTCGTCGGTACACTGCGCCGAGAGGACGACGGCGACGAGCAGTTCCAGCCGCGTCGAGAAGTCCAGCGAGATGTCCGTGTCGGGGTACTCATCGTAGAGTCGGTCGAGCACCTCGGCCACCTGCGCCTCGCGCGTGTCGAGCGGCGTTCCCATGGCCGGAGCCACCGGCGCGGCGCGCTTGAGTGGTCCGGTTCGACCGCCCGAAAGCACGGGAGCCCGGAACGGTTTAGTCACCGGCGGCGAACCGCGGCACGTGGACCTCACTCACGACTCGTTTCGGGCGGCGCTCGGGACGGCGGCGGGCTACGCGCTCGTGCTCGTCGTCATGACCGCGCTGCTGTTCGGCGTGCCGTTCCTGCTGTTCTCGCTGTAAGCGCCGCGCCCGCGTCCGGCCGAGGCCACGTGCGCCGACGGCTCGGCAGTATCCGAGAACGCGACCGGAGAAGGGAGGGGGAGAGTGTTACGCGAACGCGAGCGAGTCGTCGCCGCTCGCGTCGTCGGTCTGGCTGATCTTCTCCCACGCCGTCTCGAAGTCGGTCATCCGGACCTCGGTGCGGTCCTCGCGGATGGCGAACATTCCCGCCTCCGTACAGACGGCCTTGATGTCCGCCCCCGAGGCGTCGTCGGCCATCACGGCGAGCGTGGCGAAGTCGACGTCGTCCGCGACGTTCATGTCGCGCGTGTGGATGCGGAAGATTATCTCCCGTCCCTCGTCGTTCGGCTTGGGCACCTCGATGAGGCGGTCGAACCGACCGGGCCGCAGGATTGCGGGGTCGAGCATGTCGAAGCGGTTGGTGGCGGCGATGATGCGGATCTCGCCGCGCTCGTCGAACCCGTCCATCTCCGAGAGCAACTGCATCATCGTCCGCTGGACCTCCGCGTCCCCGGACGTCTTCGAGTCGGTCCGCTTCGAGGCGATGGCGTCGATCTCGTCGATGAAGAGGACCGCCGGTTCGTTCTCGCGGGCCACCTCGAACAGGTCGCGAACCAGCTTCGCCCCCTCGCCGATGAACTTGTGGACGAGTTCGGAGCCGGCCATCTTGATGAACGTCGCGTCCGTCTCGTTTGCGACCGCCTTCGCCAGCATCGTCTTGCCCGTCCCCGGCGGCCCGTGGAGCAACACCCCGCTCGGCGGCTGGATGCCGACCTCGGTGAACATCTCCGGGCTCTTCATCGGCATCTCGACGGTCTCGCGCACCTCGTTCATCTGCTCTTCGAGGCCGCCGATGTCGGCGTACGTCACGTCGGGCGAGTGCTCCACCTGCATGACCCGGGCGCGCACGTCCGTCTCCTTCTCCAGTTTCTTCACGACCGAGAGCGAGTTGTTGACGGCGACGCGGTCGTCGGGCTGGAGGTCCGCGCGCATCTCCTCGGTGACCTCGGTGAGCGCCTCCTGGTTGTTGCCGTGCTGTTTGATTACGACGCCGTCGTCGTTGAGTTCCTGGACGGTGGCGACGAACAGCGGCGACTGCTTGAGCTTCTTGTTCTCGTGAGTGAGTCGCTCGAGTTTCTGCTGGTACTTGTTGTTCTCCGCGTTCGCGTCCAGGAGCTTGTCGCGCATCTCCTCGTTTTGGGACTCGAGAACATCGAGACGCTCCTGAAGGGTCTCGATCTTCTCCTGCTGCGACGAGGCCTCGTCGTCGTACGGGAGGTCCACGTCGTCAACGGTGTCGGTCATCGCCGGCTCTAGGGCGGACGTTAATAAGAGGCTTCGGGTAATAGAGGTGCTCCGACCGATAATGCCCATCAGTAATTAGAGGCGATAGCAAGTATTATCACTCAGCATGCGCACGGTCTCAGTACGCATGAGTGCATCCGACGCGGAGACGGTGGCTGCGGGCGAGGAGTCGGGGGACCGGTGGGAGCCGGTTCGTGACCTCCCCCCGAGCGCGAAGCTCGTCGCGAAGGTGCTGGAGTACGAGGACACGCTGACCCAGAGCCAGTTGACCGAGGAGACGCTGCTGCCGCCACGAACGGTCCGGTACGCCCTCTCGCGGCTGGAGGACGTCGACGCGGTGGAGTCGCGGTTCTCCTTCTCGGACGCGCGAAAGCGGCTGTACACGCTCGACCTGTAAGCCCGGTACACGCTCCGAGCTGCCGGTCGCGTGCCCGTCCCAGCGGACATCGGCCGAGTAGCTGGAACGGACCGACGGCCGGTCGGGAAGAGCAGGGGGCGAACGTTTATCGTCGATACCGCGGCATCGGACGCATGACCGGGACGGAACCGGACGCGCGGGCGGTGAAGGACGCCCTCCGGGCACTCGTCGAGGACGAGACCGGAGCGAGAGACCACGAGAGCGACGCCGCGTTCGTGTCGCGAGTGACGGACGCCCTCGACGACGTGCGGCGAGCGGCGAACGTGACCGACGCCGGCGGATTCGAGCGGGTACGGGAGGCCGCCCGGAGGGCAGAACGGCGGGGTGACCGGTCGCTCGCCGAGGAGTGCCGGGAGGTACTCGACGCGCTCGCGGCGTACCGTCGGGCCGCGGACGGTACGAGTATCGACGGGGATAGCGGCGACGCGGGGCTTATGCCGGACGACACAGTACCCACCCCACACGAATGACTCGGGTCATCCACACGGGGGATACCCACATCGGGTATCGACAGTACCACTCGCCGGAGCGCCGCGAGGACTTCCTCGACGCGTTCCGGCGCGTCGTCGCCGACGCCGTCGACGAGGGGGTCGACGCCGTCGTCCACGCGGGCGACCTCTTTCACGACCGGCGACCGGACCTCCCCGACCTGCTCGGCACGCTCGCGGCGCTGCGCGAACTGGACGACGCCGGCATCCCGTTCCTCGCCGTCGTCGGCAACCACGAGTCGACGCGCGGCGGCCAGTGGCTCGACCTGTTCGAGTCGCTCGGGCTGGCGACGCGCCTCGGAGACGACCCGGTCGTCGTGGGCGAGACGGCGTTCTACGGGGTAGACCACGTTCCGGCGTCGCGACGGGCCGACCTCGACTACGAGTTCGGTCCCCACGACGTCGCCCACGCGGCGCTCGTGAGCCACGGGCTGTTCGAGCCGTTCACGCACGGCGAGTGGGACACCGAGACCGTCCTCGAGTCGGCGAACGTCGCGTTCGACGCGATGTTGCTCGGCGACAACCACACGCCCGACACCGCGGAGGTGCTCGGGACGTGGGTGACGTACTGCGGGTCGACCGAGCGTGCGAGCGCGAGCGAGCGCGACGGCCGGGGGTACAACCTGGTGACGTTCGGCGGCGACGACGCGGTCGACGTCCGGCGGCGCGCGCTCGACACCCGACCGTTCGTGTTCGTCGACGCCGACCTCGGCGCGGACGAGGGCGTCGAGCGCGTTCGCGACCGGGTGCGCGAACACGACGTGACGGACGCCGTCGTCGTCGTCGAGGTGACGGGCGAGGGCGACCCCATCGCGCCGGCCGCCGTCGAGGAGTTCGCGACCGAGCGCGGGGCGCTCATCGCGCGGGTGACCGACCGGCGCGAGGTGGGGACCGAGACGGAGGTGTCCGTCAGCTTCGCGGACCCCGACGAGGCGGTCCGCGAGCGCGTCGCGGACCTCGGCCTCTCGACGGTCGCCCGGGACGTCGACGGGGTAGTACGCGGGGAGACCGCCGACGCGAACGTCCGAGAGGACGTGAAACGACGGCTCGAAGACCGCCTGGACGACGACGAGGCGTTCCGCGCGGCCACGGAGCGCGCGGACGCGGGATACGATGGGGAATCCGACGACACGAGCGACTCGGAGGGTGCGGTCGCGACCGACGGGGACCGTGACGCGACGGGAGACGGCGGTGCCGCGGCGAGCGACGTCGGCACGACAGCGAGCGGCGACGCGACGGGCGACGGTGACGCGGACGGCGCGGCGACGGGAGGTAGCGGGGACGGCGACGGACAGGCGACCATGGGTGAGTACCAGTGAGGTTCGACCGCCTCCGCCTGCGCAACTTCAAGCCGTACGCCGACACCGACCTGCGGCTCTCCGACGGCGTGACGGTCATCCACGGGCTGAACGGGAGCGGGAAGTCCTCGCTGCTGGAGGCGTGTTTCTTCGCGCTCTACGGGTCGAAGGCGCTCGACGGCACGCTCGAGGACGTGGTGACGAACGGCGCGGACGAGACCGGCGTGGACCTGTGGTTCACCCACGACGGGGCCTCCTATCACATCCGGCGGGAGCTGAAACGCTACGGCGAGCAGGTCCAGACGACGGCGTGCACGCTCGAGTCCGACGACGGGGAGGTGGCGCGCGACGGGGCCACGGCCGTCCGCGGGTTCGTCACCGACCTGCTCCGGATGGACCACGAGGCGTTCCTCAACTGCGCGTACGTCCGGCAGGGCGAGGTGAACAAGCTCATCAACGCCACCCCGAGCGGTCGGCAGGACATGATAGACGACCTGCTCCAACTCGGGAAACTGGAGGAGTACCGAGAGCGCGCGGGGCAGGCCCGGCTGGGCGTCGAGGACGTGCTCGGCGAGCGACGCGGCGCGCTCTCGAACGTCGAGGAGCAACTGGAGGCCAAGGCGGAGAAGGACCTCCACGAGCGGCTGAACGGACTGCGGTCGGACCTGTCGGCTCTCGACGAGAAGGTGGAGAACTACGAGGCCCAGCAGGCCACCGCCGAGTCCACGCGCGACGAGGCGCGCGAGGTGCTCGACGGTCACGAGGAGCGGCGCGCGGAACTGGCCGACCTGGAGGACGACATCGAGGAACTGGAGACGGCGGTCCGCGAGGCGGAGTCCGAGCGGGAGACGCTGGCCGAGCAGGCGGCGGCGAAGCGCGACCGACTGGACGACCTCCGGGAAGAGCTGACGGAGCGGCTCGCCGAGACGGACCTCGACGGGGCGACGGCCGACGCGCTCGCGGAGCGCCGGAGCGAACTCGACGGCCGGGAGGCCGACCTCCGCGAACGGCGAGAGTCGGCCGCGGACGACGCGACAGCGTTCGGCGCACAGGCCGAGAACCTCCAGTCGTCGGCCGCGGACCTCGACTCCCGGGCGGCCGAGAAGCGGGAGCGGGCCGAGGCGCTGGACGACGAGGTGGAAGACGCCGAGGCGTCGCTCGACGACCGGGAGGCGTCGCTCGACGACCTGGAGGCCGAGCGCGAGGAACTGACGGACGAGTTCGCGGACGCACCCGTCGACGTCGACGAGGCCGAGTCGTATCGGGAGTCGCTCCGCGACGACCTCGACGCGGTCCAGAGCGAACTCACGGAGACGACGGCCGACCTCACGACGGCGCGCGCGCGCGTCGCTGACGCCGAGTCGCTGCTCGCGGAGGGGAAGTGTCCCGAGTGCGGTCAGCCGGTCGAGGACTCCCCGCACGTGGACACGCTCTCGGAGGACCGCGAGCGCGTCGAGGAACTGGAGGCCGAACTGGCCGACCTGTGCGAGCGCGAGGACGACCTGGAGGAGAGACTCGACCGCGCGGAGGAGCTGGTGACCGCCGAGCGCCGGCTCTCCGAGCTGTCGTCGAAGCGGGAACTCGTCGCGGAGGGCATCGAGGAGAAACGCGCCGACATCGAGGAGAAGTGCGAGCGCGCGGAGACGCTCCGCGAGGAGGCGGAGACGCTCGACGAGGAGGCCACGGAGAAGCGGGCAGTCGCCGAGGAGAAGGAGACGGCCGCCGAGGAGGCCCGGGAGACGGTCGGCGACGTCGACGACGACCTCTCGGACGTGGACGCCGCCCGCGACCGTCTCGACGCGGTCGAGGGGACCCGGGAGACCGTCGCCGAGACGGAGCGCGACCTCGAACGGCTGTCGGAGAAGCGCGCCGACCTAGCGGACCGGAACGACGAGCGCCGTGAGTTCCTCGCCGAGAAACGGGCGCGCCGGGACGACCTCAGGGAGGCGTTCGACGAGGAGCGCGTCGAGACGGCCCGCGAGCGCCTGGCGAACGCCGAGGAGTACATCGATCGGGTGACGGAGGCGCTGGCCGACCTGGCCGAGCGTCGGGACGACCTCACGAGCGCCATCGGCGCCGCCGAGCGGGAACTGGACGAACTGGAGGAGCTCCGCGACAGACGGGAGGAGCTCTCGGAGCGGGTGGACGCGCTCGAGTCGGTCCACGAGGAGACCGAAGAGCTAGAGGCGATGTACGGCGACCTCCGGGCGGAACTGCGCCGGCGGAACGTCGAGAGCCTCGAACGGATGCTGAACGAGACGTTCGAGTTGGTCTACGGCAACGACGCCTACTCGCACATCGAACTCGACGGCGAGTACGAACTCACGGTGTACCAGAAGGACGGCGAGGCGCTGGAACCCGAGCAACTGTCGGGTGGCGAGCGGGCGCTGTTCAACCTCAGCCTCCGGTGTGCCATCTACCGCCTGCTCGCCGAGGGCATCGACGGGGCCGCCCCGACCCCGCCGCTCATCCTCGACGAGCCGACGGTGTTCCTCGACGCCGGACACGTCTCGCGGCTGGTCGACCTGGTCGAGGAGATGCGCGGGTTCGGCGTCCGCCAGATCGTCATCGTGAGCCACGACGACGAACTCGTCGGCGCGGCCGACGACCTGGTCAGCGTCGAGAAGGACCCGACGTCGAACCGGTCGTCGGTCGAGCGCGCCGACGGCGCGTCGCTCGCCGACCTCGAAATCGTGGACGGGACGGCCGACGACTGAGCGCGGTCCCGGACGCTCGGACCGGACCACGTCTCGCTACGTCTCGCTACGTCTCGGACCCGCGGAACCGGGCGACGGCCGCGCGCGCCGACTCGGTCGGCGCGTACCCCCGCTGACCGGCCACGGTCGTCTCCTCGACGAGGCCGGCGGCGCGGAACTCCGCGAGCAGGCCGTGGAGGTCCGACTCACAGAGGTCGTACGAGTCGAGGAGCGTCCGGACGGCCAGCGGGCCTCGGTCGACGAACTCGACGAGGAGACCGAGGGCGCGCTCGTCGGGACACGCCAGCACCGCCCGGCGGACGCCCTCGGGGAGGCCGCCGGCCGCGGCCGCGAGCGGCGGGTCGCCCTCGGGTTCGAGGGCGTCGTTCGGGAGGTACCGCTCCTCCCCCGTCGCGGGGTCGCGCACGCGGCTCGAGTCGGCCGAGCGCTTCACGAGGAGATACCGGTGGCCCTCGGCGTCGCGGACGGGTTGCACGGACGGCGAGAGGCGGGCCGAGCGAAAAGGCGTGTCGGTCAGTCGGTCGACGGCTCGTCCGCCCCGTCCGGAGTTCGGTCACGGTCCCGGAACGCGCGGTACGTCTGGTAGACGCGCACCGCCGCGAAGAGACCGACGAGGAGGGCGGCACCGCCCCAGCGCCACTCGCCGCGGAACCCGATGAGCATGAGGCCGAGCGAGACGCCGAACAGCGCGACGTTCGCGTAGACGGTAGCCAGCCAGAACGGCTTGCTGATGCTCGAATCGACCGACGCGGCGTCGGGGAGCCTGTCGGCCGGGTTACGGACGGTGGGCGCGTTCACCTCGGGGACGTTCACGAGGTCCTCCTCCGGGTTGCCCCACCGCTCCTCGGGGTCGAGCGCCCCGTCGTCGTCGTCCTCGTCGAACACGAACCCGGGTAGGGGTATCGCGGTGAAAAGGGTTCCCTGACGGCCGGGCGCCGCGTCCGTCTGGACGGCGCTCAGGCACCGTCGTCTCTCTCTCCGTGGGCCCCGCCGGACGGCGCGTCGAGGCTCCGTCCGACGCTCTCGAGTGCCGCCACCATCCGCTCGGCGTTGGAGGCGGGGGTGATTCGCTCGGTCACGGCGTCGAACGTCACCACGTCGTGCTCGCACAACACCGGCACGTGGAGGTGATACAGCGACGCGAGTACGCGCTCTTCGGTTCGCTGGCCGACGGCTGCTTCGGTCACGTCGGTCTCTCGGGCGGCGACTCTCGTCGCGAGCGTCCGCAGCGGCCAGTCGGAACGGTCGGTGAGCGCCGAGAGGACGTACCGTCGTCGCGGGTGGTCGAGCACCTCGAACGCCGGTTCCGGGCCGAGTACCGAGTCGGGAACCCGTCGTTTCGACAGCGATTCGTCTCCTCCGGCACCGTTTCGCTCGTCAGCTTCGTTGGGAATCATGAGATAGTAGAAAATGTAAGATGTTCTGATGATAATTCTACTCACGAACTACTGTCGTCATAAAGGCCAGAGTTGAGTAGTCAAGCCACACTTCACCTCGTCGCCGGCCGGTCACTCCCCTGGGGTCGTGCGTAGCGTAGTACCGAACCGTCGGCAGCGAGTTCGGGTCCGACGGCCGGTCCCCGGGTGCGGTCACTCGGCGAGGGAACCGTCGGCAGGAAGTGGCACCCGTTCGGGTGGGATTACGCGAGGTCGGGGAGCGCGAACGCGGTACTCGCCTCTATCCACGCGAGGGGACTCTCCGCGTCGTACAGCACGACCCGTCCGTCGTCTTCGTACGCCTCGACCGTCTCGACGGCCTCGTCCGGACGCTCGTCCGCGTCCGCGCTATCCCACGACGGGTCGGATTGGGGGGTCATAGGACACCCCATGGTACTTTGTCGCACGGTATATGCCTTTCCGTCGGGGCGATGGTCGCCATCGCGGCGTCGTCGGGCGAACGCCGGCCCGAATGGGGAGGTTTTTAGCCGCGAGCGGCGAACCCGGGAGCAATGACCGATGCTCAGTCCTCCCTCGGGAGCTTCGACGAGACGGGGGACGCGGGCGGCGGCGACGACGACGGGAGCGGCGCCGCCCGCCCCGACGAGGAGGCGTCGTACGTCGCCGGGAACGGCGCGGGCCACGTGAGCGACGTCGTCGACGCCGCGGAGATGCGGGTCCCCGACGCCACGGGGACGGTAGAGCTGATGGTGACGGGCGTCGACTACACCGTCGAGGGGAGCGGCGCGTCGGAGTACCCCGTCGTCCACGTCTTCGGCCGGACGCGGGACAACGAGACCGAACACGTCCGGGTGCTCGGGGTCGAACCGTACTTCTACGTCCCGACCGCGGACGTCGAGGACCGGGACCTCACCGAGGAGTACGACGTCGTCCTCGACGCGCGCGAGCGTCCCCGGGGGGACGAGGACGCCGACCGCTTCGAGAGCATCCGTGGGACGCCGGTGACGAAGGTCACCGCGCGGACGCCCCGCGACGTGGGGCAGATCCGCGACGACTTCGAGCGGACGTACGAGGCCGACATCCTGTTCCCCAACCGCTTCCTCATCGACTACGGCGTCACCGCCGGACTCCGCGTCGAGGAGCGCCGCCTGGACGACGGCGACCTGCAGGTGTTCCCCGGTCACCTCGAACCGGCGGACGTGAGCGCGGACATCCGCGTCAGCACGTTCGACATCGAGGTGGACGACCGCTCGGGGTTCCCGGAGGACGGCGAAGAACCCATCGTCTGTCTCACCTCCCACGACTCCTACCGCGACGAGTACGTCGCGTGGCTGTACGACGCCCCCGGGAGCGACACCCCGGCGCCCGAGGACCTCGGAGGGTACGACCCGTTCCGCGACGGGTCCGAGATAGACGTGCGGACGTTCGCCGAGGAGGACGCGATGCTCGACGCGTTCCTCGCGTACGTCACCGAGACGGACCCGGACGTGCTCACCGGGTGGAACTTCGAGGACTTCGACGCGCCGTACTTCCTCGACCGGTGTGAGGAACTCGACCCGGAGAGCGAGTACGACCTCTCGCCGGACCGCCTCTCGCGCGTGAACGAGACGTGGCGCTCCGGGTGGGGCGGCCCGGACGTGAAGGGGCGCGTGGTGTTCGACCTGCTGTACGCCTACCAGCGGACGCAGTTCACCGAACTGGAGTCGTATCGCCTGGACGCGGTCGGCGAACTCGAACTCGACGCCGGCAAGGAGCGGTACGCCGGCGACATCGGCGACCTGTGGGAGCAGGACCCCGAACGCCTGCTGGAGTACAACGTCCGCGACGTGGAACTCTGCGTCGAGATCGACCGCAAACAGGGCGTGGTGGCGTTCTGGGACGAGGCGCGCAAGTTCGTCGGCTGTCAACTGGAGGACGCCCCCACGCCCGGCGACGCGGTGGACATGTACGTCCTGCACAACGCGTTCGGGCAGTTCGTCCTCCCGACGAAGGGCCAGCAGGAGGGCGAGGAGTTCGAGGGCGGCGCGGTGTTCGAACCCATCACGGGCGTGAAGGAGAACGTCTCGGTGCTGGACCTCAAGTCGCTGTACCCGATGTGTATGGTGACCATCAACGCCAGCCCGGAGACCATCGTGGAGGACCCGGACGCGTACGACGGCGAGACGTACCGCGCCCCCAACGGGACCCGCTTCCGGAAGGAGCCCGACGGGATGATGCGCGAGATGGTCGACGAACTGCTGACCGAGCGCGAGCGGCTGAAGGGCGAACGCGACGAGTACGACCCCGGCTCGGACGCCTACGAGCAGTTCGACCGCCAGCAGGCGGCGGTGAAGGTCATCATGAACTCGCTGTACGGCGTCTCGGGGTGGGACCGCTTCCGCCTGTACGACAAGGAGAACGCCGCCGCCATCACCGCGATGGGCCGGCGCGTCATCGAGTTCACCGAGGAGGCGGCCGCCGAAATCGACTACGAGGTGACGTACGGGGACACCGACTCCATCATGCTCGCGCTCGGACCGGACGTGAGCGAGGCCGACGCCATCGAGCAGTCGTTCGCCATCGAGGAGCACATCAACGGCCGCTACGACGACTTCGCGCGCGAGGAGCTGGACGCCGACGAGCACCGCTTCGAGATCGAGTTCGAGAAGCTCTACCGGCGGTTCTTCCAGGCGGGCAAGAAGAAGCGCTACGCCGGTCACATCGTCTGGAAGGAGGGGAAGGACGTCGACGACATCGACATCACGGGCTTCGAGTACAAGCGGTCGGACATCGCCGCGGTCACCAAGCGGGTCCAGCGGGAGGTCATCGAGATGATCGTCACCGGGGAGGACAACGAACGGGTGAAGGAGTACGTTCACGACGAGATCCAGGCGTTCCTCGACGGCGACGCGGACCTCGCCGAGATCGGCATCCCGGGCGGCATCGGCAAGCGACTGGAGAGCTACGACACCGACACCGCGCAGGTGCGCGGCGCGAAGTACGCGAACCTCATGCTTGGCACGAACTTCCAGCGCGGGTCGAAACCGAAGCGCCTCTACCTGGCGAAGGTCCACCCGGACTTCTTCGACCGCATGGAGGCGCAGGGACTCGACCCGCAGACGGACCCGCTGTACGGCGAGTTCAAGCGCGACCCGGACGTCATCTGCTTCGAGTACGCCGACGAGGTGCCCGGGGAGTTCGTCGTCGACTGGGACAAGATGCTCGACAAGACCCTCAAGGGCCCCATCGCCCGCGTCATCGAGGCGCTCGGGCTGTCGTGGGACGAGGTCAAGACCGGGCAGGAACAGACGGGTCTGGGCAGTTTCATGTAGTCCCGCACCCGCGACTGGGATTTCCGATTCGGGAAATATTTTTCGCGTTAGCGAACCGCGCGGAGGCGGATGCGAAACCATTATCCCCGAAACTACCCTCGGTTCGCTCACGAGGAGACTCAGAACGACAATGGCAACACTGGAACTGCGAGACCTTCGGGCGGAGGTCGCAGAGACGGGCGAAGAGATCCTTCGGGGCGTGGATCTGGAAGTGAACAGCGGCGAAATCCACGCGCTGATGGGCCCGAACGGGTCCGGGAAGTCCACGACCGCGAAGGTCATCGCCGGCCACCCCGCCTACGAGGTGACCGGCGGGCGGGTCCTGCTCCACCTCGAGGAGGAGGACGTGGCGGACGTCGAGGCTGACCTCGACGAGGACGACCTCACGTGGGACCTGCTCGAACTCGAGCCGAACGAACGGGCCGCGCTCGGCATCTTCCTGGCGTTCCAGTACCCGGCGGAGATCGAGGGCGTCACGATGACGAACTTCCTCCGGCAGGCGCTCAACGCCAAACTCGAGGAACGGGAGGAGCTGTTCGAGGGCGAGGACGACGAACCGGAAGCGGAGGAAGAGGAGGCGGGCTACGACACCTCGCCGATGGAGGGGAACGTCGAGGAGGGCGACATCGGCGTCGCCGAGTTCCAGCAGCTCCTCAAGGAGAAGATGGAGCTGCTCGACATGGACGAGCAGTTCGCCTCCCGCTACCTCAACGCGGGCTTCTCGGGCGGGGAGAAGAAGCAGAACGAGGTGCTCCAGGCGGCCATCCTCGAACCGTCCATCGCGGTGCTCGACGAGATCGACTCGGGGCTCGACATCGACCGCCTGCAGGACGTCTCGAAGGGCATCAACGCCCTGCGCGACGAGCAGGGGTCGGGTATCCTCCAGATAACCCACTACCAGCGCATCCTCGAGTACGTCGACCCGGACCACGTCCACATCATGCTCGACGGCGAGATCGTCAAGAGCGGCGACGCCTCGCTCGCCGAGGAACTCGAGGACAAGGGGTACGACTGGGTCCGCGACGAAGTGTACGGGACCGCGTAACGACGCGTCCCTAGCAAAGTGCCATAAGGCTAGAGACGTAATCTAACACGATAACGAATATGAGTTCCGATCAAGACCACCTGAAAGAGACCGACACCGAGGACCGGTTCGACTTCAAGAAGGACGAGAAGTCGGCCTACCGCTCTGAGAAGGGGCTGACGGAGGACACCATCCGCGCCATCTCCGAGGACAAGGACGAGCCGGAGTGGATGCTGGAGCGGCGCCTCCGCGCCCTGAAGCAGTACCACGCGATGCCGATGCCGACCGACTGGCCCGGCCAGCCCGACCTGAGCGAGGTCGACGTGGACGAGATCGTCCCGTACATCCGGCCCGACGTCGACACCCGCGGCGGCGTCGACGACTGGACCGAACTCCCGGACGACATCAAGGACACGTTCGACAAACTCGGCATTCCGGAGGCCGAGAAGAACGCGCTCTCGGGCGTCGGCGCGCAGTACGAGTCCGAGGTCGTCTACCAGAACATGCAGGAGCGGTGGGAGGAGAAGGGCGTCGTCTTCTGCAACATGGACGAGGCCGTCCGCGAGCACGAGGACATCGTGCGCGAGCACTTCATGACGACGTGCGTCCCGCCGAGCGACAACAAGTTCGCCGCGCTCCACGGCGCGGTCTGGTCGGGCGGGTCGTTCGTGTACGTCCCCGAGGACGTCACGGTCGAGATGCCCGTGCAGGCGTACTTCCGGATGAACTCCGAGGGGATGGGCCAGTTCGAGCACACGCTCATCGTCGCCGAGGAGGGGAGCGAGGTCCACTACATCGAGGGCTGCAGTGCGCCCAAGTACTCCGCGTTCAACCTCCACTCGGGCGGCGTCGAGGTGTTCGTCGGCGAGGACGCGCACGTCCAGTACTCGACGGTCCAGAACTGGTCGAAGAACACGTACAACCTCAACACCAAGCGCGCGCTCGTCGAGAAGGGCGGCCGCATGGAGTGGATATCGGGGTCGATGGGGTCGAAAGCGACGATGCTGTACCCCTCGTCCATCCTGAAGGGCCGCGGCGCGAGCGACAACCACATCACCATCGCGTTCGCTGGCGCAGGCCAGAACATCGACACCGGCGCGAAGGTGTACCACAACGCACCGAACACCAAGTCGACCATCGAGTCGAAGTCCATCAGCAAGGACGGCGGGCGCACCAACTACCGCGGGCTGGTCCACATCGCCGACGGCGCGCACGACTCCTCGACCAGCGTGGAGTGTGACGCGCTGATGTTCGACAACGAGTCCACCTCGGACACGATGCCGTACATGGAGATCAACGAGTCGACGGTGGACGTCGCCCACGAGGCGACCGTCGGAAAGATCGGCGACGAGGACGTCTTCTACCTCCAGTCCCGAGGGCTGGACGACGACGACGCCAAGCAGATGATCGTCTCGGGGTTCATCGAGCCCATCACGGAGGAACTACCCATCGAGTACGCGGTCGAACTCAACCGGCTGGTCGAACTCGAGATGGAGGGCTCGCTCGGGTAATGAGCACGCAGGTGCCACTGAGTCTCTCGGAGGACTCCATCCACACCATCTCCGAGGAGCGCGAGGAGCCGGAGTGGCTGCTCGAACGCCGCCTCGCCGCGTTCCGCGCGCTCGAAGAACTCGAGTTGCCGGACGTCATCGAGACGCCGGGCCGCCGGTGGACGAACCTCGAGGACCTCGACTTCGAGGAACTCGTCGACCCGCTGAATCAGGCGGACGAGACGGAGCGCGTCTCGGCCGACGGCGTCGAGGTGCTCCCGTTCACCGAGGCGCTCGAGGAACACGGCGACCTCGTCGAGGAGCGGTTCGGCTCGGTCACGGACCCCGAGACGAACTACCTCACCGCGCTGTCGACGGCGCTGTTCACGACGGGCACGTTCATCTACGTCCCGGAGGGCGTCGACGCCGAGGACGTGAAGGTGCGGGCAGAGATGAACTCCCGGTCGCTGTTCAGCCACACGCTCGTCGTCACCGAGGAGAACGCCTCCGTGACGATACTCGAGCGAACCGAGACGGGCGAGAGCGAGGACGTCGGCGCGGACGCCGAGCGCTACTTCAGCAACCTCGTCGAGGTCGACGCGGGCGAGAACTCCTACGTCCAGTACGGCTCGCTCCAGAACCTCGACGAGGAGTCGTACACGTACACGCTGAAGCGCGGCGACGCCGACACCTACTCCACGGTCAACTGGATCGAGGGGAACCTCGGCTCCCGGCTCACCCGGTCGGACATCGAGACCGAGTTGAACGGCGACTCCTCGGAGACGAAGATCGTGGGCGCGTTCTTCGGTCACGGCGACCAGCACTTCGACGTGAACGCGCGCGTCTGGCACAACGCCGAGCACACGACCGCCGACCTCGTCACCCGGGGCGTGCTCGACGAGCGGGCGCGCTCGGTGTACGAGGGCGTCCAGGACGTCGGTCGCGACGCCTGGGACACGTCCAGCTACCAGCGCGAGAACACCCTGATGTTGAGCGACGAGAGCGAGGCCGACGCCTCCCCGAAGCTCATCATCCACAACCACGACACGGAGGCGTCCCACTCCGCGACGGTCGGGCAGGTCGACCGGGAGGACCTGTTCTACATGACCTCCCGTGCCATCCCGCCACTGACCGCCCGGAACATGCTCGTGGAGGGGTTCTTCGTGCCCGTCCTCGAGGAGGTCGAGGTCGACGAACTCCGCGAGGACATCAGCGACCTCATCCAGCAGCGCCTGCGGTAGAGCGGCGCGGCTCCCGCCTCCCCGCCCCCCGCTCGCGGGTCCCGTTCCCGTTTCGGCGACCCGGAGTTCGCTTCACTCCGGACGCGAATCCCCGAGCGCCCGCGCCGCCGCTTTTCGCCGTGCCCACGAAGCTTACCTCCGTCGGGGTCACCACTGCCGGCCGTGTCCTCCCTCCGACTCCTCGCGGTCGGTCCGCGCCCGCGCGCCAGCGCCGCCGTCTGTGCGGTCGCTGCTCTCCTCGCCGCGCTCCGCCGGCGATTCGGCTCGTCGCGGCCCGCCTGTCCCTCGGTCCCGCTCGCGGGTCCCGCCGTCGTGGCGGGGGCGCTGCTCGCGTTCACGGCGGGCCGGACGCGCGGGGGCGTCCTCGCGGGCGCCGTCTGCGTGTGGTTCCCGCTCGCTGGCACCGAGGTCGCGTCGACAGCGCCGCTGAATCCCCTCACGCCGGCGCTCGCGGCCCGCGCGCTCCGCGCGGCCGCGTGGACCGGGCTCGGACCGGCTCTCGCCGTGGCGCCCGCCGCGTTCGCGGTCGGCGGGTGGACGCGACTCGGCGACGGGCCGCTCCGGACGCACCTGTCTCTCGGCGCCGGCACTCGGTCGGTCGGTCGCGCCCTCGCGGGACCCGTCCTCGCCGCGACGGCGACGGCGCTGTGGGCCGTCGTGGTCGGGCGGCCGACTGCGTTCACGCCGGTCCCAGCCGCCGTCGGACTCGTCGCCGCCGCGGCGCTGGGTGCGACCGGTCGGGGCCTCGTCGTCCCGGCGCTGGTCGGGTGGGCCTGCGTGACCGCCGCGGCCGCGTCGTCGTCCTCGGCTTCGGTCCCGCCGGCCGCGTCGGGGTCCGGACGCTCGTCGTCGTCCTCGGTGGGGGTGCACTCGGGGGAGTCCCGCTGGGCGCGGTCGGGTACGCCGTCGGGCGGGTCGTCGCGGCGGACGCGAGAGCCGTGCGGGACGCCGGGCCGGCGACCGGCGCGTCGGACGAGGGGGTCAGTCCCCGCTGAACACGGCGGTCCGGCCGGCCCGCCGGCCGAGACGCAACAGGGCCGGAAGCGTCGCGAGCGCGAGCACCACCTCCGTCCCGCCGGCGACGCCGAACGCCGCGAGGAACCCGTAGCGCGCCGCGACCGCACCGCCGACGAGCGACCCGGCGAGGAAGCCGAGGCTCCCGGCGGCGTTGAACCCGGCGACGGCGACGCCCCGCTCGTCGTCGCCCGCGATGTCGACCACGAGCGCCATCGTCGCGGGCGCCATCAGCGCACCGAGCACGCCCACGAGCACCATCCCCGCGGCGACGAGGGCGACGGTCGGCGCGAGGCCGACGCCGACGACCACGAGCCCGTAGGTGAGCGACCCCGCGGCCACGGGCACGACGCGGCCGACGCGGTCCGAGAGCACGCCGAACGGGTACTGGAGCAGGGCGAACGGCGCGAAGAACGCCGCCAGGAGGAGTCCAGTCGCGGCCGGGCCGAGCCCGAACGCCTCCCGGAAGTACAGCGTCCCGACGAGCGCGAAGAAGCCCGCCGTGAGGCGGTCGACGAACCCGAACGCGTAGGGGACGGCGAGGGTTCGGCGGTCGCGCAGCCCCGCGACCAGCGCGCCGAGGCCCCTCTCGGACTCGCTCGCGGGGGCACGGTCGGGCGCCGCGAGCGTGACGACGCTCGCGAGCGCGAGTAGCCCCGTCGCGGCGTACAGCGGGGCGAAGGTGTCGAGTTCGTACAGCCGCCCGCCGAGTGGCGCGCCGACGGCGGTGCCGAGGCCGATGGCGATACCGGCCGCGCCCATGTTCCGCCCGTTGCCGCCGCCGAGGTCGGCGAGCGCGCTGACCGCGAGCGAGAACGCGCCGACGGTCAGCGCCCCCTGCGCTCCCCGGAGGAGGAGCGCGAGCGAGAACGAGACGTTCCCCCCAAGTCTCGCGAGCGCGAGGTAGCCGGCCGCGCCGCCGAGCGCCGCGAGCACGACGAGCGGGCGGCGGCGGCCGACCGCGTCGCTGGCGGCCCCCAGACGCCCGCGAACAGCGCGAACGCCGCGAACTCGACGGCGAGAAACAGCGTGGGGGCGACGACGCCCTCGCCGCCGAGCGCGACCGCGAGGAGGTCCACGCCCGGGTAGACGAGCGTCTGCGCGAGCATGACGGCGAAGACGACCCCCGCAAGCGCGACGCGGTCGCGGCTCTGCGTCATCGGAGGCGGTAGGGGACCCGCGGGCTTGAGGGTTGGCAGTCGACCGCCGAGGGGAACGGCTTAAGGCCGCGGTCCCCCGACACGGAGACGATGCGTACGGTATCGCCGACCGACCGCCTCGGGGTGACCCGACCGTGAGCGTCGGCCAGCGGGTCGCCTCCGACCACCAACTCGCGCGCCTCCTCCAGATCGGGGTCGTGCTGGAGGAGGTGGTCGAGGCGCGGTCGCACCACCACCATCGGGCGATGGACGCCGAACTCGACCCGGCTCTCGAGGCGCTCCTCGCGGACGCCGCCGAGGAGTCGGCCGAGCACCGCGAACGGCTGGAGGCGCTCATCGCGGAACTCGACGCCGAGTCGGTGCCGTTCGAGGAGATACAGGCGCTCGTGGAGGCGCAGTACGGGAGCACGAAACCGGACGACTTCGACGGCGTCCTCTACGACCAGCTCTGCAACGAGGAGACGGCGTACAAGTTCTACGACGACCTCATCGCCGCCATCGAGGAGAGCGACGCGGAGTACTCGGTGGACCGCGACCGCCTGCTCGACACCCTCAGGAGCATCCGCGCCGAGGAGGCCGAGGGGGTCGAAGAGGTGACCGACGTGATGGAGCGACGAGCGTGATATGAACACGGCAGACCAGTATCTCAAGGCGATCTACCTCGTCCAAGAGATGGAAGACGGCCCCGCTTCGACCGGGTCGGTCGCGGACGCACTCGACGTGAGTCCCGCGAGCGCGAACGAGATGATCGGGAAACTCCAGGGGCGGGGGCTGGCGGAACACGAGAAGTACAAGGGCGTCTCGCTCACCGACGACGGCATCGTGCGGGCGCGCGAGGCGCTCTCGAACTACTGTATCATCGAGCGCTTCCTCGCGAACGTCCTCGAAGTCGAGGAGTTCCGCGCGGAAGCGCACTCGCTCGAAGCCGTAATCGACGACACCGTGGCCGAGCGACTCGACACCATCATCGACCGGTCCGAGGAGTGCCCGGACTGCTTCGACGCGGAGACGGACGCCTGCCGGTACCTCGAAGTCGAGCAGGAGAGTCCAGCCGACTGATACGTCGGCGGACGGTCGTCGGACGTGTATCGATTCCGATACGTGAGAATTAAGTCGAACGATTCGAGAGAAGTGACCACGAATGGGCGGGGGTGTCGCGGAGCGGCTCAAGCGGTTCGTCGGTATCGCGCGGGAGACAGAGACGGCGCTGACGTTCGAGTGCACCCGGTGCGGGGCGGCGTTCGAGATGAACCGACAGCAGTGCCCCGAGTGCGACGGGTTCGACATCCGCCGGCGGGCGTGGGACGGTTCCGGAACGGCTTAGTTTTCCGAGGCGGTACGGGGAGGCGTCGCGTCCGCTGACGCGGGTAGCGTGTGCCCGCGCCGCCGCCGGCGCGCAGTCCCGTGGTGTAGTGGCCAATCATGAGGGCCTTTGGAGCCTTCGACGGCGGTTCGAATCCGCCCGGGACTATCAACCTACGGTATCGAATCCTGCTCTTTCGTCGGATGGTGGTCAGACAGTAATCTGATGACACACAATCTTTTTCAGCAGGCTATGCGCTCATCCGCGTATGAGTGAGACGTATCGGTTTCTCTGCTGTGGTGATAACCACGGCGATGCAGAGTCACTTCGACGAGTAGTCGAGGACACCGCGGGCGAGGAGTTCGACTACGTGATTCACACGGGAGACTTGACCAATTTATTCTTCGACGGCTATCCGACGGCTCAGGAACCACTCTCAGAGATAACGCCTCATCTCGAAACGCTAGCCGACCGCAGTGAGTTCGTGTATGTCTTCGGAAACCGCGACGGACGCGGCCTCGACCAGTTCAAACCTAACGACCTGCCAGCGGGCACCCACATCCCTGAGGAGGAATTCGTTGAGGTAGGCGACCTCACGTTTGCTCAACTTGCGCCACCGAGTGAGGTTGTTGAGAACCCTATCGTACGAGTGACGCACTACTGGAAAGCAACGCCACCGCGATTCGACGGTCTTCTCTCAGTATCGGGCGACACGCACAATGGTCGTTCCATCGGCAATATTGTAGATACTAGCTTCCTCTATCGGACGAGTAACCACGGAGCAGACGCTATTTACGGCGGATACTACGTAATTGAGGCAGATACAGACAGGACAGTGGACGTGGAGTTCCGACCTATCGGAGACGTCGAAGAGCGTACGTGTCTCCGTCACGGACTCCTTGGTGAGCGGTTCGTCACTCCCTCTTTTTGGAAGAAGACCTGCCAATTCTGTTATGATGAGGATGCCTACTTTACTGAGCTACAGCGTGCAGTAATTGAACTGTATGTGTTGGAGACAGAGAACGATGTCGAATGGGAGGTCGGGGAAGACCCTGTTATCACAGAGGAAATGATAGATACTGTTGAGGACGCATTCCCCCGCTCATTCCGTACAAACGAACGGTCGGCGCTCGTGACCGACGACGCTGATAACGGTGAACAAACCGGACTTGACGCCTTCTGAGAATATGGCTCGCAAAACGTACTCTGAGGAGCGAGAACGCAACGAATGCGGAGACATGTACACCGCATCAATGTAACCGGGTAGTAAAATTCATATGGGACATCTCTCGTCGAGGGAATTGATGAAACGCAGAAACCAAACTCAGAACCAACTCGACGAAGACACCACGTACCTCAGTGCCGTTGTTTGGTTCACAGCGAGGAACCACCTCATCACCAAGGGACGAGTCGAATTCTCTGAGGTCGTCGAGGCAGTAGAAAGCGAACGAATTGAGGAAGCCCACACCGACGTCATTCGAACCTCACTCGAAGTGATGGTTGAGAAAGAGCGGCTGGAGGCTGTTAGCGACACCACGTGGATTGCGGGACCGAAATCAAACTCTCTCATTGGGGGTGGCCCGGTGTCCCCGCCCTCCCTGTAAGGCAAGAGTAGTCAACTACACTCTGTCACAGGGCTCACGGACACTTAGAGTAACGAGGAATTGCAATTTGGGGACCATATGGTGAAACTGCGACCACGACGAATATGTAGTGTCACCAAGCGAACAGAGAGCGCTGTTAAGACTAGAAGTAGCCTCGTGACCGTAGATACTTGAACCGATTCTTGTGATTTCCGATGATGCCCCATATTTCCGTCTCGACACCGAAATCGTAGTAGTGAGTGAGCAACACCTCATCTGAGAAGTGGACCCCGTAGTAGTCGTCGAACCCATCGGTTGTGATGTCAACGAGTAGTCCGTCAAGAGCGAGCCAAGCGTGTTCGAACGGAAAGTCACACCCGTCGTACATCGCGTATCCCTCGACATAATCAAACTCGGGGTACTCGTGCCATGCACGGAGAGAATTTGCGAAGCATGCCTTCGCTACCGGTGAGATGTCGAGAATTATGTTTCGTACTTTGCTTCGCTGTTCCTTGGAGAGACGCTTGTCGACTGTTACTGGGCGATTCGCAATTCGAGTCTTTATTGTAGTCTCCCCGCCTAGTCTTCCTTCTTCAACAACACATCGTTGTCGTTTGTTGTCGGGATTCGCTTCTAAATACCGAGAAACTCGGTTCTTCGATTCGGAATTTATTAGATTCTCAGAAGACATGTTTTGTATTCGGCGACTGACGTTATCGAAAGTGTCTATTCCAGTCTCGCTACAGGTAGCTTTCGACTGCCTGCTGGACTTTCGCGTCAACTCGATATGACGCGTGTCGGTGGTCAAGACAGATGTTGACGTAGGTTCGACCCCATTTCTCGCAGATGTAAAGGGTCGCACCATCGTTCAGTTTGTGTTCTTCTCCATCCCGGGCGAATCGCACTGCCCAGCCGTCTTCGCGTCCGAGGTTGTCGACGAGGTCGACAGCGTCGTCGTAGTCCATCTTACTCACCACCTGGGACCATGTCGGCGACGATAGAGAGCCCTTTTTCGACCGTGTGTTCAGCGAAGGCGAATTCTTCATCAGAAGCCACCCTCTCGTTAATGTAGAGAGGCCGTTTACCGAGCGTGGCTATTCCGTAGTTGTCGACTTCAGTTTGAAACGCATACGATTCGCCTTCCCACATGACAGTCTCAACGTCTCGGAGAACGTGGTTTGCACGTGCCACCGCGGCTTCCGACTCGGTTGGTATCTCCTTGTCGGTGAAGAGCCAGTTGTGGAGCGACCCGTCAATGTAGATGTTGAACAGGAACCTACCGTTCTGGGCCAGTTCTTCATCGTAGACGAGTGCGAGACACCCTGCTTCGACCAAGTTGCGGGCCGCATTTTCGAGCGGCATGGTGGTTGGTTTCGATTTCATGTCACATCGCCGGCGACGAGAATGTCCTATAAATCTGTGTCGCTCTTTCAAGTTTTATTCAGAGTCTGAAATGTATGGATGCTGTTCTAAAACGCGGACTTAGAGTATCTCAATCGAAGGATATAGGTAATAGACTCGTGGGATAAGATGTTATATAACTGATGTTATAGGCGGAAATGCTTGCGCGCACCCTCGATTCCGACCGGAGGAACTGACCCCCGGTATTACTTTCGAGCGACTGCGTGAGTTCCGCTCATCTGACGCGGTTCTTCGACGAACATCTGGCCAACGTCAAGGTAGACGCCGTCGCCGCTCCGTTCGATTCGAATCCGGAACTCTACGTCGTCGACGAACTGCCCGTCGAGGATGAACTGAACGGCGTCCATCGACCCGAGCGACCGACTCTTTCGGAGCGTCTGTCGAAGTTCGGTTAATATGTCTTGGCGTTCGCTCTCATCCGCGTTGTAAAGCAGGTCGGTGAGTCCAGTCACCGAGACCGGTGTCTCCATATCTTCGTCGGCGTCGACCCGCCTAAAGAACTCCAGCGCGGCCAGTTCGCTCTCGGTCTCGGCGACCGACTTCGTCACGAGGTTGTATCCTGGTTGAAGCATGGTCAAAACTGGCTGAGGCTCATCTCCATCACGCTTTCGTAGCGCTCGTCACCGGTCACTTCGGACATGAACTCGGCGAGTTCCTGTCGGTCGCCGCTCTTCCAGTCCTTAAGGTACTCCGTCGTGTTCTGGTCTGTCTTGTACAGATGATAGAGGTACTGCACCTTGTCGATGTCCAGCAGAGCCTCTCCGTCACTACCGTTCTTGTTGAGCTTCCGCTCGATAAAGCGAACGCGTTCGTCGGCGGGAACGGGTTCCTTCTTCTCGCGTGGCCCCTTCACGAGCTTCTCGTCTTCAAGGTCGCTGACGTTCAGGTTCTTCCCAAGCAGAGTCTTGTTCAGGTCGTCGAAGGACTCGCTTCCTCGCTGGCAAAACGCGGCGTACGCTTGCGTAAGCGAGTCGATACTCGCTGGAAGGTTAACCGAGCCTTCGAGAACCTGCTCAATGACGGAGTCGACCGTGTCGAGTGCCTCGTCAATGCCGACCTCCTCGCCGTCGGAGTACACATTCGGGTAATGCTTCGAGTAGTAGTACATACACTTGCCACGGAGAATGACACCGAGGTCAGCTTTCGAGAGGTCCTCGTGTCGCTCACGTTCCTCTGCGGCGAGGTCTTGCAACTCGAAGAAGAGGTTCTTCCGAAGACCGCCGAGCGTGAGTTCCTCGTCGATGCGTTCCTTGTTGGCGTAGACGAGAATGTCGTACTCTGCGTTGTCAAGTTCGGAGATGTGAGGATTATTTGGCATCTCTGACTGTACCGGGTAAGCGCCAGTGATGGTGAACCCACTCTTTATTAGCGCTTCCAATATCACCGACCACGCTTCATTCTCGTTGTGGTGGTAAGTGAACACCATTTCTCCGTCTGGCTTGAGAACACGATTACACTCTGAGAAGACGTTTGCAAGGGAATTAACAAAGAACTCTTCGTCCTTGTTGGCTTTCTCCTCGGCTATTATCTCCCGAGCTTTCGGAGCGAAATCGGACTTGAATTCTTCGTATTGTCCTTCCAAGCTCGCGCTAAGCCATACATAGAAATAATCTGAAAGAGTTGAATACTCTACGTTGTCGTAGTAGGGTGGGTCAGTGATAACGTAATCTACGGACTCGTTCTCTTCATCAAGGCGTTCAGAGGTTTTACAGTTGAGACTTATTACTCGGTCTTCGGAGATTGACTCGCTGTCTACGTAGAACTGTTCAACGTCTCCGGTCTGATTATTCTTTATCTTTTCGAATGGACGCTCACAGTATTTTTTTGCCTCATGAACTTTGTCAAAGAAGTTTTGAAGAGCATTAGAATTCCCTTCGTGGTTTAGTGGATTCCCTTCGATAGGTTGGACTCTCGGTATGAACGCATGCCGCTCAAAAACATGGCCTGACTTGGACTGACCATAGTGCCATTTCACCAACTGACCATTGTACTCAATATTGTTTGATATTGCAGTAACCAGGAATTCAGAGATATTCTGCGCACCTGCGTCGGCAAACTCTTTCTCACGAACGTCTAGTGCCTTCTTGAGTAAGAGTCCGAACGTAAGCAAATGTCTAGATGTGAATAGTTCGTCAAATCGCTCATAGTTGTAATTCTTGAGGCGGCCCGTACCTGTGCGTGAACTGGTTTCTGGGAGCTTTTGCTCGGGGATTGGTAGCGCTTCGGCTAATCTCTCAAAGTGATTTCGAGCTTCATCGACGCGTTCTGCGTCGTCGTCATCAAATTCTTTGAACTTCTTCTGGCCACGTGCATCCACGTATTGGATTGCGAATCGGTCAAAGGATGGCTTCTCATCTTTGCGCTGGAGTGTTTCCTTAACGTCGTGCTTATGGCCGTTCGAACAGGTATACTTACTTCGGCTATAGGTTCCATTGTTCGGGGCAAATTCATGCCCACAGTTCGGACAGACTTCGTTCCCGTCTTCGGAGACGGTCACAGTCTCGCCATTCCGAACTGTAACATCCGTTCCCTTGTTCAGACCCTTATCTCGGTTCTTCAATTCGATGATGCGGTCACCACAATCCTGATTCGGACAGTAGAGCGCACCAGGTCGCGTCTTCTTCGTCTTCGCAAGTTGGTACCGCGGGAAGAGTTGTACCTCTTCCTCGCAGGTAAGACAGGGAATCCGCTGTGACTGGAAGTAATAGAGGACTTCGCACTCCTGACCCGTATCTGGGTCAACTGTCGTGTAGTATTCTCCGAGTTCTTCACGCGTCTCTTCGAGAATTCGGTCGAACTCACGTTCAAGGACATCAAGGTTCACGTCGTCCATCGACTTTTTCTCAGTCCACCACGCAACGGGGTTGAGTTCATACCCGATAACGTCTGCACCGAGTCGATTGAGTTCGACCAGCGTCGTCCCACCACCAGCGAAGGGGTCGAGAACGGTTATGTCCCGGTCGATGTGTTCGTCGTTCGGATTGATTCGCTCGTCGTATGAGTCGATGTAGAGACCGTCGTGACTCCCGCTGTTGCGCTCAGTTAGGATGTCGTCTTTGCTGATGGTGTCGTCAGTCAGTGCCGCGAGACCTAGACAGCGGAACGTCGAACCGGGACGACGTGCCCACCACTTGTGCATTGAGTAGATGGGTCGGTACACGTCGCGTCGATACGTCTCTTTCTCAGCCAACTTATCCATCAAGTTGAGAGGGAGTTTGTCCCAAGTTTCCATTTTTAGTTACCTCCAATCGTGTTTGTGTTGATACGCAGTACAGGGGTCATGCACTCAGGCAGGCTGAACCCACCGTGCATAATCTTCTTCGTCGCGCCTCGCTTCGTCCACTTGTGGTGACCGCGTACGACGTAGTGGTCACCTTCTCGTTGAATAATGTTCGCACGTTCGAGCAGTTGGAACGCTTGGCTGTTCGAGACCTCGGTAAAGCGACTACTGAACTTACTTTTTAACGACTCTTCTAGCTCGTCCGAGAGCGTGTACGGAGACGTTCCGAGGTGGTTGACGTAGCCGTGGTCGCTCGTGACGAGGAACTCCGTGTGGACACTCTCGTGGACGATGTCCTCCAGCAGGCCCTTCGCGTCCTCGTAGATGTCTTCGACCTCCTCGGTCGAGTAGTTCCCTTCGAGTGCCGCTTCGAGCCGTTTGTCGGGATGACGCGTCCAGACGTATTCCGGCGACGTGCCCGGAAGCTGTGGAACGTCGAGGTCACCGATGTAACGGTAGTCGTCGCGGTTGACCGCTGACGGACTGTGAGCGTTGAACCACTCCCGGCAGATGAACTGTGTCTCACTTGGGAGGCGCTCGATGGGAGCCCACGTGAGCGACACGTCCCATCCGTGTTCGTCCGTGAGTTCCTTTTCGAGACGGAACCCCTCGCGGAGACTGAGCGCATCCATGATGACCCCACAGCCCTCTTCAAGCGACGTGATGGGGTGGTCACCCATCTGCTCGGCAAGCTCGTCGTAGAGCGGTGGGTACAGTTTGGCGAGTTCGCGTTCGAGCAGGCGGGTTCGATACTCCGACCCTCCGAGTTTACGCTCACCGAGCGCATCCTCAGTGCCCCAGATTCGACGGAGACACTCGAAGACCCCGTCGAAGACGTTCTCTTCGGTCAGGAGCGCGTCGAACTCCGACTGTCCGTAGAGTCCTTCACTCACCCTTGTTCACCTTCAGCTTGACCGAGAGCGAAGCGTGTTCGGGGACGTTCAGGTCCATCACGAGCCCCAAGAACGACTGTTTGTTCATCGGTTCGTCAAGCTCGATTGTGAACGTCTCCGTGAGCGAGACCTGCTGGTCAAGGGTACTCGCGCTAATACCGTAGTCCGAGAGTTCGTCTGCGGTCAACGTCCCATCGACCGTGATTTCTGTCTCGTGGATTTCCCACTCTATCCCGAGTTCGCGTTCCAGCGTGTCGATGATGTCCGGCTTGTTGTCGGCGTCCAGCGTCCCCATAATGGGGTGAGGACGAATCTTCGGTCCACTCTCTTCCTCAATACCGAACGCATCGAGCATATCCTCGGTATCGAGCCCCTCGACCGAGACTTTCTCTTCACGCACGTCGCTCGCACTAAACTCGAAGCCGCATTCACTACACTTTGAGCCTTCCAATTCGGAGCCACACTGCGGGCACTCAAAGGCGGTTAAAGCCTCGTCCTTCTCTTTGGGTCCTGTATCGGACTGAGTTGTCGTACCCGTTGATGCGGTACCGCCATTGCTGGCTTTCGAGGACCCGGAGGATGTTCCGGTCGTGTCGATAGTGATGGTCGACTCGTCTTTGTCGTCTTCCTCCTCTTCCAGATACTGCTCGTGAAGCAGGGTCGTATCGCTCCCGAGGCTTCCGACGCGCTTCTCGAAGTAGTTGCCGACCTGGATGACTCCGTCACGACAGAGCGAGTCGATGGCGTCTTCGAGTTCGTCTTCGCTGGTGAGCGTCGTGAACTTCGGATTACGATAGAAGTCGTTCTTGAGGTGTTCGTACTGGATACCCTTGGCACCAGCTTCCTTGACGACGTTCTTGACTTCCGAGCGAAGCTGACTGCTGTCCGGTTTGACGACCTCGACTGTCGCCGCGTAGAAGTCGACGTTGCCTCCGGTCGGAAGGTCTTGCGGGAACAGGCCGCGCTCCGTCGACGTGTGGACAGTGCCATACTTGTCACGGACGCGGTCCCGGAGACTCTGGTAGTTCTGCTCGTCAATCTCGTCGAAGCCTTCGGGGAGAACGTCTTCTTCGCGGGTGAGCTGTTCTCCGGCGACGACTTTTCGTGCGAGTTCGATGATGCCGGTGTTCTTATCGACGCTTGACCGTTTCTCCGGCGTGACGAGGACGAGCGTGTTGTTGAACTCCCGACTCTGTCCCGTAGTGAGTTCCTCGAAGTCTTCGTCGTAGCTCCGCTTCGCGCCGAGCGAGACGACAATCTTCAGTGTCTTGTTGTCGGGGATGTCCTGCTCGGTGTTGACTGGGTCGAGGATGTAGACGTTGTTGTGGCCGTCGAAGAGGTCTTCTCGAACGAGGGACTCCACACGGTGAATCGCGTCGTGTTTGTGGATGTCTTGGGCCTTCTTCTCGATTCGCGCGGCAGGATTCTCGTCTACGTCAAACGCGTACTCGCCGTTGATACGATGAACGTGCCATGCGTGGCCGTAGACCTCCTCGGTAAATATCTGGATGATTCGATGAGCGTTGACCCCTTTCCGCATCGTACCCATCAGCATCTGGCGCTTGTTCGCCCCCTCTTCTCCCGCGCGCGCGAGACTGTGGAGCAGAACGATATTGAGTAGCTCCTCGTGGAATTCGTCGAACGTTCCGTCGGGCTTCTGAAGTCGGTGGTAGTCGTTGACGTATTTTCCGACCAGTTCGCCGTCGATGTACTGGAAGCGGTCGGTGTACGCGAACACGTCCACATTCCCGGAGAGTATGAAGTCCACCTCAGAGAAATTGTCTCGGAGAATCTCGGTCAGGAAGCGGAGGAGCCCGCGTGCGTCCGAACTGATTCGCTGTTCAGAGTATTTCTCCATCAAGAGATTCAGCAAGAGCGGGTGGAAGGGATAGTAGCGCTCGATACGCTCCTGCATATCGTGGTAATCCTCAAGCTGTATCTGGTCGTTCTGACGGTACACATCGGTGTACTCCTTCGCCAGAGCAGAGACACCGTCCGCGTCATTAACGGAACCGATGAGACGGTGGAGGATGAAGTCGATTTTCTCGTCGCGCCGGGACGAGAGGTCGTGAGTGAACGGATTCGTCCGTTGAGTAATCGCTTGTATCTCCTCGTCGTTGTAGAGGAGTGAGACGAAGACGCTCAGAGGGGTATCGTCACGCCCAGCGGCTTCAAGCAGGTTTTGGAGGAATGCGAGGTTGTCCTCCTCGTACTCGGCACGGCTGGCCATCCCAAACCACCGCTCAAGCTCATCAATGAGGACGAGCGTTGGTGTGTCCTCAAGCGTGTCCCTTATCTCGTGAACCTGGGGAAGGTCAGTACCCTCGGCCCACTCGTCAATACCGAGATAATCGCCAACCGCTTCCGATAGCCGGTTGTAGTTCTTGTCCAGATTGAACATCTGGAGCGCGGCTGTTCGCGTCTCGCTCGGGAGTTCTATGTCGATTCCTCGTTGGTCTAGCCATCGTTGACCAATGTCTGGCGAGTTAAAGAGGTGATAGACGACGAGTTCGATGTGGCTCTTCCCACTGCCGTATTCGCCACCGACGATTTGACCCCCTTCAGAGAAGTCGACATCCCCACTAAGCTTACGAGCAGTATTTTTGATAATCGCGGTCAGCGTCTGGGTTGGGTACGTGATGTCGAGGATTCGTTCCGCGTCTTGCTCTGGTGAATCACGCTCATCATAGAGATTGTAGAGTGAAACCTCGTCAAGTAGACCGGACGGGTCTATCGTCCCATCAGATGCTTGAATCTCTTCGCTCGGAGAGACGTAGTCGGCGATGACACCCTCAGTCATCGGAATCTCTCCGTGGAGGATACTCCGCGAGTTGAACCCATGTCGCAACCCTTTCTAATGAACTAATATATCTGTTGTGGAACAACCACTTCAGAACAGACTGGATGTCTATCTCGTCGGCCTATCTGAGATACGCGAGGGTTTCCTACACATATGGAGATACCCTATCTTCTTTCGCTCGTTAGAAGGGTGGTCCCAAGGAGAGGGTGACGGAGACGCGGGTAAACAGGTGTCCACAAGAGAAGGGCTCAACAAGCGGTGAACTAGTTGTCTTGGGGTGGCGACACGCCATTAGTGTCGTATTCGAGTCCTATGCGTATGGCGAAACATCTCGATGAGAGCGATGCGCGATTTCTTCAGTCAGTAGCAAAGCACGGTGGTACGGACGTGACCACCACGACAATCCGACGCGAAACGGGATTCAGCCCCGAGAAGACTCGGTATCGGTTTGGGAAACTTGAAGAGATGGGACATATCTTGGTCGGGTATGCTGACCGGAACACTGGTCCGGGCGATTCTCCGCGGACGGCCACTCTCACAGACAGGGGAAATCAGTCACTTGATACTCTAAATGTAGAGACTAGGTCGGAGCCGGTAACACAGGAGGAGTACGGAGAACGGTTGTTGGAGTTAGAGCGGCAAGTGCGCTTGCTTGTAGATGCAGTTGACCGTCTAGAGTCCTTTGAGGAGGACTGGAATGACGACCTCTGGTTCTTTGACGACGTATGTACTGCTGTTGTTCGGACTCTCCCAAGAGTACAGGCGGAAACGAAGAGGGTGAATGAGGAGTCCTTCTGCGATGAGAACGGGTGAGCTACACCCCAAGCAGGAACTTCGTGTTTGAAGAGACGAGAGAGATGTACCAGAGTCTGTTTACGGTATCTCGGAAGAGTAAATGAAGAAACACATGTAAACAATCACGTGTGGTAACCTACGTGAACAGAGGACTGCCGTCAGAACCCTCTCCGACGGCAGAATCGTGACCACCATTCCCGCAGGATTGGCCGGCACTCTTGAACGCGCTACTCTTGCTCTGTAGCACGGACAGTTCAGAAAGTGGAGACCTGAGGTGGTTGACGAGGGGGATAGCCCTAGGAGCAGGAAACTCCACAAAGTCACATATGCGTACAAGTGCCTAACTGTTCCGTCAATTCGAACGTTCTAGTCATGAATGTGCCATCCCACTCGGGACACACTTAAACACACCACCTTAGACTATGCTGGCAACGTATGGATAGCCCTGAAAGCCTTCCACGGAGAGCATCGCAGACCAACCACGAGCAGTCCCACGCGGCCCAAGGTGGTGAGGATGGATGGTGAGGGAGTCACCTCCACCGGCGACGCCATCGGATGCGAGGACGTAAAGGCCTACGTCACAGGTGCCACTCACGGCGTCAACGTCCATTTTCAACTCAACGACGACAATCTGTTCTACGACGAGTGTCTGCAGGCGTGGCGTGAGATGCACAGCGAGACCGGTCGGATGGGTCACTCGCATTACCCGTTTGTCCTGAACCGTCTAAACGCCTCGTGGACGACCGACGACGACTATCAGACTGTCGGGATGTTCAGCACGGAGATGCACTACGGTCGCACCAACGATGACGGGTCGTGGACGCAGTACAATAGCTACCACCACAACCTCTACGACGACCCATCTACGGGGTCGGAGGGCATCGCCAATAACCCGGCGAAGCGCAAAGTCATTGTCCACAAGCGGTCGTCTGAACTGACGTACGAGGACGGTAACGCGTACAGTTGGCCCGCGGGATGGCATTCGGGCCAGACCTACGAGGGTACAGCCATCACCGTCCAGGCGTCGTACACCGACAACCTGACTGACATCATCGTCGACGCACTCGAACTTCTCGCCGCCGCGTACGGCAAGGAGAAGCTGAAAGGTTTCGCTAGCAGGGTCATCGACGAGACCGTCCGCTTCGATGGCGTGGAGGTACACCACCGCTTCGACCGGATGATGACCGACGCCGCGGTCGAGACCCTCCGTGACTCCGCTCGTCTCGTGGCCACGGGCAACGCCAACGGGAAAGAGAAAGGAGAAATCGAGAAAGGCCACTACAAGCTCTGGGGATTCAGTTCGACAAACCTGGAGGAAATCGGGTTTGACGACACCATCGAGTACGAGTACGACCTACACGGCGAAACATACACTGACGAGGTTGAGTGTCACAAGCACTACCTCAAAGTCTACCAGCACCAACTTGCCGAACAACTCGGTCCCGACCACCCGCTCGGCAACCCGAAGATGGAGGCCAAACTCTACAAGGCTCATCCCGCGCCCGCGTGGGACGCCGTTATCGAACACCTCCACACCGTCTTGAACGCCCATATGGACTGGGCAGGCATCCAGCAAGACGACCTCGTCGCCGATGACTGGTACGACCCAGGAGGGAACGGCCCTCTTGGCGGCGAGACCATTGAGACCACCATCCCCACGACGTACAAGACACGACTCAAGGAGTACTTCAAATCTGATGGCCTCCGAAAGACCGTCATCGGGATGCTGTTCAACCGGCGCACTATGTCCGCCCACGACCTAATGCACCTCATCGTCCGTGAGAGCTACAACGGTCGTGTGTCGTACGACCGCCTCGCAGACCGAACGGGCTTGTCGAAGTCTACCATCGGTAAGCACGTGAAGTCGTTCGTGGATGAGAACTTGGTCAACAAGGAATCTCACGGACGCGCAGGGATGTTCGTCCACATCAGTGAGTTCGCTAAGAAGCACCTGTCGGGACTCCTCGACAAGATGCGCGACCACGGAACCTTCGTCGACGAACTCCGCGAGCGTCGCAAAGAGCGCGAAGCAAACGATTCGAAGAGCGACCACAATAACACCGCCCGCAAGCACGCCGACAAGGACGACGACCCGAAGAAATCCGACCCGTCGACGCCCGAGCAGACCACCGCGGACAGCGACCCTGTTGAGTCTACATGGGTTCCGTTGTCTGATACCGGCTTCAGTCTCGAAGACGTAGCGTGGTACCTGACCGACGGTGTATTCAGTGAGAGTGACGTGGCGCTGAAACGCTCCTCATAGGCCTACTCCACCCGCGGGAAGCTGGGTTGTGAGCAACAGCCATTGACGGCACTCTCTTTTCGCGGACTCCCAACCATTCTATCCAGCCAGAAAGGTGAGACCGCTCACCCGATTTTGAGTTGAATCCGATTTCGGTGTACCATTAACCCACACAACGTCACAAACTGCGATAAACAGAATTCGAATTTCTAGAGTGAAAACGGTACGCTCGGTGTGTGAAGCGTATACAGACGACGTTTTAACCGCTTTGTCTCGCCAGTTTGTCGGCCACTCTCCCTTAGGCATATGCCGCTAACGCGGAGACCGAACATCTTGGGCGCTCGCAGAACGCGAGCGCCCGCTCCGCTCCGACAACATGTGAGTAGAGTGTTGAAAGGTCACCAGCAGAATCGTTATAGCATCGACAAAACGCACTCGCAGACACCACCTTCACCAGATGTGGCCAGAGTTTCTCAGTCTCTATAGACCTCAGACAGTACGACATCAGTAAGTAGCCTGTTGAAGCGTCAGGGCACAGAACACTACGCCCCACTGCCCCTAGCTGGTCAAAGTGAAAGACAGCCTGTGGTCACTACTGGTTCACCGCAGAGATGATACATTGTGCCTCTGGCACCGCAAAACGCGCACTCGTAGCGTTTATGAACGTACTCAGTGTTCGGCCTACGAGACAGTCTACTGAGCGTGTCGTAGAAGGACCTTTCCCCGACGAACTACCGTACTCAGCCCTGTTTCTTCGGTCCTGAGGTTCAGAAGGGTGGGGTAAATCCGTGTGTGGAGCGACGCTCTGACAGAAAATCAGCTATTCACGCCGTTCACGACGACAACTCGGTCAACGCGTCGGCCACTCGGCTGTCGTTAGCCTCGGGGTTGTCGGCATACCACATACGCCGCCCGTCATCTTGGTCGATGTTCGAGAGCGTCTGCCGGGTGACGTTCGGAGTCCGCTTGGCTACCGCGTTGTAACTCTCGTCGTCGGCCAGTCGGCCAAGGGCGTCAACGATGTCGAAGTATCCCGTCTCACCCGTCTCGTAGTCAGGGTCGAGGTTTGGCTTCAGGTATCCATCGACACGGATGAACCCGGCTGGAACTTGACCGAGCCACTTGCCCGCTTTGCGGGCACGACGCTGTCCTGATTGGGTGCGACGGATGAGTGCCCGTCGTTCCTCGGCGGCGACCGAGGCGATGATGTCGGCGACGAGCCGGCCTGTACCGTCCGGACGAATTTCTCGAACGCTTCCATTCGTCACGTGGATGGTTGCCCCAGCATCCTCCGCGGCGTCGAAGAACCGCTGAGCGAGTAGTCCTTTGCGGGCGATGCGAGAAACCTCCCAGACAACTACGTCGCTGTACTCTCCGTTCTCGATGCTCTCGACGAGGGCCAGGAACTGGTTGCGGTCCTCGCTCGCCCCGCTGGCCTGCTCGGCGTAGAGGTCCACCTCGCCGAGGGCGAGGTCGTGGCGTTCGAGCCAGTCGATGATGTCGTCCCGCTGGTGTTCGTCGTCTTGGTCGGCGGTAGACCGGCGAACATACACGGCCACTTCGCCAAATGTCGTTGTCATGAACGGGACCAGGTTACACGTGTAGGACTATATAAACATAGTCGGTCGCTTACAGGTTGTGAACGGGTGACCACTCGTTTACACCTGAGTGAACACCAATAGAGTCAGACAACCATCACGAAGTATGCCAACACAGGCAACGCAGTCGGACGACGACCAACTCGACTTATTCGAATACGCCCGATAGAAGACCCTCTTTTTCCGTTCGACACCCAGGGATTATCGTCGAGTCCATCGACCGTCATAGTATGGCCGACCCCGACGTAGACCCTGACGAGGAGACTAAATTGCGGTGGCAGGACGCAATCATCGAACACGAACGACGCATCCAACTGGTGCCGATGCGAGTGGCCGACGACGGGCGAGTCAAGGACACGAGCGGAGGTATGAACACGCAGTTCGACACCGAGGATGAGTTCGACGAGGCCGTTGAAGCGTATATTGAGTGGCTGGAGGAGGCGTGTGAGAATCTGGACTACTATCGAGAGGAATATCTAGATTAGCTCTCGTCAAAGAAGGAATAAGACTATCACCCGGTGGCGGTCACCGCGGGGTATGCACGATGACGAACGCCCCGCTCCAAGCAACCTCACCGACGACCTCGTCGACGAGTGGCGGTCAGAGTAGACCTCCAACCACCCTTATTCTACGGCTCTCGCTCCGCCGACTGAGAGTCGCCCATCTGTCGCCTCCAGCCAATCATCTCGGTCCATCAGGCAGTCGCCCTCGACCCATGTGACGGTCTCTCGGTCAAGTGCGTCGACTAGTTGGCGGTGGACCATCGCCTCGCCCCCTTCGATGGCCATCGTCCACGCGGCGGAGACGGCCTCGGCGTGGCGGCACGAGTTGGGACCCGGGTGGTCGCAGTCGCAGACGATGGACGTTGTCTCGTCCGGTTCCCGTTCGGGTTTCACCACGAGGATGACCTCGAACACGTCCACGATGAACACCCACTGCCACCGCGTCTCCTGCGTCATTCCTCGTCCTCCTCGTCGACCTCGCAGAGCCGGTCTCGGTCGACCCCCTTGACCACGTCGGCGAGGTCCCGTTCGAGTCGGGAGATGAGTCGGCGGAGTTGGTCCGATGAGAGCCCCCGGTGGCGGGGGATGACGGCCACGTCTACTGGCACTCGTGCTGGTCCCCGCGGCGTCTCCATCCCGTTGACGATGGCCAGCATCTCCTTCGCCGACCTGAGTTCCTGTCGGAGGTCTGCCTCGGGTCCGTCCCCGACGGGGACGTGCGGCGTCCACTCTACGTCGTACCTCATTCGTCGCCGTCCTCCTTCACCGGGGGCAGGGCTCGTCGCGCGGCGGCTTCGCCCACCGAGTCTACGCCCGTCATCGCCGCGACGACTAGTTGGCGGGCTCGCTCTGCGCCGGCCCAGTCGACGAGGTACTCGGTGTCGATGTATTCTCCCCCAGCGAGGTCGAGGGTGAACGGGGTCTCGTCAACGGCGTAGCCGTCGCTCGTGGCGTCGTTTGGCTCTCTTGAGGACATTCACGCTAAAATAGTCGATAATGCTATATGACTGCTTTCATGTGTTGAGTTGACACTTCCGGCGTCAGTCACCCGCTCGCTCTGCATTGCGGTGGGCCAACCACTCGTCCACATCCTTAACCTGGGGGTCGGGTGCGGGCGTTTCTCTGGGCGAGAGCCACTCAGGTATGTCTTCACCCGACGAGGCGCACGTGTTGACGACGCGCTGGGCGACCTGCATCCGTAACTCCTCCCGTACGTCGTCGAAGTCCTCGTACAACTCATGAGGGTCACGGAGGAACCGGAGGTACACGGGGTCGTCTTGGTCGTCGTTGACGAGGGTCATGTACTCCTCGAACCAGTCGGGCTCTCTGTAGAGCTTGAGTTGGGCATGGCACTGGGGACACTGGGACCAGTTGAGCCAGTCGTCTATGGGGTAGTTACATCGAGGGCAGTCATCAAGAGCCGGGGAGCGGAGTGGCGAGTCTTCGACCTCGAATCCCATCATCTCAGCCATCTCTGCGTGGCGTTCGGTGTCGTCGGTGTGGTCGTAGCGGTCTAGTTGGTTGCTCTTAGGACCCCAATTCATGTGTTGCTTTATCTGACGGTCAGAGTATCCCTCACGTCGCATGTGGGTGGTTCTCGTGTGACGGAAGTTGTGCGGGTGGACTTTCGCTTCGTCAATGTCTGAGTTGGCTACAAGTCGCCGCATCCGTCGGCGGACGAACGATGGGATGAGACCGTTCGTGGCCGGGTTCTCAGCATCGTAGTGGTCCTTCGACACGGTGAAGAACGGCGCGTTGTCGTTCTCGGGGTCTGGGTGTTCCTTTACGAGGTAGTTTTCGAGGAACACTTGACTTGGTGCGATAACTATACTGTGGTTCTCCGCACCCTTGAGACCGACCGCCTCCTCGTTGAACTCAACGAGCGTCGTGCCGCCTGGACCCTCTCCGAACTTTACATCCCCCACACGGAGTGAGAGTATCGCGGAGAGCCGAGCGCCTGTCTCGTAGAACAGGTAGATGAGCGCACGGTCACGTTCCAGACGGGCGCACTCGGTTAGGAGTCCCTTGAGTTCTTCGGCCGAGAGAACTTCGTCCTCGTCGACATCGTCGGCTTCGTCCTTCGTGAACTCGATTTCGTCTGCCTCGTCGTTCTGTCCGTGGAAGCGGAAGAACACCCGAGCCGCTTTTTCGTAGTTCCTCTGGGTACCGTCACTCCACCCTCGCTTCTTCTTGAGCCTGATAATGAGTTTGTCCATGCTGACACCGTTGTGGTCCAACAACGGCTTCTCGGCGTTGTCTGAGAGGATGCGTAGGCAAGATACGTGGTTTATTACCGTCGACTTTTCTTTGTTCTTCACCCTCGTGATGTACTCTTCGATGGCCTCTACGTCCTCCTCCTCATCTAGCTCTTTGACTTTTCCTCGTTGGCTCAATAGCTGTCCGGCGAAGTTCTGTGGGTCGTCGACTGGCATTGTCTACTGACCAGGACGAGAAATCACCGTGATATATCTGACTACCTCTATATTTAAATAATAGTATCTGATTCGGCGGCTTGATACGGAGCATTAGAGCGAGGAGCAGAATCTATCTTTGTGGAGGCGTTTGTCTTAACTAATGATGGTTGAGGGGAACGATTCAAGTGGGTAAGATGATTAGTATGGAATAACTAGATGAGCATTCAGTCCACTGTGCTTGAAAGGTGGATAAACCAAGGTTCTACCACAAATTCAAGTCAGACATATAACTCAGTACAGAACGCTCTGAAGAACAGTCGGTATGGACTTGAACGAGATGATTTTGAACACAGCTACGAGATTCATCTTCAAGGGTCATATGCAAATCATACGAACGTATACGGAACGAGTGACGTGGATGTCGTTGTCCGCGTTACCAAACCATTCCAAGAGGATTTATCTGGTCTCAATCGCCAGCAACAGGCCCGTTTCTGGAATAAATATACTGACCTGAACTACGAGTGGGAAGATTTCTACAGACGAGTTAAAAGGGCCCTCCGAGGATATTTTACCCGAGCTAATTTGGAAGTTGGGGATAAAGCTATCAAGGTAAAGAGTGGAGATGATAGTCCGATTCCGAAAGATGCTGATGTGGTTGCTTGTGCGGACTACCGGAAATACTTTGACTTCTCATCTGATGGAACGGAGGATTATGCGACTGGGATGTTCTTCAGAACTCAATCAACTGGTCGCCCAATCATTAATTACTCCAAGATTCATCGAAAAAACGGCTCTAAGAAGAACGATTCGACAGGCGGTCAGTACAAACCAACAATCCGGATGTTTAAAAACGCGAAGAACACCGCGACTGATAGGGGGTTGTTGTCTGAGGGTATAGTTTCGTCATACTATCTAGAGGGGTTACTATACAACGTTCCCAACAGGCGCTTCACCAAGTCTGACTTACAGGAGCGATATATGGATATTCTGGATTGGCTCCAAGATGCGGATATAGACTCATTTCCAGAACAGTCAGAGATGTACCCACTCTGTACCACTGGTGACCCTGACCGGTGGTCTACTGCAGAGGCTGAATCTACAGTAGAAGGCCTCATTGATTTGTGGGACAACTACTGATGCACCCGTACTCAATCCAAAGTCCTCGATGGAGGAAAATTGGGTATCTGATGCTGGTTACAGTAGTGCTATCCAGCCCAGTTAATACAGCACTCCAACAACTTGTTCGTGGAATTCCGGTGGTGAACCTAGGCGACCTTTCGCCAGCATTGTCAACTCTATCAATATTTACTCTTCTATACTTTGTGTGGAACAGGTATCTGTGGAGGTTCCCTATTATTGACCGGTTCACAGAACCTCCTGATTTGAGGGGAGAGTGGTTTGGTCAACTGGAATCCTCTCACTTTCAGGAAACGCTAGAAGACTACGAGACCGATGGGGGTGAAGAGTCAATACGACCAAGGATGGTTGTCAAACAGACTTGGACGCAAATTTCAGTAACAATATATTTCCACAATTCCACGTCAATTAGTACTACAGCATCTTTCCTTCAAGATATGTCTGACCCAATACTTCGGATTACATATCGAAACACTCCAGATGGGGGGTCAAGTGCTGAAATGACCATGCACACTGGAACGAACGACCTTCGCTACTCCCAAACAGATAAGGGTGAGTTCCTTGGGGGAAAATACTACACCGACGAACATCGGAATAATCATGGCGAAATTCGGATGAAAAAGAAAGACGATGGTATAAAATTGCGGTGAGGAATCCTTGGTACACCATATCAACGCTCGGAGATAGTAGAACTAAATCGCTGACTGGGATTCGACACCTATAGAGTCGTATCCGCCCGGGACTACTCTTCCTCCGACCGACTCGGTGCACCCGAGCGCCGACGGCTCCACGGAGCGTCGCCGTCGGCTCCGGGTCGAACGACTCGCCCTCTCGGCCGGCGTTCGTGCGTACCGGTACCGCACGTCAACCTCTATCGCGGTTCCGGCCCAGGTAGTACGTATGACACACACGGTCGAAGAGTCCCAGAGCCGCCCGACCGATGGGCCCTCGAAGCTCCCACTGCTCGGCCACTCGCTCGCGTACCTCCGCGACCCGTTCGAGTTCATCACCCGGAGCGCCCGCGCGGGCCGGGTGGTCCGGTGGGAGTTCCCGGGGCGAGCCGTCTACCAACTCAACGACCCGGAGGACGTCGAACAGGTGCTCGTCCACCAGAACGAGCGGTTCGTCAAGGGGGGACTCGTCCGGCGGGTGGTCGGGTCTATCAACGACCACGGACTGCTGGTGACGGAGGGCGAGGAGTGGCGTCGCCAGCGGACGCTCGTCAACCCGGCGTTCCACGCGGACCGACTCGCCGAGTACGCCGAGTCGATTCCGCACAAGACCGACCTGATGGTCGACGGGTGGGAGGACGGGGAGACGCGAGACGTTCACGCGGATCTCATGCGACTCACGCTGGAGATCGTGGCCGACGCCCTGTTCGGCGTCGACATCCGACGGCGGTCGGACGCCATCGGGAACGCGCTCGAAACCATCATGGCTCGGTCGGAGAACCCGTTCGTGGACGTGGCCCCCCGATGGGCGCCGACACCCGGAAATCGACGCTTCCGCCGGGCGGTGGCGGACGTGGAGGATATCGTCGCGGACATCGTCGAGGCGCGCGAGACGGACCCCGGGTCGGACGTCGTGTCGGTGCTGCTGAATCCGACCGACGGCGGGGACCGGCTCCCGAGAGACCAAATCGTGGACCAGGTGATGACGCTGCTGCTCGCCGGTCACGAGACGACGGCGCTCGCGTTGACGTTCACGCTCTACCTCCTGGGGCAGCACCCGGAGGTGGAGCGGCGACTCCGCTCGGAGGTCGACGAGGTGCTCGGCGACCGGCCGCCGACGGCCGACGACCTCCCGGACCTCCCGTACACGGAGCGGGTCGTCACGGAGTCGCTGCGGCTCTACCCGCCGGTCCACACGATACCGCGCGAGTCGGTCGCACCCGTCGAACTCGCCGGGTACCGCTTCCCGACGGGCACGACGTTCACCGTCCACCAGTGGACCGTCCACCGGGACGCGCGCTTCTACGAGGACCCGCTCGCGTTCCGTCCCGAGCGGTGGACCGAGGAGATGGAACGAGGGCTCCCCCGATTCGCGTACTTCCCGTTCGGTGGCGGCCCGCGGCGCTGCGTCGGCGACCGGTTCGCCACGATGGAGGCGCGACTCGTGCTCGTGACCCTCGCGCGACGCGTCCACCTCGAACTCCTCTCGCCGGCGTCGCTCGACCTGGCGTCGACAATCACGACCCGGCCGAAGGGACCGATAGAGGTCGTCGTCCACGAGTGACACGACCGGGTGCCCCCGGGCGGACGTGCCGTCGGGTCGGACGGAACGCCGTGCGAGGCGCTCGTTCGACGGTCGGTCGTGGTTCGGCCCGGCGGTCGCGGGTGCACCGACGCGGGATAGCCGAACTTTTCATGCGGACGCCCGTGCGACTCGGGTATGAGTCTGGAGGCCGCCGTCGCCGTCCCGTTTCGCGGAACGGGGACCGACCGGATGGGTGAAGGCGAGTTCGTCGTCGCCCTCTCGCTCGACCGCGACTGGTTCTCGCCGGACCAGGCCAAGCGTCTCGTCGACGTGGCGGCCGGCCGGGGCCTGCTCGCCCGTGCAGACGACGGGTCCCTGGTGGCGACGTTCGACCCCGCCGAGGTGCACGTCCCCGACGACTTCGCCCCGGACGAGTCCGTGTTGCGCGAGCAGTCGGCGTTCGAACGGCTGGTGGACGCGCTCGTCGCCGCCGGGGTGGAGAAGCGAGAGGCGGTAGCGGCGGCGAACGAGCGCCAGCGGGACCGAGAGGTGACCCTGGAGACGGCGGCGGTACTCGTCGCGCGCGAGCGCGGCGTCGACGTGGACGGCATCGCCGCGGACGTGCGCGCCTCGCTCGTCGAAGCGGAGGAGTGAGCGATGGTCGACGAGCGCACCACGGACGGCGTCCGTCTCGCGCAGTTGCTCGCGTCGGAACTGACCGCCGGCGGCGCGCGCCTCGGACCGCTCGCGGTGACGGACGCCGACCCGGACGTGGAACCGACGACCGAGGGCGCGCTCGCGTACCGCGTGGTCGCGCGACGGGACGAGCGCGGTGACGAAGGGGACACCGACGACGAGGGCGAACCCGACGGCGAGGGGAGTCACGAGGACGGCGAAGCCGCAGAGACCTGCGCGGCGGTGTACGTCCACCCGGGCCGCGTCCGCGTCGAGTTCCTCGTCGCGCCCGACGCCGCGGCTCGAGCGGCCGAGGACGCCGACCTCCGGGTGCGGCCGAAGGCGGTCCGGCCGCCGCGGACGGTCGCGTTCGTCGAAGACGGCGCCGAAGTGAAGCGGGTGCTCCCGGTGTTCGCGGCGGTGCTGGCCGAGCGCTAGACCGGAGGCGGGCCGAGGGCGTTACAGCGAGGCGAGAATCCCCGGCAAGTCGCGGGCCAGCCGGTCGCGCTCGACGGTCGCGACGGCGTCGGGCGTCGGGTTCTCGTCCTCGCCGAGTACCTGCACCGGGACGAGGCCGGCGTCGGCCGCGCCGGCGATGTCCTCCGCGGGGTGGTCGCCGACGAACGCCGTCTCCTCCGGGTCGGTCCCGAGCCCGTCGAGGAGCGCGCGGAAGGCGCGCTCGTCGGGCTTGCCCGCGGGGAGCGCGCCGGAGACGTTGACGGTGTGGAACTCGTCCCACCAGCCGAGGGCGTCGAGCTTCGACTCCTGGGCGCGGACGGGACCGTTCGTCAGCAGGCCGACCCGGTACTCCTCGCGGAGGGCCGCGAGGAGGTCGGTAGCGCCGTCGACCGGGACGAGCGCGTCGACGACCGCCTCGCGGTAGGCGGTGGCGAGCGCCGCCGGGTCGGCCGGGTCCGCCTGTTCGGCGCCTCCACCGACGGCGACGGGGTCGAGTCCACCGAGCAGGTCCGCGAACACCGGTTCGCGCGTCTCGGCGGTGCGGTGACGGGCGTGCGCGTCGAGGTACGCCTCCCGGGTGACGCCCGCCTCGAGGAGCGCGGGCGAGGCCGCTTCCCGAACCGCGTCGGCGAGGATGTCGCGACGCGAGCGGTCGGGGACCGCGAGCGTGTAGTCCAAGTCGAACCCGACGGCACTGAGCACGCCGGACGGAACGAGTTGCAGACGCAAGAACCTAGCGACACGCGAACGGCGTCGTACACACGGTGAGACGCCAGATTCGTGAGCGAATGGGTGGAAGGCGTCGGAGGGTCCGACACGTTCCGCCGTCGGGCGGTCCGCGACCACCCCGTTTTTTGCCGGTCGGGCGTCGTGACTCCGGTGTGACGCTCGACCCCGTCCACGTCGACACCATCGCGTACCTCGCGTCGACCATCGCGGACGGCGTGGACGACGGGGACCACGACGACGTCGCGGCGCGGGTGTGGGCGGAGTGGCTCGACCCACTCCGCGAGGACGGGCGACCGACGGTCGAACCGCTGGGCGAACACGAACTCCGGCGGACGCCCGTCGCGGACGCCGCGCTCGCGGACCGGCCGTTCCCGACGTGTCACGGCGTCGACTCCGGGACGCTCAACCCCACGGCGTTCAAGAACGGGCTGGTGCTCGACGTGGCACAGGCCGCGATGGGGACCGACCCGACCGACCTCGCGGTCCACGGCGACCGGAGCATCGTGGTGACGGTCCACGCGACGGACGCGACCGTCCGCTTCCCGGAGGGGTGGCAGCGGTACGACGACGGCAGCAGCGAGCGGCGCGTGCTGAAGGTGCCCCGGACGCGCCGGTTCGCCGACGAGACGGTCCACGAACTCGCGCTGTCGCTCGCGGAGTCGCACCACGCCCTCCAGCACGCCCACCTCGTCGACGACCTGCTGGTGCTCGACGGACCGCTGTACCCGAAGCGGCTCCTCAACTGGGCGACGCGCGACCGGGAACTCCGCGAACTCGCGTACGGCGAGGCGGTCGCCGAGGCCGTCGAGAACTACGTCCGCCTCGTCGAGACCCAGATAGACCGCGGCGTGCCCGTCGTCGGCTTCGTCAAGAACCCCACCTCGGGGTACATCGGCCGGACGCTGGCGGCGAACGGCGTCGAGGCTCCGTGGCCCGACGACGCGGCGATGTTCACCCGCCTGCTGGAACGGCGCGAGGACGGCGAGCGACTGACGGACGCTATCACTCACACGACGTGGTTCCTCTCGCGGGGGGGGTCCGACCGTCCGCTGTCGGCGTCGGGCGACGCGCTCGGCGTCGAGCGGTCGCTCCCGGCCGAGCGGTACGAGGTGACGTTCATGTACGTGTACGACCCGCGGGCGGACCTCCTGTTCAAGGTGGAGGCCCCTGCGGCGTTCACGCGCGAGGCGGAGACGCGGCGGGCGCTCACCCGACAGGTCGTCTCGGAGGTGGCCGCGACGGGCGGCCCGCCGCGGGCCGTCGAGAAGGCGGACGAACTCGCCCGCATCGGCGCGGGCGAGAAGGGGGCGCTCCGCCGGAAGTTCGAGGAACGGTTCGGGGCGGAGTTCCTCCACACCTACGACGACGAGCGCTGGGGCGAGGAGTAACGGGCTCCGATGCGACGGCCGCCGGTCGCGTCGCCGCCCGACGTCACGTCTGTCCCTGCTTGCTGACCTCGACTTCGACCGTATCCTCGTCGACGCCGACGCGAGCGAACTGCGTGCGGACGTGCTCCTTGGCGGCCACGACGGCCTGTTCGCGGGTGTCGAACCCCCGCGGGAGCGGCGTCTCGAACGCGACCCGGATGGACTCCCCGTCCACGACGAGTTCGGACCCGCCGGACTCCACCTGGTAGAACTCGTCACAGACCAGCACGTACGCGGCGTCCTCGTCGGGCGCGCCCCTGAACGACGGCGCGCGCTCCCCCCGCTCGAAGATGGTTCCGGTGAGCGTGGTGCCGCCGCCGTGGCCGCGCACTTGTAACATGCGTCGAGATACGCGCCACGAGCGGAAAAGCACACAGCACTCGTCCCGCCTGCGCGGACGCCCGCCGCGGTCGTGGGGGCGGGCACGTCGGGATTTATGCCGGGCGCTACCGTGCGGGCCGACATGACCGATTCCGGCGATTCGGAACTGGGGGACTTCGAGAACTTCGAGGAGTTCGGCGGTGACTCGGGTTCGACGTCGCCGACGAGCGAGGACGCGGCGGCGGACGGTGACGACGCCCGGGCCAACGGCGGGGCGGACGCGGCCGCCGACGGCGCGACAGACACGACGGAGGCGGGAACCGGACGGCCGACGAGAGCGGAGACGACGCGGCGACGAGCGGGTTCGCGCAGTACGCGATGGACGCCGCCGACGGCCTCAGCGCCGAGGGACTCGGCACCGTCTCCGTCGCACAGGGGTTGCGCGTCGCGGAGGACGGCGACGAGACGTGCCTGCGGGCGTTCGTCACCGCCGACAACCGCGAGGCCGTCCGCATCGGGACGTACCTGCTCGTCCCGTACCCGGACGGGGAGACGCTGTTCTCGCGCATCACGGCGCTGGAGTACGAACAGGAGTTCCACACCGACGACGCGACGGAACTCACCGCCCGGCGACGGATGCGCGCCGGCCACGACGGGTTCACCGAGGCGGACTACAAGTTCGTCGCCGAACTGGAGCCGACCGCCGTCCTGTTCTCGCAGGGCGGGGAGCTGAAGCGGCGGATGGCCGACCGGGTGCCCAAACCCGGCGCGCTGGTCCGGCAGGCCACCGACGCCGAGCAGATCAAGACCGGCCTCGCCATCCCCGAGGAGGGCGTGTTCCTCGGGCACCTCTCGGTCGGCGGCGAGACGGTCCGCACCGCCGCCGAGCCGCCGACCGTCGACTACCGCCTCAAGGACGACTACGAGACCGGCGACCCGCTAGTGTTCCGGCACACGCTCGTCGCCGGCGGGACGGGGTCGGGCAAGACCCACGCCTCGAAGAACGTCCTCCGGCAGTACCTCGGACGGAGCTACGAGATGGACGACGGCCGCGACGCGCGAGCGAGCGTCGTGCTGTTCGACCCGCAGGACGAGTACGCACAGATGCACGACGACAACGACGCGCTCGACCGGGAGACCGCCCGCCGCCTCGACGCCGAGGGCGTCGAACACGGCGGCCACGACGACACCGTCGCGCTCGTTCCCAAGGAGGCGGGGGTGAGCTACCCCGGGAGCGGTCACCGCGCCGAGCAGGTGGAGTTCACGGTTCCGTTCAGCATCGTCGACGAGTACGACATGCCGTGGCTGGTCGCGGGCGCGTCGCTCAACGAGAACCAGTTCCCCGCGCTGACGACGCTGCTCCGGCGGTTCTTCCGCAACTACGAGGGCGGCACCTACCAGGAGTTCTGCTCGTTCCTCGACGACCCGGCGCTGAAGGAGGAACTACACGAGACCGGCCGGGTCCACGAGGCGACGTTCGACGCAGTGAAGCGGCGCGTCCGCGGCGTCCCCTCGGGCGTGTTCGACCAGGACGCGAGACCCATCACGGACCTCGACACGACGCTCGTCCGTCCGGGAGGGCTGACCGTCGTCCCGACGTACCACCTCTCGTCGTCGCGCGCGAAGGAGATGTTCGTCCTCGCGGTGTCGACGATGCTCGTGAACGACAAACTCTCGAACGCACCCAACAGCCGGCGGGTCGACGAGACGCCCCTCGTGCTCGGGATGGACGAGGCGCACAACTTCCTCGCCGAGGCGGACAACGTCCAGGCGCGGAAGGTCATCGGGAAGTTCACCGAGGCGGCCAAACAGGGCCGCAAGGAGCGACTCGGGCTGTTCCTCGTCACGCAGGACCCGCAGGACATCGCGGACCCGGTCTTCAAGCAGGTGAACACCCGGCTGGTGCTCAACCTGGGCGACGAGGAGGCCATCAAGAGCGTGAACATCCCGTCCGCGCTCTCGGAGAAGGTGCCGTACATGGAGAAGGGGCAGATGGTCGTCTACTCGCCCGACAACTCCGAACCGGTCGAAGTGACCGGCCTACCGGTGTGTGTGACTCGACACGGGGAGTGAACGGCGTGTCGGTCGTGACTCGCCGCGGCGACCGGCGCCGACCGCGGTGACGCACGCCTCCGGAACCGGTCACGGTTCATCGCTCGAGGGCTGAATTTTTCCTCCCCCCGCGCGTACTCTCCTCCATGGCAGACCGTATCCTCGTCGCGTTCGACGGGAGCGAGCAGGCCGAGCGGGCGCTGTCGTTCGCGGTCGGGGAGTGGCCGGACGCCGCGTTCACGCTGCTGTACGTCATCGACCCCTCGGAGGCGGGTCACTCCCCGACGGCGGGCGTCCCGAGCGGGGCCGAGGAGTGGTACGAGCGGACGAGGGCCGACGCCGAGGCGGCGCTCGCGGACGGCGCGGCACTCGTCGAGGGGAGCGTCGAGACGGACACCGTCGTCGGCCGGCCGGCCGAGTCGCTGGTCGAGTACGCGGACGACCACGACGTGGACATCGTCGTGGTCGGGAGTCACGGTAGACAGGGGCTCTCGCGCGTGGTCCTCGGGAGCGTGGCCGAGGCGGTCGTCCGCCGCTCGCCGGTCCCCGTCACGGTCGTGCGGTGACGGACGGCGACGCCCGGTCCGCCGCGCTCGGGATGCGGCGGGGTTTTCACTGCCGATAGCCGGGGGGGAGGGTTTAGGTGGGGCGCCACCCCGGCGGTTGACATGGGAGCACGGAGCGGAACACTCGGGGTTCTCGCGGTACTACTCGTCTCGACGCTCGCGGCCGGGCCGGCGCTCGCCGCGGGCGGTGCGGCCGACTGTGCGACGACGAACGGAACGGCCGTCTGTCTCGACGAAGCGAGCCTCACGACCGACCGGGTCGTCACCGGGAAGTCGACGACGCTCGACGTGACCGTGGTGAACACCGGCGACGTCTCGACGAACGTGTCGGTCGTGTTGAAGACGCTCGACCCGAACAACGCCACGAACTCGTACACCCTCGACCGATCCCACCTCGAACCGGGCGGGCGACTGGTGTTCTCGCAGTCGCTCGACGCGAGCACGCCCGGGACGCACGGACTGCAACTCGTGGTGTACGACGGCGACCTCTCGACCCGCTACGACGCCTCGTCGGTGCTGACGGTGACCGTCGTCGACCGCGGGCTGGGCGGGCCGCTCGACAGCGCCGAGTACGCGCTCGGCGCGCTCGTCGGCGCGCTCGCCGTGGTCGGCGGCATCGGGTACCGACACGGCTGAACGCACCACGGGCTCGCGCTCGACGGGGCGAGTCGGAGAACGGTGAACGGTCAGAAGAGGTTCGCCTGCCGGTACACCGAGATACCGTCGTCGGTGATTTCGTACGGTTTCGTCTCGCGCGAGTGGTTCGCGTCCCGTATCTTCTGAATCTCCACGGCCAGACGCGTCTCGCGGAAGTTCGACGGACGGACGTACTGGAGGACGAAGACGGCGTCCGTGAGGTACTCGACGATGCCGTGTCGAGAGGTGTACGGGTCCCCCGTGGACGCCTCGGAGGTGAGCATGGTCGTCACGCCGGCGCGCTTGAGCGAGCGGGCGAAGTCGAACACCTCAGAGCGGCGCTTCGAGGGGTGGTCGTACATCGTCTCCAGGAGCGAGACCGAGTCGAGGACGAGTCGGTCGGCGTCGAACTCGTCGACCAACCGCGAGATGTCGTCGCGCAGCGAGTCGAGCGAGTTCGCCATCTCGATGGGGTCCATCGCGACCACCGCGAGGCGCTCTTCGTCCTCGTACGCCCGGTAGGGCCACCCCTTCTCCTCCGCGGTCGCGAGGATGGCCTCGCGTGACTCCTCAAGCGTGAGGTAGACGGCCTTCCCGCCGTCTTCGAGTGCGCCGTTCAGGAACTGCAGCCCGAACGTGGTCTTGCCCGTCCCGGCGCTCCCGATGACGGCCATCAGCGAGCGCTCCGGCACACCGCCGAGTATCATCTCGTCGAGTCCCTCGATGCCGACGTCGATTCGCTCGATGTCGGACTCGAACTCGTCCTCCGCCTCGGCGAATCCCTCCGCGTCACCGCCGAGCGAGTCGAATCCGGCGGCGTCACCGGACCCACCGAACCCCCGGTCACCGGTGTCGCGGCCCGGCGAGGGGACGTCCGCCATCGCCTCCTCGAAGTCGCCGAACGCGTCGGGACTCCCCTCGTCGAACCCCTCGTCGCCCCCCTCGGTCGGGGAACCGACGGCCCCGAACGCGTCGTCGGCCGGGTCGTCGGAGGTGTCGTCGGACGAGTCGGACTGTTCGGTCGACTCGGAAGCCTCATCGGCAGCGTCCTCGTCGGCGTCGCTCTCGTCGGCCGCGTCCTCGCTGAGCGCCCTGTCGAACCAGTCTTCCTCGTCGTCGGTCACCGCCGGCACCTCCGGCGACGAACGGGAGTCGAGCGCGGGAACGCGGCGCGGTCGGCCCGGCCGACCGACGGTCGGCGGACGACCGACGTCGGGGGCGGCGACCGGCAGCCAGTCATGTTCGCTACGAGTGGAGCCGACAGCATGAATGTTCCCCAGCCGGCGGGACCGGTGTCGAGGAGAATCGGAGCGAAGTCGGCGAGTGAGGACGGGTCGGCGGGCTTTTCCACCGGGGGAGTGAACCGCTGGACATGGACGTTGGTATCGTCGCCCAGCGGGGGAACGACCGGGCCGCCTCCCTCGCCCGCGACGTCCGGAGCCGGCTGGAGGCGGCGGGTGTGACGGTCGCGCTCGACCGGGCGACCGCCGGGACGATGGACGCCGACGGGGTCGGCGTGGACGAGATGGAGTCGCGCGACCTCGTGGTCTCCATCGGCGGCGACGGGACGTTCCTCTTCGCCGCCCGGGGCGCGGGCGGGACGCCCGTTCTCGGCGTGAACCTCGGCGAGGTGGGGTTCCTGAACGCCGTCTCGCCCGCGGAAGCCGTCGAAGCCGTCCTCGATGAGGTGGAGGCGTTCCGCGGGGGTGAGGCGACCGTTCGGGAGGCGCCGCGGCTGGCGGCGACGTGCGGCGACTGGGAGAGCCAGCACGCCGCGAACGAGATCGTGGTGCAGGGCGACCGGCGCGGGCACGGCGGCGGGGTCGGCGTCGAGGTCCGCGTCGACGGCTCGCTCTACTCGGGCGGCCACGCCGACGGCGTGCTCGTGGCGACGCCCACCGGGAGCACCGCGTACAACCTCTCGGAACGGGGGCCGCTCGTCCACCCGAGCGTCGACGGTATCATCGTCACGGAGATGAGCGCGACCGAGGGGATGCCCTCGCTGGTCGTCGCGCCCGACGCGACGGTGAGCGTCACGCTCACCGACGCCGAGCGGGCGGTCGTCGTCAGCGACGGCCGCGGCCCGCACCCGGTCGAAGTGCCGACGGAGGTCGTCGTCGAGCGGACCGAACCGCCGATGCGCCTCGCCGGTCCGTCGGTCGATTTCTTCGAGGCGCTGAACAAACTGGAGTGAGCGGCGACGCGCGGCCGCCGGGACCCGACAGCCCGCCCACTCCCGGGCGAACGCGGCCCGCCGAGGCGTGCCACGCGAGACGCGGCGACGGCGAGCACGAACGCGCCGGTCTCACGTCGACGGTCGGACGCGCTCGGAGCGACGCCTCGTCCAGTCGCCGAGTCGGGTCAACACCGGCGTGAGGTGCCTGTGACCCACGGCGGTGAGTACGCCGAGCGAGGCTCCCCAGGCGAGGTGGCTCACGAGGAGCGTGAGCGAGAAGTACGGGACGGAAGCGGGAATTCCGAGTAGCCGAAGCCAGACCGGCGCGACGACGCCGGCGGCGACGGCCCAGAGCACGACGGCCCACCCGACCCCGACGGCCGCGTAGGTGGAGACGGTGTTGCGGTACCGCTCCGGCGCCAGCGACACCAGGCTGGCGAAGACGAACCCGAAGACCAGACTGTGGAACTCGTGGGTTATCCACCCGACGGCCGGGTTCGTCGCCCCGTAGAAGACCCCGATGCCGGCGACGGACCCGCCGAGCAGTTCCGACGCGACACCGTAGAACACGCCGGCGATCAGCGCCCCCACGAGCGTGACGACCAGGTGCGGGACGGCGGGGCGAACGCCGGTCAGTTCCGTCCCACTCGGGGTCGGTCCCGGTCCCCCGGTCTCGACTCGGGAGAGGACCACCTCGACTGTCGTTCCCGACTCCCCGACGGTGGACTCTATCGTCCCCCCGTAGCTCTCGACGAGGAGGCGGACGACGTTCAGCCCGAACCCCGTTCCGGGGTCGTCGAACTCCTCGATGTCCCCGGTCTCGAGCAGCGACTGCTGGGACTCGGGGAGACCGGGTCCCTCGTCGGTGACGCCGACGCGAACGCTCCGTCTCGTCGACGTCACCTCGACGTCGGGGGCGTCGTCGCCCGCGTGTACGACCGCGTTCTCGAAGAGGTTCGCGAAGACGTGCGAGAGCTGTTCGTTCGCGCGAACCGAGAGTCCCTCCGGAACGGCTCCGAGCGCGACCCGGGCGTCCGGGTGCCGGTCGGTGACGGTCTCGACGGCTTCCGCGAGACACTCGTCGAGATCGACGAACACGGGGGACGTCCGGCCCCGCTCAACCCGCCGGGTGAGGTGTTTCACCTGCTCTATCGTCCGTTCGATGTCGTCGGACCGTTCCTCGATGACCGCCCGCGAGTCGGGCGCCCGGTCGGCGCCGAGCGCCGCGTATCCGCGAATCACGGCCACCCCGTTGAGTATCTCGTGGCGGAGCAGTCGGTTGAGTATCGCGAGTCGGTTCGCCTGCCGCTCGAGTTCGTCCCGCTGTCGCCGGGTGCGCGAGGCGTACAGTCCGGTCAGGGTCCCGCCGACGCTCCCCGCGATGAGGAAGTTCGAGAGGTAGGTCCGCGACCGAATCGCCGACGCTCCCGGGGCGCCGTCGGGAGCCGACCCCAACAGCGTGAGCAGGACGAGCACCAGCATCGCCCCTGTTCCCACCACGCACCACCGCGCCGTCGTCCTGACCACGCCCGCTTCGACGTCGGCGACGACCAGGGCGACCCCGAAGGCCGCCAGCCCGAGACCGAGCGTCAGGGGCACGACCCCGGCGAGATAGAAGCGGACGGGGTCCTCGTAGAGGGCGAGCGTCACGGTGAACCGGGTGAGGAAGAACCCGATTCCGGCGACGACGAGACCGCTGAGATTCAGACGTCCGTTCGTCACACCGACCGGATGCAGGATGACGTAGATAAACGTTGACCGCTAGCTCTCACGGCCGGATAACTGGAGACGCTCGGACCGGGACGGGGAGGCTCGGAGGGCGTGCGGGACCAGACCGCCCGGGGTCGCCCCCGGGCGACCGAACGCCGGGGCGCCGACTCAGCCGACTCAGCCGACTCAGCCGACTCAGCCGACTCAGCGGCCCCACTCGGCCGCGTGGCGCGGGCGGTCCGACACCGCCATCACGTCGATGTCGTCGTCCCGGTGGGCGAGCGCTTCGAGCGACGCGCGGGCGGCCGCCCCAGTGGAGACGTACGGCACGTCCTCGTCGACGGCCGTCCGGAGCGCGTCCCGGTCGTCCGAGACGAGCAGGTCGATGCGTCCCTCGCGGAGCGCCGCGGCGACGTCGTCGAACTCGTCGGACTCGTAGTGGGCGGTGAACCCCTCGCGAATGTCGGCGAACTCGTCGTTCCCCGGAGCCGGGAGCGCATCGCCGCGGGTCTCGAACGTCACGGTCCCCGAGTCGGGGAGGCCGTGTCCGGCGGCGTCGAGCGCCTTCTCGTACGCCTTCCCGAACGAGCGGGCCGTCCCCATGACCTCGCCCGTCGACTTCATCTCGGGGCCGAGCCGCGGGTCGGAGTCGGGGAGACGGTCGAACGGGAGGACCACCTCCTTCACGCTCAGGTGCTCCGGAATCGCCTCCTCGGCGTCGAGGTCGGCGAGCGGCCGGCCGGTCATGACCTTCGCGGCGAGTTTGGCGATGGGGACGCCCGTCGCCTTCGAGACGAACGGAACCGTGCGCGAGGAGCGCGGGTTCGCCTCCAGCACGAACACCTCGGGACCGCCGTCGCCCTCCCGCACCGCGAGCTGGACGTTCATCAGCCCGACCGTGTCGAGCGCACGGGCGATGTCCTCGGTCACCTCGCGGACGCGCGCCATCGTCTCGTCCGAGAGCGAGCGCGGCGGGATGACGCACGCGGAGTCGCCCGAGTGGACGCCCGCCGCCTCGACGTGTTCCATCACGCCGCCGATGAGCACGTCCTCGCCGTCCGAGACGGCGTCCACGTCGAGTTCGACCGCGTCCGCGAGGAACTCGTCGACGAGGATGGGCTTGTCGGGCGACACGCGGACGGCCTCCTCGATGTACTCCCGCAGGTCGTCGTCGTCGTGGACGACCCGCATCGCGCGCCCGCCGAGGACGTAGCTCGGGCGGACGAGCACCGGGTAGCCCAACTCGCGAGCGAGGTCGAGCGCCTCCGACTCGCTCGTCGCGCTCCCGCCCTCGGGCTGGGCGATGCCGAGTTCGTCCATCAACTGGTTGAACCGGTCGCGGTCCTCCGCGAGGTCCATCGCCTCGACCGACGTGCCCAAGATGGAGCACTCGACGCCGCGCCGCTCCAGTTCGTCCGCGAGCGGTTCGCCGATGTCGACCGACGTCTGTCCCCCGAACTGTATCATCACGCCGTCGGCGTCCGTCGCCTCGATGACGTCCGCCACCTCCTCGGCGGTGATGGGTTCGAAGAACAGGCCGTCGGAGGTGTCGTAGTCGGTCGACACCGTCTCGGGGTTGTTGTTGACGACGTGCGCCTCGACGCCCTGCTCGCGGAGCGCGCGCACCGCGTGGACCGAACAGTAGTCGAACTCGACGCCCTGCCCGATGCGGATGGGGCCGCCGCCGACCACGACGACGCTCTCGGTGTCGCGGTCGACCCGCAACTCGCCCGCCGCCGCGTCCCCCTCGTAGGGACCGGAGAACCACTCGGGCTGGCGCGAGGAGTAGTAGTACGGCGTCGAGGCGGCGAACTCGCCCGCGCAGGTGTCGACCTGCTTGTAGGTGCGGCCGGGGACGGCCGCCTCCACCTCGCCGACGCCTGCGCGGGCGGCCGAGACGGGGAGCGCCTCCCCCTCGGCGTCGGCGGCCCCGGCGGCCGCCTCGGTGGTCTCGGCCGTCCGCCACGCGCCGCGGGTCTCGGGGAGCCACGTGAGGCTGCTGTCCTCGAAGACGTTCCCCGCGAGCGCGGATATCTCCGCGTTCGTGAACCCGGAGATAGCGGCCGGGGTGAACTCGCCGTCGACCACCTCCTTGCTCGCCTCGACGATGCGGGCGAACCGCTCGACGTACCACTCGTAGATGCCGGTGGCCTCGACCACCTCGTCCACCTCGAAGCCGCGCTCGAACGCCTCGAACATGGCGTACGGGCGGTCGGGGCTGGGCCGTTCGAGGTAGCGCTCGCGGAGTTCCTCGTCCTCCAGGTCGCCGAAGTCGATGGCGGGGTCGTACTCCGAGGAGCGGAGCGCCTTCAGGATGCTCTCCTCGAACGTGCGGCCGATGGCCATCGCCTCGCCGGTGGACTTCATCGCCGTGGAGAGCGTGAAGTCGGTGTCGTCGAACTTGTCGATGGGCCAGCGGGGCACCTTCGTCACGACGTAGTCGATGGCGGGTTCGAACGCCGCGGTCGTCTCGCCCGTGATCTCGTTCGTTATCTCGTGGAGGCGCTTTCCGAGCGCGACCTTCGCGGTGACGCGCGCGATGGGGTAGCCCGTCGCCTTCGACGCGAGCGCAGAGGAGCGCGAGACGCGCGGATTCACCTCGACGACGCGGTACTCGCCGCCGGGCGTGCCGTCGTCGCGCCACGCGAACTGGATGTTACAGCCGCCCTGGATGCCCAGGTCGCGGATGACCTCCAGCGCCGCGTCGCGCATCTCCTGGTGGCCGTCGTCGGGGATGACCTGCGAGGGCGTCACGACCGTCGACTCGCCCGTGTGGATGCCCATCGGGTCGAGGTTCTCCATGTTGCAGATGATGATACACGAGTCGTCGGCGTCGCGCATCACCTCGTACTCCAGTTCGACCCACCCGGAGATGGACTCGGTGACGAGCACCTCGCCGTTGCGCGAAAGGCGCAGGCCCGTGCGGACCCGCTCGACGAGTTCGTCCATCTCGCCGACGACGCCCGACCCGCTCCCGCCGAGCGTGTACGTCGTGCGGGCGATGACCGGCAGGCCGCCCACCGAGTCGACCGCGTCCTCTACCCGGTCGCGGAACGCCCCCTCGTCGAAGTCGGTGGTCGACTCGCCCTCGTCGAGCGAGATGGTGGTCGAGTGCGGCATCGGCTGACCGAGGTCCTCCATCCGCTCGCGGAACAGGTCGCGGTCCTCGGTCGCGTAGATGGTGTCGAGCGGCGTCCCCATGATCTCCACGTCGAACTCGTCGAGCACGCCCTCCTCCGCGAGTTCCGCGGTGACGTTCAACCCGGTCTGTCCGCCCAGCCCCGCGATGACTCCGTCCGGCCGCTCCGTCTCGATGACCTCCGCGATGGCCTCCGTGGTGATGGGTTCGATGTACACCCTGTCGGCCATCTCCGGGTCGGTCATGATGGTCGCGGGGTTGGAGTTCACGAGGACGACTCGGGCTCCCTCCTCGCGGAGCGCGCGGCAGGCCTGCGCGCCGGAGTAGTCGAACTCCGCGGCCTGCCCGATTTGGATGGGTCCGCTACCGATGAGGAGGATGGTCCTGTCGTCTCCACTCATTGGCGTGACCGAGTGCGCTCATCGTAATAAGAACGGCGACTTGGGACGATTTTCGTAGCGAGGTTGCGAGATTCGTAGTGCGACCGCGTGTCACACCCACGGTCGGCGGGGAGCCGAGCGGCCGGCCGCCGACTCGGCGTCAGTCGTCGGGTCCCGCCGCCTCCCAGTCGGTGCGGTCGCGACACGTGCCCTCCGTCTCGACGGCGCCGCGGTCGACACCGCGAGGCCGAACCACGGCGCCGGGAACGTTCACGGTGCAGGCACCGAACGAACACGACCCGTCCCGCACCACGACGCCGTCGGTTCCCCCGGCCGTGGCCTCGAAACAGCAGCCGTCGCCGACCGCGAGGTCCCGGCCCGTGACCGACACGAGGGCGTCGACGGGCGCGGTGTCGACGATGCGCGTGCCCTCGACGGTGAGGTCGTGCGGCGGGTCGGGCGTCGCGTGCACGTCGTTCGGCCCGACCGGACCGGGACGCTGCGCCACCAGCGGCGCGACATCCGGCGCGTGGACCTCGATGTCCGAGCCGCGAACGTCCACCGCGCCCATGTTCGGGCGGACGAGAATCCCCCGCGCGCCCGTCGGGAGGCCGTCGCTCCCGCGGACGACGACCCGAGAGTTCTCGACGGCGACGCGGCCGGGCGCGTCGAGCGCACCGGCTTTCGCCTCGGCCCAGACGCCCCGCAGGAAGAACGAGTCGGCTTCGAACGCCGGTTCCCGCGGTCCGGCGTAGCGCTCGGGGTCGATTCCGACGACGGTGCGCCGTATCACACAGCCGTCGGAACCCAGGCGGAGCGACGCGACGTTGTTGTTCCAGAACGCGCTGTCCTCGACCGCGATGCGGCCCGGCGCTTCCGACCCGTACACGCCGTTGTTGCCGAACTCCTCGACCCGGCAGTTCCGAATCTCGAGTTCGCCGACGTGCTCCGGGCCGACCCACGCCCAGACCCGGCCGTCGCCGCCCTTGTACCGCGCCCACGACGACCCCTCGGCGGCGGTGACGCCGGTGACGACGCCCGTTCCCGCCGGGTCGCGGACGGCGAGGTTAAAGCAGTTGGTCACGTCGTCGTCGGGGTGGGTACCCCGGCCGACGAACGTCACGTCGCGGACGAGGAACTCGTCGGCGTGCACGCGGAGGCCGGCCACCCCCCTCTCGGCGCGGACGTCGATGTCGACGCCGTCGAAGACGAACTGCTCGCCCGTGAACGAGACGACGAACCGGTTGTACCCCTCGGGGACGACGAGCGTGGGGTTCGCCCCCTCGGCGGCGCGGAAGCGGACGGCGCCGGCCCGTCCCTTCGAGAAGGACCCCGCGACGCGTATCTCCCCGTCCGGGAGGACGACGTCGGTGTTCCGGTCGACGGTGTCGAAGTCGAGCGTGGTCGGACCGTCGGCCGCCGCCGCCACGCGGCGCTCCGTGTCGTAGGGGGTGGGCACAACCTAAGTGGGGGAGGCGAAGACCGAATGCCTGTCGGCGCCCGCTACGTCCTCGGCGACGCTCGCCGGCCACCGGTCGCCGGTGCCGGTCAGACGTAGACGTCGTCGGCGTCGAGGTCCCGTTCGCGGCGGTACTGTTCGACGAACTCGCCCACGTCGAACTCGAGCATCTGCTCTTCGAACTCCGTCATCGCGTCGGGGTCGTCGCTGTGAGAGACCGCGTGTTCCATCAGTTCGATTACCAGTTCGACGATGACCTCGTGGAGGCGACGCGAGTCGAACTCGGTCACCCACAGCATCGAGTAACCGAGGTCCTGGTCCTCGCTCGCGTCCTCGGCGACGACCCGGTTCGGGAACTCCTCCAGGACGACGCCCATCAGGTGGGGCGTGCCGAACTCCGGCATCTCCTCGCTCGTCGTCTCGACCGTCTCGCGCAGTAGCGAGACGAGGAACTCCGGGAGGAAGCGGTCCGGCGGGTTCACGTCGGTGACGACGGCGTGTGTCGCGCCGCAGTCGCAGTCGAACTCCCGCATCCCCATGTCGAACCGGCGGACGCCGACCGTCTCGCCGCACGGCAGTTCGACCGTCTCGCCCCCGCCGCCGGGGACGCGCGGTTGCGTCATACCCGTCCGTTGGTGGTCGCCACCCGTAAAAGACGCGTTCGACGCCGGCGGGGAGCGGGGGGCCGACGGCCTACTCCAAGTCCTCGTACTCCGGTCCCTCCTCCTCGGGTCGGACCGCGTCCGTCTCGCCGTGTTCCTCGCTGTCGGGGATGTCGTCGGTCTCCCCCTCGTCGAACCCGTGGGCGTCGTTCCCGTCCGCCCGCTCTACCTCGACTTCCACCTCGATTTCGACGCCGTCCTCCTCGAACTCCGCCTCCATCTCGCTCACGTCGTCCGCCTCGAGTTCGAGTTCGTCCCGGTCGACTTCGACCTCTACTTCCACGTCGACCGTCAGGTCGCCCTCGTCGTCCGTGTGAGCCATGTCGGTCCGTTACGGCTCGACGCGTTTCAACCGTACGGCGGCGAATAGCAACTCCCTTGAGCGTCCCCGCTTCACGCGGAGACATGATTGCTATCGTCGGCGGCGGCATCGCGGGGCTCTCCGCCGCCCGCCGACTCCGCGAGCGAGGGCACGAGGTCCGCGTGTTCGAGGCCGGCGGCCCGGACGCGCTCGGCGGCCTCGCGCGCACGTACCCGACCGCCGGCGACGACATCGAGCAGTTCTATCACCACCTCTCGAAGTCCGAGGAGACCATCGTCGAACTCGCCGCGGACCTCGGCGTCGACGACCGACTGGAGTGGCTCGTCGGGAAGAACGCCTACTACGTCGACGGCGTGGTCCACCCGATGGACACCCCGTGGGAGATACTCGCGTTCCCCCACTGGAGCGTCTACGACAAGTTCCGGCTGGCGATGCTCACGCTCGACGTCGACGTGCGCGGGGGCGTCCCGTCGTTCGATACGTACGAACGGCTGGAGGACTTCGAGCACGTCTCCGCCGTCGAGTTCGCGAAGGAGCACACCACGCAGAACGTGTACGAGACGTTCTTCGACCCGCTGCTGGAGGCCAAGTTCGGGTCGCGGAAGGGGGACGTGAGCGCGGCGTGGCTGCTCGGGCGCATCAAGTTCCGCGGCGAACGCGACCTGTTGCGCGGGGAGGTGCTCGGCTACTTCGACGGCGGCTTCCGCGTCCTCGTGGACGCGCTAATCGAGGACGTGGGACGCGAGAACGTCGAGACGGGCGCGCGCGTCACCGACCTCCACACCGAGGGGGGGTACGTGACCGGAATCACCGTCGACTCGGACGGCGGCGAACGAACCGAGGACGTCGACGACGTGGTCGTCGCCGCGATGCCGAACGTCCTCGAAGACCTGAGCGGGTACGTCTGCGACGTCGACTTCCAGGGAGCCGTCTGTGCGGTCGTCACGCTGGAGGAGTCGCTGACGGACACGTACTGGCTCAACGTCGCCGACGAGGCGCCGTTCGGCGCGCTCATCGAGCACACCAACTTCGTCCCGCCCGAGCGGTACGGCGGCGACCACCTGCTGTACGTCGCGAGCTACGTCCAGTCGCCCGACGAGTGGCTCTGGGGGGCGAGCGACGCCGAGGTCGAGGACCGGTGGCTGGGCCGCATCGGGGAACTGTTTCCGGAGTTCTCGCCGGCGTCGGTGCGCGAGTTCCGACTCGCGCGCGCACCGCGCGCAGCGCCCATCTACGAGCAGGGGTACCTCGACATGGTCGTCCCCTACGACCTGAGCGAGGAGGTGGCCGAGGGGCTCTACTACGCCGGGATGGCGAGCCGCGCGCAGTACCCCGAGCGGAGCCTCAACGGCGGCGTCGTCGCGGGTTACGAGTGCGCCGACCGCATCGCCGCGAAGCGGGAGTGAGCGGGTCGCCCCGGTCGCCGGACCCCGCCGGCGGGATTTATCCCCCGTTGCCCGCCACCTGAACGGGAGATGATTCGCGTTCGGGACCTCCGATACACGTATCCGGGGAGCGAGAGCCCCGCGCTGCGCGGTCTGACGTTCGACGTCGACGTCGGCGAGGTGTTCGGGTTCCTCGGGCCGAGCGGGGCCGGCAAGAGCACGACCCAGAAGGTGCTCGTGGGGTTGCTCGACGACTACGAGGGCGAGGCCGCGGTGCTCGGGCGGGCGGTCGACCAGTGGGGGAGCGACCTCTACCGGCGCATCGGGGTGTCGAGCGAGCGACCCACCCACTACCGGAAGCTCACCGGGCGCGAGAACCTGGACCTGTTCGCGTCGCTGCACGGCGGCGCGCGCCGCGACCCCGACGACCTGCTCGACCGCGTGGGTTTGCTCGACGCGGCCGACCGGAAGGTTGGCACCTACTCGAAGGGGATGGCGATGCGGCTGAACCTCGTCCGGGCGCTCGTCCACGAACCGGAACTGGTGTTCCTCGACGAACCGACGGCGGGCATCGACCCGAGTACCGCCCGCGCGGTGATGGAACTGGTCGAGGACGTCCGTGCGGGCGGGACGACGGTCGTCCTGACGACACACGACATGCGCGTCGCCGAGCGGCTGTGCGACCGGGTGGCGTTCATCGTCGGCGGCCGACTCCCCGTCGTCGACGCGCCGCGGGCGCTGAAACTCGCGCACGGCGACCCGACCGTCAGCGTCGAACTCCGCGGGGACGACGGGCTCGTATCGAGACGGTTCCCGCTGGCCGGTCTGGGCGACGACGACGCGTTCCGCGACCTGCTCCGGACGGGACGGGTCGAGACCATCCACTCGGAGGAGGCGACGCTGGAGGACGTGTTCGTCGCGGTGACCGGGGAGGGACTGACCGAGTGAGCGCGCTCCGGGCGATGCTCCGCTGGGACGTACGGCTGCAGGTCCGGTACGGGTTCTACGCGGTGTACGCCGTCCTGACGGTCGCGTTCGCGCTCGGTCTCCGGGCGCTTGACCCGGCGGTGCGGACGGACGCCGCCGTACTGCTCGTCGTGACCGACCCGACGGTGCTCGGGTTCTACTTCGTCGCCGCGCTGGTGCTGTTCGAGAAGGAGGAGGGGGTGCTCGACGCGCTCGTCGTGTCGCCGCTCGGCGAGCGGGGGTACCTCGTCTCGAAGGTGGCGACGCTCTCGCTGCTGGCGACCGTCGCCGCGACGCTGGTCGCCGTGCTCGGGCACGGCGCCGCGTCACGCCTCGGCGTGCTGGTCGTCGGCGTCGCCCTGTCCGCCTCGCTGTTCGTGCTGGCGGGGTTCGCCGCCGTCGCGCGCTTCGACTCGGTCAACGCCTACTTCATCGGCGCCGCCGGCTGGGGGTCGGTCCTGTTCCTCCCGCTGTTCGGGTACGTGGGTCTCGTCGAATCGCCGCTGTTCTACCTCCTGCCGGCCCAGCCGGCGCTGCTCCTCGTCGAGGGGGGGTTCCGGCCGATTGCGCCGTGGGAACTGGGCTACGCCGTCGGCTACCTGCTGGTCGGCAACGTCGTCGCCTACCGTCTGGCGCGCCGGGCGTTCCGGACGCACGTCGTCCGCGGCGGCGACCCGGGTCGGCAACTCGGCCACGACGAGCGACGAGCCAGCGTCGGTCGACCGCGAACGCTCCGGTCGCCGTGGCTCGGGCTGGCGGCGTCGGACGTCCGGAACTGGGTGCGCGACCCGATGCTGGGCGTCGCCGCCGTCGGTCCGCTCGTACTCGCGGCGGTCCTCAGGGTCGCCGCGCCGGCGGCTGCCTCGCTGGCGGGACCGGCGGTCGACCTGCCGGCGTACTACCCGGTCGTCACGGCGTCGATGGCGGTGTTCGCACCCGCGATATACGGGTTCGTCGTCGGGATGTTCGTCCTGGAGGACCGCGAGCAGGGCGTGCTCGCCGCGTTCCGGACGAGTCCGCTGTCGACCCGCGGCTACCTGGCCTACCGGGGGACGACGGCGTACGTCCTGAGCCTCGCGGCGACGGGACCGGCGCTGGCGCTGCTCGGCCTCGTCTCGGTTCCCCTGCCGGTGCTCGCCGGGACGGCGGCGGTCGGTGCGCTCGGCGGTCCCGTCCTCGCGCTGGCGTTCGGGACGCTCGCGTCGAACACGGTCGAGGGGCTCGCTCTCGGCAAACTGCTCAACCTCGTCGTGCTCGGTCCCGCGCTCGCCGTCGCCGCGGTTCCGACGCCGGCGCAGTTCCTGGCGGGGGTCGTTCCGACGTACTGGCCGGTCAAGGCGCTCGTCGCCGGCGCGGCGGGCGACCCCGTCTGGCTCCCGGCGCTCCTCGCCGGCGTCGTCGCCCACGGGGTCGCGCTCGTCGCGCTCGGCCGGACGTTCGCCCGTCGGACCGACTGACGGAGTGCGTCGACTGCGCTCCTCGGTCGGGAACGCGTCGCGCGGCGTCACTCCTCGGACGACGTGGCGGGCGAGTCGAGCGGCTCCGAGTCCGTCCTGACCGACGCGTACACCCGGTCGGCCCACTCGCGGGCGATGGGCGACTCGGTGTCGACGAACACCTCCAGCAGCCCCGTCTCCTCGTCGTAGCCGCCGATACCGACGTGCTCGTCGAAGAGCGCCAGCCCGTACGGGAGGTCCTCCCGGGTGCGAAGGGTCAGGTGGCCGGCAGCCACCGCGTCCCGCGCGCGCTGGGGGTACGCCTCGAACAGGGCCTCCGCGATGGTCGGGAGGAATATCAGCTCCGTCTCGGTCCGGTCGAACACTCGACGGTGGAACCCGCCGAGCGCCAGCGGCGCCATGTGGGTGGTGTTGAACCCCCGGAACGTCGTCGACCCGTCCGCGAGCGCCAGGAACCGCTCGACGGGAGCGTACGGGTCGGTCGGGTCCGCCACGGTCACCGTCGCGTCCACGAACGGTTCGACGACGAACTCCTGGTGGTCCTCGCAGACGGCGTCCAAGAGGGGGGCGAGCCGGTGGGCGGTCCGGACGTTCGCCTCGAACCGGAGCAGTTCCTCCGCGACGGCCTCCCCGCGGCCGGTCAGTCGGAACCGGCCGTCGGCCTTCTCGGCGAACCCTCGCTCGTCGAGCCAGCGGGTGAACCGGTGGCTCGTCGCCTTCGAGACGTCGAGGCGCTCCTCGAGTTCGCGCCTGTCGAGCGGGCCGTCCAGCAGCGCCTCCAGGGCGGGGCCGTGTCGGACGATGTCGCCGAGCAGGTCACCGTCGACCCGGTCGCCCGCCCTCGCCAGCCGGCGGCCGAGGTACCGGCGGTTCCGCGCGTTCTCGATGACGGCCGCCCCGACCGGGGACCCGGCCGGGCGCTCGCCGTCGGTGTCGTGGTCGGTCATCGACGCTCACGGGAGTGAGATGGGCGGTCCGGAGTAGTAACCGTACCCCGAGCGGACCGCAACTGGTATCCCACCGCCCACGGGCAGTGAGCCGTCTCGCGCCGCGAAACGCGTCTCGCGCCGCGAAACCGGCGGCGACGGGTGAGGCTATTCCGCCGGCCGCCCTCGACCCCGACATGTCGACACCGTCAGTCAGCGGCCGACGAGTGCGGGAGTTCGCGGCGGGCGTGCGCGGCGACGTGTTCGAACCCGGCGACGACGGGTACGACGACGCCCGGGCGGTCTGGAACGGGATGATAGACAGACGTCCGGCGGTCGTCGTCCGCTGTGCCGGCGTCGCCGACGTCGTCCGCGCGGTGAACTTCGTCCGCGACGCCGACCTTCCCGTGTCGGTCAGGGGCGGCGGCCACAACGTCTCCGGGAGCGCCGTCTGCGACGACGGCGTCGTCGTCGACCTCTCGGAGACGACGAGCGTCCGGGTCGACCCGGACGCGCGAACCGCGTGGGTGGAGGCCGGCTCGACGTGGGCGGACGTGGACCACGAGACCCAGGCGTTCGGGCTGGCGACGCCCGGCGGCGTCGTCTCGGACACCGGCGTCGCCGGGCTGACGCTCGGCGGCGGCATCGGCCACCTCCGGCGCGCACACGGCCTGAGCTGTGACAACCTCCGGTCGGTCGAACTCGTCACCGCCGACGGGGCGTTCCTGACCGCCAGCGCCGAGGAGAACTCCGACCTGTTCTGGGGCCTCAAGGGCGGCGGCGGCAACTTCGGCGTCGTCACCGCCTTCGAGTTCGACCTCCACCCGGTCGGACCGGGGGTGGCGACGTCGCTCGTCTTCTACCGCGGCGACGACCTGTCGGCGTGCCTGCGCGCGTACCGCGAGTTCGCCGCGTCCGCTCCCGACGAGGTGAGCACGCTGGCGTTCGCCGGGACGATACCCGACGAGGACCTGTTCGGTCCGGCCGTCGTCGCGGAGGAGAAGATAGCGTTCGTGGGCTGCTACGCGGGTCCGACCGACGAGGGAGCGCGGGCGCTCGCGCCGCTCCGCGAGTTCGCGGACCCGCTCGCGGACGTCAGCGGGACGGTGCCGTACGCGGAGTTCCAGCGATTCCTCGACGAGGACTACCCCGACGGGATGCGCTACTACTGGAAGTCGCTGTACCTCGACGGTCTCCCCGACGCGGCCGTCGACCGAATCGGCCGCTGGGCGGACGCCGCCCCCTCGCCGCTGTCGACGGTCGACGTCTGGCAGATGGGCGGCGCGATCGCAGACGTCGGCGCGGACGAGAGCGCGTTCGCCGGCCGACGCGCCCCGTTCCTCCTCGGCGTCGAGGCGAACTGGGAGGACCCCGACGCCGACGAGACCAACGTCGCGTGGGTGCGCGACTGCCTCGACGACATGCGCCGGTTCTCCGACGGGTCGGTGTACCTCAACTTCCCCGGGTTCCACGAGGGCGGCGAGGAGACGATGCGGACGACGTTCGGTCCCGCCTACGAGCGGCTGGTCGCACTGAAGGACGAGTACGACCCGACGAACCTGTTCCGGCTGAACCAGAACGTCGTCCCCTCGGCGTGACAGGCGGGTCGCGCGTCGTCGCGGCGGCCCGGGACGGGGTCGACCCGATTCCGGACCGGGCGCGCGGTCAGTCGGCGTTCGCCTCGTCGTCGGTCACGCCGGGCGCGTCGCGCACGCTCACGTCGGCGGGTTCCTCGCCGCCGCCGACTGACACCTCGCCGGCGTCGTCCTCGACGTACACGTCGTCGGAGAATCCCGCGACGGCGTTCTCGAACGCGCCGTCGGCCATCCGTTCGGGGGTGGCGGGCGCGTCCGCGACGCCGTCCGCCGGACGGAACTCGCCGAGTGGGTCGTCGATGGTGACGCCGTGCTCCCGGAAGAACTCGCCGTAGCGCTCGTAGTGGTCCTCCAGTTCGTCCGGCGGCACCTCCAGCATCTCCGCCCAGCCGTGGGTGAAGAAGTCGAAGTTGGCCTGCGCGTGGGTTATCTCGCGGGCCTCGGCCTCGGAGAAGTCGGCGTCGAGGGCGGCGACGTACGCGTCCATCGTCGCCGCGAAGAAGTCGTCGAGGTGTGCGCGGCGCTCCTCGCGGCGGGGCTCGTCGGCCTTCTCGAGGAAGATGCGCGTGTGGAGTTTCGCCAGCCCGAACGTGGCGACGCTGCCGACGCCGGGCGTCGTGAGCGCCTTCTTCGCGGCCCAGTGTCGCGGGTTCTGCCGGAGCTTCATCGTACGCGGGTTAGAGACGGGCGGGGATAAGCGATGGGTTGCCCGAATCGCCCGACGGCGTCGGCGGGGAGGTGATCGAAGTGATACTCGGATAGCAACCCACATTAACCCCCAATCCGAACGCCCTGGCATGAGCGAGTCGTTCGTCATCATCGGCGACGGAATCGCGGGTAGTTCCGCCGCCGAAACCCTCCGCGAGGAGGCCCCCGACGCCGACATCAGCGTCATCACCGACGAGGGCGAATCCCTCTACAACCGCATCCTCATCAAGGAGTTCGCGAAGGGGAAACTCCCCGAGGCGCCCATCTCCATCCACGACGAGTCGTGGTACGAGGAGCGGGACATCGACCTCGAACTCAACACGCTCGTGGTCGACATCCGCACGGACGCCCACGAGGTCGAGACGCACGAGGGCGACGTGTACGACTACGACAAACTCCTCCTCGCCATCGGGGGGACGCCCCAGCAACTGCCCGTCGAGAACTCCGACGCCGAGGGGGTCCACCACTTCTGGACCTTCCAGGACGCACGCGCCATCCGCGAGTCCGCAGACGACGCGGAGAAGGCCGTCATCGTCGGCGCCGGGCTTCTGGGCATCGACTTCGCGGCCATCTGCGGCGCACAGGAGGTCGAGGGGAAGTACCTGATGCGGGGGAACCGCTGGTGGCGCTACGCGCTCTCGGAGGAGGGCGGGGAACTCATGCACGAGGCCATGCGCGAGCGGGGGGTCGAACCGGTGTTCGACTCGGGCGTGGACCACTTCGAGACCGACGACGACGGCCACGTGACCGCGGCGGTCGACCCGAACGGGGACCGCTACGAGTGCGACTTCGCGGGCGTCGCCATCGGGCTGAACCTCAACACCGAAATCGTCGAAGACACCGACGTCGAGACGGACGACGGAATCGTCGTCGACGAGTACATGCGAACGACCGCGGACGACGTGTTCGCGGCGGGCGACATCACCCGGTTCCACGACGTCATCCTCGGGGGGATGGCGCAGAACGGCGCGTGGGGGTCCGCCAAGGAACAGGGCACCGTCGCCGCGCGGAACATGCTGGAGTACGGCTCCGAGGAGTTCCGCTGGGTCTCCTCGTACTCCATCACGCACTTCGACTTCCCGTTCCTCTCGTTCGGTCACCCGACGCTCGGCGACGACGAGGTGATGAAGAAGTTCGGCGACGACGAGTGGCGCCGTCTCGCGCTGAAGGACGGCAAGATCGTCGGCGGCGTCCTCATCGGCAACCTCGCTCCCCAGTCCGGATACAAGAAGCTCATGCGCGAACAGGTCGACGTGAGCGGGCAGAAGGACGTCCTGATGAGCGAGGAGTTCTCCGTCGAGGACCTAGAACAGGAAGCGGCCGCGGAGTAGCGTCGTCGAACGGCCCGAACCCCGTCTTCTCGCGTCTCCTCGCGTCGGCGCTCGCACCGGTATCGTCCTCGTTCGGTCCTCCCTCCCCACCGGGTACGGTACCGTCGACCGAGTTCGAACGGCGACGCGGCCCGGTCGACCACGCCGGAGCGGCCCCGGGGCGGCCAGGGGACGAGGTCCCGGCCTTCGCGTCTGACTCCACGAGTACGAATTCCTTCCAGACGATAATACAATATAGAAAGAATTAAGCCCGACCGTGTTGTATGGTAACTCGTGACACACCACGGCCCCCGACTCACGGTGCGCCCCATCGAGACGGTGCCGGACGATACGGAGGTCCGACACGTCGACCAACTGCCCGCGGAGACGTTCGACTCGTTCGTCTCGATGGCCGACGGTGGACGTGAGCGGGCGGCGGGAGTGGAACCGGGGGACGTGGTCGTGTTCACATCGTATCTGGAAGTGGTTCGCGCGGAGCGACGGGGCGGAGCGGTCGCCGAGGAGCCGGTGGAGGCCGCGGACCGTACGGTCGACACCGGTCCGGCCGACTGACACGCGACGGGAGACCCGGAGCGCTGAGACGGCCGGGAGAGCGCACCGACAACCGACACCGTTTTCGGCGGCTCCGACCCACCGAGTAGTATGGATGGCGGCGGTTCAACCGACATGACGCTCGCGTTCGAGTTGGAGGCTCTGAAGGCGCTGGCCGACCCGAACGCGGTGTTCAACGACGTCCGGAGGTGGACGGAGTACGTGGGCGTCGTCTCCGAGAAGCCGACGTACGTCGTCACGAACTTCACTCGGAAACACCGCGTCCGACAGGACTTCTTCTCCGGGCCACGCGGCGTGACGGAGTCGCTGGAGAACGTGAAACGACAGTTCGACACGGAGCGGCACGTGTTCGTCGGGACGAGCGACGAGGACCGCGCGGTCGCCGAGGCGGCCGGCTGGGAGTTCCTCCCGGTCGAGGCGGCGGCCGAGGCGGCCGGCTGGGACCTCGGCGACGAACGTGAGGCGACCGACCCGTTCGACGGCGAGACCCGCGACGACTGGCCCTGAACCGGACGGCCAGTCCCTCGGGTTTCGAAAGCACTAATCCGGTCCTCGACGTGTAACCTTTCAGCAGATGAGTCACCAGCTGCCGGACGTGCAGGCGAGCCGCCCGGACGTGACGGTCGGGTTGAGCCAGGTCGGGGTGACCGGGGTCGAGAAACTCGTGAAGGTCGACCGCGGCGAGGGTCGGCCCTGGGTGTTCATGGCCGAGTTCTCCGTCTTCGTCGACCTCCCGAGCGGGCGGAAGGGAATCGACATGAGCCGGAACATGGAGGTCATCGACGAGGTGCTCGAGGCCGCCGTCCGCGAGGAGGCGTACCGCGTCGAGGACGTCTGTGGTGACGCCGCCGACCGCCTGCTGGAGAAGCACGACTACACTTCGATGGCGGAGGTGCGCATGACCGCGGAGTTCGTCCGCCGCGAGGAGACGCCGGCGTCGGGTCACGAGACCCAGAACGCGGCGACGGTCATCGCCGGCGCCGTCGCCACCGACGAGGGCACCCGCGAGGAGATCGGGGCCGAGGTGACGGGAATGACCGTCTGCCCCTGCTCGCAGAGGATGTCGGAGTCCCGGGCACGCGACACGCTCGCCGACCTCGGCGTGGAGGACGAGACCGTCGAGGCGTTCCTCGACGAGGTGCCCCAGCCGGGCCACTCCCAGCGCGGGCACGCGACGCTCACGTTCACCGACGACGGGGCGCCGGAGGTCGACCTGCTCGACGTCATCGACGTGGCTCGCGACGCGATGAGCGCGCGCATCTACAACTACGCGAAGCGGCCCGACGAGGACCACATGACGCACGAGGCCCACTCGAACGCCAAGTTCGTCGAGGACTGCGTGCGGACGATGGCCGAGGACGTCGTCGAGTCGTTCGACCACCTCGACGACGACGTGGTCGTCCGGATGAAACAGTCAAACGACGAGTCCATCCACCAGCACAACGCCCACGCCGAGCGCGACGTGCGGCTCGGTCGCCTCCGGCGCGAACTGAACGGGGAGTAGCGCGGTACCCCTCGGACCGCGAGAGCGCCGGCGACGACGGAGCGGCTCCGTCACTCGAACGAGAGCGGCTCCGACTCCCCCCACCGCCTGCGGAACGCCTCGCGGGCGTCGGCGGCGAACTCGGGGTCCTTGAGGTCGATCATCGCGAACGACTCGCCCGGGTCGACCGGGCTCGGCACCTCCATGCACACCTCCGCGTCGTCGACGAGCGTGAAGGTCCCGCGGACCTTCGCGGCCGTCCGCACCTCGAAGTCGGGGTGGTTCGCCATCCGGTCGGCGTACCGCTCGCCGACGCTCTCGGGCAGCGACGCCGGGAGGTCCTCGGAGAGCAGCACCGCCACCTCCACGCCGCGGTCGAGCGCCGCGTCGAGTTCCGCCGCCACCCGCTCGCCGACCGCGCCGATGTCGAGCCCAGAGGCGGGCGGCGCGGCGATCATGACGACCCGCTCGGTGGCCGCCGCCAGCCGTTCGAGGAGGAGGTCCGCCGTCTCCTCCGGCCCGACTGCGACCGTCCAGAACTGCTCGTTCACCGGTTCGCCCGCCTCCAGTTCGGCCGACAGCTCCTCGACCACGCGCTCGTACTGGTCGGCCTTCTCGCTCAGTTCCCGCTTCTTGTCGGCCAGCAGCCGGTCGAGCGCCGCGTCCGGTTCGACGGCGAGGTACTTCTTGGGTCGGCTCGCCGCCTGACTGCGCGCGAGGCGGTGCCGCTCCAGACTGTTGAGGACGTCGTACACGCGACCCATCGGGACGCCGCTCGACTCGGACAACTCCTTCGCGGTTGCCGGACCCGCGTCGAGCAGCGCCCGGTACGCACGGGACTCGTACTCCGACAGCCCGAGGTCGCGTAAGTCTGCCATACCGACCACACCGGGGGCAGCGGCAAAAACTAACCGGCAGTTTATTGTTGCTCGCCGGTCGCCGAGACGCGCGCCATCAGCGCGTCGGGCGACGACGCGGGGTCGAGTCCGCGCCCGCGGAGCGTCGCCGTCCCGTCGGGGGTGCGGTCGCTGTTCGGGACGACCACCTTCTCGTGGTCGGCGACTCGCAGGGCCGCCCGGTGGAGGTCGGAGCCGGGGGGCGCGCCCACGTCGACGACGAGCGGGTCGCGCGTCAGGCGGGCGGCGACGCCGCCGTACCCCGCCACCTGCACGCCCATCCGCTCGGTCGCGTCCGCGAACGCGCCGACGGCCTCCCGTGCCCGGTCCCGGTACCGCTCCTCGCCGGTCAGCGCCGCGAGGTCGCACAGCGCGTCGGCGAACTCCACGGTGCCGTCGATGGGGTACAGGGGGTCGTCGAGCAGACCCGGGCCGGCGGCGGGACCGTCGCGGAACGCCGCCCGGTCGCCGAGGACGGCGAGCGCGCGGTCCGCGACGGCGGTCGCCCGGTCGAGTCCGTCGCCGAGCACCGTCTCGGCGCGCGCGAACGCCCCGGCCGTCCGGGCGGCGTCCGAGAGCACGTCCGCCTCCCCCCTCTCGTCGCGCTCGCGGTAGCGGACGACCCGTCCCTCCTCGTCCACGAGTTCGTCCCCGAGGTACGACAGCACGCGCTCGGCGGCGTCGCGCGCCGACTCGTCGTCGGTGTACGCGTACAGCGTCACCAGCGCGTCCGCCGCGAGCGCGTTGTCGCCGGCGTACGCCGTGAGGTCGCGTCTGTCGCCGTCGGGGTCGACGCTCCCCCCGAACGCGACGCCGGACCAGAGGCGCTCGCGGAGGAAGGCGACGGCGGCGGCGGCCGTCTCGCGGTACGACTCGTCGCCGGTGTAGAGGTAGGCGTTGGCGAACGCGCGCACCAGCGCGGCGTTGTCAGCCAGCAGTTTCTCGCGGTGCGGGTCACCCCAGTCGCGCGCGCCGGCGTAGCGGAACAGCCCGCCGTCGTCGTCCGCGAGGTTCCGCGCGACGGCGTCGAGCGTCCGGGTCGCCTTCTCCCGGTCGCGCTTCAGCGCGAACTCCACGGTGCGGGGCATCGGGAACTTGGCGTCCGTCCCCCACCCCGCGAACTCGGGGTCCCACTGGTCGTCGAGTTGCCCGGCGAGGTGCTCCTCGATGTGCGGTCCGACCGGTCCGGCGGGGGTCTCCTCGCCCGAGAGCGCTCGGGGGACCTGCCCCGCCGTCTCCCCCTTCGCGTCCCACGTCTCGCGCACCCGGTCGAGCACGGAGCGGAACCCCTCCGGACCGACGTACGTCGCGCCGGTGACGATGTCACCCGAGGGCGTCGCGAAGACGACGGAGGGGAACCCGCCCATGTTGTACCGCTCGCGGACGCGGGGGTGGCGGTCCACGTCCACCCGGACCGGGACGAACCCGTCGGAGACGTTCGCCGCGATGCGCGGGTCGCCGAACGTCTCGACGGCCATCCGGTGGCAGTCCTCGCACCACGTCGCCGTCAGGAACAGCACGACCGGCGCGCCGCGGCGCTCGGCCGCCGCGAACGCGTCGGGTCCCCACTCGCGCCACTCGACGCGGGTCTCGTCGTCCATGCCTCGCGTCCGGGCGCGACGGGGGTAAAGTCGGCGTTCGGTCCGCACCCGCGTTCGCCGGCCGATACCGACGGACGACCGGTTCGGCCGGAACCTCCCGCAAGGGATATAGGCCGTCCTCGGGAACCTCGGGGCATGCGCACTCGGTACCTCCTCGTCGCGCTCCTCGCTATCCCGCTGGCGGACGCCGCCTTCCTGGTGTGGGTCGCCGGGCAGATCGGTGCCGTGGAGACCGTCGCGCTCGTCGTCCTCACCGGACTGGTCGGGATGCTGCTCGTCAGGGCCGAGGGTCGCCACGCCCTCCACAGCCTGGAGCGGAAGCTGGCGCGGGGCGAACTCCCGACGAGCGAACTGCTCGACGGGGGACTGCTCGTCGCCGCGGGCGCGTTCCTGCTTACGCCGGGGCTGGTGACCGACACGCTGGGGTTCCTGCTCGCGGTGCCGCCGACGCGCTACCCGATCCGGGAACTGCTCAAGCGGTACGTCGTCGTCCCGTACATCGACCGCAAGACCGGCGGGCTGGGAACCGGCGTCGTCTGGACGAGCGGCTTCCCCGGCCCGGACGCCGACGCGGCCGGCGGTCCGGGCGGCGCGACCGGGTCCTCCGAAGGGGGGACGACCGGCGAGGACGACGTGGTGGACGTCGGGGGTGACGACTACTCGGTCGACGACAGCGAGTCGCGAGACCGCAGGACGTGAGGGCGATTCCGAACGGAAACGCTTAACCCACGGCATCCGCAACGTGGAGACGCGCTCACCTGGGCCAATAGCTCAGTCAGGTTGAGCGCTCGGCTGATAACCGGGAGGTCCGCGGTTCAAATCCGCGTTGGCCCACCTCCTATCCGCTCGGTCCCCGACCGAGCGAGATTGGTGGGGTCCACTCCCCAGCCATCCAATCTCGTTGCTCTGAACCCCGACAGGGTCGGGTATCGCCGTCCGTCGGACGCGACGCGTGCGTCTCGGTGAGCGGAGCGGTTCCGTCCGGGGAGACGACGCCGGGTCAGTCGGGCAGGTACTGCGCGAGCGGGTGTCGAGACGGGTCGAAGTCCGGGTCGTGCGCCCAGTCGGTTCCGGACTCCTGCGCCGCCTCGTAGACGAGCGCACGCCGCCGGATGCTCGCGTCGACGGCGTCGTCGATCTCCTCGGGGTCGAACCGGTCGAGGAGCGCCCCGCGCAGGTCCTCGACCACGTCCCGTCGCTCCTCCGAGCGGTCGTTCCACTCGCCGGGGTCATCGCTCAGGTCGAACAGTTGCTCGTCGTGACCGTGGACGTCGACGTACTTGTGGTCGCCGCGCCGCGCCATGAAACACGGGGCGTGGACCCCCTCGGCGTAGAACTCGGAGAAGACGACCCGGTCGTCGAGCCGGCCCTCCAGCGTATCGAAGAGGCTGTGCCCGTCGAAGGGGAGCCGGTCGGCCTCGTCGACGCCGGCGACGTCGAGGAACGTCGGTAGGAGGTCGACGAGGCTCACGGGAACCGAACAGGTCTCGCCGGCGTAGCTCCCGTCGGGGAAGGCGGCGACGAGGGGAACCCGGCTCGACCACTCGTAGAAGCAGCGCTTCTGGACCATCCCGCGCTCACAGAGCATGTCGCCGTGGTCCGAGCAGAAGACGACGACGGTGTCGTCCGCCAGCCCCGCCTCCTCGAGGGCGTCGAGCAGTTCCCCCAGTTTGTCGTCGACGTAGCTGACCAGCCCGTAGTACGCGCGCCGGACGCGTCGGACGTTCTCGTCGCCGGTGAGGTCGGGCCGGTCGTGGACCTCGTGCCAGTCGTTCACCCACTCGTCCATCGTCGAGCGCGTCTCCTCGACGTCCTCCGGAATCTCGGGGAGGTCGACGGGGGCGTCCGCGTACCGCTCCCAGTACTCCTCGGGCGGCCAGAAGGGGTCGTGCGGGTGGTGGTACGAGACGGTGAGGTGGAACGGCTGTGCGTCCGTCGCCTCGTCGGCCTCGCGTCCCTTCGCGCGGAGGTACTCCAGCGCCCTGAACTGCGTCTCCTCGTCGTAACTGAGGTACTTGTTCCACTCGCCGACCTCGACGGCGTCCGCGACGTACTCCGTCACGTGTCCGCCGGTGGCCGACGTCGCCAGTCCGACGGCGCTCTCCTCGTCGAGTCCGCGGTACGGCGTCCACCGGAAGTCCTCGGGGAAGATGTCGGTGGTGAACCGCCGGTCGAACCCGTGGAGCTGGTCGGCCCCGACGAAGTGCATCTTCCCCGAGAGGACCGCGTCGTACCCCTCGTCGGCGAGGTAGTGACCGTAGGTGACCTCGTCGTCACCGATGGGGGCGGCGTTGTCCCAGGCGCCGATCTCGGCGACGTGACGGCCAGTCACCATCGACGCCCGGGCCGGCGCACACATCGGACACGGAGTGTACGCCGCGTCGAACCGGACGCCCCGCTCGGCGACCCGGTCGAGGTGGGGCGTCTCCACGACGTCGTGGCCGTACGTGCCCGTCAGTTGGGGCGTCAACTGGTCGGTCACGACGAACAGGACGTTCGGTCGGTCGGCGGCGAGCGGCGACGCGGAGTGGGTCATTCGGAGTGCGAGTGCGGAGAGACGGGAAAAAACGCTACCGGTAGTCCCGACCGTCGACCCCGCGTCCGCACGAGCGAGCGTCGGAGTCGGGAACGTCTCCCTCCCGGTCGAATTCGTCGGTTCGATAATTTGGGCGGGACGTACTTGACCGTGGAGTCGCTAGGAGACACGAGATGTCACGGTCGACTGGCGACAGCGGGTCGGGGAATCGCCGAAGCCGGGGAGAGACCGAAGGCGCCGTCCGGGCCGGTCGACCGACCGAACCCGTCCTCGGCCTCGGAGCGGAGACGAACGCCGCCAGAGACGGTCGCCGCGTACGGAACGCGGCGTCGGGTAGAGCGAGGAGGGAGTCGTAATGTCGGTCCTCAACCGCGTGTTCGACGCCACGCTCCGTCCGCACCTCCCGCCGAAGCGAGTCCGCCTCGGCGGCGTGGACGCGTACGCCGGCAGCGTCCTCGACCGGACGCTCGGGGACGACCCGGAGTACGAATCGGCGATGCGGGCCGCCCTGCGGACCCACGTCGAGGACGGCGACGCGGTCCGGGTGGTGGGTGGGGGGTCCGGCGTGACCGCGGTGGTCTCGCTCGACGCCGGCGCCGGCTCGGTCGAGGTGGTGGAGGCGACCGAGACCGGCGTCGAGTGCTGCCGACGGACGCTCGCCGGGAACGGGTACGCGGCGCGGTCGGAGGTGCACCACGGCGTCATCGGCGAGGTCCGGGAGGCGTGGGGAGGGGGTCTCGGAACGCCGCGTTCCCCGGAGTGGTGTCGGAACTGCGACGTCCTCGAACTGGACTGCGAGGGCGCGGAGCGCGAGATACTCTCGGCTCTCGACGCCGGCGGTCCCCTCCCGCGCGTCCTGCTCGTGGAATCGCACGGCTACCTCGGTGCACCGACCGCGTTCGTCCGCGACCGACTGGAGGAACTGGGGTACCGCATCGAGAGCGAGACGCCGGAGCGAGCCGAGCGGGACGTCTCCGTTCTCGCGGCGGTCCGACCGGCGGAGTAGCCGCCGCCTCGCGAGCGGCGTGACCCTCCCTACTCGTACGGGTCCGCCAGCACTACCGTCTCCTCGCGCCCCGGTCCGACGCCCACGGCGTAGAGGGGCGCGTCGAGTTCGGCGGCGACGTGCTCCAGGTACGCGCGGGCGTTCTCCGGAATCGCGTCGTACCCCTCGTCGACGACCGCGCGCCAGTCGACGTCGGGCCAGCCGTCGAACTCGCGGTAGACGACCGAACAGCGCTCCCAGTCGCCGGTGGTCGGCGGGACCGTCGTCGTCTCCTCGCCGTCGAGTTCGTACGCGTGGCCCACCCGCACCGTCTCCAGTCCGGCGAGCACGTCGACGTGACCGACCACGAGGCCGGTGAACCCGTTCGCGCGCGCCGCGTGCCGGAGCATCGGGAGGTCCAGCCAGCCGACGCGGCGCGGCCGCCCCGTGACCGTCCCGTACTCGCCGCCCTCGTCGCGGACGTACGTCGCGAGTTCCTCCTCCTCGTCGGTCTCGTTCGGACCCCGGTAGCCGGGCGTCTGTCCCTCGACGCCGCCCAGTTCCGTCGGGAACGGACCGGTTCCGACCCGGGTGAGGTACGCCTTCACGACGCCGACCACCTCTCCCCGTCCGACGACCGTCGGGCCGAGTCCGGTGCCGACGGCCGCGCCGCCCGCCGTGGGGTTCGAGGACGTCACGTACGGGTAGGTGCCGTGGTCGACGTCGATGAGCGTCCCCTGTGCGCCTTCGAGCAGCACTTCGTCGCCGTCGTCGATGCGCCGCTGGAGGAAGGTGCCGCAGTCGACGGTCATGCGTTCCTCGTCGAGGCGGCGGCCGTACGCGCGGTACCGTTCGAACAGGGCGTCAGCGTCGAACGCGTCGCCGGGGTCGGCGTCGAGCGTCGCCTCGGCGGCCGCTCGCTTCCGCGGGACGACGTACCTTAGCCGGTCGCGGAGCGCGTCCGGGTCGAGCAGGTCGCCGACGCGGACGCCGCGCCGGCCGGCCTTGTCCTCGTAGGTGGGTCCGATACCGCGGCCGGTCGTCCCCACCGCGAGGTCCGACTCGTCCTCGGCTCTCGCGTCCTCCTCCGCGTCGTCGAGGAAGCGGTGGTACGGCATGATGACGTGCGCGCGTTCGGCCACGCGCACGTCGGGGTCGAGTCCACGCTCGCGGAGCGCGTCGAGTTCCTCGAACAGCGTCTCGGGGTTCACGACGCAGCCGTTGCCGAGGACGCCCACCTTGCCGCGGACGACGCCGGACGGGAGCAGCGAGAGCTTGTACTCCTCGCCGCCCGCCACGACGGTGTGGCCGGCGTTGTCGCCGCCCTGATAGCGGGCGACCACGTCCGCGCCTCCACCCCAGAGGTCGACGGCACCCCCCTTGCCCTCGTCGCCCAGTTGCGAGCCGACGATAGTGACGGTCATACGGGCGGCGAGTTCGCGCGAGCCCTACAAATATGTGGTGATATTCTGCAGTTAACTCGTGCTTGATATGCACGTTCGTGTACCTCTCACGGGTGCCAGACGAGTCCATCCCGTCCGTCTCGCCGCCACGCCAAGCGTGAGGTGTGAGGCGTCCGTGCGGGGGGTATGGGTTCGCTCAACCCCGACTTCTCCGACGAGACGGTGGTGGTCACCGGCGGCAGTTCGGGCATCGGCCGAGCCGTCGCTCTGGCGTTCGGCGACGCCGGCGCGACGGTCGTCAACGCGGACGTACGCGCCGCGTCGAAAGACCCCGACGCCGACGCGCCGACCCACGAGACCATCCGCGAACGGGGCGGCGAGGCGTCGTACGCCGAGTGCGACGTCTCCGACCCCGAGCAGGTGGCCGACGTGGTCGAGGCGGCCCGCGAGTTCGGCGGCGTCGACGTGATGGTGAACAACGCGGGCGTGTACACGAAGCGTCGCTTCAGGGAGGTGACGCCCGAGGAGTTCGCGGAGGTCCACGGCGTCAACGCCCGGGGGGCGTTCTTCGGGACGCAGGCGGCCGCGAACGACATGATAGACCGCGGCGACCCGGGGGTCGTCGTCAACACGAGTTCGAGCACGCAGGGACGCGCGGCGTGGGACCACTCCCACTACGCCGCGAGCAAGGGTGCGGTCCGGTCGATAACCCGGAGCGCCGCGCTCGAACTCGCGGGAGAGGGCGTCCGGGTGAACGCCGTCGCGCCCGGCCCGGTCGCGACCGAGATACGCGAGGGGTGGTCTGAGGAGGCCGCCGAGATCCGACCGGAGGGGGAGACGCCGTCGCTCCCGTTGCGGGCGGCGACGCCGCCGGAACTGCCCGGGGCGTACCTCTACCTGGCGAGCGACGACGCGTCGTACGTCACCGGTGAGACGGTCTGGGTCGACGGCGGGGCGCACGTCTGCTGACGACCCGTCGGGTTCCGTCGGGTTCGCGTGTCGCGCCGCTCGTGAGACCGACGGCGAGTAGAACGGAGGGCGACACGGTTCGTGACCTCGTTTCGACCCCTCGGCCGCGTCCCGAGCGGGGGTCGTCCCGGTTGGCTCGGCACTCGTGGCGCCTCGCGCGTCACCGGACTATCGTGTGGCGTTCGCCGGAACGGCGAGATGATAAAATAACCTTCCGACCCGGTTTTCAAAACGGAGAAGCGAGGGGTCAGAACCCTTCGCGGAGAAAGGTCTTCGTCGGGGGAAACGCGGCCGCGAGGGTGCGACGCGCCCCGTCGGCGTCGACCGTCAGGTGGCCGAGCGCCTCGAGTCGCTCGACGGAGTGGGAGCCGGCGACGAGTCTGGCCAACGCACCGGCGTCGAGCGACGCGTCCGGGTCGGCGTCGGTCGGGGCGCACGCCGCCGTCCCGCCCTCCACGGAGAGGCGGAACCGGCCGTCGTTCCACGGGCAGGTCTCGTCCGCGACGGCGAGCGCGACCGACCCCTCGACCTCCGTCGGGTACGCGAGCGCGCCGAGCGCCGCCGGGACGTCGACCAGCCGGAACATGGGACCGGGCCTGACGCTCGTGTCGGCCGCACGGGGGTCGTCGAGTTCGTCGAACAGGCGCTCGTCCGCGCGGGCGGTCAGCCGAACCGTCGACACCTGCGAGTCGTGGTTGCGGCAGAACCGGAGCAGGTGGCCGCGCGCCTCGCGGTCGACCGCCGCGAACTCCGAGACCGAGAGCCGTCGGCCGTCGTCGGTCTCCTCGACGGCGTAGACCAGGTAGCCCCGCAGGTCGCCGTCGCGCTCCCAGCCGTAGACGAACGGGTCGGTCCCCCACGACCGGAACACCCGGCACCGCCACCAGTCCGCGGTACGGTCGAGCGCGAGCGTCTCGGTCGCCGCCGCGTCGTGAACCGCGTCCAGCCGCTCCCAGTCGTCCGCGTCGAGGCGGACGAACTCGCCCGCCGGCGCCGGGCACGCCGAGTCGAGTTCGGCAGGGGCGACGTCGATGCGGGCGTAGTCGTTGACGCGCTCGTAGCCCAGACGCCGGTAGAACGAGTACTCGAACGGCCACAGCGCGGCGAACGGAACGCCCTCCTCGCGGAGTTCGGCGTGGACGCCCCCGAGCAGGTCGTAGACGAGGCCCCTGCGGCGCGACTCGGGCGGCGAGGCGACGGCGGCGACGCCCGCCATCGGTCGGAACGCGCCGCGGATTCGCGCGGAGAAGTCGTAGTAGGCGCAGACCACCGCGAGGTCGCTCGCGTCGAGCGACTCCCGTGGCGCGTCCGGAGAAACGTCGTACAGTCCGCGGCCGTGGAGTCCGGCGGGGTGGTCGGGGCCGTCCCGGTCCGGGTCGGGACCGCTCTGAGGGTTGAACGCGTACGCGACGATTCGGTCGAACGCGTCCTCGTGGTCGTCGGGGACTCGTCGGTACTCCATGCCACCCGTGGCGGCGGCGGGGGGAAAGTCGTTGCGCGTCCACGTGAGACGGTGCCAGCCCGGGACCGGACCGAGGGGTTCACGACGCTGGACGCCCGACTGACGCCCGTGACCGACACCGACAGCGACGGCGGACTGTTCACGCGCGACACGCTGTTGCTCGCGCTCGTGCTGTTCGTCGGCGTCGCCGGGACGGGCGTCGTCCGCCGGCAACTCGGCCTGCTCGGGTACAACGAACTCGGTCGCGTCGTGTTCGTCCTCGGCTACGGGGGGATGGTGTTCGTCGTCTGGTACGGGTGGATACGACCGCTCGACATCACGGGGCCGACGGGGAACGCCGGACGCGGGACGACCGCTGCGGACCCCGAGAATCCCGAGAACCCCGGAGACTGCGGGGAGACGACGGACCGCGACGGCGGGGAGAGCCGAGACGCGCCGGCGAGCGAGCGAGCGCGGGAGCGGGACGAGAGAACGGAACGTTAATGCGAACCCCGGAGCCACATCGGGTACGAATGCTCCCGCTACAGGTCATCGACAGTTTCCTGCTCAACTACAACGTCGGGCAGGCGCTCCTGGTCGGGTTCATCCTGACGACGGTCGCGACGCTGTTGCTCTCGCGGAAGGTGCTGGCGCTCAACACGATCCTCTTCGGCGTTATCTTCCTCCTCACTCCACAGTCGCTCGTCCCGACGCACTACCTGTTTCTCGGCATCGTGCTCGTCGTCGTCGGCCCGCTCGTGTTCGTCGTCTCCGACTGAGCGAGCGTCACCGACCGGCCGAGGCCCGCGTCGCGCCGAACGCCACCCTTTTGCCGGGTGGCACCCGACCACCGCGCCATGGTAACCGCTCGGGCGCCGGCGACCAGCGCGAACCTCGGGAGCGGGTTCGACACGTTCGGCGTCGCGCTCGACCGACCGGCCGACACCGTCACGGTCGAGCGGGCGGACGAGACGACCATCGAGGTGACCGGAGCGGGCGCGCAGTTCATCCCCGAGGACCCGGAGAAGAACACCGTCGGCGCGGTGGTCGAGGCGCTCGACGCGCCGGCGCACGTCCGCATCGACAAGGGGATTCGACCCTCCTCGGGACTCGGCTCGTCGGCCGCGTCCGCGGCGGCCGCGGCGGTGGCGCTGAACGACCTGTACGACCGCGGCCGCAGCCGCGAGGACCTGGTCCGGGTCGCCGCCGAGGGTGAAGCGGTCGTCTCCGGCGACGCCCACGCAGACAACGTCGCGCCGTCGCTGCTCGGGGGGTTCACCATCGTCCGCGACGGCGGCGTCACGCGAATCGGAGCGGAGGTCCCGCTGGTCGTCTGCTTGCCCGAGATAGCCGTCTCGACGCGCGACGCCCGCGGGGCGGTGCCCGACAGCCTGTCGATGGCCGACCACGTCGAGACGGTGGGCAACGCCGCGACGCTCACCGCCGGCATGTGTCGGTCGAACCCGACGCTCGTCGGCGAGGGGATGGACGACCCCGTCGTGACGCCGGCGCGCGCCGACCTCATCACGGGATACGCGGGCGTCCGCGAGGACGCGCTGGTGGCCGGCGCGACGGGCGTCACGGTCAGCGGCGCCGGACCGGCGGTGCTCGCCGCCTGCCGGCCCGGCCGGCGGCGTGCGGTCGCCGGCGCGATGGTCGAGGCGTTCGAGCGGGCCGGCGTAGGAGCGCGGGCGTACCAGAGCGGCGTCGGCGAGGGCGCGACGCTGCTTCGACCCTGAATCCCGGACCTCAAGCCGGCGGCTGCTCCCCCCTCAGTCCGCCTCCGCGCGGATGTTCCGGTTCACGCGGAACAGGTTCCCCGGGTCGTACCGCCGCTTCACCCCCACCAGTCGGTCGTAGTTGTCCCCGTACGTCGCCCGGATGCGCTCCTCGCTCTCGTCCGCGGTCTGGAAGTTCACGTAGTTGCCGCCCGTCGAGTACGGCCGGAACCGGCCCCACGCCTCGCGGACCCACTCGCGGTACCGGGCGCCGTCCTCGTCGTCCGGCTGCCACATCCCGGCCGCGCCGTAGACGAACCGGGCGTCGCGGTTCCCCACGGCGCCGTCGTCCTCGTCGCGTTCGTTGAGCGCGCCGCCGACGTGCGCGAAGACCAGTTGCCCGCCCGGGATGGGGTTCTCCGCGGCCAGGTCGCGCACCGTCGCCAGCAGGCCGTCGCTCAACTCGGCGGCGAACTCGGTCTTCCAGTAGTAGTGGTTCCCCTTGGGCTGTGTCGCGTCGAGGGACGACTGAATCTGCGTGTACGGCTGTTCGGCGAGCGTGTCCACGACGGGCCCCTCCAGCGCTCGAATCGGCGCCAGCGCCTCGTCGACGCCGGCCAACTCGCCGCTGTAGCAGACGACCATGAGACAGATGCGCTCGCCGTGCCACTCCTCGGGGACGAACGGCGCCGGCGGGGCCCGCCGCATGAGCAGGAACACCGTCAGTTCCCGCGGCGCCGTCGCGGTGAGTTCCCGGTAGGCGTCGAGAATCTCGTCGGCCCGGTCGAACGGCCACGCGACGAGTCCGCCGTAGACGGTCGGTCCCACCTCGTGCACCCGGAACGTGAACGACGTGACGACGCCGAAGTTGTGGCCGGCGCCGCGGACGGCCCAGAACAGGTCCGGGTTCTCCTCGCGACTGGCGCGGCGAACCCGCCCGTCGGCGGTGACGATTTCGACTTCGAGCAGGTTGTCGACCGTCCACCCGAACCGGCGGGTCAGGTAGCCGAAGCCGCCGCCGAGCGTCAACCCGGCGAGGCCGGTTTCGGAGACGAACCCGCCCGGCGTAGCCAGTCCGTGGACCTGCGTCTCCCTGTCGAAGTCGCCGAGGAGACACCCGCCCTGGGCGGTAGCCGTCCGCTCCTCGGGGTCGACGATGACCCCCCGGAGCCGCGACATGTCGATGGTCAGGCCGCCGTCCGCCAGAGCCGTTCCGGCGATGTTGTGCCCGCCGCACTTCACGGAGAGCAGGAGTCCCCGCTCGCGGGCGAAGTTCACGGCCGCCACGACGTCGGCCGTACCCGTCGGCTGAACGACGAGCGCGGGCGTCTTCCTCACCATGCCGTTCCAGATGCGCGTCGCCTCCTCGAAGCCCGTATCCCCGGGAGTGAACACCGGTCCCCGCAGTTGCTGACGGAACGCGTCGAGCGCCTCTTCCGTCGGTGCGGTCGTATCCGGTTCTCGCGCGTCAATCGTGTCTTGGGTCATGCTGCCTCCTCGGTCGTGAGTCGGTGGTGGACTCACGGTCGCATAATATAACGATAAATAGAGAGATAAGGTAGTAGTGTGACGAACTGACACGTGTGCGCGTCGGTTCACGGAGAACCGGCGAGCGAGCGCTCCGCGAACCGTCCGCGGAGGCGCGCGGCGGAAGCTGACACTCGTCGGTCCGACCGAACACTCGGTACCGGTTGGCGGCGACGACGTCGTAGGCCGCGTCGCGCAGGCGCGTCGGCACGGGGACGAGCGGGCACGCCAGCGGCCACGGACCGTCGAGGCGGACGGCCCGGAGCGCGGCGGTCGACTTCTCGTAGACCACACCGTCCTCGACGAGTACGAACGAGTCGAACGACTCGCACGGGAGACCGTAGCGGTCGAGGAGCGGCCGTCCCACGGTCGACTGGAGCGGCGCGAACCGGAACGTCCCGGCGGCGTCGAACCGGACGACGAACCGCACGGCCGCGTTACAGAGGTCGCAGACGCCGTCGAACAGGAGCACGGGGTGCTCGCCCGTGTCGAACCCCGCGAGCGGGTCGTCCGTGTCGTCGCTCACGGCCGGAGGACGCGCGCCGGAGGTATCAGGCAGTCGACGGCGGGGACACGGTCGCCTACAAGCCGTCGGTGCCGCGCCGGTCGTACTCCTCCCACACCCCCCACGCGAGGAGTCCGAGACCGACGGCGAGTAGCGCCCACAGGAGGAGGCGCGTCCCGAGGAACAGCCGTGCCGTTCCGGACGCGTACGGCCCGGGGTCGAAACTCCCCCACTCGAGCGACGCGCTCCGTGCGACGTGGTACTGCGTGAAGAAGAGGTGTCTGGCCCAGCCGTTGACGACGGCCGCGAGCAGGCTCAGGCCCGAGAGAACGCTCCCGGCGAGCAGTTTCGTGTTCATCGGTGGGAGCCGTGACGCCGTCGCCGGATAACGGTGGGGGTCGCGGAACGGGGCTCCGTCGACGGTCCGAGTCCGTCGCTCAGACGCCGCGGCCCTGGAGCTTCTCCTCTTCGGGCATCGTCTCGTTCGCCTGCCCCTTCATGCCCTTGCCGATGTCCTTGGCGATCTCCTTCAGCGTCTCGGGGTCGTCGTAGTTGTTGACGGCGCTGACGATGGCCTCGCCCATCTTCTGGGGGTCCTCCGCGCCGAAGATGCCCGACCCGACGAAGATGCCGTCACAGCCGTGTTGCATCATGAGCGCGGCGTCCGCGGGCGTGGCGATGCCGCCGGCCGCGAAGTTGACGACCGGGAGTCGGCCGAGGTCGGCCGTCTCGTGGACCAGTTCGCGGGGCGCCTCGTGCGTCCGCGCCCACTCGTCGCGCTCCTCGTAGTTCATCCCGGAGAGCTGTCGGATGGCGCGCTGGATGGCGCGCTGGTGGGTGACCGCCTGGTTCACGTCGCCCGTGCCGGCCTCCCCCTTCGTGCGAATCATGGCCGCCCCCTCGTCGATGCGGCGGAGCGCCTCGCCGAGGTCGCGCGCGCCGCAGACGAACGGCGCGGTGAACCCGCGCTTGTCGATGTGGTAGCGCTCGTCGGCCGTCGTGAGCACCTCCGACTCGTCGACCATGTCGGCGCCGGTGGCCTCCAGAATCTGCGCCTCCGCGGTGTGGCCGATGCGGCACTTCCCCATCACCGGGATGGACACCTCGTCGATGATGTCCTCCAGCATTCCGGGGTCGGCCATCCGGGCGACGCCGCCGCGCTTGCGGATGTCGGCCGGTACCGCCTCCAGCGACATCACCGCGACCGCGCCGGCGTCCTCCGCGATGCGGGCCTGCTCGCGCGTCACCACGTCCATGATGACGCCGCCCTTCTGCATCTGGGCGAACCCGCGCTTCACCAGTTCCGTCCCCCGCCTGAGGTCTTCGAGGTCCGTCTCGGTCATACTCGCGCTTACGGCGCGGCGCACTTAACGAGTCTCCTTCCGGCGGGGACGCGTCGCCACCTTCCGCGACCGAGGGTTACAAGCGCGGGCCGCGCCACCGCCCGCCGTGTACCGACGAGACCTGCGCGACACCGATTACGACGACCTGCTCGCCGCGATGGCCAGCGCGGACGCGGCCGTGCAGGCCGCACCCGGGCCCGGCGGCGACCGGCTCGCGTACGCGAAGGCGCGCGAGGGACAGACGGACCTCTGGCTCTGGGACGGCGAGCGGGACGTCCGACTGACGAGCGAGGGTATCACCGCGATGCGCTACGGACGGGGCGACCCCGCGTACCTCGACTGGCACCCCGACGGGGAGGCGGTGGCGTTCGTCGACGCCGACGGCAGCCTCTCGACGGTCGACGTCGACACCGGCGAGGTGACGGCGCTCACGGGGTACGACGACCCCGACCTGGGACTGGCGTACGGCCCCGACGGGGAGGAACTGGTCGTCGTGACGGACCACTTCTCGCGGGCGTCGCTCGCGGTGGTGGCGGCCGACGGGAGCCGGGTCGAGGCGCTCGCCGACGACGAGTACCTCTACGGCGACCCGGCGGTCGCCGACGACGGAACGGTGTACGCGACCCGCGCGCGCCACCGCGACCTGTTCGACTACGAGGCGGCGCTGGTCCGCGTCGACCGTGGGGAAGCGGAGGAGAACGAACGCGTCGAGACGGTGTTCCACGAGGAGGGCGTCCGCGTGCAGAACGTCCGGCCCCGCCCCGACTCCGGGGAGGTGGCGTTCGTCCACGACGGGAGCGGGTTCGACGCCGCGTACGTGACCGACCCGAGCGCCGAAGGGGCCGAAGGGGTCGAGGAACTGTACGCCGAAGACGGCGCGGAGGTGGCCGACCCCGCGTGGAGTCCCTCGGGGATGACGCTCGCGGTGACGGTGACGCGCGACGCGGCGTCGACCGTCCACACCGTCGACCGCGACGGGTTCTCCTCGGAACTGACCGACGAGCGCGTCTTCCACACCGCGCCGCGGTGGTTCGACGGCGACGTCGTGTCCGTGCGCGACGCGCCCCGGGAGCCGCCGGCCGTCTGGAACGCGAGCGACGGCGAGCAGGTGACGCCCACCGCCGCGCCCGCGTTCGACGCGCGCGTCCCGGAACCGGAGTCCATCACATACCGCTCGGAGGACCGCGACGTGCAGGCGGTCGTCTACCCGCCCGGCGACGACGCCGACGACGAGTCGGTTCCGGTGCTGGTGAAGGCGCACGGCGGTCCCACCTCGTTCGACCGCTTCCGGTTCGACTACCGCGCGGGCTACTTCGCCGCGCTGGGGTACTGCGTCGTCCTCCCGAACTACCGCGGGAGCGACGCGTACGGCCGCGAGTTCCGGATGGCGAACGACGCCGACTGGGGCGGCGGCGACCTGCAGGACGTGATTTCGGCCGCGGACGCGGCCGCGACGGCGTACGACGCGGTGGACGGCGACCGGGCCGGCATCTACGGCGGGTCGGGCGGCGGGCTGATGACGGTGAACGCGCTCGGCACCTCCGACCGCTTCCGCGCCGGCGCGGCGTTCTACGGCGTCTACGACTACGAGACGTTCCTCGACGACACGGACGACGTCGGCTGGCAGTTGATGAAGCGCGAACTCGGCGACGTGGCGACCGACCTGGAGAACTACCGCGACGCCTCCCCCATCCGGCACGCCGCGGATGTCGACGACCCGCTGCTCGTTCTGCACGGCGAGGAGGACGCGCGCGTCCCCATCAGCCAGTCCGAACAACTGTGTGACGAGCTAGAGAGACACGGGAAGCGCTACGAGTTCCGCCGGTACGACGGCGAGCCGCACGGGTTCGGCGACCGGGAGAGCGTGGTGGACGCGTACACCCGGGTCGCCGACCTGTTCGCGAAGTACCTCCGCGTCAACCCGGACGACGGGAGCAGTACCCCCCACCCGACGGACGAACCGGACCGGACGTCGGGCTGACCGCGCGCGCGACCCGCCACCCCGGAGAGGGCGAGGACTCGCCGCCTCAGAGGTCGGCATCGATGGTCGCCGCCGCGCGCTCGTGGGCGGTCGGGAGCCGCGTCGAGAGGAGCGCGCGGAACTCCCGTTCGAGCCGCGTGCCGGCGCTCGCGAGCGCCTCCCGGGCCGCCGTCACGTCGTCGCTCGCGTCGCGGAGCGCGCCGTTCGCCGCGGCGGCGTCGCCGGCCGCGGCCGCGTCGTGAGCGCGCGATGCGGCGTCGACGGCCTCCGCGACGGGCGCGAGCACGCGGACGTAGACGCCGTCCTCCTTCAGGCGCGCCGGGAACCGGCCCGCGGCCGCACCCTCGACGAGGTCCGCGACCGACGAGCGACCGGTTCCGTCGTCGCTTCGGTCCCCGTCCGCTCCGCGCTCGCCGCGTTCGACGCTCTCGTCCGGGAGGTCAAGCGACGAGAGGTCGAGTCCGAGCGCGAGCGCGAGCCCCTGCTCGAACGTCTCGGCGAGGAACGTCGCGAGGAAGCGCGCGGCGGCGGCTTTCCCCGTCTCGACGTTCTCGATGGTCGCGTCGGTCTGGTCGGGTCCGGGGTTGACGCGATACGCGCCGGTTCGGCCCGCCTCGTCGGTCACCTCGGCCGTGTACGCGCCCGCCCGGTGGACGTAGACGCCGGCCCGGTCGTCGCCGGCCGGTCGGCCCTCGTAGACGGTGCCACCGAAGTCGTCGGTGACCGACAGCGAGGCGAGCGACGGCCCGTCCGGACCGCTCGCGTCGAGACGGAGCTTCACCGCGTCCTCGTTCGCCGTCATCACGACCGACCCGTCCGCGCCGGCGGCGGTGGTCGTCTCGCCGTCGTGGTCGAGTCGCTGGGCGTACGGCGCGACGCCGGCGGCGTTGACCGTGAGGCGGTGGTCGCCCGCGGGGACGTCCCGGAGCGCGAGGACGCCGGTGAACGTCGGCACCGCCGTCGGCTCGGATTCGAGGAGCGCGACCGCCTCCGTACGCGGGTCCCGCGTTTCGATGCCGTTGTCGCCGGGCGCGTCCGCCGACGGGTGTGCCTCGCGGACCGCGGCGACGACGGCGTCGGTCGGTCCCTCCCCGACGTCGAGTCCGAACCGGTCGACGATAGCCCGGCGGTGGTCGGGGTCGGTCACGTCGGCGAGGGGGTCGGAGAAGCGAGGCTGGGCGTCCGGCATCGAGGGTGACGTCAGGTGCGAGGCCACGGCGTCCTCGGCGAACGCCGGGACGGAGAACTCGAAGCTCAGTTGCGGGCCGGTCAGTTCGTCGACGTCCACCTCGGCCATCGCCGCGAGTTCGTACGTGTGGTCGGCCTCGCCGGCGTCGTCGCGGCCCGCGAACGCGAACTGGCGGCCCGGCTCCCGGGGCGGGAGGTCCACGGGCGGCGACGGGAGCCCGGAGAGTTCCCGGACGGTGAGCGCGTCCGGGAGGAGGTCCTCCCGGGCGACGTTCGGGAGGGCCGGGTGCTCGTGGAGCGGACCCCCGTCGAGTTCCGGCAGCGCGAACGGGAGGCGGAACCCCTCGTCGCGCGGCAGGCCGTACGCCGCGGGCAGGTCGACGAGGTCAAGCAGGCCGTTGTTCACGTCGGCGGTGTCGCCCGCGCCGGGGAGCCGTTCGAACGTGTCGCGCGAGCGGTTCACCCCGAGCGCCGACGAGTGGCTCCCCACCTCGCTGATGATACTCGCGCGGTCCGTCTCGGGGTCGACGAACTCGTTGTTCGGGCACTTCCGGGCGTGCGCGCTGGCGACGAACAGGGCCGGTTCGCCCACCTCGTCGCCCGCGTCCAGGTCGACGAAGACGTGTAGCACCTCCCAGTCGTGCCAGTGGAAGTTGGTCGTGAACTGGTCGAACACCGAGTAGAACCAGAACTGGACCACCGCGAGCGGGGTGTCGCGGTAGCGCCGGACGCTGTAGAACACCGTCGGCGCGGGCGGGCCTCCCTCCCGCTTGAACTCCGCGGTGTAGCCGTCGAGCGCGTCGAACCCGTCGACGACGGTCCGCCCGTCGCGTTCGGTCGCGTAGCGTCCCGGGTCGGTCGGGAACCAGCGCTCGCCCGCCCCGAAGTAGAGGTCCGGCGCGTACGCCTCCGCGAGTCGCCTCGCGTCCGCCTCGTCCGGCGCGTCGGTCGGCGGGCGCTCCCCGGTCCGCGAGAGCACCGCGCCGGCACCGAGCGTCGCGGCGCCCATGCTCGCTCCCCCCAGCAGCAGTCTCCGTCGTGTCACTCCCAACGTGTTCCCCTCGGTTGGGCGACCGTTCACCTCCCTCCGGATATAACTCCAGGTCCAGTTATCGTCTTCCGAGACTTGCTCGGGACCACCGCGGGAACCGACGGAGTGATGCCGCCGGCCCCGGTGGGTCCGCCCATGCGAGCGGCGCTCGTTATCCTCGACGGGTGGGGCCTCGGCGACCACGACAGGCGCGACGCGGTGAAGGCCGCGGACACGCCCGCGTTCGACCGCCTCCGGGAGGCGGGGGCGTTCGGGACGCTCACCGCGTACGGCCGGGACGTCGGCCTGCCGAGCGACCAGATGGGTAACAGCGAGGTCGGTCACGTCAACATCGGCGCCGGGCGGACGGTGTACCAGGAGTACACCCGCATCAACGACGTCATCGAGGCGGGCGAGTTCGCCGAGAACGAGGCCGTCGCCCGGGCGTTCGCCCACGCGGCGGAGGGCGACGGCCGGGTCCACTTCCTGGGGCTGGTGAGCGACGGCGGCGTCCACTCGGACCAGGCGCACCTCCACGCGCTCATCGACGCGGCCGCCGAGCGTGGACTCGACGCCGTCACCCACGCGTTCACCGACGGGCGCGACACCGCGCCGCGGTCGGGCGTCGACTTCCTCGCGGCTCTGGAGGCGCACGCCGAGGACCGGGGGACCGGCGGCGTCGCCACGGTGTCGGGACGCTACTACGCGATGGACCGCGACCGGAACTGGGAGCGGACGGCGCGGGCGTACGACGCCATCGTGAACCGCGAGGCCGACCACGAGACCGCGTCGGCCGTCGAGGCGGTCGAGGAGAGCTACGAGCGCGGCGACACCGACGAGTTCGTCGAGCCGACGCTCGTCGAGGGCGGCCCGGCGCTCGAAGACGGCGACGCGGCGGTGTTCTTCAACTTCCGGGCCGACCGGGCGCGCCAGCTCACCCGAATGCTCGCCGACATCGAGTCCGAGGGCTGGGAGGCGACGGGGGTCGAGACCCGGTCTCCAGAGGTCGAACTGGTGACGATGACCGAGTACGACGCCACGTTCGGCCTCCCGGTGGCGTTCCCGCCCGAGCAGCCGGCGGACACGCTCGGGGAGGTGCTCTCGGAGGCCGGCCTCACCCAACTCCGAATCGCGGAGTCGGAGAAGTACGCCCACGTCACCTACTTCCTGAACGGCGGGCGCGAGGTGGAGTTCGAGGGGGAGATGCGACACATCGTCGAGAGCCCCGACGTGCCCACGTACGACGAGACGCCCGAGATGAGCGCCGTCGAGGTGACGGACGCGGCCGTCGAGGCCATCGAGTCGGGCGACCCGGACGTGCTCGTGCTCAACTACGCCAACCCGGACATGGTGGGCCACACCGGCGACTTCGAGGCGGCCGTCGCCGCCGTCGAGGCGGTGGACGCGCAGTTGGCTCGCCTCGCCGGGACGGTCCGGAAGGCCGGCGGCCACCTGCTCGTCACGGCCGACCACGGCAACGCCGACGACATGGGGACGCCAGCGGAACCGCACACGGCCCACACGTTCGCGCCGGTGCCGTTCGTCTACGTCGCTCCCGACGGCACCGACGGCGGCCGGCGGGTCCGAACGGGCGGGTCGCTCGTCGACATCGCACCGACGCTGCTGTCGCTCGTCGGTGTCGACCGGCCGGAGGCGATGACCGGCGCGTCGCTACTGGAGGAGGCGAACGGCGAGGAGTAGCCCAGACCGCCCAGGGTCAGTTTCAGACCGAGGCGAGTCGGTCCGCCGTGAGGACCCGGACGGAGGTGGGCCGCTTGACGAACTCCCCCTCGCTCTCCGCGACCACCTGCTCGACGCCCCGCTGGGCGGCCACGTCGAGCACCTTCTGCGTGAGTTCGCCGTCGATGACGAGCGCGAACGGCGGGTCGTCGTACTCGGGGTCACAGAGCGCGTCGAACGCCTCGGCGGCCGGCACGTCCGCGAGCACGCCCTGGTCTGCGCCGAGCACGCGAGCGTGGTTGGTCGAGCCGTCGATGACGTCCCGGACGTGCTCCGGGAGCGTCGTCGGTTCACCCGGCTCCGCCCCCTCCGCGGCCGCCTCGGTTCCTCGTCCCCGTCGGGGTCGCCGGTTCCGTCGTCAGCGTCCGGTCGGCCGGCGTCCGACCCGTTGTCGGCCGCGCCGGTCGACTCCTCGTCGACCGCTCCGTCTTCGTTCGCCTCGGCCGACGGAGACGCCGGCTGCTCGGTCGTCTCGGGCGCATCGGCCGCCGGTCCCGGCGTCGCGTCGGGCGCGGGGCGGGTGCTCCCGTCGGTGGCCGCGACCGAGCCCGGGTCCCCGGCGTCGGAGAGTGCTCCCGGCCGTTCGTCGACGTCGAGCGAGTCGAACGGCACCTTCTCGCGGAGCGCCGCGAGCAGGTGCTTGCGCGGGAGGTCCTCGACCGACTGTCCGTCTGGCGCGAACGCGACGTAGTCGACGTCGCCCACCTGTGCGAGTTCGCGAAGGATGAGCCGCCCGCCCCGGTCGCCGTCGAGGAACGCGGTGACGGTGCGCTCGCGCGTCAGGTCCGCGACGGCGTCGGGGACGTTCGTCCCCTCGACCGCCACCCCGTTCTTGATACCGTACTTCAGCAGCGTGAGCACGTCCGCGCGCCCCTCGACGACGACGATGGCGTCCGAGTCGCGGACGCGCGGCCCGGCCGGGAGGCCCTCGTACTCGTCGATGCGTTCGACCCGCTGGGCCTCCCGGACTTCCTCGAGGATGCCCGTCGAGTCCATGACCGGTTCGTCGAACGAGGTGGACAGCAGTTCCTTGGCCCGTTCGACCACCTCGCGCCGCTGGGCAGCGCGCATGTCCTGGATGTCGGTCACCTCGACGCGCGCCTCACACGGCCCGACGCGGGTGATGGATTCGAGGCTGGCGGCCAGAATCGACGTCTCGACCTTGTCGAGACTCGACGCGATGGTTATCTGGCCGAAGCTCTGGCCGTTCTCCGAGTCGACGCCGACGTCGATGCGACCGATCTTCGAACTCTGCTGGAGGTCGCGGAGGTCCAGTTCGTCACCGAGTAGTCCCTCGGTCTGTCCGAACACGGCGCCGACCACGTCGCTCCGTTCCACGACGCCGTCGGCGGTGATGCGTGCGTGTATGAGATATTTCGCAGTGTCGTCCATTGATGTCCCCTCCTGGGGGGTGTGATGGTGATGTGGTGAGTATGAACCGCGTCACCGTTCGGTATATAAGCGCCCAGAGGTGGATATACCTATCGTACTCGGGAGCGCGTCGAACCGGGCCGGCGGACCGGTCGAGTCGTCCCGTCGCGCTCTCCCGCGAGAGCCGGACCGCCACTTCGAGACGTTCACCGCCGGGGTGACGGGCGAGCGGAACGGGACGCCGTTCCCGGGTCACTTCGGGACGCACGCGGTCGAGAACGGCGACCTGCTGTACACGGCGGTGCCGTCGCTCACCGCCCCCGGCGCGCTGTTCGGTCTGCGCGACGCGGTTCAGGAGTACCTCGACACCCGCCGGGACCACGCGGGCCGCGCGCCCCTCGTCGCGTTCTTCGCGCCGCCCGCCCGCTCGCCGGAGTCCGGGCGACGGCCGAGGTGCTCGGCTGGCTGACCGGCATCGACGGGGCGGCCGACGCGGGCGGGGCGAACCGCCGAGCGGACGCGGAGTAGCCGAGCGACCGGCGACCCACGCGAATTTCACTCGGATTCGACTCCATCGTCGTACCTTTATCAGGCGCGGGCGAGACCCTCCGGACAAGAATGCGACGAGCGAAAATCGTCTGCACGCTCGGATTTCACTCGGATTCGACTCCATCGTCGTACCTTTATCAGGCGCGGGCGAGACCCTCCGGACAAGAATGCGACGAGCGAAAATCGTCTGCACGCTCGGGCCGGCGTCGGACGAACGGGAGCGGATTCGAGCGCTGGCCGAGGCGGGGATGTCGGTCGCCCGCCTGAACGCCAGCCACGGGGACACCGACCACCGGGGGAGCGTCATCGACCGCATCGGGACCGTCGACGACGCGACCGACCGGCCGCTCGCGGCGATGCTCGACCTCCAGGGGCCGGAGGTCCGGACCGCCGAACTGGACGACCCCGTCCGTCTGGTGACCGGGTCGGAGGTGCGGTTCGTCGAGGGTGACACCGCGACGCCGGAGGAGGTGGGGGTGAGCTACCCCATCGACGCCGCCGCGGAGGGGGACGTCGTCCTGCTGGACGACGGGCGCATCGAGGCGGTCGTCCGGCGGGTGACCGACGACGGCGCGGTCGTCGCGCACGTCGAGTCCGGGGGGGAGCTCGGTTCGCGCAAGGGCGTGAACGTCCCGGGGGTCGACCTCGGTCTCGACACCATCACCGAGCGGGACGAGCGGGAACTCGACCTCGCGGCCGAGAAGTCGGTCGACTTCGTCGCCGCCTCGTTCGTCCGGGACGCGGAGGACGTGTACGCCGTCTCGGACGCGCTCGACGAGCGCGGCGCGGGCGAGATACCCATCGTCGCGAAGATCGAGCGGGCGGGTGCGGTCGAGAACCTCGACGGCATCGTCGAGGCGGCCTACGGGGTGATGGTCGCGCGCGGCGACCTGGGCGTGGAGTGCCCGCTGGAGGACGTCCCGATGATTCAGAAGCGCATCATCCGGCGGTGCGTCGACACCGGTACGCCAGTCATCACGGCGACGGAGATGCTCGACTCGATGGTGACCGCCCGGCGACCCACCCGCGCGGAGGCGTCCGACGTGGCGAACGCGGTGCTCGACGGGACCGACGCCGTGATGCTGTCGGGCGAGACGGCGGTCGGCGAGCACCCGGTGCGCGTCGTGGGGACGATGGACCGCATCGTCCGGCAGGTCGAGACCAGCGACGAGTACGCCGAGACGCGCGAGGAGCGGGTCCCGCTCGCCGACGAGGACTCCCGGACCGAGGCGCTCGCCCGGTCGGCGCGCTACCTCGCGCGCGACACCGACGCCGCGAGCGTCGTCGCGGCGACGGAGTCGGGGTACACCGCGCGGAAGGCGGCGAAGTTCCGTCCCGGCGTCCCGGTCGTGGCGACGACGCCGAGCGACCGGGTGCGCCGCCAGCTCGCGCTCTCGTGGGGCGTGCGGCCGATGTACGCCGACCACTCGCCGGGCATCGAGGGCGTGATGGACTCGGCCGTCTCGGCCACCTTCGAGGCGGGCGTCGCCTCCTCGGGCGACACGCTGGTCGTCCTCTCGGGGATGATGACCGAACTGGAGGGGACGAGCACGACGAACACGCTCAAGCTCCACGTCGCCGCCGAGACGGTCGTCACCGGTCGGAACGTCGTCGGCGGACGGACCGCGGGACCGGTGTACCGGGTGGACGACGGCGACATCTCGGACCTGCCGGCGGGCAGTATCGTCTACCTGCCCGCCGAGTTCGACGGCGAGTTCACGGGCGACACCGCCGCGCTCGGCGGCATCATCGACGCGCGCGCGGGCATGACGGGCTACCCGGCGCTCGTCGCCCGCGAGGTGGGCGTACCGATGGTGTCGGGCGCGCCGCTCCCGGACGACCTGCCCGACGGGACGACCGTGACGCTCGACGCCGAACGCGGCGTCGTCTACGAGGGGGACGTCATCACACACGCCCAGGGACGCTGAGGCGAGGGGACGGGAACCGAGGGTCGGGTCCGCCCGATTCGCCCCACCGCGACGACCGACTCCCCGACACCCATTTACCGCCGACCGACCTACTCTGGGTATGAGCGACAGCGACGAGGAGGGCGAGTGGCGATTCGGCCTCGACGAGGTGGACGAGGACGGCATCGTTCCGCCCGAACGCGCCCCCATCGAACCGGAGTCGGTGTCCGTCGAGAACGCCCTGTTCGTCGCGGTGGGCGCGCTCGGAACGCTGCTCGTGTTCCTCTCGGCCACGCTTTTGTAGCGCCGTCTCTCACTCACCGCCATGCTCCAGTTGGACTTCCTCGGTCCCGAGACCCTCCCGCTGCTGCTCATCGCGTCGGGGCTCATCGTCTCCATCCTCGAGGCGCTCGCACCGGGAGCGCACCTCGTCGTGCTCGGGGTGGCGCTGCTCGCGGCGGGGCTGGTCGGACTGGTGCTGGGGCCGGTCGCCGGCCCGTTCGTCCTCGGCCTCTTGGTGCTCGTCTTCGGTGCGCTCGCGTTCTACGGCTACCGCGAACTCGACATCTACGGGGGGAAGGGCCAGCAACAGACCTCGGACTCGGGGTCGCTCCGCGGGGCGACCGGACGAGTCACCGAGCGGGTGACGCCGCGCGGCGGCGAGGTGAAACTCGACGGCGGGGGATTCAGTCCCCACTACTCCGCCCGCTCGGTCGACGGGGAGATACCCGTCGGCACCGAGGTGATGGTGGTCGACCCCGGCGGCGGGAACGTCCTCACCGTGGAGTCGCTCGAGGGCGGCGTGGACGACATCGACCGCGAACTCGCCCGCGAACGCCAGCGACGCGAACGGCGCGAGGAGGAGGGGACCGAGGAGCGCGGAGACGACCGAGGGCGCGAGCGCGAACTGGAGTGACGCGCGACCGGTCGCGGGCGGCCGGGCGACGACTCGCGTCGGACGGACCGAAAGCGGCGGACGAGAGGCGGGCGAATCCTTAAGTTAGGAGGGACGAAACCGCTAGCGTATGGTCCTCCTACTGCAGATAGCCGGCCTCGGTGCGGCGGTGCTGGGGCTGTTGTTCCTGCTCGTCGTCATCGTCGCGGTGTACCAGGCGATCGTCATCGTGGACGCCTACGAGAAGAAGGCGCTCACGGTGTTCGGCGAGTACCGGAAGCTGCTCGAACCGGGCATCAACATCGTCCCGCCGTTCGTCTCGCGGACGTACACCTTCGACATGCGGACACAGACGCTCGACGTCCCCCGGCAGGAAGCCATCACGCGGGACAACTCCCCGGTGACGGCCGACGCCGTCGTGTACATCAAGGTGATGGACGCGAAGAAGGCGTTCCTCGAGGTCGAAGACTACAAGACGGCCGTCTCCAACCTCGCCCAGACCACCCTCCGCGCCGTGCTGGGCGACATGGAACTCGACGACACGCTCAACAAGCGTCAGGAGATAAACGCCAGAATCCGGAAGGAACTCGACGAACCCACCGACGAGTGGGGCATCCGCGTCGAGTCGGTCGAGGTGCGCGAGGTCAACCCCTCCCAGGACGTCCAGCAGGCGATGGAGCAGCAGACGTCCGCCGAGCGCCGCCGCCGCGCCATGATTCTGGAGGCGCAGGGTGAGCGCCGCTCCGCCGTCGAGAGCGCCGAGGGTGAGAAGCAGTCGAACATCATCCGGGCGCAGGGTGAGAAACAGAGCCAGATTCTCGAAGCGCAGGGCGACGCCGTCTCGACCGTGCTGCGCGCGAAGTCGGCCGAGTCGATGGGCGAGCGCGCCATCATCGACAAGGGGATGGAGACGCTAGAGAGTATCGGACAGGGCGAGTCGACCACGTTCGTCCTCCCGCAGGAACTCACCAGTCTCGTCGGCCGCTACGGCAAGCAGTTGACCGGCAGCGACGTACAGGACTCCGCGGGACTCGATTCGCTCGAGTTCGACGAGGAGACGCGCGAACTCATCGGTCTCGACGACATCGACGAGATACTCGGCCAGATCGACGAGGCCGCCGAGATGGACACCGAACAACTCGAACAGGAGGCCGAGGCCATCAAATCCGGCGACATGGGCTCGAGCATCAAGTCCGCCGACGAGGTCATCGAGGAGGCCAACCAGGAGGACACCATCCAGTCCGCCGACGAGGTCGTCGAGAACAGCGAGGGCGACGGTGCGGCCGGCGGCGGCGACCGGGAGGCCGAACCGGAACCCGAGAACGAGTAAGGTCGACCGTCCCTCCCGGGGCGCGATACCCCGACACCCTTTTGCCCGCCGTATCACTACGGGGAGTCGTGACGCGCGAGGTGGACCCCGACAAGCGGGCGACGCTCCGTCGCTTCGCGGCGCTCGGGGCGGCGACGCCGCTGGTTTCGAGCGGCCGCGCCGCCGGCGACGACGCCGGCGACACCTCGGACGTGCGCGACGCCATCCGGGGGTACCTCGCGACGACGCCCGGCGCGCACTTCTCGAAGCTCCGCGACGACCTGAAACTCGGCACCGGGGAGGCGCAACACCACCTCCACCGACTCGAACGCGACGGGGCGGTGGTCTCCCAGAAGGACGGCGACTACCGGCGGTACTTCCCGGCCGGACGGTTCTCCGCGTTCGAACGGCGCGCGCTCGGCTACCTCCGCCGCTCGACCCCCCGGGGGATGCTGCTCGCGCTGCTTCGCGACCCGGAGGCGACGGGGGCGGACGTGGCGCGCGCGCTCGACGTCTCGCGGGCGACCGTGAGCAACTACTCCGGCGACCTGGAGGCGGCGGGGCTGCTCGACCGCTCGGACGGCTACCGGGTGGCGCGCCCGGAGGCGGTCATCGCGCTCGTGGTCCGGTACGCCGACTCGTTCGGCGCCGACGCCGTCGCGTTCGCCGACGACGTCGCGTCGTTCATCAGCTACGACGGCCCGGGCGAAACTCCCTGACGGGAGGGGTTCTCCGCGGGCGTGCTGTAGTAGGAGGAACGTAGATAGAGCGTACCGAACATCGAAAAGACTCTAAACCGGACGGAAACGTTACGGAACCGAGGCTCAGCTACCCACTGATGCCAGACGGCCGGCCCAACGTCCTGTTCCTGTTCAGCGACGAACACAGCTTTCGCTGTTTCGGTCACCGCGACGCCGAGAGCGGCGAGCCGGTGGAGACGCCGGCGTTCGACGACCTCGCCGCGGGAGGGACCGCGTTCGAGAACACCTACTGTCAGATGCCGCTGTGCACTCCCTCTCGCCTCTGTCTCCTCACCGGACGCGAGGTCCGCGGGGCCGGCGCGTGGGACAACAACCGGGTCATTCCGCCCGGTGCGGCGACGCTCCCCGGAACGCTCGGCGACGCGGGATACGACACGTGTCTCGTCGGGAAGATGGACCTCGGCGGGAACCGGCAGTTCGCCGGCTTCGACGACCGACCGTACGGCGACCTGACCGGCGGGACGACGCACCAGTGGGAACCGCTGGACCGGGCGGGTGGGCGGAGAGTACGTGACCGCACGCGCGACGCCGGCCTCACGGAGGTCCCCGAATCGCACCTCCAGGAGTACAGCACGGTCCGCGAATCGCTCGCCTGGATTCGCGAGCAGGAAGCGGCGAGCGATGAGCCGTGGTTCCTCACGGCCTCGTTTTCGCGGCCGCACTTCCCCTTGACCGCCCCACGACGGTATCTCGAGCGGTACTGGGACTCCGAGGCCGACGAGCCGACCGACCGGCTGACCGAACCGAAGGTCGGTCGCGAGGGCGACACGTCGGCCCACCCACTGACCGAGGGCGCGATCGAGGGCTTCCGGACCGAGGAGATCGGCGATACCGAGCGCCGGCGCGCTCGCGCGGCCTACTTCGCGTGCGTCGAGTTCCTCGACGAGGTCGTCGGGGAGTTCCTCGCGACCCTGCGTCGTGAAGGTCACCTGGAGAACACGGTGGTCGTCTACACCTCCGACCACGGCGAACTCGCCGGTGAACACGGCATCTGGTGGAAACACACGTGGCACGAGGCCGCGACCCGGGTCCCCCTCTTCGTGCAGACGCCCGCTCACCGCCGAGGGGACACCGACCCGACGACGGTCGAGACGCCCGTCGGTCTCGTCGACCTCTTTCCGACGCTCTGTGGACTCGCGGGAGTCGAGCCGCCGGGCGACCTCGACGGGGTCGACCTGTCAGAAACGGTCGAACGCGGCACCGAGCCCGACCGGGGACCGGTCGTCTGCGACAACTTGACTCCGCGCTGGGGGGAGGGGACGGAGTTCCGACTCGTCCGCGACGGCGACTACAAGTACGTCGGGTTCCGGGACGCACCCGAGGTGCTGGTCGACCTCGACGCCGACCCGCTCGAACGGCGCAACCTCGCGGCGGACCCGGCGGCGCTCGGGAGCGAGCGGCGCGACCGGCTCGAACGCCTGCGCGGGTTCGTCAGCGAGACGATGGACTTCGGCGCGGCGGAACGACAGCGCAGACGGGACCGAGAACTCGTCGAGACGTACGCGCTCGACGCCGAGGCCGCCTCGCCCTCAGGGAACTGCTACGCGATGCCCGACGGTACCGTCGTCGACGCGGACGTGCCGCTGTACGACCCGACGGTCGTGACCGACGAGCCCGAATCCACGTTCGACGACTATCCCGGCGAGTGAGTCCCGGTCGGGTACGACCGACGGTCACGGGGGCGCGGAGCGACCGACAGCAGTGCTCCCGAGCGTCCGGCGCTCGAGTCGGCTGTCGACGGAACGAGCGGGAACCCGCACCCGGCGGGCTCAGACCGTGACCATCCACGTCGTCCCCGAGCTGTACCCCCACTTCTCGACGGTCAGGTCGAACTCGCCCTCACAGATGGGGGACATGTTTGCGCCGACCTCTTTCGCGCTCATGTCGAGGTCCTCGGCGATGAGGCGCGACTTGAAGTACGTCCGGGTGGCCGCCTGCTCGCGGAGGTACTCGAGGATGCGGGCCTGCTTGTCCGTCAGGTCCGGCGTGTGCGCGACGTCGCCCGCGTCAGTCGTGGTCGTCTCAGCCGTCGCCGCCTCGGTTGCGCTCATACACCCACGGACGACCCGTCGACCAATAGGGGGTTTGGTACACGGGATTAACACGTCGCAGTCGTGCGGTTCTCCCCGCCAGACGACCGTCGACCGCTCGTCACCGGCCGCAGACCGGTACGGTCGTCAAACACCCCGGCAGACGAGTGCAGAAGGTACTTACCCGCCGACCGGCCATGTGGGGCGTAATGAGTCGTGTCGGCGACGACGCTCCCGCGCCGAGCGCGCGTCGCGCGGGGACGAGCGACGGGAGGCGCGACGCCGTCGAGGTGAGCGTCGTCCTCCCCGCGTACGACGAGGAGGCGACGCTGGAGGGGACGGTGCGGACCACCGTCGACACCGTCGAGCGGTTCCTGCCGGCCGACGCGTTCGAGGTCATCGTCGCCGAGGACGGCTGTTCGGACCGCACCCCCGAGATCGCGGACCGCCTCGCCGTCGCCGACGAGCGGGTACGGCACTTCCACAGCGACTCGCGCCTCGGGCGCGGGGGTGCGCTGGAGTTCGCGTTCGAGCGAGCGGCGGGCGACACGCTCGTCTACTTCGACACGGACCTCGCGACGGACATGCGCCACCTCGAGGCGCTCGTCGAACGGGTCCGCTCGGGCGAGTACGACGTGGCGACGGGGTCGCGCTGGATTCCCGGCGAGCGGGCCGACCGGCCGGCGAAGCGGGGCGTGCCGAGCCGGGGGTTCAACGCGCTCGTGCGGACGGTCCTGCGCTCGGACCTCCGGGACCACCAGTGCGGGTTCAAGGCCGTCTCGCGCGAGGCGTTCGACGCGCTGAGAGACGACATCGAGGACGACCACTGGTTCTGGGACACGGAACTGCTCGTGCGCGCCCAGCGGGCGGGCTTCCGGGTGACGGAGTTCCCCGTCGCCTGGGAACCGAAGGAGGACTCGAAGGTGGACCTCGTGCGCGACGTGTTCGGCATGGGGAGTCAGGTCGTGAGGCTGTTCTGGCAGCTGTCGGTCTCCCCGCGCATCACCCGGGGGCGCACCGTCGCCGCGGGCGTCCTCCTCACGGCGCTCGCGCTCGCGCTGATGACGGTGTACCTCGACCCGAGCGAGGTGTTCGCGGCGTTCGGGGAGGCGGACCCCCGTCCGGTCGCCCTCGCGGCGGCCGTGTACGCGCTGTCGTGGCCGCTGCGCGGGCTTCGCTACCGCGACATCCTCGACGAGTTGGGGTACCACGAGACGGTCCGGTTCCTGACGGGCGCGGTGTTCATCAGCCAGACCGGCAACCTCGTGTTCCCCGCGCGCGCCGGCGACGCCGTCCGGGCGTACGTGGTGAAAGCCCGACGGGGAATCCCGTACCCGACGGGCGTCGCCTCGCTCGCCGCCGAGCGGGTGTTCGACCTGCTCACCATCACCGCGATGGCCGGGACGGTCCTGCTGGGCCTGCTGGTCACCGGGAACACGAGCGATGTCGCGGCGGCCGTCTCCGGTAGCGTCGGCGGCGACGCCGTGACGCCCGGCGCGGTCCGGACGGCCGTGCAGGTGGCCGCCGCCGTCGGCGTCGTGGCCGCCGCGGGGCTGCTCGCCATCGTCGCGTCCGCGCGGACGGAGCGCAACTACGTCCGCGCGGTCGTCTCGCGGTTCTCCTCGGACTCGTACGTCGACTACGTCGTGGGCGTGGTCGAGGAGTTCGTCGCCGGCGTCCAGACCGTCGCGGGCCAGCGGTCGTCGTTCCTCCGCGTCGGGGCCGCCTCCGTCGCCGTGTGGACGCTCGACGTGCTCACGGCGCTCCTCGTCCTCTCCGCGTTCCCCGACGCGCTCGCGGCGATGTCGCCGGTCCAGTTCCTCGCGGTGGGCTTCTTCGCCGTCTCCGTGGGGAACCTCGCGAAGGTGCTCCCGCTGTCGCCCGGCGGCATCGGGCTGTACGAGGCGGCGTTCACGGCGTTCGTCGTCGGCCTCGGCGGCGTGCCCGCGGCCGTCGCGTTCGCCGCGGCGGTGCTCGACCACGCCGTGAAGAACGCCGTCACCGTGGTCGGCGGCGTCGGGTCGATGCTCGGACTGAACGTCTCGCTCACCGCCGCCGTGGAGGGGAGCGAGGAACTCGACCCCGACGCGGACGCGACGCCGACGAACGACTGAGACCGAGGACGAGCGGTCAACCGTCGCCGAGCAGGACGGTCGGGTCGGGTCTCAGGCCGGTTTGTGCGCCTTCAACGAGAACGTGAACGGCAGGTCGTGCTCCAGTCCGGGGAGCCACCACCGGCCGTCCTCGTCGGCCTCCATGGCGTCGAAGCGCCGGAAGAACGACCACGGGTGTTCGTGCAGGAACTCGATTCGCAACCCCGCGTCGACCAGCGTGGTGACGACTTCTCCGAGCGGGTGCGCGAACCCGTGCGCGCGCCTGTGCTCCAGCCCGAATCCCTCCCCGGCGTAGCTCCCGTCGAACTCTGTGGTCGTCGCTCCCTCGTCGAAGTAGGGGTGTGCGACCCGGAGGTCGTCTGCGGTGCTCTCGTGGTGGAACGGCGCGGCGAGCGGGTGACCGTCCGCGATGTAGAACGTCCCGCCGGGGACGAGGTGCGCGGCGACGACTCCCGCCCACGGCGTCAGGTCGGGCAGCCAGTAGACGGTGCCGTAGGAGGTGAACACGACGTCGAACTCGTCGTCGAGACCCAGTTCACACACGTCGCTCTCGACGAAGCGCGCGCGGTCCGGCGAGAGGCCCACCCGGTCGCGCAGGTCGCGCGCCGCCTCGACCGCCGTCGGCGCGAAGTCGACGCCGGTGGCGTGCGCCGCGCCGCCGTCTCGGACCCACGAGAGCGTGTCCAGCCCGAAGTGACACTGGAGGTGGAGCAGTCGCTCCCCCGCGGCGTCGAGTTCCTCGCGTTCGAGGCGTCGCAGCGTCGACTCGCCGTCGAGGAACGCCTCCACGTCGTAGTGGTCGGTGTCGGGGTGGTGTTCCGCCAGTTCGTCCCAGTGCGCCCGGTTCTCCTCGACGTACTCGCGGCGGTCCATGGCACGAGTCGTCGGGAGGCGGAGATATACGTTCGGCTCGTTCGTCACAGGGTCGCACGCGGCGCTCTCGTGCGTCTTCGCTCCCCTCGGCGAGAGCCGTCCCCGACGCCCCCTACTCCGGTGGTCCGTAGAGGTCGGTCACGAACGGTCCGAGCGCGCCGGCCACGGCGGCCGCGAGCGCGTCGGTCCGGTCGACGCGCCCGCCAGTGAACGCGCCGACGGCGCCCTGTCGCCGCGCCACGTCGTCCTCGTCGAGTGCGTCGTCCATCACGGGACCGAGTTCCGCGCCGTCGCGGACCCGGCGAGCGACCCCGTCGGGGAGTCGGAGGCTCGGACCGGCGGCGGTGCCCCACCGGGTCCCGTCGGTCACCGCCGCCCACATGACGAGCAGGAGCGCGTCGTCGTCCGGACGGGACGGGTTCGCGTCCGCGTCGTCGGCGTTCTCGACAGTCTCGACGTTCCCGACGTCCCCGGCGGCCGCGAGCGGTGCGACGCCGCCCTCGATACCGACCGCCAGGTCGTATCCGGCTGCGAGGACGGCATCCGCGCGGTTCACGGCCCCCTGGCGGGTCTCGGCGCTCCCCCGCGGTTGTTCGGGGACGCCCGACGGGACCGGACACGCTTCGACGGTCGTCTCCCGGGCGAACTCGTCGTCACCGCTCGACAGCGCCCGCTCCGTCGCGTCCACTTTCACCGGGTTGCCGGAACCGACGCCTACGCGCACGCCTGTCCCGGAGTGGGGCGCGACCGAGAACCCATCGGTATCGCCCGTCGCACTCGACTCCACCGGATCGGGCTGGCGGTAACGACGACGCGCGTTTGTGTCCCCTGAAGGCTTACCCCGTCCCCGGCGCACCGTCCGCCAGCATGAGACCCACGCGACGGCGGTTCCTCGGCGGACTCGGCGCGGCCGCGGCCGGGGGCGCCGGCTGTCTCTCACCAGTGCCGACGCGCGGACCGCGCGACGACGACTCGCGGGTGCCGTCGCGGACGGACGACCCCGCGCACGCCGTCGGCGACGCGGGGGGGCGGTGGCGGATGGGCGGGAACGACGCCGGGCGGACCGGGCACGCGCCGGACGCGTCGACGCCGCGGGAGGGGGTAGGAGCGGCGTGGCTCCGCCGCCCCGGGGGCGACCCTCACGGCGCGGTCGGACCGGTCGTCGACGGGTCGACGGTGTACGTCGCGTACGCCGTCGAGCGGGACGACTCGGAGGGGTCCGAGACGCGACTGGCCGCGTTCGACGCCGCCACCGGCGAGGAGCGGTTCGTCCTCGGCGTCGGGACGGGACGGCCGACCGGGGTGGTGCTCGGTGCGGACGTGGCGTACGTCTCCCTCGGACCGCCCGGTCGGAGCGGGACGACGCTCGTCGCCGTTGACCCGGCGGAGCCTGCGGTCGACTGGCGACGGCGCCTTCCCCCGCTCACCGGCCCGCCCGCGTTCGCGGACGGGACGCTGTTCGCGGCGACGGCCGGCGGCGGAAGCCCGGAACGCGCGGAAACAACCGAGAACGCCGAGACCTCCGAGAGTACCGAGTACTCCGCGAGCGAGCGCGACGAGGCGAGCGCGCTCGTGGCGTACGACGCCGACGGGAGAGAGCGCTGGCGGGCGGCGGTCGACGGCGAGGCGTACACGGCAGCCTGCGTCGGTGCGGACGCCGCGTTCGTGGGACTGGCCGACGGCCGGGTCGCAGCGTTCGAGACCGACGACGGGGCCCACCGGTGGACGGAGCGCGTCGTCTCCCGCGACGGCTGCTGTCCCGACATCCAGGGGACGCCGACCGTCGCGGACGGCCGCCTGTACGTCCCGGGCATCGACGAGGAGGTGGCGGCCGTCGACGCCGCGGACGGCTCGGTCGTCTGGACGGCGACGGTCGTCGAGGAGGACTACGGCAACCCGGTCCCGTCGCCGGCGGTCGGCGGCGGCGACGTCTACGTGAACACCTACCACGGCGGCGTGGTGGCGCTCGACGCGCCCGACGGGGCGCTCCGGTGGCGGAGCAGCGGGGACGGGAACGCCCGCTCGCCGGCGCTCGGAGACGGGGTCGTCGTCGCCCCGATGTACGAGGCGATAGTGGGGTACGACGCCGACAGCGGCGAGCGCCTGTGGCGCGTCGAGATGGAGGTACCCGACGCCGGGATGGCGATGTACGTCATGGACCCGACGGTGGCGCTCGTCGGCGACGCCGCGTACGTGGCGCTCGAGGACGCGCGGGTGTACGCGCTCGGCGGCACCAGCGAGTGAGACGAGCAGGCGACGGGAGCGGAGAGCGACCCGCGCGGACGGACGAAGCGGCGACGGGTCGGACCCCGGAGGTTCGACCCGGGGCGTGCTCAGTCGTCGCGGTCGACGGCTCCCTCGTGAAACAGCCCCGCGAGCGCCTCGACCCCGTCGACGAGCGACGGACCGGGACGGTTGAGCAGGTCGTCGTCGAGGACGTGCACCGCGGCGTCGAGGTCCCACTCCCGGTCGGCGAGCGCGTCTGGGTCCGAGCGCTCCCCGTGTCCGCAGACGTGGAGCACGGCGTGGTCGGGGTCGGCGGCGGGCACCTCGCCGTCGGCGACGGGACGCGAGCGCTCGCCCGGTGCGACGAACGGGTAGCGCCCGCCGGCGGCCGCGACCACGTCGGGCACCCAGTTCCCGGCGGCCATTGGCGGGTCGGACCACTCCTCGCAGTAGACCACCGGCCGGTCGGACGGGTCGTCGGGGACGGCCGCGCGGACGCGGTCGACGCGGCGACGGCAGTCGGCGACGAACCGGTCGCCGGCGGCGGACCGTCCCACGGCGTCGGCCACCTCGCGCATCGAGCCGAACACGCCGTCGAGCGTGTCGGGTTCGACGTGCGTGACCGGGAGTCCTCGGTCGCGTAGGTCGTCCGCGACCGGTCGCTGGAGCGGGTCGCAGGTGAGCACCGCGTCGGGGTCGAGTGCGGCGACCCGGTCGGCGTCCGGGTCGGGCCACCCGCCGACGACCGCCGCACCGACGCGGTTCGCTGTGTGGTGCGTGACGCCGACGAGCGCGTCGGCCGCTCCCAGCGCGCGGACGGTGTCAGTCGCGCTCGGCGCGAGCGAGACGACTCGGCCGGGTTCGGGTGTCACGGACTGGTGTGGGAGACCGTCGCACAAATAGCTCCCGTCTCGCGGTTCGCCGACCGAGACACGGCGGTGAGGCGGGGCCGCACGACACCGTGGGATTTAACCGTTGGGTCGGCCTTCCATTTGGTTACGGAACCACCCAGGCGTTTTTTCGAAGCCACCTGGGAGCGCCCGCCCTCACGATGAGCGAGAAAACTCACACCAGAGACCGAACCACGGAGACGGAAACCACGGCCGACGAGGGACTCTCCTGTCCCGAGTGCGGCGGCCACGTCATCACGGACGAGGAGCACGGCGAGACGGTTTGCGCCGAGTGCGGGCTCGTCGTCGAAGAGGACTCGGTGGACCGCGGGCCGGAGTGGCGCGCGTTCGACGCCGCGGAGAAGGACCAGAAGAGCCGGGTCGGCGCCCCGACCACGAACACGATGCACGACAAGGGGCTGTCGACCAACATCGACTGGCGCGACCAGGACGCGTACGGCCGGTCGCTCGGGTCGCGCCAGCGCCAGAAGATGCGTCGGCTGCGCAAGTGGAACGAGCGGTTCCGCACGCGCGACTCGAAGGAGCGCAACCTCAAGCAGGCGCTCGGCGAAATCGACCGCATGGCCAGCGCGCTCGGCCTCCCGGACAACGTCCGGGAGACGGCGTCGGTCATCTACCGGCGCGCGCTCGACGAGGACCTCCTCCCGGGCCGCTCCATCGAGGGCGTCTCGACGGCCTGCACGTACGCCGCCGCCCGGATGGCGGGGGTCCCGCGCTCGCTCGACGAGATCGCTGACGTCTCGCGGGTGAGCAAGGACGAGGTGGCCCGGACGTACCGCTACGTCGTCCGCGAACTCAAACTGGAGGTCAAGCCGGCCGATCCCGAGCAGTACGTCCCCCGGTTCGCCTCCTCGCTCGGGCTCTCGGACGAGGCAGAGATGCGCGCGAAACAGCTGTTGAAGAACGCGAAGGAGCAGGGCGTCCACTCGGGCAAGTCGCCGGTCGGCCTCGCGGCCGCCGCGGTGTACGCCGCCGCCCTCCTGACCAACGAGAAGACGACGCAGGCGGCCGTCTCGGAGGTGGCGGACATCTCCGAGGTGACCATCCGCAACCGCTACCACGAACTCCTCGAAGCCGAGGAGGGCCTCGTCACCTGAGACGACCCGCCGGCTGACGCCGCCGTCCGTCGTCCCGCGACCTCGACACGCGCGAGCGGCGCGGCCGTCCCCGAGCGAGTTTTCACGCGGCGCGCGGAACGCGGGGCATGGACTTCGACTCCTTCCGCCTCGCGGCGGCGACGGCCGACCCGACGGAGGAACCCGCCGCCCGCGAGCACGCCGACTGTGTCGAGTTCCGGATGGACCTCGCGGACGCGCCGCTCGACGCGCTCGCGGCGTACGACGGGACGCTCCCGCTCCTCGTCACGAACCGCGCGACCTGGGAGGGTGGAGAGGCGCCCCCGTACGGTCGGCTGGACGCGCTCGCGGACGCCGTCGAGTACGAGGCGGTCGCGGCCGTCGACGTGGAACTGGCGACGTTGCGCGGCAGAGCGACGGGGACGAACGACGTCGCCGTCGCGGACCTCGTGGCGCGCGCCCGGGAGCGTGACGTAGCGGTCGTCGCCTCCGTCCACGACTTCGCGGGGACGCCCGACCCGCGGACGCTCGACGCACTCCTGTCTGCTGCGGCGCGAGCGGGTGACGTCGGGAAACTGGCGACGACGGCGCACGGCCGCGACGACGCGCTCGCGCTGCTGTCGGCGACTCACCGGGCGACCCGCCGCGGCGAGACGGTGGCGACGATGGCGATGGGCGAGGCCGGCAAGCACACCCGTGCGGTCGCTCCCGTCTACGGCTCCCGCATCGGTTACGCGCCGGTCCGGGCGGACGCGGCGACCGCCCCCGGTCAGTACGACCTGGCGACGCTCCGCGGTCTCGTCGACGCGCTCCGGTGAGCGCGCGAGCGGGAGCGGAGAGCAGCACCAGAACCGGCGGCGGCGGGGCCTCACGCGGACACCGAGTCGTCGAGAAGCGCGGCGAGGCGCGCGCCGGCGGGGGTCAGCGCGTACCCCGCCCCGCGCTTCTCCACGAGGCGGCCGCGGAGGCGTCCGAGGTGGTAGTTGAACCGGCCCGTGTCGTCGACGCCCAGCCGTCGGGAGAGGTCGCTGAACGACACCGGGTCGGGGTCGGCCGCGAGTTCGCGGACGATTCGGAGGCGGGTCTCGTCGCTCAGCAGGTCGAACGTCGACGCGAGCGCCGACCCGTCGGTTCCGTCGGCGTCGCCCCTACTCCTCGCCATCGAGGAGCACCTCTGCGATCTCGACCGCGTCGACCGTCGGCCGACCGTCGTCGCCGCGGGTCCACGAGAGGGCGGGGCGGACCCGGTACGACTCCGCGCCGTCGCCGACCCGGAGCGTCGCCGCCTCGCCGGTCGCGAGCGTCGTGTTCACCCGCTTTCGCGCCGACGCGTCGAAACTGTTCGCCTCCCCGACGCCCTTCCCGCGCCTCACCGCGACCACCGTCACCGCGAGCCCGTCCGGTCCGGTTTCGAGCGCCACCCGGAGCGGCACCTCGTACGCCTCGCGGTCGTCGAGGAACGGGAAGACGAGCGTCGCGTCCTCGGCGCTGGCGAGCGTCTCCATCTCCGCGTCGAGGTCCGACGGCGTCTCGGGGCGCTCGGGGCGGGGCGGCACGTCGACGCCCGCGGCGCCGAACGACGACGCGAGCGCGTCGTACACCCTGTCCTGAATCCCCCGTTCCAGCCCCGTCGCGAAGCGGTCCCAGCGGTCGTCGTCGCCGCGCCCGTCCGGGTCGTGAGAGCCGTAGGGACCGCCGGCGTACCGGCGCTCGTCCGGACCGCGGGGGGCGCCGCTCGACGGCCGGTCCGGACCCTGGGGTGCGCTCGGAGCCGACGGGCCGGGCGCATCGGGCCGCGCGAGTCCCCGGTGGAGTACCTCCTCCCACGAGAGGTCTAGTTCGCGCTTGCGGTGTTTCATCCGCTCGAACACCTCGTCGTCGTCGATGGTTATCCGGACCTCTCGACTCATACTGTGAGTTCTATCCATCGAAGTATATAAATCTGCCCCTTATAACTCACATTAGACTCACATAGCGGACGATATCGGGACGCTCGGCACGGCCGAGGCTGGCGGGTCGGACGGGCGCGAAACGACCGAGAGAACGCGAGGTCAGCGGTGGCGAGGGGAAAAGGGGAGAGCGTCCGCGTCCGACTACTGTTCGATGATGCTCTCGTCGACGGCTTCCCCGAAGTGACGCGCGACGTCCTCGTAGAAGACGAGGGCCTCGTCGCCCGCTTCGAGGTCGGTGACGGCCGTGCGCCCCTCGCTCGTCGCCACCTTCACCGTCTCGGCGTTCTGGACCAGCGTCGCGATGCGGTCGACGCCGTCGTCCGTCTCGACCTCCGCGCTCACGCGGAACATCGGGCGCTTCTCGATCTTCACCCGGCCGACGATGGCGTCGCGGGTCTTCCCCGTCGTGTCGACCACCTGGACGCTGTCGCCGCTCCGGAGTTCGCTGAGGTACTTCGTCCCGCCGTCGGGCGTGCGGACGTACGCGTGGACCGCCCCGGCGTTCACACGGAACGGCCGGGAGGCGACGTACGGCGAGTCGGCCGTCTCGGCGTGGACGAAGAACAGCCCCCGCGACATCGACCCGACGAGCATCCCCTCGTCGTGGTCCATGATGCTCCCGGTGTCGACGCAGACCCGGTCGGCCGACCCCGCTCGCTCGACTTCGGTGACCGTGGCGTAGGTGAGTTCGAGCGACTCGCGGGCGGCCTCGTCGCGCACCTCGACCGTCCGCCGAATCTCGTCGGGGTCGTCGGCGTCCAGTAACACCCCCTCCGCCCCGAGTTCGAGCGTCTCGAAGGCGGTGCGCGCCTCGTCGGCGCTGGTGACGCCCGCGACGAGCGTCGTGTCGTCGCCGATGCGGGCGATGAGGTTCTCCAGCGGGATTATCTTCCAGTTCTCCCCGACCGTGACGAGGAACTCCGCGTCGGCGGCGGCCGCCTCGGCGAACGCCTCGTACTCCTCGTCGAAGATGCGGACGTACGCCCCCTGCGCGCGGTTGTCGCCCCGACGGAGCGTCGTCAGGTCCGCGGACCCCGAGAGGTCCGACGGGAGTTCGACCGTCCCGTCCCCCTCGCCGTCCTTGCCGACGATGTACGCGTCCGCCGTCGCCGTCTCGTCCCCGCCGTCCTCGACGCCGAGTACGTCCACGTCGGCGTCCGAGCGGAACGCCGCGACGTTCACGTCGCCGAGTTCGCGCACCTTCCCCACGTCGCGTTCGTCGACGAGCACCCAGTCGACGCCGGCCTCCAGCCCCGCGGTTATCCGTCGCTTCCGCCGGTCCCAGTCCCCCACGCCGTCGTCGGCGCGAAGCCAGACGCTCCGCTTTCGTTCCATTGTCCCCTCCCTCTCGGTGGGCCCGCTTGAAGTTGGCGGATACGGCGGAGCCACCGGAACCCGCCTCCGGGTCGCGTCGTCCCTCCGTACGGTGGCCGTCCGCTTCGGCCTCGACGGGACGCTCTGCGTCCACGAACCCCGACGACTTGTTCGGCGAGGCGTTCGCGGCGGCCGGCGTCGACCGTACTGCGACGCCGCCGACCGGAACGGCGCGGACCCGAGCCACACGCTCGACTCGTCCGCCGCGCTGGAACGACTTCTGTGGTCGGCGCCGTCGCCCGCGGGTCGCCGTCGGAACGACCCGACTGCGGCGACGTGGGGAAAGTATATCACGGATACTGTCAGCGCGGAGAATTATATCACGGCGGCCGTCCCGGGAGGGGACATGCATCTGCGCGGACGACGCGGCGTGGACCTCCTCGGGAACCGTCAGTTCAGGCTGCTGTTCGGCGGGCGCGCGGTGAGCCTCGCCGGCGACGCCCTCTACGCCGTGGCGGCGACGTGGCTCGTGTACGAACTCACCGGGTCGACGGCCTACACGGGACTGGCGAGCGCGCTCGCGGCCGCGCCGGGCGCGTTCCGGGCGTTCGTCGGGCCGCTGGTGGACCGGGCGCGCCTCGAACGCGTGCTGGTCGGCGCGGAACTCGCACAGGGGCTGGTCGTCCTCGTCGTCCCGCTCGCGGCCGGCGTCGGCGCGCTCTCGACGTGGGTCGTGCTCGCCACCATCCCGCTCGTCGCGCTGGTCGGACAGGCCGGCCCGCCCGCGCAGAACGCCGCGCTCCCGCGCGTCGTCGACGGCGACCGCCTCTCACGGGCCAACACCGCGTTCCAGGTGGTCTCGCGCGGCGTCGGGTCGCTCGGCAGGGTCGTCGGGGGCGCCGCGGTGGCGGCCGTCGGCGCCGTCGCGCTCTACCTGGTGAACGCCGCCACGTTCTTCCTCGCCGCGGCCGCGTTCGGAGGGCTCGCGGTTCCGGGGGCCACCGGAGGAGAGGGGACCGACGGGGAGGCGGCCGCGGACGGTGGAGCGGCCGAATCCGACAGGGGTGCGGACGAGTCGGTCGAGTCGAACGAATCGGCTGACGGCGCCGCGGGCCTCCCGTCGCTCGCGGAGTACGTCGCGGAACTCCGCGAGGGAGTCGCGGTCGTCCGCGGGTCGGCGGTGGGCGCGATGGTCGCGGCGGTGAGCGTCGTGACGCTCGGCGGGAGCCTCGCGGTCGGCGTCATGCCGGGGTACGCGGACGCGCTCGGGGCGCCGGCGGCGGCGACGACGCTCGGCCTGCGGGGAGTCGGCGGCGCGGCCAGCACGTACGGGCTGCTCGTCGCCGCGAACGGCGCCGGCGCGTTCGTCGGGTCGCTGCTCGCCACCCGGTTCGAGGACGTCCCGTTCGGCCGGGTGACGGCCGCGGGCTTCGGCGCCAGCGCGCTCCTGTGGGCCGCCGGGGTCGTCGCGTCCGAACCGCTCCCGACGGCGGTGCTGTTCGCGCTGGCGTACGTGCCGGCGGGCGTGTACAACGTGCTCGTCCTCACCGTCGTCCAGACGGGCGTGCCGGACGGGTTGCTCGGGCGGGTGACGGCCGTCGTCGGCACCGCGACGAGCGTCGTCGCGCCGCTCGGAACGGTCGTCGGGGGCGTCCTCGGCGAGGCGGTCGGCGCGGGCCGGGTCGTCACCGCGGCGGCGCTCGGTTTCGCCGGCGTCGCGGCCGCGTGGGCGCTCGTACCGGCGCTCCGGCGGTTCCCGCCCGCGAGCGAGGTGGAACCGGGACGGTTCGAGACGGCCTGAAACGGATGTCGACGCGAGAGGGAGAACGGGACAGGCGTCGCACCCGGTCGGGTCTGCCGAGGTCGTCGGGTCGGACTACCCGTCCAGTCCCGCGTCGTCGAGCGCGTCCCCCGCCGTCGCGTCGTCGTGGACGACGGCCGAGACGGCGCGCGTCATGGCCTCCGAGTCCTCGTGCTGGAAGATGGTCCGACCCATCGAGACGCCGGCCGCGCCCGCGTCCATCGCGCCGCGGACCCGCTCCAGCGTCTCGCGGTCGCCGACGGGCGACCCGCCGGCGATGATGACCGGCAGGCGCGTCGACGCGACGACGTGTTCGAAGCTCTCGGCGTCGCCGGAGTAGGCCGTCTTCACGAGGTCCGCGCCGCACTCCTCGGCCAGTCTGACCGCGTGGCCGAGGTACTCGGGGTCGTGTTCGGGGTCCTCGCCGGCGAGGTTCGCCCCGCGGGCGTACGTCATCGCCAGCGTCGGGACGCCGTAGTCGCTCGCGTCTTCGGTCAGCGAGGCGAGGAACTCCATCTGCTCGGGTTCGTAGTCCGAGCCGACGTTGATGTGCATCGAGACGGCGTCCGCGCCCGCGCGGATGGCCCCGGTCACGGTGCCCGTCGGACGCTTGTCGTTCGACTCCGGCCCGACGACGGTGGAGGCGTTGAGGTGGACGAGGTAGCCCGCGCCGTTCTTGTTCGGGTGGACGCGCGGCGCGATGCCCTTCTGGGTGAGGACGGCGTCCGCGCCGCCGCGCGTCACGGAGTCGATGGTCGATTCGATGTCCTTCAGGCCGTCGACGGCCCCGAGCGTGAGCCCGTGGTCCATCGGGACCATGAGGATACGGCCGTCCGTGGAGATGCGGTCGAGTCGAGCGGCGAGTCCTGCGTGTTCCATTGTGCGAACCTCTGGCAATCGTGGTAAAAGGGTTTGCGAACGGTTCCGCCTCAAGAGCCTTCGGTTCGCGGCGGACGTCGCGCGGCACCGCGCTCCGTGCCCGCCTTCAGTTCGCGCGCCAGCGCCTCGAGGCGGTCCGCCACGTCCTCGACGGGGGCACCCTCCTCGTGGCCCTCGGCGACGATGTCGACGAGCGCGGAGCCGACGATGACGCCGTCCGCGCCGGCGGCGACCACCTCCTCGGCCTGCTCGCCCGAGGAGATGCCGAAGCCGACGGCCTTGGGGAGCGAGACGTCCGCCAGCCGGTCGAGCGACGTCGCGGTGTCCGAGGAGACGTCCGCGCGCGTGCCGGTGACGCCGAGGCGCGCCTGCACGTAGAGGTAGCCCGACGAGAGCGCGACCAGTCTCTCCAGGCGCTGCTCGTCGGTGGTGGGCGCGACGATGGATATCAGGTCGAGGCCGAACTCGTCGCACGCCTCGCGCAGCGGTCCCGCCTCCTCGGCGGGGAGATCCGGGACGACGAACCCCGAGAGACCCACTTCGGCCGCCCGCTCGACGAACGGTCGCGGGCCCTGGTCCTCGCCGAACTGGTACATCAGGTTGTAGTACGTCATGCAGACGAGCGGCGTGTCGGTGTCGAGGTCCCCGACGAACGCGAAGAACCGCTCGGGCGTCATCCCGCCCTCCAGCGCGCGGACGATTGCCCCCTGAATCGTCGGCCCCTCCGCGACCGGTTCCGAGAACGGAAGCCCGAGTTCGATGACGTCCGCGCCGCCCCGGTCGAGCGCCCGGACGTACTCGAGCGACGACTCGTAGTCCGGGTCGCCGACGGCGAGGTACGGGACGAACGCCGGCCCGTCCGCGAACGCGTCGTTCAGGTCGCTCATCGGCTCCCCTCGAGCCCCTCGAACACGTCCATCTCCGGCGCGTTCGACAGGTCGCGCCGGTCGGTCTCCTCGATGACCGATTCGAGGTCTTTGTCCCCCCGTCCCGAGACGTTCACGACCACCAGGTCGCCGAGGTCCTCGTCGCCCTCGCTCGCCGCCTCGAGGTACGCGAGCGCGTGCGCCGACTCCAGCGCGGGGATGATTCCCTCCGACTGCGAGAGCCGGTGGAACGCCTCCAGCGCCGCGTCGTCGTCGACGTTGACGGGCGTGACGCGCCCCTCGTCGACCAGCGCTGCGAGTTCGGGGCCGACGCCCGCGTAGTCCAGTCCCGACGAGACGGAGTGAGACTCCACAATCTGCCCGTCGTGGTCCTGCAGGAGTTTGGTCCGTGCGCCGTGGAGCACCCCCTCGCTCCCCGTCGAGAGCGACGCGGAGTTGGGCGCGACGCCCGTCTCCTGATCGACCTCGAGGGAACTGCCGCCCGCCTCGACGGCGTACAGGTCGACGCCCTCGTCGCCGACGAACTCGTGGAACGTCCCCATCGTGTTCGACCCGCCGCCCGCGCACGCCAGCACCGAGTCGGGGAGACGACCCGCCTTCTCGACTACCTGCTCGCGCGCCTCCTCGGAGATGACCGCCTGGAAGTCCCGGACCATGGTCGGGAACGGGTGCGGGCCGACGACGGATCCGATGACGTAGTGGGTGTCCCCGACGTTCGTCGCCCACTCGCGCATCGTCTCCGAGATGGCCTCCTTCAGGGTGCCGCGTCCGGCCGTCACCGGGACGACGTCCGCCCCGTTGAGGCGCATCCGGAACACGTTGGGACGCTGACGGTTGATGTCGCGCTCGCCCATGTACACCTCGCAGGGGAGACCGAGGTGCGCGGCCGCCATCGCCGTCGCGGTGCCGTGCTGGCCCGCGCCCGTCTCGGCGATGACCCGCTCTTTGCCCATGTACTTCGCGAGCAGGACCTGTCCCAGCGCGTTGTTGAGTTTGTGCGCGCCGCCGTGGAGCAGGTCCTCGCGCTTCAGGTACACCTCGGCGTCGTACCGTTCGGAGAGACGGTCCGCGCGCTGGAGCGGCGTCGGTCGCCCGCCGAAGTCGGCGAGGCGCTCGCGGAACTCGTCCACGAACCCGTCCTCGTTGTGCAGGACGTACCGCTCGTAGGCGTCGGTCAGTTCCTCGATTGCGGGCATCAGCACCTCGGGCACGTACTGGCCGCCGTACGCCCCGAACTTCCCGTCGCCGGCGTCGCTGCTCATGGCTCGCCCTCCGTGCCGGCGGTAGTAAAGCGCCGCGTGTTCGCGGCCACGTCCCCCGCCTCGCCCTCGGCGTCCATGATGGCCGACCCGACGAGCAGCGCGTCCGCGCCGGCCGCGCGCATCCGTCGGGCGTCGGCCGCGGTGGTGATACCGGACTCCGCGACCAGCGTCACCCCGTCGGGGACGTCGGGCGCGACGGACTCGAACGTCGAGAGGTCGACCTCCAGTCTCGTGAGGTCGCGGTTGTTCACGCCGACCAGGTCCGCGCCGGCCGCGAGCGCCCGCTCCAGTTCCGCGGCGTCGTGGACCTCCACGAGCGGCTGGAACCCCCGCTCGCGCGCCGCGGTCACCATCTCCGAGAGGTCGTCGCCGAGGAACCGCGCGATGAGGAGTACGGCGTCCGCGGCGACGACGTCCAGGTGCGCTTCGCTGAGGAGGAAGTCCTTCCGGAGCACCGGTACGTCGACGGCCGCGCGGACGCGTTCGAGCGCGGCCGCCGAGCCGCCGAAGTGCTCGGGTTCGGTCAGGACGGAGAGCGCCGCCGCGCCGCCGTCGACCATCGCCGCCGCCAGTTCGACCGGGTCGTCCGCGCGCGTGCCGTCCGTCGTCGGACTCGTGGGCTTCACCTCGGCGACCACCGGAACGCGCCCGTCCGCCTCCGCGTCGGCGAACGCCGCGGGGAGCGAGCGGGCGTCGACCGAGCGTCGCTCGTCCCCTCCGGGGCGCGCCCTCGCCGCGTCGAGGATGGAGCGCACCGCCGGCGCGACCTCGTCGTGTGTGTTCATCTGTGTTCACTAGTGAGCATATCCGTACATAAGAGTTGCGTCGGCGACCGGGGGTGGTGGGTCGCGCGGACGGCGAGCGGCCCGACGGGAGCGTGAGCGCGACGACGAGGCCGCCGCGTTGAAGCCGTCGCCGCGTCTCGGTCCGCACATGGACGCTGGCGACGTCGGGGCGGCGGGCGTGTACGCGCGCGAGTCGACGCTGCTCGGTCGGGCGGTCGAACTCGGGGTCGCGGGCGGACGGGTGCTGTCCGTCTCGTTCCCGGAGGCGCTCCCCCCGGACGCGGAGGAGTCGCACTCGCTGCTCGACCGCCTGTTCGCGTACCTCGACGGCGCGGAGGACGACTTCACGGACGTGACGCTCGCGCTCACAGTGCCGACTGCCCAACGAGGGGTACTGGAGGCGACCCGGAACGTACCGCACGGGGAGTCCGTCGACCTCGCCCGGGTGGTGGGGATGACCGGCGATCTCGACCCCGAGGACGAGGACGACCTGGAGACGGCGCGGACGGCACTCGCGAACAACCCGGTGCCGATATTCGTCCCCGACCACCGCGTCCGGGGCGCGTCGGGCGCGACGCCGCCGGCCGTCGGCGAGGCACTGCGCGAACTCGAAGGTATCGACGTCTACTGAACCGCACCTCCCCGGTGGGGGCACCGCCCTCGTTCACGCGCCGTCCTCGCGCGCCAGGAAGAGGACGACCGCGAGCGCGAACAGCGCCTCCGCGACGGTCTCGAGCGGCCCGAGACCGGACAGGACGCCGCCGAGTTTCGCCCCGCCGGCCGTCAGGAACATCGCCGCGTTCGAGAGCGCGCCGGCCTCCGTCGGCCCCGTGTGGACCCACATCGTCCGCTGTCCCGCCAGCACTCCCACGGCGAGCATTCCACAGCCCGCGACGAACGCGGGCGGGAACGCCCCCGCGTACCAGCCCCGGACGCCGTAGACGACGACGGCGACGGCGAGGGCCCCCGCGACGACCGCCGGGACGTCGAGGCGGGCTCCGGTTCCCAGTTGCATACCAGCACGTCGACGGGGGCGAGCGTAAACTTGTGGGCGTCGCACGACGCGCGTCTGACGCGGGAACGGGCGCGAGTTGCTCCCGGGCGACGGGGGGCGTGATACCGCGACCCGCGCAAGGGTTATCTCCGGTCGGGGATTACGTCTGTCTGTAATGGCACACGGTACGGTTGATTTCTTCAACGACACGGGCGGCTACGGTTTCATCTCCACCGAGGATTCGGACGACGACGTGTTCTTCCACATGGACGACGTCGGCGGCGAGGACCTGACCGAAGGCAGCGAGGTCGACTTCGACATCGAACAGGCCCCCAAGGGCCCCCGCGCGACGAACGTCGTCCGCAACTGAACCGAGACCGAGCGTCACCGCGCGGTGGCGACGGACTCGCTCGGATTTTTGACGGTGTCACGCGCCGAGCGACGCCCGCGGGCCGCTCTCTTGCGGGTTCGACGGCGAGCGCCGTTCGGTTCGAAGCGACGCGGTCCCGAGGACGGTCACGACCGACGGCGGGAGTTGCATCGGCAGGTGCACGCGGAGGAAGTCCGAACACCGGTAGTCCCCGGACGCGGAGACGAACAGGTTCGTCTGGCAGCCGAGGGGCGTCGTGACCCCCGTCGAGGCCGCGAACGTCACCACGGACACGAACGCGTTCGCGTCGACCGACCGCGGTGCGGCGGCGAAGCCTTATCTGGGACGCGAGCCTCACTCACGGTAGAATGGGCGTGTTCAGGGAACTCGGCCGTCGGGTCGAACGGTTCAAATCGGAGGCGGAGACCGCGGCCGAGGAACACGCCGCCTACCGGTGTGAGGAGTGCGACGCGCGCTTCGACGACCGACACGAGCGGTGTCCCGAGTGCGGCGCGGAGGGAACGATGGCGCACGAGGGGTGACGGAACCGCCGGCGCGGGCGACCCGTGACCCGTTACCCCCCGGCTCCCGGACGCTCGTGGACCACGAACTCGAGCGCGTTCACGAGGTAGTGAGCGACGACGACGACGACGAGGCTCCCCGTGAGGACGAACCCCGCCGCGAGGACGAACCCGACCACGCCGGTGACGAGGACGCCCACGCGCCCCTGCGCACCGTGACCGAGCGCGAACGCGACCGAGGAGAGGACGGCGAAGACCACGGCGAGGCGCCGACCCGACCGAGAACGCGCCGACGAGCGCCGCCCGGAAGAGGAACTCCTCGAACGCCGCGACCAGCGGGAGCACGCCGAGGAGGAGAACCGCCCACCCGCGGGCGGACTCGGGCGCGAGGGCGGCGCGGAGTTCCTCGCTCGCCTCGATACCGACGCGCCGGCCGACCCGGCCCGCGAGGTGGTTCACGGCCCAGAGCGCGACGCCGAAGCCGGCGCCGAGCGCCAGCAGGCGCGGCGAGTACGCCGGCGTCAGCCCGAGCGCGCCGAGCGGAACCCGCGTCCACCAGGCACCGAACACCAGCAGCGCCGCGAACAACCCCTGCGAGAGCGCGACGTTGAGCAGGAGCGCACCCGTCGGGAGGTCGGCGCCGGCCGGCCGGTCGCCGGGACCGGCCCCCGTCGGCGTCGGAGCGGGCGGGGAATCGAAGGCGTCCTGCGTATCCTCGTGCCGGTCGGCGGTACGGTCGACGCGCCGACCATCGGGGTCGGCAGCGACGTCCAGGCCCTCGGACGACGGGGGAGGTGCAACGGTCGGCGGGGACCGGGGGGTATCGCCGACGCTCGCGGGGTCGTGCGAGAGGCGCGCGAGCGCCAGAAGTAGCGCGAGGACGACGCCCGTGATGGCCGCGAACGCCGTCCAGTCGGTCACCGTCCGCGGCCCGCTACTGCGGGCTGGGGCTGGACGGGCCGCGGGCACCGGTGCCGGAGCCCTCGCCCGCCTTCAGCGCGGAGCCGGTGATGTTCTTGAGGCGGTCGACGAGCGAGTCCTTCTCCGGCTCGCCCTCGAGCGCCACGTCGAGCACCTCGGAGATGTGCGAGACCGGGATGATCTCGATCATCTCCTTGTACTCGTCCTCGATCATCACGTCCTGTTCGTTGGCCCTCGGGATGATGACCCGCGTGCAGCCGGACTTCGCGGCCGCCTCTATCTTGTGGGTGACACCCCCGACAGGGAGCACGTCGCCGCGGACCGACAGCGAGCCGGTCATCGCGAGGCTCTGGTCGACGCCCACGTCCTCCAGCGCGGAGATGACCGCCGTGGCGACCGTGATGGACGCCGAGTCCCCGTCGACGCCCTGCTGGCCCGTCTGGACGAACTGGATGTGGATGTCCTTCTGGGTGATGTCCTCGTCGGAGAACTTCTTGATGATGGCCGAGACGTTCTGGACCGCCTCCTCGGCCATCTCCTGGAGCTTCCCGGTGGCGATGACCTGCCCGCCCATCCCCTGAGAGGGGGTCACTTCCGCCATCACCGGGAGCATGATACCGGAGTCCTGCCCCATCACGGCGAGGCCGTTGACGCGGCCGACCTGGTACCCCTCCGCGACCTGGAGCTCGTAGTCCTTCCGGCGCTCGATGTAGTCGTCCGCCAACTGCTGCTCGATGGAGCGGCTGCGCCCCTTCGCCTGCAGCACGTGCTCGCGGGTGACGGTGTCGGCGTCCTCGCCGCGGGCGATGTCGCCCGAGACGCGGACCAGCCCGCCGAGGTTCCGGAGTTCGAGCGTGAGGTGGCCCTTCCGGCCGGCGCGTCGGCGGGCCTCGAGGATGACCTCCTCGACGGCCTCGCGGTCGAACTGCGGGAGCCGGCCGTCCTTCGCAACCTCCTGGGCCACGAACCGGGCGTACTTCCGGCGCATCTCGGGGGTGTCGTCGATGGTGTCGTCCATGTACACCTCGTACCCGTACCCCTTGATGCGCGAGCGGAGCGCGGGGTGCATGTTCTCCATCGCGTCGAGGTTCCCCGCCGCGACCATCACGAAGTCCGTCGGGACCGGCTCCGTCTGGACCATCGCGCCCGAGGAGCGCTCGGACTGACCGGTGATGGAGAACTCGCCCTCCTGAATCGCGGTCATCAGCTTCTGCTGGGACCGGATGTCGAGGGTGTTTATCTCGTCGACGAACAGCACGCCCTTGTTCGACTTGTGGATGGCGCCCGCCTCGACGCGGTCGTGACTGGGCGTCTCCATCCCGCCGGACTGGAACGGGTCGTGCCGCACGTCGCCCAGCAGCGCCCCGGCGTGCGCGCCCGTGGCGTCCTCGAACGGCGCGGACTTCGTGTCCGCGTTGTTCACGAGGAGGTTCGGAATCATCGCGTCCGACCCGCGCGAGCCGTACCGGAACGCGAGGTAGATGATACCCGCCGCCAGGATGCCGAGGAGGAGGTTACCCACCGCGAGGAACGCGTACCCGAGCACCACCGCGATGATTATCCACATGAGGAAGCTGCGCATCTGGTTGCGCTTTCGCGCCTCCTCCTTGTGCGCCTCCACGATCTGTTCGCCCTTCCCCGCCGGGACCGTCCGGACCTTCGGGTTGTTCCCGTCGTCGGGGTTGTGGTAGACGAGCACGTCCTGGAGCTCCTCCTTCGGGAGCAGTTCGGACATCGCCTTCGCCAGCATCGACTTGCCCGTCCCGGGCGAGCCGATCATCATCACGTGGCGGCGCTGTTTGGCCGCCTTCATCACGACGTCCCGTGCGTGCTCCTGTCCGATGACCTGGTCGACGAGGCGCTCGGGGACGTCGATCTCGTCGGTCGAGTCGATCTGGAGGCCGCCGAGGAGGTCGTCTTCGGCGTTCTCCTCGTCGATCTCGGCGTCGATTTCGACGTCACTCCCGAGGTCGTCGATGTCGGCGTCGCGGTCGGAGGGGTCGTTGTCCGTCCCGACCGTTCCCCCGCCCGTGGTACCGTTTGAGTCGGGGTCGTCGACGGTCGGGTACTCCTCTTCGGACCCGCCGCGACGACTGTCGTTCGGATCGTTGCTCATAGAATCGTTACTGTCTGAATCGACGGCCCAGGAACTGATATACTTTCTCCCCTCTGACGGAACCGCCACCCGAACGAAACGCGCCACGAGACCGCGTGTACCCCGCGATTCGACCGGTTGGGCCATCCCGTCGGGCTTATAAACCATCGGAGAGATACGGCCGAGTATGCGGGGGTTCTACATCGGGCGGTTCCAGCCGTACCACGACGGCCACCACCACATGGTCGAGGAGATAGCGTCGGAGGTCGACGAACTCGTCCTCGGCATCGGGTCGGCGGGCGACTCACACACGAAGCGAAACCCGTTCACCGCGGGTGAGCGGCTCATGATGGTCAGCAACTCGGTCGCGCCGCTGGACGTTCCGACGTACGTCGTTCCCATCGAGGACCTCGAGCGGAACTCCGTCTGGGTGAGCCACGTCCAGTCGATGTGTCCGAAGTTCGAGGTGGCCTACTCGAACAACCCCCTCGTCATCCAGTTGTTCTCCGAAGCGGGGGTCACGGTCCGGCAGTCGCCCATGTTCCGCCGGGAGGAACTCGAGGGCGCGGAACTGCGCGCCCGGATGATAGAGGGGGAGAGCTGGCGCAACCTCGTCCCCGACGCCGTCATCGAAGTCATCGAGGAAGTGGGCGGCGTCAAGCGAATCCGCCACGTCGCCGACACGGACGCGAACGGCGCGAGTGGGAGGGACGCGACCGAAGACCGGACGCCCGAAACCGAGTGACTCCGCGATGATAACGCTCGCCTCCGACTTCGGCTCGCCGTACCCGGCCGCGATGAAGGGCGTCCTGCTCTCGGAGGCGAGCGACCCCCGACTCGTCGACGTCGCCCACGACCTGCCGCGCGGCGACCCCCGTGCGGCGGCGTTCTGGCTCCGGTTCGTCCTCCCCGAGTTCCCGCCCGCCGTCCACCTCGCGGTGGTCGACCCCGGCGTCGGCACCGACCGCGCGGCGCTCGTCGTCCGCGCCGGCGGGCACGCGCTCGTCGGTCCGGACAACGGCTCGCTCGTGCCGCCCGCCCGCGCGCTCGCCGGCGACGGCGGCGTGGAGGTGTTCGAGGCGACCGTCGAGAACCCCCGGTCGAAGACCTTCCACGGGCGCGACGTGTTCGCGCCGACCGCCGCCGCCGTCCACGAGGTGGGCGTCTCACACGCCGAGAGCCTCGACGCACTCTCGCGGACCGAGGAGTACGAGGCCGTCCGACTCCCGGAGGCGCGCGTCGACGCGACGGAAGCGGTCGGCGAGGTGCTCGTCGTCGACGGCTTCGGCAACGTCATCACGAACGTGCCGGGGTCGTTCCTCGACGGCCGGGCGGGGGAGGCGGTCACGGTCCGGACCTCGGCGGGCGAGCGGACCGTCGGCGTCGCAGATACGTTCGCCGACGTGTCCAGCCGCGACCCGCTGGTCACCGTCGGGAGCCACGGCTACGTGGAGTGTGACGTCAACGGCGGGCGCGGCGACGAGGCGTTCGGCCTCGCGCCCGGCCGGTCGGTCACGCTCTCGTTCGACGACGAGAACACGCAGCTCCTGCCGACGTGACCCGGACGACGAGCACCGCGGGCGAACGAACGTGAGCGCCGCGACCGACGCGGTGGCGGCGATGAACGTCGTCGGGCTACTGGCGTTCGCCGTCGCCGGGACGCTGAAGGGGTCCGACGCCGGCCTGGATACGTTCGGCGTCGCCGTCCTCGGGGTGTTGACGGCGCTCGGCGGCGGCATACTCCGAGACGTGCTCGTCGGACGGGTCCCGGTCGCGCTCCGGACGACCGGGGACGTGGTCGTCGTCGCCGCGGGGGTCGCGCTCGGACTGGCGCTCGCCCGGCGCGCGGAGGGACGAGTCCGCGAACGTACGGCGTTCCTGCTCGCGGACGCGGCCGGACTGGCCGCGTTCGCCGCGAGCGGCGCGGCCGTCGGGACGACAGCCGGACTCTCCCCGTTCGGCGTCGTCGTGACCGCGACGCTGACCGGCGTCGGCGGCGGCAGCCTCTCGGACCTCCTGCTCACGCGCGTCCCCGTCGTGCTCCGGGAGGACTTCTACGCGACGCCCGCCGCACTGGGCGGCGTCGGCGTGGCCGTGGCGACCGCACTCGGCGTCCGTCCGGCGCTCGCGACGCTCTCGTGTGCGGCCGGCGTGTTCGCGCTCCGCCTGTACGCCGTCCGCCGGGACTGGCGGCTCCCGTCGCCGTGAGCCGCCGTCGTTCGTCCCGCCGCGTCACTTCAGCTTCCGTCCCGCGAACTCCTCGGCCATCAGGAGCGAGTTGTACAGGACAGTGAGGAGAGCGCCGACCACGAACAGGAGCGCCCAGCGCGGGACGGGTCCGTCGAGGACGGTGTGACACGCGAACACCGTTCCGAGCGTCGATACGACGTGGACCGTCGAGACGACGAGCAGCGACCCGTGGGACACCTCCGTCTCGTCGAGGAACCGCTCGAACGCGACGAACGCTAGGAGCGCGAACCCGGCGACCGCACCGCCGACGAACGAGAGGATACCCCGGACCCCCGGGACGCCGAACCGCGAGACGACGAGCGCCCCGACCCCCCACGTCGTGAGCGAGAACCCGTACGCCTCGGACTCGTCGACCAGTTTCTCCGCGGACGGCGAACGCGGCTCGTCGCCTCCTGCTCGGTCATCGCCGGCGGTTCGGTTCCTACCCACTTGTGCGAGACGGCCAAGGGGCGGCGTGGTCGGTGGCGCACCGGCGGACCTGAGCGAGTCACCGCCGGAGGGTAACCGGCGTCCCGCCCAACCCGACCCGGTGCGAGCCAGCCGGCGCTCCTGTCAATACGCATATGCTCTCGGAGCGCGTCCTGTCCCCTATCATGGACGCATCTGAGCCGGGACGGGTGGTCGTCGTCACCGGCGCGAACGAGGGAATCGGTCACCACATGGCGAGGACGCTCCTCGAGGACGGCTACCGGGTCGCCGGCTTCGACGTCGACGGGGAGCACCTCCGGCCGCTCGAGGCGGCGTATCCGGACCGGGTACGGTTTCACGAGTGCGACGTGACCGCGGACGACGACGTCACGAGCGCAGTCGACGCGGTGGTCGACGAGTGGGGGCGGATAGACGTCCTCGTCAACAACGCTGCGGTGTTCACCTTCGCTCCCTTCGCCGACCAGACGCTCGCCGACACGCGCCGCGAGTTCGAGGTGAACTACTTCGGCTACGTCCGGACGATTCGGGCCGTCCTGCCCCACATGCGCGCCCGGAACCAGGGCATCATCCACAACGTGAGTTCCGGCGTCGCGTTCGTCGGCCACCCGGGCCTCTCCGGGTACGCCTCGACCAAGGGCGCGATAGAGGCGCTCGTCCGCTCGCTCCGTCTCGAACTGCGACACGAGAACGTCTCGTGTACGCTGATGTACCCGCCCGCGACGAACACGCGGTCGGCCGCCGAACTCGGCTACCCGTCGTTCGCGATGAACGACCCCGCGGACGTGGGGCGCAAACTGGCCCGGAAAGTCGAGTCCACCCGGCCGGTCATCGTGACCGACTGGGTCACCAAGCTGGGGTTGTTCGTCCTCCGGCGGGTCCCGTATCTCGTCGAGAAGGCCACCGAGCGGTTCGTCGAACCGGCCGAGGCGCAGGAGAGCGCGCCGGAACGGCGCGCGGGGTGACGGTGGCCGCTCCTACCCCGCGTGCGGACGTCGAGTTTTTCGCCCGGTCGAGCCACCGCGTCGCGGTGCTCCGAACCCTCGCGTCGGGGCCGTCGACCCGGTCGGAACTTCACGACGAGGCAGTCGTCCCGCAGCCGACGCTGGGGCGGATTCTCGGCGACTTCGAGGAGCGACACTGGGTCGAGCGGGGGGCACGCGAGTACGCGCTCACCCCGTGCGGCGCGCTCGTCGTCGAGGCGTTCGAGGAACTGCTCGCGACCAGGTCTCCCTCCGCGAGGAGAGTTTCGGGGGTCAGGGCGAGGTCGGGGAAGGCGTCAAGGGCACCCCACACTCGCTCTGTGACCGCGTCGGCGCCGGGGAGAACCTGCCCGCCCTCGTGGTGAGTGACCGCGGGGTCCTGTAGCTCCGCGAACGCGTTGCGGTCGCGGTCGTTGATGGCGTCGCACGTCCGTCGGACCAGTTCCTTGTTGCTCTGGGTTGTCGTTGCCATGGGCTCGTCACCTCCACTCGATGCGCCCCTCCCAGTCGGCTCCCGTCCGACACGACCTCCTACGAGCGCTAGCTTCGACTACGGGACCGGATTCGATAGCTGTTACCACGCGTCACGGTTCGGGTGACGAGGGCGAACGGGGCGAAGAGACGGGGGACACGAAGAACGACGACAACTCGACCGACCCGGGAGTGCGACGAGACCGGGCCGGGAAACCACGCCCGTTCCGGTCGGTCGACGCCCTCAGTTCGCGGCGATGACGTCGTCGATGCGGAGGATCATCGTCGCCGCCTCGGTGGCGGACTCGAGCGCCTCGCGCTTCACCGCCGCGGGGTCGAACACGCCGTGGTCGGCGGGGTCGGTTACCGTGCCCGCGTCGTCGTCGATGACGATGCCGGCGGTGCCCTCGCCCTCGAACATCGCGCGGAGGTCGACCAGCGCGTCGATGGGGTCCATCCCGGAGTTCTCGGCGAGCGTGCGGGGGATGGCGTCGATGGCGTCGGCGAACGCCTCGACGGCGAGCGCCTTCCGCCCGGTGACGGCGTTCGCGCCCGAGCGGACGTGGTCGGCGATGGCGACCTCCGTCGCGCCCGCGCCGGGAACGACCGCCCCGTCCTCGTAGACGGCGGTCACGACGCCGAGCGCGTCCTCGATGGCGCGTTCGAGTTCGTCCACCACGTGTTCGGTGGCCCCGCGGACGAACAGCGTGACGGACCGGGAGTCGGGGGCCCCCTCGACGAACGCGACGTCGTCCTCGCCGACCAGTTCCATGCGCACCTCGCGCGCCTGGCCCAGGTCGGACGCCTCGACGTCGGCGACGGAGCCGAGCCGCTTCGCGCCGGTCGCGCGGGCGAACGAGCGGGCGTCCGACGAGGAGACGTTCGAGAACGCGAGGATGCCGACGTCGGCGAGGTGGGCGGCGACGCGGTCCTCGATCTTCTTCGAGCAGACGACCACGTCGACGCCGGCGTCCGCGAGCGTCGTCGCGATGGAGCGGCGCTCGTCGTCCTCGGCCGCGAGCGCGGCGTCGAGCTGGTCGACGGAGGTGATGGAGTACTCGGAGTCCACCTCGCTCGTCCGGACGTCGAGTTTGTAGTCGAGCACCGCGACGGACCCGTCGGTCACGTGACGGGGCATGTTGTCGTTCGCGGGCTCCTCCTCCAGGACGACGCCCGTGACGAGGTCGGTCGACGCGGCGGACGCGCCGGTCTTGGTAAACACGTGGATGTCGTCGCGGTCGACGCGACCCTCGCGACCGACCTGCGTGACCGCCGCGACGACGAGTTCCGCGAGGCGGTCGGCGGTGAGGTCGCCCGTCCCCTTGCCGGTCATCGCCGACTCGGCGACCGCTCGGAGGACGTCCTCGTCGGCCTCCCCGTCGAGGACCATGCCGTCGACGGCGTCGAGCGCGAGCCGGAGCGCCTCGTAGTACCCCTCAACGATGGCCGTCGGGTGGATGTCGTCGTCGAGCAGGTCCTCGGCCCGCCCGAGCAGTTCGCCCGCGAGCACCGCTGCCGTGGTCGTCCCGTCGCCGACCTCGGCCTCCTGCGTCTCGGCGACCTCGACCAGCATCTGGGCGGCCGGGTGTTCGATGTCCATCTCGGTCAGGATGGTCGCGCCGTCGTTCGTGATGACGACGTCGCCCGAGGAGTCGACCAGCATCTTGTCCATGCCGCGCGGGCCGAGTGTCGTGCGGACCGCGCTGGCGACCGCACGGCCGGCCGCGATGTTCGCCGTCTGCGCGTCGGTACCGTGGGTTCGCTGGCTGCCCTCCGCGAGGATGTAGAGTGGTTGTTGCATGTATGCCATGATGCTCGAAGAGATAGATGGCGGCAGTTCTATATGAAGATTTCGTAAATGAGGGCGCGAAAACTGCCAGACGGTAGCGTGATACGGCGTTACACTCTGCGGGGCGGTATCGGGCAATTCCCGATCGCGCGACCGGTCGGGACGTCGCGTCGACACCTCCCCGGGCTCCCCTGTCGGACGCCGCAGCGAACACTCAAGACGGCCGGCGCACACCCACCGCTCGGATGCTGGAACTGGAACACGGGTTCCGGGTCGTGGACGTTCACGCGCGCCTCGACCCGGACGAGGCCGCCGTCGAGACCCACGGCCGGGACGTCTCCCCGGAGCGCCTCGAACGGGAGATGCACCAGGCGGGGGTCGTGCGGGCGGCCGTCTCGCCCGGGCCGCGGCCCGACGGGGACGGCTACCTCCGGGTCAACAACGCCGTCGCGCGCCTCTCGGTCGACCGGCCGTTCGTGGCGCTCGCGCGGGTGAACGGGCCGCGAGACCCCGCCGGGACGGCGGCCGCGCGCCTCCGAAACCTGACCGCCACCGCCGCGCAACACCACACCGACCCCGAGAGCGTGGAGCGGTACGCGTACGACGACCGGTTCCACGGCTTCGTCCTCGACCCGGCGCGTGACGGCCTCCCGGCCGCGGGCGTACTCGACCGCATCGCCGACGCCGGATCCCCAGTGCTGCTCCACGCCGGGCGGCGGTTCCCACCGGCGGCCGCCGCCGAGACGGTGCTGCGGTACGACTTCCCCGTCGTGCTCGCCGGCTTCGGCGGCTTCCCGCTCGACCGCGGGCTGATGGCGGACGCGCTGGCGCTGCTCGATTCGAACGACGACCTCCACCTGGACACGAGTTTCGTCCGCTACCGGGACGTACTCGAACGGGGTCTGCGCGAACACCCCGACCGCGTGCTGTTCGGGTCGGGCGCGCCGGCCGCCCACCCGGACGTGGGCGTGATGGAACTGTTGACGCTCGACGTCTCGGAGGACCTGATGACCAGGGCCTTCTCGAAGAACCCCGCCCGCGTGGTTCCGGCGCTCGGACACGGCGCCGACGGGTGAACCTCGGGTTCGGTGGGCCGCGCGGGCGACGGGGGACCGGCGGCTACCGGTGGTCGTACGTCGCCACCGCGCGGTCCGTCCGCTTGCTCAGCCCGTTCGGGTTCCGCGTGGGCGAGCGGTCCTTCGCCCGCGCGACGAGTCCGGCGGACGCACCGGTCAGCGTTCCGGCCGCGACGTCGCGGCCGTTGGCGGCCCACACGGTGGGCGTGACGGTCCCGCGAACCATCTCCCGCAGCGTGTCTCGCGCGTCGCCCACGGCGTGCGAGAGCGTTCGACGGACCACCGTCGGGCGCACGCCGTAGTTCTTCACGAGCCGGTACGCCAGCGCGCGATACTTCCAGTCCCAGTGGCGCGTCTCGCGCCCGCCGTCGGCCTCCGCCTCCACGTCGCGGCGCGCCGCCATCGCCGGTCGCCACGTCACGTCGATGTCCATGCCGGCGAGCCGGTGGGCCGCGTCGCGCGCGCCCCCCGTCTCCAGGTACTCGTCGAAGCCGTCGAGCGACTCCAGCACGTGCGACCGGAACGCGACGTTCCGCCCGTTGAAGTACGTCACCTCCCGGTCGGCGATGGAGCGCCGCTCCGCGTCCTCGCTGGTCGCCCCGCCCTTCACCGTCCGCCGCAGCGGGCCGGTCACCACCTCCGCGCCCTCGACGAGCGCCTCGCGGGCGCTGGCGAGCCAGCCGTCCTCGACCCGGTGGTCGTAGCCGAGTAGCGCGACGGCGTCGCCGCTGGCGACTTCGATGCCGGCGTTGCGCGCGACGTTGACGTTCCGCGCCGAGATCTCCACGAGCACGTCCACGTCGTCCCGGTCGCGAATCATGCCGGTGGTCCCGTCGGCCGAGGGGCCGTTGACGACGACCACCTCGGCCCCCGGGGCGCGCTCGGCGAGCGAATCGAGGCTCGCCGCCAGCCGGTCCCGGCCGTTGAGAGTCGGGACGACCACCGTGAACTCCATACCCCCCAGTAGACGCTCGGGAACTTAAAAGGGGGGAATTCGACCGGCCGCGCGTGTCGTCGACTGGTGAGACGGGGACTCAGACGTTCAGGAAGTACACCTGCTTGCGCGCGTCCTTGAAGGAGTAGCGCGAGCCGACGAGGTCGCACTCCTCCAGCCGGTTCAGCGCGTACCGGACCGTCCGGTCGGGCAGCAGCGACTCCTCGGCGAGCTGACCCTGCGAGAGCGGAGCGTCGCCCTCCAGCACCTTCGCGACGAGCTTCGCGCTGGGGGGGAGCTCGCGGAGTCGCTCGCGGTACTCCGTTTCCGATAACAGGTCTGCGCTGTCCGCGTCCGCCGTGCTTGTGCTCATACGTCCAGCGAATCCGAGCTCAGTGGTAAAGGTTGCCTCAATACAGGGCAATATGCACCATATCATATACACATAATATGTTTCGACGACGGCAGGAACTGTGAAGTGCCGTCCGGGCGAGGACGAGACCGTGATTCCGGAGTCCTACCGCGACATCTTCGAGTCGGAGGCGTTCGCGCACATCTCGACGGTCATGCCCGACGGCACGCCGCAGGTCACGCCCGTGTGGGTCGACCACGAGGACGGGGAGTACGTGCTCGTGAACACGGCACGCGGCCGACAGAAGGAGCGGAACATCGCGCGGAACCCGGAGGTCGGCCTCTCGGTGCTCGACCCCGAGGACCCGTATCGGTACGTCTCCGTCCGAGGGGAGGCCGAACTGACCGAGGAGGGCGCCGACGACCACATCGACGCGCTGGCGCGGCGCTACATGGACGTCGAGGAGTACCCCCATCACGACGACGAGGCCGGTCCGCGGGTCATCGTCCGCATCCCCGCCGACCACGTCGTCACGAGCGGGTAACCCGGCCGCTCACAGGAACTCCGAGAGGCGGTCGAACGCCCCGAAGAGCCGCTCGGACGCCCGTCGGCTCGTTTCGGCGGCGGCACGTCTCGGCGGCGAACCGGTCCGCAGGAATAGCGTGCCGTCGAGCGTGACCTCCGCCCCTCCGGAGAACGAGGCGGACGCGAGCCCCGGAGACAGTACGCGTCCCGGTCGGTCGACTCGACGACTCGCGAGACCGACCGGGTGACGGCCTCCGTGTCCCTCCGCTCGGAGTCGCCGACGCGGACGGTCGCCCCCGGCGTGGGGACGAGTTCGTACGCCACGGGGTCGGTCCCGGCCTCGGCGACCGCGATGCCGACGAGGGACGCGTCGGGAACGAAGAGGGTCGGCCGCTCGGTCAGCAAACCGTGCTACGTCGCGGCGTCGGTCCGCCGCGAGACGTTCCGCCGCGTGAGTCGCGGAGCGTCGACCGACGGGACGACCGCGTCGGAGCCGTCCGGGTCGACCACGGTGGCCGGGTCGCCGCCGCCGCCGACGTCCCGACCGGCCACGTCGACCGCCGCGTGTGCTGCGCAGTCGCCCGAGAACCGAACCGTGTCGAGCGCGACGTCGTACGGCGGGGCGGACCCGTCGTGCCGGAGGTAGTCGGGACTGACCGCTCCGGGGCGCTGCGCCTCGATGGCCGGTGCGCTGGTGTCGCCCCGCACGTCGATAGTCGCCCCTTCGGAGAAGGGAGAGCGCCCCGCGTCGGGTCGGACGACGACGTCGGTGTTCGGACCGACGTCGTCGAGACGGAGGGGGTCGTCCCGTCCGGCGTCGTGCCGAGGTCGTCGACCGCGTGGAGCGTCGTGTCGTAGCTCGGGTCAGTCATCGGGTCGACCCGCGACACTCGGAAGTGGTGCCGTGGAGTGGACGGTCGTGGGGGGCATACAGTAATTATTCGGCCAGTAGGTTGACAGCGTGATGTGTCTTCTGCCGGGCGAGGCGCGCGTACGTCGTCCGCCACTCTGCCGAGCGTGCCGTCACGGGCGGGTGAGCAGGTCGTGCCACGTCGCTGCGTCGACCCGCGTCGAGACGCCGCGCTGGACGAGTCGCGGGCGCTCCCCCGGGAACGTCCCGGGACCGCCCGACGCGGTCACCACGGCGGGGTCGCCGCCGACGCCGACGTGACAGTCCATGAGCGTGCAGTCGCCGTCGACGACCCGGAACCCGTCGCGGTCGTCGTCGAACGCGACGAGCGTCCGCCGCGCGGCGACGTCCCGACCGGTCACGTCGACCGCCGCGCGCGCGTTCCCGTTCCCGTTTCCGGAGAGGCGAACCCTGTCGAGTGCGACGTCGTACGGCGGGTCGGGTTTGGCGTGTCGCGCGTAGTCGGGGCCGACGGCGCCCGGTCGGTCGGCCCTGATAGCCGGTGCGCTGGTGTCGCCCTGCACGTCGACGACAGTCCCCTCCGAGACGGAGAGCGCACCCGCGTTCGGTCGGACGACGACGGCCCCGTGCCCGGTCGGGACGTCGCGGACGACGACGACGGAGTCCGCGATGCGCACCCGGCCCGGCGAGTCGAGCGCCGCCTCCTTCGCTTCGACCCAGACCGCCCGGAGGTTGAACGCTCTCGACTCGAACCACGGTTCCCGCGGCCCGGTGTACCGTTCGGCGTCCACTCCGACGACGGTACGCCGTATCTCGCAGCCGTCGGAGCCGAACCGGAGTGACGCGATATTGTTGTTCCAGAACGCGCTGTCCTCGACGACGATGCGGCCCGGCGCTTCCGACCCGTACACCCCGTTGTTGCCGAACTCGGCCGCCCGGCAGTTCCGGACGCGGAGCGTACCGACGTGCTGGGAGCCGACCCACATGAACGCCCGCCCGTCGCCGTTCTTGTACCGCGCCCACGCCGACCCCTCGAGGGCGGTGACGTTCCGGACGGTCCCCACGCCGTCGGGGTCGGTGACGGCGAGCGAGAAGCAGTTGGTGACCTCGCTGTCGGGGTGCGTGCCCCGGCCGCGGAACTCGACGTCCCGAACGTCGAACGCGTCGGCCCGGACGCCGAGTCCGGTGACGCCGTCGGAGACGTCGATGTCGATGCCCTCGAACGCGAAGTACTCGCAGTCGACGGCCACCAGACGACGGTTGTGACCCGGCGGCAACACCAACACCGGGGAGGCCCCCTCCTCGGCCCGGAACCGGAGCGCTCCCTCCCCGAGCACGGTCGTCCCGAGGACGGCGAACTCGCCGTCCGGGACGACGACGTCGGTGTTCGGGCCGATCTCATCGGCGTCGAACCGGATGGGGACCGTTCCGTCCGGCGTCGCGCCGAGGTCGTCGACCGCGTGGAGCGTCGTGTCGTACCTCGGTTCTGTCATTGTTCAGGCGACGTGTCGGGTAGAGTGCGGGTGATTGTCGCGTGACGCGCGTGTCGTGTGGTCCGGAAGGAGGCGAGCCAGCGGGATGTGGGTTTCGTCGACGCGGGCGGAGTCGGCGACGCTCGGCGGAGCGATACCCCGCGACGGTCGAACCGACCGCCGAGAGATCGCTCACGACCGAGTCGGGTCGGGACCGCCCGCCCTCGCGACGTCCGGCGCTGCTGTGCCCGGTCGAACCGGCGACCGGTGGGGAGATTCCAGCACGGTTTTACCCCTCGGGCGTGCAGGCGGTGATAGCGTGAAAGGGCAGGAGTGGTACCAGGCCGACGCAGTGGCCGAGGAGTACGACGCCAAGCGGTTCTCCAAGGGCGGCCGTCTCATCGACCGACGGGAGAAGGAGGCCGTATTGAGCGCGCTGGGTCCGGTCGAGGGCGAGGACGTGCTCGAAATCGCCTGCGGGACCGGCCGGTTCACCGCGCTGCTGGCCGAACGCGGAGCCGACATCGTCGGGCTGGACATCTCGGACGCGATGCTCGCACAGGGCCGCGAGAAGGCCCGCCGCGCGGGCGTCGCGGACCACATCGAGTTCATCCGCGGGGACGCCGCGCGACTCCCGTTCCCCGACGACCACTTCGACACGGTGTTCGCGATGCGGTTCTTCCACCTCGCGGAGACGCCCGCGAAGTTCCTCGCGGAGATGGCACGCGTCTCGAAGCGGACCGTGTTCTTCGACACGTTCAACGACGGTTCGCTCCGTCTCCTGTACAACTGGGCGCTCCCGATGGGGTCGCACCTCTACTCGCGCGAGGACGTGGAGCGCCTCCTCGACAGCGCCGGCCTCCGACTCGACGCGGAGGCGCACGACTTCGTCTTCCCCTACGGGTTCTACCGCGAGGTACCGAACGCCATCGCGGACCCGGTCCGCGGCGTCGACACCACCCTCGGGGACAACCCGGTCGGGCGCAAACTCGCGTCGGTGTCCTACTGGACCGCCCGGGTCTGAGACGGCGGTCGGAGCGGTTCGCCGACAGGTAGGGTAACCCTCAATCACCCGCGAGAAGGAGCGACGCCACCACCCCGGTCGCGACTCCCCCGAGCGTCAGCGCCGCCCACGGCCGGAGGCCGAGTCGACAGCCGAACCGGGGGGCGGTCGTGACGGTGGACGTGGCGACGCCCACCGCGAGCGTGGTCGCCGCGAACCGGCGCGAGAACCGCGGGGGTCGCCCGTCGGCGCGACCGGGTGCGAGGAGCGCGACCGCTCCGACGAGAGCCACGACCACGGCTACCAGTTCTGGGAGTCCGGGATACGGACGAGGGAGGACGGCGAACCCACCGGCGTCGCAGAAGCCGGACACGTCCGACCGACGACGCGGCGGCTGGTAGCCCTTCCGGGCCGGCGACTGCGGGACCGGCGGACGGGGGCGGTCCTACAGGTCCTCCTCGATGACCTCGCCGACGGCGAAGTTCGACTTGACCTCGGCGACCTCGATCTTCACCCGTTCGCCCACCTCCGCGCCGGGGACGATGATGACGTACCCCCGCTCGACGCGGGCGATGCCGTCGCCCTGCTTGCCGAGGTCCTCGATCTCTACGTAGCGTATCTCGCCGGGTTCGACCGGCGGCTGCGGGCCTTCACTCACGGTTCCGGTCGCGTCCTCGTCGCCGGCGCTCTCGTCCTCGACGGCGCGCGAGATGAGCGCGACTCGGTACACCTCGCCGGGCGTCACGCTGCCGGTTTCCACCTCGCGGCGGGGGACCTCGAGCAGGTACCTGTCGTCTTCCTCGCGGACGTCGGCGCTGAACAGACAGAGGAGTTCGTCGGAGATTTCCACGGATATAGACCTCTGTCACCGTCCTTCGGACGGGAGAACAAAATACCTACCGCCGCTCCGGCGCGGCGTCGCTCGCTTTCGGACCGTCGTTCCCGTCTCACTCGCGGGCGTCGGGGGGGTCGACTGACGTCCCGTCGGGACGCTTCGCCCCCTCGGAGTCGTGGACGGCCACCTCGCCGACCCCCGTCTCGACCGGGACGTAGTTGTCGCGCACGCCGACAGCCTCCTCCAGTTCCCGTACGGCGCGCTCCTTCAGCGCCCGCGCCAACTCCTCGGCGTCCGCGCGAGAGATGTCGCGCCCGAGGCCCTCGCACTCGTGGGCGCGGACCATCCCGTCCCCGTTGTCGGGTTCGCCGACTTCCGGTTGCCCCTCCAGGGCGACGCTGTCCACCGCCTCGCCCATCGGCTGGCTCGTCCCGTCGAACGCGACCGAGAACGGGTACGTCTCGCAGATGAGCGGGCGGTCCTCGTGGACCGTACACGCGCCGACGCCGTCCGTCTCGTCGTAGAAGACGCAGTCGCCGCAGGCGTCGGTCTGGAGCGCCCACTCGAACGTCTCCCCCTCCGGGCCGTCGTCGCCCTCGGTCAGCCCGTACGGCATCGGCCGCGCGACGTCCCGCCACTCACGCGAGACGTCGGCCGAGCGTGAACGCCGAGGAGCGTCGTTCCGAGGCGACTCGCGCGACGCGTCCGGCGAGTCGGCGTCGTCCCCCGCCTCCTGCAGGGTGCGAACCTCGTCGGGGAACACCGTCGCCGTGTGCGGTTCCGGCTCCCCCTCTGCGGTCGTCTCGCCCTTGCAGCAGGCCCCGCAGCGGGTGCACTCGAAGCCGATGGACTCGACGGCGTCGGCCAACTCGCTCACGTCGAGTTCGCGCGCCCGCGCCAGTTCGGTTTCGAGCGTCTGCACGCCTGGAGGTGGGGGACGCGCGCCCAAAACGCCGTCGGGTCCCCCGCGCTCTGGACCGCTCAATAGCGCCCCCGACCGCTCTTAGCGACGGTTAAGGCCCCCCGTGGGAGTTGCCTACTCGATGTCGGCAGAGCCCGACCGTCAGACCGAAGGGGACGGGACGCCCGACCCCCGGTTCGCCGCGCCGACCGGCCTCCGCGCGACCGTCGTTCGCTACGAGGGCGAACCGAACCGGTGTACCGTCTTCCCGTCGGACGCGGACGAGGGGGAAATCGTGACCCACTGGCTGAGCGCGAACGCCGACTGTTTCGTCTCGCTGGAAGAGACGAGGTAGTCCGTCGGGCGCCGACCCGAGCGGTCGACGCCCGCTCGCCGCTCACGGTGGGGTGACGCGATCCGCGTCCGGGTCCCACCGGAGGCGCCGTTCGCGCGCGAGTTTCTCCAAGTGCGCGCGGACCGTCGCTCGCGCCAGGTCGCGGACGCCCGTCAGGTCCTTCTCGTAGGCCGCCGCCAGCACGCCGTCGACCGACCGCGCGCCGCTCTCGACCGCCGCGAGCACCGCCCGCTCGCGGGCGAGTCTGTGCTCCAGCAACCGCGCGCAGGTCTCGCGCGCGTCGTCGACGACCGGCCCGTGACCGGGGTAGAGCCGCGGCGGGTCGCGGGCGTGAAGCCGCCGGAGCGCCGTCAGGTACGCCCGCATGTCGCCCTCGGGCGCGGCGACGACGACGCTCCCCTCCGCGACGGCGACGTCGCCGCACAGCACCCCGTCGGGCGTCTCGAACCCGACGTGGTCGGGCGCGTGCCCCTGCAGGTCGAGGACACTCGCGGGGCCGACGCGGTCCCCCTCGGCGAACGTCCGGTCCGGGTCGACGCCGGTCGCCGCCGAGAACGACGCCTCGCGGCCGCGGCGCGCCCACACCGTCGCCCCCGTCTCGGCGGCGTAGTCCGCCACCGCGCCGACGTGGTCGGGGTGGGTGTGCGTGACCGCGACGTGCGCGACGTCGGCTCCGTGGACGGCCTCGTCGAGGGCGTCGGTCCGCGCGGCCGGGTCGACGAGGAGCGCCCCGGCGTCGCTCCCGCCGTCCTCGGTCGCACCGGTCACCACGTACGCGTTCGTCGTCCCCGTCGGCGCGCGCGTCTCGACCGGGACGGGGACGCGCTCGACCGGCATCAGTCGGCCCGCTCGGGCGCCGCGTCGGGGCCGTCGACGCCGGGCACCTCGGCGGCCGCGAACCGCGAGAGGTCGATGCCCGCCACCTCGCTGGCTTCGGCGGCGTCGGCGTACGGCCGGTTCACCACGAGGTCGCCCGCGGTCCCGCTCCCGATGCCCGGGACGGCGGTGAGTTCGTCCATCGACGCGGCGTTCACGTCGAGCGGGTACGGCACCGCGGTCACCGAGCGGTACCCCCAGTCGACGACGGCGACGTCGAGCGTCCGCCCCAAATCGCGCTCGCCCGGCAGACCCACCAGGATGGGGTAGGTGCCGAGTTGCCGGCCGAACGTCGTCCCCTCTTCGTGGTACTCCAGGTGGACGTCCGGGAGGACGGTCCCGCGCGGCATCACCCGTTCGAGCATCGGCCGGTCGACCGTCTCGCGCACCTCGCGCTTGTACTCCTGGAACTGCTTCTTGTGTTCTCGCGCCAGCCGCGCGCCCGTCTCGGCCATCTCCGTCCCCTCGAACGCCATCACCTGCCGGATGTTCACCCGGCGGAGCAACAGCCCCTCCTCCAGTACGCTGTCGAGGAACGTCCGGTTGTGCTCGAACGTCTCCTCCGTCTCACCCTCCAGCCCGTGGACGAGGTTGATGCCCGGAAGGAGTTTCGGGAGGCGGCGCGGCGCGTCCGCGCCGTAGCTCGGCGCGTCCTCGCGGGCCTCGCCGGGCCGCCGGCCCGCCTCCTCGTTGACGACGCGGACCGCCTCCAGACACTCCTCGGCGCTCACGAGGAGGTTGTTCGCCTCGCGCACCTCGGGGTCCGCCGACTCCAGCCCGAACGCCGCGGTATCGCCCGGCGTGTTGTACTCGGCGATGACGCGGATGGCCTCGCGGGAGGCCCCCGGGTAGTCCGTGATGGTCACGGGGTTCATGTTGTCGAGGTGGAGGGTGTCGAGGCCGGGCGCCACCTCCCGGATGCCCGCGTACAACTGCTGGAGCGCATCGGGGTTCGGTGCCTCGCCGTCGCCGCCGAACGCGAGGATGTCGGCCTGCCGGCCGAGGCGGAAGTGGCTCACCCCGTGGTCCGAGAGCGCGTCCACCTCGGAGACCACGTCGGGCGCCGTGCGGAAGTCGGGGTTCCCGTACATCGGCTCGGTGCAGAACGAACAGCGGTACGCACAGCCCCGGGAGGTCTCCAGTTCCGCGATGAGGTAGTCGGGGTGGTTCGGGTGCTGTTCGACGACGAACGCGCCGAGGCTCGACCACCGGGCCACCTCGTCGTAGTCGCGGATGCGGTCGCCGTACCCCTCCAGTCCGTTCCGCACGAGGTCGTGCGCCGCCGCCTCCACGTCGCCCATCGAGACGAAGTCGTAGTCCAAGTCGTCGCGCTGCATCTCCTGTGCGCCGGCGTTCTCCTCGCCGACGCCGAACCGGACCGGCCCGCCGAGCAGTGTGACGCCGTCGGCCGTCCACGCCAGCTTTCGCACCTCGTCGGGTTCCGCGGGCGTCCCCCCGACGTACTTGCCGGGGACGGTCATACCGCCGACGTAGACGAGGAGGTCCGCGTCGGCCACGTCGGCCCACTTGCGCCGGTCGTCGCGGAGTTCGTCGATGGTGTGGTAGGTGACCGCCGACTCCGGGACGCCCGCGTCGACGAGCGCGCCCGCGGTGAACCGCGGGTACGTCGAGACGTACGGCGGGACGCCGAAGTGGGCGGGTTCGTCGACGTAACCGTCGACGATGGTGACCGCGAGGTCCGCGGGGTCGGGGGATGGGCGGGCCGATGCGCCGTCGCCGCCGGACTCTGGCACGGTCATGGTCGTCCGGTTCTGGGTGACCGAGCGGCTAAAGCCGTGCGGTCGCGGGACGTGGTGCGCGGCTCACGGAGTCGTGTCGCTCACGGCGCGCGCGGGTCGAACCGTCACTCGTGTCCGCCGCGCCACTCCAGGTAGTTCCGAACGCCGACGACGCCGTTCTTCGCGTGGGTCGCCGTTCGGTAGTCGAGGCCGTCCTCGCCCGCACCGAGCAGGACCGCGTCCTCGTGGGTCGCGGCGAGTTCCCCGTCGAGTTTCTCGAGGAGTCGCTGAAGCCGCCGCACCTCCTCGGGAGTCAGCCGCTCCGGCTCCGAGCGTGCGTTGGCCTTGTTCACGTGTGACACACCCGCACGGCGGTTCGGTATCCACGACCGTATGTGTTGTCTCGACCGGGAGATGTGGGCAACAAGTCGGTATCCGACCCCGAACCGAGCGCACCAGCGGCGCACGGGCCGGCGACGCGAGGGCAGTGGACCCAGACCGTCGCGCGGGGCGTGGTGGCGACGGCGGGGCTTCGACCGATGCTCCCCACGCCGTTTATCACCGGCGGGGCCCTAGCGTCGCGTATGCCCGCCACGAAGGAACTCATGTGTACGAGCGACGACTGCGAACTCGACATGTTCGAGAACCACTACACCTACGACATCGCGGACGACCACGGGGTCTCGGACCTGTCGTGTCCGCTGTGCGGGGGGACCGACTGTCTCGAGGAAATCGAGCTGTGACGATGAACGAGAGCGACGGCGTGGACGACCTCCGCGAGTTCGGCCGCTCGGCGATGAACACCGTCCTCGACCGGGTCGGACGCGGCGTGAGCAGGGTACAAGAGCGGACGCCGCTCGCGTACGACCTGCTGGAGTCGCCGGACGCGTACCTCGTCGTGTTCGACGCGCCGGGCGCGACGGACGGCGACCTGCAGGTTCGGTTCCGCGAGGGGGCGGTCGAGGTTCGTATCGACCGGTTCCGCGACTTCCACGAGGGGTTCGACATGCGCTTCCCCGGACGCGGCCTCTCGCTCGACGGCCGTGCGGAACTCCCGCACGACGCCGCCGTCGACCCCGACGGTGCGACCGCCACCCTCTCGAAACACGGGACGCTCCGCGTCCGGATCCCCAAGTCCGAGGCGGACCACCGGGTCGTCGTCGAGAACGAGGAGACGGGCGTGTCGAGGGAGTCGAGCGCGGACGACGGTCCCGAGCGCATCGACGTCGGCGACGCGAGCGGCGTCGACGACACCGACTTCGGTGACGGGGACGACGAGGCAGCCCTGTCGGAGGACGGTGACGGCGGCGTCGCACCCTCGGAGAGTAACGACGATGAGGACGAAGCCGTCCTGTCCGACAGCGACGACGACCACGGCGACGGCGAGAGGTAGCGACGCGACCGAGACGAGACGCCGAACCCCGCGGCTACGCCCGGTCGTCGCTCCGCTCCGCGTCGACGGCCATCCCTTCTCGCACGGCGAACGACTCGTCACCGTCGAAACGCGCCGGGTCGAACGGGCCGATTCCGTCCCCCGCCCCGAGCACCTGTCGCGCGATAGCCTCGCCCGTCGCCGGCGCGCGCATGAACCCGTGGCCCTGCCACCCGGCGGCGACGTACAGCCCCTCGCCGAGTTCGCCCAGCAGCGGGTCGCCGTCCGGCGTCGCGGTGCAGAGGCCGGCCCACGCCCGTTCGACCGCGGGGTCGTGACCCGCGCGGCGGCGGAGCGCCGTCGAGCAGTCCGAGACGAACCAGTCGTCGGCGTCGCGGTCCCAGTCGTCCGGGTCGGCCTCGACCGGGACGGTGCCGTCGCCGCCGAGCAGACCCGACGGGTGGGGGCGGAAGTAGACGCCCGCCGAGGCGTCGTAACACATCGGCCCGTCGTACGAGCGGGCGCTGACCATCGCCTGCACGCGGTACGGCTTCAGCGGAATCGGGACGCCCGCGTCCGCGAGCAGGCGCTTGGTGTGCGCGCCCGCCGCGACGACCACCGCGTCGTACTCGTCGACGCCGCGCCGGGACCCTCGGTCGCCGTGTGCCGAGCCGCCGTCGCCCACGACGCCGAGCGGGTCCGTCGAGACGGCGACCGGTGCGTCGGTCCGAACGTCGGCGGCGGCGGCTTGCACCCGGTCGGCCATCGCCTCGACGTACGCGGTCGGGTCGGTCCAGCCGGCGTTCGTCGCGACGGCCGCGACGGCCACGTCGCCCGTCCGGAGCGCGGGGAACCGAGCCGCGAGCGAGTCGGCGTCCAGTGTCTCGACGGACCGGCCGTGCGCGCGCATCCGTTCGGCGGCGGCCTCGATGGCGTCCGCGCGCGCGTCGTCGCCCTCGCGCGCCAGCATCACGTACGGACACGCCTCGAAGGAGAACCCGCCCGTCCCGGAGAACTCCCGGAACCGCTCCATCGCGCGCGCGCCGACGGCGGCGTCGACGTCCTCCGCGTACGCGTCGTAGAGGACGCCCGCCGCTCGCCCCGACGCGCCCGAACCCGGCGCTCCCCGCTCGAAGACGGTCACGTCCGCACCGCCGGCCGCGAGGTCGGCCGCGGCGGTGAGTCCGACCGCGCCGGCCCCCACGACGGCGACCCGCTCGCCCGTCATCGGTGCGGTTCGGGCGTCAGCGCGTCGAACGGTCGGTCCGCCAGCCAGCCGACGAGCGCGTCGAGTTCGGCGGTGGCCCGCTCGTACAGTTTCTCACCCTTCTCGGCGCTCCCCTCGGTCGGCTCGCCGACCGCACCCGACTCCGAGAAGTCCGCGGTGTCGAACCCGACGTTCGCGCCGTGGACCGACCGGCCCCACGCCTCGGCCGCGCCGGCCTCGGCGTCCGAGAGCGCGGCCTCGCGGACCAGGTCGGCAGCGACGTGAGACACCATGCTCGTCTCCATCGCGTCGGCGTGGCCGATACCCCCGCTCCCGAACAGGTCCTCGTCGAGGCCGTCGAGGCTCGACCACCAGTTCCACGGCGCGGCGAACGCGATGGCGTCGGCTCGGAGTCGGCGGGCGGCCCGCGAGAGCGCGTCCGCGTTGCCCCCGTGTCCGTTGGCGAGCACCACCTTCCGGACGCCGTGGGAGGCGACGCTCGCGACGATGTCGCGCACGTAGTTTTCGAACGTCTCCGGTTCCGCCCAGAGCGTCCCGTCGAACTGCCGGTGGTGCGCGCTCACGCCGACGGGAACCGTCGGCAGGAGCACCGCGTCGTCGCGGTCCACGCCGCGCGCGACGGCCTCCGCCGCGAGGAAGTCGGTGCCGAGCGGGAGCGCCGGGCCGTGCTGTTCGACCGACCCGGTCGGGAGCACCGCCACCTCCACCTCGTCGGCGAACAGGTCCCCCGCCTCCGTCGTCGTCAGTTCGTGCAGGGTTCTCACACCGTCCGGTTCGCTCGGCGGGACGTAGGCGTTCGGGTGGCGGTCGCCCCCCGCGGGCGCGGCCGTTCGAGACGGCGCGGCCGCTGGGCCGACGACCGCCCCCTACGTGATTCGCGCCAGCCGCCGGTCCATCTCCTCGTCGGCCCACGCCGCGAACTCCTCGAGTGGGTCGTCGCAGTACTCCGCGTACTTCTCGACGAACCCCGAGACGCCGAGGAACGTGACCGCCTCGTAGACGGGACGGCGCTCCCCGAACCCGTCCGGGAGGCTCCCGGCGCGCTCGCGGTAGCCGCCGTGGAGCGCCGCGACGAGTCGTTCGTCGGCCGCCTCCCGGACGCCGCCGAGCAGTTGGCGGCGGGCGCGGACGAGTTCCCGGCCGGGGTCGCCGACGTGCGACAGTTCCCAGTCGAGGAGACCGACGCGCCCCGGGGCGCGAACGAGGTTCGGTCCGGCCGGGTCGCCGTGAACCAGCGCCGCCGGCGCGCCGTCGAGCAGTCCGCGGTTGGCCTCGACGGCGTCGGCGACCGCGTCGAAGTGGACCCCGAACCGGTCGCTCGGGCTCGACGCCCGGACCGCCTCGACCTGGTCGACGAGCACGTCCGTCCACGAGCCGTGTTCGACGTCGAGGCCGGCCGCGCCGCCGCCGCCGACGCGGCCGTGTGCGTCGAACTGGTCGGCGTGGAGCGCCGCGAACGTCCGGCCGACCGAGTGAATCAGATTCACCCGTTCGCCGCCGGCGTCCGCCCACACGCGGTGGAACGGCCGGCCGTCGAGCGGCGCGGTGGCGAGGTAGGGCACCGGCGCGTCGGCGTCGGCGGCGACCACGCGCGGGACCGGTACCGTCTCGACCGCGGCGACGTAGTCGAGGACCGCTCGCTCGCGGGCGACACGGGAACCGTCGCCGTCGACCGCGACCTTCAGATACGCCGCCCCGTCGTCGGCGAACGCGACCCCGACGGTGTGGTTGCCGTCGTTCCACGAGGGCCCCGTCGCCTCGACCCCGTCGACCGTCCGGTCCGGGAACGCCGCGTCGAGCGCGGTCGCCACTCCGTCGTTCACACCCACCGGTTCAGCGCGCGGACGAAGGCTCTTCGGACGGTGTGCGAACGAGTGTCGCGGACGAGGGCGAGGGGACCCAGTCGGCCCGCCGCCTACCGGAACGTGGCGACGCCCGCGGCGGGGTAGCCGACCACGAGGTCGGCGCCGGCCTCCTTCAGGGCGGCGACCTGCTCGCCGACGGCGTCGGGGTCGCCAACCAGCGCGTACTCGCGGACCGCCTTGCTCAACACCTCGCGAGCGCGGCCCGTCGCGCTCGCGTCCGTCGCGGCGCCCCCGGGGAGCGCCTCGCGGACGGGCTTGCGGCGGGCGGCGTACGCGCCGACGGCGTCGAGCACCGCGTCCTCGTCGTCGGTGGGGACGGTCGGGGCGTAGACGGCCACGTCGCCGTCGAACCCCGCGGTCCGGAGCGCGCGCAGGTCGCGCTCGGTCGTCCGGGAGAGCAGTTCGTACTGCGTCCCGCCGGCGGCGAGCGCGACCCGCTCGATGCCCTCGGTGCCGACCCAGGGGTCGGCCGACGCGCCGACGGCGTCGCCGAGTCGGGGGGCGACGGCGCGCCGTCGCTCCTCGTCGGTGAGGTACGCGGGGTGGCCCGCGACGAGCACGCGCCCCACGGCGTCGGGGAGCGCCCGGGAGAGCGAGTCGTCGCCGCGGGGGTCGAACCCGTCGGCGCGGACGGGCGTCGTCAGCCGGACGGTCCGGTCGCGCGCGAGGTCCGCGAGCGCGTCGAACGCGGGGAGCGACTCCCGGCCCTCGTAGTCGACACACACGAGTTCGAACGGGAGGTCGACGGCGACGCGCACGTCGCACTCGGTCGGTTTGAGCGCCACCCCGTCGAGACCGGTCCGGGCCGCGGTGTCGCGGACGCCGCTGCCGGCCGACTCCGCGGTCTGGTCGCCTCTGTCTACGGCTACACCGTCGTCGCTGTCGAAATCCGTGTTCATCGAACTCATGTGCGGGCGGCACCCTCGCTGGTGGTCGTCGCGGTCGATACGGTCGCTACTCGCGAGACTCGGCGTACTCGGGGAGAACTAGGACGGTCGCGGAACGCGATCCATCGCCTGTGCGGCCATGGAGGTACCGAGTCGCGTCGAGTAGATAAACGTGGCGCTCGTGTCAGATACGACGACTGGTCGGCGTCACCGGACAAGACTTACCACTCGAAGTACCGAACGCGCGGCGCGTGGACCTCGGTGACCTCGGTCCGGAACGGCTGACGGGCGGGGAGGGACAGGACGACGGCGTCATGGGCGGCAAGAGCGCGAAGACCGTCGGAGTGCTGCTCGCGTTCCTCGCGCTGCTGTTCGGCGCGCTGGTCGTCGCGAGCTACGTGTAGGCTGAGCGCTCAGTCCTTCCACTCGCCGAACTCCCCCTCGCGGAACTCCCCCTTCGCGCGCCGCTCGCGCGGCCAGAACGCGAGCGCGAGGAGCGCGAGCGAGAACGCGGCGACGAGTCCCACGACGACGGGACCGGGTACGACTTCGATGGCCGCCGAGTCGAGCCACGACTGGCGAGGGGTGAACACGGTGATGCGGAACGCCCACGCCGCCAGCATCACGCCGAACAGCGGGAGGTAGACGTGGCGCAGGCGGTTCGCGAGCGCCTCCCCCCACGGAACCTTCAGCGTCGGCCGGCGGTAGTCCTCGCTGAGTTTCCGCCGCCAGTCGCGGTGGACGACGCCCGCCGACGGGTCGAGCGCGTTCGCGACGAGGTTCTGCTGGATGATGCGGATGCGCGAGCGGTACACGTCGTAGTCGCGGTAGCGCCGGGCCTCGATGCCCGCGAACGCCGCGAGCATCACCACCCCGACGAGGAGGACGTAGTGGGGGTTGTCCGGACTGGAGAACGCCCACGTCAGGATGGCCGCCATCACCGTCACCGCCCACGTCGTGGTCTGGTCGAGCCGCGAGCGCCACGTCGTCTCCTGGTCCATCTCCCCCCGGTAGGTGTGCGCCATCACCGACCCCAGGCCCGTGCTCTCGTCGACCATCTCCCGGCCGATCTCCCGCTCCTCGGGGGCCTCGGGGTCGAACGTCCCCGCCTCGTCGCTCGTGTCGTTCACGCGAGAGAGAGGACGCCGACGCCGATAAGGGGGACTGCAGGCGACCGCAAGGCGCTCGCTCGCCGTGTGCCGGCCCGACTGGCGGACGCGGTCGCGTCGAACCCGAGGGGGTCAACCCGGGAGGTCCGCGTCGGGGTCGACCACGCGGTCCACCTCGGCGGGCATGCGCCAGTCGGTCGCCAGTTCGAGCAGTTGGACCAGCATCCGGGCGGTCACCCCCCAGACGGTGTAGCCGTCGACGCGGAAGAAGTGGATTCGGACGTCGCCGTAGTGGGGGTGGTCGCGCCGCTCGGACTCGTAGTTCGCCCGGTCGGTGAGCGCGGGGACGGAGAGGACGGCTATCTCGGCCACCTCGGCGTCCGAAGGGACGTACTCGCGGTCGGGAATCGTCCCGACGAACGGGGTGACGACGTACTCGGAGATGGTCTCGACGTCGTCGAGTCTGCCGACCACCTCGGCCTCCTCCGGGCGGAGACCGATCTCCTCGTTCGCCTCGCGGAGCGCCGTGGCCTCGAGGTCCGCGTCGCCCGACTCGGCGCCGCCGCCGGGAAAGCTCATCTGTCCGGGGTGGTTTCCGAGGTGGTCGGCGCGCTTGGTGAAGAGGACGTGTGGGGTTGCGTCGCGGTGGAGGACCGGCGCGAGCACCGCGGCGCGGCGCTCGGCGTCCGCGATGGGTGCCGGCGTGTGCCGGCCGACCCCGTCGAGGTTCATACCTCTCATCGCGGTTCGACGCTCTTCAACGTTGCAGTCGTCCCCACCCGCGCGACCGGCGACCGGACCGAAGACCCAAGGGCCGGTCGTCGAAATCCCGCGGCGATGGACGAGAAGGAGGCGGGTCGACGAGGGTACGACCGACTCGCGGAGACGTACGCCGAGCGACGCGCCGAGGACGAACGCGGGGCGACCGTGCTGCGCGAGTTCCTCGACTCCCTGTCCTCCGACCCGAGTCGCGTCCTCGACGCCGGGTGCGGGCAGGGGACGCCCGTCCTCCGCCGGCTGAACGGGGAGGCGACCGGCGTCGGCGTCGACTTCTCGCGGGGGCAACTCCGCCTCGCCGCCGACGCCGTCCCGAACGCGTCGCTCGTGCAGGGAGACATGACGACGCTCCCCCTCCGGGACGGCGCGTTCGACGCGGTGACCGCGTTCGACTCGCTCATCCACGTCCCCCTCGACGACCACCGGACCGTCCTCGACGAGTTCGCTCGCGTCCTCGCGCCCGGCGGTGGCCTCCTCCTCTCGGAGGCGCCGGCGGAGACCGAGCGCACGACCCCCGACTGGCTCGGCGCCGGCGTCGAGATGCGCTGGAGCATGGCCGGCGCGGACGCCACCCGGCGTCAACTCCGCCGCGCGAGGTTCCGGGTCGTGAACGAGTGGGAGGCGCCGGACGTGCCCGCCGGAGACCGCCCGCAGCCGCCGTTCTTCGCGGCCCGGCTGGAGCCGTGAGGCCCGCGAGGCGGCTCTCCTCACTCCTCGGCGGCCGCCTCCGCGACGTCTGCCTCGACGGCGGCGGCCACGTCGCCGGCCGAGACGGGCGCGTCGCGCCACGGCGGGAGGCGGTCGTCCGCGCCGGGCGGGCTGACGGCGTCGGCGTACGTCTCGACCTGCCGCCGCTCGTCGGCCGAGTCGTACGACAGGCCGTTGAACGCCGCGTCGGTCGCGTACGACCGGACGAGCGCCTCGCCCGCCTCCCGGTAGCGCGACGGGAGCGTGTCGTACGCCGGGTCGACGCCGTGCTCCTCGACGGCGCGCAACAGCGTGTTCCCGACCGACTCGCTCATGTCCGAGAGGCCGGCCGGTCCCGAGACGGCGCGGTGGTCGTGCTCGTAGCTCCCGAGGTCGACCTGCGCGCACGCCTCGACGCCGACGGCGTCGTACGCGCCCGCGAGCGTTCCGACCTCCAGCCCCCACGTCCGCGGGACGCGCAGCGACGCGACCACCTCGCGCGTGGCGGCGAACTCGCCGGCGAGCGCGTACCGGAACGCGTCGAGGTACCGGAGGAACGGGGCGTCGTGCGCGTCCGACAGCGCGCGGACGAGCGGCGCGTAGAACAGGCGGAACAGCCGGCCGTACAGCCGGTCGTTCTCGACGCGGGCGTAGTACCCCTTCGAGAACGCGAACTCGCGTGTGAGCGGGAACAGCAGGCGGCGGACGTACTCGCGCGAGTACGACGCCGTGTCGGCGTCGTGGACGACGACGAACTCCGCCGCGTCGACGGCGAGCGCGCGGCCGAGCGCGAGCCACACGTCCCGGCCCTTCCCTCGCTCGCCGTTCAGCCCCGCCGAGTCGAGCAGGTCGACGAGTCGGGGGCCGTCGCACCAGACCACGTCGAGCGCGAGGTCGAACCCGTCGAGCCACTCGCGGACCGCCGTCACGCTGTCGGGCGAGGCGCGCAGGGGGACGACCACCCGGGCGGGGTCGACCGCCTCCAGTTCCGAGAGGACGCGTTCGGCCGCGAGGCCCGCGTGCTCGCGCTCCGTCATGGGGACGACGACGGCCGCGCGGCCCGCGGGCGCGTCCGGGGTCGAGCGTCCGAGGTCGTGGAGCGTGGTGACGCGTTCCTGGACGTACTCCATCGGCCCGACGCAAGGGAGTACGGAGCATAAAGGGAGCGTCACGCGGGCGGGGAAAGAGCCATACGCCAGCCACGCCGACGGGGCCGTATGTCCAAGAGTCTCGAAGAACTACAGGAGTTGGCCGACCGGGAGGTGGGCGGCGGGTCGGCCGAGTCGGCGGAGGACGAGGAGCGGGAGTCGACCCGGACCGCCGACGCCGACGGTCGGCGCTCCCGGCTCGGCCGCTCGCCGGTGAGGCCGAGGGGACTCCTCGTCTCGTTCGTCGTCGCGGCCGCCGGACTCGTCGCCGGCGGGGCGGTCCCGCTGCTCGGCGGTCTCCTCCAGTACGTCGGGCTGTTCGCGGCCGCGTTCCTCCTCGGCGCCGTCCGGTCGAGGCGGGCGTACCTCGAGACCGGTATCGCCGGCGCGGCCGCGTCGGGACTGCTGTTCGTCGCGAGCACCCTCACGTCGGTGAACGTGCTCGTCGGCGCGAACCTCCTCTCGGAGTACGGGTTCGCGGCGACGGGCGTCGCCGTCGCGGGTATCGGCGTCACCGCCGGACTGCTGCTGTCGCTCACCGGCTACTACTTCGGGCGCGACCTGCGGGACGGGCTCACGCGGGATGTGGGGTAGGCCGACCCGGGTCACCCGTCGCTCAGGCGACCTGCCACGCGTCGCCGCGGTTCGAGAGCAGGCCGCCGTCCGCGAGGCGTCGCAGTCCCTCCTCGACCGACTCGCGGTCCGCGCCCACCTCCGCGGCCACGGCGTCGACGCTCCCGTCGGTGCTGACGACGGCGGCGAGCAGTTCCGCGAAGAACCGCGAGTCCGCGTCGACGCCGAGCCGTTCGTTCAGCCGGTCGAGCACGTCCGTCATCCGGCCGTGGACCCAGCGCTGGGCCAGCGAGAGTTCGTTCTCCAGTTCCTGAAGCCGGTCGAACTCGCTCGCCAGGTCGCCGATGGCGGCGCGTGAGTCGTCCTCCCCGGCCGGGAGGTCGAAGTCGATGCGCATGTGTGGACACCGGCCGCTGATGTCGAGGCTCGGGTTCGCCGGATAGGCGCTCTTGGTGCCGAACCCGTGCCGGGAGACGTTCACCTCGAGGCGGACGTCCCGGGCGATGTGGAAGTACTTCCGGCGACGGTCGTCGGTGTGGCTCTCGATGAGCCCCGCGTCCTCGAGTTTCCGGAGGTGGTCGATGACCGCCTTGGGGGACACGCCGAGGTACTCGCTGATCTCCGTGACGTAACACGGCTTGTGCGAGAGCAGCCGGAGGATGCGCCGGCGGTTCTCGTTGCCGAGGAGATCGAGCAGTACCGCGGAGTCCATACACGTGAGGTAATCACCCAGCAGGTAAAAGGTGTTCGCCGGGCGTCCGTGCGGTCGACCCACTCGCGGACGGGCGACCGCGAGGCCGTGCGACGGCCGCTCCGTCGGGCGGGAGCCGCTCGCCCGTCACCCGTCCCCCCGGGAGCCACCCGGGAGCAGCGCCGCGGCGGCGGCGACGGCGACCACGGAGGTGACGAGGCTCCCGAGCGCGAGGAGGCCGCCGGGGTCGTAGCGCACCGGCGGGTAGTTCGCGAGCGGGAGTCCCAGGAGGAAGCCGTAGTCGAACAGGTCGTTCGCGAGCGCGAGCAGGCCCGCCGCCGCGAGCGCCCGCCGACTCGTCCGGCCGACGTGCGCGACGAGGACCGCCTCCCCGATGAACGCGAGGTGGGTGAAGAGGATGCCCCAGTACGCCCACAGCGAGTCGGCGTCGAAGCCGACGTACAGGTCGTTCGGCAGGTCCGGGCGGACGAGCGGGACGTTGAGCGCGAGGAACGTCCACAGCCCCGTCTTCACCAGCCAGACGACCGCGAGCGTCGAGAGCGCGCCGAGCAGTCGCGTCCGCGGCACCTGCGAGAGCCGTCGGCCGGCGAACGGGACCAGCGCCGCGAGCACGAGCGTGCCGTACGCGATGGCGGTCGGCGAGTCGGCGTACAGCGGCCACGCGAACGTCGCGACGGGCGGCATCGTCGCGACGTAGTAGCGGACGCCCACGAGGAACGCCAGCGCGTTCGCGACCAGGAGCAGCGCGAGCGTCCACGGCGTCGTCAGGTAGAACGTCGCCACCTCGCGCGGGATGAGGTCGTCCGGGTCCACGGCCGGTGTCTAGCCGGCCGCGTCATAGCCCTCCCGGTCGGGGTCCGACGCGCGGGGACGGTGCGGCGGCGCGAGCGGCCTCGTCGGCGGCCGGCGGAGCCGACGGGTGTCGAACCGGCGGCACGGACCGCCACCGCTATACGCCGCCCACCCCTCCCACGGACACTCACAAGATGGCCACCCGCTCGTCCCTGCGTGCGCTGTTCGACGGCGACGGCCTCCCCCCGGCCGACGACCTGCCGTGGTACGTCGCCCCCCTCCCGCGGTGGCTGGAGAACTTCGGCCTCCGCCTCGCGGCGCTCATCGCCGGCGTCAACCTCGTCGGTACCGCGTTCGGCTTCTGGTACTACGGCTTCCACCCGCTCCCGCTGTCGGACCCGCTGATTACGGGGCAGTTCGCCGGCGAACCGCCGCTGTTGTGGCCGCTCGTCCCCGACAGCCCCGTCGCCACCATGTTCATCGGGCTGGCGCTCGCGCTCTGGTGGCTCGACCGGCCGAACGAGTACGTCACCGCGCTCGCGTTCTTCGGCTGTCTGAAACTCGGCCTCTGGACGCCGTACGTGCTCACCGTGTTCGCGGACGGCTTCCTCGCGGGGACGGCGCTCCCGATGTACGCGTTCCTCCTCACCTCCCACCTCGCGATGTCCGTCGAGGCGTTCCTCCTCCACCGCTTCTCGTCGTTCCCGGTGCGGGCCGTCGCCGTCGCTGTCGGCTGGTACCTCCTGAACGACGTCGTGGACTACTTCGTCCCCCTCCTCGGGACGCCCCACCACACGCTGGTGCCCGGGCAGACGTACGACGCCGCGCTCGGTGGGTTCACCCACCCCGCGTCGACCCACTACCCGGCCGCCGCCGGCGCGGTGGTGCTCACCGTCGCCGCGACGTTCCTCGCGCTCGCGACCCGGGTGGAGAAACTGGAGGCGGACGCGGCCGCCGAGGCCGACACGCCGGGCACGCGGGAGAGCTAAACCCCGGGCGACCCACCGGACCCCATGAGCCTGTACGACGCCGTCGCCGACCTCCCGCTGACCGTCGAGTCCGTCGGACTCCGGCGGCGCGCGCGAGACACCTCCTCGGGGTTCGAGCGCGTCACGACGACGTTCCGCCTGCGCGGCGCGGGCGAACTCGGTCGCGGCGAGGACGTGGCGTACGACGCCGCGGACCACGACGCGCTGTTCGGGGAGCCGATAGACGGGACGGGCGACGCGGGCGACGACTGGCCGGCCGCCGTCGACTTCGCCGACGAGCTGGCGGGCGAGTGGACGGTCGGCGAGTTCTCGGAGCACCTCGACGGGGTGGACCTGTTCCCGGTTGACGCCCCCGAACGGGAGACAGCGCGGCCGTACCGCCGGTGGGCCGTCGAGAGCGCCGCACTCGACGCCGCGCTCCGACAGTCGGACACCCACCTGGCCGCGGTCCTCGGCCGGGAGCGCGACCCCGTCGAGTTCGTCGCATCGACCCGACTGGGCGACCCGCCGACGACCGAGCGAGTGGACGCCATCTCCGCCCGGGTTCCGGGCATCGGGTTCAAACTCGACCCGACGAACGACTGGACGGACGAGATAGTCGAGGCGCTCCCCGACGACCGGGTCCGCATCCTCGACCTCAAGGGACTGTACGAGGGCACCGAGGTGGACCAGGAGCCGGACCGGGCGTTCTACGAGCGGATGCTCGCGGCGTTCCCCGACGCCGTCGTCGAGGACCCCGCGTTCACCGACGAGACGCGCCCGCTGTTCGACGGCGAGGAGGACCGCGTCTCGTGGGACTACCCCATCACGGGCGTCGAGAGCGTCGAGGCGCTCCCGTTCGAGCCGCGGTGGCTCAACGTCAAGCCGTCCCGGTTCGGGACGGTCGAGTCGCTGTTCGAGACGCTGGAGTGGGCCGACGCGCGCGGCGTGTCGCTGTACGGCGGCGGCCAGTTCGAACTGGGCGTCGGCCGGTCGCACCTCCACCTGCTCGCGTCGCTGTTCTACCCCGAGGGGCCGAACGACGTGGCCCCCGGGGCGTACAACGACCCCGAGGTTCCGGACCGCCTGCCCGCGGGGCCGCTGTCCCCGTCGCCCGCGCCGCGCGGGTTGGACTTCTGAGAGGGAGTATCGGACCCACCCGGAGTGAGCCGCTCCGCCCACCGGGCCACGTCGAACGACTCTCCGACGAGAACTCCTGAACTCCTACGGGACTCCCTCCGAGCGGCGGTCGGTCGAGAACCGGCCGGTTCGGCCCGGAGCCGGAGCCTTTTGGTCCGGTTCGCCAACCACGCCCCATGACACTCCAGTTCACCGTCGACGACGCACTCGACCTCCGGACGGTGGCCGCCCCGGCGTGGAACGACGACGCGACCCGCGCGGGCTACCTCCGGACGGGCGACGGCGAGACGCGGTTCGCACACGGGACGGGCGACGGCGACCCGACGGTCCTCGACGTCGAGGGAGCGTCGGGGTTCGACTGGCGACCGGACCACCCCGACGAGGCCGCGGTGGTCGCCGACGGCGACGTGCTCCTGTTCGACGCGGGCGCGGACGAGGCGCGGTCGCTCGCCGCGGCGGACGCCGGTCACGCGAACCCGACGTGGGCGGACGCGGAGACGCTGCTGTACGTCCGCGACGGCGCGGTCTGGGAGCACGGCGTCGGGGAGGGGAGCGTCCGCGAACTGTTCGACGACGTCCGCTCGACGCCGTTCGGGGCCGCGCCGCTGGCCGTCTCGCCCGACGGGCGGTTCCTCGCGACGGTCCGCGACGCCGACCCGGACGGCGGGCCGGGCGAACTCCTCGCGTACGACCTCGCGGCGGGCGGGCGGGCGTGGTCGTGGCGGCCCGACGACGGGCGCGTCGTCCCGGCGTACGACTGGGCCGACGACGGGACGCTGGTGTACGCGCTCGACGAGACGGACGCCTCGGCGCGCCGCTACCGCGCGGTCGACGTGGCCGCGGCCGACGCGGGCGACGCCGGCGAGACGCTGCTCTCCGAGGAGAGCGACGTGCTGTCGGTCCAGCCCGACCCGGTGGGGAGCGGCGACGGCCACGTCGCCCTGCTCTCTGACCGGGACGGCTACGCGCACCTCTACCTCGTCGACGTGGCCGCGCGCCGCGCCGCGGTGACCGGCGAGGGGGAGGACGACGGGGACGCCGACCCCGGCTACGACGGCGACGGGGTGGTGCAGGTGACGTCGGGCGCGTTCGAGGCGCGCGGCGACGCCCTCGACACGCCGGCGTGGTCCCCCGACGGCGAGCGGGCCGCGTTCGTGACGAACGAGGCCGACCCGGGCGAGCGTCGCCTCCACGTCGCCGACCGCTCGGGGGACGTCGAACACGTCGCGGACGCGCCGGGTAACGCGCTCCGCCCCGACTGGGGCGCGGACGACCGCCTGCTGTGCATCCGCGCCGGTCGGACGGACCCGGCCGACGTCTGCGTCTACGACCCGAGCGGGGCGGCGGCGAACGACGGCGACGCCGAGGGTGCGAGCGCGGGGGGCGACGCGGACGCGAGCGGGTTCGCGCGGGTCTCGGACGCCTATCCGGAGCGCGACCGCCTCGCGTCGTTCCCCGACCCGGAACCGGTGTCGTTCGCGGGGACGGGCGGCGAGACGGTTCGGGGGTACCTCTACGCGCCCGACGACGCCGCTCCGGGTGACGAGCGGCCCGCGGTGGTGTGGTGTCACGGCGGCCCGGTCAGGCAGATGCGCCGCGGCTTCCACCACATGCGCTCGTACGGCCAGTTCCACCTGTTCGACCACGTCCTGCTGTCGCGCGGCTACGTCGTCCTCGAACTCAACTACCGGGGCGGCATCGGCTACGGCCACGCGTTCGAGCAGGGTATCGCCGGTGCACTGGGCGTCGACGAGGTGGACGACTGCGTCCGCGCGGCCGCGTTCCTCCGCGACCGGCCGGAGGTGGGCGACCGTGTCGGCCTGTGGGGGCTGAGCTACGGCGGGTTCCTCGCGAACGCGGTGGCGACGAAGACCGACGCGTACGACGCCGCGGTCAACTTCGCGGGCATCTGGGACTGGGCCGCGTGGGTGGAGTACGCCGCCTCGTTCGGGTGGGGGGCCGCCCGACGGTTCGCCGCGCAGTTCGGCGGCTACCCCGACGAGGCGGGGACCGACCCGGCGTACGAGCGCGCCTCGCCGTACGCGTACGCCGCCGACCTCGACACGCCGCTGTTCGCGCTCCACGGCACGGACGACCCGAACGTGGACTTCGAGCAGATGGACCTGCTCGTCGACGACCTGGTGGGGCGGGGGCTGCCGTTCGAGATGGCGTACTACCCCGAAGAGAACCACATGTTCGAGGACCCCGCCACGTGGCGCGACGCCCTCGGGCGCGTGCTGCCGTTCCTCGACGACCACCTCGGGGAAGAGCGGTAGGCCGACGCTCTCCGCTCCCCCGGACCGCGTCGACTCGACCGGCGTCCGTCGCTGAGACGGCCCGCTGTACCGAACCGAATCAGATTCGCTCCCGACGCGACGGTAAGTGGCCGACATTAGATAATGGTTGTTTATTATATTACTCGACGACGTATACGGTGACCCTCGGTGGACGCACTGCGGCCGGAGAGCTTCTCCTCTCTATCGCCGGTCACGGACGAATCCGGCGGGGGTCGACGGAGAGAGACAATGAGTACCACATCGGCGGAACGGGACTACGAGGAGACGCGCAAGGACGTCGAGGCGACGCTCGGGGCGATGCCGGGCTACTTCGACGCGTTGAACGAACAGGACCTCGTGAACGAGTGGCCCAACTTCAAGCGCTACGCGTTCGAGGAGACGGCGATTCCGGCGAAGTACAAGGAGCTCATCGGACTCGCCATCGCGGCCAACATCAAGTGTCCGTACTGCCAGTCGTTCCACAGGGCGGCCGCCGAGATGCACGGCGCCACCGAGGAGGAACTCGCGGAGATATCGTTCCTCGCGAGCTGGACGGCGCGCTACAGCGCGCTGATTCACGCACAGAACTACGACATAGCGACGTTCGAGCAAGAACTCGGCGAGACCCTCGACCACCTCGAAGAACAGATGGCGACGGACTGACCGCGACGCGTGCGGCGGACGGACCGCCGACCCGACGAGCTGTTTTTTCCCACCCCGGGCGTCTGTGCGAGCGGACGGCGTTCTTCGGGCGTCGCTCCCCGCTCGAGTCGCCGGTGGGGCGTTCAGGCGTCGGAGTCGTCGTCGGCGTGCGCGCGCACCCACAGTTCGCCGATGCGCGACAGACGGGTCCGGTAGGACTTCCCGCCCGCCTCCTGTTCGATGTACCCCTTCCCGCCGGGGCCCAACCGGTCGACGTTGTAGATGACCTTCGAGCGGAACGAGTCGGTGTACTCCTCGCCCATGTCGCGCGCGAGCGCCTTCGCCAGTTCGCTCACCGACTCGAACTCGCCGTGTTCTCCCAGCACGAACAGGATGACCTCCTCGAACGGCTTCACGTTCGAGAAGGATGCGACCGGGAGTTCGACGATGTGGCTCCCGTCGATCTCCTTCGCGCCGATGGTGACCCCGCGCTCGTCGAACTCCTCGAGCAGGTCGGTCGCCGCCGTCAACCGCTCCTCGACTCGGGCGTCGTCGACGGAGTCGACGCCGTCGGTGCCGTCGTCGAGCAGGTCGGCCAGGAGGTCCCGCTGTGCGCGCAGTTCCTCCGCGAGTTCCGTCTCCAGGTACTTCTCGGGGGCCGTGTAGTAGGTGTGGATGCGGTCCCGGTCCTCCTGTCGCTCCAGCGTGATGGAGTGGGCCGCCGTGGCGAACGCGAACGAGACGGGCCGGGGCATCGCGCTCACGTTCACCCACACCTCCGCGCCGGCGTCGAGTTCCGCGTTGATGAGGTCGTACGCCTGCTCGAACGCCGCGTCGTAGTCGTACACGTCCGCCACCTCGACGCGCTCCGTCTCGGCGCCCAGCAGGTTCCCGAAGTCCGCCTCCAGCTTCTTCGAGAGGGTCCGCGAGTACTCCACGTTCGCCTCGCTGCCCACGGCGCCCTCCAGTAGCACGACCCGGTCCACGTCGAGCTGGTCGCGCACCAGCGGGGCGATGAGCCGGTCGTAGTCGAAGCCGACCGGGACGACGTGCGTCTGCATGTGCGGTAGTTGGCGAGGACGGTTATATATCCAAGCAAGTAGCGTACGGAGGGGCCACGCGTTCTCCGCCCAGTCTACCGTTCCGCCGCGCTCGCGTCGCGCCTGCGACGGACGACGAGGAGCGCGAACGCGGCGAGACCCAGGGCGACCGAGAGGACGCCGGCGACCCAGACGCCGCCGAACTCGGCGAGTGCGACCAGGTACGGGACGACGAGGAGAGCGACGACGAGGCGCTGTCGGCGCTCGATTCGGCGGAGCCGGTCGTGGAGGGCGGAATCGTCCATACGGACTCGAACTCGAAACCGAACTAAAATCTGCTCACTCCGACAGCGGCGGGGGGCGGGGAACGGTCACCGCCGACGGCGCGGGTGGGGCCGCTCGTCGGCCCGGCTCAGTTCAGTCCGCGCCGACGCCGAACTTCGCGGCGTTCTCGCCGTACGAGTGAGCCGTCGCCTTCGAGACGCCGACGGTGACGAGGGCCCCGAGGAGCATGCACCAGAGCGCGAAGTCCCACGTCAGGTACGTCGCGCCGAGCCACGTCACTCCGCCGACCTGCACCTGCGGGACGAGCACGTGGAGCAGGTAGACGGCCTGTCCCACCACCACGCCCGAGACGATGCCCGTCCGGGTGACGCCCCCCCAGTAGAGCGCGAGCAGCACGGGAATCGTGAGCTGTGCGTACCCGCCGAACGCCGTGTCGCCCAGCGTGACGAGGAAGTCGAGTTCGGCGGTCCGGCCGGCGAACAGCGACGCGACGAACGTGAGCGTCGCGAACGCGGCGACGCCGACGCGGGCGACCCACCCCTCGCGGGCCTCGGTGGCGTCGGGCGCGACGAACGGCCGGTAGAGGTCGCGCGTGAGGTACGACGACCCCGACAGCAGCATCGAGTCCGAGGAGGACATCATCGCGGCCATCGCGCCGGCGACGACGAGCGCCGCGAACCACACCGGCGTGTACTCGGTCAGGAGCGCCGGCAGCACGTTGCTCCCCTGCGGCACCTCGATGCCGAGCCCCGCCGCCCACGTGCCGAGGAGGAAGGCGGGGACGAACAGCAGCAGGACGAGCACGGGCCACAGCGCGAACGACCGCTTGAGCGTGGCCTCGCTGTCGGCGACGAAGAAGCGCTGGTTCACCTGCGGGAACATCGTCACGCCGAACGCGATGACGACGGCCTGAGCGATCATCCACTGGGGCGAGTAGAGTCCCCCGCCGAGCGCGAGGAACTCCGGGTTGTTGGTCGCGAGCGCGTCCGAGACGGCCCCGAGGCCGCCGGCGGCCGACAGCACCCACGCGACGGCGGCCCAGACGATGCCGAGCATGAACAGCCCCTGGAGCGTGTCGGTCCACGCGACGCCGCGCAGGCCCGCGAGGACGACGTACGCGACCATGAACACCGTGATGAGCGCCGCGCCCGCCCAGTACGGCACCACGCCGTCGGTGAGGCCGACGAGCGCTTGGCCCGCACCGACCTGCTGGAGCATCACGTACGGGAACAGCCACACCAGGCTCACAACCGCGACGAGTCCCCGGAGCGAGGCCGACCCGAAGCGGTCGCCCAGCATCTCGCCGAGCGTCACGTAGCCGTGTTCGCGCCCGACGAGCCACTGTTTGTAGCCGATGACGTACCACAGCACCGCGAAGACGATGCCGTCCATCAGCCCCATCACGAGAATCCACTCCGGGCCGGCCCCGTACGCGAGGTTCGGTCCGCCGAAGAAGGTGAACGCCGACAGCAGCGTGGCGAACGTCGTGAACAGCAGCACGACGGTGCCGACCGACCGCGACGCGAGGTAGTAGTCCTCGGCGTTCCGCTCGGTCAGCCGGTACGCGAGCAGTCCCACCGCGAGCGCGAGGACGAGATATCCCCCGACGACGCCGAGCGAGAGAACGGTGTCGTCAACCACGCCGCAACACCTCCCGGTCGATACCCCGGTCCCACGCGCCGCGCGTGAACCCGTAGAAGACGGCCGACGCCAGCGCCATCCAGCCGATGTGCCACCAGATCCACACCGGAAGCCCGGCCACCACCGTCGCGTTCCCCCACAGGAACCAGGGGATGGCGAGCGCCACCAGCACCGCGAACGCCACCACCCAGAGGGGGTCGTACCTGTTCCGTGTCATCGGGGACCGTAGTCGGTTCTCGCACGTAAACATTACTAAAGTACGCGTCAAAGGCCGGTTTTGAAGAAGTATGTTCTTCAATTCGGGCGTGTGGTGACGAGTGGTTCGATTCGTCGAGCGACCGTCGGAGTCGGTCGGGACTGGGGGGTCGGCCGGGGGCGAGGAGCGTCCGAGTGAAGGCCGCACCGGACCGCGCGTCGGCAGTGGACCGGAGCGGAAAGCGGCGGTGGAGCGGGAGGGAAATCGGACAAGGGCAGTTTCAAGTCCGCGCCGGCCGGACGCCCGCACATGACACCGAGCCCCGGCGACCGCGTCCGCGTCACCCGCGGGGACGTGACGAACGAGGGCGTGTTGATGCCCTCGACGGACGAGGACCACCTCGTCGTCAAACTCGACGGCGGGTACAACGTCGGCGTCGACCGTGCGGACGCCGACGTGGACGTACTCGAACGCGGCGTTCGCGACGTGGACGGCGAGGAGGACGACGACGACGGCGAGTCGGCCATCGAGTTCGACGAGGACCTGCCGACGGTGGCGCTGGTCTCGACGGGCGGCACCATCGCCTCGACCGTCGACTACCGGACGGGCGCAGTCACGGCGCAGTTCGACGCCGAGGACGTCCTCCGGGCGGTGCCCGAACTGGCCGGGCGGGCCAACTACCGAGGTCGAGTCGTCGCCAACATCCTCTCGGAGAACATGGACCCGGGCGTCTGGCAGGACCTCGCGGAGACGGTCCGCGAGGAGGTAGCGAACGGCGCGGACGGCGTCGTCGTGATGCACGGGACGGACACGATGCAGTTCACCGCCTCGGCGCTCGCGTTCATGCTGGACACGCCGGTCCCGGTCGTGTTCACCGGGAGCCAGCGCTCCGCGGACCGGCCCTCCTCGGACAACGTGATGAACGCGGTCTGTGCCGTCGAGGCGGCCACGAGCGACTGCGCGGAGGTGATGGTCTGCATGCACGGGACGCCGTCGGACGACTACTGCGCGCTCCACCGGGGGACGCGCGTCCGGAAGAACCACACCTCCCGTCGGGACGCGTTCGAGACGGTGGGGGCGGAACCGCTCGGACGCGTCGACTACGAGCGCGAGACGGTGACGTTCGCCGACGGGAAGAGGTACGCCGGGCGCGGCGAGGCGGACCTGGCGCTCGCGCCGGACCTCGACCCCGGCGTGGAACTCGTCAAGTTCACGCCGGGCATGGACCCCGCGGCGCTCGACTACCTCGACGGGAAGGCCGGCGTCGTCGTCGAGGGAACGGGTCTGGGGCACGTCCACACCGACCTCATCCCCCGGCTCGCGGACCTGGTGGACGGCGGCACCACCGTCGTCATGACGAGCCAGTGCATCGAGGGGCGCGTCTGCGACCGCGTGTACGACACGGGACGGGACCTCCTCGACGCGGGCGTCGTGGAGGCGGGCGACACCCTCCCCGGGACGGCGAAGGTGAAGCTGATGTGGGCGCTCGCGAACGCCGACGACCCCGCGGACGCGATGGGTCGGAGCCTCGCGGGCGAACTCACCGCCGAGTCCGCGCCGTGGACGTGACCGTCGACGACCCCGACGTGACCGTCCGGCAGGCGCGCGCGGACGACGCGGAGGCCGTCGCCGCGTTCACGCGCGACACGTGGAGCGAGCGGGGGCGGGGGGATTACCTCCCGGAGGTGTTCCCCCGGTGGGTCGAGACGGACGGCGGCGACCAGCGGACGTTCGTCGCCGCCGTCGACGGCGACGCGGCCGGCGTCGTGCAGGGGCGGGTGCTCTCCGAGTCGGAGGCGTGGGCGCAGGGGATGCGCGTCGACCCCGACCACCGGGGACGCGGCCTCGGGACGGCGCTCACCCGCGCCGCCCTCGCGTGGGCGCGCGAACGTGGGGTGTCCGTCTGTCGGAACATGGTGTTCTCCTGGAACGTCGCCGGTCTCGGCGTCTCGCGCGACGCGGGGTTCGACCCCTGCACGGAGTTCCGGTGGGCACGGCCCGCCCCGGACCCCGACGCCGACCCGGACCTCGACGTGTCGGCGGACCCGGCGGACGCCTGGTCGTTCTGGACCGCGAGCGACGCCCGCACGGCGCTCCGGGGGCTGGCGATGGACGGGGACGAGACGTGGGCGGTGTCGGAACTCCGGCGCGAGCAACTCCGCGCGGCCGCGGACGACGACCGCCTGTTCGTCGCCACCGACGGCGGGACGCGCGGGTTCGCCTACCGGGCGTACGACTACGACCGCGAGACCGAGGACGGAGAGGAGACGTGGGGCATCTACGGCGTCGGCGCGTGGGACACGCCCGCGGCGGCGCGCGCGGTGCTTCGCGCCGTCGCCCGCGACGCCGCCGCGGCGGGGCTGGACAACACGCGCGTCCTGATTCCCGAGCACGTCCGGACGGTCAGCGACGTGGCGGCCGCGCGGGTGGCCGTCTCGGACGAACCGGACTTCGTGCTGGCCGCCGACCTGAGCGACCCCGGCGTCGTCGACGGCGCGTGAGCGGCCGAGCGGCGAGTAGCACAAACGGTTTCACCCGCGCCCCCGACGGCCCGGTATGGTTCCCACTGCTCCGCTGTTCGGCGGGATGCCGGGCGGCCCGGAACTGCTGCTCGTCGGCGTCCTGAACCTCGTCATCGCCGTCATCGTCGGCTTCTGGGTGTACCGCGACGCCTCGCGGCGCAACAACGACGCGGCGGCGCTGTGGGCGGTAGCGGTCGGACTCGCCTCGCTGTTCCTCTCGCTGTTGGGGTTCCTCGTCGTGTTCCTGCTGTACATCGTCGTCGGGCGGGACTGACGCCGACCGGCAGCCTTTCGGTCCTCGCTCCGTGTCGACCGGACGATGGAACGACCACGCGCGACCGGTCTGCCCGCACTCGTCCTCGGAACGTGGCTGGCGGGGTCGCTGGCCGCGGACCTCCTCGCCGCGTCCGGACCGTGGCACCTCCACGAAGCGGCGGCGCTCGCGGGCGTCGTCGGCGGGTGCGCGCTCGCGGCCGTCGGACTGGCGGTCCTCCGTGGCTGGGGCGAGTTCGCCGTGAGCGACGACGGCCTCGGGCACTGACCGGTCGAATCGGTCAGACCCGCACTACCCACGCCCGGTAGTCCTCGGGTCGCTCGTACACCTCGCGGAACGCCCGCTCGACGAACGCGGCCAGCCGGTTCGCGTCCGAGCGGGCCGAGACGCGCACGTTCGTCCCCTCGGCGTCCTCGGGGGAGTCGAGCGCGTCGATGCGGAACTCGGGGAACTCGTCGAGCATCTCCTTCAGCCGGGCGAGTTCCTCCGCCGAGCAGTCGAGGTTGAACGTCTTCTCGGCGAACTGAATCCACGGCGGTGCCTCCGGGTCGTCCCCGTCGTCCTCGTCTGTGTCGCCGGCGGCGGCGTCCGCGCTCTCCCCCTCGCCGAACTGAATCTCGTCCGCCGGGAGCGCCACCTCGACTGTGAGGAAGGGACTCCCGCGGGTCCGGTGGGCGGTGACGGCGTCCGCGAACAGTTTCCGGCGGTCGGCCGGGGTGTCGGCGTCGAACCGGGTCATGACCGTGGGTACGGCCGGCCGGCGAAAAAAGCGACTGGTCCCCGGCGGCGCCGCGCGGACGGGGCGAGACCGAGTCGCTGGCAACGCGAACGGTATTCAGCACGCCTTTTACCGTGGCGCGGGACGGTCCGGGCGTGAGCGACTACCGAATCCTCCTGCTCGGCCCGCCGGGTGCCGGGAAGGGGACACAGAGCAAGCGCCTCGTCGCCGAGTACGACCTCGACCACATCACGACCGGGGACGCGCTCCGCGCGAACAAGGAGATGGAGACGGAGTACGGTACGCCGGGCGAGTACATGGACGCCGGCGAACTCGTGCCCGACCCCGTGGTCAACGAGATCGTCGTCGCGGCGCTGGCGAACGCCGACGACGGGTTCGTCCTCGACGGCTACCCGCGCAACCTCGACCAGGCGGAGTACCTCTCCGCGCAGACCGACCTCGACCACGTCGTCTTCATCGACGTGCCCGAGGACGTACTCGTCGAGCGGCTGACCGGGCGGCGGGTCGACCCGGAGACGGGAGAGAACTACCACGTCGAGTTCGACATGCCCGCCGACGAGTCGGTCCGCGAGCGCCTCGTCCAGCGGGAGGACGACCAGGAGGACACGGTGCGCGAGCGCCTCCGCGTCTACCGCGAGAACACCGAACCCGTGGTCGAGCACTACCGCGAGGAGGGGTCGCTCGTCGAGGTGTCCGGCGAGGGGACGCCCGACGAGGTCTTCGAGCGACTCCGCGACGTCATCGAGAACTGACCCGACCGCCGCCCGCTCGCGGACGCGACGCCCTCGTCGGCCGCCGTCTTTATCCGCCCGTCTAGTCGTGAGGTACTCGGGAAGCGCGACACGGACGCGAGGGGAGTGTGAGGCTTTCCACCGGAACGACCGGAAACGGCGGACCACAGCCGACCCGAGTACGCCTCGCATCCGGTCGAGCACGTGGATGGAGCGGTGCGGTGTGTCCACCGGCACCGGACCGCCCCGTTCCCGCCGCTGACCCCTTCGAGCGACCGAGGCCCACTGACCGGAGACGTGCCGGTGTGGCGTCGTCCCGATTGCTAAAGCTTCTTACGCGGTCGTCGCTTACGGCGCGGTAATGGCACGCATCGAAGAGCGCGTCCGTGACCTCGCATCCGACCCGGAGATGCGCGAGGCCATCGAGACCGTCCTCGCGCGCGCCGAGGACGGCGAGGTGAAGTGGACGGACGTGCGCGACGACATCACGAGCGGGCAGTGGGGCCGGCTCATCGAACGCGGAATCCTCGAGGACGGCGAGGCGGGGTTCGCGCTGGCCGACCGGGAGGCCATCGAAGCCGGCCTCCGGCCGCCCGACGCGGGCGAGAGCGGTACCGACACGAGCGCGGATACCGACTCCGACGACGAGGACGGAGGGACGTCGTGGAGCATCTACGACAAGGCCGCGGCGGTCCTCACCGTGGCGTTCTTCATCGGGTACTCGTACGGCCCGGTCAGGCAAGTGGTCGGGACGACCATCGACGTCGTGCTCGGTCCGCTCCAGTCGGCGCTCCCGCTGTACGCCGTCATCATGATAATCGCGACGCTCACCGGGCTGTACTCCACGCTCCTGCGCGCGAGCCTGATGGACATGAGCCAGATGGCCGGCCACCAGGAGCGGATGCAGGAACTCCAGCAGCGCCAGAAGGACGCGAAAGAGCGCGGCGACGACGCCGCCCTCGAGAAGATTCAGGAGGAGCAGATGGAGGCGATGGGCGACCAGCTCGGCATGTTCAAAGAGCAGATTCGCCCCATGGTCTGGATCATGCTGCTCACCATCCCCGCGTTCCTGTGGATGTACTGGGGCATCGGCTTCCGGGGCGCCGAGGGCGTCTGGACCGACCTCGAGAACATCGTCCTCCCGTTCGTGGGCGAGGTGTCGTGGACTGAGAACATCATCGTCATGCCAGCCTGGATCGTCTGGTACTTCCTCTGCTCGATGGCGTTCACCCAGATCATCCAGAAGGGGCTCAACATCCAGATGTCCCCCACGACGTCGTCTTCGTCGTCGTAAGGTCGTCGCTTCCGTTCCGAATCCCCGGCCTCGTCCCTCCTTCGGTCCGCTCCCTCACCGCGTCGCCGCTTTCCACTCGCGCAGGCCGACGACCCCGCCGCCGTGCTCGACGGGGTCGGCGTCGGTCGCCGCCCAGACGAACAGCGGCGCGACGTCTCCGGGGTCGCGGCCGTCTCCCCCGCTTAGGTCGGTCGCGACGAGGCCGGGGTCGACGGCGAACGCCGCCGGCGCGGCGTCGCCCGCCTCACCGTCCTCGTCGCGCAGGTCGGCGTGGAACCCACGGACCAGTGCCTCGGCGCCGGCCTTCGAGACCGCGTACGCACCCATTCCCCGCTCGGCTTCCCGAGCGACCGGTCCCGACGGAACGAGCACCCGCGCGCCGGCGCTCAGGTGCGGGACCGCCTCCGTCACCGTGGTGAACACGCCCCGGACGTTCGTGCGCATCGTATCGTCGAACCGACTGTACGGCTCCGCCTGGAGCGGCATCTCGCCCGGCGTACCGTGTGCGACCCCCGCGTTCGCGACCACGACGTCGACGTCACCGGCCCGCCGCGCGACGTCCTCCATCAACCGCTCGGCGTCGTACTCGTCGCGCACGTCCGCGCGCACCCCCGTCGCCGTCCCCGGTCCGGCGGCGTCCACTTCGCCGGCCGCCGTCGCCGCGGCGTCGCCGTCGCGCGAACAGAGCGTCACGTCCGCGCCCGCCTCGGTGAACGCCGTCGCGACGGCCCGACCCAGTCCGCGCGTTCCACCCGTCACCACGACAGCCTTCCCGTCCATACGAGGCGGTCGGCGGCGGGCGACTTAGCAGACACGGACGCCGGGTATCGACCCTTTAAGAATATCCGTCCCGTGTATTGGTTCGATGCGACCTCCCGTGGACCTCTCGACGCTGGCCGGCGAGTCCGTCGTCGTGGTCGGTGGCGGCTTCGGCGGCCTGTCGACGGCCTGTTATCTCGCCGACGCCGGTGCCGACGTGACCCTCCTCGAGAAGAACGAGCGGCTGGGCGGACGCGCCTCCGTGCTGGAGACGGACGGGTTCCGCTTCGACATGGGGCCCTCGTGGTACCTGATGCCGGACGTGTTCGAGACGTTCTTCCGACACTTCGGTCGCGGGGTCGAGGACTACTACACGCTGTCGCGGCTCGACCCCCACTATCGCGTCTTCTTCAAGGACGGCGACAGCGTCGACGTGGCCGCGGACCGCGAGGAGAACCGAGCGACGTTCGAGTCGTACGAACCGGGCGCGGGCGAGGCGTTCGAGCGCTACCTCGACGAGGCGGAGCGCACGTACGCCATCGGGATGGAGCACTTCGTCTACGAACGCCGCGACCGGATTCGCGACTTCGTGGACCCGGACGTGCTCCGGTACGCCTCGGGCCTCTCGCTGCTCGGGACGATGCAGGACCACGTCGAGTCGTACTTCGAGCACCCGAAACTCCAGCAGTTGATGCAGTACACGCTGGTGTTCCTCGGCGGGTCGCCGCACAACACGCCGGCGCTGTACAACCTCATGAGTCACGTGGACTTCAACCTCGGCGTCTACTACCCCGACGGGGGCCTCGGCGCGGTCGTCGATGGCATCGCGGACGTCGGACGGGAACTCGGGGTAACGTACCACACCGACAGCCCGGTGACGGCCATCGGCGGGAAGCGCGGCGGGTTCCGCGTGCGCACGGCGTCGGGCGAGGACTACTTCCCGGACCTCGTGGTGAGCGACGCCGACTACGCGTACACCGAGCAGGAACTGCTCGCCCCCCGGAAGCGCCAGTACGACGCCGACTACTGGGAGTCGCGAACGTACGCCCCCTCGGCGTACCTCCTCTACCTCGGCGTCGAGGGCGACCTGCCGGACCTGGCCCACCACACGCTCGTCCTGCCGACCGACTGGGACGACCACTTCGCGGAGATATTCGACGACCCCGAGTGGCCGGAGAACCCCGCGTACTACCTCTGCGTTCCCTCGGAGACGGACGACGACGTCGCCCCCGACAGGCACTCGAACCTGTTCGCGCTCGTCCCCCTCGCGGCCGGACTCGACGACACCCCCGAGCGGCGGGCGGCGTACCGGGACCTCCTGCTCGACGACATCGCGGAGCACACCGGGACCGAACTCCGCGACCGCATCGTCCTCGAGGAGGAGTTCTGCGTCTCGGACTTCGCGGACCGCTACAACGCGACGCGGGGGACCGCGCTCGGCCTGGCGCACACGCTCCCCCAGACGGCCCCGTTCCGCCCGGGTCACCGCTCGACGGCCGTCGACGGACTCTACTTCACGGGGTCGTACACCACGCCCGGCATCGGCGTCCCGATGTGTCTCATCAGCGGATTGCTGACCGCGGAGGCCATGGCCGACGGGTGAGTCGCGTGTCCCCATCCCCCACCTCCACCGAGTCCGCCGGCGACCGTCGGGCGCGACTCCGCGCGCTCGTGACGCTGTCGCGCCCGCGATTCTGGCTCTACCTCGCCGGACCGGTGCTCGTCGGCGTCGCGGCCGGCGCGTCGGCGGTCGCCGACCTGGTCACCGCGCGCACCGCCCTGGTGTTCGCGTACTTCCTGGTGCCCGCGAACGTGTTCCTCTACGGCGTCAACGACGTGTTCGACCGCGACGTGGACGCCGCCAACCCGAAGAAGGAGGGCCGGGAGGTCCGCTACGAGGGCGACCCGCTGGTCCCGGCGGTCACCGTCGGGTCGCTGCTCGTCGGTGTGGGTCTGTTCGCCGTGACGCCGCGGGTCGCGTGGCCGTACCTCGCCGGGTTCTTCCTGCTCGGGGCGGCGTACAGCGCCCCGCCGCGGCTGAAGACGACGCCGCCGCTCGACTCCGTGTCGAACGGGCTGTACGTCCTGCCCGGCGCGGCGGCGTTCGCGCTCGTCTCGGGGACGAACCCGCCGCTCGCGGCGCTCGCGGGCGGGTGGCTCTGGGCGATGGGCATGCACACCTTCTCCGCGGTGCCCGACGTCGAACCCGACCGGGCGGCCGGCATCCGGACGACGGCGACGGTCCTCGGCGAGACGCGGACGTACGCGTACTGCGCGCTCTGCTGGCTCGCCGCCGCGGCGGCGTTCGCGCTCGTCGACGCCCGCATCGCGCTGCTCCTGCTCGTCTACCCGCTCGTCGCGCTCTGGGTCGCCCGCCCCGCGGTCGCGGTCGACCGCGCGTACTGGTGGTTCCCGGCGCTCAACACGCTCGTGGGGGCGCTGCTCACGCTCGGCGCGTTGAGCCGGTTCCCGCCGCTCCGGGCGGTGGTGCCGTGAGCGCCACGAGCGCGACGGCCGTCATCCGCGAGTGGTGGCCGACCGACCGCCGGGAGGCCGAGTCGCGCGCCGAGGCGCTCGTCCGCGAGAACCGGTTCACCATCTCCGTCGTGTTTCCGCTGGTGGGAGCCGCCCTGCTGCTCGCCAGCGCCACCCTCCCGGGGCTGCCTGACTGGCTGGCGTTCAACGGCTGGCTCGTCCTGTTCGGGACGGCGGTGATGCGCTCGCCGCTCGTCGTCGGTCTCGCGCCGTTGGTCGACCGGCGGGCGCTGACGGGCGTCGGCCTGCTCGCGCTGTACGCGTACGCCGTCGAGTACGTCGGCGTCCACACGGGGTGGCCGTACGGCGAGTTCGTCTACGGCGTCGCGCTCGGGCCGACCGTCGCCGGCGTCCCGCTCGGTCTCCCGGTGTTCTTCCTGCCGCTCGTGGCGAACGCGTACCTGCTGTGTCTCCTCCTGTTCGGCGGACGAGCCACCGGCTGGCCCGTCCGGCTGGGAACCGTCGTCGCGCTCGTGCTGGCGATGGACGTGGTGCTCGACCCCGGCGCCGTCGCCCTCGACTTCTGGACGTACCCCGGCGTCGCGAACGCCGGCGCGCTCGGCGTCCTCTACGGCGCGGGCTTCTACGGCGTGCCGCTGTCGAACTACGGCGGGTGGGTCCTCTCGGCCACCGTCGCGGTGGTGACGCTCGACCGGTCGTTCGACCGCGCGGGCCTGCGGCGACGACTCGCGACCTGCGAGTTCCTGCTCGACGACATGGTGAGCTTCGTGCTCCTGTGGGGTGGCGTCAACCTCGCGTTCGGCAACTGGCTACCCGTCCTCGTCGCCGGCTGCATCGGCGCGGGGCTGGTCCGAGCCGACCGGTTCGACGCGTCGCTGCTGCGGCGGTAGACCGGCACGCGGGCGGAGACCGAGCGGAGAACAGCGGAGCGAACCGGGACGGTCGGACGCCCGTTCGGGCGGGGGGAGCCTCACCGGACGGGGACTCGCTCGCCGTGCCCCTGTCCGCCGTGTGACTGGTCGCCGTACGGGACGCAGCTCACCCGTCGGAAGACCGACTCGGGGTCCTTCGTCCGGAACCACGTCCACCGGGTCTTCGCGAGCAGTTTCACCTTCCGGAGCGAGCCGAGTTGCGGTGTCGCCGCGAGCGTGTCGTACCCCCGTTCGCGGACGAGCGCGTGGTGTTCGACGTAGAGTACCGACGCGAGCAGCACCGCGAACTGGCAGTCCTCGGGGAGGTACTTGATGCCGGCGACGCCCTCCTTGTACAGCGACTCCGCGCGGCGCATCTCGTGGCGCATCGCCTCCGCCACGCCCGCGTCGAACTCGAGGTTCAGGAGCTGTTCCTCGGTGACGCCGTACTGGTCGAGCGTCTCCAGCGGGAGGTAGATTCGGTCGCGCTGGACGACGTCCTCGCGCACGTCCCGGAGGAAGTTCGACAGCTGGAACGCCTCTCCCAGCGCCGTGGCGTGCGGGAGCGCCGTCTCGGGGTCGTCCGGGTCCATCACGGCGGTCATCATCCGCCCCACCGCGGCCGCCGACCCGTCCATGTACGCCTCCAGGTCGGCGTACGTCGGGTAGCGGTCGGTGTCGATGTCAGAGCGCATCGCGTCGACGAACGTCTCCACGTCGGCGTCGGCGATGCCGAACTCCTCGCGCATCTCGGAGAACGCGGCGAGCACCGGGTCGTCCGTCGGCGTGCGCCCGAGCACGGCGTCCCGGAGGCGGTCGAGTTCCTCCCGCTGCTGGGCGGGCGGCGCAGTCTCGGCGGCGTCGACCACCTCGTCGGCGACGCGGAAGAACGCGTACAGTACGTAGGTCGGGTGGCGCACCCGTTCGGGGAGCAGTCGAGTGGCGAAGTGGAACGTCCGTCCCGTTCGCTGCTGGATGCGCTTGCTCCGGGCGACCTGCTCGTCGTTTACCATGGCGGGACTGTCGTCGTCACCGCTCGTCCCGTCCGGTTCCCTCCGGGCATGCAGTAACAGTATTACGAGTCCGGACACTATAACAGTTGGTACCACGCCTGCGCGCGGTTTTCCACCCGTCCGGTCGCAGACCTATCGGTGAACGAACGTGTCTGAGCAGTCCATGACGACGCCGTGGGCCGGACAGACGTACTTGCAGTGGCGGTGCTGCATCGACGCGCCGCAGTACGGACACGGGCGCGTCCGTACGTCCCCCGTCTCCGGCTCCTCGCTCTCCCGTACAGCGTCGGCCATGGAGGGGAGTTAGCGGCGACGCACAAGAGCGTTCGGTCGGGCGTCTCCCGCCGGGACGGCGGGGCGGCGTCCCGCGCGAGTGACCGAGGGTACGTGGGGCCGATGGCGCACAAGACGGTCGGTCACGGGGTCGGCCGCGTGTGTGTCACCCGTGCGAACCCGAGGCACGGCTTTTGTGCCTCCGGCCGTAGTACGGGTTATGGATACTCCGACACCGCGTCGCGTACTCGTCGCCGTCGCGTCCGGAGTCGCGGTCGCGGCGGGGACGTTTCTCGTGACGGGGTTCTCGCCCCGCTGGGTCGTCGTCGCGGTCGCACAGACCGTCCTCTATCTCATGCCGGACGCCCTGCTCGCGGCCGGGATTCAGGGGCTGGGCGACCTCGGTCAGCCGCTCCTGCTCGCCGGCGGCGGGGGGCTCGCCGTCGCGCTGTCGCCCTGCTCGCGCTCGGCGCGTTCCGAGCGACGCGGGCGCTCGGTCGGGGGTACGACGAGTCGGTGTTCGCCGTGGGCGTCGCGCAGGCGCTGGTCGCGTTCGCGCTCACCGTGGCTCCGCTGCCGGCGCTCGTCGGCGCGTCTGCGGCGGCCTGGTCGCCGCGCTCGGCGGGCGGGGAATGACCGACGGGGTCGACGTCCCCCGGCGGAACCTCCTCCGCTCGGCGGGGGTCGCCGCGGCGACGCTCGGTCTCGCGGGCGTGTTCGGTCTCCGGCACGCCGCCGGGAGCGGCGGGAACGACGACGAGGAACCGGTCGACGACCCGCTGGTGCGGGCGCTGCTCTCGACGGCCGCGGACCGCTCGCTGTCCGTCCCGGACGTCGAGGGGCTGGTGTCGGACGAGTTCTACCAGGTGGACATCAGCACGGCCAATCCCGAGATCGACAGGGAGGAGTGGTCGCTGCGGGTGACCGGTGCGGTCGAGGAGGAGACGGAGTTCGACTTCGCCGACGTCGCCGGCCGGCCGGCCCAGCACCGGTTCGTCTCGCTGCGGTGCGTCGGCGACTCGCTCAACGGCCGGAAGATGGACACCGCGCTGTGGACCGGCGTCCCCGTCATGGACCTCGTCGAGGAGGCGGGCATCCCCGAGGACGAGGCCTGTTGCGTGATGCTCCGCGCCGAGGACGACTACTACGAGGAGTTCCCGCTGGAGGCGCTCCGCGAGGGGTTCCTCGCCTACCGGATGAACGGCCGGGACCTCCCACGCGGGCACGGCTACCCGCTCCGGGCGCTCATCCCCGGTCACTGGGGGGAGATAAACGTGAAGTGGCTGACCGAAATCGAGGTGCTCCGAGAGGAGGCGCTCGGCTACTGGGAGGAGCGCGGGTGGCACGGCACCGGTCCCGTGACGACGGTGGCGAAGATACACGGCGTCGAGACCGAGGGCGGGCGGGTGACCGTCGGCGGGCACGCCTACGCCGGCACCCGCGGCGTCTCGGCGGTCGAGGTGTCGACGGACGGCGGCGAGACGTGGGCGGAGGCGGACCTCTCCGAACCGCTTCCGGGGGCGGTGTCGGCCGACGCAGACCCCTCGGACCCCTCGGTCGTCGACGGCGAGGCGGCCGACGCGTGGCGGATGTGGCGCTACGAGTACGAGGCCGACGGGGAACACGAGGTGGTCGCGCGCGCCGTCGAAGCCGACGGCACCGTCCAGACGGACGACGAACGGAAGCCGTACCCACGCGGGGCGACCGGGTGGGTCTCGCAGACGGTCTCGCCCTGACGCGACCGGAGGAGTTACTAACTCGAAGCGTCCCGTTAGTAACATGGGCGAAGTTATTAACTCCGGCGAGGGAGTTCACAACCGCCGGACGACGTACCTCGGCGTCGCGAGCACCGCCGCGCTGGTGCTCGCGGGGGCGCTCGCGCTCCTCACCGGGCGGACGACGCTGTTCGGTATCGCGTGGGTCGCGTTCCTCGGGATGGCGGTCGGCGGCTGGTTCGGCGGGCGCGCCGCGCGCAGGCACGCCCGGACACTGGTGTGGGGGTACGGGCTCGCCAGCGGCGCGATGGTGACGAGCGCGGCGGTGTTCCTGCTCCCGCAGGCGCTCGGGCAGCACGCGACCTTCGGCGGGTTCGGCGTCGCGCTCGGCCTGCTCGTCGGATTCGCCGCACACACGCTCGGGCACCGGCTGGCGCACATGGACCTCCCCGTCGACCGGACGCTGGCGGAACTCACCGCTCACGCGGTGTCGGCGGGCGCCATCATCGGCGTCATCTACGGCAACATGACGCTCGGTCCGCTGCTCGGCGTCGCCATCGTCTCGCACAAGGGGCCGGCGGGGTACGCCGCGGCGAACCGGTACGTGGGCGGCGGGGGCGACTGGCGCGCCGTCCTGCTCCCCGCCGCCGGCGTCGGCGTCGCCGCGGTCGGCGCGTCGTTCCTCGCGCTCCCCGCCGCCGACCCGGTTCGGGGGGTCGTCTTCGGCTTCGCCACCGGCGTCTTCCTCCACGTCGCGATGGACTTCCTGCCCGAGTGTGAACTCGGGAGCGAGATACACGATTCGCTCGCGTCCGAGGGCGACGCGCACGCGGTCCTCGACCGGATGCGCTCGCACGCCGTCGCCAGCACGGCGCTCGGCGGACTCGCGGTGTTCCTCGGCTGGCTCGTCGTCGCCTGACCGGAGCGGCCGCCGCGCCCGCGTGCCCCCGTGTTTTCCCTCCGTGACGAGACCTGTCGCCGTGAGCGCTCCCCCGACGGATCCCGACCGGCACGAACTCGCGCCGGACCCACCCGAGGGGTACGAGCCGCCGTGGGCGTTCTCGTACCCCGTACTCGCGGTGAACCTGCTCGCCGCGGCCCTCGCGGTCGTCGCGCTCGCCGGGTTCGGCGCGCTCGCGCTCTCGCTGCGCCGGGCCGAGTTCGTCGAGTGGGTCGTCGTCAGCGACACGCCCGACGGAATCGTCCTCGACTTCTCCGGGGCCGTCGTCGCGTTCCTGGCGGGACTGCTCCTCACCGTCCCGCTCCACGAGGGGGTCCACGGCGCGGCGGCGAACGCGCTCGGCTACCGCGTCTCCTACGGCGTCGCCACGAACGTCGGCGGGTTCTACGCCGCCGCGTTCGGGCAGTTCCAGCCCCGCGAGCACCTGTTCCCGGTGGTGCTCGCGCCGCTGGTCCTCCTCGACGCGGTCGGTCTCGCGCTCGTCGCGTTCGCGCCGGTTCCGGTCGCCGCCGCGGCGTTCGGCGGACTCGTCCTCAACACCAGCGGGGCGGCGGGCGACCTGTACGCGACGGTCGTGGCGCTCCGGACCCCCCGGGGACGCTCTTCTACGACGTCGACACGCGCCACTCGTACGTGTTCGAGCCGTCCGAGCGAGTCGAAGAGCGAGGCGCGTGAGTCGAGAGCCGACGGAGCCGAGGCGACGCGGTCCGGCCAGTCGACGCCGCGCGGCGTCGGGCGACCCGCGGTCAACCGAGCCGCCGGAGCTGGACCGAGACGCCGAGCGCCGCGAGCAGGAGCACGGCCAGGTTGAACGCCGCGTGGAACAGCGACCGGTACTCGGCGGCGACCCAGCGGTCGATGGTGCTCCCGGCGGCGAGGTAGAACCGGAGGCCGGCGACCAGCGCCAGCAGGACCAGCCCCGCGAGGACCGCGTAGTTCAGGTAGCGGCGCAGGTCGCGTGAGGTGGACTCGCGGTCGTCGGTCTCGTCGGTCTCGTCTGTCGCGTCACTCGCGTCCGTCGTGGACGGCATCTGCTCGGACTGTCGTGCGGTGTCTGTGTCGGTCATCGGGTCGTCCTCCGTGCGAGGAGCGCCGCCGTGAGGAGGGCCACGGCGGCGAGCCCGGCCGTGAAGCCGGGTGTCTGCGCGCCCGTCGTCCCGCGGGCGGGCTCTTCCGTCCGCTCCGGACCGTCGCCGCCGCCCGCGAAGTCGCTCACCTCGAACTCGACCTCGCGCTCCGTCTCGTTGGCCGCGATGCGCTCGGTCGGATCGAGGTTGGCGACCGAGCGGGCGGTGTCGACGAGGACGCCGTCCTTGTACAGCGCGGCGTCGACGTAGTAGTTGTACTCCGACGGCACCGTTAGCGTCGCCGTCGCGTCCTCCGTCCGGCCCGGTCGAATGGTGCCCACGTCCGCGTCCGCGCGGGCGGCGACGAGGTTCGACTCGGCCTGCCGGAGGATGAACTCGACGCGGAGGTCCTCGCTGGGCGCGTCGCCGCCGTTCGTCAGCGACGCCGCGACGCGCAGCGTCGTGCGGTTGTCCTCGACCGAGTCGACGGACACCGCGAGCGGCGGGACGGCGTCGCTCTCGGTGAAGCGAACCGCGGTCCGGGCGTACGCCGGGACCAGCGCCTCCATCCCCGACACCTGCCGTCGCTGGCTGTCGACGACCTCCCCGTCGCGGAACACGGTGGTCTCCACGACGTACCCGCCCTCGCGCGCCACGCGGACGGTGGCGTTGACGGGGACGCTCCGGTCGCCCTCCAGCGTCCCGAGGCCGACCGTCTCCTCGGCCGTCAGGAGCCCCGACTCCGCGTCGTACGCGCGGAAGCGGACCGAGACGTTGTGCGCGGGGTTGCCGCCGTGCCGGACTCGCGTCTGCAGGTCGAGTTCGGCGGTCGCACCGCCCACCTCGCCGTGCGAGATGGCCACGGGTTCTGCGACGCGGACGGGCCCGGGGCGGAGGGGTTCGTCGGCGGGCGCCGCGATGACGCCCGGGGCGACGACCGCTCCGAGGAGGGCGACGGCGAGCACGGCCAGCGCCGCACCCGCCAGGTATCGTTCGCGGGGCATACCGCTCGGTTTCTACGAGCCGACTAAATGCTTTGTGTGCGCACGGTCCGGAGTGAGCCAAAAGCGGGCGGTTCGGAGCGACCGCGCGCGGCGCGCGGCTACAGTCGCGCGTCGAGGAACGCGACCTGCTGGGCGACGAGTTCGTCGAACCGGACGGTGTACGCGTCGAAGTGGCCCATCGGAACGCGCAGCAGCGAGGCGTCGGGGAGTTCGTCGGCGAGCGTCTCGACGGAGTCGTACGGGACGACGTCGTCGTTCGTCCCGGCGACGAGGAACGCGGGGCACGTCACCTTCGCGGCGTCGCTCGCGGGATTGTACCGGGGGAGCGCGAGGAACGACCGCGCGCGGGTCCGGTTCTCGAACCGGGACTCCCGGGGGACGAGCGAGAGGTAGCCGTCCTTCGCGCCGGGCGCGTTCAGCGCCGCGAACTCGTCGGGGTCGCCGTACACCTTCACGTGGTGCGGGCGGTCGACGAGTCCGCCGACCCGGTCGCGCACGCCCGCGAGGAACGCCCGCAGTTTCCCGACGATGCCGTGCGTGCCGAGCAGCGACCGTCCGCTGGCGAGCGGCATCTGCGCGAGCAGGACGTCCACGTCCGTCCGCTCGGCCGCGAGCGTGAGCGCGTAGCCGCCGGAGAGCGCCGTCCCCCACAGGACCCGCTCGGATCCGACGGCGTCGACCGTCCGCAGGCGGTCGAGCGCGGCCCGCCAGTCGTCTAGCTGGCGACCCGGCAGGACGAGCGGGTCGCCCGCCGAGGGGCCGAACCCGCGGTAGTCGAACACGAACGCGGCGTACCCCGCGGCGGCGAACGACTCCGCGTACCGCGGGAGTCCGAACGACGCCTCGGCGGCGTAGCCGTGCGCCATGACGACCGCCGGCGGGTCGTCGGCGTCGGCCGGCAGGTACAGCGTGCCGACGCAGCGGTCCCCCTCGACGTCGAACCCGACCTTCCGGGTGGCGAACGCCTCCCGCGACGGCCGGTCGACGTCGACGGACGCGAGGGTCGGTCGGCGCTCGGTCATCGCTCGTCGGCCCCGCGGTCCGCGGCCTCGGCGCTGGTTCCGTTCGTTCGACGTGTCGTCTCCCGCGGCGCGTCGTCGGTCATGCACTCGGATACCGTAGCCGGTGACTTACCGGTTCCGGGGGACGCGAGAATCGGGCGGCGGGGAGACGGCGGGCGTCCGAGAAACCATGTCAGAGGCACGTGCACCCACCGTTCCGTCGCCACGAGACAGTGGGGGGGCTCGATACTTAACCGCTCGGTGAAGCGACGTTCACTTCACGTCACGGAGCGAAAACGACCGGTCGCGACCCGTCGATAACCGAGTGACTGGAGCGGGACGGAGGGAATAGCTACCATCGTCGGTTAGCTATAATAACTGCGGCCGGCTCCGGTCGCTGCCGACTCGCGGTCCTCGGAGACCGCTCGGCGGTGGGTGGACCGCTCCGCGGTCGGACCGGGTCACCGCCGGCCGAACAGTCGCTCGCGTAGCGACCGCGAACGGGCGCGCTCGGCCATGATGACCGAACAGTCCACGTCGTCGACCACCTCCATCGCGAGCGCGCCGCTGAACAGTCGAGAGAGCAGGCCGCGCTCGGTGGCTCCGAGCACGAGCAGCGAACAGTCGGCCGCCGCCGCCTCGATGGCCGCCTCCACGTCGCCCGTCTCGACGACGAGTTCGGCGTCGCCGAGGCCGTGAGCGTCCGCCCACTCCGCGAGGAACGACTCGCCCGCCTCGCGGTCCTCCGGGTCCGCAACCACGTGGAGCAACCGGACCGTCGAGCCGTACGCGTCCCGCAGGGTTCGAGCCGTCTCCGCCGAGAGGTCCGAGTCGGGACCGCCCGCGGTCGGCACGAGTACGCGCTCGGGGTCGAACCCGCGGTCGCGCAACACGAGGAAGTCGCACGGGAGGTCCTCGGTCAACTCGTCCATGGCCGTCTCGACGCGCCCCGGCGAGCCGTGGCCGTCCGATCCCCAGCCCATCACGACGAGGTCGGCCCGGTGGTCGCGTGCGGCGTCGAACACCTCCTCGAACGACTCGTGAGAGATGACCGTCCGTGTCTCGACGGGGACGCCCAGTTCCTCGGCGTCGACGCGGGCGCGACGCAGGAGTTCGCCGGCGTAGTCGTCGAAGCTGTCGACGTGGTCGGCCGCGTACGCCAGCGCCGTCTGGTCCGGCACCGAGACGATGTGGACCGCCTCGAGGACGCCCCCCCGTTGGTCCGCGATGGCCGCCCCGAGACGGACGAGGTCCCGTTCGTGCTCCGGGTTGGCGAGCGGCACCATCACGCGGAAATCACCCCCGTCCGGCTGGACGGACGCGGCGGCCGACACCGCCACGTCGGGCATCCGGTCGGACCGCGAGAGGACGTACTCGGAGAGCACTCCGCTGGTGGTCGTCCGCGTCCGGGCGTACGCCAGGTACCAGACCACGCCGCCGGCGACGAACGCGAGCGCGAGCAGAATCTCGGTGCGGTCCATGAACGCGATGAGGCCGAACGACGTGACCGCGCCGAGCGCGGGGACGACGGGGTAGAACGGCACCTCGAAGTCGGGGTCGTACTCCTCGGCGTCCGACTCCCGCATGACGATGAGCGCCAGGTTCAGCAGGCCGTACACGATGAGGTGGAGGACGCTCCCCGCCTTGGCGAGCGTCTTCACCTCTCCGACGACGATGAACAGGAGGATGAGTCCGCCGGTGATGGCGATGCTCCGGTACGGGGTCGAGAACCGCGGGTGTACCTCGTTGAGCGCCGCGCTGACCAGCCTGTCGCGTCCCATGGCGAAGTTGATCCGCGAGGAGGCGAGGATGGAGGCGTTCGCCGACGAGGCGGTCGCGAGCAGTCCGGCGAACGTCAGGAGACCGACGCCGAGCGCCGCCACGCCGACGCTGCCGAACGCGATCTCCGCCACGTCGAGCACCGGGGTCGTAGTGAACTCGGGGGCGAGCTGTCGCCAGTTCACGACGCCCATCAATACGACCATGATGATGGCGTACATCACGGTGACGATGACGACGCTTCCGACGACCGCGAGCGGGAGGTTCCGCCCCGGGTTCTTGAGTTCCTCCGCGACCGTCGTTATCTTCGCGAACCCCAGGAACGAGACGAACACCAGCCCGGTCGCGGGCAGCACCGCGGCCGCTCCTCCGGTCTCCCCCGGGAAAAGCGGGCGGAGCGTCGAGAGGTCGGCCTGGAGCGCGCCGAGCGCCGAGAACACCGTCAGGATGGCCACGAGCGCGACGACGATGAACACCTGTAGCCGACCGGTCTCCTTCGCGCCGACGTAGTTGACGCCGACGAACACCGCGCCGGCCGCGAGCGCGCCGACCTGGAACGGCGTGAGCGTGAGCACGCCCAGCGGAACCGCCGGGATGGGGAGGAACGTCGCGAGGTACTCGCCGAACCCGAGCGTGTAGAACGCCGACGCGAACGCGAGCCCCATCCAGTTGCCCCACCCGGCGATGGAGCCGAACAGCGGGCCGAGCGCGTGGTTGACGTAGTAGTACCCGCCGCCGGCCTTCGGCATCGCCGTCCCGAGTTCGCTCGCCGAGAGGGCCGTGAACAGCGAGATGACGCCGCCGATCACGAACGAGAGCGCGACCGCGGGACCCGCCGCCGCCGCCGCCTGCCCGGGAAGGACGAAGATGCCCGCGCCGATCATCGTCCCCACGCCGATGGTGAGCGCCGAGAGGAGACCGAGGTCCTTGGCGAGTTCCTCGTCGCTCACGGCGACCACCGCCGCTGGCGGGAGGTGCGAGCGGAGCGAGCGGACGCGAGCGGGCGGACGGACGGAGGCGAGAAGGGGGGGTCGAACGACGCGGGAGCGCGGGCGGAGGCAGCGACCGACTCACGTTCCTCCACCGCCCTCGGGGTGCGGGAGGCTCACGACGGGGAGGGGTGACTCCGTCACGAGCGAGAGCGTCACGTCGCCGCTGAGGAACCGGACGATTCGACCGCCCGACCGGGGCACGAACACGACGGCCGAGGCGCCCGTCTCCGCGGCCGCCTCGACGATGCCGTCCACGACGTCGGTGTGAAAGACCGTCCGCGTCTCCACGTCGGCGTCGGGGAGCGCGTCGGCGAACGCGTCGAACGTCTCGGCCGCGACGCCCTCGCGCTGTTCGACGCCCGCCTTGTCGGGCGCGCCGCCCGCCTTCTCGATGACGTGGACGACCGAGATGTGGCCGATGCCGTCGGTGTACGGGGCGAGCGCGCGAGCGGTGTCGCGCGCGTCCCCCTCCGAGGCGACGGGGACGACGACGCGCTCGAACAGCGACGAACTCACGGCCGACCTCCGGCCGGAGCGGTCGGACGCTGGCGCGTGCGGTCGCCGGGTGACGCCGTCGGATGGGGTCGCCGACTCATAGCGGTCACACGGACGGCGTCGGATTAAGTTGTTCGTCCTGACCGGCCGTCGTCGCCCGGTCCGGTGGCCGCCGGCGACCGTGGTCGTCGGCCCTACCGGCCGAACAGCCGACGGAGCTGTGAGGTGATGCCGAGATTCTTCTTCGCCATGATGACGGTGCCGGACGCCTCACGGCCGACCTCCTCCGGGACGGTGCCGAACACGAGTTGCTGGAGCAGCCCCTCCCGGGTCGCGCCGATGATGGTGAGGTCGTGCGCCTCCGACCGCTCGACGATGGCGGCGGTCACGTCGTCTGACTCGACGACGGCCGAGGTGACGCGTCCCTCGGGGAAGTGCGCGCTCGTCTCGGTCAGCGTCGCCTCGGCGCGCTCCCGCTCCCGTCCGCCGGCGCCGGAGTCGACGACGCGGAGCAGTTCCACCTCCGCGCCGTTCGCGTCCGCGATGGCGCGCGCTACCTCGGCCGCGTAGTCGGCGTGGGGACCGCCGGCCGTCGGCACGAGTACGGAGTCGAGCGAGCCGGCGGTCGTCCGGCCGTCCTCGCCGATTCGCTCGACGAGCACGTCGCAGGGCGCGTTCTGCGTCACCTCGTCGACGATTGAGCCGAGGACGACTTCCCGACGACGGCCGCGATGAGGAACGCGACGATGGCCATCGCGCCCACGTCGCTCACCGCGAGGCCCGAGAGGACGAAGATGCCCGCCGCGATCATCGTCCCGACGCCGAGAGCCACCGCGCCCACGATGCCGATGTCCCGGTCGAGTTCCGTCTCGACGCCGGCCGCTCCCGGCCCGTCACCGCCCGAAGAACCGCTCATTGCCCGCCGTTCGACCGGCCCTGTTAAAGTCTCGGCGGCCCCGACCCGGAGCGTCCGAACCCGGTAACCGCCCGACTCGACGGCGTTATCTGACGTCGTCGATAGACACCGTGCCGCTGATGTCCGCGGCGACCCACCCGGTGTCCGGCGCCTCCGGGTCGTACACCGTCACCGACGCGGGCGATTCGCCGTCGTCGAACAGGTAACTGAGGTGGAACTCCGGAAACTGCTCCAGCGGTTCGTCCGCCCCCGTGTGCGCCTCCGTCGTGCTCATGGCTCCACTGCCGACGCCACTCTACTTGAACGTACGCCGCCGCCTCTCGCGGGTGAGAACGCACCCTAACTACGGAGTAACTATTCGGAGACAACCGAACGCCACGAGAGAACGAAGTGGCCGGAAGGGCCGCGCGGCGGCCGGTCAGTCGCCGCCGCCGAAGACCTGGCGCATCATCGGGTGCATCTCCATGAGCTGTTCCTCCGCGATCTCCTCGTACAGTTTGTACGTGATGGAGACCGTGAGCAGCAGCCCCGTGCCGGAGACGCCGCCGATGGTGCCGAGCATGTTCGCCATCACGGCGAGCAGCCCGACCAGCGCGCCACCGATGACGGTGACCTGCGGGATGTACCGCTCCATCACTTTCTCGATGACCTGCGGGTTCCGCCGGAAGCCGGGTATCTGCATCCCCGAGTTCTGAATCTGCTGGGCGGTGGACTCGGGGCCCATCCCGGTCGTCTCGACCCAGAAGATGGCGAAGATGGCGCCGCCCACGACCATGACCGTCAGGTCGATGAGCACGCGCAGCGCGATGTCCGCCGGGTCGCCCGCGGGGGCGTACACGAACCACATCCAGTCCTGTCGCTGCTGGATGGGCGCGAGGTAGTAGAACAGCCCGCCGACGGGCTGCCCCTGCGAGTAGACACCGAGCCAGTCGGGCATCCCCGCGTCGCCGAGTTGCGAGTAGAGAATCTGCCCGAGGAACTGGACGTTCGCCTGGAGCGCACGCACGAGAATCATCGGCAGGACGCTCGCGTAGATGAGCTTCACCGGGAAGCGCCCGCGCGCGCCCTTGACGCGCGCGTGGCTCAGCGGAATCTCGACGCGCACGCTCTCGGCGTACACGACGACGGCGAAGATGAACAGCGTCGTCGCCATCGCGAGCAGGCTCCCCGGGTCGAACAGGAGCGCCTCGATGAGCGACCCCTCGAGTTCGATGCTGCCGGTGATGATGCCGACCCACGCCGGGAAGAACCCGGTGATGCCCGCGAGCGACTGCGTGGCGAACAGGCCGGCGACGAGCTGTTGGCTCACCGATGCGATGATGAACAGCCCGATACCGGAGCCGACGCCCCACTTCGAGATGACCTCGTCCATGAACAGGATGAGGATGCCGCCCACGGCGATCTGCGCGAAGATGAGCGTCTTCACGCCGAGCACCGCCTCGCGCGACCCGAAGACGGCCGCCGCCACCTCGCGGCTCGCCGGGAGGTACCCTCCTGCGAAGACCATCGGCAGCCCCGTCAGACAGATCATGGCGAGGACGAGTAGCTTCTGGAGGCCCTGGTACAGCACCTGGTCGCGCGGGTCGTCGGTGTCGAGTCCGAGCAGGTTCGCGCCGCCCAGCAACTGCAGCACGATGCTCGCCGTGACGATGGGGCCGATACCCAACTGGAGGATCGACCCGGTCGACCCGGCGAGTATCGAGCGGAACTGTCCGTAGAAGTCACCGCCGGCCGTCTGCGTCTGCAGGCCGAACAGCGTGACGTTCGTGAGGAAGAAGTACAGCACGAGGACCCCCGCGGTCCATCCCAGTTTGCGTCTGAACGGGACGTGACCCTCCGGTCGGGTGACCGAGGGCATCCGCGTGAGTACCGGTTCAGCGGCCTCCTTCCAGCTCATTAGTTACGCCTCGTCCTCGTCGGAATTAGAATCTTCCGCTTCGGCGCGCTCCTGTGCGCGCTCGGTGAGCGAGACGGAGCCGCCCGCCTCCTCGATGAGTTCGCGCGCCTCGTCGGTGAACGCGTCGGCCGTGACGTGCAGTTCGCCCATCACGCGACCGTTCCCGAGCACCTTCACCACGTCCGCCTCGTGGCCGTCCTCGGCCACGTCGCGCGCGTCGAGGCGGTAGCCGTCGCCGTCCTCCTCGGCGAGGCCCTCCGCGGCGAGCAGCGCCGCGTCCTCGTCGAGTTTCTGGACGGTGACCTCGACGACGTCGTCCTGGACGGACGGGGGGCGCGTGAAGCCGTGTTTGCCGAGCGGACCGTAGAGGATGCGCTCGTGCTTCTTCCGCCCGGCGCGGCCGCGGCCGCCGCGGTGGCCGGCGCCGCGCCGGTTCTTGTGGCTGCCGCCGCCGTGCGTCCGGCTGCCGCGCTGGCGTCGCTTCTTGTTCGTCATCAGCGCATCGCCCCCAGCAGGCCGTCGATGTCGTCGTGGTGACCGAGTTCGCCACCGTTCTTCGTCGCGTGCTTGATGCCCCGGTGACCCTTGCGCGGCGGGTGGAGCCGCAGCGCCGGGGAGAGTCCCTGCTCGCGCAGCGTGGTCTCCTCGTCGACGAGCGCCGACGCCAGCGCGTCGACGTCGTCGTAGTCGGTCTCTTCGGCGACCCAGTCGTCGTCGACGACGGCGGTGCCCTCGAGCGGTTCGCTGCGCGTCCGGAGCAGGGTCGCGACCGTCTCGGCCGACGGCTCGCCGAAGGCCACGAAGTCGTTGACCTTGGCGATCATGCCCCGGTACGTGTCCTCCTCGGGCACGAGCGTCGCGTGGTTGACCGCGTGGAGGTTGAGCATCTTCAGGGTGTCCCGCTGGGCGCCGGACATGTCCACCTCGCCGCGGAGCTGGACGACCGCCTGCATCACTCGGACACCTCCTGGCCCTGACTCCGGCTCTGTCCGTCGCTTCGCGCCTCCTGCTGGACGCGCCGCGCCCGGTCGGGCGTGCGCGCCTGCGAGGCGTTCTGGAGCGCGTTGAACGTCGCCTTCGCCAGGTTCACCGTGGTGCGCGTGTTGCCGTTCGAACTGGTCCAGGCGTCCTGGACGCCCGCGAGTTCGAGGATGTTGCGCACCGTCTCCGCGGCGGCGAGTCCCAGCCCCTGCGGGGCCGGGCGAATCTCCACCTCGACGGAGCCCGCCTTCCCCTTCGCGGTCCGGGTGAGCGAGTTGACCCCGCCGGCGGAGTCCTCCCACGACCCGGAGCCGCGGTCGACGCTGATGACGTTCAGCTTCGCCACCTCGATGGCCTTCTGGATGGCCCCGCCGACCTGGTCGTCGCGGGCCTCGGCGTAGCCGAGGTAGCCGTCGCGGTTGCCGACCGCACAGGCACACCGGAACTTCACCCGGCGCCCGGAGTCGGTCATCCGCTGGACCATGTTGATATCGAGCACCTCGTCTTCCAGCCCCGGGAGGAGCTGGTCGACGATTTCGGGCTCCTTCAGCGGGAGCCCAGTGGCGAGCGCCTGGTCCATCGACCCGACGTCCCCGTCCTGTACCATGCGGCCGAGCCGCGTGCGCGGCGTCCAGCCGTCGTTGTTTCGACTCATTTACTCGAAGTCCTCCGTGATCTTCCCCAGCACACCGTCGAAGTGGTCGGGGAGTTCGGTGGCGTCGAAATCACCCGAGTAGAGCGGCTCGTCGAGCGACTCCGCGTACTCGGCGATGTGTTCGCCGCGGTTGCGCGGCCACTCGGCCAGCACGTCCTCGTTGTGGGGGATTTCGAGCCCCGCGTCGATCGCACCTTCCTGTACAGCGAACGTCTTGTTGCCCGGCGTCGCCGTGTTGAGACCGATGTCGAGCACGGCCTCTTCGAGGCCGGCCTCCACCGCCCGCAGCCCCGCGAGGTACCCCGTCAGGTACGCGCTGGGGAGGTTGCCCGTGGGGGCCTCCCAGCCGTACTCGACGAGGTCCTCGCTGGACGCGGCCGCGTGCGTCTCGTCACCGTTCGGACCGGGGGTGACCAGCTGCGCCCTGACGTGGCTGTTCGAGGCGCGCGCGACGAGGCGCGGCTTGCCGGATTTCAGCAGGCGCAACCTCTGGTGGTAGTCGGTCCGAACCTCGCGGCGGCGCCGCATCGGCACCTTGTATCGTGGTCCGGTCGCCATTATTGGTCCTCCAGTGTGATGTCGTAGGTGTTCTCTGCGTACGTCTCGAGCCGGCGCACGTCCTCGAACTCCCCGCCGGAGGCCTTGTCGTACAGCTCGCGGTACTGCGAGCGGTCGAGCGGCCCGTCGTCGCGGAGTTCCTTGAGGCGCGCCCGCTGTGCGCGGATGCGCGCGACCCAGTCGTCTTTCGTGTTCTGGCGGCCTCCGGCCTTCCCCTTCCGGGAACCGGGGCCGGTTCGGTGGCCGTACGAACGCTTCTCGTCGCGCTCGCGGGCGCGTCCGCGCGAGTTGGACTTCGCGTCCTCAGCGCGGACGTTGCCCTGTTCGACCTGCTCGCGGATGTCCGCGCGCGTGATGGCGTCCGCCAGTTCGTCCTGTGCCTCTGGGTTGAGCCAGACCCGGCTCTCGCCCACGTCGAGGACGTCTGCGGCGAGCCGGCGCTGTGCGTTCAGGTCTGTCATTGCTCGACCTCCACTTCCTCGTAGGTGGGGTTGAGGACGCGAATCTCGCGGTCCTCGCAGACGTCCTCGATGCGCTCGCGCTTGCGAGCGCCGACGCTCGAGGCGATGCGGACCGCCTCGGTGTCGGCGTCCACACCCTCGAGGTCGTCGGCGTTGTGGACGCGGACCTCCTCGAACCCGCTCGGGTGGAGTCCGCGGGCGGCCTTCGGCGAGCCGTAACCCGCCTCGACCGTGGGACCCTTCCCCTTGATGCCGCGGCGCTGCTTCGAGAGCTGGCCGCGGGGGCGGCGCCACGAGGTGGGCGTCCGCTTCTTCTTGTGGTAGTCCTGCCGGTTGAACTGCGGCGTGGACTCGCGGTGCTTCTGGACGAGCGCGCGAGCCGTCTCGTCGTCCAGGTCGGGCGTCTTGTCCGCGTGCCCGCGTGGACGGAGTTCGGTCTCCCTGTCCTCGTCCTCGGGTCCTCCTCCGCCTCGGCGGCGGACTCGTCCTCCTCGATTTCGGCCTCCGTCTCGGTGTCGACTTCCAGTCCGCCCACGTCCGCCTTGATGCGGGCGGCGAGCGCGTTGCCGATACCCTCGACGTCCGCGAGCTCGCTCTGCGAGGCGGCCTGAACGTCCTCGACGGTCTCGTAGCCGGCCTCGTGGAGCGCGTCGGCCTTCGAGGGACCGACGCCGCTGATGGCTTCGAGGTCCTCGGGCTCGTCGCCGTCGTCGACGACGACCTCCTCGTCCTCGTCGAGTTCCTCGTCGACGCCCGACAGTTGGGCGACGATGTCGGCGGCGAGCGACTCGCTGATGCCCTCGACCTCGGTCAGCTCCTCTGCCGTCGCGGCGCGGAGGTCGTCCACCGACTCGTAGCCGGCGTCCGCCAGCGCCTCGGCCTTCGAGGGACCGACGCCGTCGATGTCCTCTACGGTCTCGATGTCGTCGTGGTCTTCGTCGGCCATCTATCAGGCACCTCCGGTCGGTTTCTCGGTGATGTACACGCCGTCCTGGAAGACGCGCGTGTCCTTGTCCGTCACCCGGGTGAGCTGCTCGATGTTGGCCGCCGTCTGCCCGACGTCCTCCTTCGAGGGACCCGAGAGGGTGATCTCTTCGCCGTCCACCTGTACCTCCGTGTCGCCGCGGATGGCGGCGTGGCGCGGCGCCCGCTCCCCGAGGAAGTTCGTGATGGCGACCTGGTCGCCCTCCACGGAGACGTCCATCGGGAAGTGGGCGTAGAAGACCTCCATCTTGTACTCCCAGCCGTCGGTGACGCCGCGGACCATGTTTCGGACGTGGGTCGCGAACGTCCCGACGGTCGCGCCCGTCTTCCGGTCGGCGCCCTCGGGGTACTCGATGGCGACGGCGTCGTCCTCGACGGAGACGGTCACGTTCGGGTACCACAGGCGGCGCGTCACGGAGCCGCTCGGCCCCTCGACCGTCAGGTCGAGGTGGTCGAGTTCGGCGGACACGTCCTCCGGTAGTTCGATTTCTCGTCGTTCCATTGTTCTATCAGTAGACGTATGCGATTACCTGGCCACCGATGCCCTGCTCGCGGGCGTCGTAGTGGCTCATGACGCCGTGGGAGGTGGTCACGATGAGCGCGCCGTAGTCGCGGGCGGGGAGATACCGCTTCTCCCACCTCTCGTAGCCGTCCGCGCCCACGGAGTACCGCGGCTTCACCGCGCCACACTCGTTGATGGCGCCTTTCAGTTCGACCTCGAACAGGCCGGCCTTCCCGTCCTCGACGTACTCGAAGCCGTCGACGTAGCCGCGGTCGTACAGCACTTCGAGGATGGACCCGACGATGTTCGAGGCGGGCTGGACCGTGTACTCCAGATGACCGACGTTCTCGGCGTTGTTGAGTCCGCCGAGCGCGTCGGAGAGGGGGTCGTTGCCTGCCATAGTTATCGGTACTTGTGGAACCCCATCGAGCGGGCGACCTCGCGGAAGCACTGCCGGCAGAGGTTGATGTCGTACTTGCCGACGAGTCCCTGCTTGCGTCCGCACCGGCGGCACTCGTGTTCCTGCCCGGTGCGCTTCGCCGCGTGCTCGCCCGTCGTCTCGGAGCCCTTCTGCTCGATGTCTGCTTCACTCATTGTCGGTGACCTCCACGTCGAACTCGCGTTCGAGGAACGCGACCGCGTCGTCGACCGTCATCCGGTGACGGCTCGGCAGCGACCGGGTGACCGTGTCCCGCTTGGCGACGCGGTATCCCGGGCGCGTGAGCGCGACCGTCACGTCGAGCCCGTAGATGCCGATGTTCGGGTCGTACTCCTGGCTGGGGAACTCGGTGTGCTCCTCGACGCCGAAGCTGAAGTTCCCCGTGTCGTCGAACTGCGCCCGCCGCAGGTCGACCAGGTCGAGCGCCGTCTCGAGGAACTCGCGGGCGTCCACGTCGCGGAGCGTGACCTTCGCGCCGATGGGGTCGCCCGGCCGGATGTCGAACTCGCCGATGGCGCGTTTGGCCGTCGTGCGAACCGACGTCTGCCCGGTGACCTCCTCGAGGATGTCCTCGGCGTTCGCGAGTTCTCGCCCGCCCTGACCGACGCCCATGTGGACGACGACCTTCTCGATGCGCGGTTCGCGCATCTCGTGGAACTCGGCGTCGCTCTCGCTGCTCTCGCTCGATTCGCTCATCACTCACCCCCCGCGGCGTCGTCCGCCGCGTCGGTGAAGTTCTCGTCGATGACGACGACGTACTCCTCGACCGTCTCGAAGCCCGCGTCGTCCTCGCCGTCGTCCTGACTCACGGTGACGCCGTTCGACCCGGAGCCGGGAGTGACGGTTATCTCCTCGACGGTGCCGATCTCCCCGGCGTGCGCGCCGTCGACGGCGGTCACGAGCGCCCCCTCCTCGTACGGGAAGTGGGCGACGACCTCCTTCGTCTCGTTGTCGACGACCAGCGAGTCCTTGCCGCGGTACTCGCCCTCGTCCGAGCGGAGGGTGGTGCCGTCGTGCAGCGTGTACTGGAACTGCCCGCCGGGCATCTGCTGTTTGCCCGTGACCTTCCCCAGCCGCGAGGAGGCGGCCTCCTCGTCGATGGGACTCAGCGAGAGCCGACCGCCCTCGCCGGGGAAGACGCGGTAGAACTCGCCGCGCTCGGTGAACGCCAAGATGTCGAACATCCCGACCGGACGGGCCTCGTCGGACACCGGCGTCCCGTTGACGAGGACCGAGTCCTGCCCGAGCGCGTAGCGCGCTTCCTTCCGGGAGTCGACGTACCCCAGCACGTCACGGAGGACGATGAGCAGGGGGACGCCCGACTCGCCGTGCGGACCCGCGTCCGCCTTCACGGTGAACGTCTCCTCTTTCCGCTCGACCGGCCACGAGTTCGGGGCCGAGAGTCGTTTCTGGTGTTTCGTCATGTTATGCGGCCTCCTCGTCGGAGTCGAGACGCGCCTCGCGCCGGTCGTCCTCCAGGTCGAGTTCCGTCACGCGAACGTTCGAGGCGTCGAGCGCCCGAGGGGTCTCTTCCCCGTCGGCCTTCTCGATGACGACGTCCTCGACGTGGATGACGGACTCGCGGAGGTCGACCTTGACGACCTCGCCCTCCTCGCCGGCGAAGTCGCCGCGCATGACCTCGACGGTGTCGCCCACGTTGACGCGGACGTTCCGCTGTCCGTACTCCTCGCGGAGGTCGGGCGTGAGGGTGGCGCGGACGAACTTCTGCCGCTCGTGGAGCGGCGCGTCCCGCGTCCGGTTTCGCTGCTTGTGCGGTTGCTCTGTCATACGATCTGCGTCGCGGTGGATGCGATGCTCCCGAAGCGCTCTGCGACCTCGCGCGCGATGGGACCCTTGATCTCGGTCCCGCGCGGCTCGCCGACGTCGTCGATGACGACGGCGGCGTTGTCCGCGAACTTGACGCGCGTGCCGCTGGGGCGACGGATGGGCTTGCGCTGGCGGACGACGACGGCCTCGAGGACCTGTCGCCGCATCTCCGGCGTACCCTTGGTGACCGAGACGGTCACCTTGTCGCCCACGCCCGCTTTGGGGTGGCGATTCTTCGTCCCCGAGTAGCCCGAGACGCTGATGACCTTGAGTTCGCGGGCGCCGGTGTTGTCGGCGCACGCGATGAGCGAGCCCTTCTCGAGGCCCTGCGTGACGTCGGCCTTCAGGGCCTCCATCAGTCATCACCCTCCAGAATCTCGACGACGACGTGTGACTTCGTCTTCGAGAGCGGTCGGGTCTCGGCGATGCGCACCTCGTCGCCGTCCTCGACGTCGAGACACGGCGAGCAGTGCGCGGGGACGCGACTCCGTCGCTTCATGTAGCGGTCGTACTTCGGTACGAAGACGTCGTACTCTCGCTCCACGACGACGGTCTTGTCCATCTCTGTGGAGGCGACGGTGCCCTCGAGCGTCTGCCCGCGCACGGAGAGCGTTCCGTGGAACGGACAGTTCTCGTCGGAGCACGTCTCCTCCGGTTCTGTTGCGTTCAGTCCTAGTGCCATGTCGAATCACCCGCACGTTCCGTGCGGAAGGCGGGTCGTGAGAGCAGTCTGGCCCCATCCACCGTAACGTAGACCGCACCCTCGCAACCGCCCGACTGACCGGCTGTGACCCCGGCAGTATCGTCCTGTCCTCGCCCGACGGCCAGCGTGTCGGGCGACGACGACGGGAGTTCGGATGCGGACCCCGGGGGCTTGCGCGCCCCGGCGGCTTCATTTGTGGGCTGGGGGTTCCCCCCCGTGACGGAATCCGTGGAGTTCTCGGGATTCTCGGAATCCTCGGAACCCGTGAAATCGGTCGGGTCTGTCGACGAAGCGGGGAGCGCGAACACGAACGTCGTGCCCGCCTTCGGTACCCGCTTGTCCCCGTCCCCCGCCGCCCCGTCGCGGGACGGAACGCGGACCGTGAGGGTCCGCTGGCTCTCGGACACGACGCGGCCGGCGATGCCGACGTGGGCGTCGCTGGCGGCGGTGGCCACCCGGACGGGCAGGCCGATGAGTTCGTGTCGCGTGAGCGTCTCGGGGGTCAGGGGCATCGGTCGGTTACTCCTCGTCGACGTCGCCTTCCTCGCGCCGAATCGTCTTGATCCGGGCGATGGTCCGGCGGAGTTCGCCGACGCGACCGGGGTTCTCCGGCGCGCCGCCGGCCGCCTGCACGGCCTTCGCGTTGAGCAGTTCGGTCTCGAGTTCGTCGAGTTCCGACTCGCGCTCGGCCGGCGTCATGTCGCGTATCTCGGCAGGGTGGAGGATGGACATGTTACTCCTCCTCCTCGTCCTCGTCCTCGTCCGCTTCGTCGGTCTCCGAGGCGGCCTCGTCCTCGTCGGATTCCATCTCGGCGACGAGTTCCTCGGCCTCGGCCTCGACGTCCTCGTCGAGGTCCTCGAGTTCCTCCACGTCCTCCTCGTCGGCCCCACCGGGTTCGCCGGTGGCGGCGGCGCCGTCGCCGTCCTCGGTCTCGTCGGCCTCGATGACCTCCTCGACCACGTCCTCGTCGATGACGTCCTCGGGTTCGTCGGTGGGCACGTCGACCTCCTCGTCCTCGCCCACGTCCGGGACCTCCTCGGGTTCCTCCTCGAGGAGGCTCTCGACGCCCTCGTCCGCGGCGGTCTGCTCGACCTCGGGCGCCTCGGCGTCCTCGGCGACCTCGAAGTCGTCGGGCAGCTCCGCGCCCGGCGGGATGATCTTCACCGTGACGCCGATGGTGCCGAGTTTCATGACGGCCACGCCCTGGCCGGTGTCGACGACGTCCTCGGCGGGTTCGCCGTTGTGTTTGATGTAGCCGCGGTTGAACTTCTCGTCGCGCGAGCGGGCGCCGGTGACCTTTCCGTTGAGGTTGATCTCGGCGCCCAGCGCGCCGGCGTCCATGATGCGGTCGATGGTCGTGTGACCCGCCTTCCGGAAGTACCAGCCGCGTTCGAGCGCGTTCGCCAGCCGGTCGGCGACAATCTTCGCGTTGAGGTCGGGTTCGTCGACCTCCTGGACGTCGATCTGCGGGTCGTCCATCTCGAAGCGGGTCTCGAGTTCCGAGGTGATCTTGCGGATGTTCTTCCCGCCCTTCCCGATGACCATTCCGGGTTTCTCGGCCTTGAGCACGATCTGGGTGCCCATCGGCGTCTTGGCGACGTCCATGCCGCCGTAGCCGGCGCGGCCGAGTTCGTCCTCGAAGAACTCGTCGATCTGGCTCCGCTGGAGGCCGTCCTCGATGAACTGGTGTTCGTCCGCCATTACTCTTCGACCTCCGTGAGGATCATCTCGACGTCGACCTGCGGGGAGTTCCACGGGGTCGCGCGCCCCATCGCGCGGGGCTTGCGACCCTGCTGTTCGCCGACCTTGTGGGCGGCGACGTGCATGATCTCCATCTCGTCGGCGTCGAACCCCTGCTCGTCGGCGTTGTTCTTGACGTTCACGATGAGTTTCTGGAAGTCCGCGGCTGCCTTCTCCGGGTAGCGGCCGGCGTCCCAGCCGTCGATGTCGGAGCGGTGGCCCACGCCGGAGTTGTGCTGTCGGAACGGTACGGAGCGCTCCTCGTTGCGGACCGCCTCGAGGTACGCCTCGGCGTCGGCGACCGTCTTGCCCTTTATCTCGCGGGCGATGGCCTTGCTGTGCTTCAGGCTGATCTGCCGTTCGCGGAGCATCCCTCTCGCGCTGGAGTCCGGGTCGGCGTCGACGCTGTAGTTGATTCCCATGGTTGTGTTACTTGAGCGGCACGAACTTCGAGGACCGGGTCGCGCCGATGCCGGCCTGTCCGTGTTCGACGGACGTTCGGGTGAGCTGGAACTCGCCGAGGTAGTGCCCGATCATCTCGGGCTCCACCCGGACGCGCTCGAACGACTGCCCGTTGTAGACGGCGAAGGTGAGGTCGACGAACTCCGGCAGCACCGGCATGTCGCGCAGGTGCGTCCGGACGGGGTCGTTCGCCGACGCCTCCTCGTCGGTCTCGCGGGCGTCCTCCAGCAGCTTCTGCTGCTCGACGCTCAGTCCTCGGGTGATGGTTCGCCGCGTCCGCGCGGGGAGCAGTTCCGCGACCTCGTCGAGGTCCATCTCCTGCAACTCGTCAAGCGTGTGGCCGCGGTAGGTGAACTCGCCCTCGCGACCGGTTCGGTAGTCGGAACTCATTATTTGTTACCTCCACGTCCAGTGCGCTTGGACGCGATGTCGCCGACCTTCCGTCCCGGCGGGGCGTTCCGCGAGACGGACTTCGGCTGGCCGGGGTGTTGCCGGCCGCCGCCGCCGAACGGGTGGTCGACGGCGTTCATCGCCACACCGCGGACGTTCGGCCACTTGGTACCCCGGGCCTTCATCTTGTGATACTTGTTCCCGGCCTTCACGAACGGCTTTTCGGTCCGGCCGCCCCCGGCGACCACGCCGATGGTGGCGCGGGCGTCGGGGTTGAGCCGCTTGACCTCGCCGCTCGGCAACTGGACGACCGCCACGTTGCGGTCGTGGGTGAGCAGCGTCGCGTTCACGCCCGAGGCGCGGGCGAACTTGCCGCCGTCGCCGGGCTTGGACTCGACGTTGCACACCGGAACCCCCTCGGGAATCTCCGCGAGCGGGAGCGTGTTGCCGGGCTTGATCTCCGCCGAGACGCCGACCTGCAGGGTCTCGCCGACCGTGATGCCCTCGGGCGCGAGCACGAGGCGGCGGTCGCCGTCCTCGAACTCCACGTCCGCGAGCGGGGCCGAGCGGGCGGGGTCGTGTTCGATGCCGACGACCTCGCCCGATATCGTGGCGTCGTCCGTCTCGGTCTTCTTGTGCTGCTTGTCGGATTTGTAGCGGTGCGAGGGCGCACGGAACGTGGGCCCGCCGCGGCCGCGTCGTTGTCCCTGAATCCTGCGTCCCATTGTCAGAACACCCCGATGCGCGAGGCCACTTCCTGCGCGTCGTCGTCCTCCGCGAGGGTGACCGTCGCCTTCTTCGTCCCTTTCGGCGTGACCTGCGTGCGGACGTCCTCGACCGTCACGTCGAACTGCGACGCGATGGCCGACGCCACGTCCCGCTTGGTCGCGTCCATCGAGACGATAAACTGGAGTTTGTTCTCGAAGTCCATCTCGTCCATCGCCTTCTCGGTCACGAGCGGGTGGCGGATGACGCTCATCGGCTCTCACCTCCGGTGAGAACGACGAGGTCGTCGCGCGCCGCGCGTGCGACGGAACTCATCGTTCCGCCACCTCCTCGAGAGCCGACTCGGTGAACACCGTGAGTCGGCCCGGGTGCGTGCCGGGCGCGAGGTCTTCGGCGTTCACCTCGGCGCCGGTCGTCACGTCGACGCCCGCGAGGTTGCGGGCGGCCGTCGACGGTTCGCCGGCGGTCACGAACAGGAGCGACGTCGGCTCCTTGTACTTGCGGCCGCGGGTCGTCCCCTGGCCGGCGCGGACCTTGCGTCCGTCGTCGGCGCGCTCCACGTCCGCGTGGACGCCGAGCGCCTCGAGCAGGTCGACCACCTCGCGCGTCTTCACGAGGTCCGCGAAGTCGTCCGAGAGGACCAGCGGCAGGTCGAGGTCCTCGTCGAAGCGGTGACCGCGCTCGGCCACCAACTCGGCGTCCGCGGTGGCCGCGATGGCCGACCGGACGGCGAGTTTCCGCTCCTTGTCGTTGATGTCCTTCCCCTGGTCCTTCTCCGCCTTCGGCGGGTGGGCCTTGCGCCCCTTCACCGTCTGGGGGACGCGGCGGCCCTGCCCGTTCTGTCGGGGGACGTGTGCCATGCCGCGGCCGGACCCGGGCGACTCCGCGGGCGTGCGGAGGCCCGCGTACTCGTCCGCGCCGTACGGCTGTTTCCGGTTCGCCTGCGCCGAGAGGACGGCCCGCCGGATGAGGTCCGGGCGGTACTGGGTCTCGAAGACCTCGGGGAGGTCGATCTCCTCGCCCTCGTCGCCGTTCAGGTCGCGTACTGTTGTCTTCATTATCCTTGGTTCGACGCGGTGGAGACGTAGCGCACCTCGGGGTCGAGGCGCGGCTGGTCGTTCGGCCGGATGGCCGGGCGGAACCTGAGGAGACGCTTCGAGGGACCCGGCAGCGAGCCCTTCACCAGCGCGTACGACCCGGTGACCTCGCCGTAGCCCTTGAAGCCGCCCTCGACGGACGCCTCGTCGCCCTCGCCGAAGTCGATGAGTCGCTTGTTGAGTTCGGTCCGCTGGTGGTAGCCCGTCTGCCCCTGCTGGGGGACGGTCGAGCGCACGCGCGAGGGGTTCCACGGGCCGAGGTTGCCGATGCGTCGGCGCCACCCCTGCCGGGCGTGTTTCCCCTTCCGCTTCTGGACGCCCCACCGCTTGACGGGACCCTGCGTCCCCTTCCCCTTCGTGACGCCGGAGACGTCCATGTACTCGCCGGCGCGGAACACCTCGCCGAACTCGTGCTCGCCACCGTCCCCGACGAGGTCGAGGGCGTAGTCGAGTCGGTCCGAGAGGGAACCGCCGCCGACGCGGGTCTCCATCACGTCGGGGTTCTTCTTCGGGACGTTCGCCAGGTCGCTCGGGACCGTGTGCGTGATGAACCGCAGGTCGTCGACCGCGCCGTCGTCGACGAGCGTCCTGAGTTCCTCGGCGTCGTCCTCGTGGGTGTCTTCCGCCGGTAGATCGAGGGTCCGGTCGAGTTCGTCGTGGAACTCGGATGACCAGACCTCGGTCACCGGCTTCTGGCCGTACGGCGTGTCCTCGTACGCTCGAAGGGCGACCGCGCGCATCGGTGGCACCTCGACGACCGTCACGGGGACCGACTCCTCCATCCCCTCGCGCGGGGAGTCGGATTCGTCGTTGACCATGACGACGTGGGTCATCCCCGCCTTGTAGCCCGCGAAGCCCTGCACGACGGCCGAGCCGTCGTCCTCGGGCCACGAGCGGATGCGTGGGACCTCGCTGGTCGCGCGGGTGCGCGGGCCGAAGCCCATCGAGCCCTTTCGTGGTCTGCTTGGTTGTGGCATGTGTGTGGCTTACTCCGTTTCGGTGAGCGTGAGGGGCGAGAGGGTGGCGAACACCGCTTCCTCCGTCCGCACCACCTCGCTCCCCTGTCTCGGAACCGTGTTCAGCCAGAGGTCGAACCCCGAGTCGTCGGCTGCCCCGGGTTCGACCGGCACCTCCTCGGGCGTCATCCCGAGGATGGCCGGAAGCCCCCGCCCCGGCGAACCGAACGCGATGGCGACGTGCTTGTCGCGCAGTCGCGCGTGGAGGTCGCCCAGCCCCGACACGGACAGCGGGCGTCCGTGCCGCGAGGTGGCGACCGCCAGTTCGGCGGCGGCGAGGGCGTCCGAGATGTCCCCGCCCGCGACGCGGAACCCCGGTGGGGGGTCGTCCACGACACGGGCGCGGACGGGTTCTCGCGAAGAGACCCTGACGGTGACGCGCTCCCCCTCCGCCGCCTCCCGTCCGGGAGGCAGGTGGAGGGAGATCGGGTGTTGCAGTCCGCAATTGACCCGAACGCGGCCTTCAGGTCCGACCTCGGTCACGATTCCGTCGCGCAACTCCGACCCGTCGGGGCCGGAGGCGTCGGGCCGCATCGGCGGGAGTACGCCGACGTGCCGGAGTTCCTCGCGCATCCCCCACACCTCCTTGCGGAGGTACGGCGGGGTCGCGCAGTACTCCAGCACCGTGCGGACGTACTCGCCGCCCCAGCGGCGTTCGCCTTCCCGGTCGGGGAAGACGACCAACCGGTCAGCCCGGAAGACCGTCGCCGCGCGGGCGACGTAACCGAGTTTCCGCGTGGCCTCGCGGCCGTCCTCGGCCTCCCGGACGAGCGACGACGGCACGAGCACGTCGAGTCTCGCGTCGTCCATGTCGCTCACACCGGACTGTACTCACACACTCACGAGCCACGACCTAAAAGCACATCGGAACGCCCCCGGGGGAGTGACGCGCTCACACACCCGTACGCGGTCGGTTCGAGCGTCGCGTGGCGGCGCACGGTCGGCCGCCGAGCACGCGGCGGGCGTGCGAACGATCCCCACGCCCTCGTGCGGTTTGTCTCCGTTTCGACAGCGTTAAGTGTGCGTCGGCGGTACCGAGGAGTGCAGCATACCAAGGCGCTGGTAGTGTAGTGGTATCACGTGACCTTGCCATGGTCACAACCTGGGTTCAAATCCCAGCCAGCGCAGTTCTACCGAGCCAATCGGCGAGCAGGGGGACCGCCTTCCGTCCCCGACCGCTCCGATCTGTCGCCCTCCACCGAACGCTCACGCCGACGGTAACGAGTCGTTACCGCTGTAGCTCCCGCCTTCCGCCGAGTAGTAGCCGTTTTCCACCACCGGAACGCGGTGCATGACTAAGTGGTATCCACCCGGACGTACGAGTGCAGCGGGGGTCACACGCCCCCTTCCCTCGTGCGCTGGTGGTGTAGTGGTATCACGCGGCCGTTCCACGGCCGTGACCCAGGTTCGACTCCTGGTCAGCGCAGTTCTCCGGGTCGACGGTTCCCCCGACACCGCTCAGTCGTCCCGTCCCTCGGTCCCGTCGGCCGCCCGGGCGTGGGAGCCGTCCGCGTCAGCCCCGGTGGGACCGGTCGGAACCGCGCTCCCGTCGCCGGTCGACTCACGTTCGCCGCTCCAGCGGAGCGTGACGCCGAGGTCGTTCCCCCCGAACACGCTCGACTGCGTGTCGGTCTGGACGCGCTGCGGGGCGGGAAACGACACCGACCGACCGTCGACGGACACCGTGAACGCCGCGGGTCTCGCGAGTAGCTCTTCGAGGTCCTCGATGGCGCGGATCACCTCCTCCTCGCCGGAGCGCTCGGGCGTCGTGTACGACCCGAACACCGGGTCGACGCTCACGTCGGCGCTCCGGTTCGAGAGGACGGCGTTGACCGCGGCGCCGACGAGGATGACCAGCCCGGAGACGTACAGCCACGTCAGGAACACGAGGATGGCGGCGACGACCGACTCGCCGGGCTGGCGGCCGCTCCACTCGGTGTAGACCCGGAACAGCGACTCGAACGCCACCAGTCCGGCGGCCGCGAACAGGGTGCCGGGGAGCACCTCGGCGACGGAGACGTCCGCGTCGGGGAACACGTAGTACATCGGCAGCAGCGTGAGCGCGAGCAGTCCGGTGAGCGAGACGTAGTGGACCGCCCACCACATCGGGTTACCGCCGGCCGCCGGGAGTACGCGCTGGACCGTCGCCGCGAGGAGGACGGCGGCACCGAACAGGACGAGGACGAACACGCCGTCGCCGAGTTGGTCCAAGAAGCTGTTCTCCGACTCCGTCTCGTAGATGGCCGAGAAGGCCGTGTCCAGCCCGCGGAAGATGCGGAGCGCCCCCCAGACGAGCACCCCGACGCCGACCAGCGAGAGACTGCGCGACTCGCTCGCCCGCTGGAGTTCCTGCAGGAGTTCCTCACCCGCGTCGGGAGTCAGGGCGGCACGGACGAGCGACTCGAACGCCGACTCCAGCCCCGCGTTCTCGGTGGCGGAGAGCAGGAAGACGACGAGCAGCAGCAGCGGGAGCAGCGAGACGAACGCGTGGTACGCGATGCTCCCGGCGAGGAACGTGACCTTCTCCGTCCGAATCTCGTGGAACACCGCGCGGGCGAGCGTCGCGACGCGGCGGCGGTCGAGGTTCACGCACCCGCTTCGCCGGGGTGGACCGAGAAGGTAGCGACGCGCGGTCCGGACCGTTCGCGGGGAGTCTCAGCGTCGAGCGATGACCTCCACGTAGTGGTCTACGGCCAGCAGGTCGTCGAACGTCTCCACGTCGAGGTGCTTTCCGTACCAACCCGGCTCGCCCTTCCTCATGTAGCCGGCCTCGCTCACCGCCGAGACGAGTTCGAACCCGTTCTCGACGAGTATGCTCATCATCGACTGGGCGGCGGACGAGGGGACGTGGTTGGGGTGGAACTCGAAGTAGACGAGGGTCGGTCCCGGCGCACAGAGGGTACGCTCCAGTCCCTGAAACACCGCCGACTCGGCGCCCTCGAGGTCCATCCGTATCACGTTGACCGACTCGTGTGGGACGTCGTTGTCCGTGAGGTACTGATCGCCAGTCGTCTGTTCGACGAGGAGCACGTCTGCCCTGTCGGAGTCGCCGGTGAGGGACGCGTCGACGGCGTGCCTGTTCGACAGTTCGGACAACCGGATGGCTGTCGGTTCGGTGGTCGCGCCGAAGGCGCCGCGTCCGATGTCGACCAGGTCCTCGTAGCCGTTGAGTTTCACGTTCCGTTCGAGGAGAGCGACGTTTCCCGGTACCGGCTCGACGGCGTGAATGGTCGCTCGCTCGCCGAGGACGGACGCGATGAACAGGGAGAAGTACCCGATGTTCGCCCCGACGTCGAGAACGACGACGGTTCCATCGACGTCCCTCGCGAGCGCTCGTAGCTCGTCTCCGAACACGCCCGTCGAGACGTGTTCGTGTGTTCCGTAACTGAGCAGCGTGTGGGAGATGCCCGGGTCCTCCGTATCGAGATACATCTCGTAATCGTGGATACGTCGCCGGACGTACCGAGACTCTCGATACGTCGTGACGTCGTAGTAGAGGTTCCGACCGAGAAACAGGACTGCGAGCGCGCCGGCGAGTTTGCCGAAGTCTCCGTTCTCGACTAGCCACCGTGCTCTCGTGGCGGACATTCTGCCGACGTTCACGACGGACACGGATACCTCGAGGGTCCGCCTCAGAGTCGGGGTCGAGCCGAGGGACGTGCGCCCGAGGAACGAACAGAAGCGGGTAAACCGCCCCGGAGACCCTACGTTCGGTGGGTCTTCCTCCACGCTACCGTCGGAACTCACACTGGCCCCGGATTTGCCGAGCGAATCGAGAGTCGGAGCGAGCGAACGAGAGAGGGGAGGTGGAACGAGACGAGCGAGATAACCGGTCCATCAGTTGCGACCTATTGAGTCACACACACATAAACATACACACGACAAGAGCCGGTCGTGTCACCGCGCCCGGCGTGAGAGTTAGGGCCGAGCGTGCCGAACTGCCGGTATGACAGTCATCGCGCTGCTCAGCGTCGCGCCCGTCGTCGAGGGGAGCATGGCCGGCGAGGTCGCGAAGGCCATCGAAGCACTGGACGGGTTCGACGTGACGTACGAGACGAACCCGATGGGGACCGTCGTCGAGGCCGAGTCGATAGAAGAGCTCATGGCGGCCGCGACGGCCGCGCACGAGGCAGTCGACGGCGACCGGGTGAGCACGTTCCTGAAGATCGACGACAAGCGCACGCGCGACCAGCGGGCCAGCGAGAAGGTGGACGCGGTCGAACGGGCGCTCGGCCGGCCGGCGCGCACGCCGCCTAGGGAAACCGAGGAGGACCGCCGGTTCGACCCGGACGCCTGAGGCGACCCGGCGCGGGTGTGGTCGGTCGCTCTCGCTCGATTGCTCGCGCCGCTCGCCGACTGGCAAACTCTTTCCGGAGAAGCGCCCAACCCTCGGCATGGACAGTCTCAACCGCATGGCGGTAGAGTTGGTCGACGAGGCCATCGACTTCGCGGACGAACTCGGCGTCGCGGCCTACGAACTCGACTCGGGCGCGACGGTCGTCGACTTCGGCGTCGAATCGGACGGCGGGGTCGAGGCGGGGCTGCTGCTCGCGGAGATTCAGACCGCCGGGCTGGCGACGGTCCAGACCCGGATGGGTCGGGTCGCCGGCGCGCCGGTCCCCCACGTCGAACTCACGACCGACCACCCGGGCGTCGCGCTGCTCTGCTCGCAGAAGGCCGGGTGGGAACTCGACGCGACCGGGTTCGAGGGGCTCGGCTCCGGTCCCGCCCGCGCGCTCGTCGGCGAGGAGCGGGAGTTCGAGGCGGTCGGCTACTACGACGAGTTCGACCTGACGGTGCTGTGCGTCGAGAGCGCGACCCTCCCGGACGACGAGGTGGTCGCGCGGGTGGCCGAGCGGACGAACGTGAACGAGTCGGCCGTCTTCCTCCCGACGTGCGCGCTCGGCTCCACCGCCGGGAGCGTCACGACCGCCGCTCGGGCGGCCGAGTTGGCCGTCTTCCGCCTGCTCGAACTCGGGTACGACCCGACGGACGTGCTCTCGGCGTCGGGGTCCGCCCCCCTCGCGCCGGTCAGCTACGACGAGACGACGGCGATGGGGCGGACGAACGACGCGCTCGCGTACGGCGGCGAGGTCCACCTGACGGTGGCGTCCGACTCCGACCGGTTCGACGAGGTGCCGTCGGTCGCCGCCGACGAGTACGGGACGCCGTTCGGCGAGATCTTCGCCGACGCGGGCTACGACTTCTACGACGTGGACGAGGCCGTGTTCGCGCCCGCGAGCGTCACAGTCGACGTGGTCGACGGGCCGACGTACGCGTACGGCGAGGTCCGGGAAGACCTGCTCGCCGAGTCGTTCGACTTCGCGGGACGAGCGGCGGACGGGGACGCGAGCGACGGCGACGCCTGAGACTCGACGCGATGAAGTTCAAACTGGTTCCCGAAGCGCCCGAGACCGTCTCGCTCGTCGCGGAGGCGCAGGCGGCGGTGCCGCTCGTCCCCGGCAGCGAGGACGACTGCTGCGCCAGACTGATGCGTCGCTGCGGGTTCCGCTCGCGCGACGACGCCAGGACGTGGCTCACGTTCCTCCGCGCCCTCGGACTCGCCCGCGAGACCGACGACGGATTCGAGCGCCTGCGGACGGAGCCGACGACGGACCACCTCCGCGCGGCGCTGCTCGACGGCGCGTACGGCGCGAGCGAGGTCGCCGACGCCCTGCTCGACGCGCGCGAGTCGGCCGGCGGGGAGTCGAGAACCGTGACCGTCGACGACGCGTTCGCCCGCGTGGCCGACCGCGTGCCCGGCTGGGAGCGGAACCGGACGAGCGACTGGGAGTCGGTGTGGCGCGAGCGGACCGTCCGACTACTCGGCTGGTTCGTCCTGCTCGGGCTGGCAGACGAGAGCGGGAACGAGAACGAGGGCGGCTACGCCGCGACCGACGCACTCGTCGAGGTCGCGGCGGAAGACGGGTGAGCGTCGCGTGAGCGACGACGGACGGCCGGTCCACGCGGTCACGTTCGACCTCGACGACACGCTGGTGAGCTATCGGCGCTCGCCGGGGGAGGTGCTCGCGGCGGCGTTCGAGGCGGTCGGCGTCGACCCCCTCTTCCCGGTCGAGGCGTACTACGAGCGGTTCGCGGAGTTCAACGACCGGTCCGACTCGATGGCGGCCCTCCGCCGGGCGTGTTTCGCCGCGCTCGCCGACGGCCGCGGCCACGACCCGGAACTGGGACGGACGGTCGCCGACGCGTTCGCCGACGCGCGCGACCACGCGAACGTGGGCTGGCGTCCCGGCGCGGCCGACCTGCTCGACGCGCTCGACGCCCGATGGGTACCGTTCGCCGTCGTGACCAACGGCCCGCCGGACGCGCAGGCCGCGAAGGTCCGGGCGGTCGGACTCGACGAACGGGCGACGACGGTGGTGTACGCCGGCCACGACGCCCCGGCGAAACCCGACCCGGGCGCGTTCGCGCCCGCGCTCGACGCGCTCGGGAGCAGCCCGAACGGGACGGTCCACGTGGGCGACGGTACCGACGACGTCGTCGGGGCGCGGCGGGCGGGGCTGCGAACGGTCCGGGTCGGCGACGACCCCGCCGAGTGCGGCCGTGACCGAGCGGACCGACGGGTGGACGGGCTCGACGACCTGCTGGACGGACGGGGAGACGACGCGGTCGTTCGGTGGCGACTCGGCGAGCCGGACGAGTAGAACGGGACACCGGCCGGGACCGGTCGGTTCAGGTCGGGGGAGCTCGGGTCACTCGTCGGCGTAGCGGACGTCCGTGACGGTCCCGACCCCCTTGCTGCGGCCCTCGCGGAAGACGAACCGCTGGCCCTCCTCGACGAGGTACGACCGGAACTTGAACTCGACTTCCGTCTCGCCGGTGTCGCCCGGGAGGAGTTGGCCACCCGCCGGGTGGAACACCGCGGCCTCGCTGAGCGTCTCCAAGTGGACCACGGGCTCGTAGCCGTCGCGGATTCGCGTCGGGTGGTTGAGCACCATCACCTCGGCGTCGAACGACTCGACCGGGCGAGGCTCCGACTCGCGCGGGACGAGCACCATCCCGCGTTCGAGTTCCCGCTCGGCGACTCCCTTCAGGGCGATGCCGACGATTCGGCCGGCGCGCGCCTTGTCGACCCGGTGGTAGTGCATCTCGATGGAGCGCGCCTCCACCTCGCGGAACGAGCCGTCGGCCATCGGCCCGACGAGGAGTTCGTCGCCGGCCTCGACGGTGCCCGACTGGATGGTGCCCGAGGCGACGGCACCGACGCCCTTCACGTCGTACGAGCGGTCGACGTACATCCGGAACTCGCCGTCGGCGTCGTTCGCCCGCTTGGGGAGCGCCTCGAAGAAGCGGTCCAGGTCGGTCAGCCCGCGACCGGTCACCGCCGACGTGGCGAGCACCGGGACGACGCCGTCGCCCACCTCGTCGACGGCGGTGGCGACGCCGTGCCGTTCGACGCGCAGCGGCGTCTTCCCCGCGTTCCGCAGCATCGACTCCACCTCCCGCTCCACCTCGGCGACCCGTTCGTCGGAGACGACGTCCACCTTCGTGACGGCGACCAGGGTGGGGAGGTCCATCGCGAGCAGGATGCCGAGGTGTTCGCGGGTGGTCTTCGTCGGGCCGTCGTCGGCGGCCACCACCAGGAGACCGTAGTCGAGTTTCTGCCCGACAAGCCCCCGGATGGTCGTCCGGAGCCACGGCTCGTGACCGACGGTGTCGACGAACGAGACGAGCCTGTCGGCCTCCTCGACGACGCGGGCGCGGTCCGACTTCCGGTGTGGGTTGTCCATCCGGACGGGCCCCTCCGCGTCGAAGCCGTACACCGCGTAACTGAGGTCCGCCGAGAGGCCGCGCTCCACCTCGTGGGGCTGGACGTCGAGGAACGACCGAGTGCCGCCCTCGCCGTCGTCCGCCTCGCCGGTGACGAGCGACCCGACGAGCGTGGACTTCCCGTGGTCGACGTGGCCGGCGGTGCCGACCACGATGTGTTCGTCGTCCGTCTCCAGCATCGCCCCCTCCCGCACGGTTGCGATGCCGACGAGGCCCGCCTCGTCGGCGGGACCGTCGCCCGCGCTCCACGTCTCCACGTCGCCGATGTGCGCGTCCGCCTCCTCGGCCAGGAGCGAGAGCACGTCCATCGACTCCGAGAACTCCGCGGGCGCGATGCCCGCGATGCCGCCGTCGTCGTCGACGCCGACGACGTACAGCGCCTCGCCGTCGCCCGAGAGGACGCGGTGGCGCAGTTGCGCCGCGAGGCTCTCCATGCGCCCGTCGGCCAGGTGAACCGTCCGCGAGAGGCGGGTCTTGAACTCGATGCGCCCCCCCTCCTCCTCGCCGCGCTCGATGGCCCGCCGCAAGGCGGCCCGGTCAGCGCTCATGCCCCCGTTCCGCGCGCGCCGGCTATAATCCTTTTCACGGAACGGCTTCACATACCACGCCCGTATTTGCGCGAGCGAGCCGTCGAGACGCCGATCGATTCGACCCGCACCGGCTTCCGTCCGCCGGCGCGCGGTCGGACCGGAGGATACACGGGGACCGCCCGCGAACCCGGAGTCGTGACAGACCCCACCGACGGCGGGGCCGGCCGGCGGCCGAACGGTGGTCGGCGCCGGAACGGGACGCGCCGGCCGCGGGGACTCCGGGTCCGTCTCCGCGCGCTCTGGCGTTTCTCGTCGTCTGCTGGCGGTTCCTCCCGTTCGCCGTCGCTCTCGTCCGCGACCGGCGTCGGTTCCTCCTCGTCGGCGGCGGGCGCGAGGTGAGCGCGGAGACGCGCGAGCGCCGCGCGGAGCGCCTCCGCGAGACGCTCGTCGGACTGGGACCGACGTTCATCAAACTGGGCCAACTCCTCTCGACCCGACCGGACGCGCTGCCGGCCGCCTACGTCGCCGCCCTCTCGGCGCTACAGGACCGCGTGCCGCCGGCCGACTGGGCCGAGGCGAGACGCGTCGTGGAGGCGGAACTCGGTCCGGTCGGGGAGACGTTCGACGAGTTCGACACCGTCGCCATCTCGGGGGCGAGCCTCGGGCAGGTGTACACCGCGCGCGTCGACGGCGAGCGCGTCGCCGTGAAGGTGCTCCGGCCGGGCATCCGTCGGGCCGTGGCGGCGGACCTGCGCGTCGTCTCGACGCTCCTCCCGTGGCTGGTTCGGCTGGCTCCGCCGGGGCAGGCGTACACCCTGGAGAACCTCGCGGACGAGTTCGCCGCGACCATCCGCGAGGAGATGGACTACGAACAGGAGGCGCACAACCTCCGGACTATCGGCCGGAACCTCGCCGACGAGGACGACGTGCGGGTACCTGACCCCCTCGACGAGTACTCGACGGACCGCGTGCTCACGATGGAGTACGTCGGGGGGGTGAAGATAGACGACGTGGCGGAACTCGACGCGCGCGGCATCGACCGCGAGCGACTCGTCCGGCGGCTGGAGGAGGTGTACATGGGGATGATACTCGAGGACGGCGTCTTCCACGCCGACCCCCACCCGGGGAACCTCGCGGTGCGCGACGACGGCACCATCGTCTTCTACGACTTCGGGATGGTCGGCCGGCTCGACGCCCGCACCCGCGAGCGCCTGCTCGACTTCTACGTCGCCGTCGCGCGCGACGACGTCGACGCCGCCCTCGACGCGTTCGTCGCGCTCGGAGCGCTGGACCCGTCCGCGAACCGGGCGCTGATGGCCGAGGCGTTCGAACTCGTCGTCGAGCGGTTCCGCGGGGCGGACGTGGAGCGCTACCGCGTCGAGGAACTCGTCTCCTCGTTCCAGGCGGAACTGTACGAGTTCCCGATGCGGCTCCCGCGGAACCTCGCGCTGCTCGTCCGCGTCACGTCGGTGCTGGACGGTGTGTGCCGGACGCTCGACCCCGAGTTCGACTTCATCGCGGTCGTCGGCGACTACGTCCGCGAGCGCGGCGCGAGCGCGGAGGGCCGGCGCGAGGTGGCGGAGCGCGCGAGCGCGGAGGTGCGGGCGCTCGCGAGAGGGATGGTCGGCGTCCCCCCCAAACTCGACGCCGCCCTCGACGCCGCGGAGCGGGGGGACCTCGCGGCGACGGTCCGGCTCGCCGAGGACCGCGGCGTGCTGGTGCGGGTCGCCGGCCGCATCGCGGCGACGCTGCTGTTCGGGTCGGGCGTCGTCGCCGCGGCCGTCCTCTACGCGTTCGGGTCACCACTGGACGCCGTCCCGGCGGCGACGCTCGCCGCGGTGGTCGGGGCGGTCTCGTTCGCTCTCCTCCGGCGGCACGCCCGCGAACCGCGGACGGCCGTCTCCCCCCAGTTCACCAGACAGCGGCTCCGCGAGCGGCGCGACGGGTAGGTGGCGACGCCGTCCGCGCGGACCCGCGCCGGCCTCACCGGTTGACGAGCGACCGGGTCTCCGCGCCGCACTCCCGGCACGTCATCACCCGACAGGGGAACTGGGCGTACTTGCGGTGGTCCTCGCACGTCTCTTCGGAGCCCGTGTCGGCCATCTCGACCGTTACCTCGTGCTCCGTCTCGCGGTCGCACGCCGGGCAGTTCCGGACGCGCGAGTCGTCAGAGCCGTCCGAGCCGGCCGGCGTCGACAGGTCCCCGTCACTCATGGTCGAACGGAACCCGCGACGGTCGACGGGTGAGTCACTCACCCGCTCCGCTCGCCGCGCTCTCCAGGTAGGTCTCGACCCGTTCGTCGGCCCGGTACCGGACCGTCCGTCCCGCCTCGTCGTACTCGACGAGGCCGACGTCCGCCAGTTTCGGCAGGTGGACGTAGTCGAGCGAGAGAGTGACGTCCTCGACGGTCGGGTCGCCCTCCGACGCGGCGCCGGACTCGACGAGGTGGTCGACCAGTTCGCCGACGGGGACCGCTTCCCCCTCCCGTCCGGAGAGGTACTCGACGAGCGACCGCCGCCGCTCGTCGGCGAGCGCCTCGAAGAACTCGTCCGGCGACAGGTCGGAGTCGGACCCCGACCCCGAGGGCTTGTGTGCGCGGGGGTCGCCAGGTTCCGCTCCGTCGTCCGTCCGTACTGCGTCGTTCGCGGTCCGGTCGTCGTCCATGCGTTCGTACCCACCAGTATAGGGGGAGCTTCGCATAGTGAACCGGCTCCGTGAGCGGAGCCATTTATATCAAGTTCGAGCAGTGCGAGAGCGGCGACCGGTCACTCGGCGCTCAGCCCGACGCCGGTGGGGCGACCCACGGTGAGGGTGTTGCTCACGAGGTTGGTCTGCGCGCGCCGGAGACGCTCGGAGGCGGCCTTCGTCGAGATACCCAACTCCTCCGCGACGTCGCCGAGCGTCGTCCCGCGCGGGATATCGAAGTACCCCATCTCCAGGGCGGTAATCATCGCTTCGCGCTGTTTCTCCGAGACGTTGAACTGACCCATCTTCGGTTCGACCAGCGGGAACAGTCGGACTACGTCGAACTCGATGCCGCATTCGTCGCAGTGACCCAGCAGTTCACCGAGCACGTCCCGCGACGGGACGCGGAGTTTGAGCAGCCACTCGTCGGCCTGCGCCTCCGACTGGAGCACCGTCGCGTCGGCACTCCGGAGCCACGCGAGGAGTCCGTCCTCGTCGAGACTCGCCCACTCGAACTCGTAGAGCGCCCCCTGTTCGAACGTCGCGAGACGGCGGAGGCGCTCGACCGTCTCGTCGGTCGCCGCGGCGGCCTCGAACGTCGCGTGGTCGCCGTCGGTCGTCCAGAGGTACGGGAGCGTGTCGGGACGGGCGGGGACGAACTGCTCGAACTCGACGACGAGGTCCGGGACCGTCGACAGCGTCGCCGCGAGCAGGAAGTCGTCGGCGGGCACGGTGAACTCGACGACAAGTCGAGTCCCCTCGTCCGCGGGGTCGTCGTGACCGTCGTGAGTCGGTGACATGGGTGTCGCTGTTACGGTAACACGTGGGTGGTTGGTACGTCCCGCGTGTCTCCACGCGAATGAGTATCCCCGCCACGCCACGGACGTGTCATCGGTCCCTCCAGCGTCGGGACACGGATGCACGAGCGGCGTAGCGAGTCCGTGTGCACTATCCGGGGCCGAACTGATAGGCGTGGTGGCACTTTCCACACGGCGACCGGTATCCAGTCAGTCCCGCCTCCGCTCCCACTCACTCGGTCAGCGACTCGTACGCGCGCGCGACCCGCTTGAACTCCTCCTCGTCGCCGCCGGAGTCCGGGTGGGTGTCCTTGACCCGCTCCCGGTAGGCCCGCTTCACGTCCGCTCGCGAGGCGCCGGGGGAGACGCCCAGTTCGTCGTACGCCTCCGTGCGGGACATCCCGGCGTCGCGAGCGGGTCCGCGCGTCCGGCCACCGGTCCCGTCGGTCCGCGCCCCTCCGCCGGCGCGCGCCCGCCGACGCGCCTCCCGCCCGAACCGCGACCCCGGACCGCGGGGACCCTCGTCGGCGCTGGGACCGACGCGGGTGCGGGCGCGGCCGCCGCGCAGGTCCGTCGCCATCCGGCCCGAGGCGTGGTACCACATGAAGTAGGCCGCCACCCCGAACGGGACGGCGGCCAGGAGGAAGAACAGGGAGGTGCTCAACGCGAGCACGGTCATCACCACCGCTATGCCGGAGAACACGGCGGCGATACCGAGGACGAGCGCGTCGCGGTCCACACCCGCACTCGGTGGCGCGCGACCGTAAACCCCTCGCCGGCTCCCGGACATCCCGGTCGAACGACCGTGACCGGCCCTCGCAGGGAGGGACCTGAAGCCGACGGCGCGCCGTCACATCACACGATGAGCGTTCGAGGACTCTGTCAGGTCTGTGAGGTCGAGGAGGCCGAGTTCACCTGCGACGTGTGCGGCGCGTTCGTCTGCGCCGACCACTACGACGCCGACGTGGGAGCGTGCGTCGAGTGCGCCCGCACGACGACCGGCGGGCCGGACGAGCGGACGCCGTAGCCGGCCCGCCGGCCTCGACGGCGTGGCTGATCTGCCGGGTGCGACAGCCGAGCGACCCCGCCGCCGTCAGCCGCGATAGCGGTTCAGTCGGTCCCGCAGTCGCTTCGCCGCCTGTCCGGCGGCCCTGTCGAACGCCTCCCCGGCGTCCTCGCCGGCGAAGATGATGCCCCGCGAGGAGTTCACCAGACCGACGCCGTCCGCGGGGCCGAACGTCGCGGCCGCCTCGGCGTCACCGCCCTGCGGTCCGAGGCCGGGGACGAGGAACGGGAGGTCGGGGACCGCCTCGCGCAGTTCCGCCAGTTCGTCGGGCGCGGTCGCACCGACGACCAACCCCACGTTCCCCCGCTCGTTCCACAGGTCCGCGAGCGCGGCCACCCGGCGGTACAGCGGTTCGCCCGACTCCAAGTTCAGGTGCTGGAGGTCCGCGCCGCCCGGGTTCGAGGTGCGACAGAGGACGAACACGCCCTTGTCCGCCCGCGAGAGGAACGGCTCGAGCGAGTCGCGCCCCAGGTACGGGTTCACGGTCATGGCGTCGACCGTCTCCAGCAGGTCGGCGTACTTGCGGGCGGTGTTGCCGATGTCGCCCCGCTTCGCGTCGAGCAGGACCGGGACGTCCTTCCCGTGGGCGTACGCCACCGTCTCGCAGAGCGAGCGCCAGCCGTCGGCGTCCTCGTAAAACGCGGCGTTGGGCTTGTAACACGCCGCGTACTCGTGGGTCGCGTCGATGATGCGACGGTTGAACGCCCACCGCGGCAGGTCCCTGTCGAGGAGGTGCTCCGGAATCCGGTCCAGGTCGGCGTCCAGTCCGACGGAGACGAGCGTGTCCCTGGCGTCGATACGCTCGCCGAGCGTCGAGAAGAAGGCGTTGAACTCGGGCATGCGTCGGTCGATGTGGGAGGGGGCCGGAGGCTAAGTGTTGCTGTTCGGACGGCCGGACTCGCGAGCGAGCGACCCGGCGGCCACGAAAAGTATTTCTACTTGGTTACCAAATACGTCCTCGGGAGGTCGACCCGACCTCCCGTTCCGGTCGGCCGACCGGACGCCTCCTTCGAGAGGCGGCGGCTCGCCAGTGCCGCTGCCTTTCCGACTAGGTGAGCACGGTCCACCCCGATACCGCACGCGACGGCGGCTGACGCCGAGCGTCCGGAACCGGGAACGACGCCGCTCCGCTCGCCCGTGTGAAACCGCGCTCAGTCGTCGCCGCTGACGGCGCCGTGTTCGAACGCCGTCGCCGACTCCGACCCCGACGCGGCGTCGGGAACGTCGTCGCGCACGTCCGCGCCGCTCCCCTCCGCGAGCACCTCGGCGTACGCGTCGGGGAGGACGCGAACGAAGTCGCCGACGGCGCCCGCCCAGTCGTCGAGCAACGCCGCCGCCCGGTCGCTGTCGGTCCGAGTGGCGTGGTTCTCCACGAGCCGCCGGAGCATCGTCTCGTCGCGCTCCGAGAGGTCGCGGCTCGTCGACACCATCCCGTGGTTGACCTTCGCCTCGAACTCGTCGTCCGGGTCGTACACGTAGGCGACCCCGCCGCTCATCCCGGCCGCGAAGTTCCGGCCGGTGTCGCCGAGGACGGCCACGACGCCGCCGGTCATGTACTCACAGCCGTGGTCGCCGACGGCCTCGACGACCGCCTTCGCGCCGGAGTTGCGGACCGCGAACCGCTCGCCGGCGACGCCGTTCACGTACGCCTCGCCCGCGGTCGCGCCGTACAGCGCGACGTTGCCGATGAGCGTGTTCTCGGCCGGGTCGAACGCCGCGTTCGCCGGCGTGCGCACGACGAGTCGCCCGCCCGAGAGCCCCTTGCCGACGTAGTCGTTGGCCGCGCCGGTCAGCCGGGCGTCGACGCCGGGCGCGAGGAACGCGCCGAACGACTGGCCCGCGGTCCCCGCGAGGTCGAGCGTGACCGTCCCGTCGGGGAGGCCGTCGCCGCCGTGTGCGGTCGAGATGCGGTTCGACAGCGTCGCGCCGACCGCGCGGTCGGTGTTCGCCACGCGCTCGCTGACCGTGACCGGGTCGCCGCCCTCGATGGCGGGCTCGGCCGCCCTGATGAGCGCGCGGTCGAGCGCGTCGTTCAACCCGGCGTGCGCCTGCTCGCGGACCTTGGTGCGCGGACCGTCCGCGGGGTCGGCGAGCACCGCCGAGAGGTCGAGGTGTTTCGCCTTCGGGTGGTCGGTCTCCGCCTGGCGCAGCAGGCTCGGGCGGCCGACCATCTCCTCGACCGTCCGGAACCCGAGCGACGCCATGATCTCCCGGAGTTCCTGGGCGATGTGGGTCATGAAGTGCACGACGTGTTCGGGTTCGCCGGGGAAGCGTTCGCGCAGGTCGTCCCGCTGGGTGGCGACGCCGACCGGGCAGGTGTTCTGGTGGCACTGACGCGCCATCACGCAGCCGGTCGAGACGAGCGCCGCGGTGCCGAACGCGAACTCCTCGGCGCCCAGAATCACCCCGACGGCCACGTCCCTGCCGGTCTTCATCCCGCCGTCGACGCTCACGCGGATGCGGTCGCGCAGGCCGGTCGCGCGGAGCATCTGGTTCGCCTCGGCCAGTCCCAGTTCCCACGGGAGACCGGCGTTCTTGATGCTGGTCTTGGGGGACGCGCCCGTCCCGCCGGAGTGCCCGGAGATGTGGACCACGTCCGCCTCCGCCTTCGAGACGCCGGCGGCGATGGTGCCGACGCCGGCCTCCGAGACGAGTTTCACGTTCACGTCCGCCTCCGGGTTGGCCGCCTTCAGGTCGTGGATGAGCTGTTTCAGGTCCTCGATGGAGTAGATGTCGTGCTGCGGCGGCGGGGAGATGAGCCCGACGCCGGGCGTCGAACACCGGACGTGCGCGATGTACTCGTTCACCTTCGAGCCGGGGAGGTGGCCGCCCTCACCCGGCTTCGACCCCTGCGCCATCTTGATCTGGATCTCCTCGGCGCTGGCGAGGTACTCGCTCGTGACGCCGAACCGTCCCGAGGCGACCTGCTTCACGTTGCACTCCTTCTCGGTGCCGAAGCGCTCTGGGGGTTCGCCGCCCTCGCCCGTGTTCGACTTCGCACCGATGGAGTTCATTGCCTCCGCGTTGGTCTCGTGCGACTCCGGCGAGAGGCTGCCGAGACTCATCGCGGCCGTCGAGAAGCGCGTCACGATGTCCTCGACCGGTTCCACCTCCTCCAGGGGGACCGGGTCGCGGTCGGAGTCGAACGCCAAGAGCGAGCGGAGTTCGGTCGGTTCGTCCGCCCCGTTCGCCTGCTCGGCGAACGCCTCCCAGTCGTCGTACTCGCCGCTCCGGACGGCGGTGTGGAGCGCGTTCACCGACTCGCGGTTCCAGCCGTGGTGGACGCCCGTCGAGCGGTTCTCGTACTCGCCGTGCGTCTCCAGGTCGGGGTCGTCGCCGAAGCCGACGCGGTGCCGCTCGCGGAGGTCGGACTCGAGTTCCGGCAGGCCGATGCCCTCGGTCCGGATTTCGGTCCCCTCGAAGTACTCGCGGACCAGTTCCGAGTCGAGGCCGACCGCCTCGAACACCTGCGCACCCTGGTAGCTCTCGACCGTCGAGATGCCCATCTTCGCCATCGTCTTCAACAGCCCCGCCTCCAGCGCCCCGCGGTAGGCGGCGAGCGCCTCGTCCTCGTCGGCGCCCTCGGGGCCGGCGACGATGTCGCGGACCGTCTCGTACGCCAGGTAGGGACAGACGGCGTCCGCGCCGTACCCCACGAGGCAGGCGACGTGGTGGACCTCGCGGGGGTCGGCCGAGTCGACGACCAGCCCGCAGCGCGCGCGCAGTCCCTCGCGGACGAGTCCGTGGTGGACCGCCCCCGTCGCCAGCAGGCTCGGTATCGGCAGTCGGTCGGCGCCGACCCCGCGGTCGGACAGCACGAGCACGTCGGCCCCGTCCTCGACGGCCGCGACGGCGCGCGAGCGGAGCGCCGCCACCGCGTCGCGCAGGTCGGCGCCGGCCTCGAACGTCGCGTCGAGCGTCTCGGCCGTCAGCGCGCCGTCGGTCGTGCCGCCCAACTCGCGGACGCCCGCGACGTCCGACTCGGTGAGGACGGGCGAGTCGCAGACGACCTGGCGGGCGTGCTCGCGCGACTCGTCGAGCAGGTTCCGCTGGGGACCCAGCCGGGACTCCAGCGACGTGACGAGTTCCTCGCGGATGTAGTCGATTGGCGGGTTCGACACCTGCGCGAACAGCTGTTTGAAGTAGGTGAACAGGGGTCGGTCGTACGTCGAGAGCACCGACAGCGGCGTGTCGTCGCCCATCGACCCGACGGGGTCCTTGCCGGCCTCGGCCATCGGTTCGATGAGGTGGTTCAACTGGTCGGTGGTGTAGCCGAACGTCGCCTGCAGGCCGCGCAGGTCGCCGTCGACGGCGGGGGCGTCCGCTCCCCCGGTCACCGCGTCGAGGCCGCGCTGTTCCGCCTCGACCCACTCGGCGTAGCGGTCCGCGGTGAGGTCGGCGAACACCTCCTCGTCGTCGAGCACGCGACCCGCCTCGCGGTCCGCGAGGAACGTCTCGCCGGGCTGGAGCCGGCCCCGCTCGCGCACCTCGCTCGGGTCGTGTTCGAGCGCACCCGCCTCGCTCGCCATCACCAGCCGACCGTCGGTCGTCACGTCGTACCGGCACGGCCGCAGGCCGTTGCGGTCCAACACGCCCGCGACGCGTTCGCCGTCGAAGCCGAGCACGAGCGCCGGGCCGTCCCACGGCTCGATGAGCGAGGCGTGGTAGTCGTAGAACGCGCGCCGGTCGTCGTCCATCGCGTCGTCGCCGCGGTACGCCTCGGGGACGAGCATCCGGAGCGCGTGGGGCAGGTCGCGCCCCCCGTTGAGCAGGAGGTCGAGCGTCTCGTCGAGCGACGCCGTGTCCGACTGACCGGGGTCGGAGACGACGGGCGTGACCGCGTCGAGGTCCGCCTCGGAGAACCCGCCGCCGGCGAGGTCCCCCTCGCGGGCGCGCATCCAGTTGACGTTCCCGCGGATGGTGTTGAACTCCCCGTTGTGGATGATGTTCCGGTACGGGTGCGCGAGGTGCCACGCGCCGAGCGTGTTCGTCGAGAACCGGGCGTGGACCAGCGCGACCCCGGAGGCGAGTCGCTCGTCGCGCAGATCGGGGTAGTACGCCGGGAGCTGACTCGCCGTCAACAGCCCCTTGTACACGACGCGCTGGCGGTCGAGCGAGACGACGTAGAACCGCTCGGCGCCGTCCACCTCGCTCGCGGCGGACTCGACGGCCCGGCGCGCGACGTACAGCCGTCGGTCGAACGCCTCTGGGTCGGGGTCGTCCCTCGGGGCGACGAACACCTGCCGGACGGCCGGCTCGGAGTCGAGCGCCGTCTCGCCGAGGTCCGCCCCCTCCGCGTCGGTCGGGACGTCGCGCCAGTCGAGTACGTCGATGTCCCGCTCGTCGAGTTCGCGCTCGAACCGGGTCTCCAGGTCGGCTCGGACCCCGTCGTCGTGCGGGAAGAACACCGACCCGACGGCGTACGTCTCCGGCAGGTCGCCGACGGCCGCCTCGAAGAACTCGTCCGGTCGTTCGAGCATCACACCCGCCCCGTCGCCCGTGTTCGGCTCCGCTCCCGTCGCCCCGCGGTGTTCGAGGTTCGAGAGCAGGTCGAGCGCGTCCGACACCACCGAGTGAGAGCGGCCGCCGTCGAGGTCCACGACGGCACCGACCCCGCAGTTCGAGCGCTCGTCCGCGGGGTCCGCCAGCCCCGCGGCCGCGCTCGTCGACTCGTTCGTATCAGTCATGGACGGGAGTTGACGGAGCGACGTAAAGCCGTGACCCTGAAGGGATAAGGGCGTATTACTACCATACTAGGGAATAATAGGTAGTTCCTATCCGGAACCGACGGAACCGCTCGACGTGAACGCGACGAACACCCGATTTTCGTGTGTATCGCGGGTGGTGAAGTTGAATACTGGAACTCCGTCAATTCGTGACGGGGAGTAGCACGACAATCGTTCGTAATATCACCGGAAAACCGGACGCCGGTCGGTACCCGGCTCAGTACGATTTGGCGAAGTACGCGGTGCGCGTCGCCGGGTCACCACAGACGGCGCAGGCGTCGCCGTGGTCGCCGCCGTGGCGCTCGTCGTCCTCGGGGAACGGCACCATGACGATTTCGGCGGCGATCTGTTCCTTGATATCGTCCTCGCAGGCCTCCTCGCCGCACCACGGGGCCGCGACGTAGCCGCCGTGCTGACCGATGGTGCCGAGGATGCCCGCGCGGTCGTCCGCCTCGCGGACCTCCCCCTCGAGGCGCTCCTCGGCGGCCGCGTACAGTTTCCCGTACACGGTGTCGAGGTGCTCCTGCGTCGTCTCGGCGACCCCCTCGCGGTCGACGGTCGTCGTCTCGCCGTCCGGCCGATGGACGACCGTCACCTCCTCGTCTTCGACCTCGTGGGGACCGATTTCGAACCGAACGGGCACCCCCTTCAGCTCCCACTCGTTGAACTTGAAGCCGGGGTTGCGCGTGTCGCGGTCGTCGAGTTCGACCCGGACGCCCGCCGCCTCGAGGTCCTCGACGACCCCCTCGGCGTACTCGAGGACCTCGTCTCGCGTGTCCGACTGCCAGATGGGGACGACGACCACCTGCTCGGGCGCCACCGTCGGGGGGAGCACCAGCCCCTGGTCGTCCGAGTGGGTCATGATGAGCGCGCCGAGCGCGCGCCAGGAGAACCCCCAGGAGGTGGTGTGCGCCAACTGCTCCTCCTCGTCCTCGTCGGCGTACGTGATGTCGAACGCCTCGGCGAACGACGTGCCGAGGTAGTGGGAGGTCGCCCCCTGGACGGACTTGCCGTCGGGCATGAGCGCCTCGACGCTCGTCGTGGTGTCCGCGCCGGGGAACTTGTCGTGCTCCGGCTTCTGGCCCCGGAGCACGGGGATGGCGAGCGCGTCCTCGTAGGCCGACTCGTACTGGTCGAGGCGGAGCATCGTCTCCGCCCACGCGTCCTCCTCGTCGGCGTGGGCGGTGTGCCCCTCCTGCCAGAGGAACTCCTTGGTTCGGAAGAACGGTTTCGTCTCGGTGGCCTCCCAGCGCACGACCGAGCACCACTGGTTCACGCGCAGGGGCAGGTCCCGGTGGCTCCGCACCCACTGGGCGATGTAGGGGGTGATGATGGACTCGGAGGTGGGCCGGACCGCGAGTCGCTCGTCGAGTTCCTCGCGGCCGCCGTGGGTCACCCACGCCACCTCGGGGTCGAACCCCTCGACGATGTCCTTCTCGGCCTCGAGGTAGCTCTCCGGGATGAACATCGGGAAGTAGGCGTTCTGCACGCCCGTCTCCTTGAACTTCCCGTCGAGGAACGCCTGGGTGCGCTCCCAGAGTTCGTACGCCCGGGGGCGGGTCACGATGAACCCGGACATCCCCTCCGGGCCGTAGTTCGCGAGTTCCGCCTTCCGGACGACCTCCGCGTACCACTCGCCCGTCTCGTACTGCTTGGACTTCGTGATGCCGAGTTCCTGCTCGTCCCCGGCGTCGTCTGTGTCGCTCATGGTCTCGTATGTATCGTCGGTTTCGGACCGGCGTCTTAAACACGGTGCGTTCGCGTCGCGGTGAGAAGGGAGAGGAGGTGGGAAGGGTGGCTACGCGCCACCCGGCGGCAGCGGGGCCGAGCGGACGCTGCGGCGAACACGGTCGGTGTCGGCGCGGCGGCGGGGCACGGAGAACGGTCCGCGACCAGCGCACAAGAGCGTACCGGCGGGCGGGACGACCGGGAGCGCGAGGACGGCGGAGACGGGGGTAGCGACCCGAGCGAGGCCTACTCCGACGGCGCACGGGTCGTCACGTCGACGACCCGGGGCTCGCCGTCGTGGTAGACGAACCGCCCCCGGAACGTCCCGCCGTCGAGCACCGCGGGGAGCCACGCGCGGTCGGTCGCCCACATCTCCTCGAACGGCAGGTCGTCGACCGGAACCCAGACGGGGTCTGCCTCGGGCGACTCTCGGGGCGTCCCCGCGAACCTCGTCGCACGGAACACGTGGACGAGCGCGTCCCAGTCGTCCGAGTAGTACTCGAACGCGCCGACCCGCTCGGGGTCGGTCACGTCGACCCCTACCTCCTCGCGGACCTCGCGGACGGCGCACTCCAGCGGCGTCTCGCCCGACTCCAGTTTCCCGCCCGGCCCGACGTACTGCCCGGCGCCGACCCCGCGCTTCTTGCGGATGAGCAGCGTCCGCTCGCCGTCGACGAGGTGACACAGCGTCGCCTCGCGGAGGTCGGTCGCGTCCGTCACTCGTCCGCCCCCGCGTCCCCCGCCCGCTCCCCGTCCCCCTCCGTGCCGACCGGCGGGACCGCGAACGGGCTGTCGGTCTCGCGCCACCGCCACCCCGGCAGGCGCGTCTGGAACCCCGCCGCGAGCGCCGCGTCCAGGTCGTCAGCGCCCGCCGGGTCGTCGTCACTCCCGTGCGTCCGCGCGTCGGCGAAGTGGAACGTCGCCTCCGCCAGCAGCGCGAGCGGCTGGCCGCCCGCGACGGTCGAGGCCAGTCGCCGGCCGAGCAGTTCGTCAACGACGAACCCCGGGTAGTCGCCCTCGACGTCCAGGTCGCGGAGCAGGCCGCACAGCGCGGCGACGTTGACCGCGCGGTCGCCGTCGGCGAAGACGGCGTCGACCTCACGACGGTACGCGGCGAGCGTCACCCGGCCCACGTCGGTGTCGAACAGGTCGCCGAGCGCGTCGCGCGTCTCGTTCACCAGCGGGACCACCACGTCGCCCCGGTCGCGGACCCGGTCGCGTTCGGCGCGGACGCGGGCGGGCGTGAGTCGCATACCTTCCCCCTCGACGGGCATAGACCTTGCAGTTTGGGAAGGCTTTTATAATCAGGGAGGATACGGTCGGGTAAGCGGGTTTTCGTCGCCCCGACAGGGCCGAACCTCGAACGGAGAGCCAGTATCGTGGACTCTTCCAGTCGGACCGACCGGGCCGTTTCGACACGGAGCGGCGTTACCCAGTCCTCGCAGGTATGAGCCAAGTCGACAAGCAGCTCGAAGACACGAAGGCACAGATCGAGTCGGAGATACCGAGCCACATCTCGGTGACCGACGTGAAGTACGAGGGGCCGGAACTGGTGGTGTACACCCGCCACCCCAAGGAGTTCGCACAGAACGGCGACCTCGTACGCCGCCTGGCGTCGAAGCTCCGCAAGCGCATCACCGTCCGCCCCCACCCGGACGTGCTCTCCGACCCGCGGGATGCGGAAGAGCGCATCAAGCAGGTCATCCCCGAGGAGGCGGGCGTCACGGACCTCGACTTCCACCAGGACACCGGCGAGGTGGTCATCGAGGCGGAGAAACCCGGGATGGTCATCGGCCGGCACGGCTCGACGCTCCGGGAGATAACGCAGGAGGTCGGGTGGACGCCCGAGGTCGTCCGGACGCCGCCCATCCAGTCCTCGACGGTGAGCAACGTCCGGAACTTCCTGAAACAGGAGCGCGAGGAGCGCCGCGACATCCTCGAACGCGTCGGCCGAACCATCCACCGCGAGGAGATGGCCGACGAGCAGTGGGTCCGCATCACGACGCTCGGCTGCTGCCGCGAGGTGGGGCGCGCCTCGTTCATCCTCAACACCGCCGAGACGCGCGTGCTCATCGACTGCGGCGACAAGCCCGGCGCCGAAGGCGAGGTGCCGTACCTCCAGGTGCCGGAGGCGCTCGGGGCGGGCGCGCAGAACCTCGACGCGGTGGTGCTCACGCACGCCCACCTCGACCACTCGGCGCTCATCCCGCTTCTGTTCAAGTACGGCTACGACGGCCCCATCTACTGCACGGAGCCGACCCGCGACCTGATGGGCCTGCTCACGCTGGACTACCTCGACGTCGCCTCGAAGGAGGGGCGCACCCCGCCGTACGAGTCGGCGCAGGTGCGCGAGGCCATCAAACACACCGTGCCGCTGGAGTACGGCGACGTCACCGACATCGCGCCGGACGTGAAGCTCACGTTCCACAACGCGGGCCACATCCTCGGCTCGGCGGTGTCGCACTTCCACATCGGCGACGGCCTCTACAACGTCTGTTTCTCGGGCGACATCCACTACGACGACACCCGCCTGTTCAACGGCGCGGTCAACGACTTCCCCCGCGTGGAGACGCTCGTGATGGAGTCGACGTACGGCGGGCGCAACGACTACCAGACCGACCAGGAGGACTCCGAGCGCAAACTCAAGGAGGTCATCAACGAGACGCACGACCGCGGCGGGAAGATGCTCATCCCCGCGTTCGCCGTCGGGCGCTCCCAGGAGATGATGCTCGTCATCGAGGAGGCGATGCGGAACGGCGACATCCCCGAGATGCCGGTCCACCTCGACGGGATGATCTGGGAGGCGACGGCCATCCACACCACCTACCCCGAGTACCTCCGGGACGACCTGCGCGACAGAATCTTCCACGAGGACGAGAACCCGTTCCTCGCCGAGCAGTTCAACCACATCGACGGTGGCGAGGAGGAGCGGCAGGAGGTCGCCGACGGCGGCCCCTGCATCATCCTCTCCACCTCGGGGATGGTCACGGGCGGCCCCATCATGTCGTGGCTCCGCCACCTCGGGGGCGAGGAGGAGTCGACGCTCACGTTCGTCGGCTACCAGGCGCAGGGGACGCTCGGCCGACGCATCCAGAACGGCTGGGAGGACATCCCGGTCAACGGCCGCGGCGGCGGCGGCCGTGGTTCGACGCTCACGCTGAAGATGAACGTCGAGACGGTGGACGGCTTCTCCGGGCACGCCGACCGGCAGGGGCTGGAGAACTTCGTGAAGACGATGAACCCCCGGCCGGAGAAGGTACTGTGCGTCCACGGCGACGAGCGCTCCGTGCAGGACCTCTCGTCGTCGCTGTACCACGACTACAACATGCGGACGTTCGCGCCGAAGAACCTCGAGACGTTTCGCTTCAAATGAACCACTGTTAGCGGGGGCCTCTTCGCTCGCTCGTCGACCCCCGCCAAAACCCGTTCGTGTTCAAAAGGGCCGCTCGCTCGGCCCCCGGCCTCGCTCGCGGTACGAGACGTAGTGATTACCGCAACGGCCCGCTCCGGCTCACCATGCCAGCCGGTTCGCCGTCGTGGTAATCATCCGGTAATATTTTTGTAGGAGCGGCGACGATATCCGTCCGTGTCGAGACGCATCGCGCTCCGCTGTCTGCTCGCCCTCCTCGTCCTCCTCGTCCCGGTGGGGTCCGCCGCCGCCGCGCCGGAGGACTGCTTCGGCGCGGGGAAGGACCTCGAAATCGGGACCGAAGGACCGCGAATCGACGCGACGGTGTACACCTCCCTGTTCACGAACCTCGGCGGGAAGGGCGCGTTCGGCGCGTCGTTCGTCGGGACGACGGGCCAGTTCCGCGTCGTCACCCTCCGGACGGGCGTGGTGTTCTCGGGCGTCGGGAGCGACCCCGCCGCCTTCCTCGCGGACCCGTTCTCGCACTTCGCGCTCGCGTTCGACTACCGACTCTCGCTCCCGATGCTCGGGTCCGAGTTCGACTACGAACAGTCCGAGGTTCCGGTGTCCGGCGTGCCCGAGGCGGAGTGTTCGGTGGCATAGACGGTCGACTAGGGTGGTTCAGTCGCCGCCCGCAGTGACCTCGCTCGGGTCGACCACGTCACCCGAGAGTTCGTCGACTCCGACCCGCTCACAGAGGTCGTACAGCGGGCACGCCTCCGGCCCCTCCAGACAGGCGGGTTTCCGCGCCGAGCAGTACTCCCGGCCGAACTGTATCATCGCGGTGTGCCCGAACCCGCACTTCTCCGCGGGTACGCCCGCCTCCACGTGGGCCCGAACGGTCTCGTGGTCCGCGTCCGGCGGCGCGAGGCCCATCCGCCGCGCGATGCGGTGGACGTGCGTGTCGACGGGGAAGACGCCGCCGCGCCCCCCGGCGAACAGGAGCACGCAGTCGGCCGTCTTCGGCCCGACGCCCTTCATGTCGAGGAGCGCCTCGCGCACCTCGCCCGGGTCGCCCTCGCGGACGAACTCGTCGAACCCCGCGGCGCTCCCGTACTCCTCGACCACGCGCCCGGCGAGTCGAGTCAGCGTCTCCGACTTCTGGTTGTAGAGGCCCGCCGAGGAGATGGTCTCCGCGAGGTCGTCCCGGGCCGCCTCGGCGAGCGACACCGCGAGGTCGCCGTCGCCCGCCGAACGCTCCCCGCCCTCGCCGTACCGTCCCATCAGCGAGTCGTGCGCCGGCTGACTCGCCTTGTCGCTCGTGTTCTGTGAGAGGACGGTCCGGACGAGACACTCGAAGGCGTCCTGCCCGCCGTACGCCTTCCGCCAGTAGAGGTCCCCGAGCGCGTCGACCACCGCCTCGGCGCGGGTCTCCCCGTCGCCGACGGAGAACTCGGCGGGCGCGCCGCCGCCGGCGTCGCCGCCGCTGATGTTCTCCGCCGGTTCGTCGTCGGCCATGCGCCTACTGGGCGGGCGAGCCACAAGAACGGACGGGTCGCGGTGGGGGACCGCGCGGCTACTGGAAACTGAGGTCGGACTCGCCCGCGTCGGTCTCGGGTTCCCCGCCGAGTTCGTCCACCAGTCCCTCGTAGAACTCCAGCCGCTCCGCCGTGACCGACGGTCTGACCTTCCGGAGCGCCCGCTGGAAGTGGTGACGAGAGACGGCGAGCCCGTCGAGCAGTTCGTCCGTTCCCGACTCGTCGACGGCCCCCGCGTCGTCGCCGAGGACGGCGACCGCTTCGTCCATGGCGAGCAGACTCGCCTCGCGGACGACCGCCTCGATGTCGCCGCCCGTGTACCCCTCCGTCTCCTCGGCGAGTTGGTCGAGGTCGACGTCGTCGTCCATCGCCACGCCGCGCGTGTGGACGCCGAATATCGCCCGCCGGGCCTCCGCGTCGGGCACCGGCACGTAGACGTTCTTCTCCAGTCGACCGGGCCGGAGGAGCGCCGGGTCGATGACGTCCGGACGGTTCGTCGCCCCCAGCACGAAGACGCCGCTCAACTCCTCGACCCCGTCGAGTTCGGTCAGCAACTGTGACACCACCCGCTCGGTCACGCGGGAGTCGAACGACCCCCCCCGCTCGGGTGCGATGGCGTCGATCTCGTCGAAGAAGACGATGGTCGGCGCGTTCTGGCGGGCGCGCTGGAACACCTCGCGCACTCCCCGCTCGGACTCCCCGACGAACTTGTCGAGCAGTTCCGGGCCCTTGACCGAGATGAAGTTGACCCCACTCGCGTTGGCGACTGCGCGCGCGAGCAGCGTCTTGCCCGTCCCGGGCGGTCCGTACAGGAGCACGCCCTTCGGCGCCTCCGTCCGGAGTTTGGCGAACATCTCCGGCTACCGGAGCGGCCACTCGACCGCTCTGACCAGTTCGTGTTTGACCGCGTCGAGCCCTCCGACGTCCTCGTAGGTCACGTTCGGCACCTCGACAAACACCTCCCGCATCGCGCTCGGTTCGACGCTCTGGCGGGCCTCCTCGAAGTCGGCCGCGGTCACCTCGATTCGGTCCAGCACGTCCGCCGGGATGACTTTCGCCTGCATGTCGAGGTCGGGCTGGACGCGGCGAATCGCGTGCATGGCGGCCTCCCGAGAGAGGGAGGCGAGGTCCGCGCCGACGAAGCCGTGCGTGTGGTCGGCGAGGTCGTCGAGGTCCACGTCGTCCGCCAGCGGCATCCCCTTCGTGTGAATCTGTAGGACCTCGAGTCGCCCCTCGCGGCCCGGTACGCCGATCTCGATCTCCCGGTCGAAGCGACCGCCCCGGCGGAGCGCCGGGTCGATGGCGTCCGGGCGGTTCGTCGCCGCGATGACGATCACGTTGCCCCGCGCTTCGAGTCCGTCCATCAGCGAGAGGAGTTGCGCGACGACGCGGCGCTCGGTCTCGCCGGTCACCTCGTCGCGGCTCGGCGCGATGGAGTCGATCTCGTCGATGAAGACGACGGCCGGCGTGCTCCTCTGGGCCTCCTCGAACACCTCCCGGAGGTGCTGTTCGCTCTCGCCGTAGTACTTCGACATGATCTCCGGGCCGGATATCTCGTGGAAGCTGGCGTCCACCTCGTTGGCGACCGCCTTGGCGATGAGCGTCTTTCCGGTGCCCGGCGGGCCGTGCAACAGGACCCCCTTCGGGGGAGCGACACCGAGACGGCGAAACAGCTCCGGATGCCGCAACGGGAGCTCTATCATCTCCCGGATCTGGTCGACCTCGCGGCCGAGTCCCCCGATGTCCTCGTAGGTCGTGTCCGGGAGGGTGGTCTGTTGGCCGCGGAGGTCCTCCTCCGTGATCGGGGTCTGGCGGACCCGGACGTCCGTCTCAGGCGTGACGAGCGTCGGTCCGGACGGGCTGGTCTGTGTCACGAGGAAGATGAACGGCTGACCGAGGAGGCGCATCTGAACGCTGTCCCCCCGAACGACGGGCCGGTCGACGAGGTAGCGGTGGACGAGCGACTCCGCCCCCCGGAGGATGACGTAGTCCGGCAGCGCGACCGTGACCGACGCCGCCTGCTCGGGGTCGACCACCTCCACCTCCACGGAGTCGTCGATGTTCACGTCGGCGTTGACGCGAACGTTCCCGTCGATTCGGACGAGGTCGTCGGGGTCGTCCTCGTACCCGGGGACGACTTTCGCGACCGTGCGACGGCGACCGGTGATCGTGACGACGTCTCCCGGCTCGGCTCCCAGTTCCTCTAACCCCGCTCTGGTCACCCGCGCGATACCGCGCCCCGCATCCTGCGGAGCGAGTCCAGCCACGATGAATTCGGCCATGGTCGGTCCCGACCGTTCGCACGGAACCGGTCTCGAAAGGTGTTACCGACGATTCGTGACGGGTTGTCTACGGGATTTTGACGGTGAGGTGGTGTCGGTCCTCGCCCGCGACGGCCGGGTTCGACACCCCGTCCGGTGGCGGCCCCGTCTGCCCGCAGTCGCCCGCAAGAGCGAACTGGCCACCCGCCGTACTGAGAGGGACAATGAGTAGCGCCGAGACGGAGCGGGTCGTCGTCCTCAACCCGGTGAGCGGAACCGGCGAACACGCCGAGACGGTCCGTGCCCTCGCCACCGAGTACGGCTACACCGTCCAGGAGACGCGGTCGGACGGCGACGCCGTCTCCCACACGCGAGCGGCGATTCGGAACGGCGCGTCTGTCGTCGCCGCGGCCGGCGGGGACGGGACGCTGAACGAGGTGGTCCGCGGCGTCGACGAGGAGGACGCGTTCGACCGCGTCACGGTCGGAGTCGTTCCGGTCGGGACCGGGAACGACTTCGCCGACAACATCGGCCTCGCGGACGCCGAGTCGGGGTTCGCCGCGCTCGAACGCGGCGAGCGGAGGCGAATCGACGTGGGCGTGGCCGACCACCGGCTCTTCGTCAACTCCTGTATCGGCGGACTCACAGCGGAGGCGAGCGGCGAGACGACGTCCGAACTGAAGAACCGGTACGGCGTCCTGGCGTACGTGCTCACCACGCTCAGAACGCTCTCCTCGTTCGAGGGGCTCCCCCTCGACGTCCGGGTCGGCGCTCGCGGGGAGGGAGCGCCCGTCTGGGAGGGTGACGCGGTTCTCGCACTCGTCGGAAACGGGCGCCGGTTCCCGGCGCAGGGACGCCCGCAGGCCAACATGGAGGACGGGGCGTTCGACATCACCATCGTCGAGGACGTGCCGCCGGTCGACCTGATGGGCGACCGGGTCGTGGAGCGACTGTTCGGCCGGGAGTCACCACACATCACGCGGCTGAACGCCCCCTCGCTCACGGTGTCCGTCGCCGCCGCCGACGCGGCGACGTTCAGCCTCGACGGGGAGACGCTCGCGGCCCGGTCGCTCTCGCTGACCGTTCGTTCGCGGATTCTCCGGATGCCCGTCGGCGACGCGTACGAACCCTCGCCGGAGTGAGCCCGCGGGAGCCACGCACGCCCGAGCGGGACCGGTGACGCGAGGCCGTCCGGGTCGCTCGGGCCGAGTGGCGACGGGCGAGCAGGCTCCGGGCGCTCGACGCGGCAGGCGCGTTCGTCCCGCTTCGCATCTCCCGTACGCGCTCGCGTCTCGCCCCGACTACTACGACGGCGCGAGTCAGTCGGTGCGCGTGACCCGCAGGCGGAGCGTCAGCGGCGCGCCGCGCGACAGCGCCGTCACCAGTCTCCGGTCGACGTCCGCGGCCGCCGCGTCCGCGCCGACGAGTACCGTCCGCTCGTCGACGTAGTCGCTCGTCCGGCCGACGAGGCTCCGGTCGCCGTCGAACGTGAGGTCGGGGTGCCCTCGACCGGTGACGGTCTGCTTGATGCCCGCCGCCTCGAACGTCGCCGCGACCGTGGCGTCGGCGTCCCGACAGGCCGCGACGAACCCGGGCGAGAAGTCGGCCGGCGTCCGGTCGGCGTCGACCGCGAGGATACAGTCGCCTGCGGGCGTGAGCCAGTCGTCGCTCGTCACCTCGAACGTGCTGGTGTGTTCGGCGCTGACGTGCTCGTGACCGGTCGCGCGAACGACCTCCTCGTGAACCCCGCTCTGCACGCGCTAGCGTGGGCGTCGCGGCACCAAAGACCCGACGGTCCGGGAGCGGACCGGCCGACTCACGACCGGTACAGGTGGAGAACGACTACGAACACGAGCAGCAGCGGGACGAGCGGGGCTGCGACTTCGAAGGGAGCCACGAGCAGCACCACCGAGGCCATCACGACGAACTCGAGTACCACCAGGACGCTGATGACCTCGGTCGGGTCGGTCACGTACCGGCCCTTGCTCCCGGTACCCTATCGGCGTTTCGGGGCGACCGGGCCGGCGGCCCGCGGAGTTTCCGACCGCTCGGGGCCGCAGAGCGGGCGACGACCGAGCTACAGTTCGATTCCGCCCGCAGCCCGGTCGAGCGCGAGCACCAGCAGCGCCCCGACGACGGCCGCGACGGCGAACAGGAGGAGCGCCTCGCCGGTCCACCCGCGCCCGAGTTCCGCGAGGTTCTCGGTCGCGCTCGCGACCGGCGCGCGCAGCGCACCCACCACCAGCGCGACGAGGAACGCCATCGTCGTCTTCCGGTCGCGTTCGAGCGCCCAGCGGACGCCGTGTGCGACGGTCAGGAGACCGACCACCCCGCCGGCGATGAACGAGACGACGGTGGTCCCGGGACCGACGAGGACCGAGAGGTCGGCCCCGCCCGCCACGTCGAGCAGGCGGTCCTGGAACGTCGAGAGCGCGCCCGACATCCGTTCGTACTGTCCGAGGATGACGAGGATGAGCGACCCGGAGATGCCGGGGAGAATCATCGCGCTCACGGCGAACGCGCCCGCGAACGCCGTCGTGACCGGCGACTCCGGGAGCGCGGCCGACGCCGACCCGGAGACCAGAACGCGAGGAGGAACCCCGCCGCGGCCGCGACGCGACGCCGCGTCGTGTCGAGGGAGACCTCCCTCCGGAGGACGAACGCCGACGCCGCGATGAGCCCGAAGAAGAACCCGAACGTCGGCGCGGGGCGGCTCTCGATGGCGACGTGGAGCACGCGCGTCACCGAGAGGACCGACGTGAGGATGCCGACGCCGAGGACGACGAGGAACGCCGCGTCGACCCGTTCGAGGGCCGCGCGGAACCGGCCGGTGTCCCCCGTCAACCCGGAGAGCGCGTCGCGTGCCACGTCCGGTCCCGCGGCGGTGACCGCGGCGATGAGGCGGTCGTAGATGCCGGTGATGAGCGCGATGGTTCCCCCGGAGACGCCGGGAACCGCGTCGGCCGCGCCCATACAGACGCCCCGGAGGTACACCCCCAACCAGGAGTAGTCGTACGACTCGGCGTCCGCGACCGCGTTCCGGTCGGCGTTCGCCCTCGACTCGGCGGTCGTGACCGACCCGTCCGGTCCGTCCCCGGCACCTCCGGACATCTACGGGGTGACCGGCAGGCGGTCGTCGGCGCGGACCGCGGGCGCGGCGCTCACCCCGGCCGAGACGAGCGAGGCGGGTCCGCCGCCGCCGGTCACCGAGGCGGCCGGGAGCGGCGGCGCGAGCGACCCGGACTCGTTCGACCCGGACTCGTTCGCGGCCGTCCCGTTCGACGCGGTCCCGTTCGCGACCGTCTCGTTCGACGCCGTCTCGTTACCGTCGCTCTCGTTCTCCTGGGGTTCCCGCAGCACCTGCTCGCTCAGCGTCACGGTCGTCGGCTGGTCGGTCTCGCCGACGACGGCTCCCTCGGAGACGTTCAGCGACGCCTGGTTCCGGACGACGTACGAGCTCTCGTTCGTCCGCACGTCGCCGTACACCGTGTACGCGCCGGTCGCGCGGACGCTCACGTCCGTGTACCCCTCCTCGGGACCGTACTCGTCGTACCCCGTGGTGGAGTACGGGAGCGTGAACTCGAAGGTCCCGTCGGGGCCGGCGGTCGTCTGCTGTTCGTACGTGAACGTCGTCGCGTTCCCGCCCGGTGCCGGCGGCGGCACCTGCATCTCGACGACGGCCGTGACCGTCTCGTTCGGGTCGGCGCCCGACCCCTCGACGGTCGCGCCGGGGACGCGCTCGAACGTCTTCACCCAGCGCGGGGAGGTCTGCTGGAGCAACTGCGGTCGGAGGCCGGTCGCGCGCGCCTCCCGAAGCACCGTCTGCTGGTACTGCTGGGAGGCGTACGCCGACGTGTTGCTCGTGTGTACGAGCCGGTAGTGCTGGAGCGCGGGCACCGGTTCGCTCGGGTACGGCCCGACGCCGCCGACCATCGCGCTGCCGTCCCGGTCGATGAACTCCTGGGCCGCGGACATGTTCCGGAACGTCCGGATGGCGGTGGCGTTCTCACCCTGCGGAGCCATCCTGAACTCCTGGCCGGCGTCGTTCGTCACCACGTCGTAGTCGAAGACGATGACGAACTCGCCGAGCGGTCCGGCGCTCACCGTCGGCTCCATCCGGCTCCCGTGGTACTTGTAGAGCCGAATCATCGTGCTGTCGTAGTACCGCTGTTCGTGCGAGTAGAACGCGAACTGCCCCTGCTGGTTGTACACCGGGGTGAGGAAGTCCGACCGGGAGACGTTCCCGGCGTCGTAGAAGACGACCGGCGCGCCGAACTTCGAGCCGGCGGTCGCCATCTGCCAGTCGACCATCACGTACCGCGTCTGGTTCCCCTCGGTGCTCTGTCGCGCGAGCACGTCGTGCGCCTGGCTCTCGTTGGGCGCGAGCAGGTAGTTCGCCGCGGTGGTCGCCCCCTCCTGGAACGGGTTCGCGTTGGGGATGCGGTGGCCCTGCACCGTTATCCAGTGGCCGTAGTCCCACCACGACTGGACGCCGTACGCGCCCTCGGGGTAGTCGAAGTCGTCGTCGTCCGGCACGTCGTACGTCTCGTAGTAGCCGAGTTCGCCGGCGTTACCCGCGCCGCCGTAGTCCCCCTCCGCGGGGGTGTTGTCCTGCATCCACTCGAGGCTCTGGTCCCAGATGGTCACGGCGCCCGGCGCGGTGCTGTTACCGACCTGCCAGGCGGTGTCGGTCCGGTCGATACCCGCGTTGCCGGTGTTCCCGAGCGAGAGCGGGACGACGAGCACCGGGACGAGGACGACCATCGCCGCGAGCGCGAGCGCGAGCACCTGGTACGTCTCCAGGTCGGGCAGCGCGCGGTCCAGCGAGAGGTCCACGTCGACGCCGAGCAGCAGTTCGCGCAGGAAGTACGCGTTGAACGCCGCGACGGCGACGGCGAGGTAGTAGTTGAACCGGACCTGCGTGAACGCGGCGCTCGTGATGAACGCCGCCCAGACGAACGCGAACAGGTACTCGGCGTCGTAGCGAACGCGCGCGACGGCCGCGAAGACGAGCAGTGCGACGAGCCCCACGCCGAGCAACTGGGCGTTGACCCCGACGAACTCCGTCGCCGCGATGTACAGCGGGCGCGCGACGAAGACGAACAGGAGGACGGCCGCCGCGACGCCGACGAGCTGGTAGTCTCCCGAGTCGCCGCGCCGCCAGAGCGGCTTGACGAGCACCCAGACGGCCGCCGCGAGTGCGGTGATGAACGCGAAGCCGTACTCCGCGAGGACGACGCCGACCGGGCCGTAGTACTGCGAGAACCCCGACTGGAGGAACGGCTGCGCCTCGCCGATGGTCCGGGTCGCCGCGCCGGCGCTGAACCCGACGAACCGGAGGAGGTTGTTCTGGATGGTCGAGAAGAACGCGATGGGGGCGACCACGGTGACCACGACGCCGACGAACCCCAGGGCGAGGACCGCGCCGGCGAAGCCGTACTCGTTCAGCCGGTCGTCCTCGAACTCGTGCGCGTCGAACCAGCGTGCGAGCCACGCGAGTCCGACCGCCGCCGCGGCGACGGCGAGCGAGGCGAGCGGCTGGAGGAAGCCGAACTGGGTGGGCGAGAACGTCGGCTCGTGGAACCGGAGCAGCGTCATCACGGCCGTCACCACCATCGAGATGGCGGCGACGAAGGCGACGTGGTCGGGCGAGCGACCGTTCGCCTGGTCGTTCACCGTCTGGTAGACCAGGTAGACGCCGACGATACCGACGAGGAGGACGCCCGGCGGCCACACCCAGATGTACAGACCGACGGCGACGCCGGCGAGCGCGCTCCAGTACGCGGTCGGTCTCACCGCGTCCCACTCGCGCGCCTCGACCAGTTCCCAGATGGGCCGGTCGCGCTGTGCGACCGTCAGCGCGACCATGAGCGCGACGACCGCGAACCCCTGGAAGAACGGCTCCGCGACGTTGTGGTCGGCGAACCCGACCAGCCCGCGGCGGAGGAACGTGCCGGGGAGCAGCATCAACACGACGGCGCCGAACAGGCCGGCGAAGCGGCCGCCGAGGCGCTTGCCGATGAGGTACGTCGGGACGGCCGTGAGCGCGCCGAACACCGCGGGCGCGACGAGCAGCGTCTTCGCCACGAGGTCCGCCGAGGGGGAGCCGAGACCCACGGCGAGGGCGGCGGTCGCCACCAACTGGTCGTAGATGGTCCCGAACTGGCCCGCGCTCGTGCCGTACGGGAAGTAGGTCCACGGGTCGAACGGCATGGTGAACGGCCAGTTCCGGACCGTGTAGCTGACCTCCCGGAGGTGGTACCACGCGTCGTTCCCGGAGAAGAACACCTCGCCGCCGACGATGAAGTTGTCGTACGATTGGAGCCGTATCCACAACATTACCGCGACGACGACGAGGAGCGCCGGGACGTGATAGAGGTCCCCCGCGACCTCCGCCGCCGACTTCCCCTCGAAGTCGTAGTCGAACCCGAGGGTGGAGGAACTCCCCTCGCTCTCGTTTGCCCTGGTCATTACGTCGTAGGATTCGGAAAACGTGGATAAGCCTTGTGAAGTGGCGCTCGCGGCGTGACGGCGGCCGGGGTCGACTCGGCCGGCGACGGTGCCGACGAGAGCGGTCTACCGGTATCCCTGGTCCCGGAGTCGGTCGTCGACGTCCGGGCTTCGGGGCGCGCCGGCCGACTCGGAGAGCGACGGGCTGTACTCCCGGGTGGCGGTCGCCGTCGTCTCGACCCACGGGACCTCCCTGAGACACCCGAGCGGCATCCGCGCCGGGTGGCCGTACACGCCGAACTCGCCGACCGCGTTCCCGTGGTCGGCGGAGAGAACCACTCTGTCGGCGTCGACGACCGACCGGAACAGTTCCACGTCCCGGAAGGCGAGTTCGAGGTTCGCGCGGTACGCGCGCCAGAGTTCCGCCGTCGTCACCTCCCCGTCGCGGAGTCGGTCCCACGCGCTGCGTGGGCCGCCCCCACCGCCGATGTCGTCGGGGTCGACGCCGTCGGCGACTGGGTTCTCCAGGAAGGGGTAATGTGGCTGCATGTAGTGGACGACGAGTCGGTCGATGCCGTGTTCCGCCCGCCGCCGCCAGGCGTCGACCGCCCTGTCCGTGAGCGGTCGTGGCCGGACCGTCCCCGCCTCGTCGTCCCAGGCGTACCGCCACACCTCGTCGAGGTAGCCGACGGCCGAGTCGTCGACCGTCGAGTCGGAGAACGGGTTCCCGGTCACGTAGCCGGCGCTCCGGGCCCGTTCGTCGTCGAAGGTTCGGCGGAGCCACTCCGAGGACGTACTCGCGACCGAGTCGTGGGTCCCCCACTCGAACGCGGACCCACCTCCGCGCGCGTCGAGGACCTCGCGCATGAGGTCGGCGCGACAGCCGTCCAGAACGAGCAGGACGTCCCACTCGCGGTCGAACACCGAGGTTCCGGACCGATAGCCGGCCGCGTCGAGGCGCCTGAGGGGCGCACGGAACGCGAGTTCCTCTGTCGCGTACCGGCCGGCAGCGAGCGGACCGCCTTCGACCCCCCTCAGTCGAACGTTCCGGGCGAATTCGGTGAGGGACATATACCTCGTTTGAGGTTTTAGACCGAGACGCCGGGATAAGCGTTCTCGCGGGAGAATCAACGCCGATACGCGGAGCCGTTCGACCCCTCTGGCCGGCCGGGTGGTCACCCGCTCCCGTCGACCGGGTCGAGTCGTTCGTAGACTGCTTGCGTTCGCTCCGCGACGGTGTCCCACGACAACTCCGCCGCGCGCCTGCTCGCCGCCTCGCCCTTCCGGTCGAGGTCAGCCGCGAGGGCGTCGCGCAGTCCCCGCTCGACGTCGTCGTCCGGGTCGTACAGCACCGCCGCCTCGGGACCGAGCAGTTCGCGGTTGCAGCCGATGTCCGGGACGACCGGCGGGCGCCCGAACGTGAGCGCCAGCATCGCGCTCCCGGAGGTGAGGATGTCGCGGTACGGGAGCACGACGGCGTCCGCCGCGCCGAAGTACGTCGCCACCTCCTCCGTGGGGACGTACCCCGCGTCGAGTCGAACCCGGTCGAGACCGTTCGCCAACCGGTCGAGCGAGTCGGAGTACGACTCGTCGGCCGGGTCGCCGGCCACGACCAGCGTGGCGTTCGCGGGCGCGACGCGCTCGAACGCCGTCAGGAGCGACTCGATGCCCTTGTACGGTCTGAGCTGACCGAAGAAGAGGAAGAGAGGACCGTCGGACGGGACGCCCAGCGAGGCGCGTGCCTCGTCCCGGTTCACGTCGGTGGCGTAGTTGTCGGCGTAGTTCCCGTGGGGAACGACGGCGAACTTCGCGCGCTCCGACGGGGTGAGGTCGTACGCCTCGGCGAGTCGGTCCGCGGCCCGTTCGCAGTGGACGACGACCCGGTCGCACTGCCGGACGAACATCCTCCGGTACGCGACGTGGTACCAGTCCCACTCGGCGTTGTGCGGGACGACGTTGTGGGCCGTCCAGACGAACCGGCAGCCGAGGAGCCGCAACAGGAGCAGTTCGACGACGAACGCGACCGACTTTATCGTCGTCTCGGCCAGGTTGTCGCCGTAGTAGAACCCGTGGAGCCAGTGGAAGTGGACGACGTCGGCGTCGTGGCGCCGGGCGGCCCGGACGGCCGCGAACACGATGGGGCGGTCGGGGACGACGGGAAACGCCGGGGTGCCGCGCTCGGAGAGCGCCGCACAGAGGTTGCGCTGGTACGGGTTCCCCTCGCCGGCGTCGGGAATGTGGACGACGCGAGAGGACCGGGTGTTCATGTCGGTGCGTCTCCCGACGAGCTAATCAAGTCTTGTGGTCGGTCGGCGCGACGGTGACCGGAGCGGTCCGAACCGGGCGGTCGACCGGCGACACGCGACTACTCCAGGTACCCGAGTTCCCGGAGGTGGTCTTCCGGCAGGTCGACCCGCTCCCCGGCGTCGGTCGCGGTGCCGGCGTTGTCGTCGACCCACGCCCGGACGTCGAAGACGGACGCGGGGACGCTTCCGGCCGTCGAGGACGCGAACGCGCGCCACGAGTGGGTCCCCGGCCGCTCGTCGGGGTCGAGGTAGGGGGTCCGCATGCCGTGGTCGCTGAGCAGGAGGAGGTCGTCGTCCGGACCGAGCGCGTCCGCCAACTCCTCGACGTACCCCGCCACGCGCTCGTAGACGTGCCGGAGCCGCGGTTCGTCCTCGGCGTAGGCGTGGCCGGCCGCGTCGAGCGCGTGGACGTGGACGCCGGCCACGGCCACCTCGTGGTGGAGCATCTCGCGCGCCCAGCCGAACTGCTCGGCGGCGATACCCATCGTCTCCCGCTCGAACGCCGCCGCGGTCAACTCGCCGTCGTTGGTCCGCTTCAGGAGCGTCCACACCCGCTGGAGGTCGCGACCGTCGGTCACGCCCGGCCAGTTGTGGACGACCCGCCCGGGCCGGTCGAACATCGTCTCGGCGTCCGTCCGCCCCAGCGAGTGCTCGGCCCCGAACCGTTCCTCGACGAACTCCCCCAGCCGGGCCCGGTTCCGCTCGGAGAGGAGTCCCGTCGCGCGGCTCGCCACCTGGAGGAGGGGGTTGCGCCACTCGCTGGTCCCGCCGCGCGTGACCCCGTGGTCGTCGGCGTGGAGGCCCGTCGCGACGGTGGTCCACACTTCGAGCGTGTACGGCAGGTCGAGTTTCCCGGCGTACGTCTCCAGGTCGGCGTCGGTCCCGACCCGGTAGGCGTCGAGGTCGAACCGCTCGACGAGGCCCGCGTCGAGGGCGTCGAGCGCGAGGACCACGAGCGTCATCCGCCCCACCAGCCGTTCACCACAGGAGTGAGGTGTTCCGTCTACCGCTTGCGACCCGTACGACGTCCTTGCCGATAGCGAATTCGGCGACTGCCATCGACGCGTTCCTTCGAGACCGGTAATTAAATAGCTTTAGTGTCGCCCGAATCGCGGGAGTGTCGACCCGGATAACATTCCGTCGTAGTCGTATATATTACTAAACGGATTTAAACTATATCTCATATCGTTGGAATTATATCCCTGTCCGTCCCGAGCAGTAGAGAACGTGCAGACAGTGGCGAAATTGGCGGACACCGCGATGAAGTTTCGCGACTACCTCCTCATACGAACGGGAGTCGCGCCGGAGACTGTCCGTGCGGTGGTGAGCGGTCACGCTGTGCAGTTTCGCGTTGAGACGCCGACGGAACTCCACCGGGCACGTTCGCTCGCGGGCGAACGAGTGGTACTCGAACGCCTACTCGCCGATATCGAATCGGGAATGACTGTCTGGGACGTCGGGTCGGCCGTCGGGACTGTGGCGTGCTTCCTCGCTACGATCGCCGACGTCAGAGCGTTCGAACCACATCCAGGGAACGCGGCGCACCTGCGGAAGAACCTGGCACTCAACGACCTCGACGCGACCGTCGACGAGCGGGCTCTTTCGGACAGCGTGTATACGGGACGGCTAGCCGTAACCGGGGGGGCCACGACTGGAACCCACCGACTCGACCGGTCTCGCGGGGACGAACAGGTCGAGGTGGAGTGCATCCGAGCGGATGCGCTCTCCGAGACCCCTGACGTGGTGAAGATCGACGTGGAGGGTCACGAGTTACAGGTGCTTGATGGATTCGGGGAGCGACTCTCGGAGGTTCAGTCGGCGGTGATAGAGTGCCACCCCCAACACGGCGTGCGGCTCCGAGAGATCCGAGCTAGACTCGCCGAGGCAGGATTGGACGTCGAAACCATAGCGACGGACCGCCGCGAGACGTTCCTACACGCGAGCCGAAACGACGATGAGACGGCGTGAACAGCGCAGCCATCGCGTCCGTTTGGACGCCCGGAAGCACGGAGCCACGGGGGCACCCTGGGTTCTGAGAGAAGAGCGATTCCAACCAGCAACCGCGACCGACCGAACGACCACATGAGTTTGTCCGACTGGTACACAGAGACGAGACGGCGGTTCGACCGAGACCCGTTTCGGACGGCAACACCCGAGAGCGCTTACCGGTTGTATGCGGGAACGCTCGGCCGGTTCCGTGCCCTTCGCCCAGGAACGCCTGTCTTCGAACGCGAGTGGGATGTACTCGTCATCCTAGACGCCTGTAGACTTGACCTCCTCGTCGGGGCAGCGGACGAGTATTCCTTCTTAGACCGGATCGAGTCGGTCGATTCCGTCGGCTCGACGTCCGAAGAGTGGATGGAGTACACGTTCACCGATAAGTACGCCGCAGAGATGTCCGAAACCGTCTACGTGAGCGGGAATATTTATACGGAGTCGAAACTCGACCCGGGGCAGTTCGAACACCTCGACGAAGTCTGGCGGACGGAGTGGAACGACGAACTCGGGACGGTCGAACCACGTCGGTTGACCGACGCGACGATCCGGTATGGACGGGAGGAGACGTTCGAACGCCTCATCGTACACTACATGCAACCCCACTACCCGTTTCTCACGGAGCCGGATCTCTCCCCGGGTATGCGCTCGCGGGGCGGTATGCGGAGCGTGTGGGATCGACTTCGGCGCGGCGAACTGGACCGAGAGACCGTCTGGCAGGCGTACGCGGAGAACCTGCGCTGCGTGCTCGACGAGGTGAGTATCCTGCTCCGAAACCTCGATGCGGAGCGCGTCGTAATCTCGGCGGATCACGGCAACGCGTTCGGCGAGTTCGGCGTGTACGGCCACCCGCACGGCGTTCCGCTTCGGTGTCTCCGCCAGGTACCGTGGGCCGTCACGTCCGCCGAGGACACCGGTGAGCACGAGCCGAGCGCGGGAAACCGTGACCGAGAGACGCAACGCTCCGTCGAGGAGAAACTCTCGGCGCTCGGCTACGCCGAGTAACCGGCCCCGGCCCGAGAGGGGTCACGGGCGACCGAGGAGCCCCTTCGGGAGACCCCCACAGCTGGTGTCCTCGACCGACCGACCGGTGAGGTCAATCCACTGTCTCTCCATCACGCTCAGTCGGTAGTGGCAGGTATCCGGCCGTCGCTTGTTCCAGAAGATATCACGCATCTCACCTGTCATGTCCGGGGCCTTCGCGGCCGAATCGGTCTCGTTCGACGTTCCCACCGACTCCGCCATCCCCATCGAGTATCCGGTTCCGACGACGACGTGTTGGAGGAGGGGTTGCTCGCTCGGCGGCGTCTCCTCGGCGAGCGCGAACGGATATCCGAGGTCGGGGACCGAGTACGTCACGACTCCGAATCCGCCGAGCGGACCGACGCTGACGATGAGCAACACGGCGAGCAGCGCGCCGACGGTTCCCCTCGTCCGGCGGTCGGTGCCCGCAACGAGGAACGCGACGCCGAGCGAGACGACGGTCATGCCGACGAACAGATCGGGGTAGCCGTCGAAGTCGACGAGCAGAATCTGGAAGCCAGCCCAGAGGCCGAGCGCGTACACGGGCCACCGCTCCAGGGCCCGGTTCCGGTGTACGAACAGTCCGAGGAGACCGAGAACGACGGTGACCGTCGTGTATCCGAGAACCAGCGGTCCCTTGGCCGCCCGAAACAGGACCGTCTGTCCTTCGGGAGTCAGTATCGGTGCCAGCACCGTTTCGGTGACCATCGGAACCAACGCCCCCCAAACGGCGATCGGAAGGAGGACGAGCACCGTTGCGAGCGCCGCGCCGCTCACCGTCGCTACGGCGTCCCGTCGTGACCGCGCGAGTGCCATCGCGACCACGAGCGGCGCGACCCCCGCACCGAACTGCCAGAAGCCGGCGCTGGCCGCGGCAGCGGCGCCGGAGAGGAACGAGTACCCGCGACGGGCGAGGAGGAGTGCAGCGAGGAGACAGACGACCGAGAGATACTTCGGACGGAACCCGAACGCCGGCAAGTAGTGAAACCCCGCCAGGGTGAGCATCGAGACGCCGGCGAGGAAGGCGGCTCGGGGGTCGCCCGTGTACTCGACGGCGAGGGCACCGACCAACAGCACGCTCCCGACAGCCGCAGCCGCCGTGAGCAGCACGCTCGAGAGATGAATGGCGAGCGGGTCGCTACCCACCAGCGTGGCAAGCATCGCAGTCGTCTCGAAGCTGAGCGGGGGTTTCGGGTCCCAGATGTGGACGTACGGTTTCGCCCCGACGGTGATGTACCACCCGCCGTGTTCCCACACTGCCGCGTCGCCGTTCACCGGCGGTCGTCCCGGTCGAAGGAGAACGCGAGCGACGGAGAGGGTTTGTACCGCCGTCGCGAGAACGCCAAGCGCGAGAAGCCAGGCCCGCCCCTCCGGCGAACCCGTCCCCCGAGAACCGCGGGAGGAGATACTCATGCGGAACCGTGCTCCCGTCATCAGAATGAACGTTTTGATTCCGGGACCGGGAACCCGGTTCGCCAGCGAACGGACCGGTCGGTCGAGTCGGGTCAATCGACGAGCCACCGCCGGAGCGCGAGCGGGAGTCGGTCGGCGAACGCGGACCGCTCGACGATGGCGCCGACGGTGTTCCGGTGCCGGCGGCCGACGCCCAGCAGCACGACGCCGTACACGGTCGCGCCGACCACGAGCGCGAACGAGAGGCCGACCACGCCGACGGGGTCGACGACCCGCGTGGCCGCGAACGTCGCGGCCGCCATCACCGCGGCGGCGCCGACCTGCTCGAAGATGGGGCGCGAGAGCAGGCGGACGTCCGGGAGGAGTCGCCGGAGGACGACGACGTAGCCCGCGTACCGGACCGCCTCCGCGACGACGGTGGCGACGACGATGCCGACCGCACCGAGCCACAGGGTGAGCGGAATCCCGAGGGCCACGTTGACGACCAGTCCGAGCGCCGCGAGGTACAGCGCGAGGTCCGGTCTGTCGAGGCCGCGAATCGTCTTGGCCAGCGTGCCGGCCTGCGTCGAGAACACGCGGAACAGGCAGAGCCCGACGAGCAGCGACGTCGCCGAGGCGTACTCCGCGCCGTACACCGTAACCACGAGGGGTCGGGCGACGACGAGCGAGCCGAAGAGGATGGGAATCGCGAGGACGCTCGCGAAGCCGATGCCGTTCGAGAGGTCGCGGACGAACGCCTCGTCGTCGCCCGCCGAACTCAGCGCACTCCCCCGCACCATCAGCCCCGTCCCGAGCGACTCGGAGACGAGGAGCGCCGGCACGGTGAGCTTGAACGCGATCTCGTAGTCCGCGACCGCACCCGCCCCGACGAGCAGGCCCAGGAGGAGCACGTCGAACCGGTCGAACGTCTTCCACAGCAGGCTCGTCGGCGTGCTGTACTTCGCGTACGCGACGAGGCTCTCGACGGTCGCCCGGCCCGGGAGGCGCGGGCGGACCGCGAGCAGACCCGCGAGCGCCACCGCCGTCACCGCCGTCGCCAGCGTGAACCCGAGCGCCATCCCCACGACCCCCCACCCGAGCAGCACGAGTGCGAGCTGGCCGAGCAGCGTGAGTACCGACCGGGCCGCGTCGACCCACGTCGCCAGCCCCACCGCGCCGCGGCTGTTGAGCACCGCCATGAACACGTGGAACTGCGAGAGCGCGACGAGCGCGACGGCGAACAGCGGCACCGCCTCCGGAACCTCGGTGTACGACCGGAGGGGTTCGGAGAGGAGGAACGCCACCGCCACGGCGAGCACCACCCACCCGCCGACGAGCAGTAGCATCCCGCCGAGGACGCGCAACTCGTCGGCGCCCGTCTCGGAGGCGCGCTTCTGTCCCGCCTCCACGACGCCCCCGCTCGCGGGGCGCTCGACGACCTGCACCACCGAGAGGAGGAGGTAGTACGCGCCGAAGGAGGTCCGGCCGAGGAGGTTCGCGAACACGACGGTCCCCGCGAACCCGACGACGGCGAGGAACGCCTTGGCTGCCGACCCCTTGATGGTCTCGAATCCCAGGTCCGAGTCGGCCGCGTCCGCCATCTGCCCGCAGGTGTGACCCCGCGGAACTTAAGGAGTGAGATACGCGGCGGTCGCCGCCCCGCGTGGCGGCGCGTCCGGACGGGACGAGAGACGCTCGCCGGGCCGCCGCCTCACGCGGTGGCGCGACGGCGCTCCGGGGCGGCTCACTCCTCCGGGTCGAGCAGCGGGTCGTCCGACCGTCGGTAGCGCTCCGGGTCGGCGCAGAACCGCTCGACGACCGCCCGCATCCGCTCCTCGAACACCGACGCGTCGTACGCCGACGCCACGGACGCGAGGTGCTCGGGGTCGAACGTCCCGGCCTCGATGCGCTCGATACCGTCGAGGATGCCCGCGACCGTCGGGTCGACGACCGCACCCGTCTCGCCGTCGTCGACGGCGATGGCGGGGAACCCCTCGTTCGCGGCGATGACCGGCGTCCCGGCCGCGAGCGCCTCGATGGGGACCATCCCGAAGTCCTCGCGGACGGGGACGTAGACGACCGCCTTCGCGTCCCGGAGGAGGTCCGCCTTCCGCTCGTCGGAGACGTAGCCGAGGAACTCCACGTTCGGACCGGCCCCGGCGCGGACTCGCTCGAACGTGCTCTCGCCCACCAGCGGTTCGTTGTCGCCCGTCCCGGCGACTTTGAGCGTCGCGTCGGTCCGGCCGAACGCCTCGACGACCGTCTCCGGCCGCTTCGACTCGACGACGCGCCCGACCATGAGGTAGTAGTCGCCCTCCGAGGGTCCGGGGGTGAGCCCCTCCGTGTCGATGGGCGGGTAGACGACCGTGGCGTCCCGCCGGTAGTAGCGGCGGATGCGGTCGCGGATGACCTCGCTGTTGGCGAGGAAGGCGTCGACCCGGTCGGCCGACCGGGCGTCGAGCAGGTCCATCGCCGCCACGTACGCCTTCGCGGGCGTCCGCACGGCGTCCGGGAGCGACGAGAGCCGGTGTCGGAGGAGGTCGTTTATCCAGCGCGGCGGCGAGTGACAGTAGTTGATGAGGTACTGGTGGTCGAGCGTCCGGTACTGTCTGGTGAACATGTGCGCCGACACCACGAGGTCGAACCCGTCGAGCGGGGCGGTCGGCCAGTCGAGCGTGAGCGACGCGCTCTTGAACCCCTCGACGCGCCGCCACTTCCCGAGCCCGGCGTAGCGGTCCTGTGCGAACGTCCGCAGGTCGACGCCGAGGTCGGCGGCGGCCGCGCGGGCCGTCTCACCGGCGTACGTCGTGTACACGGGTGCGTCGAGCGCGGCGCCGATGTGGAGCGCGACCCGCTCCGCACCGCCGTACGTCCACATCTGGTCGTGCGCGACGACCGTGTCGGAGGTGTCGAGCGACATGGCTCGGTGGTCGACTGCCTCTCGATGCGAACCGTAAATACATATGTCGTTCTTGGCCCGAGACGTGCACCCCCGCGTCGCCATCGTCACGGAGTTCTGCCCGTCGTACCGGACCGGTTTCTACGAACTGTTCGACGACCGGTACGACGCGACGGTGTTCTTCTGTAACACGAAGGCGTCGTGGCGCGCGTTCGGCGACTTCGAGTACGTCGAACTCGCGGGCCTCGACCTCCGCGAGCGGTACCGGGTCGCCCCGACGGTGTTCGCGCACCTCCGGCGGTACGACCCGGACGTCGTCGTCGGGTCGCCGGTCGAGGGGTTCGGCGGGCAGTCGGCGTACCTCTACGCGCGGGCGACCGACACGCCGTTCGTCCTCTGGACCGGCGCGTGGCACGTCCCGGAGACGACGCTGCGAACCGTCACGTTCCCGCTGGTGCGCCGGATGTACCACGGCGCGGACGCCATCGCCGTCTACGGTCCGCACATCCGCGAGTACCTCGCGGACCTCGGCGTCGACCCGGGAAAGATTCACCTCGCGTGGAACACGGTCGACACCGAGCAGTTCGTCCCGCCGTCGTCGGATCGCGAGGCGGACCTCCGCGCGGACCTCGGGGTTCGCGCGGACGCCTCCGTCGCGCTGTACGTCGGCCGTCTCGTGAAGGAGAAGGGCGTCGAGTACCTCGTCGACGCGTTCGAGCGGGTGCGTTCCCGCTCGGACCGCGACCCGGCCCCCGAACTCCTCGTCGTCGGCGACGGCGACCGACGCGACGCGCTCGAAGCGCGCGCGGCGGACGTCCCGGGCGTGACGTTCGCGGGGTATGTGGACAACGAGGACCTCCCCGGCTACTACGCGCTGGCGAACGCGTTCGTCCTCCCGTCGATTCACACCCCGGAGTTCCGCGAGCCGTGGGGGCTGGTCGCCAACGAGGCGATGAGCGTCGGCACGCCCGTCGTCGCCACGGGGCAGGTCGGGGCCGCGGCGGCGGGCGTCGTCAGCCACGGCGAGAACGGGTTCGTCGTCCCCGAGCGCAACGCCGCGGCGCTCGCGGACCCGCTCGAACGCCTGCTCGCGGACGACGACCTGAGCGAGCGGCTGGGCGCACGAGCCCGGTCGGACGTCGCGGAGTACGACTACGAGCGGATGCTGTCGGGGTTCACCGACGCGTTCGCACAACTCGGGCTGGTCGGCGCCGGCTCCCGACCCGAGAGCTGACTCACGCGCGCGTCAGCCGCTCGTACACCGCCTCGACGCGGTCGGTCGTCTCCGCCCAGGTCGGTAACGCGGCGGCGGCGACGACGGGCGCGCCGACGGCCTCCCTGACGGCGCTGGCGACGGCCGGGGGGTCCGTCGCGTCGACGGCGACGACGCCGTCCGTCCCGGCCCAGTCGGCGAGCGCGCCCGCCGCGCGGACCACGCACGGCGTGCCGGCCGCGAGCGCCTCCGCGACGGTCATCCCGTACGCCTCGAACCCCGAGAGCGTCAGGTAGGCGTCGGCGCCGGCGTACAGTCCCGGGAGCCGGCCCGCGTCGACGTAGCCCGCGAACGTCACCCGCTCTCCGACGCCGGCGTCGCGCGCGAGTCGCTCCAGTTCCTCGCGGTACGGGCCGGTGCCGGCGACGACCAGTTCGTACTCGGGGAGCGCCGACAGCGCCCGAACGGCGTGCTGTACTCCCTTGTACTCCTCCAGCCGACCGACGCAGAGCAGGTACGGCCCGTCGCGCCGCTCCGGCGTCGCACCGGCGAACCGGGCCACGTCGAGTCCGTTCGGCACCACCTCGGCGTCGACGCCGAAGTCCGCGCGCACCCGCCGGGCCTCCCAGTCGCTGACCGCGAGTACCGCGTCGGCCCGACGGACCGCCCACCGGCCGACCGGGCGGTACAGCGACAGCAGCCTGTCGCGCAGGGACGACGCGCTCGCGCCGTGGTAGTGGGTCGTGAACGCGAACGCCTCGGTGTCGACGCCGAGCGCCGCGAACGTCCCGGGGAGCGCGTGGTAGTTGTGCGCGTGAACCACGTCGGCACCGGCGCGGCGGACCGCTCGGAGAACGCCCGGCGCGACGTAGAACGCGTCCCCCGGGTGGAACGAACGGACCCGGCGGACCCGGACCCCGGCGCGGCGCTCCCGGCGGTGGCCCTCCCCGCCGGCGTCGGCGCTGACCACGGTCACCTCGTGACCGCGTTCGACGAGGCGCTCGGCGAGTTCCCGCACGTGCGTCTCCACGCCGCCCGTCTGCGGGGGGTACCGGTGAGTGACGAGGAGGACGTCCATCTACTCGAACGCGTCCCGGAGTTCCGCGTCGACGGTCCACGTCCCGTCGCCCTCGCCACGGAGGAGTTTGACCGCCGCGCGGAACAGCGACACCTGCGTGTCGAACAGCGCGTACGCCGGCTGGAGCGGACCGAGCGCGTCGCGGCCGCCGAGGCGGACGAACGCGACCAGCGCCGCGGGACGGCGAGCCCGAACGGCCCGGCGAGCGCGAGGCCGGCGAGCGTGGCGAGACCGACGCCCGTCACCACCAGCGCGGGCGAGACGAGCATGAACCACCAGTTGAACGGCAGCACCACGCGGCCGTACGCGCCGTAGCCGCCGAGCATGTCGCGCTGGCGCCACAGCAGCCGGAGAAGCCCCATCGCGCGGCGGTCCTTCTGGGTGCGGCGCTTGCCGAACTCGGAGTGCGACGCCTCCTTGTACCTGACGTCCGGGTCGAACAGCACGCGCAGCCCGTTCTTCCGGATGCGGAGCGCGAGTTCGGTGTCGTCCGCGATGGAGTCCTCGTCGACGGGGACGATGGCGTCGTTCTCGAACGCCGAGAACGGCCCGTGGAAGATGAACGTGGAGTCGAGGTGGGACTCGAGCGTCTGGACGTGCGCCTGGACGTCGCGGTAGCCCCGCTCCACCTCGCTCCCGCCGAGCACCTCGGCGTTGCGCCCGGTGACCGCCCCCACCTCGGGGTCCGCGAGGTTCGCCACCGCCTCTCGGAGCGCGTCGGGGGCGACCCGCGAGTCGCAGTCCGTCTTCACCACCACCTCGTTGCTCGCGGCCGCGTACGCCTCGTTGAGCGCGACGGCGAGTCCCCGGCGCTCCTCCTCGCGGATGAGCGTGAGCGTCGGCGCGTCGCGGTCGGCGAAGAACGACTCGACCAACTCGGGCGTCTCGTCGTCGCTGGAGTCGACGACGACCACCTCCACCTTCTCCGTCGGGTACTCCCAGTCGAGCAGGCCCGCCAGTTTCGACTCGACGATGCGCGCCTCGTTGTACGTCGGGAGGACGACGCTCACCGACGGCTCCGCGCTCGGGTCCTTGTCGGCCGGCGACCCCTCGGGAGAGCGGAGGAGGTAGAGCCCGGCGAAGAGGAGGTACGGGAGGCCCGTCAGCGCCACGAGTCCGGCGAGACGCGACAGGAGGCGACGGGGGTTCACGCCACCCCGTTTCGCCACGCGGTACAAAACGCCGACGGTCGGCGCGGGACCCGACTGAGCGTGCCGACGGCGCGTCCCGCGTCGGTACGCGTGCCGACGCGGACAAGAGGACATATACCCCTCCACGAGAGAGGTCCGCAACATGAAAGGGGTCATCCTGGCCGCGGGCGCGGGAACCCGCCTCCGACCGCTCACCGAGGACAAACCCAAGGCGCTCGTCGACGTCGACGGCCGTCCCATCATCGAGGACGTGTTCGAGAACCTCGTCGACGTCGGCGTCGAGGAGTTCATCGTCGTCGTCGGCTACAAGAAGGAGCGCATCATGGAGCGGTACGGCGACGCGTACCGCGACTACCCGGTCACGTACGCCCACCAGCGCGAGCCGCTGGGACTCGCGCACGCGCTGTTGCAGGCGGAACCGTACATCGAGGACGACTTCGCGTTGATGCTCGGCGACAACGTCTTCCGGGCCAACCTCGGGGACGTGGTCAACCGACAGCGCGAGTCGCGCGCGGACGCGGCGTTCCTCGTCGAGGAGGTGCCCGAGGAGGAGGCGTCCCGCTACGGGGTCTGCCGCACGAACGAGTACGGCGAGATACTGGAGGTGGTCGAGAAGCCGGAGGAACCCCGGTCGACGCTCGTGATGACCGGCTTCTACACGTTCACGCCCGCCATCTTCCACGCCTGTCACCTCGTCCAAGAGAGCGACCGCGGCGAGTACGAGTTGACCGACGCGGTCGACCTGCTCATCCAGTCGGGGCGGACCATCGACGCCATCCGGATGGACGGCTGGCGGATGGACATCGGCTACCCCGAGGACCGCGACGAGGCGGAGGTCCGCCTCCGGGAGGCCCGCGAGGAGTCCGCCGGGTGACGTGGGGGTGAGACAGATGCGCACCCGACCCGAAGCCGTTACCTCCGAGCGGGAACACGAACCAGCGATGGACCGAGACGCCGTCTGCGTCCTCCTCCCGACCTACAACGAGGAGGAGACGGTCGCGGACGTCGTCGCTGACTTCCGCGAGCACGGCTTCGAGAACGTCCTCGTCGTCGACGGCGGGTCGAGCGACGGCACGCGCGAACTCGCGCGCGACGCCGGCGCGCGAGTCGTCATCCAGTCGGGAACGGGAAAGGGGCAGGCCATCCGGGAGGCGGTCCGCGAGCACGTCGACACGGAGTACGTCCTCCTCGCGGACGCCGACTCCACCTACCGCGCGGCGGACGCGGACGCGATGCTCGAACCGCTGTTCGCCGGCGAGGCCGAACACGTCATCGGCGACCGGTTCGCGGACATCCACGAGGACGCGATGACGCGGCTCAACGCGCTGGGGAACCGCATCTTCAACGGGCTGTTCGGCCGCATCCACGGTGCCCGCTTCGAGGACATCCTCTCGGGGTACCGCGCGTTCACGCGGCGGTCGTTCGAGCGGCTGACGCTCACGGCCGACGGGTTCGGCATCGAGACGGAGATGTCCGTCGAGTGCGCGCGCCACGGGATCCGGACCGCCGTCGTCCCCATCACGTACCTGCCGCGGCCGAACGGGTCGAACACGAACCTCCACCCGGTGAAGGACGGCGGCATCATCCTGATGGCCATCTACCGGCAGGCGAAGACGTCGAACCCGCTGTTCTACTTCGGGAGCGCGGGCGGCCTCTCCGGACTCGTCGGACTCGTCATCGCCGCGTACGTCGCCTACGAGTGGTTCGTCCCGCCGCGCGTCTCGCACGAGGTGCTCGCGGTGGCGTCGGGCGTCGCGCTCATCTTCGGGGTCCAACTGCTCATCTTCGGCGTGCTCTCGGACCTCATCGTGACGCTCCACCGCGAGACGCTCGACCGCATCGAGACGAACGCGCGCGAACGGGCCAGCAGCGCCGGGCACCCCGACGCGCGACCCGAGCGCGTCGGGTACGCCGGGTCGAACTCACCCGGGGAACAGGTCGCGCAGACGCGAGACGAGTGAACTGGTCGCGCGCTCGCGGCGCTCCTCGAACACCGGGTGGAGCGCGTTCAGGAACTCCGTCTCCGTCTCGAACCGGTCGTTGGGAACCCGGTCGAGCGCGTCCGCCAGGTCGAGCGTCCCGCCGCCGGCGTCGTACGGCACCGCCGTGTCGTCCACCGCCGCCAGGACCTCGTCGGTCGTCGCCGGGAACTGCACGCCCGCGTGGTCCAGTCGCTCGTCGACGGCGGCGATACCGAACGCGATGGCGTCGGGGTCCGACGACCCTCCCTGTGGCGGTCTGACTCCCATCGAGGACCCGTTGGCTCCCCGGGGACTAAAGCGGTAGGGGCCTCGTCGACCCGGCCGCGGCCGTCACCGTCGCCCTTATCGGCACAGCACACCCACGTCGGACCGTGACGGACTACACTACCGTCTCCATCCCGAAGGACCTCGCTGAGCGAGTCGAGGAGACCATCGAGGGGACGAGTTTTTCGTCCACGAGCGACCTCGTCCGGTTCCTCCTCCGGAGCATCGTCATCCAGCACCAGAAGGAGGGCTCGCTGAGCGAGGCGGAGTTCGACGAGATAACCGACCAGCTTCGCGACCTGGGCTACCTGGAGTAGTCGACGCCGGCGTCGGCGTCGGTCTCGCCGTCGTCGTCCGCGATGCGCTCTTCGGGCGGGACGGCGTCCAGTATCCGCAGGTCGAGCCCCCGTCCGTGCCGGTCGTACGCGCGGACGTCGTCGACTCCGTACGGCGGCGTCGCCACGAGGACGACCGCCGCGAGGTCGTCCGCCTTCGTGAGTCGGGGGTCGCCGTCGGGGTGCGAGAGGAACCGCGCGCGCCCGGCGGGCGTGCCGAGGTCCATCCCGAAGACGGCGGCGACGGAGCCACCGGCTCCCGGGAAGTAGAAGTGCGTGAGCACGGGCGTTTCGGGGTCCAGCCCGTCCACGTCCCCCGACAGCCCGCCGGCCGGCGTGGCGTCGAGCGGGACGTTCACCGACCCCGGGTCCTGCGCGTCGGCGCGTTCGAGCAGCACCGACAGCAGGTCGCGTGTGACGGAAACCACACCCGGAGTGGGGGCGCGCGGCGTAAAAAGGCCGCGTCGTCGGTCCGCGGGCCGGTCGGGGGACGCAGTCGTCTTCCGCCGCGCCGACCTACGCTCCCGGAGCGACCCGCGTTGCTCGAATCACCCGACGAACGACTTCAGGGCCTGCAGGTACAGCGACGGCGCCTTCGAGCGCGAGGAGGCGAGCGCCGCCCGGAGGGCGTCGCCGCCGCCGCCGAGGACGCCGCGGCCGTGGCCCACGAGCACCCGTTCGGGGTCGATACCGCGGAACGGACGCCGCGGCGGCGCGAGCCTGAGCATGGGGTGGACGCCGAGGCGCTCCCCGTGCGCAGCCATGAACGGGACGGTCCCGAACGTCTCGGGGACGTACAGCGTGCCGCCCGCGTCGTCGTACAGGCCGACCTCCTGCCACGGCGGTAGCGACCCGTTCTTCACCGTGAGCGCGCGCATCCCACCCAGCCGGCGACCGAACCGCTCGACCGGCGCGTCGAGGTCCGACGCGACGCCCGTCATCCAGTCCGGCACGTAGACGGGGACGTCGTGCCGGTTGGCGACGACGTCCGCGTCGCGTTCGTGCCGGTCGAGACAGACCACCGTGCCGGCGACGTCACCGTCGAGGCGTGCGATGAGGTCGTCGACGCCCTTCGCGTCGACCGGGTCGAGCACCCAGACCTCCCCGTCGACGGCGAGCGCGTGGCTCGCACGGGCCATCTTCTCGTCGGGGTACGCCAGCCAGCCGACGCCGCCGTCGAACTCGTCGATGACCGCCGGTTCGGTCGAGCCGGTCCCTTTCATCGGCATGCCCGACAGGTGGGCCGCCGCGGGCTTAAGTCCGGTCGCCGCGTGGGTGCGGGCGTGTCCCGGACCCCCGCGCTCGCCCACCTCGCGCTGGAGGTGGCCGACCTCGACCGAGCCGCGCGCTTCTACGCCGACCGCCTCGGTCTCGTCCCGACCCGCCGGACCCGGACGGAACTGGCGTTCGACGTCGGCGGGACGGCGCTGGTGTGCCGCCGGCCCGAGTCCGTCCCGCGCGGCGGACTCCACGTTCACTTCGCGTTCGAGACGCCGCCCCGCGAGTACGACGCGTGGCGCGCGCGCTTCCCGGACGCCGAGGAGGTGTCGTTCGGGTCGTTCCGCTCGCTGTACCCGTTCGACGAGGACGGCCACTGCCCGGAAATCGGCGGCATCGCCGAGCACGGAGCGGGGCTCGTCGGCGTGTTCGAGGTGGTGCTGGAGGTGGCGGACCTCGACCACGCCGAGCGGGCGTACCGCGCGCTCGGGTTCGACCCCGTGGACCGCGGCATCGAGCGGCGGCGCGTCAGGCTCCGGGGGCCGGCCGGCGCGGAGGCTCCCTTCGACGTCGAACTCTGGGAGCCGCAACTGGGACTCGCGGGCGCCCGCGGTGGGGTCCACGTCGACCTCGGAATCAGGGTCGCGGACCCCGCGGCGGCCGCGGAGCGCGCGTTCGGCGACGAGGCGGCGGTCCACCCGCTCGAACGCGCCGACGGGAGCGTCGAACTGTACGACGCGGACGGACACCACCTCGTGTTGGTAGCCGCCGCGGAGACGGCGAACGACGACGCGGCGGGTGACGGCGCGGCCGACGGGACGACCCCGAACGCCGGCCGAGCGGCGGAAGACCGATAACCTCTGACACGATACCAGTGGTCGATGGAGATTAGCGTCATCGGGTGCGGTTACGTGGGCGCGAGCGTCGCCGCCTGCTTCGCCGACCTGGGTCACGAGGTGGTCGCGGTCGACGTCGACGACGAGCGGGTCGCCGCGCTCAACGACGGCCGGCCGCCGGTTCACGAACCCGGACTGGACGAACTGGTCGCCGCGAACGCGGGCGAGCGACTCCGCGCGACGACCGACTACGACGCGGTACCGGACACCGACCTCACGTTCCTCGCGGTCCAGACGCCCTCGAACGACGACGGGAGCGTCGACACCTCCATCGTGGAGGCGGCGGCGGACATGCTCGGCGAGGCGCTCGCGGCAGCGGGCGCCGACGAACACGCGCTCGTCGTCAAGAGCACCGTGATTCCGGGCACCACCGCGGAGATGGTCGCCCCGACCGTCGCCGACGCGGCGGGACTGACACCCGGCGAGGGACTCCACGTCGGGATGAACCCCGAGTTCCAGCGGGAGGGCGCGGCGGTCGAGGACTTCCTCGACCCCGACAAGGTCGTCTTCGGCGCCGACGGGGACGACGCCGCGCTCGACGCGCTGCACGAGGCGTACGCCCCCCTCCTGACGGCGCTCGACCGCGAGGTGCCGGTCGTGGAGACGGGGACCCGCGAGGCGGAGATGATCAAGTACGCCAACAACGCGTTCCTCGCGGCGAAGGTGTCGCTGGCGAACGAACTCGGGAACATCTGCAAGGAGTACGGCGTCGACGCCTACGAGGTGACCGACGCCATCGGACTCGACCACCGCATCGGCGCGAGCTTCCTCCGGAGCGGCGTCGGCTGGGGCGGGTCGTGTTTCCCGAAGGACGTGGCCGCACTCGTCGCCGCCGCGCGCGAGAAGGGGTACCAGCCGGAGCTACTGGAGGCGGCCGTCGCGGTCAACGACCGCCAGCCGGAGCGCCTCCTCTCGCTGCTGGACCGCCACGTCGACGTCGCGGGCGAGCGGGTCGCCGTCCTCGGCCTCGCGTTCAAACCCGGGACCGACGACGTCCGCAACTCCCGGGCGGGGCCGGTCATCGAGGGGCTGCTCGACCGCGGCGCGTGCCCCGTCGCGTACGACCCGGTGGCGGTCGAGAACATGCGCGAGCGGTACCCGGACGTGGAGTACGCCGACTCGGCGGCCGCGGCGCTCGACGGCGCGCACGGGGCGGTCGTCGTCACGGACTGGGACGAGTTCGCGGCGCTCGACGCCGAGTTCGACGCGATGGCCGACCCGGTCGTCGTGGACGGTCGGCGGATAATCGAGCGGCGCGAGGGGCTCACCTACGAGGGACTGACCTGGTAGACGCCGCGGCGCTCGCGGCGGAGTTTTCCCTCCGGCGCGCGACCGTCCGAGCGTGACCGACACCAGCGACGAGGGCGACCCGGACGACTCCGCGCACGGCTACCGCACGGTCGCGGTGAGCGACGTCGAGAACACGCCGAACCCGACGCGCGTCAAGCGGGAACTCGACGAGGCGCTCGGCGTCTCGGCGTTCGGCTGTAACTACTACGAGGCCGACCCGGGCGAGCAGGTGCCGTGGGGGTACCACCGCCACCCGGGCCACGAGGAACTGTTCTACGTGCTCGCGGGCGAACTCGAGGTAGAGACCCCCGAGGGCGCGTACCGGGTCGGTCCGGACGAGGCGTTCTTCGTCCCGGCGGACGCGCCGAACCGGGCCGTCGCGGTCGGCGGGAAACCGGCGCGGCTCCTCGCGGTCGGCGCGCCGAAGGACGACGACGGGGCGGTCGTCGAGGAGCGGTGCCCCGCCTGCGGGGCGGTGACCGACCGCGAGTTCGAACGCGCCGAGGACCGCGACGGCGCCGAGGTGTACGTCCTCTCGTGTGCGGCCTGCGGCGCAGAGACTCGGCGGTTCTCGGGGCGCACCGAGACGGAGGAGAGGGACTAGTCGCCGAGGCGGTCGGTGTTGATGTTCACGTTCGGCGGCGAGACGACGAGGAACCCGCGGAAGTGAGTGAGTTCGCCGCCCATGTCGGACACCTCGCGGGCGAATCCCGAGGCGAGTTCGTTCATGTCGCCGACGACGGCGAGCACGAGGACGTTGCCGTACTCGATGTTGCGGACCCACACGTCCGGGTCCGTCTCCCCGTCGAGCACGCCGAGGACGACTTCGCCGGCGATCTCGCCGTCGAGTTGGTCCTCGGCGTCCTGGAGGTCCAGGCCGAAGTCGGTCATCACCCCTCCGGTCGTCGCCACCCGGCAAAAGCGTTCGGTCGGCGAGGGCGACACCGCGTGACTCGGCGTGAATCGTGGAATCGGAATCGGAATGATATTACTCGATATAAGGTGTACCGTACCGATGATAGTCGTCGCAGTCGCTCGGTTTTCCGCGGACCGGGTGCGAATCGTGTAACCACGGCGCACGGGGCGAGTCTGTCTGACCGAAACCCTTTACAAGGAGTTCGGCGGACAGACGGAGTGATGTCCCATCCCCAGGACTCGTCGGTAACCAGCCCGGCGGAACGAGTTCTTCCAGGGCACGCTGAGTGCCACTGACGAGTTCGAGACGGTACGGATTTTCGACACGACGCTGCGCGACGGCGAACAGTCACCGCGCACGTCGTTCGATTACGAACAGAAACGAGAGATAGCCACGGCGCTGTCGGAGGCCGGCGTGCACGTCATCGAGGCGGGGTTCCCCGTCAACTCCGACGCGGAGTTCGAGGCGGTCGCCGACATCGCCGCCGACGTCGACACGACGGTCTGCGGACTCGCGCGCGTGGTCGACAAGGACGTCGACGCCGCCATCGACGCGGGCGTCGACATGATCCACACGTTCGCCTCGACGAGCGACGTGCAGATCGAAGACTCCATGCACTCCACCCGCGAGGAGGTGAAGGAGCGCTCGGTGGCCGCGGTCGAACGCGCCGCCGAGTCGGGTGCGGAGGTGATGTTCTCCCCGATGGACGCCACCCGGACGGACGAGCCGTTCCTCGTCGAGATGATCGAGGCGACCACCGAGGCGGGCGCCGACTGGATAAACATCCCCGACACCTGTGGGGTCGCCACCCCCCGGCGCTTCGGCGACCTCATCGAGGTGGTCTGTGACCACACGGACGCCCGCGTGGACGTCCACACCCACGACGACTTCGGGCTGGCCGCCGCGAACGCGCTCGCGGGCGTCGAGGCCGGCGCGGACCAGATGCAGGTGTCGGTGAACGGCATCGGCGAGCGGGCGGGCAACGCCGCGTTCGAGGAGGTCGTGATGGCCGCGGAGGCGCTGTACAACGCCGACACGGGCATCGAGACGACGCACATCACCGCCCTGTCGCGGCTGGTCGAGCGCGTGAGCGAGGTGGCCGTCCCCCCGAACAAGTCCGTGGTGGGACGCAACGCCTTCAGTCACGAGTCCGGCATCCACGCCGCGGGCGTCATCGAGAACAGCGACACGTTCGAACCCGGCGTGATGACGCCGGAGATGGTCGGGGCGGAGCGCGAACTGGTGATGGGCAAACACACCGGTACCCACTCCGTCCGCGAGCGCCTGCGCGACGCCGGGTTCGACCCGACCGACGAGGAGGTCCGCGCCGTCACCCGCCGCGTCAAGGACCACGGTGCCGAGGGGCGCGTCACCATGGACGACGTGATACGGTTCGCCGAGGAGACGGGGGTCGAACGGGCCGACGAGGCCGACGAGCGGGGGGCGCGGATCTGATGGCTCCCTCCGCGTTCGACGCGTCCGGCCAGCGGCGGGTATCCCCCCCGGACGCGGGTCGATGCAACCTTTGCCGGTCGAGGTACGGTTTTACCCGCCGGGGCGATAGCGACGGACGAGATGGCCCCGACGACTGCCGACCGCGTCCGCCCCACCGAGGGAGCGGCCGCGACGCCGGCGCTCGTCGGGGGCACGCGTATTGTAGGGGTATAGCCACCCCTACACCCCCCACTTCTCCCGACCACGCTCGACCGCATCGCGGACCGGCGGGCGCGACACCGCGCCCGCGAACCGACCGACATACCGACACCACAGCAAGCACACAGATGACAGCCCGACAGCGAGGAGCCACCCCATGAGCGAGTCGACGAATCCGCCCGCGGACGCCGAGGAGAGCGCCGAGGACGAACCGACCGACGCGGGCGGCGCCGAGGTAGACGGCGAGCGGACGAGCGGCGACGGCGCGGCGGCGACGCCGGCCACCGGCGCGGAGTCGGTCATCGCCGCGCTCGAAGCCGCCGGCGTGACGCGCGCGTTCGGCGTGCAGGGCGGCGCAATCATGCCCATCTACGACGCGCTGTACAGTTCGTCCGTGGAGCACCTGACGATGGCCCACGAGCAGGGGGCCGCCCACGCCGCCGACGCGTACGGCGTCGTGACGGGCGACCCCGGCGTCTGTCTCGCCACCTCGGGGCCGGGCGCGACCAACCTCGTCACCGGCATCGCGGACGCGTCGATGGACTCGGACGCGGTGCTCGCGCTGACGGGGCAGGTTCCCGTCGACATGGTGGGTTCGGACGCGTTCCAGGAGACGGACACCACCGGCGTCACCGCCCCCATCACGAAGCACAACTACTTCGCGGACAACGCGGACACCGTCGGCGACACCGTCGGCGAGGCGTTCGCACTCGCCCGGACGGGCCGTCCCGGTCCGACGCTGGTCGACCTCCCGAAGGACGTCTCGCTCGACGAGACGGACCGGGCGCCCGGCCCGGCGAACCCGCCCGCGCGGTCGACGCCCGACCCCGAGGCGGACGCCGAGGAAGTCGCCGCGGCCGCCCGCGCCATCGAGGACGCCGACCGGCCGCTGTGTCTGTTCGGCGGCGGCGTCATCAAGGGCGAGGCGACGGCCGAGGCCCGGGCGTTCGCCCGCGAGCGCGGGATTCCGGTCGTCACGACGATGCCCGGCATCGGGAGCTTCCCCGAGGACGACGACCTCTGCCTGTCGTGGGCGGGGATGCACGGGACGGGGTACGCCAACATGGCCATCACCCACACCGACTGTCTCGTCGCGGTCGGGACGCGGTTCGACGACCGGCTGACCGGCGGCGTCGAGACGTTCGCGCCCGACGCGGACGTCGTCCACGTCGACATCGACCCCGCGGAGATATCGAAGAACGTCCACGCGGACTACCCGGTCGTCGGCGACGCCGCAACTGCGCTGGGTCAGTTGGACGACGCGATGGAGCGGTCGCCCGACGCCGCCGAGTGGCGCGAGCGGTGCACCGAGTGGCGTGAGACGTACCCGATGGACTACACCGTCGACCCCGAGGAACCGGTGCGCCCGCAGTTCGTCGTCGAGGCGTTCGACGCCGCCACCGGCGACGACGCGGTGGTGACGACCGGCGTCGGTCAACACCAGATGTGGGCCGCCCAGTACTGGACGTTCACCGAGCCGCGGACGTTCGTCTCCTCGCACGGACTCGGCACGATGGGGTACGGCCTGCCCGGCGCCATCGGCGCGCGCGTCGCGCTCGACGAGCGGGGCGAGACGGACCGCGAGGTGGTCTGTTTCGACGGCGACGGCTCGTTCCTGATGACGATACAGGAGCTGTCGGTGGCGGTGCGCGAGCAGTTGGACATCACGGTGGTCGTGCTCAACAACGAGTACATCGGGATGGTCCGCCAGTGGCAGGACGCGTTCTTCGAGGGCCGCCACATGGCCTCGAAGTACGACTGGATGCCGGAGTTCGACACGCTCGCGGAGGCGTTCGGCGCCCGCGGGTTCGCCATCGAGTCGTACGACGAGGTGAGCGACGTCGTCGAGGACGCGCTGTCGTACGAGGGACCGTCGGTCGTGGACGCGCGCATCGACCCGCGCGAGAACGTCTACCCGATGGTGTCGAGCGGCGGCGCCAACGGCGAGTTCGCCCTCACGGAGGACCAACTGTGAGCGACGCCGACGACGGGACGGCGGACGCGAGCGCGGACGACGCGAGCTTCGACGACCACCCCGCGGACGCGCCGGCCGCGCGCTCGGCGCGCCGGCCCGGCGGGGACACGCCCAACCGCGGGATGGCGGGTGCGCGCCCCGAGGAGCGCCCGCAGCCGGCGGGGCGGCGGAACACGCACGGCGTCCGGGTCGACCCGGACGTCGAGGCGGAACAGGCCGAGCGGACGGCCGTCATCTCGGCGCTCGTGGAACACGAACCGGGCGTGCTCTCGCGCGTCTCGGGGCTGTTCTCGCGCCGGCAGTTCAACATCGAGAGCCTGACGGTCGGCCCGACGACCGTCGAGGGCCACGCGCGCATCACGCTGGTCGTCGAGGAGACGGACTCGGGCATCGACCAGGCGAAGAAACAGCTGTTGAAGCTCACGCCCGTCATCGCGGTGGGCGAACTGCGGAACGACGCCGTGCGAGCCGAACTGGTGCTGTTGAAGGTCCGCGGCACCGAACCGGACAAGGTCCACGCCATCACGCAGATGTACGAGGGCCAGACGCTCGACGCCGGGCCGCGGACCATCACGGTCCAGATAACGGGCGACGAGCAGAAGATAGACGACGCGGTCGACGCCTTCCGGCAGTTCGGCATCATCGAGATCGCCCGGACCGGCCAGACGGCGCTCGAACGCGGCGACTCCCCGACGACGCCCGGCGAGGAGCCGGGGCACTCGGCGGCAACGGACGACGCGACCCAGAACTACGATGACTGACGACACCGACACACTCGACACGACGGTATACTACGACGACGACGCCGACCGCTCGCACATCGACGACAAGACCGTGGCCGTCCTCGGCTACGGGAGCCAGGGACACGCCCACGCCCAGAACCTCTCGGACAGCGGGGTGGACGTGGTGGTCGGCCTGCGCGAGGGGTCGTCCTCGCGCGCCGCCGCCGAGGAGGACGGCCTGCGCGTGGCGACGCCCGTGGAGGCGGCGAACGAGGCCGACATCGTCTCGATGCTCGTTCCCGACACGGTCCAGCCCGACGTGTTCGAGGCGGTCCGGGAGGAACTGGACGCCGGCGACACGCTCCAGTTCGCGCACGGGTTCAACATCCACTACAACCAGATTCGCCCGCCCGAGGACGTCGACGTGACGATGGTCGCGCCCAAGTCGCCGGGCAACCTCGTCCGGCGCAACTACGAGGCCGACGAGGGGACGCCCGGCCTGCTCGCGATCTACCAGGACGCGAGCGGCGAGGCGCGCGAGGAGGGGCTGGCGTACGCGCACGCCATCGGCTGTACCCGCGCGGGCGTCATCGAGACCACGTTCCAGGAGGAGACGGAGACGGACCTGTTCGGCGAGCAGGCGGTGCTGTGCGGCGGCGTCACCTCGCTCGTGAAACAGGGGTACGAGACGCTGGTCGACGCGGGGTACAGCCGCGAGATGGCGTACTTCGAGTGTCTGAACGAGTTGAAGCTCATCGTCGACCTGATGTACGAGGGCGGGCTGGGCGGCATGTGGGACGACGTCTCCGACACCGCCGAGTACGGCGGCCTCGTCCGCGGCGACGAGGTGGTCGACGACCACGCCCGCGAGAACATGGAGGAGATACTCGACGCGGTGCAGAACGGCACGTTCGCCCGCGAGTGGATCGCCGAGAACCAGGCGGGTCGTCCCTCCTACACGCAACTGCGCAACGCCGAGAAGGCCCACGACATCGAGGACGTGGGCGCGGACCTCCGGAGCCTGTTCGCGTGGGGCGGCGAGACGGAGGACGACGAGGACGAGGACCCCGAGCGAGCGGAGATGAGGGCGGATGACTGAGCCCGGCGGGAACACGACGATGGCCGACGTGAGCCACGTCCACCCCGGGACGCGCCAGTCCTTCGGGACGGTGTACCGCCGCGGCCCCGCGGTGACCGACGGCGGGACGGCCGGCGCGGAGCGACGGACGGGCGACACCATCGCCGACGTCGACCACGAGCCGCCGTACCCGGAGCCGGTGGACGTGTGGGCGCGCGGACGCGTCCGAACCGGAGCGGACACGACGGAGGGTCGCGTATGAGCGAGGGGACGCTGTACGACAAGGTGTGGGACACCCACGCGGTGACGGAACTGCCGACGGGACAGACCCAGTTGTTCGTCGGTCTCCACCTCATCCACGAGGTGACCAGTCCCCAGGCGTTCGGCATGCTGCGAGAGCGCGACATGGAGGTGGCGTACCCCGCGTTGACGCACGCGACGGTCGACCACATCGTCCCGACGGCCGACCAGTCGCGCCCGTACGGCGACGACGCGGCCGAGGAGATGATGAGCCAGTTGGAACAGAACGTCCGCGACGCGGGCATCGAGTTCTCCGACCCGACGACCGGGGACCAGGGCATCGTCCACGTCGTCGGTCCCGAGCAGGGGCTGACTCAGCCCGGGAAGACGGTCGTCTGCGGCGACTCGCACACCTCGACGCACGGCGCGTTCGGCGCGCTGGCGTTCGGTATCGGTACCTCCCAGATTCGCGACGTGCTGGCGACCGGCTGCATCGCCATGGAGAAGAAGGACGTCCGGCGCATCGAAGTGACGGGCGAACTGGGCGAGGGAGTCGAGGCGAAGGACGTCGTCCTCGAGATAATCCGGACGCTCGGCACCGACGGCGGCGTCGGCTACGTCTACGAGTACGGCGGCGAGGCCATCGAGGCGCTCGACATGGAGGGGCGGATGTCCATCTGCAACATGTCCATCGAGGGCGGCGCCCGCGCGGGCTACGTCAACCCCGACGAGCGGACGTTCGAGTGGCTCCGCGACACGGACGCGTTCGCGGACGACCCCGAGCGGTTCGAGGAACTGAAGCCGTACTGGGAGTCCATCGTCTCCGACGACGACGCCGAGTACGACGACACCGTGACCATCGACGCCGACGCGCTCGAACCGATGGTGACGTGGGGGACGACGCCCGGGCAGGGCGTCGGCATCACCGAGCTGATTCCGGCCCCCGAGGACCTCGCGCCGGACAAGCGCGACACCGCCCGGCGGGCACAAGAGCACATGGGCGTCGCGCCCGGCGACACGATGGAGGGGTACGGCGTCGACGTGGCGTTCCTCGGCTCGTGTACCAACGCGCGCCTCCCCGACCTGCGGCGGGCGGCCCGCGTCGTGCGGGGTCGGGAGGTCCACGACGACGTGCGCGCGATGGTCGTCCCGGGGAGCCAGCGGGTACAGGCGGCCGCCGAGTCCGAGGGACTCGCGGACACCTTCCGCGAGGCGGGCTTCGACTGGCGCAACGCCGGCTGTTCGATGTGTCTCGGCATGAACGAGGACCAACTGGAGGGCGACGAGGCGTGCGCCTCCTCCTCGAACCGGAACTTCGTCGGGCGGCAGGGGTCGAAGGACGGCCGGACGGTGCTGATGAACCCGCGGATGGTGGCGGCCGCCGCCATCGCTGGCGAGGTGACCGACGTGCGCGACATCGAGGAGCGCGAGGAGGTGGAGGCGGAATGAGCACCGACAGTCCGGACGCGGACGACGCGAGCGGCCCGGCCGAGACGGTGCGACACGTCTCGGGCACGGGCGTCCCGGTCCGCGGCAACGACGTCGACACGGACCAGATAATCCCGGCGCGGTTCCTGAAGGTCGTCACGTTCGACGGCCTCGGGCAGTTCGCGTTCTTCGACCAGCGGTTCACCGAGGACGACGAACCGAAGGACCACCCGTTCAACGAGGAGCGGTTCCAGGGCGCGAGCGTGCTGGCGGTGAACGCCAACTTCGGCTGCGGCTCCTCGCGCGAGCACGCCCCGCAGGCGCTGATGCGCTGGGGCATCGATGCCGTCGTCGGCGAGTCGTTCGCGGAGATATTCGCGGGCAACTGCCTCGCGCTCGGCATCCCGACGCTGACGGCCGACCACGAGTCGGTCAACGCGTTCCAGCAGTGGATCGACGACAACCCGGACGGGGACATCGACGTGGACGTGGCCGCCGAGACGGTGACGTACGGCGGCACCGAGATGAGCGTCTCCGTCGACGAGGCACAGCGGCGGGCGCTCGTCGAGGGCGAGTGGGACACCACGGCGCTCATGAGCGCGAACGCGGGCGAAGTGCGGAAGACGGCCGAGTCGCTCCCGTACGTGCGCGACGAGCGGATTCCGGAGCCGAGCGACCGATGAGCGGCGCGAACGACCGGGAGACGATAGCGGTCATCCCCGGCGACGGCATCGGCGCGGAGGTCGCCCCCGCGGCCCGGCGGGTGCTCGACGCGGTCGGCGACTTCGAGTTCGTCGAGGGCGACGCCGGCGACGCGGTGAGAGCCGAGACGGGCGAGGCGCTCCCGCAGGAGACGTACGAGTTGGCCGCGGGCGCGGACGCGACGCTGTTCGGCGCGGCCGGCGAGACGGCCGCGGACGTCATCCTCCCGCTCCGGCGGGCGGTCGACTCGTTCGTGAACGTCCGGCCAGCCCGGGCGTACCCCGGCGTCGACGCGCTCCGCCCGGAGACGGACCTCGTCTTCCTCCGGGAGAACACCGAAGGCGTGTACGCCGGCCACGAGGACCGCCTCACCGACGACGTGTCGACGCTCACGCGCGTCGTCACCGAGGGCGCGTCGCGACGGCTCGCCGAGTACGCCTGCGAGTTCGTCGACGGGCGCGAGACGGACGCGCTCCAGGTCGTCCACAAGGCGAACGTGATGCGCGAGACGGACGGTCGGTTCCGCGACGCGGTGGTCGACGTGGCCGACGGCCACGGCGTCGCAACCGAGGAGGTGCTGATGGACGCGTTCGCCACGCGGGTCTGTCTCGACCCGACCGAGTTCGACACCGTCGTCTGCCCGAACCTCGCGGGCGACGTGCTCTCGGACCTCGCGGCGGGACTCGTCGGCGGCCTCGGCCTGCTCCCGTCGGCGAACGTCGGCCCGGAGCGCGCGCTGTTCGAACCGGTCCACGGCACCGCGCCCGACATCGCGGGCGAGGGCGTCGCCAACCCGGCGGCGGCCGTCCTCTCGGCCGCGATGCTCCTGGAGTACCTCGGCTACGACGACGCCGGCGCGGACGTGCGCGGGGCCGTCGAGGCCACCCTCTCGGACGGGCCGCGCACGCCCGACCTCGGCGGCGACGCGACGACGGACGACGTGACCGAGGCGGTGCTGGCGCGGCTGTGACCGGGTGCGGGCCGCGGGTGTAACCCTTTTGCGGCGGGAGGGAGAATCGGAAACGTATGCCCGACATCCACGTGAGCGAGGAGACGCTGCAGCGGCTGAAGGGACTCCGCGAGGAGGACGAGAGCTACGACGAACTCATCGAGGAACTCATCAACATCTACGAGGCCGAGGAGCTGACGCTGTTCCACTCGGGCGACGAACCGTAACGGATACCAGCACCCGCTCCGGACGGGTCGAGCGACGGAGATGCCGACGCTCTGCTGGTTACCGGTGGAACTGTCGTTTCTCGGGGCCGTGGCCCTCGGGTTCGCGACCCGGATGACGTCCGGCGTGTACCGGACGTACGCGACCCTCCGGCACGAGGGGTACGGCCGACTCACCGAACTGGAGCGGCGGATCGCATCGGACCTCGCCGCCCGTCTCCCGTCAAGCGGGAGCGAGGAGTGGTACCGGTCGGGGCGCTCCTGGACCCGGACGTACCTGGTCGCCGGCACGAACGCGCTCTTCGTGAGCCTCGCCGTCGGGTACGTCACCACGAACACCGTCGCCCTCCCGCCGGCGCTCACGGACCAGTGTATCGACCTCGGCGCTGTCCTCCCGTTCGGAGTCGTCTTGGGGTTCGCCCTCGCTCAGGTCGTTCTCGCGAGCGCCGGTCGTCTCGCGCGGTTCGGAGTCGCCGTCTCCGGGGCCGACGCCGCGCGCGATGGGTTCGACTGGGTTTCGGGCCTGTCGCTGTTGCTCCCGGGGCGTTCGTCGCCGTACTCTACTGGCTGGCGTTCGACGGGGAGGCACTGGTCGGCTGGGCGCTGACCGTCTACGTCACCGCCGCGGCGTTCTTCGCCGTGGTCTGTCGCGTCTCGCACGCGCTCGAGACGCGGGACGGTCGTCACTCCTGATACGCGATTCGGACCTGGTCCCACTTCCCGTTCTCTTCGAGGCGTCGCTGGAGTTCGGTCGCGTACTCGCCGGTGAGCCGCTCGGCCGCCTCCAGTTTCTCGTCGTCGACCCCGCCGCCCCCGCCGAACAGCGCGTCCTTGATGTTCGAGACGAACCCGCCCGACCCGTTCGAACCGCTCCCGCCCGCTCCGCCGCCCGAGACCGTGTTCATCTGCGAGGAGATGTTCTCCAGTTCGGGCATTATCTGCGGGAGTTTCTCGGTGTCCGCGACGACGCGCGCCGCGTCCGGGTCGTCCGCGTTCTCGATCTCGAACTCCGTGGCGGTCATGATGAGCCCCCACTCCTGGTTCGAGAAGCGCGAGTCGCGCACCCGCTGTGAGAACTCCCTGTCGACTGCCATCCGGTCGCCGACGATGGCGTCCGTCCAGTTGCTCATACCTTCCGATGACGCGCGAGGGGTATGTGGATTTCCCTCCCGCGCCCGGTCGACGACCGCCGACCCGACGCTACTCCTCGTCGGTCGTCTCGGTCCCCTCGACGGTCTCCGGCATGTCGAGGTCCACCTCGAGGCCGAACTCGTCGGCGCGCTCGCGCCAGAACTCCGTGTACCCCTCCCGGGACTCGCGGACCGTGGACTGTCCGCTCCGAACCAGGTCGAGTTTCAGGTCCACCTCCTCCAGCAGCCGCTCGCCCACGTCGTCCGCGACGACGCCCGTGCGGACGGCGTCGATGATGGCGCTCTTCTCCTGTCTGAGCACCTGCCGCTCCCCGACGAGGACGCGCTCGTGGCGGAGTTCCGGGTTCTCCGTGAGCAGCGTCGAGACGGCGTCTCGCAGGTCCTCCTTCTCGCGGCCGTACTCCGCGCGGAAGTCGTCGTACACGTCGGTCGGGATGTCGCCCTGCGCGTTCAGCCGCTCGGCGGCGTCGAGCGCCTGCGTGACCGCGCGGGCGCGCCCCGTGAGTAGCTGGTACAGTTCCTCCGCGTCCGACCGGGTGACCACGCCCAGCGAGTCGAGCAGTCGGCCCATCGACAGCCCCTGGACGACGAGCGAGAACGCGGCGATGCCGAACACGAGCGCGGTCAACTGCGCCCGGGGGAACGACGCCGGGACGGTCGTCCCGGGTGCGGGGAGCCCGAGGACGAGCGCGATGGGGATGGAGCCGTGGAGCCCGCCCCACACCATGACGTGCTGGTAGGAGCGGGGGATGTCGTTCGCGAGGCTGGCGTTCACGACCGCGGTCGTGGCGTAGACGATGACCGCGCGCACGGCGAGCGTGAGGGCGATGCCGATGAGGATGAGGTCGGCGAACCGCACGAGGTCGCCGATGGGCGTCCGCACGCCGATGGCGACGAAGACGAACGTGTTGACGACGAACGCCACCGTCTCCCAGGTGTTGAACACCGAGACTTTCGTCCGGGGGCTCATGGCGTACTCGGCGCCCTGGTTACCGATGAACAGGCCGGCGACGACCGTCGCGATGACGCCGCTGACGTGGAGGTAGTGCTCCGCGAGGAGGAAGCTCCCGTACGCGAGCACGAGCGTCAGGATTATCTCGGTCATGTGCTCGTCGAGGTTGTACATCACCTGATACACGGCGTACCCGGCCACCAGCCCGACCACCAGCCCGCCGACCGAGACGACTACCAGTTCCCGGAGGACGCCCGCGACCCCGTCGAGCGTCAGCAACGCGGCCGGTTCGACCCCCTCCTCGACCAGCACGAGCAGGGTCGTGAAGACGACGACGCCGACCCCGTCGTTGATGAGCGACTCCCCCTCGACGAGCACCGAGAGCCGGTCGGGCGCGCCGAGTTCCTTGAACAGCGCGAGCACGGAGACCGGGTCGGTCGGGAGAATCATCGCCGCGAACAGGAGCGAGATGACGAGCGGGAACCCCAGGGCGACGGAGCCGAGCGCACCGAGCAGGACGACCGAGACGATGAGCCCCGGCACCGCGAGCGCGAGGATGGGGACGAGGTTGCGGCGGAACTGTTCGAGGTCCGTCGTCGCCGCCCCCTCGAACAGCAGCGCGGGGAGGATGACGAGCAGGATGAGGTCGTGCGAGAGCTCGTTCGCCACCCCGATTTCGACGCCCACGAGCGAGACGGCGAATCCCGCGATGAGCAGCGCGATGGTGTAGGGGAACCGGCCGACCTTGGCGACGAGCGTGCCGACGCCCGCCGCGATGAGAAACACCGTGATGAGCGGGATGAGTTCGGCGACGACCCCCGACGGCTCTTGGAGGAGCATCAGGGCGTCCCCGCGTCCGACTGTGGCGTGCGTGACATTCGGTTCGTCTCGTCGTGCGACCGGGGGCGACTAAAACGCTTCAGTATTCGGGACGCGTCGGGTCTCAGTCCGACCGACCCGGGCGGTCCGAACGGTCCGAGCGGTCCCGGCCCACGCCGATTCGCGAGTCGCTCTCGCGGGTGTCCCGCTCGGCCACCTCGTACCAGCCGACGCGCTTGGCTATCGCGCGGACCGGCGCGAAGACGAGGTCGGAGAGTCGCGAGAACTCGCCGGACGCGGACGCGTACACGAGCACGGGCACGTCCCGCTCGTTCGCGCGCGCGACGACCCGGTCGGGGGTACTCCCGAAGACGTAGCGGCTGAGTCCCCGGGTGCGGGCGGCGCCGATGGCGAGCAGGCCACCGCGGTCGGCGGCCGCGTCCACGAGTGCGTCCGCGATGCTGTCGGACTCCACCTCCAGTACCGCGGGGTCGGTGCTCTCCGCGAACGCGTCGAGCGTCGGGTCGAGGTCCTCGGGGGTGCCGGACTCGCCGGTCGGCTGGACGTGGACCACCGTGACGTCGCCGCCGCCGACGGCGATGCGGCTGGCGAAGTCCGCGAGCGCCCGGTGGTGGGGGCCGCCGCCCGTCCCGATGGTGAGCGGCGAGAGGTCCACGTCGTCGCCGCCGAGTCCGCGGACGAACAGCACGTCGCAGGGCGACCCGTACTCCAGCTTCCGCGCGAGTTTGTGGTGCTCGCTGGGGTAGCCCATCAGGATTCGGTCGGCACCGGTCTCGCGGGCGGTCTTGAGCACGTCGAACGCGATGTCCCGCGAGACGTGCCCCTCGGCGACGAAGGTGGCGTCGAGGTCGTCCTCGACGCCCGCGAGCACGTCGGTGAGGCGGTCCATCCGCGCCTCGGCTACGTCGAACACCTGCTCGCTGTACGTCTGTTCGGGAATCTCCGTCACGTTCAGGAACCACACCTGCGTCGGTTCGTCGTAGAGGTCGCCCATGTGCGCGGCGAGGCGCGCGTACATCGGCGCGTCCTGCATCCGCCGGAGCGGGACGAGCACGCGGAAGCGGTCCTCGTCGCCCTCGCCGCCGGCTACCTCGTCGAGTCCGGGGTTGACCGGAACCTCGGGCGTACTCGGCTCCGGTCCCCCGACGCTCCGCGGGGTGCTCTCGCCGACCGCGACGGTCCGTTCGGGCGACGTCTCCTGGACGAGTTCCGTCTCCGCGGGCGCGCCGCCCCAGCTGACGAACACTCCGATGACGACGAGCGTGAGCAGGACGCCGATGATGGTCCCCACGACCGGGAGCATGTACACCAGCGCGAGGTTGGCGACGATTCCCAGAATCGGGAGGAGCGGAACGAGCGGCATCGAGAAGCCGCGTTCGAGTTCCGGCTCGTTCCGCCGGGAGTAGACGAGCGCCCCGTTCACGACTGCCAGCGGGATGAGGAGGTTGAACGTCGCGAACCCGGTGAGCGGTTCGAGACCGAGCAGGCCCTCCTCGCCGCCGACGAACAGCCCGAGACCGAAGATACCCCCCTCGCCGCCGGGGACGAACCCCATCAACAGACCGTGTGCGCCGAACAGCGTCATGAACACGAAGATGAGACCGGCGATGAGCGCCGTCGCGGTGGTGACGCTGTACGTCGGCGTCTCGTACTCGGGGTGGATGCGGCCGAGCTGGCGGGGCGCGTGGCCGTTCTGTCCCATGAGCGACCCGATGCCGGCGGCGGCCAGCACCGAGGCGTTCGACGCGGATATCATCGAGAACACCGCGCCGGCGACGATGAGGTACTGGCCGACGGGTCCGAGGAACGACGCCGCGACCTGTCCCATCGCCGTCTCGCCCTGCGCGAGCACGGAGTCGGGAACGGGCGCGTTCACCATCGCGACGATGACGAGCGTGTAGAGGACGGTCACGGTCACGATGGAGGCGGCGATGGCCCGCGGGACGGTCTTCCGCGGCTCGATTATCTCGCCCGCGCTCGCGGCGATGGCGGAGAAGCCGAAGAAGGTGATGAACGCGAGCGCGGCGATGGAGACGATGCCGCCGGCGTCCGTCGAGAAGTCGGTGGCGAACGTGGTCACGGACTCGCTCGGGCCGGCGTACGCGACGGCGCCGCCGATGAACACGAACAGCACCGCGACCTTCGCGGCGGTGACGACCACCTGGAACGTCCCCGACTCCTCGGTTCCCTGCGCGTTCAGGTAGCCCAGCAGGAGCGCCGCCGCGATGCCGACCGACCCCCGCGGGAGGACGTGGAGCGACTCGGGGAAGATGAACATGAAGAACCACTCGTCCATCGTGGCGAGGTAGAACGCCGTCGTCCCGGTGTACCCGAGGAACAGCGACGCACCCACCCCGTACGACAGCAGGTCGCGGCCCTCGAACGTCTCCGAGGTGAACAGGTAGCCGCCACCGTTCTCCGAGTAGATGGACGCGAACTCCGAGTAGGTCGCCGCCGTGATGCTCGCAACCAGGGCGGCGATGATGAACGCGATGACCGCGCTCGACCCGATCTGGTTGACCGCGGTCCCCGACAGCGAGAAGATACCGGCCGCGATCATCGTCCCCAACCCGAGCGCGAACGCGACCCGGAAGTCGAGGGTGCGAGTCTTCTCTACCATCCTGTCACCGCGGCATCAATAATCGGCCGCGTCGGCGAGTGCATGTCCGAGTCCTCATCCCGCGCCGCAAAAAGTGGGACGGCCCGTGCGCGACCGCTGGTCAGCTAGTAACCTACTGGACTCTACCGGAATCTGCTGGACTCTGTCGGCCTCTACTGGTACTCGGTGACCGTGAGGTCGAAACTCCCGCTGCCGGTGTAGGAGTCGACGAGGACGTGGAGGTCGGTCGAGTCGTCGGGCGCGTCGATGGTGATGGTCTCCTGACTGTTCGTGGTCCACGACCGGTAGTCGTAGCCGGACGTAGTCGGACAGGCCCCGGTCCCGTCGTTCGCGTACAGGTCGAAGTCGGCGTCCGACGGGCCGTCGAGTTCGACGACGACCGTGGAGGGTGAGGAGTAGCTGAACCCGTAGCTGTAACACCGTTCGTCCCAGTACCCCGAGAGCGACCCCGAGACGCTGGCGCTGGTCGACTCACCACCGCCGTCACCGCCGTCGTCGCCCCCGCCACCGCCCGGGGTCGTCGTCACGGCGTTACCGGCGTCGACACGACCGCTCCCCTGCTGGTCGCTCGACAGGCCGACGTCGACGGCGGTCGCCTTCAGGTGGTCGCGCAGCGCCGAGTTCGAGAGGTCGTGTGCGGCGAGCGTGAGTCCCGCGGCGCCCGCGACGACGGGCGTCGCCATCGACGTGCCCGAGATGGCGTCGTAGCCGTCGTCGGTCCACGTCGAGAGCACGTTCGTCCCCGGCGCGGCGAGTTCGACGGCCGACCCGTAGTTGGAGTAGTTCGCGAGCGTCTCGTCCGGGTCGAGCGCGGAGACGGCGAGACACTCCGAGTAGGCCGCCGGGTACGAGACGCTCCCCTGCCCGTCGTTCCCCGCCGCCGCGACCACGAGCGCGCCGTTGTTCGTCGCGTACCCGACGGCGTTCTTTATCGTGGTCGTGTAGCCGCCGCCGCCCAGCGAGAGGTTGATGACGTCCGCTCCCCGGTCGGCGGCCCACTGGACGGCGTCGGCGATGTCGGCCGTGCTCCCCGACCCCGCCTCGGAGAGCGCGCGCCCGGAGACGAGACTGGAGTTTCCGATGCCCGAGACGCCCTCGTCGTTGTCCGTCTCGGCGGCCGCGATGCCGGCGACGTGCGTGCCGTGGTACTCGTCGGACAGCGAGTCGGGGTACGGGTCGGAGTCGGCGTCGACGAAGTCGTACCCCGCGTCCGAGGCGACGTTGCCGTCGAGGTCCGGGTGGTCGTACTTCACGCCCTGGTCGACGACGGCGACGGTGACCGAGGCGTCGCCGTACGTCGTGTCCCACGCGGTCGGGGCGTTCACCTGCTGGTCGGCGTACTGGTCGCCGAAGCGCGGGTCGTTCGGCACCTCGAGCGACTCGAACGTCGCGTTCGACTCGGCGTACTTGACGCGGTCCTTCCTCGTGACCGCCTCGACGAAGTTCTCGCGGGCCGCGTCGGGCGCCTGACTCGGGAACGACACCGCGACGTAGCTCAGCGTCTCGTTCGTGTGAACCACCGTCGCGTCGCCCGGGACGGCCTCCGCGACGGTCCCCTCGATGTCGCCGTCCGTCGCGGAGACGCCGACGAGAATCTCGTCCTCCTTGGGTCCGGGGTTCCGGCCGGGACGGGCGGCCGTCACGCCGCCCGCGGCGGTCGCTCCGGCGGCCGCGCCGACCGCCGTCAGGAATCCACGTCGCTTCAGGGGTTGGGTCGTGTTTTCGTCTGGCATGCGGCGTTGATAATCCGGCGATTGGCAGTTTTAATTGTTTCGTTGCTATATTGAATATATATCGATTCGGAGGAATATACGCCGCCGAGAACCGGGGTCGCGGTACCACCGGGTCGTACCGGTCACGCCGCCGCGAACCCGGACGAGCGGGCTCGAGCGCGCCGAGGCCAGAACTGGCCGGGTCGGTTCGGGTTGGTCACGCCGCGCCGAGGGTTTAGGTCCCCCCGACGGACCGGAAGGAGTATTCCGACGGGAGGAAAGCGGGTGGTATGGGGTTGTTGGGACGGCTACTCGGCACCGCGACCGGAGCGGACGGGACCGACTGCGGCGACGCGCCGCGCGGTGTCGCGCTGTTCGTCGACGGACCGAACGTGCTCCGCGAGGAGTTCGACGTGGACCTGGACGACGTCCGCGCGGCGGCGACCGAAGCGGGCGAACTGGTGACGGCGCGGCTCTACCTGGACGAACACGCGACGCCGGGGCTGATTCAGGCCGCGGAGGCGCGCGGCTTCCAGGTGGTCGTGACGAGCGGCGACGTGGACGTGAAACTCGCGGTCGACCTGGCCGCGTTCTCCGCCGACCGCCGCGCGGCGACGGTCGCGGTCGCCTCGCGGGACACGGACTTCAAACCCGCGCTCGAAGTCGCGAACGAGCGCGGCCTGCGGACGCTCGTCATCGCGCCGGGGGCGTACGGCCGGTCGGACGCACTGCCGAACAGCGCGGACGAGAGCGTCACGCTGGGGGAGTGAGAGTCGGGGGGAGGCGACGCAGCGGTGGCGAGAACGGAGGAAGCGACGAGCGGTGAGGGCTGGTGAGACGCGGCGTCGGCGAGAGCGTCCGGCGCTCAGTACTTCGGCTCGGCGGCGGCGATGTCGTACACGTCGTCCATGATGTCGTCCCGGCGGTCGCGCCACGCGGCGAAGCCGCCGGGCGAGGCGGGGTACCGGGCGTACTGGTCCTTGAGTTCGCTCGCCTTGCGCCGGACCTGCCAGAGTTCGTACAGCGAGTCCCAGTGACCGACCGTGTCGACCACCGTCCGGAGTTTCAACCCGAGGCTCATCGACGTCTCGCCCTTGCTCATCGCGTCGACGAGTTGCTGGCCGGGGATGGCGGTGACGATGTCGGTGAGTTCGTCCACGTCGTGGGCCATCCCCCAGATGTTGTACAGGTCGACCGCGGCGAACCGCTTGCCGAAGTCCGTCATCACGTCGTGGTTGTACGACCACAGCCCCTCCTCGCCGGTGTCCCCGTCGGAGATGGCCCGGGCCGCGTGCTTGACCGCCCAGTGGGCCGACTTCGCCGCGCCGGGGATGCCGCCGCCGGTGGTGGGGTTGACGTGGCCCGCCGAGTCGCCGACGGCGAGGAACCCGTCGGCGACCGCCGAGTCGTACGGGCGGCGGGTGGGGAGCGCCGCCCCGAGTTTGTCCCGGACTTTCGCCCCGCGGAACTCCGCACGCTCGCGCAGGTCGCGCTTCAGCGCCTCGACCAACTTCATCGGCGGCTCGGTCATCTGGAACCCCAGCCCCGCGTTTATCCGCGTGCTGGTGCGCGGGAAGTACCAGAGGTACCCCAGTTCCTCCGTCGGCTTGAACACGATGGCGTCGTCGTAGTCGACCGGTTCCGGTACGTCGACTATCTCGCGGTACGCCGAACAGAACTGCGTGTACGAGACGTTCGTGTCGAACGTCGCACCCGAGAAGTCCGCCTTGTCCTGGAGGATAGAGAGCGCGCCCGCAGCGTCGACCGTCACCTCGGCGTCGTACGCGACCGGGTCGCCCTTCCGTTTACCGCGGACGCCCGTGACGCGGCCGTCCGACTGGGTGACGTCCTGCACGACGGTGTCGAAGTGAATCTCGGCGCCCGCGCGCTGTGCCTCCTCGAGGATGATTTCGCCGTAGCGCTTGCGGTCTATCACCGCCCCCGACTGGCCCAGCGGAATCGAGAGTTCCTCGCCCGTCTTCGGGTTCTCGAACACCGCGCGGCGGATGCTCCGGTTGGTGAACGACTCCTCCTTCAGGTAGTCGAGGTCGATGACGTCCGGGAACGTCGAGGTCCCCTTGATGGCGTCGCCGCAGGCGATGTGTCCCGCCTCCGACTCGGACTTGCGTTCGAGGACGACCGTGTCGAGTCCCTCCTGTGCGGCCGTCGCCGCCGCGAACGCGCCGGCCGTGCCGCCGCCGACGACGACGATGTCGCACGAGTGAGATGCCGCAGACATACCTCCCGGGTTCGCAATCGGCCCCCAAAAAGGCGCGTATCCGGCGCCGTCCCTCAGTTCGCCCAGTTCTGTCGGTCTAGTTATTTGGTTCAATCGAAGCTCTTCTATATATTTTATTTTAGAGGGTAGAAAGTTCTGGAGAATCGGGATTGAACATAGTAGGACGGTAGTCGGTAGTGAACGGGGCGACGCCGCCGGCGCCGACCGGCGTGGGTCTCCGAGCGAAGCGGCGGGAGGCGGAGGGAACACCGTTCACGCCGCCTCGGCGCCCCGCGTCAGCCGCGACTCCGCGATGGCGAACGTGAGCGTCGAGAGCACGCCGAGCAGCGTCCCCGCCGTGAGCAGTACCGCGAGCCTCGAGAGCGTGAGCGGGGTGACGCCGGCCTCCGGGACCCGTGGGAGGAAGTAGCCCGAGACGCCGTACAGGACGACGGCGATGGCGAGCACGTAGAACGGCGCGTTGAGGTAGCGCCAGCGGAACCGGTCGGCGAGGTACTCGTCGGTCACCTGCCCGAGCGAGGAGGTGACGCCGGCGACGGCCACCCACTGGACGGCCGTGTACACGAACAGGGCGACCGCGCGTTCGAGCGGGAGTGCCCCGCCCGCCTCGCGCACGGCCGCGAGCGTGTCGAGTCCCTGGACGCCGCCGACGACGACAAGCGCGAGCGCGACCAGGTAGGTGACGAGCGTGACCCGACCGGCGTAGAGGAGGTTTCGCGCGCGTTCGCCGGCCGCGTCGACCGTCTCCTCGAGACCGAGTCCGCGAAAGAGCGTGTACAGTCCCAGCAGGCCGGAGACCAGACCGAGCACCACCGCGCCGGGGATGTCGAACCGGGTGGCGACGACCGAGAGTGGGTAGATGAGCAGCAACACCCCGAGCGGGATGAGGATGGTGCCGCGCGTCTCGGGGTCCGAGAGCACCTGCTTCATCGTGTAGTACATCGACTCGAGGTCCTGCGCCTGCCGGACGACGACCCGGCGGACGCCGTCGAGCGGGACGCGCGAGCGGATGACCGGCAGCACCGACTCGTCCTGCGCGCCGTCGGTGATGACGATGGCGCGCACGTCCTCGCCGGTCGTGAGCGCGGCGAGCACCTCGTCCACCTCCGCGCCGACCGCGCGGTTCGCCTGCACGTCGCTCCCCTCGACGCCGGTGACGGCCGCCACTTCGACCTCCTCGCGAACCGACTCGTCGGCGAGGAGGTCGTCGTACGCGTGGACCGCCTGGAACAGTACGTTCACATCGGAGTCCTCCGGGTCGGCGGTTGCGAGCGCGACGGCCGCGGCCTCGACGGCGTCCCGACCGATGACCGGCGTGTCGAGGCCGGTCTTGCGGCCGAGGTCGTCGTCGAGGTCGACCGGGAGGACCAACAGCATCGTGCGCCGGTATGTCGTGGGGAGTATAACTGTCTTCGGGAGCGCCCCCCTCGCCACCCGCGTTCCCGCAGTGGACGCTCGGCCCCCGGCGCGCTCAGTTTCCGGCGTGTTCGACCGCGCCCATCAGCGTCCGGACGGCGTCCGCCTCACCCGAGAGCAGCGTCGGGAACGCGCCGACGCAGACGACGAAGTCGGCGTCCGCCCGGACCGCCTTCGCGACGTGGAGGCGGACCGTCGTGGTCACCCCCTCGGCCACCCGCGCGTCGGCCTCGAACACGCCCACGTCCGTCTCGGCGCCGAGTACCTGCGCGGTCTCGCCGTCGAGCCGTCGGAGACCGCTGATGCCGTCGTACTGGCCGAGCATCCGACGGGCGAGTTCGCCCGTGTCCAGGTCGCCGACGGGGTTGAACGTCCGGCCGGCGAGTTCGATGGCGGGCGTCGAGAGGGCCGCGAACAGCGCGGCCTGGTAGCGCTCCCCCGCGAGCGAGACGCCCTTGTCGTACTGGGCGAGCTGGTTCGTGACGACCACCGTGCGCGACTGGCCCGCCACCTCGAACGTCCGCTCGATCTCTATCGGCTCGACCTTGTACTCCGCGTACCCCGTCTGGTCGAGCGCCGCCGCCGGCACCGTCGCGGCGGCCGCCGAGAACTCCGCCGGCTCCGACCCCGTGATGACGCCGAGACAACCGCTCGTCGCCGCTACCCCCCCGAACGCCGCCGCGCCCGCCGCGCGGAGGACCCCCCGTCTGCGTACCATGCCCGGGGTGAGGGAACGGAGCGGTATGAGTCTCGTGGTCGACACCGCGCGAGCGGCGCGAGTCGCACCGCTTTTGCCGCTCGACGGGCAAGTCGTGGTACCGAATGATATCGAAGGGCTGTGAACAGTGCGCCAAGGGCGGCAAGATGGTGCTCTTCGTCTACGGCTACTGCGACCAGCGCGACTGCTTCTACTGTCCGCTCGGCGAGAACCGGAAGAACGTCACCGACGTGTACGCCAACGAGCGACTCGTCGAGTCGGACGAGGACGTCCTGGAGGAGGCGCGCCGGATGGACGCGCTCGGCACATCCATCACGGGCGGCGAGCCCCAGGAGGCGATGGACAGGACCTGTCGGTACCTCTCGCTTCTGAAAGACGAGTTCGGCGAGGACCACCACACGCACCTCTACACCGGAATCACGGGCGGCCGCGAGAACATGCGCCGCCTCTCGGAGGCGGGGCTCGACGAGATACGCTTCCACCCGCCGGTCGAACAGTGGGGCGACCTCCACGGGACGGAGTGGGAGGACATCCTCTACGTCGCCCGCGAGGAGGGACTGACGCCCGCGTTCGAGATACCCGGCATCCGCGCGGAATCGGAGTTCCTGCAGTTCCTCGACGAGGGGGCCGCCGAGTTCTGTAACGTCAACGAGTTCGAGATGAGCGACGGGAACTACCGCCGGATGCAGGAGGCCGGGTTCGAACTCCAGGAGGGCCACATGTCGGCGGTCGACGGGTCGAAGGAGGCCATCCTCGAGGTCATGGGCGACCATGAGCGGGTGTACTTCTGCACCTCGGTGTTCAAGGACGCCGCCCAGCACCGCAATCGCCTGAAGCGGATGGCGCGGAACCTGCGACGACCGTTCGACGAGGTGACCGACGACGGCACGCTGGTGTACGGGAAGACGTACGCCGACCCCCAGCGGCTGGAGGCGCTCGGTGTCCCCGAGGAGTTCTACACGGTCAAGACCGACCACGTCGAGGTGGCGTGGTGGCTGTTGGAGGAGATGGTCGCGGACGGCGACGTCGACGACGGGGAGGTCGTCGAGCAGTACCCCACGGCCGACGGGACCGTGGTCGAGCGCACCCCGCTGGCGTGAGAGCCGAACCCGGACCCGGGAACGTCCGACGGTGGCCCCGTGGGAACGACACGCAGGCGGACTCCGGACCAAACTCCTTTTAAGCGCCGGGGCGGTAGCTGACCCAAGAGGAGAGATTTCGCTATGGAGATGCCGCGACGGATGAACACGTACTGTCCGTTCTGTAACGACCACAACGAACACGAGGTCGAGAAGGTCCGCCGGGGCCGCGAGACCGGGATGAAGTGGACCGACCGCCAGCAGGCCCGCGGGACGTCGGTCATCGGGAACGCCGGCAAGTTCTCGAAGGTGCCCGGTGGGGACAAGCCCACCAAGAAGACGCACCTCAAGTACCGCTGCGGGGACTGCGGCAAGGCCCACATGCGCGAGGGCTGGCGCGCCGGCCGCCTCGTCTTCCAGGAGTGAGCATGGCGGGGAACTTCTACCGCGTCACGTGTCCGGACTGCGAGAACGAGCAGGTCGTCTTCGGGAAGGCGTCCTCGGTGGTCAACTGCGCCGTCTGCGGGACGACGCTCGCGCGGCCGACAGGCGGCGACGCCGAGTTCGCCGGCGAGGTCACCGAGACCGTCGAACAGCGCGCCTGAACCGGCACGCTCCCTCGTCGCACTTCTCACGCCGCACTCCCGACCCGACGAGCCGCCGGTCCGTACCGAGGAGCCGCCCCCACCGCTCGCCGGTCGCGGCGCTCCGAGGGGAGAGTCGCCGGCAGAAGTGAATGAGGCCCGCCCTCCCGGGCGGCGTGTCCATGAGCGTGGCGACCTTCTCATTCCCCACTCGATCGCCACCGTCTCTAGGCACAACTATGTAAAAAGCCTGTCTACTCGCGTATCAGTACGGGGATTCGGTATCCCTTCATCCGGTAACCATCCGGTATCGAACGATGGCCGGCGGAGGAGAGACGGGCCTCCACGACGAGGGGTCGGCGTTTCCGAAACCGTATTAGCCTCGGGTCGTAATCGTCGGGCATGAAATTCAGCGGCTGGCCCGAGAAGGGCGAACTCGTCGTGGGCGAGGTGGACGAGATCGCCGACTTCGGCGTGTTCGTCGACCTCGACGAGTACGACGAGAAGCGAGGACTCGTCCACGTGAGCGAGGTGGCGAGCGGGTGGATCAAGAACATCCGCGACCACGTGAACGTCGGTGACCGCGTCGTCGCGAAGGTGCTCGACATCGACGAGTCGGCCCAGCAGATCGACCTCTCCATCAAGGACGTCAACGACCACCAGCGCTCGGAGAAGATTCAGGAGTGGAAGAACGAGCGCAAGGCGGACAACTGGATGACGCTGGCGTTCGGCGAGGACGTGAGCGACGACAAGTACATCGAGGTGGCGGAGGCGCTGTACGCCGAGTTCGGGTCGATGTACGAGGGGTTCGAGGCGGCCGCCATCCACGGCACGGAGGCGCTCTCGGACACGGCCCTGTCCGAGGCGGACGTCGAAGCCGTCGTCGAGACCGCACGCGAGAACGTCTCGGTGCCGTACGTCACCGTCACCGGGTACGTGGACCTGTCGTGTCCGGCCGCCGACGGCGTCGACTCCATCAAGGCGGCGCTCCGGGCGGCCGAGGGGAACGGCGAGGTCCCCCAGGAGATCGAACTCGACGTCTCGTACGTGGGGTCGCCGGAGTACCGCATCCGCGTGCAGGCGCCCGACTACAAGACCGCGGAGAACGAACTGGAGGCGAGCGCCGACCGCGCGCGCCAGTCCATCGAGTCGGCGGGCGGCGTCGGGTCGTTCCACCGCGAGCGCGAGACCGACGACGAGTAGGACGTGAGGCGCGTGGGAGCCGCTGTTTGAGATGAAGTCGGACATCAGGGTCTGTTCGGCGTGGCGAGAGGAGCACGAGCGGCCGGTGTACGCGCTCGGGGAGACGTGTCCGCGGTGTGGCGCGCGGACCGTCAACTCCGCGCCGGCGCCGTTCAACCCCGAGGACCCGTACGGCGAGTACCGCCGCCGGGCGCGCCGGCGAGCGGACGGTGCGTCTGACGACGCCGACGAACGGGAGTCGTGAGCGCCCGACCGTCCGACCGGTCCCGGCCGGTGCTCGGCCCGAGGGGCGCGGAGCCGAAGCCGACGACCCTTTACCACGAGCGCTCCCCCATCGGGGTATGGACGACATCGACATCGAGACGGTCGCGGACCCCGACCTCGACGACCCGGTGCTCATCGAGGGACTGCCCGGCGTCGGGCACGTCGGGAAGCTAGTGGCCGAACACCTCGTCGAGGAGTTCGACGGCGAGGTGGTCCGGCGGGTGTACGCCACGGACTTTCCGCCGCAGGTGACCGTGAACGACGAGGGCGTCACCGAACTGACGCACGCCACGTTCCACCACGTCGACGCCGAGGGGACGGACCTGCTCGTACTCACGGGCGACCACCAGGCGGCGAGCAACGACGGCCACTACCGGCTGACGACCGCCTTTCTCGACGTGGCCGAGGAGTTCGGCTGCGAGCGCGCGTTCGCGCTCGGGGGAGTCCCGACGGGCGAACTCATCGAGGACGACGAGTACGGCGTGCTCGGAGCGCTCACCGACGCCGAGGACCGCGAGGAACTCGAGGGGGCGGGCGTGGAGTTCCGCGACGACGAACCGGCCGGCGGCATCGTCGGCGTCTCGGGGCTGGTACTCGGCCTCGGCGCGCGCCGAGGGCTGGACGCCGCCTGCCTGATGGGCGAGACGTCCGGGTACCTCGTCGACCCGAAGAGCGCGCAGGCCGTCCTCGAAATCCTCCAGGACGTACTCGGGTTCGAGGTGGACTTCTCCGACCTGGAGGACCGCGCCGAGGAGATGGAGGAGGTCGTCGGCAAGATTCAGGAGATGCAGGGCGGCGGCGGCGGGATGCCGAGCGAGGACGAACTCCGCTACATCGGCTGAGTCGCGGGACCACACCGCACGCAGGCACCGCCTCCCCACCTGCCACAATCCCTTTTCGCGTCGCGCTCCTCCGGTCGAGTGATGACACGACAGGCGGCGCCGTCGACGACCGACGTTCCGTCCGCGAACGGGATGCCGATGCTCGGGTTGGGGACGTGGCAGAACGACGACCCCGAGGAGTGCCGGAGCGCGGTCGAGACGGCACTGAACCTCGGCTACCGACACGTCGACACCGCACAGGCGTACGGGAACGAGGGCGCCGTCGGCGACGGCATCGAACGCGCCGACGTGGACCGCGAGGACGTCTTCCTCGCGACGAAGGTGTGGATAGACAACCTCTCGCCCGAGGACGTGCGCGAGACCACGCAGGCGAGTCTCGACAGGCTTGGCGTGGAGTCCGTCGACCTGCTGTACGTCCACTGGCCGTCCCGCGAGTACGACCCCGAGGCGACGATGGCCGCGTTCGCCGACCTGCGCGCGGACGGCCTCGTCGACCGAATCGGCGTCTCCAACTTCCAGCCCGACGACCTCGCGACGGCCGTCGAGGCGTCCGACGCGCCCCTCTTCGCCCACCAGTTCGAGTGCCACCCGCTGTTCCAGCAGGAGGACATCCGGGAGGCGACGACCGACCGCGGCATCGAACCGGTGGCGTACTCGCCGCTCGCCCGCGGCGAGGTGTTCGACGTGCCCGAACTGAGCGAGGTAGCCGAGAAACACGACGCCAGCGAGGCGCAGGTCAGCCTGGCGTGGCTCCGCGAGAAGGGCGTCACGGCCATCCCCAAGGCGACCGGCGAGGACCACGTCCGCGACAACTGGGAGAGTCTCGACGTCACGCTCGACGACGAGGACGTGGCTGCGATCGACGACGTCGGCCGCGAGGAGCGGACGGTCGACCCCGACTTCGCCCCCTGGAACTGACGGCCGCGCCGCGACCCTGAGCCGCCGGGACGACCGCTGGTTATCAGAATCGACCCTGGAGGCGAAACCTTCAATCGACTCGGTTCGTTCTGCCCGAGCGATGGAACGACGCGCATCGCCGGGGCTGCTCGACGCCGTCCGCATCGACCTCAGGCGTCTGCACGCCACCTGGATGGAACTGCTGTTTCCGCGCCAGCTCGACCCCGGTCGAGTCGTCGGCAGGTGGACGCCCGACTCGGGCCCCCAGCGCGCCCTGTATCTGGCCTGGAGCGCGGTCGGGGTCCCGCTGCTCGCGCTCACGTACCCGCTGTTGCTGTTCGGTTTCGCCGCCCGGTTCTACGCGGGACGGATGGACTCGGCGGCCACGCGGCTCGGCGTCGTCGGCGTTGTGCTCACCTCGCTGGCCGCGTGGGGACTGCTCACCGTGGCCGCGTGGCTCAGGCAGTTCTCGCTCGACGGGCTGATCGCCGTCGGCGCGGCCGGGGCCGTCGCCACCGTCGCCGCCGTGCTGGCGGTCGTGTTCTCGCGCGCCGGCGGCCGGGGAACCAGCGTCCTGCTCGCGTACCCCGCGGCGATGACGGCCGTCTTCCTCCCGCCGGTCGTCGCGGCGCTGTACTCGCCCGCGCTCGCGGACGTCGTGTTCACGGGCAGCCAGACGCTCGCGGTGTGGCTGCTCGACAACGTCCTCGCCTACGGCGGGGTGAACACGCTCATCCGCGCCCGATTCGACCTGCGCGGCGTCGCGTACGTCGCGATGTGGTTCGTCCTCGTCGTCCCCGTCGGCTGGTTCTTCGGTCTGCTCGTCGCGCTCGCCGACGTGGTCCGCCCCGCCGGTCCCGCGAGCGGCGTCGGGACGTAACCCGGCTACCGGTTCTCGCTGCGACCGCCTGGGTTTCCCCGGTTGCCGGAACCGGCCGCGTCGTTCTGCGCGGCGTCGCGTACGTCGCCACGTGGGTCGTCCTCGGCGTCGTCCATGACCTCGTCGAGCGTCTCGTCCGAGACGCTGGTCGCGACGCGCACGCCCACGAGCGCGAGGACGATGCCGGCGAAGATGAACAGCGCGAGCCGCTGGATCGGCGAGAACGGCACCCCGAGGAGTTCGAGCGCCGACCGGTCGGTCTCCCGCTCGAGGAAGTACCCCGCGAACCCGCGGACGACGAGACCGACGGCGACGACGCCGAACGGCAGGTTCAGGTACGAGGTGCGGACGCCCTCGTCGCGGATGAGTTCGTCCAGCAGGCGACCGAACGACGCGGTGAGCGCCGCGAGCGCCAGCCACGGGACGCTGGAGTAGACGAACTGCACGGCGGCGACGAACTCACTCTCCGTCACCGGCGACGCCGCGAGCACCCCGAGGAACGCCCCCACGAGCGTCAAGCCCAGCGCGACGACGTAGGTGACGACCGACACCTGTCCGGAGTAGAGCGCCTCCCGGGCGCGCTCTGGCGTCCGTTCGAGCACCTCGTCGACGCCGAGCCCGTAGTACAGTAGCGTCGCACCCAGGAGCGAGGCGAGTCCGGCGAGCGCGACGGTGGTCGAGAACTGGACGAGCAGCACCGGCAGGATGAGCAGCCCCACGCCGAGCGGGACGAGTACCGTCTCGCGGAGTTCCTCGTCGGCCATGAACTGCTTGAGGAGGTAGTACGTCGACTCGATGTCGCGCGCCTGCCGGACGACGACCCGGTCGACGGAGTCGACCGGGAGCCGCGACTCCACGATGGGGACGGCGCGCTCGTCGGCGGCGCTGTCGATGACGACCACGGCGGAGTCCACCTCGTGGCCCGCACACACCTCGTCGAGTTGGGCTGCGAGCGCGCGGTCCGCGCGGACGGGCGAGTCGCCTGCACCGGACACGACGGCGACGACCGTCTCCTCGCCGCCGTCCGACAGTTCGCGGGCGACGCGCAGCGACTCCAGAAGCGAGTTGACGCCGGCGTCCTCCGGGTCCGCGAGGCCGAGGTCGGTCACGAGCGAACGGACCGCCTCCCAGCCGACGACCGGCGTCGCGACGCCGGCCTTCCGGCCGAGGTCGTTCGAGCGGTCCACGCAGAGGACCAGCGTCGTCACGGTCCCCCGGAGGCGGCCCCCGGTGAAAAACCCATCACCCGAGCGTGGTTCCTCGGGACGCGACGAGTACGCGACGCGGGCGGCGACTCACAGCTCCAGTCCGCCCTCGTCCGCGCCGAGCGCGCCGGCGACGCCCGCGCCGAGCGCGAACGCGACGCGCGACGCGCCCAGTTGGAGGCGAGTGGTCAGCCCGCGTTCCGGTTCGAACGTCTCGCGGACCGGGTCCCCGTCGATGAGTTCGCCCACCCGCTCCTCGGCGTCGTCGTCGGTCCCGAGCGCCGTCACCAGCCCGATGTCGACGGCGTCCTCGCCGAGGTACACCCGCGCCTCGGTGTCGCGGACGGCCGCCTCGTCGAGGTCGAACGACGCCGCGACCCGCTCGACGAAGTTGTCGTACCAGGCGTCCGAGAGCCCCTGGAGGTAGGTGCGCTCGCGGTCCTCCAGTTCCTTGAACGGCGCGCCCAGCGAGTCCTTGTACGCGCCGGAGACGATGCGCTCGTAGCTGATGCCGTAGCGGTCGGCGAACTCGTCGAACCGGGTCTGCGAGAAGCGCACGCCGATGCTCCCGACGAGGCTGGCGTCGCGCGCCCACAGTTCGTCACAGCCCGACGCGATCCACATCCCGCCGGACGCGCAGAGGTCGGTCGTGTACGCCACGGTCGGCCCGTCGAACTCGCTCGCGGCGAGTCGGATGTCGTCGCTGGGGACGACTTCGCCGCCGGGCGTGTTCAGCTTCAGCATCAGCGCCTCGACCCGGGGGTCCTCGTCGGCGCGCTCGATCTGTTCGACGACGTCGTCCGCGCCGGGCGTCGTCGGCGACCGGGGGAGCCGTCCACCGCCGCCGTCGCGAGTGATGGGACCGGAGACTTCCACCTCGGCGACGGTGTAGTCGGCGAAGTAGGAGGCGAGCAGGCGCCCGACGATCTGGAGGACGACGAGTACCAGCGCGGCCGTGAGCAGGACGCCGAGCAGGTCGGCGAGGTCCGCGGGGAAGTAGTACAGGAACACGTACCCCAGCACCGCCGCCGCGAACGCCGCCGCCGCGAGGACGACGACGCGGACGACGGTCCGGGCTGTCGAGTCGGCCATGTGGTGTGGCTACGACGCCGGGTACCTAAAACGGGGTGACGGCGGCCCGACCGACACGGTCGACGCGCCGCTGTGGGAGCGAGAGCGAAAACGCGATAAGACGTCCAGCCGACTTAGAGCAGCCCCGTCTTCTGGAGCTTCATCAGGTCCTCGGTGTCGAGGGTCTCGCCTTCCTTGAACTTCTGATAAATCTCCTCGGCCTCCTCGCGCTCGGCCTCCATCTTCTCCTCGCGCTCGGCCTTCTTCTCCTGCTCCTCCTCCTTGTCGAGTTCGCGCAGGCGCTTCTGGACGCGGACGAAGTCCTCGTGGTGGCGGTCGGCCATCTCCTGAGCCTCCACGAACAGTTCGTGCATCGCGTCGGCCTCGTCGCGGATGTCGTCGGCCTCGCGGTAGGCCTCGATCATCCGGTTGTGGTGCTCCTGAGCCTCGTCGGCCAGCTCGGTCACCTTCTGGTGGTGCTTCGAGGCCTCCGAGCGGACCTCCTCGGCCTCCTCGATGAGCCCCTCCAGGTCGCCGCTCTGCTCGACCTTGTTCTTCTTCTCGGCGAGCTTCTCGCGCTTGGTCTCGATCTTCTCGATGAGTTCGCGCTCGTCCTCCGTCGAGAGCACCTCCGTCTGCTGTTTGAACTCGAGGTCCTCGATCTCCTCTTTCAGCTCCTCGATGGACTTGCCCGAGCCGAGTTCGAGGTCCTGTTTCTTCTGCTCGACCTCGTCGAACAGCTCGTTGGCCTCCGCGTTCAGCTCGTTGCGGCTGTTCTTGTGCTCCTGGACCTGCTCGTTCAGCTCGTCGCGCTGTTCGCGGTGTTCCTGGGCCTCGTCGACCTTCTCGCGCGTCTTGGCGTTCAGGTCGTCGCGCTTGGAGGCGCGCTCGGAGGCCATCTGGTTCAGCTCGTTGCGCCGGTCGCGGAGCTGGCCGGCTTTCTTTATGAGCTGCCCCTTAGAACCGTCGTCCAGTTCGTCGTCGGTGAGACCGACGTTTCGCGATTCGTCCATCTGTTCGAGACCGTACTCTTCGAGAACTTCCTCTTGCGTTACCATGATTCGTTACCTCGACACCATACTGCTCCGGGGGTGGCGGACGCTCGGTAATAAGCGCGTGCGTCCGGATGTGTGTGAGAACGCCGTATCATTCAGCGTACGATGCCACCACGCCCGAAGGCGTTCTGGTACATCCACCTACACGGTTGCCACACATAAACCCTCCGGTGCTGACGGGTGAAAAGAGGTAGCACACGCCGTCTACCCGCCGGGAACGTGTGATGCGGTGCCACGGTGCGCGTCACACGCGCCGGTACTCGCCCAGACGGGTCCCGTCGAGGAGGTACGCCTCGCCGCGCGCCAGTCCGTCGGGGAGGAACGGGGCGAGGAACGACTGTCCCTCGACGTTCACCCACGTCCCGCCGGAGCGGTCGTTGAACGCCGGGAACACGACGAGTTCGGGGTCGCCCCAGTCGGGGACGTCACCGTGGTGGGCGGCGAACGGGTCGCGGGCGAGCGGGCCGCGCAGCCACGCTTTCTCCGCGCGGCCGGCGCCCACCTCGTCGGCGAGCCTGACCCGCGGGTGTTCGTGGCCCACACAGACCACGCCGGCCGCGAGCACCTCGGGGGCGGGCCACGTGTGTCCGTGGACGATACCGACGTCGCCGAGACGGGCGCCGGCCGCGGGCGTCACGGTCAACCGGTCGCCGAACGCCTCGGCGACGCCGGGGTCGTGGTTTCCCAGCGCGAGCGTGACCGGGACGTCCACCGCGTCGAACAGCGCGGCGAGTTCCGCCCGCTCCGCCTCGCCGGCCCCCCCGATGCGGTGACCCAGGTCGCCGAGCACGACGAGGCGGTCGGCGCCGGTCGCCGCGAGCAGGTCGAGCAGGCGCTCGCGCCGCTCGTCGGCGCGGCTGTCGAGTTCGATCCCGCGCTCGTAGCGCAGGCCCGCCTCGATGCCGGCGTGGTAGTCGGCGACCAGCAACCCCGTCTCGCCGCCGAGCGCTGCCGTCGCCGCCGGCGCGCCGGGGACCGGTTCCACGAGCGCGGCCGCGCCCGGTCGCGACGGGGTCTCGTCGGCCACGGCTCAGATGGGTTTGAGCGTCCCGTCGTCCGGTTCGTAGCACTGCCCGCCCATCAGCGCGTCCTGAATGGCCGCCTCGACGTCGGTCTCGTCGACGCCGTAGCGCTCGACCGCCGCCGTCACTACCTCGTCGCGGTCGGCGCCGTCGCCGTCGTCGAGTTCCGCCATCAGGTCGACGACGGTCTCGTCGAGGTCGACGTCGGCGGCGTCGTCCTCCATCGTCGCCGCCTCGGCGGGGTCCTCGGTCGTCGCCTCCGCCGACTCCTCGGGCGTCGCGTCGGTGGTCTCGGGCGGAACGCCATCGCCGCCCGCCGGGCTCGTGCCGACGTCCTCCTCGGTCGCCGGCTCCGTCGCCGAGGCGGCCGGGTCGGGCTCGGTGTCCAGGTCGTGGTCGACGTCCTCGTCCATCCCGTCGGCCGCGCCCGCCTCGGGGTCGGGCGTCTCGATGCCGGCCTCGCCGGGGTCGGGGACGTCGCCCCCCGAGGCGAACTCGACGCCGTGTTCCGCCTCGGCCTCGCGGCGCTCCTCGTCGCTGAGCGCGTCGTCGAACTCCTCGGGGTCGGTGTCCTCGAAGTCGGTGTCCTCGAAGTCGCCCAGGTCGTCCCCCTCGTCGACACCGCCCACGTCGTCGAACTCGCCCAGGTCGTCGTCCGCCTCGGCGGCGTCCACCTCCGCTCGGCCGTCCGGGTCGGGCGCGGTCACGTCGGCGTCGGCCACGGCCTCCGTCTCGTCCGTCTCCTCGGCGTCCGGCGCTCCCTCGTTCTCGTCGGCCGGGGCGACGGACCCGTCGCTCCCGTCCGCGGTCAGCGGTTCGGCCTCCGTAGTGGTCTCGCCCACCGAGGAGGGGTCGTCGTCGGTCGGGTCGGGCGCCGCCGGTTCGACGTCCGCCATCGTCGCCTCGTCGTCGCTCGTCGCCCCGGGGTCGTCCGCCGTGCCGCCGGGGTCGGCCCCGGTCGTCGCGTCCGTGTCCGTCTCGGACCCGGTACGAGCCGTCTCGGCGTCCGACTCGGCCGCGGTCCCGACTCCCGCGGTCGTCTCGGTCACCGCGACGGTCGGAGAGGCGTCGAAGTCGTACTCGACCGCCGGGAGCGGTCCGAGGTCGGCCGGGCCGGCGTCGCTCGGGTCGGCGTCGAGCGCCCGCACTTCGTCGCGGTCGCCGGCGACGACCTCCAGCGCGTCGACGGCGAGCGTCCGCACGGCCTCGAGGTACCGCTCGGTCGTTCCGTAGTGGTCGACGGCCAGCGGGATACCCGAGGCGAGCGCGGCCGGGACGCCCGCGGCGTCGAGGCGCGCGCGCAGGTCGTCGCCGCGCTCGTCCATCTCCAGCGCGCGCGCGAACACCGCGAGCCGTCGGAGCGTCGCCCGGGCGGCCGAGACGGTCCAGCGGTCGCGCGTCTCCGCGTCGACGGTCGCGAGGCTCTCGGGCCTGACGGAGGTGAACACGCGGTCGGAGTCCTCCGGTCGGAACGTCCGCGCCTTCCCCGTGAGCGCGACGAACGCCGGCGGCTCCGTCCGGTCGAGGAACGCCACCGCGTCGGGCTGGTACTGCCCGGCGTAGGTGACGAACGCGCCCGAGGGGTCGACGACGCGCCCCCTGAGCGTCCCCTCGTTCACCGCCTCCACCTCGGTGAGCACGCCGACGGCGAACAGGCGGTTGACCCGCAGGCCGGTCGGCGTCACCACGTAGTTGGGCGCGCGCTCCTCGTCGCTCTCGGAGTAGTCGAGGTCGGCGTCGTCGAACTCGGCGGCGAAGACGCGGTAGGCCACCTCGCGGGCGCCGGGCCCGTCGTCGCCGTCGCTCCCGTTCGAACTCACGCCTCCACCCCCCGGCCCTCGCCGAGTTCCTCCAGGGCGGCGCGTGCGCGCTCCGCGGGGTCGTCGGCCGTCTCCTCGAACGCGCTCGCGTCGAGGTTGGCGCCGTACTCGTCGACCGAGAGGTGCCCGCGCACGCGGTACTCGCGGCCGACCAGTTTCTCGCGGACGTCGTCGGCGACCACCTCGCGGCTCATCGCGTCGCGTGCCGCGTCGAGCGCGTCCTCGAGCGTTCCGCCGTACACCGTCTCGGTGATGTCGCGCCCGAGGATGGCGGTGACGGTGGCGGTGCCGTCGTCGAGGATGGCCTTCACGCGCAGGTCGTCCTCGGGGTCGACCTGCCCGTGGCTGCGACACTGGCCGTTCTGGACGAGGCGGCCGCACTCGGGGCACCGCTCGATGAGCCCGGAGCCGTCGCGCACCTCGATGACGTTGCCGACGAGCGCCACGTCGTACATCCCGCCCGAGCCGACTGCCTCGGAGACGTCGAGTTCGGGCGCCTCGTCCGACACCTCGACGCTGGCCTCCGACACCGTCGTGAACTCGGTGAGGTTGACCGACGGGACGCCCCGGAACTCGCGGACGTACACGTCCTCGAACCGGAGGTCAGCGTCCGCCTCCACCTCGGGTTTGGGGTCCCAGTCGGTGAACGGGAGTCGGGCCGTCTCGTCACCCAACACGCCCGAGAGGATGGTGGTCTCGCCGTCGCGGCCGTCGATGGTGCGCTCCTCCACCTCGAGCACGCGCGCCTCGACGGTCCGCCCGCGGTCGCCCGGCGAGAGGTCCACCAGGTCCCGCTCGCCGCCCACGTCGTAGGGGACGTCGAGGGTCTCGGACTCGAGCGCGACCGTCGACGACTCGCCCAGGTTGAGTTCGGGCTCTCCCTCCCACTCGCGCACGCCGGCGTTGCCGACGGTGACGGTGTCGCCCGGTTCGAAGCCGAAGTCCTGCCAGGCGGTGTAGGAGACGACGCCGGACTCGTCGGCGAGTTCCCCCTCGCGGATAACCGTCTCGTCGCCCTGGTACCGGATGCGCCGCCGGCCGACCGTGAGCACGCGCACCGTGACGGTGACGTTGCCCGAGTCGGTCGTGACGTCGGCGACGGCCTTCGACTCCGGCGTCGCGCCGTCGCCGCCCCCACCGCCGTACTTCCGGCGGACGGACTGCTTGGCTTCGTCGATGGGAACGCTGTACTCCAGCAGGTTCTCCAGGTCCCGTTTGACCTCCTCTTTGTCTTCGCCGAGAGCGGAGGCGAGCTCCTCGGCGTGTTGGTCGATGTCCATCGCGTCGAACTACCCCGCGCTGACTGTTAAACTCTCCGCGCGCGGTCGCTCACTCCGACTCGGGTGGACGCGCCGCTCGCCCGGACCGCGACGCCGCGAGCCAGCGCCCGCCCGCGCCGAGCAGGAACCCGGGCAGGCCGAGCGCGACCCCGGCGAGGAACGCGACGGTCACGGCGAACGCGGCCCGCGCCGCGAGAGACCCACGACCGGGAGCGCTCCCCCGAACGCGATGCCGACCCCGAACGGCGCGAGCCCCGCGGCCACGAACGCGACGAGCGCGACGGTCACGGGGAACCCGGCGCCGTCGTACGCCGCCACGGCGGCGAGCAGGACGAGGAGCGCGGCGGCGACGACCGACCAGGGGCTGGTCACGTCCGCGAACGGGTCCGCGAGCGTCACCCCGAGCGCGAACGCGCCGAGGCCGAGAACCCCGCCGAGCGCCAGGTACCGGCGGCGCTGTGGCCGCGTTCCGGCGACGGCTCCGAGCGCGCTCACCGCGGTCGTCCCCCCGCGAGACCGCCCCCGCGGTTCCGGAGCGGGTGGGCCTGCCGGTCCGCGGCGCCGGACGGCCCGGCGACTGCGTCGTTCTCGGTCATGCCCACCCGTACCGACGGGGGCGACAAAAACACCGCGGACGACCGCGCGGTCGGCGAGTCGGCGTTACCCGAAGCTGAGCGCCGAGCTGTCGCTCTCGGCGAAACCGCGGTCCCGGGCGTGCCGCTCGATGAGGTCGACGTTCCGCTGGTTCGCCTTCCACGTCGCGTCGAACAGGTCGCCGATGACCGGGACGAACCCGACGCCGGTGTCGATGGCGACGTTGACGAGCATCCGCGCGAGGACGTTCCGGGGGACGCCCATGACGGCTCCCTCGGCGACGATGTACAGCGAGAGGACCGCCGTCGCGGTGTCGCCGGCGACGGGGAGCAGACCGATTATCGGGTCGAGACCGATTCGGGCGTCCGTCCCCGGCACCGGAATGGAGTCGTCGAGGAGTCGGCTCAGCGTTCGCACCCGCGAGAGCGACGCCTCCTCGTCCCTGAACCACGATGACAGCGAACTCGACGCCTGTCGGAGTGCCTGAATCACGTCCCACGCATCACCCCCCACGAGGATAGAGACTGGGGTTGCACACACAGGTTACGCCCGGGTACGTTCGGGGACGCCGGGTGCACTCCGGCCCGCAGAGATTTACGCCGGCCACCAGACAGACCACCCATGAGTCTCAGAGACCGCTTCTCCGTCGCGGGTCGGGTCACCGTCGTCACGGGGGCGTCGAGCGGTATCGGTCGGGAAATCGCGGTGCAGTTCGCCGCCGACGGCGCGGACGTCGTCGTCTGCTCGCGCGAACAGGAGCACGTCGACCCGGTCGCCGAGGAGATAAACGACGACGACGGGGGTCGCTGCCTCGCCGTCGAGTGCGACGTGACCGACCGCGACGCGGTGGACGCACTCGTGGAGGCGACCGTCGAGGAGTTCGGCCGCATCGACGTGCTGGTCAACAACGCCGGCGTGGCGTCCACGAGTCCGTTCGAGGACATCGCCGAAGAGGACTGGAAGCGCGTCGTCGACGTGCACCTCCACGGCGCGTACCACTGCACGCAGGCGGCCGGCGAACACCTCGACACGACCGACGGCGTCGTCGTCAACGTCGCCAGCGTGGCCGGCACGCGCTCGGCCCGGTACATGAGCCACTACGGCGCGGCGAACGCCGGGATCATCAACCTCACCGAGACGCTCGCGGTCGAGTGGGCGCGCCACGACGTGCGCGTGAACTGCGTCACCCCCGGCTACGTCGCGACGCCGGACATCGAGGAACAGATGGGTATCTCGGCCGACGACGTCGACCGCGGCGACGTGGACCGCCGCATCGGGGTGAGCGAAGAGATCGCGGACGTGGTGCGCTTCCTCGCGAGCGACGCCGCCTCGTTCGTCACGGGCGAGACGGTCGCCGCACAGGGGATTCCCCCGTCCGAGGAACTGCCCGACGTCTCCTGAGTACGTGGAAAGCCCGCGCTCACACCGCGATGCTCGCCAGCGCGAGCGCGGCCGTAATCGTCACCGCGAACACCGCCGCGGTCGCGAGACCCATGCGAACCCGAGCACCCGTCGTCGTGTTCATACCGATAGGTGAATCCTGATTACCAAATAGGTGACTTCCCAAGTATCAAAATAGAGATTGAGAGGGTGCTACCCGTGCGGCGCGGTCGCGTCGACCACCTCGTAGGGAACGCCGGTCTCCCGGAGGCGGTCGGTGTGCGCCGAGAGGTCGGCCGCCACGGCGAGCAGGAGGACGTCCAGCCCCTTCGTCGCCGCCTCTTCGACGGCCGCCGCGGTGCCGAACCGCACGTCCGGGTCGACGCCGGCCGCGCGGGCGGCCGCGAGCGCCTCGGTCCCGGCGACGGCGACGACCGAGTTGTCGGCCGCGAGCGCGCGGACCCGGTCGGGGTCGAGCGCGCGGCTCCCCCCTTCCGTGACGGACGGGACGACGAGGGCCGTGACGGTGCCGAGGTCGTAGTCGATGAGTCCCTCGAAGTCCGTCACCCCGACGTCGGCGCCGGCCTCGGCTGCCGTGACCGTCACCGCCGTCGCGCCGTCGCCCCCCGCGTCGGGCGTCGCGCGGAGGACGCCGTCGCGCATCGACAGCGAGACGCGCCGCCCCTCGCTCACGTCGGCGGTCGCGAGCGCCGTCTCCACGGCCACCTCGTCCAACACGTCCGAGGAGACGTGCTCGACGTACTCGCGGAGCGCGTCGGTCTGGCCGTTCACCCAGTCGACGCCCTCCTTCGTCACCTCGTAGCGCCCGCGGCCCTCGCGGCGAACCGCGCCGTCGTCGACGAGTTCGCTCAGGTGCTCGGAGACGGCCTGCGCGGTCACGCCGATGGCCTCGGCTATCTCGCGCTGGCTCACCGCGGGCTGTCGCTCGGCGATCTCGACCAGGATGCGGTACCGGGTCGCGTCCCGCTTGTTCCGGAGGACCGCCGAGTCGGCGCGTCCGTCGCTCATGCACGACTGGTACGCGACCGGACGCAAGTAGCTTTGTGGACCGCCGCCGGATTCGGCCGACTCGCGCGGTCGACGACAACTCGGGTTGTCCCGGCTCAACTCCGGTTGTCGGCGACGCAAGCGGGCTTGTCGTCCGGCGCGCCGCCGACGCGGCGCCGCGCGGAGTCGCGTCGGGATGCACACGCCGGGTCGTGTGCGAGCGACGCGACGGAGCGGCCGCTTTTTGTGAGCCAGGGCCGGACGGGGACGTGTGAGTCAGGAGACGACGCCGACGGTCACGGTGTTCTCGGACTACGTCTGCCCGTTCTGCTACCTGGGTCGCGCGTCGCTCGACCGGTACGAGCGCCGGCGCGACGACGCGCTCGCGACGGAGTGGCATCCGTTCGACCTGCGCGGGCACAAGCGCGACGGGGACGGAACCATCGACCGGTCGGTCGACGACGGGAAGGACGAAGCGTACTTCGAACGGGTCCGCGAGAACGTGGAACGGCTCGAAGCGCAGTACGGCGTCGACGTGGACCTCGACGCGACGCCGGACGTCGACTCGTGGGACGCCCAGAAGGCGGCACTCTACGTGCGCGAGGCCGACCCCGACTCGTTCGAGGCGTTCGACGACGCCCTGTTCGAGGCGTACTGGACCGACCACCGCGACATCGCCGACGCGGACGTCCTCGTCGACGTCGCCTCGGAGGTCGGTCTCGACGCGGACGCCGTCGCGGACGCCCTCGAGAGCGACGAGTGGGACGACGCGCTCGAAGCGGAGTTCCGCGAGGCCCGCGAACTGGGCGTCACCGGCGTCCCCACCTTCGTCCACGGGCGTCAAGCCGCCCGCGGAGCGGTCCCTCCCGACCGGCTCGAACGACTCGTCGAGTCCGAGTGACGCGACCGGGAGGCGTGGAGTGGGTCGAGGCCGGCCCCGAAAGAGCGCGCGAGGAGCGTGGAGAGCGTCTGGCGATGGCCCGTACCGACGGCCTTTTACGACCCGCCCCGTCGGTTCGTGCATGAACGGCGACGGTTCCGGTCCCCGCCCGTGGCTGGCGGGCCTCCTCGCGTTCCTGGTCACCGGCCTCGGCCACGCGTACCTCCGCCGGTGGGCGCGGGCGCTGGGGTGGTTCCTGGTCACGTTCGCCGTCACCGTCGTGTTCGTCCCCGAGACGGCCGTCGAGGCGCTCGCGGAGGGGACGAGCGTCGACCCCGTCGCGCTCGCGCCGACGCTCGCCGTCATCGGCGCGAGCGCCGTCGACGCGTACCTCCTCGCGCGGCTCGCGCGGACCGCTCCCCCGCCGGCGGAGACGGAGCCGGGCCACACCTGTCCCAACTGCGGGCGGGAGACCGACCCGGACCTGAGCTTCTGTCCGTGGTGCTCCGCGGAACTCGCGTCGCCCGGCGGGTCGACCCCCGAGGAGAGCCGCTGACCGACGGCCCACTCGGATCCGCTCGGTCCCGCTCGCGGCGGTGAGCGATACGGTTATTGCGCTCTCCCCCGACCACCGGTGGGTATGGCACTGGTCGACAGCGTCGTCGTCTTCGGGGTGAGCGCGCTCATCGGCGGGTTCGGTATCTACGTCGGAGCGCGCCTGCTCACCGGCCAGCGCGGGTACGAGCGCGCGGTGTGGACGGCGCTCGCCGGGGCGCTCGTGTGGGGCGTCACGAGCGCGCTGTTCGGGTGGATTCCGGTCGTCGGTCCGCTCGTCGTGCTCGTCGCCTACGTCGGCGTCATCGGCTGGCGCTACCCGGGCGGGTGGGTCACGGCCGCCGGCATCGCGCTCGCCGGGTGGCTCGCCGCGTCCTCCTCCTCGGCGCGCTCGCGTCGCTCGGTGTCACGTCGTTCTCGGCGGTCGGCATCCCGTGGCTGTAACCGCGCGCCGGACCGGTCGCCGTCGACCGGACTCGGAGCCACGGGCGGCGAGCGCCGCTCGGTCCCGGCCGTTCAGTCGTCCTCGCGGAGGTCCGAGACGCGCTCGCGCCGGCGCTGCTCCAGGTGGCGCTCGAACCACGCCCACTCCCGGGTGAACTGGCCGGTCCGCTTCAGGTCCCACACGTCCGCGTCCGTGACGTGCGGGCCGGTCCGGACCGACTGGACGACGTTGAACAGCCACAGCGCCACGCTGACGCCGATTATCGCCGCGCCGCCGGTCGCGACCCAGTGGAGCGGGAGCCACGAGGGGTGCGTGCCGGTGTACGCCGCGTAGGAGGCGTACCGGCGCGGGTGGCCGCCGTACCCCAGTAGAATCATCGGGAAGAACGTGACGAACACGCCGGTGATGAGCGTGTACGCCTGCACTCGGGCGAGGCGGCGGTTGTACATCCGGCGCGTGATGAGAGGGAACCAGTAGTAGCCGGCGGCGAACGCCGCCATCGTGATGACCCCCATCACGATGAAGTGGAAGTGGCCGACGACGTAGTACGTCCCGTGGAGCAGGCGGTCGACCGGAATCGACGCGAGGAAGACGCCGGTCACGCCGCCGACGACGAACAGGCCGACGCCGCCGATACAGAGTATCATCGGGGCGGTCAGCCGGATGCGCCCGCGCCACAGGGTCGTCATCCAGTTGAACGTCTTCACCGCGCTGGGAACGGCGATGGCGAGCGTGACGGCCATGAAACTCGCCTGCAGGCGCGGGTCGATGCCCGTGGCGAACATGTGGTGCGCCCAGACGCCGAACGAGAGCACGCCGATGGCGAGCGTCGAGTAGACGATGAAGCGGAAGCCGAACAGCTTCCGACCGGCGAACTTCGGGAGGACGAGGCTCACGATACCGAACGCCGGCAGGACGAGGATGTACACCTCGGGGTGACCGAAGAACCAGAACAGGTGCTGCCAGAGGATGGGGCCGCCGCCCTCCTGCGCGAAGAACGTGGTACCGAAGTTGCGGTCCATGAGCAGCATCACGAGCGCGCTCCCGAGCAGCGGGAACGCGAACAGGATGATGCCGGCCGTCGTGACCAGCGTCCACGTCAGGATGTCGAGGTCCGCCCACGTCACCTCCGGAGAGCGCTCGGCGATGACCGTGACGAGGATGTTCACCGCGCCGACGACCGTCGCGATACCCGAGAGGTGGAGCCCCAGCAGCATCAGGTCGACCTGCGGGTTCGTGAGCGTGGTCGAGAGCGGCGTGTAGATGGTCCACCCCGTCGTGGGCGGGCGGAGCAGGAAGAACACCTCGACGACCGCGTCGAGTCCCGACGCGTCGACGCCCAGGCCCCGCCGGAGGGCGTCGAGCACCTTCGCGGCCACCTCCGTGATGAGCCCCGCGCGCACGAGGACCAGCGACGGCGGGAGCAGCCAGAACCCGAGCGCGTTCGCCCGGGGGAACGCCATGTCGTCCGCGCCGACCAGCAGGGGGATGAAGTAGTTCGCCATCCCCGTGAACGCCGGCGTGACGAAGAAGAACAGCATCGTCAGCCCGTGGGTGGTGAACAGCGCGTTGTACGTCTCCTCGGACCAGACGGTGGCGCCCGGCGAGAGGAGCTCCGTCCGTATCATCATCGCGTCGGTGCCGCCCCACAGCGCCGCGACGAACGCGAAGCTCAGGTACAACAGCCCGATGTCGCGGTGGTTGACGGTCGTGAGCCACCGGACCGGGTCGACCGGGAGCGCCGACCGGACGCCCGACAGCGGGAGCGTCCGCGTCCCGCCGTCGGCGCGGACCCGGCGGCGCGACAGCCGCCACCCCGCGAGCAGGAGCGCGACGGCGAGGAGGGCGGCGACGGCGGCGTACCCGGTCATTCCCGGCCCCCGGCCTCCCGCTCGCCGGGGAACGGTCGCGCACGCGCCGCCGTCTCGCCCGAGAGGTTCCCGTACACGGCCCCGAGGACGAAGCCGTAGGCGATGTGCGCGACCAGCGTGAGCACGGCGTACACCACGAGGATGGGACCCGCGAGCGTCCCCCGTCCGAGGACGACGAACGCGACCCACAGCGGAATGGCGAAGCCGATGCCGCGGATGGCCGGGTCGGGGCCGAGCGGGAGGTACGCCTCGAGCGCGACGAACACCAGCGGCCACGCGAACGTCCCGGCGGCGAGGAACAACAGGAAGCCGAACAGCAGGTTGCCCGGAAGTCCGACGAACCGCGCGACCACGTCGAAGATGCCGATGCGCGAGCGCGTCTCCACCTCGATGACCAGCAGCGCGACCGAGAGCACCGCCACCCCGACGGCACCGCCGATCACCGCACTCGTCGGCTTGTTCATGTAGCGACTAACCCGGGCCACCGTCAAAAGCGTACACACCAGTTCCCTAGCTGTGACCCGCCGACGAGACGGGGAGGGAACGACCTCGTCCCGTCAGTGAGGTGCACTGTCGGCCACCGTCGAAGTGGAATCGACAGCCCGTCGACGTCTCAGTCCGCCGGCAGAACCCGTAGGGCTTTACCGACCGACCTCCCCACTCGGTAGTATGTCGAACGAGGCCGGCGGCATCGTCGGGGAGTTCCTCTCCCTGAAGGAGTCGACGGACGCGGACGTACTCGCCATGCAGTGCGGGGACTTCTACGAGTTCTTCGCCGACGACGCGGAACTGGTGGCCGCGGAACTCGACCTGCGCGTGTCACAGAAGTCCAGTCACGGCTCCTCGTACCCGATGGCCGGGGTTCCGCTGTCGGAACTCACGCCGTACCTCACCGCGCTGGTCGAGCGGGGGTACCGCGTCGCCGTCGCCGACCAGTACGAGACGGACGACGGCCACGCCCGCCGAATCGAGCGCGTGGTGTCGCCGGGGACGGTAGTCGACCCCGACGGCGCGGCGGCGCGCTACCTCGCGGCCGTCGAGCGTGAAGGCGGGACCTACGGACTGGCGTTCGCGGACGTGACGACCGGGCGGTTCCGCGCGGCCGCCGTCGAGTCGGCCGCCGACGTGCGCGCGGAACTCCACCGGTTCGCGCCGGTCGAACTGCTCCCCGGGCCGGGCGTCCGCGACGACGAGGAGTGGGCGGCCGTCAGCGAGGACACCGACGCGCGCGTGACGCCCCACGCGACGGAGGCGTTCGCCCCGGGGCGGGCGCGCCACCGTCTCCGGGAGCAGTTCGGGCGCGAGACGCTCGACGCCGTGGGGCTGGAGGCGGACGCCGCCGTCGCGGCCGCCGGCGCGGTGCTCCACTACGTCGAGGAGACGGGCGCGGGCGTGCTCGCGTCGATGACGCGGCTGGGGACGCTCGACCCCGGGGGGCGGGTCGCGCTCGACGCGACGACCCAGCGGAACCTCGAACTCACCGAGACGATGCAGGGACAGCGGGACGGAACGCTGCTGTCGACGCTCGACCGCACCGAGACGGCCGCCGGCTCCCGACTCCTCCGCGAGTGGGTCACCCGGCCGCGGCGCGACCGGGCGGAACTGGAGCGGCGCCACGACGCCGTCGCCGCGCTCGCGTCGGCCGCGCTCGCCCGCGACCGCCTGCTGGACGCGCTCGACGGGACCGCGGACCTGGAGCGGCTGGCCGCCCGCGCCACCAGCGGGAGCGCGGACCCCCGCGCGCTCGCGGCCGTCCGCGACGCGCTCGGTCGGGTGCCCGCGCTCGCGTCGGCCATCGAGGGGACGCCCCTCGCGGACTCGCCCGTCGCTGACGTGCTCGCGCGGCCGGACCAGACGGCCGCTCGGGCGCTCCACGACGAACTCGACGAGGCGCTCGCGCCCGACCCGCCGGGGACGCCGAGCGAGGGGGGCGTCATCGCCCGCGGCTACGACGCGGACCTCGACGAACTCGTCGCCGAGTACGAGGAGGCGCGCGAGTGGCTGGACACGCTCGCCGAACGGGAGAAGCGCCGCCACGGTCTCTCGCACGTCACTGTCGACCGGAACAAGACCGACGGCTACTACGTGCAGGTGGGCAAGTCCGCCGCCGACGGCGTCCCCGAGGGCTACCGCGAGATAAAGACGCTGAAGAACTCCAAGCGGTTCGTCACCGACGAACTCCAGGAGCGCGAGCGGCAGGTGTTGCGACTGGAGGAGTCGCGCGGCGAACTGGAGTCCGAACTGTTCCGCGACCTGCGCGAGGCGGTCGCCGACCGGTCGGAACTCCTCCAGGACGTGGGACGGGCGCTCGCGGAACTCGACGCGCTCGCGTCGCTCGCCGACCACGCCGCCGCCAACGACTGGGTCCGGCCCGAGGTGGTCGAGGAGGGCGACCTCTCCATCGAGGCGGGCCGCCACCCGGTCGTCGAGCGCACGACCGACTTCGTGCCGAACGACCTCCGGATGGACGACGAGCGGGGGTTCCTGCTCGTCACCGGCCCGAACATGAGCGGGAAGTCGACGTACATGCGCCAGTGCGCGCTCGTGGTCCTGCTGGCGCAGGCGGGGAGTTTCGTCCCCGCGGACGCCGCGACCGTCCCCCTCGTCGACGGCATCTACACCCGCGTCGGCGCGCTCGACGAACTCGCGCAGGGCCGCTCCACGTTCATGGTCGAGATGCAGGAGTTGAGCAACATCCTCCACTCCGCGACGGAGGACTCGCTCGTCATCCTCGACGAGGTGGGGCGGGGGACGGCGACGTACGACGGCATCTCCATCGCGTGGGCGGCGACGGAGTACGTCCACAACGAGGTGCGCGCGCGGACGCTCTTCGCGACGCACTACCACGAACTCACGGCGCTCGCGGACCACCTCCCGCGGGTCGCCAACGTCCACGTCGCCGCGGAGGAACGCGACGGCGAGGTGACGTTCCTCCGGCGGGTCCGCGACGGCCCGACCGACCGCTCGTACGGCGTCCACGTCGCCGACCTCGCCGGGGTTCCCCGCCCCGTCGTCGACCGGGCGGGCGAGGTACTCGACCGCCTGCGCGACGAGAAGGCCATCGAGGCGCGCGGGGCGCGCGGCGGGGCGAGCAGCGGCGGGGGAACCACGCAGGCCGTGTTCGACCTCTCGGCGGGCGAGTTCGCCGCCGGCACCGGCGACGGTTCGACCCCTTCGAACGGCGCTCGACGAACCGGTAACGGCGACACTGACCGGGGCGAACGCGCGGGCACCGACGCGGGCGCGGCGACGGTCGAGCGGGAGCGCGAGGAGGGACCCCCGTCCGCCGCGGACGACGCGCTCCCGCCCGCCGTCGAGGCGGTGGTAGCGGAGGTACGGGAGGCGGACGTGAACGGCACTTCGCCGCTGGAACTCGCCGGGAAGGTGCGCGAGTGGCAGGAGCGGCTGGAGGCCGACGATGACTGACCGGCCGCTCCGCGCGACGGTGAGCCAGCGGGGCGTCCTGTTCGGCCCGCGCGGGGAGGTGCTCGTCGTCCGCCGCGCGACCGACGGCGGGTGGGAACTCCCCGGAGGCCGCCTCGGCGCCGAGGAGAACGCGGTCGTCGGTCTCCGCCGAGAGGTCGAAGAGGAGACGGGGCTGGTCCCCGAGGTCGCCGGCGCGGTCCACGCGTTCGCGTGGCGAAACGACGACGACGACGGCCGGTTCGCGGTGTACTACGCCTGCTGGGCCGACAGCCGGTCGGTGGCGCTGAGCCACGAACACACCGAGTACGAGTGGCTCCCCGCCGACACCGCCGTCGAGCGGTTGAGCGGCCCGCAGGGCGACGCGGTCGAACGCGCGCTCGACGACGACCCCGCGCCCGGTCCCTGAGTCGGGTGAGAACGGGGAAGAGCGGGGGGAGAAGAGAGAAGCGCGGGTCGGGGGCGAGCGCGACCCCGCCGTCTCAGTGCGCCGTGCCGAACAGGAGCGTCCGCGCGACGACGAACAGTCCGACGAGGAGGTACGCGCTCATCAGCATCTTCATCACCGCCCCTTCGGAGAGCCGGCTGTTGAGGAACGCGCCCATCTGCCCGCCGAACAGGCAGCCCACGGCGACGAAGATTCCGACCCCGAACGGGACGGTGAACCCCTCGCCCGCGACGGCCGGCGCGAACCGGAGCAGCGCGAGGTTCGCCACCAGCGCCGCGACGATGGTGAGGTGGAGGACGAACGCGCTGGTCCCGGTCGAGACGCGGATGGAGACCTGCTTGCGCACGGTGAGCATCGTCTGCGTGAGTTCGCCGACCGCGATACCGACGAGACCGGCGAGCAGACCGCCGACGCCCGCGAGCGCGGTGTCGAGCGGTTCGAGGTCGAACTCGCGGGTCCCGGCGCCAGGCTCGCCACCGTCCGCGAGGAGGCGCGTCCGCGGTTCGTACTCGTCGGGGAGCGCGTCGACCAGTCCGAGCACGGGCTTCTCGCCGAGCGTCTCGACGAGCGAGGGTCCGTGTTCGTGCGACTCGTAGAGTACGAGCGAGAGCGCCACGAGCAGACCCCCGAACGCCAGCATCAGGACGTTCGAGGGGACGTAGTACGACCCCGCGCGGGCGACGACGGCGACCGGGACGGTGACGGCGAGCACCTGCTTCGCGACGTGGAAGTCGATCTGGTGGCGGAACCAGTAGGCGGCGACGCTGGAGGAGTACCCGAACAGTTCCACGAACAGCGCCAGGCCGATTGCGGCGTTCACCCCGACGGCGGGGAACCCGGGGACCACCCGGGGGAACACGAACAGGAACGCGGGCGTGAACAGCACGGCCGCCTCCATGGCGAACGTGTTGACCGTCGTGGCGATGGTGAACCCGAGCAGGACGAGCAACACCAACCCGAGCGGCGGGACCCCCGTGCCGAACATCAGTGGTCCCTCCCGGACCGGGCGAACGGTACACGGTCGGCTCTCGTCGTGCGGTCTCCGGAGAACGGGTGTGGCACGCTACGTGCACCGAGTCCGGACTCGACGGTTGAAAATCCTGCCGCCTTCGGGTGATTCCGACGAAAGTTCGTCCACGATTCCCCGGCAGCGGTCCCGGCTCCCGCGGGACGCGGGATTGATACATTGATACGACCGGCCGCCGTGCGTACGCACAGATGACCGACGGGCGCCGCGACATCCGCTCGCTGGACGACCGGACCGTCCGCGAAATCGCCGCGGGCGAGGTGGTCGAACGGCCCGCGAGCGTGGTGAAGGAACTGGTAGAGAACGCGTTCGACGCCGACGCCTCCCGCGTGGCCGTCGCCGTCGAACGCGGCGGCATCGACGGGGTACGGGTGCGCGACGACGGCCACGGGATGACCCCGGACCAACTGCCCCGAGCGGTGGCGAGACACGCGACGAGCAAACTCGACGGGATGGCCGACCTCGACGCGGGCGTCGGGACGCTCGGCTTCCGCGGGGAGGCGCTCCACACGGTGGGCGCGGTGGCCGAACTCACGCTCCGCTCGCGGCCCGCGGGCGCGGAGACGGGCGCGGAGTTGACCGTCGACCACGGCGCGGAGGGGTCGGTCCGACGGGTGGGCTGTCCGACGGGGACGACAGTCACCGTCCGCGACCTGTTCGGCGAGACGCCGGCGCGCCGGAAGTTCCTCAAGACGCCCGCGACCGAGTTCGACCGCGTCAACGCGGTGGTCTCGGCGTACGCGCTCGCCAATCCGGGCGTGGCCGTCTCGCTGGAACACGACGGCAGGGAGGTGTTCGCCTCGAACGGCGACGGCGACCTGCGCTCGGCCGTCCTCGCGGTGTACGGCCGGGAGGTGGCCGAGTCGATGGTGACCGTCGGAGCGACCGGGGAGAGCGCCGACGCGAGCGGGAGTGTCGAGAGCGTCGAGAGCACTCCGAGCACGACCGCGGACAGTGACGGCGAGTCGGACGGGGGTTCGGGCGACAGGACGGAGGTCGAGAGCGACGACGCGGACGAGGTGTCGGTCTCCGGGCTGGTCTCGCACCCCGAGACGACGCGCGCGGGTCGGGAGTACCTCACCACGTTCGTGAACGGCCGGTGGGTGCGCGACGGCGACCTGCGTTCGGCGGTCGTGTCGGCGTACGACGGACAACTCGCGCCCGACCGCTACCCGTTCGCGGTCCTGTTCGTCGACGTGCCCGCCGGCGCGGTCGACGTGAACGTCCACCCCCGAAAGACCGAGGTCCGGTTCGACGACGACGCCGGAGTCGTCGGGACGGTCCGGGAGTCGGTCCGGACCGCGCTGCTCGACCACGGACTCGTCCGCTCGTCGGCCCCGCGGGGCCGCTCCGCGCCCGCGGAGACGGACGTCGACCCCGAAGTCGTCGGCGGCGCGGGTACTGACCACGAACGCGCCGCGAGCGCCCGACGGGGTACCGGCGGGGAAGACGCCGCGAACGACGGCGCGACGGCGGAGAACGAGACCACCGCTTCCGTCCTCGACGCGTGGAGTGGGTCGGTGGCGTCCGACCCCGAGTCGACCGGGTCGCCCGCCGCGGGCACGGGAGCGTCCGACGGCTCCGAGACGAGCGACGGAGCGGCGGGAGCCGACGACACGGGGGGACAGGCGACTCGGACCCGGCGGACGCCGGAGCCGAGAGAGCGAGACGGTGGGCGCGGCGACGCCGGACGAGTCGGCCCCGGCGGAGGACGACGACCGGCCGACGGACCACCCGCCGCGGCGTGGCGCGCACAGCGACGCGTGGAGCGGTCGGCCGTCGCCCCGCGGCTGGCAGGTCGACGGGTCGGACGCGAGCGAGGAGCGCGAGGGGACGAGTCGCTGGAGCGCGCCCGCCCAGTCCACGCTCTCGGGCGGGGCGACAGACGAGCGGACCGAGCGGGCGTCGCTCCCGGCGATGCGCGTACTCGGTCAGTACGACGAGACGTACGTGGTCTGCGAGACTGACGCGGGGCTGGTGCTGGTCGACCAGCACGCGGCCGACGAGCGGGTGAACTACGAGCGCCTCCGGGGAGCGGTCGGCCGCGACGCACCAGTCCAGACGCTCGCCGCGCCGGTCGACATCGAACTCACGGCGCGGGAAGCGGCGCTGTTCGACTCGTTCCGCGAGGCGCTCGCGGACGCCGGCTTCCGGGCCGAGCGGGCGGGCGAACGGACCGTCTCCGTGACGGCGGTGCCGGCGGTGTTCGACGCGACGCTCGACCCCGACCTGCTCCGGGACGTGCTGGCGGCGCTCGCGGACGACGTGGCGGCCGACGACCGCCCGGTCGCGGAGGTGGTCGACGCGCTCCTCGCCGACCTGGCGTGTTACCCCTCCATCACCGGGAACACGGCACTGACCGAGGGGTCGGTGACCGACCTGCTCGACGCGCTCGACGGCTGTGAGAACCCGTACGCCTGTCCGCACGGGCGGCCGGTGGTGGTCGAATTCGGCCGCGAGGAGATCGCCGACCGGTTCGAGCGCGACTACCCGGGTCACGCCGGCCGACGCGAAGAGTGAGGCGCGGCGAAGGAAGACGGAAGCGAAGAAGGGGGAAGGAGCTTTCGCGGCTTACTTGTGCTCCGCCGCCGCACGGCGGGACATGACAGACCTCGTCACGTTCGGAGAGACGATGCTCCGGTTCTCGCCGCCCGAAGGGACGCGGCTGGAGACGGCCGACGAGTTCGACGTCCGCCTCGGCGGCGCAGAGAGCAACGTCGCCGTCGCGGCCGGTTCGCTGGGACTCGACTCCGTCTGGCTCTCGAAACTCGCTCGAACGCCACTCGGCAGGCGCGTCGTCCGGGGACTCCGCTCGCACGGCGTCGACCCGCGAGTCGCGTGGACGGACGACGCCCGCGTCGGCACGTACTACCTCGAACCCGGCGGTGACCCCCGCGGGACGCAGGTGATATACGACCGGGCGGACGCCGCCATCACGACGGTCGGCATCGAAGAACTCCCGACGGACGCCCTCTCCGAGGCCGAGTACGTCTACACCAGCGGCATCACGCCCGCGCTGTCGGACGCCGCCGCGGAGACGACCGCCGCGCTCCTCGACCGGGCGAGCGACGCGGGCGCGACGACCACGTTCGACCTGAACTACCGGTCGAAGCTCTGGGGACCCGACGCCGCCGCCGCCGCCTACGAACGGCTGTTCCCCGACGTGGACGTCCTCGTCGCCGCCCGGCGGGACGCGGCGACGGTGCTCGGGCGCGACGACGACCCCGAAGCGGTCGCCCGTGGGCTGGCGGCCGACTTCGGTTTCGAGACGGTCGTCATCACCCGAGGCGAGCACGGCGCGCTCGCGCTCCACGGCGACGACGCGTACGACCAGCCGGCGTACGAGGCGGATACGCTCGACCCCATCGGGACCGGCGACGCCTTCGTCGGAGGCTTTCTCGCCCGGCGGTGTCGCGGCGGCGACGTGCCCGACGCGCTGGCGTGGGGCGCGGCGACCGCGGCGCTCAAGCGGACGACCGCCGGCGACCTCGCGGTCGTGACGCCCGAGGAGGTAGAGCGCGTCGTCGCCGAGCGGGGCGGCGGCATCTCGCGGTGACGACGGCGCGACACGTCTCGACGTACCGAGACGGGACGGGGCGTCGACTGGACCGCGCACCGCCGGCAGGACTGGACGAACCGGCCGCCGGCGTCGAGTCCGGCACAATCGCGTCGCTACGGAGACGCTCCGCGACGACGTTCTAGCGTGTATGAAACGCGGGTTCGTCGCTCCCGTGGTAGTGTTGCTCGCGCTCGCGACGGTGGCCGACGCCGGTGGAGCGCTCGCGGCGGCGGCGGGAGGCGGCGGAGCCGCGGCGGCGCAGGCGACGCAGTCGTTCGCCGGCGCGCACCTCTCCGTCGACGTGGGACCGCGCGCGCTGACCGGGTACGCCGTGGAGGGTGTGCCCGCGGTCGACTCCCTCCGAGTGCAGTCGCGTGAAGCGGTCGACGCGAACCGCTCCGACGGACCGCTCGAGAGCGTGGTCGACTTCCGGGGGAGCGACACCACCGTCCGCCAGCGGCTGCCGACGCGGCTGACCGTCGAGACGGCCAGCGGCGCGGTACTGGAGGCGCACGACAACCGCCACGGCGTCCTCGTGGTCGCGGCCGACCGCGCGGCCCAGTACGTCGGCGCGACGCTGCCGGCCGGCGCGTCCGCCGCGGCGGAGGGCGAGTCGGTCGTCGTCGCCGGCGACGGCTGGACCGGCGCGTTCCTCGTCGTGGGCGACGGGCGGGTCGTCGTCAACGACGACGGCGGCGTCACCGCGCGGCTGGCGCGCGGCGACCTGCTCGTGTCCCGTGTCTACCCCGACGGGAACAGGACCGGCGCCGACCGGGCGGGCGAACGGCTCGTCGCCGACGGGGTCGTCGCCGCCGAGGTGTACCTGACCGAACGCGGGGAGACGTTCGTGTCCGACACCGTCGCGTACGCCCCGCGCCTCACGGTCGACGTGACGCAGGGGTCGCAGGACGCCGTCGTGATGACCGTCGACCGCCCGGACGGTCGTGGCGGCGTCGTCGTCGTCTCCGCCTCCGAACGGGTGTTCTCTGACCACGAGCGGCTGTCGGTCACCGTCGACGAGAGGGCCGCGACCGAGGTGGACTCCGTCGACGCGCTCGCGGCCGCCGGGACCGACCGCTCGGCGTACCTCGCCCGGGACCCCGCGACGAGGGGGCTGAGCGCCGAGGTGCTGGTCACGGTGAACCGCTTCCCCGCGAGCGAGGTCACGGTTCGGGTCGAGAACGAGCGGGCACCCTGGTTCGGTTGTCGCGGTCGGAGCGCTCGCGCTCCTGGTCGGCGTGGCGCTCGTCGTGCTATTCGTGTGGCGACCGAAGCGGTAGGAGGCGGAGACGGAAAAGACGGGAACACGGGAGAGCGAGAGCGAGAGCGGGGGAGCGCTCCCTCTGCGTGCTACGCTCGTCCCTCCTCGGCGGAGTTCAGGGCGGTCGCGTACGCCTCGCGGACGCGGGTGAACTCCTCGCGGCTCCCCCCCTGGTCGGGGTGGACCCGCTTCACCCGCTCGCGGTAGGCCCGCTCCACGTCCTCCTCGTCGGCGCCCGGCGGGAGTCCGAGCGCCTCGAACGCGGCGACCGTCGGGTCCGGCCTCCGGTCGGGACCGAGGTGGACGTCCGGCACGTCGAACGGGAGCCGTCGACCGAGCTGGTGGCCGGGCATCTCGTGTTCACAGAGGACGACGAACGGGCCGTCGGCCGCGTTCTTCAGCCGGAAGTACGCCCGCGCGTCGAACGTGATGGCGACGTGTCGCTCGGGCAGGTAGAACGCGACCCGGACGCCGTCGAGGTCGTACTCCTCGGCGTAGCGCTCGTCGATGCGCCGGAGGTAGTCGCGTATCTCGGCCTGCCGGCGGACGGTGCCGTCGACCCGCGCGCCGCTCTCGGTCGGCGGGTCCGGGAACCACCGGTTCGCCGCGAGGAAGACCACGGCCACGCCGAACGAGGCGACCGCCCCCAGCGCGACCCCGACGACGAGCCACCCCGGGAGGGCGGCGAACCACTCCTCGAACACGGCAGGGGTTGGCGTCGGGTGGCCTTGAACCCCTCGCCACCCCACCTGCTAAGCGGGTGGCGGCCCACGCTCCGGCGTGCCCATCATCCGGTTCGAAGCCGCCGACACCGACGACCTGACCGCCATCGGAGAGGGACTGACGCGACCCGCCCGCGAGGCCGGACGGCTGGCCGTCGGCACCGACGTCGGGAAGTACGCGCTCCGCCACGACGGCGGCTGTGCGGTGTGTGGCGACCCGGTTCGCGCCGGCGACCCGTTCTATCTCGACTCCGAGGCGGGCGAGGTACTGTGTGCCGAACACGGCGCGGAACGACGCGGGGAGTGACCGAGCGACGGCTCTCGGGCGGAGCAACGCCCGACGAGGTGGCCTCCGGGACGCTCGGGAGGTTCGACCCCCTGGCGGACGTGAAAAGGGCGACCGAGGCGCGGCGCTTCGCGCCGAGGGAGGGCCTCTCAGAGCATCCCTTCCGCCTTCAACCCCGTCATGATGTCGTCGACGAGGCTGTCGACGTCGTCGTACGGGAACTCCTGGTGCGAGCCGAGTTTCGCCGCCATCTCCATCGCGGTGAAGGAGGTATCGCCGGCCTCGAAGCGCGTGCCCGGCCCGTTCGGGAGCGCGGGGACGAGGTCCATCTGGTTCGAGACGGGGTAGTCCGCGTTCTCGAACGCCTCGGTGAGTTGCGCGCGGAGTTCGGCTTCGACGTCGTCGTCGGCCATGTCAGTCCACCCGGCCGTCGGTCGCAAAAGCGTTCCGGAACGGCCGAAAACGCCGGCGGAGTTCTCGCTCGCTGGGTCGCGCACCTATCGGCGGGAGCGGCCGGGACGGTGGGGATTAACAGCCGCGGCCCGGTAGGTCGAGCATGGCGTTCAACTTCGACTTCGAGCTACTGCGGGAACTCACCGAGGCGAGCGGGGTACCGGGGTACGAGGACGAGGTTCGCGCGGTGGCTCGTCGGGAACTGGAGGCGGCGACCGACGAGGTGTACGCCGACGCGATGGGCAACGTCGTCGGCACCGTGGAGGGGCAGTCCGACTACGCCGTCGCGGTCGCGGCGCACATGGACGAGATCGGGTTCATGGTGAAACACGTCGACGAGGACGGGTTCCTACGGGTCGACGCCCTCGGCGGGTGGGACCCGCGCGTGCTGCGCGCACAGCGCGTCACCGTCCACACCGACGACGGCGACCTGACGGGCGTCATCGGCTCCGTCCCGCCCCACACCCTCGACGAGGAGGACAGGGAGAAGGACGACAGCGTCGAGGACACCGTCGTCGACCTCGGGACGACCGACGCCGCGACGGTCGCGGAGCGGGTGTCGGTCGGCGACCTCGTGACGATGAGTCAGTCGACGGTGGAGATGGGCGACTCGGTCACCGGGAAGGCGCTCGACGACCGGGTCTGCCTGTTCGCCATGCTGGAGGCCGCCCGCCGCCTCGAGGACCCCGAGGCGACCGTCCACTTCTGCGCGACGACCCAGGAGGAGGTCGGGCTGCGCGGCGCGGAGGCGCTCGGGGTCGACATCGACCCGGACCTCGCCGTCGCGCTCGACGTGACCATCGCGAGCGACGTGCCCGACGTCGACGAGGACAGGCAGGTGACCCGCCTCGGGGAGGGGACCGCCATCAAACTCAAGGACTCCTCGGTCATCACCAACCCGAAGGTCCACCGCCGGATGCGCACGGTCGCCGAGGAGGAGGGCATCGACCACCAGTTCGAGGTGCTCCCGTCGGGCGGCACCGACACGGCGGGGTTCCAGAACACGCACGGCGCCAAGCCCGTCGGCGCCATCTCCGTTCCGACGCGCTACCTCCACACGGTCACCGAGACGGCGAACGGCGACGACATCGCGGCGACCATCGACCTGCTGACCGCGTTCCTCGACACCGAGACCGGCGAACACGACTACACGCTGTAGACCGGGGGAGTCGGCGGACCGGGGACGGTCGATGACGGCCGGCGACGACCGGAGGCGGACGGGGCGGGCGGTCCCGCCGCACCCGGATACCCGCCCTGACGCGTCGTTCGAGCACCCGTCGCCGCGGCCGAGAATCGAGAGCGGCGGGCCGCGTCCAATCGACGGATTCACCTTGGGGCGTCGCCAACCGCGAGCCATGAGCGATGGCATGAGCCGTCGGACGTTCCTCCGCGGCGCTGCCGGCGCGACGGCGCTGGGTGCGGGCGCGGGCGCGGCGGCCGCCCAGGAGGGCACCGGGACGGCCACCGGTACTCCGACCGGAACCGGCACCGGAAACGCGACCGGCACCGGTGGCGGAACGGGGACCGGAACGCGACCGGCACCGGAAACGCGACCGGAACGGGCGGCTCCGGCGGCGGTGGCGGCGGCGGGAGCGCGACGGTCACCGTCGGGCCGAACGGCGACTACGTCTACTCACCCGGCACGGACGAACCGCTGTACATCACGCCCGGAACCACGGTGACGTTCGAGTGGGCGTCGGACAACCACAACGTGGTCCCCGACAGCCAGCCCGAGGGTGCGGGCTGGTCCGGACACGAGACCATCGAGAACACGGGGTTCACGTTCTCGTCCACGTTCGAGACGCTCGGCGTCTACGAGTACTACTGCCAGCCCCACCAGTCACAGGGGATGGTCGGCACCATCGAGGTGGTCGAGTCGACCCCGACGGCGACGCCGGCGCCGTCCGGCCCGCCGGAAGTGCCCGACGCCGCGAAGAGCCTCGGCGTCGCGTCGTTCATCGCGATGTGTGCGACGCTCGGGCTCGCGTTCTTCTTCACCAAGTACGGCGGCGACTACGAACCGCCCGAAGAGGAGTAGCGCGCCGGTCGCCGCACGCCGACCGGCGCGTCCCGACGCGTCGTCGTTCCTGCGCGCCCCGTTCGCCGCGACGCGCGTGGGGCCGCGTCGCTTGCGCGTCGCTTGTCGCCAGCCGACGTTTCCTGTCGCGTTCGTTCGACCGAGCTGTCGAGTTCGACACGGGGAACCGACGTGTTGCCCGACGGACGGGAACACTCACCTCCGCGGGGCACGCCGTCGACGACGATGACCGACGCCGACGCGACGACGGTCGCGGTCGCCTGTCAGGGCGGCGGGAGCCACACGGCGTTCACCGCGGGTGCGCTCGCCGAAATCGTCCGGAGCCGTCCGGACGAGTACGACGTCGTCGCGCTGAGCGGTTCCTCCGGCGGGGCGATGTGTGCGGCGCTCGCGTGGGACGGCCTGCGCCGGGGCGACGAGACGGCCGCGGTCGACAACCTCCGCGGGTTCTGGAACGCCGTCGCGGCGGACGCCCCGTGGGACCGGTTCGTCAACGACTGGACGCTGTGGGCGGGACGGGCGACGAACGAGGTCGGGTCGTTCGGCGTGAGTCCGTACCGCACCTCGGCGGCGGCGGCCGCGCGCGAACGGCTTCGGACGGCGCTCGACCGGTTCGTCCGGTTCGACGACGACGCGCCGCGGGCGCCACCACACCTGTTCGTGGGCGCCGTCGACGTCGAGTCCGGGTCGTTCGAGGTGTTCGCCGACGGCGAGTACGGGACTGCCGCCCTGCTTGCGTCGGCGGCCGTTCCGACCCTCTTTCGCGCCGTCGACGTGGGAGGGACCCGCTACTGGGACGGACTGTTCTCGCAGAACCCGCCGATTCGCCACTTCACGAGCGAGGTCCCGCCGGACCAGAAGCCCGACGAGATATGGGTGATTCGCATCAATCCGAGTGCGACGGCCGGGACGCCCCGGTCGCTCGGCGGGATAGCGGACCGGCGCAACGAACTCGCCGGGAACCTCTCGCTCGAGCAGGAGAAACACATGATTCGGTCGGTCAACGACCTCATCGACGAGGGCGTCGTCGACGACGAGCGGTACAAGCGCATCGAGTTGCGAGAGATCGAACTCGGGGGTGACCTGGACCACCACTCGAAACTCGACCGGCGTCGGTCGTTCCTGGACGAGTTGGTAGAGCGCGGCGCGGCGACGGCGAGCGAGTTCTGGACGACGGACGGCGGCTGACCCGCCGGGGGACGGCCACACGGCGTCTCGACGGTTGTCGACCGGAGCGGTCGGTGGGGGTACCCACGCGAAGAGGACCGGACCGAGAGCGGGTCGACACTCGGCAGAGAGGCGCCCACCGCGTCAAAGGCCCGATAACGGGGACCAGCCGGGTCGATTCGGGTGTGTGTCATATCCGGAACCGACCGGATTGAACGTGACCGGGCTCGGGTAAATGCTTTCTGCACGAATTCACGCTCAGAAATTAGCGACGAACGTCGTACCCACGACTCCCGGCGGAACGCTCGTCCGACCGGTCGGCTGCGCGAGTCCGTCGGGAACGCCGTGCCACCGGATATCGGCGACGGGACCGCGTCGCCCGGGAGCAGTCGCCCCCGGACGTGCAGGGAGCGAAAACGGGGGCGTTCCCCGCCGAATCCGCGCGGAGGTCGTCAGAACAGGCCGTACGCGTCCACGGCGTCGCGGTAGAGTCGCTCGTACTCGGCGAGGACCTGGTCGTGGTCGTAGTCGGCGAAGCGGTCGTCGGTCGTCCGGCGCTCCAGACCGCCGCAGGCGGCGATCTCCTCCGCGAGTTCGCCCGGGCTGGTGACGAGGCGGCCACGGTCGAGTCCCTCGACGAGTTCGTGCGCGCTCGACCCGGCCTGGTACTCGACGATGCCGACGCACCCGCACGCGAGCGCCCACAGCAGCCCCGTGGCGAACGGTTCGTCCGTCGCCGTCTGGGCGAACACGTGCGCGCCCTTCAGCAGGGGGACGAACTCGGCGGGCGGCAGGTCGCCGAGGAACGTCACCCGGTCCTCGATGCGGAGGTCGCGCGCCGTCCGCTCGGCGTCCGCGCGGGCGGGACCGTCGCCGACGACGGCCGCCGTCCAGTCGCGCCCCCGGAGTTCCGCCAGCGCGAGCAGGAACGTCTCGACGTTCGCGTCCGCGTCGAGGTCCCGGGCGTACACCACGTCGACGCTCGCGTCCGCCTCGGCCGTCAGAACCAGGTCGAAGTCGACGCTCTCCGGGAGGACGTGGACGTCTGCCGCGTCCGGGCCACGCTCGCGCACGTCGGTCTTCACCGTCTCGGACGGGACGACGACGCCGTCGGCTCGCGTCGCCGCCTTCCGGTACTGGTAGGGGGTTCCGCGGTCCGGGTCCGCCCGCCACCAGTCGACGAACACCGGTGCCCGGAGGAGGCGCCCGGCGGTCTTCGCGGTCGCGGCGTGCGTCGGCGGCACGCAGACCGCCTGAACCACCGCCGGGGCGACCTTCCTGAGCGCGAACGGGAACCACGACCGGAACGACCCGGCCGCCGGCTCCGCCGTCACGGCCCGGTACTCGACCCCGCCGCGGTCGAACCGGTCGAGTTCCCCCTCCCACCACCGCGCGCAGAGCCAGACGACGTCGTGGCCGCGCGCCGCCAGCCCGGTGGCGACCCGTTCGGCGCGCCGGAGCGCCGGGGTGTCCCGGTGGTCCGTCGTGTACATCGAGACGAACGCGACGCGCATCGGTGGGTCGGTCGCGTGCGGGTGACAAAAATCAGGGTGGTGCGCGGACGAAACGGACGCTCCCGGCGAGCGGTCCGGGCACCCGAACGCTTTACGCCGGACCGGGACGCGTGTTCACACATGACCGACGAGCGAGCGGACGGGGAGCGCGGGTACGACATCGAGCGGTACCTCAACATCCGGAGCGCGCACACCGCGGACTTCGCGCCGGACGGGACGCTCGCGTTCCTGATGGACACCACCGGGACGCCGCAGGTGTGGAGCCTCGCGGAGCCGGGGGCGTGGCCGGAACAGCACACCTTCTACGAGGAGCGAATCACGTTCGTCGACTGGTCGCCCGAGCGGCGCGAACTCGCGTTCGGGATGGACGAGGGCGGCAACGAACGGGCGCAGCTCTACCGGCTGAATCCCGACGCGGGCCGGGTGACCGAGTGGACCGCGATGCCCGACGCGAAACACCGCTGGGGCGGCTGGAGCCACGACGGCGAGCGGTTCGCGTTCGCGTCGAACCGCCGCGACGAGGCGGTGTTCGACGTGTACGTCCAGCACCGCGAGGCGACGGGCGAGGACGCCCGGCTGGTCCACGAGGGCGACGGCTGGCTCAGCGTCGCCGGATGGAGCCCGGACGACGGACGCCTGCTCGTCCACGAGGCCCACTCCAGTTTCGACCACGACCTGTACGCGCTCGACGTGGAGTCGGGCGACTTCGACCACCTCACCCCCCACGAGGGGAACGCCCGCTTCTCCAGCCCGCAGTGGAGTCCGGACGGCGAGGGGGTCTACGCCTGTACCGACCACGACTCCGACACGCTCCAACTGGAGCGGCTGGACGTCGCCTCGGGCGAGTTCTGGGTCGTCGAGGGGGGCGGCGAGTGGAACGTCGACGGCGTCGCCCTCGACGAGGAGAGCGAGCGTCTGGTGTACTCGCGCAACGTCGACGGCTACACGGAGTTCACCGCGGGCGAACTCGCGGCCGCCGACCGGGTCGAGGAGTTCCCGGACCCGGACCTCCCCGAGAGCGTCGCGGGCGGCGTCTCGTTCACCGACGACGGCGAGCGCTACGCCGTCACGGTGACCGGGAGCACGGTCAACACGAACGTCTACGTCGTCGACGCGGAGACGGGCGAGAGCGAGCGCTGGACGTACGCCGCGACGGCCGGCATCCCCGCCGACACGTTCGTCGAACCGGAACTCATCCACTACCCCACGTTCGACGGGCGGGACATCCCCGCGTTCTTCTCGACGCCCGACGACGCGCCCGAGGGCGGGACGCCCGTCGTCGTCGACATCCACGGCGGACCGGAGGGCCAGCGCCGTCCCTCGTTCAACGGCGTCAAGCAGTACCTCCTCTCGCACGGCTACGCCGTGTTCGAGCCGAACGTCCGCGGCTCCTCCGGCTACGGGAAGGCGTACAGCCACCTCGACGACGTGGAGAACCGGATGGACTCCGTGGCCGACATCGAGGCGGGCGTGGAGTGGCTCCACGACCACCCGGTCGTCGACCCCGACCGCATCGTCGCCATGGGCGGGTCGTACGGCGGGTTCATGGTGCTCGCGGCGCTCACGGAGTACCCGGACCTCTGGGCGGCAGGCGTCGACATCGTCGGCATCGCCAACTTCGTCACGTTCCTCGAGAACACCGGCGACTGGCGGCGCGAACTCCGCGAGGCCGAGTACGGCTCGCTGGAGGAGGACCGCGAGTTCCTCGAGTCCATCTCCCCCATCAACAACATCGACGCCATCGCCGCCCCGCTGTTCGTCCTCCACGGGGCGAACGACCCTCGAGTGCCCGTCGGCGAGGCCGAGCAGATAGTCGAGGAGGCCGACGAACACGTTCCGACGCGGAAGCTCGTCTTCGACGACGAGGGCCACGGCTTCTCGAAACTGGAGAACCGCATCGCCGCCTACCGGGCCGTCGTCGAGTTCCTCGAGGAGTACGTGTAACCGCTCGACACCGCCTCCGCCGGGTTATTTCGTGTTATTTGCTCACACAGAGATATCGGGCCAATAATGCGGGTGGCCGAATGAACTATGCGGACGTAGAGGGAGGTTCCGGGAAGTGATGGCGGACCGGTTTCCGGAGGCTCGCGTGCTCGTCGCGGCCGTATCCGATACCAACGAGAACAGGGGACGTGAGTCGGACCCGACCGACGAATCCGACGAGGCGTCCCAGGTGGCGGCCGAGGTCCGCGCGCGACTCGGGGCCGAAACCGTGGTGAAGCGGGGCGTCACGGCGCTCGACTACCTCCGCGAGTTCGCTCCGCTCCTCGACTGCGTGGTCTGTCTCGCCGACGGGGACGCCTGCCTCGCGGCGCTCACCGACGTCGAGTCGGAGGTGCCGCTCGTGGTCTACGGCGACGAGATTCCCGACTCCCCCGTCGACGGCGTGGTGCCGCGCGGGAACGGGACTGACGCCCTGCTCGCGCGCGTCGCCGACAGAATCGAGCGCAACCGGGAGCGGGACCGACTCGACGAGGCGAACGCGAAGCTCACGGCGCTCAACACGTACACACAGGATATCACGGCCTGCGAGACGCGCGCGGAGGTCGTCGACAGGGTCGTCGACGCGGTCACGGAGGCGCTCGCGTACGAGCAGTGCGTGCTGGGGCTCGTAGAGGACGGGAGGCTCGTCCCGTACGGCAACACGCTCCCGGAGATGGACGTGGAGGTGCTCTCCGTCGACGAGGGCGTCGCGGGCCGGACGTACCGGACCGGGGAGACGGCCATCACCGACGACTACCACACCGACCCCGCGCATCGCCGCGAGGACGCCCGGGTCCAGTCGCTGGTGAGCGTCGCCGTCGGCGACCACGGCGTGTTGCAGATAACCGCCCCCGAGACGGGAGCGTTCGACGAGGGCGACGCCGAGTTCCTCGAAATCGTCGCCTCCCACGCCCGCGAGGCGCTCGCGCGACTCGAACGCGAGTCCACCCTCCGGACCGAACGCGACCGCCTGCACGCGTTCTTCGACGGACTGCCCGCGCCGACGGTGTACGTCGAGTCGAAGACCGACGAGCCGCCGGCGTTGCGCGAGGCGAACCCGGCGTACGAGTGCACGTTCCCGTCGACCCCCCTCGGCGACCCGGTCGACTCCGCGTTCCCGACGCCCGCCGAACGACGACTGTTCGGCGAGTCCATCCGGACGACCGACCCCGTCACCGAGTGTATCCGTCGCGACACCGCCGACGCGACCGACGTGCCGCTGAGCGTCACGCTCGTCCCGGTCCGAACCACCGGGCTGGCGGCGGCCGGGTTCGGCGTCTACGTGAGCGACGTCACCCTCCCGTAGCTCTCGTCGCGACGGCCTCGGAGGACGGGCGTGCCGACGGTCGTGAGCGCCGAGTTGGCGCCCGGCACCGCGCCGACGGCGGGTACGTGGACGGGACGCGGACTACGGCGTCGCCTCGTCGGCGGGGTCCGCGACCGGGTCGCCGGCCCCCTCGGAGGCGCTCGCGTCGGACGCGGGGGCGCGGACGACCCGGGTTCCCGCGACGCGGTCGCCCACCCGGCGGCCGTCCCCGCCGGCCGCGACGACGGCCGCACCGAGCAGGTACCCCGCGGGGAGCCAGTCGACGACGCGGGCGAGCGTCCGGACGCACGCTGTCGCCGCGTCCGGCCGACCGCCGCGTTCGGTGACGACGACCAGTCCGAGCAGTCGCTTCCCCGCCGTCCGACCCGCGAGCGCCTCCAGGCCGGCGAAGTAGCAGAACCAGACGGCGGTTCCGACGCCGGCGAGCAGCGACGGCTCGACGCGCGCGAACACCGCGAGCGGCACGAGCGCGACCGAGGCGAGGAGGACGACGAGCGCGTGGTCGACGACGGCCGCGAGGGTGCGACGGCCGAGCACGCGCAGGTCCGCGCCGGACGCGAGGGAGGGACTCCGCATGCGCTCACGGTCGGGCGCGCGCGAGAAAAGTTCTCCGGGGACTCCGGGTCCCTCGGCGGTTACTCCGCCCGCACGACGACCGTGTCCGCGACCAAGTCGCCGATTCGCTGGTTCCGGTCGGTGACGAAGATGACGATGAGTCCGACGAGGTACGGGATGATGAACCCGAGCTGGTCGACGATGCGCAGCAGGGTCCGGACGGTCGCGTCGGTGTAGTCGCAGGGGCTCCCGTCCTCCTTCACCACCACGATGTCCATCAGTCGCTTGCCGAGCGTCTGGCCGGTGTTTCCCTCGAAGTAGATGAAGTAGCCGAACGTGAGCACGAACACGAGGAGTCCGACGACGGCGAACCCGACGCCGAACACCCCGCGACTTCCTACCCCTGCCCCGAGCAGTGCGACGGGAACCATCAGGGCGATGGAGACGATGGCGAGCAGTATCTGGTCGACGATGTACGCGACGATACGTGCGCCGAGCACGTCCCCCTCTGTACCCATTCGTGGCTGTGGTCGTGCCATGACAAATCGGTTAGCGGATGGTCTCAAAAACGTTGCGCCGCGTCAGACGGACGTACGTCGGTGGTAACACGGACTCACGGGGACCCGCTCGTTCGGGCGCGTTCGGGAGGAGCGTGTCGAACCCGAACCCGTCGACCCCGCTCGGACACGAACGTCCGTTAGAGTCAAACGCGCGCCGGCCGAATTCGGGGGCATGAGCACACAGGAGCGTGAGGAGCGGACGATCCGCTGTCTCATCGCCAAGGTGGGTCTCGACGGCCACGACCGGGGGGCGCACGTCATCTCGCGGGCGTTCCGCGACGCCGGGTTCGAGGTCATCTACTCGGGGCTCCACCGCGCGCCCGAGGAGATCGTGCAGGCGGCGGTCCAGGAGGACGTGGACGTGCTCGGCGTCTCCATCCTGTCGGGCGCGCACAACACGCTGGTCCCCAAGATCGTCGACGGGCTGAAGGAGTACGACGCGTTCGACGACACGCTCGTCCTCGTCGGCGGCATCGTCCCGGACGACGACCGGGAGGACCTGCTGGAGATGGGCGTCGCGGCCGTGTTCGGACCCGGAACGCCGATGCGCGAGACGGTCGAGTTCGTCCGCGAGAACGTCCGCGAGCGACGATGACCGCGGCGGACTCGGACGGGGGGACGGTCGAGTCCGCCCTCGTCGCGGACCTCCTCGACGGCAAGCACCGGGCGCTGGCGCGCGTCATCTCGAAGATAGAGGACCGCGCGCCGGGGTACCGCGACATCGTCTCGCGGCTCCACGACCACACGGGCCACGCGTCCATCGTCGGCGTGACCGGGTCGCCCGGCGCGGGCAAGTCGACGCTGGTCGACAAACTGGCGAGGGCGTACCGCGACCGCGGGGAGACCGTGGGCGTCATCGCCGTCGACCCCTCCTCGCCGTACACCGGCGGCGCGGTGCTGGGCGACCGCATCCGGATGGCGTCGAACGTGGGCGACATGGACGTGTTCTTCCGGTCGATGTCGACCCGCGGGACGCTCGGCGGCCTCTCGACGGCGACGGCGGACGCCGTGAAGGCGCTCGACGCGTTCGGCAAAGACCGAATCATCGTCGAGACGGTCGGTGCGGGGCAGAACGAGATAGAGGTCGTCCGCACCGCCGACACGGTGGCGGTGCTCGTTCAGCCCGGGTCGGGCGACGACGTCCAGATGCTGAAGGCGGGCATCCTCGAGATCGGCGACGTGTTCGTGGTGAACAAGGCCGACATGGACGGCGCGGCCCGCACCGTCGCGGACGTCGAGGAGATGCTCCACATGCGCGAGAACCCGACCGCGACGCCCGGAACCGGGCACCACGGTCCCGACGCGTCGGGTCGAACCGGACCGACGGGCGCGGCGTCGACCGACGGGACGGCGGGAGGCGACGAGGGGGGCGAGCGCGTCGACGCCGGAGCCTGGGAGCCCGAAGTGGTCGAGACGGTGGCGACCGACGGCGAAGGCGTCGCGGACCTGGTGTCCGTACTCGACGCCCACCGGACGTGGCTCGAAGAGTCGGGGCGGCTCGAAGAGAAGGCGCGCACCCGCTACGCGGCCGAGATACGCCAGCTCCTCCGGAACGACACCGCGGCCCTGATAGAGGAGGAACTCGCTGCGCGCGGCGGAGTCGACGCGCTCGCCGACCGCGTGCTCGCCCGCGAGACGGACCCGTACACGGTCGCGGACGACCTGCTCGGGCCGATAGCCGACTGCGTGCGCGAACGACGCGAGTGAACGGGTCGGCGGGGACGACGCGGGCCGGCGCGACGGGTCGGTCGGCGGCACGCCGTGGGACGGACGACCCGGAACAGAAGTACGTCTCCGACGGTCCCGGTAGCCGCCGCCACCCGAACTAAGTCGCTCGGGGGCGAACCCGGCGTATGGGACTGAAGACAGCACTCAAAGCGACCGCCGCGGCCACCGCGGCGGGCGCCGTCGGAACGGTCGCGGCGACGCGCGCGCTCCGCCGGAAGGCCGGCTACCTCGAGGCCCCGCTCCGGGGGCGACAGGAGGCGTACCGCTGGCGCGGGATGGAGGTGGCGTACGCCGAGGCGGGCGACGCAGACGCGGAGACGCTGGTGTTGCTCCACGGCATGAACGCCGCCGGGTCGTCCGGGGAGTGGCGCGAGGTGTTCTCCGACCTCGCGGAGGAGTACCACGTCGTCGCGCCGGACTTCCCGGGGTTCGGCCGCTCCGACCGGCCGCCGCTGCGCTACTCGGCGGCGCTGTACGAGGACTTCGTCCGCGACTTCCTCTCGGGGTTCGACCGCCCGCACGTCGTCGCATCCTCGCTCACGAGCGCGTACGTCGCCGGCGTCGCGGACGAGGTCGACCTCTCTGCGCTCACGCTCGTCTGTCCGACGGCCAGCGGCGGCCCCGACCCGCCGAAACCGTGGCTCCGCGAGTTGCTCCGCGCGCCCGTCGCGGGCGACGCCGTCTTCGGCCTGCTCACGACCCGCGCCGCCATCCGCTACTTCAACGCCGACCACGGCTACTGGGACCCCGAGAAGGCCGGCGACGACTGGCCCGACTACGAGTGGCGGACGACCCACCAGGAGAACGCCCGATTTGCACCGGCTTCCTTCGTCTCGGGCTACCTCAACAGCGACGTCGACCTCGCGAGCGCGCTGTCGGGCCTCGACGCGCCCGTCACCGTCGTCTGGGGCCGCGAGGCCGACCTGCCGCCGCTCTCGGAGGGGCGCGACCTCGCGGAGGCGGTCGACGCGAGACTCGTCGTCTTCGACGACGCGATGCTCCTGCCGCACGTGGAGTTCGGCTCCCAGTTCGCGGCTCTCTTGAAGGGAGAGGGGTCCGACGACTCCTCGGTGACGGTCGAACAGGAGTCGTAACGTAACGGGTCGAAAGAGCCGAAAGGGAGCCGCAGGGGTCGTAACCCGTCGAGCGCCTGCCGCCGAGCGCCCGAGTCGCCGGGTCGCCGATTACGCGGGGGCGAAGACCACGAGCGGCTTCCCGGTCGTCCCGTTCTCCACCACGCCGACTTCGACCGGCGTCCCCACCTCGACCGCCTCGGAGTCGACGCCGCGGACGACGCCGGTGAGCCTGACCGGGTCGAACGCCGCTATCGCGGTCACGTACGGCGTCTCGGCGTCGAAGTCGGGCGCGGCAACGTGTACCTCGGAGAACGTGACGAGTTCCCCCGTCTCCGGGAGCGGTTCCGCCGAGAGGTCGCGCGACCCGCACTCGGGGCAGACCCGGCGCGGCGGGAGCGAGCCGTGCCCGTTCGCACACTCGACGTAGAACCCGCCGTCCCCGAGCGCGTCGACCCACTCGTCGTACCCCGTATCGGCCGGCGGGTCGGGCCGGTCGTCGGTCGAGCGGTCGTCGCTCACTCGGCCACCTCCAGCACGTGGACGACGGCGCTGGCGACCGTCCCGCCCGCGTTGTGCGTCACCCCGACCGTGGCGTCCGGGACGGCGTCGCTGTTGGGGTGGTCGCCGCGCAACAGCCGCGTCAACTCGGCGAGTTGCGAGCCGCCGGTCGCGCCGACCGGGTGCCCCTTCGCCTTCAGCCCGCCCGAGAGGTTCACCGGCAGGTCTCCGTCCCGCGTCGTCTCGCCGCGCCGCGCCGCACCGACCGCCTCGCCGGGGTCGTAGAACCCGAGCGACTCGAGCGCCAGCACCTCCGCGACGGTGAAACAGTCGTGCACCTCGGCGACGTCCACGTCCGCGGGGCCGACGCCCGCGTCAGCGTACGCCGCCGCGGCGGCGTCGTCCGCGGCGGGCGTCCGGGCCAACTCCGCGCGGTCCTGGAGGGCCGCGCGGTCGCCGCCCTGTCCCGTCCCGGTGACCGCGACGGGCGCGTCGAGACCGTTCTCGTCGGCGTACGACTCCGAGACGAGCACGAGCGCGCTCGCCCCGTCGGTGATGGGGCAGGCGTCGTACAGCGAGAGCGGCGAGGCGACCGTCGGCGAGTCGAGCGCCTGCCCGACGGTTATCTCGCGCTGGTACTGGGCGTACTCGTTCGGGACGGCGTTCGCGTGGTTCTTCACGGCGACGTGCGCGAGGTCCTCCTTCGTCCCGCCGTACGCCTCGAAGTACGCCCGCGCCATCAGCGCGTACGCGCCGGGGAACGTGACGCCGGCGCGCACCTCGAACAGTTCGTCGGCGGCGACCGCGAGCGACTCCGTGACCGCGGGCGTCGAGAGGTTCGTCATCCGCTCCATCCCGCCCGCGAGTAGCACGTCCGCCTGCCCCGAGCGGACGGTCCGGACCGCCTCCCGCGCGGCGACGCCCGCCGAAGCGCACGCCTCCTCGTATCGGGTGGCCGGACAGCGCAGGCCCGCCGCCTCGGCGACGAGGGGGGCCTGGTGGCCCTGCCGCTCCGCGAGTGCGCCCATGAAGTTGCCGTAGTTGAGGTGTTCCACGTCGTCCGCGGGGACCCCAGCGTCGTCGAGGGCGGCGAGCGCCGCCTCGGCGAACAGGTCGCGGCCGGTGCGACCCTCGTGTGCGCCGAACGGCGTCAACCCGACGCCCGCCACTCGTACACCGGTCATGCTACCCGTTGGTCGGCGGCGGGTGAAATGCCTGCCGGCGCGCCGCTGGCGGGACGAGAAGCGGGGGAGAAGAACGCGTTCGGCGGCGTTACTGGACGAGGAGGTCCTCGCCGCGTTCCACGACGATGCGGCACGGCGGCGACATCTTGTTGTACGCGCGGCGGAACGCCTCCTTCACCGTCTCGGCGTCCTCGACGTTCACGTACGCCGTGAAGATGTTGTCGCCGGCGCCCACGCGGGCGGCGGTGCCGACGGGCTTGCCGAACGCCTGGCGCATCCCGTCGGAGACGCGGTCCGCGCCCGCGCCGGTCGCCTGCTTGTTCTCGCGGAGCACCTGGTGGGGGAACTTCCGGAGCACCATCTTGTAGCCGTCCTCACCGATCTCCTTCAGGAGGTGGCGGTTCGCCGAGAGGCGCGCCGACTCCAGCGAACCGTGCCGGATCTGGAGCGCCTCCTCGGTCCGCAGCGAGATCTGGACGGGGTAGTCGTCGGGGTCCGCCTTGAGGTCGCCCATGTTGTGCTGTGCGATCTTCGACCCCGGGATACCCGTGATGTACTCGCGGCGGGTGTACGACGGTTTGTCGATGTCCCGGTACATAGAGGCGGGTTTGTCGGCCATGGTTACTTAGCGGGAGAAGGGTAGTGGCGCGAATAAAGCCTGCGCTTTACGCGTCGGCTGCGTCACCCCGATTCGTCCGGCGAGTCGCCCGGGAGCGTGCTGGCGTCCGAAGCGCCGTCGTCTGGGGGGTCGACCGCGACGTGTCCGAGACCCTCCTCGTCGAGCAGGTCGCGCGCCCGGTCGGTGACGGACGGCGCCACGAGGATTCCCCGGACGGCGACGCCCTCGGGCTCCTCCCGCTCGACCGCACCGACGTACCGGGCGAGTTGGCCGACGGCGTCCGGGCCGACCCGACGGCGCTTCAGTTCGACCACGAGCGGCCGCCCCTCCGCGTCCGTGCCGAACACGTCGACGGGGCCGGCGGCCGTCTCCCGTTCGGTCGCCGTCGGCTCGAAGCCGGGTTCGACGAGCGACGGCCGGTCGAGGACGCGCGCTTTCAGGTCCGCCTCGCTGCCCACCACCTCGACGCCCCGCCCACCGGTCACGGGGTAGGCGGCGAGGTGCGACACCGAGGAGAAACGCACGTCGAGCGTCTCGGCTGGCGACGTCCGGACGCTCCGCACCCGGAGGCGGCCGTCGCGGACGGCGGCCCGGTGCTCAGACCCCGGCGGCTGCCAGTTCACCGGCGTCCGCCCCTCGTCCGTGTGCACGAGCGCGGACCCGTCGGGTTTCAACACGAGCAGGCGCGCGCCCTCGTCGAGCGAGGAGGCCGCCCGGCCGTCGTACTCGACGGTGCACGTCCCGAAGACGGTCACCATGTCGCCGCGGTCGAACGCCGCTTCCAGTTCCCACAGCGTCTCGCGGTGACTCGGGTCGTGGAGGGTGACCGGACTCACGCCCGTCGGTTCGGTGCCGTCGGGGATAAGGACCCCGCCCCCGACCCGACGGGCGTGGCCCGGTGGCTCGGGAGCGCCCGGCGGTCGATCGGCGCGGTCCGAATCGCGCAGCCACCGCTCGGGGGCGTGAAAAACGGGAGAACTGTGTAGTGACGTCGCGCTGACGCGCGGCCGCCTTACAGGCGCTCGAGGTTCGTCGCGCGCGGGCCCTTCGGGGCCTGCTCGATGTCGAACTCGACTTCCTGTCCCTCTTCGAGGTCCGGACCGCCGATGTCCTCCATGTGGAAGAAGACGTCGTCGTCCGCGTCTTCAGTGCTGATAAAGCCGTAACCGCCGGTGTCGTTGAAGAAGTCAACTTTCCCAGTTGCCATACCGGTCAGAGCGGACGCCGCCGTATAACGCTTCCGAGACCGGACGCGACGCGTGAAGCGTTGCCACGGAGCGGCCGCCCGCATCGCGGACGGACCGAGCGTCCCCCGGCCCGTGATCGTCGCTCGGGCCTCGTCGTTCGGTCGTGACCCGGTTACAGCGAGGAGAAGCCCTTCCGGACCTTCCGAACGAGGTCCTTCTGTTGGAGGTAGTCCGCCGCCGTCAGCAGCGTCGGCGCCCACAGGCCCGTGAAGATGCCGTACTCCCTGTCTCCCTTCACGTAGAACTGGTACCACGAGAACAGCACCGACCCCGCGGCCAGGACCGCGACCGGGTCGCCGAGCGACGTCGGGATGTTTTCTGCGCTCTCCATCGCCTCGTCTGTGGCGTCGGAATCGCCGCTCTGGAACAGTGCCACGGCGCCCCCGCTACGGACTCGAGGTGTCTCCATCTGCCCCCTGCATCTGCAGGCCGTCACCGACGAGCGTTTTCATCGTCCGGTCGGGATGCCGTCCCGTACCAGCCAGACCCAACCTCGTGTTCCCGTGAGGGCGCGAGGACGCCGTCCGCCCCGGTTCGCAATCGAGTCGGATACGGTTATCGTCGTTTCCGGCGTACACGACACATGGAGTTCACACGCGGGGGCGCCGGGAGAGTGACGCCGGACGAGCCGCGACCACCGTCGACCGGGGGAGCTATCGCCTCGCCGTCGAGGCAGGAGGGATAGCTGATGAGCGGGCGCTTCCTCCCCCTCCGGTGGGACCAGGCGAGGCGGACGTCGAAGTCGCGGCCCCGGACGACGAAACCCACCGACTCGTCGAACGAGCACCCACTCCGGCAGCTACAGCGCCGCGTCGGCAACCGACGAACCGGTCGCCTCCTCGAGTCCGGTCGCCTGCGACTCGGCCACCCCCACGAGGCCAGCGAGCGAGAAGCGGTCCGAATCGCCCACCAGTTCGGAGGGAGCCGACGGGACCACGGCCGGGACGACCGGGCGGAACTCGGTCGAAACGGGAGCGAACCGTCGGGACGGCGAGACACCGGCACCGACGGGCAGTCGGATCGGTCGCTCTCGCCGCCGGTTCGGGCGGCGTTCGAGTCGCGGTTCGGCCGCGACTTCGGCGACGTTCGGGTCCACACGGACGGGTCCGCGGCGCACCTCGCGCGACTCTTCGGCGCCCGCGCGTTCACCGTCGGGTCCGACGTCTTCTTCGGCGACGGCGAGTACGCTCCCGACGAGCCGGACGGCCGACGGCTCCTGGCGCACGAACTGGCGCACGTCGTTCAGGCGGAACCGGTCGTCGCGCGCGCGCCTGCCGAGGGCACCGTTCCCGCCCCCGAACTGGAGACCCGGGGACCGGGGTGGGAGCGGATTCGGGACTATCGACCGGCGCTGCCGGCCCGGACGCCGCGCGCCCCGCCGCGGGCAGGCTGGGAGTTCCGGGTCACGGCGGCGATGTCGAGACCGACGTCGGAGGAGCGCGACCGCGCGTACCTCCAACTCGTCAACGAGGCGCTGGCTCCCGACTACAACCGGTTCTCGGACCCGGCGCTCGTCTTCCCCGTGACGGCCATCCGCGCGAAGTCCGAAGCGGAGCACCTGGGCGTCCACTACGCGGCCGGAAGCGGCGTCCGCCCCGGGCAGGGAGGAGTCAGCCGGGCGGCCACGGAGACCGAGACCGACGGCGGGCGCACCCGTGTGTTCGTCGTCCTGGGTCCGGCCGCGCTGCACCCGACGGCTGGACCCGACTTCACGCGGCGCGCACTCCACCACGAGTACGTCCACGTCCGCCAGATACTGCGCGGGGAGTTCACCGACAGGCCGACCCAGCGGGCGACGTGGCAGGGGAGACCCATCGGCGGGAACCCGACCCGGGAGGCCATCGCCACCTCGACGACGTTCGTCCGCTTCTTCCCCGCGTGGGCGGACAGGACGGCCCCGACCACGACCGACTTCCCCGACCACGTCAAGGAGGACCTCGCACTCTTCTCGGCGTACTTCCCGCTCGCCGACGAGGCCGTCCGCGAGCGCGCGGTCGCGCAGATTGCGGCGACGGTGCGGGGCGACCAGTCGCGGCGCGAACTCCTGCGTCGGCTCCTCGTCCACGTCCAGTCGTGGCGGACGCCGACGTTCGGCGGAAGCGAGGCGGACGACGCGCTCGCGCGCATCGCGACGGTCGCCGGGATACCGCTCGAACGGGACCGGCGACTCCCTCCCGTTCCGGGGCGCCGCCCGTGAAGTCGAGTCGGCCCGCGTCGGACCGAGTCGGCGCTGGCGTCGCTCGCGAGGAGACGGTCGGAGAGTGCGAGTGCCGCCACCCGATTCGAACTCGCCGAGACGGTCGCCCTCGCCCCGGTCGGTCGCTGCGACCCGTCCGCTCGAACCGGCTCGGGAGCGTTTTCACTGCTCGTTCGGTCGCGTGAGAATGCCGCCTCCCCGATTTGAACGGGGGACAGCTCGATCTTCAGTCGAGTGCTCTCCCAGTCTGAGCTAAGGCGGCGCGTCTCGAAGAACCCCGGCGGACGAAAAAAGGATTTCGAAACCGCGGTGCCGTCAGACGACGTCGCGCCGTTCGGTGAACGTGCGCGTCACGTCCGCCGAGGTGACCGTCGTCCGAATCGTTATCCAGCCGTCGTTCTGCTGGACCCTGAGTGCACCCGTGAACGAGAGGCTGACGCGTTTCGTGGCCGTCGTCGTCCCCTTCGGCTCCATCGAACCGACCGCCTCTTCGCCCTGCCAGATGCGGGCGCCCGACTCGGTCGTGTTGCCCGCGAAGATGCTCGTGGTCACCACGACGTCCCGCGCGGTCTGGTTGCGGTTGTTGGTCAACTCGACGGTCACGTCGCGGCAGGTCCGGCCGCAGTTCGTTATCTCCGTGACGGCGAACGTGTACGGTGGGAGGTCGGCACCGCCCCCACCACCGCCGTTCCCGCCACCGGAACCGCCTCCGCCACCGCCGTTCCCGCCCCCACCACCGCCGCCGTTCGACGGCGACGGCGTCGCGGTGGGAACTTCACCGTCGGGCCCGCCGAACGGGCCGACCCCGGCGGCGAACGCGACGCCGCCGACGATAACGAGCAGCAGGACGATACCGACCGCGGCGGCGGCGAGGCGGCTCGAACCCACCTCGGGAACTCCTCCGCTCTCATCACCCATCGTCGTCGCGTTCGCCTCCCGCGGGCAAAGGTCTGCTGTCCCGGAGCCGCAGCCGCGGCGAACCGCGACGGCGGAAGCGACGTGCCACCGTGGTATCGGTCCCTATCCTTATATCCGTCCGCCGTGCATTCATCCCATGGCCGAGACACCACCGGACCTAGACCCGGTATCGGTGTTCTCGCTCCTCGGCGACGAGACGCGTCTCTCCATCATACAGGTCCTCTACGACGAGACGCGGGGTCGGGGGACCGGTCGGGGTGCGGTCGCGTACTCGACGCTCCGCGAGGCGGTGGGAGAACCGGACAGCGGGAAGTTCAACTACCACCTCTCGAAGCTGACGGGCCACTTCGTCGAGAAACTCCGGGGCGGGTACGCCCTCCGGGAACCGGGCAAGGAGGTGGTTCGCGTCCTCCGGAGCGGAGCGTTGACGAGAACCCCGTCGCTCGACCCGGTGGAGACGGACGAGTCGTGTCCGCGGTGCGGCGGTACGGTCAGCGTCTCGTACGCGGACGACCACGTGTTCGCCCACTGCGCCGACTGCGTCGGCCTGATGGAGTTCGAGTACATCCCCGACGGCACGCTCCTGGGGGTCTCGTTCCCGCCCGCCGGTGCGACCGCTCGCGAGACGGCGGCGCTGCTCGAACCGGCGGCACTCGGCTTCGAGCACTGGGTCCAGTTGATGGCGCGGGACCGCTGCCCGGAGTGCGGCGGCCCGGTTCGGTCGACGTTGCGCGCGTGTGAGGGCCACAGTCACACGCAGTCGACGACCTGCGACAAGTGTCACACTGCCTACAGGGTGCTGGCCGACTTCTCGTGTGAGTCCTGCGAGCGCCACCGCGTCACCCCGCCGGCGTTCGCGTGCACCGACCGGCGCCCGGTCCAGAACGCGCTCGCCGCCGCCGACGCCGACGCGAGCGCGTGGGACCGGTACGCGGAGATCGCGGGCTGGTCGGTGAGCGTGCGGAACGAGGGGGACGGCTGTGAAGTGGCGTACGAGCCGAGCGCCGGGCCGTCGCGAATCGTCATCGACGACGACCTCACCGTCCGCCGAGTCCGGCAACGGCCGGAGCGGATGAGCGTGCGACTGGACGAGTGAGCGCGGAGCGCGAGCGCCTGCTCCCCCGACGGGGCAGCGTCAGAAGTGGGCTCGGGCGGAGTTGAACCACGCCGACTTCGCTCGTTGCGCTCGCTCGTCGTCTACTTCGAATCCGCTTCGCAGAACCGTCTCGGCCCTCGCTATCGCTCGGGCACTCGACTGGGCTCGGGCGGATTTGAACCACCGGCCTCTTCCTTGTAAGGGAAGCGTCATAACCACTAGACCACGAGCCCGTACCCGTCCGAACCGCCCCCGGTCGAATAACGCTTTTCGTTCCCGTCGGCTCCCGTCCCGACACCCTTTCGGTGACAGACGCCCACTCTCCGCCGTGAACCCGCGCCGGGTCGTCTCGCTGCTGGTCGCTCTCGCCCTCGTCGTCGCGGGGGTGTACGCGCTCGCCCCGGGCGTCTTCGGGACGGACGAGTACGACCGCACGACCGTCAGGGTGTACGACGAGGACGGCGCGTCGCTCGCCGCCGTCGAGGTCCGCGTCGCGGACACCTACTCGAAGCGCTACACCGGCCTCTCGGACACGGAGTCGCTCGCGGCCGGTCAGGGGATGCTGTTCGTCCACTCCTCGGAGGGTCACCACACGTACGTGATGCGGCGGATGGACTTCCCGCTCGACATCGTCTTCGTGGCCGCCGACGGGACCATTACCCGCATCCACCACGCCGAACTCCCGCCGGAGGGCGCGGACGACCTGCGGCCGTACCCCGGGCGCGGGAAGTACGTCCTCGAAGTGCCGTACGGCTACACGAACCGCACCGGCATCGACGTCGGCGACGAACTGGTCGTCGCGGGCGACTACTGAGCCGCGCGACCCGACCGACCACCGCGCTCGCCCCGTCGAACCGGCGTGTTTCGATTCGAAGCGAACCCTTTAGGACGCGCATCTCGTCTCGTGATGTCAATGAGTCACCCCGCTGAAGAAGACGACCCCTTCGAGGACGTCCGTGAGAAGACGGACAACCCGATGCGACGGCTCTTCTCCGAGTACGGCAGCGACAACTCCTTCCAGTTCGTCGTCGGTCTGCTCGCGAGCGTCGTGGCGCGCGTTCTCGACCTCATGCCGCCGCTCGTGCTCGGCGTCGCCATCGACGCGCTGTTCAACGAGGGAGCGAGCCTGACGTTCGCCGAGGCGGCCGCCCAGACCATTCCACTGGTGACCCCCGCGATGTTGACCGGCGTGATACCGGCGACGCGTGAGAGCCAGTTCTACCTCGCAATCGGCCTCATCGCGCTCGGGTTCTTCGGCGGGTCGGCGTTCCACTGGACGCGCAACTGGGGCTGGAACTCCTTCGCACAGAACATCCAGCACGACATCCGCGTCGACACGTACAACAAGATGCAACGGCTGAACATGGACTTCTTCGCCGACAAGCAGACCGGCGAGATGATGTCCATCCTCTCGAACGACGTGAACCGGCTGGAGCGGTTCCTCAACGACGGGATGAACTCCTTCTTCCGCCTGTCGGTGATGGTCGTCGCCATCGCGGCCATCCTCTTCTCGATGAACTGGCAACTCGCGCTCGTCGCGCTGGTTCCCGTCCCGCTCATCGCCTTCTTCACGTGGAAGTTCATCGAGATCATCCAGCCCAAGTACGCCGACGTGCGCTCGTCGGTCGGGCAGATGAACTCCCGGCTGGAGAACAACCTCGGCGGCATCTCCGTCATCAAGACGTTCAACACGGAGAACTACGAGTCCGACCGGGTCGACGACGTGTCGATGGAGTACTTCGACGCCAACTGGGACGCCATCGGGACGCGCATCAAGTTCTTCCCCGGCCTGCGCGTCATCGCGGGTATCGGTTTCGTGCTCACGTTCTTCGTCGGCGGGCTGTGGGTGTTCAGCGGGCCGCCGTGGATGTTCTCGGGGAGCCTCGAACTCGGGCAGTTCGTCATCTTCATCACGCTCACCCAGCGGTTCATCTGGCCGATGGCGCAGTTCGGGCAGATAATCAACATGTACCAGCGCGCCCGCGCCTCCTCGGCGCGCATCTTCGGGCTGATGGACGAACCCTCGCGCATCGCGGAGGACCCCGACGCCGACGAACTGGTCGTGGAGGAGGGCGAGGTGGAGTACGACGACGTGACGTTCGGCTACGACGAGGAGGAGACCATCGTCGAGGACGTTGACTTCACCGTCGCGGGCGGCGAGACGCTCGCGCTCGTCGGCCCGACCGGCGCGGGCAAGTCGACGGTCCTGAAGCTCCTCCTCCGGATGTACGACGTCGACGAGGGCGAGATCACCATCGACGGACAGGACCTCCGGGACGTGACCATCCCGAGCCTCCGGCGGCAGGTGGGGTACGTCTCGCAGGACACCTTCATGTTCTACGGGACGGTCAAGGACAACATCGCCTACGGCACCTTCGACGCCGACGACGAGGACATCGTCGAGGCGGCGAAGGCCGCCGAGGCGCACGAGTTCATCACGAACCTCCCCGAGGGGTACGACACCGAAATCGGCGAGCGGGGGGTGAAGCTCTCGGGCGGCCAGCGCCAGCGGCTCTCCATCGCCCGCGCGGTGCTGAAAGACCCCGAGATACTCATCCTCGACGAGGCGACATCCGACGTGGACACGGAGACGGAGATGCTCATCCAGCGTTCGCTCGACCAACTCACCGCCGACCGGACGACGTTCGCCATCGCGCACCGCCTGTCGACCATCCGGGACGCCGACCAGATAATCGTGCTGGAGGACGGCCGCGTGGTCGAACGCGGCGAGCACGACGACCTGCTGACGGAGGACGGCCTCTACGCACACCTCTGGGGCGTGCAGGCCGGCGAGATAGACGAACTCCCCCAGGAGTTCATCGAGCGGGCGACGCGGCGGGCCTCGCGGACGAGCGCGGAGAGCGACGACTGAGGACCGACGACCCGCGGCCTCACCTTCTAAGTAGCAGTCGGCCGACCCCCCGCCCGATGACGACCTCGTCCTTCCGCACGCTCGACGACCTCGCACCCGAACAGCGCGTCCTCGCGCGCCTCGACCTGAACTCCCCGGTCGAGGACGGCGAGGTGCGGGACAACCGCCGGTTCGCGCGCCACGCCGAGACGGTAGCGGAACTGGCCGGCGCGGACCACCGCGTCGCGCTCATGGCCCACCAGGGTCGACCCGGGGGCGACACGTTCGTCTCGCTCGACCAGCACGCCGACATCCTCGCCGAACACGCGGGCGTGGACGTCGGGTTCGTCCCCGACACGTTCGGCGAGGCGGCGCTGGCGGCCGTCCGCGACCTGGACCCGGGCGACGTGCTCCTCTTGGAGAACACGCGGATGACCGACGACGAACTCCCCGAGAAGGAACCCGAGGAACACGCCGCGAGCGGGTTCGTCCGGACGCTCGCGCCCGAGTTCGACGCGTACGTGAACGACGCCTACTCCGCGGCCCACCGGAGACACGCCTCGCTCGTCGGGTTCCCGCTCGAACTGCCGAGCTACGCGGGCCGGGTGATGGAGACGGAGTACGAGGCGAACACCGCCATCGCCTCCCGGGAGTTCGACGGCGACGTGACGATGGTCGTCGGCGGGACGAAAGCGACGGACGTCGTCGGCGTGATGGAGGCGCTCGACCGGAAGGTCGACACGTTCTGTCTGGGCGGCGTCGCGGGCGAACTGTTCCTCCGCGCGGCGGGCCACCCGGTGGGGCGCGACGTGGAGACGGACCTGTTCGACGAGCAGTGGGCCGAGAACGAGGACACCATCCGCGGCGTACTCGACGCGCGGGAAGAACAGGTACGGCTGGCGTCGGACCTCGCGTACGAGGGCGACGACGGCGAGCGGGCGGAGGTGGCCGTCGACGACATCGAGGAGAAGGACCGCGCGTTCCTCGACGTGGGCGGCGAGACGGTCGAAGCGTACGACGGCGTGATACGGGACTCGGAGGCGGTGTTCGTGAAGGGCGCGCTCGGCGTCTTCGAGGACGAACGGTTCAAGGACGGCACCGTCGGCGTGCTCTCGGCCATCGCGGAGACGGACTGCTTCTCGGTCGTCGGGGGCGGCGACACCTCGCGCGCCATCGAGATGTACGGACTGGACGAAGACGACTTCTCGCACGTCTCCATCGCCGGCGGGGCGTACATCCGCGCGCTGACGGGCGACCCGCTCCCGGCGGTGGAGCTACTGGAACGGAACGCCGCCGGCGAGTTCGACGGCTGAGAGGGCCTCAGGCGCCTCGTCGCTCTCGTTCCCGTCCCCGCCGGGGTCGAAACCACGCCCTCGTCGGCCACGTCGTCGGAGTCGTTCTCGCCCGCAACCACCCTGCGGACGGCCGCGAGTGTGCCGTTCAGCAAGGCACGCGCCGTCGCTCCACTTCCGACAGGACGGGTCTCGTCGCGCGCCGGGCGCTCGCGGACCGAAGGGATATACCGGATGACGCGTGTCGAGACACATGGACGGGACGCTGGCGAGCGTCCTCGCTACCCCGTTTTCCGTCTCCCACGTGCTCGCGCTGGCTCTCGTCGGATACTGGGTCCACCTCGACGCGCGCGAACGGGGGAGCGACTCCGACCTGCTCTGGGCGCTCGGGTGCGTCCTCGTGCCGCCGCTGACGCTCGGCTACCTGCTCTACCGGAGCGAGATAGGCGGGCGGACGGACCCCGCGGGGGCGACCGAACGGGCCGTCGGTACGTTCGTCGTCGGGCACCTCCTGGCGGCGCAACTCCGGTTCGCCCTCTCGGTCGTCGAGGCGTTCCCGTTCGGCGACCCGGGACTCGAGTGGCCGACCTACGTCACCCTGCTCGCGGCGGGACTCGTGCCGAGGTACTGGCTGGTCTGGCGGCGGGGGTGGGCGCGCCTCCGCCGGGCGCTGGGGTGGGTCCACGAGTCGGAGCGGCCGGTCGGGGGCTGAACTCGGGGCGACCTGGGACGGAGTCGAGGCGTCGGGAACCGCCGGTGTCACCGCTTGCGCGGGAGCGTGGCGAGCGGCGTCGGGCGGTCGAGGACGACGTTGACGACCGCGCCGACGAGGAGGACGATGCCCGCGAAGTAGAGGAACAGCACGAACAGCAGGACGGCCCCGAAGATGCCGTACGCCTGGTACCGGCTGGCGTTGCTCACGTAGAAGACGAAGAAGACCTGCAGGACGACCCACGCGACGGCGGCGAACGCCGTCCCGGGGAGGACGTGGCGCACCGTCACGGGGACCGGCGGCAGGACGTAGTACAGCGGGAGGAACGCGACGAAGAGGACCACCACCGCGATGGCGTTCCCCACGAGCCGCGGGAACGGTATCCTGAACGACCCGTACGTCAGCGCGAGGCCCGTCCCCGCGAGCAGTGCGAACGCGAGGAGGATGAGACCGAGGACGATGATTCCGTCTTCGATTTCCTGCACCAGCGAGGGCGTGTCGCCCGTGTCGTACACCTCGGAGAACGCGACCGAGAGCCCGCGGAACACCTTCATACCGCTCCACAGCGAGAGGAGCAAGCCGGCGACGCTCGCGCCGGCGCGGCCGGTCTGGGCGGTCAGGACGCGCTCTATCAACTGGGCGTTGTTCGACGAGAGATTCGCCTCCACCAGTCGCATGACCGCCCCCGACAGACCGAGATACGAGAGGACCGCGACCACGAGTATCGTCAGCGGGATGATGGAGGCGAGCGCGTAGTGGGCGAAACTCGCCGCCATGAAGGTAATGTCCCGGTCGCGGAACGTGTCGACCACGCGCCGCGCGTCGCTCGAGAGCGTCACCGCGTCTCACCTGGCATGGCCCCCACTCCTCGCGCCTGTAACATCAGAGTTGTCGCCGATTCGGCGGCTCGACGACGCGCGGACCCTTGATTTTACTCGCGTCCCGCCGTATCTACCGGTACTCGGTCCGGCAGGTCCCCCCGTCCGGGCCTTGATGGTCCCGGCGTCCGAACGGCGGCCATGCGAATCGGCGTCGTCTCCGACACCCACGACAACGCACAGTACGTCGAGAGCGCGGTCGAACTGTTCGACGGAACCGCCGACGCGGTGGTCCACTGCGGCGACGTGGTGGCGCCGTTCTCGGCGACGCCGTTCGACGCGGGGTTCGACTTCTACGCGGTCCGCGGGAACAACGACGGCGAGTGGGCGCTCTCGGACGCCGTCGAGGAGTTCGGCACGTACCTCGGCGAGATGGGCGAACTCGCGTTCGACGGCGTCGACGTCGCCGTCTACCACGGGACGAGCGAGCCCATCGTGGACGCACTGTGCGCGTGCGGGTCGTACGACTACGTCCTCCGCGGGCACACCCACGAACGGGTCCGCGAGGAGCGCGACGGGACGGTCCACCTCAACCCGGGCGGCGTCCCCATTCCCGGACAGGAGGAGGAACCGGCGGGGATACTCGTGGACACGGAGACGGACGAGGTGACGGTCGAACCGCTGGCGTGAACGCGGAGCGCGGCGTTGGACGGTCGGTCCGGACCGCCGTCGGCGTCAGTCGCCGGTCCCGCGCGGCACCACCCGCTGGCGCGCGCCGCCGAACAGCGACTCCAGCCCCACGCCGAGCGTCTCGTCGGTGGTCGCCACGCTGGTCGCCTTGTCCTCGCGGTCCAGCAGCGCGCGGACCGCGTCGATGTTCTCCGGGATGACGTCGGACTCCTGGTGGATGGACTGGAACAGGTAGAGGTCGGAGCCCTCGACGGACAGCGAGTCCGCCCAGATGCAGTTCTCCCAGAGGTCGCCCCGCGGGCGGCCGGTGTCCATGGCGAACTCCTTCAGCTTCCCGGTCCCGTCGATGCCCGCCGCGCCGGGGACGAGGAACAGCCGCGACTCCGCCGACAGCAGGTCGCGGACCTCCTCCAAGTCCGGTTCCGCGCCGAGCGTCACGTTCACCGAGTGGAGGTGCATCAGCGTCGCGGGCACCTTCACGCCGAGGGTGTCGATGTCCACGTCCGGGAGGATGGTGTTCACGTCCGGGCCGTGGTGGGAGGGGACCGTCACGGGGTCCGGGAGGATGTCGTTGATGGGGCCGCGCGACGTCTGACCGGGGTCGCCGCCGCGGCGGACGAGCGTCACGCGGGCCTTCTCGACGCCGTACTCCTCGTCGAGGGGCGCGAGCAGGCGCGACAGCCCGGTCGTGTTACACGAGACGACCCGGACGTACGCCACGTCGTCGGCCGTCGCGAGGTCGTAGTTCGCGCGGGCGTTGAAGCTCGCGTCGGCCACGTCGGCGTCCTCGCCCCCCTGGAAGATGGCGGGAGTGTCGTACCGCTCGTACAGCGCGCGGTTGTCCGCGCCGATACCCGAAGGGGTGGTGTCGACGACCACGTCCGCCTTCATCACCATGTCCTCCACTTCGCCCGCGAGGTCGATGCCGGCGTCGTGGAACCGCTGTGCCCGTTCGGGGATGGCGGCGTACAGGGGGTACCCCTTCCTGACGGCCGCCTCGGCCTCGTAGTTCGGGCGGGTCTTCGCCACGCCCGTGAGTTCCATGTCCGGCTGGGCGGCAACCGCGTCGGCGACGCGCTTGCCGATGGTGCCGTACCCGTTCACGCCGACCTGGATCATTGGGAGAGAGTCTCCCGGCCGACCGGTTAATAGTTGCGTGCCTACTGAGGAAGGAATAATACGGTTCCGAGTAACTCGCGCGGGGTATCCGGCGCTTACGCGCGAAAGGAAGACATAACGTCCGGGCGGCCGAGCCGAGGAGCGTGGACGACGACCTCCGCACCGCGGCCGAGACGGCGGTCGAACAGTGCCTCGCGCTCGGGTCCGACGAGTCGCTGCTCGTCGTGACGGACGACGAACGCGAACCCATCGGCGAGGCGCTCTACGCCGTCGGACGGGACGTGACCGACGACGCGAGTATCGTGCGCTACCCGCCGGGCGACCAGCACGGCGAGGAACCGCCCGCACCGGTCGCGGCGGCGATGAAGGCGGCCGACGCGTTTCTGGCGCCGACGACGAAGAGCCTGAGTCACACCCGCGCCCGCGGGGCCGCCTGCGACGCCGGCGCGCGCGGCGCGACCCTGCCGGGTATCACCCGAGAGGTGTTCACGACCGGACTGGACGCCGACTACGACGCCATCGCGCGCCACTGCGAGGAGGTCCTCGCACAGGTTGGGGACGCCGAGACGGTTCGCGTGACCACCGAGGCGGGCACCGACGTCACGTTCGAACCGGGAGCGCGCGAGTGGCGTTCGGACACCGGCGACGTGAGCGAGGCGGGGGCGTTCTCGAACCTCCCCGCGGGCGAGGTGTTCGTCAGTCCCGAGACGGCGAACGGGACGTACGTCGTCGACGGGACGATGATGCCGTACGGCCTGCTGTCGGACGACCAGCGGCTCAGGTTCGAGGTGGAGGACGGCTACGTCACCGACATCTCCGACGACGAGGTGCGCGCGCAGGTCGAGACCGGCGCGGAGGAGGTGGGCGAGGACGCGTACAACCTCGCGGAACTCGGTATCGGCACGAACGTCGGCGTCGAGGAACTGGTCGGGTCGGTGTTGCTCGACGAGAAGGCGGCCGGCACGGTCCACGTCGCCATCGGCGACGACGCGGGTATCGGCGGCGACACCGACGCGCCGCTCCACCTCGACGGCATCGTCCGGGACCCGACCGTGTACGCGGACGGCGAGGTAGTGGAACTACCGCGGTGAGCGAGCGGCGACGGAGGAGCCGCGAGCAGGGGAGGTCGTAGACCTCCCGACTGTCGAGCGAAGGGACCGCGGGACGGGGAGGATGTGGGACTCCCCGGACAGCGAGCGACCCCTCTCGGTCGACGGACGGTGAGACCGCGAGCCGTCAGGCGCGTTCGGACCGCTCGCTCCGGGTCCCGGTCCCGCTCGCGGCGCGGTGCCGCCGGACGAGTCCCGCGACGAACGCGAGCTTCAGCGCCATCGAGGCGAGACCGGCGAGCGCCGCGCGGAGCGGCCGTCGGCGGTAGGCGGCGAACAGCGCGTACGCGAAGAACGGGGCGCTCGCCCGGTTCAGCCGCTCGTACTCGCCCGGGGTGACCTCGCCGCGGAGCCACGCACGCTCCGCGTCCACCACGCGGGTCATCCACTCCGGGTCGGCGTCGCGGTCCACGCGGGGGAACACGACCGGGTTCACCATCGTCCACGCCAGCGCCAGCGCGAGCAGTCTCCGGTTCCGACCGTAGACGGCCCACAGGAGCAGCGGCGTCGTCAGCACCCGCGACCACCCGCTCTTGGGGTTGGCGTGTCGTTCCCAGAAGGCGTCGGCGTCGGCGAACCGCGTCCGCAGGCTCATACACCTCGTACGCACCCCCGACCCTAAACCTCCACTCGGCCGCCCGGGAGGAACGCTGGCCGGCGTGGACGGTGCCTCAGATGTCGACCGGACAGCCGCGTATCTCCCCGCCGCGCATCCCCTCGGCCAGCCAGAACAGCGACAGCGACAGCGGGACGAGCGCGAGCAGGGTGAACTCCAGTCCCTCGAACGGCAACAGGAGGAGGAGCCCCGACCCGCCGACGAGCGAGAGCAGGCCGACGAGCACCGCCGACCCGCAGGCGGCACAGCCCGCCCCGAGTGCGCCGAGCAGGACGCCCACCGCGCTCCCCGCGCCCCCGGCACCGCCGTCGCGGAGCGAGACGCCGTGCTCGCGCAGGTGATACGCCGCGACGGCGGCGTTCGTCCCGGTCAGCGCCGCGACGAACAGGAGCATCGCGCCCGCGTCGGGACCGTACCCCGTCCCGACGAACGGGTACTGCTCGACGAAGATGGTCACGCGGGCGTCGAGCGGGAGGTTCCCGCCGACGACGGTGTCGGCGACCAGCGCGACGTTCTGCGACAGGACGAACGCCGAGAGCGCGAGGGCCGCCGCGAGGAGCGCGAGCGTGCCGTACGCCGGGACGCCGAGCACGAGGCGGACGGTCCGCGCTACCAGGCGTGCGTCCCGGCGGGAGGTCGGGAGTCGCGGGAGCGAGAACCGACGCCGGAGGGCCGTCACGCGCCCGCTCACAGTTCCAGCGCGGCCGCGATAGTCTCGTAGCTCACGCTCCCCGCGGCGCGCGTCCGGTACGTCCCGTCGCGGAACATGAACAGCGTGGGAGTCCGGTTCGCGCCGGCGGCCTCGCCCGCGTCCAGGTCGGCCCGCACCCGGTCGTCGTACGCCTCCGCCTCGGCGTCCGCGACGACCGCGTCCGCGTCGAGGTCGGTCTCCGCGGCCAGCCACGACCGGGTCCGGTCGAGCACGTTCCCGGCGTCGAACGCGTCCTGTTCGGCGAAGTAGTGGTCGAACAGTCCCCAGAACGCCTCGGCATCGCGGGCGAACGTCGCCTCCAGCGCCTGCGTCGCCGGCTCACCCCACGGGTAGACGACCGGGTACGTCCGAACGACGAACGCGAGGCGGCCGTCGGCGACCGGTCCGTCCCTGAGCGTCGCGCCCGCGTTGCGCTCGAACGACCGGCACGTCGGGCACGACGGGTCCTCGAACGCGACCAGCGTCGCCGGCGCGTCGGGGTCACCCAACCGGGGCTGGGCGCGCCAGTCGCGCGCCGCGGGGTGGGTGTCGAGCGAGGCGGTTCCCCGCCCCTCCTGGTCCGCCCGACTCGACGCCGTCCCGTCGGGGCTGTCGGTCGCGTCGCTCGCCTCCGCGGCGCCGCCGAGGCAGCCCGCGAGACCGACCAGTCCGCCCGCCGCGGCGGCCGCGGCGAGGCAGTCGCGGCGTGTCAGCTCCATGGAGATACGAGGGCCGCCCGGGGGAGGGATATTTCCCGGTGTGGCGTGGTGTGCGCACGACCGCCCGAGCGCAGGCGCGTCGAGGGTCGACACGCGACCGGAACGCCCATGCCCGGCGTCTCCGACCGACGGGCCATGACCGACGGCATCCGACAGGGGTTCATGGTCGACAACGGCGCGGACGCGGAGCGGTGTTTCGCGCTCGCGGCGGACGCCGGATTCGACTACCTGGAACTCAACGCCGACCACCAGTTCGACCGGTCGCGGACCGACCCCGACGCGGTCCGAGCGCTCGCGGGGGAGTACGACCTCGCGCTGGTCTGTCACCTCCCGTACCGCCTCGACGCCTGCTCGCCGCGCGAACGCGTCCGCGAGGGCGGCGTCCGCGAACTGGAGGCGGCCGTCGACCACGCCGCCGCGATGGGGGCGGAGAAAGGGGTGTTCCACCTCCAGACGCTCGTGGACGGTCACAAGTGGACGACGGAGGAGGTCCGACCGGGGATGTACGAGACGGCCGCCCACCTGACCGACTACGCCGCAGAGCGGGGGGTGACCGCCGTCGCGGAGAACCTCAAGTCGCCGTTCTTCGACGCGGGCGACTTCCCCGACCTGTTCGCCGAGACGGGGGCGACGGCCTGTCTCGACACCGGCCACGCCTGGGTCACGGGTCAGGACGCCGACGCGCAAGCGGCGCTGTTGCGCGAGCACGGCGACAGAGTCGGCCACGTCCACTTCAACGACACGCGCGTCGACGACGACGACGAACACCTGCCGGTCGGGCTCGGGAAACTCGACTTCGGCGCCATCGCGGACGCGATGCGCGAGACGGGCTGGACGGGGACGTGCACCCACGAACTGTTCGCGTTCGACCGCTCGTACGCGGTCCACGGAAAGGAGCGGTTCGACGCGTTACTGGGCGGAGGGGGCGGGACTCAGACGTAGGTGAACCACTCGTCGTGGTCGTCGGTCCGCCGCTCGACCAGGTCGAAGAACGCCGACTGGAGTTCCTCGGTGACGGGGCCGCGCGAGCCGTTCCCGATGACGACGTTGTCCACCTTCCGGATGGGGGTCACCTCGGCGGCCGACCCGGTGAAGAACAGTTCGTCGGCGGTGTTGAGTTCCCCGCGCGAGATGCTCGTGGTGTCGTTCACCTCGTAGCCGCGCTCCTCGGCGAGCGTGATGACCGTGTTGCGCGTGATGCCGTCGAGGATGCTCTCGGAGAGGCCGGGCGTGTAGATGGTGTCGTCGCGCACGAGGAAGAGGTTCTCGCCGGGGCCTTCGGCGACGTTCCCCTCCTTGTTGAGGACGATGGCCTCGGCGTAGCCGTTCCGGCGGGCCTCCTCGCCCGCGAGCAGCGAGTTGACGTACAGTCCGGTCGTCTTCGCGTTGGTCGGAATCTGGCTGGAGGCGTGCTTGCGCCACGAGGAGACCATCACCTCGATGCCGTTCTCCAGCGCGTCCTCGCCGAGGTACGCCCCCCACGGCCACGCCGCGACGACCACGTCGGTCGGGCAGTCGCGGGGCGAGACGCCGAGGCTGTTGTACCCGTAGTACGCGATGGGGCGGACGTAGGCGGACTCGAGGTCGTTCCGGCGCACCGTCTCCAGTGCCGCCTCGGTGAGTTCTTCCCGGTCGTAGCCGATGTCCATGTCGTACGGCTTGGCCGACTGGTAGAAGCGGTCGAGGTGCTCGTCCCACCGGAAGACGGCCGTCCCCTCCTCGGTGTCGTACGCGCGGACGCCCTCGAAGATGCCGGTGCCGTAGTGGAGACCGTGGGTGAGCACGTGCGTCGTCGCGTCGGCCCAGTCGACGAACTCCCCGTTCTGCCAGATGACACCATCCTCCGCCATGTCCTCGAAGACGGTCATGCGCGGGAGGTGGGTCGGTCGGGACTTAAATCATGAGAAAGGTCGACAGCCGGTGTCACACTCGGCTCGCGCCGGAGGAGCACCGTGCCGGTCAGGTCGCTACCGGCACTCGACCGTCTCCAGTTCGTTCTCCACGACCCACTCGCCGTTCGCGTTTCTCACGAGCGTGAAGTAGGACTTGAAGACGGCGTTGGGGGCCGGCCCCCGGGTCACGATCGGCTGTGTCGCGGTGAGTTTGACTATCTCGGTCGAGAGTTCGCGGATGCTCAACGAGACGGTCCCCAGCCCGTAGTAGGTCATGCCGCTGTCCACCCCGACGGCCACCAGACCGCGGATGTGCTGGTGGAACGAGAAGTGCGAGCCACCGCTCCCGTCGACGTGTTCGTGTATCACGATGACGAGAGACCCCTGTGTCGCCTCGACGTACTCGTCGGTGCAGGGGTTGAACAGTTGCGTCCCCGTGACGTCCTCCGTGATTCGCTGGGCGCCGTCCCCCTCCGCCGTCGCGGTGCGAGCGAGAGCGGGTAGACCGAGGGCGACGGCGGCCGAACCCGCGGCGACGCGCTTCAGTATCCCTCGACGCGACGTGAACGCGTCGACTGTACCGCTGTCTGGGTGCATGTTCGGCCCGTCTATTGACCGCTCGACACGATAATGATGTCTCGTGAAACTATTTCATCCTCCGTGTCCGCCCTCCGCCGACGAGCGTCCCACGACCTGTTCGGCGAGTCCGCACTACCCGAGGAGGGGGGGACACCCGAGACCGAGGACGCCGGAGTCGGAGAGTGGTCAACCGAGCGCCGCGACCAGGTCCTCGCCCTCGACGTACGGGAACCCGTTGCGGCGGGCGTACTCGCGGGCCGCGTCGGGCGCGAGCGCCCGGCCCGTCTCGTCGTCGAGCATCTCACAGACCACGACCGCCGGCGGACGGTCGGTCGCCGCCGCGAGCGCGAGACCGAGTTCCGTGTGGCCCGCCCGGTCGGCGAGTCCCGCCGGGGCGCCCCGGAGGACGTTCACGTGGCCCGGCGAGCGGAACTCGGCGGCGAACTCGGCGGGTCCGTACTCGACGCCCGCCTCGACCGCCGACGCCGCCGACGAGAGTTCGGTGATGGTGCGCGCGCGGTCCTCGTCGGTGACGCCGGTGAAGGTGTCGCGGTGGTTCACCGGGAGCGAGAACGACGAGCGGTCGTCGTACGCCAGGTCGTGGTCGCCGGCCGCCGGGTGCGAGAGTTCGGACTCGAGGAACGGGAGACCCAGCGCGTCGGCGACGGCGTCCGAGAGCGCCACGCAGACCAGCCCGCCGGCGTCGTTGCGCATCCGCGCCACCGCGGCGGGCGCCACCGCGTCGGCCGGGTACACGAGGTCGGTCTCCCCCTCGCGGTCGTCGAAGTCGTGAACGAGAACCGGCCCACCCTCGCGGAACGCCGCGAGCGCGCGGTCCAGCCCCCCGACCTGCGACCGGCGGCTCACGCCTCCTCCGCGGGCGCGTCCTCGTCCGGACCGTGCGTCGCGTCCTCGACCCGAACGGTCACGTCGTCGCCGTCTTCCAGTTCCAGCGCGTCGCGGAGCTTCGCGGGCGCGATGACCTCCAGTTGCGCTTCGTCGTGGTGGGTCCGCTCGGGGACGATGACGTGCGCCGTCTCGACCGACCGGTCACCCGCCCGCACGCTGGCCGCGTAGCAGGTCGCCGGCCCGAACGTACGCTCGTCGTCCTCCCAGCCGTCGATGGGGACGCCGTCGACCGAGTCGAGACCCGCGCGAGCGCGCACGCTCGCCTCCGAGAGTTCCACGTTGAGCGTGCCCGGAAACGGCTCGTACTCGAGGCGCTCGACGAACTGCTCGTGGTAGCCGGGGAGCTGGATGTAGTGGCGGCCCTCGCCCATCCCGCTGGTGACGGTGCCAGACAGCGAGAGACCCGCCTCGCCCTCGAACAACCGACGGTAGTCGGCGTACTCCCCGCGCAGGCGCCGCTCGCCCGCGCCCGTGACCGACACCCACTGGCCGTCGCTCACCACGTCGCGCTCGATGAGTCCGGCCGCTTCGAGCCGCTGGAGCCGTCGGGAGGCGGTCTGACTCGACGCGCCGAGGCGGTCGCCGAGCGCCGCACACGACACCTTCACCGGCTCTGCGAATCCGCCGCGGAGCGCGACCGTCTTGAGCGCCGCCACCTCGTCGTGACCGACGGTCGATGCGCTGGTTGCCATTGGTCCACACTGCGGTCGCCGGCGTGAAAAGCGTAGCGAATACGGGACGCATCCCAGAATCGGGATGCAGTCCCGAGCGCATCCCGCCCCCGGAACGCGCCCGTCACTCCGAATCGGGGGCGTGCGGCGGGAAAAGGCGTCGGTTCCGGCACCCGGCGGGACACGGCGGCGCGAGATGGGTTACGTCAAACGCCTCTTTGACCGTAAGCCACGTTCATCCGTCTACGCGAAAACAGGTCGAGTATGGACCGCAGAACGTTCGTTGCCGCCCTCGCCTGTCTCCCGGTGATGGGGTGTGTGGGTCGGTCGACGCCGGGCGGGACGGACGAGGAGTCCACTGCCGAACGGACGACGCGGACGCCGACCGCCGACCAACCCACCGACGACCCCGCGCTCACGGCGTGGGAACGCTCGACCGACTGCGAGGAGGAACGCGACGGCATGTACGACAGCGTCGTCAGGGTCGAACGGGTCACGACCGACCTCGCGAGCGAGTACGCGCCGGTCGGCTTCTCGGACCTCTCGGACGAGGAGAGGGACATCCTCGCGGTCGTCACCGAGGAGGGCGGGTACGGGACGTGCGACGCCTCGGAGGCGTTCCGCCGGTTCGTCGAACGGGTCGCCGAACACCGGGAAGAGCAGGGCGGAGACATGCACGTGTATCTCGAACGCGACGGCACCTACTACGGTCTGTACGTCGAGGTGTTGGACCAAGTGTACGCCTACTGACCGCCAGAGTCCGGGAACGAGTACTCGCTCCGAGACACGCCAGTGCGCGTCTCTCGTCGGCAGAGAACCGGAGGAGCCTCGGACGGCCCGTCCCGTTCGGAAACCCCTTTATCGGCGGCGGGGGAACCCCCGCGCATGTTCAGGCAGTTCCGGTCGAACGTCGAGGCGGCGCTGACCGACGCGCTCGCCGCACTCGGCTATCCGACCGACGACCTCGGAATCGAGGAACCGCCGGACGGGGTGGACGCGACGCTGGCCTCCAGCGTCGCGTTCCGCCTCGCCGGCGAGGCGGGCGCGCCGCCGCCGCAGGTGGCCGCGGAGGTGGCCGACGAACTCGACGTCGGCGGGACCGATTACCTCGCGCGCGTCGACACCAGCGGCCCGTACGTGAACTTCTTCACCGACGACGCGTACCTCGCGGACACGCTCGACGCGGCCGGCGACTCCGGATACGGGCGCCTCCCGGACGCGAGCGAGTCCGTCGTCGTCGAACACACCTCCGCGAACCCGACCGGCCCGATTCACGTGGGCCGGGCGCGCAACCCCATCGTCGGCGACGCGGTGGCGAACGTACTGGAGTACGCGGGCTACGACGTCGACCGCCACTACTACGTCAACGACGCCGGGCGACAGATGGCGGTGTTCACGTGGGCGTACGAGACGTTCGACGAGGCCGACCTCCCCGACCCGGAGCGCGACCGCGTCGAGTACGACCTCGTGCGCTACTACCGGAAGGGGAACGAGTACCTCGAGGAGGCCGACGCGGCGGACGCCGCGGAGGCCGAGACCGAAATCGAGGCCATCCTCCAGGGACTGGAGGAGGGCGACGAGGAGACGTTCGAGCGCGTCACCGAGGTGGTCGACCAGGTGCTCGCGGGGATGCGCGAGTGCCTGCTCCGCCTGCCCGCCGAGTTCGACGAGTTCGTCCGCGAGACGCGGTTCATGCGCGACGGGTCGACCGACGAGGTGGTCGAGCGCCTGCAGTCGTTCGACGAGGCGGTGTACGAGGAGGACGCGTGGCAACTCGACCTCTCCGAGCACGGCATCGAGAAGAACCTGGTCTTCCTCCGGTCGGACGGCACCTCGCTGTACACCACCCGCGACCTGGCGCACCACGAGTGGAAGTTCGACAGCTACGACCGCGCGGTGACCGTCCTCGGGGAGGACCACAAACTCCAGGCCGACCAGTTGCGGGTCGCGCTGGAGTTGCTCGGCAACGACACCTCGAAGCTGGAGTCGGTCATCTACTCGTACGTCAACCTCCCCGAGGGGAAGATGTCGACCCGCGCGGGCACCGGGGTCGACCTGGACGACCTGCTCGACGAGGCCATCGACCGCGCGCGCGACGAGGTGACCGACCGCCTCGACGACCGCATCCGCGACGACGACCTGGACGACGACGACGTCGAGCGCATCGCCCACCAGGTGGGCATCGGCGCGGTCCGCTACGACATCGTCTCGAAACAGCCGACGAAGGCCATCACGTTCGAGTGGGACCGCGCGCTCGACTTCGAGGCGCAGTCGGCCCCGTACGTCCAGTACGTCCACGCCCGCTGTTGCGGCATCCTCGACGAGGCGGAGAGAACGGACGAGGCGGTCGCGGGCGGCGATGCGGACGCCTCGCTGCTCGACGCGCCCGAGGAGCGCGACCTGGTGCGCGAAATCGCCCGCTTCCCGGCCGTCGTCGAGGAGGCGGCCGACGACCTCGAACCCCACCAGGTCGCCACCTACACCCGCTCGTTCGCGGAGACGTTCAACGCGTTCTACCGCGAGTGTCCGGTTCTGACGGCCGACGACCCGGAGACGCGCGCGGCCCGTCTCGCGCTCGTGGCGGCGGCGCGCCACACGGTCGCGAACGCGCTCGACGTGCTCGGCGTCGCCGCTCCCGAGTCGATGTGAGCGCCGGGGAGACGGGAGAACCGCCGGTCAGACCGCGAGCGGGAGGAGGACGCCGCCGGCGTTGACGAGCGACCCGCCGGCCGAGAGGACCGCGAACGCGCCCAGCCCCAGCGCGAGAACGACGAAGACGAGAATCCACCACAGCGGGACGGAACTGCGCTCTGTTTGACTCATGTCCGGTTGTGCGACCGCGCGCGTAGAAGAAAGTCTCGATTGCCGAGTGCGACCGGCGGGACCCGACCGGCGGTCAGCGGAACAGCCGGCCGAAGAGGCCGCCGTTCCGCCCTCGCTCGCCGTCGCCGCGGCCGTCGGCGCGCCGCTCGGCCGACTCACCCTGCTCCTCGGACCGCTCCGCGAACGGGACGGCGTCGTCCCCGGACTCGACCGACTCCTCGACCTCGGTCTCGCCGAACCCGGCCGAGCCGTCGACCACCTCGCCGAGGACGGTCCGCGGCGCGTCGACCGCGTCGGCGTCGCCGTCCATCGGGTCGGCCTCGACGACGGCGACGGGGTCGTCGACGCGGGTTATCGCCGGTTCCGCGTCGTCGGCGAGCGGACGTGGCGTCGGCGAGCGGTCGGTCCCGTCGGCCCCGGACGCGGCGTCGGGTCCGGGGACAGCGTCACCGCTCGCGGCGTCGGCCGCTTCCGCTTCGGGGTCGGCGTTCGGGGCGACGGCGCCGGGTGCGGCGTCGCTCGTGGCGTCGGTCTCGTCGACGGTCGCCGACTCCGGGTCGGCGGTGTCGTCGGCGAGCGCGGACGCGAGCGCGCGGTAGGCCGCGGCCACCTCGGTCTCGGGTGCGAACGACGAGAGCGGCTCGCCCGCCGCGGCGGCCGCCGAGGCGACCGAACTCTCCGGGACGCGACCGAGCAGCGGCGCGTCGACGGCCGCGGTGTCGATACCCCCGGTCGCGGCCGCCGTGAGCGCGTCGGCGTCCCCGCCCGTGCGGGTGAGCACCAGCCCGGCGACCGTCCCGCCGAGTCGCTCGGCGAGGTCGAGCGTCCGACGGGTGTCCCCGAGCGCGTCGCGCGTCGGCGTCGAGACGAGCAGCACCTCGTCCGCGAGCGAGAGCGGCAGGACGCTCTCGTGGGTCACCCCGGCGCCCGTGTCCATCACGACGTACTCCGCGCCGGTGACCGCGTTCACCACCTCCCCGACGCGCGCCGGGTCGGCCGCGCGGAACGCGTCGAGCGTCTGTCCCCCCGGGACGACGGCGAGCCCGTGCGGGCCGGCGTACGTCGCCTCGACGGGGTCGGCCTCGCCCGCGAGCACGTCGTGGAGCGTCGCGCCCCCCTCGGGGACCTCGACCCCGAGCGTCGTGGCGAGGTTCGGCGTCCCGATGTCGCCGTCCACGGCGACCGTCTCGTGACCGGCGGCCGCGAGTGCGGCCGCGAGGTTCGCGGCCGTCGTCGTCTTCCCGACTCCCCCCTTCGCGCTCGCGACGGCGTATGTGGTCGGCATCTGGCGAGAGTGTGTCACTCTCCGGTATAAGACTGGCTCTCGAACACTCAGATTTGAGTTTTGGCGGCGGAGGCAGGGAGACGGAACGGTACCGGTGGCGTGTCACGCCGGCGCAGTATTCAACAGGTACTTACACGCTGGCCGGCGAATTACCCCATAATGAGTAGCGACGCCGAGGAGGCGGCCCCGTCGGAGGACCGCCGAAAGTACGAGTTCCGGAAAGTCCTCGAGGAACTCGACCAGTTCGAGGGCTCGGGCACCCAGCTCGTCACCATCTACATCCCGGAGGACAAGCAGATATCCGACGTGGTGGCGCACGTGACCCAGGAGCACAGCGAGGCGTCCAACATCAAGTCGAAGCAGACGCGGACGAACGTCCAGGACGCGCTCACCAGCATCAAGGACCGGCTGCGCTACTACGACACGTTCCCGCCGGAGCGGGGGATAGTCATCTTCTCCGGTGCGGTGGACAGCGGCGGCGGCCAGACGGAGATGGTGACGCGCGTGCTCGAGTCGCCGCCCGACCCGGTGCAGTCGTTCCGGTACCACTGCGACTCCAACTTCCTGACCGGGCCGCTGGAGGACATGATGGCCGACAAGGGCCTGTTCGGGCTCATCGTCCTCGACCGGCGCGAGGCGAACGTCGGCTGGCTGAAGGGCAAGCGGGTCGAACCGGTGAAGTCCGCCTCCTCGCTCGTCCCCGGCAAGCAGCGCAAGGGTGGTCAGTCAGCACAGCGGTTCGCCCGCCTGCGACTCGAGGCCATCGACAACTTCTATCAGGAGGTCGCCGAGATGGCGAACGACCTGTTCGTCCCCGAGCGGCACGACCTCGACGGCATCCTCGTCGGCGGCCCCTCGCCGACCAAAGACGAGTTCCTCGACGGCGACTACCTCCACCACGAGATTCAGGACAAGGTGCTCGGCAAGTTCGACGTGGCGTACACCGACGAGTCGGGGCTGTACGACCTCGTCGACGCCGGCCAGGAGGCGCTGGCCGACCAGGAGGTCATCAAGGACAAACAGCAGATGGAGGAGTTCTTCGAGAAACTCCACACCGGCGAGGAGGCCACCTACGGCTTCGACCAGACCCGCCGGAACCTCGTGATGGGGTCGGTCGACCGCCTCCTGCTCTCGGAGGACCTCCACCACGACGTGGTCGTGTTCGAGTGTCCGAACGGCCACGAGGAGTTCGAGGTGGTCGAGCGCCGACACGCCACGCCCGACCACGAGTGCAGCGAGTGCGGCGAGTCGGTCGAACCGGGCGAGCGCGAGGACGTCGTCGAACACCTCATGAACATCGCGGACCAGCGCGGCACCGAGACGAAGTTCATCTCGACCGACTTCGAGAAGGGCGAACAGCTCATGGACGCGTTCGGCGGCATCGCGGGCATCCTCCGCTACTCGACCGGCGTGTGAGCGGGCGAGCCGGGTCCGGTCGGTGGCCCGGACGGACCCCGACTCACCGAAAGGTTTGAGACGACCGTGGGGCGAACTGGTTGACATGTCCCCGGACACCGCCAGTCCTCTGGGCGCCCTCGCCAGATACACCCCCGACAGCCGCCGGTGGCGGCGGCGGGTCGCCGTCGCGGCCGCCGCCGCCGCGCCGCTCGCGCTGTGGGCGGCAGTCGCCGTCGCGTCCGGCGTGAAGAGCGGGGTGGTGTACGACCTACTCGTCGCCGTCTTCGGCGCGCTCGCGCTCCTCCTCCCGGCGCTCGCGGCGGCGGCGCTGCTCGCCCCGGAGTCGGGGCTGGCCCGGGCGGGGCCGTCCGACGACCCGGACGCCGTGGAGACGCTGAAGCGGCGGTACGCCGCCGGCGAGATAGACCGCGAGGAGTTCGAACTGCGGCTCGACGACCTGGTCGGTACCCCGGCGGAGACCGCGGTCCGACGGACGAGCGGGGTCGGTCAGCGGGACGGCGACCGCGGCGGCGAGCGGACGACGCGCGAGGAGGAACTCGACCCGACCGGGTGGTAACCGGAGCCGGCGCGGCAGCGAGAGGCGGGCGGACGTCTCACTCGGCCGTCTGCACCAGCACCACGCCGCCCAGGATGAGTCCGCCCCCGACGAGCATCGCGGGCGTCACCGGTTCGTCGAGGAACGCCGCGCCGAGCGCCACCGCCGTCCCCGCCTCGACGGTCGAGAGCACGCCCGCGCGGCTCGCGCCGACCCGCTTCAGCCCGGCGAAGAACGCGAACATCCCGACGCCCGTGGCGACGACGCCGAGCGCGACGACCGCCCCCCAGCCCGTGGCGCTCGTCGGGAGTGAGAGCGACCCGGTCGCCCAGCCGACGAGCGCGAGCGAGGCGGCCGTCGCCGGCACGACGTACGCCGTGAGCGTGCGCTCGTCGGTCGAGTCGAGCGCGACCCGCCCGACGGTGATGTAGACGGCGTAACACACCGCCGCCCCGAGCGTCGCGACGGCGCCCACCGGGTCGAACGCGGCCGCGCCGGTCCACGAGACGAGCGCCACCCCCGAGAGCGTCAGCGCGGCCGCGGCGAGCGTCCGCGGGCCGACCCGCTCGTCGAGGAACGCGGCCGCGAGCGCCACGACGAACAGCGGGTACGTGTAGAGGAGCACCGCCGCCAGTCCGGCCGACATCCGCTCGACGCCGACGAAGAAGCCGAGACTCAGCCCCGCGTAACCGACCGCGCCCATCGCGACGGCGACGGCGGCGTCGCGGGCGGGGAGACGCACCCGGGGGCGCGAGTCCGGCTCGGCCGCGCGTGCGAGCGTCAGTCCGCCCCAGACGACGACGGTCCCGACCGCGAACCGGAGCGCGAGCGTCGACGGGATGGACAGCCCCGCCCGGAACGCCACCTCGCCGAGGACGCCGAGCGTCCCGAAGCAGACGGCCGAACAGAGCACGAACACCACCCCGAGCGTCCGGCGGTTCATCTCACCGACCCGCGGCGTCGACGCCCTCCGGCGGCGCCGTGAGGGCGGTAGTCGGTCGACACCGACCCGGTCGCCGGGGGCCGGCGCGAACGACGCGGACCGACACGACTCGGCGTCTGCGTCGCACGCTCACTCGAGGAGCGCGTCCGCCTGCGCGGCGCGCCGGTCGAGGTCGAAGTGCGGGTCGACCCCCGGTGCGTCGGCGAGCCTGTCGAGCGCGAGCGCCACGTCTACCCCGTCGCGTTCGGCGGCGTCCCGGAGGCGACGGACCGCCTCCTTCTCCAGCGTCACCGCCGGGAGTTTCCCGAGCAGGAGCGCGAACGCGACGCCGCCCGCGCCGCGCGGGAACCGCTCGTGGACGCGCGAGAACGGCGGGTCGTCGGACTCCCCATCGTCCGCGTCGCCCGCGTCGAAGTCGGCGGCAGTCCCGACGGCGAGACAGCGGGGGCACAGCGCCGCGACCGCCGCTCGCTCGGGCGCGTCGGCCCGGCGGTCCGGCGGGACCGCGAAGACGACCGGGTCGGTACCGCAGCGAGGACACGACATGTCCCGACCTGGACGGCGCGGCGGCAAAGGCGCATCGACACGACGCGCGACCCGTCGGTCCCGACCGACGACCGGTCGGCGGCCGCGGAACCGCCCGCCGGACGCGGCGCCGGCCAGCAACCAGCCACCACATTCAATCGGGGGCCGAACGAACGCCGACCGATGACTGACGAGCCAGCCGTCCGAACGGCCGAATCGGCCGACGGCGACCGGGTTCGGGAACTCGCCGAGAGCGCGATGACCGTCTCGTACGCCCGCAGCCCGGCCGAAATCGAGACGCTGGTCGAGACGGAGTTCAGCGAGGACGCGTGGGCCGAGAAGGTCGAGGCGTCCGACACCGTCCTGCTCGTCGCGGAACTCGACGACCTGCTCGCGGGCGTCGTCGAGGGCGTCGTCGAGGACGGCGAGGCCACGATTCGCCGACTCCACGTCGACCCCGAGCACCGCGGCCAGGGTATCGGGACGGCACTCATGGAGCGAATCGTCTCGGAACTCCACGGCCGAGACGTCGACCCGGTCCGGGCGGTCGTCATCGCGGACGACACGGAGAGCGGCGACTTCCTCGCGCGGTTCGGCTTCGGCAAGACGGGCGACCGCGAGGTGGACGTCGGCGGCATCGAACTCGTCGAACACGTCTACACCGAGGGGGTCGAGGAGGACGACGACGAGGGCCGGGCCGACCGGAGCGGGGAGGCCGCAGGGGGCGAGCCCGCCTCCGACATGTCGGAGGACGCCTCGGGAGACGAGGGCACGGCCGTGTCGCTCGACCCGGACGAACTCCCGGACACCGCGGACGACGACGGCGTGGAGGTGTTCGTCGGCGAGGACCGGGAGGACCTCCTCTCGGGCACCGAGGGCGCGTTCGCCCAGACGTACGGCGACGTCGCTCGGACCGAGGCGTACGGCTACTACTGCGCAAACTGCGGGTCGACGGACGTCTCCGTCGACAGCATGGACCGGCTGGCGTGCGCGGAGTGTGGCAACACGCACAAGGCCGACGAAGAGTACGACAGCTCCTATCTGTAGCGCACCCGTCGAACCGTACGCCGGGAGAGTTCGAATTCGGGAGAGAAAACCCGCGCGCCGCCGTCGGGGCGGACCGTGTGTCAGTCGTCGGCCGAGACCCGGTTCTGCTCGCCGAGTTGCGCCTCCTCGCGGGCCTCCTCGGCCTCGGCCTTCTCCTCTTCTTCCTTCTTCGCCTTGATCTTCTTGAGCCGGAATATCTCCTCTCGCTCCTGCTCTTCGAGTTTCTGCTCGATGAACTCCTGGTTCTCTCGGAGGTCGGGCAGGAGTTTGAACTCCAGCGCGTTGACCCGTCGCTTCGTCGTCTCGATCTCCGTGAGCATCTTCTTCATCGCCGTCTCCACCTCGGCGGCGAGGATGATGGAGTCGAGCAGGTCCTCGTAGGCGTCGGCGGCCTCGTCGATGCGCGCCGAGGACCCGAGCAGTCCGTACCCTCGCTCGTCGAGGTCCTTTCGTACCTTCGAGGACTCGATCTGCGGGACGACGACGCCCATGATGTTCTTCGACTGGGTCGTTATCTCGGGGTGCTCCTTCAGCGCCGCCGCCGCGCCGCGCACCGCCATGTCCCCCTCCATCGCGCGGGCCTTGTTGATCTTCGTCTGCGCCTCCTCGTAGTTACCCTCCACCTCGTCGCGAACGTCCTGCGCCTGGTCGAGGATGTCCATGAACTCCATGATGAGGCCGTCGCGCTTCTGTTCGAGCGTGTCGTGGCCCCGCTCGGAGAGTTCGATGCGGTCCTCGATCTCCATCAGGTTCTTGCGGGTCGGTTTGACGTCCTCGGCCATTCTCTTGGGGGAGGTTGACGGCGGAGGATGTTAATGCTTGTTAGTCTCCCCCCGCCGGGGTGTGGGCGGTGGGCAACGCTTACCTCCAGCGAGAGACGTTCTCTGGGCGACGCTGTGTCCGACCCGCCCTCCCTCCTCGTCGTCAACGACGTGGAGACCGCCTACGACGACCCCGACCGAATCGGCCGCCTCGCCGGCCTGCTGGACGACCTGCGTGGCGAGCGCGGCGAGTGCCTGCTCCTCGACGCCGGCGACGCCACCGCGCTCGGTGCGCTCGCGTTCGCCACCGACGAGGGACGCGCGCACGCGCTGCCGTTCTTCGAGGCGGTCGCCCCGGACGCGCACGTCCCGGGCAACCACGACTTCGACGAGGGAGTCGACGCGGTCCGCGAGCGCGCGGACCGGTCGCCGGGCGCCTGGCTCGCCGCGAACGTCCCCGACCTGGGGTTCCCCGGCTCGACGGTGCTCGACGCCGGCGACGAGCGGGTCGGCGTCGTCGGTGTCTGTCACCCCGAGACGGGCGACATCTGTGCGGCCGCAGCGGACCTGACGTTCACCGACCCGGTCGTCGCGGCCCGCCGGGGGGTAACGCGGCTCCGCGAGCGAGGCGTCGACCACGCCGTCGTCCTCTCGCACTGCGGGGCGCTCGACGCCGAGGTGGCCCGAGCGACCGACGCCGACGCCGTCCTCGGCGGCCACGACCACGTCCGGACGGTCGAGCGCGTCGCCGACACGCTGGTCGCGCGCGGCGGCGGGACGGGGCGCGAGGTCGTCGCCGTCGACCCGAGCGACCCCCCGAGCGCCGCCGTCCACCCGACGGCCGACGCGTCCCGGGACGAGGCGGTCGCAGCGACGTACCGCGACCGACTCGCCGGCGCGGGCCTCGACGAACGGGTGGCGACGCTCGACGCGTCTCTGTCAGAGCCGGAGACGGCTCGGTTCGTCGCCGGCGCCTACCGCGAGCGCGCGGGGGCCGACGCGGGGGTCGTCGTCGAGGCGTCCGTCCGCGAACCGCTCCCCGCGGCCGTCACGGCCGCCGACCTCGTGGGAACCGTCCCGTTCGGGTCGACGCTCGTCGCGTTCGCCGTGCCGGGCGGGACCCTGCGCGCCGCGCTCGAGGCGTCCCGCGAACCGCTCGACGACACCCACGGGTCGGCCGTGTGGGCGGGCGCGGACCCGGCGGCGCTCACGGTCGGTGGCGAGCGGGTCCGCGACGGGGAGACCTACCGGGTCGCCGGGATGAGTTACCTGGCGAACGTCGACCTGCTGGTGGGACTCGAGACGGGGACGGTCGGAGCGGACCACGGCCCGCAACACGAACACGTCCTCGCGCACGCGCGCGCCGGTGGGCTGTCGGACTGACGGGAGCGGGAGAAGCGAGGGGAGTGAGAGGCGAAGAGCGTCTGGCGGACGGGAAGAGAGAGAGCGAAGCGGCGGCTCCGGAGTCGGTGAGGCGGAGAGAGGAGAGGACCGGACGCGAATCCGGCGGGTCAGTCTGCGGAGACTTCCTCGGTCTCGGTGTCGGCGGACTCCTCGTCGGTCGCGGCCGCGTCCTCGCGGTAGTGCTCCTCGATGAGGTCCTCGTCGATGCGGTTGAGTTCCTCCTTCGGGAGCGCCGACAGGAGGTCCCACCCGATCTCGATGGTCTCGTCGATGGAGCGTTCGGTCTGGAACCCCTGGTCGACGAACTGCTCCTCGAACTCCTCGGCGTAGTCGAGGTACTTGTTGTCGCGCTCGGAGAGCGCCTCGCGGCCGACGATGTTCACCAGGTCACGCAGGTCCTCACCCTCGGCGTACGCCGCGTACATCTGGTCGGAGACGTCGGCGTGGTCCGCGCGGGTGAGCCCCTCGCCGATCCCGTCGTCCATCAGCCGCGAGAGGCTCGGCAGCACGTCGATGGGGGGCTGGACGCCCTGCGAGTTGAGGTCGCTGTCGACGTATATCTGCCCCTCGGTGATGTACCCCGTCAGGTCGGGGATGGGGTGGGTGTCGTCCTCGCCGGGCATCGTCAGGATGGGAATCTGCGTGATGGAGCCGTCCCGACCCTGGATGCGACCGGCGCGCTCGTACAGTTGCGCCAGGTCGGTGTACATGTACCCGGGGTACCCGCGCCGACCGGGCACCTCCTCGCGGGCCGCGCCGATCTCGCGGAGCGCCTCGCAGTAGTTCGTCATGTCCGTCAGGATGACGAGGACGTGGTAGTCCTTGTCGAACGCGAGGTACTCGGCGGTGGTGAGCGCGAGCCGCGGCGTGACCGTCCGCTCGACGGCGGGGTCGTCCGCGAGGTTCATGAAGACGACCGAGCGCTCCAGCGCGCCCGTCCGCTCGAAGTCCTCCATGAACTCGTTCGCCTCCTCCTGGGTGATGCCCATCGCGCCGAAGATGACCGCGAACTCGCTCGCCTCCTCGCCCTCCTCCGCGGCCTCCTCGGGCACGGTCGCCTGGCGGGCGATCTGGAGCGCGAGTTCGTTGTGGGGCAGCCCCGCCGCCGAGAAGATGGGGAGCTTCTGCCCGCGCACGAGCGTGTTCATCCCGTCGATGGCCGACACGCCCGTCTGGATGAACTCCTCGGGGTACTCCCGGGAGTAGGGGTTGATGGCCGCGCCGACGATGTCTCGCCGCTCGTCCGGGACGATGTCCGGACCGCCGTCGATGGGCTGGCCCGACCCGTCGAGCACCCGCCCGAGGAGGTCCTCGGTGACGGGCATCTTCAGCGTCTCGCCGAGGAACCGGACCGACGCGTTTCGGTCGATGCCGGTCGTCCCCTCGAACACCTGAATGGCGACGAGGCCGTCCTCGCTCTCGAGAATCTGTCCGCGCTTGGTCTCGCCGGCGGGCGTCTCGATCTCGACGATCTCGTCGTAGCCGATGGGTTCGTCGACCTCGGCGTACACCAGCGGGCCGCTGACTTCCGTGATGGTCTTGTACTCTTTCATTGGTCTAGTAGAGCGAGCGGAGCTGCTCGGTTATCTCCTCTTTCAGGTCCGCGACGTACTCCTCCCAGTCGTCCTGGACCGCGATGCGGTTCAGACGCGGGGCCGCCTCGATGGCGGTTATCTCCTCGATGGGGACGCCGGCGTCGAGGGCGGCGAACGCCTCGTCGTTGAACGTCTGGATGGTCGTCAGGATGGCGTACGTCTTCTCGGGCGGGCAGTACATGTCCGCCGGGTTGAACGCGTTCTGCTGGAGGTACCCCTCGCGGAGGTACCGCGCCACCTCGAGGGTGAGCTGCTGGTCCTCCGGCAGGGCGTCCTTGCCGACCAGCTGGACGATCTCCTGGAGTTCGCCCTCCTCGTCGAGCGTGTCGACCGCCCACTGGCGGCGCTCGGGCCAGTCTTCCGCGACGTTCTCCGTGAACCACGGGTCGAGCTGTTCGCGGTACAGCGAGTACGACTGGTTCCAGTTGATGGCCGGGAAGTGGCGGCGCTCGGCCAGGTCGGAGTCGAGCGCCCAGAACGTCTTCACGATGCGGAGCGTGTTCTGCGTGACCGGCTCGGAGAAGTCGCCGCCGGGCGGGCTGACCGCACCGATGACCGACACCGACCCCTCGGTGCCGTTGATGTTCTCGAAGTAGCCGGCGCGCTCGTAGAACTGCGCGAGGCGAGCGGCGAGGTACGCGGGGTACCCCTCCTCGCCGGGCATCTCCTCCAGCCGGGAGGAGATCTCGCGCATCGCCTCCGCCCACCGCGAGGTGGAGTCGGCCATCAGCGCCACGTCGTACCCCATGTCGCGGTAGTACTCCGCGATGGTGATGCCCGTGTACACGCACGACTCGCGGGCCGCGACGGGCATGTTCGACGTGTTGGCGATGAGCGACGTGCGGGCCATCAGCGGGTTCCCGTTCTCCGGGTCCTCCAGTTCCGGGAAGTCCTCGATGACCTCGGTCATCTCGTTGCCGCGCTCGCCACAGCCGACGTAGACGATGATGTCCGCGTCGGCGAACTTGGCGAGGCTGTGCTGAGTGACGGTCTTCCCGGAGCCGAACGGACCCGGGATGGCGGCCGTCCCGCCCTTCGCGATGGGGAACAGGCCGTCGAGGATGCGCTGTCCGGAGATGAGCGGCGTGCGCGGCGTGCGCTTGTTCGACGCCGGGCGCTGTTCGCGGACGGGCCACTCCTGGCGCATCGTGATCTCCTCGCCGTTCTCCAGCGTGACGACGGGTTCGGTGACCGTGAACGACCCGCCCGAGGCGCTCTCGACGACGCCGCCCTCGTAGTCCGGCGGCACCATCACGCGGTGCTCGATGGTGACCGTCTCGGGGACGGTACCGACGACGTCGCCGGGTTCGACCTGGTCGCCGGCCTCGACCTCGGCGGTGAACTCCCACTCCTTGTCGAGGTCGATGCCGGGCGCGTCGACCCCGCGGTCGAGGAACGCGCTGTTCATCTTCGATTCGAGCACGTCGAGCGGGCGCTGGACGCCGTCGTAGATGGCGTCGAGCATCCCCGGGCCGAGGTCGACGCTGAGCGGTTCGCCCGTGTTCTCGACGGGTTCGCCGGGGCTGACACCCGACGTCTCCTCGTACACCTGGATGGTCGTCACGTCGCCCTCGATCTCGATGACCTCGCCCATCAGGCCCTCCTCGCCCACGTAGACGACGTCGTTCATCCGCGCGTCGAAGCCGACGGCGGTGACGACCGGGCCACTCACGCTCTCGATGCGTCCGGTGTCTTCGGCGGTGTCCGTCTGGGTTGCTTGACTCATGAATTCGGTTGGCTCTCGGGTTCGTTCTCGTCGTCCATCAGGTCGATTCCGATGGCGCGTTTGATCTGCTCGCGCAGGCCGCTTCCGGCGCCGCCGCCGAGCGTCACCAGCACGGGCTCGACGCTCCCCTCCGCCGACCGGCGCACCTGGCGGGAGAGGTGGTCGAGGTCCTCGTCGAGCATCACGACGATGCCGACGTCCTCGTCTGCCAGCGTCTCCTCGACGACGTCGTCGAGGGCGGCGTCCTTCTCGTCGTCCGGGACCGACTCCACCTTGCGGACGCCCGCGAGCCGGAACCCCGTGGTGAACTCCGGGCTGCCGATGACGGCGATCTCTTGGCTCATAGGATGACTAGTTCCTCCTCGATCTCCTCTTCGCTCAGGCCCGCCTCCTTCCCGCGGGCGATGGCGCGGATGTTCTCCACCTCGCGCTGCTTCGCGAGGATGTACGACACGACGGGCGTCACCGACAGCGGGTAGACGTGCCCGAGCGAGTCCGCGTACCGCAGCAGCGACGCCTCCAGCGCGCGTTCGAACGCGATGAGGCTGGTCGCCTCCTCGAGCGCCGACAGCGGCCGGTCGAGTTCGTCGCCGTACCGGCTCTCGCGGATTCGCTGGACCAGTTCGTCGGTGCTTCCCACGAGTTGACGCAGGTCCGCCGCCGAGAAGAGCGTGCCGCCCTCGATGAAGTACTCGGCCGGGTCGATGTCGGTGCCCGAGCGGGCGAGCCGGAGCGCGTTGATGGCGTTCCGGAAGTCGATCTCCGCGGTGAGGAACTCCCGGTACTCCGCGAGTTCCTCCCCCCGGAGGTCCGCCGTCGAGAGCAGACCGTAGTACGCCCGGTCGAGCGCGTTCTCCAGCGGAACCAGCACGCCCGACTCCTCGTAGTCCTCGTACGCCTCCTCGAGTGCGTCGCCGAACACGGTGTCCGAGAGTATCTCGACCACGTCCTCGATGGCGGTGGCGTCGAGCAGCCGCGAGATGCGGCGCTCGTCGAACTCGCCCGCGCGGATGAGGTCCACCTCCACCGTCTCGCGGTCGGCGTCGGCGTACAGTCCGCGGAGCACCGTCTTCACGTTCCACGCGTCGAACTGGCGGAGGTAGCGCGCCACCTGGTCGTACAGCCGACCCTCGCACCAGTCGAGGATGTCGTTGAAGTCGTTCGCGAGGCTCCGGTTCAGCGCGTACTCGATGAGGTCCACGCCGGAGAACCGCGAGCCGAGCGCGTTTATCTCCTCCTCGTAGGCGGGCGACTCCTCCATGAACCGAGCGATCTCCGCCGGGCTCATCCGGATGAGCTTCCGGTAGTCGTCGTCGTCGAACAGCGCGCCGCGTCGCGACCGGACGCGGGCGTTCACGTACTCCGGGTTGGAGGTGCCGGCGCGGCTACTCATGGTTACTCATCGTCGAACAGTTTGTCGCTCAGTTCCTTCAGGTTGTCCTCCCAGACCGACTCGAGCACGGAGTCGAAGGTGTTGTTGACCCGGACGCGCGACTCCTCGCTCTCGACGACGACGCCACCGAGACAGTCGTGCGCGCCGGCGAACGACCAGCCCTCGTAGTCCGCGAGGACGCGCCGCAACAGCGCCTCGTCGGACGCGCGACCGTGAACCGACACCGACTCGCCGGCGTCGAACTCCTCGGCGGCCGCGTCGAGCAGCGACCGGGTGAGCGTCTCGCGGCGCTCTCCCTCCAGGTTCGCGACGCGCTGTTCGACCGTCTCGCGGACCTCCTCGAGCACGTCGCGGCGGGCCTCGAGTCGCTCCTGTTTCGCCTCGAGTTTCGCGCCCGAGACGGCCTGTTCGCGCTCCTGTTCGATCTGGCGCTCGACCGCCGCCTGCCGCTCCTCGCGGATGCGCTCGGCCTCCGCGCGCGCCTCGGCGACGATCTCGTCCGCGCGCTCCTCGCCGTCTCCTCTGATTTCCTCCGCACGCGCGCGGGCTTCCTCCCGGATGTCTTCGACGACAGTGTCCAGACTCATTGTGAAAACAAGAGGGGTGAGTTACCCCAGGAAGAAGGTGACCAGTGCGAGAATGACGAGCGTCTCCGGCAGGACCGTGAAGATCAGGCCCTGCACGAACAGGTCGTCGTCCTCGGCGACCGCACCGACGGCGGCGGACCCGATGCCGCGCTCCGCGTATCCCGCGCCGAAGGCGGCGAGCCCCACCGCGAGCGCCGCGACGGCGTTCTTCGATAGTGCCGGGCTGCCCGTCCCCTCTTGCAGTACAACATTACCCAGTTCCGGAAGTGTCTCAATCATGGGTTTGAGTGACCGATTGCAGTCTTCGGACAGTCGGTGTTTGGACCGACGGAGGTCATAAAGCTTCCCAAAGAAATCGACAGAGGAGACCGAATACGGGAGGATAGGGACGCCCGATTCGGGGGCCTAGAGTAAAAACGTCGCGGAGTCGACCCGGGTCGACAGCCGACCGATAGGTCGGCACCCCCGGCTCCTATCGGGTCTCCGAGCCGGCACCGCCCGCCCGACGGTCGCGCGGGCGGCGACCGGGGCCGCTGCTTTCGCCGCTTCGCGCCGCTCACTCCGCGGTGGTGTGCTCGCGGTCGTAGCCGAACGGTTCGTACTCCGTGCCGCCGCCCTCGAAGAACTTCGAGAAGAACTCGTAGTACTCGAGGCGGACGGCCTGCAGGCCCGCGGAGGTGACTCCCAGCGCGAGCACGATGAGGTGACCGAACACGAGGATGAGGATGCCGCCGACGAGCGCCGCGGCGCCCCCGTGCATCAGCCCGCCGAACATGATCTCCGTGACCTCGTGGCCGTGGTACATCGACCCGACCTCCGGCATCCCGCTCAGCGCGAAGTGCCACTCGGCCTCGCTCCCCTCGCCGGTGACGTACACGCCGAAGAACAGGAGGTTGACGACGAACGCCATCCCCGCCTTCGCGAGCAGTACCGCGGCGATACGGGTGTACGACAGTCCGTTGACGAACACCTGGAGGAACAGCGCCTCGATGGCCTCGCCCACCTCACCCGACAGCCAGATGAAGACGAGACCGAGGAGGAACGCCCCGAGACCGAGCATCCCCACGGTCGAGGAGAACCCGGCGAACCCGAGCGGGAGCGGCTCCCCGTTGAACACGTGGAACAGGAACGACGGCTTCTGCCCGCCGAGGAAGTCGCTGAGCACGAACACCCACCAGCCGTTCAGCATGAGGAGCCACGACCCGCTCTCGAGGACCGCGTCCTTCAGCCCGTGGAACTCGTAGTTCTCGGCGAAGCTGAACACGTAGCCGACGTCGAGGTGGACGACGCTCACGACGATGCTGACGACCAGCCACGCCTGCGCCCACTCGAGTTCGGCCGGCTGGAGCCCCTTGTGGAGCGGCGCGCTCGACAGTCCGACGGCGCCCTCCCAGAGGTAGGTGGCGACGAGGTGCAGTCCGAACACTTCGCCGTAGAGGATACCGAACAACATCGTGAACAGGCCGGCCGCGATGGTGACGCCGCCCATGCTCTTGAACGCCGGCGCGTCGTAGTTGCTGTAGAGGAAGTAGCCGATGAGGGTGTAGAGCAACCCGTAGCCGAGGTCGCCGATCATGAACCCGAAGAACGCCGGGAACGTGAGGAACAGGACGACCGTCGGGTCGAACTCCGAGTACCGCGGGCGGCCGACCGCCCGCACGAGCACCTCGAACGGGCTGACGATGCCGGGGTTGTCCTGCACCACCGGGGGGTCGTCGCGGCGCATCACGACCGACCCGCCCGAGCCGTCGGCGACGGCTCGCTGGGGTTCCTCGGTCTCCTCCTCCTCGTCCGCGTCGCGCTCGCGGTCTGAGTCCGCCTCGGCGGCCGCTGGCGGGACCTCCTCGCGCAGTTGGACGTCGCCGTCGGAACCGAAGGCGGCGCGCTCCAGTTCCTCCACCTCGACGTGCGACCCCACCGCGTCCTGAATCGCGCTCGCGAACTCGGTGTACCGCTCGGTGGGGATCCACCCCTCGGCGACGAACGCATTGCGCGTCGTCGCGAACGAGAGGGGCGCCTCCGTCTTCTGAACCTCGATGGAGAGCTGTTCCTCGGCGGCGAGCAGGAACCCCGCCGCGTCCATCTTCACCGACTCGAGTTCGTCCTCGACGTCGGCGAGGTCGGACTCGACCTCCTGGCGCTCGGCTTCGAGGTCCCGGAGGTACTCCTGGGGACTCACCCGCCGTTGCTCCACCGACGGCACGTCGAGCGCCGCGAACTCGGTCCCGACCAGCACGTCCTGCACCGCGTCGTCGTCGGCGCCCGGCTCGAAGTACGCGAAGACGGCGAGCGTGTTCCCGTCGCCCGGGAACACCTCGTAGCCGCGGACCTCGTCGGCGTCGACGAGTGCGCGCTCGACCTCGTCCCGGTCGCCCTCGCCGACGACGACCGCCAGCGAGTCGTACCCCTGCAGGAGGTCGAGGTCGATGCCGAGGTCCGCGAACGGTTCGACCGCGTCGACGCGCTCTTCGACGTCCCGGAGCCGGTCGCGCAGGTCGTCGCGCCGGTCGTCGAGTCGGTTCACCCGGTCGCGGACCTCCGCGAGTTCCTCCTCGAGCGCCTCGTCGGTGACGATGCGGGCCGGTCCCGCCTCGTCGTCGTCCACGTCGAGGATGGACTCGATGGAGCGGACGGTCACGAGTTTGTCGGCCGCCTCCTCGGCCCCCGAGACCGGGTCGCCCGGTTGGAACCCCTCCCAGGAGCCGTTGTAGTCGGTGACGTGGAGGAGGTTGAGGTCGTGGACCGTCTCGATGACCGTCTCCATGACCCCCTTCGACCCCGTCACCGAGACCTTGCTCATCCGTTCAGGTCTGAGCATGTACCGCCTCCTCGAACCGCTCCACCGCGAACTCGACCGCCTCCTCGGTGCGTTCGTGAGCCGCGTCGGCGAGTTCGGCGCGTTCGTGCTGGCCGTCCGCGAGGATAGCCTCCCGCTCCTGCTCGATCTCCTCGCGGGCCGCCTCCAGCCGTTGCTCCTCCATCTCGTCGGCTTCGCGCTCCGCTTGGGCGACGATCTCGTCGGCCTCCGAGCGTGCCTCCGAGATGCGCTCCTCGCGGTCGGCCTCGGCCTGGGCGATGATCTCCTCCGCCTCGGCTTCGGCCTCTTTCACGCGTTCGAGAACTTCGGGTCTCGGCATAGGTGTTCGTCGTTCGTGGGTTGTGCCACCTGCGTATAAGGTGTTTGCGGAAGCCGTCGGGGACGACGGCGGGCTATCCGGGGGACGGAGCGCCAGTTCCGCTCGGTCGACGCGACGCCGGTCGCTCACTGTCGCTCGGAGACGTCAGCCGCTCGCCGCTGTACGGGGAGTTCTCGTCCCCCCCGCTCGGTTCGCCACGAACGTGTCGTTCCCCCCGTTCGTTCCGGGGAGAATCAGGAAAATATCACCACACCTGTGCATGACTGCGTTTCGCATTCCGAACGCTTAAGAGACGAATACACATGCGTGCGGTATGGCGCTGGCAGACTACTTCGCGCTCGACGACCACGGGACCGACCTCCGGACCGAGGTGGTCGCGGGCATCACGACGTTCCTGACGATGAGTTACATCGTCGTCGTCAACCCGAGCATCCTCGTCGCGATTCCCGAGGGGACGGCGGGCGGGCCCAAGCCCGGCATCGCGCTCGCGAACTACTCGTACGGCGAGACGGTCCAGATGGTGGCGGTGGTGACGCTCCTGTCGGCCGCGCTCGCCACGCTCGTGATGGCGCTGTACGCGAACCGCCCGTTCGGCCAGGCGCCCGGCCTCGGACTGAACGCCTTCTTCGCGTTCACCGTCGTCGGTGCGCTCGGCGTCCCGTGGCGGACGGCGCTCGCGGCGGTGGTCGTCGAGGGAATCGTCTTCATCGCCCTGACCGCGGTAGGCGCCCGGGAGTACGTCATCCGCGTCTTCCCGGAACCGGTGAAGTTCGCCGTCGGCACCGGCATCGGCCTCTTCCTCGCCATCATCGGACTGGAGGCGATGGGCATCGTCGTCGACGACCCCGCGACGCTCGTCACGCTGGGCGCGGTGGCGTCGGACCCGGTCGCCATCCTCTCCGTACTCGGCCTGTTTCTCACGTTCATGCTGTACGCCCGCGGCGTCAGGGGCGCCATCGTCGTCGGCATCCTCCTCACCACGCTCGCGGGCTACGCCGTCACGGCGCTGGGTGTCGTCCCCGCGAGCGCCGGGCTCACGGGGAACCTCTCGGCCGGCGCGACGTACGACATCACGCCGCTCGTCGGGTCGTTCCTCGCCGGGTTCGGGAACGTGGACGCGTTCACGTTCGCGCTCGTCGTGTTCACCTTCTTCTTCGTCGACTTCTTCGACACCGCGGGCACGCTCACCGGCGTCTCGCAGGTCGCCGGCTTCCTCGACGAGGAGGGCAACCTCCCGGACATCGACAGGCCGCTCATGTCCGACGCCGTCGGCACCACCGTCGGCGGGATGCTCGGCACCTCGACGGTGACGACGTACATCGAGTCCGCGACGGGCGTCGAGGAGGGCGGCCGGACCGGACTGACGGCGCTCGTGGTCGGCCTGCTGTTCGTCGCCTCGCTCGTGCTCGTGCCGCTCGCGGCGGCGGTGCCGCTGTACGCCTCCCACATCGCGCTCGTGGTCATCGGCGTGGTGATGCTCCGGAACGTCGTCGAAGTCGCGTGGGACGACATCACCGCCGCCGTCCCGGCGGGGTTGACGGTGCTCGTGATGCCGTTCACCTACTCCATCTCCTACGGCATCGCGGCGGGCATCATCTCGTACCCCGTGGTGAAACTCGCCGCCGGCCGGACCGACGAGACGCGGCCCGGCCACTGGGCGCTCGCGGCCGCGTTCGTCGTCTACTTCGTCGTGCGGACGGGCGGATTCCTCGCGGCGAACGTCTGAGACCCGGGCGCCGGCGTCGGTCGCGTCTCGGCCGCTCGACCGGGGCCGACTGAGGCGCGGTGCAAAGCACAAGAGTTTCACTTTCCGGCCTCCCTCTGCGGGACGATGGACGTCACGTCGCTCTCGCGCCGACGACTGGCGCGGGCGCTCGCTCTCCTCTGCGTGCTCGGGCTGCTCGCACCCGCGGGAGTACAGGCGGTCACGGCCGACGGCACCGGCACCCCCGCGACGGTCAGTCGCCAGGCGGGCACGGTGGCGAACGAGGCGAACGGGACGACGGTCGTCGCCATCCAGGGGTTCCACTTCGAGGGACAGGGCTCCACGAAGAAGCCCGCGGGTCTCGTGGGTGTGAACCCCGACGGCACGACCGCCTGGGAGTTCGACGGCTCCGAACAGGGGGCGAACTGGTTCTACGACGTCGACCCGCTGTCGAACGGGAACCTGCTCGTCGTCTCGACGAACCCCAACGGCACGATGCTGTTCGAGTTGGACCCCGAGACGCAGGAGGTGGTGTGGCGCGAGCGCCTCGACATCCACGACACCCACGACGTCGACATGCTCCCCAACGGGAACCTGCTCGTCGCCAACATGCGCCAGTGGAACGAGTCGGCCGAGCGGAGCGACGACCGGGTGTTCGTCTACAACCGGACGACCGACGAAGTCGTGTGGGAGTGGACGTTCCGGAACCACTACCCCGCCTCGACCGACGGGGGGTACGCCGAGGACTGGACGCACGTCAACGACGTCGACCGCATCGCGGAGGGTGAGTACCTCGTCTCCCCGCGGAACTTCGACCAGGTCATCGTCCTCAACCGCTCCACGAGGGAGATAGAGTACCGTCTCGGGAGCGACGGCAACCACAGCGTGCTCAACGAGCAGCACAACCCCGACTGGCTGCTCTCCGAGGAGGGGAACCCGACGATACTCGTCGCCGACTCGGAGAACGACCGGGTCGTCGAGTACGCCCGCCGGGACGGCGAGTGGGTCGAGGTGTGGGAGGTCGGCACCGGACAGCTCTCGTGGCCGCGCGACGCCGACCGCCTCCCGAACGGCAACACGCTCATCACCGACTCGCTGAACCACCGCGTCATCGAGGTGACGCCGAAGGGTCGTATCGTCTGGGAGTACTACGCGACGTGGGGGCCGTACGACGCCGAGCGGACCGTCCACGGCGGCGGGTCGACGGGCCCGACGATGGCCGACGTGGGCGTCACGGGGAGCTACCGCATCTACGGCAGCGCGGGCCTCATCGCCGGCACCGGCAGCACGTCCACGTTCGCGGCGACCGTCCAGAACGCGTTCGCGGACACGCCGCTCGACGACGCGGCGGCGGAGTTCGCGGTCCGCTGGGCGCACGTCACCCCGTGGATTCGCCCGGTGTGGATGGGAAGCTGGGCGTTCGCGGGCGTCGTCGGCGCGCTCTTCGTCCTGCTCTCCTGGGGCGGCGCGGAACTCGTGTACGCCCGCGAGCGGGTGGCCGGCGCGCTCCGGCGAGCGGGCGAGCGGGCGCGAACCGTCCGGTGAGGTCCGACCGTGCGTCTCCCCGGAACCGCGCCGGAGCGCACTGACGGCGGCGTCTCGGTGCGGGCGGTCCTCTGGGGGCTGTCCGGTCAGGTCCTCTACCTGTCCGCGCTGTTCGTTCTCCCGCTGTCGCGCTCGTTTCAGGCGGCGAACCCGACGCTCCAGGCGGCGAGTCCGCTGTTGCTCGCCGCGAGCGGCGCGGTCGGCGGGCAGATGGCCGGACACGTCGCGCACGAACACGGCGCGTCACCGACGCGGAGCGCGGCGGTGGCGGCGGGGGTCGGCGGGACGGGACTCGCCGCCGCCGTCTGGTGGTACCTCGTCACGCCCGCCGCGTTCGGCGGCGTGTTCTGGGGGTTCGCGTACGCGCTCGCCACGCACCGGGTCGTGCCCGTTCGGCTGGTCCCGCCGGCGCTCGGCGTCGCCGCGTTCTGTCTCGGCGTGGCGACGGCTCGACTCCCGCTCCGGTGGGAGGGGTCGCTCCTGGAGTGACCGGTGGAACGACGCCAGCGGTCCGGGCGGCGTCTGAGAGAAGCGCGCGAGCCGACGCCTACTCGAACGACGCGAGCGCGCCGACCGGCGCGTCGGTGAGTTCGCGCGCCCGGTCGGTGCCCTCCTCGCCGACGGCGATGAGCGCGAACACGCCCGCCACGTCGGCGTCCGCCTGGAGTGCGATGTCGAGGAGGAGTTCCTGCGTCTCGCCCGAGCGGATGAGGTCGTCGACGACGAGCACTCGCTCGCCGGCGTCGACGACGCCCGCGGGGAGGTAGTAGGTGAGTTCGATGCCCGAGGCGAGCCGCTGGCGCGACTCGATGAACTCCTCGACGGCCGTCTCCTTCGACTTCTTGGCGTACGCGACGCGGGCGTCGAAGTGGCTCGCCATCGCCGCGCCGAGCGTGATGCCGTCCGTCGCGGCGGTGAGCACAACGTCCGGGCGCTCGAAGCCGAGCGACTCCGCGGCGACGGGCGCGACCAGGTCGAGGAACGGCTGGTCGAACACCACGCCGGAGTTGTCGACGTACCCCTCGTCGTCGAACGCCACGCGCGCCTCCAACTCCGCGGCGAGCGTCTCGCGACCGATGCCCCCGACCACCTCGTTCGCGCGCTCCGCCCCCGGGAGTACGTGGCCGTTGACGTAGCGGTTGAGGTCCCCTGCGGGCAACCCCGTCAGGTCGGCGAGTTCGTCGTACGTGCGCGTCTCCTTCAGCGTCCGCAACACCGCGACCGCCTGTAGCTGGAGGGCGGCCTTCTCGGCCCTGTTCATCGTCGGTGTTCGTGGTTGCACAAACATGAATACTTCGGAAAAGAGCGCCGCGCTCGGTGGCCACGGGTGTGTAATCGCCTCGCGCGGAGCGGCCGGCCCGCTTCGACGGGACTGACCCTCAGCGGTCGGCGTCCGCGAGCAGGTCCGAGGCGGTGAGCAGCGACTCCAGTTCGACGTCGTGGTCGGCCAGCAGGGCGCGCGCTCCCTCCTCGCGGTCCACGACGACGAGCACGCGGTTCACCACCGCACCGGCGTCTCGGAGCGCCTCGACGGCGTCCACGGCCGACTGGCCGGTCGTGGCGATGTCCTCCAGGACGACGACTTCCTCGCCCTCCTCCAGTTCGCCCTCGATGCGGTTGCCCGTGCCGTACTCCTTGGCGGCCTTGCGCGCGATGACGTACGGCCGGCCCGTCTCCACGGCCGTCGCGGCGACGATGGGGACCGCCCCGAGCGCGACGCCCGCGAGTTTCGCGTCGCCGACGCGTTCCGCGAACGCCGCGGCGATGAGTTCCAGGCAGTGCGGGTCCGTCTCGAAGCGGTACTTGTCGACGTAGTACTCGCTCGTGCCGCCGTGCGAGAGTTCGAACTCGCCGAACAGCACCGCGTCCGCGTCTCGGAGGGCGGCGACGAGTTCGGCGCTCCGTTCGTCGTCCCCTCCGTCGCTCTCTCTCCGCTCGTGGTTCTCGTCCGGCCCGTCCGCTCGGCTCTCGTCCCGTCGTGTCATTGTCGAACCGGCGTGGTCGCGGGGCGAAAACCTGCCGATTGCCGCCGCCTACTCGGACGCCTCGCACCGCTGGACCGCGCTCGCCGGGATGGACGCCTCCACCTCGTGGGTGAGCAGCGTCTCCTCGCCCGCGCGTCCCTCGAAGACGACGCGGTAGGTCGCCCCCTGCCGGGGACAGCCGAGTACCGTCCGGCCGCCGGTGACGCGCGCGACGCCCGGGTCGGTCCTGACCTCCCCCCAGGCGACCCGGTTGCCGGCGTCGTCGACGACGAACACCCGCTCGGGGGACGGGACGGCGCCGGCGGGGTGTTCGATGACGAGCGCGGCGTCGTCGTCGACTTCGACGGCGACGACCAGCCCCTCGGGCCGGTCCGGGGTCGGGCCGAGGCCCGTGGCGACCGCACCGGCGATGCCGGCGACGCAGACGGCCGAGGCGAGCAGACAGCCCATCGCGATGAACGGGAGCGCGGTGCGCACTCGCTCCCGGAGGCTCCGGGCCGGTTCCTCGTCCGCCTCCTCTCCCCACATACCCCGATGGGGAAGGCCAGCGGGCTAAAGCGCGTCGTCCCGCCTATCAGCCCTGAGTCTATCACCAGGGTTCGTCCTTCAGACCGAGCCAGTAGGCGACGGCGTTCGTGCCGACGTGGAGCAGCGGCGTGACCACGACGACGACGGCGATGCGCGGCAGGGAGAACGTCGCCGCGAACCACCCGGGGGCGAACAGCGCCGCGAGTGCGAGCGCGCCGACGACGAAGTCGAGTTGGTCGAGCCCGGGGAACGCCGCCCCGCGCTCCCGGCCGGTCCGGCGCTTCAGGAACGAGGCGGCGACGTCGCCGAGCATCGCCCCGAGTGCGAGACCGACGGCGGCCGCGAGCGGGAACGGCGGGAGCGCGACTCCGAGCGCTCCCCCGACCGTCGGCGCGACGGCGTCGAGCGTGAGCGCGAGCGCGACGCCGGCGAGGGTTCCGGCGAGCGTGCCGCGCCACGTCTTCCCGTCGCCGAGGAGTCGCCGACCGTTCAGCGTGCGTCCGCCGTCGATGGGGCGGCCGCCGCCGGCGAGGACCGCGGCGTTGTTCGGGACGTAGGCGGGCAGCATCGCCCACAGCGCCCCGGCGACGAGTCCGAACGTTCCGGGCATACCCCCGCCTGCTCCCGGGTCCCTGATTAACCCCGTGGTCCGGCGGCGACCCGCGGCCCGCCGTGAGCGGCACGACTCGCCGCAGGCGAAGTGCCTCCCGACGACGGACCACGAGACTCAAGACGAGGGGGAGCACAAGAGACGGACGTGATTCCTCCCATCGCGAGCCGGTTCGTCGCCGGGGAGACGCCGGCCACGGCGTTCGAACACACCCGGCGAACGAACGAGGAGGGCGTGAAGGTCATCCTGAACCTCCTCGGCGAGCACTACCACGAGGCCGACGACGCCGAGGCGGACGCGGCGGCGTACGAACGGCTCGTCGCGGACATCGGCGGGACCGACCTCGACGCCTGCGTGTCGGTCAAACCCTCCCAGCTGGGACTCGACGTGAGCGACGCGACGTTCGTCGAGAACTTCCGGCGGGTCGTCGAGGCGGGCGACGAACACGGCGTGTTCGTCTGGTGTGACATGGAGGACGCCGACACGACGGACGTGACGCTCGACGCGTTCGAGGAGTTGGCCCGCGAACACGACGGCGGCGTGGGGCAGTGCGTCCAGGCGAACCTCCGACGCACGCGCGCTGACCTCGACCGCCTCGTGGACGTGCCCGGGAAGCTCCGGCTGGTGAAGGGCGCGTACGACGAGGGTGAGGCGGTCGCGTACACCGACAAGGCGGACGTGAACGAGGCGTATCGCGAGGACCTGGAGTTCCTGTTCAAGGAGCGCGACGCGGGCATCGCCGTCGGGAGCCACGACCCGAAGATGGTATCGTACGCACAGGAACTCCACGACGAGTACGGCAGCGAGTTCGAGATACAGATGCTGATGGGCGTGCGCGAGGACGCCCAGCGGCGGCTCGCCCGCGAGGGGTACGAAGTCTGGCAGTACGCGCCCTACGGGGGGAAGTGGCTCTCGTACTTCTACCGCCGGGTGCGCGAGCGCAAGGAGAACCTGACGTTCGCCCTGCGCGCCGTCGCCGGCGTCTGAGGGGCCGGGAGTCGAGCGGCCCCGCGGTGCGGTCCGTGTAGAAGGTCTGATAACCCCTGCCGCCGGACCACGAGACGAGACCGAATAATGTCCACGTGGAAGCGGGACTTCGCGAGCGGGCTGGTCGTGGTCGTCCCGGTGCTCGTCATCGTCTTCGTCGCCAACTGGGTGTACACCCAGATACTCAAGCTGCCGTTCGTCCCGGCCATCACCGTCGAGAACCCGCCGAACTGGCCGTCCGGCACCTTCCAGCTGTTCTTGAACCTCGTGCAGGTGACCATCGCGGTGGCGGTGTTCCTGCTGCTCGTCTTCTCGGCGGGCTACCTGATGCGGACGACGGCCGGCCGGCTGGCGGAGGGGTTGCTCGACGACACCATCAACCGGGTACCCGGCCTCCGGGTGCTGTACAACGCGTCGAAACTCGCGGTCGAGACGGCGCTCAGCGGCACGGAGGACCTCCAGAAGCCGGTGAAGATCGAGCCGTGGACGGGGATGCGAATGACCGCCTTCAAGACCGGCCAGACGACCGAGGACGGCCGGGAGGTGGTGTTCATGCCCACCGCGCCGAACATCACTACCGGGTTCGTGATGGAGGTGAGTCCGAACGACATGACCGAGACCGACGAGAGCGTCGAGGAGGCGCTCACGCGCGTCCTCTCGGCCGGCTTCGGCGAGGGGAACGGGCCGGGACCGGAGGTGACCGACATCCCCGTCGAGGACCTCGGGAAGTCGCCCTCCGACGACGACTGAAGCAGGGCGGGGAGCGTCCGACGACCGGTAGTCCGGGGAGGAGAGGAGTGCAGTCCGGTGCGACCCGCGGCGCGTCAGAACGGTCAAGTGCGCGCCGGCCGCCGGGTCGGTATGCACGACGACTCCGCCGACTCCGACCACTCCGACGACGCCGGTCAGGACGGGGGCGACCCAGACGAACCGTTCCCGGACCTCGACGCCGACCACGTGGCCCTGCTGGAGGCGTTCATCGAGCGCCACGGCTTCCTCTCGTGGCTGAACCTGGCCGTCGAGGACCTCGAACGCGGGCGCATCGTGATGACCGTCCCGTACGACGAGAAACTCGTCAACCCCGGGTCGCCCGTCGGCTCCATCCACGGCGGCATCGCGGCGACGCTCGTCGACACCGCCTCCGGGTTCGCGCTCCGGTCGACGTTCGACGACCCGACGACCGGGTCGCTCGCCACCACCGACCTGAACGTGACGTACCTCAGGCCGGCGACGAGCGACCTCCGGGTGGAGGCGGAGGTGCTCCGCGCCGGCGGGTCGATGGGGTACACGGACACGATGGTCTCCAGCGTCGACCCCGAGGGGGAGGAGAAGGCCGTCGCGGTCGGTCGGACCTCCTACCGCCTGTTCCGCGAGGAGTAGCCCGACGCTCGACACTCGGCTCCGCGGGTCGTCCCGCTCACCGGCCTCGCTCGTCTCGACCCGAGGAACCCTTATCCGACGGCCGCGCGAACCGCCACGACGACATGTACCACGGGGAGCGCGTCGAGTACGAGCCCGTGAGCGTGAAGGCCGTGCTGGCCGAGATGAAAGACACCGCGGAACTGCTCATCGACCTGTCGTACTCGGCGGTGCTCCACGGGAGCGACGACCTGGCGGCGGAGGTGCTCACGCTGGAAGCGCGGATGGACGTCCTCCAGTTGCAGGGACGCATGAGCGTCATCATGGCCGCCCGCTCCCCGGAGGACGCCGAGGAACTCGCGCCCGTGCTCGGGGTGATCGAGGCGGCGGAGAAGGTGTCGAACGCGGCGGGCGACATCGCGAAGGTCGTCCTCGAGGACATCGGCCTCCCCGACGCGATGCGGGCGGCGCTCCCCGAGGCGGTGGAGACGCTCGTTCGCGCGACCGTCGCGGCGGACTCGCCGTACGTCGGGCGGACGCTCGGCGAGGCGAACGTGGAGACGGAGACGGGCGTGCGCGTCATCGCGGTCCGGCGCGAGGGAGCGACCGGGAAGGCGTCCTGGGTGACGAACCCCGGCAAGGAGACGGAACTGCGCGCGGGCGACGCGCTCATCCTCCGGGGGTTCGAGGACGGCCTGCGCGAGGTGTACGAGGCGGCGACGGGCGACGCGTACGACCCGCCTGCGCCCCCGGCGGCGACCATCGACGACCTGGAGCGGGCGGTCGACTCCATCGTCACGATGAAGAACATGAGCGAACTCGCCGTCGACCTGGCGTACGGCGCGGTGCTGTTCGACAGCCGCGGCGTCGCCGAGGAGGTCGTCGAACTGGAGGCGGAGGTGGACCAGCTGAAGTCCCGGTTCGAGGCGTGGACGCTCCGCGCGGCCGGCCGCATCGAGGACCCGGTCCAGCTCCGGGGGCTGGTCCACCTCGCGTCCGCGACGGAGGTCATCAGCGACGCGGCGCTCGAGATCAGCGAGGGCGTGCTCCGGGGGCTGTCCGCCCACCCGGTGCTCGCGGAGGCCGTCGAGGAGTCCGACGAGGTCATCGTCAGGCTCGTGGTCGCGCCGGACGCCGACCTCGCGGGCGCGACGCTCGCCGAACGGCGCGTGCGCGACGAGACGGGGATGCGCGTCATCGCCGTCCGTCGCCCCGCGGGCGAGGAGCGCGAGGGCGAGTGGGTCGTCTCTCCGGGCGGGGAGACGGCGCTCCGGACGGGCGACGTGCTCGTGGCGAAGGGGACGCGCGCGGGCGCCGAGCGGCTGTCGGTGCTCGCGGGCGACCCGCGCGAGTTCGACGACTGAACCGGAGGGCGTCGAGCGAGAACGCGGGGGAAGCGCGAACGGGGGAGAGTCACCGCGATTCGCGCGCGCTCGCGCGAGCGAGACGAACCACCGAGACGACGGTGAGCAGCGTCGCGACGAGCAGCGCAGTCGCGGTGGCGAGTACGAACGCCAGCAGGAGGAAGTAGCCCTCCGCGCCGAGAATCGGGAACTCGCGGGTGCCGGTGAACGGGCCGAGCAGTTCGAACACGCGGACGGCGTACACGCAGACCGCGAGCAGGAGGCCGACGGCGACCCCGACGGCCGCGTTCCGGCGGACCGACAGCGCGTCGAGCAGGCCGCGCCCCGGCGGGCGGTCGGGGCGGTCGGGGCGGTCGTCGGGTGCGGTGTCCCGGCTCACGGCCGGAGTTGGGGGCGGTCGTCCAAAGCCTCGTCGGGACGGGCCGCCACCGGTCTCGGTCACGGCGGTCGCGGAACCGGGGGAGAGGCGACCGGGTGAGGCTCAGGCGTACGCCGCGAACTCCTCGCCGCGGGCGAGGAAGTAGGCGGTTCCGAGCAGGCCGACGGCGGTGGCGACGGTGAACGCCGCAGCCGGGGACGCGCCGTAGAGGTACCCGCCCAGCACGCCGCTGGGGATGACGACGACGTTGCGCACGAGGTAGTACGCCCCCGTGACGCGCCCGCCCGCGCCGGCCTCGGCGGGACCGACGATGAGCGCCTTGTGAGCGGGGAGCCCCGCGAACCGGAGCCCCGAGAACGCGAACAGGACGACGAGAATCGTCGCCGCCGACACCACGCCGAGGACGGGAACGGCGACGGTCGTGCGCGGCGCCGAGATGAGCAACAGCGGGAAGACGGCGTACACCGCGAACCCGAGCGCGACGACCGGCTTCAGACCGATTCGTTCGGCGAGGCGTGCGACCGGTACCATGGTGAGGAGCGCGACGGTCATCTCCACCGCGAGGAGGACGCCGAAGAACGCGGCCGGCGGGAGCCTCCCCACCACGGGGAGAGTGACGCCGATGCCGAACTCGTTCACGACGACGAGCGAGAAGAACGCGTACACCATCCCGTTCGCGAACCGGACGAGCGTGTCACCGACCAGCAAGGGACGGAGCGGGTCGGGGAGCGCCCGGAGGTCGGCCCGGACCGAGTCGAGTCCCTGGAACGACTTGCCGAGGCTGTCCTCCGACGCGTCGTACAGGGCGCGCTGTGCGACCGTCGCCAGCAGGCCGAACCCGGCCGCGACGAGCAGCAGGTACCGGAACCCGCGCTCGAACGCGTACACCGAGAGCAGACCGGCCGCGAGCAGCGGGCCGAGCAGGAACGCGGTCCGCCGGAACGTCTCGGTGCTCGCGAACCCCGCCGCGAGCCGCGAGGGCGGGACGCTCTGTTTCACCACTGCGAACGTCGCGCCCAGCCCGAACGACTTCCACGCCTGCGAGAGGAACAGCCCCAGAAACAGGAGCACGACCGCGAGGCTGGTCGGGCCGACGGGGACGGCGTCGAGGTCACCGGCGGCCCACCAGACGACGAAGCCGACGGTCGACGCGAGGCCGAACAGCGTGAGCGCGGTCCGCGAGCCGATGCGGTCCGAGAGCGCCCCGCCGGGGTACGGGTAGACCGCGCCGATGAGGTCGCCGACGGTCTTGTACAGGCCGACGACCAGCGCACTCGCACCCAGTACGTCGAGGTAGACGGGCATGTACCGCCCCGTCATCTGGAAGCCGAGGCTGAACGCGAACATGGCGACCGAGAGGACGAGCACGTCGCCCGACAGCGCGAAGAAGCCGCGGAACGTCTCGAACGGGTCCGGGTCCCGCTCGGCGGAGGCGTCCGCGTCGGAGTCTCCCATCATCGTTTCGCTGGGTAGCCACCGGCTAAAACGCTCCGAGGTGGGAGTAGAACCTGAAACACTTTACCCGTCGCCTCAGTACCCCCGGACATGGGATTGTTCGATCGGCTGCGCGGTGACGACAACCCGCGCGTCGCGTTCCTCGGTATCGACGGCGTGCCGTACTCGCTGCTCTCGGAACACCCGGACGAGTTCCCGAACTTCGCGGCGCTCGACACGGAGGGGACGAGCGGAGCCATCGACTCCATCGTCCCGCCGGAGTCGTCCGCCTGCTGGCCCGCGCTCACGACGGGTGTGAACCCGGGCGAGACGGGAGTGTACGGGTTTCAGGACCGCGAAGTCGGCTCCTACGACACGTACGTCCCGATGGGACGCGACGTGCAGGCGACCCGCGTCTGGGACCGCGTCGCCGAGGAGGGTCTCGACGCCACGGTGATGAACGTCCCCGTGACGTTCCCGCCCCAGCGGAACGTCCAGCGGATGGTCTCGGGGTTCCTCTCGCCGGACGTCGACAAGGCGGCCCAGCCCGACGAACTCCGCGACTACCTCAACTCCATCGACTACCGCATCGACTCGAACCCGAAGCTCGGGCACAAGGACGACAAGTCCGAGTTCATCGAGAACGCCCACGAGACCATCGACGCGCGGTACGAGGCGTTCAGCCACTACTTCGAGCAGGACGACTGGGACCTGTTCTTCGGCGTGTTCATGACGACCGACCGGGTGAACCACTTCCTGTTCAAGGACTACGTCGAGGAGGGAACGTACCACGACGAGTTCATGGAGTTCTACAAGAAGGTCGACGAGTACGTCGGGCGGCTCCGCCAGCAGCTCGACGACGACGTGACGCTCATCGTCGCCTCCGACCACGGGTTCACCTACGAGGACTACGAGGTGGAGATGAACCAGTGGCTCCAGGACGAGGGGTGGCTCTCGTTCGAGGACGACGACCACGAGGAACTGAACGACATCGCCGACGACGCGACGGCGTACTCGCTCATCCCCGGTCGCTTCTACATCAACCTCGAGGGTAGGGAACCCCGCGGGGGCGTCCCGGAGTCGGAGTACGAGTCGACCCGCGACGAACTGAAGGCGGCGCTCGAACAGTTGGAGGGCCCGGACGGGAAGAAGGTGGCCGCTCGCGTCGTCGAGAAGGAGGAGGCGTTCCGCGGCGACCACGACGACATCGCGCCGGACCTCGTCATCATCCCGAACGACGGGTTCGACCTGAAGGCGAAGTTCAAGGCGCACGACGACGGCGTCTTCTCGCACGGCCCCCGCAACGGGATGCACAGCTTCGACAACGCGACGCTGTACATCGACGACCCCGAGGCGACCGTCTCCGACGTCGACTTGCTCGACATCGCGCCGACCATCCTCGAACTCATGGAACTCGACTACGCGCGCACCGAGTTCGACGGCGCGTCGCTGGTCTGAGCGGGCGACTCTCCGCTACCCGAAGCTCTCGACTTTCGCGTCCCCTCCGTACCCGGCGTCCGCCAGCGCCGCGGTCGCCGTCTCGACGAACTCGTCGAAGCCGTAGACGAACGCCTGTTCGCCCGCCCGCCCGGTCACGGCCTCCGCGACGGCGCCGGTCACGTCGCCGTCCGTGACGACGACGGACGCCCCCCGGTCGCGCAGGGCCGCCAACCGGTCGCCGTGGGCGGGGGCGTCGTCCCGGTAGACGACCGCCGCCTCGTTGCCCGCGTCGAGCGCCGCCTCGGCGATGGCGACTGCCGGACCGACGCCCGGCCCGCCCGCGAGGACGACCGCGCGCGACTCCCCCTCGTAGTACTCCTCGCCGAACGGGCCGGACATCTCGACGGTGTCGCCCGCCTCCAGGTCGGCGAGGTACGCGGCGAACTCGCCGCCGTCGAGACCCACGGTCGTCTCGAAGCTCCCCTCGGTGTCGGGCGAGGAGACCGTGTAGAAGCGCGCTTCCGACTCGCCGTCGAGTTCGGTCGACAGACGGACGAACTGACCGGGCTTGGCGTCGAACCCGACGGGCGAGTCGAACACGACGGCGACGGTGTCCGGGCCGACGGTCGAGACCGACCGGACCGAGATAGTAGCGTCCATGCGCGTGGGTTCTCGACGGGGGCACCCGAAGCTGTCGGAACGCGCCCGCCTCCGGCGCACGCCGTCCCCTCGTCCGACGAGGGTCGATACGCGCGGAACGCCGGACGAACGTGCGACTTTCGGGGTCTCTTTCGACGCGACGTCGTCTCTCGTCGTTTACGCGGAAACGAATACGGAAATCGACCAACGCCGGCCGTCTCCCCCTTTCAGAAGGCTTTTCCTCCGACCCCGGGTAGGGCCGACTAGTATGCCAGCGGACTTCAACTGGGCCATCGGCGGGGAAGCCGGCGATGGCATCGACTCCACCGGGAAGATCTTCGCGCAGGCGCTCTCCCGGGCGGGTCGACACGTGTTCACGTCGAAGGACTTCGCGTCCCGTATCAGAGGGGGGTACACCGCCTACAAGATCCGGACGTCGGTCGACCGGGTCGACTCCGTCGTCGACCGCCTCGACGTCCTCATCGCGCTGACCCCGCGGACCATCGAGGAGAACCTCGACGAACTCCACGACGGGGCGGTCATCATCTACGACGGCGAGCGGACGACCATGCAGGACGTGGAGATCCCCGGGGAGATCGTCGGACTGGACGTCCCGCTCAAGCGGCTCGCCGAGGAGGCGGGCGGGGCCATCATGCGCAACGTCGTCGCACTCGGGGCCGCGTGCGAGGTGGCGGACTTCCCCGTCGAGAACCTCGACTCCGCGCTGAAGAAGCGCTTCGGCGACAAGGGGCAGGCCATCGTCGACAACAACAAGGAGGCCGCCCGGAACGGCATCGAGTACGTCCAGGCCGAGTACGAGGACACCGAGTTCGAGTACGACCTCGAGACGACCGACGCGGACTACGTCCTGCTCAACGGCGACGAGGCCATCGGCATGGGCGCCATCGCGGCCGGCTGCAAGTTCTACGCCGGCTACCCCATCACCCCCGCGACCGACGTGATGACGTACCTCACGGGGCGCATCGAGCGGTTCGGCGGGCACGTCGTGCAGGCGGAGGACGAACTCGCCGCCATCAACCTCGCGCTCGGGGCCGCCCGCGCCGGCGCGCGGTCGATGACCGCCACCTCCGGGCCGGGCATCGACCTGATGACCGAGACGTTCGGGCTGGTCGCCACGAGCGAGACGCCGCTCGTCATCTGCGACGTGATGCGCTCGGGGCCCTCGACGGGGATGCCGACGAAACAGGAACAGGGCGACCTCAACATGCTGCTGTACGGCGGTCACGGCGAGATACCCCGGTTCGTCGTCGCGCCGACGACGGTGTCGGAGTGCTTCTGGAAGACCGTCGAGGCGTTCAACCTCGCGGATAAGTACCAGACGCCGGTGTTCCTCGCCTCGGACCTCGCGATGGCCGTCACCGAGCAGACGTTCGACCCCGACGCGTTCGACATGGACGCCGTCGAGATCGACCGCGGCAACGTCGTCGACGAGGAGTCCGTCGGCGACCACCAGACCGACCAGGAGCAGTTCAAGCCGCACGAACTCACCGACGACGGCGTCAGTCCCCGCGCCGTCCCCGGCACCGCCGGCGGTGCGCACATGTCGACCGGTCTGGAACACGACGAACTGGGCCGCCGGACGGAAGACACCGAGATGCGCGTCAAGCAGGTCGACAAGCGCAACCGGAAGGTCGAGACCGCCCGCGAGCGGGAGGACTGGAACCTGCGGGAGTTCGGCGACCCGGACGCCGACGCGCTGGTCGTCTCGTGGGGGTCGAACGAGGGAGCGCTGCGCGAGGCGCTCGGCTTCCTCGAGGAGGACGGCGTGTCGGTTCGGGTGCTCTCGTGTCCGTACATCTTCCCGCGACCGGACTTCTCGACGGAGTTCGAGGGGCACGACGAGGTGGTCGTGGTCGAGTGTAACGCGACCGGACAGTTCGCGGACGTGCTCGAACACGACACGCTGACCCGCGTGAAGCGCATCAACAAGTACGACGGCGTGCGATTCAAGGCCGACGAACTCGCAAGGCGAATCACGGAGACCCTCGACGGGGAGACCCTGGAGGCAGACCAATGAGCTCGGAAGTCAGATTCACGGATTTCAAGTCCGACAAGCAGCCGACGTGGTGTCCGGGGTGCGGCGACTTCGGCACGATGAACGGGATGATGAAGGCGCTCGCGGAGACGGGGAACGACCCCGACAACACCTTCGTCGTCGCCGGCATCGGCTGCTCGGGCAAGATCGGGACGTACATGCACAGCTACGCCCTCCACGGCGTGCACGGCCGGGCGCTGCCGGTCGGCGCGGGCGTGAAGATGGCGAACCCCGACCTCGAAGTGATGGTCGCGGGCGGCGACGGCGACGGCTACTCCATCGGCGCGGGCCACTTCGTCCACGCGGTCCGGCGGAACGTGGACATGAGCTACGTGGTGATGGACAACCGCATCTACGGGCTGACGAAGGGGCAGGCGTCGCCCACCTCGCGGGAGGACTTCGAGACGGCGACGACGCCGGAGGGACCGAAGCAGCCGCCGGTGAACCCGCTCGCGCTCGCGCTGGCGTCGGGCGCGACGTTCATCGCCCAGTCGTTCTCCTCGGACGCGCTCCGCCACCAGGAGATCGTCCGGAAGGCCATCGAACACGACGGGTTCGGCTTCGTCAACGTGTTCAGCCCCTGCGTCACGTTCAACGACGTCGACACGTACGACTACTTCCGCGACTCGCTGGTCGACCTGAGCGAGGAGGAGTACGACCCGACCGACCGCGAGGCGGCCAAAGAGAGGGTCCTCGACGCGGAGAAGGAGTACATGGGTGTCCTCTACCAGAACGAGGAGTCGGTGCCGTACGGGAAACAGCACGGCCTCGACGCGAACATGAGCGAAGTCGACGACGGCGCGCCCGAGGACGCGACGGACCTCGTGCGCGAGTTCTACTGAGCCACTTCTGACGGGGGCCTCCTCGCTCGCGCGCCCCCGGCGCGCTCGCTCGTCGACCCCCGCCAAAACCCGTTCACGCGCGAAAGGGCCGCTCGCTCGCCAGTCTGTCGTTCTCGTGAGCGGCGCGAACGAGAGCACGGAAGACTCGCTCCGCTCGTCTTCCGAATGCTCGCTCGCTCGCGGAGGATAGCGGCGCGCTAGTCGTACCGCTTCCGCACCGCAACGGGACCACACCGACCCCACCGATGGCGCGGTCGTATCCACCGTTACCACGCTCGTCCCCCCGTTCTCGACCACGGCCGGAAGGTCGAAACCGCCCGCGCCCGACGCGTCACGCGAACCATGCCAGACGACGAGACGCCGAACACCGGGGAGGTCCCCATCGGGGGCAGTACCGTCGAACGCGCGGCAGAAGAGCGGGGCGTCGACCCGGACGTCCTCGCCGACGCGCTCGTCGAGGTGAACGCCGCGCTCATCGGTCGGCACGGCGAACTCGAACGGTCGGCCGACCACGTCACCGTCGACGGGGTGCGCGCCTACCGGGTCGGGACGGAACGGTGGGAGAGACTGTTCGACGAGGAGGCGTTCGCGTTCGACGACGACTTAGCGGCGGCCGTCGAGGCGGCACACACCGAGCGGGCGCGCCTGCTGTTCGCCGACGCCGTCGACGCGGACGAGGGGTTCGCGGACGACGAGGCCGGCGTGGTCGTCGGCGTCGACACGGCCGAGGAGTTCTGAGTCACCGACGCCGAGCGAGTCGCTCCGTCGACCTACCGCTCGCGCACGACGACGAACTCGGCGAGGTCCCGCAGGTACCCGCGGGCGTCCGACTCGCCGACGCCCGTCGTCTCCAGCGCTTCGAGCGCCATGTCGGCCTGAGCGTGGGCGCGCTCGTTCGCCTGTTCGGGCGTGAGGTCGGTCACCTGGAGCAGGGAGGGCCGGTCGACCGCCTCGTCCTGGCCGGTGGGCTTGCCGAGTTCGTCCTCGTCGGCCGTCGCGTCCAACACGTCGTCGCGCATCTGGAAGGCGACGCCGACCCGCTCGGCGTACTCGCCGAACGCCTCGACGGCGAACCCGTCGGCGTCGGCCGCGACCGCGCCGAGTTCGGCCGCCGCGCGGAATAGCGCCCCCGTCTTGCGGCGCGCGAGGTCCATGTACTCGACCTCGTTCGTCGGCCGGTCGACGAGTTCGACCGCCTCCCCCTTCCCGAGTTTGACCATCGACTCCGCGACCACCTGCATCGCCCGCTCGTCGCGCGAGAACAGCGCGAACGCCTCGCCGAGCAGGCCGTCGGAGGCGACGATGGCGGGACCGTAGCCGTACTCGGCCCACGCGCTCGGCGTCCCCCGGCGGACCGCCGAGCGGTCGATGATGTCGTCGACGACGAGCGAGGCGTTGTGGACGAGTTCGACCCCGACGGCGAAGTCCACCGCGTTCTCGGGATTCCCGCCGGCCGCCTCGCACGCGAGGAGCGTGACGGTCGGCCGGACGCGCTTCCCGCCGGCGAGCACGACGTGTTCGAGTTCCGCCGACAGTTCGGCCGGTTCGACCGCCGCCGTCACCTCCCCGAGGCGGTCGTCGACCATCGCGACCCGGCGTTCGAGATACTCCATTAGCGGCGGGTCGGGGCGCGGTATGTAAGAGGCTACCGGAGTCGGGCACGGAAAATCCGAAATCTGAACTCTGGAATCTGGACGGTTGGTAGCGCTCCCGCGAGCGTCGACTAGTCGGACGGGTCGAGAGAACGGTGAAGGGGTACTCGAGAGAATCGAGGGAGCGAACCGACGGAGTTGGACCCGGACGGGCGGCGTTGTCCCCGCCCCGTACGGTCCGACGAGCGCGACCGCTTCAGCCGGACTCAAACCGGCCTTGCCCTCCACGACCCGGTCGGGGTCGTCCGACCGGCCGGTGGTGCCGGTTCGTCGTGGTGGCTTTCGTCGGCTTTCACGACCTTTTGCTGGTTCGCGCGCACGTCCGACGCCGCGATGTGAGGTGGGGAACCCCACCGTGGTTGGCCGCCGAGGGTCCGTGACGGACCTGGTCGGGGCCTCGTCGTCGGCACCGGTCGCGCCGCCCGCACGGCGACGCCGCGCGGGAGTCGTCTGCGTCCGAAACCCGGTTACCCGTGCTCCGGCAGTCCTTCACACCACCCCGCCATGGCGGGACGGTAGTGGGACGGTTCGGTCCACCCGCGACGCTTGGTCTCGCGTCTCGTGTCGAGACGCTCGATGTCACGCCGCGCCCCGCGCCCCTCGGGTGTCGAACGTCGAGGGCCGGTCGAGGCGTCCGGTGTGTCCTCCGCAGTCCGCAATCGTGTTATACGGTACCGAACCACATAGTCGTATCTACCGGTTCGACTATCCGGTACGTATCGGCGTCGACCCCGGCAGAGACGGTGACGGCGGGACGCTCCGAGGGGAGGGGTTCGACGCGTTCCGCGTCGGGACGCTACTCGAACGCCTCGATGAGCGCCGGCACCACCTCGAACAGGTCGCCGACGATGCCGTAGTCCGCGATGTCGAAGATGGGGGCGTTGGGGTCGGTGTTGACGGCGACGATGGTCTCGCTCCCCTTCATCCCCGCCACGTGCTGGACCGCCCCGGAGATGCCGATTGCGAGGTACACCTTCGGCGTCACCTGCTTGCCCGACTGGCCGACCTGCCGGCTCTTGTCCAGCCAGCCGTTGTCGACGATGGGACGCGACGAGGAGAGGGTCGCGCCCGTCACCTCGACGAGTTCCTCGACGAGTTCGAGGTTCTCCTCCTCCTCGATGCCGCGACCGATGGAGACGAGGAACTCCGCGTCCGCGATGTCGACGTCGCCGCCCCCGACCTCTTCGAACCCGAGGACGCGCGAGCCGAACGTCGACTCGTCGGCCTCGAACTCGAACGCCTCGATGGACGCCTCGCCCGTGTCGTCCGTGACCGGCCACTCCCCGCCGCGCACCGTGACCGCGAACGGTTCCTCCTCGACGGCGACGGTGGTCTCCACCTTCGAACCGTACATCTCGCGCGTCGCCTCCAGTCCGCCGTCGTACGAGAGGCCGACGGCGTCGGAGACGAGCGGGAGGTCGAGCGCGTTCGCCACCGCCGGGGCGTAGTCCAGCCCGTTGACCGAGTTGGGCATCAGCAGCGCGGTCGGGGAGAGTTCGGCGTGGAGCGCCTCGGTCGCCGCAGCGTACCGGTCGTGGTTGAACTCCTCGCCGTCGGCGACGGTGTGGACGACGTCGACGCCCTCGCAGTTCAGCATCTCCGCGAACCGGTCGACGTCCCCAGAGACGACGGCGAGGTGGAGTTCCCCGCCGAGTGCGTCGGCGAGTTCGCGGCCGGCGGTGACGAGTTCGAAGCTCACCTCGCGCAGGTCCCCCCGGCGGTGGTCGGCGACCGCGAGCACGTCGGCGCTCATTCGCCGACCACCCCCCGCTCGCGGAGGAGGTCCGCCAACTGCGCGGCCTGTTCGCCGGCGTCGCCCTCGAAGTAGGTGGCGTCCGACTCGGTCTCGGGTTCGTACATGGCCGTCCGGCGGATGGGCGTCTCGACCGCGCTCGCGTCGAGACCGAGGTCGGCCAGTCCCCTCTCGGCGATTTCCTTCGACTGGGCCTGCCGGATGCCGCGGAGACTGGCGTACCGCGGCTCGTTGATGCCCGTCTGGATGGTGAGCACCGCCGGGAGGTCGACCTCCGTCAACTCCTCGACGCCGCCCTCCAGTTCGCGGTGGACGCTCGCCGTCGCGAACTCGTCGTCCATCTCCAGGCTGTTCACGACCGCGGCCCACTCGAAGCCGAGTTCGTCCGCGAGCGAGACCCCCGTCGCGCCGAACCCGTCGTCGTTCGCCTGCACGCCCGTCAACACGAGGTCCGGGTCCTCCTCGGCCGCGACGGCGGCGAGCAGGCGCGTCTTGGCCGCCACGTCGAGGTCGGCCTCCGCCACGTCGTCGTCCCACACGCGGACCGCCCGGTCGACCCCCTTCGCCAGCGCCATCCGGACGGTCTCCTCGGCGCGCTCGGGACCGATGGTCGCCGAGACCACCTCGACGTCGTCGAACGTCTCCGAGAGCTGGACGCCCGCCTCGACGGCGTAGTCGTCCCACTCGTTCAGGTCGTACTCGAGGTACTCCCTCGCGACGTCGGTCCCCTCGATCTCGAAGTCGTCGGCCGCCTCCGCGACCTCCTTGACGGTGACGAGGATCTTCATCGTGCGCCCGTATCCGCGGTCGCCGGTAAACAGTTTCGGAACGGGGGGAGAAGGCGGCGCGTCGTCGCCCGAACGGCGGGTCTGGAACGCTACTCGACCGGGCGGGAGAGACCGGCGGCCGGGCGTCGGCTACTCCTCCGTCTCGAACTGCTCGATGAGCGCCGGCACCACCTCGAACAGGTCGCCGACGACGCCGTAGTCCGCGATGTCGAAGATGGGGGCGCTGGGGTCGGCGTTGATGGCGACGACGGTCCGGCTGTTTTTCATCTGGCTGATGTGTTCGGACGTCCCGGAGATGCCGATGGCGAGGTAGACGGTCGGCCGGACGTACCGCCCGGACTGGCCGACCTGTCGGCTCCGTTCGACCCAGCCGCTGTCGACGACGGGCCGCGACGCGACGAGCGTTCCCCCCGTGACCTCGACGAGGTCGTGGATGAGATCGAGGTTCTCCTCGGACCCGATGCCGCGGCCGACCGAGACGAGCAGGTCGGCGTAGGTGACGTCGACGTCCTTGCCGACTTCCTGGAACCCGAGGACGCGCGAGCCGAACGTCGACTCGTCGGCCTCGAACTCGAACGACTCGATGGACGCCTCGCCCGTGTCGTCCGTGACCGGCCACTCCCCGCCGCGCACCGTGACCGCGAACGGCTCCTCCTCGACGGCGACGGTGGTCTCCACCTTCGAACCGTACATCTCGCGTACCACCTCGACCCCGCCGTCGTACGAGAAGTCGACCGCGCCGCCGACGAACGGGAGGTCGAGCGCGTTCGCCACCGCCGGGGCGTAGTCGCGCCCGTGGACCGAGTCGGGCGTGAGCAGCGCGGTCGGGGAGAGTTCGGCGTGGAGCGCCTCGGTCGCCGCAGCGTACCGGTCGTGGTTGAACTCCTCGCCGTCGGCGACGGTGTGGACGACGTCGACGCCCTCGCAGTTCAGCATCTCCGCGAACCGGTCGACGTCCCCAGAGACGACGGCGAGGTGGAGTTCCCCGCCGAGTGCGTCGGCGAGTTCGCGGCCGGCGGTGACGAGTTCGAAGCTCACCTCGCGCAGGTCCCCCCGGCGGTGGTCGGCGACCGCGAGCACGGCCACACCGCCGTCGTCGTCGGCACTCATTCGTCGGCCGCTCCTCCCTCGCGGAGCACGTCGGCCAACCGCGCGGCCTGTTCGTCGGCGTCGCCCCCGAAGTAGGTCGTCTCGGTCTCGGTCTCCGGTTCCGCCATCCCCGTCCGCCGGAGCGGCGACGCGAGCACACTCGCGTCGAGGCCGAGGTCGGCGAGGTCCCGCCGTTCGATCGGCGCCGACCGCGGGTCGACTCCGGCGTCTCCCTCCCGTGGTCGGTTGATTCCCAACTGGATGGTGAACACCGCCGGGAGGTCGACCTCGGTTCGCTCCTCGACGCCGTTCTCCAACTCGCGGTGGACGGTCGCCGTCTCGAACGCCCCGTCCACCTCGAGTCGGTTGACGACCGCGGCCCACTCGAAGCCGAGTTCGTCCGCGAGCGAGACCCCCGTCGCGCCGTTGGCCTCGTCGCTCGTCTGCACGCCCGTCAACACGAGGTCCGGTTCTTCCGTCTCGGCGACGGCGGCGAGCAGGCGCGTCTTGGCCGCCACGTCGAGGTCGGCCTCCGCCACGTCGTCGTCCCACACGCGGACCGCCCGGTCGACCCCCTTCGCCAGCGCCGTCCGGACGGTCCCCTCGGCGCGTTCGGGGCCGATGGTCGCCGAGACCACCTCGACGTCCTCGTACGTCTCCGAGAGCCGGACGGCCGCCTCGACGGCGTAGTCGTCCCACTCGTTCAGGTCGTACTCGAGGTACTCCCTCGCGACGTCGAGTCCGTCGACCTCGAAGTCCTCGGTCACCTCGGCGACTTCCGTGACCGCGACGAGAATCCTCATCGCCCGCCCGTACCCGCGGTCACAGGTAAACAGTTTCGACCGCCGACCCGGCGCGAACCCGTGCGTCCGAGCGTCCGCCGAACGGCCGGTCGGGTGGTCGACGGCCGGCGCCCCGGTGGCGCCGACGGCGTCACTCCTCGTCTTCGTCGGGCAGCGAGATGAGGTTCTCTCGGCCGAGTCTGAGTTTCTCGACGCGGCCCTCCTCGGCCATGGCCGACAGCAACTGCGACACCTTCGCGTCGGACCAGCCCGTCTCCTGAACGATGGCGGCCTGCCGCATCCGCCCCCCGTTCCGGTCGAGGAGCCGTTCGACGCGCTCCTCGTCCGAGAGGAGTTCGAGTTCCTCTTCGGTGGGACCGTCGTCGGGAGGCTCTTCGTCGTCCACCGGGGTCGTCGAATCGCCGCCAGCGCCGTCGACTCCGTTCGAGGGTGAGGCGGTCCCACCGTCGGTTGGCTGCGGGTCCTCACCTCCGCCGCCCGGGTCGGGGACGTCCTCGGGACGGGCGCCTCCGCGGCGGTAGAGGAGCGCCGCGACCCCCCCGAGGAGGACGAGACCGAGCAGCGCCAAGAGGAGCTCCCGCGACGCGAACTGCGGCGGGGGTTGCGGCGTCGGCGTCGTGGTGGACTGGACCCGCTCGAACCTGATGGCGAGTTCGTCGGCGTCGAGGGTCGCCGGGCCGGTGACGACGATGCGCCTGTTCTCGATCTGGTACTCGACCGGCGAGGAGACGTCGGAGGCGGTGAACCCCGGCGGCGGCTCGATGACGAGTCGCTGGCTCGCCTGGAGCGTCCGGAACCACGTGGTGTTCCCGGCCGTCCGGAACACGTCCGCGAGGACGAGACGGCCGGCGTCCGTCTCGCCGACGAATCCGGTCCAGGTGAAGGTGAGCCGGAGGAGCCCCGCCGTCTCGTTCACGAGACGGGCGGTCTGGTTCACGTTCCGGATGGCCATCTCGCGCCCCGTGGCGTTCTCGGCCGCGCGGGCCGCGTTCCGGAAGACGGTGGGGCTCGGCCCGCCCGCCGCCGTCCCGTTCACGTACCGGGCGGCGTACGTCTCGAAGGCGGCGCGGTCGGCCTCGGTCTCGAACGCGAACCGGGTCGTGACGTTCCACCGGGCGCTCCGGTCCTCGCGGACGGAGACGACGAACTCGGTCCGCGGCTCCTCGAACGCGAGGAGCGCTGACGGGGACGGGTCGTCGAGCGCGCCGTGTGCGGGGGCGCCGGCCGCCGCCCCGCTCGCGGCGACGACCGCCGTAGGGGCGAGAAGACAGAGGGCCGCGAAGAGGAGGGCGACGTACCGCATCGACAGACCGGTCACGGTGGCCCGGCAAAACGCTTTCCATCAGCCTCCTCCCGCGAGGAGGGGGTCCGCGGGGCGTGTCGCTCGGTTTTTTATGTCGGGCGGGGGTACTCGCCCCCAATGAGAGCCTTCCCCGTTCTCACCGCCCTCCTCGTGGTCTGCGTCGCGGTCGGCGGCGGCGTCGCCCCGACGCCCGGCGCGGCGCCGACGAGCGGCGCGCCGCGGGCCGTTCCGGTGACCACCGCCGGGGTACCGCCCGAGAACGCCGCAGCGGGCGCGAACACCCCGACCGGGAACGCGAGTGCGAGTAGCGCGACCGCTCCCGCCGCGGACTCGGTCGCGGCGAACGCGACGAACGTGACCGGCGGGGTGAACGTCTCCCGCATCCTCTCGCTCCCGTCGGGCGGAACGCCGGTCACCGGCGTCGAGGCCGTCTCGCTCGACGCCGGCGTCGCGGTGGCGTTCGGAACGAACGCGTCGGTCGAGCGGATGGAGACGCTCGCGCTGCGCGAGGAGATTCGAGCGGCCGAGACGAGAGACGTGCGTAGCCAGCGCATCCTCGGCGGCATGAACGGCGTCGAACAGCGGGTCGTCACCCTCCGCACCCGGTACCGCACCGCGGTGCAAGCGTACGCGAGCGGCGAGACGACGGCGACCGAACTCGTCGTCGAACTCGCTCGCGTCCGTGCGGAGGCGCGCGCGCTCGCAGACCGCGTCCGCGTCCTCGCGACGCTGGGAGAGGAGACCGAGGGGTTCTCGCTCGACAGCGCGCGGACGCAGTCGCTGCTGTTCCACCTCGACACCTTCGGCGGGCCGGTCACCGAGCGGTCGGTCGCCGCCCTCCGCGGCACGCGGGCTCCGACCCAGGTGTACGTCGCCGCCACCGGACCGAACGTCGTGTTGACGACCGTCAGCGACGACACCTACCTGCGCGAGGTGTTCCGGGCGGACCTCCGCGACCCGGACGGGTCGGCCATCCAGCCGGCCGTCGCGCAGAACGTGACCGCGCGGAGCTACCCCGAGATATGGGCCGCGAAGACGTCGACCAGCGGGTCGGGGAAAGGCGGGACGTTCATCTACAAGGTGTCGTACCCGAACGGCCGGCTCACCACCTTCGTCGACGGAGGGACGGAGCGGGTGTTCAAGGAGTACCAGCGGATTCCGGTCGCCGCCTTCCCGACCGGTCCGGTGGTCAACAGCACGCAGAACGGCCTCACGCTCAGCGTGAACCGGACGTACGCCGGCGGGCCGCTCCGCATCGAACTGGTCGACGCGCAGACCGACGAACCGGTGGACGCGACGGTGAAACTCGGCCGCGGCGGCGACAGCGTCACCGTCGGCCGTACCGGCGACGACGGCGTCCTCTGGACGCTCTCGCCGCGGGGGCAGTACCTGGTCACCGCGGTGCAGACGGACACCGCGAGCGCCGCGTTCGTCCAGGTCGAACCGGTCGACCCGGCGACGGTCGCCGAGGCGTACCGCGGGGACGCCTCCCCGGGGTCCGGGAACGGGAACGAGACCAGCAACAGGACGACGCCCGGCCGGGGGACCCAGTAGCGCGTCGGTCCGGGCGGGCGGTCGGCAGGAGCGGCCACGTTTATCACCGATGGGGCGACCACGCGCCCCGTGTCACGCCGCGCGTCCGCGCCCGCCGTCGGGGTCGTCCTACTCGTCCTGCTCACGGTGGCGCTCGCCGGGACCGTCGCAGCCGTCGGGCTGCCGGCGCCCGGTGAACCGGGCGGACTCGACGGACCGGCGCCGACGACCGCGCTCGCGCTCCGCGTCGAAGGCGACGCGCTCGTCGTCAGCCACCGCGGCGGGACGACGCTCGACGCCCGCCACCTCCGGGTCGTCGTCCGGGTGAACGGCACGCGACTCCGCCACCAGCCGCCGGTCCCGTTCTTCGCGGCGTCCGGGTTCCGCGGCGGACCGACGGGGCCGTTCAACGCGGCCGCCGACCCGCGGTGGACGGCCGGCGAGTCGGCGTCCGTCCGCGTCGCCGGGACCAACGACCCGACGCTCGGGCCGGGCGCACGGGTGCGCGTGACCGTCTACGCGGACGGGCGCCGGGTGGCGCGACTCGACGCGACGGCGGGGTAGCGGACGGGCACCCTCGGTCGGCTCACCTCTCGGGGACGCGCGCGACGGTCGTGATGGCCCGCGGGGTACCGGGGGCGCGCTGCTGGACGTGGTGGTCCATCTCCTCGAAGCCGGCCTCGCGGAACATCCGCTCGGCGTCCTCTGCGTCGTAGAACAGCATGATGGCGTCCGCGAGCCGCTGGAACAGCTTGGTCTTCGGGTAGTCGGGACCGACGACGAGCACCGTACCCCCGGGTCTGGTGACGCGGCGGAACTCCCGGAGGGCCGCGACGGGGTCGGGCCAGTACTCGATGGACCCGGACGACCACACCTTGTCGAACGTGTCGTCCTTGAACGGGAGCCGTTCGGCGTCGCCGCGGTGGAACCGCACCTTGCCGAACTTGCCGAACTTGCGGAACGCGTGTTCCATCTGGTCCATCGACTGGTCGAGCGCGTACACCTCGTCGACGTGGTTGAGCAGACCCTCGGTCGCGAAGCCGGTCCCGGAGCCCACGTCGAGCACGCGGTCGTCGCGGTCCGCGTCGAACCACTCCAGCGCCCGGTTGCGCATCCGGTCGTTCCAGACGAGCGGGTTGATCGTGTCGTAGACCGTCGAGAGGTACTTGTAGAACAGCCGGGCGCGCGACTTGTCCTCGAGGAGTCCCATCGCCCACGCGTTGGGGTGGCCTCGGCATAACCCCCACGGGTCCGCCCGCTCGCGATTCGAGCCCGGTAGGGGACGACGACCGGGAGTCACGGACCGGTCGCGGGGCGCCGGGCACACAGCTACAAGGCGGCCGCGGGCGCACCGTCGCGCATGAAGCTGACAGAGGCGACGTGGACCGAGGTGCGCGACGGTGCGCCCGACGCCGCGTTCCTCCCGGTCGGGAGCACCGAACAGCACGGTCCGCACGCCCCGCTCGGGACGGACGCGCTCACGGCGGTGGCCGTGGCCGAGGCGGCCGCCGAGCGGGCGACGGAGGACGAGGACGACGAGGTGGTCGTCGCCCCGCCGGTCCACGTGGGCGTGAGCGAGGAGCACCGCGCGTTCGACGGCACGCTGTGGGTGTCGCCCGACACGTTTCGCGCGTACGTGCGCGAGACCGTCGAGAGCCTCGCGCACCACGGCGTCGACCGGGTGGTGCTCGTGAACGGCCACGGCGGGAACGTCGAGGCGCTCGCGGAGGTGTCCCGGCGGGTGTCGCGCGACGACGCGACCGACGCGTACGCGGTGGCGTTCACCTGGTTCGACGCCGTCGGCGAGCACGCCGCCGAGATGGGACACGCCGGCAGACTGGAGACGGCGCTGCTCAGGCGGACGACTCCGGAGCTAGTGAGAGAGGACGAAGTCGAGTCGGCCCGTGCGGGGGGAAGCGACCGGTGGGGGGAGTGGGTGCGCGGGGTGAACCTCGCGCACGACAGCGACGAGTTCACCGACAACGGCGTCGTGGGCGACCCGGGAGCGGGCGACGCCGCGCTCGGGGAGGAACTGCTCGAACGGGCGAGCGAAGCGCTCGCGGCGGTGCTGGCCGCGGTGCGCGACCGGGAGCGCTAGGCCTCGGCCTCTTCGGCGTCCGCGTCGTCGGCGTCCGTCTCCTCCGCGTCCGTCTCCTCCTCGTCGGCGTCCGCGTCGGCGTGTGCGTCCTCCAGGTCGCCGCGGAGTTGCGGAACGGCGCTCGTGAGGTCGCTCACCTGCTCGTGGACCTCCTCGAGCGTCTCGACGAGCGACTCCAGCGCCTCGATGTCGTCCGCCAGGTCGTCGGCGTCCTCGAACGCGCCGGCGCGTTCGCCCAGCACGTACTGCTTCTTCGCCGCGCGGAGTTCCTCGACGGCGTCGTCGGTGTCGAGCGCCGCGTTGAGACCGTTGAGCGCGCCGAGCACGTTGTCGGCGTCCGTCTCCCACACCTCGTCGGCCGTCGGGAGGCCCTCGCGCGCGTTCGCGAGGTGCTCCTCGACCGCCTCGCGCATCTCGTCGGCCGCCTCGCCGAACAGGTCGTCGTCGTCGAACGTCGCTTGTCCCATGCCCCCGCGTTCGCCCCGTCGGCGGTTAAACCGTCGCCCGAAAGTGAAAGTGAAGACCGGCGCCTCGGACCGTCTCGCGTGCGTCCGCGCTCGGCCGACCGCTCAGTCGTCGGACCGCTCGCCGCTCGCGTCCCGGTCGGTCTCCTCCCCGCCGTCCTCGCCGTCCTCGACGACCGCGGCGAGTTTCATCCGCGGGTAGCCGTCCTCCATCTCCATGCGCGTCCGGACCGTGACGCCGCGGTAGCCCACGCGCATCTCGACGGTCATCAGCCGGCCGGTGAGTTCGGCGTACCCCTCGTCGTGGCCGATGGCGTCGCGGACGGCGTCGTCGTCGATGCGGACGGCGACCGACTCGCAGTGCGGCTGGTTCTCGATGGCCTCGGCCATCGCGCGTTCGAGCGACCGGGCGCTGGCGGGCGAGACGGGCGTCCCCGCGAACTGGTGGTACAGCGAGCCGAACTTGATACCCGCCTCGAAACACGCCTGCTGGGCGTCGGTCACCATGGGGACCGCTCGCCGGGCGGCCGGAAAGCCCTACCGGGGACGCGAGCGGCCGCGACCGACCGTTATTTATCGGCCGACGACCGACCCCCGGACGAATGGACGACCCGGTGCTGCTCACGGGGGCCGGCGGGCGGGTGGCGCGGGCCATCCTCGCCGGCATCGGCGAGGAGTACGACTGGCGCCTGCTCGACCGCGAACCGCTGAACGCGGAGGGCCTCCCGACGGACGTCTCGACGGCGGACACCGTCGTCGCGGACGTGACCGACGAACGAGCGGTGTACGAGGCCGTTCGCGGGGTCGGCACCGTCGTCCACCTCGCCGGCGACCCCCGCCCCAACGCGCCGTGGGACTCCGTACTCCGGAACAACATCGACGGCACGCACACCGTCTTCGAGGCGGCCGCGGCCGCGGGCGTCGACCGGGTCGTCTTCGCGTCTTCGAACCACGCGGTCGGCGCGTACGAGACCGACGAGCGCACTCCCGCGATGTACCGGACGGACGACGAGTTCCGCCTCGACGGGACGGAACTGCCGCGGCCGTCGAACCTCTACGGCGTCTCGAAGGCGGCCGGCGAGACCATCGGACGCTACTACCACGACCACCAGGACCTCTCCGTCGCGTGCGTCCGCATCGGCAACCTCACCAAGGACCACCCGCCCAAGGAGTACGAGCGCGGGCAGGCGATGTGGCTCTCGCACCGCGACTGCGCGCACCTGTTCGCGCGGTGTCTGGAGGCCGAGTACGGCTACGAGATCGTCTACGGCATCTCGAACAACGACCGGCGCTACTACTCGCTCGAACGCGCCAGAGAGGTGCTGGGGTACGACCCGCAGGACAACTCCGCCGACTACACGTTCGAGGGCGAACCGAAGGACGCCGTCTGAGAACGTCGGGTCGTCGCCGCGGGCGTCGGTCGTGCTACTCGCACTCGGCGTCGGCGTCGAACAGTCCCTCCACGTCCTCCTCCTTGCGCCGCCGCTCCACCACGTGCCGCTCCAGTCTGTCGAACACGAACGCCCGGGAGGGGTCGCCAGCGAGCAGGTCGAACAGCAGGGCCGTGAACGTCGAACGGCCCGTCCCCGCCTCAGCGCGAGCGTACCGCGCGGCGTCGGCGACGACGGCCGCCGCCTCCTCGCTGAACCCGCTCCCCTCGGCGAGCGCATCGGCCGCGAGCGCCGCCTCCTCGACCGAGAGGTCGGCGTACGTCACCGGCTGCCCCTCGTGGGTGAGCGCCGGCGGCGGGCCGCGCTCGACCCGCTCGGGGTCGCGTTCGAGCGCCCGGAGGTAGTCGCGGACGGCGGCGAGGTTCACTCCGCGCGCGTCCGCGGGCAGGTCCGCGAGGTACTCGCCCGCGCTCCGGGCCAGTCCGGTCGCGCCGCTCCAGTTCCCGTGCCGGGCGTGGTGGACGGCCGCCGTGAACTGGATGAGGCCGTGGAGCAGCGGTTCGTCGGCGGGCGCGGAGTCGGCGTCGAGCTCGAGCCACACCGCCTCCCACGGGTCGTGGGCCGCGCGGTACTCGCCGTCCGCGTACAGCGCGATTCCGGCGCGGAGAGCGGGGCGGAACTCCGTCACGCTCCCCGATTCGTGCCGGACGGGGTTAGCGCTGTCCGTCGGAGGAGCCGGTGGCCCCACTGTCCACGACGGAGCGGACTCGGACGGTCGGTCGGTGTGGTGTCGGCCAGTGGTGAATCGAACGGAGATTTGAACCACTCCCACGGCGCTCCGTTCGCACGCTCGCTGTGGTCCCGTGGGAGTCGCTTTTCGGTGTGGTGGCTCCGCTCGTCTGCGTAGCGCCGGTAAAATGTAACGTCCTGACGGAGATTTGAACTCCGGTCCCTGGCTCCGCAAGCCAAGAGGATAGTCCACTACCCTACCAGGACTCACTCTCGTATACTCCGGACCCACATAAGACGGTTACGATAGGCGAGCGGGACCGGAGACGCAAATAGGCGTTTGTGCCTCCGGCGGCCTTTTGCGCCCGCCGCGACACGAGTGAGCATGGACCGACGACGGGTCGTCGCCGGCCTCGGGGGCGTCGCGAGCGTCGCGCTGGCGGGCTGTGTCGGGGGCGTCGGCGGAGACGACGGGGACGACACCGGCAGTCCGCCGCCGGACGGGACCCCGCGCTTGACCGACCGGGCGTTCGAGCGGACGGGCGACTGTACGGCGTCCGAGTCGGAGTCGGCCGCCGTCTCGTACGGCGCGGCGAGCGTGACGTGCGAGGGCTGTCTCACCGGGCCGAACGGCTGTGCCGAGGCGGCGCTGGCGTCCGCCGAGTACGACGCCGCCGACCGGGTGCTGTCGGTCGTCGTGACGACCGAGGACCGGGGAGCGGGGACGGCCTGCACGCAGCAACTGGTGTACCGCGGCTACGAGGCGACGCTCTCGTTCGACGGTGGAGTACCGGAGACGACGGTAGTGTACCACGACTCGACGGGCGAGCGGCGCGAAGTCGCCCGCGCCTCGAACGCCTGACCGGGTCGGAGCGGCGTCGCGACTCCGGTCGAGTCCGTCGGTCGGGTCGAAGAGACGGGCGTCGGCGACGGCCGTCGGGAGCGACTCCCGAGGCGTCACACGACGGCAGTTGCCGGCTCCGGGGCGGCGGCGCGGTGCGTCCGACCACGCCCGATCCGCTACCCGGGTCACACCGGGTCGACGCCTACCGGAGGACGTTCAGGTCCTCCGTCTCGTCGTCGGGGGCGCCGTTTCGGTGGTCCAGTTCTTCCAGCACGAGGCGCCGGTCCTCCTGGAGCTGTCTGATCTTTCGGACGATCTGTCCGTGCATTCGCTTGACTTCGGTGTTGGATGCGCTTTCGAGTTCTTGGTATGTGGTGTGCATACACGACCCCCACTTACCGCGGAGGAGACGTGACACTCGAAGTATGAGTGTTTTGTCCCTCCGGGCAGTCTGTGTGTACAACCCGCCGCGTGCGGGTCGAGGTGCTCAGCTTTTTTCGTCATCGGGACCCAAGGAGTCGCGTATGTCACCACCGGTCCGCTCGGTCGCGCCGCCGCGTTCGACCGCGGTAGCTAAGTACCGCAGAGCGTCTCGGTACAACCCACGAGGAGATGCGCTTGCCATGGTAGGAACGACCGGCAGAGGACGCACCGCGGCAGTCGAGGAATGGGCGTAATCGAAGACGTCTACGAGGACGTGGAGGCGGACGTCCCCTTCGAGGAGTTCGAGGCCGCCGTCGAACAGAAGGTCGAGCAGATGGGCGGGCTGGCGGACGAGGAGACGGCGGCGATGCTCATCGCGCACGAACTCCGCGACGAGGAGGTGAACGGCGTGGCCGACATCAAGCCGGGGATGGACGACGTGAAGTTCCTCGCGAAAGTGATGACCGTCGGCGAGGTACGCACGTTCGAACGCGACGACGACGACGAGGACGGCCACGTGCTCAATCTGGAGGTCGCCGACGAGTCGGGGCGAATCACCGTCTCGATGTGGGACGAGATGGCGCTCGACGCCGTCGAGACGCTCCAGGTCGGCGACGTGCTCCGCATCATGGGTCGACCCAAGGAGGGGTACAACGGGCTCGAGGTGGCCGTCGACAAGGCCGAACCCGACGAGGACGCCGAGGTGGACGTGGAGGCGCTCGACGAGTACCGCGTCGCCGACCTCCAACTCGGCGCGTCTGACGTGACGCTCGTCGGCGTCGTCCTCGACACGGACAGCGTGCGGACGTTCGAGCGCGACGACGGCTCCGAGGGGCGGGTCGCGAACCTGACGCTCGGCGACGAGACGGGCCGCGTGCGCGTCACGCTCTGGGACGACCAGACCGACCGCGCGACCGAACTGGACGCCGGGGAGGTCGTCGAAGTGGTCGACGGCTACGTCCGCGAGCGCGACGGCTCGCTCGAACTCCACGTCGGCAACCGGGGCGCGGTCGAACCGGTCGACGCCGACGTGGAGTACGTCCCGGAGACGACGGACATCGCCGACCTCGAACTCGGCGACGTCGTCGACATCGCGGGCGGCGTCGTCGAGACGAGCGACACCCGCACGTTCGAGCGCGACGACGGCTCCGAGGGGCAGGTCCGGAACGTCCGGGTGAAGGACGACACCGGCGAGATACGCGTCGCGCTGTGGGGCGAGAAGGCGGACAGGGACGTCGACCTCGCCGACCGCGTCGTCTTCACCGACGTGGAGATACAGGACGGCTGGCAGGACGACCTGGAGGCGTCCGCCGGGTGGCGTTCGACCGTCTCGGTGCTGGAGAACGCCGACGGCGGGGCACGGGCGGCTCGGGGCGGCGAGTCGGACGAGCGCGACCCGGGTCAGGGCGGGCTGGACGCGTTCGAGTCGGGCGGCGGCGGGGCGGCCGCCGCGACGACCGACGCCGACGCGGAGGACGGCGAGGACGAGGCGGGCGGCGAGGTGGAGTTCACCGGGACCGTCGTGCAGGCGGGCGACCCGGTCGTCCTCGACGACGGGACGGAGACGCGCAGCGTGCACACGAGCGCGACGCTCCGCCTCGGCGAGGAGGTGACCGTCCGCGGGCGCGAGCGCGACGGCACCATCGACGCCGACGACGTGTTCTGAGCGCCGGGCGCGACGCCCGGGAACCCGGGTTCGTGAACGCCAACCACGGCAACGGAAAGCGTTATACACGCTTCACTCCGGCATGAGTGTATGAGTGTCGAGTTGCCGTTCTCGCCCGTCGACGAGGTCATCCGTCGGAACGCGGGCGACCTCCGGGTGAGTGCCGGTGCCGCCGAGGAACTGGCACGGCGCATCCAGCGCCACGGCGCGGACCTGGCGGCCGGCGCGGCCGAACGGGCCGACGAGGACGGACGCAAGACCCTGATGCCGAGCGACTTCGGCGTCGAACGCGTCGTGGACCGCGGCGACCTCACGCTCCCCATCGCGCCGGTGGACCGCATCGCCCGCCTCGACATCGACGGTCGCTACCGCGTCTCGATGGACGCGCGGGTGGCGCTCGCGGACGTGCTCGAGGACTACGCCGACAACGTCGCACGGGCGGCGGCGCTGCTCGCGCGCCACGCCGACCGGCGGACCGTACAGGCGGAGGACATCGAGACGTACTTCGCCCTCTTCGAGTAGATGCGATTCGGCTACAGCGAGGTGTGTCTCGACCACGACACGGGCGAGCGCCACCCGGAGAACCCCGACCGTCTGCGCGCCATCCGCGAGGGGCTGAAGCGGAAACACGGCGTCGAGTACGTCGACCCCGAACCGGCGTCCGACGAGGCGGTCGAGGCGGTCCACGACGACGAGTACGTCGCGGAGATTCGGGAGTTCTGCGAGTCGGGCGGCGGCAACTGGGACCCCGACACCGTCGCCAACGACTGCACGTGGGACGCCGCGCTCGCCTCGGCCGGCCTCGCGTGCTGGGCGGCCGAGGAGGCACTGGCGGGCGCGGACGGCCGCGAGACGCCGTTCGCGCTCGGTCGGCCGCCGGGCCACCACGCCGTCGCCGACGACGCGATGGGGTTCTGTTTCGTCAACAACGCCGCCGTCGCGGCCCAGTCGGTGCTCGACGCGGGCGACGCCGACCGAGTGGCGGTGTTCGACTGGGACGTCCACCACGGCAACGGCACGCAGGACATCTTCTACGACCGCGGCGACGTGTTCTACGCCTCGGTTCACGAGTCGGGGCTGTACCCCGGCACGGGCGAACTCGACGAGACGGGGACGGGCGACGGCGAGGGAACGACGCTCAACGTCCCGCTCGGAGCGGGCGCGGGCGACGGCGACTACCTCGCGGTCGTCGACGAGGCGGTCAGTCCGGCCATCGAGCGGTTCGACCCCGACCTGCTGCTCGTGAGCGCCGGCTTCGACGCCCACCGCCACGACCCCATCTCGCGGATGCGCGTCTCGACCGAGGGGTACGCGCTCATGACCCAGCGGATGCGGACGCTCGCGGACGCGACGGACGCCGGTCTCGGGTTCGTCCTCGAGGGAGGGTACGGCCTCGACACGCTCTCGGATGGGGTCGCCACCGTCCACGAGACGTTCGACGGCCGGCCGCCCATCGACGCCGAGGCGGACGTCGAGGCGGAGACGACGGACGTCGTCGACGACCTGCGCGAGCGGTTCGACCTCGGCTGAGTAGGACGCGACCGACCGCCGGCTGGGGCCGTCAGCGGGTCAGACCGTCGGTTCGAAGTACGCGCGGAGGTCGGTGCCGAACTCGTCGGCGAGGTCCGCGACGGCCGCGCCCGCGAGCACGTCGTACCCCTCGCGCAGCGCCGTCTCGACCCGCGCGCCGAGCGCGGCGTCGAACAGCGCGGGCGAGTCGAGCAGCGCCACCGCGTCGCGTTCGTCCCGGACGCGTTCGACGACGTACCGGCCGTCGTCGACGAACGGGCCGTACGCGTCGCTCCCCGCGTACGCCTCGTAGAAGCCGGCCGCGTGCTCGCGGACGTGGACCGGCGGTCCCTCGTGACGCTCGACGCGGGGGAGCGTGCGGTGGGCGAGTTCGAGGAGCAGGACCGCGCGCCGTCCACCGTCGGCGCCGCTCGCGGTCGTGCCGGACCCGGGGCTCGTGCCGCTCGCGTCGTCGTCCGCCGCCTCGGTCGCGAACGTGGCCGCTCGGAGCACGTCGAACCCCCGACCGGACAGTTCGCGTCGGAGGCCGTCGAGCGAGCGCCGGAGTTGCGGGTACAACTGGTCGTCCACGACGTCGGGCCCGTCGAAGACCACCGCGACCGGGGCGGTCCCCCGGCGTTCCACGTGGTCGCGGACGGCGTCCGCGGGGAGCGGGTCGGGGAGTGACGGGAAGAACGCCGACTCGTCGGGGGCCGCGAGGAGCGCGCGGGCGTGGTGCTGGAACCGCGCGAGGTTGTCCCGCGAGAGCACCGCCGCCACGTTCCGCTCCGGGTCGGTGGGGTCGACGACCACGAGGTCGTCGTCGAACGACGCCCGACCGTGCCGCTCGGGGTCGAGGTGGACCGGCGGGGTCCAGTCGGCGGCCGCGGCGAGCGTCTCCCGGACGCCGCCGTACTCCAGCACGAGAAGCTCCGAGAGGTACCCCGAGAACCCCCGGGTCCGGAGGTCGCTCCCGTAGACGCCGATACCTTTGAGGAACCGCTTGAACACGCGGACTTCCCCCGCGAGTGCGGAGTCGAGGCGAGCGTCGAGGTAGGCGGTGTGGAACGGCGTGCGGTCGACCGACGAGCGGATGGCGGTGGCGTCGGCCACGTCGTAGCAGGGGACGAGGTCCACGTCGAACCCGTCGAACGTCCCCGTGACGTACGGGTGTTCCGCGTACTCCTCGCGGCCCTCCGGTAGTACTGCGTGGCCGACGCGGAGGCCGTACTCGGCGAGGTCGTCCGCCGAGAGCGCCGTCGGGAACCGCACGAACAGGTCGATGTCGCGGTCGCCCGCGAGCCACGTCCCGCGTGCGGTCGACCCGACCAGGAGCACGTCCGCCTCGTCGGCCGGCGCCGGGAGGTCGGTCGCCGCCGCCTCGGCGCGGACCGCGAGCGCGTCGGCCGCCTCGCGCAGTCGCTCGCGCTCGTCCGCGCCGGGCGTCACCCGGTCCCGGACCCGCGACAGGAGCGCGTCGAGGTCGTCGCTGGCGTCCTCGGTCATGGCTCCTCCTTCCGCCGGTCGGCTTACCAGCGTGTCGGTCCGGAGGCGGAGAGAGCGCCCCCCGTCGGGGAGAAACGAAAGCCATTTCAGATACACGGGGGTAGAGACGAGTGCGGGCCGAAGTAGCTCAGTTGGTAGAGCACCTCGCTGTTAACGAGGTGGTCCCAGGTTCGAGCCCTGGCTTCGGCGCTTCTCCGTCGACAGCGACACCGAGCGGTCGCCGCGCCGCCGCCCGTCACCGCCGTGGGTACGGGATGGGAACTTACTTGGGCCGGTCGCCAGTACCGTCGGACGTGGGCCCTTAGCTCAGTGGTCAGAGCGCCCTGCTCATAACGGGGTGGTCGAGGGTTCGAACCCCTCAGGGCCCAGTTCCCCGGGCGACGGAGCGTGGAATGGCGCGTCCTCACCCGATTCGAACTCACCCTCGTCCGCCGAGAAGACCATACAATACGAAATGTCATCATAATATAATTCGGTTTGGGAAATAATTCTAAGAATATGGCCGTGATACTTATTCGCCTGTCCCACAGTTAGGTTACGCTATGTTCTCCCCCCCACCGGGCGGCCGCGGCCGCGATACCGAGCGCGGGGGCGCACGAGCGGCCCGGTCGCGTCGGTCGAGGACGCACCCGTGAGCGTCCCGACCGTCCTCTACGTCGGACCGGAGTCGGCGGCCGCGGAGGCCGTCGTGACCGCCGTCGAAGCCGGGCCCGTCCCGGTCGCGGTTCGCCGCGTCCCGACCCGGGCGGAGGCGCGAACGGTCCTGGAGCGCGAACCGGTCGAGTGTCTCGTCGCCGAGGGCCGTCTCCCGGACGGCGACGGCGCCGCGCTCCTCCGCACGCTCAAGAACGAGTTCCGGGTGTCGACCGTCCTGCTCCGCTCGGAACCCGACGCGGGCCCCGACGAGCCGCCACCGGGGGTCGACGAGGTCGCCGTGTACACGGGCCCGGCGTCGGCGCGCGTCGTCGCCGACGACGTCGCCTACCTGCTCCTCGCCGACCGGGCGGGGGAGGGAGCGTCGACGAGTCGGGCGCACCTCCTCGCGCTCTCGCGGACCACCTCCGACTGTCTCGTCACGGTGGACGCCGACAGCGTCGTCCGGTTCGTGAACCCGGCCGTCGAGGAGGTGTTCGGCTACCGGCCGAGCGAGATCGTCGGGGAGCCGCTGACGGTGTTGATGACGCCGGAACTCGGGGAGCGACACCGCGAGGGGCTCCGACGCTACCTCGAGACGGGCGAGCGGACGCTCGACTGGGGCTCGGTCGAACTCCCCGGGCGGCACAAGGACGGACACGAGGTGCCCGTCGAGGTGTCGTTCAGCGAGTTCACCGCCGGCGGCGAGCGCTACTTCTCGGGGGTGGTGCGCGACGTGACCGAGCGCCGGGAGCGCGAGCGCGAACTCGACCGGTACGGGCGGATGGTTCGGGCCGCGAGCGACGGCCTGTACGCGCTCGACGCGGAGTCCCGATTCGTCGCGGTCAACGACGCGTACCTCGACCTCACCGGGTACGCGCGCGAGGAACTGCTCGGGGAACGCGCGTCGGTGGTGACCGGGGAGGACCTCGACGCCGAGGCGGCCCGACTCCAGGCGGAACTCGAACGGAACGGCGCGGAGACGGCGGTGCTGGAGACCACGCTCACGACCGCCGACGGGCGGGACGTGCCCATCGAGGCCCGAATCTCGCTGTTCCCGGTCGGCGACGGCGAACACGGCCGGGTCGGCGTCGTCCGCGACATCACCGAGCGGAAGCGGTACGAGGCGACGCTGACCGAACTCCACGACGCGAGCCGCGACCTGGTCGACGCCGAGAACGCCGGGGACGTCTGCGCCCGGGTCGTCGAGACGGTGGTGAACCTGCTGGAGATTCCCGGCGGGGTCGTCTACCTCCGCGACGAACGCGACGGCCGCCTCCACCCGAGAGCGGTCTCCCCCTCCGTGGCCGAGTCGGTCGACGACCTGTCGGCGGTCGGCGCGGACGACGACGCGGCCGCCTGGCGGGCGTTCGACCGCGGCGAGACGGTGCGACCGGACGACGCTCGCGACGCCGGCCGGCCGCTGGAGGGCGGGGTCTGGATTCCTCTGGGCGAGCACGGCGTCCTCGGCGTCGGCTCGGAGACCGGAGCGACGCTCGAGGAGACCGACCGACGGCTCGCGGCGCTGCTCGCGGCGAGCGCGGAGTCGGCGCTCGACCGGGTCGAGCGCGAGCGGGAACTGCGGCGGCGGGGCGACCAACTCGCGCACCTCAACGACCTCGCGAAGCGCCTGACGGAGGCCGAGACCGAGCGAGAGGTGAGCGAGCGCGTCGTCGCCGCCGCTCACCGGGACCTCGGCTTCCCGGTCGCGACCGTCGACCTGTACGACGAGGAGACCGGTCGGCTCCGGTCGCTCGCCCGGACTCCGGCGGTCGCGGACCTCGTCGGGGACGGGTCGCTGTTCGCGTCCGAGCGAGACGTTCCGTGGCGGGTCTTCATCGACCGCGACCCGGTCGTGTCGGGCGACCTGCCGGCCGACCGCGACCTGCCGGCCTCCGAGACACCGCTCCGGAGCGCCGTCGTCCTCCCCGTCGGCGACCGGGGCGTGTTCGTCGCCGGGAGCACCGACCGGGACGCGTTCTCGGAGACCGACCGGCAGGTGGCGACGCTCCTCGCCGAGAACGCGGCGTCCGCGCTCGACCGGGTCGACCGCGAGGCCGCGCTCCGAGAGCAGCGCGACGCGCTCCAGCGGCAGACCGACTCGCTCGAACGGGTCAACCGAATCAACGAGGTGATTCGCGGCATCACCCGGGAACTGGTGCAGGCGTCCGCCCGGACCGACGTGGAGCGAGTCGTCTGTGACCGCCTCGCGAACGCCGACCCCTACCAGTTCGCCTGGTTCGGGACGTACGACCCGGTGAGCGACGAGGTAGTCCCGCAGGCGTGGGCCGGCGGGCACGAGGAGTATCTGGACGACATCACCGTGACCGCAGGCGGCGAGGAGAGCGGCGGAGGACCGACCGGACGGGCGGTTCGGACCCACCAGGTGCAGGTCCAGAACGACATCTACGCCGACCCGCCGTTCGAGCCGTGGCGCGCCGCGGCGCTCGACCGCGGCTTCCGCTCCAGCATCGCCGTCCCCGTCGCCTACCAGGGAACGCTCTACGGCGTCGTCAACCTCTACGCCGCCCAGCGCGGCGTGTTCAACGAGCTCGAGGCGACCGTGCTGGAGGAACTGGGCGAGATGATCGGGTACGCGCTCAACGCGCTCGAACGGCGGCGAGCGCTCGTCAGCGAGCACTCGGTCGAACTCGACTTCCGGGTCGGTCGTCCAGAGGGGGGACTGCTCGGGCTGGTGGCCGACACGGACCACGAGTTCGAGTTCGAGCGGGTGACGGAGACGAACGACGGGTCCCTCACCGTCGTGTTCACCATCCGCGGTGCGTCGCCCACCGAAATCGAGCGCGCGGGCCGGAGCGCGCGCGGAATCGAGGACCTGCACCTGGTCGCCGAGCGGTCGACCGAGTGTCTCTTCGAGTGCTCGCTCGGCGGGTCGACGTTCCTCGCGGAGCTGCTCGGGCGCGGCGGCGTCCCGACGCTGATGACCGCCGGCGACGACGAGGGGCGGGTCGTCATCCGCGTGCCGGGGAGCGCGGAGATTCGGTCGTTCGTCGACCTGTTCGAACGCCAGTACGGCGAGGTCGAACTCGTCGCCAGGCGCGAACTCGACGAGTCGGTGATGACCGCTCAGGAGTTCAGGAGCGAACTCGAACGGCGGCTCACCGAACGGCAGTGGGAGGTGCTCCAGAGCGCCTACCTCGCCGGCTTCTTCGAGACGCCGCGCGAGAGTTCGGCGCGCGACATCGCGGAGATGCTCGACGTCGCGCAGTCGACCGTGAGTCGCCACATCAGGAAGGGCGAGCGGACCACGTTCTCGCTCCTCTTCGGCGACGACTGACCCCGACGAACCCGCTCCGGGCGTGTAGATTCGTGTCGAATGCATCAGTATGCAGCCGCCAGTTCGGACGGAGCAACTGGATGCCGTCAACCGTTAGGTGTCCGGACGACGAGCGTTAGTTCATTCCGATGAAAGCTGATTCGAACGGGCGGGGCGACTCGACGCTGGAGCAGACGACGATGTGTGAACGGATAGTGACGGCCGTCGCGAACGCGAAGGGAGTCGACGTGACGACGCTCCCGCCGCTGTACGAGGTCATCGACCCGGAGTGTCTGAACGGGATATTCAGCGCGACGGAGACGGGGGTTTCGCGGACGGGGGGGACCATCTCGTTCCGGTGGGCGGGGTGCCGCATCGTCGTCGACAGCGACGAGGTGACCGTCTTCGTGGAGGACGCCGCGTCGGCGACAGTGAGCGCCGAATCGGCCGGGGCCGGCCGGTCGAGAAGCTGGCTCGACTGACCGGAGGAACCGATGGGCGACGACCGGAACGGCGACGGAGACGCGCGCGCCGAGTCGGCTACGAGCGACGCGACGGCGGCGGCGACGCGGCGGTGTGCGACCTGCGGGTCGCGGATAGACGCGACCGAGTGGCACCCGCTCTCGACGCGGGACGACGGCGGGGAGTTCAGCGTCCACGCCTTCTGCGATTCGAACTGTCGGCGAGCGTGGGACGAGGAGTGAGCGAGACCGGAACCGCGCCGGAGACACAAGCCCTCGTTTGTGCTTAAGTCAGCGTTATCTCCCGAGCGTGCGTTCACGGAGACATGACTACCAGACGCGGATTCCTCGGGACGGCTGCCCTCCTGGGCTCCGGGCTGTTCGCCGGGTGCCTGTCCGGCGGCGGCTCCTCCGGCGACGAGACACCCTCGGAGACGCCGCCGGGTGGCGGTTCGGGCGGCTCCGGCGGCAACGACACCAACGGAACGGGCGACACGCGCCCGCGCGGGTCGGGCGGGCCCGGCGTCACGCTCGCCGCCGTGGACGACGCGCCGTCGCTCCCGGTCCGTCCGACGGTGGAACTGCTCGACCCCGTGGCGACCGCCGACCACCCGCCGCGCCTGCGCGTCACCGTCGAGAACGGGGGCGAGGAACCCATCACGCTCGGCGAGGCCCGGGCGGTCGTCTTCGAGTACGTGACCGCCGAGTCGGGGCAACTCGTCCTGCTGCCGGCCGGCGGCGACTACCCCACCGACCCCGACTGTTGGCGGCTCCACGAGGGCGTCGCCACGACGATGGAGTACCGCACGGTGGCGCTCGAACCGGACGAGTCGGTCTCGGCCGACCTGGAACTGTACGGGGCGCCGACCGACGAGGACGCCTGTCTGCCGGTCGGCGAACACCGGTTCGAGTCGACCTACAGCGTCTCCACCGGGACGGCCACCGACGGAACGACCGCCGACGGGACGGCGACCAACGAGACGAACGCCACCGCCACCGGCAGTCAGGCGGAGGGTCCCGCCGAGGGAACGTGGGGTTTCTCGCTCCTCCTAGAGTGAGACGCCCGGTCGAGCGCCGAGAGCCCGTCGGAAGCCGTCAAAAGTAGGTGTCTCGGACCGTCCGCGCGAGCAGTCCACCCTTCTCGAAGGCGATGTACACGACGACGAACCGCCCGTCCGCCGGGCGGAGGACGAACACCTCGCGCGAGCCCTCGCCGGCGTCCTCGTTGACCCGTTCGACCAGCGGGTCGAGCGGGGTCGTCCCGTCGCGGAACGCGGCGAACAGGTCGCGCCTCCCGGTCGCTCCGGTTCCGGCGGTCGCCGCCCGGCGGACCGGCGAGCGCGCGTCCCCGCCTCCGCCGTCGGCGAAGACGTACAGCGCGCCGTTCGGGTCGCCGTCGGTGTCGCGGGTGACGCGCGAGGCCATCGCGTCGCCCGCCGCGCGGGCGTCGTCCCACGCGGCGCGCGCGGCCTCGAACAGGTCCGTCACGCCGTCCGCGAACCGGTAGCGGGTGCGGCGCTCGACGCGAACCGACGCGAACCGCGCGTGCCCGTCGACCCACTCGAGGGTCGCCTCGACGACGTACCCCGACTCCAGCGCCGCCACGTCCGCCGCGAGCGCCCCCTCGTAGCCGGCGGCGGCCACCCTGACCGGGTCGTACTCGTCGGCGTCGCCGGCTCCGTCCCCCTCGGCCGCGTCGAGGGTGACCAAGACGAACGTCGGGCGGCGTTCCGACTCCGCCGAGTCGTCGCCCGCCGGCGTGCGCTCCTCCGGTCCGCTCACCACGCGGTACCGTCCCGCGGTCGTCGCCTCCATACGCCCGGTCAGGGGTCCGCCGGACAAGCCCGTGTCGCTTTCCGCGGGCGGAGGGCGGGGGCGGCGCCGTCGCGCTCGTGCGTCGGTGGCCGCCCGCCCCGTCTATCCGTCCCCGTCTTCCCCGTCGAGCGCCCCGCTCGCGTCCCGGAACAGTCCGTCGAGAATCTCGGGTGTCGTCGGGTGGTACGCCCGGTCGGGCAACTCGCGCACGTCGGCGCCGCGCTCGACGGCCACCTGCATCGTCTTCGCCATCACGTCGGCGTGGTAGTGGAGGCCCTGGTAGCCGAGGACCGTCCCGTCGTCGGCGTCGACGACGAGTCGGGCGAGTCCGCGGGCGGCCGCCTTGGTCTTGAACACGCCGTCCTGCTCGGCGCGGCGGGTCGCGACGACCGGCTCGTGGCCGGCTTCGCGCGCCGAGTCGGCCGTGTGTCCCACCCGCGCGTACGGGTAGACGGCCGCCGCGGCGAACATCACCTCGTGGGTGACGGGGTGGTACTCCTCGAGTTCCGGCGTCCCGCCACTCGTCTCGACTCGGGCCGCGGCGACGACGTTGTCGGCCGCCAGGAAGCCCTGCTCCTTGGCGACGTGCAACAGCGGCTGTCGGCCGTTCGCGTCGCCGACGACGTACGTCCGGCCCGTCTCGTCGTCGGTCGCGCGCATCGTCGCGTCGACCCAGCCCGGTCCGGGGTCGAGGTCCGTCGCGCCGAGGTGCAGGCCGCCGAGGTTCGGCCGGCGACCGGTGAAGACGAACAGGTCGTCCGCCTCGACCGTCGCCGCCTCGTCCGTCCGGTCGGTGTGGAGGCGGACGCCGCCGTCGTCCGTCGGTTCCAGCCGCTCCTCGTGCGTCTCGGTCAGCACCTCGACGCCGAACTCCTCGCGGTAGACAGCGAGCAGTTCGTCGCCGAACGCGGCGGGCGCGTCGTCCAGCGGGCGCTCGTCGTGTTCGACCACCGTGAGGTCGACCCCCGCCTCCGCGAGGTACGGGACGAGTTCGACGCCGACGTAGCCGAACCCCACGACGATACCCGACTCCGGGAGCTCGGTCGCGTCGAGCGCGTCCGCGCTCGTCCAGTAGTCCACGTCGTCGATGCCGTCGGTGTCGGGCGCGTTCACCGTCGACCCGGTGGCGACGACGACGTAGTCGGCGTCGAGGCGGTCGCCCCCCGACAGTTCGAGTTCGTGCGGGCCGACGAACCGGGCGTCCTCGTGGACGAACTCGACGCCGTCGTGTTCCGCCAACTCGTGGATCGCGGAGCGGCGGTGGGCCGCGAACGACGACGTGTGGCCGTTCTTCCGCTCGACGATCCGCTCGAGGTCCATCTCGGGGGGGTCGCCCGCCAGCCGGTCGTCGTGGCGGGCGCGGTAGCGGTGCTCGGCCGCCGAGAGGACTTCCTTCGAGGGCATACAGCCGCGGAGGATACAGAGTCCGCCGCCGGGGTCGCCCCCGTCCACGAGCGTCAGGCGGTCGAGGACCGCTCCCTCGCCGGTGTGGTCGGCGAGCGTCTGGGCCGCGGCGACGCCGGCGCTCCCGTACGCGCCGAGGATTGCGACGTGCATCGCCCGGGGCTTCTGCGGGGGGGACCAAGTAGCTGCGCCCCTCGTGCGTGCCCGACGGTGGGTCGGTCGCCCCGTCCCTCCCGCGTCGTCTCCGTCACTCGTCGGGTCCGCCCCGACAGCACTAACCTCCGACGCGGAGAAGCGCCGGCCGTGCTGAACGCGGCGTTCCGCGACCGGGCCGTCTACCTGCGCGAACACGACGCGCTCGTCCTCGCGGACCTCCACGTCGGGCGCGCGGAGGCGTCGGACGTTGCGGTCCCGTTGGACGAGGCGGGCGACCTCCGGGGTCGGCTGGTCGCGCTCCTCGACCGGTTCGCGCCCGCGGAGATGGTGGTCGCGGGCGACGTGCTCCACGAGTTCGGGCGCGCGAGCGTCGCCGCCGAGCGCTCGCTCGCGGCGCTCGCGGACGCCTGCCGCGACGCGGGTGCGCGACCGGTGCTCGTCCGCGGGAACCACGACGTCGTACTCGCGGACGTGTGGGACGGGCCCGTCCACGACGCGTACGTGCTCGGGGGGGAGCCCGACGCCGGCGGACCCACCGTCGTCCGGCACGGTGACGAGACCCCCCCGACCGACGAGGACGCGGCGCTGTACGTCGTCGGCCACGACCACCCCACCATCGACGTCGAGGGGCGACGCACGCCGTGTTACCTCTACGGCGAGGCGGCGTATCGCGGCGCGGACGTACTGATGCTCCCTGCGTTCACCCGACTGGCCGGGGGCGCGGAGGTGAACGGAATGCGCGCGAGCGACTTCCGGAGTCCCCTCGTCACCGACCCCGACGCGCTCCGACCGCTCGTCCGCGCCGAGGACGACGACGAGACGCTGACGTTCCCGCCGCTCGGGGCGTTCCGGCGGCTGCTGTGAGCGCCGTGGACCCGAACAGCGAGGGACTCGGTGGCGTCGGCCCGAAGTCGAGCGCCCACCGGGGGCTGGAATCGGCGCTCCGCGCCGCCGCCCGGGTCGACTGGTCGCGCCTCCCGGTCGTCCGCGTTTCGACCGACCCCGCCGCGATTCCCGCCGAGGCCCGGGCGCGTCAGCGGCCGTCGAGCGCCGCCCGCGCGGCCGTCCGCCCGCTCTCCATCGCCCCCTGAATCGACGACCACTCGGTGTACTCGCCGGCGAGGAACACCGGTCCGTCGGGGGCGGTCACGTCGGGCAGGCGCTCGTGGATTCCGGGCGGCTGGTCGAACTGCGCGAAGCGGATGCGGTCGGTGTGCAGGCGGTCGAGTCCGTCGAACGTGCGCTCGGGGAACCACGCCGCGAGCGCCGCGCGCGTCTCCGCCGCGAGCGCCGAGGCGTCGTGGTTCAGCGCCGCCTCGCCGAGGAACGTCGCGCACAGCAGTTGGCTCCCCGCGGGCGCGTACTCGGGGGCGACGTCCGTCAGCGGGACCACCACGTTCGGCGCGTCGTCGTCGGCGTTGAGCAGAATCTTCCGGCCGGTCGACAGCGGCGTGTCGTCCGGGAGCGCGTAGTACTGCGCGACGGACGGACGCCCCTCCGTGGGGACGGACTCGACGCCCGTCAACTCGCGCGCCGCCGGCGGGTCGGTGGCGACCACCGCGGCGTCGGCGTCGAGTGCGCGCTCCGTCGTCTCGACGCGGACACCGTCGCCGGTCTGCTCGACAGTCTCGACGCCCTCGCCGAGCACGAGGTCCGCGCCGGCCGCGCGCGCCCGGTCGGCCAACTGGCGGGTGATGGCGCCCATCCCGTCGGCGGGGACGGCGATGTCCCCCGTCGAGAGCGCGCGGAACGTGGACGCGAACACGTGTTTCGACGTGGACAGCGAGCGGTCGAGCGTGATGCCGCCGTAGAACGGCGCGACGAAGTTGCGGCGGTAGCGCCGCGAGAACCCCCACTCGCGGAGGTACTCCTCGATGGACTCGTCCGAACCGGAGAAGAACCACGACTCGGGCTTGCTCGTCAACTCGCGCCGGAGCGCGAGCGTCCGGAGTTTGTCGCTCGTCGTCACCTGGCGGTTGAACGCCGACTCCACGAGGCTCCCCGGGTCGCGGAACGGGTCCGCGAGCGCCGCACGAGTGCCCTCCGCGCCCGAGCAGACGACCGCGCCGGGCGAGAACCGCCGGAGCGAGAGCGCGTCGAGGTCGAGTTCACGCTCGACGGCCGGGTAGCCGGTGAACAGCACCTGGAACCCCCGGTCGAGGACGAACCCGTCGCGCTCCCGCGAACGGACCCGTCCGCCGACCTCGTCGCGTCGTTCGTAGACGGTCACGTCCGCGCCCGCGTCCGCGAGGTGTCGCGCCGCGACGAGACCCGCGAGGCCCGCCCCGGCGACGGCGACGCTGTCTGGCATGGGCCGACGTTCGGCCGCGTCGTACAAATGCGTACCCGCGGCGCCGCCGGCCGCCGGGAAACCACTACACCCTTGCGCGGGCGGACCGTCGGGCCGCCCATGGAGACGACGGAGGCGTTCCGGGGGCTGACGTGTACGGCCTGCGGGGAGTCGTTCGACGCGGACGAGCACGGTCGCTGTCCGGCGTGCGACGGCCCGCTGGACCCGACGTACGACTACGACGCGCTCGGGGCCCTCGGCGCCGACGCGCCGCTCGCGGGCGACGGCCCGGGACACTGGCGATTCGACGCGCTACTCCCGTTCTCGGCGGACGCCGGTCTCACCGCGAACGAGGGGGCCACGCCGCTCGTCCGGGCGGACGCGTTCGCGGCCGAGTTGGGCGTCGAGTCGGTCGAACTGAAAGACGAGGGGCGCAACCCCACGGGGACGTTCATCGACCGCGGGATGAGCCTCGCGGCGACGGCCGCCGCCGAGCGCGGGGTCGAACCGCTCGCGCTCGCGGCCGCGGGCAACGCCGGCCAGTCGGCCGCCGCGTACGCCGGCCTCGCGGGCCTCCGGTCGTACGCGTTCGTCCCCTCGCGGACGGCGTTCTCGAACAAGGCGATGGTGAACGTCCACGGCGGCGAGATGCGCGTCGTCGGCGGGCGGTACGGCGACGCCGCCGCGGCCGTCGACGAGCAGTTGGAGACCGACTACCACTCGCTCCAGGAGTTCACCACGCCGTACCGCCACGAGGGGGCGAAGACGCTCGCGTTCGAACTGCACGCCGAACGGGGGACGCCCGACGCGGTGGTGCTCCCCGTGGGGACGGGCGAACTCCTCGTCGGGGTCGTCAAGGGGTTCCGCGAACTCCGCGACGCGGGCGTCGCCGACGCCGTCCCGCCCGTCTACGCGGTCCAGCCGGAGGGGTGTGCGCCCGTCGCGGCGGCGTGGGAGGCGGGCGCGGACGCCGTCGAGCCGTGGGAGACGCCAGACACCATCGTGGGCGAACTCGAGATCGAGGCGCCGGTCGGCGGCCACCTCGCGCTCGGGGCGCTCGAGACGGCGGGCGGCGACGCGCTCACCGTGAGTGACGACGACGCCCTGGAGAGCGCGGTCACGGCGGCGCAGTCGACGGCGATGGAGGTGGGCGGTGCGGGCGGCGTCGCGCTCGCGGGCGCGTGGCGACTCGCGGACGCCGGCCGGTTCGACGACGACGACGGCGTCGTCGTGGTGAACCCGGACGCCGGCGTGAAGACGCCCGACGTGCTCCGGAGCCACCTGATGGGTCAGGGCGTCTAGCGCGCCGCGTTCGACCCGCCGACTATAAGGATTAGCACCGTCTAATCCCGGACGAGATGCTGAGCGACGTGATGGAGGACTACCTGAAGGCCATCTACGTCCTCGAGTCCGAGGACGGAGCGCCGGTGTCGACCTCCGCCATCGCCGAGCGGTTGGGCAAGACCCCGCCCACCGTGACGAGCATGCTCGAGAAACTGGCCGAACGGGGCCTCGTCGAGCGTGAGAAGTACAAGGGCGTCGAACTCACCGACGAGGGGCGGACCGTCGCGCTGGAGGTCATCCGCCACCACCGTCTCATCGAGGCGTACCTCGCCGAACACCTCGACTACTCCTGGAGCGAGGTCCACGAGGAGGCGGACGCGCTCGAACACCACATCAGCGAGGCGTTCGAGCGCCGGGTCGCGGAGGCGCTGGGCGACCCGGCGGTCGACCCCCACGGCGACCCCATCCCCGGCGTCGACCTCGAACCGCCGAACGGCGACGACTCCTGGCCGCTGAGCGACGCGGCGGTGGGCGACCGGGTCGTCATCGCCCGCGTGAGCGACCGCGACGACGACGAACTGGAGTACCTCGAACGCGCCGGTATCACTCCGGGGACCGTCGTCGAGGTGGTCGACGTCGCGCCGTTCGGGATGGTGACCGTCGTCGCGAACGGCGACGAGCAGAGCCTGCCCGAGCGGGTGGCGGCGTCCGTGCGCGTGCGCGCCGCCGAGGCCATCAGGGACAACGGCGGTTCGGTGGACGAGGGGACGAGCGGCGCGTGACCGGATACGTCGAAATCCTCGTCGTGGCAGCGGTCGCACAACTCGCCGTGCTGCCCGGCGAGAAGGTCCAGTTCATCATCGCGGGCCTCTCGACGCGGTACCGACCGGCGGTCGTCGTCGCCGCCGCCGGTAGCGCGTTCGCCGGGTGGACGGCCCTGGAGGTCGCGTTCGGTGCCGCCATCCAGCGGGCGCTCTCGCCGTTCCTGCTCGACGCGTTCACCGCGGCGATGTTCCTGATGTTCGCGGTCCTGCTGCTCCGCTCGGCGCCGGCGAAGGGGGCCGGCGCGCACGCCGCCGAGACGGACGGCGGAAACGCGCTCGTCCCCGACGTCGCGGGCGAGGTCACCGTGCTCGGCCGCGAGTTCTCGGGGACGCTCGGGAGCTACCTCTCCATCTTCGCGATGATGGCCGCCGGCGAGTTCGGCGACAAGACGCAACTCGTCACCATCTCGCTGGCCGCACAGTACGGTGCCACGTCGGCCATCTGGGCGGGCGAGATGCTCGTCATCGTCCCCGTGAGCCTGGCGAACGCGTACGTCTTCCACCGGTTCTCCCACAGCTTCGACGTGCGGAAAGCCCACCTCGCGGGCGCCGCCCTGTTCGCCTTCTTCGGCGCCGACACCCTGCTCGCGATGGTCACCGGATTCTCCGTGTGGGAGACGGTCGTGGGCGCCGCATCGGACGCGGTGCTCGCGCTGGCGTGAGTCCGTGCCTCCGCGGACGGTGCCGACCGACGCCGACCGCGGGTCGTTCCCGGGACGCCCACCGCGGCGCTTAACACCGGCGTCCGCCTCCGCCCCGACGTGGCAACCCTCCCCGTCACCGTCGCCGCCGGGGTCGTCTTCGGCCTCGCGCTCGCCGCTCCGCCGGGACCGATGAACGCCGTCATCGCGGAGGAGAGCGTCGTCCGCGGTCGGGTCGCCGGCATCCGCGCCGGTCTCGGTGCGGCGGCGGCCGACTTCACCTTCTTCGTGCTGGCGCTCGTCGGCGTCGTGAGCGTCGTGGAGCGCTACCCGCTCGTCCGGGGCGGGATGGTCGGCGTCGGCGGACTGTTGATGTTGTACTACGCGTACGGGGCGACCCGCGAGGTCCGCGGGTCGTTCCTCGACCCCGACCCGGCCGTGGAGGCGTCCGCGGGCTTCCGCAAGGCGTTCGTGCTCGCGCTGACGAACCCGTACCAGCTGCTGTTCTGGCTCACCGTCGGCGTCGGCCTGCTCAGACCCGGGCGGGTCGACGTGTTCGCGGAGGCCGGAGTGGCGGGCCTCGCGGGCGAACTGGTCGTCGAGACGGGGAGTCCGGCGCTGCTCGTCGGCTTCTTCGGCGGCATCGGCCTGTGGGTGACGGGGTTCCCGACGGCGCTGGCGGGCGCGCGCCGAAGAGTGGAGGCGCTCGCGCCCGTCGTGGCGGCGTTGTCCGCGCTCGTCCTCGGCGGGTTCGGCGTCGCGTTCCTGCTCGACGCCGCCGGGACGCTCGGCGCACTCGCGTGACTCGGGCGGGAGTCAGTCGTCCGCGCTCTCCGGTCCCGACCGCTGCGAGGCGGGCGTACGCGCCTCCGAGAGCGGCCGGTGGCTCCGCTCGCCGATGATGAACCCGCCCGAGGCGGTCGTCTGCTCGGAGATGATCGCCGTCCGCAGGACGTAGGCGGTGAGCACGATGAACGGCGTCAGCGCGACGGCGTACGCCACCCCGAGGAACAGCACGAGGTTGGCGATGCCGAGCGTCGTCCCCGCGAACGACTCCGCGTTCACGGCCAACAGGACGTACGAGATGAACAGGATGGACGGCAGTCCCGTGTACAGCAGGTCCCGCGAGAGGTACGAGAACTCCCGCTTGTAGTAGATGGTCTTGAAGTACTCCCGCGCGGTGGCGAAGTACTGGAGCGCGTCCACCACCTCGTCGATGCGCTCTTTCGCGTCTTCCGAGAGGTCGACGTCGTATCCCCGGAGGAGGCGCGCCTCCTCGATGAACTCCGTGGGGTCGTACGCCGGGCTGAACAGCGTGACCGCGAACGACCCGGTCTCGGAGTCGAGCAGGTCGTCCGTGTGGTCGAGCGCCCCGTGAGTCCCCTCGACGAACTCCTCGAAGTCCTGGCGGGCTTCGTCGTCGAGTTCGTCCGGGACGTCGATGGCGTCGAGTCGTTCCCTGACCCCGTCTACGAGCGACATGAGGAACACACCCGGCCGCGCCGCCGACTCGGTCGACCCGAACTCGGAGGCGGTCCGCTGACGGAACTCCCACGAGTCGGAGATGCGGTCGTACTGGTCGCCGATGGGCGTCAACTCCTGGGAGACCACCAGCGAGTTGACCGAGACGACGACGGAGACGAGCAGGATGATGCCGCTCAACAGCGTGTTGAACAGTGTTTCGACCGTGTTCTGCTCGTTCAGCAGGTCGCGCATCCCACCCGGTGCGAGCACGCCGAGGACGACGAGGAACAGACACGTCAGCGCGAACAGGACGAGCGCGACGACGCGTCGCTTCCCGGTGATGAGAAACCAGTCGAGGGGGCGTCTGAGGAACGGCCGGAGTTTCATAGGGGGTAATCCACGTGGGACCGTTACAGATGTGTTAATTGATTACGACACATTAAGCAAAACGGTTCCGGACTCCGTTGCGTGTGGACGCGGTTAGTCGTCCGCTCCCTCCGGTCCCGACCGCTGCGAGGCGGGCGTACGCGCCTCCGAGAGCGGCTGGTGGCTCCGCTCGCCGATGATGAACCCGCCCGAGGCGGTCGTCTGCTCGGCGACGACGGCCGTCCGCAGGACGTAGGCGGTGAGCACGATGAACGGCGTCAGCGCGACGGCGTACGCCACCCCGAGGAACAACACGAGGTTGGCGATGCCGAGCGTCGTCCCCGCGAACGACTCCGCGTTGACCGCGAGCAGGACGTACGAGATGAACAGGATGGACGGTAGCCCCGTGTACAGCAGGTCCCGCGAGAGGTACGAGAACTCCCGCTTGTAGTAGATGGTCTTGAAGTACTCCCGCGCGGTGGCGAGGTACTGGAGCGCGTCCACCACCTCGTTGATGCGCTCCTTCGCGTCTTCCGAGAGGTCGGCGTCGTATCGCCGGAGGAGGCGCGCCTCCTCGATGAACTCCGTGGGGTCGTACGCCGGGCTGAACAGCGTGACCGCGAACGACCCGGTCTCGGAGTCGAGCAAATCGTCCGTGTGGTCGAGCGCCCCGTGAGTCCCCTCGACGAACTCCTCGAAGTCCTGGTGGACTTCGTCGTCGAGTTCGTCCGGGACGTCGATGGCGTCGAGTCGTTCGCGAATCCCGTCTACGAGCGACATGAGGAACACGTTCGGCCGCGCCGCCGACTCGGTCGACCCGAACTCGGAGGCGGTCCGCTGACGGAACTCCCACGAGTCGGAGATGCGGTCGTACTGGTCGCCGATGGGCGTCAACTCCTGGGAGACCACCAGCGAGTTGACCGAGACGACGACGGAGACGAGCAGGATGATACCGCTCAACAGCGTGTTGAACAGTGTTTCGACCGTGTTCTGCTCGTTCAACAGGTCGCGCATCCCGCCCGGCGCGAGCACGCCGAGGACGACGAGGACGACACACACCAAGACGAACAGGGCGAGCGCGACGACGCGTCGTTTCCCGGTGACGAGGAACCAGTCGATTGGACGACGGAGCGTCGAGCGGACTGCCATGCAGCCTCTATCGGACAGAGGGGGACAGGTGTAGTGTCCAGTTGCGTTTACATGGGAAGCCCTTTGCCCCGGCGCGGCGATTCGAGTGGCATGTTCGGGAAGACGACGTGGATAAAGCTCCCGCGGAACGTCCTCGTCGGACACGGGGTGCTCGACGAGGTGGGGGACGCGGTGGCGGAACTGTCGCTGGCGGGCCGGCCGCTGCTCGTCACGAGCCCGACGCCCGACGCCATCGCCGGCGACCGACTCCGCGCGCAGTTCGACGGCGCGGCGAGTACGACGGTCGAGTCGGCCAGTTTCGCCGAGGTGGCGGGCGTCGTGGAAGCCGCGGAGGCCGCGGGCGCGACGTACCTCGTCGCGCTCGGCGGCGGCAAGCCCATCGACATCGCGAAGATGGCCGCCGACGAACTCGGCGTCGGCTTCGTCTCCGTCCCGACGGCGGCGAGCCACGACGGCATCGTCTCCGGGCGGTCGTCCATCCCGGAGGGCGACAGCCGCCACTCGGTCGCGGCCGACCCGCCGCTCGCGGTGGTCGCCGACACCGAGATCATGGCCGACGCGCCGTGGGACCTCACGACCGCGGGCTGTGCGGACATCATCTCCAACTACACGGCGGTCAAGGACTGGCGGCTGGCCCGCCGGCTGAAGAACGTCGAGTACAGCGAGTACGCCGGTGCGCTCGCCGAGATGACCGCCGAGATGCTCGTCGACAACGCTGACTCCATCAAGCCTGGGCTGGAGGAGTCGGCGTGGGTCGTCTCGAAGGCGCTCGTCTCCTCGGGCGTCGCCATGTCCATCGCGGGGTCCTCGCGGCCGGCGTCGGGCGCGGAACACCTCTTCTCGCACCAACTCGACCGGCTGGCGCCCGGCGCGGCGCTCCACGGCCACCAGGCCGGCGTCGGCTCCATCATGACCGAGTTCCTCCACACCGGCGAGAAGGGGCAGTGGCGCGCCATCCGGGACGCGCTCGCGGACCTCGGCGCGCCGACGACGGCGGCGGACCTCGGCGTCGACGAGGAGACGGTCGTCGAGGCGCTCACCACCGCCCACGAGATTCGCGACCGCTACACCATCCTCGGCGACGGGATGAGCGAGTCGGCCGCCCGCGAGGTGGCGTCGTTCACGGGCGTCGTCTGAGCGGGCCGACACCGGGGAGCGGGCGAGCGCCGGGACCGGGCGCGTTCAGTCGGCGCGCTCGCCCGTCCCGGCGCGCGGGGCGTCCCGCTGGGCGGCGTCGAGTCGCGCCAGCCGGGCCGCCAGCGCCGGGTGCATCGAGAGGCGCGCGAGCGGTCCGGCGTCGTCGTCCGGGAGGTGACCAGTCTCGGCCAGGCGCGCGAGCGCGGCCGCGAACGCGTCGCCCGCGGCCCGGGCGGCGAACGCGTCGGCGTCGAACTCCGTCCAGCGCGCGACCCGGACCGAGAGGTACGCGAGCGGGAGCGCGAGCGCCGCGCCCGTCCACAGCCCCGCGGCGCCGTAGAGGGTCGCGTCGACGGCCCACGCGACGGCGTACGCGCAGGGGACGCCGACGCGCAGCGGGACGTGTCTGCGCGCGAGGTGGCCGTACTCGTGGCGGACGACCGCCGCCGCCTCCGCGGGCGGGAGCGCGTCGAGGAGACCCGTCGAGACGAACACCCGGCCGTACCGGGGCGAGAGCCCGGCCGCGTACGCGACGACCCGGTCGTCGGTGTCGACGACGGCGACCCGGTCGGCGGGGACGCCGACCGCCGCGACGGCGTCGGCGACGGGAGCGGGCAGGGGGCGGACCCGCTGGGTCCGTGCGACGACTCGCGGGGCGATGTGGACGCCGAGCAGACCCGCGACGATGAGCGTCCACAGTTCCCACCAGTCGAGCATCCACGCCGCGACGGCCGAGAGCGGCACGCCGCTCATGGCTCGCGGGCGAGGAGCGGGAGACGGGCGGGACGCCGGAGGGACGACACGGGGACGAGTGGGTCGCATCGCGTTGTATGTCTTTCCCCGTCGGGGGCCGGGGAGGGGTGTCACCCGACGGGTCACAGCGGATACTCGGCGACTTCGGGGTACAGCAGGTCGTCCGGGTGGTCGGCGACCCACCGGACGGCCGCAATCTCCCCGTCGCGCGGGTCCGCCTCGCCGCCGGCGTACTCGGCGTCGAATATCGCGATGAGGCGGTGGAGCGCGGAGCGGTCGGGAGCGCGGACGACGATTCGGTGTGCCGTCAGGACGCCCGCGAGTTCGACGGCGACGCTCGCCTCCTCGCGCGTCTCGCGCACGGCCGTCTCGGCGAGCGACTCGCCGGGTTCCTGCTTCCCCCCCGGTTCCGACCACGCGGTGTCGCCCTCGTGACGCACCACGAGCGCACGGCCGTCGCCGCGACGGACCCACGCGCCCGCGCCGCCGACGGTGCCGGCGTCGAACCGCTCCCGGTCGCGGTCCCAGTCGTCGGGGGAGACGTCCCACTCCTTCCGTTCCAGGGGAAACACCCCCCACTCGTCGCGGAGGCGTGCGAGCGCGTCGTCGACGGCCGAGCGCGACGCGTCGGTGACCATACACGACCGAGCGACGAGAGGACGGTAAGTGTTGGGAGCGACCGCGGCGCGTAGACCCGTTCGCCGTGCAGCGTGCGAGCCGCGAACCCGAAGACGCAAGACCGGTCGTCGCCAACGACCGGCCATGGCAACTGCCGACGCCTCCGGGGCGTTCCGGGCGATGAAAGAGCACCCGCGCGCCACCGTCGCGGTGCTGTCGGTCGTCGGGTACGCGCTCGTACTCGGGACGTTCGCCGGCGTCGTCCCGGGGTCGGTGTTCCCCTCGCTCACCGAGGCGCAGGTGAACCTCCTCAGCCACGCCATCGCCGCCGTGAACACGGTGACGACGGTGCTGCTCGTGCTCGGCTGGCGGTGGATTCGCCGCGGAGAGGTGCGCAAGCACGCCGCCGCGATGAGCGCGTCGTTCGGCCTCATCGTGCTGTTTCTCGTCCTCTACCTCGCGAAAGTCGGCGGCGGTCCCGGCGAGAAACACATCGTCATCCGCGAGACGGCGTTCCTCGGGGCGTACGCGGGCACGGTCGAACTCGGCTACCTCCTCATGCTCGCGGTCCACATCGTCCTCTCCGTCGTCGCCGTCCCGGTGGTGCTGTACGCCCTCGTGCTCGGCGTCACGCACACGCCCGCGGAGTTGCGGACCGAGACGCCCCACCGGCGCGTCGGCCGCGTCGCCGCCGGGACGTGGATACTCTCGTTGACCCTCGGCGTCGTGACGTACGTGATGCTCAACTGGGTGTACGCCTACGAGTTCGTCCGGGTCGCGCGGTAGGCGCGGTGAGTCGACTCGCACACCGCTCGACTCGGTGGCCGACCCCTCCTCGTCCGTCCCGCGCGTCCGGTACTCGGCAGACGGCACGCCGCCCCGTTCGCGGCGGCGAACCGACCCACGGCCGTTAAGTCCGCCGGGGGAGAACCCCGGACGATGACCGACCTCCGGGTGGCGGTTACGGGTGACGACGCGGCGGTTCGGCGGACCGTCGAGGGCGCCGGGTGGACGGTCGTCGCGCCCGACGCACCCGGCATCGACGCGCTCGTGACGGTCGGCGAGCGAGCGCTCGTGGACGCGGCGCTGGCGGACCCGGCCGCGCCGCTGGTTCCGGTCGACGCCGGGACGAGCGAGCACGCCGTCCGGGCGGCCGACCTCGACGCAGCGCTCGACGCGTTCGCGTCCGACGGGGGGCGGACGGTCGACCACCCGCTGCTGGTCGTCCGCACGGGCGGCGAGCGGGTCGCGCGCGCGCTCTTCGACGCGAGCCTGATGACGAACGAACCGGCGGGCATCTCCGAGTACTCCGTGTACGCCGGCGGCGAGCGGCTGGACGGGTTCCGCGCCGACGGGGTGGTGGTGGCGACGCCGCTGGGGAGCGCCGGCTACGCCCGCGCCGCGGGCGGGCCGTTGCTCGCGCCCGGGACGGGACTCTCCGTCGTGCCCGTCTCGCCGTTCGCGACCCGGACCGACGCGCGGGTCGTCGGCGGGGCGGCGAGCCTCCGCGTCGAACGCGACGACAGCGAGGTGTCGCTCGTCGCCGACGACCGAGTCGTGCGGACGGTGCCGCCCGGCACGACGCTCGACGTCCGCGCCGAGGGGAGCGTCGAACTGTTCGAGGCCGGCGCGCTCCCCCGGTCGCGGTGACCGACGGTCGGGCGAGCGGCGCCGCGCCGGCCGACGACCGGACGGCGAGCGCCGCGACCGACCGACCGGGAGGCGGTGAGTCCACCGCCGATTGGAAAGCTACTAATGAGTCGTGGTCCGAGGGTCCAGTATGCAACCGCTACCGCTGGAGTTCCTCGTCCCGCTGGGGGCGCTGGAGTCCGTCGCGGGGGCCCTACCGTTCGTCATCATGGCGCTGGTACTGGTGAACCTCGAGACGCGCGTGCTCGCACAGCGCTCGTACGCCGAGGAGGCGGACGAGAACGACGGCGACGAGCCCCTCTCGCGGTACCTCCCCCACGAGGCGATGAACGTGCTGCTCGTCCTCCTCTCGTTCGCGTACCTCGTCGTCCACCCGCACGGCGGCATGGTCCTGTCAGTGCTCGTGCTCGGCATGGTCATCTCGGACTTCTTCGAGTTCGAGGCGCGACAGGTCGAGGCCCGAAACGGGATGGAACTCGAACGGCCGAACAGCGCGCTCTTCGCGTCCGCGCTGGTGGTGCTGTACGCCGGGTTCCAGTCGCTGTTCTTCGTCGTCGAACCCATCTGGTCCCAGATCATCTGAGCCGGACCGACGGCCCGACGACCGCGATCCCCACCTTCTTCCCCGCCGTCGCCGACCGACCGCCCATGGAGTCAGCCCTGTTCGTCGGCGGTACCCGGTTCATCGGTCGCCACGCGGTGGAAGACTTTCTCGGCGCCGGCTACGCGGTCACCACGCTCACCCGCGGGGCTCACGAGGACCCCTTCGCCGACCGCGCGAACGTCTCGCGCGTCGAGGGCGACCGGACCGACCGCGACGCGCTCGAACGCGCGCGGGACGCGTCCGACCCGGACGTCGTCGTCGACACGGTCGCGATGCACCCCGGCGAGGTCCGCACCGCGACCGACGTGTTCGCCGACGCGCGCTACGTGTACGTCTCCTCGGGGAGCGCCTACGCCGGCGACGACGTGCCGATGCGCGAGGACGAGACCCCCCTCCACCCGTGCGACCCCGACCAGGAGGACGACGACTCGGTGGAGACGTACGGCCCGCGCAAGGCCGAGGGCGACCGCGCGGTGTTCGACGCGGCCGCCGACGGCGTCGAGGCGATGTCGGTCCGCCCGATGCTCGTCTACGGCCCCCACGACTACACCGAGCGGTTCGGCTACTGGGTGCACCGCGTCGGGGAGTACGACCGCGTACTGGTGCCGGGCGACGGCGGGTCGCTGCTCCACCGGGCGTACGTCGAGGACGTCGCGCACGCGCTCCGCGTCGTCGCCGAGGACGGCACCCCCGGCGAGGCGTACAACGCCGCCGACCGGAACACCGTCTCGCTGGAGCGGTCGCTCGACCTGGTCGCCGAGGCGCTCGACACCGACTACGAGGCGGTCCACGCGAGCGGGCGGGAACTGGCCGCACGCGGCGTCGACCCGTCCGACTTCCCGCTGTACACGCCCGCCCCGGCGGTCGTCTCGACGGAGAAACTCGCCACGCTCGGCTGGGAGTCCACCCCCCGGGACGAGGCCGTCGCGCGGACGGCCGAGGCGCACGTCGACGCCGGCGTGACCGGTCCCGACGACGCGCTCGACCGGGAGACCGAGGAGCGCGTCGTCGACGCACTGACCGGCGGCGACTGACCGCGGCCGACCCGGTGGCACGCGACCCGAGCGGCCGCGCCGCTCCCGACGGACCGGGCCGCGGCAATCGACCCGCGGACCGCCGGCTTTTCGACCGCGCCGGACGACCAGCGAGCATGAGCGACACCGCGCTCGTCGTCGGCGGTACCCGATTCATCGGCAGACACGTCGTCGAGGACCTGCTGGAGCACGGTTACGACGTGAGCATCTTCAACCGCGGGAACCACGAGAACCCGTTCGCCGACCGCGAGGGCGTGACGCACGTCGAGGGCGACCGGACGGACGAGACCGACCTCCGGGCGGCGAGCCTGTCGGTCGAGCCGGACCTCGTAATCGACTGCGTGGCGTACGAACCGCGCGAGGTGGAGACGGCGGTGGACGTGTTCGCCGACGTCGACGGCTACGTGTACGTCTCCTCGGGGAGCGCCTACGCGGCCGAGGAGATACCCAAACGCGAGGACGAGACCGCGCTGTGCGACTGCACCGCCGAGCAGGCGACGGACGACTCGATGGAGACGTACGGCCCGCGCAAGGCCGAGGGAGACCGGGTGGTGGCCGCGGCGGCCGCGGACGGCGTGAACGCGATGTCCGTCCGGCCGTGTATCGTCTACGGTCCCCACGACTACACCGAGCGACTCGACTACTGGCTCGACCGGGTGGAGGCGTACGACCGGGTCGTCGTCCCCGGCGACGGGACGAACCTCTGGCACCGGGCGTACGTCGAGGACGTCGCGCGCGCGCTCCGCGTCGTCGCCGAGGACGGCGCCCCCGGCGAGGCGTACAACGTCGGCGACCGCCGCCTCGTCACGCTGGAGGAGACGGTCGACCTGGTCGCCGAGGCGCTCGACACCGACTGCGAGGTGGTCCACGCCAGCGACCGCGAACTGTCGACCGTCGACCTCTCGACGACGGACTTCCCGCTGTACCGGGAGTACCCGCACGTGCTCGACACGAACAAACTGGCGGCGCTCGGGTGGGAGTCGACGCCGCTCCGCGAGGCGATGGAGCGGACGCTGGCGGAGCACCGCGACGCCGACCGCGACGGACGCGAGCAGGGCCCCGACCGCGAGGCCGAAGAGCGCGTCATCGGCGTGCTCGATACCGTCTGAGACGGCGGCCCCAGCCGGAGCCGTCGTCGAATCGACCGGTCAGTTCCCGCCGAGATCGTCGGGTTCCCACTCCATGCCAGCCACCTCCTCCTCCAGCCACTCGCGGAACCACCGTACCCGCTTGAGTCGTTCGTGTGCGATGGACTCCGCGGTGTCCGACTCGACGCGGGCGACGTGGTCCTCTCCGCGCTCGTACACCCGCTGGACCATCCGGGCCGTGTCCATGTGCGTGCGCGCCTCGTACCCCATGCGAAGGAGCATCAGCGCGGTGCCGTTCGCGCCGATCTTGTCGAGCAGGTCCGCCTCGATGAGACAGCGCGTCTCCAGCGGGAGGTCCGACAGCGGCCCCTGGTAGGAGTGTTCCGTCACGGCCGTACACACCTCGTCGACGAACGAGTCGGGGTAGTCGCCGTGCGCGGTGAGGAACTCGCGGGCGACGCGCGCGCCCTCGTCGGCGTGCGCGTCCTGTTCGGCCTCCAGTTTCGCCACGTCGTGGAACACCGCAGCCACGCGCACCACGTCGGCGTCGCCGCCCTCGCGGTCGGCGATGCGCTCCGCGAGGTCGACGACGTTGAGGATGTGGTTGAACCGGTACTCCGCGGAGTGCCACGGGTACCACCGCATCCGCCCGCCGTCGTCCTCGCTCTCGACGGAGGCCGCGAGGTACTCGCGGACGAACCGCTTCATCTCCGCGAACTCCTCGTCGGTCACCTGCGACCCCTTTATCTCGACGCCCACGGGTCCCACCTCCGCTGTCCGCCCGGTCCGAGAGAGAGGCGTGTCGTTCTCATTACGCGAAATGACGTGTGTTTCGTTCTTAGGCGTTACGACAAGGCTAACGGCGACGCGGGCGGGGGAACAACGGAGCGAAACCGTGGTGAACCGACGGACTCCGGCGAGGCGGGCGCTCGGGAGGACGTCCGCCGGGTCGCTCCGCCGCGGAACCAACCGCTAAGTACGCGCCGGTGCGTACCTCCGACGTGACCGACCAGCTCTACCTCGCGGACAGTTCGGTCCGGGAGTTCGAGGCGACCGTCGAGCGGGCGTTAGACGACCGGGTCGTGCTCGACCGGACCCACTTCTACCCGACCGGCGGCGGTCAGCCGCACGACACGGGGACGCTCCGGTTCGACGGCGGCGAGGCGCGCGTCACCGCCGTGACCAAGAAGGACACCGTTTACCACGGCGTCGACGGGACGGTCCCCGCGGAGGGGACGGCGGTGACGGGGGAACTCGACTGGGGGCGGCGGTCGGCGCACATGCGCTACCACACCGCCCAGCACCTCCTCTCTGCTGTCCTCCTCGACGAGTTCGAGGCCGAGACGGTCGGAAACCAGTTGTACGCGGACCACGCACGCCTCGACGCGCGCTACCCCAAGTTCTCCGAGACCGACCTCGCGGACGTGGAGGCGCGCATGAACGACCTGGTCGACGAGGACCTCCCGGTGCGTCACTACACGATGGACCGGGAGCGCGCCGAGGCGGAACTCGACACCCAGCGCACCCGCATCGACCTGCTACCCGACTCCATCGCGGAGCTACGCATCGTCGAAATCGGCGACGAGGACGACCCGTTCGACCGGACGGCCTGCGCGGGGACGCACGTCTCGGGGACGGGCTACCTCGGCCCGGTGGAGGTGACGGGCCGGACGACGCAGGGGAGCGGGAAGGAGCGCGTGACGTTCGTGCTGTCGCGGGAGCGATGACCGTCCGGCGGGTGATTCCACGGGACGCCATCCCCTCCGTCGAGGAACCGTCGTTCCGCTCCGCGGACGAGTACGACGGCGCCCCGGACGACGAGGTGCTCGTCGTCGAACCGGAGTGGGCGGACGAGGGGGAGAGGGCGGCCGCGGCGCGCGCGTACCCGGTCCGCTCCCTCGACTACCACGAAATCGTCAACGACGTCGTCGCCGGCCGACCGGTCGCGGTGACGTGGTGCCCCCTGTGCGGGAGCGCGGTCGTCTACGACCGCCGCGTCGGCGACCGGACGCTGGAGTTCGGCGTCTCCGGGAAACTGGCCGACGACGACCTGGTGATGTACGACCGGGAGACCGACAGCGAGTGGAAGCAGTCGCTCGGGGAGGCCATCGCGGGCGAGCTGGCCGGCGCCTCGCTATCTGTCCTCCCGGCGCCCGTGTACTCGATGCGCCGGTTCCGCGAGCGCTACCGAGACGGTGTCGTGATGGCGCCGCCGGGCGGCGAGAGCGAGGCCGCGAGCGACGACGACGCCCCGGCGAGCATCGACTACGACACCAGTCCGTACGAGGCGTACTTCGCGGCGGAGGGGTTCGGCCTCGCCGCACACCGCGGCAACGGGAGCGGCGAGCGGGAGTGGTCGCTCGACTGGCTCGACCCGAAAGCGGTCGTGCTGGGGTTGGAACGCGACGGCGACGCGGTCGGCGTCCCGGTACCGGTGCTCGACGGACGCGACGGGGAGACGCACGGGGACGAGAACGGTCGGGGAGCGGCGACCGACGCGGGTGGCGTCGCGACGGTCGGCGCCGGTGGCGTCGACGCCGTCGTGTTCGCGACGGCGGACGGGATACACGCGTTCCGCGACCCCGGGTACGACTGGGAACCGCGCCGGGGCGGGTTCCGGGGCGGCGGCGCGCTGTGGGACGGCGCGACAGGTGAGACGGTCGACCAGCCGGCCGCCCACACCGGCGAAGCGTACGCGGGCGACGCGCTGGAGCGACTCCCCGCAAAGCGCCTGTTCGCGTTCGCCTGGGTCGACGACCACGGGCCGGAGACGCTGTACCGCGGGTGAGTCGGGGAAAAGTACACCGCCGTCCGACCGAACCCCCCGACGCACGCGTGCCTCGCGGCCGTGCGAACGCCCGCGGCGGGTCCCACGAACTCGCAGACCGGACCGAGACGGACGAACTCGACCGCGTCGCCGGCGTGACGAGCACCCAAATTTCACGACTGATATATGGACCGAACGGCTATACGTCGGACGGGGAACCGGACAGTAGCGGCACAGGGAGCGGACGAACGGATGCTCAACCCAAGCGAGTACGACCCGGACGAGTTGCGAGCGCTGACGGGAGCGGCGCCGACGCCCGGCGAGGAGGCGGACGCCCGGTGGGCGACCCCGGCCGACTTCCTCGGACGAGCGGAGGCGTGCGTGCGCGCGACGCAGGTGGAAGACGCGTTCCTGCTTCAGGCGGCGGCCGGCGGCGCGGACCGACCGTACCTCCCGAGCCTCCCCGGCTCGGGCGTCGGAACGCGCATCGTGCTGGACTGGCTCCACTACCTCGTCGGCGTCGGCGGGCGGTCGAACGCCCGCGACGCGCTCGCGTTCTACCGACGGGTCGGCTGGCTCGGCGCCGACGCCGAGGAGGCGCTCGTCGCGCACCTCGACGCGTTCGACGACGACGGCGGGACCCCCCTCGGCGCCGGTCACCACCGAACGAGCCTCCTGTTCGTCGCTCGCCTCGCTGCGCTCTCATAATCATGGCAGCAGAATCAAACACCAGCGACGACAGCTTCGACTCCAGCCAGCCCACTCCGGTCGGCGTGAAACTCGGCTCGACGCGGACGGTGCTCCGCTACCCCGCGGACGCCGACGGGGACGAGTTGACCACGGTCCGGTCGCTCACCTGCCTCGCCACCTACGAGGACGCCATCACCGGCGACGAGCGGGTCCTGTTCGGCGAACGGGCCGCCGCGGAGTACCCCGACAGCGTCGAGTACATGCTCCGGTCGGGACTCCCCGAGGACGACGACCGGGCGGCGCTCGCGGGGCGGTTCTTCCGCGAACTGCTCCACGCGAACTCCGTCCCCGAGGACTCGGCGGTGGTGTACGCCATCCCGACGATGGAGAACGACGCCGGGCTGGAGAACCTCACCGCCGTCATCGAGGACTCCGCCATCGGCGCCCACGAGATGCGCTCGTACCCCGAGTCGCTCTGCGGCGCCATCCCCGCGATGGGCGGCGGCGTCGAGGCCATCGACGAGGTGTTCGTCTCTATCAATATGGGGTCGACGAACCTGGAGGCGTGCGCGTACCGCCGCGGCGACCAGCTCGTCCCCTTCTCGACGGGGTCGGTCACGGGCAACGACGTCGACCGCCGCATCGTGGCGAACGTCGAGGAGGAGACGCAGGGCCGCGTCCACGTCGACCTGACGACCGCCCGCGAGTACAAGGAGACCCACGGCGACTTCGAAGCGTTCGAGCCGTTCTCGGACGTCATCCAGCAGCCCGGTGGCGGCTCCCACGAGTTCACCATCGAGGACTCGGTCATGGACGCGCTGAACTGGTACCTCGACGCCGCCGTCGACGAGGTGGCCAACGAGTTCCTGCCGGACCTCGCCAACGACTACATGAAGCCGTACCAGCTGGCGCTCGACAACTCCATCGCGCTCACGGGCGGGATGGTCTGCATCCCCGGCATGGCCGCGGAGTTCGAGCGCCGCCTCGCGGCGGAACTCGGGCGCGATGTCGAGGTGGTCGCGCCCGACGAACCCGACCTGGCCGCCGCGGAGGGCGCCCGTCGTATCGCGGAACGACTCGCCGGCGCCTGAGTCCCGACCCGACCGAGCCGGGACGATAACGCGACCGCGTCGGCCGCGTCCGCTTCGGCATCCACCGACACCTAACTGATATTTCTCCGATGTTACCTGTTTAGAACTGTTGTATGCGGTATATATTCCGTACAGTTTCTGGCGTAGTCGGCAGAGATATCGCATTCGTTCGGCACGCTGAAACGAACTGTGCGTCTCGCAACCGAATCAGCCTCTCGTCACTCGATTCTCGCACGAAGATTTCCCAACGGACGGCCTCCGCGCGCTCCCGCCCGTCCCGGTCCGGGGACAGTCGAGTCGCGCGCCCGTCTGGCCCCGATTGTCGCTCGTCTGGCTGACACAGACGACCTGTCGTGGTGTTTATAACTACTACCGGACTGCCGTATCGGGGACTGGGACGTCCGGTTCTCGCCGGTCGTCACTGAAACACATGAGAAGACGGAATTACATGCGAACGATCGGTGGAATAGGTACAGCGGCGGGGCTCGGACTGGCGGGGACCGGAGTCGCGGCCGCGGCGGAGCCGTGCTACTACCAGGTCGACTTCGTCGCCGGCGACGTCGAGGAGCGACTCGGCGAGAGCGAGAACGACTTCTACGGCGCCCAGAACCGACTCATCCAGTATCTCCACGGTGACGAGAGCGGGGTCACGAAACGCGACACGTGGCTCAACTCGCTCGACCCCGACACGCGTGCGTGCGTCAGTTCGGAGCCGATACAGGTGGACGACGAGACGGCGTCGGTGGAGTTCACGGTCTCGGAGGGCTGTGAACTCCAGCTCTCGCTGGCGGTGTACACCATGCCCGACTCGATGTTCAGCTTCGGCACCGCCGACGAGCAGGAGCTGTTCGACTCGGACACCGGGACGTTCGGCCCCGGAACCCACGCGCTGGAGGTCACGCTCCCGTGCGCGGAGGACGACGACGACGTCGACGAGTGCGTCGAGTGTCCGGTCGACCCGGCGAGCGTCACCGAGTCCGACCTCGTCGACGTCCTCAGCGTCGAGTCCTCGTCGTACCCGGAGGTGTCGGTGTTCACGCGCGTCATGACCGACGCCGGGGACGCTGGCGACCTGGGAGCGGACGCCTTCAGCCTGTGTGAAGACGGCTGTCTGCAGGAGGACCTCTCCGTCTCGTCGTCGACGAGCGGCGGCGGGGCCGCGGACATCGTGTTCGTGCTCGACGACACCGGGAGCATGGGCTCGTTCATCGAGGGCGTGCTGGAGAACATCCGGCAGTTCGCCACCGACCTCGACGCCGCCGGCGTCGACAGTCGGTACTCGCTCATCACGTTCAAGGACGACGTCGAACTCGACCAGGACTTCACCGCCGACGTCTCCGTCCTGGAGAGCGCGCTCGACGACGTGGTGGCCAGCGGCGGCGGCGACTTCCGCGAGAACGACTTCGAGGCCGTCGAACGGGCGACGGAGCTCTCCTACCGGTCGGGCGTCCAGCGGGTCATCGTCGACATCACCGACGCGGCCGCACAGGTCGACGACCCCGACGCGTACGACAGCGACGAGAGCGTCACCGACCTCACCATGGCGGACGTCGAGAGCCTGCTGGTCGGCTACACGTACATCGCCGTCTCGCGCGACTTCAGCGAGGTGTACGGGGAGACCTTCGGCGACTACTACGGCGACGGCGACAAGCAGGTGCTCGCCGGGAACGTCGGCGGGACCTGGATCGACCTCGACAGTCCCGACTTCAGCAGCGTCCTCGAGGAGATCAGCGGCATCCTCAGCTCCACGTACACGCTGACGTACACCGCTCCGACCGACGGCGACGCCACCCGCCAGATACTGGTGAGCGTCGACGACCCGGCCGAGGGGACGCTCTACGCCACCACGTCGTACACGCACTCCACGACGACCTGATCCGCCGGCTCGCCGCGAGCTCAGTCGGTTCCCGTGAGCCGGCGGACTACCCCGCCGCTCTCGCCGGCCGTGCAGACGTACAGCTCCCCATCCGTGTCCTCCCCGAACGAGAACACGGGCCCGTTGACGCCTCCGAGTTCGATCGCCGAAACCGACCAGTCGATTCCCTCCTGCGGGTCGGCGACGAACAGCCGTCCGTTCGCCAGGAGGTCGGCGAAGACGTATCTCCCCTCGAGCCCCGAGAGCGCCGACCCGCGGTAGACGTACCCGCCGATAACGGCGATGCCCGTCACGTCGGTCTCGTCGGACTCGTGGGGGTACTCGATGACGGGCGGGAGGAGTGACTCCCCGTCGTCGGTGGTTTCGGGCGCCGAGTCGGCCATGAACGGGTGGGTGCCCTCGTAGACGTTCCAGCCGTGGTTGCCGCCCATCTCGACGCGGTTCACCTCCTCCCACATTCCCTGCCCGACGTCGGCGACGTAGAACTCGCCGGTCTCGCGGTCGAAGCTGAACCGCCACGGGTTCCGGAAGCCCCACGCGTACTGCTCGTCGAGTCCCTCGCTCCCCACGAGCGGATTGTCTTCGGGGATGCCGTACGGCTTCCCGTCCGTCTCGCCGTCGGGGTCGATGCGGAGGACGCTCCCCAAGAGATTCTGCGTGACGTCCTGCCCGTTCCCCCCGTCTACCGCCTCGTACCAGTCGTCGACGTGACCCAGCCCCTGGTCGTTCGCCGCGCCGCCGTCGCCGACAGCGACGTACAGGAGGTTGTCGGGGCCGAACGCGACCGACCCCGCGTTGTGGTTCCCCTGCGGTTCGGGAACCTCGAGGAGCACCCGCTCGCTGTCGGGGTCCGCGGCGTCGGGCGTCGCCGCGAACTCCGAGAGCACGAACGTGTGGCTGTATCCGTCGGGGGTGTCGGCGGTCGGGGGCGCGCTGTAGCGGACGAACACCCGTCCGTCCTCGGGGAAGTCGGGGTGGAACGCCGCGCCGAGCAAGCCCCGTTCCCCGGGGGAGTCGCCGAGTTCGACCAGCCGGTCGGTCACGTCGAGGAACGCCGACGTCTCGCCGTCGTCGACGACGTACATCTGACCGAACTGGTCGAGGACGTACCCGCGGCCACCGACGCCGGTGGGGAACTCCACGCCGACCGGCGAGGTGAACCCCTCCGCGTACACCTCGGTGGTCACGCCCGACGGCAGTTCCGCGGGTTCTCCGGTCGGGAGCGCGACCTCCAGAGAGTGGTCGCCCGGGCCGAACGTGCCGGTCGTCGCGTCGGCCATCTCCTGTTGGTCGGCCGTCTCGAACGAGAACGCTCCGCCCGGGAGCGTGTACGACACCAGCGAGAGTTGGAGTTCACAGCCCTCCGAGACCGTGAACTCCACCGACGCCGTGCCGGCCGAGACGGCTATCGGGTCGGACGAGAGGCACGCGCGCGTGTCGGGGTCGAGCGAGTTGAGCCACGTGTCGCGTCGTGTGACGCCGTCGACGTTCCCGTGGACGTACTGGACGAGGCGACCCTGCCGACCGTAGAAGTCGCTCTCGTTCTCGCCGAGGACCTCGTTCGGTTCGCCGACCACGAGGTCGACCTGGTACGACTCCACCGTCTGTGCGGCCGCCGGCGTCGCGCCCGCGCCGACCCCGAGCAGTCCGAGGCCGACCGCCGTTCCGCGGAGCAGGCGCCGCCGGCCGAGTGTGAGATTCGTTCGTGACACACCGTCGCGCACGATTGTAATCCACCTTACAATAGTTCCGTTTGTGCCACCGAAAGCTTGTACTAGTGGTACCAGCTGGTGACAGACCCGGCTTCACGCGTCGATAATCGAGGAGTCGACGGCGCCCGAAGCCGGGGACGCCGGAGGGCCGGTCTACAGTTCGCCGAGTTTGCGGAGGAGCTGACCGCGGTAGCGCTCGTCGGCGGTGACGCCCTTCAGTTCGAGGACGTTCCGCTCGAGTTTGTCGAGCGCGACGTGGAACGCGTGTTCCGAGCCGTACCCCTCGCCGGAGCCCGCCACCTGCCCGTGGGTGGTCCGCAGGCGGATCTGCGCCTGGATGAGCGGGGTGCCGCGGAGCTTCTCCTTGTGCTCGTGGAACCGGACGTGCGCGTGGAGGACGCGCATCTCCTGGTACTTCTCGGCGACCTGCGTGATGGACTCGCGGATGTCCTCCCGTGAGATGGTGTCGAGCAGGTCGACGTTCGTTATCTGGACGTCCATCGCGTCCTCGGCGGTGAACGTGAGCGCGCGCAGCACGTCCGTCTTCGTGACGACGCCCATCACGAGGCCGTCGTCGTCCTCGGGCGTGACGACGAGTCCGCTCACGTCCTGGTCCATCATCTCCTCGACGGCCTTTCGGACCGACGTCGCCGCCGTCGTCGTCAACACCGGGCTGCTCATCATGTCGTACACCGGGAGGTCGAGCAGGCGTTCGAGGTCGCCCGACCGGTCGCCGCGCCCCTGTCGCTCGTCGTTTCGCACGACGAAGTCGACGATGTCGTGGGTGGTGAGGATGCCCGTGAGTCGGCCGTCGTCGTCCACGACCGGGAGCCGGGAGATGCCGTGTTCCCGGAGGCGGTTGATCGCCTGCCCGACGCGCGAGTCCTCGTTGATGGAGACCACGTCCGACGTGTAGATGTCGTCGACGTCGAGTGCGTCGAGGTTCTCGAGGACGGCCTCGAGGATGGCGTCGGCCGTCACGATGCCGTACAGTTTCGACCCCTCGTACACGGGGGCGACCTTCACGTTCCCCTCGACGAGCACGCGCGCGACCTCGCGAACGTCCTCGTGGAGCGACACCTCGGGAGCGGACTTCATCAGCGCCGCCGCCTTGGTGTCGTCCTCGACGCGCGACCGGACCAGGTCGCGCTCACCGATGACACCGGCGTACTCACCGTCGTCCATCACGATGATGCCTTTCGGGTTCTCCCGGTCGAAGAGCGACCGAATCTTCCCCAGTCGCTCCCCCGCGTCGACCTCAACGAACTCCGGTACGGCGATGTCTGCGATGTCCATAACTCTCTCCGGAGGTACGCCACCCCACGTCTTGAAGGTTGGTTCCACGGACGGACGGACGCAACCCACCGCGGACGGGTCGCACCGCGGTCGACCGCGAACTCCGCGTGCCGGCCGAAGACGGAGACGGAGGGGAGGAACGAGACAGGAGTACGGCTCTACGGCGTCCTCCCCTCGCCGAGTCGAGAGTGGTTACTGCTCGCGCGAGATGCTGATGTTCTGCATCTCGCCGCCGCACTTCTCGCACTTGCTCGGTTGGTGTCTGGCCTCGATGCGATTGCCGCAGTCGGTGCACTCGTACGTGTACGGCGGGTCGTCGTTGTTCGAACCACTCCCTGGCATACTCTCCGATACGCGTCGGAAACATCTATGTCTTTGGGGGTGTGCTATCGCGAGTCAACCACGGGAAGTAGCACATATCATATACAACCCAATTGTGTCGTGTCGAGAACACCATTGTAAGTAGCCCCAGACGCCCGGTGGAGGCAACTGACGGAGAAGTACGAGAGTACGAAGCGGTACATATGTATAAGCCGATATGATTCCTCAGATATCATGTCCACGGAGGGTGGAGACCGGTGACGCCGCCCGCGCCGAACCACCGTCGAGCGCGGCGTTCACCTCGGATAGCTCCGGTTCCCGCCGACGTTCCGTTCTTTCGTCGGCGGGACGCGCCCGGCCGGGGGACAAGCAAGGAACCAACACCCCACAATGACTAATCTATCGCACTATACAAGCAAACTCCCTGTGCTCCTCGTGGTCATCGCGCTGCTCGTCAGCGCGGTGCCGATGGTGGCGCTCGCGCAGATAAGCGAGAGCGAACCCAACGACGAGCAGTCACAGGCGACGTCCGTCACCGTCGACGAGACGGTGGAGGGCGAAATCACGAGCGAGGACGAGGACTGGTTCTCGCTCGACGGCGTTCAAGCCGGCCAGAGCGTCGAGGTGAGCGTGAGCGTGCCGACCGACTCCGACGGCCTGTACGCGTACCTCTACGGTCCCGCCGGCTACACCGGCTCCGGCCAGTACGTCGACCCCGGCGAGACCGCACAACTCGGCGCGATGGCGGTCCAGTCCGGCACGTACTACGTGCGCCTGTACGCCAGCGGAACCGACACCGGCTCGTACGCTTTCGAGGTCACGACCGTCGATACCGACGGCTTCGAGCCCAACGAGCAGGAGTCCACCGCCACGTCCGCTTCCCAGGATACGGAAGTGAGCGGCGAAATCACCGTCAACGACCAGGACTGGTTCTCGTTCGACAGTATCCAGGCCGGTCAGAGCGTCGAGGTGAGCGTGAGCGTGCCGACCGACTCCGACGGCCTGTACGCGTACCTCTACGGCCCCGCCGGCTACACCGGCTCCGGCCAGTACGTCGACCCCGGCGAGACTGCACAACTCGGCGCGATGGCGGTCCAGTCCGGCACGTACTACGTGCGCCTGTACGCCAGCGGAACCGACACCGGCTCGTACGCCTTCGAACTGACGACCGTCGACACCGACGACTTCGAGCCCAACGAGCAGGAGTCCACCGCCACGTCCGCTTCCCAGGATACGGAAGTGAGCGGCGAAATCACCGTCAACGACCAGGACTGGTTCGCCTTCGGTGACGTTCAGGCGGGCCAGAGCGTCGAGGTGAGCGTGAGCGTGCCGACCGACTCCGACGGCCTGTACGCGTACCTCTACGGCCCCGCCGGCTACACCGGCTCCGGCCAGTACGTCGACCCCGGCGAGACTGCACAACTCGGCGCGATGGCGGTTCAATCCGGTACGTACTACGTGCGCCTGTACGCCAGCGGAACCGACACCGGCTCGTACGCCTTCGAACTGACGACCGTCGACACCGACGACTTCGAACCCAACGAGCAGGAGTCCACCGCCACCGACGTCTCGCGCGGGGCGGAGGTGAACGGGAACATCACCATCAACGACCAGGACTGGTTCGCCTTCGGCGGCATCCAGGCGGGTGACGACATCAACGTCACCGTGAGCGTGCCGACCGACTCCGACGGCCTGTACGCGTACCTCTACGGCCCGGACGGCTACACCGGCTCCGGCCAGTACGTCGACCCCGGCGAGACCGTCGAACTCGGCGCCATCGCCGAGCGGACGGGCACGTACTACCTCCGGCTGTACGCCAGCGGCACCGACACCGGCTCGTACACCTTCGAGGTAGCGTCGAGCGAAACCGACGAGTACGAACCCAACGAGCAGGCGTCGACCGCCGCGGATGTCTCGCAGGGCACCCAGATCAACGCAGAAGTCACGACCGGCGACGACGACTGGTTCGCCTTCGACGGCGTGGAGGTCGGACAGGCCATCACGCTCGACTTCGAGAAGCCCGCCGACGCGGACGGTCTGTGGGTCTACCTCCACGCACCCGGTAGCGGCGGCAGCGCGAGTGGCGCGGCCGTCGACGGCCTGTACGTCTCACCCGGTCAGACGAGCACGACGCTCGGCGGCATCGCCGAACGCTCCGGGACGTACTACGTCCACGTGTACGCGAGCGGCGACGACACGAGCGCCTACTCGTTCAGCGTCGGCACTGCGGAGACCGACGACTTCGAACCGAACCAGAACGCCGACACCGCGGCGCCGCTCGACGAGAGCGGGAACGCGAGCGGCGAGGTCACCCTCAACGACGAGGAGTGGTTCGACATCGGGAACGTCTCCGCCGACCGGAACGTCACGGTGTCGCTCACCAAGTCCGCGGACAGCGGCCTGCTGGCGCTCTACATCTACGGTCCGGACGGCTTGACGGCACTCGACGCCGTGACCGTGAGCGCCATGGAGGCCGAGGCGAGCGCCACGACCACCGAGGCGGGCACTCACTACGTGGTCGTCCGTCCGGTGGCCCGCAACACCGGGACGTACTCGCTGAACGTCTCGACCGACGAACCCGTGACGCCGCCCGAACCGACGGCGGTCGTCGTCTTCGACGACCAGGAGTCCGACGGTGACGAAGTGGTCGTCACCGAGGTCACCCTGTCCGACGGCGGCTTCGTCGTCGTCCACGACGAGTCGGGCGCCATCATCGGCTCCTCGGCGTACCTCTCCAACGGGACCCACGACGACGTCGTCGTGACGCTCGACCCCGAACTGGAGGAGACGGCCACGCTGACGGCCATGGCCCACGTGGACGACGGCGACCAGTCGTTCGACGCGAGCGCCGACGGACCGTACACCTCCGAGGGTGCGCCCGTGACCGACGACGCCGAAGTGGTCGTGGAGGAGGACACCAGCCCGCCGCCCGAGCCCGAACTCGCCTACTACCAGGTCGACTTCGTGGTCGGTGACCCCATCACTGACCTCGGCGAGTCGCTGTACGCGGAGGAGGACCGCCTGCTCCGGTTCGCGTGGGGCAACACCGAGGACGGCATCACCGACCGCGGCAGCGCCTGGCCGAGCAGCGACATCCGCGAGTCGGTCGACTACGCCCACATCGTCGAGAACGACGGCACCGCCACCGTGCGGTTCACCGTCGCCGAGGGCGAGGAGGTCACCGTCTCGCTGGTCGTCTACTCGATGCCCGGCGAGGCGTTCGACCCCGAGACGGCCGACGAGCAGGTGTTGCTGGCCGCCACGACCGAGACGTTCGGTCCAGGCGAGCACACCATCTCGGTCGACCTGCCCGACGACGACTGAGACTGAATCGGAACATCGGAATCGACCGACACCCGCCCCGGCGCCTCGGTGACCGAGGCGACCGGGGCGAACTGACCGGTTCGTTTATATGACACTCCCCGCGCGAATCGCCGCGTTCGTCGCTCGCCACGGGGCGAACGGCACGGGCGGAGAGGGTGTCGACCGACACGACGGGAGCAGTACTGTGTGAACGATACCCACGCTAAGTGACTTTAAGCACGGCTTGACGCGTCGAGCGCCGAAGAAAGAGTAAGCTTACTGTCCGAATCGAGACGGCGTAACGTGTGGGGACAGTCAGAACGTTTTTTCTAGTGTTGACCCTATCGGACGACGATGGCCGGTGAGACTGTCGCACGCTACTGAATCAACAATGGACACCAGCCAGAGACGCCTGTTCTCGGTGGGCGAACGAATCCGAGACGAGCGGCAGTCGGGGTTACCCCATGGACAGTAAGAACGACGAACGAGACCCGTGGCAGCAGGTGAACCGGTACTACTACGACCGAGAGGCGGGCGAGGAACTCGTGACGGCACTCGTCACGGCTATCGCCGAGTCCCGAGGGCTCGACCCGTTCGACCCCACGTCGATGGTGCCGTTACGCGACTACGTCGACCCCGAAGCACTGGAGGCGACCGTCTTCGGTCGGACGCCGACGGTGGGCGAACGGGAAGTGGGAAGCGTCGTGACCTTCCGCTATCAGGACAACAGAATCACCGTCCAGGACGACGGGTGGATTCTCGTCTCCGAACGCAGGGAGACGTGAGGTAGTCACGACGAGCGGAGGTCCGACGCGCGTCCGGACCGCGGGCCGACGAGCGAGGAGGCCCCGGCGGCGGGCGGAGGAGCCGACGGTGTCGAGGCGGCGGAACGACCGGGCGACGACGCCGGTCCGTCCTAGTCCTGTCCGAGTACGGTGGCGCGCACCGACGGGGTCTCCTGCTGCGGGTCGATGACGGGACGGAGGCGCGTCCGAAGCAGCAGCAGTACGGTTCCGATGCCGACGGCGTCCATCGAGAGGTCGAGCAGCGAGTCGTCGATGCCCCACCAGTGGAGTCCCGGCATGAGTTTGAGGTACTCGGCCAGTTCCCACCCGACGGCGCCGACGACCGAGAACCCGACCACGAACGCGACGAGTGTGCGGCCGCGGAGGCCGCTGTCGAGACCGAACCGGGCAAGCAGCAGGGCCATCGCCGCGGCCGACAGGAAGTGCGCGACCATCTGGAACCAGAAGAACCGCGGATAGTAGCCGAGCGTCGCCCCCGTCTTGTGAAACAGGTAGGCGAACAGGCCGAACGCGACGGCGAACAGCCACGCACGACTGAACAGAAGCGAACGGAGTCGTGCCATTTTCGACACCAGATAGGGGCGGGCTCGCCTTATCTGTTGCCAATCTCCTCACGCCGGCCGCGTCCCGCTACCCGCCGTCCGGCCGCCGTCGCCTATCGCCCGTCGTGACCTGCGGGTCGGTGCGCCACCAGAGGACCGTCAGGGCGAGCGTCGTTCCGACCGCGTTGGAGACCATGTCGACCGCGGCGTCCTCGAAGTCGTGGAAGTGCAGGTAGACGCCGTACTCGTCGAACCAGCCGAGGTACTCTATCGCCTCCCAGCCGAGTGCGCCGACCGCGGTCAGGGCGACGACGAACGCGAGGAGCCGTCGTCCCCGGTAGCCCAGTTCGAGGCCGACGAGACCGACGAGGATGGCGACGCCGCTCGCCGACGCGGCGTGGGTGACGTTCTGAAACCAGGGGTACGACAGGTACCAGCCGACTCTCGCCCCCAGCGAGTGCAACCCGTAGACGGACGCCCCCCAGACGAGCCCCGGTATCCAGACCCCCGCGTCGATGCGGTCGAGTGGACGGTACATACCCAGCGTCGTCGCTCCACCCCTTTGGCGTTGTCGGAGGTTCCGACCCGCTCGCCCGGACTGCGACGGTCGTCGCCCCGAGAACGTACCTCGGCAATCGTGCATTCCGATATCACAACGGTTATCGTCGGTACGTTCTCTCCCCCCGCTATGGGGACGCTCGTAGACGGAACAGTCCCGGCGTCGCAGTTCGCGCTCGCGGAGACGTTCGCCGAGTACCCCGACCTCGGCGTCAGAGTCGGGAAACTGGTGACGAGCGGCGAGCACGCCGTGATGCCGTTGCTGTGGACGCGGAACGTTCCGCACGGCCGGTTGAGCGATACGCTGGAGACCGATCCGACGGTCGACACGGTCGAACTCGTCGCGGAGTACGACGACGAGGCTCTCTACCGGATGCAGTGGGTCGACAACATCGACCTCGTCCTCCAGATGCTCACGAACTCCGGGGCGACCGTCCTCGACGCGACCGGGACCGACGGACGCTGGCGGTTCCACGTCCTCTATCCCGACCGGGAGTCGTACGCGAGGACGAGCGAGTTCTGTGACACCCACGAGGTCGCGTTCGACGTGCGGTCCATCAGGGAGGTGGACCGGAGTTTCGCCAGCCGGTACGGACTAACGAGCGACCAGCGGGACTCGCTCGTCGAGGCCGTTCGGCGCGGCTACTTCTCCGTTCCGCGCGAGGAGACGCTGGAGACGCTCTCGGAGGAGATGGACGTCTCCCACCAGGCGCTCTCCGAGCGCCTCCGACGGGCGACCGAGGCGCTCGTCGAGAGCACCCTCCTGTACGAGTCGGAGTACGTGGGCGTCGGCGACGAACGGGGGTAGACGGGTCGAACGGGAGGACGGGCCTGCGCGCGCCGGTCGGTCGGCGCGCAGCGACGCGACGGCAGGCAGTCACCGACGGGCGACGGCCGTCAGTCGAGTCGCCGCCGACCGTCGAGTCGCCACCGGAGTTGGCGGGCGGCGATGCCGAGTATCCTCGTCGGTCCCGTCGGGAGGTTGTCGAGTTGTTCGACGATGCCGAGCGCGTCCGCGAGTATCCACGTCTCGGCGACGCGTCCGTCCGCGCGGCGATAGATACCGAACTGCGGCACCTCGAACGTCCGGTCGGTGGGCGCCGCCTCGCGGTCTCCGACCCGGAGCGGTCCGACGTTCCGACCGCCCGCGGTGACGTACACCGCGATTCGGTCGCCGACCCCTCCCTTTCGACCCCATCAGCGACCTCGACCGGTTCGATATCTCCGACTTCAAGATGTTCAAGCGAGACGACGACGAAGTAGCCGATACTACCCTCTCCGACGTGACGATGGCACTTCGCACCTGCACCACGTGGTGCGAGTCGAAGGGACTCGTCTCTGACCGGATGGACGTGTCGCCTGACGTGCTTGAGGAACACTATGACCAGCGTACCGAGGAACAGAAGCGGAAACTCCGCCGAGAACTGTTTTGAGATGGAGGGATACCCAAGGACTCTACAAGAATACGACGACGCTGACGCCCTTTGCTCGACCCGTCACGATAATCCGTCACGGGGAATCGTGAGATGCAGGCAGACCTGACCAACTACCCCTTCGGACAGGAGAGATACCATGTGAACCTGTCGGGAATTTCTCCACCCGGCTCTAACGGCACCTCTCTCGAGTACACCCTGGATAAGTATTGACGAGTAGCCTGTACAGGGCAGCCGATAACCTACATGGGCTAACTGCTTTGATTCATCGTCCAAGTTCTTTTTACGAGGAATTGAGTGGGGGACCTATGGAAAACGAGCCGCCGGACGACGATGACGATGTTCACCCCGGAAACGGGACCTCGTCTACGGCATCGTCAGACGGTCCATCCATCCTCGAACTGGATGAGGTGTTTACCGCGCTCAGTCATCCCCGGCGGCGCTATCTTCTCTACACCCTCATCAACGAGGGTTCCGAGGAAACCCTTCCCGAGTTGGCGACGAGAATCGTCGCGTGGGAGCAGGACAAGCCCACCAGCGAGGTGACCGAGGAGGAGCGCCAACAGGTCCATCTCTCACTCTACCACTCGCACGTCCCCAAACTCGCCAAACTCGGCATTCTCGAATACGAACGGGGGAAAGACATCATCGTGCGAACGACAAACACCGAGCAGGTACAGGCCGTACTCGACGGTGCCGGCGCGGAACTCGATGCCCGACAGGAGACCCACGCCCGTCAGGAGGACACCAGTCAGGAGGATGATGTCGGTGACTCCAAGTAAGGACGGCCCGACAGAGACGGACGGCGGAGACCCTGACGATGTTCCCACCGAAACGGATGGTGAGAATGTGGAGGAGATGACAAGTGAGACACGTGGAGAAGACCCATCCAAGTACGTAGACGCGGAGCGGTGGGTGCAGGTCAACCAAGTCCATTACACTCAACAAGGGGACGGAGAGTTCGTGGCGGCGGTCGTCTCCGCCGTCGCGGATGCGAAAGGGGCCGACCCGCTTGACTACGCCGAGATGCCTCCCTTGGACGATTCGGTTGACGCCGAAGTACTTGAAGAGGCGGTGTTCGGTCGGGAAGTCGAGGGAGATGAACGCACGATGGGGTTCACCTACAACGACTACAAGGTGGCTGTACGCTCGGACGGCTGGATATTCGTCTACGAACAACGATAGACGGTCGACCCGGATGCGCCGAACGCAGCGAATTGAAGGGAGAGACTCACCCGAATCGCCTGCCGACGTTGGGGCTATCTCCTTCGAGGAAGTGCGGTGAGGAAGTGGGTCGGGGCGGATTCGAACCGCCGGCCTGCTCCGTGTGAAGGAGCCGTCATAACCGGACTAGACCACCGACCCGGTACACGGACGTAGCCGCGTCCAGAACTTAACCCTTCCCTTAGAGACTCAGTAGGTGGGTGCGTCCTCGGGTTCGCCGTCGCGTCGGTTCACCAGTCGCGCGGCCGTGAACAGCGCGTCCGAGAGGCGGTTGAGGTAGCGGACCGCCTCGTGGTTCACGGGTTCGTCGTCCGCGAGCGCGACCGCTCGCCGCTCGGCCCGGCGGACGACGGCGCGCGCGTGGTGGAGCGCGGCCCCGCTCTCGCTCCCCGACGGGAGGACGAAACTGGTGAGCGGGTCGAGTTCCTCGTCCATCGCGTCGATCCACGCCTCTAGGTCGTCGACGTGGCTCGCGCGGACGACCGGCGCGTCCTCGTCCGGGTCGGGGTTGGCGAAGTCGGCCTGGACGACGTGGAGGCGGTTCTGGACCGCGCGCAGTCGCTCGTCGACGTCGTCGTAACCGGTGGGACGGACCGTCCCGACGAGCGCGTTCGCCTCGTCGACGGTGCCGTACGCCTCGATGCGCGGGCTGGTCTTCGACACCCGCGACATGTCCCTGAGGTCGGTCTTCCCCTCGTCGCCGCGGCCGGTGTAGACGGGCATGAACTACGCGAGCGTGCGGTCGATGTACTCCACGATGTTCGCCGACTCGTTCATCGTCACGCCGTGCTCCTCGTCGACGAGGACGGGTACCCCACGCTGGTTGCTCACGCGCTTCACCTCGTCTCGCTCGGAGTGGAGCGCTTCCGTCCACTCCGTCTCGTAGTCGACGTCGTTCTCCTCTAGCGCGTCGTGGACCTTCTCACACCACGGACAGCCGTCCAGCGCGTACAGTGTCACGGACATGCAGGGGCGTTGGGTGGCGACGGCCAAGTAGCTTCGGCCGGGAGCGTCCGCGAACGCACGCGTGGAGGGGCGGGTCAATTGCGTCCGATAATCAGGCCATTTATGCTGGTACCTCGGACGGAATCCGAACGACTGAAGGGGCCGACCTCACGATAGGGGGGGCGTGAACGAGGAACGTGACCGGTACGCGCCGTCCGCGCCGGCGAGCGATGCGGAAGTATTCTCCGCTTCCGATGTCGCCGGGACCGGGTCGGCGTGAGCGTCGCCAGTACCCTCCGGCGCTACCTCCCGGGGCTGGCGACGCTCGTCGCGGTGGCCGCGGTGGCCCACGGAGTCGGGACGGCGCTTCCGGGCGTGACGCCGCTCGTCGTCGCGGTCGCAGGAGGTGCACTCCTGGCCAACACGACCGGGACGCCCGAGTGGGCCGCCGCGGGCGTCGGCCTCCACGGTCGGCTGCTGGAGGCGGGCATCGTGCTGCTCGGGGCGAGTGTGTCGCTCGCCGCTGTCGCCGCCGCCGGACCGGTGCTCGTCGGGTCGGTGGTGGGAGTCGTCGCGTTCGGTCTCGTCTGCGTCGAGGCGTTCGCCCGCCTCGCCGGCCTCGACGCGCGGACGGGGTCGCTGCTCGCGGCGGGGTCGTCCGTCTGTGGCGTCTCGGCGGTGGCCGCCGCCGCCGGAGCGGTCGACGCCGACGAGTCGCAGGTGGCGTACGCCGCCGCGACGGTCCTCCTGTTCGACGCGGTCACGCTCGTCGCGTTCCGCCGCTCGGGCACCTCCTCGAACTCGGCCCGCAGGCGTTCGGTGTCTGGGCCGGCCTCTCGATGTTCTCGACCGGACCGGTGACGGCCGCGGGGTTCGCGTTCTCGCGGACGGCCGGCGAGTGGGCGGCGCTGACGAAACTCGCGCGCAACTCGTTCATCGGCGTGGTGGCCGTGGGGTACTCGTTCCGCTACGCGTCGACCCGCGCGGGCGGAGAGGATAGCGTCTCGGGTGGTGGTAGCGGCGTCCGAGCGCGGCTCGCGACGCTGTGGGACGGCGTCCCGACGTTCCTCCTCGGCTTCCTCGCGCTCGCGCTGGCGACGAACGCGGGGCTCGTCCCGCCGGCGGTCCGTGACGTGCTCGGAGTCGCGGTCGACTGGCTGTTCCTCCTCGCGTTCGCCGGGCTCGGATTCGACATTCGGGCCGACCGGATGCGGGCCGCCGGCGTCGGACCGCTCGCGGTCGTGGGTGCGTACCTGCTGGTCGTGAGCGCGCTCGCCTACGTGCTCGTGGCGGCCGTCCTCTGAGTCGTCCGGTTCGCCTGCCCGCCGGCGGAGACCCGCTCGCCCGCCTCACGGTCGCTCGACGGTCGGGTACGACGCGGGCACCTCGAACCCCGCCCCCAGCCAGTCGCCGTCGACCAGCGTCTCGAACGCCGCCCGCGTCGCCGGCCGGTCGGTCCGGAGCGCCGCGCCGTACGCGATGGGCGCACCGCGGACGGTCCGTCCGTCCGGGAGCGTGTACGTGTGCTCGCGGTACCGGGCGGCGAAGCGGGGCGCTGAGAGGTCGATCCCGGGCGGGAGCGACCGGAACGCGACGGCGTGGTCCGCGGCCATGTTCCGGTAGACGACCGCGGCGTCGAGTCCGCCCGCCTCGAACGCGCCGAGCAGGTCCGTCTCCGGGAACACCTGTTCGGGCGAGAGCGCGTCCGGGTACGGCCGCCCCCAGCGCTCGCGGGCGAGTTCGAGCGCGAACAGCGTCCGGTAGCCGAGCGGGTCGGCGTCCGGGTCGGTGCGACCCCAGCGGACGGCCGGGTCGAGCAGCGGGTCGAACGCCCGTACGGCGTCGCGGACGCGGCGCCCGCCCGCGGTTTCGGGCGCGTACGCGACGACGAGCGCGTTCGTCGCGAAGGCGGTGTAGCGGTCGACGAGCCCCGCGAACAGGACCGGGTCGGCGAGCGCGAGCACGTCCGGGTCGCGTAGTCCCTCGCGCACCATGCGCGCGCACGCGGCCGACCCGTGGGACTCCAGGGCGACCGGCGCGTCGACGCGGTCGCGAAACCGCGTGTCGAGCGCGTGCTGGAGGCTCCCGGCCGCCAGCACCGAGACCGTCCGCTCCCCGCGAACCCGGTCGTCGCTCACCAGCGCGCCGAGACCGCCGAGTGCCGCGACCCCGGCGACCCCCGCGGCGAGCGCTGCACGCCGAGTGCGCGCCATACATCGACCAGGAGGAGTTTCACCAAAGATATTTCGTAACCGATACCGGGTACGTCCCCGGCCGGAACGAGGTCGTCGGCTGCGTCCTCGGCGAGCCACGGAGGAGGGAGGCGACGCGGCCCCCGGTTCCAGAACCGTCAAGTGGCCCGTCCACGCACCGGCGGGCATGCGTGACGGAATCGACGTCGAGGACGTCTACGACCTCTCGCTTCTGACGGACCTCTCGCTCTCGCCGGACGGCGACCGCGTCGCGTTCGTCGCGAGCGAGTCCGACCCCGACGAGGACGAGACTCGAAGCGCGCTGTACGTCGCCCCGACCGACGGCTCGCACGACCCCCACCGGCTCACGCGCGCGTCGAGCGCGTCGGCTCCGACGTGGGGCCCGGACGGCGACACGCTGTCGTTTCTCGCCGCGCGGACGGCCGACCTCGACCGGACGGCCGGGCGCGACGGCGCCGGGGAGGAGACGCAGGAGGACGACGAGGACGACGGCGAGGAGGGGTCCGGCGGGAACGGCGACGACGACCCGAGACGGCAGGTGTGGACGTTCGACCTCTCGCTCGGCGGCGACGCCCGGCAGGAGACCGACTTCGAGCGCGGCGTCCGCGAGTTCGACGTCTCGCCCGACGGCGACCGCCTGGTCGTCGCCGCGCGCGACCCGACCGACGAGGAGGAGGAGTACCTCGACCGGCGGGAGGAGAACGGTCCCATCGAGGTGACGCGCCTCCAGCACAAGCGCGACGGCGCGGGCTGGCTCGACGACGTGACGACCTACCTCTTCGTCGGCGCGCGCGACGGCCGCGCCGACGAGGCGGCGTTCGACCGACTCGACGACGCCTACGGCGCCGGGTCGAGCGAGCCGCTCTCGGGTCTCCAGCCGGCGTGGGGACCGACCGACCGCATCGCGTTCTGCCGGTGCGACGAGGAGAACCCGGACGACTCTGGCGCGTACGACGTGCTCACGGTCGACCCGGACGGGGGCGACCTCCGGGTGGTGACGGACGGCTCGCTCCGGTGTAGCGTGCCGACGTGGTCGCCGGACGGCGGCCGCGTCGCGTTCGCCGGCGGCAACTACGAGAACTGGTACGAACCGACCGAGGTGTTCGTCGCGCCGGACGTGGCCGACGCCGAGTACGAGTCGCTCTCGGCGCCGCTCGACCGGACGCTCCCGCTCGGTGGCGGCGACATGGCGTGGCTCGACGACGACCACGTCGTCACGCCCGTCGCCGACGAGGCGTGGACGCGCCTCGCGGTCCTCCCGCTGTCGGGCGAGCCACGCCGGGCGTACGGGCGACAGGGCCGCTCGCGGACCATCGAGGCGTTCGACCTGCAGGACGAGACGGTCGCGCTCGGACTGTCGCGTGCGAACCAGACGCCCGACGTGTTCGCGCTCGACGCCGCCGAACTCCGCGAGGGCGAGGCGGGTGGCCCCATCCGCCGGCTGTCGGCGCTCAACGCCGACTGGGAGGCCGAGACGGCGCTGCCCGACTGCGAGGTGGTGAGCTGCGAGAACAGCGACGGCGACCGCATCGAATCGGTCGTCTACTATCCGCCCGACTTCGACCCGGACGGCGAGGAGCGCGCTCCGACCGTCTGTTCCATCCACGGCGGGCCGATGAGCTACGACGCGCCGTCGTTCCGCTTCGCGAACGCCTACTGGGCGAGCAAGGGGTACGTCGTCGTGAAGCCGAACTACCGCGGGTCGACCTCGTACGGGCGGGAGTTCGCCGAGCGGCTGAAGGGGAGCCGCGGGAACCTGGAGTCCGACGACGTCGTCTCGGCGGTGGACGAACTGGTCGCGGAGGGCGTCGCCGACCCGGACCGACTGTTCTGTACGGGGTTCAGCTACGGCGGCATCACGACCGCCCACGTCGTCACGCGGACCGACGAGTTCGCCGCCGCCGCCCCCGAACACGGCATCTACGACTTCTACAGCAACTTCGGGACCGACGACAACCACAACTGGCACGAGTGGGAGTTCGGGGTGCCGTGGGAGAACGTCGAGACGTACCGCGACATCTCCTCCATCACGCGCGTCGACGAGATAGACACGCCGCTGCTCGTCACGGCGGGCGAGGAGGACTGGCGGTGCCCGCCGACGCAGGCCGAACAGCTGTACGTGAGCGTCCGCAAGCAGGGCGTCGACGCGAAGCTCGTCATCTACCCGGACGAGCACCACAACGTCGGCAAACCGCAGCGGGCGACCCACCGGCTGGAGACGCTGACCGAGTGGTTCGAGGAGCACGACCCGGGCGAGGCGTGAGCGAGCGACAGCGAGCGAACGCCTCGCCTCGACGGCGGCGAGGTCCTCGGGCCGAGCCGCCGACCGAACTGAGCGTCACCGAGTGAGCGAGCGTCTCGGTCGACGACGGTCACGAGTCACCGGCGCGCGGCACCTCCAGCCCTCCGTAGCTACAACCCCCATCCGAGCGCCCGGTTCGCGCCCACGAGCGCGAGACACCCGACGAGGAGCGCCACGACGACGCCGTACGCGAGCGGCCAGCCCGAGTCCGCGAGCGCGCCCACGACGACGCTCCCGGACGCGGCGAGCAGCATGTAGACGCTCCGGAGCAGGCCGAAACCGTAGCCGCGTTCGGCGTCGGAGAGGCGGTCCATGAACCGCGCCTGCACCGGGCCGGGCCACGAGATGCCGAGCCCGAGGACCGCGACGCCCGCCACCGTCCCGAGCGTCCCGGGGGCGACGAGCAGGAGCGCGACGCCCGACCCCGCGAGCGTCAGGCTCCCGGCGATTGCGGCGTCGCGCGACACCGCGTCGGAGACGCGCCCGGCGACGACCTGCGCGCCCGAGGAGAGCGCGAACATCCCGCCGAACGCCACCCCCGCCGTCGCGGGGGTCAGGCCGCGGTACTCCACGAGGAACGTCGGGAGGAACGAGGCGACCGCCTGGAACGTGAACGCGGCGACCACCGCGACGACCGTGGTGTACGCGAGCGCGGGCCGGGTGAGCAGGTCGAGGATTCGACGGCGGTCGAACACCGACCGCACCTCGCGACCGGGGGTCGACGGTTCGAGCGCCGGGACGACCCAGACGGTGGCGACGAGGGCCGGAATCGCGACGAGGACGCCGAGCGCGACGGCGGGCGCCAGCCCGCGCGCGCGCCGACGACGCCGCCGACGGCCGGGAACACGACGCCGGCGACCGCACCGGCCGCGGTGAGCGCGCCGAGCGGCCCGCCGCGCTCGTCGAACAGTCGGGTGAGCATCGCCGCCGCGGGCGCGAAGTACAGTCCCGCACCCGCCCCGAGTACCACGGCGGCGACGGCGAAGACGGCGACCGACGGCGCGAGCGCGACGAGCGCGGCGCCGACCGCCGTGCCGCCGACGCCAGCGAGCACGAGTCGGCGCTCGCCGTAGCGGTCCGCGAGCACGCCGCTCGGGAACTGGAGGAGCGCGTACGCCCCCCACATCGCCGCGAGCGCCAGTCCGACGGTCGCGGTGTCCGTCCGGAGGTCGACGAGCACGAACGGGACGACGGTCCCGAGGAGGAGCCGCGCGCCGAGTTGACTGAAGTTCCCGACGGCGACGGCCGCGAGCGCTCCCCGTCGACCTCCCCCGTCCACGGACGACACGCCTCACCTCGGTGGAGCGAGCGGTTAACCCTCGGGCACCGGGCAAGCCTCACCGGGAGAGCGGACGGCGACCGCGGACGCTCGCGGACCGCGACGGCCGTCGGTCAGTCCTCGAGGTGTCGCTCGAACGCGGCCCGGTGGTCGTCGTCGAACGGGGTCGGCCGCCCGTCGTCGTCGAGCGCGACCTGCACCGACTCGGCGGTGGCGACGCGGTCGCCGCCCACGCCGAGGTCGTACGCGAACGTCACGCTCGACGTGCCCACGTCGGTCACGTCGAGCGTGACGGTCAGGTCGTCGAGCGAGTCGACCGGCCGCTCGAAGTCGAGCGAGAGCGTCGCGAGCGCCGCGTTCGCCTCCTCGAGTCTGGTACCCACCTCCTCGCGGAAGAAGTCGATGCGCGCCTGTTCGATGTAGGTGGCGTACACCGCGTTGTTCACGTGGCCCATCGGGTCGAGGTCGCGGTACCGCGGCCGAACGGTCGTTTCGAACGTCACGTGCGGGCGTCGTCGCCGAGGGGCTTTTGCGTACCGCTCCACCGGCGCGACGCCCGTCGGCCGGCGACGGCCGCCGCGTACAGCGCGGTCACGCCCGCGCCGATGACGAGCGCGTCCGGGGGGGCCGAGAGCAGACCGAGTGCGACGATGAGCGTGGTCGCGCACGCGGGGGCGTGGCGCGTCCGCGTGACCGCCATCCCGGCGGTCGTGAGCGCGACCGAGCAGACGGCACTGACGACGAGGCGACCGGCGGCCGGGTCGCCCGGTGGGTGGGCCGCGAGGACCACGGCGCCGTCGGCGAGCGCGTGGTAGGCCGCCAGGCCAGCGAGCGTCCCGACCGCGTGCCCGCCGAGGACGCGCCGGGCCGTCGTCTCCTCGGGTGCGATCGCGAGCAGGTACGCCGACGGTCCGAGGCTCGGGAACACCAGCGGCCGGCCAGTGCCCCACGCGAGCACCCCGGCGACCGCCAGGAGCACGCCGGCCCGCGCCGACTCGACGACCGCGCGACGACTGCTCGACACGCCGGGACGCTCGCGCGTCCGGGACAAGAACGCGTCGATGCTCGAACCGGTGTTTTGAAACCCCGCGCGGCCCGATTCCGCCCGTGAGCCTCGAGATGGAACACGACTGTCCCCGGTGCGGCGGCGTGCAGACCTTCTGGCGGAGCGCCAGCATGACCCTGCACCTCGGCGAGAAGACGAAGTGGCGGTGTTCGGACTGCGACTACGGGTTCGTCCGCATCGACGACGGCGCGGACATCGACTCCTCGCGCGCCGACGCCTGACCCGGTCCCCGCCGTCCCGAACGCCACACCGAACCCCTCGGCGACGCCGACTCCCGAGCGGCGACGGTGTCTGACCCGCCGCGTGTGGGCCGGTCCCGGCCCACACCGCGGCCGTCAGCCATTACGGCTCGTCGCTCGAACCCCCGCTCGATGCCCGACAATCCGCAGAAGCAGCCGAGCGACGAGGTGGACGAGAACCAGATTCAGCAGTCGAAGACCGAGGGCGAGGCGTACCAGACCTCGGTCGCGTACATGGCGAACACCGTCGCCAACGACGGCGGGAAACGGGACGCGGGTGAGTACGTCGTCGGGTACGCACAGGAGGAGGCCGAGGGGATGTACGAACTCGTCGGCGAGGGGGAGTTCGAGTTCGTCGAACCCGACGGCGAGAACTGCCACCTCGAAGTCGTCGTCGCGGACGCGGGCGACAAGCGGTTCGTCCCCTACTGTGACGTGACGGCGGCGCTCGAACGCGACGGCGAGGAGTACGGCCCGTTCGAGTTGTCGTTCCTCTGGCACCCGGGCGTCTACCACTACGGGTCGAACGTCGAGGTGCCCGGGTCGGGGAGCTACGACATGCACGTCACGGTCGAACCGCCGACGTTCATGCGTCACGACGAGCAGAACGGCGACCGCTACGGCGAGACGGTCGAGGTGACGTTCGAGGACGTCGACGTCGAGACCGGACAGGACTGAGGGCGGCGACGACCGCGCCACCGCACGGCCGTGTGCCGCGTGACGCGCGATTCGCCCGCCGACCGAGACCGACCGCAAGGCCCGTAACCACGGCACCCGACGTGGCGCGTATGGCTCGTCGCATCCTCGTTCCGATCGACAGCTCCGACCACTCGACGGACGCGCTGCGTCACGCGCTCGACGTTCACGCCGGGAGCGAGCTCGTCGTCCTCCACGTCGTCGACCCCGCCCGGTGGATATCCACGGCCGACGACGACGAGGGCGAGGTGTTCTACTCGACCGAACTCGAGGAGGCGGTCGAGCGCGCCGCGGACGACCTGCTGGCCGAGGCGGCCGAGACGGCGCGGACCGCCGGTGCAGACGTCGAGACGGTCCGGGTGGTCGGCCAGCCCGCGAGCGCGATTCTGGAGTACCTCGACGAGCACGACGTCGACCAGGTCGTGATGGGGAGCCAGGGGCGAACGGGGCTCGACAGGCTCCTGCTCGGGAGCGTCGCCGAGCGGGTGACGCGGCGCTCGCCGGTACCGGTCACCGTCGTCCACTAGCCTCCCGTCGCGTCCGCGAGACACGCTTTTGCTCACCGAGCGTCATTCACGCGCATGTCTCAGACGCGGTCGAACTCTACCGTCGCACTCGTCACCGGCGCGAGCCGCGGGCTGGGGAGCGTCCTCGCGACGTTTCTCGCGGGCGACGGCTACGAACTGATACTCACCGCCCGGGGCGAGACGGGCCTCCGAGAGAGGGCTGAAGCGATAGAGCGGGCGGTCGAGGATGCGGTCGTCCACCCGGTCGCGGGCGACGTGACCGACGCCGGCCACCGACGCGCGCTCGGCGACATCGTGGCCGACGCCGGCGGACTCGACCTCCTCGTGAACAACGCCTCGACGCTGGGTCCCTCCCCGCTCCCGCCACTGGAGGAGTACCCGCTGGACGCGCTCCGGGAGGTGTTCGAGGTGAACGTCGTCGCGCCGCTGGCGCTCGTCCGGGAACTGCTCCCGGCGCTCCGGGAGCGGGAGGGACTCGTCGTGAACGTGACGAGCGACGCCGCGGTCGAGGGCTACCCCGGATGGGGCGGCTACGGCGCGAGCAAGGCCGCGCTCGACCAGGTGACGCGGACGCTCGCGGCCGAACTCGACTCGGTCGGTGTGGTCGGTGTCGACCCCGGGGACATGCGGACGGAGATGCACCAGCGAGCGTACCCCGACGAGGACATCTCCGACCGGCCGACACCGGACGTGACGATACCGTTCTGGGGCTGGCTACTCGGTCGCGACCCGCTCGCCGTGAGCGGCCGCCGGTTCCGGGCACAAGCCGAACGGTGGGAGGCGTGAGGTGTCGCTCTCGCTCGACGACCTCCGGTTCGAGCGTCCGGCCGACCTGGTGGCGGCCGAACCGCCGGAGCGGCGCGGACTCGCGCGCGACGGGGTCCGCCTGCTGGTGAGCGAGGGGGACGGCGAGGGCGCACACGGCCACGCGACGTTCGACCGACTGGCCGAGTTCCTCCGGCCGACCGACCTGCTCGTCGTCAACCAGAGCGCCACCCTCCCGGCCGCGCTGTCGGCGACCGGACCGTCGGGGGAGTTCCTCCTCGACCTCTGCACCGAGTACGGCGACGGCCTCTGGCTGGTCGAGCCACGTCGGAGTACGAGCGAACCCGGACCGCTCCCGCTCTCGCCGGGCGACCGAGTCGACGCCGGCGGGCTGACCGGGCGGGTCGTCGCCGCGTTTCCGGGCATCGAGCGGCTGGTGTTCGTCCGGTTCGCGGGCGACGTGCGCGCGGCGTTGGACGAGTACGGCAGACCCATCCGGTACGGGTACGTCAGCGAGGAGTACCCGCTCTCGGACTACCAGACGTACTTCGCGGCCGAACCCGGGAGCGCCGAGATGCCGTCGGCCGCCCGCCCGTTCACCGAGGGCGTCGTCGAGCGACTCCGGGCCGCGGGCGTCGGCCTCGCGTCGGTCACCCTCCACGCGGGCGTCTCCAGCCTCGAGGTCGAGGCCGACCAGTGCGCGCTCCACTGCGGGGACGCCGCGTGCAACCCGCTCTACCCCGAACCGTTCCGCGTGCCCGCCTCCACCGCGGCGGCCGTCAACCGGACGCGTGCCCGTGGCGGGCGGATCGTCGCCGTCGGGACGACGGTCGTCCGGGCGGTCGAGTCCGCGTGGGACCCCGAGGAGAGACGGGTGCGCGCGACGAGCGGATTCACCCGCCGGTTCGTGACGCCCGACACCGGCGTCGCGGCCGTCGACGGGTTGCTCACGGGGTTACACGACCCCGAGACGACGCACCTGGCGATGCTGTACGCCGTCGCCGGGCGGCCGCTCGTGATGACCGGCTACGAGGCGGCCATCGACGAGGGGTACCTCTGGCACGAGTTCGGCGACACGCACCTCCTGCTTCCGAACGAGGGAGTTCGCGGGTGAACCGCTACTGTCGACGGACTACTCGTCCTCGCCGCCCTCGAGTGCGCGCCACGAGAGCCGCGGGTCGCGCGCGGCGCTCGTCTGGTCGATACGCCGGGCGGTCGTCTTGCGGGGCGCGTCGGCCAACTCCTCGTCGGCGTCGGTCGCGGCGGCGTTGAAGGCGGCCGCGAGGTCGTCGAGCGACGCGCGGTTCTCCACCTCCGTCGGTTCGGTGAGCATCGCCTCGGGCACCATCTCGGGCCACTTCGTCGTCGGCGGGTGGACGCCGTAGTCGAGCATCCGCTTGGCCACGTCGGCCGCGTCGCGGTCGCCCGCGGTGGCCGCGAACTCGTGGTGGAACGGCCCGTACGGCACGTCGAACTCGATTTGCTCCGCGAGGTAGTTGGCGTTCAGCACGGCCTTCGCGCTGGCGTCGAGCAGGCCCTCGTCGCCGAGGCGGTGGATGTACGCGTACGCCTTCACCAGCACGAGCCAGTTACCCGCGAAGCCGTGGACCTTCCCGACGCTGTGTTCGGGGTCGAACAGTTCGTACTCGGGCGCGTCGCCGCCGGCGGACCCGCCTGCGTCTGCGCTCCGGACCTGCGGGCGCGGGAGGAACGGCGCCAACTCCTCGACGACGCCGACCGGCCCCGCGCCGGGACCGCCGCCGCCGTGGGGCGTGGCGAACGTCTTGTGGACGTTGTAGTGCATGATGTCGAACCCCATGTCGCCCGGGCGGGCGCGCCCGAGCAGGGCGTTCAGGTTCGCGCCGTCGTAGTAGAGCAGGCCGCCCGCGTCGTGGACGACGTCGGCGATCTCGACGATGTCGCGTTCGAAGAGACCGACCGTGTTCGGGTTCGTGAGCATCAGCGCCGCGGTGTCCCCGGAGACGGCCGCCTCGAGCGCCTCCACGTCGACGCGTCCGTCCTCGCCCGAGGGGAGTTCGACCACGTCGTAGCCGGCCATCGCCGCGGTGGCGAAGTTGGTACCGTGCGCGGACGCCGGAATGACGACCTCCGACCGGTCGTTGCCGTTCCGCTCGTGGTACGCCTTCGCCACGGCGATGCCGGTGAACTCGCCGGCGGCGCCGGCGGGCGGCTGGAGCGTCACCGCGTCCATCCCGCCGATGTCCGCGAGGTACTCCTGGAGGCCGTACAGCAGTTCGAGCGTCCCCTGTACCGTCTCGGGGTCGCGGTCCGGGTGGACCGCCGCGTCGGGGTCGGCCGCGACCGTCTCGGTGTACTTGGGGTTGTACTTCATCGTGCACGACCCGAGCGGGTACGGTCCCGACTCGACGCCCCAGTTCATCTGCGAGAGCCGCGTGTAGTGGCGCGCGAGTTCCGGTTCCGACAGCCCCGGCAGGTCGAGCGAGTCGCGCGTCAGGTCGTCGGGGAGGACGGAGTCCTCGTCGGGGTCGATGCTCGTGGTGTCCTTCTCGGAGAGCAACGGCTCGTTCCGCTCCTCGTCACCGTACCGGGCCTGGTCGTAGTTCACTCGGACCACCTCGGTGAGAGTGAGCATGTCGGACGGAGTCCGACGGAGTTCATGCGGCCTCCTCGAAGGCGGCGACCAACTCGTCGCTCGCCCCGGCGTTGAGGTCGGTCACGCACACCTGCAGCAGGTGGTCGTCGAGCGTGTGCACCGCGAACCCGGCGTCGGACAGGTCGCCGGCGACGGCCGGCGCCGGCTGGTCGGTCCGGACGACGAACTCCCGGAAGTGGTGGCGGTCGTGGACCGGCGCGGCCACGCCGTCGATGGCGTCGAGGTCCGCCGCCAAGTCGCGGGCGTTCCGGACGCAGTCCTCCGCGAGGGCGGCGAGACCGTCGGGACCGAGCGTCGCGAGGTGCATCGCGGCCCGGAGCGCGACCCACGCCTGGTTGGTGCAGATGTTGGAGGTGGCGCGCTCCTTGCGGATGTGCTGTTCGCGCGTCTGGAGCGTGAGCGTGAACGCGCGGCGCTCGGCGGCGTCCTCGCTCGCGCCGACCAGCCGGCCGGGGACCTGCCGGAGGTACGACTCCCGGCAGGCGAACAGGCCGAGTCCCATCCCGTAGCTGGTCGACAGGCCGAGCGCGCCCGCCTCGCCGACGACGACGTCCGCGCCGACGGCCGCCGGCTCCCGCAGCAGACCGAGCGCGACGGGGTCCGTCCCGACGCAGAACAGCGCGTCGTGCTCCGCCGCCACGTCGCCGACGGCCGACAGCGACTCCTCGATCGCGCCCGTCACGGTCGGGTTCTCCGCGTAGACGAAACACACCTCGTCGTCGACCCGCGCCGAGAGCGCGTCGACGTCGACGGTCGCCTCCTCGTACGGGTACGTCTCGACGGTCAGGTCGGAGCCGTCCACGTAGTTGTCGAGCGTGCCCCGCTTGCCGTCCCGGAGCGACTCCGGGACCAGCACGACCGACCCGCTCGTCTCGCGCACCCGGTCGGCGAGGAGCGCCGCCTCCGCGAGCGCGGTCGCGGCGTCGTACATCGAGCAGTTCGCCACCGGAAGTCCCGTCAACTCGACCAGCATCGACTGGTACTCGAACAGCGCCTGGAGGAACCCCTGGGTTATCTCGGGCTGGTACTGGGTGTAGCTCGTGAGGAACTCCGAGCGCGACGAGAGGTCGTCCACGAGCGCCGGGACGTAGTGGCCGTAGTGGCCCCGACCGAGGAACTCGGTCAGGTCGTCGTTGCGCCCGAGCGTCTCGGCGAGGTCGTCGACGACCGCGCGCTCGCTCCGCTGCGGGATGCCGAACTCGCCGTCGAACGCCACCTCGTCGGGGATGTCGAACAGGTCGGCCTCCGACTCCGCGCCGACGGCGTCGAGCATCGCGTCCGTCTGGGCCGGCGTGTGGGGTGCGAACGGGGAGCCGGCGGTCGAGCCGCGCCTACTCATCGCTCGCCCGTCCAGTCACGTCCGTGCCGTTCGAGGGACCGATTCCGTCCACGTCTGTCCATAGGTGTGCCTGCGCCGGGGCGATTAAGAGTCGTTCGTTCCCGGCCCGACCCTCCGGGTCCGACCTACCGGCGCCGGAGCCACCAGTAGCCGACCCCGACCGCGATGACGACCCCGAGGCCGACGACGGCGAGTGCGGCGCCCGTGTCGACCGTCGTCGGTTCCTCCGCGACGGTGACCGCGACCCGGTGCGACTCGGTCGACCGGACGTCGCCGTCGGCCGACTCCGAGGAGACGTTCGCCGCGAGGGCGTGGGTGCTCGCCACCGCGTCCTCGTCGACGCTCACCTCGAACGCGACGGACGCCGACTCGCCGGGAGCCAGCGACGGGACGTACGCCTCCGACGAGACGCTCGTGAACGGCGGCGTCGGCGCGAGCGCGACCGTGACGTCCGTTCGCGTCTCGTCGCCGGTGTTCTGCACCCGGACGACCAGGCGGTTCGAACTGTCCGGAGCGAGCGTCGCGTTTCGCGGTTCGAGCGCGAACAGGTCGCGGTCGGGGGCGACGGCGACGCGGGCGGGCGAGAGGTCCCGCTCGCGCCGGTCGCCGTCCGCGTCCCGGTAGCGCACGACGGCGTCGAACTGGTGGGGGCCGGACTCGCCCGCGTCGGTGACCCGGACCGGGAACTCGACGGGCGCCGACTCGCCGGGGCCGAGCGTCCCGACGGCGAACCCGGCGCGGAGCGGCACGACCGCGTCGCTCGGACTCTCGAGTCGGACGACCGCGTCCCGGACGGGTCGGGGACCCTCGTTGACGACGGTCCCGGTCACCGTCCCCCGCTCGCCGACGACCAGCGACGCGGAGACGTTCTCGAGCGCGAGCGACTGCTCGGGCGCCGGGACGACGCCCGCGGCGAGCGGACGCGACTCGACGGTCGCGCTCGTCTCGTTCGCGTACGTGACCCGCGCGAGGACGGTGTGGTTGCGGCGGTCGGCGTCCGCGAGGACGGCGGCCGGCACCCGGACCGTCCGGTTCTCGCCGGGGTTCCACCGGCCGACGAACCGGGAGACGGAGCCGTTCGCGCCGACGCGGACCGCCGCCGAGCGGGACTCGACCGCGACCCGCGCGTCCCGCGCCGGGGCGGACCCGACGTTTCGGAGCGTGAGCGAGACGTTCCCGGCGTCGCCGACCGGGGCGTCCGTCTCGGCGTCGACGACGCGGAACCGCGGCTCGCTCACCACCCGGAGCGTGACGGTGGCCGTCTCCCGGACGGTCTCCTCGTCGTGGTCGTCGGTGTTCGGGTCGATGTCCTCGGTGTACACGTACCGGAGCCTGACGGGGAGGTCGTACGCGCCCGGCGGGGCGTCCTCGTCGACGCGGACGGTCACGCCCGTCTCGACGAGTCCCCCGTCGGCGATGGCGCCGAGCGAGACGGTCCCCGTCTCGACCGACACCGGCGAGTCGCCGGCCTCGACCGAGAGCCGCACGCCGCGGGCCGTCGTCACCCGCTGTTCGGCCCGCGGGTCCCGCCCGCCCTCCTCGACGACGGCGGTGTTCGCCACCTGCAGGCGGAGTTCCGCCTCCTCGCCCGGTGCGACCCGGCCGTCGGGGAGCGTCACCGACAGGTCCGGTTCGGCTTCCAGAGCGAACGCGACGGTGGGGACGACGAGCAGGAGGACCACGACGCACGCGACGAGCGCGCGGCGTGCCGTCGCTCCCCGTCCGGCCGAGCGGCGCTGCGTCACCGGATGTCCCTCCGTTCGAACCGGAGGACGCTCGCGACGACGAGCAGGACGGCGGCTTCGAGGAGGACGACCGCACCCGTCAGGTCGTACGTCCCGTCGACGAGCACCTCGGTCGGGTCGTAGTAGCGCGTCGGGCTGAGCGTGCCGAGCCACTCGAAGTCCGTGTCGGTGACGACGGAGTCGAGCATGAACAGGCCGAAGACGACGCCGATGGCGCTGCGCTGTGCGAGGCTCTCCCGGCTGACGAGCACCGACACGAACAGCCCGATGCCCGCACAGACGAGCAGGTACGGGAACGAGAGCAGGTGGACCATCGCGAGGTCGGTCGCCGAGATGGGGTCGTCGATGAGGACCGTCCCGACGTAGACCACCGCCGCGACCAGGCCGTTGACGATGACCATCGGGACGACGAGCGGGAGGAACTTCCCGAGGACGACCGACGCGCGCGACACCGGACACGCCAGCAGGAGGTCCAGCCGGTCGTTCTCGACGCCCCCCGCGATGAGCGCCCCCCCGCTGTACGCGAAGTAGAGCCCGAGCAGGAGTATCCACCCGAACTGGTACAGTTCGGTCGCGAACAGCCCCTCGATGGTGCCGATGGACTCGACGCCGAACGCCGACCGGAACGCCGGCGGGAGCGCCTCGGCGTACGCCTCGAAGTCGACCTCCGCGATTATCGAGGGGCCGATGGCGAGAAACAGCCCCGCGAACGCCGAGAGGCCGACCGCGATGGCGACCGCTCCCAGCACCCGCCGCTCCGTCTCGTAGCGGGCTATCTCACGCATCGGCACCCTCCGGGTTCGGGGCCGACTCCCCGTAGAACCGCATGAACACCTCCTCGAGGGGGGCCTCCTCGATGTCCACGTCGGCGACGTCGAACCCGGTCAGGTGGCCGAGGAGGGCGGCGGGGTCACCGGTGAACGTGAACGAGACGGTCGCCTCCGCCTCGCCGGTCCCCCCGCCCCGGGCGACGCTCACGTCGTGGACGCCGGGGAGGTCGAAGTCGTCGGCGTCCACCCGGTCGGTCACCCGGACCCGGACGGCCTTCCCGGAACGGCTGCGCAGCGCCTCGACGTCCTCGAGCGCGACGAGGCGACCCTCGCGGATGATGCCGACCCGCTCGCAGACCTTCTGCACCTCGCTCAGGACGTGCGAGGAGAAGAACACCGTCTTCCCCCGGTCGCGCTCCCGGCGGACGAACTCGACGAACCGCTCCTGCTTGAGCGGGTCGAGCCCGCTCGTGGGCTCGTCCATGACGACGAGGTTCGGGTCGTGCATGAACGCCAGGACGATGGCGAACATCTGCCTGTTCCCCCGGGAGTAGCCGCCGATCTTCCGCTCCAGCGGCGGGTCGAACAGCCGGAGCAGTTCCTCGCTCCGCTCGTCGCCGCGAAGCGCGCCGTAGTAGTCGAGCACCCGCCTGCCGGTGGCGTCCTCGTCGAACACCGGCTCCGCCGGGAGGTACCCCACCTCGCGCCGCGCCTCGACGAGCGCCCGCTCGTCGGTGATGTCCCGGCCCAGCACCGCCGCGCTCCCGTCCGTCGGGGAGAGGAACCCGAGGAGCGTCCTGATGGCCGTCGTCTTCCCCGCACCGTTCGGCCCGAGGAACCCGAACACCTCGCCGCGTTCGACCGAGAACGTGAGGTCCTCGATGCCCCGCGTCTCGCCGTAGTACTTCGTCAGTCCGTCGGTCCGGATGGCTTCCATACCCAGTTTCGCTCTCCGACGTAGCTTCCGCGGGGGCATAGTGTTGTCGGCGTTATACGTACGTCCTCGCCAGAATCGTACCGAGGCACCGTCGGACGGTCGTCCCGAACCCCGGAACGGCCGTCGCGAGCGTCGGAGGCGCGCAGCCGTTCTGTACCCGGACTGGTCGTAGACTATATATACATATATAGTATTCGAAATACTTATCCTTCGGTCGCCGTCTAGTTCGGCCAGAGCATGGGCGCGAACGACCTCGCCGACCGACCCCTCTTCACCGGGGACGGCCCCGCGGACGAATCCACGTACGGGACGCTCACGACGGCCGAGCCGGTGACCGTCGCGCGGTTCGACCGACCGCGGGCGGCCACCCGGCGGCGCGTCGCCGTCGTCTCCGACCCGCACGTCTCGACCGGGGAGCGGGGAACGTGGAAGCTGTATCACCGCACCCGCGAGCGGTTCCGGGAGGCGGCCACCGCCTTCGCGGACCACGACGTCGACGCCCTCGTGGTGGCGGGGGACCTCACGAAGGACGGCGAGGCGCCGGACCTCGACTGGATGCGGGCGGCGCTCGACGGCCTCTCCGTCCCGACGCTCGTCGTCCCCGGGAACCACGACGTGAAAGCCGAGGGCATCGAGGGGTTCGAGCGCCGCTTCGGCGACGAGGGGTTCCCCGTCCACCGGTCGGTGGGCGACGTCGACCTCGTCGGTCTGAACAGCGCGATGGTGCCGGACGACGGCGACGACCCCCGGACGGGCGTCGTCTCGGCGGACCAGCTCGACTGGCTCGACGAGCGCCTGCCGGGCATGGTCGACCCCATCGTCGTCGCACACCACAACCTCCCGGGGCTGCGCGGACACATCGGGGACGGCGAGTGGGAGCCGCACTCCCCGGTGGGCAACGCCGACGCGCTGCTCGACGTGCTCGCCGACCACGACGTGCCGCTCCACGTCTCGGGGCACGTCCACCTCCTGTCGCTCGTCCGCGAGCGCGGCGTGCGCGGGCTCATCGCCCCCCCGCTCTCCTCGTTCCCGCAGGCGTTCCTGCTCCTCGACGTCGGCCCGGCGGGCACGACGGTCCGGTGCGTGACCGCCGCGAACGGCGCGGCCGTCGAGGAGTCGTACGACGCCGCCCAGTCCCACTCGGTCCGCAGCCGGGTCGTCTCGGCGCTGAACGCGGAGCAGTTCGACTCGCTCCCGCTGCTCGACGAGCGGGCCGACGCGGCGACCAACATCGACCCGATACTGGCGCGTCCGGTCGACGCGTCGTCGGACTAAGCGGGCTGGCGGGAACGACCCGAATCAGGACCGCTCGCACGCCGAGCGCAACAGCCGCTCGTAGACGTCGACCGCGTCGTGGACGCCGGCGAGGCTCACGACCGGGTTCACGTCGATGACGTAGTGCGCCTTGTGGACGAGCACGTCGAGTTCGAACAGCGTCAGGTCGAACAGGTCGGCGACGGCGTCGACCAGTTCCGCGAACCGCCGCGAGACGCCCACCGCCTCGGGCCGCCCGTCCGAGCGGAGTTCCTCGGTCGCGCGCACCTGGTCGCCGACGCGAAACAGCTTGAAACTCCGGCTGGGGACCACGTACCGCTGGACGAGGCGCTCACCAGCGAACGACAGGTCGCCCGCGAAGACGAGCCGGAAGTCGTGGCCGTCCGGGGCCGTCTCGTGGCGGGGTTTGACGAGGACCGGCGGGTCGAGCGTTATCTCGGCGGCGGTGCCGTACTCGAACTCGGCGACCGGGATACCGTGGTCGACGCAGGCCCGGCACGACCGGAGTCGGTCCTCGGCCACTCTCGCGCCGGCGTAGGAGTTGACCGTCGGAATCCCGGCTTCGTGCACCGCGCGGAAGTCCGCGAACGCCGCCCGCGACCACCCGGCCATGTGGTAGAGGTCGAACCCCATCTCCGCGACGTCCGGGTGGCGGCAGTCAGGGTCCAAGAGCACGAGGTCGGCCCACGAGCGAACGCGCTCGAAGAGCCGGTGTTTCGTCGGGTTCCCGCGGTCGGCGAAGTAGGTGATGCCGATCCGTGGTCGTCGGGTGGTCGTCATGGGCTTCGGTCCGTCTCGTCGACGGTGCGAGCATCGTCCGCCCCGGAAGTAGCCCTTGCTCTTCGCACATCGGACGGCTCGCGAGTACGAGAACGGTGATGCGTCGACGACTCATCCACAGTCATATATACAAGGTGTCTTGTATCTCGTTATGTATGTCATTAGGGAATATCGAGACCGTCTGAATCCATCCGATAACGTATGTATACAAGTATTTTGTCCCCCTTTCTATCCATACACATAAATTATACGTTGTTCTATCCACAATACTCAAACTACATGTCGTCCCTCGCCCCGGAGGGTGGCCGGAACCATATATATATATTTCTGGTATTCACAGATTATCTCCGTCTGGGTCTAAGGGGGCGTCGACGGTTCCACCGCGAGAGGGCGGCGGTTCGATATCGTCTACCGTGCGGTAACTGCTCCGACCGCGTCCGGACTCCGAACGCGCGTCGGGACCGGTGTGTTCACCTTTATTTTCCCCCGCGGTGAGGGGTCGCGTATGGCCCGAATCGCTCTCACCGGTGCAGCGGGAAGCGTCGGCTCGGCCGCGCGGTCCGGCCTCGAAGACCACGACGTGACGCCCGTCACCCACCGAGAACGCGACGGCATCGACAGTATCGTCCTCGACGTGGAGGACCGAGCGGCGCTCACGGAGGCGTTCGAGGGACAGGACGTCGTCGTCCACCTGGCGGGGAACCCGTCGCCCGAGGCGGAGTGGGAGAGCGTCCTCCCGACGAACATCGACGGGACGTACAACGTGTACGAGGCGGCCCTCGCCAACGACGTGGACCGCGTCGTCTTCGCGAGCACGAACCACATCCACCAGATGTACAACATCGAGGACCCGGAGCGTCCGGAGACGCTCCGGGAGGACGCGACCACCGTGCGGCCCGACGCCCCTCACCGGCCTGACTCGTACTACGGCGTCAGCAAGGTCGCCGGCGAGGCGCTCGGCAACTACTACGCGATGCGGCACGGGCTCGAAGTCGTCAACCTCCGCATCGGGTGGCTCCTGACCGAAGGGGAACTCCGCGAACAGCAGGAGGAAGACGAGGCGCTGGCGCGGTACGCGCGAGCGATGTGGCTGAGTCCGGACGACTGCGAGGACGGGATTCGCCGGACCGTGGAGGCGCCCCTGAAGCGGAACCCGCTCGCGGTCAACCTCGTCTCGGCCAACCAGGACCGGTACCTCTCTATCACCGAGACGCAGCGCGAACTCGGCTACGCGCCCCGCGACAACTCGGCGACCGTCGTCGAGTAACCCCGCGACGCCCGGGTCGCGTCGCTCCCCCCGTCCGACCCGCACCACCTTCCCAGTGGGAACCGTCAACGCTGCCGTCGTGGGCAGATACAAGTAGTATCGAAGCGACGCGACCACCGATGGAGTCGAAGTGTCCGACCTGCGGCGGAACAGTCGCGCGTACGCGTCGCGGGAACGTGCGCTGTTCCGACTGCGGATTCAGTCCCCGACACGGCGCCGACTGACCCGGAACCGACCGGTGGAGAGCCGCCGCTCGCGGCGGGGCGAGACCACCGGACGAGCCACGGCGTCGGCGTGCGCGTCGCGACAGGGAGACGCGGCCACGGGATGCGACTGCTCGGTCGCGGCGTGCGACCGCCGAGTATCGACGATGTGGAACGGACGCTCAGCGGGCCGTTCGACCCGGACCCGAGTCGCGGGGTCTGTCACGTACGCACCCCGGCGGTCGACGCGCCATCGGTGTCGTGAGAGCAAGACATATCTCCGGACGCGAGGAACTCCAGCCCAGCCAGCCAATGTCCGACGGGAGAGATCTGGACGACGACGCGCGGGAGTACCACCGGGCCGACCCACCGGGGAAGCTCGCGATTTCGACCACGAAACCGACGAACACCCAGCGCGACCTGTCGCTGGCGTACTCGCCGGGGGTGGCCGCGCCGTGTCTCGACATCGCCGAGGACCCCGAGCGAGCCTACGAGTACACGGCGAAGAGGAACCTCGTCGGCGTCGTCTCCGACGGTTCGGCGGTGCTGGGACTGGGCGACATCGGCCCACAGGCGTCGAAACCGGTGATGGAGGGGAAGGGCGTCCTCTTCAAGCGTTTCGCCGACGTCGACGTGTTCGATCTGGAACTCGACGCGGGCGGCGTCGACGGGTTCGTCTCGGCCGTCGCCGCGATGGAACCGGGGTTCGGTGGCGTCAACCTCGAGGACATCGCCGCGCCCGAGTGTTTCGAGATCGAGTCGCGCCTGCGCGAGGAGATGGACGTCCCCGTCTTCCACGACGACCAGCACGGCACCGCCATCATCAGCGGCGCCGCCCTCCTCAACGCCCTCGACATCGCCGACAAGGACGTCGAGGAGGTGCGCGTGACGTTCGCCGGCGCCGGTGCCGCCGCCACCGCCACCGCGCGGTTCTACGCGTCGCTCGGCGTGAAGCCCGAACACGTCACGATGTCCGACGTCCACGGCATCCTGTCGGATGACCGCGACGACCTCACGGCGCGAACGGAACCGTTCGCCGCGGGCACCGACCCGGGCGACCTGTCGGACGCGATGCGTGGGGCGGACGTGTTCGTGGGGCTGTCGGTCGGGGGTATCGTCAACGAGGAGATGGTCCGGTCGATGGCCAGCGACCCCATCATCTTCGCGATGGCCAACCCCGACCCCGAAATCGCCTACGAGAAGGCCAAGGCCGCACGCGAGGATACCGTCATCATGGCCACCGGCCGCTCCGACTACCCCAACCAGGTCAACAACGTCCTCGGGTTCCCCTTCATCTTCCGCGGTGCGCTCGACGCCCGCGCGACCGACATCAACGAAGAGATGAAACGCGCCGCCGCCGAAGCGCTCGCCGACCTCGCCCGCCAAGACGTCCCGGACGCCGTCGTCAAAGCCTACGGCGACCAACCACTCCAGTTCGGCCCCGACTACGTCATCCCCAAACCCCTCGACCCTCGCGTGTTGCTCGAAGTCGCACCCGCCGTCGCGCGAGCGGCCGCGGACTCGGGCGTCGCCCGCCGCGAACTCGACACCGACGAGTACACCGACCGCCTCGAAGCCCGACTGGGGACGTCGCGCGCGATGATGCAGGTCGTCCACCGGAAAGCGTCACAGGAACCCAAGCGCCTCGTCTTCGCCGAGGGTACGGACGAGAAGGTCGTCCGCGCGGCGTACCGCCTCCACGACGACGACATCGCCACGCCGGTGCTGGTGGGCGATTCCGACGAGGTGCGCGAGCGGGTTCGCTCGCTGGGGCTGCCGTTCGACCCGGAGACCGCGGACCCCGGAGGGCCACGAGCGGAGGCGTACGCTGACCGCCTGTACGACCTGCGCAAGCGCAAGGGCGTCACCCGGACGGAGGCGGCGGAGTTGGTCGAGACCGACCCCGACTACTTCGCGAGCACGATGGTCGAGACGGGCGACGCGGACGCCATGCTCACGGGCCTGACGCGCAACTACCCGTCCGCGCTCGGTGCGCCGCTGGAGGTCATCGGCTCCGCGCCCGGCGTGGACCACGTCGCGGGCGTGTACATGCTCACGTTCGAGGACCGGGTCGTGTTCTGTGCGGACACCACCGTGAACCTCGACCCCGACGCGGGCGTGCTCGCGGAGGTGACGAAGCAGGCGGCCGGCCTCGCGCGCCGCTTCGACGTCGAACCGCGGGCCGCGCTGCTGTCGTACTCGAACTTCGGGTCGGTGGACAACGAGGGGACGGCCAAGCCGCGGCGGGCGGTGGACCTGCTCCACGAGGACCCCGAGGTGGACTTCCCGGTCGACGGGGAGATGCAGGCGGACACCGCCGTCGTCGAGGAGATTCTCGAGGACACGTACGGCTTCTCTGACCTCGACGCCCCGGCGAACGTGCTGGTGTTCCCCAACCTCGAAGCGGGCAACATCGGGTACAAACTCCTCCAGCGACTCGGCGGCGCGGACGTCGTCGGCCCGATACTCACCGGGATGGACGCGCCGGTGCACGTGCTCCAGCGTGGCGACGAGGTCAGGGACATCGTCAACCTCGCCAGCATCGCGGTGACCGAGGCGCAGTAGGGAGTCGCCGCCCCCTCACATCGAGTCGCTCCCCGGTCCGTGACCCGGCGGGCTACACCGACTCGCTCACTCGCTCTCCCCCCCGGGCCGGTCGGCGGTCAGACGGACGAGCGAGTACGGGGGGAGTGACACGGTAACGCTCCCGTCGTCGACGGGTACCTCGTCGGTCGTCGGCGTAATTCGCTCCGGGTCCTCGAACGTGTTCTGCGCGTACATCGTCTCCGCCGCGAGTCGGTCGACCGTCACGGCGTCGACGCCCGCCAGCAGGTCGTCCGCCTCGACGGTCACGTCGATGGCGCCAGCCCCGGCGTCGCAGTGGACGAGCATCGCGGCGACGTCGTGGTCGACGGCGGCGGTCACCGCCACCGCGTCGACGGCGGGCGCGTCGCGCACCGGTTCGAGTTCGCCGAACCAGTCGGCGGTGTCGCTCCCGAACGCCGTCTCCGTCGAGAACGCGTGACAGGTCACGTCGACGCCGACGGGGGTGCCGCCGCGCAGGCCGAGGCCGAGTTTCTGGCCGTAGTAGCACGGGTCGGCCCACACCCGTCCCCGCGACTTCCGGAGGCCGCCGCCGTGGTTGCCCGCGCCCGAGTGAGTCACCATCTCGACGACTCCAGACCGGATGCACTCGTGGACGACGGTGGCGTCGTACACCGCCTCGGTGATGCTCTTGTTCGTCGGGAGCGTCTCGCGCTCCATCAGGGGGTCGTCCTCCTCTCCATCCACCTCTTCGCTCTCGTTCTCGTCGAACCGGGCGAACAGTTGGAGTTCCGTCACGGCCTGCCGGACGGACCCGACCCCGGCGTCTGCGCAGTCGGCCGCGACCCCGCGGTACTCCTCGCTCAACTGGCGGGCGAACCCCGAGTGGGCGTTGAACAGTTCGACCGGGTCGGTGCCCGGACCGGCGCGGCACTCGACGAGGACGTGGTCGGTGAGCCAGTCGTCGCCGTCGAGTTCGTCGTACAGCGGGTCGTTCCAGTCGGTGAGCCGGTTCCCGCACGCCATGAGTTCGATGCCGTCGTCGACCGACTCCATCGCGTCCGCGAACCGCCGGTACCGGTCGGCGTTCCCGCGGGGCGTCGTCCACGTCGTCTGCCACTCGCCGTAGAGTTCGTTGCCGACCTCCCAGTACGTGACGTCGTACGGCTCGGGGTGGCCGTTCTCGGCGCGGCGCGCACCCATCTCCGTGTCGGTCGACCCGTTGCAGTACTCCACCCAGCGGGCGGCCTCCGCGGGCGTGCCGCTCCCGGCGTTGACGCAGACGACCGGCTCGCAGCCGACCCACTCGCACAGGCGGAGGAACTCGTCGGTGCCGAACAGGTTGGGCTCGATCCCGTCCCACGCGGGGTTCGGTCTCGTCGGTCGGTCCTCGACGGGGCCGACGCCGTCCTCCCAGTGGTAGCCCGACGCGAAGTTCCCGCCCGGCCACCGGAATACGGGGAGGTTCGCCTCGCGGAAGAGGGCGGCGAGTTCCGGGTCGGCCGTGTCGAGGTGGTCGTCGGGGTACAGCAGTGCCCGGTCGACGGCGAGGTTCGCACCGCCCGCCGCCGTGGTCACGCTGAATCCGAGCGGATCTCCCTCGCCCGTCGCCGCGTCCTCGTCCGACGGGACCTCGAGCGAGAAGTCGACGGTGTCGTACTCCCGCCCGGCCGTGACCTCGGCAGTCGCGAACGCGTCGCCGAGCGTCCCGTCCGCGTCGACGGCGTGGAGCGCGAGTCGGACCGGCGTCGGCTCGACGGCCCGGAGCGTCACCCGGCCCTCGAACTCCCGGGTGCGGTGGAGAGGGAGGTGACACCACTGCGCGACGCCGGCGTGGCCGTCGGTCGATTCGGGCAGTTCGACCCGCTGTGCCCGGTCGCCCGCCGTCCCGACGTCCGGACTCGTCCGCACGTCCCCGTACGGGAACCACCACAGCGCCGTCCCGTCGCGGTACGCCGCACGCAGGCGCTCGGCGTCGGGGACGCCCTGCGTCTCGGCGTACGTCTCGACTCGCTCGCGTATCTCCGCGGGGTCGTGGACGGCGCCGCGCCCGCCGTCGACGCCGAACGTCGGGTACTGGAACTTCCACGAGCCGAACGTGGGGTTGAACAGCGCCTGCGCGTCGAAGGCGTTCGAGACGGTCCGCGCCGAGTAGAGGTGTTCGCCGAACTTCCCGTACAGTTCGGCGGGCACCTCCTCGCCTTCCCGCGAGGGGTCGAGGGCGACGGTGGCCGTCGAGTCGGATTCTCCCCGCGTGTGCGTGAAGAGGTCTGTCACGGTTCTGATTAGCCCGTCTCTCACCCCGACCAAATAGATTGGGAGCGGGAGCGACGCGGGCGAACAGGGTCGCGCCGTCGGGAGTCGCGCGCGGCACCGGCGGGCAGGGTCGGCGCGGTGGACCCGCCGACCGGTCCGCTCACCGGACGAGCACGTCCGGCAGGTCGACGGCGAACCCACCCTCGGCAGCCTCGTACGTGCTCGTCGGCCACGACCCGGTGTCGGTGAGCACGTCGACGTCGCCGTCCGCGACCAGCACGGTGTCCTCGGACTTCGCACCCTCGACGGTCGGGTTCCACGCGTACGGCGACGGCGACGTGACCGGGAAACCGGCGTCGGGCGTGGCGGTCCACTCGCGGGACTCGAACCCGATAGCGCCGCCCTGGTGGTGGCGCTCCCACTGCTCGGGCCACCCGACCGCCTCGTAGGCGCGGGCGACGGCGTCGAAGACGTCGCCGGCGTCGCCGCCCGCGGCGGCCGCCTCGCGCGTCGCGTCTATCGCGGTGGCCGCGACCCGACTCGCCGCGGCGTGCCGCTCGGCGAGCCACGAGGGCGGGTCGAACGCGACGGTCCGGCTGACGGCGACGTTGAGTCCAGCCGTCTCCGCGACGACGGTGAGCAGCGCGTACGCGCCGAGGTTCGCGTCGGTCGGCGTGAAGTGGCGGTGGCGCTGGGCGCGGTCGCTCCCGCCGACGAGTACGACCGGCGACTCGAGCCCCCGGTCCCAGAGTTCCTCGCGGAGTCGGCCGGCAGCCTGCCGCTCGGTGTCCGACGGTTCGACCGCGCGCCCGACCGCCTCGACGGCCTCGGTCGTCGCCGCGCTCGCGGCGTCGAGGCGCTCGCGGTCGGCGGGCGCGAGCGGCAGGCGAACGGCCGAGAGGTCGGCGAGCGCGAGGCCGGGAACCGACGGCACGTCGGCGGCCGCGTCCGCCGACGCCTCGTCGGCGACGGCGTCGGCGAGCGAGGCGTCGTGCCACGGGAACGTCGTCACCGGCACGCCCGTCGGGAGTTCCTCCTCGCGCATCCGGTCTGCCTCGTTGTTGGGTGCGACGGCGCGCACCGCGTCGCCGTCGTACCCGACCGCCGCGACGCCGACGCCGCTCGCCCGGTCGACGACGGTGTCGGCGCCGCCGGTCAGCCACGCGACGTTCGCCGACCCGAGCAACCACAGTTCGGCGACGCCCGCGTCGGCCAGATAGCGGTCCAGTCGGTCCAGTTTCTCCTGCTCGAGTGTCGTCACCTCCGAACCGTCGGTGTCCCGCGGGTAAACCCTTTCCCAGCCGATCCTGCCACCGCTTCCGGTAGTACCGGAATCGTTATGTGGCGAAGGTCCCACCACCGGACACATGGCCACCCAGGACGCACCGGTCGGGGCGACACAGACGACGATTCGCGTCATCGAGGCGCTGCGCGAACTCGACGCCGCGGGCGTCTCGGCCGTCGCCGACCACATCGACGTGCCGACGAGTACCGCGTTCGACCACCTCAGCACGCTCGAACAGAACGAGTTCGTCCGGCGGAGGAGCGACGAGTACGTCCTCGCCAGCAAGTTCCTGGAGATCGGCGGGTACTGCCGGAACAACGATCACCTCTACCAGATAGCGGAGCCGGAGATACAGAAGATGGCGCACAAGACGGGCGAGCACGCCAACCTCATGATAGAGGAGTTCGGGCGCGGCATCTTCTACGCCAAAGCGGAGGGCGAGGACGCGTTCCGCCTCGACACCCACGTCGGAAAGCGGGTCGGCCTCCAGACCACGAGCGCGGGGAAGGCCATCCTCGCGGAACTCCCCGACGAACGCGTCGAGGAGATAATCGACACGCACGGCCTCCCCGCGATCACCGACCAGACCATCACCGAGCGCGACGCGCTGTTCGAGGAACTCGACACGGTTCGCGAGCAGGGGTTCGCCACCGACACCGAAGAGCGGATTCTGGGCGTCCGGTGCGTGGGCGCGGCGCTCACCGACGGCGACGGCGAGGTCATCGGCGCGGTGAGCGTCTCGGGTCCCAAGAGCGGGATGAAAGACGAGCGGTTCTTCGACGACATCCCGGAACTGGTGCTCCGGACGGCGAACGTCATCGAAGTGAACATGAAGTACCAGTAGACCGGGACGGGCCGCTCGGTCGCTCGCGTCCGGTGAAACGAGAACGGCGGGAAAACGAAGCCGGAAGTCGACTCCGTGTCGGAACGAGAATCGAGAGGTCAGTCGGCCCGGCTCAGTTCATCTCGCGGCCTTCCCATCCCTTCTCGAAGAGGTTGATGGTGTGGACCTGGTCCTCGGTGTACTCGTGTTCCTCCACGACGTCCATGTCGAGTTCGATGCCGAACCCGGGGCCGTCCGGAATCTCCATGTACCCGTCCTCGACCACCAGGGGGTCCACGAGCAGGTCGTCGACCCACTCGACGTCGTACGTCTGGAACAGTTCCTGGATGCGGAAGTTGGGGATGGACGCACAGAAGTGCGAGTAGATGGCGCTCGCGACCGGTCCCTGCGGGTTGTGCGGCGCGATGTCGACGTGGTCAGCCTCCGCGAGGCCGGCGATCTTCTTCCCCTCGGTGATGCCGCCCGTGTTCATCAGGTCGGGCTGGAACACGTCGATGTCCGTCCGGGTGACGAGTTCGAAGAAGTCGTGCTTGGAGATGTGGCGTTCGCCGGTCGCCACCGGGATGGGCGACTTCCGCGCGACCTCGGCGAGGCTGTTGATGGAGTCCGGGGGGCACGGCTCCTCGAACCACGTCGGCTCGAACTCGTCGAGTTGCCGCGCGATGTCGACCGCCTGCCCGGCGGAGAACCGGCCGTGACACTCGATGAGCAGGTCGACGTCCGGGCCGACCGCCTCGCGGACCGCGCCGACGATGTCGACGGCGTGGTTCTTGTCCTTCTTCGACATCGACTGCCAGGCGGTGCCGAACGGGTCGAACTTCATCGCGTCGTAGCCGTCGTCGACCACCTGTTCGGCCGCGCGGGCGAACCCTTCCGGTTCGCCGTGCGCCTCGGTGTACCAGCCGTTGGCGTACGTGCGGAGGCGGTCGCCGTGGACCTTCCCGCCCAGCAGGTCGTAGACGGACTCGTCGAGCAGTTTGCCCTTGATGTCCCAGCAGGCCATGTCAACTGCCGAACAGACCGTCGTGTTGATGACGTTCTTCGAGAACCACTCGTCGCGGTACATCTCCAGCCATATCTGCTCGGTGTCGAACGGGTCCTTCCCGACGAAGTACTTCGACATCTCCTCGAGCGCCGCCGCGACGGTCCGCGGTTTGTCGTGCGTCGTGGCCTCCGCGAGTCCCGTGACGCCGGCGTCGGTCTCCAGCCGGACGAACACCCACGGTTTCCACGGGTTCGCCACGATGTGCGTATTCACGTCAGTAATGCTTACGTCGGACATCTACCGGTAAGGCGACACAGAACCACATTAAATCTACCGGGATGGGACGACGGGAACGAACGGGGACCCCGGCGCGGGCGTGTCCGGCATCACCGGAGAGAGCGCCCGCGAGAGAACTCCGCGCTCCGGCGAGATGGCAGGTGAGACCGTTATAGTTTACAGGAGTATCGTCGTAATTCTCGCCGAGATATTCGTTCCGGTGACACCGGATACTTCGGCTCGCTCGGGTACCGCAGCGGGGAGCAAGATATTTGTGACCGCCCGTATGTGGGAGAGACATGCGATACTATCGCATCGAACGTGACGGCGACGTCTCTCTCGTCGCGCGTGAGGGTTCGACGGCGTACGACCTCACGGCGACCGACCCGGCCCCCGACTCGTTCCTCGAGTTGGCCTCGGCGGCGTCGCTCACCGACGGGAGCATCGACGACGTCGCCGACGACCTGATCGACGACGCACCCACCGTCGACCTGGACACCGTCGAGGAGAACCTCCTCCGTCCCATCGACCCCGAGGAGGTGTGGGGCGCGGGCGTGACGTACGCCATCAGCCAGGAGGCGCGCCAGGACAAGGGCGGACTCGCCGAGTCGTACCTCAACGCGTACGAGGCCGACCGCCCCGAGGTGTACTTCAAGGCGACCCCGAGCCGGACGGTCGGCCCGGGCGAGACGGTCGGAATTCGCGGCGACTCGAGCTGGGACGTCCCCGAACCCGAGCTCACGCTCGTCCTCTACAAGGGCGACATCGTCGGGTTCACCGTCGGCAACGACGTCTGCAGCCGGGAGATCGAACAGCAGAACCTGCTGTACCTCCCGCAGAGCAAGATGTACACGAAGAGCTGCGCCATCGGTCCCTGCGTCGCGACCGAGGACACCATCGAGGACCCGCTGGACGTGGAGATGGAACTCACCATCACGCGCGACGGCGAGCAGGTCTTCCGGGGGTCGACCTCGACGAGCGAGATGGTCCGGAGCTGTGAGGAACTCAGCTCGTACCTCCAGCGGTACAACGAACTCCCGGAACTCGCCGTGCTGCTCACCGGCACGTCCATCATCCCGCCGGACGACGTGACGCTCGAACACGGCGACGACATCGCCATCGAGATCGAGAACGTCGGCACGCTCGAGAACACCGTCGAACTGCTCGAGTCCTGAACGCGCGCGGGCGTAGGACGAGACCGCCGCGGCGGCGCGACCCGCGGGTGTCACCCGCCCGCGCCGTCGGGGTAACCGGTCGATTTATACCACCGGCAGTGAACACCTGCTATCGTATGACGGACGCGCGCGTCACAGTTCACACTGAGTCGGTGATAGACCGCATCGAACCGGAGCTACACGGCCACTTCTCCGAGCACCTCGGCCGCTGTATCTACGACGGCATCTGGCGCAGCGAGACCGACGAGGAGGACGGCTACCGCGAAGACGTCGTCTCGCTGCTCGCCGACCTCGAGATTCCGGTGCTCCGGTGGCCCGGCGGCTGTTTCGCCGACGACTACCACTGGGAGGACGGCGTCGGCCCCGTCGAGGACCGCCCCCGACGACGGAACCTGTTCTGGGCGCAGGACACCGACGAGGTGCCCGAGGAGGCGAACTCGTTCGGAACCGACGAGTTCCTCCAGTTGTGTGAGCGAATCGACACCGAGCCGTACCTCGCCGCGAACGTCGGCTCCGGCGACCCGCAGGAGGCGGCCGACTGGGTGGAGTACTGCAACTACGAGGGCGACACCGAACTCGCGGACCGCCGCCGCGAGAACGGCCACGAGGACGGCTACGGCGCCACGTACTGGGGGCTCGGCAACGAGAACTGGGGCTGCGGCGGGCGGATGAGTCCCGAGCAGTACGCCCGCGAGTACCGCCGGTTCGCGACGTACGTCGGGTCGATGGACAACCTGATGCTCGAGGACGACCTGGAACTCATCGCCTGCGGGTTCGAGAACCACGAGTGGAACCGGCGGTTCATGGAGGAGGTCGGCAACAGCGCGTGGGGCGTGAACTTCCCGCTCGACCACCTGACGCTCCACCACTACTACGGGCGGACGATGAGCGTGGTCGACTCCGACACCGGCGCGGACGACTACGACGAGATGCTCGTCGAGGCGCTCGAGATGGACCGCCACATCGAGCGCATCGCGGCCGCCATCAACGCGTCCGCGAGCACCCGCGACATCGGCGTCATCATCGACGAGTGGGGGACGTGGCACACGGAGGCGGTCTCGGAGAGCGGCCTCGAACAGCCGGGGACCGTCATCGACGCGGTGTCGGCGGCTGCCGTCCTCGACGTCTTCAACCACCACGCCGACGTGATGACGATGTCGAACATCGCCCAGACGGTGAACGTGCTCCAGTGTCTCATCGAGACGGACGGCGACGAGGCGTGGGCGCGGCCCACTTATCGCGTGTTCGACCTGTACGCGCCCCACAAGGGCAACGACGCGGTCACGACGTCCGTCGACACGCCCACTCGCGCCGTCGACGACGACGAACTGCCGCTCGTCGGCGCGTCCGCGTCGCTCGACGGTGACGAGACGTTCGTCACCCTGACGAACCTCGACGTCCGCGAGGGCCACACGGTCGACGTCTCGCTCGAGGGCGTGGACCTCGACGCGGCCGACGTGGAGGCGCGCGTCCTGTTCGCGGGACAGGAGCCGGACGTGGCCGTCGACGCCGACACCGCCGACGAGTACACCGCCGAGGACCTCGACGTCTCCGTCGAGGACGGCGCGCTGGTCGCCGAGTTGGACGCCTCGACCGTCGCGTCCGTCTCCGTCCGCGAGTAGACGCGCCGGCCGGGTCGTCGGGGCGCTCTCGGTTCTCGCTTCTCGCGCGCGGGTCGCGGTCGAAGGTCGACGCTCGAAGCCGAAACAGGAGAGCCGCGTGGTCGGCCGGAGCGACGCGAGTAGCCTACCGCCCGTGTTCGTCGACGACGGCGGCCAGGACGGCCGTCGCGGTCGGGTGCGAGCCGTAGCCGTCGGTGACGCGGAGCGTACAGGCGGTCATCCGCCCGTCGCCGACCGGCCGCGTGAGGACGACGCCGCCGCTGTTCGCGAGCCAGCCCTCGGTGTAGCCGACGAGCACCTCGTCGTCCGGGTCGGGGTCCGAGACGTACGCGTACGGGTAGAGTCCCTCGAACGTCCAGCCGGGAACCACGTCGACGTCCGGGAGCAGCGTCTGGGAGACGAACGACGCACACAGGTTCCAGCTGTCCTCCCGGGCGAGGTCCGTGACCGGGAACGCCTCCGTGTCGGCCATCCCGCCGTGCGACCCCGGCAGGAGCACCGCGTCGCCGCCGTCCTCGACGAACGCCCGCGTCGCGTCGTCGAGGGCGGTGACGAGCGCGACGTCCGCGTCGGCCGGGTCGTCGACGACCGACGGCCCGTCCGCGCCGCCGAGCGACGCGCGGAGGCCGTCGTGGTCGGTGTAGACCGTCACGCTCCCGAGGCCGACGTCGCGCGACACGACCGTGACGGGCGCCTCGCCGACGTGTTCGTCGCCCGTCGTTCGCGCGACGACCGACTCGGTGCGGACGCCGTCGACCGTCGGAGTCTGGACGGAGATGGCGTCCGGAATCCGCTCGGCGCCGAACGCGTCGACCCGTACCGTCACCTCGCCGCTCTCGCCGAACGCCTCCCAGCGGACCGTCTCGTCGAGCGGGTCGGCGGTGTCGTTGACGACGACGACGTCGGCGTGGAGTTCCGCGTCGTCCCAGTGGACGTGCGCGGTCGGGTCGACGCGGAGCATCACCGGACCGTTCACCCGCGCGAACGCCTCGGGGTCGAGTTTCTCCTCGCGGAGGTAGTCGAGCATCCCGTTGAACTCCCACTCGATGTCGGTCAACTCCGTGATGACGTACCCCACCAACTCGTCGCGGACGCGCATGTCGCCGATGATCTCCGCGATGGACCGGAGTTCGCGCCGCTGCCACGCCGCCGCGAGGTCCTCCACGTCGTCGAACGTCTCCGAGAGGTGGCTCGACTCGAACCGGTCGCGGACGCCCGCGGGCCGCTTCAGGCCGGAGAGGAAGTCGTGGTCGAACCAGTGCGGGTCGCCGTCGTAGTGGGTCTCGAGCGCGTCGAGCGAGGGGAAGCCCCACGTCCCGAACTCCGACATCACGAGCGGTGCGTCGTCGGGGTCGTCGACCCCGTAGTTCTCCTCGGGGTGCGCGACGAGGTGGTCGAGTTGCTCGCGCCAGGCGTCGGCCCGGTCAGGGACGACGAAGTACTCGTGGTAGTCGTTCAGGTCCGTGGCGACGTGCGCCCACCCGGAGTTGTCACAGACGAGCCGCGTCGGGTCCGTCTCGCCGGCCGACTCGAAGAACTCCGCGAGGAACGACTGCTTCTCCTCGTCGGTCCACAGCGACTCGCCCGCCTCGCTGTGGCCGCCGATGCCCCACTCCTCGTTGTAGAGGCTCCACGCGACGACGCTCGGCCGGTTGAAGTCGCGTTCGACCATCCCCTCGAACTGCGCTTCGACCGCCGCCTTCGAGGCGTCGGAGTAGACGCTCGGGTTGGCCGGTTCCTCCCAGACGAGCATCCCGAGGCGGTCGGCGAGTTCGAGGAACCGCGGGTGCGCGGGCTTGATGTGCTTCCGGAGCATGTTGAAGCCCATCTCCTTGGCGGCTCGTATCTCGCGTTCGAACGTGTCGAGGTCGGACGGCCGGTAGAACGTGTCGGGGTAGTACGCCTGGTCGAGCGCTCCCCGGATGGAGAGGGGGTCGCCGTTGAGGTACACCTGGCCGTCCGACCGCTCGACGGTCCGCAGGCCGAAGGTGTCCGCGTACTCGTCGACGGTCTCCCCGTCGCGTTCCAGTTCGACCGTCACGTCGTACAGGTTGGGGTGCTCGGGCGTCCAGTACTCGGGGTCGTCGAACGCGACGGTTGCGCTCCCCGCTCCCTCGCCGTCGAGCGAGCAGTCGGTCGTCGCGACGTCGTCCCCGTCCGCGGAGACCCGCACCGACGCGGAGAGCGACGACGGGTCGGCGCCGTCCGGGGCGGTCACCCGCACGTCGACCCGGGCGGTGTCGGCGTCCGTGTCGGGCGTCACCCGCACGTCGCGGACCCGCGTCTCCGGGACGACCGCGAGGTCGACCCGCTGCCAGATGCCGCTGACGCGCGTGTACCACGGCTCGCCCTGCTTCCCGTGTGGAATCTCGGAGAGGTCTTCGGGGTCGGCGACGCGAACGGTGACGGTGTTCTCGCCTTCCACCAGTCGGTCGGTGACGTCGAACCGGAACGGGAGGTAGCCGTCGCGGTGTTCGCCCACGCGGTCGCCGTTCACCCAGACGGTCGCCTCGTAGTCGACGGCGCCGAAGTACAACAGCGCGCGTCGGTCGTCGTCTACCGCGTCGACGTCGACGCGTCGGCGGTACCAGCCGACCCCCGTGTACTCCCGCAGGTCCTCGTGTTCTTGCCACGAGTGGGGGACCGACACGCTCCGCGCGTCGGGCCACGCCGCGTCCGGGTCGGCCCAGTCCTCGTCGTCCCCGACGGCGTCGGGGTCGGTCGTGAACTCCCAGTCCCCCGAGAGTTCGTGCGTCGGGTCGCGGTTGAGCGTCGTGTGTTGCACGGTCACGTAAGATTCGCCATCCCATATCACGTTTTGGACTTCCCGCTCCTCCGCCGGGGACCGGACCGGCCGGGGGACCAAGGGAACCCGACTCGGCTGAGTGATCGGTGCGGCCGACGGGGACCTCTGCGTGTTCGTGACGAACCGGAACCTCCGGGAGCGCTCGGAGGTCACCGTCTCGCTCGGCGAGGCGCACGCCGGCGAGTCGGTGGTCGCCGTCACCGTCCACCCGACCGCGACCGAGCGGCCGCTCCCGCACCTGTTCGGCACCTCCTGGACGGCGCCGAAGAACTACGAGGTGAGCCGGACGGAGCGGACGGTCGGCGACGACGGCACGCTGTCGCTGGGTCTCGACCCCGCGTCGGTCGGTCGCCTCTACGTCGGTGACCCGGCCGGGAGTGCGTACGACGTGACCGACGACGGCGTGTGGCACGGCCTCGACCCCGAGGACGACCCTGACCCGCCCGGCGCCGGCGAGGGGTAACTCCGGGTCGACGGGGGCGGACACCTCACCGGACGACCGACCCGCCGTCCCAAACGAGCAGACCGAGACGAGCGCGCCGGCGTCCGAACGCATAGAGATAAGCCCGCGCGCTCGCTCCATCCGACCATGCGGACGTCCCGCCGAACGGCGCTCCGAACGCTCCTCGCCACCCTGGTGCTCGTCTCCGTCGTCGCGGTGGCGGGGAGCTACGCGAGCACCGCTCCGGGGGTCGCGTCCCGGGTCGACGGGTCGGACGCCTCGGTCGACGGTCACGCGCCCGGGGAGTTGACCGTGGTCACTACACAGGGGTTCCTCGCGGTCGACGAGCGCGCCGAACTGGTCGCGTTCGACGCCGACGGCGACGTCGTCTACTACGACGACACCCACGAGGTGTACTTCGACGTCGACCCCGTCCCGGGCACGCGCTACACCGTCGAGTACGTCGCCGCGATTCACCAGTCGGGGGCGGCCTGCCAGTCGAGCGGCCGCTGCACCACCAACGTCGTCGAGCGGGCGAACCTCTCGACGGGCGAGCGGTCGCGGGTCTACGCGGACGTGACGCGGGGGATGCCGTCGACGCGCTGGCACGACGTCGACCGGGTGAACGACACGCACCTCCTCGTCGCCGACATCTACGGCGACTCGGTGTTCCTGGCGAACGCGACCAGCGGTGAGCGGGTCTGGGAGTGGAGGGCGAGCGAGGTGTACACCTACGACCAGGGCGGCCAGCCCACCGACTGGACGCACGTCAACGACGTCGAACTGCTCCGGGACGGGCGGGTCGCCGTCTCGATGCGCAACATGGACCAGGTGCTGTTCCTCGAACCGTGTGGCCGGGAGGACGCACTCGTTCCCGCTCGGGGGAGCGGGACGGGGTCGGCCGACGCCGACCGCCGGGTGCGAACCGCGAACGCCGACTGCGAGGGGTACACGGCCGACGGCTCGTGGTCGCTCGGGACCGACGACGACCACGGGGTACTGTACGAGCAGCACAACCCCGACTACATCCCCGCGGAGCGCGGCGGGCCGGCGCTGCTCGTGAGCGACTCGGAGAACAACCGCGTCGTGGAGTACCAGCGCGAGGACGGCGAGTGGACCCGGAGCTGGGAGTGGCGCGACAGCCGCCTCCAGTGGCCACGCGACGCGGACCGGCTCCCGAACGGCAACACGCTCGTCGTCGACAGTCACGGCGACCGGGTGCTCGAGGTGACGCCCGACGGGCGTGCCGTCTGGAGCGTCGACGTGGGCATGGCCTACGACGCCGAGCGGCTGGGGACCGGCGACGAGAGCGCGACCGGACGGAGTACGGCGGCGACCGGAACGTCGCGAACGACGCCGCTCGCCGATGGCGACCCCGGCACCGCGACGAGACCGCTCGCCGCCGCCGTGCTGTGGCTCAAGGGCCTGTTCCCGAGCGTCGTGTTGAACTCCGCGCTGTACGTCGCGCCGCCGTGGGTCGGGGTCACCGACCTGTTCGTCGTGGCCGGCGGCGCGCTCGCCGGTCTGGTGTGGGCCGTCGCCGAGTGGCGGTGGTCGTCGCGGTCGCTCCGGGACGGAGTTCGACGGTTCGCTGACCGCACGCGAGAGAGAGTGCGGTGAGTGCGGCGAGAGCGGTCGGTCGGCACGAACGAGTGACGGGCACCGGCGTCCTCCCTCGGCTCGATTCGTCGCTCCGGGCGACGCTCGGCGTCGCCGCCGACTACGGAGCCAAGTATTAACAGGCCAGAGGGCGAGTGTCGGTCGATGGACCTCTCACGCAGAGACGCCCTCGCCGCGCTCGCGGCCGCCGGCGCCGGCGGCGGGACCCTCTACTACGTCGAAGGGAGTCACTCCAGCGGGGCGACGGCCGACCTGGCCGAGACGGCGACGGCGCTGGCGGACGTCCTCTACCCCTCCGAGGTGGCCGAGGCGGGGGCGTTCGTGGAGACGTACGTCGGGGGACGAATCGCCGACGACGAGGCGTACGGGGAGGCGATGGCCGACGCGGCGGCGACGCTCGACGCCCGCGCGGAGGAACAGCACGGTGCCCCCTTCCGCGAACTCTCGCCGGAAGAGGGGGACGAACTGCTCCGCGGACTGGGGATGGAACGCGTCGACCCCGACCCGGACGGGTCGGAACTCGCGCGCGTCCGGTACTACCTCGTGAACGAACTGCTGTACGCGCTGATGACGTCGCCGAAGGGGGGAGCGCTGGCCGGCACCGAGAACCCGCCCGGTCACCCCGGCGGACTCGAGGCGTACCAGCAGGCGCCGGGACAGTGAGCGCGAGCGACCGGACTCCGTCGGAGCGGGTGGACGTGTGCGTCGTCGGCGCCGGACCGGCCGGCGGGCTCGTCGCCCACTCGCTCGCCGAACGGGGTCACGACGTCGTCGTCCTCGAGGCCGGACCGCGGGTCCCACCCGACGAGCGGCTCCGACGGATGGAGCGCGACCTGCGCCCCGCGTACGACTGGCTGGACGTCTGGGACATGGGCGGCGAGCGCGACGCCTACACGTCGACTGGCGACGTCGACTACCCGCTCAACCGGACGCGGGTGAAGGGCGTCGGCGGTACCACCCTCCACTGGATCGGTTACACTCCCCGACTCCACGAGAAGGACTTCGAGATGGCGAGCCGGTACGGACTCGCGTCCGACTGGCCCCTCTCGTACGAGGACGTCCGGCCGTACTACGCCGACGTGGAGCGGGCGATGGGCGTCGCCGGCGCCGACGACAACCCGTTCGCGCCGCCCCGCGAGGAGCCGTTCCCGATGGAGGCGTTCCCGCCGAGCCACTCGGACGACCTGCTCGCGGCCGCCTGCGAGGACCTCGACATCACCGTCCACTCGGTGCCGCAGGCCCGGAACGTCGAGAGCTACGACGACCGGAGCGGGTGCGTGGGGTACGGCACCTGCATGCAGGTGTGCCCGTCGGGTGCGAAGTACAGCGGCGACGTCCACGTCCGGAAGGCCGAGAGCGAGGGCGCTCGGGTGCTCGACCGGGTACCGGTGCAGCGTCTGGAGCACGGTCCCGACGGCGAGCGGGTGGAGGCGGCGGTGTACGCGACGCCGGACGGCGAGGAACACCGACAGGAGGCCCGCCAGTTCGTCGTCGCGTGCGGCGCGATCGAGACGCCGCGGCTGTTGTTGCTCTCGGAGTCGGAGGCGCACCCGGACGGTCTCGCGAACTCGTCGGGAGCGGTCGGGCGCTACCTCATGGACCACCTCCTCTACGTCGTCGCCGGCGTGACGATGGAGCCGACGGGTCAGCACCGGGTCGGGTTCTCGACGTCGGTTACCCACCAGTTCTACGACCACGAGGAGCCGACCCCCGGGAGCTTCTTCGTCGGCTTGCTCAACAACGTCGGCCCGTCGCCGGTCGGGGCGGTCCTGAGCGACGGGCGGTGGGGGGACGACGTGACGTCGGCGCTCGGCCAGCAGTACGGCGGCCACATCGGGACCGAGGCGCTGGTCGAACAGCTCCCGCGTCCCGAGAGCCGGGTGACGCTCGACCCCTCGAAGACCGACGACCACGGCAACCCGGTCCCGGAGGTCCACTGGACGGTCGGCGACCACGGGCTGGCGACCGCCGAGCGAGCCCTCGACGTGCAGCGCGACGTCCTGACCGAAGCCGGCGCGAGAGTCACCTACGAGACGCCGCCGGACCAGCCGCGGTCGGGCAGCCACCCGATGGGGACGACTCGGATGGGCGCGGACCCCGACGAGAGCGTCGTGGACGCGCGGCTACGGACGCACGACCTGGAGAACCTCTCCGTCGCGTCGAGCAGCGTCTTCACGACCGGCGGCGCGATGAACCCGACGCTCACCATCGGAGCGCTGTCGTTGAAGCTCGCCGACCACGTCGACGCCGACCTCTGACCGGGACGGCGAGTGTCGACGGGCGTGCGAACGCGACGGACCGCACCCGCCGACCCGTCTCGTGGTCACCGCTGGTCGGACGGGCCGCCGACTCCGGCTGTCGAGGCGGTCGGCCGCTCGGACCGCTCGGGGTCCTCGTCGCGGAGTTCGTCCGCGAGCAGGGCGTGGTGGAACGTGAACGCGACGGGGGCGAACAGCAGGACGAATCCCAGCGTCAACAGCGCCGTCACGACGAACACGGCGAACGTCACGAGCGCCGTGGTCAGCGACAGCGTCGGGTGTCCCACCGTCCAGAAGTACCCCTTCTTCAGTGCGGTGCCGATCCAGTCGCCCTCGGCGAGCGCGACGAACGTCGGGATGAACACGAGCAGCATGAACGCGGCCGAGTACGCGCTGGCCAGCGCGAGCACGCCCGCCAGCGGCGCCTGCGTCCTGAGGAACTCGAGGGTGTACAGCACCGCCGCGACGCCGGCGGTGGCCGGCAGGACGCTCAACACGAACGCGGCGACGGACTGCCGGCGGAGGATGTCTGCGACGTACCCGTAATCCACCTCGTGACCGCGGACCACGCTCTCGACGGCCGCGTACGCGCCGACCGTCGCCGGCCCGATGGTGACCAGGGGGAGCGAGGCGAGAAACCAGACGACGCCGACGGGAACCAGCGACCAGGCGTGCCGATAGACCCGGTGTTTCGTCTTCGAGAGCGCCGCTGCGAGCTGTTCGGCGTCGGAGCGGGAGACGTCGGAAGCGGTCATCCGGGGGGGACGATTACTTGACCGTCCCCTGCATCTGGACCGCGCGGACCAGTTGCCCCTGGAGAACGATGAAGATGATGAACAGCGGGACGGAGGCGAACAGCGACGACGCCATGACCAGCCCAGGCTGCTGAGCGGTCAGCGTGTCCCGGATGGTGACCAGCCCGATGGGGAGCGTGTACATCGACTGGTCCTGCAGGATGACCAGGGGCCACAGGTAGGAGTTCCAGGTCCAGATGAAGATGAACAGCCCGAGCGCCGTCAGCGCGGGCTTCATCAGCGGGAGCACGAGCCGGGAGTATATCTGGAACGTGGAGAACCCGTCGAGGCGGGCCGACTCCTCGATCTCGTCCGGGAAGTCCTTGAAGAACTGCACGAGCATGAACACGCCGATCGGTCCCGCCGCCGCTGGCATGATGACGCCCAGGTACTCGTTGAGCAGCCCCAGGTCGACGACGAGCTGGAAGACGGGAATCAGGTTGACGATACCCGGGACCATGAAGCTCGCCACGATGATCGAGAAGATGATGCGCCGGGCGGGCCACTTCAGCCGAGTCAGCGAGAACGCGACCATCGAGTCGATCACCAGCACCATGACGGTCGCCCCGCCGGCGATGATGAACGTGTTGATGGTCCACTGGATGATCGGCGTGTTCGCCGTGAGGAACTCGAACCACCGCAGCGTCGGGTTGTTCGGGATGAAGTACGGATAGCTGGCGAACAACTGGTTTTGCGTCTGGAACGAGCGCCCGATCATCCAGAGGTACGGGATGATGAACACCAGCGCTGCGCCGATGAGCGCCCCGTAGACGCCCGCCTTCCGGAGTTGCTGTTCCGTCTCGTTGTCGAACGTGCTTCCGTCGCGAAGCCCGTCGAGGAGTGTTTTCGTGCTCATGTTACTCGTCCTCCGAGAGCGCGTAGTAGTTGACCAGCGACACCGAGATGAGAATCAGGAACAGGATGTAGCCGATCGCCGCCGCGTACCCGAAGTCCCGGGCGGAGAACCCGGTCTGGTAGAGGTACACCACGATGGTGGTCGTCGCGAAGTCCGGACCCCCCTGCACCATGATCCAGGGCTGCCCGAACACCTGGAACGACCCGATGAACGTGATGATGACCACGAACAGCAGGGGGTTCCGCATCTGGGGAATGGTGACGTCGCGGAGCATCCGGTAGGAACTGGCTCCGTCGAGGCGCGCCGCCTCGTAGAGGCGGTCCGGGACGTTCTGGCGCGCCGCGAGCAGGATGATGAAGTTGAACGCGATCTGCCACCAGATGGTCGTCACCACGACGGCGAACATCGCCCACGTGGACGACCGGAGGAAGTTGGGCGAACTGCCGAGGAGGACCCCGACCCAGTAGTTGATGGGACCGCCGCCGGCGAACAGTTCCTGGAACAACAGCGCGATGACCGACACCGTGAGGATGTAGGGGCTGAAGAAGATGGTGCGCAGCAGCCACCGGCCCTTGATCTCGCGGTTCACACCGAGTGCGAGCAGGAGGCTGAGCACCACCAGCGCCGGCACGGTGAAGATGACGAACTCGAACGTGTTGAACAGCGCTTCCCAGAACTGCGGGTCGGTGAGCAGCCGTTGGTAGTTCTGCAGGCCGATGAACTCCGATTCGGCCGGGAACAGGGCGTTCCACTCGTGGAAGCTCATGTACAGCCCCAGCAGGAGCGGATACAGCAGGAACAGACCGAACGCGAAGAGGTACGGCGCCGCGAACAGGACGCCCATCATCGACTCCTTGCGGTTGTACTCCTCGCGCATGTTCTGCCACCAGCCGACGACCGCGCCTTTCGGCCCCTCGCGCCTGACGGCTGCGAGCATGCCCAGCGTCATGGTTCGTGGTGGTCTGCGAACCCGTTCACGACGCCCGTCGACGAAAGGTCGAACCGGACACGGGGTCGGTCGAGCGCGCGGCGACTCGGTCGCCCGTCGGCGTGGCGACGGGGGCGGGACGGCGACGCCCCGGCCGGCCGGTGGCCACGCTCCGCCCGCCGAGCGGCCGGACGCGTTCGGCGCGCCGTGCCCCCAAGTGCGGGCCACTCGCCGACGGAATGCGGCGCCACGGGCCGTTTGTGGGCTGTTATCATTGTACCGGAGTAATGAGAGTGCCGCCGTATAAACGTTTCCAACCCGGGAGCCGTCGGGCAGTTCGAGGCCGACGCTCGACGGGTGAGGCGAGCGAGCGGCCGCCGAGGGACCGCCGAGGAGGCCCTTACCAGTTGATACCGTTGATGCGCTGTGCCGCGTCCTCGACAGCCGGCTGCGGCTCCTTCCCCCCGGCGCGGACGGCGTCGACGTTCTGCGCGAGCGCGTTCGTGTACTGGCTGGTACTCGTCGTCGGCGGCTGGTAGTAGAGCATGTCGTTCGACGCCATGTCGTAGAAGACGTTCAGCGTCTTCTCCCACACCGGCGCGTTACGAAGTTCGTCGGACTCGAGGGCCGACTCGACGGCCGGCAGGTGGCCCGCCTCCTTCCCCCAGGTGACGGACCGCTCCTGCGTCAGGTACTGGATGGCCTGAATGGCGCCCTGCTGGACCGCGTCGTCCCGGTTCGGGTTGCGCGGAATCCCGAGGGTGTGGCTGTCGGCCATCGTGTACTTGTTCTCCATACCGGGTGCGACGCAGGGGTTGTAGATGCCCCACTCGAAGTCGAGGGGGTTGGAGCCGCCCTCCTTGTACCGCGAGTACGCCCACGTCCCGTCGTTGACGGCGGCGTGCTCGCCCTGACTGAACGCGTCCCAACTCGTGGAGGAGTCGACCTTCGCCCAGTTCTTCTCCTGGTAGGCCGTCTTCCACGACTCCATGATGGCCATCCCGTCCTCGTTGTTGAAGTTCGCCTCGACGCCGCCGTCGTCCGTCGCGGGAAGCGGCTCGGTACCGCGCGACATCACCCACGGGAGCCAGACGCGGAGCCCGTGGGTGTCTTCGCCGGCGTCGTACGCGCCGTAGCCCGCCTCGACGAGGGCGTCGTTGACCTCGACGAACTCGTCCCACGACGTCGGCGGCGAGTCGTAGCCCACCTCGCTGTACAGGTCCTTGTTGTAGTACGTCGCGACCGGGTGAGCGTCCAGCGGCGCAGAGACGTGTTCCCCGTCGAACTCGGTCGCCGCGGCGATGTTGTCCAGGTACGGACCGTAGTCGATGTGGTCGTCCAGCGGGACCATCGAGTCCACGAACTGGGGAATCTGCGCCGTGTGATAGATGGCCAGGTCCGGCGGGTCGCCGCCGGTCATGGACGTGAACAGGCGGTCGTAGTACGCGTCCCACGGCACGCGGGTGACCTCGACGGCGACGCCGTCGGTCTGCTCGTTGAAGTCGCGAACCATGTTCTCGAACGGTTCGCCGTCGCCGCCGGTCAGCAGCGACCACATCGACACGACGGTGTCGGCGCCCTCCACCTCGACGCCACCCTGCGGCTCTGTGTACGTGCTGCTCCCGGCCGAGGTGGCGGCACCGCCGCCGGAGTCGTTGCCGCCGCCACCGCCGCCGCCACCGCCGGCACATCCCGCGATGCCGACGGTTCCCACGACGCCAGCGGATTTCAGGAACCGACGGCGCGTACTCGACTTCCCTCTCGACTCTTCACTATCGAACATACAGAACGGTGTTGCGAAATCAGTAGTAATAAGTGTTTCTTAACAATATTCACACGACCAGTTCGGCGACCGGGCCCAGTCGGTCGACTCACCCTGTCGAGTGTCGTTCTAGTCCGGCCGGACTCGGGGTGAGGGACGGTCGTCGGGGGCGGCGAAGCGTGTGCGTCGGGCCGGACCTCGTCAGCGAGTCGTCGAACGCGCCGGGCGAAGGCTCACGCCTGCTGACGCTGCGGGACGCGCTCGTCTTCGACCAGCAGGTTCTCTTCGGTGTTGAGGTCGAACAGGTGCGCGTTCTCGTCGTCGAAGCTGACGCGCACGCGGCTCCCCTCCTCCGGCTTGATGTCGGCCGGGACGCGGGCGATGCACTCGACGTCCCCGATGGTCAGATAGAGGTAGTTGTCGCTGCCGACGATTTCGAGCACGTCCACGACGCCCTCGATGGAGTCGGCCCCCGTCCCCTCGTCGATGTAGATGTCCTCGGGGCGGATTCCGAAGATGAACTCCTTCCCGTTCGTCTGCTGCTTGACCGAGTCGGCGATCTCGGCCGGGACCTGGTACTCGAAGTTGCCGTCGGCCTCCACCAGCGTCTGTCCCTCGAGCGCGACGTCGAAGAAGTTCATCGACGGACTGCCGATGAAGTCGGCGACGAAGTGGTTCGTGGGCTCGTTGTATATCTCCTCGGGGGTGCCGATCTGCTGGAGTTCGCCGTGGTTGAGGACGGCCACCCGGTCGCTCATCGTCATCGCCTCCTCCTGGTCGTGGGTGACGTAGATGGTGGTCGTATCCAGTCGCTCCTGCAGGCGCTGGAGTTCGATTCGCATGTGTGTCCGGAGCTTCGCGTCGAGGTTCGACAGCGGCTCGTCCATCAGGAACACCTCGGGTTCCCGGACGATGGCGCGGCCCGTCGCGACGCGCTGCTGCTGCCCGCCGGAGAGCTGTTCCGGCTTGTTGTCGAGGAGTTCCTCGATGCCCATCATCTCCGCGGCGTCGTCGACGCGCTTCTTGATCTCGTCGTCCGGGAGGTCGGTCGTCAGCTTCAGCCCGTAGGACATGTTCTTCCGGACGGACATGTGGGGGTACAGCGCGTAGTTCTGGAACACCATCGCGACCCCGCGGTCCTGCGGCGGGACGTTGTTGATGCGCCGGTCCCCGATCCTGATCTCGCCGTCGCTGATGTCCTCGAGCCCGGCGACCATCCGCAGTGCGGTCGACTTCCCCGACCCCGACGGACCCACGATGGTCAGGAACTCCCCGTCCGCCAGCTCGAGGTCGAGGTCACTGACGGCCACCACGTTCCCGTCGTAGATTTTCGTGACGTCGTCGAATGTGACGGTGCTCATGTGATTAACTATCGTGCGGTATACCGTCCCATCATTTATAGCTTGCGCTGGCCGCCCGCCACGGCGGCACGAACGAGAACGGGAGATTTCCGCCAGAAGTCGACGATTCGACCCGCGATAGCGGACGGAGTCGGGCAGGTCGGCCCGAAACGTCGTGAAAAGAAGTGCGGAGGTGTGCGTTCGTCCGAGACCTGTCCCCGACCGTGTCACCGCGGCGCCGAGGGAATCCAGACGGTCATGGCACCCGGCTCCCGGTTGTCCCACGCGTAGTACGGGACGGCGACCACGTCGGTCGGGCGCGACTCGACCGCCTCCGTCGACCGGTACAGCGACCCCTCCCACGCGTCGGTGCCGGACGCGACCCCCTCCCCGCGGAGGACGGTGACGCCGTCGAGGAGGTCCGGGTCGTGGTCGGCGCTGAAACTCCCGACGTCGGAGACGGCGATGGTCTCGACCGGGACCGAGTGGTCCGTCCCCTCGAGACAGTAGACCAGCGGCCCGCGCCGGAGCGCGACCCGTCCGGCGTTCTCGCGCACCCGGGGGTGCGCGACCTGCGCGTCGACCGACAGCGGGAACGAGACGCGGACCCGGTCGCCCGCGGCCCACTCGCGGTCGAGACGGAGGTACCCGTCCGCGCGCTCCGGGTCGACCGCGTCGCCGTCGACCCGGACGTCGACCGAGTCGGCCCACTCGGGGACCCGCACGCGGAGTTCGAACGCGACGGGGTCGTCGTGGGTGAACTCGACGGTCGTCTCCCCCTCCCAGGGGAACGCAGTCGACTGCGCGAACGAGACCCGGTCGTCGCCGAGGTCGGTCTCGACGTCGCTCCCGACGAACTGATTGACGTAGAGGGCGCGCTCGGAAGCCGAGCGCGCGTAGATGTGGCGCTCGAGCGAGGCGAGCAGGCGGGCCGCGTTCGGCGGACAACACGCCACGTAGAACCACTCCTTGCGGTGGTGGTCGCCGTCGGTCTCCAGCGGGTTGACGTAGAAGAACTCGTCGCCGTCGATTCCGACCCCCGAGAGGAAGCCGTTGTACAGCGTCCGCTCGACGAGGTCCGGGTGGCGCGAGTCGCCGGTCAACTCGAACAGGCGGCGGTTCCAGAAGACGCTCCCCACCGCCGCACAGGTCTCCGCGTAGGCGGTGTCGTTCGGGAGGTCGTAGTCCTCGGTGAACCCCTCGTGAGCGTGTTCCGAGCCGATACCCCCGGTGACGTACGTCCGCTTCGTCGCCATGTTCGTCCACAGGCGCTCCATCGCCGCGCGCAGGTCGTCGTCCTCGACATCCTGGAGCAGCGACGCGACGGCGGTGTACAGGTACATCGCACGGACGGAGTGGCCCTCGACGGTGTCCTGCTCGCGGACCGGGAGGTGGTCCTGCGCGTAGCTGCCGTCGTACTCCCCACCGCGCACGAAGTGGTCGCGGGCGACGTCGGCGGTCCGCTCGCCGTGGTGGACGAACTCCGCCCCGCCGATGTCGTCGATGTTCGCCAGCTCCTCGGCCAGCGGCGAGGGGTCCCGTCCTCGGCGGTCGATGAAGTACCGCGCGAGGTCGAGGTACCGCCGCTCGTCGGTCGCGCGGGACAGTTCCACGAGCGCGAGTTCGATCTCCTCGTGGCCGGGGACCCCGTCGCGCCCGTCCGGGCCGAACACGTCGTCAATGTGGTCGGCGAACCGCCTGGCGACGGTCAACAACTGCTCGTCTCCCGTGGCGCGGTGGTGCGCGACGGCCGCCTCGACGAGGTGACCCGCGCAGTACAACTCGTGCATCACCGCGAGGTTCGTCCACTTCCGGTCGGGTTCCTCCAGCGTGAAGTAGGTGTGCAGGTAGCCGTCGTCCTCCTGCGCGTCGGCGAGCAGGTCAACGACCTCGTCGACCCGCTCCCGGAGGCCCGGGTCGTCGGACTTCGCCAGCACGTAACTCGCCGCTTCGAGCCACTTGTACGCGTCCGAGTCGACGAACATCGGCCCCTCGAACCCACCCGTCTCCCCGTCGGCGACGCGCCGGAAGTTGTCGAGACAGCCGTTCTCCCGCAACTGCTCGTACTGGTGAGCGATGGTGGTCTCCCGGTTCGTCTCGACGCGCGGCGTCCAGAACTGGTCGTCGAGGTCGACGTCCGAGAGCGGGAGCGACTCGGCCGTCGCCCTGGGTCCGGATGGCATGGACGGACCGACCGCCCGACCACTATTAACAGTCACTGTGCGCGGCCCGCTCGCCGGGAGCGACAGCTATGTCCCTCCGAGAGCGAACCGGGAAACGATGGCCGAAACCATCGTCGTGACCGGCGCGCTGGGCGGTGCGGGAAGTTGGGTCGTCGACCGGCTCAGAGGCGAGTACGACGTCGTCGCCGTCGACCGGGCGCTCCCCGAGACGACGGACGTCGAGGGCGTCGACTTCCGGGCGGTGGACCTGACCGAGCAGGGACCGGTCTGGGAGACGGTGTCGAACGCCGACCCGATGGCGGTCGTCCACTTCGGGAACATCCCTCACGAGGAGGACCACGCCGGCGGGTACGTGTACGAGAACAACACGCGGAGCACCTACCACACGCTCGAAGCGGCGGGACGCGCCGGGGCGCGAGTGGTGTGGGCGTCGAGCGAGACGGTGTACGGCACCCACTGGCCCGACCCGCCGCTCCCCGAGTACCTGCCAGTCGACGAGGAGCATCCGACGGCCCCGTGGAACGGGTACGAGACGTCGAAGCTCGCGGGCGAGACGGCCGCCGAGCGCGTGGCGAACCGGTTCGAGGTGCCGGTCGCCTCGCTGCGTCCCTCCTGGATTCAGTACCCCGGCGAGTACGTCGTCACACCCATCCGGGAGGCGTTCGCGCTCGACGACGCCGCCCGGTTCGGCAACCTCTGGTCGTACGTCGACGTCCGGGACGTCGTCTCGCTGGTCGAACGCGCACTGACGGCCGACTTCGCGGGCCACGAGCGGTTCAACGCGTTCGCGCCCGACAACTTCCTCGGCGTCCCGACGACCGAGGCGGTCGAAGCGGGGTACGGGAGCCTCCCCGACGACTGCGAACTGACGGGAACGGAGTCCGGGTACTCGACGGCGAAGGCCGAGGCGATGCTCGGGTGGACGCCCGAACACTCCTGGGAGACGGCCGAGGACGAGACGGCGGCCGGTCCCGGGTTCGTCTGACGCGACGACACGGGGGTCGCCGCGGCCGGCACTCGCGGGAACGGCGACCAGAGCGAAAGAACGCGAGAGAGTGAAAGGACCGCGGGCCGACGGCCGGATTCAGTAGCCGTCGTAGACGGTCTTCTCGATGGTGTAGAACTCCATCCCGGCGTCGCCCTGCTCGCGCCACGTCTCGGAGGACGACTGCTTGAACCCGCCGAACGGGACGTGGAGTTCCAGCCCCGTCGTCTTCTCGTTCACCTTCGCGACGCCCGCCTCGATCTCGTCGACGAAGCGCTTGGCCTCGGTGTGGCTGTCGGTGACGATGCTGGCCGAGAGCCCGTAGTCGACACCGTTCGCGACCTCCATCGCCTCGTCGAAGTCGCTCACGCGGAGGACGGCGACCACCGGGCCGAACACCTCCTCCTGGGCGATGCGGCTGTCGGACTCGACGTTGGTGAACACCGTCGGCTCGACGAAGTAGCCGTCGCCGAGGCCGTCGGGTTCGCCGCCGCCGGTCGCGAGCGTCGCCCCCTCGGTCTCCGCGACGTCGATGTACTCCAGCGTGCTGTCGAGTTCGTCCTGGCTGACCTGCGGGCCCATCTCGTGGTCGCCGCCGGGACCGATGTCGATGGACTCGGCCGCCGAGACGAGTTCGTCGACGAACTCGTCGTACACGTCGTCGTGGACGACGGCGCGCGAACACGCGGTACACGACTGGCCGGTCGTCCCGAAGCCGCCGGTCGCGACGATCTCGGCCGCCTCGGCCGGGTCTGCCGAGGCCGAGACGATGGTCGGGTTCTTGCCACCGAGTTCGGTCTGGGCGCGCTTCCCCTCGTCGGTCGCCTTGTCGTACACCATCCGGCCGACCTCGCTGCTGCCGGTGAACGACACCGCGTCGACCGCGTCGGCCGTGATGAACGTGTCGGCGACGACGCTCCCCGGGCCGGTGACGACGTTACCGACGCCGTCGGGGAGGCCCGCCTCGTCGAGCGCCTCGAAGATGGCGACGGCGACGCCGGGCGCCATCGACGCCGGGTTGATGACCAGCGTGTTCCCGGTCGCCAGTGCGGGCGCGATCTTCCACGCCGGGATGGCGATGGGGTAGTTCCACGGCGTCACGAGCGCGGCGGTTCCGACCGGCTCTTTCCGGGTGTACAGCGTCTTGTTCGACGCGCTCGGGCTCTTGACCGTCCCGCCGAGGTCGGCCGCCTTGCTCGCGAAGTAGTAGAAGATGTCTATCGCGCGCTGGACCTCGCCGGCCGCCTCGCCGCGTGCCTTCCCTTCCTCGGCGATGAGCAGGTCGGTTATCTCGTCTTTGCGCTCCGCGAGGATGGCGCCCGTCTCGCGGAGGATAGCCCCCCGCTCCGGGCCGGGCGTGTTCGCCCACTCGTCCTGGGCGGCCTCGGCGGCTTCGACCGCCGCCTCCGCGTCGGCCTCGTTCGACTGCTGGTAGCTCGTGACGACCTCCGACGGGTCGGCCGGGTTCTCGACGTCGAACGTCTCTCCGGTCTCGCTCTCCGTCCAGTTCCCGTCGACGTAGTTCTGCTTTGTCTCCGTCATCGGTTGTACTTCTGTGGTTCACCCATACCATTCTTACGGCTTCTCCCGCGAGCGCGACGGGCCCGCGCCTCGGTCATAACGGAGCGCGCCGGCGCGACCGAGCGAGAGCGACGGAGGCAACATCTAAGTCCCCGCTCGGTGTCTCCGTGGGTATGCAGGTCGACCTCTCGGAGCGGACGGCGCTCGTCACCGGCGCCGGCCGCGGAAACGGACGCGCGATGGCGGAACGGCTCGCAGAGAACGGCGCGAACGTCGTCGTCAACGACCTCGACGTTGACCCGGCCGAAGACGTCGTGGACGCCATCGAGTCGGACGGCGGCGACGCCATCGCCGTGGCGGCGGACGTCAGCGACGAGGCGGCGGTCGAGGCGATGGTCGAGCGGGCGACCGAGACGTTCGGGGTGGTCGACGTCCTCGTGAACAACGCCGGCGTCGGCACGGTCGAGGCGTTCGCCGAGAAGCCGGACGACACGCTGTGGGACCTCAACCTCGGTACCCACCTCAAGGGCGCCATCTACTGCACCAAACACGCGATGGACGGCATGGTGGAGCAGGGGTACGGAAAGGTCGTCAACATCACCTCCATCCACACGAAGAACGGCGTCGGCCTGTCGCCGCAGTACGACGTCGGCAAGTACAGCCTGCTCGGTCTCACCAAGACGCTCGCACTTGAACTCGGCCGGGAGGGAATCCGCGTCAACGCCGTCGCGCCGGGGTGGGCGGAGACCCGGCTCACCGAGTCGTTCAGCGAGCGAACCCGCGAGCAGATAACCGACCTCAACCCGCTCGACCGGTTCGCCGAACCCGAGGAGATAGCCGACGCCGTCCTGTTCCTCGCCGCGCCCGAGAGCGACTACGTCAACGGACACGAGTTCCGCGTCGACGGAGGACAACAGCCCATCGACGCGTTCAAGTACGAGTCGGGAATGGCGGACAAGTACTGACGGAGACGCTTTCCGGCGGTGCCGGATTTTCTCGAGTCGACCTCGGCCGGCGATTCCCGGGGTCGTCGCCGCGTTCGTCCGCTCTCTCTCGAGGGTCGGTCGGCCGTTGCGAGCGGAGCGAGCGAGGCGATTCGGCGGCGAAACGAACAGACGGCCGTCGCGGCGTCTCACTCGACGACAGTCGGGTATCGATCGGGCGATGCATCGCGTAGTATCCGCTGTTACCGGAAAAATATCGTTACAAACGTACGTTCGTAACGAATACCGACGTCTCGCCGGGGACAGACCGGTGGCGGGACCTTGACCAAGTCTCATCACTATGGATATTTAATAACCTCCTCTGAATACCTGTTCCCAGTAGTATAGAATTTATGATAGGTACTGGTAGCGGTAGTCTTCCCGACCGAGTCGCGCCGCTGGAAGAGGGACTCGACGTGAGACGCGGATTCGTCGTGTACGTCAGACGCGTCGGACGGCCGCCGAACGTGTGCGCCCACCACTCACGTGACAATCGTTATATAATTTATCTATATAGTACTCTGTTTTCAAATATCGGATTTAGTCGCAGAGTTTATGCTCTCTTTCCGAACGGCTGTTCAGCCGTCACTGGAACCGGCCACCCGTCTCGGGTGGCCGAGACGTATCGGACGGGTCACCGCCAAGTGAGGGGTGTCGACTTCTACCGGTACGCCCGGTAAACGCGGACGACGAGACGTTTCCACGGGTCGGAGTATCGACCCCGAGCGTACTCGGTGTCTGGTTCGGCTTCCGTCCGCTATCACCGGACGAGAGCTTCGCCGCCCGGCGTCGGCCCGGCGCTCTCGTTCGGGCCCCGGGTCGTCGGTCGATGCGGACCCGAGGGGCGGCGGTCCGGGACGGCAGGCCGTTCGACGGTGGCCGAGAGTCGACTCGGGTTACGCGAAGACGTCCTCGAAGTCGTTGCGGACGAAGTAGCGGACCCAGTTACCGTACGTCCGATCGGCCGGGTGTTCGGCCACCTGCTCGTACTGGACGACGCCGTCGGTGTCGACGACGTACGTCGCCGCGATGCCGGTCACGCCGTGACTCGTCTGTTCCGCCCGCTGTACCGTTCGGCGACGTCGCCGTCGGGGTCGGCGAGCAGTTGGACGTCCAGGTCGAACCGGTCGCGCATCTCGACGGGCGAGGCGACGTCGTCGGTGACGACGGGGAGGACGTCCACGTCGTCGTTGAACCAGAGGTCGTAGGCCACTTCGCTGAACGTCTGTAGCTGCTCGGCGCAGAAGCTACACCACGCCCCGCGGTTGACGAGGACGACCGCCGGACCGTCATCGAGCGATTCGGAGAGCGAGACGTCGTCGCCCGCGGTGGTCTCGAGCGCGAAATCCGGTGCATCGGACCCTTCCAGACTCACACCCACGACGAAGGGTACCCCCGTATACGTCCCCGGCGGACTGGCGACGCGGGCGCACCATCGACGGCCGTCCGTGACGCTGTCCGCCCCGACCGTATCCGGTCGCCGTTGCGAGCGGTCAGACGGGTCGAGCGGACGACTCGGACCTACTCGATCTGGTCGCGGTACTCGTCCGGCGAGAGGAGCGCGTCGAACTCTGCGTCGTCGCTCGGGTCGACTTCGAGCATCCAGCCGTCGCCGAACGGGTCGTCGTTCACCAGTTCCGGCCGGTCGAACAGCGCCTCGTTCACGGCGGTCACCTCGCCCGAGACGGGCGCGTACAGGTCCGACACGGCCTTGATGGACTCCACGACGCCGAAGTCCTCGCCGGCGCTCACGGACTCGCCCGCCGCGGGCAGTTCCACGAACACCACGTCGCCCAGTTCGTCCTGTGCGAAGTCCGTGATGCCGACGCGGTGCGGCTCGTCGGTCCGTATCCACTCGTGCGATTCGCGGTAGCGGTTTCCGTCGGGTACGTCGAAGCTCATTCTGATGGTCTCGTTGGTCTCGTAGTCTCGGTGGTGTCTGGGGTGTCTGGGTGGCTGTGTCTGCGGGTCCGAATCAGTCGAACGGTGGCTGGACGACCTTCGCGCGCTTCTCTTGGCCGCGGACGACGACGTTCACGTGCGTCCCCGGGTCGGTGAGCGCCGTCGGGAGGTAGCCGAGCGCGATGGGGCTGTCGAGCGTGGGGCTCATCGTACCGCTCGTGACGCGGCCGACGACGTGGCCGTCCTCGTCGGTCACGTCGTACCCGTGTCGGGGGACCCCCCGGTCGAGCAGTTCCATGCCGACGAACCGCTCTTCGACGCCCGCCTCGTGTTGGGCCGCGAGCGCGTCGCGTCCCACGAACTCGGTGTCGAGTTTCACCGCGAAGCCGATGTCCGCCTCGTACGGCGTTCGGGGTTCTTCCTCCGGGTGGAAGTCCTGCCCCGAGAGGAGGAACCCCTGCTCGATGCGGAGCGTGTCGCGCGCGCCCAGCCCGCACGGCTGGCAGTCGTCCGCGAACGCGTTCCACACCGTCTCGGCGTCGTCCCACGGGGAGAGCACCTCGAACCCGTCCTCGCCGGTGTAGCCCGTTCGGGCCACCCAGCACTCGACGCCCGCCACCTCGGCGAACGACGCCTCGAACTTCGCGAGCGAGAGCAGGTCGGCGTCCGCCGCGGCGTCCACGAGTCCGGGCGCGTCGGGACCCTGCACCGCGAACATCGCCCAGTCCTCGGTGACGTTGCGGACCTCCGCGTCGAGGTCCCACTCGTCGCGGTGACGCACCCACCGCTCGTGCGTCTCGGCGTCGTGGCCCGCGTTCGGGACGAACAGGTACGCCTCCGTGTCGTCGTCGGACGAGCGTTCCGCCGCCGCAACCCCGGACGGGCGGTCGTCGGGGAGGCGGTAGACGACGGTGTCGTCGAACATCACGCCGTCCTCGCGGGTTATCGCGGAGTACTGCGACTCGCCGGGGTCGAGGCGGGTCACGTCGTTGGTGGTGAGCCGCTGCATCAGCGCGGTCGCGTCCGGCCCGACGACCTCGATTTCGCCCATGTGGGACACGTCGAAGACGCCGGCCGCCTCCCGGACGGCCGCGTGTTCGGTCCGGATGGAGTCGAACTCCACGGGCATGTCCCACCCGCCGAACTCGGTGAACTTCGCGCCGCGGTCGGCGTGCGCCGCCCGCAGCGGAGGCTTCCGTAGGGCCATACCCCCGCGTCTGCGGGCCGGAAGTAATGTCTTGTCCTTGCGGCCCCGTCGACCGGGGCCGGCTGCGCGCTACTCGTCGCCCGTCCGCTCGTCGCCGCCGACCGTCCGCTTGCGGTACTCCCCGCGGTCGAGTTCGAGCGGCGCGACCCCGTCGGGCGCGAAGTCGAACACCGTCGCGTAGAAGCCGAGTTCGGCTTCGAGCGCCCGGCGGCGCGACTCGGCGCGCCGGAACCCGTGCCGCTCGCCGGCGAACTCGACGTACGCGTACGGGACTCCCGACTCGACGAGCGCGTTCACCATCCGGTCGGCCTGCGCGGGCGGGACGACCCGGTCCGCCTCGCCCTGCAAGACGAGGAGGGGACTCGAAATCCCGTCCGCGTGGCTCGCGGGCGACCGGGCGTCGTACGCCTCCGCGGCGTCCGGGAGCGGGCCGACCAGCCCGTCGAGGTAGCGCGACTCGAACTTGTGAGTGTGCTCCGCGAGCGCCCGGAGGTCCGCGACGCCGTAGTAGCTCGTCCCGGCCGCGAACGCGTCGTGGAACGCGAGCGCCGCCAGCGCGGCGTACCCGCCGGCGCTCCCGCCGCGGACGGCCAGCCTGTCGGGGTCGGCGTCCCCCCGCTCCGCGAGGAACTCGGCCGCGCGGACGCAGTCGAGCGTGTCGGCGACCCCCCACTCGCCCCGGAGGGCGTCGCGGTACTCCCGACCGTAGCCGGTCGACCCCCGGTAGTTCACGTCGGCCACGCCGATACCTCGGGACGTGAAGTACGCGATTTCGAGGTCCGCGACCGGGAGGCTCTGGCTCGTCGGCCCGCCGTGGACCTTCACGACCAGCGGCGGGCGCTCGTCGTCCGGTCCGTCCACCTCGGGGTTCGTCGGCGGGTAGAACAGCGCGTGCGCCGCTTCGTCGTCCTCCTCGCCGGTGGGGAAGGTGACGTGTTCCGGGTCGGGCAGGTAGGTCTCGTCCACCTCCAGCGACGCCGAGCGACGCACCGGCTGGGGGTCCGAGCCGGGCGTCCACTGCACCACCGCCGCGGGCGTCCGCGGTCCGGCGGCGACGGCGACGACCGTCTCCCCGTCCGAGACGACGCGCGGGTGCGGGAACGCCCCGTAGGGCAGGCCGGCGGACTCCGCCTCGCCGGTCTCGGCGTCGAGCAGGACGAGTTCCTGACTCCCCGCCGCGTTCCGCACGGCGACGACGCGCCCGTCGTCGAGGAGCGCGTACGTGGAGAGACCGAGCGCCCACTGCGGGGTGCCGTACTCGGCGTCCTCCTCGACCAGCACCGCCGGTCCGCCCGGCGGGTCCATCGCGATGCGGTAGAGGTTCCACCAGCCGGTCCGGTCGGACGCCGCGTACAGGTCGCCGTCGGGGCCCCACGACGGGGCGAACACCGACTCCGTCGGTCCGCCCATCACCTGCCGTTCGTCGGTCAGCGAACCGTCCGCTTCGAGCGAGCCGACGTGGAGGTCGGTCCCGTCCCACGGCATCAGCGGGTGGTCCCACGAGAGCCAGGCCAGCGACTCCCCGTCCGGCGAGACGCGCGGGGCGGCGTAGAAGTCGGCGCCCGACGCGACGACGGTGGACGACCCGTCGCCGGTCGCGTCGAGCGGAACCCGGACGAGTTCGTTGACCGCCTCCGCGTCGGTCGCCGCTCCCTCGTGGCGTTCGCGGACGCAGTACACCGCGTCGCCGTCCGGCGCGAACGCCGCGTCGGCGTAGCGCACACCGCGCTCGGTGTCGGGGACGGGCGTCAGCGGCGTCGCCTCCGCGTCGGGGGCGGTGGTGTCGAGACGATAGAGGCGCTGGTCCTCGAACCGACTGTACACCAGCGTTCCGTCCTGGACCGCGAAGTCGCCGCCGCCGTACTCGTGGACGAGCGTCCGCACGTCGACGTCCGCGGGCGTCGCGTCGACCGGATCCCCGTCCGCACCGGGACGACAGACGACGCCGCGACCCCCCTCGTCGGGTCGGCGTTCGAGCCAGTAGGCGACGCCGTCGTCGACGGCCACGGTCCCGAAGTCCACGCCGTCGGACGCGACCATCTCCGCGGAGACCGGCGACGACCACTCGCCGTACGGCCGGTGGTGCTGACTCATGCGAGAGGGTACCGCGAGCCACGGCTTGGCCCTTGGGGCCGGGGAAAGAACCGAAGAACGGGGGAGCGGGAGGACGGGGAGCGAGAACCGGAGAGTCGACGGGTCCGGGACCCGGGACCCGACGAACGACCGCGACCCGTGTTCGCAGTCGTTCAGTGTTCGGCGACGTACGCCGCCATGTCGAGCAGCCGGTTCGAGAAGCCGAACTCGTTGTCGTACCACGTGAGCACCTTCGCGAGGCCGTCCTCGCCGACCGTGTTCGTGGAGTGCAGGTCGACGTACGAGGAGAACGGGAGGCCGACGATGTCGCTCGACACCACCTCGTCGTCCGTGTAGCCGAGCACGCCCGCCAGCGGACCGTCGTCGGCGGCCGCGCGGAACGCGTCGTTGATGGCGGCCGCGTCGGGCGACGACTCGAGGTCGACGACGAGTTCGGTGATGGAGCCGTTCGGCACCGGCACGCGCATCGCCATCCCGTCGAGTTTGCCCTCCAGTTGCGGGAGTATCCGCGTCGCCGCCTGCGCCGCGCCCGTGGAGGTGGGGACGATGTTCTCGGCCGCCGCGCGTCCGCGGCGGGTCTTCCCCTTCGGGCCGTCGACGAGGTTCTGACTCCCGGTGTACGCGTGGACGGTCATGAGCAGACCGTGGGCGATGCCGAACTCCTCGTCGAGCACCTTCGCGACGGGCGTCACCGAGTTGGTGGTACACGAGGCGTTCGACACCACGTCCTCGCCGTCGTACTCGTGGTGGTTCACGCCGTACACCAGCTGCTTGACGTGGTCCTCGCCCTTCGGCGGCGCGGAGATGACGACGGTGTCGGCACCGGCGTCGAGGTGACGCTCGGCGTCCTCGCGCGTGCGGAACACGCCGGTACACTCGAGCGCCACGTCCGCCCCGAGTTCTCCCCACGGCAGGTCCGCCGGGTCCTGCACGTCGAAGGTGGGTACCGCCGAGTCGCCGACCGCCAGTTCGCCCGTCTCGGCGTCGTACTCGACGCCGTCTAGCCGCCCCATCACGGTGTCGTAGGCGGCGAGGTAGCGCATGTCCTCGCCGTCCATCACGTCGTTGATGCCGACGAGTTCGACCCGCGGGTCGTCCAGCACCGCGCGGAACACGTTACGCCCGATGCGACCGAACCCGTTCAGTCCCACCCGTACCGGTTCCTCCACGTCCGTTCCCGCGGAGAGCGACGATTTACTCATATCCGAATTCGGAGCGCGTGTGGACTTAACTTCCTCGGGTCTCCGCTCGGGCGTTCCCGGCCGAGACGGTGCGAGAACGCTCGGGCGTGTGCCACGGGATGCCGGGGGGAGAAGGCTTATCCACTCAAGAGGGGTACAACGGGTGTATGCGGGACGAGCGCAACGACCCGTTCGGCGACATCTTCGACGAGATAGAGCGGATGATGAACGAGATGACCGGGACCCCGGGCGGCGACGCCGGGTTCGCCTCGGAGACGCACGTCTCCGTCGTCGAGGAGGACGACGTCGTGCGCGTCGTCGCGGACCTCCCCGGCGTGGAGAAGGACGGCATCGACCTGAAGTGCGACGGGACGACCCTCACCATCTCCGTGGTCGGCACGAATCGACAGTACGACGAGCGGGTCCGCCTCCCCGCGCGCGTCGACGAGCACTCGGCGGCGGCGTCGTTCAACAACGGCATCCTCGAGGTCACGCTCGACGCGCTCGAACCCTCGGCCGGCATCGACGTAGAGTAGGAGGGGCGACGGGGGCGGTCCGACCGGGTCCTCGCGGCGGGACGAGCCGTCGGCCCCGCGGTCACTCTCCCGTCGCTCGTCGCCCCGCGGTCCGCCGCACGAGCGCGGCCACGTCGTCGAAGAATCCGGTCTCGTACTTCTCCGCGGCGTCGACCGTCGGCCGGGCGTTCGTCTCCGAGACGACGAGCCGTCCGTCCGACTCCAGCAGGTCCACCCCCAGCAGCGGCGCGTCCAGCACCGTCGCGACGCGTTCGGCCGTCTCGCGGGCCGCACGCGAGAGGTCGACGCCCTCGGCGACCGCGCCGCGGTGGACGTTGTGTTTCCACCGGCCGGCCGCGCGGTCCCGGTCGGGGAGGCGGCGTTCGACCGCGCCCGCGTACGCTCCGTCGAGCACCATGGCGCGGTAGTCGCGCGCGTCGGAGAGGAACTCCTGGAGCAGGTACGACTTGTCGCCGGTCGCGCGGTAGTCGTGGACCAAGTCGAGGTAGTCGGTCACGCCGAGCAGCGAGTCGGGGTCCGCGACCGTGGCGATGCCGACCCCGCGGGTCGCCGAGTTGGGTTTCACCACGAGCGGGTAGCCCACCCGCTCGGCCGCCGCCAGCACGTCGGTCTCGTCGGCCGGGTTCGACACCATGGTGGTCTCGGGAACCGGCACGCCCGCGTCGGCGAGGCGCGCGATGACGCCGGCCTTGTTCCGCGAGGCGAGCACCACCTCGCGCCCGTTCACCCACGGCACGCCGAGGCGGGCGTCGAGCACCGCCCCCTCCATCAGCCGCGACGGGTACACCCAGCCCACGTCCACGTCCGGGAGACCCGGGTCGCCGGCGCCGTCCGTGAGCGGGTGGACCCGCTCGTCGGGCTGGACGTACTCGACGGCGATGCCGCGGGCGGCCAGCGGGTCGCGCAGGCGGTCGAACGTCTCGGCGTCGGTGGTGAGCGCGAGTCGGAGGTCGGGGTCGTCTCGGTCGGTCACGGCGTCGTCGTTCCGGTGGGGGCCCCTCGATATAATCTCCGGGGACGGCTCGTTCGTCGCCCGGAGCGACGGAAGCGCGGGTTTTTACCGCGCGAGGCGGTACGCCGCGTATGAGCGAGAGCGAACCGGGACAGGTTCCCCTCGACTGTCCGGCGTGCGACGACCGGACGGTCCACGAGGTGTTGAAGCCGGGGGGACACGCCACCGTCCGGTGTACGGCGTGCGGACACACCCACAAGGTGGAGATAGCGAAGTCGAAGACCGTCGACGTCGACGTGGTCGTCTCGCAGGACGGCGAGTCGTACCCCGCGACGCTGGCCGCCGACCCCGAGGAGGCGGTCGAGACCGGCGACGAGTTCATCGTGGAGACGCCGGAGGCCATCCAGCAGGTGCGCGTCACCGCCGTCGAGTTGGACGGCGACCGCCGCGTCGAGGAGGCACCGATGGAGGAGGCGGCGACGGTCTGGACGCGCGTCGTCGACAACGTCGGGGTCAACGTCACCGTCCACCCGAACGACGGCCGGCGCGACCAGACCCGGAGCCTCAAGGTGTACGTCCCCGGCGAGTTCGAGTTCACCGTCGGCGACGTCGAGTCGTTCGGCGACGACGAGTTCGAGATAGAGAGCGTACAGGTGCGCGACGACGCCGAGGGGTACCGCCGCGAGAAGTTCGACCACGAGGGCGACATCGTGTTCGCGAAGGACGTCAAGCGGGTGTACGCCCGCGACCAGACGACGACCGCCTGGTCGGCGTGGTGACTGAGGCACGCCCACGCGGCTGCTCGCGCCGTCGCCGGGGCACGACGCTCTCGTTTAGGTTAGCCTAATCGGCGTCCACGCACGGAACCCGGTCGTCGCGACGTCCTCGCCGCGCTCTCGGCCGCCGGGGTGGGGTCGCCGGCTGGTCCGGGCTCCGGTCGGAGGAGGGTACACCGGTCGACGAACACGACGTCGAGACGCGGTGTCGCTCGCGGCGGTGGTCTCTCCGTCGGACGTCGACGAGGTGGAGTCGTTCGTCCGGGAGTACTCCGCGGAGCGCGTCCGCGACGACGCGGCGTACGGTCGGGGCGTCGCGTAGGCGGTGGCGACGCTCGACGACTACGTGAGCGAGTGGTACGACGGCGCGTTCGCGTCGCTGACCGAGTCGGATCGGACGGACGTACTCGACCACACGACCGTCGACAGGGCCGACCCGGACCCGGAGGGGGTCGCCAGCGAGCGGGTCCGCTACTACCTCGTGAACGAACTGCTGTACGCCTTCTACACGACGCCGACGGGCGCGGAGCACAGACAGACCGCCCGGGAGTTCGTCGTCGCGGCCGGCGGCGTCGAGACGCCGCGCCTGCTGTTGCTCTCGAAGTCGGAGCGGTACCCCGACGGCCTCGCCAACTCCTCGGGGCTCGTCGGTCGGTACTTCACGGAGTACCTGTTCGCGGACGTCGGCGGGAGCCTCGACGACCGGACCCGCGCGACCGTCCGACGGGCGAACGAGATACAGCGGTCCATCCTGCGGGAGATGGGCGCGGATATCGACTGGACCGTCGGCCCCGACAACACGGGACCGGCGTTCCACCACACGGGGACGACCCGCATGGGGACCGACCCGGACGAGAGCGTCCTCGACCCGCACCTCCGCACGCACGACCTGTCGAACCTCTCGGTCGCCGGGAGTTCGGCGTTCGTCACGGGCGGTGCGATGAGCCCGACGCTCACCGTCGCGGCGCTCGCGCTGAAGGCGGCCGACCACGTCGCCGAGCGGCTCTGAGTCCGCCGGCTTAGGTCGGCCGAAAGACCGACACTCTTTAGGTGTGCCTAAACAGACACCGGACAACGAATGAGCGCGAGCGCCGGTCAGGACATCTGCGTCGTCGTCCCGACGGTCAGGGAGTACGAGTGCGTGCGAGAGTACGTCGAGAACGCCCGCCAACACGGATTCGACACCGACCGACTGTTCGTCGTCCTCGTGACCGAGGACTTCTGTGACACCGCGGCGATGGAGGCGATGCTCGACGAGGAGGGCGTCGCCGGCGCGGCGTTCGACGCGAGCGCGCGCGAGACGTGGTTCGTCGAGCAGGGGGTGGCGGCGTACGACCACCTCGTCCCGGCCGCCAGCCACGCGCAGACGTCGTTCGGCCTGCTGTACCTCTGGGCGAACGACCGGTTCGAGTACGGCGTCTTCCTCGACGACGACACGCGACCCCGTCCGGACACCGACTTCTTCGGCACCCACCTGTCGAACCTCGCGTACGAGGGCCCCGTCGAGACGGTCCGGACCGACGAGTCGTGGGTGAACGTGCTCTACCAGAGCGACGCCGACCTCTACCCCCGCGGCTACCCGTACGCGGCGATGGACGAGGCGGTGGAGACGACGACGGAACACGTCGACTCCGTCGTCGCCTCCCAGGGACTCTGGACGAACGTGCCCGACCTGGACGCCGTCCGCATCCTGATGGACGGCGACCTGCGGGGGCAGGCGCGGACGAGGACCGACGCGGACGACTTCGACCGGGACTTCGTCGCCGCCGAGGGGCAGTACCTCACCGTCTGCTCGATGAACCTCGCGTTCCGCCGCGAAGTCGTCCCGGCGTTCTACCAGTTGCCGATGGACGACAACGAGTGGGGCGTCGGGCGGTTCGACGACATCTGGTCGGGGGTGTTCCTCAAGCGCGCCTGCGACGTCCTCGGCGCGCAGGTGTACAACGGCGCGCCGCTGTGCCGGCACGACAAGGTGGCCCGGTCGACGTTCGACGACCTGACCGACGAGGTGGCGGGGCTGGAACTCAACGAACACCTCTGGACCGTCGTCGACGACGCGGCGGCGGACGCCGACTCGTTCCGGGAGGCGTTCGCGGGGATGGCCGACGCGCTCGCGGACGGCGAGTTCGACGAGTGGACCAACGGGGCGTTCCTCAACCACTGCGGCGAGTACATGCGCGACTGGCTCGACTGTCTCGACGCCATCGACGCCGACGCCCCGAGCGCCGAGGCGGTGGTCGCCGATGACTGAGCGGACGGCCGACCGCCGGCGCTTCCTCGCGTCCGTCGGGGCCGTCGGCGTCGGCGGGCTGGCCGGCTGTACCACGCCGTTCGGTGCCGGCGACCCGACCGGCGAGAACGGCGGCACCGAGTCGACCGCCGGCTTCACCGAGTTCCGCGGCTCCGGGCCGCTCGCGGAGGGGCGCGGCGAACTCTCCGGCACCCGCATCGCCGATCTCCCCGACCTCTCCGGGGAACTCGTCATCTACCTCGGCGGCGGCGAGGGCGGCCTCTACCGCGACCTCTTGACCCGCCTGCAGGAGATATACCCCGAGTTCACGGCCACGCCGCGCGAGTCGGGGACCGCCGACGCCGCGAACACCATCATCAGCGAGGGGGAGGCGACGCCCGCGGACGTGTTCTGGTCGGTCGACGCCGGGTCGCTCGCGGCCGTCGCGGACGCGGGGCTGACCGCGTCGCTCCCGGGCGAGGTGGTCGACCCCGTCCCGGAGGAGTTTCACCCGGACGACGACTGGGTCGGCACCGCCGGCCGCGCCCGCGCCGTCCCGTACAACACGTCGGCGCTCGCGGACGAGGACGTCCCCGACAGCGTGATGGCGTTCCCCGAGCAGTCCGCGCTCGCGGGAGCGATGGGCTGGGCGCCGACGTACGGCGCGTTCCAGGCGTTCGTCACGGCGATGCGGCTCATCGAGGGCGAGGACGCCACGAGGGAGTGGCTGCGGGGGATGCTCGAGGCGGGCGTGAGCGAGTACAACAACGAGTTCCTCGTCTCGAACGCGGTGGCCGACGGCGAACTCGACGCCGGGTTCGCGAACCACTACTACGCGCTCCGCGTGCGGGCCTCCCGCCCGGACGCCCCGCTCGACCTGGCGTTCACGAGCGGCGACGCGGGCGCGCTCATCAACGTCGCCGGCGCGGCGGTGCTCGCCCCGAGCGAGAACGGGGACCTCGCGAACACGTTCGTCCGCCACCTGCTGTCGGCGGAGGCGCAGGAGTTCTTCGCGACCCGGACGTACGCGTACCCGATGATTCCGGGCGTCCCGCCGGTCGGCGGACTCCCGACCATCGACGAGTTGAACCCGCCGGACGTCGACCTAGCAGAACTGTCGAACCTCCAGCCGACGCTCGAACTCATGCGCGAGGTGGGCGTCCTCTGATGTCCGTCCCCGACGGCGCGGAGGGAGTGCGGGCGGCGCTCGGGGGGGACGAGACGGACGCCGCGGTGGTCGTCCTCGCGGGCGCAGTGGCGGCCGCCGTGCTCTCGCCGCTCGCGTGGCTGCTGTTGAGCGCCGCGGAGGTCGCCCCCGCGGCGGCGCTGTCGCTGCTCGTCTCCCCGACGGCGACCGAGGTGCTGGCGAACAGCCTCGTGCTCGTCGGCGTCGTCACGCTCGCGTCCGTCCTGCTCGGCGTCCCGCTCGCGGTGTTGACCGTCCAGACGGACCTGCCGTTCCGCCGGCTGTGGACCGTCCTCATCGCGCTCCCGCTGGTCGTCCCAAGCTACATCGGTGCGTTCGCGTACGTCTCCGCGTTCGGTCCGAACGGCGAACTCGCGGACCTGCTCACCCCGCTCGGGGTGAGCGTGCCGACGGTGTACGGGCTGCCGGGCACCGCGCTCGTGTTGACGCTGTTCGTCTACCCGTACGTGTTCCTCACGACGCGCGCCTCGCTGCTGTCGTTCGACCAGAACCAACTGGAGGCCGCGCGGACGCTGAACCACGGCTACCGCGCCGCGTTCCGCCGGGTCATCCTCCCCCAGGTCGCCTCCGGCGTCACCGCGGGCGCGCTCCTGGTCGCGCTGTACACGCTCTCGGACTTCGGGACGCCCGCGATCATGCGGTTCGACGTGTTCACGCGGGTCATCTACGTCGAACTCAACAGCTTCGGCATCGGGCGCGCGAACGCGACCCTCCTCTCGCTCCAGCTACTCGCGGTGACGGCGGTGATACTCGCGCTCGAATCGCGGGTCGGCGGCGACGAGGCGGCCGGCTACGGCACGCCCGCCTCCGCGACGCCGGTGCTCTCGCTGGGTCGGTTCCGCTGGGCTGCGATGGCCCTGCCGGCGCTCGTGACGACGTTCACGCTCGCACTCCCCGTCGGCGTGCTCGCGATGTGGCTGGTGCGCTCGGGACCGGGGTACGCCGGCGGCGGGCTGGCGTTCCGCCCCGAGTTCGCGTTCAACTCGGTGTACGTCGCCGCGCTCGCGGCGGGCGCGACGGTGCTGTTCGCGCTCCCGGTGGCGTACTACGCCGGTCGCTCGCGGTCGGTGTTCGCCCGCCTCGCCGAGCGGGCGACGTACCTGGGCTACGCGATGCCGGGTGTGGTGCTCGGGCTCGCGCTCGTCTTCTTCGGCATCCGGTACGCGCCGGCGCTGTACCAGACGCTCCCGCTGCTCGTGTTCGCGTACGTCGTCCGGTTCCTCCCGCAGGCGGTCGGCTCCACCCGCTCGTCCGTCCTCGGGGTCGACCGGGAACTCCTCGGCGCCGCCCGCGTGCTCGGCGCGCCCCGCGGCGGGCGTTCCGCCGGGTGACGCTGCCGCTCATCGCGCCGGGACTGGTCGCGGGCGCCGCGCTGGTGTTCCTGACGACGATGAAGGAACTCGACACGACGCTCATCCTCCATCCGACAGGGTTTACAACCCTAGTTACCTACATCTGGCGAGTCCAGGAGGCCGGCTACTACGGCCGGGCGGCGCTACCGGCGCTCGTGCTGGTGGTCGTCTCGGGGCTGTCGATGGTCCCCCTCCTGCGCCAGGAGCGTGACGATGCGTAACGAACCAAGAGCCGAGGAGACGGCGAGTACCGCGGCGGCGGGCCCCACCCCCCGCCCGCCGGCCGACGAGTCGGACGGGACGACCGAGTCCGTCCTCGAACTGGCGGGCGTCCGGAAGACGTACAGCTCCGAGACGGCGGTCTCGGGAGTCGACCTCAGCGTCAGGCGGGGCGAACTGCTCACGCTGCTCGGCCCGTCGGGCTGCGGGAAGACGACGACGCTCCGGATGGTAGCGGGGCTGGAGGCGCCCACCGAGGGGACGGTCACCGTCGGCGACGACGTGGTCGCCGGCGACGGGACCGTCGTCCCGCCCGAGGAGCGCGACGTGGGGATGGTGTTCCAGGAGTTCGCGCTGTTCCCCCACCTCACCGTCGCGGAGAACGTCGCGTTCGGGCTGGACGACCTCGACGGCGAGGCGGCCGACGAGCGTGTCGGGGACCTGCTCGACCTGGTCGGCCTCGCCGAGTACGGCGACCGCTCGCCGGGCGACCTCTCGGGCGGCCAGCGCCAGCGGGTCGCGCTCGCACGCTCGCTCGCGCCCGAACCTGACGTGCTGCTGCTCGACGAACCGTTCTCGAACCTCGACGTCCGCCTGCGCGTGGAGATGCGCGAGGAGGTCCGCCGCATCCTGACGGAGGCGGGCGTCACCGCCGTCTCGGTCACGCACGACCAGGAGGAGGCGCTCTCCATCTCCGACCGCGTCGCCGTCATGAACGACGGGCGAATCGAGCAGGTGGGCGCGCCCGGCGAGGTGTTCGAACACCCCGAGTCGCGGTTCGTCGCCTCCTTCCTCGGGCAGGCGGGATTCCTGCCCGCGCGGGTGCGCCAGTCGAGCATCGAGACGCCCATCGGGTCGTACGACCGCGACCTGCTGAAGGGACTCACCGACGAGTACGTCGGCGCGACCGTCGACGTGCTCGTGCGACCCGACGACCTCAGGGCGACGCCGGCGGCCGAGGCCAACGCCGACGGCCGCGTCACCCGCCGGCAGTACACCGGTCCGTCGTTCGTCTACCACGTCGAACTCACAGACGGCAGCGTCGTCCGCTGCCTCCACAACCACGCGGAGAACTTCTCGGTCGGCGACCCCGTCGGGGTCCGACTCGTCGCTGACCACACGCTCGCGTGGTACCCGAGCCGGTAGATGCGCGCGCCGCGCCGACTCCGAGGCGACCGCTGGCGGGCGGCGACGCTCGCGCTCGCGGCGCTCGCGGGCGTCGTCGCGTTCCTCGTCTCGACGGAGGTCTTCCCGTACCGCTCGCTCAACCACGACGAGGCGGTGTACCTCCAGCAGGCGGAACTCCTCCTGCGCGGTCGGCTGTTCCTCCGGCCGCCGGTCGAGGACGCGTTCCGGCCGTGGTTCTTCGTCGAGGACGGCGACCGCCTCTACTCGAAGTACGCACCCGTCCCCGCGGCGGTGTTCGCGCTCGGGAGACTCGCCGGCGGGTTCCCGCTCGCGCTGACGGCCGTCGCCGCGGCGACGGTGGGGCTGACCGCCGCGCTCGGCCGGGAACTGTTCGACGGCCGGACCGGTCTGCTCGCCGGCGTCCTGCTCCTCGCCTCGCCGCTGTTCCTCGTTCACGCTGGCGTCTACCTCCCGTACGCGGCGACGACGGCGCTGAACGTCGGATTCGCGCTCGCGTACCTCCGCGCGGAGCATCGGGGGAGCCTCCCGGCCGCCGCGGCCGCCGGCGGCGCGGTCGGCCTCGCCTCTTCGCGCGGCCGTACACCGCCGTGCTGTTCGCCGCGCCGTTCGTCGCGCACGCCGGCTGGACGCTCGCGCGCACGGGGGCGCACCGCGCCGTCCTCGGCGGCGCGGGCGGGGCGGGTGAGACGGACGGTGGAGGCTCCGCGGACTCGACGGCGCGCGCGCTCCTCGCGCGCCGGGTCGCGACGGCGCTCCTCGGGACTGCCGGCGTGGCGGCGGCGCTGGGCTACAATCACCTCGTCACCGGCGACCCGCTGGTGTTCCCGTACCAGGCGTTCGCCCCGCGCGACGGCATCGGCTTCGGTCGCCGCCAGATTCTCGGCCACGAGGCGGTGTACACCGTCGAACTCGCGCTCCGGTCGAACGCGCTCGTCCTCCGACGGCTGTTCGCCGACTGGGTCGTCGCCGGACCGCTCGGAACGGCGCTGGCCGCCGTCGGTGTCGGCGCGCTCGCCCGCCGGCCCGGGCCGCGACGGACCCACCGCGCGCTCCTCGCGGCGGTGTTCCTCACGGTGTCGCTGGGGAACGTCGCGTTCTGGGGGAACTACAACGTGCTCGGCACGCTCGCCTCGCCGACGGACGGCCTGATACACTACCTCGGCCCGTACTACCACTACGACCTGCTCGTCCCCACGGCCGTCTTCGGCGCGCGCGGGGCGATTCTCGCGGCGGAGTGGGTGCGGGCGCGCGCTCGCGACCACGTCTCACCCGCCCGTGCGAGTCGCGTCGCGCTCGCGGTGATGGTCGCCGGCGGGGCCGTCCTCGGGGGCGCCGCGGCGGCGACGGCGGCCGACCCGCTCGCGCGCAACGCCGACGCGAGCGCGGAACTCGCGGCGGGCTACGAGCCGTTCGCCGACGGCGCGCCGACCGACGCCCTGGTCTACCTCCCGACGCCGTACGGGCCGTGGCTCAACCACCCGTTCCAGACGCTCCGGAACGACGCGGGGTTCGACGGCCCGACGGTGTACGCGCTCGGCGACGCGAACCAACTCGCCGTCGCCGCGGCGTACCCCGACCGCGCGCTCTACCGGTACGTGTACGCCGGCACGTGGCTCCCGACGGACGGGTCGACCGTCGACGCGGCGCTCGTTCCCGTCGACCGAGTGGCGGGTGAGCGACTCGAACTCGGCGCGACGCTCGCCCTCCCCGAGGCGACGCAGGAGGTGACGGTCCGGGTGACCACCGACCGGGGCAGCGCGTACTACGTCGCAACGCCGGCGGGGGGCGAACTCGACGCGACGCTGGTCGTCGCGGACGGGCGGGTTCGGCTCTCCGGTCCCGGCGTCTCGCCGACCGGGAACGCGACGCTGGCGGTCGCCGACCGCGACGAGGTGACCGTCGAGGCGTACGCCTCGACGGGGGCGACCGCGGGGGTCACCTACCGGCTGGCGTTCCCCGTCGCGCGCGAGAACGGCGCGCTCCGGGCGCTGTCGCCGACCGTCGAGCGGTGCGGCGTCCCGACCCGGTGCGTCCCGGTCGGCGTCGGCGGGGCGTCGACGGAAGGGGGCGTCGAGGTCACGTTCGCGAACGCGACGACGTGACCGGCGAGGGCCCGGGCCGGTGGCGGGTCACGTGCGCCGTCGCTCGCCGAGACAGACGCGGACGATGGACGCGGCGATGGCCGCGCCGCCCGTCAGCGGGTCGAGCGTCGTCTCGCCGAGGCGTTCGTCGTAGTCGATGGGTTCCTCGCGGACGCGGTAGCCGCGCAGCACCGGCCGGAGCAGGAGTTCGGCCGACAGCCCGGTGTTCTCGGTCCAGTCGATGCGGTCGATCACGTCGCCGCGGTACGCGCGCATCCCGGTCGTGACGTCGTGGAGCCGCCGCCCGGTCAGCGCGCTCGCGAGCGCGGCGAACGCGTGGTTCCCGTAGCGGTTCAGCGTCGGCATCGTCCGCGCGCCGTGGTAGAGGCGGTCGCCGCTCACCACGTCGTCACCCTCGTTGACGCGGGCGAGGAAGTCGGGGATGCGCTCCATCGGGTAGGTGCCGTCGCAGTCGGTCGTGACGCGGACGGGCGCCGACGTCGAGCGGAGCGCCGCGCGGACGGCGACCCCGTACCCCTGCGGCGCCTGTTCGACGACCGTCGCACCGCGGTCGCGGGCGATGTCGGCCGTCCCGTCGGTCGACCCGTCCACCACGACCACTTCCGCCGCGCCGCCGGTCGCGGCGTCGATGTCAGCGAGCACCGTGCCGATGGCCGCCGCCTCGTTGTACGTCCCCATGACGACGGCCACGTCGTCGAGGCCGTACGGGTCGGTCGTGTCACTCACGACTCCTCGTTCCGGGAGCGCCGTTTTAGGTGTACCGAAACCCCGGAGTCAGTCGGCGAGCGGACGACGGCCGAGCGTGTCGGACAGCGCGGGGGGTCGGCGTCAGTCCCTGTATCCCTCGTCGGTCATCGCGACGGTGACGAACCCGTCGAAGTTGAGCAGCAACTGCTGGGTGGTGTCGCCGAACAGCGCCTTGCCGGTGGGCGAGCGCCGCCGTCCGTGGACGAACAGGTGCCGACAGTCGTTCGCCTCGGCCGTCGCCAGTATCTCGTCGGCGCGGCCGTCTTCGTCGGCCACCCCGGCGTGACACTCGTACGCCACGTCCCGGTCGGCGAGCAGCGGGTCGACGAACTGCCGCAGTTCGCTCCGGTGCCCCTCCAGCACCGAGTCCTCGCCGTAGGAGGCCCCTTCGACCTCCCCGATGGCGGCCAGCGTCTCGGCGTCTTGCTCGAACGAGTCGGGGGTGACGAACGAGACGACGAGCAGTTCCGCCCCGCTCCCCTCGGCGTACGCCGCCGCCTCGGCGACCAGCGGTTCGAACGACGCGTCCGGTTCGACGACCACGAGTGCGCGTTCCATGCGTCCCCGCTCGGAGGACCACAACATGAATCTACTGCCGCCGGGAGGGGGGTGGCGTGCGGGGGACGACGTACACCGCTCGGCGGAACGAACGACTCCGTGGCGGCCGGTGCGGGTCGCTCACTCGTAGCCGTCGGGCGTCAGCGTGTACCGCCACCGGTCGCCCGACCGGACGACCCCCGGCAGTCGCGCGAGTGTGTCGAGGGCGAACGCGACGCCGGCGTCGGAGGTGTCCGAGGAGTCGGAGGCGTCCCGGGAATCGGAGATCTCGGAGGTATCGGAGGTGTCGGGGGAGTCGTCGTGGTACGCTGGCGGGAGCGCCGCGCGAAGCGTCTCGGTGTCGACGTCCGTTCCGGCCTGTAGCACCGCGAGCGCCGCGGCGACCGCCCGGCGCTGGTCGTCCGAGAGTCCCGCCGCCACCATCGCCTCGGTCGCGCTGGCGTACCGCCCCGCCTCGCCGTGGTCGAACAGCCTCGCGCGCCCGTCGGCCGAGACGTCCGACACGCCCGGCCGGCCGGTGAACCGCCAGAGGCCGTCGTCGGTCGCGGGCGGGTCGACCGTCGGGACGGCCGCGAGGTGGTCGCGGACGAACTCGGTCCACCACTCGGTCGCCGTGCGGTACTCGAGGGGCACCTCGCTGAACGCGCCGTCGCTGATCTCGGCGCCGGTCGCCGTCCCCCAGTACCGGAGGAACGCGAACGCCGCGAGCACGGCGTCGAGGCGGTCCGCGCGGAGCCCGCGCGCCCGCAACGCCTCGCGGACGGCGTCGGGGACGTCGGCGGTGCCGTCGGAGGGCGCACGGACCACGCGTCGGCCGCTGTCGGTGAGTTCGTAGCCGTCGCCGGTCTCCCGGACGAGGCCGTTGTCGGCGAGGAACGAGAGCCGGTCACCGACGGCGCTCCGGGAGAGGTCGGCACGCCGCGCGAGCGCCTCCGCGCCCGCCGGCCCGCGAGCGAGCACGACCAGTAGCGCGAGGTCCCGTTCGGTCAGGCTCGGATTGGACACGCTCGAAGGATGGGCGGTCACCGACTTACCAGCGGCGGCGGCACGTGCCGGCCCCCGGGCGGCAGGTCCGCGACGACGGGGCGGGCGTGACTGTTTTCATCGAGCGGACGCTATCGAAAGGATATGGACTTCGCGGCGGCGCGCGAGGCGATGGTCGACCAACTGGAGGCGCGCGGGTACGCCGAGCGCCCGGCGACGGCCGCGGCGCTCCGCGCGGTCCCGCGCCACGAGTTCGTCCCGGCGGCGCGCAGCGGGTCGGCGTACGACGACCGACCGCTCCCCATCGGCGACGGGCAGACCATCAGCGCCCCGCACATGGTCGCGGTGATGTGCGACCTGCTGGCGCCCGACCCGGGCGACGACGTCCTCGAAGTCGGGACGGGTTGCGGCTACCACGCGGCCGTCACCGCCGAACTCGTCGGGGACGGCTCCGTCGCCAGCGTGGAGTACCGTCCCACGCTCGCCGACCGCGCCCGCGAGACGCTAAGCCGACTCGGGTACGACCGCGTCCGCGTGCGCGTCGGCGACGGCAACGAGGGCTGGCCGGGACACGCGCCGTACGACGCGGCGTACCTCACCTGCGCGACGCCGTCGGTTCCCGACGCGGTCGTCGACCAGGTGCGCGAGGGCGGGGTCGTCCTCGCGCCGGTCGGCGACCGGCACCAGCGGCTCGTCCGCCTCCACGTCGGAGACGGGAGCGTCGAGCGCGAGGACCACGGCGGCGTTCGGTTCGTGTCGATGCAGGAGGGGTGAGCCGTCGCCGGGCGACCGGAACCGGGGAGCGAACGGGCGCACTCGCGTGCAGTCGGTTTTTAACCCCCCAATCCTACCCCCGAGACATGTCGATGGGAGACCGGACCGGGCTGAGGACCGAGTCCCTGCTGACGCTGTGGGCGGCGCGGGAGTCGGGCGTACTCGACGCGCTCATGGAACGCGCCGGCACGCCCGGGGAGGTGGTCGAGGAGACGAAGGTGACGCCCGAGGCTGCGGCGACGACGGTCGAGGTACTGACCGACCTGGGGCTGCTCGAGGAGGTCGACGGCGAGTACGAGCCGACGAACCGGGCGCTGGGGCTGCTCGCCAAGCGAGACGTGCGGTCGGTCGGGGGCATCCCGCACGCGCTCGACCGCCTGACGGAGCTCCTCAACCTGCCGACGACGATGACGACGGGCGTGCCCCCGGAGCGGAGCGACGACTGGACGGCGAACGCGCTCGGCGCGCACGCCGCGACCGACGAGGCGCTCGTCCGGGCGGCGGTGACCGCCGCGGTGCGGGCCGCGCCGGCGGCCGAGCGCGTACTCGACCTCTGCGGCGGGTCCGGCGTGTACGCGGCGGAGTTCGCGGAGCGCGGTCGGAGCGTGACGATAGTCGACTCACCGGAGACCGCGGACCTCGTCCGGCCGCTGTACCGGAACACGGACGTGAGCGTTCACCAGGGGACGCCGGGCGCGCTCGGGCGAGCGTTCGAACTCGCGTTCGCCGCGGACGTCGCGACGGGGATGGACCCCCTCGAGGTGGCCGGACTGCTCGACGCGGTCGTCGACGCGCTGGAGTCCGACGGCACGCTCGTGCTCGTCGAGACGCTCGCGGACGGGAGCGAGACGGCCGCGGCGGCCGACGTTCGCGGATTGGCCTCGGGCCACGGCGGCGCACACGAGCCGGCCGACTACCGCGGGTGGCTCTCGAAGGCGGGCTTCGGCGACGTGACCGTCGAGCCGATTCCGGGGACGGGAACGCAGGCGGTCGTCGGCCACAAACACATGGTTGATTAACGCGCGGACCCGAGTCGTGCCATGGGCGGCCCCGACACGGACGTCCTCCGGGAGGACATGCTGGACGCGCTCGAACACGCCCTCGACCGGGCGCCCGACGAGCGCGTGCTCGCGTCGATGGGCGTGGTCCCGCGCCACGAGTTCGTCGCGGAGGCCCCCTACGTCAACCGGGAGGGCGAACAGGGCGGGACGCGCGTGCTCTCGCCGGCGACCGTCGCGCGCCTGCTCGACGCGCTGGCGGCCGACCCGGGCGACGAGACGCTGGTCGTCGGCGCTGGCGTGGGGTACACCGTCGCCGTCCTCGCGGAGTGGGTCGGCGCCGAGCACGTACACGCGGTCGACATCTCCCGAGAGATGGTGTACGAGGCGCGCGCCAACCTCTCGGCGGCCGGCTACGACGCCGTACTCGTCGACCGCCGCGACGGGAGCGGCGGGCTCCCGGCGTACGCGCCGTTCGACCGCGTGCTGGTGGAGGCGGCGGCGGTCGAACCGCCGCGCGCGCTCCTCGACCAGTTGGCGTCGGACGGTCGGCTCGTGATGCCGCGCGGACGCGGAGCCGAGCAGACGCTCGTCGCGGTCGAACCCGGCGGCGCGGGCGGGTACGACGTGGTCGACGAGTTCGGTCCCGTCGCGTTCCGCCCGTTGCTCGTCGAGGGGGAGCAGGCCGACGCCGGCGTCCGGAACCGGACCGAGCGAGAGGACGCCGAGTTCGCCGAGCAGGGGTACTTCGCACGGACCGGCTGGGAACACGAGTGGATCGACTGGGACGACCGCCTGCGCGGCACCGACCGGTAGGGACGACCCGCCGACCGTCACTCGGTCACGACGAGCACCCGGGTGTTCCCGCGGCGGTCGACGAACCCTCCGCCCGCGGGGGGCTTGACGTCTATCTTCACCGTTCCGTCTACCTGATTCGGGCCGAGTTCCGGCGAGACCGAGACCGTCGCGGTCCCGTCGTCTCCGGTCCGCGCCGTCGCGACCCCGTCGATGTCCGCCGTCCCGCTCTTCACGACGACCGTCGCACCCGCGACCGGCGAGCCGTCGGCGTCGACGACGGTCACCGTCAGGTTCTGTGCGCCGGGCGTGGTGACCTCTGGCGACGGCCGGGCGTCGAGTTCCGTCACCGCGAGCCCCTGAATCCCGGACACCATGTTGAGCATCACGCTCAGGCTGGCGACGCCGACGACCAGCGCGACGACCAGCCTGACCGGCAACCCCTCGATGCCGCGCTCGTCGCGGCGAACCGCGTCGAACGCGGTGAGCGGGTCGAGTCCCTCTGCGACGCCGAACCGTTCGAATCGGTCGAGCACGGCGTCGGTGGGCTCGTTTCCCCACTTGAACCCTCGGCCGACGGTTTATGCGTGAAGGGGAGGGCACGCCGCCCGTGCACGTCATCGGACGCGCCGACGGGACGGGGAGTCGAACGGAGGCTGACGCCGGCCGCGCGGACGACGGTCCGACCGCGGCCCTAGGCCACTACTGCGCACGCGACGGGAGCGAGGGCGGGCGGGTCGCACTCGACCTGGACCGCCCGCACGCCGGACTGGTCGTCGGGAAGCGCGGGAGCGGGAAGTCGTACACGCTCGGCGTACTGGCGGAGGCCGTCGCGGACGCGGCGGGACTCGCACCCGTCGTCGTCGACCCGATGGGGGTCTTCGGGGGACTGGTGGCCGACGGCGGGTCGGTCCACCGCCGCCCCCGAGTGCGGGCCGACGCCGTGCCGCCCACGTCGTGGCCGCGGCTGTTCGGCCTCGACCCCGCCGGCCCCGTCGGGGGGCTGCTGTGGCGGGCGTTCGCCGAGCGCGGGACGCTCGGCGGCGCGCGGGCGTTCGTCGAGGGGAGTGACGCCGAACGGGCGACCCGGCGTGCGGCGGCGAACCACGTCGCACTGGCCGCGTCGTGGGACGTCTTCGACCCGGACGGACTGGGTCCGTCCGACCTCGCGGGCGGTCACCCGACCGTCCTCGACTGCGCGGCGCTCCCGGCGGCGGCGACGAACGCCGTCTGTCGAGCGGTCGCCGCGGGGCTGTACGAGGCACGAGTCGAAGGGGCGTTCGACCGGCTCCCGTGGCTGTTCGTCGACGAGGCGCACGCGTTCTTCGAGGGCGTCGCCGGGCCGGCACTCCGGACGCTTCTCACGCGCGGACGAGCGCCGGGCGTCTCGCTCGTCTGCGCGACTCAGCGGCCGGCGGTGCTCCCGGACGCCGCCGTCTCGCAGGCCGACCTGCTCGTCGTTCATCGGCTGACCTCACAGGCCGACATCGCGACGCTCGACGCCGCACGCCCCACGTTTCTCGACGGCGGGGTCGCAGAGCGGGTCCCCGCCGGTGTTGGCGAAGCGCTGGTGCTCGACGACGCCACCGAGGCAGTCCACCCGGTCCGAATCCGAGAGCGCCGGACGCCCCACGGGGGCGCGAGTCCGCGTGCGAGCGACCGCTCGCCGGCGGCGCAGTCGCCGGAGCCGTCCACCCGGGCGCGGACGAGCGAAGTCGAAACCGACGAGTAAGCCCGCGGCGCACTCGGCGTATGAGCGACAGTCCAGGCGCGGTCGCAGCCGTCGCCGTCGGCGGAGCGGTCGGCGCGACGCTCCGGTACGGCGTCGGTCTCGCCGTCGCCGGGGCCGGGGGGACGATGACCGTCAACGTGCTCGGCAGTTTCCTCCTCGGGGTGCTGGTGGTGCGCTCGCTCCCCGAGCGTGTCCGACTGTTCGCCGCGACGGGGCTGTGCTCGTCGTTCACGACGTACAGCACGTTCGCCGTCGAGACGCTCTCGCTCGGTCCCCGTGCCGGGGCGACGTACGTCGCGGCCACGTACGTGCTCGGGGCCGCAGCGGCCGCGCTCGGGGCGCTGGTCGGGGGGAGACTGTGAGCTATCCGCCCGGGGGAGCGCTGGCGGCCCTGCTCGTCGCCGCCGGCGGCGCGCTCGGGGCGAGCGGGCGGTACCTGCTCGGAAACCGCATCCCCGGCCGCCGGGCGACGGTAGCTGTGAACGTTCTCGGGAGCTTCGTGCTCGGCGCGACCGGCGCGGCGGTGACCGCGGGCGCGCCGGGTGGCCTCGCGCTCCTCGTGGGGACGGGGTTCTGCGGAGCGTTCACGACGTACTCCTCGTTCGCCGTCGAGATGCACGCGCTGGTCCGGAACGGGGAGTGGCGGACCCTCGCCGGGTTCGCGCTCGGGACGCTCGCGGCCGCGCTCGTCGGCGCGGCGGTCGGCGGACGCCTCGTCGGGACGCTCTCGGTGTGAGTCCGGCGAGCGTGGGTTTATTCGAACGCGCCCGTTACTCCGAGGTATGGACGTGACCCCGTCGTGAGCGCCGGCGGCCGGTCGGTGCCGCGGCGCCTCCTCGCCGGCGCGGCCGACGAACCCGTGATGGCGCTGTTCGTCACCCTCCTGCTCCTCATGGCAGTCGGGTTCCTGTTCGCGGGCCTCCTCGTGTTCCTGTAGTTCCGTGGAACGGTCAATCCAGGAATCAACGGTGAAAATTCGAGCGGGTGAGTTATTTAGGGGAACTCGCAACTGCCGCCGATGAGCTACGAGGTGCAAGTCTCGAGCGAAGACAAGTGCGGATACTGCAGCCGCGAACTCGTCGAGATAGAAGACTCGGCCGGGCGGACCGGCCGCTTCTGTTCTGCGGGCCACCCGCAGTAACGGTCGCAGGCGACCCGGCTGTCGCAGCGGGCGGCGACGAGTCACGTCTGGGCGTCTCCGTATCGGTCGAGCGGGCTTCGAGACGTGGTGGCGGGTCCGTTGCCGGGAGGACTTCGCGGGGGCCGACGGTGGGGAGTGCGGACCACCGGCAGTCCACCGGATAGGGGGGCGCCTCTCGACTCCGGAAGTCGCCGGTTCGTCCTCCGAGTCGAACGAATCGACCGAACCGAGAATTCGGAGCGCCCGGAGCGGGATTTGAACCCGCGTCACGACCGTGACAGAACGGCGCTCACAGGCTCGCGCTACCGAGGGACTATATGGCAAAATTCGCATCTTCCCCGCGAAACGGGGGGCCTAACACCGTTATCTACCCCAACACTTACTTAAAGAATTCAGACAACCTGTCCGTTAACCGAGGTCAGGGTCAACGGACTCATCATAACTGGCAATAAAAATTGCGTTTCTGAAAATAAGAGGGAAGTACGGACGATACCCTATACGAGCTGATTCTCCGTATCTTTATCAGCCCCCGTGCGAGAATCAATTGTTAATAATGTCGTTTCATTCGGACTTGTCTGACTATGCAGAACAGTCTTCTGCACTCCTTGAGGCATCACCACAGATGGATGAAGAGAATACCAAAAGGAAAATAATCGAGCCGCTGACTGAGCTCTTGGGTTGGAACATCCTTTCCTCGGACGTTGAACTTGAGTACTCGGTACAGATGGGCTCTGGAACGAAAAAGGTCGATTACGCTCTCAAACTCGAAGACACGCCTGTAGTCTTCGTTGAAGCGAAAGGAGCTGATACAGACCTAACGGAGAATCACGAGAATCAACTGAGAAGCTATATGCGGCAAGTTGGGGTGGATTGGGGTTTGCTATCGAACGGTCGTGAATTCGAGATTTTCAGACGCGACAATAGCAGTAGTCGCCCGAATGAGATATCTCTCGCGGAGTTCCCGCTTAAGAATATTCAGGAAAATAGGCAGGCTCTCGTAGCTCTTTCAAGGAGATCCATCCAGACGGGCGAGTCCCGACAGATAGCAGAGAAAATCGAGTCCGTACAGAGAGCAATTCAAACACTCCGACGAGACAAAGAAAACATCGCTGAGGACGTGACAAGGGTCGTCACGAGCAAGATTGGCGAATCGGTTTCACAAAGGGTAGAAGATGAGGCAAAGAGTTTCGTAGACGATCTGATTTCCTCATTGGCGGCACAAGCACACAAAACGGAGATCGAATCTCCGTCTAGTCGCTCCCAGTCTACTACATCCGGATATGAGATTCAGATTCTACAGGACGGACACGAGGTAGAACGAGTGTCGGGGAAGACTCAAGCTAAAGCCGTAGCAGAGCTCGTGAATTATCTCATCGAGGAGGCGAATCTATTGGAAGAAATAAAGATTCCGTACGTGCCCGGAACAGGGAGAGGAACGCGCGTATTAGTCAATGATAAGCCACTCCATATGAATGGAGATGAAATGCGAATGTACGAGGAGCTTTCGGATGGTTACTACCTATTCACTGCTTTGAGTGCTAAAGATAAGGCCCGATACGTTTCAGAGTTACTGGACAAAGTCGGGATGAGACACAATTTTATCGATTGGTGAGCATTCCTTACAGACAATTAACGCCTACAACTATAGCGACAGTGAAGTAATATTTCTGACTACAATTGAGCCGGCTACTCATCAGTGGAAATGCCACTCTCTTACTCACTTAGCACGCTCTAGCAAACTTGTAAGTCAGAGTCGTACAACCAGGTGCTCTGAAAGATTCACCTAATCTTGTTTAGTGAAATTCCACTAGAGGGCGTTAAACCAGTAAGCGCCCGGAGCGGGATTTGAACCCGCGTCACGACCGTGACAGGGTCGTATGATGGGCCACTACACCATCCGGGCGAACGCATCTCCTGGTTTCGGAGGGACGTAATTAAGGCTTGTTATCCGTCCCGTCCGTGTCGTGCGATACCGTGCGCCGAAAGCTTGAAATATGCGGGTCACGTCGGTCGGCGTGTCTCTCTCCGCGGGCTGGCCAGCGTTGCGTCCCCATCCGACTTGACAAGCGTTAAATGGCGGCGTCGTATATGACGCCGTAGTATCTCGTGAAGACTTCTCCCCACCGGCCACGGCCGACCCCGAACGCGACCACCACCAAGCCATGGTAAACGTAAGTGAACACGAACTCGTCCCGGACCACACCGTCCTCGACGACCCCGAGCGCGTCGAGGAGGTTCTCGAGGAGTACAACGTGAAGAAGACCGACCTGCCCAAGATAACGCGCACGGACCCGGCGCTCCCCGACGAGGCGGAGTCGGGCGACGTCGTCCGCATCGAACGCGACTCGCGCACCACCGACCGAGCCGTCGTCTACCGGCTGGTGGTAGAATGAATCGAGAGAGCCGACGCGAGGTCTCCCGGGAGTACTTCTCCCAGGAGCGGCTGGCCGAACACCACTTCCGGTCGTTCAACAACTTCCTCGACCGCGGCATGCAGGACGTCGTGGACGAGAAGGAGACCATCGACACCGACATCGGCGACAAGGAGGGGCAGGAACCCGTCTACGTCGAACTCGGCGACGTCCGCATCACCACCCCCCGCGTCCGCGAGGCGGACGGCTCCGAGGAGTTGCTCTACCCCCAGGAGGCGCGCCTGCGGAACATCACCTACGCCGCCCCCGTCTTCATGGAGATGAAGATCATCCGCGGCGGCGAGGAGGAACCCGAGACGGTCGTCGACCAGACGGAGACGAAGGTGGGGCGGATGCCCATCATGGTCGGGTCGAACAAGTGCAACATCTCCGGCTTCTCCGAGGAGGACCTCGTCCAGATCGGCGAGGACCCCGTCGACCCCGGCGGCTACTTCATCGTCAACGGTTCCGAGCGCGTGCTGATGACGAGCGAGGACCTCGCGCCCAACAAGATCCTCGCGGAGTACGACTCGAAGTACGGCGACGAGATTCAGGTCGCCAAGACGTTCTCCCAGCGCCGCGGGTACCGCGCGCTCGTGCTGTGTGAGCGCAACCGCGAGGGGCTACTCGAAGTCTCGTTCCCCTCGGTGTCCGGGTCGGTGAACTTCGTCACCCTCGTCCGCGCGCTCGGACTGGAGTCGGACGAGGACATCGTCCACCGCGTCTCGGACGACCCGGAGATCGTGAAGTTCATGCTGGAGAACCTGGAGGAGGCCGACGTCCAGACCGAGGAGGAGGCCATCGAGACCCTCGGGAAGCGCGTCGCCAGCGGACAGGGGAAGAACTACCAGCTCAAGCGCGCGAACTACGTCATCGACCGCTACCTCCTGCCGCACCTCCACGAGGACGGCGTCGAGGAGGAGGAGGTCCGCATCAACAAGTCGTACTACCTCTGCCGGATGGCGGAGGCGTGTTTCGAACTCGCGCTCGACCGGCGCGAGGCCGACGACAAGGACCACTACGCCAACAAGCGCCTCAAGGTGTCCGGCGACCTGATGAAGGACCTGTTCCGGACGGCGCTGAACAAGCTGGCGCGCGACGTGAAGTACCAGCTCGAACGCGCGAACATGCGGAACCGGCAGCTCACCGTCAACACGGTGGTCCGCTCCGACGTGCTGACCGAGCGGCTCGAGCACCCCATCGCGACGGGCAACTGGGTGGGCGGACGCTCGGGCGTCTCCCAGCTGGTCGACCGGACGGACTACATGGGCGTGCTGTCGCACCTGCGGCGGCTGCGTTCGCCGCTCAGCCGCTCGCAGCCGCACTTCGAGGCGCGGGACCTGCACGCGACCCAGTGGGGTCGCATCTGTCCCTCCGAGACGCCGGAGGGGCCGAACTGCGGGCTCGTGAAGAACTTCGCGCAGGCGATGGAGCTGTCGCAGAACATCGAGGACGAACAGTCACTCAAACGAGAACTCGCGTCCATGGGTGTCGAGGGCATCCCCGGCATCGAGGGCGTCGACCGCGCGTCGGCGGACGACTGACAACAATGGCTCAGGCACGAGAAGCGAAGGTGTACGTCAACGGGAGCCTGGTCGGGACCCACCCGGACCCCAACCAGCTCGCAGCACAGATTCGGGAGGCGCGCCGCCGGGGCGACGTCTCCGACATGGTCAACGTCTCGGTGAAAGAGCGGACGGGCGAGGTCATCGTCAACGCCGACGCCGGCCGCGCCCGCCGCCCGCTCATCGTCGTGGAGAACGGGGAGCCGCTGCTCGACGACGAGCACATCGAGGCGATGAACGACGGCGAGATCGAGTTCGAGGACCTCGTCGAACACGGCCTCGTCGAGTTCATCGACGCCGAGGAGGAGGAGGACATCCTCGTCGCCGTCGACGAGGAGGACATCGTCGCGGAGACGACCCACCTCGAGATCGACCCGCAGCTCATCTTCGGTATCGGCGCCGGGATGATTCCGTACCCCGAGCACAACGCCAGCCCCCGCATCACGATGGGGGCGGGGATGATGAAGCAGTCGCTCGGGCTGCCGGCCGCGAACTACCGCATCCGGCCGGACACGCGTCAACACCTGCTGCACTACCCGCAGCTCTCGATGGTGAAGACGCAGACCACCGAGCAGATCGGCTTCGACGAGCGTCCCGCGGCGCAGAACTTCGTCGTCGCGGTCATGAGTTACGAGGGGTTCAACATTGAGGACGCGCTCGTCATGAACAAGGGCTCGGTCGAGCGGGCGATGGCGCGCTCGCACTTCTTCCGGACGTACGAGGGCGAGGAGCGCCGTTACCCCGGCGGACAGGAGGACCGTTTCGAGATCCCGAGCCAGGACGTCCGCGGCGCGCGCGGCGAGGACGCGTACACGCACCTCGACGACGACGGCCTGGTCAACCCCGAGACGACGGTGGACGAGAACTCCGTCCTGCTCGGGAAGACCTCTCCCCCTCGATTCCTGGAGGAGCCGGACGACATGGGCGGGCTCAGCCCGCAGAAACGCCGCGAGACGAGCGTGACGATGCGCTCGGGCGAGGACGGGGTCGTCGACACGGTGACGCTGATGGAGGGCGAGGACGGCTCGAAGCTCTCGAAGGTGTCGGTGCGCGACGAGCGCATCCCCGAACTCGGCGACAAGTTCGCGTCGCGGCACGGCCAGAAGGGAGTCGTCGGCCACCTCGCGCCCCAGGAGGACATGCCGTTCACCGAGGACGGCGTCGTCCCGGACCTGGTGCTCAACCCGCACGCGCTCCCCTCGCGGATGACGGTGGGGCACGTCCTGGAGATGCTCGGCGGGAAGGTCGGCGCGCTGGAGGGCCGGCGCGTCGACGGCACCGCGTTCCAGGGCGAGGACGAGGAGGAACTCCGCTCGACGCTGGAGGAGCACGGGTACAAGTCCTCCGGGAAGGAGGTCATGTACTCGGGCGTCACCGGCGAGAAGATCGAGGCGGAGATCTTCGTCGGCACCATCTTCTACCACAAGCTGTACCACATGGTGTCGAACAAGCTCCACGCCCGCTCGCGCGGGCCGGTACAGGTGCTCACGCGCCAGCCGACCGAGGGGCGCGCCCGCGAGGGCGGCCTGCGCGTCGGGGAGATGGAGCGCGAGGTGCTCATCGGGCACGGCGCGGCGATGGCGCTGAAGGAGCGCCTGCTCGACTCCTCGGACAAGGAGACGGTGTACGTCTCCGAGGAGACGGGGATGGTCGCCGTCGAGGACGTGGAGCAGCGGCGCATCTACGACCCGGTCACCGGCGACGAGGACGACATCCACGAGATCGAGATCAGCTACGCGTTCAAGCTACTGCTCGACGAGATGAAGGCGCTCGGCATCCGACCGACGCTCGAACTGGAGGACGCGGTCTAACACATGGCTGGAGCTACACCCAAAGAGATCGGCGGCATCAGGTTCGGCCTGATGGACCCGGAGACGTACCGCGACATGTCCGCGACGAAAGTCATCACCGCGGACACGTACGACGACGACGGCTACCCCATCGACATGGGGCTGATGGACCCGCGGCTGGGCGTCATCGACCCGGGGCTGGAGTGCCGCACGTGCGGCAAGCACTCGGGGTCGTGTAACGGCCACTTCGGCCACATCGAACTGGCCGCGCCGGTCATCCACGTCGGGTTCACGAAGCTCATCCGGCGGCTGCTGCGCGCGACGTGCCGCGAGTGCGGCCGGCTCGCGCTCACCGACGAGGAGAAGGAGGAGTTCAAGGGGAACCTCCAGCGGACGAAGGACCTCGGCGGCGACCCGACGGACGTGCTGAAGTCGGCTGTCCGGCAGGCCCGCAAGGCGAGCACGTGTCCGTACTGCGGGCACCCGCAGGCGGACATCAAACACGAGAAGCCGACGACGTACTACGAGGTGCAGGACGTGCTCTCGGGCGAGTACTCCGAACTCATCGCGCGAGCGATGCAGCCCGAGGAGACCGAGGAGGACGAGGAGGTCGGCGAGGGGATGTCGCCCCAGGAACTGGCCGAGGAGACGGGCATCGACCTGAGCCGAATCAACGACATCCTCTCGGGCGAGTTCCGTCCCCGCAAGGAGGACCGAAAGGCGCTGGAGAAGGCGCTCGACATCGACCTCACCGAGGAGGACATGAACAAGCTGATGCCCTCGGACATCCGCGACTGGTTCGAGGACATCCCGGACGAGGACCTCGAGGCGCTCGGCATCGACCCCGAGGGGTCGCGGCCCGAGTGGATGATTCTGACGGTCCTGCCGGTGCCGCCGGTCACGGCACGCCCCTCCATCACGCTGGACAACGGTCAGCGGAGCGAGGACGACCTGACCCACAAGCTGGTCGACATCATCCGCATCAACCAGCGGTTCATGGAGAACCGCGAGGCGGGCGCCCCGCAACTCATCATCGAGGACCTGTGGGAACTGCTCCAGTACCACGTCACGACGTTCGTCGACAACGAGATATCCGGAACGCCGCCGGCGCGCCACCGCTCCGGCCGCCCGCTCAAGACCCTCTCCCAGCGGCTGAAGGGGAAGGAGGGCCGGTTCCGCGGCTCGCTGTCGGGCAAGCGCGTGAACTTCTCCGCCCGGACCGTCATCTCGCCGGACCCCACCCTCTCGCTCAACGAGGTGGGCGTCCCCAAACGGGTCGCCGAGGAGATGACCCAGACGATGAACGTCTCCGAGCGGAACATCGACCGAGCGCGCCGCTACGTCCAGAACGGCCCGGAGGCGCACCCCGGGGCGAACTACGTGAAGCGACCAGACGGCCGCCGGCTGAAGGTGACGAGCAAGAACTGCGAGGAGTTGGCCGAGAAGGTCCAGCCCGGCTGGGAGGTCAACCGCCACCTCGTGGACGGCGACATCGTCATCTTCAACCGCCAGCCGTCGCTCCACCGGATGTCCATCATGGCCCACGAGGTGGTCGTGATGCCGTACAAGACGTTCCGGCTCAACACCGTCGTCTGCCCGCCGTACAACGCCGACTTCGACGGCGACGAGATGAACATGCACGCGCTCCAGAACGAGGAGGCCCGCGCCGAGGCGCGCGTGCTGATGCGCGTGCAGGAGCAGATTCTCAGCCCGCGGTTCGGTGAGAACATCATCGGCGCCATCCAGGACCACATCTCGGGGACGTACCTGCTCACGAACGAGAACCCCGAGTTCACCGAGACGCAGGCGCTCGACCTGCTGCGCGCCACCAGCGTCGACGAACTGCCCGCTCCGGACGGCGAGAACGAGGCCGGCCAGCCCGTCTGGACCGGTCGGACGGTCTTCTCGGAACTGCTCCCGGACGACCTGAACCTGAAGTTCACCTCCTCTGCGGGCGACACCGTCGTCATCGAGGACGGCCAGTTGCTCGAGGGGACGGTCGACGAGGACGCCGTCGGCGCGTTCGGCGGCGAGGTGGTCGACACGCTGACCAAGATGTACTCCGAGACGCGCGCCCGGGTGTTCATCAACGAGGTGGCGTCGCTCGCGATGCGCGCCATCATGCACTTCGGATTCAGCCTCGGCATCGACGACGAGTCCATCCCGCCGAACGCGAACGAGCAGGTCGACGAGGCCATCGACTCCGCGTACGAGCGCGTGGGGGAACTCATCTCCACGTACGAGGCGGGCGAACTCGAGTCGCTGCCCGGGCGGACGGTCGACGAGACGCTCGAGATGAAGATCATGCAGACGCTCGGCAAGGCGCGCGACTCCGCCGGCGAGATCGCGGAGGACCACTTCGCCGACGACAACCCGGCGGTCATCATGGCCCGCTCGGGCGCCCGCGGGTCGATGCTGAACCTCACCCAGATGACCGGCTGCGTCGGCCAGCAGGCGGTCCGGGGCGAGCGCATCAACCGCGGGTACGAGGACCGCACGCTCGCGCACTACAAGCAGGACGACCTCTCGGCGGAGGCTCACGGGTTCGTGGAGAACTCCTACCGCGGCGGGCTGACCCCCCGGGAGTTCTTCTTCCACGCGATGGGCGGCCGCGAGGGGCTGGTCGACACGGCGGTCCGGACCTCCAAGTCCGGCTACCTCCAGCGGCGGCTCATCAACGCGCTCTCCGAACTCGAAGCGCAGTACGACGGGACGGTCCGTGACACCTCGGGCACCATCGTCCAGTTCGAGTTCGGCGAGGACGGCACGTCGCCCGTGAAGGTGTCCTCGACCGAGGAGAACGCCATCGACGTGGACGGCATCGCGGACCGGGTCGTGGACGCGGAGTTCGCGTCCGACGAGGAGAAGGCCCGATTCCTCGGGCGCGAGGAGCCGCCGACGAACCTCTCGGAGTACGCCGGCCCGGGACTCGACAAGGCGCAGGGAATGGGGGCGCAGTCGGATGACTGAACGCCTCAGCGTCGACGGCTACGTCGACGCCCACGAGCACGTGACCGAGGACATCGCGCTCGTCGTCGAAGACACCGAACTCCCGCGGCGGCTGAAGGACCGCGTGTACGACACCATCGACGCCCGCGAGGGCGTGACGAGCGAGCAGGCGAACGAGATCGCGCAGGCGGTCGAGTCGCGCTACCTCGACACGCGGGTCGACCCGCTCGACCCCGTCGGGACCGTGAGCGCGCAGTCCATCGGCGAGCCGGGGACGCAGATGACGATGAACACGTTCCACTACGCGGGCGTCGCGGAGATGGACGTGACTCAGGGGCTCCCGCGGCTCATCGAACTGGTGGACGCGCGCAAGACGCCGGACACGCCCATCATGATCGTCCGGCTCGACGGCGAGTACGCCACCGACCGCGAGAAGGCCCACGAGGTCGTCTGGCAGATCGAGTCGACGAAGATACTCGCGCTGGGCGACGTGTCGACGAACGTCGCCGACATGCTCGTCTCGGTCGACCTGAACGAGGAGACGCTGCTCGAGCGCTGGCCCACCCACGACGACGCGACCGAGGTGGCCGACATCGTCGCCGACACCATCGAGGACAGCCTCGGGGTGCAGACGCGCCGGTCGGGGACGAACATCGAGTTCGGCCCCGAGGAGCCGAGCTACCGCGAACTGCTCCAGCTGGTCGAGCAACTGCGCGAAATCGTGTTCAAGGGCATCGAGGAGGTCACCCGGGTCGTCATCCGGAAGGAGTCGGTCGAGAACTCCGAGAACGACGAGGAGTTCGTCCTCTACACCGAGGGGTCGGCGTTCGCCGACGCGCTCGAAATCGAGGGGGTCGACGCCTCGCGGACGACGTGTAACAACATCCACGAGATATACCGCACGCTCGGCGTCGAGGCGGCGCGCGAGACCATCATCAACGAGACGATGGAGACGCTCGAAGAGCAGGGGCTCGACGACGTGAACATCCGCCACCTGATGCTCGTCTCGGACATCATGACGAACCGGGGGACCGTGGAGTCCATCGGCCGCCACGGCATCTCCGGGTCGAAGGAGTCCGTGCTCGCGCGCGCGGCGTTCGAGGTGACGGTGAACCACCTGCTCGACGCCGCCATCCACGGCGAGGAGGACGACCTCAACGGCGTCATCGAGAACGTCATCGTCGGCAAGCCGGTCGCCATCGGCACCGGCGACGTCGACCTCCGGATGGGCTCTGCGTCCTCGACCCAGCGGTCGGCGGACGACTGAATGCGGGTCCGGATCTCCGACGAGGCGCGCCAGTACATCGCCACCGTGGCCGAGGTGACGGGCGTGACGCCGCTCGACTGTCTCGTCGAGGAGGGCGGCGACAGACTCGTCTTCCTCGTCCCGGCTGGCGAGATGGGCGAGGCCATCGGACCGGACGGTCGGACGGTCGAGCGCGCCGAGGCGGCGCTGGGCGCGGACGTGGAACTGGTCGAGAACGCCGACACCCCCGAGGCGTTCGTCGCCAACGCGCTCGCGCCCGCGGCCGTCCGCGGGGTGACGGTGAGCGAGCAGAACGACACGGTGGCGTACGTCGAGGTGGTCGAGCGCGACCGCGGGGTCGCCATCGGCACCGCCGGACGGAACATCGAGTCCGCCCGACGGCTCGCGCGCCGGCACTTCGACATCGACGACGTGCAGTTGGCGTAGGTGGCGGCGGCGGGGACGTCACGCTTCCCCTCTCTCCTCGGTCGTCGGTCACCCGCTCTTATGTCGTCCGACGGCGGTAGTCGTCCGCATGTACGTGCGCGCGCTCAACGAGCGAGTCGAGCGAGCACAGGTCGACCCGCTCGACTGGCTCCTCGGACCGCTCGTCGGCCTGCTAGAGGACGCGGAGTCGCTGGCCACGTTCCTCCTCGTCGCGGTTGCGGTCTACCTGCTCGGTCGGTTCTTGGTCTACCCGACGGTTGTCGGGGTCGTCCGCCGCCGGAACCGACACAACCCCACCATCCAGGCGGCCGTCGAGACGTACCTCGCCTACCTGCTGCTCGTCGTCGCCGTCGCGGCGGGGTTCGTCGCCGCGGGCTACACGTCGCTCACCGACCCGGCGCTGGTCGTCGCCGCCGTCACGCTGGCGGTCGGCGTCGCGGGACGGGAGGTGATCGGATCGCTCATCAGCGGCATGTTCCTGATCGCGGACCCGGACTTCAACGTCGGCGACTTCGTCTCGTGGCCGAGCGGCGAGGGGACGGTCCAGGAGGTCGACTTCAGGGTGACCCGGATCCGCACGCCCGCCTACGAGACGCTCACCGTCCCCAACACGGAGCTGACGACGAACGCGCTCACCCGGCCGTACGGCCGGAAGCGCGCCCGCGTCGACGAGACGGTCCACCTGTCGTACGACGACGACGTCGAACTGGCACGCGACCTGTTGGTCGACATCGCCCGCGAGGACGACCGCGTGCTCGCGGACCCGGAACCCGACGCCATCGTCGACACGCTGGGGGAGGGGTTGGTCACGCTCCGGGCGGTGTTCTGGGTCGATGACCCGACGCTGGAGCGGGTCGGCGGCGCCCGGGTGCGCTTCCGCGACGAGGTCGTGGACCGCCTCCCCGCCGCGGGCATCACGCTCGGGCCGCCGTCGGGACAGTCACTCTCGGGGGAGGTCTCGGTCACGTCTCCGGCCTGGGGGAGCGAGCGGCCCACGGACGAAAACGGGAGCCGCGAACCGTAGCGGGGCGGTCAGCGCTGGAGCGGCGGTATCTGCGCGTCGTTCGGTCGTCGAAACGCGCTCAGAACCGGCGAGAGGTAGCGCTAATCCGTTCTCGGAGTGTCTCGCCGAATCGAAAGGGAACCCTTACGTAGCTCCGTCGGAAATCCCCTCGCATATGGCGAACGGCAAGTACGCCGCCCGGAAACTGAAGAAGGACCGCCAGAAGCGACGGTGGTCCGACTCGGAGTACGCGCGCCGCGAGCGCGGCCTCCGCGAACAGTCCGACCCGCTGGAGGGCGCGCCGCAGGGGCGCGGCATCGTCCTCGAGAAGGTGGGGATCGAAGCGAAGCAGCCCAACTCGGCCATCCGGAAGTGCGTCCGGGTCCAACTCATCAAGAACGGGAAGCAGGTCACCGCGTTCTGTCCCGGCGACGGCGCCATCTCGTTCATCGACGAGCACGACGAGGTCACCATCGCCGGCATCGGCGGCGCGAAGGGTCGCGCCATGGGCGACCTCTCGGGCGTGAACTACAAGGTCGAGAAGGTGAACGGCGTCTCGATGCTCGAACTGGTGCGCGGCAACGCGGAGAAACCCGTCCGATAACACAATGTCCGAGAGCGAAGAGGAATCCCCCGAACCCGACGCGCCCGCCGACAGCGAAGAGGCCGAGGAGAACGCGCTGCTGTTCGGCGTCTGGGACGTCTCCGATATCGAGTACGGCGACCCGTCGACGCGGCCGTACCTCAACGTCACGCCCATCGCGCACACGATGGGCCGTCACGCCTCCAAGCAGTTCCGCAAGTCCGAACTCTCCATCGTCGAGCGGCTCATCAACCGCCTGATGCAGACCGATGAGAACACGGGCAAGAAACAGCAGGCGACCCGCATCGTCCGCGACGCGTTCGACATCGTCCACGAACGAACCGACGAGAACCCGGTGCAGGTGCTCGTCACCGCCGTCGAGAACGCCGCGCCGCGCGAGGAGACGGTCCGCCTGAAGTACGGCGGCATCTCCGTCCCGAAAGCCGTCGACGTGGCCCCCCAGCGCCGGGTCGACCAGGCGCTGAAGTTCATCGGCGACGGCGTCCAGTCCGCGACGTACAAGTCGTCGACCAGCGCCGCCGAGGCGCTCGCCGACCTCCTCGTCGGGGCCGAGCGGTACGACGTCCAGTCGTACCCCATCGCCCAGAAGGAAGAGCGCGAGCGCGTCGCCGCCGCCGCGCGGTAATCTCGACTCTCTCCCCGTTCTCCGCGCCGAGAGCCGCGGCACCGCCCGCCGATTCGGCGCTTCGGGGTTCCACCCTCCGGAAAGCACTTACCCGGACGGCGTAGAGCCGAGCGTGTGACCAGCCGTGCCCTCCTCGCGCTCTGTGCGCTCGCGCTGTTGCTCCCCCTGTCCGGCTGTTCGGCCGCCGGTTCGCTCGACTTGACGCCCGCGACCGACGCCGAGTTGGCGGACGAGGCGAGCCGCACGCTCCCCGACGCCGACCGCTCGGAGGCGGCCGACTACCGGGCGCTCGTCCGGGGAGCCGTCGAGAACGGTTCCGCCACCGCGAACGACACGTCGCCGCCGGTCGAGACGCGTGGCTTCCCGTTCGCCGTCGACGGCGCGTACTACGACCTCTCCGCGGACCCGGTCGGGAACCACACCGAGGTGCGCGTGAGCGCCGACGTCGACTACAACGGCTCGACCGACGGCCCCGCCGTCGCCTACGGGGACCTTTCGCCCGCCGACCGCGCACTCGTCGACGCGCTCCTCCCGCCGAAGTACGACCGGCGGACCGAGGGGTACGACTTCGGCGCCGGCGCGCGCTACACCCGGAGCGAGGCGTCGTCGTCGGTCCTCCTCTCGGGCGAGTACGACGCCGTCGCGTACGAGGGCGAGCGCTACCCGGTCAGGGTCGACAGCCGGGACGTGACGGTGACGACGTACCGCTACACCGCGACCGAAGTCGCGCCGGACGCCGAGTCGTACGGCGCGTCGCTCCGCGAGGAGTACGGGTTCCGCCTGTCGGACGCCGCCCTCTCGTCGGCCGAGCGCGAGGTGGTCGCGGCGGCGGTGAACGAGACGTACTACGCGGAGTCGGCGAGCGACGACGCGTTCCGTTCCGTCGCCGAGCGGTTCCGTGGGCACGACGCCGTGCGGCGCGACGAGTTCGGCGGCTCGTGGGTGGTGCGCTACGGGGGGACGACGTACTGGGTCGACCTCCGGTACGGCGGGTTCGAGTTCGAGGAGTCGGGGTGAGCCGAGACGGGTCGGACGGCCTCACCGCGCCGCAGGTCGGCCCGGGCCGGACTGTGGAGTCCCACACCCACACAAGCACTTTCCGACGGCGCGCGAACCGGGCGTGCGTGTTCCCCGAGACCGTCGAGACCGACCGGTTGCGACTCGACCGGTTCGAGCGCGGGACCGTCAGCCCGCGCGGTCTGTACGACGCCGCCTCCCACCGGAGTCCGACCGTCGCCGCGGAGACGGAGTACCTGCCGTGGAACCCGCTCGACACGCTGCGTGACGCCGAGGAGCGCATCGAGTCGTTCGAGACCAAGTGGGCGGAGCGCGAGCGGGCCGAGTGGGCGGTGTTCCCGCGCGAGGGCGAGGACGGGGCGGGCGAGTTCGCCGGGAGCGCCGGCCTCATCTGCCGGTGGGAGCAGGACCTCGCGCTGCTCGCCGTCTGGCTCCGCGAACCGTTCTGGGGGCGTCGGTACTCCGGGGAGCGCGCGGACGCGCTGCTGGAGGTGGCGTTCGACGCGCTGGACTTCGGCGTCGTCGCGGTGCCGTTACACGCCGACAACGACCGCTCGTACCGCGCGGTCGAACGGTACGTCGAGCGCCACCGGGGGCGGTACGAGGGGCTGCTCCGCCACCACGCCGGCCGGTACGACACCCCCGCGGACCACCACCGCTTCTCTGTGAGCCGCGAGGAGTGGGAGGAGGCCGACGGTGCGCGGACGGACGTGACGTACTGAACTGGGCTTCAGGGAACGCCTTTGCCGGCGGCGGGACCACCCGCTGGCATGTCGGACGACGGCACGCGGGGGCGACGGCTCGTCCGTCGGTTCTACCTGTTCCAGGTCACTCGCTCGGTGGGGTTCATCTCGCCGGTGTTCGCGCTGTTCGTGCTCCGCGACCTCACGTTCCCGGAGTACGGCACCCTCTCGGCGCTGTACGCCGCGCTCGTCGTGGTGGGGGAGGTGCCGACCGGGTACGTCGGCGACCGGTTCGGCCGGCGCGCGAGCATGGCGTGCGGCGTCGCCTGCACCGCGCTCTCGCTGGCGGGGTTCGTGGTCGTCGAGTCGTTCGCCGGCTACGCGCTCCTGTACGCCGTGTGGGCGTTCGCGACCACGTTCAACTCCGGAAGCGCCGACGCGTGGCTCTACGAGACGCTCGACGCGCACCTCGACGCCGGGGCGTTCACCCGGATCCGCGGCCGCGCGGGCGCCGTCGAGCGGTGGACGTCCGTCGCCACGATGCTCGGCGGCGGCGTCCTCTACGCCGTCGACCCGCGGTTCCCGTTCGTCGCCTCGGTGGCGCTGAACGCCCTCGGTCTCGCCGTCCTCCCCACGCTCCCGGCGAGCGGCGGGAGCGACCCGGACGCGTCGCCGCGCGAGGCGCTCGGCGTCGTCCGGGCGTCGTTCGCCCGACCGGGTCTGCGGGGGTTCGTCCCGTACGCGGCCGTCGTGCTCGCCGCCGTCGGCGCCGCGGGCGGCTACGTCCAGCCCATCGGCGTCGCCCTGTTCCGCGAACTGCTCCCGCCGGCGCTGTCGGGTGTCCCCGAATCCGCGCTGCTCGGCGCGATGTACGCCGGGTTCACCGGCGTCGCGGCGGTCGCCGCGGGGTACGCTGGTGCGGTCGAGGACCGCCTCGGCGTGCGCGGGGCGGTGTTGCTCGTGCCCGCGGCGACGGCCGTCCTGATGCTCCTCCCGCCCGTCGTACTGGTCGCCGCGCTCCCGATGTTCGTCGCGCGGACCGCCACGAGTCCGCTGTTCGTCCCCGTCGCGTACGGCTACGTGAACGACCGCGTCGACGACGCCGGCCGGTCCACGACGCTCTCCGCGGTGTCGATGGTGCAGGGCGCGGTCAGGACGCCGCTCGCGTTCGTCGCCGGTATCGCGGCGGGCGCGGCGGGCGCCGTGGCCGCCCCGGCGCTGCTCGGCGGGGTAGTGCTGCTCGCGGTGGCTGCGGCGGCCGTCGGGAGACCGGTCGACGCCTGAGGCCGGCGGCCGTTCAGGTCGGGCGCAGGCGCCCGAACCCGAACGCGACGCCCGCGCCGGCGAGCGCGAGAACGACCCCGGTCGTCAGCACGACGGCGAGCGGGCCGCCTCCGACTCCGGGGAGGAAGACGACGGCGCCGAGGAGGAGCGCGAGCGCCCCGACGACGGCGACGCCGGCCCCGGCGCCGACGCGCCAGTCCGTCGCCGACCCGCGGCCTCGGGCTACGGACGCACCGACGGCCGCACACCCGGCGAGCAGAGCGAGGTAGCCGGCGAACGCCAGGTCGTACGCCGTCGAACTCCCGAACGCCGGGAGGAGTGGCTCCAGCGCGTCGAACCCGACGACGAGGAGGTAGCCGGGAATCTGGAGTGGCTGGACCGGCACCGCGTACGCCAGCCCGTACAACAGGGCGACGGCGGCGGCCGCGGCGATCCAGTCGCGGAGGAGGGTCCGGAGCGCGAACGGTGCGCGTGGCGGGGGCGCGTCGGGGACCGAGGAGGGCCGTTCTGTCGTTCCCATGACGTAACGTTCGGCGACCGGAGGTAAATACCTTCTCGCGGATGTGTCGTCCGACCCGACTTATTACCACGTACGATAGTTTGAGGGGCGTCTTTATTTCCGGGTAGTGCGGCGGGAACCGCATGGTCCGCACGCTCGGGGCGGCGCTCGTCGTCGTCTCGGCCGCGCTGCTCTGTACGCCGTTCCTCCGAACCGGCGCGGGACAGCGGGCGTTCGGGGTGCTCGCGGGCGACCGCGAGCCGACGCGTCAGCGTCTGGTAGCGACGTACGCCGGCTTCGCCGCCGTCTACGCGACAGCCGTGCTCACGGTCGGGGTCGTCGGGCCCGCGACCGACCCACTCGACCGGACGCTCACGCTGTGCTGGCCGTTCTCGCTCGGCGTCGCCGCCGCGACCGTCTGGCTCCCGTCGATGGGGACGGAGTGGCGCGCGGCCGACCGCCGCGTGGAGGACACGGTGGCGTGGGCCGCGTTCCTCGCCGCGATGACCGCCGTCGCGGCGGGCGGGTGGCTGCTTCTCGGTGGAGCGTGAGGGCGGCGGGGGCTCCCTCCCGACCGGCGGTCAGTCGGCCGCCGCGGGACCACCGCCCGAGTCGACGGCGTACAGCCGCGTCACGTCCACGAGCGCCTTGCGGTACTCGCTCTCTGTCGGGTCGTCCGCGAGCGAGCGGAACGCGCGGGTGAACGCCGGCAGGTCGACGCCGGGCGCGTCGTTCGCGGCGGCGTGCGCCAGGTCGTACAGCCGGTGGTCCCGGTCGACGAGGCCGTGCCGTTCGACCATCGCGAGCGCGAACGCGGCGTTCACCGCGGTGATGTCGGGGTCGGACGCGCCGGACGCGAGCCGCGAGTCGGGGTAGAGCCCGGGGCGCGAGCGGTCGGCGACGGCGGCCGCCAGTTGCGACTCGAAGAACGTCACCAGTTTCCCGGAGGGGCCGACCGAGAGCGTGATGTCGTCGGCGTAGATGTCCTTGCAGTGGTTGGCGATCTGGTGGCAGTGCGAGAGCTTCCGGCGCTCGACGGACGTGCCCGCGAGCGCGAGGAACAGCGCCTCCTCGATGGGCTGGACGTGAGAGGGGTGCGCCTCCTCGTAGCGGGCCATGTGCGCGAGTTCGTGGAGCGCGAGTTCGCGCGCCATCGCGGAGGTGGCGACCTTCCGGGAGACGTTCAGCACGTGGCGGTCCTCGTAGTGCCCGGCCCACGTCCGCTCGCCCGGGTCCTCGCGGACCCGGACGTACACCGGAAGGTCGAGGTCGTGTTCGGTCCCGAGAAGAGCGGCGGCCCCGAGAAACGGGTCGGGCGGGCCGCCGTCCTGCACGCGAATATCCATGCGTATCGTTGACAGGGGGGCCGCGGATTTGACTCTTGTGCCGCCCGCCACGCGGACGGTTCTCATGGGGTGTGAGTCCCCGATTCCGGCGCTTTCGACGGCGGCAAAGCACTACCCTTTTGACCGGGCGACGAATACCGACCCGTAATGGGCCGACGAAAGAAAATCGTACAGGAATGTGAGAAGCTGATGGACTCCCCGGAGCAGATCCGGAACATCGCCATCGCGGCTCACGTGGACCACGGGAAGACCACCCTGTCGGACAACCTCCTCGCGGGGGCTGGCATGATCTCGGACGAGACGGCCGGCCAGCAGCTCGCGATGGACACCGAGGAGGACGAACAGGAGCGCGGCATCACCATCGACGCGGCGAACGTGTCGATGACCCACGAGTACGACGGGCGGAACCACCTCATCAACCTCATCGACACGCCGGGCCACGTCGACTTCGGCGGCGACGTGACCCGCGCGATGCGCGCCGTCGACGGCGCGCTCGTGGTCGTGGACGCCGTCGAGGGCGCGATGCCCCAGACCGAGACGGTGCTCCGGCAGGCGTTGCGCGAGGGGGTCAAGCCCACGCTGTTCATCAACAAGGTCGACCGCCTCATCAACGAACTGCAGGAGGGGCCCCAGGAGATGCAACAGCGGCTCATGGACGTCATCGGCGACGTCAACGAGCTCATCCGGGGGATGACCGAGGAGATGGACGACATCACCGAGGACTGGCGCGTCTCCGTCGACGAGGGGACCGTCGCGTTCGGCTCCGCGCTGTACAAGTGGGGCGTCTCCATCCCGTCGATGGAGGCGACGGGCATCTCCTTCGGCGACATCATCGAGATGGAGCGCAACGACGAGCGGCAGGAACTCCACGAGCGGACCCCGCTCTCGAACGTCGTGCTCGACATGGTCGCCGAGCACTTCCCCAACCCGCTGCAGGCGCAGCCGTTCCGCGTCCCGCGCATCTGGCGCGGCGACGACGAGTCCGACATCGCCGAGGACATGCGGACGGTGAACAAGGAGGGGGACATCGTCTTCATGGCGACCGACATCGGGATGGACCCGCACGCGGGCGAAATCGCCACTGGGCGGGTGTTCTCGGGCACGCTGAAGAAGGGGCAGGAGCTGTACGTCTCCGGCACCGCCGGGAAGAACCGCATCCAGTCGGTCGGCATCTACATGGGCGGCGAGCGGGAGGAACTCGACCGGGGCGTCCCCGCGGGCAACATCGCGGCCGTCACCGGCCTGAAGGACGCCATCGCCGGCTCCACCGTCTCCGACGTGGAGATGACGCCGTTCGAGTCCATCGAGCACATCTCCGAGCCGGTCATCACGAAGTCCGTGGAGGCGACCAACATGGACGACCTGCCGAAGCTCATCCAGACGCTCCAGCAGGTCGCCAAGGAGGACCCCACCATCCGCGTGGAGATCAACGAGGACACCGGCGAACACCTCATCTCCGGGCAGGGTGAACTCCACCTCGAGGTCATCACCCAGCGCATCCAGAAGAACCAGGGCATCCCGGTCACCACGGGCGAGCCCATTGTCGTCTTCCGCGAACAGCCCCAGCAGGCCTCCCGCGAGGTCGAAGGCGTCTCGCCGAACCGCCACAACAAGTTCTACATCACCGTCGAACCCCTGGTGGAGGGCGTCGTCGAGGACATCCGCCTCGGCGAGATATCGATGGACATGCCCGAACTGGAGCGCCGCGAGGCGCTCCAGGAGGCAGGCATGGACAAGGACACGTCCCAGAACGTCGAACACATCCACGGGACGAACATCCTCATCGACGACACGAAGGGTATCCAGCACCTGAACGAGACGATGGAACTCGTCATCGAGGGTCTCGAGGAGGCGCTCGACGACGGCCCGCTCGCGGCCGAGCCGGTGCAGGGCGCGCTGCTGCGCCTCCACGACGCGCGGCTCCACGAGGACACCATCCACCGCGGCCCGGCGCAGGTCATCCCCGCAGTTCGGGACGCGGTCCACCGCTCGCTCATCGACGCGGAGATCCGCCTGCTCGAACCCATCCAGAACGTCCGCATCGACGTGCCCAATCAGTACATGGGCGACGCCTCCGGCGAGATTCAGGGCCGACGCGGCCGCGTCGACGACATGTACCAGGAGGGCGACCTGATGGTCATCGAGGGCATCGCGCCCGTCGAGGAGATGATCGGCTTCTCCAGCGACATCCGCTCCGCGACGGAGGGGCGCGCCTCCTGGAACACCGAGAACGCCGGGTTCCGCGTCATGGCCGACAACCTCCAGCGCGAGCAGATCATGGACATCCGCGAGCGCAAGGGAATGAAGCTGGAACTCCCGCCGTCCATCGACTACATCTAGGACCCAGCGACCGGCACCGGGACACCACGTTACCCGGGCCGACGTCGACCCGCACTCGACTTCTCCGACCGCCGTCTCGTCGGTTCGTCCGGTTCGTCGCGACCGCTCGACCGTCACTCCCGAATCGACAGCGGTCGCTCGCCGGCCAGGAGCCGCGGGTTCATCTGCGCGAGCGGGTGCGGCTGGAACCCCTCGACCCGGTTCTTCACGCCGAAGCTGTTGGAGAGGGTGAACGCCGGGAGGTGAACCCGGTCCTCGAGCAGGGCCGTGATGGCGCGCTCGTAGAGCGTCTTCCGCTCCGCGCGGCTCTCGGTCTCTCGCGCGCGCCGAATCCGGTCCATCACCTCCGGGTTCCGGTAGTAGACGCCGTTGGTGAGTCCCTCCATCCGCTGGTGGAACAGCGGGTAGAGGAACGTGTCGGGGTCCGGGTAGCCGGCCCACGACCCGACGTACATGTCGTACGTCCCGTTGTTACCCGAGGTGACCTTCTCCCGGAAGTCGCTCCAGCGGTGTTTCACTACGCGGGCTTTCGAGAAGCCGGCGCTGCTCAACCCACGGACGAACCCCTGCGCGAGTTTCGCCCGCAGTTTGTCGTTGTGGGGGACGACGACCTTCGGCGTCCACTTCTCCACGCCGGCCTCCCGAAACAGCGTCTTCGCCTTCCGGACGTTCTTCCGGGCCGGGATGCCCTTCCACTCCTCGACCGGCATGTCCCAGTCCTCGGCGAGGCGCGCGGGGAGCGGGCTGTGCTGGCGCTCGCCCGCCGGTTCCACGACGTGTTCGACGAAGCTGTCCATCGAGAGCAGGTAGTCGACCGCCTCCCGCACCTTCGGGTCGGCGGTGGGGCCGCTGGAGCAGTTGAAGCCGACGAAGAAGTAGTTGTAGCTCGGCGTCTTCCTCACCCGCGCGCTCGGAATCTGCTTCGTCGCCTCCCAGAACTTCGGCTCTATGCGCTCGACCACGTCGCTCTGGCCGGTCTTCAGCGCCATCGTCCGCGCGAGACCGGCGTGGGTGTTGATGACCTGGAGGCGGTCGACGGCCGGCTGGGTCTCCCCCCAGTAGTTCTCCCACGTCCGGAACGACGCGTACTTCCCCGGCTTGACGAGGTGGGGTTCGTAGGGACCCGAGCCGACCGTCGCGTCGGGGGCCACTCCGAACTCGTCGGGGTTCGTCTGCCGGACGGACTTCGGGACGACCGACCGCGTGAGGCTGTGACGGAACGCCGGGTAGGGGTGGTCGAGGTGGAACTCGACGGTGGACTCGTCCGGCGTCTTCACCTCCGACAGCATCTCCGTCTGCCAGAGCGGCGGCGTCTCCTCCTCGACCGGAGCCTCGAAGGTGTACTTCACGTCCTCGGCGGAGACGCGCGTGTCGTCCTGGAAGCGCGCGCCGTCGACCAGCGAGACGGTGTAGGTCGTCCCGTCGTCGCTCACCGAGGGGTCGCCGTCCGCGAGCACCGGCACCAGGTTCAGCGCCCGGTCGTACGTGTACAGCCCCTGGAACGCGGCGTTCGCGGCCCCGGCCGACCAGGGGTCGTCGTGCTCGATGGGGTCGAGCGACACCGGCGGGAGGACCGTCGCGTACCGGAGCTGTACGCCCGGTTCGTTTCCGGGCATCGCCTCGGCCGAACAACCCGCCAGCGCGCCGGTCGCGACGACGCCGGCGAGTCCCTTCAGCGCGGTGCGTCTGGTCAGCGAGTTCGTGTCCGTGTTGCGGGTCATCGTCAGGTGTCCCCCTGCGGGTTACTCAGCCACGGGAGCAGTTCCTCGACCGTCTCGCGCTCGAAGTACAGCAGTTCCGTGCCGACGACCACTACCGAGATGAGCAGGACGAGCGAGAACACGCCCGGGCTGTTGAGGTAGAGGTTGTACAGCAGGAGCGGGAAGAATACCGCACAGCCGACGGCACCGACGGCGGGGACGGGTGCGACGATGTCGTCGAACTGGTCGCGTCGCAGGAACGCGAGCAGGCTCATCCCGCCGAAGACGGCGATGAAGGCGAGCGAGGCGAAGGAGGTGATGCTCGACAGGCTCCCGAACACGCCGAACGCCGCGGAGAGGACGCCCAAGACGACGACCAGTTTCTTCGGAATCTCGCTGTCCCCGCTCCCCTCCAGGCGCTCGGGCATCAGGCCCATGTCGATGAGGTCGCTCGAGAACTGCGCCCCGTTGAACAGCGTCGCGTTGACCGCGCTCGCGGTCGAGAACAGCGCCGAAATCCCGATGACGAACGCGCCGATGCGGCCCATGAACTCGATGCCCGCGTACAGCAGCGACACCTCGGGGGCGACGGCGATGAGCTCGATGCGCAACAGGCTGGTGGTGGTGACGGCGACGATGGCGTAGAGGAACGTCGCCGCCGGAATGGAGACGTAGATGGCCTTCTTCACGTCGTCGAACGGGTTCTCGAACTGGTCCTGGCCGTACATCAGGAGCTGCCACCCCTGGAACGCGACGAACGACATCGCCGCCGCCATGATCGGCTCGCGGCTGACGATGCTTCCGAACCCGAGTTCGATAGTGTGTCCGTTGAGGGCGAACCAGACTCCCCAGAGACCGAACAGCCCGATGACGAGGACCTTCCCCGCCGTGAGGACGTCCTCCGCCTTCCCGACCTCCCCCGCTCCGAGGAGGTTGAGCGCGACGAACACCCCGATGAGGGCCACGACGACGAAGCTGAACACGGGGAAGCCGTAGACGTGGAGTCGACCGACCATCTCCGAGAAGAACCCGGCGAACGCGTACGCGTACAGGGCCATCGACCCGATGTACCCGAACAGGAGCGTCCACCCGGTCATCCCGGCGAGCGTGTCGAAGCCGACGTACTCCTGGATGAACGACGGAGCGCCCCCGTTGCCGTCCATGTGTTCGTTCAACTTCACGTAGCTGTAGCCGGCGCACATGGCGACGACGCCGGCGAGCACGAACGCGACCCACGCGACGTTGCCCGCGACGGCGACGACGATACCGAAGGCGGAGTAGATACCACCCCCGATCATACCGCCGAGCGCCATGGCTACGGCTTCTTTCAGTTTCAGGTCGCCCATGTCCACCGTTACTCGGCGTACCAAGTGAAAAGTGGCGGCCGATCCGGAAGTCTTGGACGGCTCTTACGGTCTTCGTAGCGACGTTCAGAAACCAGTAGGAGTAATCGAGCACACGCTTCGTTTGGGTTGGAGACAGGTTGCGGCCGGAGGCATCGGAGTTAACACCGTGTGTTACTACTTTGAACAGTCGTCGGGGGGAGGTGGCGGAGGCAAACCTCGCCACCGTAGAAGACTTATCACCTCCCCCTCCCCACGGAGGGAGTATGCCCACTGGCACGACCCCCGGTCGGCGCGACGGCTGTGAACGACGCCACCAGCCCCGCGCGACCACAATTACGGGTCTCGGGTCGTGCGCGCGCCGCGGCGGGACAGGCCGGCCGCCGGCGTCCGGGGGGGCGAGGTAGATGCCCCCGGAGCCGGCGTCAGCCCCCGGCGAGCCTCGGCCGTCAGCCCCGGTCGACGAACGGGGGGACGCGCGGACCGACGGCGGCGACGCCCCGCAGGCGCACACCATCCGACTGGAACTCGACGACGAGCCCGGCCAGTTGCTCGCGGCGCTCGAACCCATCGCGGCGAACGGCGGGAACCTCCTGTCGGTGTACCACGAACGCGGGAACGTCACCCCACGGGGTCGCATCCCCGTCGAGGTGGACCTGGAGTGTCCCCCGGACCGGTTCGAGGCGGTGCTCGCCGGACTGCGCGAACGCGGCGTGACCGTCACGAGCGCCGGCGCCGAGGAGTTCGGCACGGAGGTGACGGTGCTCCTCGTCGGCCACCTCATCGAGACGGACCTCTCGGACACGCTCCGGCGACTCGCCGAGTGCGCGAACGCGTCGGTGGCCGATCTCGACCTCTCGGCGCCCGAGGGCACCGGGACCGACGACCCCTCGAGCGCCCGCCTCCGCCTCCGGGCGCGCGAGGGGCGGACCGCGGACGTGCTCGACTCGGTGCGCGCGGTGGCCGACGACAAGGGACTCGACGTCATCGAACCGCTGGAGGGCCGCCCGTGAGGCTCGCCGTCCTCGGTGCCGGTGCGGTCGGCCGCGCCGTCGCCGAACTCGCCGCCTCGTACGGTCACACGGTGACGGCGCTCGCCGACTCCTCGTCGGCGGTCGTGGACCCGGACGGGGTCGACGTCGCGGCGGCGCTCGCCCGGAAGGACGACGGGGAGGGCCTCGGCGACGCCGCTCCTGACGACGCGCTGACGGCCGAGTACGACGCGCTGGTGGAGGCGACGCCGACGACGCTCGGCGACGCGGAGCCCGGGTTCTCGCACGTCCGGACGGCGCTGGAACGCGACCGGCACGTCGTGCTCGCGAACAAGGGACCCGTCGCCGAGCGGTACGCCGACGTGCGCGCGCTCGCGGCCGAGAGCGCGGGCGAGGTGTACTTCGAGGCGACGGTCGGCGGCGCCATCCCCGCGTGTGCGACCGTCGCGGACCTCGGCCCCGAGCGGGTGTCCGCGGTCCGCGGCGTACTCAACGGCACCGCCAACTTCGTGCTGTCGCGGATGGTCGCCGAGGGCCTCGGCTACGACCACGTACTCGCCGAGGCACAGGACCTCGGCGTCGCGGAGGCCGACCCCTCGTTCGACGTGGAGGGGACCGACGCGGCGCTGAAGTGCGTCATCCTCGCGAACGTGCTGCGGGAGGCGGACTGCGAGTCGCTCGCCGAACTCCGCGAGCGGGAACTGACGCTCGCCGACGCCGACGTCGAGGGCATCCGCGACATCCCCAGCAGCGCGCTGGAACTGGCCGCCGAGGACGGCCGGACCGTCCGGCTGGTCGGGGAGGCGACTCGCGAGGGCGTCCGCGTCGGCCCGCGACTCGTCCCGGAGAACGGCACGCTCGCGGTGTCGGGGACGCGGAACATCGTCGAAATCGAGACCGAACACGCGGGACAACTCGCCATCTCGGGGCGCGGCGCCGGCGGCGCGGAGACGGCGAGCGCGGTGCTCGCGGACGTGGGACGGCTCTCCGGACCGGAGCGCGAGTAACTCCGGTCGCCCTCCCGGTTGTAGCGCCGAGACGTGCGTGGGTCCCCCCTCTGGAACGACTGCGCCGGGGTCGACAACGAACCCGTGACCGGCGAGTCACCGACTCCCACACCGCCGACGCTCTCACCCGCGTCGACCGTCCATCCCCGGGACCGGACCCGAGCGCGGCGGTCGTCGCCCGGGCCGAGCGAGCCGTGAGAACCGCACGCACGAGACGGCGGCACACGGAAAACCGCAAGACGCGACCGCGACGCCGGCTGAACCGTATCGAAATGGTTTTACGGCGTTCGGCCGAAACAATCCCACAGAGCGCCTCAGCGCGCGATTCCACAAATGAGCCAAGACAAACCCCACCAGAACCTGGCCATCATCGGCCACGTCGACCACGGGAAGTCCACGCTCGTGGGTCGCCTCCTGTTCGAGACAGGGAGCGTCCCGGAGCACGTGATCGAGCAGTACCGAGAGGAAGCCGAGGAGAAGGGCAAGGGCGGCTTCGAGTTCGCCTACGTCATGGACAACCTCGCGGAGGAGCGCGAGCGCGGCGTCACCATCGACATCGCCCACCAGGAGTTCGACACCGACGAGTACTACTTCACCATCGTCGACTGCCCGGGCCACCGTGACTTCGTGAAGAACATGATCACGGGCGCCTCGCAGGCCGACAACGCGGTGCTCGTCGTCGCGGCGGACGACGGCGTCGCCCCGCAGACCCGCGAGCACGTGTTCCTCGCGCGGACGCTGGGCATCAACGAACTCATCGTCGCCATCAACAAGATGGACGTCGTCGACTACGAGGAGGACACCTACCGCGAGGTCGTCGACGAGGTCAAGCAGCTGCTCAAGCAGGTGCGTTTCGGCACCGAGGACGCGAGCTTCATCCCCATCTCGGCGTTCGAGGGCGACAACATCGCCGAGGAGTCGGACAACACGTCGTGGTACGACGGGCCGACGCTCCTCGAGTCGCTCAACCAACTGCCGGAGTCCGAGCCGCCGACGGACGCGCCGCTCCGGCTGCCGATCCAGGACGTCTACACCATCTCGGGTATCGGGACCGTCCCGGTCGGCCGCCTCGAGACGGGCGAGATGCGCCCGGGCGACAACGTCTCGTTCCAGCCGTCGGACGTCGGCGGCGAGGTCAAGACCATCGAGATGCACCACGAGGAGGTCGACTACGCGGGTCCCGGCGACAACGTCGGGTTCAACGTCCGCGGCGTCGGCAAGGACGACATCCGCCGCGGCGACGTCTGTGGGCCGGCCGACGACCCGCCGACGGTCGCCGAGACGTTCCAGGCGCAGGTCGTCGTCATGCAGCACCCGTCGGTCATCACGGCCGGCTACACCCCGGTGTTCCACGCCCACACGGCGCAGGTCGCGTGTACGGTCGAGTCGCTCGACCAGAAGCTCGACCCCTCGTCGGGCGAGGTCGCCGAGGAGAACCCGGACTTCATCAAGTCCGGCGACGCGGCCATCGTGACGGTGCGCCCGCAGAAGCCCCTCAGCATCGAGCCGTCGAGCGAGATTCCGGAACTCGGCAGCTTCGCCATCCGCGACATGGGTCAGACCATCGCGGCCGGCAAGGTGCTCAGCGTCGACGAGCGATAGATGCCGGACCAGCAGGCGCGCGTCCGACTCGCGGGCACCTCCCCGGAGGACCTGGACGACATCTGTGACGACGTGCGGGAGATCGCGGACAAGACCGGCGTCGCGCTGTCCGGTCCCATCCCGCTCCCGACGAAGACGCTGGAGGTTCCCACACGCAAGTCCCCCGACGGCGAGGGGACGGCCACGTGGGAGCACTGGGAGATGCGCGTCCACAAGCGGCTCATCGACATCGACGCCGACGAACGCGCGCTCCGCCAGCTCATGCGGATTCAGGTCCCGAACGACGTCTCCATCGAGATCGTCCTCGAGGACTGAGGCGCTGGGGCGCATCCGCGCCGACTCCCCGTTCTCCCGTTTTTCTCCCCGCACAGCGCCGGCGCTACCTTTTCGAACCTCGGGCGCCCAGAGAGGCACGACCGTGGCCCGTTCGCTCACCGCCGCCCTCCGTCCGCCGGCCGAGACGCTCGGGCTCATGCTCGTCGTCTCGCTCGCCTTCTGGGTCGCCCGGCTCGCCGGGGTCGCGCTCGCCGCCGGGCTGTTCGTCCTCACGCCGGCGGTGCGCCCGTGGACGCTGGCGACGAGCGTGTACGCCCACGCCGGGCCTGCCCACCTGCTCGCGAACGCCGTCATCGTCGCGCTCGTCGGTCCGGCGGTGGCGTACGGCACCACCAGACTCCGCTTTCACGCGTTCTTCCTCGCGACGGGCGCGCTCGCCGGCCTCGCGCAGGTGTGGCTCGGGGGGCTGCTCGGCCGTCCGCGGGCGTCGTCGGCGCGAGCGGCGCGGCGTTCGCGCTCGTGGGGTACGTGCTCGCCGTCCACCCCGCGTCGGCCGCCGTGCTCGACCGCCTCCGCCTCCCCCGCGGGTGGGCGCCGCGCTCGTCGGCTCGGTGGCGCTCGCGGCGACGCTGCTGTGGAGCGCGCCCGGGAGCGCGCTGCTCGCGCACTTCACCGGCGCCGTCCTCGGACTCGTCGCCGGTCGGCTCCGGCTCCTCGGTACGTGACTGCGTGTGGGAAGCGCACCGAAACGGAACCCTCAAGTGACCGCCGCGGCTCCTATCGGATGCGGGCTCGTAGATCAGTGGTAGATCGCTTCCTTCGCAAGGAAGAGGCCCTGGGTTCAAATCCCAGCGAGTCCATCGGAGCGAACGAGTTTTCGAGCGAGCGAGATCGGTCGAGGCGGGATTTGAAGTAGACCAGTCGCAGCCCGCGCAGCGAACGGAGTGAGCGAGCAGGACCGTCTGGGCGTGGTTCAAATCCCAGCGAGTCCACTCCCGTTTTCGGACCGCTCACTCGACGTAGTTACCCTAGTGACTCGGCCCGCTAGTCGCTCCCTCGTTTCGACTCCGACACGCCCACCAGGCTCGACCCCGAGGCGAACTCGCCGACCCGCCACTTCGCGTACAGCTCCAGAACCGGGAGCGAGACGACGAGCAGCCCCACGAGCTGGGCGGCGAACAGCTTCGAGTCGATTGGGTCTATCTTGTCGAGCGTCCCGTGGAACCAGAAGAGGTCGGTCCACGCCGAGCGGTGGAGCGCGTGGATGGCGTCGGCTCCGACGGGGGCTATCCAGTGGGCGTCGGGTATCATCCCCCAGACGCCACCGAGTACGAGGAGGGTCGGCGAGCGGCGGAGGACGTGCGGGGCGACGGCGGCGAGGAGGAGGGCAGTCCCCAGCACCCCCACGACGAAGTGGGCGAGCGCGATCGACACAGTGTACAGGGGGCCTCGTCGTCATATATCTCTTCGGGCACACGAGTCGGACGAGCGCGCGTGCGTCGTGTGTACACGACTCGCCCTCCGCCGTGTCCGGGTCCGTCGGCGCAAAGACATGACTTAACCGTCTCTACAGCGTACTGCCCGTATGAGCAGTGACTCAGGGCGACGAAACCTTCGAATGCCCGACGACGACCAACTGTTCGCCGTCGTGACAGACATGCTCGGTGGCGGACGCGTCCGCCTGCGCTGTGCGGACGGCAAAGAACGGATGGGCCGGATTCCCGGCCGCATGCGGTATCGGACGTGGATACGAGAGGGCGACGTCGTCATCATCGAGCCGTGGGACTGGCAGGACGACAAGGCCGACATCGAGTGGCGCTACGAGTCCGACGCCGCCGAGCAACTTCGCGCCGAAGGCCACATCGACTGACGCGGGACGACTACCTGTCGACATACTGTTGTATTGTAGTGACGCCGCCGCCGTCCGCCACGTTCACTTTCACTCCGCTAGGCTGGCGTACATACCGTTCGCGCCCGAACGTCCGGGTATGAGTGTGAACGTGACCGCACCCGAACGGGACGGAGTCGACGGGGCGACCCGCGCGAGCATCGACGTGACCGAGGCGACGATCGGGGAGGTCCGCGCGTTCGCCGACGGGCGCGACGCGGTCCACCTGGAGCGTCGCGGCGGGCGGACGCGCCTCGTCGCCGTCTCGTCGCGGTAGGTGGAACGACCGGTCGGTGCTCCCCGGCCGGAATCCGTGCGTCCCGGCCGTCGCGCCTACTCCGGGACGGTCTCGGGCATCTCGTGGGTCGCGTCCGCGGGGTCCTCGACGACTTCGAGTCCGCGGCTGTTGACCGCGTACGGATCGATACCGACCTCCTGCATGAACTGCTTGTACAGCCGTTCGGCCGTCTCGCCGTCCTTCTGTTTGTCCGAGGCACGGTCGCACAGGGTGACGAGGTTCTCCGGGACGTCGTTCGTGTGGACGATCCAGTGGTTGACGAGGTCCGAGAGCCGACGGATGGGACTGGTGAAGTGGCCGTAGATGTCGAAGTTGAGCGCGTGGTGGCCGCCGAAGGGGTCGTTCATGTACTTCGCGCGCGGCATCACCTTCAGTACGGCCCGCTGAATCTTGTTGAGCGCCCGCGGCGGCGCCTCCTCGAGCGCCGCGTTGACGGCCTTTCGCGGGTCGTCCCACGACGAGCCAGGGATGGAGACGCCCTCGGTCTCTTGAATCTCGCGGAGCGCGTCGTTCCACTGGTCGGGCGTGGGTTGCGGGTGAACGCGGTACATCGCCTCGACCCCGCGGTTCCACATGAGTTCGTGCGTGACGGCCTTGTTCGCCTTCAGCATGCACTCCTCGATGATGGTGTGCGCGCGGTCTCGGCTGGGGTTGAGCACGAGCGAACCGTCCTCCTTGCGCTGTTCGTGCATCTGGTCCGCGAGTTCGTACGCGAGGACGTTCTCCTCGTGGAGCGGTGCCTCGGGGTCGTCCAGCCGGTTCTCACACTGCGTGTACGTGAGCCGCTCGTCGGACTCGATGACCGACTTGTAGATGTCCAGTTCCTCGAACCCGAGCGTCTCCTTGTCGAGGCGCATCTCGACGGTGTGGGCCAGTCGGTCCTCGTTGGGGACGAGCGAACACACCGTCTCCGCGAGGACGGGCGGGAGCATGTGGATGGTGTAGCCGGGCAGGTACACCGTGTTGCCCCGCTGGATGGCCTCGGTCCACATCTCCGAGTCTGGGTGGACGTAGTGGGAGACGTCCGCGATGTGGACCCAGAGGTGGTACTCGTCGTCGTCCTCCTCGATGGAGATGGCGTCGTCGAAGTCCTGCGCGTCCGCGGGGTCGGTCGTCCACGCCGTCAGGTCGCGCAGGTCCCGTCGCTCGTCGATCTCCGACTGAATCTCGGCCGTCACGTCCTCCGTCCGGTCGTTCGCCTCGCGCTTCACCTCCGGCGGGAACGCGTCGCGTATCTCGAACTCCTCGAACAGTTCCTCGCGCTTCTCCGCGAGGAGTTCGTCGAGTTCCTCGGTGATTCGGACCGGCCCCTGCCCCTCGGCGGTGCCCGCCGCCGCCTGCTCGTCCTGTTCCGCGTCACTCATGGCCCCGGCTACGGCGGACCGGTACCTATGGGTTTCGGGGAGCGAGAGGGCGGTCCGGTGGCCCGGCGCCCCGGAACAGACGGGCGTCCGCGCCCGCGACGGGGTCCTCAGTCGCCCCGATGGTCGGCGTCGCCGCCGGTATCGGGCGTGCCGTACCGATCGAGAACGGCTTCCTGGTACGCGTTGACGAACTCCACGCGCGTGGAGCGGCCGGTCGAGCGTTCGAGGTCACACAACAGCGACTCGAGGTCGGCGCGGGGCTGGTGACAGAGGTCGCCGTAACACCCCTTACAGAGGTACTCGAACTCCTTCTCGCGTCGTTCCCACCGGTTTCCCTCCTTGTCGTACTCGCGCGCGTCGCCGCGGGGCAGCGAGTCGCCGCACGCGATGCAGACGACCGATTCGCGGTCCGAATCCCGTCGGGGGCCCCACATACGCCCGGGAGTCCGAGCGCCGGGGACTTAGCGGTTGTGTACGTGTCAGTCTGCGCCGCCGTTCCCTCGCGTGCGTCCGCCCCGGCTCACCGTCGAGTCCTGCGGAGCGGGCGATTTATCCCCCGGACGCGTCACCTCCTCGTATGGAAGTCAAGTCCCGTCACCACCTGCGCAGCGACGCGGTGAGCGAGATTCGCGAGCGCCTCGCGGACGGACTCGGCGTCGACCTCGACGGGGACGCGTTCGAGTTGGTCGAACTGGCCGGCAGCCCGTTCGACCTGGTGCTCGTCGACGGCGACCCGGACGTGCTCTACTACGAGGACGAACCGTTCGTCACGGTCCGGGGCGCGAACGCGCACCCGCCGGAGCGCGGCGTCGTGACGGTCGACGCGGGCGCGGTGTCGTTCGTCTCCGACGGCGCGGACGTGATGCGCCCCGGAATCACCGAGGCCGACGAGAACGTCTCCGCGGGCGACCTCGTCGTCGTCGCCGAGGAGACGCACGGGAAGGTGCTCGCGGTCGGCCGCGCGCTGGTCGACGGCGACGAGATGGTCGGCGACTCCGGGAAGGTCGTCGAGTCGCTCCACCACGTCGGCGACGACCTGTTCGAGTTCACCGTCTGAACGCCAAGGGAACGGGCCAACGAGGCGTCAGCCGAGGACGAACACGACGAGCGCGACGGCGACCGGAACGCGACCGAACCCGGGGGACGCGACCTAGGTTCCGTCCCCGGTCTCGTCGGGTCCGCGGTCCTCGTCGTCGAGTTCGAGCGTCTCCCGACCGTCGTCGCCCGTCTCGTCCTCGTCGCTGTACTCCTCGCGGAGAATCTCGGCGCCCCGCCTCGCTTCCTCGTACGTCTCGCGGAGGGCGGCGACCGGCGTCTCCGTCGCGTCGACGCGCAGGTCGTCGTGGTACGGCCGCCGGTCGCGCTCCTCGGTCGTCCGCACCTTCAGCGCGGCCGACTGGACGGGGAGGTGCTCGCGCTTGTCGCCCCCCTCGGCGTGGCCGGCCTCGAGCGCGTCGACGAGTCGCTCCGCCATCGGGGCGTCGCCGAACGCGTCCGACTCGTACGCCGCGGCCACCGCGTCGACGACCGACTCGCCAGTCAGGAGGTTGCCCGCGACGGTGTAGTTCTCGCCGGTGGTGTGTCCGAACCAGTCGCGACACTCCTCGCCGGAGAACGCGAACGTCCCGCCGGCGTCGACGCCGTGAAGCTGTCGTTCGGCGCGCCCCTCGTCGGCGTGGAGTAGCGCCTCCAGCGCGTCCTCGACCGAGAGTCCGTCGTCGAGGTAGGCGACCCCCTTGCGTCCCAGGTCCACGTTCACGAGCGCCTGCGTCGCCACCGCGCCGTGCTCGGAGGCGAACGGACAGAGCGTGCCGACGCCGGGCAGGCGGGTGGTCACGGCGACACCGAAGCGCGTCTGGCGCGTCCCCTCGTCGTCGGTGTACGCCTCCCGGACGCAGATGCTGAACGTCATCGGCGGAGGTGGCGGCCGGCGGCGCAAAGTCCGCGGGTCTCGGAAGTCGGTCGAACGCGGGCGCGGGAGAGCGCGTGCGTCTGACGTACAAACTTATGGGTAGGGCGGCACACGGACGGCCATGGGCATCATGAGCAAAATCCTCGGGGGCGGTGGTACCCACAGTTCCGAGGACTACGTCGAACTCGACCTCGACGACTTCGAGAGCGCGCGCGGTGACGCGGGAATGCAGGTCCACATCGCCGAGATATCGGACCAGAGCGACGTCGTCGACATCAAGGACGCGGTCTACGACGGCGACTTCGTCATCGCCGACATCACGCGCCACTCGACGACGGACAAGACGGTCGAGCACATCATCGACGAACTCCGGCAGGTCGCCCGCGAGGTCGACGGCGACATCGTCCAGAAGGGCGACGACCAGCTCATCATCACCCCGACCGGCGTGACCATCTCGCGCGAGAAGTTGAACGGCTGACCGAGCCGCGAGTCACGAGCGGCGCGACGCTCGACGCTACCCGTCGAACTCCGTCAGCTCCGAACGCTCCGCCCGCTCGCGGTCGCGGCCGTCGTCGTGTGCCTCCCGGTAGGCGGTGCGGTAGTTCTGAATCTTCCTCACGAGCAACAGCCCGAACAGCCCGTCGTAGAGGACGACGTACCCGAGGTACGCCAGCAGCCCCCCGAACAGCGTCGGGATGCCGACGACGTTCATCGCCACGTTGACCGCGTACGACCCGATGCCGACCGTGCTGTTGTACGTGGCGTGGATGAGCGCCGCGATGAGCAGCCCCTTGATGACGATGGGGCCCCGGCTGTCGGGGTTGAACTTCGCCAGCCCGAGGTAGTAGCCCGCGAACGCCGAGTAGATGACGTGCCCCGGGCCGGCGAGCGCGCGCGTGAACGCGATGTCGCCGCCGGCACCGATGAGCCCCAACCCCACGTCGAGGGCGGCCTGGTCGACCGCGCGCGAGATGTACAGCGCGTTCTCGATGAACGCGAAGCCGAGCCCCGCCATCGCGCCGTACACCGCACCGTCGAGCACGGAGTCGAAGCTGTCGTCGCCGAACGCGTACAGCCTGACGGCGAGCAGTTTCACCGTCTCCTCGACGGGACCGACGATGAGGAAGAAGAAGACCACGGTCCCGACGAACCCCAGACCCTGGAAGAACGGCTGCGTGACCGAGTTGAGGACGGCCGCGAAGTTGGCGGTCAGCACGCCGAGGAGGAACGTCGCCACGAGCAGGTGGAGCGGTTCGCCCGACGCGACGTCCGACCGGTAGACGTACGCCGCGAGCGCGAGCGCCGGAATCGCCGACAGCAGCGTGAGCACGCCGAGTCCGGGGTCGCTGAGTATCGAGATACCGCCGACGGCGACGAGGAGGAGGAACGCGACGAGGATGACGAGCGCTCGAGCCGACCCGGCGAGGAGTCGGTAGAGCGCGACCGCGAGTCCGTCGAGCGAGGTCCGTTCCTCCCACGTCGCGACGTCGTACAGGTCCATCGACCCGCCGGCCGCCTCCTCGACGGGGTCCGTGCGCTCCTTTTTCGCCATAGCGGGCCGTGGGGCGCGTGCGTCTAAGTTCTTACCGCCGGTGCGGAACCGCTACGCTTGAATGGCGGGCGACCCACGGACGCGTATGCACTTCGACCCGCGCACGCAGGCCGCGCTGCGGGCGGTCGGACTCGACGAGTCGGACATCCGGCGCGCCGCCGACCTGGTCGTCGAGGCGACCGACGACGCCGCGGCGGCGCTGGAGGCGTTCTTCGACGGCGGCGGCACCTACTACTCGGACATGGACCGGGCGCACAGCAGCGGCGGCGTCCAGGAACACGAGGTGGCGTACCTCGACACGTACACTCACGCCGCGGACCTCCGCGGCTACCTCCGGTTCGACTCGTGGGGCGTCCCGGTCGAGGACGGACGCGTCCTGAACGACGACTGCGTCGAGTTGACGCTCGGCCCGACGGTCGACGACCGCGTGCGGTTCGCCCGCGACCCGGACGCGCTATGAGCGCCGCCCTCCGCGTCCGCGGTATCTACGCCACCGCCCTGACGCGGCTGTTCCTCGACGCCGGTCACGACGTGGTGCAGGCGTCGCCCCCCATCCGCCGCCGGTTCGACACCGACCTCCCGGACGGCGACCACGACGCCAGCGTCGAGACGACTCCCGACAGGCAGGGCGTCGGCGTGCACGGCGACCCCGGCGCGGTCGACGCCGCGACGGCCGCCCTCCGGGGAGTCGACATCGACACGCTCGCGTGGGCCGACCCGGCGCCGGAGGGCGCGGTGTTCGACGGCCGGGTGACCGAGACGCGCGGCGGCGGCGCCGTGGTCGACCTGGGCGACGCCGAGGGCTACCTCCCGTTTTCCAGCGCGGAGGGCTACGTGGAGGAAGGCGACGCGCTCCGCGTGCGGGTGGACGACCCCGCCGCACCGTGGAGCGACGACCGACCCGAACTCTCGACGCGACTCCGCGCGGCCGGCGGCCTCGCGACGCTCGTTCCCGACAGGGAGGGGACGCGCGTCGCCGGCGGCGACGACGCCGCGGCGCGGGAACTCGCGGGGATGACCGACCTCCTCGACGCGGACGTGCCCGACGGCTGGGGCATCGAGTGGGCGCGCGACGCCCGCGAGGCCGACATGGACGCGCTCGCGGCCGCGCTCGACCGGGCGGCCGAACGCGCGCGAGCGCTCGACGCGATTCGGGAGGACTCGGTCGGCGAACCCCAGCGACTCACCGACGCCGAGGGGGGGTCGTGGGTCTGGTTCGGCCGGGAGTCGCGGTTCGCGCTCGACGGGGTGCGCCGGGAGGTGACGACGACGATGCCCGGCCACCACCGGACGAAGGCCGCCTCGGCGGCGGCGAGTTCCGGCGTCGACCTCGCGGAGGCGCTCTGCTCGTTCGACGGCGCGGACGACGGCGGGTCGTTCCCGTTCGGCGTCGTGACCGACCAGTTCGGTCCCGCGGAGGGCGACACCGTCGCCATCGGACACGGGAAGCCGGACGGACGGCTCATCCGCCTCGGGCGCGGCGAGGTGACCAAACGCGGCGACGACGGGACGGTGACGGTGCGCCGCGAGATGACCGCCGGCGGGAGCTACGACGCGCTCGACGCCCGCCGCGAATCGGGCGACGTCGCGCTCACGACGTTCCGCGAGGGGCGCTGGTGGTACCCGACCGTCTACCGCGACGCCTCGGGGAACAGGAAGGGGACGTACGTGAACGTCTGTACGCCGGTCGAGACGTTCCCCGACTGTCTCCGCTACGTGGACCTCCACGTGGACGTGGTCAGACACGCCGACGGTCGGGTCGAACGGGTCGACGACGACGAACTCGACGAGGCGGTGGCGGCGGGGACCCTCCCCGAACCCCTGGCGGAGAAGGCGCGGTCGGTGGCTGCTGCGGTAGAGCGGGCGCTGGGCGACTGAGGAGGCGGGGAGGCGAAGAAGGAAAAGAACCGAACGTCGGGTGTCGGTGTCGGTGCTCTACTCGGCGCAACAGGCCTCGTGGCCGTCGTCGCACTTCGACCCCCCACGGGTCCGCGAGTCGGTCTTGTGGGACTCGCGACCGCCGTCGGCCTCCGCCTGCTTGGGACCGTCGAGCTGGTAGAGGTTCTGGCGGGCGTCGGCGAAGTAGACGTCCTCGTCCACGACGCCGATGTTCTCCAGTCGTTCGAGCGCGTAGCGGACCGTGCGAGCGGAGAGCATCGACTCCTGGACGATACCCTTCTGGGTCAGGGGACCGTTGTACTCCAGAACCTTGAACACGAGTTTGGCGCTGGGCGGCAGGTCGTCGAGACTCTCCTCTTCCGTTCCAGCCATCGTTACGATTCGAAACACTACACGGGCATAAAGCTTGACGAATGTGTACGCGTACCAGTCAGGGGTCTCACGTGTTGTGGCTTTCGACCCGCGTCGAGCGAGTCGGCGGGACCGGCGCGGTAAACGAACCCCTTTTGTCGCCCGCTGTCGGATGGTGGAGCATGGCTACGGAAACCGCTTCGGGCCTGTCGGACCACGCGCGCGGGGTGACGGTCACCACCGTCGCGTGTCTCGCCGGCATCCTCGGAGGGCTCGTCTCCGCGACGGTGTTCGGGGTCGGCGTCGACGCGGCGACCAGCCAGATGCAGTTTCTGGTCGTCATCGCGTCCATGTTCGTCCAGTACCCGCTCTTGAAGCTGCTCGGGGTCGCCGTCGAGGAGTTCGGGCTGAAGGACAACCTCTACGTGGGGTTCATGACGTTCACCCTCTGGTTCATCACGTACGGGGTGCTGCTCTCGGCGGGTCTCTCCGCGTAATGGCGGACGACAGCATCGCGGTCGTCGACCTCGACCGCTGCCAGCCCGACCGGTGCAACTACGAGTGTGCGAACTTCTGCCCGCCGAACCGCACCGGGAAGGACTGCATCGTCACGCGCGGCGAGCACTACGACGAGGACGAACCGTACGAGGGCGGCCCGGACCAGGTGTGGATCTCCGAGGAGATCTGTCTGGGCGAGACGTGCGGCATCTGCGTCGAGAAGTGCCCGTTCGACGCCATCGAGATCATCAACCTCCCGTCCGAACTGGAGGACGACCCGGTCCACCGCTACGGCGACAACGCGTTCGCGCTGTACGGCCTGCCGGTGCCGGAGCCGGGCAACGTGACGGGTATCCTCGGCCCGAACGGTATCGGGAAGTCGACGGCGGTCAAGATGCTCTCCGGCGAACTCACGCCGAACCTCGGGCAGTTCGATGAGGAGCCCGACTGGGCGGCTGTCCTCGACCGCTTCCGCGGGACCGAGCTCCAGAACTACGTCGAACGCGTCATCGAGGGGGAGGTGAGCGTCGCGCGCAAGCCCCAGTACGTCGACCAGATACCCAAGCGGTTCGACGGGGACACCCGGGACCTGCTCGAACGGACGGACGAGCGCGGCGCGCTCGACTCGCTCGTCGAGCGGCTGCACATCGGGCCGGTGATGGACCAGTCCATCGACTCCATCTCGGGCGGGGAACTCCAGCGGGTCGCGCTCGCGGCGACGCTCGCGCGCGACGTCGACTTCTACTTCCTCGACGAGATCACCCCCTACCTGGACATCAGCCAGCGGATGACCGCCGCGCGCCTCGTCCGCGAACTCGCCGAGGACGGCGAGCGCTCGGTGATGGTGGTCGAACACGACCTGGCCATCCTCGACCTGCTGGCGGACACGCTCCACGTCACGTACGGCGAACCGGGGGCGTACGGCGTCGTCACCGCCCCCAAGTCGGTTCGCAACGGCATCAACGAGTACCTCCGCGGCTACCTCGACAACGAGAACATGCGCATCCGGCCGAACGCCATCACGTTCGAGGAGCACGCCCCGCGCGAGTCCGGGAGGTCCCAGCCCCTGTTCGAGTACCCCGACATGGAGAAGTCCTACGGCGAGGGGGAGTTCTCGCTGACCGTCGAGAGCGGCACCGTCTACGAGTCGGAGGTGCTCGGCATCGTCGGCCCGAACGGCATCGGGAAGTCGACGATGGCGCGGCTGTTCGCCGGGCGACTCGAACCGGACGTCGGTGACCTCGACGTGCGTCTCGACATCGCGTACAAGCCGCAGTACGTCGAGATCGACCAGCCGATGCGGGTCGACGCGTTCCTCTCGTCCATCACGGACCAGTTCGGCTCGTCGTACTGGAACACCGAGATAGCCCGCCCGCTCCAGTTGGAGCGGATCATGGAGCAGAACCTGACGGACCTCTCGGGCGGCGAGCGCCAGCGGGTCGCCATCGCCGCGTGTCTCTCCGAGGACGCCGACCTCTACCTGCTCGACGAACCGTCCGCGCACCTCGACGTGGAACAGCGCGTGCAGGCGACGACCGCCATCCGTCGGTACGCCGAGAACCACGACGCGACGGTGATGGTCATCGACCACGACATCTACATGGTCGACCTGCTGGCGGACCGGCTCATGGTGTTCGACGGGGAACCCGCAGCACACGGTCACGCCAGCCCGCCACAGGAGATGCGTGCCGGGATGAACGAGTTCCTCGGCGACCTCGACGTCACGTTCCGGCGCGACGAGCGCACCGGCCGCCCGCGCATCAACAAACCCGACTCCCAGCTCGACCGCCAGCAGAAGCGCGAGGGCGAGTACTACTACTCCGTCTGAGTCCGGTCCGACGCGACTCCCGACCGCGGTTGTTCCTCCGCGAACGCGACGTCGAACTGCGCACCCCGGTCTCGGCGTCGATCGCCCGCACCGTCCAGCCGTGGGCCTCGACGACGCGCTTGGCGATGGCGAGTCCGAACCCGGCGCCGCCGACCGCCGTCGTGTGACCGCACTCGAACGCGTCGCCGGCGCCGTCGGACCACTCCACGGGCCAGCGTCACCCTCGAAAAATCAGAATCGAATACGCGCGGTCGTCGCCCGGCCCGTCGGGCGGTCAGTCCGCCCGGTACTCCTTCTGGAACCCGCGGAACTCCGTCCGGTGGGCCTCCTCGTCGGTGAGCAGCGTGACCCCGATGTCCTCGGTGACGGGGTCGTTGGCCTCCTCGGCCGCCTCGATGAGTTCCTTGTACGTGGAGATGGCGTCCTCCTCGGCCTCCAGGACGCCCTCGATGACCGAGAGGATGTCCGTGGTGTCCTCCGGCGGCTGGAGCGAGTCCTGGTTGGCGGAGAACTCCGCAGAGCCCGGGGGCCGCGCGTCCAGTTGTTTGAGCCGCTGACCGAGCATCTCCGCGTGCCCGAGTTCCTCCTGAACGTCGGTCTGCAGGCTCTCTTTGATCTCCTCGGCGCTGACGCCGTCGAGGACGATGGCGTTCGCCTGGTAGTTCATGACCGTCTCCATCTCGTCGCCGTACGCCTTGCGCAGGAGTTCGATGACGCGGTCGCTCGACATGACGTGTGGACGTGGGAGGGGGAGGGGGAAATAGTTGTTCGCCGCGGCGGTCCCGACGGTCAGCGCACGTCGCGAGAGCACGTGCCACAGAGGTTCTCCTCTTTCACGTCCACCTCGCGGACGGTCGGGGAGAAGCTCATCACGCACTTGTTGTTGTCGCAGTGTTCCAGCCCGAGCGTGTGCCCGATCTCGTGGACGATCTCCTTGCGGACGCGGTCGGAGAACACCTCGGCGGCGGGGCGCGTGGAGATGCCACCGTCGGAGGACGTCTGGAGGCGGTACGTGGAGATGACGGAGCCGTTGCCGTTGAGATACGCGAGCCCGAACACGTAGTTCCGACGCCGGTAGTAGAGGTCCTGCGGCGTGATGCCGATGTTCTTCTCCCCCTCGCCCACCCGCGAGACCAACTCGATGAACTGCTCGGCGCGGTATTGGTTTCGGCTGCGGTCGTACGCGCCCTCGGGGATGCGCTGTTCGTCGTGGACGCTGACGTCACAGTCGTAGACGGAACGCAGCGCCGTCGACGCCTCGCGCTTGACCTGCGCGGAGACCTCCCCGACGGGCACGATGTCGACGAGCATGGGCGTTCTTATGTGGGGTGCCACAATAAGTTTCCCCCCCGTGGTCCCGTCGCGTCGTCGCGCCGTCGTGGAGTTCCTCGCGCGCTACCCGTCGGTCTGCGAGGTGGGTATCGGCCGGCGACCGGGGGTGGCGCGCGCGCTCGCGGACCGCGGCGTGGAGGTGGTCGCGACGGACGTACACGAGCGACTCGTGCCCGAGGGGGTGCGGTTCGTCCGCGACGACGCGTTCGCCGCGAGCGAGCGGGCGGACCCCGGAGAGGCGTACCGGGTCGCCGCGCTGTACGCGCTCGACTGCCCGCCGGACCTCCACGGGGCGCTCCTGCGGCTGGCGCGCCGCGCCGACGCCGACTGCCTGTTCACGACGCTCGGCGGCGACCCGCCGGCGGTCGAGGCGCGCCCGGTCTCGCTCGACGGCGGCGAGACGCTGTACGTCGCCCGCGAGCGGACCGGACGCGACCGGCCGACGTGACGCCGGGCGGACGAACGGGTCGTGACCGCCTCGCTCACACGAGATAGCAGTCGGGGGACTATCTTGATGGCCTACCGATACTTCAGGACGACCCGTGAGACGCGATGTCGGCCACCGAACCGTCCGAACAGCCCGACCCGTCCGCCCCGGCCGATGCCGTCGTGAGACGGCGGCTCCGGCTGGGAGCGGTAGCGCTCGTCCTCGGCGGCGTGCTCACCACCGTCGCGGTGTTCCTCGTCGCTGACGTGATATCGCCGCCCGACGAGGCGAGGGTCGTCACCGTAGAGTCGGCCGTGCGAGCGAATTCGCTCCGCTGGCGCGTCGGGATGGCGGCCTCGTTTCTCGGGTACGCCTCGCTCGTCTTCGGCTCGTTCGCCCTCTACGCTCACCTCGCTCGGACGCGGGCCGAGCGGTGGGCGCTCGCGGGCCTCGCCGTCACCGTCGGGTCGCTCGTCGTCTACCTGCCGCTTCTGGGCGTTGCGGCGTACGCCGTCCCGGCGGCGGGCGCGCTCATCGAAGCCGGAGACCCCGACGCGATAGCGGTCGTCGACCGGACGTGGCAGGACCCGTTCGTCTTCCTCCCGTTCTTCGGCGGGATACTGGAGAACGTCGGCGTGGCGCTGTTCGGCGTCGCCGTCTGGCGGTCGAGGACGCTCTCGAAGCCCGGTGGGGCCGGCCTGCTCCTCGGGGGTGTCCTCGGTGTGCCGGCGTTTCTCGACGTGGTGCAACTCCGGGTCCCAGCACAGGTCGTCTTCGCCGCCGGACTCGCGCTCGTCGGCGCGTCGCTGTGGCGGGTCGCGGGGCGGGACGGACCGGGCGGCGAGTGAGCGGTGCCGGGGTCGCGCCGAGTCGCAACGCCCATACCCGGTCCCCCGTATCCCGACGTATGCGCGTGGATGCGGTCGTCCTCGACGTCGACGGCGTGCTCATCGACGTCGCCGACTCCTACCGCCGGGCGGTCGTCGAGTCCGTCGAGCGCCTGTACGGGGAGACGGTCGACCGGGGCGACCTCCAGCCGTTCAAGGACGCGGGCGGGTTCAACAACGACTGGGAACTCACCGACGCCGTCGCGCTGTACGTACTGGCGGGCGAGCGTGGGTACGACGTCCCGGTCGACGCGTTCACCGACGCGGTCGGGGAGCACGGCGGCGGGGTGGGGGGCGCGCGGGCGGTGCTGGCCGACGCACTCGGCGACGAGATGGAAGCGGTGGAGGCCGAGTGGGACCCCGAGCGCCTCCGTGAGACGTTCCAGGCGCTGTACCTCGGCGCCGACCTGTATCGGGACCTGGAGGGCGGCGAGCCGCCGTTCGAGTCGCCCGGCTACGTCCACGACGAACCGGTCGTCGTCACCGCGGACACCGTCGCGGCCCTGACCGACCGCTACCCGGTCGGCGTGCTCACGGGCCGTCCGAGCGCCGAGGCCGACATCGCGTTGGAGCGGGCGGGTCTCGACGTGGCCGACGACCACCGGTTCACGATGGACGACTGGGAGGAGGGGAAGCCGCACCCACGGGCGCTCGTGACGCTCGCGGAACGGTTCGCGGCGCGGCGCGTCGCGTTCGTCGGCGACACCCTCGACGACGTCCGGACCGCGGTCAACGCCGACGCCGCCGACGAGACGCGGGCGTACTACGGCGTCGGCGTGCTCACGGGCGGACTGCGCGGCGAGACGGGGCGCGCGAAGTACGCCGACGCCGGCGCGAGCGCGGTGGTCGACAGCGTGAACGACCTGCCCGACCTGCTGGGGTGAACTGACCGATGCGGCCGGCGTTCCTGTTCCTCGCCGTCGTCGCGATACTGGACCTGTTCGCGCTCGCGCTCGCGACGCTCGTCGCCCCGCCCGACCCGCTCACGCAACTGCTCGCCGTCGGCCCGATGCTCGCCGTCGCGCCGGTGGTCGCGTACTGGTTCGTGTACGTCCGCGGACGCGACAGGTCGGAGCGGGCGTGAGCGACCGGGACGGCCGAGAGCCGCCGGACGACCGGCAGTAAGCTTATCCCGGCCGATACGACATCCGGTCGTATGCCCTCTCGGTTCCCCGTCGAGTCCCCCCGGGAGGCCGCCGGCGTCGGGGCGGCCGTCGGACTGGTGCTCTCGGCGGTGGTCGGCGTCCTCTTCTCGCCGCCGGGCGAACTCGCGGAACCGGTCGTGGTCGGCTGTTTCCTCGTCGCCGCGCCGCCGGGCTACGTGGTCGCGCGCGCCCCGCCGAGCGAGCGGGCGAGCCGCCTGCTCGCGTACGCCGCCGCGTGGCTCGCGACGGGACTCGTCGGCGTCGCCGCGCTGTACGCGTGGCTCCGCTCGATGCCGGGGACGCAGGGCGTCGGTCTCGGCGTCCTGCTCCTGTTCGTCGGTCCCGGCGCGTGGGTCGCCGCGGCGGCCGCGCTCCACCTCCGCCCGCGCGGTCTCCGGCGGTTCGGCGCGCTCGTCACCGCGTTCGCCGCCCTCGGACTCGCCGCGGGTCACGCGCTCCAGTCGACGCTCGAGACCCACTGGCTCCCGGAGGCCGGCTTCGGGGCGGGACTGTTCCTGGGACTGGTCGCGGGCTACGCGGTCGGCTACCGCCGCCTCGGCGGTCGGGGCGGCGCGGAGCCGGACGGGTAGTCGCACCCCGGCAGCGGTGGCCGCGCACGTAACCCTTACCGACCGTCCCTCCGGAGGGACGGTCGTGCGAATCGCACTCCTGGGCGGCACCGGCGACGTCGGCGCGGGTCTCGCGCTCCGCTGGGGCCGCGACACGGACCACGAACTGCTCGTCGGCTCGCGCGACCCCGAGCGGGCGCGCGAGGCGGCCGAACGCTACGTCGAGACGGTCGCCGACCGCGGCGGCGACGCGACGGTGAAGGGGTTCGACAACGCCATGGCGACCGACCGCGCGGACGTGGTCGTGCTCGGCGTCCCTCCCTACCACGTCGCGGACACGGTCGAGTCGGTCGCGTCCGCGCTCGACGGCGACGACGTGGTGGTCACGCCCGCCGCCGGGATGAAACGCGGCGACGACGGCTTCCACTCCCACCCGCCGTCGGCCGGGAGCGTGACCGCGCTCGTCCGCGACGCCGTGCCGGAGGCGGTGCCGGTCGTCGGCGCGTTCCACACCCTCGCCGCCGGTCGCCTGTCCGACTTCGACGCGACGCTGGACCTCGACACGCCGGTGTTCGGCGACGACGACGACGCGAAGGCGACCGTGGCGCGACTCGCGGAGGAGATTTCGGGGGTGCGCGCGCTCGACGCCGGCGGGCTCGCGAGCGCGCGCGAGGTGGAGGCGCTGACGCCGCTGCTCGTCACGGTGGCGATGAACAACGAGGGGATGGAGGACCTGGGCGTCCGCTTCACCTGACGCGGCGTGGACGAACCTCGGAGCGCGCAGGGTTCAGGCCGGAGCCGCCCACGACGGGGGGTCCGAGGCGTGCACCCTCGTCCGACGGACGACTACGGGGGGTCCGCGACCTTCACCACCTGTTTGCCGACGTTCGTCCCCTCGAACAGTCCGAGGAACGCCTCGGGTGCGCGCTCGAACCCCTCGGTCACCGTCTCGCGGTACGAGAGGTCGCCCTCGCTCACGAGCGTGCGGAGGTGGGCGGTCGCCTCCCGGAAGCGCGGCGCGAAGTCGCGCACCAGTAGCCCCTCGACACGGGCGCGGGTCCGGACGAGCGTCCCCAGCTTCCGCGGACCGGTCGGGCGCTCCTCGGCGTTGTACAGCGCGATCTGTCCGCAGACCGCCACCCGGGCGTCGACGTTCAGCCGCGGGAACACGGCGTCCGTCACCGGGCCGCCGACGTTGTCGAAGTAGACGTCGACGCCGTCTGTCAGGTCGTCGAGTCGCTCGCCGACGTCCTCCTCGGCGTAGTTGACGCCGGCCGCGAACCCCAACTCGTCGGTGAGCCAGTCGAGCTTCTCGTCCGTCCCGGCGACGCCGACCACGTCCGCTCCCTGGAGCGTCGCGAGTTGGCCCACCACGGAGCCGACGGCACCGGCCGCGCCGGAGACGACCATCGTGTCGCCGGCTCTGGGTTCCGCCACCTCGCGGGTTCCGAAGTAGGCGGTCCGCCCGGGCATCCCGAGCACGCCGAGCGCGGTGGAGACCGGGAGTTCGCCCGTCTCGACCGGCGTGAGGTCGCTCCCGTCGGCGGTCGCGTACTCGGCCCACGGGAGGGTTCCCACGACCGTCTCGCCCTCCGAGACGCCCGCGCCGTTCGACTCGACCACCTCGCCGACGACGCCGGCGTACAGCGGGCCGCCGACCTCCCACGGGTCGGCGTACGACTCGCCCGCGTTCATCCGGCCGCGCATGTACGGGTCGACCGAGAGGTACAGCGTCCGCACGAGCGCCTCGCCCGGCCCGGGGTCCGGTCGCTCGACCTCGCGGAGGTCGAACACGTCCGAGTCGGGCGTTCCCTCGGGGCGCTTCGCCAGGTGGAACCGACGGTTGTCCGTCACGGGTGCGGTTCGAACGCGCGAGCTAAAAGGGTCCGGAAACCGGGATTCGGAAACTGAGGGTCGGCGTCAGTCCGCGCTGACCGGTTCGGTCCCGTCTGGGTCGACGAGTCCGCCCGCGTCGTCGTCGTCGTCGCCGGAGCCGTCCGCGCCGAGTCCGCCGTCGGAGTCGTCCGCCGAACGCAGCGAGCGCGCCCGCTGGATGAACGCCAGCGACGCGGCGAACAGGCCGACGTTCTTGAAGAAGTTGAACTGCTCCTGCTGGCGCTGTTCGCCCTCCATGTTCCAGAAGTCGTGCATCGTCGGCGTGATGCCGGCGAGGAACGTCGCCACCGCTCCGGCGGAGAACGTGGGAAGCCGCCAGAGCGTGACGCCGAGCGCGCCGACCGTCGCCATCCCGCTGGCGAACGGGACCAGCACGTCGGCCATCGGTACGTCCTTCGACTCGGCGTACGCGATCATCTCCTCCATGTCGAGGAAGTTGCCGGCGGCCATGAAGCCGACCGTCCCGCCGAACAGCAGCCGCGAGAGCAGCGGCGGCGGCGACCGGTCGTCGGTCACCGCGCCACCCCGTCGAACTCGGTTGAGTTCATGAGTGAACAGCGGTACGCCGGGCGGCGTCATAACCTCGGCGGCCGGTCGCCGCACGTCCCGGGACCGGTCGTCGGCTCACGCCGGCGACCGTGGGCTTATTCGCGGCGACGACGAAGACGCTCGCATGACCGGACTCGCGCTCGACGCGACCCAACTCGACCGCTACTCCCGGCACATCATCCTCGACGAGGTGGGCCCGGACGGGCAGGCGGCGCTGCTCGACGGGTCGGTGCTCGTCGTCGGCGCGGGCGGACTGGGTGCGCCGGCTATCCAGTATCTCGCCGCCGCGGGCGTCGGCACGCTCGGCATCGCCGACGACGACGTCGTGGAGCGGTCGAACCTCCAGCGACAGGTCGTCCACGCGGACGCCGACGTCGGCCGGCCGAAGGTCGAGTCGGCGGCGGCGTACGTCGCGGACCTCAACCCCGACGTCACCATCGAGACGTACGAGACCCGCGTCGACCCCGGGAACGCGACGGAGTTCCTCGACGGGTACGACGTCGTGCTCGACGCGTCCGACAACTTCCGGACGCGCTACGTCGTGAACGACGCCGCCCGCCTCGCCGGCGTCCCCGTGGCGCACGGGGCCATCTACAAGTTCGAGGGGCAGGCGACGACGCTCGTTCCCGGCGGGCCGTGCTACCGCTGTCTGTTCCCCGAGGCGCCCGCCCCCGGCGAGGTCCCTGACTGCGCGACCACCGGCGTGCTCGGCGTCCTCCCCGGCACGCTCGGCTGCGTCCAGGCGACCGAGGCGGTGAAGCTCCTGCTCGGCGTCGGCGACCCGCTGTCGGGACGGCTGCTGTTCTACGACGCGATGGACATGTCGTTCGAGACGGTGCCGTACCGCCGGAACCCCGACTGCCCCGTCTGCGGCGACGACCCCATCGACTCCATCGAGGGCGTCGAGTACACCGGCGGCTGCCGCATCTCCGCCGACTGACGGCCGTGCGGTCCCCGCGACACTGGGACGGTCACGGTGGGCTGCCGGCGACGGACGACGGGGAACGCCGCACGTTTTTCTCCTCCGTCGCCGGACGGTCGGTGTGAACTCGACGCGAGCAGCGGGGGGGCCGCGGCCGTGACCGTGGCCGAACTCCTCAGTCGGATGCCGTTCGCCGAGCACCTCGGCATCGAGGTGACCGAGGCCGCCGACGGGCGCGCCGTCGCGGAACTCCCGCTGACGGACGACCTCTCGTCGGTGCCCGGACGACGCGTGGCGCACGGCGGCGTCGCCTACGCGCTGGCCGACACCGCCGCGGGCGCGGCCGTCGTCTCGCTGCACCGCGCGCCGACGCCGACGGTGGACATGCGCATCGACTACCTCGCGCCGGCGACGACCGACCTCCGGGCCGAGGCGCGCGTCGTCCGCGACGGAGGGTCGGTCGCCACCGCGACGGTTCGCGTCGAGGACGCCGACGGGACCCACGTCGCGGACGCCCGCGGGACGTTCAAGACCGGCGGCGGCGACGGCGGCGCGTGGGGGTCCGTCGACCCCGACGAGGACCGCAGTCCGGACGGCGAAGCGTAATTCGACCGGCGAAAGAGGACAGATAGAGGTAACCGGCGGTAGAGCGCTTCAAACACACCAATACGGGTTTCCTATCCGTATTTTTTCCTGAATTATTTCCCAGCATTTATGAGACTCACGCTCCTAACTGTGAGTGAAGCCGCCCGCGTCCGGACCGGATTCGGGCCGGCGGCCTCCCCCCGTTTCATAATGAGTCAGACGACACGCCACGACCCCACCGAGCGCGAGGTAGCGCGGACGAACGAGCGCGAGCGGGCCGAGGAGTCGGTCGCGGACGGTGAGCAGCGCTGTCCGGAGTGCGGCGGCGCGCTCGTGTCGGACGACGCGCGCGCCGAGACGACGTGCGCGGAGTGCGGCCTCGTGGTCGACGAGGAAGGTATCGACCACGGGCCGGAGTGGCGCGCGTTCGACGCCAGCGAGAAAGACGAGAAGAGCCGGGTCGGTGCCCCGACGACGAACATGATGCACGACAACGGGCTGTCGACCAACATCGGCTGGCAGGACAAGGACGCGTACGGCAACTCCCTGTCGAACAGTCAGCGCCAGAAGATGCAGCGGCTGCGCACCTGGAACGAGCGGTTCCGCACGCGCGACCACAGCGAACGGAACCTGAAACAGGCGCTCGGCGAGATCGAACGGATGGCCAGCGCGCTCGGCCTGCCCGAGAACGTCCGCGAGACGGCGTCGGTCATCTACCGGCGCGCGCTCGACGACGGACTGCTCCCGGGCCGCTCCATCGAGGGCATCTCGACGGCCAGCCTGCACGCCGCCGCCCGGATGGCGAACGTCCCGCGCTCCATCGACGAGGTGGCGCGGGTCTCGCGGGTCGACGAGGCGACGTTCGAGCGGGCGTACCGCTACATCGTGCGGGAACTCAGCCTCGAGATTCAGCCGGCCGACCCCGTCGAGTACCTCCCGCGGTTCGCCTCGGACCTCGGCCTCTCCGACGAGACCGAGCGCCGCGCCCGCGAACTGCTGGCGACCGGGAAGGAGCAGAACGTCCACTCGGGCAAGTCGCCGGTCGGACTCGCGGCCGCCGCCATCTACGCCGCCGGCATCCTGACGAACGCGTCGCTCACGCAGAGCGCGGTCAGCGAGGCGACCGACATGAGCGAGGTCACCATCCGCAACCGCTACCAGGAACTGCTGGCGGCCGAGGAGCAGAACCACCCGCTCGGGACGGCGTGACGGCACCCGCCTGACTCCCGGAGCGGGCGAGAGGGGTGCGCGTCCCCCGACCGCGATTCCGACGAACGACTCCGCGAGGCGTGGCGCGCCGGGCGGGCGGGACCCCCCGGAACCTCCCGAACGATAACGCTTTTCGGCGGTCCCCCGGAACTCGAAGGCATGTCCGACTCCGACGAACTCAAGCGCGGACTCGAGGGTGTGCTGGTGGCCGAGTCCGGTCTGAGCTACATCGACGGCGACGAGGGCCGACTCGTCTACCGCGGCTACGCCATCGAGGACCTCGCGGAACACGCCTCCTACGAGGAGACGCTGTACCTCCTCTGGAACGGCGAACTCCCGACCCGCGAGGAGCTGTCCGAGTTCGAGGAGACGATGTCGGCCGAGCGCGGCCTCTCGGACGACGCGATGGAGACGGTCCGACGACTGGCCGAGGCCGACGAGGAACCGATGGCGGCGATGCGGACGGCCACCTCCGCGCTCTCGGCGTCGGACCCGGACGCGAACGCGGACCCGCAGGACCGCGAGGCGAACGTCCGGAAGGGCCGGCGCATCACGGCGAAGATGCCCACGGCGCTCGCGGCGTTCGCGCGGATCCGCGACGGCGACGACCCGGTCGACCCCCGCGAGGACCTCGACCACGCCGCGAACTTCCTCTACATGCTCAACGACGAGGAACCCGACGACGTGCTCGCGGACGTGTTCGACCAGGCGCTCGTGCTCCACGCGGACCACGGGCTGAACGCCTCGACGTTCTCCGCGATGGTGACCGCCTCGACGCTCGCCGACCTCCACTCGGCGGTCACCTCCGCCATCGGCACCCTCTCGGGAGGCCTCCACGGGGGTGCGAATGCCAACGTGATGCGGATGTTGAAGGAAGTCGACGACGCCGGCGAGAGCCCGACCGAGTGGGTGAAGGGCGCACTCGAGGAGGGACGGCGCGTCGCCGGCTTCGGTCACCGCGTCTACAACGTGAAGGACCCGCGCGCGAAGATTCTCGGCGCGCGCTCGGAGGAGTTGGGCGAGGCGGCGGGCGACACCAAGTGGTACGAGATGTCCGTCGCCGTCGAGGAGTACATGAAACAGGAGAAGGGAATCGCGCCCAACGTCGACTTCTACTCCGCCTCGACGTACTACCAGATGGGCATCCCCATCGACGTGTTCACTCCCATCTTCGCCGTCTCCCGCGTCGGCGGGTGGATCGCCCACGTGCTCGAACAGTACGAGGACAACCGGCTCATCCGACCGCGGGCGCGGTACGTCGGCGAGACGGACGCCGAGTGGGTCCCCATCGACGAACGGTAGCGAGCGCGCCGAGGGGGTTCCACCGGAGGCCAGTACGTTATTTTCCCGCGCGTGGTACACCGCCGAGCAGTGCCGGCTCCGCTGCTCGTCACGCTGCCGGACTGGTCGCAGGGGCTCTTCGCGGCGTTCGGGGGCCGCTCGGACTCGGCGTCGTCTTCGTCTACTCGTTTCTCGTCGCGTTCGTCCCGCCGTTCCCCGGCGAGGTCGTCCTGTTCGTCCCGGTGGACCTCGGCGTCTCGCGGCGGGGCGAGCTGGCGGCCATCATCGGCGTGAGTTCGATCGGGAAGGCGCTCGGGAGCCTCGTGGCGGTGAAAGTCGAACACGGCCCGAAGGACGCGGCGAAGGAGTCCGGCGGGACGGACGCCGCGACGGACGTCCTCTCGGGACTCGAGCCGGGGGCCGAGGAGCGCGTCGTCGGCGTCGCCGAGGCGTACGGGTACGTGGAGCTGACGCTGCCGCTCTCCGTGCCGCTGATGCCCGACACCGCCACCATCTACGCGTTCGGCGTGCTGGAGTTCGGCTACTCGGAGTTCGCCGCCGCGACGTTCGTCGGAGCGTCCTGCGCCTGCTGGTCGCCTTCGCACTCGTCACGGGCGCGCTCGCGGTGGTTGACGTAGCGCGCGGAGCGTGACGGTGCGCCGAACGCGGTTCCGCCGTGTGAGCCGTGCTGACAGGCGGCCGAGAAACTTATATCTCTCGTGAAGGCAATATATCGACATGGAGTTCTCAATCAAACCCAGCCAGCGCGAAGAGTACACCGAGCGAATGCGCGAGGAGACCGCCCGCGCCCGGGCGCAGGCCAGCGAGCGCGGCGAGACGATGCGACAGCAGGTGGGCGACCGCCTGCTCGACATCGTCGAGGAGAACTTCCCCGAGGAGTACGCCGCCCGTCGCCGCTCGACGATGATCCGCGCGTTCGGGGCCGGCCTCGCCGTCGGCTTGCTCGGCCGCGAACTGTTCCGGATGCGCCGCTCGAAGTAGACCGGTCGTACGACCTTCCTCCGTTTTTTCCCCGCCTCCGGAGCCGCCGCTCCGTCGTCCCGGTCGGTACGCCGGCACCGGTTCCGGGTCCCCGCGAGCGCGTCTCACCCCGCCTCGTCGGCACCCGGACCGCTCCCCCGTTCGGCCATCATGTCCGCGGCGCGGGCCGCCCACCCGCTGTACCGGAACCCCGCGAACACGAGCAGCGCCATCCAGACGAACTGGAGACCGACGCCCCAGTACGCCCCGAGGGGCCCGTAGCCGAGGACGCTCCCGAGGAGGTACGAGAGGCCGAGGAGGAAGCCGAACGTGCCCGTCACCCGCGCGACGAGCGGGATGCGCGTCTCGCTCGCCCCCTGGAGCGCCCCCGAGAGGACCGAGAAGGCGACGAGGAACGCCCCGGTCGCGCCGTACACCCGGGCGAACGCGACGGCGTACGGCACCGCGGCGCTCTCGGCGGTGAACACGCTGACGAACGCCGGCGCGACGAACACGAGCGCCACCCCGATGACGCCGACGGTCACCAGCCCCAGACCCGTGACCGCGTAGCCGTTGTACCGCGCGCCCGCCGGGTCGCCGTCGCCGAGCGCCTGCCCCACGACCACGCTCGCGGCGACGTTGTAGCCGCGCGAGAGCGGACCCGTCACCTGCTGGTACATCCGCCGGCCGATCTGGAAGCCGGCGTTGACGGGCGTGCCGAACGCGAGCAGCAGGCTGTTGAACGGGAACTCCGCGACGGTGGCCGCGAACCCCTCCAGCACCCGCGGAGCGGACACGCGGACGAGTTGACGCGCGATGACGGGGTTGCGCGGCCGGACGAGGTCCGCCTGCGCCCACGACGTCGCCAGCGCGACGAGTAGCAGCGAGGCGGTGAACACGTTCGCCGCCGCGGTGGCGAGGCCGACGCCGACGATGTCGAGTCTCGGGATGCCGAGCGGGGCGAACCCCAGGCCGAGCGCGACGGACCCCGTGATGTTCAGCCCGTTGGCGACGACGTTGACGTACATCGGCGTGCGGGTGTCGCCGGTCCCCTGGAGCGAGCGCGCCGCGATGAGCGCGACGTGGCGCGCGGGCGCCGTGGCGAAGACGATGGCGAGGTACGTTCCGCCGAGCCGTGCGGTGTCGGGGTCCGCGCCGAGGAGCGCGATGACCTCCTCGCCGAGGAACGCGCCGACGAGGACGAACGGGAGACCGAGGACGACCCCCATCAGCACGGCCTGCGTGATGGCCTCGTCGCGGTTGGCGGTCGCCGCCGCCCCCGTGTCCTGACTGGAGAGCGCGATGGCGCCGCCACCGAGACCCAGCCCCACCCGCAGCGGGAAGCGGGCGTACAGGTCCGCGAGACCGATGGCGACGACGGCGGCGGGCGAGAACTGCGCGGTGACGATGATGTCCGTCGTCCGCATCGCCGTCCGGAACGTCTGCTCGGCCATGACCGGCCACGCGAGCGAGAGCACGCGCTTCCAGACACCGAACAGCCGCCCCGTGTCCATGAGCGCGCGTCGACCGGCGGCGGTTTCACCCTACCGGAAGCGGAACGGCCGCGCGACCGGAGGAGACGCCGGTCACGCGTTCTCGTCGGCGAAACGGCCAAGCGTCCGCGGAGCGTCGCCCCGCACATGTACGTGTTCGCCTACGGGACGCTCACGAACCCGGAGCGCGTCCGGCGGGTGCTCGACTCGTTCGTCTTCGTCGGGGCCGCGACGCTGGAGGGCCTCCGGGTCGTCGAGGGCGAGTACCCGACGCTCGCGCCGCCCGCGGCGGGGGAGGGAGACGCCGCGGTCGGCGGCCGTCTGCTCCGCACGGACGAGGTGGCGGCGCTCGACGCGTACGAGGGGGTCGACGACGGCCTGTACGTCCGGGTCTCGCTCCCGTACGCGGGCGACCCCGACGAACCGGACGAGGTGGCGGCGTACGTGGGCGACCCGGAGCGCCTGGGGACGACCGCCCGCTGGCCCGGCGACGGGTCGTTCGAGGAGCGCGTCCGCCGCCACCTCTCCGAGGAAACTATCCGGGTGGTACGTAGCCACTAAATTCAAACGTGGGACGAGGAGCCGACGGTCGTCAGACGGGGAGTCGAAGTCGTCTCCGTCGTGCGTTTTCACTTCCGCCGCGCGTGACACAGGTTTATGTACCTCCGGCCACTCCGTACACCTGCACGTCACACGCGTGCATTCCCTCTTTCCCCTTCGACGGAAACGGCTAAACGGCGAGCGCCGGCTATCGGACGTATGCTCTCGTTCGAGGACGTGCTGGCGGCCCGCGACCGGGTCGAGGAAGTCGCGCGGCGGACGCCGCTGGAGTACTCCTACTCGTTTTCGGAGATGACGGGCGCCGACGCCCACCTGAAACTGGAGAACACCCAGCGGACGGGGTCGTTCAAGATACGCGGGGCGAGCAACCGCATCGCGGCGCTCTCGCCCGAGGAGCGCGAGCGCGGAGTCGTCACGGCGTCGGCGGGTAACCACGCGCAGGGGGTCGCGCTCGCGGCGACGCGCGCCGGCGTCGACTCGAAGATCGTGATGCCGAAGTACGCGCCCGTCTCGAAGGTGGCCGCCACCCGACGGTACGGTGGCGAGGTCGTCCTGCACGGCGTCGACTACGACGAGGCACAGCGGCGCGCACACGAGATAGAGGCCGCCGAGGACCGGACGTACGTCCACGCGTTCGACGACGAGGCGGTGATGGCGGGGCAGGGCACCATCGGTCTCGAAATCGCCGAGCAGTGCCCCGAGGTGGAGACGGTGGTCGTCCCCATCGGCGGCGGCGGCCTCGTCTCGGGCGTCGCCACGGCGCTGAAGGGGCGACTCGACGACGTGCGCGTCGTCGGCGTGCAGGCGGCGGGCGCCTCCTCGGTCGCGGAGTCGCTAAACAAGGGGGCGAGACAGGAACTCGACAGCGTCGACACCATCGCCGACGGCATCGCGGTCCGCGAGGTGGGCGAACTCACGTTCGAGGTCATCAGGGAGCGCGTCGACGAGGTGGTGACCGTCACCGACGAGGACATCGCGGTGGCGCTCACCTACCTGCTCGAACGCTCGAAGACGCTCGTGGAGGGGGCGGGCGCGGTGCCGCTGGCGGCGCTGTTGACCGGCGCGTTCGACTACGATGAGGACGAGGTGGTCGTCCCCGCGCTGTGCGGCGGGAACATCGACATGAACACGCTCACGACGGTCATCATGCGCGGGCTGGTCGAGATGGGCCGGTACCTCAAGATACGGACGGAACTGAAGGACCGCCCCGGCGCGCTGGAGCGACTGGTCGAGGTCATCGCGGCCGCGAACGCGAACATCTACGCCATCCACCACGACCGCACCTCCCGGGACATCGCGGTCAACGCCGCCGAGGTGGAGATCGAGATGGAGAGCCACGACGACGCCCACGCCGCCGAAATCGTCGCCTCGCTGGAGGAACACGGGTTCGCGGTCGACGTGCTGGCGTGAGCGCGCGGCGCTCGGCGTCCGAACCGGTCCGTCCGCTCGTCCGGTCCGTGCCGCGACGCTCAGGAGTCGGTCGCCGTCGCGCGGTACGAGACGGTCAGGAACCGCAGGCCGAGCACCGACATCCGGTGGTCGGCGACCACGTCCGCGCCGTCGGCCGACGGGGCGGTGGCGGCCGCAGGCCGGACGCGGAACGACTGGGCGAGCGGGAGCGCGAACGCGCCCAGCGGCGTGACGAGGTACAGCCCCGGGTCGCCGCCGCCGGTGTGGAGGCGGACCCCCGTTCCGGTCTCGCCGGGCGCGCCGTGGTGGTCGACCCGGAGTACCGTCGAGAGGTTCCCGCCCGGGAGCGGCACCACGATGTTGACGAACCGCTCGCCGCGACGCTGGTGGTGGGCGTAGACGGCGACGAACACGGCGGTCCCGTCCGGACGCGTGCGGACCCACGCCCGCGCCCCCTCGCGCGGGTCCGCGTCGGGCGAGACGGCGCGGAACCGGCTGTCGAGGCGACCGCCCTCGGTCGAGACGCCGGGGAGGTTCAACTGCGCCACGCGACTCGTGAGCGGCGCGGCGAGCGCGGCCCCCAGCTGGAACGGGGCGTGCCACTCCACCCGGTAGGTCATCCGGTACGCGCCCGTCCGCTCGTAGAAGTCGCGGACCGCGGGCGCGACGCGTTCCGGGTCGAACGCGGCCGTCGTGGCCGTCGACGGACGGGCGAACGCCGCCAGGTCGTCCATCTCTCCCGCCGGCACCTCACCGGTCGTGACGCCCGCCCGCTCGGGCCAGTCGGCGCCGACTCGCCGGCCCGCGGTGAGCGGCGAGAGCGGGACCGACGCCGCGGCGCGACGGGCGCGGGCGACGAGCGCGAGCAGGAGGAGCGCGAACGGTACGAGACCGAGGAGCACGGGGTCGGGGAGCCGGCGGAGGGGGGACGTCGACACGGACGGACGGAGGGGACGGCGATTTAAGGTGACCCCGGTTCCTGGTGGGGGTGTGAAACGCGTGATCTCCACCGACGACGCGCCCGCGGCGGTCGGCGCGTACAGTCAGGCGACGACGAACGGCTCCGTCATGTTCACCGCGGGGCAGATACCGATGACGCCCGACGGCGAGTTGCTGGACGAGGCGGACATCGCCACGCAGACCGAGCAGGCGCTCGACAACGTGGTGGCCGTCCTCGACGCGGAGGGGGCGGACGCGACGGACGTGCTGAAGACGACGGTGTTCCTCGCGGACATCGACGACTTCGACGAGATGAACGAGACGTACGCGACGTACTTCTCGGAGGAGCCGCCGGCGCGGTCGGCCGTGCAGGCCGGCGCGCTCCCGAAGGGCGTCGGCGTGGAGATAGAGGCGGTCGTCGCGCTGGAGTGAGGAGGCGACGGTCGGCCCTGCTGTGGGGCGCGGTGGGCGCGCTCGCGTTCCTCGTGTTCGCGCAGGGCGCGATGCTCGTCGGCGTACGCCTCCCGGTCGGCTTCCCCGGCCGACTGGGCCTCGCGCTCCTCGTCGGCGCGGTGGTCGCCGTGGCGGCGTACGCCACGGAACACCGGCTGGTGGGCTGACGCTGCGTCCGGTGCGAGCGGGACCCTCGTCGCGGACTCAGACGTCACCCGAGAGACGAACCTCGTCGTCGGTGACCGTCTCGACCGCGTCCGGCGGGAGTTCGAGGTCGTCGCCGTCGGTGCTCGCGCGACCGAACGCCGCGAGCACGGCCTCGGAGACGCCCGGATCGGGGTCGAAGTGACCGACCCCGTTCTCGACGCCCGTCACGATGCCGAGTTCCTCCCCCTCGGCGTCGACCAGAATCTTCCCGGAATCCTCCTCGGTGAGCGTCGTCATCACGTCCGGCCTCGACCGGCAGCGACCTGTACCTGACGGCCGTCGGGTCGGGCGAAAGGAAGGACTTAAACGGCACAGGGCGGTAGGTTCGGACGAGCCGGGATGGCCGAGTGGTAAGGCGCACGCCTGGAAAGCGTGTTCCCTCTGGGATCCAGGGTTCAAATCCCTGTCCCGGCGCTTCTCTGCGAGTCACTCGAAAGACGGGGATTTGAGCAGAGAGTGGAGCGAGCGAGACGACCGTGTTCGAAGATTCCCCGTCCCGGCGCTTCTCTCGCGACCCAACCGACGACCGACGAACGGCAGGCGGGGCCGGGAGTCGAACTCCGACGGCGAACGTCGACCGTCCCGTCAGGACGGAGTGGCGAAGCGGAGACAGAGGAAGTTCGGGTGCGTCGCCTCGTACTCGTACCGCTCCGGGTCGGCCCGGCGGTACGCGTCGGTCGGCGTCGGTTCCACCAGTCGGTCGAGCCGGAAGCCGGCCGCGAGCGCCGGGGTCACCATCGCCGAGAGCGGCCGGCGGTACGCCGGAACCTCGACGGCCTCGCCGAACGACTCCCAGACCGCGGAGACCCGCTCAGTCTCGTGGTAGTTCTCCGCGCCGTCGTACTCCTCGAAGTCGGCGTGAGGGTGCTGGACCGAGCAGACGACCCACCCGCCCGGGCGGAGCACGCGCCGGAGTTCCCGAAACAGCGGCCCCCAGTCCGCGACGTAGTGGAAGGCGAGCGAACTGGCGACGCCGTCGAACCCGTCGGCGGCGAAGGGGAGGGGACGTCCGAGGTCGGCCCGGAGGAAGTCGGCGTCGGGGAGGCGGGTCCGGGCGTACGCGAGCATCTCGCGGCTCGCGTCGAGCCCGACCACCGTCGCCCCCCGGTCGGCGAGCACCGCGCCGAGGTGGCCGGCGCCACACCCAGCGTCGAGGACGCTCGCGGCGTCGACGTCGAGGAGCAGCGAGAGCGTCGCCGGCCGCTCCAGGTGGGCGTTCGAGGGTTTGGTGTCGCCGTCGCGGTCGTACCCCGCGGCGAGTCTGTCGTACGCCCGGCGGGCGAGCGGCCGGTCCGACGGGTCTGGCATCGGTCGAACGGAGGACCCGGGGCGTCAAATACACCCGAGAAGAGTCGGCGTCGGCGGGCCGGTGCTGGCCCCGGTGGCGCTCCCCGTTCAGTCGGCCGACGGCGGGGGTGTCCGTTCGGTCCCGGGAGCCGACAGCCGCTCCGCGTACCCCTCCAGCATGCGCTCGACGTACTTCGCAACCACGTCGACTTCGAGGTGGACCGGGTCGCCGACCGCCTTCTCGCTCAGACACGTCAGGTCGTAGGTCGTCGGGATGACCGCCACGTCGAACGCCCCGTCCCGGCGGTCCGCCACGGTGAGCGAGATGCCGTCGAGCGTCACCGACCCCTTGTCGACGACGTACTTCCCGTACCCCTCGGGCACCGCGAACGTGAACCGCCAGTCCTCGCCCACCGACTCGATGCCGGTGACGCGCGTCGTCGTGTCGACGTGTCCCTGGACGACGTGGCCGTCGAAGCGCCCGTCGGCCGGGAGCGCGCGCTCGACGTTGACCGCGTCGCCCGCGCGCACGTCGCCGAGGTACGTCTTCGCCACCGTCTCGGCCGCGAGGAAGACGGTGAACCATCGTTCGTCCCCGTCGCGCACGTCTCCGAACTCCTCGACGGTGAGACAGACCCCGCTCACGGCGATGGACTGACCGGGGTGGAGGTCGTCGAGGCCCTCCGCCCGAATCCGGAGCCTGAGCCCGTCCGCGGTCGTCTCGCGGTCCGTCACCTCGCCCGCCGTCTCGACGATGCCGGTGAACACGGGCGGAGGTTCGCTCTCACAACTGGAAAGCGTTCCGACGTCGTGATACCACGAGAGCTATTTCTCCCCGGTGTCAGAAGGTGGCATGGACGCGTTCACGCGACTTCGGGGGAGTTTCGTCGCCGGGGTGTTCATCGTCGCGCCGCTCGCGGTCACGCTGTACGTCCTGGCGTTCGCCGTCCGCTGGATCGGCGGGCTGGTCCGACCCATCGTCGTCGGGACCAACCTCGCGGCGCTCGTCGGGGGGAGCGAACCGCTCGCGCAGGCGCTCGCGGCCCTCCTGCTCGCGGTCGGCATCATGTTCGTCGGCTTCGTCGCCTCCCACGAGGCGGGACGGCGGCTGTTCGGCGGGTTCGAGCGCGGGGTCGCGCTCCTGCCGGTCGTCCGCGCCGTCTACTTCGGCGTCAGGCAGGTCAGCGAGTCGATCGCCTCGCCCGCCGACGGGTTCGACCGGGTCGTCGTCGCGGAGTTCCCGCACGACAACACGTACGCTATCGGCTTCGTCACCAACCCGGCGCCCCGGCGCGTCAGCGACGCGATCGGCGCCGACCTCAAGGCGGTGTTCTTCCCGCACAGCCCGAACCCGACGGCCGGGAAGCTGGTGATGATGCGCCCCACCGACTTCCAGGAGTTGGACATGAGCGTCGCGCGCGGCCTCCGCCTGCTCGTGACGACCGGGCTCTCCGTCGAGAACGTCGAGGACCTCCCCGAACCGGTCGCCCGGTAGCCCGAGTGCGCGATAGCACGGCTTTTGTCCGCGAGCGCCGAACGGGTCGGTGTGGCACTCGGGATACTCGACCTGCTCGGTCTCGGCGCGAGCCTGATATTCGCGCTCCCGCTCGCGGTGTACGGTCTCCAGCGGGCCGCCGACGGCGAACCGCTCGTCGGCGCCGCGTTCGTCGCCGTCGCCGCGCTGATGGTGTACCTCCCGCAGCGGCTCACCACCCCCGGTGACATCCCGGGCAAACTCGTCGAGCGGACGGTGGGGTCGGCCGTGACCGCGCCCGACGAGGACGGCGAGGGGACCGAGAACGGCGACCGGACCGCGGAGTGAACACGGCGGAACCGACGTTTCCGCGGGTCAGGCTCGGTCTCGGTCCCGCTCGCGCGGAACCAGTCCGAACGGGTACTCGCCGAGGAGTTCGTACCTCTCCTCCGTGACGACCACGAGGTCCTCGAGACGGACCCCGCCCGTCTCGGGGTCGTACACGCCCGGTTCGACGGTGAACACGTTCCCGGCTTCGAGTTCGTCGCTCCCCGAGAGGCTCGGCCCCTCGTGGAGCGAGACGCCGACGCCGTGTCCCACGGAGTGGGTGAACCCCACCTCGTCGCCGTCGACCCGGAAGCCGTGGGCCGCGAGTTCGGCCGCGGCCTCCTCCTGGACCGTCGACGCCGTCACGCCCGCCGCCACCTCCTCGAGCGCCGCCTCGCGCGCCGCCTCGACGGCGACGTACGCGCGCCGCTCCCACCCACCCTCGGAGCCGACGGCGAACGTCCGCGTCACGTCGCCGTAGTAGCCGTCCGGGCCGCGCGGCGAGACGTCGAGCAGCACCGTCTCGCCGGGGCGTAGCTCGTCGAGTCCCGTGAAGTGGAGGTCCGCCGCCGTGGGACCGCAGCCGACGACGGTGTTGTCGGCGTCGGCGACGCCGTGGGCGGCCAACACCTCGTTCACCTGCCGGCGGAGCCGTTCGGTCGAGAGCGGGCCGCCGTTCCACCTGACCAGGTCCCCGTCCACCGTCGCCGCGGCGAGGACCGCCTCGGCGCGAGCGACGCCCCTGAGCGCCGCTCGCTGGACGCGCCGCAGGCGGTCGAGTTCGTCGTCAGCCTTCACCTCCCTCGCGTCGGCGACGACCGCGGTCGACTTCAGGTCGAAGCCGGCGTCGCGCAGGTACACCGCGGCGTCGTGGGGAATCCCCCGCGGGACGAGCAGCGTGCCGCCCGTGACGCCGCGGTCCGCGAGCGCCGCCGCCGCGCGGACGCCGGCGGGGTCACTCCGCCCGTCGGTGCGGACCGTCTCGCCGGGGAACTCCCGTCGGGCCTGCGCGTCGAACAGCGCCGGGGCACAGAGCGTCGCCGCGTCGTCGGCGAAGACGAACGCGTACTCGCGGTCGGGCCCGGAGAAGCGAGTCAGGTAGCGGAGGTCGTCGTCGAACCGGTCGCCGACGTGGGCGAACCCGACCGCGTCGCGCGCCGCCAGTTCCGTCGCGAGGAACTCGTAGTCGGTCGAGAGCACGTCGAGGTCCGCGGTCGCCATTACGGCTCCGGCTCGGGCGCGTCCTGTTCGTCGACGACGGCGGCGACCAGTTCCTCGGGCGGGTCGTCGCGGGGTTCGTTGTGGAGGAGGACGCTGATGGGCAGCGTCGGCGCGCCGTTCACGAGGTTCTCCATGACGACGAGCCGCTCTCTCGCCCGCGACATCCCGACGTAGAACACCCGCCGCTCGTTGTCCGTCAGGATGGGGACGGGGTTCGTCGTCTTGGTGAACTCCTCGCCCTCGGGGAGTCCCTCCACCTCGATGCCCTGCTGGTCGACGCGGGCGGCCATCTGCTCGACCACCTTCTCGGTGAGGTCGGTGGAGACGAACACGTGGTCGGCCTCGCGACCCTTCGCGGAGTGGATGGTGCCGAGGCGGACCCGGCTCGGGTCCATCCCGTCGTAGTCGCCCGCGAAGTACGCCTTGATGGACTTGCGCTGGAACGAGGTTATCTTCCGCGCCATGTCCGCGGCCGCCGGGCCGTCGGGCATGAACGGGACGAAGTCGGCCACGTCCTCCGGCGAGACGGGTATCTCCGCCAGGTCGTCCTCCTCGGCGGTCTCCTCGACGTCGTCGATGAAGTCGTACAGGTCGTCCCGCTCGTTCGACCCGAACGCGGAGTCCTGCAGGATGTCGGCCAGCCGGCGCGCCTGGAGCGCGGTCAGCACCTCGCTCCGCTCGACCGACTCGATCGCGCGGACGTAGTCGGTCAGGCGGTCGGTCCACATCCGCTGGTCGGTGAGACACGAGAACGGGATGCCCTCGGTGATGAACTCGTCGATGAACTGGAACATCTGGTAGCGCGCCCGGAACAGCACCATCACCGTCTCGTCGGTTCGCTTGACCGTCGTGCGGACGTTCCGGACCAGGTCGAGCATCGAGGGCGACTCGACCGCCTCGACCGACCCGCCCTCCTTGCGCGGGCGGAGGTCCTTCTCCTGTCGCTTGTCGATGTGGCGTATCTCGCGGTTGACGACGTTCAGGATGTTCGAGGGGAGCCGGTAGGAGTTCGGCAGCACCTCGTCCTCCGTGACCTCCGTGTCGAGCAACAGGTCCGGGTCGGCGCCCTGCCACGCGTAGACGACCTGGTCGTCGTCGCCGGCGATGAGGCACCTCTTCATGTGGGGGCGCCACTCCTCGTAGACGTCGTACTGGAGCGTCGTGATGTCCTGGAACTCGTCGATGACGAGGTAGTCGACGTTCGGGAGGAGCGACCGCTGTTTCACCCGTTCGAGCATGTCCGCGAAGCCGACGAGTTCGTGTTCGCCCTTGTAGTTACGCCAGCCGCGGATGGCCTCGGGGATGTCGACCCGGTCGTCGCTGGAGGGCCACGTCGGCGTGTACTTGTTCCCCTCCTGCGCGTTGGGGTCGATCTCCGGCGGGAGGCGGACCTCCTCGACGTCCCACTGGAACGGCACGTCGTACCAGTCCGCGACGTCGCGGTCCGTCCGCTGCAGCCACTGGGAGGTCGCGATGACCTTGTTCCCGAGCGTCGTCGACCGGGCCGTCCGCCGGCCGGCCCCCGAGTACTCGTCCTCGTACTCGATGCCGTACTCGTCGCAGAACTCCTCCTTGTCGCTATCGGACACGACGTCGCCGCGCGAGAGGTTCAACAGTTCGTACGCCTTCGCGTGCATCGTGGCGACGTTCCCCTGCAGGTGTCGCGGGGTGGTGTCGAGGCGCTCCGCGAGCCGCTCGCGTATCTCGGCGGCGGCGGCGCGGGTGTACGAGACGACGAGCACGTCGCGAACGCTGACGCCCTCCTCGTCGATGATGCGCTCCACGCGGTCGAGGAGCGCGGTCGTCTTCCCGCTGCCGGGGCCACCGAACAGTCGGGCGACGGTCGGGTCGCTCATTGTCCCCCTCTTGCGGGCCTGCATCATAAGCGCCGTGTTTCACCTCGATTCGGGGAGACGAACGGCTCGCGTCAGTTCTCCCGACCGGCCGCCCCGGAGCGGGCGCTCTACGGTCGCCGTCGACGCCAGAAGGTGGACCCGGTCGGCCCGGTCAGTCGGACGCGGGTCGCCACCCGCATACGCTACACTCGTCGGCCGTGTCGCCGTGAAGACCCCCGCAGTCGGGACACTGTTTCTTGTTATACGACTCCTCCCAGCGCGCTGGCTCCGTCTCGTGACCGCGGCTGGTCAGGAACTCGTCGAACAGGTCGTCGTCGGAACGGGGTGCCGACGCCATACATGCTATGGTATGGCACACCAGTACATATGTCTTTGGGCAGCGTCAGGACTGGAGAAACCGCGCGACTGCGGCCGAATAGCGCGTGGACGAGGACAGGTTCGGTCGAAAAACGGGTCCCGCCCGCTACACCCCGTACAGGTCGCCGAACTTCTCCTCGACGTAGTCCACGAAGTAGTCGGCCGTCAGCGGTTCGCCCGTCGCCTCCTCGACCAGTTCGTCGGTCGGGTAGCGCCGGCCGTGGCCGTGGACGTTCTCCGTCATCCAGTCCCACAGCGGTTCGAGGTCTCCCGCGCGTATCTTCCCGTCCACGTCTTCGACCTCCTCGCGCATCGCGTGGTCGAGTTGGGCCGCCAGCACGGAGCCGATGGTGTACCCCTGGAACGCCGCGAACCGACTGGACCAGTGGATGTCCTGGAGCGCGCCGTCCGTGTCCGTGTCGGGCGTGACGCCGAGGTAGTCGTCCATCTTGGCGTCCCACACGTCGGGTATCTCGTCCACGCCGAGGTCGCCCTCGACGAGCGCCCGGTCGACCTCACACCGGAGGATGATGTGGAGGTGGTAGGTGAGTTCGTCCGCCTCGACCCGGATGAGGTTGTCCGGGTATATCTGGTTGACCGCGGCGTACGCCTCCTCGGCGGTGGCGTCGGTTCCGAGGTGCTCGTTCGCGGTGTCGACGAACCGCTCCCAGAACGGTTTCGTCCGGCCGACGTGGTTCTCCCAGAATCGGCTCTGGCTCTCGTGGACGCCGCTGGAGAGCGAGTCGCCCAGCGGTTCGCCGAAGCGGTCCTGCGGCAGGCCGAGGTTGTAGCTGGCGTGGCCGAACTCGTGGATGGTGGCCGTCAGCGCGTCCATCGGGTCGTCGGGCTTGAACCGGGTCGTGATGCGCGAGTCGAACTGGTTGCCCGACGTGAACGGGTGCGCGGAGACGTCGAGGCGACCCCGGTCGTCCGGGTAGTTCAACAGGTCCAGCACGTCCTCCGAGAGCGCTCGCTGCTCCGTCTCGTCGTACGGGCCGGCGGCGACGAACGGCGAGGGGAGGTCCGCGCCGCTCGTCTGAATCTCCTCGATGAGCGGGACGAGCGCGTCCTTCAGTTCGTCGAATACCTCCTCCATGCGGGAGAGGGGAAGGTACGGCTCGCCGTCCTCGTACATCACCTCGTACGGCGGCCGGTCGGGGTCGATGGCCTCCGCCCGGTCGACGTGGAGGTCCCGCAGCGTCTCCAGTTCGGGCGCGAACGCGTCGAAGTCGTCGGCGGCCTTCGCCTCCTTCCACACCTGCTGGCTGTGCGACTGGTGTTCGGTCAACTCCTCGACGAGGTCCTCGGGGACGCTCCGGTTCCGGTCGTGCCGGCGCCGGATCTCCCTGACGTTCGCGGCCTGCTCGTCGGTCAGGTCGGCGTCCTCGGCGGCGTCGAGTGCGTCCGCCATCGCGTCGCTCGTCAGTCTCTCGTGGGTCGTCCCCGACAGCGCCGCCAACTGTTTCCCCCTGGCGGGGGCGCCGCCCTCGGGCATCGTCACCTGCTGGTCCCAGTAGAGGACGCTCGCCCCGCTCTCCAGGTAGGAGACGCGGCGGTACCGCTCCACGAGGTCCTCGTAGGCGTCCGGGGCGTCGGCGTGCTCGGCGTCGACTGAGTCGCTGCTCATGCGTGTACGGGTCGGCGCATCGCGCCATCAATCTCCGGGTCCGCGTGGTCGGTGACCGCTTCGCGGCTCGCCCCGACTCAGTCCTCGCGCAGTCGCTTCACGCGCTCGATGTTCCACGCGAACGACTTGCCGTCCTCGGTCGGCGTCTCCAGTACGAGCGGCACGCCGCGCAGGTCCTCGTGGTTGACGAGCGCGCGCATCCCCGCCTCGCCGATCTCGCCCTCGCCGACGTGCGCGTGTTCGTCCTTGTTCGTCCCGCGGGCGTGCTTGGAGTCGTTCAGGTGGATGCACTGGAGGTGCTCGAGTCCGACCACGTCGTCGAGTTCCGCGACGGTCTCCCGGACGCTCTCGGGCGTCGAGAGGTCGTACCCGGCGGCGAACGCGTGAGCCGTGTCGAGACAGACGTCGAGGTCCTGGGCAGACCGGTCGAGGACCGCCGCGAGGTGTTCGAACTCGCCGCCGAGTTTGGTGCCCGACCCGGCGTCCGACTCGACGAGGACCGTCACGCCCGCCGGAACGTCGAGTTCGTCGAGCGCCGCGGCGGCGTTGTCGAGTCCCCGCTCGACGCCCGCGCCGGTGTGTGCGCCGAGGTGGACGTTGACGTACGGGACGTCGAGTTTCGCGGCCGCCTCGACCTCCTGTTGCATCGACTCGACCGACTTCTCGTGGAGGTCCTCGCGCGGCGTGCAGAGGTTCACGAGGTACGACGAGTGGATGACCCACGGCCCGACGCCGTGCTCGTCGGACGTGTCGCGGAAGCGCTCGGCCTCCTCGTCGTCGATGTTCGGCGCCTGCCACACCTGCGGCGAGTGGGTGAATATCTGCCCGCAGTTCCCCCCGTCGTCGACGACGTCGTCGACGGCGTTGTACACCCCGCCGGCGATGGACTCGTGGGCGCCGACGCGGAGTTCTCCCGTACGCTCCGTGCTCATACCCGCCGTCGTGGGGCGGGGGGCAAAGCGGTGTCGGAACCGGGGGACGGACCAGCCTACCGCTCGCCCGGTATCCGCCGGACCCAGTCGTCGCTCCGGTACTTCTCGTCGGCTATCTCCTCGGCGCGCGCGAGTTCGGCGTCGGTCCACGCGCCCGCCTCGGCGTCGGCCCAGTCCGCGAGTGCGCCCTCGAACGCCGCGACGGCCTCCGCGCGCGTCGCGTCGGTCGACTCGGCGACGCCGGCGACCCGTTCTCCGAACGCCGCCTCGCTCACCCCCGGGTCGGCGAAACACGCGAGGTGGGCCGCCGAGGTCGTCTCGTACGTGACCGAACCGTGCTGGATGACGGCGTCCTCCCGGCGGTACTGGGCGTTCCCCGAGAGCTTTCTGCCGTCCCCACCCTCCGAGAGCACGTCGTGGGCCGGGTGGAGTTCCCGGAGGTAACACGCCGGGTGGTACAGCGCCGGGCGCTCCTCGGTGGCGTAGTCGGCGTCGACGCCCAGCCGCGAGAAGGCGTCCAGCACGGGCGTACACAGCAGGTGGTAACAGTCCATGAGGTCGCCCGGCAGTTCCGCGGCCGGCGCGACGACGCTGTAGGAGACGTCGCCGTGTTCGTCGTGGTAGATACCGCCCCCGCCCGTCTGCCGGCGGGTCACGTCCACGCCGGCCTCGCGGCAGGCGTCCCAGTCGACCGTCGCCGGGTCCTGCCGGTAGCCCAGCGAGAGGCACGACGGCCGCCAGCGGTACACCCGGACGGTCCGCGGGCCGCCCGCGGCGGCCGTCTCGGCGGCCACCTCGTCGAGCGCCATGTTCAGCGGGCCGGGGCGGGCCTCCTCGCGTATCAGCCGCCACTCCCGGTCGGCGGGGTCCATGTGGGGCGTCGTCGCCGGGCGCGCAAATCGTTTGCGACCCCGCGTGGAGTCGCGCCGCCCGGTCGCGGGGGCGTGGACGGCCCGTGCTCTGGTACCGCGCACGACCCGCGACCGACTCCTTTTACCGCGCGGCCGGCGACTACCCCGCATGGTCGAGAACGTCGCGGGGGTGATGGCCGAACTCGAGGCCGGGGACTTCTACCTCCTGTCGGGCGTCGAGCAGGGGATGCGCTTCTCGGAGTGGGTCCAGCGGGAGAAACTCCCCGACTACGCCGACCTGACCGACGAGGAGGTGGACTACCGGGTGCAGCGGTGCGCCGAGCGGGGGCTGGTGCGGCGCAAGACCATCCAGTACGAGGGGTACCAGCTCACGTTCGAGGGGTACGACGCGCTCGCGCTCCGGACGTTCGCCGAGCGGGAGACGGTACTGGGCGTGGGCGCTCCCCTCGGCGTCGGCAAGGAGAGCGACGTGTACGAGGTGGAGTCGTACCGCCCGCTCGCGCTGAAGTTCCACCGCGAGGGGTACACCAACTTCCGACAGGTGCGAAAGGAGCGCGACTACACCGCCGACCACCACCACGTCTCCTGGCAGTACACCGCCCGCAAGGCCGCGGAGCGCGAGTACGGCGCGCTCGAAGACCTCTACCCGCAGGTGTCGGTACCACAGCCCGTCGACCACAACCGGCACGCCATCGTGATGGAGAAGCTCCCGGGCGTCGAACTCGCGAACGCGAGGCTCCAGTCCGAACAGGTCGTCGGCGTACTCGATTTGGTCCTCCGGGAGGTGGACGCCGCCTACCGCGCGGGGTACGTCCACGCGGACATGAGCGAGCACAACGTCGCCATCAGCGAGGAGGGCGTCGTCGTCTTCGACTGGCCGCAGTCGGTCGAGACGACCCACGAGAACGCCGACGAACTGCTCGCGCGCGACGTGGGGAACGTCGTCGGCTACTTCGGCCGGAAGTACCCGCGCGAGACGCCCGACGTCGACGCCGACGCCGTCGCGGCGGCCGTCGCGGACGGGACGTTCGAGTCCGTCCGGGCGTTCGTGGGGAGCGAGGCCGAGTGAGCGGAGCGTACGAGGCCTCGGGAGGACGGCGGCGAACTCGCGGGTGAGCCGCCCGCGGAGCGGGAAACGAAGTCGAGCGAGAGCGACCCTGGCGAGACGACTGCGACCGGGCCTCCGTGGCATCCGGACCCGAGCGCGTGGACGCTTCGAAGTGCTTAACAGCGCGCCCCCGGTACCACCGGTAACTCGCTGGCACGTGGGCCGCCAGCGGGCACCCGGTTTGCCGGGACGAAATGTGGCCGGCGGGCGTCGTCGGACGCCCCGGGGGCGGGGGACCCGCCCGAACCCCGGCTGAATCGCAAGCGCCCGCGGAGCAACCCATGGCACGAAGCTTCTACTCGCACATCAAGGAAGCCTGGCGGAACCCGGACGACGGGAAACTCGCCGAGCTACAGTGGCAGCGCAAGCAGGAGTGGCGCGAGCAGGGCGCCATCGTCCGCATCGACCGCCCGACGCGCCTCGACAAGGCGCGCGAACTCGGCTACAAGGCCAAGCAGGGCGTCGTGATGGCGCGCGTCTCCGTCCGTAAGGGTGGCGCGCGCAAACAGCGACACAAGGCCGGTCGCCGCTCGAAGCGGCAGGGCGTCAACCGCATCGGCCGCCGGAAGTCCATCCAGCGCATCGGCGAGGAGCGCGTCTCGCGCAAGTACCCCAACATGCGCGTGCTCGCCTCCTACTCGGTCGGGCAAGACGGCTCCCAGAAGTGGTTCGAGACCATCCTGGTCGACCCCGAACACCCCGCCATCCAGTCGGACGACGACCTCAACTGGATATGTCAGGACTCCCAGAGGGGCCGAGCGTTCCGCGGCCTGACGAACGCCGGCAAGAGCAACCGCGGCCTGCGCACGCGCGGGAAGGGCGCGGAGAAGACCCGTCCGAGCGTCTCGAAGGGCAACCGCGGCGGGAAGTAACGCCCCCACGAACTGGACGACGCGTTCTTGCGGGGGCTGCCCGTACTGGGCCCATGGACGGCCTGTCGACGCTGGCGGTCGGAGTCGCGGCGACGACGATTCTCCTCGCGTGCAGCGCGTTCTTCTCGAGTTCGGAGACCGCCATCTTCTCGTTGCCCCGCGAGTGGGTCGAGCGCCAGGCGGCGACGGACGACCGTCGGGCGCGCGTCCTCAAGGACCTCCACGACGACCCCCACCGTCTCCTCGTGACGCTCCTGGTCGGGAACAACGTCGTCAACGTCGCCATCTCGAGCATCGTGACCGTCCTCGTCGCCGAGTCCCTCCCGGCCGGCCCCGCGGTCGTCGTGACCACGGTGGCGACCAGTTTCCTCCTGCTCGTCGGCGGGGAGATCGTCCCGAAGTCGGTCGGTCTCGCGAACGCGCGGACGTGGTCGCTGACCGCCGCGCCGGTCGTCCGGGTAGTCGAGCGCGTGCTCGCGCCCCTCATCGTGCTGTTCGACTGGATAACCCGCCGCATCAGCGCGCTCGTCGGTGCCGAGAGCGCAATCGAGCGCCCCTACCTCGACTGACCGACCGACGCGCGGACTCGCCGTTCCCCGGAAGCGCCCCGAACGCCGGCGGAACGGTTTTGCTCCCCGAGTCGAAATCGCGAGACGAGGACCTCCACGTGTGTTCAGCCGAACTCTTCGCCGTCGCCGGCGCCGGTCTGCTGTTCGGTCCCCCGATGGCCGCCTGGCCCTACCGGATGGCCCGGTTCGAGGAGGTGGTCGACGCAATCGGCCGGAAGTCGGCCGGCCGCGTCGAACCCGCGGACTGGAAGGTGACGCTCACGAGGGGGATGGGCGTCGTGCTGTCGGCGGCGGGCGTCGTCGCCGCGGCGGCGTGTCTCCTCTGAGCGCGTAGGTTCAGTAGTCGCCGAGTTGCGACTGGCCGTCCCCGCCGTCGCCGCCCACGCCGGCCAGTTCCGCCGCCCGCCGGATGGTCGACTCGAACGTCTCCTCCTGACTCCGGTCGTACAGCGTCGCCGCCGGGTGGACGCAGACGAGCAGGCGGACGGCCGTCTCGCCGACGCGCGCGTCGAACACGTCGCCCGCCTCCGAGGTGACGGAGACGGAGCGGTCGAGCAGGTGTTCGGAGGGCACCTTCCCGAGCGTGACGACGAGGTCCGGGTCGAGTCGGGCGAGTTCCTCCGCGAGGTACCCGCGGCAGTTGGCGAGTTCCTCGGCCGTCGGGTCGCGGTTCTCGGGCGGCCGACAGCGCACGCAGTTGGTGATGCGCACGGCCTCGCGCGCGACGCCGACGTCCGAGAGCGCGTCGTCGAGCACCGTCCCCGACCGGCCCACGAACGGCTCCCCCTGCTCGTCTTCCTTCGCGCCGGGGGCCTCGCCGACGAACACCAGGTCCGCGTCGGTCGGGCCGGTCCCGTTGACGATGCGTGAGCGCGACTCCACCAGTTCGGGACAGCGGGTACAGTCGGTCACCCGGAGCTCCGAGTCGAGTTCGTGCTCGCTCATACCCGAACCCCGGCCGCCGCGGAGTTACCCCTTTCCGTCCGGGCCGCCTTCGCCGGTGACCGCCGCGCTGTAGGCGCGCCCGGCGGACGCCGCGACGCGTGCGACGCGGAGCGGTTCGGGTCGGCTCGCGTCCGTGGGCGTCAGCGCGCGCAGCGCGTCGCCGGCCGCCTCCGCGCTCGCCCCGACGACGCGAATCCAGAGGTCGGTTCCCCCGTCGGGCCCCCCGACCCGGACGCGCGTCCGCGGCGGCTGCCGGTCGTACACCGCGAGTCGGTCCGCGAGCGCGTCGCCGGAGAACTGCTCGCGCAGGGCGGGTTCGAGCCCCTCGCTCTCCTCGAAGGAGACCGAGAGGACGGGCCGCTCGACGGCGTCGTGGACGCGCCGGAGGTCGACGACGTTGAACCACGCTGGCGCGATGCCGGCGAGCAGCAGTAGCTGGACGTCCTCGCGGTCGAGCGCGTCGAAACAGCGGAGAACTGCGTCGGTGGCGTCGGTCCCGCCGACCGAACAGGACGCGAACGCCAGTCCCGAGAGCGCGCGGTCGGCTCTGACCAGCGCGCCCGCGAGCGTCGCGCGCTCCGGCCCGTCGGAGAACGCGACCCCGAGCGCCCGAGCGCCGGACTTCACCCTCCGGCCTCAGGAGTCCGCGTCGGCCTTGATGTCTTTGAGTCGGTCGAGGAGTTCGTCGTTCGACGCCCCCGCCTCGAACTCGACGTCTCCCTGGTGGTCGCTCTCGCCCGCGTTCACCGTCTCCTCGTCGAGGTCGGCGTCGAGTTCCTGGTTCTCCTGCTCGGACTCGTCGTAGCTACCGAATCCCATACACTCTCCGCTAGCCGATTGCCACGGAAAAGTGTGGGGGGTCGGCTCGAACGACCGACGGCGTGGGCGCCGGAGTCCTGCCGTCTCACGCTCCATTTAACACCGTCCCCGCCGAGGACGCGGTATGGACGTCGTAAACGTGACCGAGGACGCGGAGGAGTTCACCTGCAACGCGTACCTCGTCGACGGGGCGGTACCCGCGCTGGTCGACGTCGGGACGATGCCGGGGGTCGAGGACGTGGTGGCGAAGTTCACGTCGACGCTGGACCGCGTGGCGCTCACCCACCAGCACCACGACCACGTGGGGGAACTCGACGCGGTGCTCGACGCGTACGACGCGGACCTGTACGCGTACGCCGACCACCCCAGACGGGACCGCGCGCTGGCCGACGGCGACGAACTCTCGCTCGGCGACGAGACGTTCGAGGTGGTGTACACGCCGGGCCACGCCGCCGACCACGTCTCGTTCGTCGGCGAGACGGTACTGTTCTCGGGCGACGTGGTGGTGTACAACGACGAGGCGTACGACGACGGGTCGTTCGGCCGGACGGACATGTCGGGCCAGTCGCGCGAGCGGCTCATCGAGAGCCTGCGGGAGTTGCTCGACCGTCTACCCGACTCCGTGACCGCGATGTACGCCGGTCACGGAGACGCCTTCCACGCGAGCGAGGAGGAGTCGGTCCGCGACGTCGTCGAGCGCGCGCTCGAGCGTGCGGAGGAGCGCGAACCGAAGTACGACGAGTGACGAGAACGGGGCCGGGAGAGCGAGTCGAACCCCACTCTCCGGAGACCGAGCGGGAGCGGGCCACGGCGGTCGCTGTCGGGCGGTCGCCGTCGGCCCGCCGGAGCGCCGGGGCGTTACGCAGTGCGGGGTTCCTTCGCCTTCGGCCGGAGCCGCGAGTAGCCGCACTTGCGGCAACTCTCCGCGCGCGGAGGGTTGCGGGCGTTACACCGCATGCAGATGAGTTTGTCGAGGGTGCGTCGCTCGGCCGCGTCGAAACTCGCCATGGGTACAGTACGCGACCGGACGCGTGTTAACGGTTGCGAGTCCGGTCGCCGCGGACGCGAGCGGCGACCGCCGGTTCGAGGGCCGGCGACGAGCCGAGTCGGGGTCGAGCGCGACGGGACGACCGACGGCGTCGCCACTCGACGCGCAGAGCCGCTGAGAACCGCGTCGAGCGCGGTTACGCGCCGGCGTCGGCGAGGGCCGCCTCGATGTCCTCGCGCTGAGTCACGCCGACGAACCGGTCCACGACGCCGTCGTCGTTCTCGACGATGAGCGTCGGCAGCGAGCGGACCTGGTACTGGTTCGCGACCTCCTGTTCGTCCTCGACGTCGACTTTCTCGAAGCGCACGTCGGGGTAGTCGGCTTCGAGTTCCTCGAGGATGGGGTCCTGCGTCTTGCACGGGCCACACCAGTCCGCGTAGAAGTCCTTCAGTCGGACGGTCATTCCGACTCCGAGTTGCTTCGCGCCTCGCATAAGGATTACTCACCCCGCCGGTCGTCGACCGTCGACACGCGCGGCGCGCCGCGCGGCGTAACCGGGGAGGGCGCGGAGTCGAAAAGCTTACGCGGGCGGCTCACCAGCCCTCGAACATGAGCAGCGGCCAGAACAGCGGGGGGCTGATGTCGAGTGCCGGGCTGGTCCGGTACTTCGACGCGGAGGACCGCAACGCCATTCGTATCGACCCGAAGACCGTCATCGCGTTCGGCGTCCTGTTCGGCGTGCTCGTCCTGCTCCTCCGGTTTACCGTCTGAGCCCGAGTGAGCCCGAGTCGTCGGGGGAGTAGCCGCCGAGCGACACCTTTTCACGCCGCCTCCACGCACTAGCGACCATGAAAGCGGGCGTCATCGCCGTCCAGGGCGACGTCTCGGAACACGCCGAAGCCATCCGGACCGCGGCCGCCTCGCACGGCGTCGACGCGGACGTCGTCGCGGTCCGCGACGCCGGCGTCGTCCCCGACTGCGACGTGCTCCTCATGCCGGGCGGGGAGTCGACCACCATCTCGCGGCTGTTGCGCGAGGAGGGCATCGACGAGGAGATACGGGCGCACGTCCGCGCCGGCAAGCCCGTGCTGGCGACCTGTGCGGGGCTCATCGTCGCCGCCGCCGACGCGAAGGACGACCGGGTCGACACCCTCGACGTCCTCGACGTGAGCGTCGACCGCAACGCGTTCGGCCGGCAGACGGACTCGTTCGAGGCGCCGCTCGACGTGGCCGGACTCGACGACCCGTTCCCCGCGGTGTTCATCCGCGCGCCCGTCATCGACCGAGTGGGCGAGGACGTCGAGGTGCTCGCCCGCTGGGAGGGGAACCCCGTCGCCGTGAAACAGGGTCCGGTCGTCGCCACCTCCTTCCACCCGGAGCTCACCCCCGACTCGCGGATTCACGACCTCGCCTTCTTCGCGCAGGCGTACGCTGATGCGACGGACGACGAGACCGTCGAAACCGCCGAACGCACGGACGACGCACGGCCCACGGAGGCGGGGGAGTGACCGAAGCGACCGAGGACGGGGCCGGCGAGGAAGCCGTGCTCGACGAACTGTTCGCCGTCATCGAGGACCGCCGGGAGACGCTGCCGGCCGACTCGTACACGGCCTCGCTGTTCACCCACGAGAAGGGCGAGAACGCGGTGCTGGAGAAACTGGGCGAGGAGACGACCGAGACCATCCTCGCGGCGAAGGACGACGACCGGGAGGAACTGGCCGCCGAGAGCGCGGACCTCGTCTACCACCTGCTCGTCCTCCTCGCGCAGAAGGGGATGGACCTCGACGACCTGCGCGCGGAACTGCGCGCGCGCTTCTGAGGGTCCGGCTCCGGACCCGACGAGAAGCGGAAGTCCGTCGCGCCGGCGAGCGGGTTACTCGTTCGACCGCGAGACGCCCGTGCCGAGCCACTTGTTCGGGTTGGCCAGGTCGCGGAGCACGTCCACGACGCCCTTCCCCTCGCTCTCGCCGGGGCGGAGCCACGCGCGGATGCGCGAGGAGAACAGTTCCACCGAGAGCACGATGACGACGACCATGAAGATGCCCGCCGCCGCCTGCGGGTAGGCGGTGTACTGGATGCGCAGGTCGATGTACTGACCGATGCCGCCCGCGCCGACGACGCCGAGCGAGATGGCGATGCGGGTGTTGATCTCGAGGATGTACAGCGTCCACGCGACGAACGAGTTGCGAACCTGCGAGAGCATCCCGAACGTGATGATCTGCGAGCGCGACCCGCCCGTCGACTGGATGGCCTCGATGGGGCCGTCGTTTATCTCCTCGAGTTCGTCGGTGAACAGGCGGCCGAGGTTCCCGACGGTGTCGGTCCCCACCGCGAGCACCGCCGACAGCGGCGTCAGCCCCGTCAGCGGGATGTAGACCAGAATCCACACCAGCGCCGGGATGGCGCGGATGGTCGACATCGTCCCGCGGAAGAGGAAGTTGAAGGGGAACGGCGTCACGCGCTCGGAGCCGAGCACGCCGAACAGCAGCGCCAGCGGCGCGCCCAGACACGTCCCGACGAAGCCGATGACGATGGTGATGACCGCCAGCCCGACGATGGTCCGGCCGCGACCCTCCTCCGTCAGAATCGAGTCGAGGAACGTCCCGGGGTGGGCGAACGACCCCCACAGCCCCGAGAGGTTGCTCGTTCGCGTGTCCTCCGCGCCGAGCCCGTTCGCCTTGGAGTAGAGCGTGAAGTCGCGGAAGTTCGGCGGGACGAAGTCGCCGACCGACGCCGCGAACGCGGGCCACTGCCGTTCGAGTTCGGCCCAGTCGAACCCCACCGTCTGGAGCCCGTAGTACAGCAGGACGAGCACGGCGGCGACGACGAGGAACATCGCCAGCCGCCGGACGTTCTGTGCGCGCTCGAGACGGCGGCGGGCGTCGGCGATGAACGGCGCGGACTGGGACCGGGACTGCGCCGACTCGGCCGTCCCGCCGTCCGATCGGGCGTCGCCGCTCATCCCCGTACCTCCCCGGAGTGGTCGGTCCCCGGCGCGCCGCTCCCGTCGCTCACGTCGCCCGCGACGGCCTCGCGCGCGCCCTCGTCGTCGCTCAGGCTCTCCTCGCCGCCCTCGCCGTAGTAGATGTCGTCGACCGTGTCCATCGTGAGTTCCTCGCGGGTGCCGTCGAAGACGACCTCGCCGTCGCGGACGCCGAGGAAGCGCTCGCCGAACTCGCGCGCGAGGTTCACCTGGTGGAGGCTCGCGACGGTCGTGAGGTTCCGCTCGGCGCTCGCGCTCCGGAGGTAGCCCATCACGTCGGCGGCCGCCTTCGGGTCGAGCGAGGCGACCGGTTCGTCCGCGAGCAGCAGGTCCGGTCGCTGGACCAGCGCGCGGGCGATGCCGACGCGCTGTTGCTGCCCGCCGGACATCGACCCCGCGCGCTGGCCGGCCTCGTCGAGGAGGTCGACCGTGTCGAGCGCTTCGAGCGCGGCGTCCTTGTCGGCGGTGGGGTACAGCGAGAGGAGGCTCCGGAGGTAGTTCGTTCGCGCGAGCGCGCCGGTCAGGGCGTTCCGGTACGCGCTCATCGTCTCGATGAGGTAGTGCGACTGGAACACCATGCCGATGGACTCGCGAACCTGTGCGGGCGGTCGGTCGACGACGCTGACGGTGCCCTCGGTGGGCTCCGTCAGCCCGTTGAGGATGCGGAGGAGCGTCGACTTCCCGGCCCCCGACGGGCCGAGGACGACGACGAACTCCCCCTCGGGGATGGACACCGTCACGTCGTCGAGCGCGACCGTCTCGCCGTAGCGCTTGGTGACGTTCTGTAGTTCGACGACTGCCATGTGGTGTGGTGGTCTGGTGACGGCCGACCGGGCCGGGGTGTGCGTGCGACGCGACGCCGCGGCCCCGACCGGGGACCGGCCGGGGCGCGAGTTGGTGGAGCGTTCCACCACAGGAGGAAAGATGTAGTGATTCCGCCGCGGCGAGCGGTGGCGGACGGTCGGCCCGCTCAGCCCAACTGGTCGATGTCGATGCCGAGTTCCTCGGCGACGTCGATGACCGGCTTGTACGTCTCGCGGCTCGCCTCGCGGACCGCCGAGAACCAGAGGTCGTCGTCCGTGTCGGCCTCGCCGTCCTCGCCCAGATACATCGACTCGGGTGCGCCGGTCAGCGCGTCGACGACGGCCGTCTGCGCCTCGTCGGATATCTCGGGGCTGACGCAGATGGGCGCGCGCGGGATGCCGTCGTACGTCTCGACGTACTCGTACCCATCCTTGAGTTCGCGGTCGTCGTTGAGCGTGATGAACTGACCCACGCCGGCCGCGGCGGCCTGTCCGGAGTCGAGCGCGGCGAACGCCGCGCCGTGGCCACCCGAGCCGGCGTACTGGACCGTGAAGTCGGCGCCGCCGTCGCCGGTCGGGTACTCGCCGATGTCGAGACCGGCCTGCTTCGCCATGTACAGCGGGAACAGCGACCCGGACGCCGAGAGGCGGTCCGCGAGCGCGACCGTCTCCCCCTCGAGGTCCTCGATAGAAGAGATGTCGGAGTCGGCCGTCGTGACCCACACCGACGTGTAGGTGTACGAGCCGTACCCCTTCCGCTGGAGCGCGATGTTCGCCTGCTCGTCCATCTCGCCGAGCGCGGCCGCGAACGGCCCCATCTCGGCGACGTCCGCCGTGCCCGACCCGAGCGCCCGGAGCACCGCCGAGTAGTTGGCGCCGTACTTGAGCGCCGTCTCGACGCCGAGTTCCTCCGAGAGGTACGACTTGACCGGCGCGTACTGCGCCATCATCAGGTCCTGCGGCTCCGAGGGACTCATGATGAAGTTGAGTTCGCCGCCGTACATCGACGCCCCGGACTCCGTCGACTCGGTCGTGTCTGCGGCTTCGGTCGTGTCGGCCGCCTCGGTGTCGTCGGATGCGGCGGTGGTCGCCGCGTCGGTCGCGGCGCCGGTCGGCGTGCCGCCCGACCCGGAACCGCTGTCGCTCGTACACCCTGCGAGGCCCGTGAGACCGAGCGCCCCGAGGGCGCCGGCCGACGTCAGGAAGTCGCGTCGGTCCTGCATGATTCGGTCAGTTCTCAATAGTTAGCGAACAAAAGCGTTCTCATTTGAGCCCCGAAATCGACCGATTTCACGCGGAGTGCGGTGAGATATAGACGTGACCGGCACGCCTCTCCCCGAGCGGTCGGTACTTATCCCTCCGGCGGTAACTCCCGCCCATGAGCGGGGTCCAAGCGGACGCGGACGCGAGTGAGACGATAGCGGACGTCGTCCTGGTGGATTACGGACTGGGCAACCTCCGGAGCGCGACGCGCGGCCTCGAACGCGCGGGCGCGAGCGTCACCGTCTCGGACGACCCGACGGCGTTCGCCGCCGCCGACGGCGTCGTCCTCCCGGGCGTGGGCGCGTTCCGCGAGGGGATGGAGAACGCCGGACCGTACCGCGAGGCGCTCGTGGACCACGCCGAGGCGGGGCGACCGCTGCTCGGTATCTGTCTCGGGATGCAGATGCTGCTCACCACGAGCGAGGAGGCCGAACGCGCCGGACAGGGGGACGTGGAGGGGCTGGGACTCGTCCCCGGCCGGAACGTCCGGTTCGGCACCGACCGGACGGTCCCCCACATGGGGTGGAACGAACTCGACGTGACGCGCGACCACCCGCTCGTCGCGGGCGTCGACGGCGGCTACGCCTACTTCGTCCACTCGTACTACGCCGTCCCGGACGACGACGGCGCCGTCGTGGCGACGAGCGACTACGGCGGGCGATTCCCGGCGGTCGTCGCCACCGAGGCGGGGAACGTGATGGGCACCCAGTTCCACCCCGAGAAGTCCGGCGAGACGGGGCTCCGCATCCTGCGGAACTTCGTCGAGTACTGCGCCGAGCGGTAGACCACGGCTCCCCGCGTCGAGCAGCCGGCGGGACGACCGCCGAACCCGATGGGCTTATCCGGAACCGCGGCCCACCGCGGAGCATGCAGGCCGTCACCCTGGGGCCGGCCGGAACGTACTCCCACCGCGCGGCGCAGGCCGTCGCCGACGACGTCGTCTTCCGGGAGTCGGTCACGGCCATCGTGGAGGCCGTCGCGGACGGGACGTGCGAGCGCGGCGTCGTCCCCGTCGAGAACAGCATCGAGGGGAGCGTGACCGAGAGCCTCGACGCGCTCACCGACGCCGACGTGGCCGTCGTGCGCGAGATCGTCACTCCGATTCGTCACGGACTGCTGGCCCAGTCCGAGGAGTTCTCCGTCGTCGCCTCCCACTCGCAGGCGCTCGCGCAGTGCCGCTCGTTCCTCGAACGGGAGTACCCGGACGTGAAACGGGAGGCCGTCGCCTCGACCGCCCGGGGGGTCGAGCGCGCCCGCGACGACCCCTCGGTGGCGGCCATCGGCCACCCCGCGAACGCCGAGTCGACGGACGCCGGCCCGACGCTGCGAGTGCTCGCGGAGGACATCCAGGACCGCCCGTCGAACGCGACGCGGTTCCTCGTCGTCGCGCCGGCGTCCGAGCGGTCGGAGGCCGGCGGGAAGACGTCGGTCGCGGTGTACCCCGGCGCGAACTACCCGGGCCTCCTGCTGGAGGTGCTGGAGGCGTTCGCCGAACGGGACATCAACCTCTCGCGCATCGAGTCGCGCCCGAGCGGCGAGCGACTCGGCGACTACCTCTTCCACCTCGACTTCGAGGCCGGCCTGTACGAGGACCGCGCGCGCGCCGCCGTCGACGACCTGGAGGAACTGGCGTCGAACGGCTGGGTCCGCGTGCTCGGGTCGTACGACACCGACCACGTCGTCTACTGACCGCGCGACCCGCTGGGGCGGCCAGTCGGGCCGCCCGGCCGGCGCGGTGTCGAGCGGTGCCGAGCGACACCGGGTGGTACCGGCTCCGCGACAAGACTCAAGCACGCTGACCGCCGATGGACCGACATGTCCGGACGTAGCCCGTTCGACGACATCGAGAACCTGTTCGACCGGATGAGTCGCGAACTCGAGGAACTGGGACGGGACCTCGAAGGAGGCGGCCGCCGCGGCGGCGGTGCAAGCGCGGACGTCCTGGAGACGGACGACGCGCTCGTCGTGACGCTCGACCTCCCGGGGTTCGAACTCGACGAGATTCACGTGAGCGTCGACGACAGGGTGCTCGTCGTGAGCGCCGAGCGCGAGGCGGAGACGGACGAGGCGGCCGGGGCGGAGGGCGCGCGGTACCACCGGCGCGAGCGCACACGCCGGGGCGTGAACCGCCGAATCCGGCTCCCGGTCGACGTCCGCGGGACGGAGGCGGACGCCGAGTACGAACGCGGCGTCCTGACCGTCACGCTCCCGAAGGAACGGTCCGAGCGAGGGGGAACGAGAATCGACGTGGAGTAACCGAACGGCGGCGTCGTTTCGGACCCCCGTTCGCCCTCGAACCCGCGAGCGGACGAGCGACCGTCGGGAACCCAGTGCGCGTAGCTATCACGGCTCCGGCTACGCTTAATATCGCGGACGGCCTCTATTCGTCCCGGTGATATTCCGATGGACCGAATGACCCCCTTCGACGACGTGAACCGCATGTTCGACCGGATGACCCGAGGCTTCGACGACGTCCGGGGCGGCAACTGGGACGGCAACTGGGGTTCGCGGGGGATGGGCGGCTTCAGCATCGACCTCGCGGAGTACGACGACGAACTCGTCGTCGTGGCCGACCTCCCGGGCTACGACAAGCAGGAGATCGACGTGACCGTCAACGGCGGCCGCCTCACCATCGCGGCCGAGCGCTCGATGGAACAGGAGGAGGGAGAGGAGGGCGCGTACCTCCGGCGCGAGCGCCGCAGCGCGTCCGCGCGGCGCACCGTCTCGCTCCCCACCGAGGTCCGCGAGGAGGACGCCAGCGCCAGCTACTCCAACGGCGTGCTCACCGTCACCCTCCCGAAGGTCCACGTCGACGACTCGGAGGACGACTCCCACCACATCGACGTGAACTGAGCGGGTCCCAGCCAGAACTGACTCCGTTTTTCGCCTCGTCCCCGTCCGTCCTCTTGGTCTCCTTCATCGTCGCGCTCTCGCCCGCCATCGGGTCGCACACTTCGCCCTCGGCCGACGGGACCAGGCCACTCCCGTCGGCGGCTCGAAGCGAGATAGTTCGGCCGTGGTCGCGAGACCGTCGTTACACCGCCAGCGACATCCGACTGAATCTCTGTCGGAACGTTCGGGCGAACTGGTGGACGGGTCGCCCCCCCAGACCGACGAGCAGCAGGGGATACGCCGACGCGTGCGTGGGGTCGTGTTTGAGCGCCCGGAACGCGTACCGGCGCACTGTGGGGTAACGACCGGCGCCGAGAGCGTTCGTGGCGACCGTCTGGGACAGATTAGCGACGAACACCCGGCTGCAGTCGCGGCCGTACTCCGACGCCAGCGACCGGTGCTTGCCGAGATACCGCGAGTAGGCGGCGAGAACAGCCTCGAAGTCGCCACTCAACTGGTCGTGGTCGCCGGTCCCGCGGAGGACGAGCGGGTCGGATATCGATTCGACCCGGCAGTGTTGCGAGAGGCGGATGTACCAGTCGTTGTCCTCCATGTAGGACAACTGTTCGTCGAAGTAGCAGTCGTGCTCCTCGACGAGTTCCGTCCGGACCATCGCGCTCGACGTCGGTGCGAGCCGCCGACCCCGGAGGAGGCGCTCCGTAACGACTCCCGAGAGCGTCGGGCAGTGCTCGTTTACGACTCGTCCGTCGCCGTCCACGTGGCGTTCGCCCGTACAGACGAGTCCGAGTCTCGGGTCTCCCTCGTCTTCCTCGAACGCCCGCACTTGGCGGGCGGTCTTCTCGGGGCGCCACTCGTCGTCGTCGTCGAGGAAGGCGACGAACTCGCCGCGCGCCGCCCGGAGTCCGATATTTCGCGCCGCCGAGACGCCGCTCTCGTCGCCGCGGAGGCAGCGAACGTCGAGTGCGTCGCCCCAGCGAGCCTCGACTCGCTCGGAGACCCGGGCGGACGAATCGTCGACGACGAGCAGTTCGATGTCGTCGTACGTCTGGTTCGCGACGCTCTCCGCGGCGTCGAGGAGGCGAGAGGGCTGCCGTCCGTAGGTGGGGATGATTGCCGTGACGAGCTGTTCTCTCACTGACTTGTGATACACACGAGTCGCCCATAACCGTACTGTCTATCTTCGAATAAGAGTTGGTTGATTGTACATGATTTGGTTAGGTCTCTAGACAATCCTCCTCGAAACACTCGACACGAGTCGGTCGGAGCGACGGGTACCGACCGGTCGGGTCACTCGACGATGTCGATGGCCGGCCGGCCGGGTTCGGCCTTGCGGACCACGTCGTCGTCCGCCTCCTCCGCGCGCAGCACGCGGACGGGGGCGCCGAACTCGCGCTCGACCAGCCACGCCGCCGCGGTCAGCGCCTCGTACTCGCGCTCGGGCGGCAGCGCGGGCGTCAGCGCCTCCCGCTCCGCCTGCAGGTCCTGCCCGTACGACGCCGCGGCGTCGCCCCGCTCGCGTATCTCGTCGTGGCTCATCAACTCGCCGATGAGGTTGGGCGCGTCGCTCTCCAGCGCGACGTCGAGCGCGCGGTGTTTCCACGCGGGCGCGACGACCACGTCGATTCGCTCGGGGTCGTCGATGTTCGCCACGTCGACGATGTTGCGCACGTCCTCGCGGGTGTTCTCGACCAGTCGACGCCGCCGCGCCGCCTCGTCGGGGTCGGCTCCCGACTCGGGCCAGTCGTCGTCGACGACGAACCCCTCGCCGCCCAGGTCCGCGTGCAGCGTCTCGCACAGGTGCGGGGCGACCGGGGCCAACAGCCGAACCGCGACCGTCAGACCGCGACGGAACGTCCGCTCGTCGACCGCGCCGTCGACGTGCTCCCGGTAGTTCCGGAGCGTCCCGACCAGCCCCTGCGCCTCCCGCAGCGCCGTGTTGAACGTCAGCGTGTCGTACTCCTCGGTGGCGACGGCGACCGTCGCGTCTATCTCGCTGTCGACGTAGGCGGCCACCGCGTCGGCCTCGCCGTCGGCGTCGCCGTCGGTGAACTCGTCGACCGTCCGCTTCAGCCGCGTCAGGAACCGGTACGTCGAGCGGACGCCCTCCTCGGACCAGTCGAACGCCCGGTCGGGCTGGGCGGCCTGCGTCATGAACAGGCGGGCCGTGTCCGCGCCGTACTCCTCGACGATTCGCTCGGGCGAGACGACGTTCCCCTTCGACTTGCTCATCTTCTCGCCCTCCAGTTGCACCATCCCGTGTGCCAGCAGGCGCTCGAACGGTTCGCGGTACTCCAGCATCTCCATGTCGGAGACCACCTTCGTGACGAACCGCGAGTACAGCAAGTGCATCACGGCGTGTTCGATGCCGCCGACGTACTGCTCGACGGGCATCCAGTCGTTCGCGCGCGCCACGTCGAACGGGCCGTCGTCCTTGTCGGGCGAGACGTACCGCAGGAAGTACCACGAGGAGTCCATGAACGTGTCCATCGTGTCCGTCTCGCGGACCGCCTCGCCGCCGCAGTCGGGACAGGTCGTCTCCTTCCACTCGGTCGCCTCGTCCAGCGGGTTCCCCGTGGTGTTGATGAACTCCGGCAGTTCGACCGGCAACTCCTCCTCGGGCACCAGCACGGGACCGCAGTCGTCGCAGTGGACGACCGGGATGGGCGTCCCCCAGTAGCGCTGGCGGGAGATGAGCCAGTCGCGCAGGCGGTACTGGGTGTGGTGCTCGGCCGAGTCGACGTCCTCGGTCAGTCGGTCGCGCGCCTCGGCGCTCGCCAGCCCGTCGTACTCGCCGCTGTTCACCAGCACGCCGTCCTCCGTGTACGCTGACTCGCTCACGTCCGGCGGGGTCGGCTCCCCGTCCTCGGGGACGGGCGCGACGACCGGGTCGATGGGAACGCCCATCTTCGTCGCGAACGCGTGGTCGCGGTCGTCGTGAGCGGGCACGCCCATCAGCGCACCCGTCCCGACGTCCGAGAGGACGAAGTCGGCGACGAAGACGGGAATCTCCCCGCCCGTCGCGGGGTTGGTGGCGGTCAGGTCCGTGGCGACCCCGTTCGGCTCGTCCCCCTCCGGGTCGGCCTCCTCCTCGACGAACCGGCGGACGTCCTCGTTCTCGGCGGCCAGGTCCTCGCTGATGGGGTGGTCCGGTGCCAGCGCGAAGAACGTCGCGCCGAACAGCGTGTCCAGCCGGGTCGTGAACGCCTCGACCGGGTCGTACCCGTCGATACCGAACGAGAGGCGCGCCCCCCGCTGGCGGCCGATCCAGTTGCGCTGCATCTGCCGGACGCTCTCGGGCCAGCCGTCCAACTCGTCGATAGCGTCCACCAGTTCGTCGGCGTACTCGGTGATGCGCAGGAACCACTGGTCCAGTTCCCGTTGCTCGACCGGCGTGCCACAGCGCCAGCAGTGCTCGTCCTCCCCCTCGACCTGCTCGTCGGCCAGCACCGTCTCGCAGGAGGGACACCAGTTTATCTCCGCGCCCTTTCGCTCGGCCAGCCCCTCCTCGTAGAAGCGCTCGAACAGCCACTGGTTCCAGCGGTAGTAGTCGGGGTCGCAGGTGGTGACCTCGCGCTCCCAGTCGTATCCGAACCCCATCGCCTCCATCTGCTCGCGCATCGTCTCGATACACGAGAGCGTCCACTCGCGGGGGTCGGTGTCGCGCTCCTTGGCGGCGTTCTCGGCGGGCAGGCCGAACGAGTCCCACCCCATCGGGTGGAGCACGTCGTCGCCCCGCATCCGGCGGTAGCGGGCGTACGCGTCCGTGATGGTGTAGTTGCGGACGTGCCCCATGTGGAGTTCGCCCGACGTGTAGGGGAACATTCCCAGCACGTACGTCGGGTCCGTCGCGTCGTCCGGCGTCCGATACGCGTCGGCCTCGTCCCACGCCTCCTGCCAGCGTCGTTCGACCGCCGCGTGGTCGTATCCCTCTTCGGACATTCTCGTACTCGTCAATGGTCCGCTTTTACCCCTATACCTTTCCATCGAACTGTCGGACCCGGCGGGGTCGGGCGGGGCGCGGGAGCGTTTTTGGTGCTCGGTGACCTCTCGTCTCGTATGAGCGACGCCGAGACGACCACCGAGGAGACGCCCGGCCTGCTGGGCCGGGCGTACCGGACCGTGACGCCCGGCTACCGCGGGCGCGAGGACGCCGAGATGAACGCGGTCGGCTGGGGGATGTTCCTCGGCCTGGTCGTCCTGTTCGTGCCGCTGCTGCCGTTCATCGTCATCGTCTGGGCCATCAGCAAGGTGACCGAGGCGCTCACGCCCGGGAGCGACGAGTAAGCCGAGCGGAGAGCGACGGGACGCTCGGGCGGTCGACCCGCTCTCAGTCGTCCAGTCCGAGCAGGTCGAACGGGTAGCCGTTGTCGCGTTCGTCGGCGTGTTCGTACACGACGTGCGCGGCCGCGACGTCCTGGATGGCGAGTCCGGTCGAGTCGAAGACGGTGATACCGTCGTCGGGCGTCCGCCCCTCCCGACTGCCGACGACGATCTCGCCGAGTTCGCCGAAGATGTCCTCGTCGTCGAGGACCCCCGCGGCGTACGGGACGTTTATCTCGCCCGAGTGGGTGGTCTGCGTGTAGTCGTCGATGACGAGTTTCGCGTCGAGGAGCACCTCGTCCGCGAGTTCGTGTTTCCCCTCGGCGTCGGCCCCCATGGCGTTGACGTGGGTGTGTTCGCCCACGGCGTCGCGGGGGACGATTGGCTCTTCGACGGGCGTGACCGTGGAGAGCACGTCGCAGGCGGCCGCCTCCGCGATAGAGCCGCCGCGCACGTCGAACCGCCCGGAGAACGCGTCGACGAACCGGGCGACCCGCTCTTCGTTCAGGTCGGAGACGACCACCGTCTCGACGTCGCGGACGGTGGCGATGGCCTCCAGTTGCGTGTACGCCTGGACGCCCGCCCCGACGATGCCGAGCGACGACGCGTCCGCCACCGCGAGGTGGTCGGTGGCAACGGCGGCGGCCGCGCCCGTCCGCTTCATCGTGAGTTCCGTCCCGTCGAGGATGGCGAGCGGGAACGCCGTCTCCGGGCTGGAGTACACCATCGTCCCCATCACGGTCGGCAGGTCGAACGACTCCTCGTTGTCGGTGTGGACGTTCACCCACTTCACGCCCGCGGCGTCCCACTCGCCCGCGTCGAGGTACGCGGGCATCGACCGGAAGTCGCCGTTGTACTGCGGGAGGTCGATGTAGCTCTTGGGGGGCATCTGGGCGTCGCCGCGCTCGTAGGCGGCGAACGCCTCCTCGATGGCCGGCACGAGTTCGCGCATCTCGGCGTTCTCGTGGACCGCGTCGCTGTTGAGCAGGAGCGTCTTCATCCTGCTGGCAAGTTTTACACCACTCGTTAGAAAGCCTCCGGTACCGGCGCAGCGGCGGTCGGCCGGGTGGTTCCGGGCCACACGCGCCGCTCCCGAAGACACTTTCCGTCTCGTCCCGTCGCCGCGACCGTGCGACCCTCCCGTCCGCTCCGGCCGACGGTGCTCGTCGCGCTCTCGCTCGGTCTCCTCGCCGTCGGGTGTCTCGGCGCGCCCGCCGGGACCCCGACCCCGACGGCGTCACCCACGTCGACGAGTTCGCCGGCTCCGACGCCGACCGCCACCGCGCCACCCGCGACGACGGGCCAGCGGACGACCGGCACGCCGGCCGGCACGCAGTACGCCGGCGAGCGGCCGGAGCCGAGCCACCCCGTCACCCTGAGCAATAGGTGGAACCGGAGCGTCGCGGTGCACGTGACGGTGGTCCGCGAGGCGACGAACGAGACGGTCCACGACGCGACGTACGACCTCGCGGCCGGCGACGAGGGCGTCGTCTACGACACCACGGAGGCGAACCCCGACGGAGTCGAGGCGTTCACGGTGACGGTGAGCGCGCGGAACGCGACCGAGTCCGTCACGGTCGAGACCTCGCGGTGTTACGGCGACGTCTACGCCGAGGTGACGACGGACGGCGACCTGTTCGTGACCTACGCCATCTGCTGAGCGGCGGCTGTCGGGCGGCGTCGAAAGAAGTCTCGAGTTCGGTCTGCGCGCGGGACGAGTCCGGTCGGCGGCGTGTGGAGCTACTCTCCTGCCGACTTCACATCGCGCCGCCCATGCCGCCCATGCCGCCCATGCCGCCGGCCGGCGGGCCGCCCGCGCCGCCCTCGTCGTCGCCGCCGCTGGTCGAGAGGTCGCCCGCGGCGATGATGTCGTCGATTTTCAGCACGAGGTTCGCGGCCTCGGTGGCGCTGGAGAGCGCCTGCTCCTTCGCGTGGGCCGGTTCGACGACGCCGGCCTCGAACGTGTCCTCGACGTCGCCGCTGAACACGTCGAGGCCGGCGTTCACGTCGCCGTCCTCGTGGGCCGCGCGGAGGTCGACCAGCGTGTCGATGGAGTCGAGCCCGGCGTTCTCCGCGAGCGTGCGCGGGACGACTTCGAGCGCGTCGGCGAACGCCTCGACCGCGAGCTGCTCGCGGCCGCTGACGCTGTCGGCGTAGTCGCGGAGGCGCGAGGCGAGTTCCACCTCGATGGCGCCGCCGCCCGCGACGACGCGGCCGTCGGAGACGGTGGTGGCGACCACGTCGAGCGCGTCCTGGACGCCGCGTTCGAGTTCGTCGACCACGTGGTCGGTCGAGCCGCGCAGCAGCAGCGTGACGCCGTGGGCCTCGTCGCCGCCCTCGACGTAGAACAGTTCGTCCTCGTCGTCACGCGACACGGAACCGTGCCCGAGGTCCGCGCTCGTCGCGGACTCGAGGTCCGAGACGATGGACGCGTCGAGGATGTTCTTGAGGAACTCCATGTCCGACTTCTTCACGCGCCGGACGGCCAGGATGCCCTCCTTCGCGAGGAAGTGCTGTGCCATGTCGTCGACGCCCTTCTGGCAGAACACCACGTTCGCGCCGCTCTGTTTGATGGCCTCGACCTTCGCTTTCAGCTGGTCCTCCTCCTGGTCGAGGAACTGCTGGAGTTGGTCGGGCGACTCGATGGAGACGCTGGTGTCGGCGTCGGTCTCCTCGACCTCGATGGGGTCGTTGAGCAGCAGGATGTTCCCGTCGTCGACGGCCGTCGGCATGTCGTCGTGGAGCGGGTCCTTGTCGATGACCGCACCCTGCAGGAGTTCGGACTCGCCCGCCGAACGGCCGGTCTGGGTCTCCATCTTCACGTTGTCGAGGTCGACGACGTGCGAGCCGTCGTTCGCCTCGACGGTGACCTGCTGGACGGCGCGGTAGACGAGGTCCGCGAGGACGTCCTTCTCGAGTTCGGCCCCCTTCCCGGTCATGGTCGTCTCGGCCACCTTCTTGATGCGCTCCTCGTCGTCGGGGTCGACGCGCTCCGCGACGTCGTCTACGTCCTCGCGCGCCCGCTCGCTGGCGAGCGAGAACCCCTTGATGATGGCCGACGGGTGGATGTCCTGCTCGATGAGGTCCTCGGCGTTCTTCAGGAGTTCGCCCGCGATGGCGACGGCGGTGGTCGTCCCGTCGCCGGCCTCGTCCTCCTGTGTCTCCGCGACCTCGATGATCATCTCGGCCGTCGGGTTGTCGATGTCCATCGTCGTGAGGATGGTCGCGCCGTCGTTCGTGATGGTGACGTCGCCCATCGAGTCGACGAGCATCTTGTCCATCCCCTTCGGGCCGAGCGTCGAGCGCACGGCCTCGGCCACCGCACGGGCCGCCGAGATGTTGTATTCCTGCGCGTCGCGGTCCTTCACACGCTGGGAGTCCTCACCCATGATGATCATGGGCTGACCCTGCATACGCCGTTGGCTCATGGTCAGCCGTGAGTGATGTTGTGCTTCTACATAAATCCTTGGAAGACCCGGTGTCGCCGCGGACGCCGCACCCCGAGAGTCGCTCGAGAGAATCGGGCGACTGAGTCGCCGTTCCGACTGGTACTTGCTCCCACACTGCACGGGTTCCTCGGGGGCGCGGGGGGGAGGAACCTCCTCATTATATACTACTCCGTCGGAGCGGCGTCGTTCTGCCCGCCCGCGACGGGTTCCTTCCAGTGAATCCGGACGGTCCCGACGGCGAACGAGTCGTTCGTCTCCGTGTCGCGGGCGATTTCGAGCGTGTTCGTCCCCTCGACCAGCGTCGCGCCGGTGACGGAGTCGGCCCAGTACTGCCAGCCGTCGCTGGGTGGGACGTCGAACCCGGTGAGCGCGTCGCCGTTGAGGAGGAGTTCGTGGCCGTAGGAACCCACGTCGAACGCCTGGATGCCGAGAAACGCGTCGTGGGCCTCTGCGGTCGGCACCTCGAACTCGTACGCGTCGGTTCTGTCACCGGCGTCGTCGGCCCAGTCGAGGTCGAGCGAGCGACCCGGGGGAGCGAGTTGCGCGCCGACGTAGACGGCGGCGTAATTCGCGTGGGTTCGCATCGTCGCCGGCTTCGCGGCGACCCGGTAAAAAGGACGTGCGTTCGCTACACGCGAGTCCGCTACTCGTCGCGCGGCGGCGCGGGGAGCAGGTCGGAGTCGGCGTCGGAGGGGGGATACTCCGGCTCGGCGTCGTCGTCGAGCGTGGCGATCTCCTCCTCCGCGAGTTCCGCTTCGAGTTGCTCGCGCTTCTTCCGTCCCTGCCGTTCGCGCCCGCGCTTCGTGTCTGGCATTGACACCCGTGACAACGATACGCACGGTTAAGAACCTTTCCGCCCGCCGAGTATTTATCACGGTCTGTCACTCCCGACGGGGTGTGCACGACCAGACTCGACGGGGACTCCTCGCCGCCGTCGCGGCGGGCGCGACCGGCGGAGGTACCTCGGCCCCCTCCGCGGCTACCTCTCCCGGTTCGCGCCGCTCTCGGGCGGGGCGGGGTGAGCCCCTCCAGCCCGCGTCACGAGCCCGTACGGCCCGGCGACGCTCCGGGACGACGAGGCGGGCGTCGCCCGCGTCGAGGCCGACGACGAGCGGGCGCTGTACTTCGCCGTCGGCTACGCCCACGGGAACGACCGGCTGTTCCAGTTGGACCTCCAGTGCCGGCAGATGCGCGGCGAATCGTCGACGGTGGTGAGCGAGGCGACGCTCGACTCCGACTGCTCCCACGTCCGGATGGACTTCGCCGGGGCCGCCGCGGCGACGTGGGAGCGGGTGAAGCCGACGGAGTCGAGCGCGCTCCCGCACTCTCGCTCGCCCGGGGCGTGGTCGCCGGCGTCGGCTTCGTCTGCTCGCGTGGCTTGCGAACGCCGCCCTCCTGGCCGCGGCGGGGGCGGCCGCGCTGGACGCGTACGGCGCGACGGGCGAGGTGCTCGCGGTGAGCCTCGTCGTCCCGGTTCTGGCCGGTCTCGTCGGTGGACTCGTTCACGGAGTGGCGTGACCGGCGTTCGGTCTCGGGAGCCGGGGAACGGCCGCCGGCGTCTCGTGATAAACGCCCGCCCTGCACGCGCCGCTGACCGATGACGCGCCCGTTAAGTGGCTCGGAACCGTGACTCGGAACGATGACTGACTGGGTCCGGGAGCCGAGTGGGAGCGGGCGGCGCGCGCGCCTCGCACGGGGTGGGCGGTAGTGCCGAAGGAGTTCATCACGGTCACCGGGGCGGAGGAACACAACCTGAAGGACCTCGACGTGGAGATACCGCGCGAGCAGTTCACCGTCGTCACGGGCCTGTCGGGGTCCGGCAAGTCCTCGCTCGCGTTCGAGACGGTGTACGCCGAGGGACAGCGCCGCTACATCGAGTCGCTGTCGGCGTACGCTCGGAACTTCCTCGGTCAGATGGACAAACCGCAGGTCGAGAGCGTCGAGGGGCTCTCCCCCGCCATCTCCATCGACCAGAAGAACGCCGCGAACAACCCCCGGTCGACGGTGGGGACGGTCACGGAGCTACACGACTACCTCCGCCTCCTGTACGCGCGGGTGGGGACGCCCCACTGCCCCGAGTGCGGCCGCGAGGTGGGCGAGCAGTCGGCCCAGCAGATGGTCCGGCGCGTGTTCGACCTCCCCGAGGGGACGCGCGCGATGATCGCCGCGCCGGTCGTGCGCGACCAGAAGGGGGCGTTCGAGGACCTCTTCTCGGAACTGCGCGCGGAGGGGTACGCCCGCGTCGAGGTGGACGGCGAGGAGCACGACCTCTCGGCGGGCGCGCCCGACCTGGACGAGAACTACGACCACACGGTCGACGTCGTCGTCGACCGGGTGAAGGTGCGCGAGGAGGACCGCTCGCGCATCACCGACTCCGTGGAGACGGCACTGGAGGAGGCGGACGGCGTGCTGAAGCTCATCGTCCCCGACCCGCCCGCGGAGGCCACCGACCTCGGCACCACCGCCCGTTCGACGGGCGATTTGGCCGGCGACGGCGACTCGCGGCTGGTGGTCGAGTTCTCGGAGGAACTCGCGTGCACCCACTGCGGCATCGACTTCTCGGAGATAGAGACGCGCTCGTTCTCGTTCAACTCCCCGCACGGCGCGTGCCCGGAGTGTGAGGGCATCGGTTCGACCAAAGAGGTGGACGAGGACCTCGTCGTCCAGGACGAGTCGAAGCCCATCAAGCACGTGTTCGAGCCGTGGAGTTACAACCGGTCGTACTACCGGACGCGCCTCGACAACGTCGCGAACCACTTCGACGTGAGCGTGACCACGCCGTTCGAGGAGTTGGACGACGACGTGCAGCGGCAGTTCCTCTACGGCACCGACCGGCAGGTCGAGTTCACCCAGCAGACGAAGAACGGCGTCCGCCGGAAGACCCAGCGGTTCGAGGGGATCATCCCCAACCTGGAGCGCCGGCACGTCGAGACGGACTCCGACCGGACCAGAGAGCACATCGAGGACTACATGGCGACCACCACCTGCCCGGCGTGCGACGGGACGCGCCTGAAGCCGCAGTCGCGGTCGGTACTCGTCGACGACACGGCCATCACCGCGGTCAACCGGATGAGCATCGGCGACGCCCTCGACCACTTCGAGGGGATGGAGGCCGACCTCACGGAGCGCGAGCGGACCATCGCCGAGGAGATTCTGAAGGAGATTCGCGCCCGCCTCGGCTTCATGGAGGAGGTGGGGCTGGAGTACCTCACGCTCGACCGGGAGGCGGCGACGCTCTCGGGCGGGGAGTCCCAGCGCATCCGCCTCGCCACGCAGGTCGGCTCCGGCCTCGTCGGCGTGCTGTACGTGCTCGACGAACCGTCCATCGGCCTCCACCAGCGGGACAACGACCGCCTGCTGAACACGCTGGAGGGGCTGCGCGACCTCGGGAACACCCTCATCGTGGTCGAACACGACGAGGCGACGATGCGTCGGGCGGACAACATCATCGACATGGGCCCCGGGCCGGGCAAGCGCGGCGGCGAGGTGGTCGCGCAGGGCGACTTCGACGACATCGTCGCCACCGAGGGGTCCATCACCGGCGACTACCTCGCCGGCCGGAAGGACATCTCCGTGCCCGAGGAGCGGCGGGAGAGCGACGCGGCGCTCACCGTCGAGGGCGCGCGCCAGCACAACCTGAAGGACCTCGACGTCGACGTCCCCGTCGGGACGTTCACGGCCATCACCGGCGTCTCGGGGTCGGGCAAGTCCACCCTGATGCACGACGTGCTGTACAAGGGACTCGCCCGCGAGATGAACGACAACACGGAGGTCGACCCCGGCGAGCACGACGCCATCACGGGTATCGAGAACGTCGGCGGCGTCCGCCTCATCGACCAGTCGCCCATCGGCCGGACGCCGCGGTCGAACCCCGCGACGTACACCGACGTGTTCGACCACATCCGCGAACTGTTCGCGGAGACGAAACTGGCGAACCAGCGCGGCTACGACAAGGGCCGCTTCTCGTTCAACGTGAAGGGCGGCCGGTGCGAGGAGTGCGGCGGACAGGGGACGGTCAAGATAGAGATGAACTTCCTCTCCGACGTGTACGTCCCCTGCGAGGAGTGCGACGGCGCGCGCTACAACGACGAGACGCTCGACGTGACGTACAAGGGCGCGACCATCGCGGACGTCCTCGACATGAGCGTCGACGAGGCGTACGAGTTCTTCGAGTCGCACTCGGGGCTGAACCGCCGGCTCGGCCTCCTGCGGGACGTGGGACTGGGGTACATGCGGCTGGGACAGCCGTCGACGACGCTCTCGGGCGGGGAGGCCCAGCGGGTCAAGCTCGCGGAGGAACTCGGGAAGAAGGACGGCGGGGAGACGCTGTACCTGCTCGACGAACCCACGACGGGACTCCACAAGGAGGACGAGCGGAAACTCGTCGACGTGCTCCACCGCCTGACCGACAAGGGCAACACCGTGGTCGTCATCGAACACGAACTCGACCTGGTGAAGAACGCCGACCACATCGTCGACCTGGGCCCCGAGGGCGGGGAGGGCGGCGGCGAACTCGTCGCCGAGGGCACGCCCGAGGACGTCGCCCGCGTCGAGGAGTCGTACACCGGGACGTACCTCCGCGACTACCTCCCGCACGTCGACCGCGAGGGGCCGCGGTCGGACCGCCGTCTCCCCGCGGAGGGTGAAGACGCGGACGAGGCCGAGAGCGAGGAGACGGAGGCACCCGCCGCGAGCGACGACTGAGCGGTCGAGACGACCCCGGGAACCGGACTCCCACCGCGCTCCCGCGCTCCTTTTACTCGTCCGCGCCGTCGTCACGCCGATGACGCGTTCGTGGCTCGACCTGCTGTACGCCTTCGTCGGGTGGGCGCTGCTGACGTTCCTACCCGCCGTCGGCGTCGCACGCCTGCTCGCGCCGACGCTCGCGGTCGGGCGGACGCCGTTCCTGCTGGCGGGGGCGGTGGCACTCCCGCTGGCGGTCCTCCACTGGCGCGCGGGCTGGTCGGTCGGTCCGCTCGGAGCCATGTTCTTCTGGTCGGTGGCGCTCGCGGTCACGCTCGGCCTGCCGCTCGCGCTCCTCCTCGACCGGGCCGGGGTGGAACTCGTCGCGCCGACGGAGCGGCTGGCGTTCCTCGCCGTCGTCTACGCCGCCGCGTACGTCCTCGGCGTCCGCCGCGGGTTCGCCCGCCTCCGCGCGTCGCTGCCGTGACGCGCGGGGCGGTCGTCGCACGTCCCTTCGCACGCCCCGTCCGTTCGGCGTCGGGCGGCTCGTCGTGACACCGGCTCGAATCGTCCAGCGGCGACGGGGACGGTGGCGAGTGCCCGGCCGAAATCCGGCCCTATCGTCGGACGCGTCGAACGCAACGGTCGTAACCGCGTCCTAGAGCCGGAAACGGCGAGGAACGGTCACCTCCGGTTAGTACGCCACCGAGCGAGCGTGAACGTGGAGAGGTCAGATGACACGACCACCGCGACTGACGAGACGGGCGACGCTCCGAACCGGTGCGGCCGCGTCGGGACTGCTCGCGTTCGGCGCGCGAACCGCGGCGGCACAGTCGGACGAGCACTGCTACTACCAGGTCGACTTCGTCGCCGGCCCGCCCATCGAGACGCTGGGCGAGACCGAGGACGACTACTACGGCCGGCAGAACCGCCTCGTCCAGTACGCCCACGGCGACGGTCAGGAGGTCGTGCGGCGCGACACCTGGCTCAACTCGCTCGACCCCGAGATACGCGCGTGCGTCACCGCCGACCCCATCCGGGTCGACGGCGGGACGGCGTCGGTGGAGTTCACGGTGGCGGACGGGTGCGAGCGCACCCTCTCGCTCGCGGTGTACCCGCTCCCCGACGGCAGGTTCTCCTTCGGGACGCGACAGCGACTCGCCGACGCCCGGACGGCCACGTTCGGCCCCGGGACGCACCAGTTGGAGGCGAGCATCCCCTGCGAACCGCCCGAACCACCGGAGTTGACCAGGGTAGTCGCGAGCGGCCTCGGACCCGGCGACCAGTTCGGTCGGTCGGTCGAACTGCAGGGGACGTCGCTGTTCGTCGGCGCGAACGACGAGGACGGGGCCCGCGGGGCGGCGTACGCGTTCGAGTCGACCGATACGGGGTGGGTTCAGCGACAGCGGCTCACCGGCGACCCGACCGGCGGCGGTAGCGGGTTCGGGTGGTACATCGCCGTCGACAGCGACACGGCGTTCGTCTCGGCGGTGTTCGACGACCAGCGGGGGGACAACGCCGGGTCCGTGTTCGTCTTCGAGCGTGGCGAGTCGGGCGCGTGGACACAGCGGCGGAAGTTCATCCCCGACGGCGTGAACACGAACGACTTCTTCGGGCACGCGGTCGACCTCGACGGGTCGACGGCGCTCGTGACGACGCGCAACGAGGAGGACAACGGGTTCGACGCCGGGTCGGCGTACGTCTACGAGCGGACCGACGGGACGTGGGCGCAGGCGGCAAAACTGTTCCCCGACGACGCCGCCGCGGTCGACCGGTTCGGGTTCGAAGGTGCGCTCTCGGGTGACACCATCGTCGTGGGCGCGCCCGACAAACAGAACCAGACCGGTGCGGCGTACGTGTTCGAACGCGCCGGCGGGTGGGAGCAGACCGTGCGCCTCCGCCCCGACGAGAGCCTCGTTCCGGGCGATTCGTTCGGCATCTCGGTCGACGTCGACGGCGACCGGGCCGTCGTCGGCGCGAACGCCGAGGGCAACGCCCCGAACCCCGGCGTGGTGTACGTGTTCACGAAGGCGGGAGACGGCTGGGAACCCTCGGCGGCGGTCAGGGCCGACGACGGGCGGGCCGGCGACCGGTTCGGCCGGTCGGTGGCGCTCGACGGGGACAGACTCCTCGTGGGCGCGTTCTTCTCGGACGAGGGCGGGAACGACTCGGGGAGTGCGTACCTGTTCGAACGCGGCGACGGCGAGTGGACCCAGCGGGCGAAGTTCGTGCCGGACGACAGCCAGGCGAACGGACGATTCGGGGTGTCGGTCGCTCTGGAGGGAACTCGTGCCGCCATCGGCGCTCCCTACCACGACAACTCGGTCGGGGCCGTCTACGTCGCCGACCTGTGAGACGGACTCCCGCTCACCCGGTCAGCCGGTGCCGTATCGCGCCCGCCACGAGTCGGACCATCGCCCCGGGCGAGTCGGGCAGGAGGCCGAGTTGCCGCATCATCCCTCGCGCGTCCGCCAGCCGCCATATCTCGACTATCTTCCCGTCCTCGAAGCGGCACTTGACGACGATGACGACGTCGAACGACTTCCCGACGGCCATCGGCGGGACGACGTCCGGGTACGCCTCGGCTATCGTCCCCCGCCACGTGGTGAAGAGGACGACGGTGTCGTCCTCCCCTATCGTGTCGTCGATGGTGAACTCGCTGTCCGGGGCGGCGGTCTGCCACGCCACCCCCTGCTCTCTGAGCGCGTCGAGTCCGCGGACCTCCAGGTCCGCCCCGATGCCGTGGAGCACGACGTCGTCCGCCATGAACTCGTCCGCCGCGTCGAGGTCCCCCGCGTCGAGCACGTCGGTGACCAACCGGTGGGCGCGCGACTTCAACTCGGCCGTGCTGAGCCGTGTCGTTTCGTTCATGAACGATGATTAGAATAGCGAGACGATAGCTGTTTCTCGCCGTCACGACGACGTCGGTGCCGTCGTTCGATTCCGGCCGATGGTCTCGGGCCAGTCCGCGGGGTTACCGTCTCGCCGAGCGTTTTTCCACCCCGCGCGACGTACACGCCGCGTATGGACACCGCGTACGCCGCGATGGGAGACGGCTTCCTCGTCGTGGACACGGAAGCGGAGACGGCGTCTCGGACCGCGACGCTGGACGGCCGCGCGCTGGAGTGCGTCGCCGTGCACCCCCGAGCACCGGAGCGCGTCTTCGTCGGGACGTTCGAGTCGGGTCTCCACCGCTCGACCGACGGCGGGGAGACGTTCGAGCGGGTCGACGAGTTCGACCACGACGCGACCACGGCGGCGGCCGTCGCGCCGGGCGACCCCGACGTGGTGTGGGCCGGGACCGAACCCTCGCGCGTCTACCGCTCGACCGACGGGGGGGACTCGTGGACACACCTCGACGGGCTGGTCGAGTTGGACTCGGCCGACGAGTGGTCGTTCCCGCCGCGCCCGCACACCCACCACGTCCGGTGGCTCGAACCGCACCCCGCGGACCCCGACCGGTGGTACGTCGCCATCGAGGCCGGCGCGCTCGTCCGCACGGAGAACGGAGGGGAGACGTGGCAGGACCGCGTCCCCGGCGCGCGGCGGGACAACCACGCGCTCGCGACCCACCCCGACGCCCCCGACAGGGCGTGGGTCGCCGCGGGCGACGGCTACGCCGAGACCGACGACGCGGGCGAGACGTGGCGACGCCCGCAGGAGGGACTCGACCGCACCTACTGCTGGAGCGTCGCCGTCGACGCGGGCGACCCCGACCGGGTGCTCGTGTCCGCTGCCCGCTCGGCGCGCGAGGCACACAACGCGGAGTCGGCCGAGACGTACGTCTACCGGCGGGTGGGCGACGGCGACTGGGACCGCCTCGACGACCGCGGCCTGCCGACGGGGGAGGGGGTCACCCGACCGCTACTGACGCGCGGCGAGGCGGGGGAGTTCTTCGCGCTGTCGAACCGCGGGCTGTTCCGGACGGGCGACGCGGGCGACTCCTGGGAACGGATCCGGACCGACTGGCCGGACCGGTTCGCGTCGCGGACGGCGCGCGGCCTCGCGGTCGTCTGAGGGCGACGACAGCGAACCGGGTCTCGCTCCGTGTCACCGCGCGTCGAAAAGGGTGGTCCGTCGAGGTGGTCGACGACCCCGTCGTCACATCGCCTCCCGACCCGCCCGCTCGCGGGCCATCGACCGCGACCGGCCGCGGGTCACCACGGCGCCGAAGACGGCGCCGAGGAGCACGCCGTACACGACGTGCGTGAGGAAGCCCATCGGGTCGAGGAACGGGACGGGCAGCGTCGCCGCGCCGACCGCGTTCGCCCAGACGGGGAGGACGAACCCCGCGGCGACGAGTTCCAGCACCACGCCGTAGAGGGCGCCGACCCCGACGAGTCCGAGGAGACCGTACTCGCGGAGCGACGTCCTCGCGACGGCGACCGCGAAGAGCAGCGCGAAGACGACGCTGTGGAACAGGTGGGCGAGCCACCCGGCCGCGACCGTCGGCTGTCCGTAGAGCGCGCCGACGAGCGGCATCGCGTTCATCACGAAGTCCATTATCAGCCCCATCCCGACGCCCGCGACGAGACCCCCGGCGATCGCTCCGCCCCACAGCCTGGTGGTCGTCTCGGTCGCTTCGGCGGATTCGTACGTCTGTGAACTCATTGTTCGTTCACCGAGTGAACGTATGTTCTTCGAGGAGAAATAGCGGTATATCCGGGTGTTACTCCGATAGTTCGCGGATACGGACCGCTGTGAACCAACCACCGTGTCCCTCCGCACGACGCGGTCAGAAACGCGCCGGACGACGTTCGACCGGCCGCTCCCGAGAGACGCGCGAGTCGGCGACCCAACTCGCTGCTCTCGCTCCGACGTCCGGTCCGACGGCACGCCCGCACCGGGAGACCGTCGGAGTCGGCGGCCGTCCGCTCCCCCGCGAACGGGGACCACAGCTCTCGACGGGTGTGAGGTGTCGAGTCCCAGAGACGGCGTCGGTGTCACGCGCCTGCCCGGGACGGAGTTGACCGGCGGGTATCGTGTAGTATCCGCCCGACCGCGGGACATATCACTCTCCGCGTGTACGGCCCGATATGTACGATTTCGTCGTGGTCGGGGTGGGGCCGGCCGGCGCGCGGTTCGCCCGCCGGGCCGCCGAGGCCGGGTACGACGTGCTGGCACTGGAGAAGGGGGAAGTGGGCACGCCGCTGGCCTGTTCGGGGCACGTCTCGACTGACCTCTGGGAGTACGTCCCCGCGGACGCGAAGGAGCGCCTGTTCCAGAACCGCGTGTACGGCGCGGACTTCCACGTCGGCGGGCCGGGCAGCGACGGCTACCGCTTCTACAAGCGCGAGGAGGTGTCGAACGTCATCGACCGGGTGGAACTCGACCGGACGCTCGCCGCCGCCGCGCGCGAGGCGGGCGCGGACGTGCGCGAGGGCCACACCGTCACGGGCGTCCGGGAGCGGCCGGGCGGCGTCACCGTCACCGCGAGCGTCGCGGGAGAGGAGGAGGGGTTCGAGGCGCGGATGGTCGCTGGCGCGGACGGACCGGTGTCGCGCGTCCGGCGCCAACTCGGCCTGCCGGAACCGGAGGAACTGCTCCACGGGGTGCTCGCGTTCGACGACGAACCCGACCACGCGGACCACGTGAGCGTCCACCTCACCGCGCCGCGCTTCTTCGCGTGGCGCATCCCCCGCGGGGACGCCGGCGTCGAGTACGGCCTCGCCGCGCCGCCGGGCCACGAGGTGCGCGACCTGTTCGACCGACTCACCGACGCGTACGAGGTGGAGACGGACCACTTCTGCTCGGGCGCCATCCCCATCGGCCCGCCCGAATCGACGATTTCGACCCGGGGGTTCCTGCTCGGCGACGCGGCCGCGCAGACGAAGCCGTTCACCGGCGGCGGCATCCTCTACGGGATGCGCGCGGCCGATATCGCCGCCGCGGTCGTCGACCCCGACGACCCGACGACGCTCGCGGAGTACGAGTCGGGGTGGCGCGCTGACCTCTCGCGGGAGATCGCGTTCGGGAAGTGGATTCGCCGTGCGTACTCGCTGCCCGAACCGGTCCAGCGGCTCGGTCTGCGGGCGCTCTCGGGTGAGATCGGCGTCCACATGGACGAGCCGAGTTCGTTCTTCTCGCGCGAGCACCTGCGGACGCTGTTCTCCTAGCCGGCAGCGGGGCTGCGAGCGGCCCGCGGCGGACCGCGGTGCGTCCGGGCTACTCCTCGGGGTCGGGGTACGTCGGGAGCCGCGCCGAGCGCGCGCTCCCCTCGACGAACGGGAGTGGGACGCGCTCCGCCTCCACGGGGCCGCCGTCCACTCGGACCCGGAGGTCCGTCGCGTCGGCGTCGAACGACACCAGCGCGAGCGCGATTGGCGCGTCGAGCGTCGGAGCGTCGACGGCGCGCGTCACCTCGCCGACGCTCGCGTCGCCGTCGAGGACGGCCGCGCCAGCGTCCGGACGCTCCGCGGGCCGGAGTCCCACGAGTCGCTGGCTCGGGCGACCCCGGTTCTCCACCTTCGAGACGACCTCCTGTCCGACGAAGCAGCCCTTCTCGAAGTCGACGGCGTTGTGAAGTCCGAGGACGTTCGGGAGCCGCCCTCGCAGTTCGGTCTCGAAGAGGGGCGTCCCCGCCTCGGCAGTGAGGTCGTCCCACGTCCGGTAGCCGAACGGCGCGGCGTTCAGCCCGCGGGTGAGCAGCGTGTCGAACACGTCGGGGGCCTGCTCGGCCGCACAGACCACCTCGTACCCCTCCTCGCCGAGCGGCGCGTCGCTCGCGACGACGGTGACGCCCACGTCGTCCATGCTCCCGCGGACGAACGACAGCGCGGGTTCGGGCGCCCCCGCCCCGTTGAGGACGGACGCCACCTTCTCGGTCGAGTTCGGCCCGTGGACGCCGAACACGCCGAACTCGGCGCTCGCGTCGCGGAGTTCCACGTCGTCGATGAACACCTTGCCCGACCAGTCCTCGACCAGCGGACCGGCGCGCCCGGGCGGCGTGAACAGCAGGAGGCGCTCGCCCGCGTTGTACACGTACATGTCCGTCTCGACGCCGCCCTGCGGGTCGAGCAACAGCGCGTACGTCCCCTCGCCGTCCGCCGCGGGGACACGGTTCGTCACCGCGTCGTCGACGAACCCGACCCGGTCGTCGCCCTCGACGGCGACGACGCCGTACCCCATCTCGATGACGCCGACGCCGTTTCGGACTGCGCGGGCGGCGGTGGCCGGCCGGCCGTACTCCGCGACCACGTCGCGGCCGCCGCGCTGCTCGAACGTCGCGCCGTAGTCCGCGTGGAGGTCCCCGACGAGACTCATGCCTCGAGTTGCGCCCCGGCCCGGAAAAGGAGTCCGCTCGCCGGTCTGCGACCCCGCGCGTCGGACGCGTCGGCTCCTAGAAACCGAGCCGGTCGCGGATGCTTCCGAGGACGCTCGTCTCCTCCTCCGGGGGTTCCGTCGGGTCCGGCACCACGCGCTCGTCGGGGTAGATGCGGAGCGTCCCGTCCTCGTCGTCCACGTCGATGAGGTCGTCGTCCTTCAGGTTCGACAGTGCGTGCTCGATGTCGTCGATGTCCGCGTCCACGTGCGCGCGGAGTTCGAGAACCGTCATCCCGTCGTCGGCCCGCCCGACGAGCGCGTCGAGGACGGTCACGTCAACCTCCGCCCGGTCGCGGAACTCGGGCCGCGCTTTCATACCAGATTCATCGACCGACTGGGGGATACGTGTACCGGTGGTCGACCCCCTCCGTACCCCCGCGCGCCGTCCGCGCTCCCGCCGTCCCTCGCCCGCGCCCGGCGGACGGAGGGAATCCTTTTAGTCGCGCGACCGGTCCCACACGGTAATGGGACTCAGGTGTCTGCTCGGTCACGACTTCACGGAGCCGACGACCGAGCGCGAGCGGGAGGAGCGGGGAGACGAGGTGATCATCGCCATCCGGCGGGTCAAGGAGTGCGAGCGGTGCGGCGAGCGGCGGGTCGTCTCGGAGAACAAGGAGGTCACGTCGATGAGCCAGCCCCTCGGCGTCGGGGGGGACGAGACGGCCGCCGAACCGGGGGAGGGAGGCGGCGTCTCGGCCCGAACCGACGACGACTGGACGCCGGCGGACGACGCCCGGAGCGACGACGCGCGACCCGGCGACGCGGCCGCGAACGGGCCGAGCGGGCGGACGAGACCGACGACCGCGGGACCGGGGGCTTCGTCGACGACGAACGGGAGTTCGACCACCCCGAGGCCGACCCGGAGGGCGTCGACACGGACGTCGAGGACGACGCGGAGATACTCGAATCCACGCCGTCCGGCGGACCCGATGCGTCGAACGGCGACTCGGGCGTGCGCGGACGCGGCGAGTGGCCCGACGCCGACGTGAACCGCTCGACGGTCGCGGACGACGGCGCCGCGTGGCCGAACGCGGACGGCGCGACCGGGACGGACCGCCCGGACGACGACGGCGGCGGCGGGGAGGCACCGGTCGACCCGGCCGCGGAGGACGCCGAGTTCGTCGACGACGACGCGGAAGGCGGCGTCTCGGGCCGGACGGACGACGACGCGACGACGTGGCCGGACCACGACGCCGCGGACGAGGGGTTCGACGCCGCGTTCGACGACGAGGACGCGACCGTCTCGGTCGGGGGAGCGACCGGGTCGCGGGCCGACCCGGACCCCGAACCCGCGGACGACGACGCCGGCGGGGAGTACATCGAGGCGGAGTCGGAACCGCTCGACGACACCGAGTCCGAACCGGACACGACCGGCCGGTCGAGCGCGGGCGTGTCCCGAAGCGCGGGTGCGAGTGTGGCTCCCGGGGTCGAACTGCAGACGACGTCCGGCGACCCGGACGCGGAGTACGTCTGTCTCGAGTGCGGCGCGCGCGAACCGGTCGGCGCGTCCTCGCTGCGGGCGGGCGACATCTGTCCGGACTGCAAGCGCGGGTACATCGAGGAGCGGGCGCTGGAGTAACCCTCCCCGCCCGCCCGTTCCCGTCTCCCCCTCGCTCCGTCCGGGCCGCCACAGCGTGCGGCGGCGCGTCACGGGCGCGTTGCGGCCGTCTGACGAAACTCGTTTAGGGACCCCCGCCGAACGCCCGTCCATGAAGGAGTACAAGATGCGACGGGGAGAGCATCTCGACGAACGGATGCCCGACCTGAAGGCCGAGATCGAGGAGCGCTTCGGTCCGGTGAGCGGGACCGAGGAGTACAACGGTCACGAACTGTACGTCGTCGAGGAACCGGACAATCCGGTGTTCGAGCGCATCGTCGCCGGCGCCGCGAAGTACTCCGGCAAGAAGGACAAACTCGCCGTCCACTTCGAGGAGCGACCTGCCGAGGACGTCATCGCCGAGGGGAACGCCGACGCCGCGGCCGACGCCGTCGACGCGAAGAACGAGTTCCTGCTCGACGCCACGGGTCGAGACGCCAAGTCTCGACGGGACTCGCTGAAGCGCGAAGTCGAGGACGACGCGCCCGAGTACTGAGTCGGCCACGCCGCGCACACCGCGTACGCTCCGCCACCGGCGCGACGGGACACCGCGCACCGCCGGGTGCCGTCGGCCGCACCGCCGGCTCCCGGCTACACCGTCTCGGGGAGGTAGCCGCCGTCGACCTCGACGTTCTCCCCGGAGACGTAGCTCGCGTCGTCGCGGAGGAAGAACAGGAGCACCGTCACGAGGTCGTCGACCGTCGCCCACCGGCCGCGGGGAGCGTCGTCGGGGAAGGCGTCGGACGTCTCGACGACGTACGGCGACACCGCGTTCACCGTCACGCCGTCGTCCTGCGTGTCGGCCGCGAGCATCCGCGTGAACATCAACACCCCCGTCTTGGCGATGAAGTACGGCGCGTTCTTCGGGTTGACGAGTCCCTTCTCGCTGCCCGCGTAGCCCACGTTGACGACGCGGCCCCACTCCCGCTCGCGCATGCCCGGGAGCGCACGCTTCGAGCAGAGGTAGGTCCCGTTGAGGTTGGTCTCGAGCACCGTCTGCCACGTCGAGAAGTCGATGTCGGCCCAGTGGTCGGGCGCGAACGCGCCGACGTTGTTGACGAGCACGTCCACGCCCCCCAGTTCGTGCTCCACCGCGTCGAACACCGCCGCAACGTCGTCCGGGTCGGTCACGTCGCCCCGGACGGTGGTGGCCTCCACCCCGCGCTCGCGGGCCTCCGCGGCGGTGGCTTCGGCCTCCGCGCCGCTCGTCCGATAGTGGATTGCGACGTCCGCACCGTGGTCCGCACAGGCCAGCGCGAACCCGCGACCGATGCCGGCGGCACTGCCGGTCACGAGGGCCGTTCGTCCGCTCAGGTTCGGCTCCATGGACGCACAACACGTGCGCGAGGCAAAACGCCCCCGGGTCGGCGAGCGTCGCAGGGGGTCGGCGAGCGTCGCGACGGTGTACGTTTATGATGGTCAAGCCGAAACGGGGAGTCATGACCATCGAGACGGTGCTGCTGACCGTCGGTCGGAGCAACGAGGCGCGAGTGGACAAACTGACCGAGGCCGCCATCGAACTGTCGGAGGCGACGGGTGCGCGCGTCATCATCGGACACGCGTTCGAGACGCAGTCGGACGTGGACAAAGTCCGAGACCGGCTCGACATGGCCGAGGGGTCGGCCACGGACGTGGCCAACCGGATGGACACCGTCCGCCGCGCGAGCAAGGCGCTCCGCGCCGCCGGCGTCGACTTCGAGGTGCGGGCCCTCGTCGGCGACCCCGGCGAGGTCATCGCGGACCTCGCGGAGGAGGTCGGCGCGGACCGACTCCTCGTCGGCGGCCGAAAGCGCTCGCCGGCCGGCAAGGCCGTCTTCGGCAGCACCGCCCAGCGCATCATGCTGTCGGCCCCCTGTCCGGTGACGTTCGTCCGGGAGTGACGACGCGACGGGGCGGCCGCCGACCCCGACAGGCGTTCACTCACACGCGGAGGAGAAACCCCCTGATTAAGTAGCACCGGGGCGAGCGATTGACCGATGGCTTCGTACGTCGGCGTCGACCTCGGCGCGACGAACGTCCGTGCGGCGGTCGGCGACGAGCGCGCGCGGATACTCGGGCGCGCGCACCATTCTACTCCCCAGGGACCGACCGGAATCGCCGTCACCGAGGCGGTACTCGACGTGACGAGAGACGCCTGCGCGGACGCCGGCGTCCCCCCCGAGTCGGTCGTCGCCGCGGGCGTCGCCTCCATCGGTCCGCTCGACCTCGCGGCCGGGCTCATCGACGGCCCCGCGAACATCGAGGGCGACGTCGGACAGGTGCCGCTCACCGGCCCGCTGTCGGAACTGCTCGGGACGGACGAGATTCACCTCCACAACGACACCGCCGCGGGCGTCATCGGCGAGCGCTTCCACAGCGACCGCAACCCCGACGACATGGTGTACGTCACCATCTCGTCGGGCATCGGCGCGGGCGTCTGCGTCGACGGGAACGTCCTCGCCGGCTGGGACGGCAACGCCGGCGAGGTGGGCCACGACATCGTCGACCCCGACGGCGCGATGACGTGCGGGTGCGGCCGGGACGGCCACTGGGAGGCGTACTGTTCGGGCGAGAACATCCCCGAGTACGCGCGCTACCTCCACGAGACGGAGCGCGTCGAGACCGACCTCCCGGTCGAGACCGAGGCGTTCGGCGCCGCCGACGTGTTCGACGCCGCCGGCGAGGACCCGCTCGCGGACCGGACCCTCGAACGCGTCCGGCAGTGGAACCTCGTCGGGATGACGAACCTCGTCCACGCGTACGCCCCGCTCGTCGTCTTCGTCGGCGGCGCGGTGGCGCTCAACAACCCCGACCAGGTCGTCGACCCCCTGCACGGGGGCCTCGCGGACTCCGTGTTCACGAACGTCCCGGACGTCCAGCTCACGACGCTCGGCGACGACGTGGTCGTGAAGGGCGCGCTCGCCTCGGCGCTGACCGGCGGGACGGGCGACCGCTCGCGGCTGTAGCTCGGACGCTCTCCCCCGTCGCTACCCCTTTCCGCGTCCGCCCCGGAGGGGGGCCATGCGACGACGCGACGCCCTCCGGGCGGGGGGGGCCCTCCTCGGCGTCGGGGTACTCGGGACCGCCGCTTCGAGCGCGCAGACCGGAGCGACCGAGCGACGACAGGCGTACGAGCCGCTCGGCCGTCTCGAACTGCCGGGTACGAAGGAGGCGGTCGTCTCGCCCGACGGCTCGGTCGCGTACCTCGCGCTCAGCGACGGCTACGCGACGGTCGACCTCTCGGACCCCGCCGAGCCGACGGTGCTCGCGGAGCGCCGTTCGCTGCTCGCCGACCGCGAGGAGGGCCCGCTGGCGGAACTGTACGACGCCAAGCTCTCGGGGGAGACGCTCGCCGTCGTCGGGCCGGCGAACCGCGGCGACGCGGCCCCCAACGGCGCGCTCCTCGTGGACGTCTCCGACCCCGCCGACCCCGCACAGCGGGCGTTCTACTCGACCGAGTTCCCCGTCCACAACTGCGTTCTCGACGGCGAGTACCTGTACCTCACCGGGAACGACGGCGAGGGGAACCCACTGGTCGTCGTCGACGTCGCCGCCGACCCGCCCGCGGAAGTCGCGCGGTGGTCGCCGCTCGACCGGGACGGGGGGTGGCGCGACGTCTCCCCGAACCTCCGCGTACTCCACGACGTGTGGGTCCGGGGCGGACTCGCCGCGCTGGCGTACTGGGACGCCGGGACGTACCTGCTCGACGTGTCCGACCCGAGCGCGCCGGCGTACCTCGGGCGCGTCGCGACGGCCGACCCCGAGACGCTGGCAGACGCGGACGGGGGGGAGGGGCTGGTGCCGCCCGGCAACCACCACTACGCCGCCACCGACCCGGAGAACGACCTGCTCGCGGTCGGCAAGGAGTCGTGGGCCGTCCGCCGAGACGACGAGCTGACCGGCGGACCGAGCGGCGTCGACCTCTACGACCTGTCCGACCCCACGTCGCCGACCCACCTCGCGACCGTCGACCCCCCGCCGACGCCGAACCCGACGCTCGACGGGACCTGGACCACCGCGCACAACTTCGAACTCCGCGACGGGACGCTGTACACCTCGTGGTACCAGGGCGGCGTGAAGCGCCACGACGTCTCGGACCCCGCGACCCCCGTCGAGGAGACGTGGTGGGCCGACCCCGCGACGACCCGGTTCTGGACCGCGCGGACCGCCGTCCCCGACTCGTTCTTCGTCGCCTCGACGATGGGCACCCGCACGGACGAACCGGCCGGGCTGTTCACGTTTCCCGACGCGCCCGGCGTCGGCGGCGACATCGACGCGCTGACCGCGACGGCGACGCCGACGCGGACCGGAACGGATGCCCAGACCCGGACGACGGGGACGCCGACCCCGACGACCGAGTCGCCGTCCGCGAGCGCCGAGCCGACCACGAGCGAGACGGGCGGAGAGACTTCGGAGACGGGCGCGCCCGGGTTCGGTGCGCTCGCCGCCGTCGGCGGCGTCGGTCTCGCGGCGTGGCGCGTGCTCCGCGGTGGGCGTGCGGAACCCTGACACAGATTCGTTCGGCCGGCCCGAGCGCGGGGCGAACCGCAAGCTTTCAACGTGTCGACCCCCAAGACGCGGTGATGAACGACCTCGCTGAGCGCGTCGAGGAGTGGATGGTGGGGCAGATGCCCATCATCCAGATGCACGGCGGCACCAGCGTCGTGCGTGAGGCCGACCCCGACTCCGGCCTGGTCGTGGTCGAACTCGGCGGCACCTGTTCGGGGTGCGGCATCTCCGACATCACCGCCCAGAACATCAAACGCGACCTCATCACGGACTTCGAGGAGGTCCAGGACGTCGAGGTGAAGGTGCCGAGCACCGGCGACATGGGGTCGAGCACCGTCGAGGGCGGCCGCGGCGGCGACCTCCAGTTCTCCAGCGAGTCGGCCGACCACTTCTGACCTCGTCGTTCGGCCGCCGGTACGCGCGCGTCGGACGAATGGGTCCGGGCATTACTGTACGGACGTGGATTCCTTCCGGAAATCGACGCGCGGGCAGTGACGGGTCGTACGTCGTGTACGATAATACACCTTATACCCGCATAGGAAGGACATAGCTAAACTTTATCCGGCTATTCCGAGTCGGAGTAGACGCAATGTGCGATAGAATCGAAACGTTCGGTCGGTCGCCCGGGCGCGCACGCCGCCGAGCGAGCACGAGCACGACCGGTGCCCAGGGGGTGGTCGACCGGTAAGCGCGGTCCGACCTGCCACGACACGATACTGCGACCGACCGGTGCCGACGGTCACCGAACGGTCGCCGCCGCTCCCCGGCCGTCACCACCGGGGGGTTCCGTGTGACAGGCGCGCCCGTTCCGCCGCGGGCGCGCCGTTACCTCACGCCGACACCACCGTTATCACCTGTTTCCTGTCGATGGCGTCCTCGAGTTCCTCCGCGATGGCCGACCCGCGCGACACCTGGATGTCGCCGCCGCGGCCGACCGTCGCGGTGAAGAGGTACTCGTCGTCCGCGCGCACCTCGACCGTCTCGCCGACGTGTTCGTCCATCCGGATGACGACGTGCCGGCTGGTTATCTCGGGCTGGACGACCGTCCCCTGTGGCTGTGGCGTCCCGCCGCCGTTGGTGCCGGCGCCCCCGCCGTCGTCGAACCCGCCCGACGGCCGCTCCGAGTGGGTCCGCACGTCGATGGAGATGCCGAGACGGTTCTCGATGTCGGAGATGCGCCCGCCGCCCTTCCCGATGACGTAGCTGATGTCGTCCTCCTCGACGTAGACGACCGCCCGGTCCTGCCCCTCCAGTTCCACCTCGACGTGTCCGCGGGCGACCGAGCGGATCTCCCGCTCGATCTCCTTCCGCGCGAGGCGGCTCACGCCGGTGTCGCCCCCTCCGTCCTCGGTGAGCGGGACGGTGACGACCTGGTTGTTGAACGTGTATATCTCGTACTCGGGGCGACCGGTCTCGAAGTCGACGACCTGGATGACCGGCCGCGAGAGGTCCTCGGCGGTCAGCCCCTCGGGCACCTTCACCTGCGTCGTCACGTCGTAGACGGTGTCCACCTCGCCGGCCTCGATGAACACGACGGTGTCGACCACCTGCGGAATCATCCCGAGTTCGACCCGGCCGACCAGCCGCTGGAGTGCGTCGATGGCCCGGGTTGCGTGCGTGACGCCCACCATTCCGACGCCCGCGAGGCGCATGTCCGCGAACACCTCGAAGTCGTGTGTCTTTCGCACCTCGTCGTAGATGGTGTAGTCGGGGCGGACCAAGAGGAGCGAATCGGCCGTGTTCGCCATGTCGCCCCCGAGCGCGGTGTACTGGGTGATGTCGTCGCTCACCTGGAGGTCGCGCGGCTTCTCCATCGTCTTCACCGCGTACTCGTTCTCGTTGAGGAACTCCGCGACGGCCTGCGCGAACGTCGACTTACCCGCCCCCGGCGCGCCGGCGATGAGCACCCCGCGCTGGCGTTCGAGGAACCGCTCCCGGAGTTCGTCCGCGAACTCGTAGTCGTCGAGCGTCGTCCGCGCCACCGGTCGAACGGCGGTTATCTCGATGCCGTCCGAGAACGGCGGGCGCGCGACCGCGATGCGGTAGTTGCGGTACTGGACGATGGTCATCCCCGGCTCCGAGAGTTCGATGAACCCCTGTCTGGACGCCCGGGCGGTCGCCTCCACGTCGTCGGCCCACGCCGCCATCTGCTCCTCGCTCGTCTGGCCCTCGGCCTCGTCGGCGGGGCCGTACTGCATCTCGCCGATGGTGCCGCGCTTGGCCTTCGGTACCGTCCCGGTCTTGAGGTGGACCGACATCGTGTCGTCCGTGAAGAACGACTCGATGTCGAGTCCGTCGTCGGTCGCCCCGCGGACCTGGGGTTCGACGTAGTCGACGTCGAGCCCCTTCGCCTTGGCCGTCTCGGCCTGGACGTGGTCGCTCGTGAACAGCGTCGCGTCCCGTTCGGTCGCGATGTCGCGGATGAGCGCGTCGACGTCCCCCTCGCCCGCGCCGGCCTGCTCGGCCACCGACGGCCGCCGGCCAACGAACTCGGCGTCGACGACGCCGTCGGCCGCGAGTTCGGCGAGTCGCTGGAGTTCGGCGATGCCGTCCCAGCCGGTGTCGCGGCCCTCGTTCGCCTGCGCCTCCAACTCCCCGACCACCGCCTCCGGGACGAACAGGGTCGCGCCCTCGAAGGAGCCGTCCTCGACGCGGTCCGACACGCGGCCGTCGATGACCACGCTCGTGTCCGGCACGACGTTCATGTCCTCCCTCCGAGCGGGCGACGCATAAAGTCGGCGTGTGGGGCCCCCGGTCCCCGATTCCGCCGGTCGCGACCCACGGAGCGCGCCCCGCGGACGACTCGTTGGCGCTCGCAAGCAGAACGTACTGAGTCGTCCACACGTGCATAGTGGTTCCCGAAACGGAAGGCGGGGTGGGGGGCGACCAGCCCTATTGAGCGCGCCGGCGTGCGGGTTCACGGATGTTCTACCACGACGACGAACTCCAGTTCGAGGTCGAAGTCGAGGACCCCGACCCGCAGTTCGCCAAGATGCTCCAGCAGGCTATCGGCGGCGCGGAGGGCGAGATGCGCGTCGCGCTCCAGTACATGTTCCAGGCGTTCGCCGTCCCGGCGGAGAAAGGGGAGATTCGCCGGTTCCTGATGGAGACGGCCACCGAGGAACTCGGCCACATCGAGATGCTCGCGACGGCCGTCTCGAAGAACCTCCAGGACGCGTCCGACGAGGCGCGCCGGGAGGCACGCCAGGACCCCCTCATCGCGGAGATGATGCGCTCGGGCCAGCCCCGCCAGGCGCTCTCGGCCGGCCTCCACGCGATGCCCGTCGACGCGAACGGCAACCCGTTCACGGGCAACTACGTCGTCGCCTCGGGCAACCTCGCCGCGGACATGTACGCCAACGTGATGGCGGAGTCGACCGGCCGCCTGCTCGCCACCCGGCTGTACGAGTTCACCGACGACCCCGGGATGAAGGAGATGCTGGAGTACAACATCGCGCGGGACACGATGCACCAGAACCAGTGGCACGCCGCCCTGGAGGACCTCGGCGAGCACCGACCCGTGCCCGCGAGTTTCGACCAGAACAAGGAGAACCAGGAGTACAACTACGCGTTCATGTCGACGTACAGAGAAGAGCTCGAGGACCCCGAACGGCCGTGGACGACGGGCGATGCGCCCGACGGCAAGGGCGAGTTCACCTACGCGCCGGAACAACCCGGCGGCGGTCAGCCCGACCTGGACGAGATGATAGACGAGATGTACAACGAAGTGCAGTAGAACCGGCGAGGCCCGCCGACCCGCGCCGACCGCTTCAATCGGCGTCGTGCGTCCCGGTCGACGGCGCCGACGGCGTCGCGTTCCGAACCGCGACCCACCCGGCCGCCACGAGCGCGAGGCTGGCGAGGAGCCAGCCGAGGTCGTACACGTCGAGGACGGGGTACGTCGCGTGGTGGAGTCGCAGCAGGGCGTGGTCGACCACCACGTCGAACACGTTCCACGCGCCGAGGCCGACGACGGCGGCGCCGCCGACGGCACTCGCGGAGGGCGGACGCGCCGGGTCGGCTTCGACGAGCGCAGACCAGAGCTTCACCGCGCCGGCGCACATCACGAGGAGCATGACGAGCGAGAACACGCCGTCGGCGAACACGTTCGTCCGGAGACCAGCCAGCGTCGTCGGGTCGACGTAGCCCGTGACGAGGTGGTGCGTCTGCAGAATCAGGTGAAAGAGGACGACGTCGACGAGTCCGCCGAACCCGACGCCGAGCGTCGCGGCGGCCAGGAGCGTCGAGCGGTCGGCGGTGGGACGGTCGACGGCGGTCATCCCTCGTGGTCGTCCGGGCTCTCGTGCTCGCGGTCCACCCACTCCTCCTCGTCGACGCCGGTGTCCTCGGCGGGGTCGTCGTCCTCCTCGCCGAGCGCCGTGTCGTCCGCGGGGTCGTCCTCGTCGGTCTCGTCGTCGAGGTCGTCGGGACTCTCGCGTTCGCGCTCCGCCCACTCGTCCTCGTCGACGCCAGTATCGTCCACATCGTCCTCGTCGACCGCCGCGTCGTCGGCATCCTCGGGCGCGTCGGTCCGGTCGGGGTGGTCGTCGTCTGTCATGGTGCGCCGGTGTAAGACGCGCGCGCGCATACCGTTCCTGCCCGTACACGCAAGCAGGGGTCGCCGACGGCCGGCTTTATGCGCCGCGCAGCACACCTCCGGTCATGGACGAACTCGCGGACCTGACTCGGGGCCTGGTCTCGATTCCGAGCCACGAGGACGAGACGGCCGCGGGCGACCGCATCGAGGCGTGGCTCCGAGCGGAGACGGACGCGACCGTCGAGCGCGACGACCACGGCAACGTCCTCGCGCGCCGCGGCGACGCCGACCGACCGGCGCTCGCGCTGGTGGGTCACCACGACGTGGTTCCGCCGGGGGAACCGCAGACGACGGCCGACGGCGGCTACGTCGTCGAGGAGCGCGACGGCCGGCTCTACGGCCGCGGGACCGCGGACATGAAGGGGTCGGTGGCGGCGTCGATGCTGGCGTTCCGGGACGCCGACCCGGCCTGCGAACTCGTCTTCGCCTCGTTCGTCGGCGAGGAGGCGGGCGGTATCGGCGCGCGCGCCGCCATCGACGACGGGTTCGCCCCGGCGTACGCGCTCGTGGCCGAGGGGTCGACCGACTACTCGAAACCGGGGGTCACGGACGTGGTCGTCGCCCACCGGGGCCGGCGCGCGAGCACGCTCCGCGCCCGGGGGACGAGCGCGCACGCGAGCCAGCCCGAACGGGGGACGAACGCCGTCTACCGCGCCTGCGACGCCGTCGACGTCGTCCGTGGGTTCGAGTTCCCCGAGACGGAGGTGATGGGCGAGCGCGTCCGCGGGAGCGTCGCGGTCACCGAAATCGACGGCGGGAGCGCGTGGAACGTCATCCCCGACGCCTGCACCGTCACGGTCGACGAGCGGACGGTGCCGGGCGGGTACGCCCCGCTGGAGCGGGTCGAGTCCGTCGACGGCGTCGAGTGGGAGGTGGAGCAGGACCTCCCGCCGATGGCGTGCGACGACGACGCGTTCGCGGACGCGGCGCTCGCGGCGGCCCGGACGGCACAGGACGGCGACCCGGAACACGTCGTCAAGCCCCACGCGACCGACGCGGGGTGGCTCGCCGCGGCCGGAACGACCTGCGTCGTCTACGGCGCCTCCGAACCGGGCGAGGCGCACACCGACACCGAGAGCGTCTCGCTCGACGTACTCGCGCGCTGTTACCGGACGTACCGGACCCTCGCGGAGGACGCGGCGGCGTTCGTCGGGTGACCGCGTGCGGTCGCCGCCGACCGAACCGGACGGCACTACCGCGGCGGCGAACCCGGGTCGCGAACGGTCGTTTCACGGGGTTCAAGGCGACCGGGAGGTAACCACCGGGCGATGGCTACCGACGCGGCGGAGGCCGACACGGCCGACGCGTACGACGAACTGACCGACCGACTGGAGCGGCTCACCGCCGTTCAGGGCGCGAGCGGCGTGCTCGGGTGGGACCAGCAGGTGATGATGCCCGAAGGTGGGACGCCCGCCCGGTCGAGACAGCTCTCGGTCCTGTCGTCGGTGAGCCACGACATGCTCACCGACGAGCGGACGGCCGAACTCCTCGACGCCTGCGGGGAGGCCGACCTGACCGACGAGCAGGAGGCCGTGGTGCGCGAGACCCGCCGCGAGTACGAGCGAGCGGACGCCGTGCCCGTCGAACTGGTCGAGGAGATATCCGCCACCACCTCCGAGGCGCTCGGCGCGTGGGAGGAAGCCCGAGAGAACGACGAGTTCGAGACGTTCGCGCCGTACCTCGAGACGCTCGTCGACCTCAAGCGGGAGTACGCCGAGCACATCGACCCCGACCGGGACCCGTACGCGGTCCTCTTCGAGGAGTACGAGCCGTGCCTCCCGCTCTCGCAGGCCGAGGACATCCTCGAGACGCTGAGGGAGACGCTCGTGCCGATGATAGACGAGATTCGCGCGAGCGACGCCGCCCTGACGACCGACGCGTTCGAGGGGACGTTCGACGTCGACGAGCAGGAGGCGCTCTCGCACGACGTGCTCACGGACCTCGGCTACGACTGGGAGCGGGGCCGCCTCGACGTCTCCGCGCACCCGTTCACCTCGGGCAACCAGTTCGACTGCCGCGTCACCACGCGGTTCGACGAGTCGGACCCGCGCGGCGCGCTCATGTCGACCATCCACGAGTTCGGCCACGCGTTCTACAACCTCGGGCTGCCGCGGGAGCACTTCGGGACGCCGCTCGGCGAGTCGCGCGACCTCTCGGTCCACGAGAGCCAGAGCCGACTCTGGGAGAACCACGTCGGCCGCTCGGCGGCGTTCTGGGAGCACGTCATGCCGACGGTGCGCGAGCACTTCCCGGACGCCGACGCAAGCCCGCAGGAGGCGTACGAGTCGGCCAACCAGGTGTACGAGGACAACCTCATCCGGGTCGAGGCGGCCGAACTCACCTACCACCTCCACATCGTCGTCCGGTTCGAAATCGAGCGCGCGCTCATCTCGGGCGAGTTGGCCGTCGAGGACGTCCCCGAGGCGTGGAACGACAAGTACGAGGAGTACCTCGGCGTCCGCCCCGACACCGACGCGGAGGGGTGCCTCCAGGACATCCACTGGAGCCACGGGAGCTTCGGCTACTTCCCGACGTACTCGCTGGGGTCCGTGATGGCGACGCAGTTGTACGACGCCGCGAGCGAGGACATCGACGGCCTGGAGGAGAAGGTCCGCGAAGGCGAGTTCGCCGACCTCCACGACTGGCTGCGCGAACACGTCCACCGGCACGGCGCGCGGTACGAGACGAACGAACTCGTCGAACGGGCGACGGGTGAGGGGTTCTCCGCGGCCCACTTCGTCGAGTACGTCACCGCGAAGTACGGCGACCTGTACGACCTCGACGAGTCGGTGTAACTCGGCGTCGAAGAGAGCGTCGCGCCGAGGTGCCGTCGACGCGCTCGTAAACGTCCGTTTTCGTCCAGAGGGACGGGGTCTCGACCCGTCGCCACGGTTCGTATCGGCCCGTTTTTCACCGCGCACCCCGCAGGGGTATCCGACAACACGAATGCGTCGCTTCTCGGCGGAGTACCTCGACCGCACGCGCCGCGGCATGTGGGAGTCGCGCGGCGCGCTCGAACCGCTGGCGCTCCCCGAGCGACGGCGCGTGCTCGACGTGGGCTGCGGAACGGGCGAACTGACGCGCGTGCTCGCCGAGGAGGCGCCCGACGCGGCGGTCGTCGGCGTCGACGCCGACCCCGACCTGCTCGCGGTGGCCCGCCGGGAGACCGGCCTCGACTACGCCGCCGCGGACGCCCACCGCCTCCCGTTCCCCGACGGCGCGTTCGACCTCGTCGTCTGTCAGGCGCTCCTCGTGAACCTCCCGGACCCCGCGGCGGCGCTCCGGGAGTTCGCCCGCGTCTCCGCGGACCTCGTGGCGGCGGTCGAACCCGACAACGCCGACGTGGGCGTCTCCTCGACCGTCGAGCGCGAGGCCGACCTGGAGGCCCGGGTCAGGCGAGCGTACATCGACGGCGTCGGGACGGACGTCGCGCTCGGCGACCGGCTGTTCGAACTGTTCGCCGACGCCGGCCTCTCGGACATGGCGAACCACCGACACCACCACGAGAAACGGGTCGAACCGCCGTACGACGAGGCCGACGTGGAGGGGGCGACGCGGAAGGCCAGCGGCGCGGGCATCGCCGACCACGAGCGCGAACTCCGGCGCGCGCTCGAACCGGGCGCGTACGACGAACTCCGCGAGGCGTGGCGCGCCATGGGCCGGGAGGTGGTCGAACAGATGGGCGAGCGCGCGTACCGCCGGGTGGAACTCGTCCCGTTCGACGTGGTCGTCGGACGGGTCTGACGGGTGGCCACTACACCACGTCGCCGCGGACCGTCGCCCCCTGCTGCCGCTCGCGGTACGCGCGCACCGCGCCGGCCGCCTCGTCGGCGACGTCCTCGTCGACGCCCAGCATCTCCAGCGCACCCGACAGCGTCGGGAACGGGAGTTCGCCGCCGCGGAGTTTCTCCATCGTCTCCTCGGCCCGCCGTCCCTCGGCCCACAGTTGGACCCCACGCGGGTCGAGCACCTGTTCGTACGCCTCCCGGGCCATCGCGCCCTTCAGCCGCTGGGTGACGTTCCTGTCGAACGGCGCGTTACACACCTCGAGGTGGACCGGTTCGTCGTCCGGGAGGAGGTGTGCCGCGAGGCACTGTTCGGGCGCCGCGTGCCCCGAGTCGTTCGCGCGGAGGTGCTCGGGGAACGCGCGCGCCCACTCGGCGGAGACGGACTTGCCGACGCCCCTGACGCCGTGCGACTCGACGAACTCGGCCTCCGCGTCGCTCTCGCCGCGCATGTGGAGGTCCTTCGTGACGTACACGTCGAGTCGGTCGACGGGGTCGAGCCCGAGCGCGACGTCGCCGTACACCCACACCTCCCTGACGGGCACCGGCATCGGCTCCGCCTCCACCGCGTCGAGAATCGCCTCGACCCGGTCGAGGGCGGCCTCGCGGTCCATACTCATACCGGTCGGTGGCGCGCGGCGGGGAAGCGTCTTACGCGTCCGACCGACCGCCGTCCGTCCCCGAGAAGGCGCGGGACGAAACCCGTATCCCGGGCCGTGCGCAACCCCGCGTAATGAGCTGTGACAAGTGCGACCGGGACGCCGTCCACTACGCCGCCTACTCCGGGGCGCACCTCTGTGAGACGCACCTGTGCGCGTCGGTCGAGAAGCGCGTCCGTCGGCGGGTCCGCGAGGACGGCCTGCTCCCCGACGACGCGACGCCCGAGGACCCCGAGCGCTGGGTCGTCGGCCTCTCGGGCGGGAAGGACAGCGTCGCGCTCACCGCCATCCTCGACGACACGTTCGCGGACGACCCGCGGGTCGAGATAGTCGCGCTCTCCGTCCACGAGGGTATCGAGGGGTACCGCGACGAGTCGCTGGCGGCGTCCGAGGAACTCACGGCCGACCGGGACGTGCGCCACGAGACGGTGTCGTACGAGTCGGACATCGGCGTCCGGATGGACGACGTGGTCGAGGACGACCCGGAGGGGATGGCGCCGTGCGCGTACTGCGGGGTGTTCCGGCGCGACCTGCTGGAGACCTACGCCGAGGAGCTCGACGCCGACAAACTCCTCACCGGGCACAACCTCGACGACGAGGCGCAGACGGCGCTGATGAACGTGCTCGAGGGCGACGTCGAACAGATGGCGAAGCAGTTCGACGCCAGCCTCGGTCCGTTCCCCGACCGGAACGAGTCGGACCACTTCGTTCCCCGGGCCAAACCGCTCCGGGACGTTCCCGAGAAGGAAGTGGCGCTGTACTGCCGGTTCCGGGACCTGCCGGCGCACATCACCGAGTGCCCCCACGCCAGCGAGGCGTACCGCGGGGAGATTCAGCAGTTGCTCCTGAAACTGGAGGAGAACCACCCCGGCGTCCGCCACTCCATCATGGCCGGCTACGAGGAACTCTCGGACATCGCCGCCGAGCGGTACCGCGGCGACGACGACGGGCCGGACCTCTCGGCGTGCGAGCGGTGCGGGTCGACCACCGCCCGCGACGTCTGTCGCAAGTGCCGGCTGGTCGAGGCCATCGAGGCCGTCTGACCCCCCGGTCGTCCGCTCCGGTCGGTCTCGAGCCGTGAAAACGTGCGTATACGCGTCCGAGACGCCCACTCGACGGGGGGACGCGGAGAACGGAGACGGCAGCCCGCGGCGTGCGACCCGTCGCGGGTCGCGTCGGGCGTCGCTACGTGCGGTTCGTGTTCGAACGGCGGGACGCGCGTCCCGCCGCGGACGAGAACGGCGAGGCCCCGAATCAGCGGATGACGTCGAGGCCGTTGTTCTGGTCGGGCCGCTCGCGGCCGCCGTCGGACTGCCAGGCGGTCTGGGAGTCGGCGGACTCCGCGTTGCTCCGCGCGTCGAACTCCGTCTCGGTCGAGGAGGCGGACCCCTCGATGCTCGCGCGCGACTTGTCCGCCTGCTTCTGCGTGCTCGGTCCGAGGACCTGCGCGCTCTGGACGCCGGTCATGATGGCCATGACGCGGACCTTCCCCTTGTACTCCTCTTGGATGCGCGCGCCCCAGATGACGTTGGCGCTCGCCTCCAGCCGTTCGGTGATGTTGTCGGCGATGCCCTCGGCCTCCTTCAGCGTGAGGTCCGGGCCGCCGGTGATGTGGACCAGTCCGCCGCTCGCGCCGCGGTAGTCGACGTCGAGTAGCGGGTGGTTCATCGCGTCGTTCACCACCTCCTGCGTCTTGTTCTTGTCCTGCGTCTCCCCCACGAGCATCACCGCGACGCCCCCCTGGTTCATGATAGTGGACATGTCCGCGTAGTCCAGGTTGATGAGCGAGGGCTGGGTGATGGTCTCCGAGATGCCCTTGACCGTCTCGGCGATGATCTGGTCCATCACCGAGAACGCCTTTCCGATGGGCAGGTTGGGCACGTAGTCCAGCAGACGGTTGTTGTCGAGAACGATGATGGAGTCGGCCTCGTTTCGGAGTTCTTCGAGGCCCTCCTCGGCTTTCACCGTGCGGGCGCGCTCGACGTTGAACGGCGTCGATACCATGCCGACGACGATGGCGCCCTGCTCCTTGGCGATCTTCGAGACGACCGGGGCCGCCCCGGTACCCGTCCCGCCACCCATCCCGGCGGTGACGAACACCAGGTCGGCGTCGCCGAGGACCTCCTTGATGGTGCCCTGCGCCATCTCGGTCGCGCGCTCGCCCATGCTGGGGTCGCCGCCCGCACCGAGACCCTGCGTCAGGGACTTGCCGACGAGTATCTTCGTGTCGGCCTCGATCATCTTGAGGTGCTGTTTGTCGGTGTTGATGGCGACGGTCTCGGCGCCCTCGACGCCGATGTTGTACAGGCGGTTGATGGTGTTGTTGCCCGCGCCGCCCGCGCCGACGATGACGATTCGGGGGTCGCCGAACTCGTCGTCGTCGTCCATCTCCTCCATGCTCCGCTGTTCGGCCTCCGCGTTTTCGAGGGCGTCCTGGACGATGTCCTGCATCGTTACACCTTCGCCCAGCTGCGCTTGTTGCGCTCGCGTCGGGTGCGTTCGCCCGTGCCGTCGGCCTGTTCGTTCAGCATTTCGCGCACCGCCGAGCGAATCGCCTCGCTGCGATTCGGGAACTCGCCGGTCTCGACCATCTGCTCGACCTCCTCGATCTGCTGTTTCGGGATCCGTAGTGTCACACGCTCCATATTTTACATTCCCCCGGTAAGACGGCGACCACGCGACAGCGTGGCGTCGTTACGGACCGTTCGGACGGGTCCCCGCTCGTCGGGGCGGCCCGTAAGACATCTCGTCTTACGCACCCGTACCCACAGACTCGATTGATATAAAATTACCGGACATGTAAGACACCAGTCGCCCCGAGTGTCTTACAGACAGCCGTCCCCCGATTACGGGCCGTCGAGCACGTCAGCCGCGGGCGTCCGACGACCGCACCCGGGACAGAACGCCCAGTCCGAGCGCACCTCGTCGCCGCAGTCGCAGAACAGCCGGCGGGACGCCTTCTCCCCGCAGTTGGGGCAGTAGACGTGGTCGTCCGACAGCGTCTCGCCGCACTGTGCGCAGTCGGCAGTGGCCGCCGTGTCGCCGTGCACGCCGGTCTCGCTCGTCCGGTCGCGCTCGCCGACCGGGCCGTCGGACGCGGAGCCCGAGCGCGATTCCTCCGGTTCCGCGTCGACGGAGACGGCGTCGGACGCGCTCGCCCCCTCGACGTTGACCGTGAGGTTCACCTCGGGCGTCGACGACGCCGGCGCGCCGAACGGGCGCGGCCGTGCGCCGAGCCGCGCGTCGAGTCGCTCGGCGACGAGCGCGTCCACCCGTTCGCGGAGGACGTCGTCTATCGGGGAGTCCGTCGACGGCGAGCCGCCCGCGTCGGCGGCGAGTGCGGGCTCGTTCTCGCCGGCCCCCTCGTGCTCCCGTTCCGCGTCGGCGAGGTACGCGCGGAGCGCCTCGCGCATGACCTCGCTCTTCGACGCCTCGAACCCGTCGAGACGCTCGACGAGGTCGGCGTCGGCGCGGAACGTGATCTTGCTCATCACCGCAGGGGTAGAGTCACACACCATATCAATGTGTCCCTCCGTGTGCCCCGCGTCCGACGACCGTCGTCTTACGGGCGACTCCCGCGGGGAAGCGCGGGTCGACGGCCGGCGACCGTGCTCTGTTCTCCTGCGTGCGTGCGCGTCGCGTGCGTCGGCGGACCGTCGGCGCGCCCGACGCAACCCACCGTCCGGCGAGGCGAGCGATTCGGGGCAAGCGCGGGGGACCGCACCGGCTGACCGTGGCCCGTCTCGCCGGAGTCGTGGCCGTCTTACACCCGGGGACCGTGACGAGCGTATGGAGCACCGCGAACTCGGCGGGGTCGGTCCCGTCACGGCGGTCGGACTCGGAACGTGGAACATCGGCGGCTCGTGGGGAGACGTCTCCGACGAGGCGGGCCGCGAGGCCGTTCGGGCGGCGCTCGACGCCGGCGTCGACTTCCTCGACACGGCGGACGTGTACGGCGACGGGCGCAGCGAGCGCCACATCGCGACGGTGCTCGACGAACGCGACGCCCACGACGAGGTGACAGTCGCCACCAAGGCGGGCAGGCGTCTCGACCCCCACGAGCCGGAGGGGTACGACGCCGACAACCTCGAACGGTTCGTCGACCGCTCGCGCGGGAACCTGAACGAGGAGACGCTCGACCTGCTCCAACTCCACTGCCCGCCGACGGACGTGTACTACAGACCGGAGACGTTCGAGGCGCTCGCGGGTCTCGAAGACGACGGGAAGATAGCTGCCTACGGCGTCAGCGTCGAGCGTGCCGAGGAGGCGCTGAAGGCCATCGAGTACCCGGGCGTCGAGACGGTCCAGATAATCTTCAACCCGTTCCGCCAGCGGCCGGCCACCTCGTTTTTCGACGCGGCCGAGCGCCACGACGTGGGCGTCATCGTCCGCGTCCCGCTCGCGTCGGGTCTCCTGACCGGTACCATCGACCGCGACGCGGAGTTCCCGGAGGACGACCACCGCAACTTCAACCGCGAGGGCGAGGCGTTCGACGTCGGCGAGACGTTCGCGGGCGTCCCGCTCGACGCGGGCGTCGACGCCGTGGAGGCGCTCGAGCCGCACGTCCCCGACCGGATGAGCCTCGCGCAGTTCAGCCTGCGGTGGATCCTCGACCACGACGCCGTCTCGACGGTCATCCCCGGGTCGACCAGCCCCGAGCACGTCGAGTCGAACGCCGCCGCCGCGGACCTCGACCCGCTCTCGCACCGGCACCACGGCGTCGTCCGCGACGTGTACGAAGAACACGTCGCCGACCACGTCCACCACCGCTGGTAGCGTAGCCGCCGACCGCGTATCACGGCTCGGCGAGTAGGCTTTTCTCCGTCCCTGCCCCACGGTCGACGTGGAACACTTCACGGCGGAACACGTCGGAATGGACGTCGTCGGCCCCGACGGCGAACGCCTCGGTCAGATAGCCGGCATCGAAGACGGAACCGCCCGACTCGACCCCGCGCCCGGCGCCGAATCCCGGGCAGAGGCCGTCGACCCCGACGCGGGCGCGCTCGCCGTCGACCCGGAGCGGGTCGACGTCGTCACCGACGAGTCGGTCCGCGTCCGGCCGGGCGCCGACGAGTAGCCTCGGACGGACAGTTTCTCGACCGTCGCGCGCTACCCGGTGAGCGGCGGCGATAATCGGTCTGTGGCCGGTTTCGTATCGCGCCATCCGGTGTATCGGAGGTCGTTTCGCCCTCGACCGCTACCCCGAACCTTATAGCGGAACGGACGTGTTCGGGAGTCATGGCCACGAAACTGCCCGAATCCGAGTTCGACGCGCGACTCGCGGAGGTGCGCGGCCGCCTCGCGGACACCGACGCAGACGCGGCGACGTTCTTCGGCGCGACGAGCATCGAGTACCTCACCGGCTTCCACCACATCCAGACCGAGCGACCGGTCGTGCTCGCGGTGACCGACGACGGGGTCGAAATCACGGTGCCCCGACTGGAGGTCGAGCGGGTCGAACCCAACCCCCGCATCGACGCGGTCCACCACTACTTCGACTACCCCGGCGGCGCCCCCGTCCGGGTGGCGACCGAGATGCTCGAGGGGATGGGCGTCGAGTCGGTCGCCTCCGACGCCGACGGCGCCCCGAGCGTCATGGGGTACGAGGGGCCGAACCTCTCGGAGTTCGTCGACGTCGACTCCCAGTCGTGGGTCGACCGGATGCGGTGGGAGAAGACCGACGCCGAAGTCGACCTCATCCGCGAGTCGGCGAAGTGGGGCAACCTCGCACACCGCTACCTCGCCGAGTACAGCGAGGTGGGCGCGCACCCGGCGACGGTGAGCCAGCGGGCCTCCATGGAGGCGTCGCGCGCCATGCTCGACACGCTGGGCGACCGGTATGCCGTCCGCGTCCGCGGCGACGGCCCGGCCCACGCGGGCTACATCTCGGGCGCGGAGACGGCGCTCCCGCACGGACACACGCCGAACGAGCGACTCTCGGAGGGGGACGTGCTCGTCACCGGCGCGGGCGCGAACGTCGACGGCTACCACTCCGAACTGGAGCGGACGATGTTCGTCGGCGACTACACCGACGAGCAGGAGCACTATTTCGAGTTGATGCTGGAGGCGCAGACCATCGCCATCGAGGCGCTCGGGCCGGGCGTCCCCATCAGCCACGTCGACCAGCAGGTGTGGGACTACTTCGAGGAGCAGGGCGTCACCGAGTACGCGCAGCACCACGTCGGCCACAACATCGGTCTCGGCGGGCACGAACCCCCGTACATCGACCGGGGCTGGGGCGAGTACGACCACGTCGACGGGGGCGACGAGACGATGGCGCCCGGCCAGGTGTACACCATCGAACCCGGCATCTACACCGACGAGTACGGCTACCGCCACTCCGACACCATCGCCGTCACGGAGAACGGTGTCGAGTGGCTCACGTTCTTCCCGCGGGACATCGAGTCGAACGTGGTCGGCTGAGCGCGGACCCCACCGCGCAGCCGGTACGCGTCCGACGCTCGGCGGACGCGGATAGAGGGATTTTACTCGCCGGGCGTCGCAAGGGCCGGTAGTGCACGAGTCATGACCGCGACCCAGAGCAACCTCGCCGGGCTGTCGCGGTTCATCTTCCGCGCGCCCTCGTGGTACACGAGCGTCGCGTTCGCGCTGTTGCTCGCGGCCGTCGCGGGCGTCGGCGCGTTCGAGACCCGCGAAGCGGAGCAGGTGTACCGCACCTTCCTGTTCGTCGGCCGCGACGCCTGGGAGGGCGTCTTCTTCATCGGCGTCCCCACCGTCGTCGCCAGCTTCGGGACCGTGCTGGTCGACCGGTTCGTGGGCGGGAGGCTCACCCGCAACCGCTCGTCGCTGCTCGCGCTGGTGTGCGAACTGGTCATCGTCGCCTCGCTCACCCTCGCGGCGGTGCTCGCGTACCTGGTGCCGATGTTCGGCCAGCGCTTCGTGTTCAACGTGCTCGTCGTCGCGCTCGCGTCGGTGTTCGCGCTCCGCCTGCTCGTCATCATGGCCGTCTCGCGCTCGTCGATTCTGGTGGCCTCCGTCCCGGCGAGCCTCCAGACGCTCACCGCTGCCGTCCTGCTGTTCATCTACAGCGGGACGCTCCGGTTCGTCGAGTTCGGCGGCTCGCTGTTCCACGTGCTGCTCTCGCCGTACCTCGCGCGGTCGGCGGAGGCGCCGGCGGAACTGTCCGCCATCGACCCCGACCACTTCCTGCTGCTCGGGCTGACGTGCGTGCTGTACGCAGGCGCCGTCTGGGTGTTCCTCTACACGGTCGACCGGCCGTGGCGCAACTCGCTCGGCGTCTCGGTGCTCGACTTCATCCGCGGGTTCATCGGCCACATCGCCGAGGGGACCCGCGAACTGGAGGACTTCTTCGAGCAGTTGGGCGAGGAGGCGGTCGTCCCGGTCACGGTGCTCTCGTTCCAGACGGCGACCGGACGCGAGAAGGCCCGGTGGGTGCTCCCGATGATTCACCCCGGCCCGATGGGCGAAATCGGCGGCGGCAACCTCCCGATGCGGGTGGCCGACAGCGCCGAGGGGCTGGCGTTCCCGCCCCACGCCACCGCGGGCCACGACTTCAACCTCGTCACCGAGCGCGAGGTGGGCACCATCGTCGACGCCGCGAACGCCGCGTTCGACCGGCTCACCTACTCGCCGTCGGCGACCGAGAGCCTCCGAACCGAGTCGGGCGACGCGAACGTACTCGGACAGGCGTTCGACGACGACGCGCTCCTCGTCTCCTCGTTCGCGCCCGCGTTCGCCGACGACGTGGAGTACGCGGTCGGCCTCTCGGCCGCCGCCGAGGCGCGCACCCGGGGGCTCGACGACGTGCTACTCGTGGACGCGCACAACTCCAACGACGGCCTGAGCGGCCCCGACCTCGGCCACGTCACGCCGGGGTCGACCCGCTCGTTCGACATGATGCAGGCGGCCCGCGAGGCGGGCGAACGGCTGGCGACCGCCCCCCGGGGGGACCTCCGCGTCGGCGTCGCGTGGGACCGGACCGACTGGACGCCCTCGGACGGAATCGGCCCGCTCGGCGTGCGCGTGATGGTGGCGTCCGTGGCCGTCGGCGAGGAGCCACCGGACGACGAAGAGCGGGACGGCGGGAATCGCGCCGGCGGTGAAGACCGGAGCGACGACGGTCCGACCGAACAGACCACCGCGTACGTCCTCGTCGACGGCAACAACATGGAACCGGGCCTGCGGGGCCGCCTCGTCGACGCGCTCGTCGACCGCCCGGCCGTCGACGAGGCCGAGGTGATGACCACGGACACACACGTCGTCAACACCGTCGATGCGGACAATCAGGTCGGCGCCGCGCTCGACGCCGACGAGTTGGAGGCGCTCGTCGCGGACCTGACCGACGAGGCGTTCGGGGACCGCGAACCGGTCGAGGCGGGAATGGCGAGCGAGCGGGCCGCCGTCACCGTGTTCGGCAACGACCGGACGGAGACGCTGGCGAGCCACGCGAACGCCGCCGTCTCGATGGGCGGCGCGCTCGCCGCGTCCGTCATCGCGACGTCGCTCGCGCTCTCGGTGCTGCTGTTCTTCGTCACCTGACGCGCTCGGCCGGCGCTCGCACGCCCCTACCGGCCGCCGTCGCGTCCCTCTCCCGCTCGCCACCGCTCGGCGAGGTCGGAGAGCGGCGTCTCGCGGACGTCCACGAACCGGCCGCCGACGTCCGTCACCCCGCCGTCCGCCTCGGGGTCGCCGCCCACGTGGGTGAGTTCGCCGGCGTCGACGTCGAGGCGGTCGGCGAGCGCCGCGAACGCGCGCGGGTCGGGTTTCCGCCACCCGCAGGCGACGCCGGTGACGACGGCGTCGAAGTCGTCGCGCGAGAGGTTCGAGCGGACGAGCGTCCGCCCGACGAGTTCCGGGACGGCGCAGTTCGACAGCAGGCCGACCGGGCCGCGCTCGCGGGCCGCTCGCACCGCCGCGTTCGCCCCGTCGCGAGTCCGTATCTCCGGGTCGAACGCGGCGACGACCGCCCGGCGCGCGGCGTTGTTCGGCGCCGTGACGCCCCGGGAGGCGAGCGCCGCGGTGACGCGCGCGGGCAGCGGTACCGCCGCGCCCGCCGGGGCGTCGACGTGGCGCTCGCGGTAGGCGTCGCGCCAGTCGTCGGGGACGGCGACGCCCCGCTCGCGGAGTTCGCGCCCGACGGCGGCCGCCGGGTCGGCGGGCAGGTCGGCCGCGACGAGCGTGTCGAAGAGCGCGAAGGAGGTGACCGTACCCACGCCGACTCAGCGACAGCGCTCGATGAAGTTCTCGAACACTTCCTGCCCCCGTTCGGTGTGGGACACCTCCGGGTGCCACTGGACGCCGTAGAGGTCCCGGTCGGCGTCGCTCATCGCCTCGACGGCGCAGACCTCGCTCTCGGCGGTCCGCTCGAACCCCTCGGGGACGGCCGTCACCTCGTCAGCGTGGCTCGCCCACGTGCGCGTGCTGGGGGCGAGCGACCCCACGAGCGGGTCGTCCGAGTCGAGGATGTCGACGTCCACGTCGGCGTACCCGCCGTACTCGCCCGACTCGACCGTCCCGCCGAGTTCCCTCGCGATGAACTGGTGGCCCAGACAGATGCCCAGCACGGGGACGCCCGCGTCGAGGTACTCCGCGCACCGGCCCGTCCGCTCCATGCTCGGGCCGCCCGAGAGGACGAACCCGTCCGCCTCCACCTCCGCGACCGGCGTCCCGTTGTCCACGACCTCGCTCTCGACGCCCGCGTCCCGGAGCGCGCGCCCCTCCAGGTGGGTGAACTGCCCGTGGTTGTCGACGACCACGATGCGTGGCTCGCTCATACACTCCGTTGCGCGGACGTGGTGAAAAGCGGGGCGGTTCACGCCGAGACATGCACGAACGTGCGCTCGCGTGCGCCGAGACGGCCCGCCGACGGCTCCGACCGTCGGCGGTCTCAGAGGGCGGTGGGGTCGAACCGCTCGTTACGCCCGTCCCACTCGTCGGTGCCGGTCGCCTCGCGGGTGTCGAGGTACACCTCGACCCCGTTCCCGTCCGGGTCGTCGAAGTACAGCGCCTTCGAGATGCCGTGGTCGACCGGCGAGACGGCGACCCCGCGCTCCCGGAGCGTCTCGTAGACGGCGCGGAGCGACTCCGCGTCCGGCACCTCCCACGCCGAGTGGTAGAGGCCGACCCGGCGGCCGTCGGCCGGGTCCGCGTCGTCGCCGAGTCCCTGCAGGGCGAGGTCGTGGTGGTGTTCGCCGAGTGTGCAGAACGCGTAGTTACCGACGCGTTCGGCCGCGGTCAGGCCGTCGAGAACCGCGGTGTAGAACGCGACCGCACGGTCGAGGTCGCGCACCTTCAGGTGGACGTGACCGAGGTGGGAGACGGGCATACGAGCCGGTAGGGCGGGAACGACGATAACGTGATCCGAACCCTCACCCGTCCGTGTCGGACTCGACGTCGGAGAACCGCTCGCTCGCGGTCGCGAAGCCGAACTCGTCCATCTCCCGGCCGCGGCGCGACTCCCGCTCGGCTACCGCCGCCGGCACCGGGCTGGCGTCGTCGTCGATGCGGGCGAACCCGGCGTGTACCTTCGCGTGACACCACCGGCAGAGCGCGACCGTTATCTCGTGGCTCACTCCCCCCGTCCCGCTCCCACCGTCGCCCGCCTCGTTCGCCGCACGCCCGCCGTACGAGAGGTGGTGTTCCTCGATGAGCGGCCGGCGCGAGTCGTGCGCCATCCGCACCTCCGGCAGTCCGCACCGGACGCAGGCCTTCCCGTCGGTCGTGTCGCGGTAGTGGGGGCAGTCGCGCCACTCGACATCCGCGTCGGCGACGACGCAGTCGTACCCGTCCGCGCGCCGCGCGGCCGCGAACTCGGGGTCGTCGCCCGCGCGGTCCAGCGCGAACCGGCACCGGCCGTCGCCGGTCAGGTGGTCGCACGCCCCGGCGTGCTCGTAGGGGTCCTCGACGCCGACCGGCGTCCCGTCGGGCGTCTCCTCCATACCGGGCGTGGTCGGCGCGCCGGCTTAAGCCTCCTGCCCGCCGCGCTCGGCCGCGACCGTGAGGTCCCGCAGGCGCGCCACCCGCTCGGTCGTCGACGGGTGCGCGCGCCGCTCGACGCCGTCGCCGCCTCCTGCCGCCGCAGTCCCGCCGCCGCCGGTCGCGCGAGCGAACCCGTGGGGGAGGAAACAGAGCGTTCTGACGTACGAGCGGTCGTCGAGCGCCGCCGGGGGCCCGGGACCGTCCGACTCCCCCAGCGCGCTCCGGTCCGCGGCGTCGTCGGGCGAGAGCCGAGTGAGCGTCGCCGCCAGCATCGCCGGCGCGCCGGTGACGCCCGCCGCGTCGCGGTCCGCCACGAAGTCACGCTCGCGGGCGAGCGACCGGGAGCAACACGCCGTAAGCGCGGCCAGCGTGCCGAGCGCGACGGCGCCGAGTGCCGCGAGCGTGAGCGTCCCCGCGAGGAACCCGCCGACGCTCGCCGCCGAGAACGCGGGGGCCGGAACGGTGGGCGCGGCGAGCAGGTAGGCGAGACACGCGCCGGCCGCGACGGACGGCCCGCGCGCCGCGGCCGCCGACACGATGCGCGAGCGCGCCGTCACCCAGCGCCGGGAGGAACCCCGCGAGCGTGAGCACCGCCGCGTCGCGGCTCCGGACGTGCGCGAGTTCGTGTGCCAGCACCGCGTCGAGTTCCGCGTCGTCGAGCGCGGCGAGCAGACCGGTGGAGACGACGACCGTCCCGCGGCCGAGTCCGGCGACCGAGAACGCGTTCGGAACCGGCCGGTCGACGACGGCGAGGCGGGGGGACCGCACGTCGAGACCGCGGGCGAGTCGGGAACAACGGGCGGACAGCCCGGGGTACTCCGCGGGGTCCGCCGGTCGGGCGTCGACCGCGGCGAGCAGCCGACGCCGGGCGTACCGCGTCTGCGCGAGCGCCGTCACGACGAGGAGCGCCGTCGCGAGCGCGACGACCCCGAGCAGGTCGTGGGGGAGCAGGGGAGCCACCCACGGTCGAACGAGCAGGGCGAGCGCGAGCGCGAACGCGCCCGCGGGAGCCAGCGCGACGAGCGCCGTCACGACCGTTCTGGCGGCGAGACCGGAGGTGGCGGGGATACGACGGCAGGAGGGCAGCGAGGCGAACGAACGGGAGGGCATCCCCCGTGGGTTCGCGCCCCGGACGCAAAAAGGGTGCCCGGCGCGCCACCGAGACGCACGACGGGCGAGCGCGCGCCGGTCACAACAGTGATGCGACCGGCGCGAACACGCCACGCCGTGGAACTGGTTCACTCCCCCCACGACGGTCGGCGCGAACGAGTGCTGGCGGACGAGGTGGACGTGGCGGAGTCGTCCCTCGCGCAGGCGCGCGGGCTGATGTTCCGCCGGTCGGTGCCCGAGGGGTACGCGCTCGTGTTCCCGTTCGACGGGGTCCGGTCGCGCAGCCTCCACATGGCGTTCGTCCCGTTCGCGCTGGACGCACTGTGGCTCGTGGACGGAGCGGTCGAGGCGACGGCGCGCCTGCGGCCGTGGGTCGGACTCGGTCGGGCGGAGGCGGACACCGTGGTCGAACTGCCGGCGGGCGCCGCCGACGGCGTCCGCGAGGGCGACCGGGTCGCGTGCCGGGAGGAGTAGTCGGCCGCCAGCGGTCGTCCTTCCCGCAATCCTTGCCGGGCGGGAGCCGGACCGGTCGATTTATCACCGTGCCTTCCGGAGCCGTGAGTGAGTTCAACATGGCTCGTGAACGCTTTATCGGGGTCCCCCGATAACCACGCACTCTCACTCGACGACACGACCGACGTCTCGTTCCTCGATACGACGCTGCGCGACGGCGAGCAGATGCCGGGTGTCTCGCTCGCTCCCGCCGAGAAGGCGGACATCGCCCGCGCACTCGACGCCGCCGGCGTCGACGTCATCGAAGCAGGCTCCGCACCCACCAGCGACGGCGAGCGCGCCGGCATCAGCCGCGTCGCGGACCTGGGGCTGGACGCGACGGTCACCAGCTTCGCGCGCGGCGTCCGCGCCGACGTGGACCGCGCGCTCGACTGCGGCGTCGACGGGGTGAACCTCGTCGTCCCCGCGTCCGACCGCCACGTCGAGACGAAAGTGGGGACGACGCAAGACGAGGTGGTCGAGACGACGACCGAACTCGTGGCGTACGCCCGCGACCACGGCCTCTGGGTCGAAGTGCTCGGCGAGGACGGCTCGCGCGCCGACCTCGACTTCCTCGAGCGGCTGGCGCGCGCCTCGTTCGACGCCGGCGCGGACCGCGTCTGCTACTGCGACACGGTCGGCGCCGCCTCGCCCGAGCGGACCCACGAGGCGGTGTCGCGGCTCGCCGCGCTCGGTCCCACTTCGACGCACACCCACGACGACCTGGGGCTCGCCGTAGCCAACGTCCACGCCTCGCTCGCGGCCGGCGCGGACCTCGTGCACGCGACGGTCAACGGCGTCGGCGAACGCGCCGGCAACGTCGCGCTCGAGGAGGTGGCCATCGCGCTCGCGGAGTGTTACGACCTCGAGACGCTGGAACTCGACCACCTCGCGGGACTCGCGCGCCGCGTCGCCGACGCGACCGGCGTCTACCCCGCGCCGAACAAGGCCGTCATCGGCGACAACGCGTTCGCCCACGAGAGCGGCATCCACACCGACGGCACCCTGAAGGACGAGGCGATGTACGAGCCGTACCCGCCCGAGCGGGTCGGCCGCGAACGGCGGCTCGTCCTCGGGAAACACGCCGGCCGCGCCGGCGTCGCGGCGGCGCTCGCCGACCTCGGGTTCGAACCCGACGGGGCGGAACTCGGGGCCGTCGTCGCGCGCGTGAAGGCGCTCGGCGACCGGGGCAAGCGGGTCACCGACGCGGACCTGCGCGCCATCGCGGCGGACGAACTCGACCGCGAGCGCGAGCGCCGGGTCGAACTCCGGGCGCTCACGGCAACCAGCGGCGACGGCGTGCCGACCGCGAGCGTCCGCCTGCGCGTCGGCGACGAGGAGCGGACCGCCGCCGGCACCGGGAGCGGCCCGGTCGACGCCGCGATGAACGCGATTCGCGAGGCGCTGACGGACGACGCCGCCCGCCTCGACTCCTACCACGTCGACGCGGTGACCGGCGGGACGGACGCCGTCGTCACCGTCGAGGTGACGATGCGGCGGCACGACCGCCGCGTCACCGTCTCGGCGACCGACGCCGACATCACCCGCGCCAGCGTCGAGGCGGCGGTCGACGCGCTCGACCGCCTGTTCGCCGACGCGGGGGAGGACCCGACCGGCGAGGCCGACGGCAACGGGACCGCGAGCGCTCGAACCGACGACGCCCCGTCGCCGACCGACGCCGGCGACGACTGACCCGGCGGCGGTAGCGGTGTCACCGTGCGGAGGTCGCGTTTTCGAGGGGTGTAGAGGTTCAGAAGGGTGACGTCGGCCGACGGCGTACTCTACTGGTGACGGACAATGGAGACGGTCGCGTCGGCCGACGGCACGCGAATCGCGTCCGAACGCACCGGGAGCGGAGGAGTGCTGACCGATGCGGCGTGAACCGGCGCGAGACGACCCTCGCGGCTTCGACCCGTCGTCGTCGACCGGACCCACTGGACTCGGTCCGGGCGTTCGGCGGCGCCTACCGCCGGTAGCCGTCGCAGAACTATACCCGAGTCCGACCTCCGGTGGTCCATGCGCCGGGCGACGCTCGCGGGGACGCTCCTCGCCGGGAAGGGGTTCGACGCGGTGTCGACGGTGGTCGTGCTCTCGCTGTCGGACTCCGTCCGCGAGGCCGTCCCCCTCTCGCGGGCGCTGATGGCCGCGTTCGGCCCGGTCGGCGGCATGGTCGCCGCCACGGGTCTCACGCTTCTCGCCGTCGGCCTCCTCGCGGAGGCGGGCGTCCTCGTCGAACGCTGGTCCCCGGAGTCCACGCCCGAGTGGTACGCCCCGACGCTCCGGTCGTGCGTCTACCTCGGCTGTGCGGCGTGGTTCGCGCTCGTCGGCGTCTGGAACGTCACCCACCTGCTGTGAGCGCGAGCGCCGGTCGGCTCCGCGGGACGGACGCGGGAGCGGGTCGCTAAGGGTTTACGTACGAGCGGGTCGGTAGCGTCGGTGTGTACGTCGTCGAGGTGAAACCGTCGGCCCGGAAGGCCAACGGCCCGGTGGGACGGGCCGTCGTCGAGCGGGGCGGCCGCCGCGAGTTCGACGACCGGCCGGCCGCCGAGGCGTGGGCCGCGTCGCTCTCCGAACGGGGCGGCCGCCCCGTCTGGATCCGGACCGCGCATCCGGCCGACCGGAGCGACGCCGACGGCTACCTCGTCAGCCGCCAGCGACAGCTGCTCGATCTGGACCGCGCGTACGACAAGCGCCGCCGCCGCGCCCGCGGCGAGACGAGCCACGGAGAGACGCTCGCGGCGTACGACTCCTGATTCCCGAGTCACGCCGGCGACGGTCGCGCGACTCCTCCGACGACCGTTCACGGCGACTCGGTCACGCTCGCGGAGGCGGGAGCAGCGGGTGGCTCTCGAAGCGGTAGTCCCCGCGAGAAACGCCGAGGGGGAGATTTGAACTCCCGAGTCCGAACGGACAGCAGATTTCGAATCTGCCGCCTTGGCCAGGCTAGGCTACCTCGGCTCGTTCGGACAAACGCCGGGTGGTCATTAATCGGTTTCGGTTCGGTACGGACGGCCCCCCGGAACCCGGGCACTTATCCCCGCTCCCGTGTCCACGAGTGACATGGATATCGCCGACGCGAGCGCGTCCTGCGGCGACGTGCTCGACGCCCTCCGCGGAGCCATCGTCGCGAGAGACGAGTTCTTCGAGGACATCCTTCTGGGTCTGCTCTCGCGCGGACACGTGCTCATCGAAGACGTCCCCGGCACCGGAAAGACGCTCACCGCCCGTTCGTTCGCGACGGCGCTCGGCCTGTCGTTCTCGCGGGTCCAGTTCACGCCCGACCTCCTCCCGTCGGACGTGACCGGGACGAACGTGTACGACGAGGGCGCCGGCGAGTTCGAGTTCTCCGAGGGTCCGGTCTTCGCGAACGTCGTCCTCGCGGACGAGATCAACCGCGCGCCGCCGAAGACGCAGGCCGCGCTGCTCGAGGCCATGGAGGAAGAGCAGGTGACGGTCGACGGGGAGACGTACGAACTCCCGGAGCCGTTCTTCCTCATCGCGACCCAGAACCCCGTCGAACAGGAGGGGAACTTCCCGCTCCCCGAGGCGCAACTCGACCGGTTCAACGTCAAGACGAAGATGGGGTACCCCGACCTGGAGGGGGAGATCGAACTCCTCCGCCGGCGCGCCGGTCGCGTCGAACAGGACCCCACCGTCGGGAAGGTGCTCGACGAGGACCGCGTGCGCGGCGTCCGGGAGGCGCCGGAGTCCGTCCGGACCGAGGAGGACCTCACGGAGTACATGGCCCGCATCGCGCGCGCCACCCGCGAGGACCGCCGGGTCGAGGTCGGCGTCTCCCCCCGCGGTACCCAGCGGCTGTTCGAGGCCGCCCGCGCGGCGGCCGTGCTGGTGGGCCGGGAGTTCGTCACGCCCGACGACGTGAAGCGGGTGGCTCAGCCGGTGCTCGCGCACCGCCTGGTCCTCACGCCGGACGCGAAGGTGAACGACGTGGCGAAGGCGGACGTGCTCTCGGCCGTGCTCGACCGCGTCGAGGTGCCGACCGTCCAGCGCGACGAGGCGGCGACGTAACGGGATCGGTCCCCGGCGGCGACGGCCGGGGTGTCGCCGTCCTCGACGGACGGGGGTGACGGCCCCGCGGCTTCACGGCAGTCCTCCGGCCTCCGACTCGACGCCGCCGATGGGGTCGTCCGACTCCAGATCGAGCGCGCCCAGCCCCGAGCCGGGCACGTCGACCTGAGCGGGCGGCAACACGAACTCGTCGTACGGACCGGTCACCGTCCGAACGGTGGCGGAGTCGGCCCTGCGCACGATGCTGTTTCGCCACCCAGTGATTCGGCCGCCGGCGTAGTCGACGCGAACCTCCAGGTAGTCCCTGTACCCCTGGACGGCGAAGTCGACACGGCCGCTGGCTGCCAGTCGTCCCTCGAGCGTCGGGACGAGTCGGTCGCCGGCGCCGAGGAAACACGCCGCGAAGAGAACCGTCGCACGTCGCCCACGAGTCAGGACTCGGAGGAGTTGCGCGACCAACGCCGCGTTCTGGTCCGTCGCGTCGCGCGGCGTTTCGAACACCTGGTCGGCACCGGCCGTGAATCCCCACCGCCCGTCGTCCGGTCGTCCCGAGAAGAAGAAGCCGCCTCCCTCGACGGTCGTTCCGTGCCCGACGAACACCACCCGTGAGACCCGCCCGGCGGGGAGGGCGGCGAGCACCGCGGTCGCCTTTCGCACCGTCCGAACGCCGTGCGTGTTCCGCTCTCCGGCCGCTCTGGTCGCGAGCGTCCGGTAGTAGTCCGAGAGGGTCAACTCCTCGATGTCGGCCGGCGGTGAACGCCCCTCGAACGTGAGTTTGCGCGTATCGCCCACCGTGTAGAAGGCGACGGTCAGCGGCCGCTGGGACTGGGCCGGCGGTCGGGGTCCGGTCCGCCCGGTCCCGGCGGCCCGGTCGTTCAGTACCCGCTCTTCGCCTCGTGTGGCGCGGTCGGTCGTGACTGTCCGGTCGTTGTCCAGCGGACCCGTTCGGTCTCTCGTCGTCATGGTGGCCTCGTCTCCGGCCGATGGCCGCCGGAGAGTGGCCCCGGTCGGTCGGTCTCGCGTCGCCCCCACGTCCGTCCTCTCCACTCCGTCGAGGGGGCCGTGGTGGTCATGGGTCAGTTCACCCGCTCCGGCAGGCAGAGCGTCTGTTTCAGCATCTCCGCCTCGAACGCGGTGACCCGCGCCCGGGCGACTTTCACACCCATCCCGTCGACGGTGCCGACGGGTGGGAGTGGGGGCAGGACGTTCAGGCTCCGCCCGCTCGTGCGGTACTGACGGAGGAGCCGCGTCCCGGCCGTCGTCCCGCCGAAGAATATCTGCGTCCAGACGCGTCGGCCTGCGACGCCGAGTCCGGCGAGGTCCTCGTTCGAGAACCCGGCGGCCCGAGCCCGGCGGTGGAAGACGTCGCGCGCGAACAGGAGCGCGGCCGCCGTCGCTATCAGGACGTGCCGCCCGGCGATTCGGGCGGAGAACACCCGCTCGCCGCGCTCGTTGCGCGGGAGTCCGCGCACCGCCTCGGCGGGACTCTCGGCGCTCGCCGCTCCGGACGGGAGCGGGAGCGCGGGGAACTCCGAGGGGAGGTAGTCGCGCCGGCGCAACACGCCGGCGGCCCAGCGGAGCCCCGCCGCCGTCGACTCGGGTATCTCCCCCTCGGCGCGCAACTGAGCGACCAACTGGAGCGCGCGCTCCCGCTGGGCGTCGGTGGCCTGGTAGAGGTGGAGGTTGTCGAGTCCCCCGCCGTGGAAGCTGTCCACCCGGGTGGGAGAGAACAGGTTCTCTTGGAACTCCCGGTACGCGACCGCGAGGACGAACCCCGGGTCGAACGCGTGCCCGGTGGTCTCGACGGCGGCGAACTGCTCGGCGACGCTCCGCACGTTGCGGTCGTCGGCGGCCATCCGGTCGAGCAGGTCGACCACGAGCGGCGGTCGACTCGGATGTCGTCGGACGCCCACGTGCCGGCCGTCGTCCGCGGCGGTCCACCCGTCGTCCGGGAGGTCGAACGCCACCAGTCCCATCCCGAGGTCCTCGAACAGCGTCTCGCGCGAGGCGAGCGACGCGTGGAGGCACCGCCGGAGTTCGACCGGGTCGACGGCCGCCGCGGGACCGGCGGCCGAGCCCTCCGCCCCGACGGCCTCCGCCGAGAGGACGCGCCCGGCGTTCCCCTCGGCCGCCGCCGCCGTCACGGTCGTCTCGGGGTCCAGCGCGGCGGGCGTCCCGCTGGTGTCCGCCAACTCGTCAGTCATCCTGCGCCTCGACGATGACGGGTTCCGTCGCCGGCCGCTCGCCGGAGAGCGGGCCGAACACCCGTTCGAACCGCTCGACCGCCGCGTCGTCGCCGTCGCGCACGACCTCCATCGCGAGCGAGAGGCGCTCGGTCTCGGCCGCGAGCCGGTCGTTCTCCAGTTCGCGCCCGCGCACCGACTCGGTCTGGAGTCCCACCGAGTAGTCGTCGAGGCCGTTGCTCTGCCCGAGGAGCGCCTCGACCGCGATGCCGTCGGTGCGCATCACGTTCTTCGTCGCCGAGAGGATGACTCCGGGGACGGTGATTTCGTTGCCCGTCTCGTCGCTGTACGTGTCGGTCGCGTCGCGCAAGACGTGGAGGTACTCGCGGAACACCGAGCCGTCGTCGTTCTCGACGGTCGCCCGCTCCACCACGGACGCCACCTCGCCGCGGTAGTTCAGGACGTTCGACAGTTCGTCCTCGACGATGGCGGCCACCTCCTCGCGACGCTCCGGCACGATGACCTCGTCGAGGAGCGAGTCGAGTTCAGAGAGCGTCACCTCGCGGTGGATGGGCCTCCCCGCCTCGTCGACCCCGCCGTTCGCGTACACGACCCGGACGTCGACGAGGTGGAGGAGGGTGATGAACTCCTGGTTCATCTGCCGGAAGACGAAGTTGAGCGTCCGGCTGAGGTTGATGTTCTCTATCTCCCGCTCGATGGCGGTCTCCTCGCCCTCGGTGGTCTTGGACTCGTAGCTCGTCTCGATCTCCACGTCGCGCTTGGCGGACGCCTTCGCGGCGTGCTTGTTGGTCGTCTCGGCGACGTTCTTCGCGAACTCCTCGCGCGCCGAGTTGGTGCTCCCCTTCGCACCCCCCTTCACGCTCGCTTTCCCCCACCCCCAACTCGCGGACGCCTTGGCGTCGACGTACCACGACCGCGACTCCTCGTGGCTCTCCTTGTGCGTCTGCTCCGCGCCGACGGTCTCCTCGAACTCGTCGGCGGTCTCGGAGGTGTACGAGTCGAGGATGCTCGACGCCTCCTGACGCTGCCGTTCGGTCTGGCGGTACGTCTTCACGCTTATCTTCGTCCGCTCGCCCGGCAGGAGCGAGAACGTCTTTATGGTCCGGCCCGCCCCGTAGTTGCCGAGGTACGACGAGAGACGGTAGCGTTCGCGGAGCATCAGCCGCGGGGTGAGTTGCTCCGGCGTGGGGACGTACGCAGCCCGGAGGTTCCGCCCCATCGTGTAGTGGAGGAGCGGCCGGTAGCCGCTCTGGACCATCCGGCTCGCAGTCGACGGCTCGAGCGCCTGTTTGTCGCCCGCCGAGAGCGTGCCCTCCCCCGGTAGCACGGCGAGGTGGCTCGTCACCCCGGCCAGCGACGTCGCGAGAGAGGCCGTCGTGGGTGTGACCTGCTCCCCGCCGTCGAAGAGAATCTCCTCGTCGTCTTCCTCGTCCGCGGCCTCGAAGTCGACCAGGAGGTGCGGCGACAGGATTGAGACGAACGGGAGCGTGCCGCCCGCGCTCGTCGTCTGGTCCTCCTGCCACTGCGCGTAGGTCTTTCCCGTCTTCGTCTCGGGCGCGAACCACTCGTCGTCGAGGTCGAGTTCGACGTGCGAGTGCCCGGGATACGAGGTCGGCTCCGGAACGTTGTAGCTGAGTACCGCCGCTTTTCCACCCGGCTGTAACCGAATCAGGGGTTCGTCCCCGTCTGCACTTGACATGGTTGTCTCCGTCGTGCCGCGGTCCGAGCGGTGCTCGGATTAGTTCTGAGTACGCTTCTGGAGAATCTAACCCTACCGGGGGTGGTAACATCCGAATCGACACCAGTTCACGCGAAGTAGCGCATGTACGCGATACATAGGACAAAAGATGAACAGAGGTGCGACCCCCTGGTTCGAACGGGGACTCGGGCCCGGCCGCGAGCGCTCGAGTCGACCGTGACTACCGTACCGCGCCCGCCAGCGCCACCGCCCCGACGAGCAGGAACACCAGCGCGACGAGCGGCTGACCGCCGGTGGCCGCGGAGTAGACGCCGTACGCGACGGCCGTCGCGACCGTCCCCACCGCGACGCTCGCGGCGGCGTGGACCGCGACGTTGCGCGTCGCGTCGGTCTCACGGCCGAGCTGTTCGCCCAGTCCGAGCGCGTGGTCGCCGAAGTCCCACGCGAGCACCGCCGCGACGCCGCCGACGAGCAGCGGGAGCGGGCCGACGCCCGAGACGCCCGCGAACAGCACGCCGCCGGCGAGCGCCACCGCGCCGAACCCGAGCGCGCGCCGCGACGGGGCGAGCATGCCGACGACCACGAGTAGGAACCCGAGGCCGGCGACCGCCCCCGCGGACGCGGCGAACAGGCCGGCCGCGACCGCCGCCACTCCGGCGGTGACCGTCGCCGCCGCCACCCCGGCGACCGGGGGGCGCTCGGTGACGGTCACCCCGACCACCTCGCGGCCGCCCGGTCGAGTTCCGTCGCCAGCGGTTCGTCCCCCCAGTCGACGACCCGGACGCCCGCGCGTCGCAGCGTCGAGAGCCGGTTCGCCCGCTCGACGGTCGCCAGCTGGTGACCCGGGGTGTCGTCGCGCGTCGGGTCGGGGCTGATGACCGTCACCGCGTGTCCGTACGCGTCCAGCCGGCGGGCGACCGTGACCGAGAAGTCGTCGGCCACGGGCGAGAACAGGATGACCTGCGCGTCCGCCGGGAGCCGCCGCCGGAACCGCCGCAGCCACGTCGTCGGGAGGAAGCGGTCGCCGCTCGGCGTCGGCGCGAGCGCCGGGTGGGTCGCGAGCAGGTCGCGCGCCGCGGCGCGGTGGTCCCCGCCGGTGCCCGGCGGGAGCCAGCAGTCGCCGGGGGCGAACGCCGCGACGCCGACCCGGTCGCCGGCGTCGACGAGCGCGGAGAACGACTGGCTCGCCGCGGTCACGCCCCGCTCAACCGCGTTCGGCTCCTCGGGTTCGGGCGCGAGGTACGACTCCTCGCGGGCATCGATACAGAGCACGACCGTCGCGGCGCGCTCCTCGCGGAACTCCAGCGTCGACAGCTCGCGCGTCCGGGCGTACCGCGCCCAGTTCACTCGCTTCGCCGGGTCGCCGTGGCGGTACTCGCGCGTCGAGTGGAACTCCAGCCCCGCGCCGCCCACGTCAGTCGGGACGCGGCCGGCGTACTGGGTCGTCAGCCCGCGGAGCGGGAGCGACGCCGTGGCGGCCAACTCGGGCGCACACCGCATCGTCGTCTCGACGGCCACCCGCTCGTCGTGCTCGCGCGACCCGCTCGGGTTCCGGGTGAGCACGTGGACCGGTCGCCACTCGTGTTCGCCGCGGACCGCGGTGACCGTGTAGCGCAGCGTCGCGGACTTGCCCGGGCGGAGCGCCGTGCCGAGGCGGGCGGGGTCCTCGCTGGCCAGCGCCGGCGGGACGCCGTCCACGAGCCGGAGGTCCGGGACGATACCGTCCCCGGCGTTGCGGACGCGCAGCGTCACCGTCACCTCGTCTCCGGGCTGGGGGGCGGGGTCGGACAGTTCGCGCGAGACGTCGAGCGTCGGCTGCGGCGCGGCGTCGCCGCGGGCGTACGCGGCGTACGCGACGCCGACCGCTCCCACGAGCACGAGCGGCGGGTGCTGGAGGAGCACGCCCAGCCCCACGGGGACGAGCGCGAGTCCCGCCACGCCGGCCCACCGACCGGTCGGGACGACGCCCGCCGGCCGGAGCTGTTCGGGGAGTCGCGGCGTCACCGGCGGGCCCCCACGAGTCGGGCGCGGACCGCCCGGACGCGCCGGCGCCCGGCGTCACGCGCCGCTTCGACGACCGCCCGGGGCCGGACGCGCGCCGCACGGGCGCCGCGTCGAGGCCGTCGTACTCGCCCTCGCTGGCCGCCACCAGCGCGGCGATGGTCCGCGTCGCCGCGAAGCGGAACTCGGCCTCGGAGCCGAGCACCCCCCGTATCCGGACGGACGTCGGCGCGACGCGCCGCTCGTCGTCGGCGAGGAACCAGGCCGCGACCGGGTCGGGCGTCCACGTCCCCTCGCTGACGGCGTCGTCGACGTCGGCGGCGGCGTAGTCGCCGCGCGCGCGGAGCGTCTCGTGGGCCACGTCGGTCAGCCGGGCGTGGAACTCGCGCCGGCGCTTGATGCTCGCTCGCGAGACGCCGCCCGCGTTCGACACCAACTGGTCGACGTCGTCGCCGGGGACGGGCGACTCGTAGCGCTCCTCCACGTCCGCCGTCTCGACCGCGCGCCGCTCCGTGTGTCGGCTCTCGTTGGCGAAGCGGAGGCCCTGCACGAGTGCGAGGACGCCGATGAGGGTGACGAACGCGTAATCGAGCTGGAGCAGGCCGGCGAGACCGCGCTGGACGAGCACGACGAACCCGAACAGCACGGCGGCGACCCCGACGGCGACCGTCGCTCTCACCGGTCACCTCCGGGGTTCGCGTCCTCCGACTGCGGCTCCTCGGACCCCGCGTCGGCGTCGCCGTACGTCTCCTCGATGTGCCGCAGGGCGGCGACGGCGCGCTCCTCGCGGTCCGGCGTCGGGTCCGCGCCGCCGTAGCGGACCTCCTCGAACACCTCGGTGAGCGCGAGCACGTCCTCGCGGTCCATTCCGGCCTCCACCGCGGCGGCCGCGAACTCCGCGGGGGTGCTGGAGCGCGGTCGGTCGACGTCGAGCAGGTCGGTCATCTCGCGCCACGCACGGTACACCTCGTTCTCCAGGTCCGCGTCGGACTCGAGGCGGTCGGCCGCCTCGCCCGCCGCCTGCCCGACCGCGGCGCGGCGTTCGGGCGCCGGGAGGTCGGGGTCCTCGTCCGCGAGTTCCTCGTCGTCGTCGCCCGTCGAGACGAAGAAGAGGGCGACGCTCCCGAGGATGGCGAGGACGAGCAGGAGGCCGGCGAGCGCCGTGGGTGCCGACAGCGCCTCGCCGGCCGCACGCATCCCGGACGACCCGCCGCCGGTTCCGAGCCCCGTCCGGTTCACGGCGGAACTGGCAGACGAGAGGGCGAGTTCCGTGGGTTGCCGCCCGCAGGAGACGAGCGCGAGGTACAGCACGCCGAACGGGAACAGCGCGGAGACGACGAACATCCCGCTCAGGATGCTCGACCCCGTGGTCCGGTACATCGCCCCGAAGAACAGCGCGACGACGCCCAGGAGCGCGAGTTGGACCAGCGGACGCGTCAGGAACGGGACGCACACCGAGAGGCTCATCCCCTGCCCCTCGTTGTTCCCCCCGAGGTCGATACCGTCGGCGTTCTGGTCGCCGAGACCCCCGCTCCGCTCCGACGACCCGAACCCGAACCCGCCGCTGTCCGTGGTGGTCGTCGCGGAGTCGAGGGTCGCGGCCGAGATCCCGAGCGCGAGGACGGCGAGGAGGGCGAGGGCGGCAGTGAGCGCGGTCCGTTTGTCTACCACGACACGGAGTAGCAGGATTGCGGGGTTGAACCTTTCGACGGCGGGCAGCGGGGGGACACACGTGACTCGCCGGACGCCGCTGGTGGGCGAGACCGGTCGGGCACAGAATCGAACCGGCGGAAAGGCGACCGCTCCCTCCGAGAAGCGGTGCGCCGCCGAAAGCGGTCGGGCGGTGAGAGTGGTGGGATGGGGACTCGTCGCGGCGGCCGCGACGAATGCCGGTCGCCCGAACGCGCAGTTCGGTCCCGGGCGAGACCGACTGCACACACAACTGGCGGAGTGGGGTACTTCACCCTGACCGCTACACATCAAGGGGAGGACGCGGTGTGACCGTATCAGTATAGGGCACCTCACTCGTCGCCCGGTCGGGACGCGTCGCCGGGACCATCCGCCGCTGCGTCGGTGGCGAAGAGGACGTCGAACAGTTTCCGCTGACCGATGCGGATGTGTCGGTTCACGGTCGGCTGCGAGACGCCGAGCACGTCCGCGAGTTCCTGTCCCGTCGTCTCGCGCGGTCGAGCGAAGAAGCCGTGCCGGTACGCCGTGTGCAGCACCTCCTCCTGTCGGTCGGTGAGTCGGTCGGTCAGCGTCGTCCTGGTCTTCCACGACGGGTCGGCCTCCGGCAGGTCGCGTTTGGCCGCGAGCGACACGTCCGTACACTCCCGTTCGACGACGCGGACGAACCGTCGCGGGTCGGTTTCGCTGGGTACGTCGAGCACGAGTTCGAGGTCGGACTCGTCGACGACGGCCCGCCGCGGGACCGCGCCGTGCTCCGAGAGTGCGACGACGAGCGACCGGGGACCGAACATCACCGGGACCTCCCCGACGGCGTCGTCGACCGACTCCGCGGCCCGGACGTGCGGCCACGATTCGACCGCGTCAGCGACGACCGTCGTGTCGGTCCCCTCGACCGGACGGACCACCCCGCGTGCGGTCCCGTCCGCGCGCCGACTGAACTCCGTAGCGACGACGGCGTCGGGACCGAAGGGGGGCGCGTCGAGCGTCCCCTGGTAGACGAGTCGCGTCAACGCCGTCGGTGGCGACGCGAGCGCCGCGCGGGCGAGACCCGCGTGCCCCAGACCGGCGACCGACCCGAGCGTCGAGAGCGTGTCGACCACGTCCCGGAACGCGTCGGCCTCCGTCGCGGCCGCGCAGGCGACGCCGTACGCGACCCGGTCGTGCGCCAGCGGGACGGCGACCAGCGACCGGAGTCCCCGCCGCAGCATCGTCGACCGCCAGGGGGCGAACGGTGGGTCCCCCCGGAGGTCGGGGACGTACTGTACTTCGCCGTCCGCCGCCGCACGACGGGCGGGCGAGTCCGGGTCCGCTCCGGTCGCCTCGGCGAGCGAGTCGGCGTCCGCCGGGACGGCGCTCTCGACGAGTCCGCCCTGTGCGACGCGGGCGACCCACGCAACCTCGACGGGACCGAGCGCGGCCAGCGCCCGCCGGAACCGGGCGTCGACCGCCGCGCGCGTTCGGGCCTCGGTGACGGCGTCGACCGCCGCGCGGTTCAGGTCGTTCAGGCCGTCGGCCCGGGACAGCGCGGCCTCGCGCGCGTCGAGCGTCTCCGTCCGGTCGCGCAGCGTCGCCGCGCGGTCCGCGCGGTCGAGTGCGGCCCGAACGGTGCCGGCGAACAGGTCGAGCAGCGAGGCGTCGTCCGACCCGCGCGCTCCGTCCGCCGACCGAGCCGCACAGACCAGCGCTCCGTGCCGGCCGAGCGGCGTGGCCACGACCGTCCCGGTCTCGAGGGTCTCCGTTTGAGGGTCGTTCGACGCGAACGCCTCCCACGCCGCGTCCCCCGCGAGCGCGTCCGCCGGGTCGACCGGGAATCCCTCGACGCGTTCGACGTCGGTCGCGGTCAACCCGCCCTCCTCGGCCGGTTCGGCGACGAGCGCCAGCGGGAACGCGAGCGTCTCGACGGCCGTCCGGACGGCGACGCGACTGACCGCCGCCGGCGTGGACGCCTCGACGAGCGCCCCGGTCGCCTCGCTCAGGTCCGCGAGGCGGCGCTCGCGCTCCGGACCGGCGGCGGCGTGCCGGACGTACACCGACAGCCCTTCCTCCGACGGGTAGATGCGGACCGAGAGCCGCGTCCCCAGCGACTCGCAGCGCTCCTCGAGCGCCGTCGACTCGCCCGCGTCGAGGACGCGTCCGCACGCCTCGTGGAGCGCCCGTCCCGTCTCCTCCGGGAAGACGTCTCGGAGGTGCCGACCGACGAGTCGGTCCGGGTCGAGCAGGTCCCTCGCCCGGTCGTTGACGTACGTGACGCGCCGCTCACCGTCGAGCGCGAAGAACGCGTCGGTCATCCGGTCGAGGACCGTCCCGGCGTTCTCGGACGGCACGCCGGCGTCCTCGCGGTCGGTCATACCGACCCCTACCGTTCCACGGACCAAGAAGCCTCGTGGCGAGTGCGTACCCCGCGGCACGCGCCGGACGGCCCCGTCACGCCGTGTTCGGAGGTGAACCCGGAGAAACGGTGCGAAACAGTCGGTGTCGAGTGTCGCTAACGACGCCGCTGTCGTGCGGTTGTCTCGTGAAACAGTCCGCTGATGATAGAGGGACTCCGAAGGTTCCGAAGAGGCCCACGCCGACGACGGTGTTCCCCAGACCGGTCGTCGGGGGGCCATGCCACGCCAGGGCAGTGAACCTGCCCCGATGTCGGGACGCTGCCCCTCTAGCGGCGACGAACCTGGACGCCCTCGTCAGTGGGGGAGACGACGGCGTCCATGAGCGACGCGAACGTGTCGACCGTTCGGTCGTCGTGTGCACCCACGTCGAGATGGAAGTGGGTGAACGCGTCGACGGACGCGAGCCGGTTGCTCATCGCGTTGAGGAACCGGTAGGCACGCTGTCGGTCGACGTACTGCAGGAGCGCGGTGAGCGACGGGAGCCAGCAGACGGGGCGTCCGTCGGCCGGGTCCATCTCCGAGCAGAGTTTGTCGAGCGCGACGCCGACCTCGGTGAGGTTCGCGGGCGAGGACACCGTCTCGATAGTCACGTCTGACTCGGCGTCCGCCGCGATGGCCCCGTGAGGGGTCGCGTCGAGAACGTACACTGCTCGGTTCGTGCCGCGCACGCGGCGTTCCAGGAGGTCTGCGTCGGACTGGGTGAACGCGACGAACAGCACTGGGCCGTCCGTCCGCGGGCCGAGTCCCGACGCGTCCGTCCACAGCCCCGACCCGGACGCGCTGCGTGGCGCATCCAACACCAACACGTTAGCGGCGTCCGAGAGAGGGCGCGGTAGCGAGATATCCTCACCGACTGTCGACGGGTGCGGCGTCCCTGACATGGCATTCTCAGGGACGCGAACCAGGGACTAAAAGGTAGCAATCGGTCCCGATAGTTTCCCCCGTACAGACACAATTGTTGCACAGCGTTTCACGTGATAATCGGGGTAATCTTCTCATACCTCCCTGGAGAACGCCTGACTCGGCGGCTGACCTCGACGCCACCGTTCACCCTCGCTCTCGGAGGAACCAGACAATATTTCCGCATCCCATACCGCTCTGCAAACGGCACAACCGTCCAGCGGGCCGCGGCAGGTTACCCGGCCGGGCCACAACCCGCCCACGGACCCGCGCGGCGCGTACGAAACGGGTAGGGGTAACGAGGGAGGCCGGTCGGCACTGACCCTCGCAGTGCCCGGCGGGACGGCCGGCCTCGGTCCACGCCGAGCGTCGGCGCTGCGACACGCCGGGTTGAAAGACGGGGGAGAGTGACACGTCGGACCAAGCGTATCCACCAGTTACATAGGTATTTCGTTCGTTCAGCGGAGATAATTGCCGAATACCTTTCGACGTGCGTGAGCTTGGGCGACATGGCTGTTCGACGAAACGGTCGGGGAGTGTTGGAGACCAGAGGGGTGAAACGAACATCTAACAAAGTGATACACCGCCTATGCGTTCGGCAGGGAGACCCACCACCCTTACCCCATGCTCGCGTACCCCGACTCACCCGACCCACCCGGTGTCGACACCACGTTCAGCCTGCTGAGCAACGCACGCCGTCGATTGCTGCTCCGAGAGTTACAGCGCGAGGGGACGGTAGAACTGCGCGACATGGCGCAGCGGATCGCCGCGGCGGAGCGGGACGTGCCGGTCGACGATGTCGAGTCCGGGGACTGCAAGAGCGTGTACGTCTCGCTGTACCAGACGCACGTTCCCCGGCTCGAGGAACACGACGTCGTACGCTACGACTCGGACGCCAAGACCATCTCGCTCGTCCGGTCGCCGGCGACCAAACGGCTGCTCGGAGTGACCGACGGTGGCTCCGACCGGTCGTGGCCGCGGTACTACGCCGCGGCGGCGCTGGTCGGTGCCCTCCTCCTCGTCGCCGTCACCGCGACGGGAGGAGCGGAGACGGCGTGGCGTATTCTAGGCGTCCTGCTCGGCCTCGTCACCGTGGGAGCGGTCGCCGCGGAGACGGGTGCGAGCCACGCCCTGAGTGACCGTCTCTCCGACTTCGCCGACGAGAGATGACTACCGACGAGCGACAGACCACCCGAGAGCGGTTTCCCCGTCCACCAGGTGTGCCCTCCAACACGCAGCCCGACAGGGAACACGAGGGAAAAACGGATGTCAGCTAGACAACGAGAACGCAGCCAGGAGAATCGTAGCGAAGCTGCCGAGGCCGTCCGCGAAGCGGACTCCGAGGGAGGAGTCGGCCCGGGAGCGGGAGACGCGCCCGAAGGGTTGACACTCGACGAGGCGTTCAAACTGCTCCGGAACGAGCGACGGCGGGCGGTGCTCCGTCACCTCCGGACCGAGCCGGAGACGACGCTGAGCGACCTGACGGAGCACGTCGCCGCGGCGGAGGCCGGCACGACGCGCGACCAGCTCGGGTCGAAAGAGCGCAAGCGAGTGTACATCAGCCTCTACCAGTCCCACCTCCCCACGCTGGCGGACGCGGGCGTCGTCGCGTACGACAAGAACCGGGGGACGGTGCGGCGACTGCCCGCGGCGGACCAGTTGAACCGGCAACTCGACCGCCTGTCCGGTCAGCCGCCTGATGCGAGGCTCGACGCCGTCCGGTACGCCGCCGCCGGAGCCGGGCTCCTCGTGCTGGCGGGCGCGGCCGGTCTACCGCTACTCGGCGCCGTCAGCCCGCTCTGGTGGGCGGTCGCTGGCGTCCTCACGCTCTGCGGGCTCGCCGGGGTGACGTACGTCGAGTCCGACCGGTCCGAACGTCCATAGGCGGTCGCGGCAGGTCGGGTGTGGACGCCGAGACGCCGCGCCTCGGGGAACGGCGGGTGCGTCTCGCTCTCCCGGGCCACGAACGCGACCGCACCGCCGAACCGCTCCGCCGTTCCGGAGCGGACGTCGCCTACCTCCTCGTCGACCACCCCGACCGAACCGCCGTCCGGGGCGCCGGCGTCGTCGCCACCATCGCGTGCATGGCAGTAGCGGCGCGCGTTACGGCGCCGGCGTCGCTGCCCGAGACGCGACGCCCGACGGGAGACCGCCCCGCTGACCGAGGGCGTCGCGCGCGTGGTCGACCTCCCCCGCCGGAGCCGAGACACGCCGTATCACTACTGGTTTAATATCCGAAACGTCGATGTATCTCTCGGTGATTATCATGACGACAACCGAGACCAAGACGACGGAGCGCCGCACGACCCGGTCGCTCATCCACACCGAGGGCCTGACGACCACCCACTACGCGGCCATGGGGCTCGCCGCCGTGACCGGCGTCATCCACCTCTACCTCTACGCGACCCAGGGGTTCCTCCCGTTCCTGCTCGCCGGGCTGGGGTTCTTCGGCGCGGTCGGACTCCTGTTCCTGACCGCGAACCACTCGCTCGTCTACCTCGCGGGCGTCCCGTACACCCTCGTCCAGATGGGCGCGTGGGTCTGGGTCGGCATGCCCGACTTCGAACTCGGCGTGGTCGACAAGCTAGTGCAGGCCGCCCTCATCGTCCTGCTCGTGGTCCTCTACCGCCGCGACCGCACCGCGAAGCGCGCCCTCGAGTCCGAGACCGCGCCCGCGAACTGAGCGACCGACCCGTGATTTCTCGTCGCCCCGCCGCCGACCGTAGTTTCCGTACCCGGAGTGACACACATGACACCCGTTTCCATGACCAGACGACAGTTCACGACCGCCGCGGCCGCCGCGGGCACACTCGCGCTCGCCGGCTGTCTCGCCAGCGGGACCCCTCCCGACCCCGACGAGCCGACGCTCCCGACGGAGCCGGAGTACGGGACGTGGTTCGACAGCGCGAACGGCTACCGCGGGACGCTCGACTACCGCGGCCGCGACGCCGTGGAGGTCCGCGTCGGAGCTGCCAGCGACGCCGGTCCCTTCGCGTTCGACCCGGCTGCCGTCGCCGTCTCGCCCGGCACCACCGTCACGTGGCGCTGGACCGGCGACGGCGGCGTCCACGACGTGGTCGCGGAGAACGGCACGTTCCGCTCGGGTGACTACACCGGCCGGGCCGGTCACGCGTTCAGTCACGTGTTCGACGCCCCCGGCGCGTACAGGTACTTCTGTACTCCGCACCGGACGATGGGGATGCGCGGCGCCGTCTTCGTCGCGCTCGAAGCGTAACCACGCGACGCTGGCGCGCCTCGTTCGCCTCGTCGGGGAACGTAGGCGTTCTCGTTCTCCGCCGTCCACTCAGAACGACAGGTGCGACGTGGAGTCCGGACCGTCGTCGCCGTCGTCGACGCCGCCCTCGTGCGCGAACGAGTAGTCGTCGTCCGCGAGGTAGACCGTCCCGTCCTCGACGGCTATCTCCACGGCGACGAGCGTCGTTCCCGCGGCCTCCCCGTTGTCGCAGTGGCCCGAGCAGGCGTCGAACATGGAGCCGTGTTTCGGGCAGATGACCTCGCCGTCCCGCATCGCCGCGCCGCGTCCCCGGTCGAGACGGTAGTTCTCGTGCGTACAGCGGTTCACCCAGGCCTCGACGCCCGGGTCGTCCGCGCAGGGGACGAGGATGGCCTCCTCCTCGGTTCCGGCCGGGTCGGTGACGGTGAACAGCACCGACCCCCGCTCCGGCACGTCCTCGACGCTCGCCAGCCGCGTCCGCTCGCTCATGGCCCGTCGTAGACGCGCCGGTGGCAATAGCTGTCGGGTGCGGTCGGGTGGACGCGCGCCCCTCGCGGCCCGTCCACGGAACGCCGCCCGCTCCCCCCGCTTCGGCCGCCGCAGGGGGCCTGTTTAAGGTCGCGCCGAGGGAGTGACACGGTACGAACATGCGACAGGCGACGACCAACGACCGCTCGCTCGCGTCGTACGACGACTACACCTCCGCGTCGCGGCGCGAGCGGACGGCCGAGGCGGCCGCCACGCTCGACGGACTCCGCGTCCTCCACGTCAACACCACGGACTCGGGGGGTGGCGTCGCCGAGATGCTCGGCTCGCTCGTCCCGCTCTCGACGGAGGCGGGCGTCGACTCCGACTGGCTGGTGATGGACGCGCCCCCGGAGTTCTTCGAGACGACGAAACGGCTGCACAACGGCCTGCAGGGCGAGGACGTCCCGCTGACGAACGAGATGCGCGAGACGTACCGCTCGGTGACCGCCGAGAACGCGGCGGCGGTGCCTCCGGAGTACGACCTGGTCGTCCTCCACGACCCGCAGACGCTCGGGATGGTCGAGCGCCTCCGTGAGCGACTGCCGGACGCGCGCGTCGTCTGGCGGTGTCATATCGACCTCACCGACGCGAGCGAGACGTACGTCGAGTTCCTCGACCCGTACGTCCACCGGGTCGACCGGGCGGTGTTCAGCCGCGAGCAGTACGGGAGCGTCGTCGACGGGGTAGAGAAGTCGGTCGTCTACCCGGCCATCGACCCGCTGAGCGAGAAGAACCGGCCGCTCGACGACGAGGCGGTGAGAGGGGTGCGCGCGGACCTCGCGCCCCTGTTCGAGGGCGACGGTCCGCTCCTCGTGCAGGTGTCGCGGTTCGACCCGTGGAAGGACCCGCTCGGCGTCGTCGAGACGTACCGCCTCGTGAGCGAGGCGTACCCCGACGCGGAACTGGCGCTCGTCGGCGCGATGGCCGAGGACGACCCGGAGGCGGTCGAGGTGTACGAGGCGGTAGAGACCGAGACCGCCGAGGACCCGGGCGTCCACCTGCTCACCGACGAGCCGGACCGCGCCATCAACGTCCTCCAACGCGAGGCGGACGTGGTGCTCCAGAAGTCGCTCCGCGAGGGGTTCGCGCTGACCGTCTCGGAGGCGCTGTGGAAGCGCACGCCCGTGGTCGGGTCGGCGGTCGGGGGAATCCCGCTCCAGATAACCGACGGGGAGACGGGGTACCTCGTCGACCCCGAGGACTACGACGCGGCCGCCGACCGGGTCCGCCGACTGCTCGACGACCCGGACGAGCGGGAGAGGATGGGCGACCGGGGCAGGGAGTTCGTGACGGAGCGGTTCCTGCTCCCGCGCCTGCTCGTCGACTACCTCGACCTGTTCGCGACCGTCACCGGCCGGGAGTAGCGGGGTCGAACCGGTCGCGCGGAGCGACGGTCGCGGCGGGCCGTTGGTCGGTCGGCGCCCGGGTTCCGGTTCCGCCGACCGGTCGGACTACTCGGGCGTGACGGTCACCCTGACGACCTCGTCGACGGCCGGCACGTCGAAGTCCGGGTGCCGGTCGGCGACCGGGCGGACCTCGTTCACCGGGTCGTCGGGACCGGTGTCCGGGCCGGACTGTGCGAGCACCTGGTCCGGACCGGTTCCCGGCGCCGTGTCCGCCTCGGTCCCCGCGTCGTACAGCGCGAGGTGGTCGGTCACGTCGCCAGAGACGGGCGTCCCGCCCGCGAACAGGTCCAGCCCGCGGAAGCCGTAGAACCAGTCGTTCGACTGGACGAACATTGTCTCTAGCGTGAACTGCTGGCCGGGGCGGGCCGTCACCGAGAACTCCGCCGGGCTCCCGGGGACGATGGGACCGCCCGGGCCGGCGAAGCTCCCGCTGGCGGTCACGTCCGGGTCGGCCATCAGCGCGTCGACGAGCACGGCCGGCATCCCGTCCTCCGCGATGTCCTCCGTGCCGTCGTTCGCCGGGTCGCCGGGGGCGAACGCGGGGTTGTGACCGGTGAACACGGCGTACGCGCCGGGCGACAGCGGCACCAGCCCGTCCGCCCGGTCGGTGTCGAGCGTGCCGGGCGTCGAGACGTTCTCGATACGGACGGTGAACGTCTGGGTGGCGTCCCCGAGGAGGTACTGGTCGACCGCGTCCAGCACCTCGCCCATCGACGCAGGGTCGTCGACGGCCGTCTCGGCGACGTCGTCGTCGGTGCCGAACGGCCACGGCCGCCTCAGAGTCAACGTGCGGAGGTAGCCCGCGTGCCGGGCCTCGACGCTGTGGATGCCCAGCGCGACGGGAGTCAACTGCAGGTCCGTGACGTTGCCGCCGGCGGCGTCGAGTTCGGCCTTCGCGAGGTACGGGGCCGCGCCCGCGTACGCGGCGACGCCGAGGTCCTCGACGACCTGCGCGAACCCGACGAACACCTCCACGCCGTCGAAAACGCCGTCCGGGAACTGGAACCCGTCGGGCGCGGTCACGTCGGCGCCGAGCGAGTCGAGCGCGCCCTCAAGCGCCGTCACGTGGTACGCCTCGTGGTCGCGGATGTCCTCGAGGTGCTGGTACGTCGAGAACCGGAGCGTCGGGCGGGCGAAGTACTTCGCCACGTCGGACGTCTCGACCTCTCGCTCGTCGAAGACGCCGCCGCTCGACGCCAGGGCGTTCCGGTAGAGCGCCGCCTCGAACCGTTCGAGCGTGAGCGCGTAGTTCAGAATCTCCGGGATGGTCGGGTCCATCGCCGCCGCCTCGGCGTCCGCGTGCTCACCGTCCGTGTCCGACGTGAGTGCGGCCGCGCTCCCGGCGGTCGACAGCGCGGACGCCCCGAGTCCGAGCGTCGCCGCGCTCCCGAGGAGCCGTCGTCGCGACAGCCGTCCGGTCACTCGACCGAGGTACTCGGGGGTGCTCTCGTCGACGTGGCGGTGGAACACCGATTCGTCGCCGTCCGTGTGGGGGTTGCTCGGTGGCATAGCGGTTGTGCTGCTGGCACACCGGGAGAAAGATAGAATGGGTGATAGTTATAGTGACGTTGTGTATCGGCGATACACCCGACCGAAATCGACACAGACGGGTCGAATTGTTCGCACCTATCGAAAAGTAAATCATAGCTGAGGTGGGCGAGAATCGCCGCGCCAGCGCGGCGTGACCGACCGGCGGCCCGCGGTCCGGAATGGTCGATTAATGTTACCAATTGTCGAGATGAACGTCAGCATTTATCATACATAATCGCTAACCGGACCGGTGACACACTATGAGCGGAGGACCCGCGAACACCGAGGTGCACTCAGTTCCGGCGACCGAGCGGGAGGCGGAGCCGATCTCCGGACGGTACATCGCGACGGCGATGGGTGGGGGGTTGGCAGGCACGGTGCTGATGCTGCCGATACTGGTCGGGATTCCCCAACTGTTCGACCTGTTCCAGACCGAGCCCATCACGCGGTTCGCCGGCGTCGGCGAGTTCTTCGGCGTCGAACCGACGGTCGAACTCGGCGTCACACTGTTCCTGCTGGGAGGGACGATCATGTTGCCGCTCGTCTTCCTGGTGGTGGCGGCGTTCCTCCCGCCGGAGACGCCGCGGTACCTCCGCGGGGTGTCGTTCGCCACCATCATGTGGGTGGGATTCGCTCCGGCCTTCTGGCCGCAGGCGGGCCTCCTCACCGTCGGGACGTACCTGCTCGTCTCGCTGGTCGGCCACTGGGTGTACGGGGCGACGCTCGGACTGGTGCTCCACCGGTTGACCGGAATCCCCCAACACGAGGTGTGAGCGTGAACGTGAACGAGGCTGTGACCCACGACCGACGGACCACGGAGGGAGCATGTCGACGGTAGTTCCGAGCGTGGTCGCCGCGTCGCTGTTCGAGAGCGGCGTCGCCGCGCAGATAGACTTCATCCCGCGCGGGTCGCGGGTGTTCGTCTTCGACCGCATCTTCACCGTCTTCCTCGTCCTCGGGACGCTGGTGGGCGTCGTCGTCATCGGCTACATGCTGTACAACGCCTACCGCTACCGCGACGACGGCGGGGCCGACACCGGCGGCATCGACCGACCCACCCTCGGCGAACTCCCGACCGGGAGCGGGGGCGGGCGGAAGCTGTTCACGTCGTTCGCGCTGAGCACCGTCATCGTCGTCTCGCTCATCGGGTGGACGTACGGGACGCTGCTGTTCGTCGAGAGCGGTCCGCCGGCCGACGCCGAGAACGCGCTGGAAGTCGAGGTGGAGGGGTTCCAGTTCGGCTGGCGCTTCATCTACCCGAACGGCTACTCCGAGCGGGGAACCCTCCGCGTCCCCGAGGGGACGGCGGTCACGCTGCGCATCACGTCCGTGGACGTGTTCCACAACTTCGGGATACCGGGGCTCAACGTGAAGGCGGACGCCATCCCCAACCAGCGGACCGACACGTGGTTCACCACCGAGGAACCCGCGAACTACACCGCGCAGTGTTACGAACTCTGCGGCGTCGGCCACTCGTACATGACCGCGGACGTGGTCGTGATGGAGGAGGACGCCTACGAGCGGTGGTACGCGAACACGAGCGCGAGTTCCGGCAACGAGACGGCGAACGGAACGGCGACCGAGACGGCGACGACGACGGCGGGTGAGGGACATTGAGTCGAGACACTCGAGACCGAGACACGAGAACCGACGGCGGCGAGACGGACGGGGGGACCGCGGTCCGCGACGACCTCCCGCTGACCGAAGAGCGCATCGACGACTTCGAGAACGACGACCACACGAGCGACTTCCCCGGGAAGAACGCGGTCAGACGCTGGTTCGTCACGACCAACCACAAGGACGTCGGCATCCTCTACGTCGTCACGGCGCTGCTGTTCCTGGTGCTCGGCGGCGTGCTCGCGCTGTTGATGCGCCTCCAGTTGTGGGCGCCGCGCGCGCCGAGCGAGGGGTTGCTCTCGGCGGCCGCGTACAACCAGGCGGTGTCCGCACACGGCCTGCTCATGGTGTTCTGGTTCCTCTCGCCGTTCGCGTTCGGCTTCGCCAACTACGTCGTCCCGCTCCAGATCGGCGCGAAGGACCTGGCGTTCCCCCGGCTGAACGCGCTCAGCTACTGGCTGTACCTCGCGTCGGGGATACTGTTCGGCGTCTCCTTCTTCCAGGGGAGCACGTACCCCGGCGGGTGGACGATGTACGCGCCGTTGAGTCTCCCGGTGTTCACGCCGGACGTGGGGGTGACGACGTCGGTGCTCGCACTGTTGCTGTTCGTCGTATCGGTGACGGTGTCGTCGGTGAACTTCCTCACCACGATGCACCGAATGCGCGCGAAGGGGTTGACGCTCCGCAAACTCCCGCTGTTCACGTGGACCATCCTGCTCACGGTGTGGATGATGCTGTTCGCGTTCGCGGCGCTGCTGGCGGCGCTGATGATACTTTCCGCCGACCGGATGCTCGGCACCACCTACTTCGCGCAGACCGCGCCCGCGGGGTCGCTCCTGTGGACCCACCTGTTCTGGTTCTTCGGCCACCCGGAGGTGTACATCGTGTTCTTCCCCGCACTCGGGGTGATGGCCGAGACGTTCCAGACGTTCACGGGCCGGCGCATCGTCGGGCGCAAGTGGTTCATCGCGGCGATGGTGCTGGTGGCGCTCCAGAGCTTCGTCGTCTGGATGCACCACATGTTCCTCACGAGCATCAACCTCCAGATCAAGACGCTGTTCATGGCGACCACCATCGGCATCTCACTACCGTTCGACCTGATGGTGTTCTCGCTCATCTACACCACCATCAAGGGGAAGATTCGGTTCACCACGCCGTTCCTCTTCTCGTTCGGCGCGCTCCTGCTGTTCATCATCGGCGGCATCACCGGCGTCTTTCTGGGAGCCGTGGTGCTCGACTACGAGTTCCGCGGCACCTACTGGGTGGTCGCGCACTTCCACTACGTGATGGTCGGGGGCGTCACCGCGCTCATCGGAGGACTGTACTACTGGTTCCCGAAGATGACCGGGCGGATGTACGACGAGTTCCTCGGCAAGGTCCACTTCGCCGCGTACTTTGTCGGGTTCAACCTGCTGTACTTCCCCATGTTCGTCGCCTGGGAGACACCGCGGCGCGTGTTCGACTACGCGCCCGGCCTCGCCCCGTGGCACAAGATAGCCACTATCGGCGGGTTCATCCTGGGGCTGTCGTTCGTCGTGATGTTCTACAACCTCGCGAAGAGCGCGTTCGCGGGCGAGCGCGCGTCCGCGAACCCGTGGGAGTACTCGACGACGGCCGAGTGGGCCGTTCCCTCGCCGCCGCCGCTGGAGAACTTCCCCGGGACTCCGAGCTACGGCGACGGGAAACTCTCGTTCCTCGGCGTCACCGGGGAGGCGGACCGGCGGCTGGAGTCGGGCGCGGGCGACGTGCCCGCCACGGAACCGGACGGCGGCGTCGTCGCCGGCCACGGGGCCGCACACGGGGAGGCGACCGCCGACGACGAGGGGCACGCCAGCCACGCGAGCATCTGGCCGCTCGTGTTGAGCCTCGGCGCGTTCCTCACGCTTCTCGGCCTGTCGGACCTCACCGGAGGGAGCTTCAGTGACGGGATGACGGGCGACCTCTACGTCGGCATCGCGGCGCTGGGGGGCGTGGTGACGATGGGGTCGCTCGTGTTGATGTCGCTGGAGCCGTTCCACGGCCCGGACTTCGTCGAGGGGGAGGCGTGGCCGTTCGCCGGTCTCGACACCACGAAGGTGGGCGTCTGGATATTCCTCGCCTCCGACGTGGTGCTGTTCGGCGGCATCATCGGGGCGTACGTGTTCACGCGCGTCGCGTTCGGCTGGGAGGCGTGGGAGATAGTCCCGTCTGACCCCCTGCCGGGGCTGATGAACACCTACCTGCTGCTCACGAGCAGTTTCACCGTCGTCCTCGCGCTCGAAGCCGCCAAGAAACGGAACCGGATGGCGCTGGTGGCGACGCTGACGACGACGTTCCTGCTCGGGGTAGGGTTCCTGTTCAACAAGGCCATCGAGTGGAACCACCTGTTCCACGAGGGCCTGTGGCTCTCGACGAACGTCCGGACGTCGACGTTCTTCCTCACGACGGGCCTGCACGCCGCACACGTCATCGCGGGGCTCGTCATCACGCTGTACCTCGTCGCGCGCGCGTGGCGCGGGGCGTATCTGGAGGACAGTCGCTCGGTGGAGTACTTCGGGCTGTACTGGCACTTCGTCGACATCGTCTGGCTGTTCCTGTTCCCGCTGTTCTACATCCTCTGAGGTGACCAAATCATGCCAACAACCAAACTGTACACGGCGATATACGTCCTGTTGTTCGTCTCGGCGACGGTCCAGGTGCTCGTCGAGTTCGCCGAACTGGCCTACTGGACGGCGTTCGGTATCATCATCGTCCTGTCGCTGGTCAAGGCGGCCATCGTGGCGGGCTACTACCAGCACCTCCGGTACGAGCCGCGGTCGCTGTCGTACCTGCTGCTCATCGGCCTTGCGGCCGCGCTGGCGCTGACGCTGGCCGCGTCGTACTCCATCCTGGGAGGGACGGCGTGACGAGAGCCGAAGCGGCAGCCGACGAACGCGAACCCGAGCACGAGCCCCCGGCGGTCGGCGCGCGGGCGACGCTCTGGTACGCTCTGCTGTTCTCGGTGCCGGTCGGCGTCGGCGTGACGGCGGCTGTGACGCGCGTCGCCGGCGTGTCGCTACTCGCGCCGACCGCGGCCGGTCCCGGTCTGGCGGCCGCGCTCGCGCTGTTCGCGTTCGTCGTCCTAGCCGTCCGCACGGGAGCGCCGGACGCCCGGCACGGAGGGCGGTGACGATGGCGGCACGAACCCGAGCGGACGACGAGCGACGCGACGCAGTCGTGTTCGGGCTCTCGCTCGCGCTCATCGTCGCGGGACTCGTCGTCCTCCTCCTCGGCGAGTACGGCGGCAGCGACGCGTTCGTCGTCGGCGGGGGCGTCGTCGTCCTCGCCGGCGTCGGCGTCGGGACGGCGTACCTCGCGTGGCTCCCCGGCGTCGAGGGCGACGAACACGGCGAGAGCGGCGGGCACTGACGCGCCACAGACGCGCGCTGGTTCGACGTTCCCCGGACCGAGAGACGGGGGACAGCGAGGGGTTAGTCGTCGATGTGGCGTCGAGACAGACTGCATACCTACTACCCAGTCCGGCCGTCGGGTACGGGTGGCGGAGACACTGCGGCCGTTCTCGTAGCTCTGTTGAATCCCTCATCTGTTGATAGAAGCCGTGTGCTGCATACAGAGGGAGTATGCAGCACGATGGTCGGCGTCTATCTGGGCAAAGTCGAGTGGAACAGCTGCTCTATACAGGACGTATCTCGAACAGATGGCGAGGACGAGGGGCTGAACGTTCATCGATGCGTTAGTTCGGTTCACGGATGAAAGCGAGCACCTCGGTGACGAAGAGTTCGGGCGCGGTGTTCATCGCGACGTGCCCGTGCCCCTCGAAGACGATGACTCGGCTGTCCGGGAGCGCGTCGTTGACCGCCGCTGTCGATTCGGTGGAATACTGCGGGCTCTCGCTCCCAGCCAACAGTGCTGTCGGTGTGGTCATGGTTGCGAATCGAGCCGCATCGAGCTCGTATTCGCCGTTTGCGATCAACTCACGGTACGCTGTATGGGCCGCTGCCACGCGGGTCGGCCAATTCGGTGCCGAGCGAAGCGCGTCGACGTCCGTCGGTGTGAGCCCGACAGCTTCGAACATCAGCACGAGCGCCTGCTCATCCTCGCCGTCGGCCAGAAGAGCTTCCATTTCTGCGAGCACTCCCTTGGAAGCGAGTTCCTCAAGCTCGGCCTCGAAGATCACGTCCGGTTCATAGAGGACGAGTGTGCGCAGATTGTCCGTTTGCAGGGCCGCCTCCAGTGCACAGAGGGCACCATAGGAATGGCCGAGCAGGTTCACCGGTTCGTCGATCGACTCGACGAGGGCTGTCACATCCTCGAACTCTCGTTCCGGTTTGTACTCGGCGGCGTCACCGCTCTCACCGCGGCCACGACGGTCCATCGCGTAGACCGTGAAACGCTCCGCAAAGGCAGGAAGGACGGGGTCCCACCGCGTGTGATCAGCGGTCGTTCCGTGCACGAGCACGAGCGGCGGTCCGCTTCCGGTTCGTTCGTACGCGATCGGCGTACCATCCGCTGACATGACTGTCTCCATCGTTCCTCTGTCCTACTAAGAGACCGTCGAACTATGTTATCCTTCCGCACACCGTATACGGAACAAAGGCCGGTATGCTATTCACCGGACTATCTCCGGTGGAATCTCGGTGACGAATTTGTGCCCTGTCTGCAGCACGAGTCCCGAAATCGATCACCGTTCTAGGGTTTCAACAAGGCCGTTCTAATCGGAACGCAGGGCGAAACCGGCTCCGGCTGGTGGGGGCGATACGCGAGCGACCCCGGAACGCGCCCGGGCCGGCGGCGAAGTCGGACCTCCACGGTACGACCGTCCGGTACCACCTCGACGTCCTCCAGAACCACGGGGGCGTCAAGCCGAGCGGCGACCGGTACTGGGCGGTCTGACCGAGCGGACGAGCGCCTACTGGGAGTCGTGGAGGCCCTCACAGCCGGGAGCGACTGACGACGCGCCGACCCCTCGCGCTCGGGGAGTCCACCAGTCCGCCGCGCGTCAGCCGGCGACGCTGAAGCCGATGAGCGCGAGGACGACGAGCGTCGCGTACACCGCACCGAGCGCGAACACCACCTTCAGGTGGAGCAGGAACAGGTCGTCCTCCTCCGCCTCGACGGCCGTCTCGTACGCCGCTCGCTCCGCGGCCGTCAGGCCGTCGGCGTGCGCCTCCCCGACGTGGAGGTCCCGGGCCTGCTCCGTCCGGAACGGTCGGTCGCAGTGCGGGCACCGGGCGGCCGGCGGGTCGTCGTCGGGGACGTCCCACGCGGGAGTCGTCCGCTCCGTCGGACGAGAGGACGTGGCGGACACGGCTACGTCACCACCGGCGCGTACGGCTGCGCGAGTATCCACATGCTCGACATCGTGTACGCGACCATGACGACGACGAACGGGTACTGGCTCCGGATGGGGCGAGTCCGGCCGGGGAACAGCGCGAACGACCGGGCGTGTGCGACCCAGACGGCGAGCAGGTGTCCGAGCACGACCAGCGCGAGCTGCGCCCCGCCGAACCACGCCGGGACGAACAGCGTCGGGGAACGGGCGGCGACAGCGGATCGAGCGCGACGACGACGAGCGCGGGGGCGAGATTCAGGAAGTAGCTGGAGAAGTGCGCGACGTGGTAGCCCGCCGCGATAGGCAGTAAGGCCGGCGCGAACCAGCCCGCGACGTACTCGGCCGTCACGTACGTGTCGACCGTCCGTCGGGCCGCTCGCGCCGCGAGGAAGTACGTCCCGAGGAAGGCGGCGAAGCCGAACACGACGGTCAGGAGGTGGACGACGACCGGCGGGACGGGGTCGGAGAGCGCCCGCACGACGCCGTTCCACGCCGGCGTCGAGACGAGGCCGTCGTACGTCGTCGCCCAGAGGAGCGCGACGACGAACGCGACGTCGTCGCGCGAGACCGCCCCCGGGTCGCGCACGAGCGCCGCGCCGGGGAGCGCGAGCGCGAGGCCGCGCTCGGTCCGCTGGACGGGTGCGAGCCGGCCGTAGAACCGGAAGACGCGCGACACCGGGTCGACGTGTTCGAACCACGCCCCACCGTACCTCGCCGCGCCGCCGAGCGTGAACAGGGTGTACGCCGCCACGACGGCCGCGAGCGCGCGGGGGTTCTCCGCGAGCGGGCTCACCACCTCGACGAACACGAGTGCGAGGAGACCGGCGACGCTCGGCCACCCAGCCAGGCGCTCCGGGTACCGGTGGTCGCCGCCCGGAAGCCGCGCGGCGAGCGTCCGCCAGGGGTCGAGCGCGGGCCAGGAGTTCCCGACGAGGTACGTCGACGCCGCGTAGCCCGCCCACCAGCCGACCCAGACGACCAGCACCGCGAGGTTCCGCCCCGGCGACAGCGTGCCGACGGCGCCGAAGACGAGCACGACGACCAGCACGAGGACGCCGAACACGCGTGCGACCGTCCGGAGCGTCCCCCACGCCGACGGGACGCCGACAGTCGGTCCCCGGTCGGCGGCGGCGCGCAGGAGGTCGACGTCGGTCAGGAAGCTGGTGAACAGGAACGAGACGCCGACGACGCCGCCGCCGGTGGCCACCACCAGCCAGAACGGGACGGGGACGGTGGCGAGCGACCCGCCGAGCGCCCCCGCGTGCGCGACGGCCGGTCCGGCGAGAAGCGGAGCGCGAACAGGACGAACAGGACGGCGACGGGCGCGGGACGGCGGAGGACGGCCCACGAGCGGGGTCAGAACGCGCCGAGCAGTTTCGCCACGACGGCGGCGACGAGCGCCATCCCGAGGACCCACGACCCGAGCGCGACCGCCTGGGCGTTTCCCAGTCCGCGGTTGCGGGCGGTGACGACCGTCCCGTAGAACAGGTAGAAGCCGGCGGCCGCCGCCAGTCCGACGCCGATGACCAGCCCCGCGAGCGGCTGGACCCACTCCGGGATGCCGGTGGAGACGAACAGCACCGTCGCCCCCCCGAGCGTGAGCGTGGCGAGGAGGAACGCGACCACCCACACCTCGGGGCGGTGACTCACGCTGACCGCCGTGGCCGAGAGGCTCCGCTCCTCGCGGTCCGTCCGCCTGACGACCGGGAGCGACCGCCGTTCGCCGGTCCCGGTGGTGAACGCCGTGACCGCGACCAGCAGTGCGACGCCCAGTATCGTGCTCGCGAGCAGAATCACCTGTGCCATGTGAACGTGTACCTTCACGGACGACCATGCGACACAGCGGCTTAAACGTTCGCCAGCCCGCGCCGGGGTCGACCGCCTAAGACAAGGCCGTTTGTATTAACTCAAATGAGTTGGAAAACGTTTATGCCGGTGCTCACACACCAGTCGACACGGCAGCCACCCCGGCGGACCCGGGAGCGAGCGGCGCGTTCGCGTCGGCTTTCGACAGTCCAGTGGCGACGCTGGCTCGCCCACGGGAGCCGGCGACCCGGCTGCCGCACTCCCAATGAGCGACGCACTCACGGACACCCACGAACGAATCGACGCCGTCGTCGAACGAGCCTGCGAGGGGCTTGACCTGCCGACGGGGACGGCGACGCTGACCGACGCCGCGCGGCGCGACTGCTACGCGGGCGCGTCCGCCGACGAGGCCGACGAGGCCGTCGGCGGCGTACTGACCGCTCGCGTCGAGCGGGACCCCGCCTACAAGCGAGCGGCCGCACGCGTCGCCCGCTGGCGGCACGCGCGCCACGTCACGGGCGCGGACGGACCGCTCTCCGACGAACGGTACCGCGAGGCGTTCCGGGCGGGCATCCGGACCGGGGTCGACCGCGGCCGCCTCGACGACCGGATGGCCGAGTACGACCTCGACCGGCTGGCGGACGCGCTCGTGCCGGACCGGGACGACGAGTTGGAGTACATGGCCGTCTCGACGCTGACACAGCGGTACGTCCTCCGGACCGTCGAGGAGGACGACCCGCTGGAACTCCTCCAGCCGTTCTGGATGCGGGTGGCGATGGGGGTCGCGCTCCGGGAGCCGGAGCACGACCGCGAGGAACGGGCCGTCGAGTTCTACGAGGCGCTCTCGACGCTCCGATTCGTCCACTCCACGCCGACGCTGTTTCACGCCGGGACGACCCACCCCCAGCTCTCGTCGTGTTACCTCACGACCGTGCAGGACGACCTGGAGGACATCTTCGACTCGTACAAGGCGCACGCGAAGCTCTCGAAGTGGTCAGGTGGCATCGGTACCGACTGGACGAACCTCCGCGCGTCGGGGGCGCTCGTGGAGTCGACGGGCGTCGAGTCCACCGGAACGGTGCCGTTCCTCAAGATAGCCAACGACGTGACCGCGGCCATCAACCGCTCGGGCAAGCGCCGTGGTGCGGCCTGCGCGTACCTGGCGGCCTGGCACCTCGACTTCCCGGCGTTCCTCGACCTGAAGCGGAACACGGGCGACGAGCGCCGGCGCACCCACGACATGAACACGGCCGCGTGGATTCCGGACCTGTTCGTGAAGCGAGTGCGGAGAGGCGAGGAGTGGACGCTGTTCTCGCCCGACGAGGTTCCCGACCTCCACGCGACGTACGGCCGGGAGTTCGAAGAGCGCTACGAGGCGTACGAGCGGCGAGCCGAGGCGGGCGACCTCCGGCAGTACGAGACGGTCGACGCGGCCGACCTCTGGCAGACGATGCTCACGCGGCTGTTCGAGACGGGCCACCCGTGGCTCACGTTCAAGGACCCCTGTAACGTCCGGTCGCCCCAGGACCACGCGGGCGTCGTCAACGCCTCGAACCTCTGCACCGAGATCACGCTCAACACCAGCGCCGACGAGACGGCGGTGTGTAACCTCGGCTCGGTGAACCTGGCGAAACACGTCGCGGACGGGGAGCTGGACCGCGAGCGCCTCGCCGACACCGTCGAGACGGCGATGCGGATGCTCGACGACGTGGTCGACCTGAACTTCTACCCGACGGAGCGCTCCCAGCGCTCCAACACGCGTCATCGACCGGTCGGCCTGGGCGTGATGGGGTTTCACGACATGCTCGTCGAGCGGGACGTCCCGATGGCGAGCGACGAGGCGCGGCGCGTCGCCGACGAGACGATGGAGGCGGTGGCGTACCACGCCGTCCTCAACTCCTCGCGGCTGGCGCGCGAGCGCGGGACGTACGAGTCGTACGAGGGGTCGAAGTGGGACCGCGGCCTGCTCCCCCAAGACACGGTCGAACTCCTCGAACGCGAGCGGGGCGAGCCGGTCGACGTCGACGTCGAGGAGCGCCTCGACTGGGAGCAGGTGCGCGAACACGTCGCCGCTCACGGGATGCGCAACTCGAACACGACGGCCGTCGCGCCGACGGCGACCATCTCCACCATCGCCGGCACCACCCCCTCCATCGAGCCGCGCTACTCGAACCTCTACGTGAAGTCGAACATGAGCGGCGACTTCACCGTCGTCAACGACCGCCTCGTCGCGGGCTTGAGAGAGCGGAACCTGTGGGACGACGACCTGCTCGACCGGCTGAAGTTCCACGACGGGTCGATTCGAGAGTTGGAGGAGGTGCCGGCCGACCTCCGGGAACTCCATCGCGGCGCGTTCGAGGTCGACCCGCGCCACCAACTCGAGTTGGCCGCCGAGCGGGCGGTCTGGATCGACCAGTCGCAGAGCCTCAACGTGTTCTTCCCCTCGACGGACGGCTCGCTGCTCGACGACGTGTATCAGAGAGCCTGGGAACTGGGGCTGAAGACGACGTACTACCTGCGGACGCTCGGCGCGAGCCAGTTCGAGAAGTCCACGCTCGACATGGCCGAGTACGGTCGGACACAGACCAACCGGACGGCGGGACGGTCGGCTGGCGACTCGGACGACGGCGACGACGGCCTCCCGAGCGTCGAGGACCCCACCTGCGACGCCTGCCAGTAACCACCACCATGCCCATCACGTACACCACCGACGCGGACACGCACGACCCGAACAAGATACTCCCCATCGACTACGACTGGGCGCGCGAGTACTACCGCGCCGGCGTCGACAACAACTGGGTTCCCGAGGAGGTTCCCATGACGAACGACGTCCGGCAGTGGGACGGCGACGCCCTCTCGGAGGCGGAGCGACAGTTGGTCGAGTGGAACCTCGGCTTCTTCTCGACGGCCGAGTCGCTCACCGCGAACAACGTCGTCCTCGCGCTGTACGACCACGTCACCGCCCCCGAGTGCCGTCAGTACCTCCTCCGGCAGGCGTACGAGGAGGCGATTCACACGGACACGTTCATCTACTGCTGCGACTCGCTGGGGTTCGACCCGGAGTACCTCTACGGCATGTACGACCGGGTACCCGCAATCGAGGACAAAGACGAGTTCGTCGTCGACCTCACGCGGGCCGTGACGGACCCCGGGTTCTCGATGGACACCGACGAGGACGTGCGGGCGTTCCTGCGCGACCTCGTGGGCTTTTACGTCGTCATGGAGGGGCTGTTCTTCTACGCCGGGTTCGCCATGATGCTCGGTCTCAAGCGCCAGGGGAAGATGGTCGGCGTCGGCGAGCAGTTCGAGTACATCATGCGCGACGAGTCGCTCCACCTCGGCTTCGGGGTCGACCTCATCGACGCGGTCCGCGACGAGACGGGCGTCTGGACCGACGCGTTCGACGCGGAGGTGCGGTCGCTCGTGACGGACGCGGTGGACCTCGAACGGCGGTACGCGCGGGAGGCGTGCCCCGACGAGGTACTCGGGATGGGGCCGGAGCAGTTCGCGGAGTACGTCGAGTACGTCGCCGACCGCCGACTGACACAGCTCCGACAAGAGGAGGCGTACGGGACGGAGAACCCGTTCCCGTGGCTCTCGGAGGCGGCCGACCTCAACCGCGAGAAGAACTTCTTCGAGACGCAGGTGACCGAGTACCGGTCGGGGGGGTCGCTGGAGTGGTGAGCCTCTCGGATTCCTACACAGAAACCACCGCGGTGGTGATGCCCGACGCGACCAACGACCTCGGCCGTGCGCTCGGCGGGGGGGTGCTCCACCGGATAGACGTCTGCGGGGTCGTCGCCGCCCGCCGGTCCGCCGCTCGCAGGCCGTCGCCGCCGGCATCGACCGCGTAGATTTCCACGCCGCACTCGACCTCGGCGCGACGTGGTCGTCGTGACCGGGTACGTCTACGACGCCGGGGAGACAAGCATGCGCGTCCGCATCGACGTACAGGCCGAGCGACCCAGCGAGGGGAGCGAGCGCGACACCGCCTCCTCGCACCTCACGTTCGTCGCCATCGACGACGAGGAGGACGTCACGGCCGTGCCCGAACTGTCGGCGGAGACGGACGAGGGGCGCGCGCTCCGGCGGCGGGCGTGCTAGGCGGAACGGGCGACCGGCGCGCGCTCGTAGACCCTCTGTCCCCCGGGGTGCGGTAGCGCTCCCTCGGCCGCGTCACCGCACGACGTCGACGCCGGTCACCTCGAACCGGGCGCCGCCGGCGGGTCCGTCGACGACTCTCACCTCCCAGCCGTGCGCCTCGACCGTCTCGCGGACGATGTTGAGCCCGAACCCGGTCCCGTCGGTGGCCGTGGAGTACCCGGCCTCGAACACCTCGTCGTGCACGCCCGACGGGATGCCCGACCCGTCGTCCCCCACGTAGAACCCGTTCGGGAGCGCCCCGACGGTGATGACTACCCCGTCGCCCCCGTGCTCGACGGCGTTTCGAAACAGGTTCTCGAAGACCTGTTTCAGTCGGGACGCGTCGGCTCGCACCGTGAGGTCGGCGTCGACGTGCATCTCGGCATCGCCGGTCCGGACGTTCTCCCAGCACGCGCGGGCGAGCGTGGCGAGTCGGACCGAGTCGGGCTCGCGGACGGTCGTCCCCTGCCGTGCGAGCGTGAGGACGTCCTCGACGAGCCTGTGCATCCGGTCGAGGGCGCGGTCGACGGCCGCGAGGTGTTCGCGTTCGTCCTCGGAGTCGGGCTCGACGAGTTCGAGCCGCCCAGTGGCGACGTTGAGCGGGTTCCGGAGGTCGTGTGAGACGATGCTCGCGAACTCGTCGAGCCGCTGGTTCTTCCGTTCGAGTCGGGCCTCCCGGTCCGCGAGCCGGTCCCGCTCGCGCTGGAGCTGGCGGAACAGGACGTCCTGCGGGTCCGAGATCCCGGTCTTCACCACGGCCCGGTAGATGAGGTAGAAGGACGCGATCTTCAGCAGGTGTCCGACCATGTTGGAGAAGCCGTAGACGCTGATGTAGAGGGTGAAGAACAGTTCGCCGACGACCGTCAGGAGGAGCGCCGCCACGAGATACCGGAAGACGCGGTCGTCGAGCGCCTGTCGGTGGCGGTACAATTGGAACAGCGCGACCGCGAGGAGCCCGACGACGAGGTACTCGCTGACGATTTTGAACGTCGTCAGTCCGCTTCCGGCGACGAACGCGGTCGGGAACGCGCCGCGGAATATCGTCACCACGAGAGCGGCGGTGACCCCCGCGTACCCCGCGACCAGCAGCGCGGTGTCCCGGGAGCGGTGGGTGAACGAGAGCCGCGAGGTCAGGGGGTCGTCCCCGACGAACGCGCTGGCGAGGACGAGCGAACCCGCCTCGAGGTACCGGGCTGCGAGCCACAGCTGGGTGGGGAGGTCGGCTCCCGAATCGGGGAAGACGCTCATCCCGACGTACGCGAGCGTGTGGAGCGTATCGAGGACGGCGACGCAGGCGTACGCCACCCCCACGACCAGGAGGAAGTCGTCGTCCATCCGCGTTCGGGAGTTCCACGCCACAAGGAACAGCGCCGACGCGATGACGACGCTGAACAGTTCTGCGAGGCTGTGAAACAGGAGAAAGTTCGAGAGTTGAATCACGTACAGCCCGGCGAACGCCACCCCCCACAGGAGACCCAGGAGCAAGCAGTTCCGCCGTCGCACCACAAGAGAGTCCCCACCCATACGATAGATGCACGTTTAATCGCACTTCATATTACTCACATCGAGTGGAGACGGTCGGCGACCCGCCGTCGAACGCCTCGCCCAGGGTCACTCGCTCGGGGCCGCGCTCGGCCGGTCGAGACACGGGTAGTCGACGACGAGTCCGTCCACGCCGGCGGCCGTCGCCGCGGCGGCTTCGTGCCACGTCCGCACCGTCCAGACGTTCACGTCCCACCCCTCCTCGTGGGCGGCCGCGAGGAGGTCGGTTCCGGTCGCCCGTTCCGGGTCCGCGTACCGCGTGTCGGCCAGCAACGCGAGCGGCGGGTGGACGGCGTCGGCGTCGTACCTGTCTGCGAGTTTCAGTCCGGTCGACGGGTCGAGCGGGATGGGGGCGACCGACGCGTGGGGTGCGATGTCCCGCACGGCCGCGAGTGCGCCCTCGTGAAACGAGGAGAACAGCACGTCGCCGTCGAACTCGTCGGTGAGCGCGAGCACGTCGCGGACGAACGGGTGCCACGCCGCCCGCCGTTCGGCGACGTCGTCCTCGGCGAGCACGCCGTCGGTCGACTCCAGCGACTCGCCGTTCGACTTCAGTTCCACGTGGATTCCCACGCCGTCGGGCAGGGCCGCGAGTACGTCCGGGAGCGTGGGGACGGTCTCCCCGCTGTCGAGCACCTCGACCTCGGCGAGTTCCGCCTCGGTCCGGTCGCGGACGAGTCCCTCGCCGTCGGTGACTCCTCGGCTCTCGTCGCGGTCGTCGAGGGCGTCGTCGTGGAAGACCACGACGGCGCCGTCGGCGCTCGGGCGCACGTCGACCTCGACGGCGTCCGCGCCGGCGTCCGCGGCGGCGCGGACGGCCTCTACCGTGTTCTCGGGGTACGCCCCGGCGAACCCCCGGTGGGCGATGAGTGTCGGGTCCATACGCGCCACACCCCGCACCGGAGTAAAACGCTGCTGGCTGTGCGGAGGCGAGTCGACCGCCTGCCGCGGGGAGAACGCTTTTCGCGGCGCTCGTCCCCTCCTCGGTATGCCCGACACCGACGCCGACGCGGACGCGAAAGACCGGCTGTTCGACGCCGTCGAGGGGCGACGCGAGCGGCTGACACGCATCGCCCGCCGCATCTGGGAGGAGCCCGAAGTGGCGTTGCGCGAGACGGCCTCGTCAGAGCGCCTGCGGGAGGCGCTCCGCGAGGAGGGGTTCGCCGTCGAGACGGGCGTGGGCGGCATCGAGACGGCGTTCGTCGCCCGCTACGGCGAGGGCGACCCCGTGGTGGCGACGATGGGGGAGTTCGACGCGCTCCCCGGCATGTCGCAGGAGGCGACCGCCGAGCGCTCGCCGCGCGACCCCGGCGCGCCGGGCCACGGCTGCGGACACAACCTCTTCGGCGTCGGCTCGCTCGGCGGCGCGCTCGCCGTCAGGGACGCCATCGAGCGGGGCGAGGCGTCCGGGACGGTCGTCTACTTCGGCACCCCCGCCGAGGAGGCCGGCGGAGGGAAGGTGTACATGGTGCGCGACGGGGCGTTCGACGGCGTCGACGCCGTCGTCTCGTGGCACCCCGGCTGGTACAACGCGCCCGGCAAGGGGTCGTGTCTCGCGGTCGACGCCTACGAGTTCGCCTTCGAGGGGGAGACGTCCCACGCGGCCGCCTCGCCCGAGTCCGGTCGGAGCGCGCTCGACGCCGTCCACCTCCTCAACACGGGCATCGAGTTCATGCGCGAGCACGTCCCCGACGCCGCGCGCGTCCACTACGTCGTCCAGAACGGCGGGGACGCGCCGAACGTCGTCCCCGGGGCAGCGTCGACCGAGTGTCTCGTCCGCGCACCCGGACGCGAGCAGGTGGAGCGCATCGCCGACTGGGTGACCGACGTCGCCGAGGGCGCGGCGCTGATGACGCAGACCGACGTCGACGCGACGAAGACCACCGCGATGTACGGCGTCCTCCCGAACCACGCCATCGCCGACCGCATCCGCGCGAACATGGAACGGCTGGGCGAGGTGGCGTTCACCGACGAGCAACTCGCGCTCGCGGAAGGCCTCCACGAGTCGCTGGGCGAGCGTCCCTCGCTCGACCGCGTGCCCGCCGAGTACCACGACGAGATTCGCGGGAACGCGATGTACACCGAGCCGATGGACGCCCCCGACGAGGGGACGACCGGGTCGTACTCGACCGACTCGGGCGACGTGAGCTGGACCGTCCCGCTCGGGCGGTTCACCGCGGCGACGTGGCCGGTCGGCACGCCCGCCCACTCGTGGCAGGCGGTCGCGGCGGGCCGCGACCTCGGCACCGAGGGCGCGCTGTACGCCTCGAAGGTGGTCGCCGCGACGCTGTACGACCTGCTGGTCGACGCGGACCTCCGGGCGGCCGCCCGCGCCGAGTTCGACGAGCGGACGGGCGAGCGGGGCTACGAGTGCGGCCTGCCGGCCGACGCGGACCCCTACGAGCTAATCACGCGGTGAGGGACGGACCGGGGCGGAGACGCCGGCTCAGAGCGTGATCTGGGTGAGCGTCGTCGCCGCGTTCTCCACGTCGCTGTCGGCGGCGGCGGCGACGGTGATGGTGTTCTCGCCGTAGTCGATGCGCAGGCGCGCCTCGAACGCGCCGTCGGTCGGTTCGACCAGCGTCGTGTCCGTCGGCGTCTTCACTGCCACGACGGCCCCGGTGGTCTCGCCGGAGACGACGATGTGGTCGCCCTCGAAGTCGGTGTCGACCCGGAGAGCGGGGCTGTCGTCGCCCCGGTGGATGGCCCGGTCGAGGTAGCGCTCGCGGACGAACGCCGGCGTCTCGACCGGTTCGCCTGCGTCGATGCCGTGCGCCAGCCGGACGTACTGCGCCATCGACCACGCGAGCGGCGTGGCCGACCCGGTCCCCTCGCCGAACTCCCAGTTGTACTCGGTTGCGTAGTCGCGGTCCCACACCTGTTCGGCGATCATCCGTCCGGAGTTGGCGAACTCCTGTATCGCCCGCAGGAGCGCCAGCGGGTCGAGCGCGTCCTCCCGGTCGTCGGGGTCGGCGAGCAGTTCGTACTCGCCGCGCTCGCCCGAGAGCAGCGGCCAGAGCCGCCCCTTCCCGGCGTGTTCGATGGCCCACGGCGCGCCCTCGTCCTCGTGTTCCCGCTCGCCGTAGCCGTCGCCGTTGTAGCGGTAGAACGCCGCCCCGGACGGCGTGTCGACGCGGATGGTCGTGTCGACCTCCTGCAGGGAGTTGCGGACGACCGGGTCGTCCCACGGCTTGATTCCCAGTCGGACCAGGTCGAGGAAGCCGCCGTCGATGATGTCCCGCTCGTCGAGCGTCGGTCCCCCGTTGGCGAGCGTCCGGAGGTGACCCGCCTCCGGGTCGCCGTCGCGCGTCACGCGGACGTAGTAGGGGGTCTCCGTGTGCTGTTCGGTGCCGGTCTCGGTCGCGGTCAGGTCCTCGACGTCGGTCACCCACTTGTCCGCCGTCGCCAGCCAGACGAGCGCGTCCGCCGCCTCCCCCACCTCGCTCGCGACCTTGCCGGCGCACGCCAGCCCGGCGATCTCGGCCGCGATGGACGACGGGGAGTAGCCCGCCTCTTCCTCCCAGCGCTCCTGGGCGGTCGCCGGGCCGTTCCGGACGACGTAGTCGGCCGAGCGGCGGAGGTGCTCGAAGTCGTAGTCGACGTCGTCGAACTCGACGCCGCGCTCCCAGAGCTGGTACGCCATCACCTGCGGGAACGAGATGTTGTCCATCTGCTCGCCGCCCCAGCGGGTGATGCCGTTGAGGTAGGTGTTCTGCGGGATGAACCCGTTCCCGTCCTGCTGGTACTCGTAGATGTACTCCAGTTGGTTGATGGCCGTCTCGATGTCGCCGACCGCCTCGAGGACCGTGAACACCTGGTAGAGGTCGCGCGACCAGACGAAGTTGTATCCGTACCCCTTCGGCTCCTCCGCGACGACCGCCTCGCCCCACGGCACCGACGGGGAGGCGATGGACCCGCCGAAGTACATCTTGTCCTCGACGGCTCGCAGGCTCATCAGCGCCGTACGGTACTGGTTCGCGAGGTCGGCGTCGTCGGCGACCGAGTCGGGCAGGGGCTTGTCCGCGAGGAACTCCCGCCAGGAGTCGACGTACGCCTCGCTGACGGTCTCGTACCCCCGAGTGAGCGCGCCGAACGCCTCGCCGAGCGCCGCGGCGGTGTCGGCGCGCTGGGCGAACCCGAGCGCGATGGTCTCGTCGACCCGTCTGCCGGTCGCGAGCCGCCCGACGAGGACGACGTTCTCGTTGTCGACCGTCTCGCGCGTCTTCGGGAGGACCCCCTTCGAGTAGAGCGACCGGAGGGGTTCGCTCCCGGCGACGCCGACGGTCGCCCAGTCGAACCGGGTCTCGGCCGCCATCGCCATCGCGACCGAGTACCCCTCGCCGTCGTCGTCGACGAGCAGGGGCCGCTTGCTCTCGCCGGTGTACGCCGACGAGTCGCGCGCGACGAGGTGGTGACTCCCGGGCGACCCCAGCCGCATCCCCCGGTCGCGAGTGCCGGTGTTCGCCAGCGCGGCGTCGGCCACCGCGAACACCTCGTACTCGTTGTCGTCGTCGGCCTCGAACTGCACGTCCGCGAGCAGGGCGTCGTGTTCCGGGTCGGTGGCGTACTCGACGGTGAGCGTCCACTCGTGGCCGCGGCCGTCGCCCGTCTCGGCGACCACCTGTCGGAACAGGAGCGCGTCGTCGGCCGCCGGCGTCACCTCGCGCGTGACGGTGTCGGCGTCGTCGTCGCGGCGGGTCTCGTTGTGCGTCCGCACGGTGTACTGCTCGTCGCCGGTCGCGTTGACGATGAAGTCCAGCGTCCGCAGGTTCATCAGGTCGATGCGGGGGAAGCGCACCTCCGTCAGCGCGCCCTCGGTGAGGGTGAACCAGACGCGCGACGGGTCCGCGGTCCGGTGGTCGGCCGCGGTGCCGACGCCGTACTTCTCGCCGGTCGTCCAGCGCGGGCGCTCGGCCGGCCCCTCGGGGAGCGGCGCGGCGGTCGGCAGCGCCTCCTGCTCGGCCAGCAGCGCGGTCGTCCGGAGCCGCACCGCGTGCGACTGTCCGAGCGGCGTCGCGCTGTCGGGCGTGCCGTCGTCGTACACCTGTTCGGGGAGGTAGCCCGTCTCCGTCGTCAACGGGCCGTCCGCGTCGAGCAGGTCGTACAGCTCCCCCGCGCGGTCGAGGAACGCCGCCCCGTCGCGGTCGCGGCTCTCGAGCAGCCCGCCGAGTCGCGCCGCGGCGGCGGCCCCGGTGGCGGTCGTGAGCGACCAGATCTTCGCGTCGACCTGCCCGTGCGTCCGCCAGTCGTCGCCCTCGTACCTCGTGAGACCGGCGACCGGCGTCCCCCGCGGGTCGCGGTAGAGTCCGTCGAGTACCGTCTCGACGTGGGATTCGAGGCGAGCGAGCGACGCGTCCGGGAGTCGAACCCCGCCGACCGCGTCGTACCCGGCGACGGCGTCGACGAGCGCGAACGTCGCGGCGTCGAGCCGGGAGTCGAGGCGGCCGTCCAGCGCGAGACGCATCCCGTAACACTCGCGCTCGTCGTCCCACAGCGTTTCGAGGCCCGCGAACACCGTCTCCGCCCCTTCGCGGGCGCGCTCCGCGAGCGCGTCGTCCACGGGAGCGCGTGCGACGGCGGCGTACGCCTCCAGGTACGTCGCCGCGGTGTGCGTGAACTGGCCGTCCATGTCCTCCCACACGTTCTGACACGGTTCGGGGAGCCCGTTGTCCGCGAGGCTCTCGTCCAGGGCCGCGACCGCGTCCGCGAGCGACTCGCGGACGGTGGCGGTGAGGCTGGCGGAGAGGGTCCGTCGCCGCTCGCGCAGCAGCATCCCGAGGAACGCCGTCACCTCGGCGGTCTGGTCGGCCTGGTACTCCAGGGACGACTCGTCCCCCTCTATGTGCGCGTTCGCCCACCCGGGCGCGAGCGACCCGTCGACGGCCCAGACGCGGTGAGGCCACGTCCCGTCGTCGAGTTGCGCGTCGCAGTAGAACCGCGCGCTCCGGACCGACTCGTCGTCGACGTCGAGTCCGAGCGTGTCGCCGGCGTCGAGCAGACACCGCGCGACGGTCGAGTCGTGCCGGAACCAGGTGTAGCCGTACCCGCCGGAGTTGGTGAAGAAGGGGTCGACCTCCGGTCCGGCGATGCGAGCGCCGGTCGGCGCCTCGAGCAGACCGAGCGCCCGGCGGTCCGCGCGGACGAGCGCCGACCGGGGACTCCCCTCGGGAATCGCGACCGTCGTCTGCTCGCGGGCGGCGGCCCGCAGGTCGTCGGCCGACCGGTGGCGTTCGGTGCAGTCGCGCAGGTCCGCGAGCGCCGTCTCGCGGTCGAGTTCGTCGTGGTCGGAGAGCTGCGTCACGAGCGTCGTCCGAGAGGCGCGCCCCTCGCGCTCGAGCGGGGCGGTCACGACCACGTCGCCGCTGAGGTGGGCGTCCTCGTACCGGTTCCGGCCCCGGTGGCGCGGGAACTCGACGGCCTCGTCCGAGAGTATCTCCTCGAACCGCTCGGGAATCTGGCCGCGCACCTGGTCGATGCCGGTGGAGGCGGTCACGTAGTCGTGTTCGCGCCGGTGGTACACCTCCACGGCTTTCGTCCCGTCCGGTCCGCCGTGCTCGTGGATGAGTCGGCCGACGCGCGTCTCCTGCCCCTCCGGGGCGAACGTCACGAACGCGACGAGTCTAGCCTCCGGCGGAATCTCCCCCCGGAGTTCGACGTGCGTGACGTGGGCCCGCCCGAGCGTCAGGTCGTACTGGTGGACGGTGAACCGCCCGGCGTCGTACTCCGTCTCGACGAGGGTGGTCTCGCGGTAGTAGTGCTGGCGGACCGAGTCGAGGTCGTCGAACCAGTGGATTCGGTCCCCCGTCTCGATGCCGAACCGCGAGCGGTCCACGCCGTACAGTCCCGAGAGCGACGACGAGTAGTCGCGGAGATACCCGGCGGGGTCGACGTGGACGAGCCTGTCCCCGTGACCCGAGAAGGAACCCGTTACCGTCGGCTCCCGAGCGGGGGACCCCCCAGCCCGGTCACGCTTGTATTCGTTGAGCGCTGTTCGCAGCCGCATACCCACGCTACAGCGACGCAGGGTATAAACATGGATGGACTACGGGGACCGCGTGTCCCGGCCACGGGACCGCGGTCAGAACCGGTCGTCGTCGGTCGGGAGCAGCGCGACGCTCTCGACCCCGACGCCGTCGTCGGCGGCGACGGCGTCGCCGGTGGCCAGGTCGGTCGACCCGACGGCGGGCGCGACGGACACCGTCGCCGGGTCGGCGCCGAAGTTCAGGACGACGACCGCCGCGTCGCCGCCGTCCGCGTCGTCGGCGACGCGGGCGAACGCGACGACGGCCTCCGGGTCGCCCTCGCGGACCTCGTAGTCGATTCGCCGGAGGTCGGCGTCGTTCGCGAACGCCGGCCGGGCGTGGCGTGCCTCGATGAGCCGCCGGTAGTGTGCCTGTAACTCGGGGTCGGCGTGGTCCCACGCGAGCCCGTCGCGGAGTCCCCGCTGTCCGAGTTCCTGGCCCGCGTACACCATCGGCGTTCCCGGGAGCGTCATCAGCGCGCCCGCCGCCGCCTCGGCCGCCGCCTCGCCGCACTCCACGACGTAGCGCGTCTCGTCGTGGTTCTCCGCGTACAGCATGAACGACGCGTGGTCGGGGAACCCCGCGTCGGCGCGCGCGTCGATGGCGTCGAGGACGCGCTCGGCGGGAATCGACCCGCTCCCCACCTCCCGGAGCGTGAACGCCGTCGTGGAGTCGAAGTGCATGTCGAACATCCCCTCCTGGAAGTCGGCGATGTACGGGATGGTCTCGTCCAGCAGGAGGAACGACGGGTCGCGCTCCTTCACCCGGTCGTGGAGTTCCTTCCAGAACCCGTTCGGCACCGCCCACGCCATGTCGCACCGGAACCCGTCGACCAGCGGGAACCACTCGTCGACGGCGTCGAGCAGGTGTCTCCTGACTTCGAGGTTGTCGTAGTCGAAGTTGGCGATGTACTCCCAGTCGAAGTACGTCCCGGGTTCGCCCGACTCCTGCCACTCGTACCAGCCGTAGTACTCGCTGTCCGGGTTGCCGTACGCGTCCTGGAAGAACGGGTGCGCCCGCGCGGAGTGGTTGAGGACCAGGTCGAACAGCACCTTCATCCCGCGGTCGTGGGCCGCCTCGACGAACCGCTCGTAGTCCTCGCGAGTCCCGAGGTCCGAGGCGATGGAGAAGAAGTCGGTGATGTTGTAGCCGTGGGGCGCGTGGTCGTTCTGTAACACCGGCGTGAGCCACAGCACGTCGACGCCCAACTCCTCGAGGTAGTCGAACCGCTCGACGATGGCGTCGAACGTCGAGTCGGCGCCCTCGTCTCCCTCCCCCGTCGCGAACGTCCGGACGTATATCTCGTAGATGACCGCGTCCCTCGCCCACTCGGGCGGGTCGTACGGTCGGGTCGCCTCGACGCGCGCCGACGCCGCGTTCGCCGTCCCCCCGTCGGTGACGACCCCGTCGTCCCGGTGGGCGACGTCGACGGAGTCGGCGACGCTGTAGCCGCCCGCGCCGACGGCGACGGCGTGGACCCGGAGCCGGGGGGGGAGACGCGCGACCGGGACGCGGAACTCGCGGTCGGTCACCTCGGCCGCGTCGGCCGGCAGGTCGTCGCGGTCGTCGACGAGGAACTCCACGTCCACGTCTTCGGGCCGTTCGTCGCTCCCCTCGGGCGTCCGCACCTCGGCTTCGACCACGAGGTCCTCGTCGTCGACGCGGGCGCGCAACTGGACGCGCGGACGGCCGGGCGCACCGTCCCCCTCGCCCGCCGCGTCGCCGGACCCGGAGACGGGGCGGGCGCTCCCGCTCCCTCCGCTCGCCCCCCGCTGACCCGTTCGCCGCTCCGCATGCCGGACACTCCGGACGCGCCGCCGCCGACCGGTCCGCCCGGCCGGAGGCCGCTCGGGAACACCCTGACGGTCAACTCGTGCGGACCGTCGGGAGCGGTCAACTCGACGAGGTACGTGCCGGGGACGTCGGGTTCGAAGTGGACGACGGGGTCGTCCCCGAGCGTGGCGGTGGAGCCGATGGGTGACTCCGCGATGTGCCAGGCGTACGTCGCGTCCGGGTCGGGGTCGCGCGGTGCGAGGTCGATCGAGTCGCCGACGGCGGCGAACCGGGGGGGGCCGGGGTGGGGCATTGCCGGTAAGTTGCACAACAGAGGCCTTTGTCTTTTCCCACGTTCTCGGCCGACACGCTGTGGCGGCCTCCGAGACGACGTCGGTCCGCCCGCCGAGCGTCCACCGACCGGGCGAACGGCTAAGTAGCACGCACACGCCGTTAGCGTATGAGCGGTACCGACAGAGCGGGACCCGACACGGTCGACGTCGACGTGGAGATCACCGACGAGCGGACGGTCGTGACCGTCTCGGGGGACCGCGACGCCGCGGTCGTGGTCCGGTCGGCGTCCGGCGAGCAGATATACCTCCCGCCCGAGGACTTCGAGCGCACGGCGGGCGAGGGGCAACAGACGCCGTACGACAGCCCCTACCAGTCCGCGACGCCCTACGACAGTCCGTACGACAGCCCCTACCAGTCGGGGCGCCAGGAGTCGCCCGCGGCCGGGTTGCAGCCGACCGTCGACGGGTTCCGCATCGTCCATCCCGAACCCGTGACAGACTTCCGGCTGCTCCGGTGAGCGTCGGTCAGGCTGGGGCGGCCGCCCGGACGCTCACTCGCACTCGCGCTCGCGCTCCTGCTCCTCGCGGGCGGCCGACTCCATGACCTGGTCGTAGAACGCCACGTGCTCGTCGGCGACTTCGCCCCACGTGCGCACGTCGTACTCCAGCGGGGTGTCGAGCGAGAGCGCGTACTCGATGCCCTCCGCGATGGCGTCCGAGTCGGAGTCCACCTCGATGAGACAGTCGTCCGGGAGGAGTTCGGCCGCGCCGCTCTGACTCGACACGACCCGCGTCCCGACGGAGAGCGCCTCGACGATGGTGATGCCGAACGGCTCCGAGAGCGACGGCGAGACGAACAGGTCGGCGCTGGCGTAGTAGTCGCCGAGTTCCTCCTCGGGGATGTAGCCGGCGAACACCACCCTGTCCTCGATGCCGAGCAGTTCGACGAACCGCTTCAGTTGGTCCGTGAGGTGCCCGGACCCGCCGAGCACGAGCGTCACGTCGTCGCGACGGAGTTTCGAGACGGCGTACAGGAGAAAGGAGATGCCCTTCTGGTCGGTGTGGCGGCCGACGAAGAACAGCATCTTCCCGTCGATATCCAGTTCGGCCTTCACGTCGCGGCCGGTCGACTGCACGCTCGGGAACCCGTTGTAGATGACCGTCGACTCGCCTCCGTAGCGCGACCTGACCTCGTTCGCGGTCAACTCGCTGACCGCGATGAGGTGGTCCGCGCGGTCGACGATGCGCTGTTCGGTCTCCACCTCCCGCTGTGGCGGGTGGACGTTGCGGTCCGACGAGAGCGAGTGGAACGTGGTGACCCACTCCACGTCGTGGGTCGACTGGGCGCGCGACCCGGCGTTGTAGCCGAACCAGTCGTTGGTGTGGACGATGTCGGCGTCCGTTGCCCGGTCGGCGAACTCCCCGGAGAGGCGGGCGATGCGGGTGATGATGTCGCCCGTCCCGGTCGGGACGCCGTGGACGCCCTCGCGGTCCTCGGGGGCGTACTCCGCCGGGAGCACCAGTTCGATGTCGACGTCCGCCCGCGGCTGTAACTCGTCGAACAGTTTGCCGACGGCGGTGTCGAGCCCCCCGGTCACGTTCGGTGGAAACCCCCAGCCCAACATCAGTACCTTGGGGCGCATCGTCCCGACGATTGCGTCGTCCCTACTTATGCGTTTGCGTCCGACTAACACGGCGACGGGAGTCGGCCGCGACGCGACTCGGCCGGCTGCGGTCCGAGGACCGGCTAGTTTGAAACCCCCGCCCGCTGAATCCGTGGCTATGCGCTTCGACCGGCAGAGCGGGGTGTTCCTCCACCACACGTCGCTCCCGAGTCCACACGGTATCGGTGACCTCGGCGCGGGGGCCCGCGCGTTCGTCGACTTCCTCGACCGGGCCGACCAGTCGCTCTGGCAGTTCTGTCCCATCGGTCCGACCGGCGACGCGCAGGGGAACTCGCCGTACCAGTCCTACTCGGCGTTCGCGGGCAACCCGCTGCTCGTCGACCTGCGCCGGCTGGCGGACCGGGGACTGCTCGACGAGGCCGACCTCGACCCGCCCGAGGCGGCGTCGCCACACGAGGTCCGGTACGGCGAGGTTCGAGCGTTCAAGCACGAACGGCTGCGGACGGCGTTCGAGCGGTTCGAGGCCGACGCCGACGAGGCCGACCGGGAGGCGTTCGCGGCGTTCCGCGAGCGGGCCTCGTCGTGGCTCGACGACTACGCCTTGTTCGCGGCGCTGCGGGACGAGTTCGACGAGCGGCTCTGGACCGAGTGGCCGCGCGAACTCCGGACGCGCGACCCCGACGCGCTCGCCGCCCGCCGGGAGTCGCTGGCCGACGAGATTCGCTACCGGGCGTTCTGTCAGTGGGTGTTCGACCGGCAGTGGCGCGCGCTCCGCGCGTACGCTCACGAGCGGGAGATTCGACTCGTGGGTGACCTCCCCATCTACGTCGCGCTCGACTCGGCGGACGTGTGGGCGAACCCGGAGGCGTTCCAGCTGACCGACGAGAACGCCCCGGCGGTGGTCGCGGGCGTCCCGCCGAACCCGGGCGACGACGGCCAGCGGTGGGGGAACCCGCTGTACGACTGGGAGCACCTCGCCGAGGCGGACTACGACTGGTGGCTCGCACGGCTCGAACGATTGTTCGACCTCGCGGACCTCACCCGCATCGACCACTTCACCGGCTTCGACCGCTACTGGGCGATTCCCGCCGAGAGCGACGACCCCGCCGACGGCGAGTGGCGCGAGGGACCGGGCCGGGAGTTCTTCGAGGCGGTCCGCGAGCGCCTCGGCGACCTCCCGTTCCTCGCGGAGGACCTCGGCTTCCTCGACCAGTCAGTCGTCGCCCTCAGGGACGAGTTCGAGTTCCCCGGCATGCGCGTCCCCCACTACGCCGACTGGTGCGAGGGCGGGAACATGCACCAGCCGATGATGTACCCCGAGAACTGCGTCGGCTACACGTCCACGCACGACACCGACACCGTCGTCGGCTACTACCGGGACCTCTCCGACCGCCAGCGCGACTGCCTCCACTACAACCTCGGCACCGACGGGAGCGAGATACACTGGGACATCGTCGAGGCGGTGTGGAACTCCAACGCCGGGCTGGCGCTCACGACCGTGCAGGACCTGCTCGGACTGGACAGCGACGCCCGCTTCAACCTCCCGGGGACGGCGACCGGAAACTGGCGGTGGCGCGTGACCGAGGAGGGACTCGACGAGGACGTCGCCGACCGACTCAGACAACTCACCGACGGGACGCTCCGGTGACCCGGCTCGGCGGACGAACGCCCGGCGGTTCCGGGTGCGTACGGTCCGCGCGTCGTTCGGTGTGAACCCAACCGGTGAGAAGCCGAAAATGCGAAAACGCACGCCGCGTGGCCGGTGCGTCTCCGGTCGCCGGCGTCGCGCGCGGTACTCTCCCCCCAGTTCTCGGTCGCGGGTCCCGTCGACTCGGCGAAACCCCGCCGGAGCCGTCAGTCGGCCCGCAGGCGGGCCGCGACGGTGGCGAGCGACGACCGAACCGACTGGAGCGGCGACCGACGCGACGCGCCGGCGTCCTCGCTCTCGGACGGCGTCTCCGGCGTCGCCGTCGCGGGTTGGTTCCGGGGCGACTCCGTCACGAAACAGTCGAGACAGAGTTCCCCCTCGGTCGGCTCGCTCCCCCTCCGGTTGATGCAGTGCTCCCCGCAGTGACGGCAGCGGTACTCCCTCCACTCGCCCGGTACGAGCGGCGTGTCGACGGAGGGCCTCGAAGTTTCGTAGTGGTCGATACCCCCTTCTGGTCGCGTATTGGCGTTTGACATGGGTGTGGCGGTGCCGGTGACTCCGTTGCCCGGTCGCCCGGCCGCCCGGTCGCGTCGGGCGGGACGGACTCCCTCCCCCGGCCCACTGGTGGTAAACACCTCGTAAGTATAATACAAACGGCCCGGTCGGTCGCGCCGGCGTCGGGCGGGAGTGGACCGGGGTGACCGACACGCTTAGGCGACGGGGTGTGAACTAGGGACGCATGTCCTCGCCCTCCGACGCCCGACCGTCGGACCGCGGTCCCGACGAGGCGTTCTGTCGCAACTGCGGTCGAGTCATCGACGCCACCGCCCGGTACTGCCCGGAGTGCGGTGCCAGCCAGGAGTCCGGACCCGGGACCGGGTCGTCGAAGTCGTCCGTCGAGTCCGCGCTCGACGACCTGTTCGAAGGCGGGAACCCGTTCGTCGCGGCGGTCCTCTCGGCGCTGTTCCCGGGGCTGGGACAGATATACAACCGCGAACTGGAGAAGGGGCTCGTCATCGTCGTCGCCAGCGTGCTCGCCGTGCTGTCGGCGGTGGTCCTCGTCGGGTTCCTGCTGTACCCCGCGGTGTGGATATACGCCATCTACGACGCGTACAAGGTCGCCGAGCGACAGGCGGCCGAGGCGGAAGCCACCCCGGTCGACGTCGTCGAGTCGGGCGAACGGTCGGACGACGAGGAGCCCGAGTTCCAGCGGTAGAGGGTCGAGCGAATCCGGGCGAGTTCGTTCTCGGTGGCGACGTCGCCGGAGCGGTCTCTCCGCGGGAACGGACGACGAAAGAAGAGTCGACGGTCGAGTCCCGAAGCGAGGCGGTTACGCCGGGGGAGCGAGCGGCGCGGAGGTTGCGCTCACGTCGGTCGCGTCCTCGCCGTTTTCGGTGGCGTTGGGCACCGTCACGGTGATGGTGTGCGTGCCGGGGCCGAACGTCTGGGTGGTCGAATCGTACAGTTCCTGCTGGTCGGCGGTCTCGGGGCTGAAGCCCGCGCCGGGTTTGGTGTACGAGACGAGCGACAGCTCGACGTCCGAACAGCTCTCGTTGAGCGTGAGCGTCACCGTCGCCGTGTCGCCGTCCTGCTTCACCACGCCCGCGTGGTCGAGACACAACCGGATGCCCTCGCTCGCCCACGCCCGACCGCGGTCCGCGATACCGTCCTCGCTCGTCCCGTGTGCGAACCGCACCAGCCGGTCCTCCTGGGCGTACAGGCTGTCCGCCGACAGGTTCTCCATCGGTTCGCCCGCGACGAAGTCCACCTGGTAGTGGGTTGCGTCCGCGGGTTCGCCGTCACCGACGCCGGTCGCGTCGAGTTCGCCGCTCAGCACCGACGTCTGCCAGTAGACGCGCCGGCCGTCGTAGTACGAGTCGGCGTACTGTCCGTACACGTTCAGGTCGGTCGCGCCGGCCGCGACCGCGGAGAACTCCCCGCGGTCGAACGTGACCACGACCTGCCCGTCGGTCAGCGCCGCGTCCGTCGCGGCGACGCGCTCCCCGTCCGCGTCGAGCGCGTAGAAGCTCGACGCCTCGACGGCCGTCGCGTTCTCGGGGGCGTCGTAGCGCACCGTCACCGTCTCGTCGTCGCCGTCGAGTGCGACGGTCGTCGACCCGACGCCGGCGTCGACGCGACGCATCCGTCCCTCGACTTCGGGCGAGACGACCTCCCGCTGCTCGATGTAGTCGATGAGCGCCGTCGAGTAGAGGATACCCGTCTCGGAGACGCGCGTCGCGTTCGCGAGCGGGTAGCTGTCACCGCCGTCGGCCATGAAGCTGTTGACGGTCACCGTGTAGTTCTCGTCCTCGCGGAGCCGGGTCCAGTTCGCGGGCTCGTCGGGGCCGGCCGCGTTGACGTACACGTCGCGGACCATCGGCTCGCTCCCCTCGTGGGGGACCCACTCGAACCGGACGCCGCTCACCTGCTGGCTGATCTCCGCGCCGTACTGCTGTCCCGCCTCGCTGTCGAGCGTGACGACCTGACTCGCGAGCGTCTCGCGGAGCTGCGAGCCGTTCATCCGGACCGTCACCAGCGTGTTCGGGAACGGCAGCACGCTCGTCACCTCGCCCACCGTCACGTTGCCCGCCGGGTACACCTCGTTGGTACGGATACCGCCGGAGTTCGTGATGGCGACGTCCGCGCCGGTCTTCGCGCGGAACGAGTCGGTTATCATGTTGCCGAGCGCCGTCTCGCGGTGGTAGTTCGCCTCGCTGGTCGCGTTGAGTTCGACCGTCGAGCGGCCGATGACCTCGTTCAGTCCCACCTCGCGCGCCTCCTCGATGACGCGCAGGACGGACTCGTTCCGCGGGACGTCCTCGGTCACCTCGATGAGCCGACCGTTCACGGCCGTCACGTTCCCGTCGGAGACGGTGAGGTTCACCTCGGCGAGGTGGGACGCCTCGCTGCCCGCCTCGACGATGGTCGTACCGCTCGTCTCCTGTGGCGGGTAGACGAGTTCGTCGTCGCCGACGACCACGAGGTCGATGGCACCCGACTCGTCTGCGCGCGCGAGGTCCTCCGACTCGGGGACGCCGATGTGCGCGAGCGCGACCACCACGTCGACGTTCCGCTCCTCTTTCAGGTACTCGGCGCGTTCGGCGCCGACTTCGCGGAAGTCCTGCACCTCGATGCCCGCCTCGTCGAAGTCGAGCGCCGTCTTCCCGACGATGGCCTCGTCGACGACGCCCACGAAGCCGACGCGGACGCCGTTCCGCTCGACGACGTGCGTGCCCGTCGTCCCCGCGATGGGTTCGCCCGTCGACTCGTTCACGAGGTTGGCGGCGAGCCACGGGAACTCGGACGCGGCCGCGAACTCCGGTACCGCCTCGTCGCCGTAGTCCAGGTCGTGGTTACCGAGCGCCTCGGCGGCCGGGTCGATGCGGTTCAACACCTCGACCGGGAGTTCCCACTCGCTCACCGGCGAGAGCGCGTGCGGACTTACCTCGTCGCCGCCGCCGACGAGCACCGTCGGGTTCTCGTGGGCGGCTCGCCGCCGTTCGATGAGCGTCGCCAGCCGCGGCATGGTTCCGGTCCGCGCCATCGCCGTCTGGATGTCGTTGTACGCGAGAACCGTCAGGTTCGTCGCGTTCGAACTACTCGAACCGTTCGCCGCGTCCGCCTCGGCGGCGGACGCACCCCGTTCGGGGACCGCTCCCGCCTCCACCCCCGTCCCCGCGCTCCCGAGCGCGAGGACGCCCGCCGGGACGGACGCGGTCACGAGGAGACAGGTCAACAGCACCGCTGAGAGTCGTCGCATGCGAGGGGACCGCACGCGGGCATCGTTGTTTAATCCACCTAAGAGGAGTATGGATTGCCGGTGGATAGTACAAACACGTACGTCCGGGACTGATTGATTCAGTCACCTCCCGAGGAGATAGTTACTCGTCTTGCGAGATTCGCGTCCGATTGGTGGCCGCCTGCTTCCGTTCGCGTGGGTCACACACCTCGGGCGTGACGCCGTGCCCCGACCCGCCGGTATCGACGGTCGGACCGCGGTCCCGTCAATCACGTCCTCCGCGAGCGGGAGGTCGAGCGGGGCGACCGCGACGTCCGGTATCTCGCTCACCCGTCGAGCGCCCCCTCGACCGCGCGCAACAGCGCGCGCGGTCCCCCGTCGCGGTAGACGTTGGCCGCCGGGAGGCCGTGCCGGTCGGTCGCCTCCTCGGGGTCGCCCCACGTCGAGACGGCCGCGACGGTGGCGTCCGAGAGTCGTTCGACGAGCGCGCGTTCCTCCGCGACCCCCCCGACGGGGAAGTCGGGGAAGTGCGTGCGCCGCGTCCGGTCGGGGTCGTGCGCGAGGACGACCGCGTCGGGCCACGACCCGTGGAGGACCGAGAGCGTGACGCCCGAGTACGCCCGGTGGGTCAGCGCCGCCTGCCCCTCGACGAAGACGAGGTCGTGGTCGGCGGCCGCGCGCTTCACGAGGTCCTCGACGACGCCCGCGGTGAAGTCCGCGGGCACCCGGTCGACGACGACCCCCTGGTGGGCGCCGACCATGATGCCGGTCTGGCCGGTGGCGACCCACGCCGCGTCGCGGCCGGCGTCCCGGGCGGCCGCGTACAGTTCGAACGTCGTCGTCCGCTTGCCGACCGCGCAGTCCGTCCCGAGGGTCAACACCACGTCCGCGTCGGCCTCGTCGACCGACCCGTCCCCGACGCGGAGGTCGGCGGCGGACGGCGGTTTGCGCACGTCGAACAGGCGGACGCCGGCCTCGTCGGCCAGCGCGGACCAGCGGTCGTCGTCGCTCAGGAAGACGTGAAGTCCCGACACCACGTCACAGCCGTGTTCCATCGCCGTCTCGATGTCGTCGACCCACGCGTCGGGGAGCTGTCCGCCCGCGGGCGCGACGCCGACGACGAGCACTTCCGCCTCCGGGGCGGCCTCGACCGCCTCGACCGCCGACCCGACGACGGGAACGTCGGGCGCGGCGGGGGTGTCGAGCACGTCCGCGGGCGAGCGGCCGGCGGTCTCGGAGTCGACGACCACCCGGGTCTCGAACAGGTCGCTGTGGAGGACGACCCCGTTCGCCGTCTTCCCCCCGGGGTTCCGAACTCTCCCTCCGCCAACACGATGGTCGGAACCGGTGCGTCGAAGGCGTCTCGCAGGTTCATCGTACTCCAAGTGGGCAATCACGAGCCAAAGCCCCACGCCCTCACATGCTAGGGTGGACCACCGGCGACGGTCGACCGCCCTCGTCTGGCGGCCGGCAGACCGGTCGTCGGTGTCAGCGTCCCAGTCACAGTTCGGTTTCGAGCGCCTCGACCACCTTGTCGAGCGTGCGCTCCCAGACCCGGCGCTTCGAGAACACGTGGGTCTCGTCGGGGTAGTACTCCGCCTCGAACTCCGTGCCGGTCTCCAGCAGGCGGTCGACGACGACGTCGAGTTGCTCGACGTTGACGTAGCGGTCGGCCGTCCCGTGGAAACTGTACAGCGGCGCCTCGTACCGGTCCATCGTGGAGACGGGGCTGGCGGCCTCCCACGCGTCGGGCGCCTCCCAGCGGGTGCCGCCGAGCGTCGTCGGGAGACTCGACGCCGCCGTCGGGTACTTGGTCTCGGTCGCCCACGGCTCGTACACTCGGCGGTCGGCCACGCCCGCGAGGTTGACTCCCAGGTCGAACGCGTCGGGGACCGTCCCGAGCACGCGGAGCGTCGCGTACCCGCCGTACGACAGCCCCCAGACGGCGAGCGCGTCCTCGTCGACGAAGTCGAGGTCGGCGAGGTAGTCCGCCGCCGACGCCACGTCGTCGTCTATCTCCCGACCGGGGTCGGCGGCGATGCCCTGCCGGAACCGCTTCCCGTAGCCGATGCCGCCGCGGTAGTTGACGACCAGTCCGACGTACCCCTCGTGTGCGAGGTACTGGTGGACGGTGTACGCCAGTCCGTAGGCGCGCCCGGGGTGCCAGCCGTCGCGCATCTGGCGCATCGGCCCGCCGTGGACCCACACCACCGCCGGGAGGTCGGTCGCGTCGTCGTCGACGGCGTCGGTGTCACGCGGGTCGAGGAGGAACGCCGGCACCTCGTAGTCGTCCTCGGTGTCGAGCACCACCCGCTCGGGGGCGACGGGCGCCGTCGGCCAGTCGTCGACGACCGAGGTGGTCACCCGGTCGCCCGCGTCGGGCGGCGCGGCCGAGAGCGGGCGGACGCGGAGTTCCGGCGAGCGCTCCCGGTCGGCGTGGACGTACGCGAGGCGGTCGCCGTCGGGCGACGCCGCCGGGTGGACGTTCGTGCCGGGCGTCTCGACCAGCGGGCGCACCGACTCGTCCCCCAGGTCGAACGCGTAGAGGCCGCGCTCCTCGGGCGCCGCGCGGTTCGAGGCGAAGACGAGGGTGTCGTCGTCGACCCAGACGGGCACCGAGTCGGCCAGCCCCTTGTCCTCGAACGCGCCCTCGGTCAACCGCGTCAGGTCGCCGGCGTCCGGGTCGAGCAGGTAGAGGTGGTCCCAGCCGCCGAGCGGGAGTACCGCGGCGACCCGTTCCCCGTCGGGCGAGACGGCGGGCGCGCCCCGCGAGACGACGCCCAGGTCGTCGTCCTCCTCGCGGAACGGAACCGCCTCGGTGCCCTCGCGCGGGTCGGCGACCACGAACTCCCGGCGCGTCCCGTAGTCGCCCACCCGCTCGAACAGGAGGCGGTCGTCCGCGAGCCAGGCGGGAGTGTGCGCCGAGTCCGTGCCGTTCGTCCGCCAGACCACCTCGCCCGTCTCGACGTCGAGCACGCCCACCTGCTTGGTATCCCGGTCGACGAACCGGTACGCGAGGAGGGCGTCGTCGTCCGACCACGCGAACGAGCGCGACTCGCCGAGGAACGGGCCGCGCTCGGGCGCGTCGAACCCGGTCCCCGCGCCCGTCTCCACGTCTGACACCCACGGCCGGCCGTCGCGGTAACAGGCGACCCGGTCGCCGCCGTTCGACCAGACGTGGCCCGACTCGTCGGCGGCCGCGAGCGGGCGAGTCTCGCGGCTCGCGGCGTCGAGCAGCAGCGTCTCGGACTCGTCGGTGACCACCAGACACTCCGCGCCGGTCGGCCGCCACGCGAAGTCGGACACGTACCCCTCGTCGGGGCGGAACCGCCACGACTCCTCGGCGTCGCCGACGAGCAACGCCTTCCCGTCGTCCTCGTACACGGTCGCGGCAAGCCGGCGGCCGTCGGCCGACCACGCCGGCGGGCCGGGGTACTCCACGTCCAGCACGTCCGAAATCGAGAGCGTCACGCGGGCGGCTACGGCGAGTCCCGGCTAAAAGCCTCGTGCGGGGGCGCGCCGCGCCGGAGTGAGAACGCATATCACGCCCCCGCGCCGGACCGGGGAACGGGACCGACCCCGGGCCGAGACGAGGGAAGTGAGAGTCCGGTGCAGGTGCAACTAAGGCGGAATTGGCCCAACCGAGGAGGTATGCCCGCGTACGAACCGGTCGACTCGCCGGACGAGACGACGGTGTTCCCCTACCACGACCTGACGCCGCCGACGGTGGCTGACGTGTACGCCGCCCGGCGGGTGGTGAACGCCCACCTCCCCCGGACGCCGCTCGTCCGGAGCGACTCCCTGTCGGCGGAGTTCGACGCCGACGTCTACCTCAAGCGCGAGGACACGCTCCCCACCGGCGCGTTCAAGGTCCGCGGCGGTCTCACGCTCGTCGCCGACCTGGACGACGAGTTCCGCGACCCCGGCCTCGTCGCGGCCAGCACCGGCAACCACGGGCAGTCGGTGGCGTACGCCGGCCGGACGTTCGACGTGCCGGTGACCATCGTCGTCCCCGAGGCGGCCAACCGCTCGAAGGTCGCCGCGATGGAGCGACTGGGCGCGGACGTGCGCCACCACGGCGCGCACTTCGACGCCGCGCGCGAACGCGCCGAGGAACTCGCAATCGAGGAGGGGTACCGGTACGTCCACTCGGCGAACGAACCCGCCCTGGTCGCCGGCGTCGGGACGGCCGGACTCGAAGTCGTGGAGGACCTCCCCGAGGTGGACTACGTCTTCTGTCCGGTGGGCGGCGGGTCGAGCGCGGCCGCCTACTGTCTCACCGTCGGGTCGCTCGCCGACGCGCGCGTCGTCGGCGCGCAGTCGGAGGCCGCACCCGGCGTCCACCGAGCGTGGACCGAGGGCCACCTCGACGCGCACGACACGATGGAGACGTTCGCCGAGGGCATCGCGACGAGCGTGCCGTTCGCGCTGACGACGCGGGTGCTCCGCGAGCGCCTCGACGAGTTCCGACTGGTGAGCGAGGCGGCGCTCCGTCGGGGCGTCCGCGACGCGTTCCGCGGGGACGGCATCCCGATGGAGGGCGCCAGCGCCGCCAGTCTCGCGGCGATGCGGGAGACGAAGTCCGAACTCGCCGGACGGACCGTCGTCTTCCCGGTCTCCGGGCGGAACATCGAGCCCGAGGCGTTCCTCGACATCGTCGGAGCGGCGGACGAGTAGTCCCCGCCGGTCGAGCGAACCGGCCGGTCACTCGCGGTCGGTCCACTCCTCGCGGAGGACGCCGTACTGGACCATGTCGCGGTGCGCGCCGTCGACGAACATGAACTTCCGCCGCCGCCCCTCCTCGGCGAACCCGAGCGACTCGAGCAGTCCACGGGAGGCGTCGTTGAAGTCGTACGCCCCCGCGCCCACCGCCGGCGCGTCGTACTCCCGGAAGGCGTGGTCGACGGCGAGCGAGACGGCCTCCGCGCCGTACCCCTGCCCGCGGACCGCCGGGACGAGCCAGTAGCCGAGTTCGGGCCGCTTCCAGTCGGCGTCCTCGACGGTCACCTGGCCGACGCGCCGCACCGCGTCCTCGTCTGGGCGACCCGGACCGGCGTCGTCGTCGAGACAGACCAGTAGCCAGTCCGTGCCGTCGTCCTCCTCGGGCACCTCCATCTGCTCGCGGCTCCTGAGCCGGCTCCCGAGCGGGTACCGGATGTCGGGATTGGCGTGCGCCCGCTGGAGGAACGGGACGTCCTCGCGCTCGACCGTCCGGAGCGTGACCCGCTCGCCGCGGGCGACGCGTGCGCCTGGCATGCCGACAGGAGGAACCGCGGTCCGCATACGCGTTTCGCCTCGGCAGGGGAACGCCCGCCGGAGCGGTCGGGTGGCGACGAGGAGGGGAGTCGGCCCGCGAGTCAGGGGACCGTCCAGTCGTTGTAGAGGAAGTAGCCGACGACGACGACGAGCAGGAGCGCCAGCGCGACGCCCGCCTCCAGGTTCCGGCGCCCCGTCTCTACCGAGTCGACGAGGTGGTGAAACCAGAACACGTTGGCGTACGGCGTCCCGTGGAACGCCCGCCAGGCGGCCGCCGGCCCCTCGACGCCGAACTCCCGGAGCAACCAGTAGCCGTCGGGAATCAGCGCCCAGAACCCGCTGAGAAACAGCAGCAGGAACTCCCGACGCGCCGGCAGGTCGACGAACGAGAGGACGACGAGGGCGGCCAGCACCCCGACGGCGAAGTGGACGAGCGCCTGCATGCGGACACGAGGGACGGTTGTGCGTGCCGCCGCTTCAAGATTTCTCGACGGGTACCCGGCTCGGCCGAGGCTCGACTCGGTGCGGCGCCCGGCCGCTCGGGTGGCGCGTGCCGACGTCGGTGGCCGAAATATTGGTAACTCAGTGCGAGTATAGGGTGACAAATGGACGACGAGGTCACCGTCACCATCGACCCACACGTCCACTCCGAGGAGTCGTACGACGGCCGCGAACCGGTCGAACTCCTCCTCGAACAGGCGCGGGAGATCGGGCTGGACGGTATCGTCGTCACGGACCACGACCGCATCCGGGAGTCGCTCCGCGCCGCCGACCTGGCCCCGGAGTACGGACTCGTCGGTATCCCCGGCGTCGAGGTGTCGACCGCCGCGGGCCACCTCCTGGCCATCGGCGTCGAAGAGCGGCCCGACCCGCACCGGTCGCTCCCGGAGACGGTGGGGGAGATTCGCGACCTGGGCGGCGCCGCCGTGGTCCCGCACCCGTTCCAGCGAACCCGCCACGGCGTCCGGAAGCGGCGGCTCACGGACTGCGACGCCGTGGAGGTGTTCAACTCGTGGGTGTTCACCGGCTACCGGAACCGGCGGGCGAGGCGGTTCGCGGAGAAGAACGACTACCCGGGCGTCGCCGCCAGCGACGCCCACTCGGCGGTGTACCTCGGGCGCGCGTACACGGAACTCGGGGTGCCGGACGTCGAGTCGAAGGCGAACCTCGAGGGGGACGACGTCGTCAAGGCGCTCCGGGCCGGGAGCGCCGAGATTCACGGCCGTCGCCAGCCCCTCTCGCGGAGCGCGCGCCACTACCTCGTCGGCGCGGGACGGAAAGCCGGCTGGGCGCTGCGGCACCACACACCGAGCCTGCTGTGACCCGGTCACAGAGGACGGGAACGTCCACTGCCTACCGGGCGTTCCGCCCCACGGAAATCGACGTCTCGAGTCGAGCGAACCCCTCGGCCACCGTCGTACGCCGACGTATCACGGTGGCCGCTCACCACCGGTCGTGAGAACGTTCATCTCGCGGACGTGGAGAGCGTGGCCGGCGTCGCTGCAGCCGAGGACGTGGTCCGGGGCGAACCGAAGCCGTACACAACGGTGTGGCCGACGGTCAAGCCGGCTGACGATTCGTTACGGTCTGAAAAGATAAATATATCAATAGAATCGTACCTGTTCGCGACTATGTGTGTCGCGATCGGTGGTACCACGGGAACCGGGAGATGGTAACCCGAGTTCGGACCGGGACAGGAGGCAGACGGTCGAACGCGGAGGGCGCGGAGAGCCCGGAGCGCGCTTCGACGAGAGGGCACCGTCGCGAACCAGATCGGGTCGAACGAGGTGACGAGCAGTCGAGCGCAGGCCCGACAGAGCGCTCGCTGTTGCAGGTTCAGCGGACGCACGGAAACCGGGCGGTCCAGCGGTTGATCACCAGCCGACTCGGGTCGGCGGTGCAACCGAAGTTGGAGGTGGGGAGACCGGACGACGAGTTCGAGCGGGAAGCCGACCGGATAGCCGACGCCGTACTACGGAGGCCGCTCGGGGAAGCGCCCCTGCATCCAGTCGAACGGAAGAGCCCGGGACGTCCGTCCGCGAGCGCGGCGTCGGAGAGAGCACCGGAGATACGCGCCGAAGACGAAGCTCGCATCGCTGCACTCCGCGGCGAGGGCCGACGCCTGCCCGCGTCGGTCCGACGGTTCTTCGAGCCCCGCCTCGGGGCGGACTTCTCTCCCGTCCGAGTGCACACCGGTCGACGGGCCGCGAACCTCGCCCGCGCGATGGACGCTCGCGCGTTTACGGTCGGACGCGACATCGTGTTCGCACCCGGCGCGTACGAACCCGAGACACCGACCGGGAAGCGACTGCTGGCTCACGAACTGACGCACGTCGTCCAGCAGAGCGGAGGGCCGACTCGACCGGTCGGAGGGTCGGAGGCGGGGGAGAGGCGGCCGGACGCCCGGGGAGGTCGAGACGAACGACCCGCCCCTGAGCGGGCGAACACGACGACGGGGACGCGAGGCGACTCCGCAGGGAGCGACGTAGCGACTCGGCGACCGGCGGCGCGCGGCGTGCCGCCGGACGAACGCCACCGCGCGACACGGACCGATACTCCGCCGAGTGTCACGATAGCGGAACGGAGCGAGCGGACGGTGGTCCAGCGGGAGAACGGCGACGGGGGGTCGCCAGCACCCGCCCCACAGACGCCCACTCCCGCCGAACCGACGCTGGGGTTCGGTCCGACCGGAACGACGCTGACCCGGGGCGACACGCTGACTGCGACGGTGAACTTCACGCCCACCGCGGGCGAGTCCGTGACGGTCACCGAGTGGCGCTACACCACTCCCGAACACGGGACCGTCACGCGCCCCACCACCGACTCCAACTTCCAGACGTCGTGGAGCGGGACGATGGCAGTTTCGGGCGAATTAGAGATGGATCACACGGTCACCCCCGCGGGCGGGAGTGCGGGCCCGCCGCAGACGCTGACGCAGGCGATCACGGTCGACGACCGTTCCGGCACGAACTGGCAGTCGAGCGTCACCAACGTCGCCGAGGGGACGCTGAGCGGCAAGCCCTCACCGCCGAGAGCGTTCCTCGACCTGGGTCTCCACTCGGCGAACGTGAGACAGCCCAACCCGACCACCTCGCGGGTCGCCGACGGACCCAATCAGCAGTTCACCTTCGCCTCGGCGATGGACGCGGGTACGTACACGTCGGCGCCGACGATCCACCCCGACCTCACCGCCGCGTCGAGCAGGTTCAAGACGTTCCACTCGGACCCGAGCCTCCTCTTTCTGGTCGTGGGAGCGAGCAGAACTCGGATTCCCAACTCCGACTACAGCGGACTGAGCACCGCCGGGTCGACGCTCACGTTCACCGTTCCGGACTGGGAGGCGTTCTACAAGGCGCACAACTTCTACCGGATACGGGCGACGGCGGATACGGGGGGTCGGTCGGTGGCCGTCCGAGACGCCTGGTGGAGTCTCGACAGCAACGCCCAGGCTGCCGGCATCACGATTACGAACGTTACCGCGGTACGCGACGCGCTGGGGGGCTCCAGCGGACCATACAGCGGGCCGATATCCACCTCGATAACACAGGGGTCGTGGGAGGGTAACGTCCTGATGCAGGCCGCGGCCATCCTCGCAGGCACGCGGAGCCACGAGTACGGGCACGCCACCCACAGCCACCGCGCGAACTTCGTCAAGATGGTGCGCGCGCTCGACCCTCGCAGAGTCATGGAACGGACGGTTTCCGCGCCCGGCCACGGCGTCGACTTCAACGGTACAGTTCGGAGTCTGACCGGGGAGATACTGCGCCCCAACCACGAGATCGTCGACGAGTCCGCCTCGGCCAGCCCGGAGCGATTCGTCGCCAAGAGCGGGGTGACGATGGCGGGCGTCAACGAAGACCCCGACACGGGGTCCAACCTGGGCGGCGTCTGGAACATCGCCGGAAATTCATGGATGGTGTAGTCGACCGGCGGCGCAGGTGCGTCGGTTCGCCCGAATCGGGCGGTTCGTCGTGTCGTCCCCCGGGCGGGAGGCGGAGGCCGTCAACGAACTGGAACTACGCCGGCTTCCCCGACGACTCGGTCTCGCGCTCCTCCTCGGCGTCGTCCCGCCAGCCGTCGCCGTCCCGCAGGTACTTGTAGGCCGGACCCGCCAGGAGCACCGCCGTCGCCACCACCGTCCCGACGACGAGCCAGGGGTTGAACGAGACGTCCTCCATGGTGAGTCGGTGGAGCGAGGTGCCGATCATCACCGCCGCGACCGCCCAGGGAATCTCCCCGATGGCGGTCCCGAGCAGGTACTCCTTCGTGTGGACGGGCGCAGCCCCCGCGGCCACCGAGGTGGCCTGTGCCGGGACCGGCGCGACGCGAGCCGTGACGACCCCGCGGAGGTCGCCCGTCGCGTCGAAGAAGCGGTCGGCGACCTTCTCCGCTCGCTCGAACAGGCTCGACTCGAAGTCGGTGTACCGGGTGATGGCGTAGGGGACGTACGTGCTCACGACCGACCCCGCTACCGCGATGGGGACGCCGAGCAGCAGCCCGTACTTGAATCCCACGAGCACGGCCAGCGCGGTAATCGGCCACGCGATGAACGAGCGGATCAGGTAGAGGAAGAGCAGGACCAGCGGGAAGTACGGCGAGTCGAGGAGCGCACCGAACCGCTGGACGACTACCTCCGGCGACAGCAGGAACCCTCCGGCCACCAACAGGGCCAAGAGGACCCCGGTGATACGCTTGTAGCCGATATGCATGCCCCTATAGCGCTCACACGTCTATATAACGTTACTCGCCGCACTCGCTGGGACGACGGCTCACGAATACAAGTTATCGACGGTTGTGGGTCCTCGCTCTAGAGGGACGGAACGGACGAATGAACACCATGACGCTGAGTGCGAAGGTTAATCGTGGGAACATTATATAGTAATAACAGATGGTATTGAAGTGGATGGTATCAAACCGCCCACAGATGGTCACAGTTGACCGAGTCAGTAACAGCGGAAATCCGATTGCCGAGGAGACTTACAACGGGAAAACCATCCATGTGCCGAGCGGTCTTGAGGGTGAAACCTATGAGGTTCGTCTTACGGACAGAGGAAGCTACATTGTAGCGGACCTAGTCCACAGTGAGTCCGGTGCACGTGCTCAAACACCAGCGGGCCCATCTGGTCCTACAGGACAGGACGATGTCATTCTCAAACTCGGAGAGGAACTGATCGGTGACGAAACGCTGACGATGGAGCAACGGGAATGCTCGGACAACCGACTCAACTCATCTGAGTATCCCGGTAAAGACATTCGAAGTGAAGTCGCATTCCGTCACGATTAGCGTCCTCGAGTCCGGCACTATTTTTCGGCACAGCTGATTGAATCGTATAAACTCTAGTTCAGATTATACATCCGAATAGTGGTCGGTGACACGAGCACAGGCCCGTTCGACCGTTCGCTCGCCGTAAGTTGCTCCATCCGCGAAGTGGACGTCGTCCCACTTCGGGCGCAGCAATCCTGACCGGCGAAAGAGTGTGTCCACACGCGTTGGATCCCCGTCCGTCCAGAAGGCGAGTAAACAACAGAGTGCCATGTCTGCCTCTGAGTGGCTATCGTAGCCACTGATGTGCCCCTTCCAGAGCGCGGTGAACTTCTCACCGTTCGACGCGGACTCTGCCTTCTTGATCACCTCCTCATCGTCCAAGCGTGGAGCAAACGACAGCGCACGAGTCGGTGACGCAGACCCGGTCGTCGCTTCCGATTGCGACGGACCCGACTCCGAGTCTCCTATGTACATCCGATGGACGGCTCGCAGTGCTGCTGGTCGCTCACAGACGTGCTTGGGAGTACCGCTCACTCGATCGCCCGTCATGGTGAAGAATCGCCCCTCATCGTACATCTCGACCGATCCTCGCCGTCGTTGCCCGTCCGGAAGTCGGCCCCGTGCGATGACGTGCACGCCCGTTCCGGACGGTGACACCTCCGTATACGAGTGGAGCCGCGTCACGATCGCTACCGTCTCGTCGTTCAGCCGTCCCGTCGCGGGGTCACGGCAGTCATCGAGATCGACGCCGACGAATGGATCCTCACTCGTGAAGACGAACCCCACACCCGAAACATCGGGGCGGGTCGCACGAGCGAGCGCATCGTCGAACGAGCCCCACGTCGTTGACTCGGCGGTCGATGCGAACGTACCGGTTGCAGGGTCGATCGGGACTTTCGTCTGCGTCCCGTGACGCTCACGAGACGCCCAACACACCCACTGAGAGCAATGACGAAGTCGAACGGGGAGGCCGTTTGGATTCATGCACACTCACCGCTCGGTGAGAGACGGGTCGTGCACTGGCCGCTGTGTGTCACGCGTCGGCTGGCCGTTCGTCTGTGAGTCGACCGATGACGTCGGTGTCGACGAGTCCCGACCTCCACTGTAGCCGTCAAAGCCGTCCGCGATCACTCCAGCTTCGAACCCGCTCGCACGAATCCGCAGCGGGAACCAGCCCTCTTCGTCGATTCCCAGAAGCGCCTCGGAGTAGCCATCCGCGTCGTTGCCCGCTTTCGCACTCCGCATCCAGTTCACCTCGCGCTCCGAGAGCCCGAACCACTCGGCCAGTTTCTCGGCCTCCTCTCGGACGCAGTGGATGAGCGTCATCGAACACAGGTTCGCGATAGTGCGCGCCTCGGGCGTCAGTGCGAATTCACCCCCCGTCTGCGTGATGAACTGAAGCGAGAGGTCGTAGTGTCTGCTGTGTCGAACCGCAGTCTCGAGAAACTCCAGCGAGGTAGCGTCGTTCATGAGATAGTGCGCCTCATCGATGGCGAACACGACTCGGTCCTCAGTCCCCTTCGCGCGCTCGTAGACGGCGTTGAACAGGACCTGCATCATCAGACTCGTCTCCGTCCGACCGCGCGTCCCCTCCTCTTGGTGCAAGTCGAGATAGATGACTCGTGAGTCGAGGTCGAACTCGGTCGGGCGGGCGAGATTGGCCAGATCGCCACCATCGCGGAACGACGGCCGGAGGTCTTTCAATAGCGACTGGGCGTCCTCACGGACACTCTGCTGCTCGCCCTCGGTGACGTATCCGAAGGTGGCTGGGTCGTCCAGTAGCGCTTCGAGGACGGCAATCACGTCACGCACGGTTGGAGAGGCTCGTTCGTGTGTCGCCGGATCGCGCGTGATGCCACGGCGCTCATAGGCTTCTTGCACGGCTCGCCGAAGCGTCTGTTTGCGGTCGCCGAGCGGGTTGGTAGCGACGTGGGTGAAGAACGTCTCGAAGAACGTGAGTACCCACGCGATCTGCTCGGCCCACGGGTCGAGGTCGGGAATGCCCACGAGGACATCGTCGGGCGTCGGCTGGAGGTCGAGTGGGTTGAATCCACGCGTGCCGCCGACCGTCACGCGCTCACCGCCGAGCGCGTCGTTCACACCTGCGAACCCTTCGAGCGGGTCGAGCATGATGAGGATCGTCTCGTCGTCGTACATCGCACGGCGAAGCAGTTGCAGTTTCGTCGAGAACGACTTGCCCGCCCCGAGTTTCCCGATGACCATCGCACAGTACCCCGTCTCGCGGGTGAATCGGTCGAGGATGAGCGGGCTCTCGGTGAGCGCGTACGTCCCGTATTCGATACCCGGCTCGGCGAACGCGCCGGCAACGAACGGAAACATGGCGCCGACCGCCCCGCCCAGCACGGGCGTTCGCGTCTCCATCGACTCACTCAGTCGGTCGACCGCGATCGGACTCGCCGAGACGAGTGAATCGAGTTGTGCCCACCGCGGCGTGACCGGCGTGAGATTCGCTGGCGAGCGGCGTGCCGTGTTAGCGACCGCATCCGAATCGATCTCCTCGGGTGTGTCTCCGCGAACGGAGAGATACATCGATGTATCGAACGCCGTCATCGAGGAGTTTCGGAGAACGTCGTACATCTCGCGATAGTCGTCCAGATCCTTCTGGATACCACGAGCGCCCGCCCGCCGTTTCTCAGAGAGATATTCAAGGTCGGCTTCTAGGTCTTCGATTTTGTTCTCGAGTGAGTCGAGCGTGCCGTGGGTGTCGCGCGGGGTGAGATGGATCGAAATATCCGTCGTCCGGGTCTCGGCTGCCGAGTAGAGCGTCTCGAAGAGCCCGTCGACCGGGGCGTCGGGATACTCACCAACCCACAGCGTCCGCACCCACTGCTCGCCCGTTCGGACTGCAGTCGGCGTGTGCTCGATCGTCGACGGTGTGACGACGGTCTGGTGGATATCTGGAATCGAATCGAGATCGGCAGCATCCGGCTCGTATGCAACCGAGACTGTCTCCTCGCTCTCGTTATCGCTATCGCTCTCCTCAGTCACCCCCGACTGACGGATCCAACGAGCGACCGAACGCGGGAGTAGGTCTTGGATCACGTCGTGTCACCCACGAGCGGGCGCGTCCGGAGCACGCGTCGCAAGTCGTCGTACTCACGCGAGTCCCCCGCCCAGAACTCGCCAATCAGTTGGGTTGCCCTGTCGATATCGACGCGATGAGCCGTACAGCCCTCGATCGCTCGAATCCCGGTCTCGACACGGCGGAGACGCTCGTCCAGTGCGTCGAACATGGCCTCGTGTTGCTCTTCGACGCGCGGCGCGAACCAGGCTTGGATGATGAGTCCGACCAGCGGGACGACTGCGAGTTTCTGCGTGAGACTCTCGCGTTCGAATCGAACCTCCGCCGGTGTGACCGGGACGATCACGTAGTGGTCTCGAATCGTCATTCGGCGCTCCTCGAGGTCTCTCGCATACCAGTCGAGATAGTGCTCGATGAGTACGGCGAGTCGCGGATTGGCTCTCACGTCCGGGTCGGTGAGTCGTGATTCGTACTGTGTGAGATACTCGTCGACGGGAAACGGTTGGGTCGTCGAGTAGAGCTGTATCGGGAAGTCGACGACCGTATTACAGAAGTCCTGAAACGCCTCGGCTTTCCCTGCCCATTCGGCGTCTGTTGCGAGTGCCATTGTGGGTGGACTCACCTGGACCATTCCGAGAAGCACTCCATCTGTCCGCTCGATCGCACCGCGGTCGGGGTAGACGCGTTCGAGATGGGTGTACTGTTTCGCGTCCTCGTGTGCGAGCTCTGTCGGTCCGCGGTAAAAGCCGAGGAACGTCCAGAACCACTCCAGACTCGACGTATAGGCTGGCGTGAGATATACGAACAGCGCGCCGAACGCGATCGCACTAGCGGCGAACGGGAGTGTGAACGTCTGGAGAGACGAGCCGGCAACCTCCACCGAGGAGGGAAGGAGGACCTGGGTAAGGAGGATGACGAGCACGCCCGGGAGGAGCGCGACCGCGAGGTCGGTGAGCGTGTACGTGCCGAACAGTTTCGCGTCTGTACCGAGCGATTTCGGAATGCGCTTGGCTGGATCTCTCTCGTGCATGGTTACTGGTCACCGCGTCGTGAATCGTCGATCGATGTCTCGTCGGGGGCGTCTTGCTCAGGTCGTCGCGTCGGCACAGGCGAATCCGATCGCGTTCGATCCTGGAGGTTGTCGAAGTCGGGGCGGCGGTCTGCAGGATCAGCCCCGGACGAAGACCGAGTTCCACTTCCATCGGATCGACTGAGGCGCCCACGCAGTCGTGAGCCAGCCGCGTTGAGCCGCGAGCCCGCTGCGTGGGTTCGTGAATTTCCCGAGTTGAGGACCGTCTGGCCGTTCGTCCGAATCGCCGGCCGTCCCCGCGTTCCCCGGGAGAGATTCCGTCCACCCTGCGCGCTCGTCTGCCCGGTTTGCCTAGCGGTACTGATTCGATGTCGAGCCCGTCGTCGCGAGACGTGGTGGGACACGCGATCGGCCATGAAGAACAGTGCACCAGCCTGCCAGAAGAGGACGAACGGTGAGACGACGGCGACGATCGGGATGACCAGTGCAGTCAGCCACGCACCGATCCCCCCCATTGAGAGGCTGAAACTTCTGCCCAAGAGATCCCCAAGACGAAAAAGGATCGCAACAGGTACCGTCATAAAGAGAAACGGTACGTAAAATCCCGCTAGCCGCTTCACAAATCCAGAAACGAGAGAGAACGGACCAACACCCGGGATCCAGAGCACGATAAGGATCGGCATCAAGAGCGTGAAGAGATACAGAACAACATGTCTTATGAAGTATACCAGAGCGATGAGGACAAATAGAATTAGATCAACCGAGAGTGCGATAACTACTCCGAGAACGCCCATCGCACTGAAGGACATCGTCTGAAAGAGAGATATTTGGGAGAGATCAGGAACGAGGTATACAGAGAGTTCGTAGACAAATTGTCGAGAAATTGCGTCTATCCACCACCAAGAAAGGATTCCCAAGAGTCCGGTGAAAGCTCGCTTTTTCAGCATAGAACGGTGATAGCTACTGAAGAAATTACTGGTTGATTCGAAGAAGACCACCAACCCGATAGACAAAGCCCACAGAAACAGTGATAGAGGTACGATCACATCCCAATAGTAATCGTAGATATTGGGCCACGCGTTGTTAGACGGTTCATTGAATACAGAATCCGGAGTAGGTGTATCAACAACGGTTCTCACTAAGTCGCCTGCATACTGCTCTATGATCTGTTCAATCGGCGTGAATAGGACTCTGAGTGCTTCTTGTATGGCAGAGACAATTATATCACCGAGCGCACCCCCACTCTCGCCCCCGTTCTGGGCAGCGGTAGGCTCAGTTGCGACAACAAGTATACCGATCGCACTGATGAAAATTATTCCAGATGCCCGACTATTCATTCTCAGTCATCTCGCTAATCAGTTCAACCGAGATGTTGCTACAGGTATCTCGGAAGTTCGCACTTAGCAGTTCTCCAGAAAACGTAGCACGGACTACTTGAGAAAGATGATCACCTGTAGCGACCTGCGCAATGACAGTTGTCTCAACTTCCCACCCATCACAGGAATCAGAACTTGAAATGATGAAAGGAGGAATGGAGCCGACATACTGTTGAGATTGTCCTGGCAGCAAGAGTGCCTCCAGTGCGGTTTGTGGTCGGAGTAGGTTAGATGTCGGTGTAGTAGAGGAATCGATCAGCCGATTTGCCCGCTCGTAGGGGGCACCTTGATAGCCGATATTGTAGACCCAAGTTGGGCCAGTACCTCTATTCTCGATCTCCACGGACAAGTTTCCTCGATTACTCGGGGTAGGCCGGCCCTCTGTATATTGTTCAATACCGATAATATCCAGACGTGGTGTAAGATTGAGAGTTACAGAAGCCGATTCAGTTCTATTCTCCACTGCGACTAGCTCGTGCTCACCAAGGAGATAGTGACTTCCAGCGTCGATATTCAAAATCGGGATATGAACCGTCGTTGCACCTGTCGCAACGGGTGTCTGCGTGAACGTGCTTCCATCCGGGGCGATCAAGTTGAGACCGGTAACCTCGTGTTCGTCGTGCAACCTGACGACCAGATCTTGCTCGTCGAACGAGATATCTCGAAAGACCGACTCGTCCGAGGGACTCGCTGGACGTGACGTCCCGTCAGCACCGTCAGTTCCAGTGCACCCCGAAAGAAGGGCTGCCCCGGCGAGAAGCCCCGACCGAAGCAACACTCGCCGAGAGAGCGAGTGTGGGCGCCCCATCATCACAGTCGCCTCCACGGCGGCCAGATGCCCCAGCCGGTGACTCGATCGATGAGGTAGACAGCCAACAGATACAACGAGACTGGGACCAGGAAATCGTAGAGGATCGACAGCGCGTGGAGTCCGATCCCACGAACGTACACGATGTCCGAATCCCCGACATATCCGGTGCTCTCGTGCCACCAGCGTCCCGGTTCGTATCGCGCCGAGACACCGCCCGGTGGCCGTGGAAGGATCACAGTCACCGTCCCATTCGTGCTGGTGTTCACACGTTGATCTTGGATGACGACCGAGCCTCCTCGACCGAGCGTATCGATCGGGGCACCAGTAGTCACATCTCGAAGCGTCACCTGAACGGTGACCGTGTCGTCGGTCACGTTACGCACTGACAGCGAGAGCTCGCTCCGATTGATCGGGACGTCGATGACCGACGAGTCATTCACGTCGGTCTCGATACCACGGACGAGCCCGTATGCTCTCACCTCAGAGAGGGTGTGGTTGGTCGTCCGCGTCCTAGTCACAGTCCCGTAGCTTGCCGTGTACGGGTCGACGAGAACGTCCAGCAAGACGGACTCGGGGAGGGTCGGCGGCTGCGTCTCTGTTCCATAGACTTCGAGGATCTGTACCGTGCGACGGGGTGTGGGAGTGGGACCCGTCTCGATGGGATATGCAGCCACCTGCAGCGGGTGCAGGGGTGACTCGCGAACCGACTCGCCGTCGTCGGTACTGGTCACGAGCGTGTCCCAGTCGTCGTCTCGTGCCGAGTAGAATCGCCAGACGCCTCGCACGTCTCCGTCCGGAAGCGAATACCCGAGCCACGGCTGGTTCTTGTAGACGGCAAGTCCCAGATCGCCGTTCGGGTACCGTGCTCGAAAGCCAATGGTGGTCAGGTCGTAAGCGGTCACGTCGATGCTGTCACGAGCGGTTATCGTCTCTGTGTGATTCTCGACCGTGACAGACGGGTTCACACAGAAAAACCCGCTCCTCCCGGGGCGACACACTTCGACACGCTCTTGAAGGCTAACGGCGACCTCCGCTTCGACGGTGAGCGTGTGAGACTCGCTTGGGTACCCGTCGAGCACGTATGGGAGTTCGGGCGTGTGACTCCCGTTCGCAGTTGATTCGAGGGTCTCGTCGACGAACAGGCGTGTCTCGACGATCTCGTGCTCCTCGAGTGTCCAGAACACGCGTCGGTCGCTCGTGATGGTGACCGGGGGGACGGCAACGCGATAATCGACGGTCGCGAGAAGCGTCCCGTTCGATGCGACGTACAACGGTTGGTCGGAGGGGGAGAGCCGCGCCCGTGTCGACGGCTGGACGGCAAACACCGCAGCGTAGACGTCTCGTGCGAAAATACCGTCACTGAGCGTTGCGTTTGGGGGATGGATCGATTCGGTTCTCGTCGTCTGCGGAAAGTCACCGTGATCCCCGCGGTTCCACTGCTCGACTGCCGCGGGTGGCGAGTCGAGCGGGATATCCGTCCCCGCAGCGAGCGTACACACCGATGGTGACGAGTTGTCCGTTCGATTCTGGAGTGCGGCGACGGTCGTGTTGTCGTCATCGCCCGCCCACAGTGTACAGTGAACCGTCTCGTTGAGACCGTGGTCGGTGCGCTCATCCGAGTGAGCGGTCGACTGCGTCACAGCAAGCGGCAGAGCGACGACTGCCATCGCGGCGATGAGGAACCTCCCGAGTGGGCTCAGAAGCCGCAACTCGCGCCACCCGCGACGACGTTGGTGAGGAGGAACCCGACGATAGCGGTCCCGAGTGGGGCAACGATCACCCCCCAGACGACGGCCTGGTTCCGAGCTTCCTTGAGTTCCATCTTCAAATCCGAGCGGCGAACGGTCGGAAGTGCGACTGTCGCCCCGAGCGCGATCACGCCACCGATGAGCGGGCCACCGAACTGGATGAGCGTGAAGATGTTCTCGAGTGTCTGAGCGATCTCTGTCTCACAGAACGCAGTCCCAGTCGACTGTGCGACCACGGGGTCGACCGCGATAACCGCCAGGAGAACCGTCGCGGAGACCGTCGGTCGCGCGATGGTTGTCAATGGGTCAGTGCGAGTGAGTCGGTCCGGGTCTGACTCCGGGTTGGCAGGTGTGGACATGGGTTCACGGACAGCCACACACCGTATCGAGTCTCCCGCCACGGCGACGACAGCCGAGAGTGAGTGACTGTGTGTCGCGTGATACCGAGTAGCGTGCGATTATAAATTTTGGCATTCGTACAAATACTAACGCATTCGTTCGAATGCTGCAGCAGCCGAAAGGAGTAACGAGAAATCCGATCCCGTGGTTATATAGTATTCGTAGCAGGATAATCGGTACTCGATATGTACCGCGAGGTGTCGTGGGCCGTGCCAGCTGACCCCTATATTCTCGAGGAGTTGGCCGTCTACACTGGGTGGCACACACCCAAGAACCTCGAACTCAACACGGAGTTCAGCCGGCAGTGGGTCGCCCAGCGCTGCCCAGTCTACGTCGAGCACGCTCTCGCTGAGCGTCACGAGAGTGAACCAGCCTACCGAATCACCGATCGTGGACAAGAACTGATCAACGGCGAGCTAGATCTGGACGAGTTGAACACGACCGAAGAGTAGCAGGCCGGCGTCTCCGTATCACAAACAGAACAGTTCCCCGGAGGAGGCTACTCCGGAGAGGAAGCAAATCGCTCGCGCAACGCCGCTTCTCGTTTCTCGAACTGCTCCGCCTTCGTCCGGACGTCCTGTCCGACGCGCTCAATCTGGGCGAGTGCGACTTGACTCTCTAGTCCCGTCTGCCCATCGCGATCGGTGTCTGCCTCGGCCTGCTGCTCGTACGTCCGCTCGACGGTACTGATCGTCGCCTTCGGATTGAACAGAATGTCGTTAGCTGTCCGAACGTAGCGATCGAGCGAGGAGCCCTCCGCCCCAGTGAAAACGTGTGTGAGCGCGTACGTCGCGCCGGAGTGGAGCGTCCACATGTCGATCTCGAACGGATCGATTGCCTCGGCTCGGGCATCGCTCGCGGCTCGATCGGCGAGGTACGCCGGCAACCCCAGCAGTTCGTAGAAGGTGGGGACGTCGAACGGGACGTCGGTGAAGTCGATAGTGATCGCACTCGCATCCGCGATGAACGCGAGGAGGTCATCCGCGACCAGTTCGAGTTGTCCGAGGACCCGCTCCCACCAGCCCTGAAAGTCGCCCACGTCACCGACGTGCCTGACCGTCTCACGGTCCGTCAGCTGGCGAATCGAGTTCGCACAGTAGCTGTCGCGGGCGAATCCTTCGACGTACACCGCGTGTCCGCCGAAGAAATCATACCCGGAGGTGACCCCCATCGTGATCGGATCCTGTCGGCCGGGTAGCGTGACGGAGAGTCCATCGAACAGGATATCCATGTGCACCTCGCCGCCACCACGATACTGTCGAATCTCGCCGAACACGATCTCCCCGAGCAGTTGTCCCTCGACCGTCTCCTCACGGAGGACATCTTCGAGCGATCCGAAGACGTCGATCGGGTTGATGATGGCATAGGAGTCGGTCGGGATGTGGAACAGTGGGTCGGTCCCGGACTCACCAGTCGCCTGTTGGTGGAGTCGGTCTGGCTCAACGAGAGCGGTGAACCGCTCGGTCGGCGTCCACTCGTCAGTGTGGGGATTGTCGTACGCGACGGTCGTCTCCACAGCCCGTGGGAGCGTGCGAATCGCTTCCGCGAACGAGACTGGCTCGGCTGCTGCCGCCCGCCGTGCGTACCAGGCAGGAAGTGCTGTGTCTGCTCGGTCGTCGACGCCAGCGAACGCAATCATTGTGTCTATGTCTGTCGTCATATCGAATCCTGCGAGCACTCCAGTACCGCGCCCGCACCCCTCGCGGGCGCTCACAAACCACCTCGATGTGATTTGAGGGGAGCTGTGGCTACGGTCGCGCTGCTTCGAGTTCGCGATACCGGGCGCGAATCGTCACCGGTGTCACGTCCGCGTGCTGTGCGAGGTCTGCCTGTGTAGTGGTATGACCGTGGTCACGACCGGCGAGATACAGACACGCCGCCGCAACACCCGCGGGATTCCGTCCATTGGCGAGTCCGTTCTCCTGGGCCACCGTCGCGAGTTCGAGCGCCCGGTGGTGGACCGACTCCGGGAGATCACACGCAGCGGCGAGTCGTGGAATCTGGTCACGAACGGACGTCACTTGGGTGTCTAATCCGAGCTCGACATTGAGAACTCGATAGCCGAGTTGGACCTTGGTCTGAGCACAGCGCGCGACTGCAGTCACCTCTGCGAGCGTCCGTGTGTGGCCGCGACAGCGGCAGGCCGCATACAGGCTTCCTGCTGCTATCGTCTCGATCGAGCGCCCGCGGATGAGGCCCTCGCGCTGTGCCTCACGATAGATTCTCGCCGCCTCTTCCCGGACGCCGTACGGAAGTTCAAGCGCGCTCGCCATTCGCGCAATTTCCCCACAGGCGTGTCCGAGGTTCTGCTCGGCCGTGCTTCGCCACCGAGCTCGGGCGTGGTGGCGACGGAGTCGCCGAAGGTGCCGGTATTTTCGGGGTGGGATGCGATTGCCTTTCCCATCGAGAACACCACCCATCTCGGTCGAGAGGCCCCGGTCGTGACGAGCAGGGGTGAGTGGAGCGCCGGTCTGTTCACGACTCACGTCGTCTGTGTACGACCGCGGCGTCGCTCCGTGATCGTAGCGATACTCGTCGGTGATGAGCCCACATTCGGTACAACTCGTCTCGCCACCCTCGGTCACGAGCGTCCCTGCACACTCGGGACACTCGGTTGTAGAGTGGGTTCGGCCGTCGTCCTCGTCGAAGCTGCTCTCGTAGATATCTCTCGTTGCCATTTCGAACCACGCGAGGCACGTCGTACGCCCCCGCACCCTTCAGGGGGCGAAAAACTACGCTCGCGGTGTTCTCAAATGGAGACGGGTGTTCGTCTGGAAGGGGACAGGGTTATCAGGGATATATTGCGTTCGTACGGTCGTATTCGGCTGGTCAGTTATCGCCAGCATCGGACTCCGTAGGTATTGGAGCGATACGGGCCTCATCTACCTCTCTGGAGACTGACTCTTTACTCCCATCAGCGGCAATGGGTGCATTGATGGCCGCCGCGAGCACTGGCTCGCGGATCGCGACCGCGACTCGGTGCTTGCACGCTCCGTCGTACCGTGCGTCAGCCGGGCAGGTACAGGTGATTGGAACGCCGTCATGAACGCTGACGGTGTACTCGTGATTCTCCGGGTCGGCGTAACTCGCGTTTCGGACCTGAACGCCGTCCGGGACAAGGGAGAACTCTAAGCACTCATACTGTGCGCGCTTGAGTATCCGTGTCGTTGCGTCTAACTGCCGTAAGACATTGGTAGAACTCATTGCTGGTTCGGACCGCTCGACTGAGCGCCCCGCACCCTTCAGGGGCGAACAAAATACAGGCGACGGATGACGTCTCATCCGCCTGATTTCAATTCCGTAATGAGTTTCTCCCTCGTCGCGACCCGACGTGGACGACATCGGACAGACGTTCTACCGTTTCAATCCCGGTACGGGTTTCTACCACGTCGCGACATCATGCTGTCGCCTCCTCGCGTGCGAGCCGCTGTTTGTTTCAATCCCGGTGCGGGTTTCTACCACGTCGCGACCCGAGGCCGCTCAGTCGCTCGCAGGCCTGTTCCATCGGTTTCAATCCCGGTGCGGGTTTCTACCACGTCGCGACATTGCCGCGAAGGTGTACGCGCGACTCATCGGAACGTTTCAATCCCGGTGCGGGTTTCTACCACGTCGCGACGCCTCCTAGAGCATCTAGGAGACGGAGGAGTCATCAAGTTTCAATCCCGGTGCGGGTTTCTACCACGTCGCGACGCGTCCATATCGAAGTACTCGCTCCGAACCTCGCCGTTTCAATCCCGGTGCGGGTTTCTACCACGTCGCGACCACTCGGGACGGTCGATCCGTTCGCGCGAGTGAGTGTTTCAATCCCGGTGCGGGTTTCTACCACGTCGCGACTCGACGGCCTCGCCTCCCTCGGAGGAGGCGGCGGGTGTTTCAATCCCGGTGCGGGTTTCTACCACGTCGCGACAGGGCGCGAAACTCCACATCTCGAACACCAAGGACGAAGTTTCAATCCCGGTGCGGGTTTCTACCACGTCGCGACTCGTTGGTTAACTTCCACTGCCGATGACCGCAGTGTTTCAATCCCGGTGCGGGTTTCTACCACGTCGCGACTCTTTCGAGTGGCGCGGCATCGACATCGACGTCAGGTTTCAATCCCGGTGCGGGTTTCTACCACGTCGCGACGCGCGTGGTACATCTACAAACGCTGGCCGTACGCCGGTTTCAATCCCGGTGCGGGTTTCTACCACGTCGCGACGCCCGACCTGCTTCTCGCGCACCTCGGCGCGGCAGAGTTTCAATCCCGGTGCGGGTTTCTACCACGTCGCGACTCGGCGACGACCACAAAGGGACGGTTAGCAGGGAGGCGTTTCAATCCCGGTGCGGGTTTCTACCACGTCGCGACCGCTCAATCGCCTCGGCGGTCCCATTACCGAGGTGTTTCAATCCCGGTGCGGGTTTCTACCACGTCGCGACATCAAGCAGCACTCGGCGATGCACCGGCGGGAGTTCGTTTCAATCCCGGTGCGGGTTTCTACCACGTCGCGACCGCTGAACGTCGAGCAGCGCCGCGTCGTCGGGAAGTTTCAATCCCGGTGCGGGTTTCTACCACGTCGCGACGCTTCTACGTCTCCGTCGGTCTCTGCCCGCAGTTCGTTTCAATCCCGGTGCGGGTTTCTACCACGTCGCGACGAGATAGTAACGGCGTGGGAAAACGGCGCATACGAGTTTCAATCCCGGTGCGGGTTTCTACCACGTCGCGACAAGAGGGTCGCAATGTCCTCGTACGTGGCCGTCGAGTTTCAATCCCGGTGCGGGTTTCTACCACGTCGCGACGAGCGAGAGCGGCGCTACGTCGTCTCGTAGCGGTGTTTCAATCCCGGTGCGGGTTTCTACCACGTCGCGACAGTAATGGGCGTCTGGACCGGCGAGAGCGTCCGAGAGTTTCAATCCCGGTGCGGGTTTCTACCACGTCGCGACGATAGCCACACCTCGCGGGTGGCCGAACACCCCGAACTGTTTCAATCCCGGTGCGGGTTTCTACCACGTCGCGACAGGGGGTGTTTCGTAGGGGATAGCACCTATAGTTTTCTCTGGGGATGCGAGAACGAGGAAGTCGTTCGTGGACCCCACCTGTACACAGCTTTCAAAAGGGTCGACGAAGATTGCCACTCAGACCTGGAGTCGGCCGGCAAGTGTCGGTGCGACATGACGGGTTTTGCCCTCTATCCACGTCTCAACAGCACCATCAGATTCAAGCGCGTCGAGATGTCGTCCGACAGTACTCTTTGACTTTCCGGTTTCGTCGGAGATTTCGGGAAGTGTCGTATTCTCGTCAATGGAAGCGAGGTACCTGAGCGTGTCGAGGGTCGCGTCGGACGGACGACTCATCAGGTTTGGGAGATCGATCTCTTCAATCTCCTCATCAACATCCCTGAATTGGAGTGCGAGGTCGACGACATCCGGCCGGGCGATCGCGGCGACGGTCAGCGGGAGAAAAATTTCCCGCGGTCCCCCATCGAAGTTGAGTACCACCGTTCCCTCGGCGGCTTCAAGGACATCGACGCATTCTAAGACAGCAGCGTCGAACGCCTCGTAGCTGACTTCCTCGACGACGACGTCCGATCCGGGGCCGAGTTCGTTGATCGTCTGGTTGATGTCTTGAATCGCGCTCTTCGCCCTATCGCTCGTGTCGCCGCGCGGTCGGAGGAGAATAACGATGTCGTCAGCGTCAAGGCCGTTATCAAGTATCGGACGCATCACCCGGGGGCTATAGTGCCCAATGGTGGAGACGTATGTGCGCATACCTTCGATTGCAGTTGAGTTCGACTAAACGGTTTGGCTTCGTAATCGCGCAATCGTCTGGCCTCGATCCCGAATAGCTGAATACGTTTTCAAAATCACGAAAAGACTCAAGAGGGTGACCGATCCAGATGTGATTGTGAATCAACACACGATTGCCTATCGTCGTGAGGTGTCATGCGTCGGGTCGACCTGACGCTTGAGCCGGAGGGCTCGTTCCCGGTGCCGACCGCAAACGGCTACCAGATCTATGGTGCGGTCCTCTCGGCACTTGACGGCGCCGACGAGGACATCAGTACGCGCATCCATGACTCCTCGATCGGGAGTCTGACAAATAGTGGCCTCCTCGGCAGATTCGAGGGGAGCCACCGTGATCACCACAAACGCGTGATCCGCGACGAGACATACGACCTCAAGTTAGGTGTCGCCGATCCGCGCGATCAGGAGGTCTTCCAAGCGCTTGCCGACGCGTTCGTCTTCAGTAACGATACACTCGAACTTGCGGATGGCGACTTCCGCGTTCGCGACTTCGCGAGTACGAATACGACTCACGAGGACCTCCTCACAGAAGCCTCAGATATCGTCGCCCGGAACCACGATACCTTCGAGGTTGATATCCGCTTCAAGACGCCGACGTGTATCAAGGAGAATAGTAATATTACAAACATGTTCCCTGCTAGGCAACACGTCTTTACCTCACTATTGCGGAAGTGGAACGCGACAATCCCAGACGAGCGGGCGGACGAGTTCGAGATCGCGATGACCCGCGAGGACTTCGGGACGAATCTCATTGAGAAGCCCGACGCGGACACTTACCAGACACACAGCATCCTTGTCAACCGCGGTGAGAATGGCGGTCCAATCCTCCGCCAGGGGTTCACCGCCGACTGCACGTACAAGTTCAAGGACGCGAGCGAAGCCATCCGAACCGCGGCGACGGCGCTGGCACTCTTCAGTGAGTACGCCGGTGTCGGCGCGTTCGTCTCTAGAGGATGTGGGACGGTGTCTGTGGAGGTTGAAGAATGAGGGGGTACGTGCGCGACCCAGACAAGGTTTCAATTCCGTTTGGATTTCTTCAGGGGTCGCACCAAGAAGTACGCTCTGCGAGGTACTCGAAGGTTCCGTGTAGTGCTACCCATACAAGGGCCCCTAGAATTTTTAGTACCTACAGTGTAAAACCCAGGTCGAAGGGCATGATAGCCAAGACTAGATTGAGCGGCCCGGACGACTCTGGACTCGTGGTGCGTCTGAGCGTTGGGTCCCATGGTAGAAAGGGAATCAACTCGTATCGATATCCAGTAGACCAGAGATTTCGGCCGGTTAGCCGATTGAAGAGCGAGATATACGACACATACTACAAGGGCACACTCAGTCGAACCAGATGTTGGTTAAGGTCATACAGGGGGAATACAGGTGTCAGATAATACGTCTCTCTGGGGCGAGCGGGACGTTCACCCTATCCTCGCAGAGTACCTCACCGACCTCGATCCTCGCCTTCTCGACATTGGGTGGTCCTTCGAACCGGCGAAGAGCGTCGAATACGGCCTGACTGACCAGTCGATGCTCAACCACGTCCGGAACGGCGTGTTCGCCATCGTGAGACTGAATGAGATTGCGCCGTCGTTCGGTGCCTACGAGTTGAGCGACAACGAACTTCGGAAAGTCGTCGCGCTGTTCGCCGTTCACGATCTACATAAGTTCCATCGCGAACAGGAGATGGGCGAGGAGTACGACATCGATGCAGACGAGGTCTCTGAGTTAGTCAACACGCTCGGTGTCGACGCATTCGCGCCCGATGTTCGGATCGAGACTTTCCATGCATGTGCGGTCGACCACGCGAACACGTGGAACTCGAACCCGGAGCACTCCACTCGAACATACGACCAACTCCGGCCCTACGTCCGTCTCGCCGACGCGTTCGCATCCTGCGAGACGCCGGAAGCAGCGACGGTCAAGCGAAATCAGACTGGCTTGGAGGTTGCGTACCCCGGAACCGACCTCGAACTCCGGCACCACACACTTGATGATGTGAAGGGTGTGTTCACCAACTTCCTCAACGGTGCGGTCAGCCACGTCCTCGAAGATCACTTCGAGTACGAGCGACTACTTATCTACCAAGATGGTTGCGTCTATCTGACCGATGGAGACTCCTCAGAGCCGACAGTCGACGAGGACCTAATCGGCACCGTGTACGACCGGCTTCGGGCGGACATTCCCGAATCCCACGATGCGTACGACAGTCACAGCGCGCTCGCGGACAATCTCTCGACGCAATCGCAGGGATTCTACACGATCAACGACCAAGACTTCTTCTACGCTGGCGTGCGGAACCTCCTTTATGCGACTGCGTTGAAGGCGAAGCAAGACGCGGACCCCGACTCGGAGCCGACTGACAGTATGGCGGAGACGATGGAGACGCTGAACGAGCGTCTCCCGATCGATATTGATGCGACGACGCGAGTCGCCCCGGGCTACGCGCGGCTGGTGTACACATTCAAACGCGCGTTCGTTGATCCGCTCGCCGATGCTCGCCTGACAGACGAAGATACCCTCTCCATGACGTGTCGGCTCTTCGACGTTGATGAGGGTGTTCTCAATGGCCTCCAAGAGCTCCATGACGACGGAGACATCGACCTCACGGCCGGCGGGAAGTGGGACTACGCGTATGCGGTCGGACAGCACGTCGCCGATCGAGCACGTCGGGAGAGCTGGCAGGACGTTCCGGGCGAAGTCGCGAAACTCCTAATCACGAATCTCGACGCACTTGACGAGGAGTGGGACGACGTTGTGATGGGCGCACATACAGGTCAGTTCGAGACCGAACTCCGGGCGTACATCGGAGACGTCCTTCGCGTCGGTGGTCAGGCATCCCCACCGACCGCAGAGATGGACGAACTCTCAGACCCGTTCGAAGAGCACCACGCGACTCGGCGAGGGAAGACATGTACGTTCTGCAACCGTGGAACGACGAGTACCCGGAAGGCAGACATGAAAGCACCGAAGTCACTCACGACACTCCAAGCGGGGTACTCAAATCGGATCCCGGCCGACGCCGGCCAGCCCGAGAAACTCCTCGTCTGTACGCCGTGTCAGATCGAGTTCTCCCTCCGCGAGACCGGATCGAGTCGACGCGACGCCGGCCGGATCTTCATCCATCTCGTTCCGGACTACTTCTACACGCCAACGATGTGGGACCTCTACGCCGACGAAATCTTCGCGCGATTCACGGGGGAGGCAACGACCCGGGTTGGTCGTCTTGCCTCCGCGATGTTCGACGTCGTGACTACCAGAGGAAACCAAGATCAAACGGACGAGATGTCGGTCTCTGAGTCAGTATCGACGGTCCTCCGCGAAGCGACGCAAGCCGAGGACGTGGGTGGACTTTCAATGATCGAACAGCTCCAGAACGGGTTCGACTCTGAGGCTGGGTTCGGGACACAGACGCTCTCGTTCTACAAGCCACAGGGCAACGAGACAGAGTTCCAGTTCTTTGGCATCTTCGTCGGTCTCGCGGTCGCGTCAACGGTCGGGCTGCGAGCGTACGTCTCACAGTCCCCGATCCCAGAAGTGCGGGGGCGCGATTTCTCAGAGATGGTAAAACTCGACGCGGGATTCACGACTGTGAACGGCTTCTACGGTCAGGAGATTCCGCTCTCGAAGCTTCCCGAGCGTCTCGGCGCCGCCGCAGCACTGATCGAACTGGGGTACGCGCTTGCTCGTGACGACACCCGGTTCGCGAAGTATCTTCGAATCGTCCGAAACAAACCGCTCCCGGGGTCGTACCTGTTGAAACGGGCAGTGCAGGACTCTGATGACGGCGGGGCCGCACGGTACCTGCTCGAGGAAGCTGACTACCTCGACCGCCACGGTAACCCGACGAACGACGCATATTCGACGAGAGTGATCCACAAATGACAAACACGACCAAGGACGACGTGACCGAACTTGCGGAACTCGCCTACGACGCGATACGGCCCGCCTACGGGAATGACAAGCCGTACGCTATCGAGCGAGTGTTCCGCGAATCGGTGAAAGCAGTGAAGGACTCGAACGAGTTTCGGCTGAGCGCCGACGAGGCAGCACTTCTCGTCGCTGGCCGGCTCGAAAAGCTCCACCAGCGAAGCGAACAGGTGTGGCCGGTACCAGCCGAGAAGAGTCGGAGCGGTGACCAGTTGAACGAGCGTATCGAGCGGTACGCGGACGCGTTCGCGCAACGACTCCTCGTCGACCGCTGTGAGGGGAAGCCGTCGCTGTTGAAGCGACGCGCGAACAACATCGCGGACGGTTTCTACGCAGCGACGATCCAGCTGCAGCGCGAGACGGCCGACGACACGACGGAGACTAACTAACAATGTTCGACTACGACACCTACCCCGAACTGGAACGCGGCACCGTTTCCCGAGACGAGATGACGATCGCTCCGCAGAACAACTTCACGAACATCCTCGTCCTGCGCGAACTGGAGAGCCATGCGGTCTTCACGACCGACGGGCAGAGCGCCGACCTCGCGAACGTCGCAGTCGGGTCGGGCGACGACCGTGAGACATACTCGCCGGGTCTGATGTTCATGCGCAAGCAGACAGGGAGCGACCGACGCTTCGGGAAGTCCCTCCAGCGAGACCTCGTCGGGACAGAGTGTACGATGCAGGTCAACAGGATGTGTCAAGACTGCGTCGAGTGCATCCTCTATGGGAGTGCCGCGAGCGACGACGCCGACCAGCCGCTCTCGATCACGTCCCGTGTGATGTACGATACCGCTTACACGCTCCGGGACGCGACCGCGACGATCGATGAGAAGTTCCAGAACGCGCCTGGCGACGACTACGCGAAGACCGCCGAAGCGACAATCCGTGAACCAGACTTCTTCGAGCCGGGGACGCTGTTCCCGTCGGTCATTACGCTTCGGGATGCGACACCCGAGGAGCTGGCGTTCGTTCTCGGGATCACGGCGAAGAACAAACGCTACGGCGCCGCGACGTCACGTCTCGGTCGCGTCAAGAACCACATCCTCGGCGTCTACACGGGGAGCGAAGAAGGGCCGGCGAACCTCGGCTTGACCCGGGACGTTATCACCCAACTCCGTGACAGCAACGAAACGATCCCCGACTCGATTCAGGACGTCATCACGGCTGCGGCGCACGACCCGCAACTCGTCGGCGAACTCCTCCAGTCCGCTTTCGATGACCGGATCGACGCCGAACGCGGTGGGCTTGACCTCGGACGCATCCCGGACGATACCATCGACGACCTACTCGGAGCCGCGACCGGCAACTCGCTCGCCGATGTCCTCGAAACGCAAGTGGACGCCTCGCGCGCGTTCCTCAAACAGACCGACTGAGAGCATGCCAGCAGCACTCGAAGTGACGCTCCGGACGCAGGGGGAGATCTGGTTCGCGAGCCGCGAGGTTGGTCGGCTTGCGGACACGGAGCCGTACTTCCTGAACACGGCGCTCTACTACGCGCTCGGATTTGCGTCCGGTCGGTACGTCGACCGCTCGTTCGAGCCGACGTACATCGACGATACCGACGCAGTCGCCGAAGAACTGTACGTGACGCCGGCGGTGCCGTCTGACAGCACTGGGTCGGGGGTTGCTAATCGGATCACATCGACGTACAACACAAGCAACGACGACTACGCGACGATCAACTACGCGGCGACAGATGACGAGAATACCGATGCGAAGCGGAACCTCCCGACGTATGGTCGTCGTCGCGTACTCGGGCACGGGAACGAACTCACGTGCTACCTGCTCGGACGTGGCCTCAGCGCAAGTGAACTCGAGTCACGCGTCCCTGGATACATTCGTCTCGGGAAGAAGCGTGGCAAAGCCCGGGTCGAGACCGGACCTCTCGATGTCTCGGAAGGCGACGGTGAGTTTGACCTCGGCCACCCGATCAGCGCGTACGACACGGCCCTCACCCCGGTTGGGAACCTCGTCACGAAGCGGATGCGACCGACGCCGCTCGTGATGCAGGCATCTTACGAGGGCGCGTACATCGAACTCACAGACCTGGAATTAGACGACGCCGACAGTATCCGACTCCCTGCTGACGCAACATTCCTCGAGACCAAGCGATGAGAATGACACTCCCTCTCTCGGGCGTCGAACTACGACGGCACGACGATCCAGAGTACCCGGTCGAAGGAACCGAATTCAAACCGTACGCCCACCAGCAGGATCTTCGGGAACTGTTCGCGACCTTGAGCAAGTTTCTCGCGGTGAACGACAGCCCAACCGGCGGCGGGAAGACGGTGTCGTGGCTCACACCTGTCGTTGAACACGGAGAGCACGCACTCGCGGTCTACCCGACGAACGCACTCATCCACGACCAGTACGATCAGATCACGAACGAACTTAACGAGAGCTTCCCCGAGTTGGGGTCAGACGTCGAGGTACTTCCGGTCACGGCCGACACGCTCCGGACACGGTACGCGGCCGAGTACCCGAAAGCGAAGACGAACGGAGAACGACTGCAACGGCTCCTCCGGACGTACGTGCATCAGCGCGACGACCCGGTGATCGTGCTGACGAATCCGGATATCCTCGTGATGATGCGCCGGCACATCTACGGGCGCACCGGCGACCCCGGATCCCGGATCAGACAACTCAACGAGTTCGAGACAGTCGTCGTCGACGAGTTCCACCGCGCCGGCCGGAAAGAACAGAATACACTCCTGTTCGCGCTCGACGAGATGTACGACCTCCCCAAGTTCCAGTGTGCGCTCTCGAAGATCGTGCTCCTCAGCGCGACGCCGACGAAGAGCCTCGAACACCGCTTCAAGGAGGCGATGAGCGCACCGTATCACCGCGTGACTGCACGTCGCGAAGCTGTCGAGGAACGCCCGTTCGACGATGTATCGACGGACGGATGGGGTGCAGTCATGCCACCCGTCGACCTCAACGTCCGTTCGGCGTCGACATTCGACACTGCGAGGGAACTCCTCGGTGAAGACTGGGAGGACACCGAAGCGTTCGCCAGACGGCCCGGGAGGACCGTCTTCATCCTCGACGGAATTCACGAGGTGGACGAGGTGTACACCCACCTCTCGAGAGCGCTTGACAATCAGGTTGTCGTCCGTATCGATGGATTTCACCGCGGCGACATTGAGGAGAAGCTCGACGGCTTTGACGTGCTCGTGAGCAACTCCGCCGTCGAGGTTGGAATCGACTTCGCGGTCGACCGTCTCGTGTTCTCGGCGCCCGACCGGGCAAGTTTCGTCCAGCGTCTCGGTCGTCTCCGAACCGAATCCGAACTGCAACCCGCCCGCTGCTACGTTCCGTCAACCGTCGCGGCTTCGCTCTCCGAAACCGAATACGACGGTCGCGTCCCGCGGGCGCGCCTCGTCGAAACACTCGAAGATGCCTATCACGACCCCCGAGAGTTCGAGTCGTTCGACTGGCGCTACTCGGCGGCCGAAGCCTACCACCACGTCGAACGTCGCGCTTGCAACGCCAACTCGGAGCGAGCCGAGGAGATCCGCGAGGAGGGCTGGGATCGCATCCTCAGACACTTCGGCGGTGGCGATCCACCGCTCACCCGGTCAGACGTCGAAGCGCACGCCGCCGTTATCGATAATGCGGTCGAGCGAACGCTCCAGTGGTACCGTGGCGGGTCGCTTCAGGCACTCGTCTACGACCGGACGCCGGGTGCGGACGACCCCATAAAGACGTATGACTTGTTCTACCTCCTTCGCCACGGGGACGTCAAATTCTTCTCACGCACCGAGTTCGACAAAGTCGTCCCGGACGAATACGCCGATGATGTCTCTCACCTTGTGCCGTACGTCACTGGCTACTGCACGTACGACGGGACGATCGAGACAAATGACGAGGGATACGGACGGAGCGTCCGTCTCAAGGCCATCGATGAGGTCTACGGCTGGCTACGCGACGACGATGGGGCCGACGACGAGACACGGAAGCCACGCGAACTCGGCGGGATCGGTATCGACGTCGATCCCGACGGCGCGGATCGAATCACGTCGATCGATCATCTCCGCGACGAGATGCGCGAAGGCCTCAACGTGCTCTGCTATGCGGTCCCGAAGCATCCACGGCAGGTCAAGAATCAGTACGACCTCGGGAAGTTCCTCTTCCTCTACCCGCTGATAGTCGGTGACGAACAGTGGTGTGCCGCACTTGGAGTCGACGCGCTCTACCTGCACTGTGCAGTCCAAGAATCGCAGAATGCTGTCGACCTAGAAAGCTTGGGTATCGATCTCTAAGATGACGGGTTCAAGCTTCAAGGACGAACTGATATACGTGAGCGCGTTGAACGAGTTCGTCTATTGTCCACGGCGGTACTACTACCAACGGTACTACGATGAGATCGGCGAACCCTACGAACTCGTTGACGGCCGCTCGAAACACGAACACGCATCCCGTCGCGGGGGGTGGGTTACGGAGCGATACTTCTGCTCTGACGATCTCGGAATACACGGGAAGATCGACCTCGTCGATACCGAGGATGGGACACCGACCCCAGTCGAACGGAAACGTTCTGAGAGCGGGTCGTACTACCCGAGCGACGAAGTCCAACTCGCCGGCTACTGTATGCTGCTTGAAGACGCCCTCGGCGAACCCGTAAACGTGGGGTACATATACCTCTACTCGACCGATACGCGTCACTCGGTCCGAATCACGCAGGATCACCGCGAGACTGTCCAGAAGATACTGCGACGCATCCAATCGATGTCGGTCGATTCGATCCCGCCACTGACGCAAAGCCAGTCGAAGTGTGAGGCGTGTTCAGCGCGGACGTACTGTATGCCCGGCGAGACGGCGCTTCTCTCACCGTCCGATGCCGAGGGGACCGGATGGGAGGGGACGACACCGGGTGATTTGGCGTGAAAGCGAGCCAGAGAATGTTCGAGGACTCGGTCGTCTACGTCACGACGCAGGGTTCGCAGGTCCGTATCGACGGCGGTCAAGTTGTCGTCTACGACGTAGAAGGTGACGACGGCGAACTCGGAGCGTTTCCCGTCGAGAAGCTCGACACGATCAACGTCTTCGGTGGCGTGAACTTCTCGACGCCGTTCGTCGCGACAGCGAACGAGCACGGGATCGTGCTCAACTACTTTACACAGAATGGGAAGTATCGGGGGAGCTTCGTCCCGGAGCGCAACACAATCGCCGAAGTCCGCCGCGCGCAGTACGCGCTCAACGACCATGACGAACTCGCGATCGCGAAGGCGATGATCGCAGCGAAGATCCGGAACGCGCGGACGATCCTTTCCCGGAAGGGCGTTCAAGGAACGACTGTCCTCAAGGACCTCGGCGAACGTGTCTCGACCGCGTCGAACAAGGATGACCTCCGTGGAATAGAAGGGGAGGCCGCAGAACGCTACTTCGGCCGACTTGACGAAACTCTCATCGACGACTGGACATTCGAAACACGCAGTAAACGACCACCTGAAGACCACATCAACTCGCTACTGTCGCTAACCTACGTAATGATGAAGAACGAAGTGCTAAGCGCGCTGCGCTGCTACAACCTTGACCCTTTCCTAGGCGTACTCCACGCCGACCGACACGGACGACCGTCGCTCGCGCTCGACCTCCAAGAGGAGTTTCGCCCGCTGTTCTGTGACGCGTTCGTCACGCGTCTGGTTAACCGTGGGACAATCACGCATGACCAGTTCGGAGACGACAACCGACTCACTGACGACGGCTTTCAGGCGTACTTAGACAAGTTCGATGGCTACATCGACGAAGAGTTGACACACCCACACTTCGAGTACCGCGTGAGTCGTCGGAAGGCGATCCGGCAACAAGTGATCCTCCTGCGGAAAGCAATCACGGGTGAACTTGACGACTATCACGCACTGGAAGTGTCACGATGAGACTCGCAGTAACGTACGACGTCAGCGACGACACGAATCGTCGGCGCGTCTACCGAACGCTGGAACGATATGGGGCGTGGCGACAGTACAGCGTCTTCGAACTCAACGTGTCGAAGAGCGAGCGGGTCGAACTCGAAGACGAACTCGAAGGACATATCGAACCGACAGACGGAGATCGAATCCGGCTGTATCGGCTTTGTGAAGCCTGCCAAGAGGCGACGACAGACCTCGGGACTGAACCACCCGACGGGCAATCGAACGTCATCTGACGTCGACCTTCATCGACCTTTTTCAAAGCCGTGTACAGCGGGGGTCCACGAGAGCGACCGACGCCATCGTGGGTGGAGCAAGTTTTATCGGCCGCCTCAAGCAAATTACACCCCCTGTCGCAGGGCGGTAGAAACCCAGAGCGGGATTGAAACGTCCCCGGCCGTTCCGTGCTCGGTCCCTGAGTTCTGTCGCAGGGCGGTAGAAACCCAGAGCGGGATTGAAACTGCGGGTGAACGGGACGGTAAAAGTCCCAGTAAGCTGTCGCAGGGCGGTAGAAACCCAGAGCGGGATTGAAACTGAAATTACAAATGACTGATACTGTCGGCCCATACGTCGCAGGGCGGTAGAAACCCAGAGCGGGATTGAAACGGTCGAGCGACGACGATGACGATGACCGACCACGGGTCGCAGGGCGGTAGAAACCCAGAGCGGGATTGAAACCGTCCTCGACGCGAATGTGGTTCGGTCCCGATGGTCGCAGGGCGGTAGAAACCCAGAGCGGGATTGAAACAGGAGGTCGAGAATCGTCGCCGGGTCCGTCGGGGACGTCGCAGGGCGGTAGAAACCCAGAGCGGGATTGAAACCGCGGCCGGGTATATCCGCCCGTTCACGCTGATCGAAGTCGCAGGGCGGTAGAAACCCAGAGCGGGATTGAAACATCGCCGACGAGTTGCGCGAGTCGGCCGCCGACGAGCGGTCGCAGGGCGGTAGAAACCCAGAGCGGGATTGAAACCGCTCTATCGCTGGCAGCACTCGACGCAGTTGTGGTGTCGCAGGGCGGTAGAAACCCAGAGCGGGATTGAAACGGACCATAGAGCGCGCGCGCGAGGAACTCGGGACCGTCGCAGGGCGGTAGAAACCCAGAGCGGGATTGAAACTCGCTCCGGCCTCGGCTATCGACGGGAACGTCGCCGTGTCGCAGGGCGGTAGAAACCCAGAGCGGGATTGAAACCGTCCGACGTGACTGACTTGAGCGCGCCCGTCACCGTGTCGCAGGGCGGTAGAAACCCAGAGCGGGATTGAAACGATTCCGGTCGGCCACTCGTCCGGGAGGTTGTGCGGGTCGCAGGGCGGTAGAAACCCAGAGCGGGATTGAAACAGCGCGAAGAGCAGGAGGGGATAGAGCCAACTCGGCGGTCGCAGGGCGGTAGAAACCCAGAGCGGGATTGAAACCTCCCGGCGCGAGCGCGAGCAGGCCGCCACACAAGAGTCGCAGGGCGGTAGAAACCCAGAGCGGGATTGAAACAGCGTTCCGGGTTCGGTTCGCGAGAGTGTCGCGATAGGTCGCAGGGCGGTAGAAACCCAGAGCGGGATTGAAACGACTTCTTCTCGTCGCCCGGTGACGCGTTCAAGTGTCGCAGGGCGGTAGAAACCCAGAGCGGGATTGAAACTCGTCCGCCGGGTCGGGCGCGTCGTCTCCTCGGACTGTCGCAGGGCGGTAGAAACCCAGAGCGGGATTGAAACCAGGCTATGTTTTCGGATCTATGACTCTCGAAAAGGGTCGCAGGGCGGTAGAAACCCAGAGCGGGATTGAAACGGTCCCCAGGAGCCGCTATCAAACGTCGAATCGTCGCAGGGCGGTAGAAACCCAGAGCGGGATTGAAACACGGGTAACCTGAAAGGCGCGGCCGCCGAGCGCGTCGTCGCAGGGCGGTAGAAACCCAGAGCGGGATTGAAACACGGCGAAGCGACTGAGTGGGACGCTCGACGCGCTCCGTCGCAGGGCGGTAGAAACCCAGAGCGGGATTGAAACGAACTGGGGATGTTGGCATCGGTCATCTACATGTTGTCGCAGGGCGGTAGAAACCCAGAGCGGGATTGAAACCGGTCGGTCACGTTCTCGACGCCCTCGCCGAACTCGTCGCAGGGCGGTAGAAACCCAGAGCGGGATTGAAACCCCGGCTGCTGTTCGGCTTGCAAGGCGAGGCGAGCGGGTCGCAGGGCGGTAGAAACCCAGAGCGGGATTGAAACTGAACGCGGTGCCGCTGGGGGTCCTGAAAGACGTGGGTCGCAGGGCGGTAGAAACCCAGAGCGGGATTGTAACAGGGCGATGGGTTCGACGGCTTGAAGATACAGGGACACAGGCGAAGATGGGATCCAGCCTCCCCGCGAAGCAGCAATCGCTGTACCTCACCGGGGGAGATGTCGAGCATACCGAAAGGCCGGATTGAGCAACCGCTACTCAGAGAGCTCTACTCGGTACGCTTGTGTGCAAACCATCTCAGTGAGGAATCTCGATGGATATTCCGGGTATAGGACATTAACTTATCGACACTACTGATGAGTGAGATATCCTCATCTGTTGGACGCTATTCCGCCCAGAATTTCGTCACTCAAACTGATTGAGGCTGAGTGAAGCGTTATTGGACAATATCCGCCGAATTTGCGCGCGGTCCATCCCAAGTGGCGACAGCACGCTTTCGGCAGCACGAATCGCCTGCGCTCGGTACCAAGCCTCATCGTATGACCGCAGCGGTTCGTGGCTCAGCCGAACGCGACCCAGTCCCTGCGCGTCGTCGTTGGAGACGAGATATTCGACACGCTGGCCGGGAGCCAAGGCGCAGTCTTTCCACTTCGCTCGCTTCAGCGCTGCCACCGTCACCGTCTCGTGACGATACTGCTCTGCTCGCTTCGAGACGCGTTGCTTGAGAAGGAGTTCCCGTGGGTCAACCACGCCACGCTCCAGTTGACTAAGCCAGCGTTCGAGGACGCCACAGACCGCGTTCGGGTCGTGAGTGCGATCGAGAGTGCGGATCAGCGCAGCCTGTAGCTGGCAGGTCCACGCGGGCGTATCGCCCTGCCGAATCTCGATGCCACGCGTCTTCACCGCCTCACCCAACCCCTCATCCGGGTACGCCTCGCCACGGCGTCGTCCGAAGTAGCGCGTCAACGCCCCTCCATCGCCGTCACGACGCGGACACAACGCTACCCAGTCGAACGCACTCTCGTACTCCAGTTCGATTCCCACCTCGTCGCTCACCTCGCGTGCGATCGCCTCCAGCGGCCGTCGGTCAGCCTCATCAACGTCGAGGGCGGGCGTCACCCAGATCGAGTCGACGATGCCGTGGACCACGCGCCAGCCATCGGCCTCCAGCGCTGCCTTCGCGTCCAGCAGGATTTTCCGAGCGAACGCGTTGATCGCCTCGTGACACTCGATGCGACCGAACTTCGCGTTCGAGAAGCCCTGATAACCGAAACACGACACGAGAATCCACTTGATCGCAGACGATCGCGCTTCGAGCGTCGCCAGTTCGTCTGGGTCGTCTGTCTTCTCGATTCGCGTTTTGATCCGGTCGCGCCCGTCAATGAGTGGCCCGAGGACGTCGGGCAAGTAGCCGTCGCGTTCACAGATCGGATAGCCGACTTCCGGAACGGCCTCGTTGTCACAACAGCCGCAGCGCACCGTCTCCGGAGAGATATTCCGCGTGCGGATGATGTTTGGGTACAGCGACGAGAAATCGAGTTCGTGGACGTTCTTGTGGACCCCAACCTCGGGGGCGAGCGTCGTCCCGCCTCGGTCGGCTGTGTCGAGCGCCGATGCCGTCCGAAAGAACTCCGGGCGCCATGCTCGCCAGGGGACTAACACACCACGCGAGCGCGCCTCGCGGATCTGCATCGCTGTCAGTACGCGCCCAATCGACGCCCACCCGAGTTCCTGCAGTGGAAGCCCCGCTCGCTCGACGAGATCGAGACAGCCGTCGAGCCCCGCCTCCTCGTAGAAGAACGTGTTCGAGCGGTCGATAAGCACCCGGCCGGGGACGGAGTAGCGGGCCGGCGAATGCCCAACGTGACCGTAACTGGTGTACGTCGACGTGGACGCGAGTTTGGTGTACCCGGTCTCCCGTCCGAGCGCGTACGGGCTGAGTCCGTACTCGTCTGCCGCCTCGAAGAGTAGTGGCACGACCTGCGCGGAGTCCACGACGAGTACATCCGGATCGATCGATGCAACTCGCTTTGCGACGGCCTGCGCGACCGCTCGTGATGACGCGCCAATCGACTCTCCGTCGACCCGGAGTTGGGACAATCCAGCGACGTCCAACTCGTGCGCTGGGAACTGGAGATGGAGTGTGCGCAGATCACGGGCGCTAGTATCTGGTTTGGGCTCAGTCTCCGTTTCGAGCGTGTAGCGGAGTTGTCGCGTGAGATCGACGTTGTAGCAGGTGTACGCGTCCGGCCCGCCGAACTGGTGGACACGCCGCCCGACCGAGCGGACGTCCTCGATACGTCGACAGTCGAGTCGGAGAACTGGCCGAAGATTCGACCGGAACGTCTGCCGCCAGACGTCGAGCGAGCAGTCTACGATGGCCTCCTGTCCCGTGAGGAACGCTCGAAGGTCACGAAGTTCCGATGAGAGCCTACCACGGGGAGGAAGCCGTGGATTCGGGTCTGGACCTCCTTCCCGACCGTAGAGTTCCGAAACGGGAGCGCCCACATATAGTGTTGGCTGGTACTCGTCGACGACGGTTCGGTCGATCCCATCCGATGTCACCCGCCATTCGACGACCGAGTCGCCGTCGTAATCGACGGTGAGGACCATCGCTACTCGGAGCCACCGACTTCATCGCGCGGTCGCGTGCTTGACTCAGCCCGCTCGGCTTCAAGGTCCTCGATACGCGCTTCGAGCTCGTCGAGGCGGTCCTCCTGTTCGAGGTCGATACTCACGAGAAGTGGCGCGAGTCGGTCGGAATGATTCAGGTTACTCGCAGCGTCGGCGTGTTCGCGAGCGTATGCGAACAGTCGGTCGAACAGTGGTTGATGCCGTCGCCGCAGGACACGGCGGAAATCGCTCCACTCGTCTTCGATTGTCGAGAGGACGTCTCGAAACGTCGGGTTCGTCCGGCCCACCCTCACCACCCCTCCGGTGTGACTGGCGAGGCAGGTGTCGTCGGGCCGGAGTCACCTATGGTCGGCTGGGCTGGGTCTGCGATCGCCGCCCCGGTCACACGAGCGCGGTGTTCGAGAATCTCCTGCCAGAAGGCGAGTGTTGTCTGCATCCAGCCGTCGCCCGTGTGATAGACGAGCGTCTCGTCGGTGCCCTCTCCGTTGGTGAATCGAGGACCGAATTTCGTCGCTTGGCAGGAGAGTTCCTCGTGGGCTGCAGCAGCAAGAGGAGCGCTCAGATCGTCTGCACGGGTTCGCGTAAGCAGTACTGGGACGTCGTAGTCGCGGGCAATCCCGGCGAGCGTCGCGAGCCGACGGACGAGAAGCTCACGTGCGTGGTCTCGCGGGATGTCGTCCGCCCGATAGAAGTGGTCTATCCCAGGTGCGACGACGATGGTCGGGTCGTCACGGTCGAGGCTGGCGTTCGAGACGAGTCGGGGGAGACGATCGAGAAGGGCGGCGTGCTGGTAGGCGGTGAAGCCGCGGGCGACGCTCAGACGGTCGAGATAGCGAGGGTGCGGTGCGAGTCGGAGGAGCGTCCGTGTTTGGACGTGGCCGCGTGCGTCGATCCAGAATCCCTGTCCGCCCGTGTCGAGGAGTCGGTCGAGAACGACCGCGCACAGCGGCTCGATGCCGAGTGTCGAGTCGACGTCGAGGAGCGTGATACCCGAATCGAGCGTGGGGAGTTCGATACCCTCGTGTGACCCATCGCCGGTCATACACGTCGCCACGGGGACGCATCATAAAGCCGTCAGCCATACCCTCGCCGGAAGTAAAACGAAGCTCGACTTACTGGATTTCTCTCTCGAATCGTCTGAGAGTGACGCGCAGTCAGGTGATTACCAGCTCCAATTTCTTGAGGGAGTCCACCCCGTCACCGTGGTGAAAGTGCTCTTCGGCGCAGATCTCATTGGCGAACGGAAACCACACGTGGTATTCGCTGAAAATCTCGTCCCAAGACTCCTCGAAGAATCGATCATCGATAGCGGAGTCCACATCCCTGTTCGGTGCGCTCGTATCGTATCGGCTCAGCGAGTGTCTCGATTGATATTTTGAGTGTAAGAATCTTAACTGGTCGACACTGCTGACCGAGTGAGATGCCCCACCCGCTGGGTTTCCGTCTGTGGACGGATGTAGGACAGGTCAATCAATCGGTGAGCACGGATGAGTGAGGAGACCCTGAAACTGTATCTCGTGCGGTCTGACGACCCAACAACTGTCCTCGGCGGCCCATACGAGGAACTCGAGGCGGTTCGGGAACGAGAGAAGGCAGAGGCAATCCTCGGGGAGTGGCTCGCACTGTCGCTCATGCCCCCATCGGAGGCCCGAGCGGCCGTTGCTCGGCGAAGCCGAATGGGAGCTAACACATGGCGCACGAACGAACAGTCCGTGTTCCACGGTGTGACTGACTGAGTATGCGTTTCGTAGTCGAAGACACTCGTCAGGAGGATGAATTTAACTGAGACCCGATCGTGATCCTGCGTGCACTCTGTAATCACGGAGCAGACCAGAGACACCACGACAAGAATCGGGGAAGGCATCCAGTCGGATGTTCACCGTCAGCGCCTGAAGACGGAAAAAGAGAACCGCCCTCGCGTACTGGTCTCACTATCATCTACACTTGAGGGAAGTGGACGTCACCCAGTCTGTCGGAGCCACCGAGACACACACCGTTCGGATGATTATTGAACCGGCAACGCCAACGTGAGGTCATGGCTCACGAACGCACGAGTTTCTGGACACTCATCCTCGCGATGGGGGTGACGCTTCTGTTGTTACTCGCGTTCTCCTCGCTGTTCGTGACTGGGGGAACGGGATCTGCGTTCGTATTGAAACTGAGCCTCGTCTTTCTCGCGATTCCCCTCCTCGGGTCGCTCGCGATCATCTACGTTGGCTGGCGACCGTTTTCCGACGACGACGAGCAAGAAGAGAGTGTGTTCGACGACGTGGACTAGCTACGAAATTTCTGGACTATCCCAGTACTCGTGATCGGGATCGTCACGGAAACAGGCCGCCGCGTGGGGCCGGTCCCAGCCGGTCGGTCCAGGTAACGCACCCAACTCGGGTGTCTCTTCGGTGCACACCTCGTGTGCGACTGGACACCGCGTGTGGAACCGACAGCCCGACGGTGGGTTCGTCTGGTCGGGGATATCGATGTCGCGGACGGGCGGTTGCTCGACGTCCACGTAGTCGGGGTGGAGGTTCGCGGTGCCCCATTTCAGGACCTTCGTATAGGGATGTTTGGGGTTACGGAGGACCTCCTCCGCGGGACCGAACTCGACGAGTTCTCCCATGTACATGATCCCGATGCGTCCGTCAGCGTGCTCGGTCAGGTACCGCGCATTCGAAAGGTTGTGACTGATGAAGAGGAAGGAGGTGTCGAACTGCTCTTGGAGTTCGAGCATCAGGTCCATCATCTCAACCCGTAAGCTCACGTCGAGTGCGGACACCGCCTCGTCCGCGAGGATGAGGTCGGGGTTCATCAGTAATGCTCTGACCAGTGCGACCCGCTGCTTCTCACCTCCGCTCAGCTGATGTGGATACCGCTGAGCGTAATCGGACGCCGGCGTCATACCCACCCGTTCGAGCATGCCGACGATACGGGCGCGACGGTCCTCACGAGAGAGGTCGTCGTTCCACCGCTTCAACGGGGCGGCGAGTGAGGCCATCACCGTCTGGTTCGGGTTGAGCGCTCCCCCAGGGTCTTGATGGACGATCTGGAGTGCCTTCCGGATTTCCGAGAACGAGATGTCGGTGTCACCGCCATCGCGGGCCGTCCAGATGTCCTGTCCGCGATACTTCACGGAGCCGCTCGTGGGGCGCTGGAGTCCGAGCGCTGCTTTCCCAAGTGTCGTCTTTCCACAGCCCGATTCGCCAACGAGCGCAATGACGTCACTCCCGCCGATCTCGAGTGACACACCGTCGATAGCGTGAACGTGTGATTCCTCGGCACCGAGCAACCGGTCGACGACACCACGATCTTGCTCAAAGTGGACCTCCACGTCTTCTATGGAGATGACCGGCTGGTCGGCACTCATGGCCAGTCCTCCTCGACGTCTGGCGCGTGGTCCTCGATATCGAATGGGACTGCCTCTGCTGCATCCTCCCAGTGGAAACAGGCCGCTCCGTGATCGGCGTCGACCTGCTGAAGCTCGGGATCTTCGTTGAGACACTCCTCGGTCGCCAGTGGGCACCGTGGATGATAGCTACAGCCGACGGGCGCGTTCACGGGGTCTGGCGCCGACCCCTCGATCGCACGCATCTCGTCGAGTGGGATGTCGAGATTCGGCACCGACCGAAGCAGTGAGCGCGTGTAGGGATGCGCTGCATCGAGAACGACCTCCCGAGCAGGTCCGACTTCAACCATCTGAAACGCGTACATCACTGCCAGGCGGTCTGCGAGGCCGGCGACGAGCGGCAGGTCGTGTGTGATGAACACGACGGTGAGGTCGTACTTCTCTTGGAGTTCGTTCAGCAGACTCAAGATCGACCGCTGCATGAGCAGGTCAAGCGCGGCCGTCGGTTCGTCCATGACGAGGACGTTCGGCTCGAGGACGAGCGAGAGCGCGATGAGCGCGCGCTGTTGCATCCCACCGCTCAGTTCGTGTGCATATGAGTCGAGGACGCGGTCAGGGTCGAGATACAGGTCGGCGAGGAGTTCCCGAGCACGCTCGAGTCCATCGTCGACGTCATAGCCGTGCGCTTCGAGCGTCTCGACGAAGTGGCCCTTGACCTCCATCGTAGGATTGAACGATGACTGAGCGCCCTGGAACACCATCGATATCTCCTCCCATCGAAGGCGCTTGAGGTCTGACTCCGAGAGATCGAGCACGTCGATGTCCTTCCCGGGCGAGGGGCGGTACACAATCTCACCGGAAAGCCGGCCGGGATCGACAACCGCATCGAGCAACGCGGACGCGAACATCGACTTCCCCGATCCGGACTCCCCGACGACACCGAGGATCTCGTTGCGGTCCACATCGAGGGTGACCCCATCGAGTACGCGTGACGTACCGCGGTCCATCTCGAATGTGACGGAGGCGTCCCTGATCGTGAGGATGGGATCATCGCCACCCACCTGTGTCGACTGGGCTGAGTCGGTCAGCGTCTCGGACGTATCGGGTCGTGACATGGGTCTACGTGTGTGTGGTCGAGGCGGAGGTGGATCCGGTCGCGTCGTCGTCGGCGACGTCGCTCTCATCGAGCGTCTCCGAGTGACGAGCACGGACGCGGGGATTGAACAGGCGGTCACACCCCTGTGCGAACAGGATGAGACCGAACGAGAGGAGAATGACCGTGAACAGGGGAGCGAGAAGCCAGTGGCGCATCTCCGCGGAGTACAATGCGCCATTGTTGTAGGCGGCGTTGATCATGACTCCCCAGTTCAGGTTCGAGAACGGGAGCACGCCCAAGAAGTAGAGGCCGACGGACCCGAAGATAACGCCACGGGCGGCACCGACGAAATTGACGAGAATATACGGCATGAGGTTCGGCACGATATCGCGCAACAGGATGGTGTGCGTTCCAAGCCCCATCGTCCGGGATGCCTCCACGTACGACTCGCCCCGAAGCGTGAGTACCTGTGACCGGACTGCTCGCGCCAGCCCCGCCCACGCGTTGATCGAGATGAGGATGCCGACAGTGAACGGAGATTTCGGCTGGAAGATAGCCGCCAGGACGATGATAAGCGGGAGCCCGGGAATGGTCATCATGATGTCCGTGAACGTCATCAGGACCGTCTCTGTCCACCCCCCTTTGTAGCCCGCGAGGATGCCGATCGCGGCGGCGACAGAGACAGCAAACACGGCGCCACCGAGAATCATCTCAAGCATGGCCGGTGTCGCGTGGACGATCGAGGCGAACACACCCTGGGCCTTCGGGTCCGTCCCGAGCGGGAATGCCAGGTTCTGGAACGGTTGAAGCAGTCGCGGCCCGGTGTTTGGCCGCGGATAGCGGACGAGGATCGGGCCGAGCGTGCCCATCAGGAGAAATCCGAGGAGGATGAGTGTGCCGACGCGGGCCCGCCAGTCGGTCCAGATGATACGAGCGGGCGCGCGTATCCAGAGGTCGAACACCTGCCGAAGCCGCTGTGAGTCGTCGAGGTCGTCTTCAGCGACTGTCTCGAACGGGGAGTGTTGGTGGCCGCCGTCGGTAGCCAGTCCGTCGCCATCGGATTCAGCGTGGGCGGGGTCAGTAGGTTTCATCGCTTTCACCTCCCGCCCGCGGATCGAGTTTGCCGTACGTCAGGTCGGCGATGAGAACGCCGATGACGACCGTCACTGTGAGCAGGATAAACCCGCCCATCATCAGTGGATAGTCGCGTGAAGAGATCGATTTGAACATGTAGTATCCAACCCCGGGGTACGCGAAGATCTGTTCGAGAATGACCGATCCGCCGAACATCGTCCCGATCGAGATCATGATACCAGTGTACATAGGCAAGATCGCGTTCCGGCCGACGTACCGCAGGGCGACCCGCTGTTCGGAGAGCCCGCGGAGGCGAGCAACCCGAAGGTAGTCCTCACCGAGTTCGGAGATAGCATTCCCCCGCATTGCGATGGCGTTCCCACCGAACCCGGTGATGACGAGCGAGATGACTGGAAGCGCCGCGTGATAGAAGAGACCGATCAGGAACGGAACGTTGGGACCGACTGTCGAACTGGCAGCCATACGGCCCGTCGTCGGAAACAGCGACCACTGATAGCCGAGATAATAGATGAGCAGGATGCCCGCAATGTAATATGGAACTGAATTCGCGACGATAGAGATGAGCGTCGCGCTCGTGTCGAACGTGCTTCCCTCGCGGTACGCCATGAACGCACCGAGCGACACCCCGATGGCGAACATCAGGCACAGCGAGATCGACATGTAAAACACCGTCCACGGGACGGCGTCCCCGAGGATGGAGCTTACTGGCTCTCCGTACCAGATCGACTGGCCGAAATCCAGGTGCAGAAGGATCGAATTCATGTAATTCAGATACTGCTTCCAGATCGGCGCGTCGGTCTGGATATTGGTGTAGAGCGCGATCTTCTGTTGCATCTCCTCGGGTGAGAGGTTCTGTTTCAGTAACTGAGCCCGGAGATAATCGATCGGGCCACCAGGCATCAGCCGAATCAAGACGAAAGAGAGGCTGACCACGGCGTAGACCGTGAATGCCGCCTGTCCCAGCCGTGTTACATAGTAGTTGGTGCTCGCCATGAGTACAGATCTGAGCCGGTTACTTCGTCTTGGCCTGAATCTCGCCCATCCGGTCGGCCCACCAGTGGGGTTCGCCCTGCTTCATCAGGTCACCGTCGACATCCGGGAGCTTCCAGTTCTGTGTATCGAAGAGGTTGACGTCGTGTTCGACAGTGATCGGCATCTTCGGGAGAGTCATATTGTACACCCACGCCGCCTTGTCGATCAGTTCCTGTTCGCGCTCGTCGCCTTGGGCGGTTGCGAGGTCGTCGAATAGCTTCGCTACATCGACGGATTGCGTGTCGCCATCGGCCTTACCGATCGGCATCGGAACGTCGACCGTGTCGGGGTAGTTCGTCTGGTCCGACCACCACCCGACGGTCACCGAGCGGATATGGTAGCCGGGATAGCCACCGCGGAACCACATACCCGACCACCAGTCACCGATGAGTTCGAACTTGCCGTTCGGGACGATGTCGCCGTACATCTGCGTGTGCTCGACCTTTTGAAGCGACGCGTCGATGCCGAACGACTGGAGTTGGCTAACGACGTTCTGGCCGATCGACACCCAGTAGCCACCCCGCCCCTCTTTGATAGTGGGCGCGAACGCCTCGCCGCTTGGCGTCTGCCACTGGTCGCCGCTCTTCGAGAAGCCAGCTTCCTTCAGCAGCGACGCGGCTTTGTCCTCGTCGAGATCGTACGTGAGGTACTGATCCTGTGAGTCGCCGAGGTAGGTATCGAGGGCACTGTTAGAGATACCACACGGGATCTCGATCGCCTGCCGCTGATACGCACCGGAGGTATTCTTCGCGACGAGTCCGAAGTCAATCGCGTACAGGAGTGCCTTCCGGACGCGTGCGTCACCCCACGGCTTCTTGTTGAAGTTGGGGACGAGCCCGTACCCGTTATAGAGTGGAACCTGATTCCACTCGACCTGCTCGGGCTGTTGCTCGAGTTGCGACATCGTCGGGTGCGTCTTCGTCCAGTAGTCGATCTTGTCGTTCGCAAGCGCGAGCGCCCGCTTGGACTGCGACGGGACATACCGCCACCCAGCCTGAGAGAAGTTGCGCTCGTCGGCGCTGAAGTGGCCGTTATCGTACTCGTCGTAGAGTTCGAACGTCCACGCCTGATTGGACTGCTCTTTGAACTGCCAGGGACCGTTCCCAACGGGGTGCGTGTCGCCGCCGAACTGGAGTTCGAACTGCTGGAGCTCCTGAATGACCGCCTGCTCTTCCTCCTCGCTCTCGGCTTTACGGGCGCGCTTGGCGAACTCGCCGTAGATTTCTGTCTTCGCCATTAGTCGACGGCGGAGGAGTTGGTCGAGCAGCATGAACTCGTTCGCTGGCTTCGCCAACTGGAATTCGACGGTGTACTCGCCGGTTGCCTCATACGACTCGACGTTGTCGAACGGCGACCCAAGCAGCGACTCGATATCGAGTTGGGTAATGAGGTCCTCAGCCGTCACCGAGTCTCCGTTGTGCCACGTGTACGTATCTCGGAGTGTAACCGTCGCCGTCGTCTCCTCGACGGACCAGTCCTTCGCGAGGAAGCCGACGAACTCTTCGCGGTTTCCGTGATACCGACCGAGGAAGTCGTAGAGGAAGAATCCATCAAAGTTGTAGTTCTTCCCCCACGGGTTGTGCTGGCCAGACTCGCCAGGTTTGGTCAACACGCCCGTCCAGGTCTGTTCAATGGGTTCACCACTACCACCGGTTGTGGTTGCATCGCCGCCCTGCGTGGTTGCCCCGTCACCGGTCGGACTCGTGCTTCCCTCACCACCGCCAGTCTCGCCCGAGCAGCCGGCAATTCCGGCTGTGACACCCGCTGCGCCGATGCCTCGCACGAAGCCGCGCCGTGAAAACGGCTGATTTTCGTCAGCTCCCATGTCACCCCCAACCAAGTGTATGTCGGGGTTTATAATTTAGGTCGTATTTGGATTATCCCAAATATACAATAGAGCAGCCAAAGAGGGCATGCAGACTAATGTGGTCGCCGAACTGCGCGAAAACGAGATGCCAGCAGAGATCATGATCTCCTCCGAGGACGAGGGCGTTAGCGAGCACCGACTTCGCGTGGGTGTGATCGGGACAGGTGCGATTGCACAGCGCCTGCACCTGCCCGATTACCGCGACCACCCCGAGGTCGAGGTGGCGGCTGTCTGTGACGTCGAAGAGGAGAAAGCCGCCGCTGTAGCGAGCGCGTTCGACGCCGACCACCACTTCACCGACTATGCCGATCTCATCGACTCCGGCGTCGTCGACGCGGTCAGTGTCTGTCTGCCAAATCACATGCACGAACGCGTCGTCACTCAAGCGCTCGACGCCGACCTGCACGTCCTCTGTGAGAAGCCGATGGCGACGTCGGTTGCCGAAGCGAATCGCATGATCGACGCTGCCGAGGAGAGCGATGCAACCCTGATGATCGACCAGTCCGAGCGCTTCTCACCAGTGTATCAGAAGGCGCTCGACCTCATCGAGAGTGGGCTCATCGGCGAGGTCGAATCGATTCGCGCCCGCTTCAGTCATGACGGCCCTGAAGGGTGGTCACCACGGTCGACTTGGTTTACCGATGCCGACGCATCCGGTGGTGGCGCCATGGTCGATATCGGCATTCACAACGCAGACCTCGTTCTCTCGCTCGTGGGTGATGTCGCAGAGGTGCAGGCGTACACGGATACGCTCGCGTTCGACGCTGATGTTGAGGACACCGCGGTCGCCTGCATGCGACTCGCGAACGGTGGCCTCGGCACGTTCGAGGTGTCGTGGACAACTGACCCCGAGAAGATCGAGACCCAAGTCGTCGGAAGCGAGGGCGTCCTAGACATCGACAAGGTCGCTGGTGACCTTCACGTCGAGCTTCACGACGATCGCGGCCGTGTCGAGGTGTCACTTCCCGACTACCGCAGCCCGATCAAGCGCTTCGCGGACGCTGCCTTGACGGGAAGTCAGCCCCCGGTTACGGGTGAGCACGGTCGTGATGCGCTCGAACTCGTGATGGCGATTTACCGTGCCGGCGATCGGAACGAGCCCGTGTCGCTCCCGCTCGAGGGTGACGACGAATGAAGCTTGCCTGTTCGAGTTACTCGTATCACGACGCACTCACGGAGGGCGAGCTCGACGTTCACGGCTTCCTCGAGCGGGCCGGTGCGGACCTTCCGGTGGATGGTGTCGAACTCATCGAGGAGCACCTACCGGACGAGGACGAGACGACGCTCCGTGCCGTCCGGGAGACCGCCGCCGAACACGGCGTCGATATCGCCTGTCTCTCGATATTCTACAACGACTTCGCGAAGGCGACGAGAGACGAGCGTCGCGAGGACGTCGAGGCGGTCAAGACGTGGCTCGATAACGCCGACGTTCTCGGTGCCGACGTAGTCCGCGCGTTCACTGGCTTCCCTGGTCTCCACAATCGCGACCACGGTGACCCTGCAGTGTGGCGCGACGTCCGGCAATCTCTCCAGGAGTGTCTCGACCACGCACAGACCTGTGAGACGACGCTATGTATCGAGAATCACAATCACGATGGCCTCATTCGGACTGCAGACGATATCTTCCGCATTCGCGCAGGCGTCACCGGTGACCTCGGGCTCGTACTGGATCTTGGAAACTACGTGGACGGGCAGTCGTCCATCGAGCGAACACGGCAGCTTGCTGATCACGTCCACGCTGCATACGATGCCATCGACGCCGAGGGTGCCGATCCTGAACACGCCTACTACGCCGACGAACTGGCCGCACTGGCCGAGCAGGGCTACGATGGCTATGTCACACTCGAGTGGGAAGGCGAGACTGACGATGCGGAGGCCGTACCGCGGGCTCTCGACTACTTGGACGGACACCTGTAGGCTCCGAGCGCAGACGGCAGGCAAGTACATGGTGACGGCACCTCGGGAAGGGACCATCGATCGATCGTTCTACACCCGTTTGCAGGGGCCTCAGTGTGTCTCGGACTCACGTGAATATAACGCGTCGACCGAGAGCGGTAGTGAATCGAGTCCCGACACCGCCGAACCCTCACGAGAGACCGGAGTACAGCTCGCGGACTGAAAGCGAACGAAGTCAAGTAAGAGACCGGCGGTCACGATCGACTGGTCCGACCTGTACAGAACTCACGAACGAGCATCCTCATCGGTGGGATCGCTGTCAGAATCGAGAGCAGCGATACCGTCGAACGACTCTTCGATGACTGCCCACTGTTCGTCGGTGATCCGGCCGATATTCGCGCCGGTCGAGAACAGGCTAATGCCATCGGCGCCACCGTGGAGCGCCATCTGAATAGCCGTATGAAGCTCATCCGGCGGCAGACGCTCGCCTTCATCACCACTCCCTGCAGTGCGAATAGACGGAAGAATAGGACGGTCGACCGCCTCGCGGAGTGAACGCGTCACGTCCCGGATCCACAGCGGATGGAGGTCCATGTCGACATGAGCGGTTCGCGGTGTGAGGATATCCACGTGATCCGCAAGTGCCTCGATATTGAGCCCGAGCGTTTCGCGGCTGTCCCGCAGCGTCAATTGGGCGTCGGTGAATACCTCTACTTGGAGGTTGACCAGTTGCGTTTCCTCGAACGGATCTGCAAGGGCAGTAAACAGTTCCGTGCTGGCGTCTGTGCGTGCTTGGAGCCACGAGGCGTGTCCGTCACTGTCGTCTGAACCGACCTCTTCTGCGCGCTCGACACACCGGTCACAGAAACACGAGAGGTAGTCGGTCCCACCGTTGTGTACCGGTTGGAACTCGAGATGCGAGAATCGGACGCCGTCGACGTCGTACTCGCTCACCTCGGTGGCGAGCGTCTGGAGGTGGTCGCGTACCTCGGTGCGGCTGGGACACACCCAGTACATCCACTCGAAGGAGACGTTCGGGTAGCGGATTTCGGTCCCATCGCGAGCGATTTGCACCAATTCCGGGTTCTCCTCGAGCAGGTACTTATCGCAAAGCGTGAAGAAGACCGGGACGATACGCACCCCGTATGCAGGCGCAGCATCAGTTAGTTCGCCGAGAAGATCACGGCCCGGTACCTGGTTTGGGACGGTATCTGAGTCGTAGAAGACTCGCCCGTCGCTCTCCTTGCAGATGACCATCGCCGTGTTCACGTTCCGGTCTGCGAGGTCGGCCAGGACGGTCTCAACATCCATCGTTGCCCATGGATAGAGCGTAACGGCGCGGATAGATTCCCGCTCCCACCATGGAGCCGGTTCTGTCGCAGTCATATTGACAAACCCCTCCTGAGTTACGCAGAGACAGTCTCTCCGGAGGGGAATATCTCTCGGTTCGTTCTGCCTCGTTCGTTCTTCTTTGGTAGATTCCAAAGATACCCACCAGCTATTTGAATCAACCCGGAAAACCGTGAGAGACACCGATGAGCGATCGCCGATTCACCCGTCGGGTTCCAACCGCTACGGAGGCTGCCTCAGGGGCTGAGGAGCGCTCAGTCGATGGTGAGACAGTCTTCGATGTCACCGAGGCGATCGGATCGAAACCCCGGTGGAAGCTCCTGACAGCCATTGCGGAACGGCCCCACACGATCGATGACTTGGTGGACCGTCTGGACCGCTCGAAGGGGACGATCTCCGTACATATCTCGAAACTCGAGGAGGCGGGAGTCGTCCAGTCGGGGTACACAGTAAGTGATCAAGGGGGCGTCAAGAAGATCGTCTCGATCGCTGTCGACGAAATCACACTCGACCTCGGGTCGCTATCGCCATGAGTAGCCGGAGCGACGTAGGGATCGCGGAAGTGAGTGAATCGAACGTCCGCGCTTACACCGGGCAGGTCTCGGTTGAGTACGACACCGATCGCGGGCATATCTGTCTGTGTCGGCGAGAGACGACCGACGAGGCATATCTCGGCGTTCACCCAGGCGGGCCAGACCTCGGTCTGCTCACAGCCGGGCGAGTGACTGGCATCGAAGCAGAGACTGACGACGAGACTGAGGACGTGCATCTTCGAATCCACATCGCCAGTCGCGTCCACGACGGCGAGGCGGTGTTCGCGCTTCAACTGCCCGCAGACTCTCCGGGTCTGATCTCGTACACCCTCGACGTACCCGGGGACTGGACTGTCACTGACGCACTCGAAGAGTGGGGGCCGGAACTCGTCTACCACGACGCGACCGGTGACACGAGAGACGCCTCGCTCGAGAACTACCTCGACGGAACGCCAGGAAGTAATCCTGCCGCCGGGACGAGTGACTATAATCAGCTCATCTATGCGGGCGACTCTGCCGTTCTGGATGCGACGCTGTTGTACATGGCTGACTGGCCGGCACTCGACGAGTACTTCGTCACGACTGAGACGAATATGCGCGAGACGGTGTCGTTTCCTCCGGGGCCAATGGGGTACGATATGCCCGACCCAAACGACGTGCCCGACCGGGACTCAGTGACAGTACTGGCAGCGAACCTCGTTCTCTCCGCGGATGCGATTCCGGCTGATGACCCTCAGCCCTATTGTGAGCGATTCGTCAAGGACATCGCCGCCATCTACGATCGCCTCGACCACCCACCGACCGACCCGATCGACTGGCGCGACGTGAGTGAAAAGGCGATCGACGCGATCGAAGCCCCCGCGAACCGATTCGAGTACGATGGCGTGTTCCATCCGGGCGGCGTCGAGCTCGTGACCGTACTGAGCATCGTCACGCCATACCGGGCGTACGCCGAGCAGTTCGATGACGACGATGCTGCAGCCCTGACCGAGGACGTCGCCTCGCTGGTAGAGACGTACTACGACCCCGAGTACGAGGATGCCGCTGGGAACACGGGCATGATCGGGAACTCACCGGCGCCGCTCACGCTTACGCACGTTGACGCGTGGTACCTCTTCTGGCCCGTGATACAGGCAGCCGAGTACGCGCTCACCTTCGACGATGACCGAATCGCGGAGATGGTCGTCGACACTGCCGACGTGATGATCGACGTCGGGCAGGCTATGGAGTACGAGTTCCCGATGTGGCTCGACGTCGACGCACTGGAGGGACACGAACCCGAAGACCGCCTCTGGGATGGCTATCAGTACGACTGCGCTGGGGCATACGCGTATCTGATGTGCCAATACCACGAGTTAACCAGCGAGGCTCGCTATCTCACCGAAGCGAGAGCCGCTGCCGATCGCGTACTCGAGACGGGTTTCGAGCTCCCCTACGAGTTTACGACGACACCACTGACCCCGCTCGCGATGTGTCGCCTCGCCGAGCGCACCGGAGAGACACGGTACATCGATGCGTCGTACGTCGGCCTCGCAAATATTCTCCGTCACGCGTACTTTTTCGACCCCGAACATGGCAAATTCGCTGGACGGCAGGTGTTCCTACTCAGTGAGGCGATGCCACCCGAGGACTACGAGGGGAATTTCTTCGCGAACGCGCTCGAAGAGTGGTCGCTTCTTCATCACCTCAACCGCTACCTTACAGAGGGCGGTAGCGCCCTCTCGGATGCAGCCCGGCAGATGACCGCCGAACTGCTTCGCCACAAGGGAACCTCGCTTGCGGATTCGCTGGCTGCGTTTCAACCCGATCCATCGCTCGTCTACGATGGGATCTCCCCCCAGTCTGGGCGGCGCGTCAACCGTGAGTGGTTCCTCCCCCTCGAACCATTCGGCGCACTCGAACCGATGTTCGAGCAACTCGGCGCTGTCGGCCAGGATCTGTATGGTGCCGGTGCGTACCCCGAGATGGCGACGATTCAGTACCATCCGTTGGGCGAAGCGGCGACGTTGTATGTCGATGGGCCCGTTACTGTGGAGACCGATGGAGCGTTCACGTGGGTCGTCACACCGCAGGGAACGTCCGGAACGTACACTGCCAGTCTGAGTGGAGAGACAGACGTTCTCGTCGACCTCCTCGTGCGCCAGGCCGACGGGACCGGCGCAGAAGTCGAAACCGCCTACGATGCAGCGTCGGACAGTTACTGCTTCGATCTCGCTGTCGAGCACGACTATATCGTCCAACGTCGCGTCCCGAAGCGCGCCATCATCGTCGAGGATTTCACGGTTACTCCCGACACGATTGCCGCTGGTGAGACTGCGATGGTCTCGATGACCGTCCGGAATACATCAGGACAGACTGGCGTGTTCGACGTCCCCTGCTCCGTCGGCACGACGACGCATACAGAACGGGCCACGCTCGGCCCACACGACACTGCTGAGGTTACAGTAGAGGTATCGCCGGACGAGACAGGGACGTATAACGTTCAGATCGCACATGAGAATCGCGCGTTGCGCGTCGAATCGCGGGAGTGACCGAAGTCACCCTCGCCTATTGGCCGAACGATTCAGTCGCTGCTGGGTAGACCCCCGATCACGAAGGGAGTGGCCGTTTCAGGTACAATGCCGACAAAGCAGTTGCTCACTTCGATCCGGAGTGAGACGATTCGTTCACTCGCCTCCCCACGACGTCGTCCCGCTAAAGCGGGGTACCCAGGTCTTGTATCTCGACCCACTCAGTTCCAGTTGAAATGACGAGTTCGGCGGTCCCGTCATCATCTGGGTCCCACTCGTCCCCGTCACTGAGGACCACTCGGCCAGGGTCGTGAGTTGGGGAAGACGATCGGGGGTCGAATCCGACGTGGGTCGCCTGCGAGACGCTCCCACCGAACTGCTCGCCTTGGAACGTTTGGACGGTGTACTCAGGCCACTTCTTGCTCGATCCATCCACGTAAAGTGTCCCGTCCTGGAGATCGACGATCTCTCCGACTGCCCCGGCTACGAACGGATTGTGGAAATACGTCCCCTGTTCGTCGCTACCGAAGCGAGCGTCACCTTCGAACGCCTGGATGACTGCCGTGCCCTCGATGTTTGCGAAGTACGCGTTCTGGAAGACGTTATAGATCGCTCGTGAATCTGCGATGCGAATCCCGTTGTAGGTCGCTTCCACGTTGAGGTACCGGAAGTGGTTTGCAAAGGAGTACTCCTCGAGACGGAGTGCCTCACCGGGTTCACCCCCCTCGACTGGCCCGCCGCCCGAGCTGAAACTCCCCTCAATACCGGAGAACTGACAGCGCCACAGTTCGCAGGCAGTCCCCCCTCCCGAGTTGTGGACACCGAAGTGATAGCTGTTCAGCAAGAAGTTGAGCTTACAGGCACCCGCTCCGGTTCCGCTCCCCGTCGCGAACCTCGTCCAGCAGCTGTTGAACGCGTTCGTATCCTCCTTCCCGAGGACGAACTGATACCCGCTCGTGTCCCCCTCGAATCGAACCCCCACGAGTTCGATGTAGAAGAACGCGGTTCCGGACGAATCCCAGATGCGAATCCCGTCACCGTTCTCGTTGCCGGCGCGAATGCGCGATGATTCGAGGCCATCACCGTAGATGGCCCAGTTGGTGTTCCCGATCGCGTCATACTCAGCTAGATCGATTTCCCACGCGGTGGACCCGTCTCCGTAAAATCCACTGGGGTAGTAGATCACACCACCACCGAGTTGGTTCAGTCGCTCGAACGCCTCCCGCATCCCAGCAGTGCCTGACGGTGATGTATACGGGTCTTCGGAGGTACCAGCGCCACTCACCTCGGGGAGTTCGGACACGTATACCGTGCTGCTCTGCTGAGCGGCGGAAAGGTCTCCGACGCGTATCGATTCAACGGGCGCTGCGACGCCGAGGCGCTCGCTGGAGCCACGTTCACCACTGTGATCGTGTTCGTCCGGTGCCCACGGCTGATTGCTATTGGCGGGATATTGCGATGAGGAACCTGCTGCGTTCGCCGATCCAGTCGGCCCGACTAACCCGAGTAGGGTTGCACCCTCTAAGAAGCCGCGCCGGTTCGACGTAGGCTGTCTACTATCGTCGTCTCCCTGGTTGTCAGTCATTGACGCAGTGAATGATAGCACCAGACATGAATCGGGTTATCGATTATGGAAGATAGATAGAATATATCGCTACCTCCCAAACCCAGTTTAGAGTGAGATAAAAGAGACAATTGCATGGAGGCGGTCGTGGCTGCGCGCACAGCGACGCGAGCCAGAGCGGAGGGTGCGGTGCTGGGATCGGCGTGACGCAGCATAAAAAACGAGTCGACGCTTCGACTATTCGTCCCACCACCGGTCACGCTCGGGGAAATGGACTGTCGACCACCCAGTCAGGGCTACCGAGACGCGTCCGTCGTACCAGCTCCGTGCCGCTCCGTACAGCCGTACGCGCTCCCCCTCCTCGATCAGGGGTTGCCTGGATTTCTCCCAGATTGTCACACGGGTCTGCCCGGTTTCGTCGGCAATGAGTCCTACCTGCGCGATACTCGGATGTGACGGCTCCCACAGCGTCTTCATCCGCCCGTCGATGCTCACCGTTTGGCGATTCAATGCCTCCAATTCACCGATCGGCACCACTCCTCCAGAGGCCGTCCGGAGCATCTCGAACACGCTGATGACCGCACTCGTCAGCCCCCTCCCATCGACGACCTGTTCGGCCAAGCGCCGACTGATCGCCGCCCGCGACCACCGCTCTAATTTCTCAGTCATTCGCATCGCTTCCCGGTTCACTGCCGCCAACTCCTCGCGCGATAACTGCGCTCTGGGGTCGATCACGTCCGGGTCCGCCCACGGGTCCACGCTCGCCGCCCGCTTGCCGAACTCGTGCCGCCGCTCGATGCTCACCTGCTGTGCCGCCTGCCGCGACCGCGCTTCCCGGTCCGAGTCCTGCCCTCTGTCGAACCGAATTTGTGTCTGCTCGATCTCCCACTCCCTCGCTTCGAGCCGCTCTTCTGCCGCCAGCGTTAGTCCCCCCGGTGTCGCATCCGGGTGGTTCGTATCCACCTTCGCTTGGATCTCTTGCTCGACCGATGGCCGCAGCTCGGGCGTCTCGTCTACGACCTCAGCTTGTTCATCCGCCTCTTCCTCAACCGAAACGTCTTGTCCGAGTACGTTCTTACGAGACATTGGTGTTCTAGCACCTGAAGGCGTTCCACGACGCCGACAACCGCGACTCTACTCGCGGTTTTCAACGACCACAACCCGACAGACACGTCTGCACGCGCCGCTCGCGCCTTCGCGAGCGCCCCCTGGGGCGCGAGCGGCGCGTGCCGATGCACATCAGCAAACCAGCCACGCGCGCCGACGCGGTCGGGGCGAGCGGCCAGCGGAGCGTGGGTGCCGCGTTCCGAGCACGCGCAGCGCGCACAGGAACCGGGAGCCACAGCCTGCTGGCGTGCCGGGAGGGTACGAGCGAGCGCGGCGCTTCAGCGCCACGGACCCGGCCGTGAGAGGCGAGCGGAGCGTGCCGGATTCTGAAACGACGGGCAGAGACTACCAGAGACCAGTTACCGACTCACCGACTAGCGGTACGACTAGAGCAGTTGGACACAGAACGGACAATGATGCTCGCAGCCGCCTATCGGCCTACCGGTACGCAAACGAACCTACTGAGAGAGTCGGTCGCGTTGCTGATCCATCGTACACCGCACACAGCGGTCGTCACCGACGCACGCGACGTTGTTGTACGGACACTCGTGCTCGGGGATCTCACCGTGAGAGCGGGTTAGTTCGCGACGCCACTCGGCTTCCCAGTCGTCGATATCCATCGTCATCGAGGTGAAGACGACGTCGTCGTCTCGGTCGACGATCTTCACCACTGTCGAGTGTTCGAGTTCGTCACGGACAGTCTCGATTGCCTCCGGATACGACGAGCACATGACGCGTTCGGATTCCTTAACGTCGTGAAGCACGACGACCGTGATCCGGCCGTCGTAGGTCTCGGTCGGATCCGGTCTGGACGGCATGGTCGCTCAGTTCCACCCAATGAACAAAAAGATTGCCCCAGAAGACCTGGTACAGAAAGAGTATCGTGGTAAAACCGGACATAGCTAGGAAAAATGGCTACAGGAGTGGTCGTGGTCACACAACTCCACCGAGGTCACCTAGTCGGGCCTGCTTCGACCCACCGGCGAGGTCGTCGAGTCGGAGGCCGCGTGACTGTGCTTCCTCCAGTTTGATTCGGTAATTTCCGCTCGTCGTCCGGTGACAGTCCTCGGGGGCGAGAAACCACCACGACTCGTGATCGAATCGGGCAGCAAGTCGAGCTTCAAGTCCGAGCATCTCTGCGAAGTACAGCAGATCGTCGACTTCATCGCCATCGATGTAGATCGGATCGCCACTCGATGATTTCGCCTCGATCGCATAGCCGTAGGTCCCGTTCCCGCAGATCACGTCCGGGAGTTCGCGAGTGGTCGCACTCCCCGAGGCGGGTGCTCGCATCGGCGCGAACCCGACGTCCTCGAGTCGGGTCACGAGTTCGCGCTCGCGGCGATCCCCCTTCGGATTGCCTGGCATATCTCCATCTCACTACCCGAGCGTATTCTATCCTCGGATGGGGAGCGTCGTACAAGCCGCCAACAGGAGAGCGGTCCTCCATGCCTGCCGAGAGGCCCGAAAGACCGACTCAACCCCGACCCCACGATTCATCGAATGGCGCAAACGAGTAGTGGTACCCGCCGATCCCAGAAATCAAGATCACACCGACGAGGGACTCGTCGAACTGTGGATTGAGGTGGTCTTGTTGAAATACTCACAACTGGGGGAGGAACCGCGCGCGACAAACAGAATGGATCCAGCATGACGTGCGGGAGCTTTGTCGAACCCCTCATCTAATGACAGTTCTCACCGGTCATACCGAATACAGAGCGCACAACCCAAATACCACAATATATGATAGTTTGTTGGATGCGAACCGATGCACTCTGCTTTCCTCACAATGTACGCCCACGCCGCCTTGACGAGTACCACGGATCAGCTCTCTAGCTCTACAGAGGAACTCGGTAGCAAACCACTCTCTATTTCGAGCCGAAACGGAGACAGGGTTCACCCTCGACCCTCGAATTTCGGTAGATGTGAGCATCGATTATTATAGACAGAGTGCGTGGGATACCGCATGATGAATTCTGAACCAGACGGCTCTGACATACTCATCGAGGCCGTCAAGCGAGCACCGATGCTCGCCGCGCTGCGAGAGGAACCTCTGGCTCGTCACGAGTTAGAGAATCGGCTCGGTATCTCGAAATCGACTGCTCACCGGAACACGAAATCGCTGGCAGAACAAGGTCTGCTCAAGAAATTAGATGGGGACTTCGTGCTCACGGAGTTCGGACAAGCGGTCGCCGATGTCGTTGCGGCGTATGAAAAAGAGATGAACACGACCACTCGTCTCGCTCCTGTGTTCGAAGCGATTTCCGGGACCGACCCCCCCTGTCCCATCGAGGCCTTTGCTGACGCGACTGTCACGTCTGCGGATCAAGGCGATCCTTTCGGCCCGCTGGCGCGGTTTGTGTCACTCGTCCAAGATTCAGACTCGTTGCGCATGTTCGACTCGTATGCTATTGCACCGACCTACATCGATGAGATACATGGACGGATACTCGGCGGAATGCGGGCAGTAGTCATCGAACGTCCCAACATTGCCGAGGATATCATGGAGAACTACCCGGCAAAATGCGTCGAATTGTGTGCGAGCGAGTTTCTCGAAATGCGGCTACACGAGAGGCTCCCTTTCGGATTGGTCGTCCTAGACGACTACATTGGTATCGGCGTCCGGGATTCAGACACAGGGATTCCTCGGGCCTTCGTCGACACAGAATCGAATGAGGCCCGCGAATGGGCAGAGACGATCTTCGACTCCTACTGGAACGAAGGGGTTCACCTGGAGCGATTTAATCCGAAGGCGCTGAGAGAGACCATGGAGACCAGAGCCGAATGATCGAAGGTGCGTGACTATGTGAGATCGACTGAGATCTGTTTGGAATGGATTGTCGGCGAAAGAACGGTCGATCAGTTGGACGAGTTCACATTGGCCCTCTGAACTTCGCTAACGCGTCTCGCAAGCCCCACTACGAGTCTGGAGATTGATACGGACCCTTGACCGACTGGCCACGGCGCTCAATTCGCGTTATCGGGAGCCCCGCACAGTCGGCGTGGTCGCGTAGCGCGTCCTCGTGTTCCGCCTTGAAGTGACAGAGGGTGCCAGTGACCTCATCGTCAACATTGGTCATGACCTCTGACTCAACCCACTCGATGTCAGTGCCGGCGTCACGAACAGTATCTAGCGCCGCGACTGACCGCTCGCTGGCGCGTTCTCGTTCGGCGTGGGTCACGGGCTGGTCCAGTAGTCGTAGGATGAGGAAGTCCTCCAACTCATGGTCGGTCATCAGTCTTCCTCCCGGGGCGGTAGCTGTGGTTCGACGATACGTTCTGCCATCAGGTTGTCTCGGTGAGACATTAAAAAACCGTATGCGGGGTGGAGATATGTAGCTACTCTCCGGGATTGTCCCGAAGATAGGGATGCTCCCACCCATCGAAACGATTCCGTTGGGAGTTGTCGTTCTTTGGTTCACTCTGTACTCACGTACAGGACTGACGCCGCGCTCAGTACTCAGCAGACGGGTCGTCCGTTACTGGGCGAACGGCGAACGTCGGCGGAGAGATGAATTCACGGCCGCGGCGCCGCCATCGGCCGTCCTCGTACACGTCCTCGGAGCGCACCCATCGAGGATCATCCCTCATCACCTGATAAACGACACGATGTCGTATCTCGTCCTGTGTCCGGTACTCGAGCGCGATCTGTCTCATTGTGTCCTCGCGATCCGCTGGCGCTCACTCGGGGTATCGATGGAGACCATCATCATGCCAGTCGGATCTGGAAGCGGTCTGCGATCCAGCACTGCCCCGCAGAACTCACACGAGTGGAGGATCTCCGTGCCGATTACGCAGATCGAACGGTCACACATCGGGTGTGAGCAGTGAGATGCCCACGGCGAGTCAGTCGGTGGAGATCCGACGAGCCACTGGGACACGCGTGGTCGTAGTCGAGACGTGAGCCACTGTCTGTAGCGTTCGTGCACCTGTTGAACACCTGCACCCCTCCTGGGTGTGATAAATCTCCGAGACGATGGGATGGATCACGTCAGTGTCGGCCAAGACGGTCCAGAGCAGTGAGTGAGCACAGGAAGGAGAAAGAGGGGAGAGACGGTGCACGACGACCGGGAAACCGTGTCCACATCGATCACCTGCCTCCGTGACCGCCTACACAGGGAGGAACTCCCAGACGTCAGTTGCCAAACGACGACCAGTGCAGCCACGACTAGGGTCGTGTAGTGAATCCGCGTGATGACACCCCACTCACGGTCTCGCCGCGCGAACACAGCGAACCCGAGTCTGGCGACTGCGAGGAGAATCGCGAGAGAGGGGAGCAAGAGTGTCGCCTCCACGAACGCCGAACCACCGATCATCACGCTGAACGGGTCGGTCGCGACGGTCGCGAGAGCGACAAGGAAGGCAGACAGAACGATACTGGTCAAGTTCCTCGTTCCAGACACCTTGGTCCAACAGATCCTGTAGCGTCGTCCAGTCCTTGGCGATAACCTTACCGGGTGAAGTCGGTCCCATATAGAAGCGAGACGGTGATCGACGGTAAGCTGACGCTCGAGTGCAACCGCCTCCGGCTGGCCCGTGTTTTGAGACGCGCTGTGTGTTCAGCAACCCTCTCGGACCAGATCACTGGTTGCGGGATACGTCGAGACCCCAGCTCCAAGAACGGCCCCACCCACGAGGGCGAGGACGGCAACTCGAATCTGTAGTGGAATCATCCACGCGAGAGTGAGGCCGCAGAGAGCCCCCACAGCATAACAGACCTGAACGAGGACGACCGCGGCACGCGCCCACACTGGGGTGGACACGTACGAACCACCGACTGCCGCCGTTTCGAGGGCGGCGTGACCAGCCAGAACGAGCGCGCCGGCGAGTCCGACAACGGCGCCAGTAGCGTACAGCGCCCCCAGCGTGAGCCCCTCGAGGACTCGATGCGCTCCGATTGCGCTGCAGGTGAGGTGAGCGTGATCCGAACAGCCCGAGGGAGGAGCGGTCGTCCGTCGAGTCGCCCAGCGCATCGCGATGATCCCCACAGCCGCGCTACCGAGCCCGAGCAGTGGCTGTGCCAGTAGCGCGCCGCCGACGAGCGTGCCGCCGAGAGCGATCAACAAGACGCCGAGTGTGAGTTGTCGGCCAAACGTTCCGTCCACTACGGTCAGACGATCGGAGGATCGATATCTGCTCGCACCAAGCCCGCCGAGAAGACCGGCAACGACTGGCAGTCCGACGACGACACCGAACGTCACTGGAATGCCACCGGCGTCGCCAGTCCCGTGAGCGCTCGCTGTCGTCGAAAACCCAACCAGACACCAGACACTGACACCGAACCGAGCGAGAAGTCGCCACCCAAACCACAGACGCTGGCCGGGTGTCTCGTGTCGAACCCCGGGCCGCACGGTGAAAACGCTCACCTCCGAACAGGCATCGGCTGACCGAGTCACTCCCATGGGTTCACGACCAACTCGGCGTGGATATCCGACCCAACCGCGACCCGACAGTCACTCTGCGGCCGAGCAAGACAACAGAGGATGTATCCCGCCCGGCTGTGTCGGGGATGCAGCGCTCTCGGAGGACGCTCGTACGAGATACGTCCGTCGAGGAGACGGCCGACACAGGTCGCACACGCGCCCGTTCTGCAGCCGAACGGCAGCGCCACCCCCGCGGCCTCGGCGGCATCGAGGACCGTCTCACTCGTGCTCGCACGGACCGTCTCCTTGCGCCCGGCCTGCCACCTCAAGACGATGTCATAGCGAGCGGCCATCGCACTATTGCCACACGTCGCTCGTGCAATCACCGTCGGGCCATCGAATCTCGTGTGCACGCGCCGGCCCTGCGGGGAGGTCGCCGAAGTCGACGAGGAATTCCTCGTCGAGCGTCATCGTTCCCGCCCGTGGGTCGACATCGGCTTTGAGCATCACCGACCCTCGCTCGGCCTCCTCGGGGTAGAACTGATTATCCCAACTCGAGAGCAGCGATGTCGTCCAGTAGAGGCGCTCACCGTCGAGACTTAACTGGAGCATCTGCGGCCCGCCGATCACGTCGCGCTCGCCATCGATCGGCTGTTGGTCGCCGAAATACCCACCCGCCCAGACCTGATCGACGAGGCGAGGAGTCGCGGGATCGCTGATATCGTACATGCGAACGTCACCGTGGAGCCAGTTGCTACAAAAGAGGTAGCGGTCGTCCATCGAGACGACGAGATCGGTCGTGAGCCCGGGCATCGGCATCTCCCACGCGTCGTGCTCGCGAGCGTCGATATCGATCACCGTCTCGGCCGTCCACTCCTCACCCGTCTGTGAGAGGTGGAGGATGTTCGAGGAGAGGGCGGCGCCGACGTAGGCGTGTGCCGACTCAGGGCTGTGAAGAAAGCGAACTTCCAGCGGGACGAACCCCTCCTCACCGAGTTCGAGCGTCTGCGTGACTGTCCGCTCGGTCCAATCCCAGATGTGGAGTCGCTGGCCGTACTTCCCGGCCTCGACGTCGTCGAAGTCGAATCCTGGGAAGAACGTCGACGGCGCGGCGAGTTCGCTCGAGACCATCACGTCGTGCCGCGGCTGATACCAGAAGTCGTAGTTCATCCCGATCTCACCGGGAGGGTCCCACCGACCCGCGATCTCGAAGTCCGCATCGAGTTCGAGAAAGCCACCGGGCAACTCGCCGTCGGCGTTCCCGAGCATGCTGATCAGGATCTCACCGTCGGGGATGCAGTGAGTCGTGTGCGGCGCCGAAAGGTCGTATTCGAATACCGCTTCTGGCTCGATAACCCGCGTGAGTTCGGGATTGCGCCGGTGTTTCGTGTCGACGATATGGAGTCGCGACGAACGGAAGCCGGGAACGACGAGATATCGCCGTTCAAGCCCGCCGACATGACACGATGACGAGCAGGCGTTCCACCCGAAGTGGTGGAGTTCGTCCCCTCGGGTCGGCAGCTCGACTCGTTCGATGATATCGGTATACGTCGCCGAATCCGGGTCGAGGTCGACGACCGCGAGAAAGTCGGGTGCATCGATGTCCGTTCCGGTGTACAGTCCCATCACGTACGCGAGCGTCTCGGGGGCTGATTCTTCGATTGCGGCCTGCGGCGTCGGATAGCCGGGCCCATCGGTTCCATGGTCGTGGTAGTGGTCGGTTGCCATAGGTGCTCTCTCCGCACCCACTAGTCTCGATGAAACCCCGATATACACTCGCGCTGAGCGTCTCACACAGTGTAAGCGACTCTCACGCCGTGAACAGAGATGGATCCAGTCGCTCACCGTCGCGACGGTGCTCATCGACCAGTGAGTCGGCCCACGAGTGAATCACTTCATCGTCGGTTTCGATCACCGCGAGCGGTGCTCCCTCACCACCAGAGAGACACAGCAAGACGACGTCGTCGACGACGAACACGGTCGAGGGGATCTCCGCCTGGGAGAGAAAGATCTCGAACGTGTCCGTCTCGACCATCTCTCGGGCCTGGTCGACCATCTGCGGATTGGTCCCAAAGCGTTCGAGCGCAGCGCTATCGAGCACGCTCTCGAGGGCGAGATCGCCATCGACCGTACCGCGCCAGCACACCTCCATAATGCCTGGGAGAACGGAATACGTGAGGAGGCGAATACTCTCGGCAGTGTAAACTACCCCACCCTACTCCCTCGGCGCTCCGCGCCTCGGTCCTTGGGGGTGGGGATTTGATGTGGACTCCCGGCGATTAGTCGCCAGCAACAGGCCGGTAACTCTCGCCGTTCAACGTCCCACCATTCACACGCAGGTCTACTTCTGCGTCTCCACTCCCCGACTTGGGCGAGGAGCGGAGTTTGTGGATTCGCGTTCGAGCGTAGCGTAGCCCGATGTTCTTCGCACCGTTGTAGTCCGCGTTCACCTCGTACCCGCACTTCTGGCACTTGAAGTAGTCTCCGTGGCGGTTGTCCTCATGCGTGAACCCACAGTCCGTCCGAGAACAGCGTTGGGACGTGTGGTTCGGCGCAACTCGCTCCACGGAGACACCGTGTTCTGGTGCTTTGTACTCGACGTACTCGAACAGGCGACGGAACGTCCATACATGGTGCCACTGTGCCTGTGGAAGACGCTCGCGTATGTCGGTTAGGTCCTCGAACACGATAACGTTGCAGTCGTGTTCGACGGCTTCCGCGACGAGTTCGTTGGCGACCGTGTGGATGTACTGTTTCCGCCACGCTTCTTCGCGCTTTCCGAGGCGAAGTAAGGCGTTGTGCGCGGCTTGGGTACCGCGCTGTTGCATCTCTCCACGTCGCTTCTCGAACTCGCGGCACCAATGGTCGTAGTCGTCTCCTTGCCAGAACGTGCCGGTCGAGGAGACGGCGAGTGAGTTGACGCCGAGGTCGATACCGAGGACCGTTTGGTCGGGGTGCCCAGTATCTGCCGAAACCTCTACGTCGTCGCCGTCTATCCGCCGTGTTGAAATGTTGAGGTAGAACTCGTCGGTTGTCGCGTCGTACCGTAGTGTACTCTCACGGAACTCGTAGTCCTCGGAGAGAACGTATCGCTCGTAGGGCGTGGGGCTGTCTGCCGGGAGGATGAACGTGGGTTCGACCCGGCCCTCGACGGTTGCCAGCGACATCTTGTTGCGGTAGAAGGTCGCGCTCCGAGTGTCGTAGTCCATCGTCTCGGCGGTGAACGTGGGACAAGAGACGCGCTGTCCCTTCTTCCAGCGTTCGACAACGCCTTTGATGGCTTCGACGGCGCGTTTGATGGCGGCTTGGACGAGTTGTGCCTGTAGGTCCGTCCCCTCTCGAAGTTCGGAGTAGAGCGCGTCCCGCACTTGCCGTTTGTTGGTCTTGCACTCGGTGTAGGAGGTGTCGGACCAACAGTAGTCGGCGGTTCGGTTCGCGCAGTACAGGTATTGCTCGGCGGTTCGGTGGAGTGCGTCGCGTTGCTCGTCGGAAACGGCGAGTTTCACGACGGCGGTTCGACGCACCTCCATACTTCAGAGTAGGGGCAACGGTACTTATAGGCTCGAGAGTCGGTCAGTCGGAGTATGCCGGTTGTGTCGTGCCATGTCGGTTCCCTCTCCGGCCTACTCGCTCCCTTTGCTACGCTTCGGTCGCTCCTTGAGGCCGGAGGCTCCACCTTGGATTACGCTGAATCCGATTCGAGATGTGTGTTGTTGGAGCGAGCGGAGCGGTCTTCGTCGCGCGAACGATTCGCGCTCCAGCGAGGTGTCCGAGGTCGAAATCGAACCCCTCCGCGGGGAACCACTGTGCCACCTCGTTGAGCGGGGGAACCGGCTCGAAGCGCTCGAGAAACCGGATCATCTCCCGTGAGACGTACGCGCCGAGGTGAGTGGCTTCGTACTGTCGATCCTGTTCAGTGACCCAGCCCCGCGCTTCGAAATCGTCGAGGATGCGCCCGAGTGTCGCGCGCGTCACACCCGTCGACTCCTCCAGATCGTATCGCTCACTCGGCCCGCGAGTCAGTTCCTCAAGCACCCGAATACGATTCGGCGACCGCGCGAGGAATTCGAGTTCCTCGAGTGGAGCACCGAGGAGGTCGACGAGGGTCATGTGACACGGTACCACATTCATCAGTGGGAGATATAGCCGTTCGGCCACGCGAGCCGACAAGCACGATTCCGAATGTGACGACAGACTCACGAGTATCACAGAATCGGTGCGTCGGCGCGCGGACTCCCCGCACTGGCGAGAACGGGAGTAGGGGTAGCCCAGCACATCGTCGGCCCCGCTGAATGCCCACCGAGCAATACCTATCACCTCCGCAGAACCGTGATTTATGAGATACGCCTCGAACGCTGAATTGCCACACCGGACTGCCATCGAAATAGTGGTCCGAGGCTCCCATGCCGCATTCCGACCCGACCACCGACGCCGAGGCACCTGACCTCCCTGTCCTCATCGAGTCGACGCGACCCTACCTTCGTGTCCAGCCGACCGACGATCCGCTCGCCGTCGAGACTATCAAGACGCACATTTGTCGACTCCACCAGCTCGGGCAGACGGTCAGAATGAGCCGTCTCGATACCCTGTTGAACCGCGCGTCGTCACGGCCAACGATCGAGTGCCTGCTCGTCTCCACAGGTGGTACGGACGACTCGCTCACCTATGCGTTCGGGATTGACGATGCGGACACGGACACAGACGCAGACACGGTCGCCACGCTCGAACGCCTCCTCCGCGGGTTGCTTCCCGACTCGTACGAACTCGAGCGGACGGCCCAGCTAGGCGGACAGCTCGGCTCGCTCTTGGACACAGCTGATGAACCGACTGCTGCAGTCAGCTTTCAGGGACACGCCGAGCGGCGACGCGATTGGCAAACACAACTCACACCGTTCGCTACATTTCACGAAGACGATCAGGGTCGCGTTCCACTGACGGCGATCGTCGAAACGATGGCGACACACGAGTGCCCGATGGTGTATCAGGCGCTTCTCCAGCCCCTGCCCGACTGGTCACGCCGTGCCGAGGAACGCCGCGCTGCGATCGAGGCGAATCAGGACACGCTCGGTGACCAGTTCGCGACTGTCGTGTTCGGGCCAGCTGACGACGAGGCGTCGATCCCTGCAGGGGACGTGACTCGACTCGAAGAACTCGAAGTGCGCGACGCTCGCCGGTCGTTCGTCGTCAACGCACGGGTCGTCGCCATCGGGACTGACCAGAGCACCGCCGAGCGAGCAGTCCGCGAACTTGCGTCGGCGTTCGCCGACGTGAGCCACACCTGCTACGAAATCGAGAGTCGCGTCGCTACCGGGACAGAGAGCCAGGCGGTCGTCGAGGCGATTCGTGACCGAACGATTCACCCACCGAGATACGAACGGCTTCGCACACGGCTCCCGTGGGCACACAATCGCAGTCGGGGAATCGTCGCCGATGCGACGGAGGTTGCGAATTTCTGTCTCCTCGGTGGGGCTGCCCTCACCACGGCTGGCGGTCGTGCAGTCGCACCGACGCCGGGCGAGCGCACGGCCCTCCCCCGCCCCCCGTTCGAACAGCTCGCAGCCTACCGTGGAACGGGTCTCCTCCTCGGAGCCCCACTCACACAGGATGGCACACCTGACGACCACCCGCTCGTGGTGCCGCCCGCCCTCCAGCCGTTACACGTCGGCTGGTTCGGGAAGACGGGCTCGGGCAAGTCGACGAGTCTGATCAACGCGCTTCTCGAGAACCACACAGCCACGAATGGGGCGGACATTCTGATCGACCCGAAGGGCGACGGAATGGCCACTGAGTACCTCCGAGCACACTACGCGACCCACGGGACGCTGGAGAACGTCCTGTATTTCGACTGCGCGGCGATGCTACCGGCGTTCTCCTTCTTCGATATTCGCGACGAACTCGCTGCGGGTGTTCCCCGAACCACGGCGGTCGAGGATACGGTCGATCACTATCTCGAGATCCTCACCCAGATCATGGGTCGCGAGCGCTTCGACCGGGCGGTTCGGTCGCCGGACGTGATTCGATATCTGGTGAAAGCGATGTTCGACCCGGTCAATGGATATGAGGCGTTCTCACACCGCGATCTCCACAGCGCCGAGCGGACGATGCACGAGCGCCAGGCCGCCCCGGCCGTGGCAGATTCCGATCTCGAACGGATGCTGGCAGGTGTCGTCGCGAATCGTGCGCAGTCGTTCGACGAGATCATGCAGGGGGTTGCGAATCGGATGGAGAAAATCCCGGTCGACCGGCGCCTCGCACGCATCTTCAATCACGTCCCCGAAGATGGGGATGAGGACCCACACTTCGACCTCGCAGAGCACCTGAACGAAGACGTGGTGATCGTCTTCGATACGGGCGAGCTCCGCACCGAGGCTCAGCGTGTCCTCACGCTGGTCATCCTCTCGAACCTCTGGACGGCACTGCGGCGTCGGTCGCGGCGTGGAGCGACCGATACATCTCATCCCCTCGTGAACCTCTACGTCGAAGAGGCCGCGAGCATCGCCGTCTCTGACCTCCTGAAAGAGCTGCTCGCCCAGTCGCGTGGGTTCGACTGCTCGGTCACCCTCTCGATGCAGTTCCCCGCCCAACTCCGGGGTGACGGGGAGGACGTCTACGACGAAGTCCTGAACAACATCTCGACGTTCGTCACCGGAAACGTCCCCGTCGACCGTCGGCTGGCCGAACGCCTCGCGACCGACGAGATGGATCCACAGGCCGTGGGCAACCGCCTCCGCGCACTCCGTCGCGGACAGTGGCTCGTCAGCCTCCCGGCGGCGTTCGACGCACCCGAGCCACGACCGTTTCTCGTTGGCTCGGTGTCGCCGCCACCAGGCGACCCGGCTGGGAGTCGACCACTCACCCCCGCCGAGCAGCGAACGTTCGACGGTGCTCTGAAGCACGTTCACGAGCGGACACTCGCCGAGTCGGGTCTGACGCTTGGCGAGCCGAGTGCCGCCACACACGACGAGGAGACAGAAGATGAGTCCGAGACTCCACAGGTGCGGGTGGACTCGGCACTGCCACACACGAATCGGATGCCGCCGACCGTCGAGTACGTCGCCGCGAGTCACGCACTCCAGTGTAGGGCCTGCGGAAATCGGTACGATCCAGATATCCAGGGCATGAAACGCGCGATCGCGTGTTGTTCGTCGCTCGATAGTGTAGAGCGAGACGACGTCCCCATCTGCGATCTGCATCTCAAACTCACACCAGATGAACGGCGGGCTTCCGAGTGGACAGATCACCAGCTCATGTTCCTGCAGGCGGTCTACAACGCCCAGCAGGTGCGGTACGACCCGCTCGAATACGACCTGCTCTACGACTCGATGCTCAGGTTGCAGGAGTACATCGGGATCGACTCCGAGCCGCTGCAAGACCTCATCGACGCCGACCTACTTCGACACGATACCGACCACCCGCATCGCCTCTATTCGGTGACGCCCGACGGCCGCACCGTGATCGGCGAGGGATATCGCCAGGGCGTCGACTACGGGCATGGGGCGGGCGATCTTGGAGAGTCGAGCCAGCATATTTTTGCGGTCGAGGTGGCCGCGCAGTATCTCGACCGGCAGTACGTCGACGAGCCAGACTCGGCTGTCGTCGAGGTCGTCCCCTACTACGAACTGGATGACCAGCATCGCCTCGACGTCGCAGGACTGGATCACGAGGGCGAGATCGTCGTTGCAGTAGAAGCCGAGCGGGTGAACAACGACGTCCTGCGCGCGGTCCCCGAGGACTTCGATAAGATCGCCGCCTGTGATGTCGAAGAGGCGATCTGGGTCGTGATGACCCAGTCCGAGGGGCACGACGTCCTCCGGGCACTGAACAACCCTCCGGAGGGCGAACCACGTGTCGAGAAGACCTATGCGGGGACGACGCCACCCCAGCAGTTCCGGATCGACACACCCGGCCTGACGGCGATGTATCCTGCCGAGTGGCTGCGCGACCGAATCGATCGATGAGTGCGGTGCGACCCGTCGATCCTCCGCTGGCAACATCGTCGATGGATAACCGACCAGACACGCACGGCAGAGGCCGACGTAGAACCCATCGATCAGCGATAGATTCAGTGATAGTGATGATATATAGCGCAGATCTCGTCGGAAGTTCGAAGCGGAATAGGCACGTCACGTGGTTCTATGCTGGCGTTCGTGGCCACTCCCGAGACGGCGTGCATCACCTGTGTTGGGAGAGTGCTGTTGTGCCGACCGCAATCCGTATGTGACTGGATCGGGTCGTGGACCGTCCGCTGGACCGAATAGGTTCCAACGAGGAGGTCTCCCATACCCCCCTGATCAAACGTGTGGTGACGACCGGCGACTCCATCGGTGGGCTCCACATCGTCAGGTCGGTCAAACAAAATCGTATGATTGCGGGTACGCCATTCTCGTTCAACACACCAACGAGTGCAGAGGTGACTAGCTCGGAGTAATCCGACCTCTATCGATGTATGTAATCTCAGGTAATGCTCTACTTCCGGTAGAGGACTTGGAAGTCACTCTACCGTATAACGGAACGACGAATACAGCTTGCCATCTGTGATTTCAGAGAGCGGTGTCGCTGGTCAAGATATCGATGTAGAGGAAGTCACCCCGAAGCCGCCCAACTCAACCACAACGAAGGAACCCGAGATAAAAGTAGAAACACGAGGATGAGGGGACGGGGAACAGGTCGGGGTAAAAATGGGAGCGAAACGGCGACGAGATGAGGTCCACCTCACCAGGGCAATAGCAGTTCATAACGAGTGGACGTGGGTATCCGCAGCCGTTCTAAGATCGTTACTCGTCTAGTTTCAAGGCCGGTTAGCGAAGTCTGGTTCCGCTACATAACCAGTCCTGGAGGACATATTATCGACTCGCATCTCTCCGAGTTGTGTTCCTGTGTCGTTATCGAGGGGGCCTCGGAGTGTAGAATTCAGATATAAGTGCGTGTGATAATTGGGGGAAATTACTTTGTGAGTTGTTCACAAACAAGGATCCATGACAGCCCTAGTCGTGGACTCAGAGGCTGCACTAGAGAGTGTGAGCGTGAGCGTCGTCACGGCGGTCGCTAAAGTGCTCGATCGCGATCCGACGACGATCGGACCGATACATGACGCCATCGATCCAGATGCGTTAGACAGGCTCTTTGCATCGACTACCACGACAGCACGAGAGAACGGCGGTCGAGTGACGTTTTCTGTAGAGGGGTGTGAGGTGACCGCCTACGCGAATGGCCGGCTTGAGGTCGTCAAGCCTGACACTCTGGGTCAAACCAGTGCGAGTGACTAAGAGAACTCGTTTCTTCTGTAGGCTCAGTAAGACGACGACCTAACACGCCGAGATAGCGGAGATGAGTGCAGAAGAGTGACAGCGGGATTTAATTGCCCAACTGTCCAATGGCCGACCGCAGTCCATGTCAGAGGCCGCGCGGCTTCCCTGTCGCGCGGGGGTTTTACCCTCTATAATCTGAAAGGCTCGTTTGGGTGGGGTCCACGTCGCCTCGTCAATAATTTCATCGCCCATCTTGTTCCTCCCGACAGACGAACCGCGTCTAGGTGTCGACGCCGATGCGGATCTCCCCCTCGATTACCGTGATTCAAATAATCTGAATGATAGATGCTATCAGTCGACGCATACACATATATCTTGGTAGTTCGTCTGAGTAGATGCGGTCGAATAGACCGCAAATCGGTTGTGGTCACCGAGTTCCGGGCTGGTGGGAGCCGCGTGGTGGATCCACCGCCACCACGCAGCAGTCGGCTGCGGAAACTCGATTCGACCCTCGATTGACGGTAATCCACACCGTTCTCGTCAGTTACTATGAGCGGTATTTCGGTCCTGTATGAGCTGTTCGGCTTCGAACTGGTTCTGGTCGTGGGGCGTATCGTTGAGCGTCGTTGATCGGCCAAACACACTCACGAGACGTGTTGTGAGCCCTCCGTCTTCTGGGCGAGAAAACAGGCCCAGCGGATGGATGGACAAGCCTCCTGCGTGGGACACGCGTCCGACACACCCGAATAACCTATTATAAGCCACTCCTAGAGCCAACCGATGTCGAACTCGCGGACGCCGCTGAGTCCGACCAACCGAACTGCCCTCACCCGTCTTGAAGAGTACGTCGAGACCCTGGACGATAATGCAGTTCTGACCTGGGAGACAGCAGTCGAGTGTCTCACTGATGGCGAGTTCGAACAAACGGAGACTCGCCGACAGATTGAGCAACTGCTCCTCAAAGGGTATCTCTACGAGGTCGGGGAGGAGATTCGGATCCCACCGCGTCCTATGATTGACTGAAGGCCGACCGATGGGCTGGCCACTTGGTCCGCCACGTGTAGAAATAGTAGAAATGAGCAGGGGACGCACCAGCCAGAGAGTCAAGCTGGTGAGCTAACAGAAACGATGGTGGTTCGTGTATCGCTTTTCGTATCGAATTCAGTCAAACAGCCAAGATGTACCGAACCGTGTCGTCGGAATCAACACCGAGGATTAGGCCGCTATCCTTATTCTAATCCAACATGAATAACTACTATATGACCGTATCACTCTCTAACAGAGACTACCGTATCATCGTCGATCTGCAGAATCGGTTCGAGGAAAACGGTGAGACAGAACAGGCGGCGTTCTGTGAGAAGATCCTCACCAGGCTCGAACAGACCGACGAGAGGTAACTCAGGCCTGAGAGGCACTTCTTCGGTGTTGTGGACGAATAACTGTTCGCGGAGTGAGTTCTACTCCACTGACGAAATGTAAGAGACTGTTGAGGACGGGGAGCCGGGGGCGCGACGAGAGAACGACTACTTGTACCCGTAACTCGCCTCGTGGTACGACCAGACGGTGTCCATCGCGTTCACGAACGTGTCGAGATCGATCGAATTCACATCCCACGTACGCTCGCTAGCGCACCGGTAGCGCCGCTCGCGGTCGTGATGAATCCTGCGCTCGATACGAGCCTCGCGGATCTTTTCACCAAACAGCGGACGGAACCCCGGGTCGGTTCGGGCGCGAGTCACGTCCGACGGCGAAACAGCACCCTCCTCGACTGCCCGTACGACGACTCCGTTGGCCAAGTCACCCTCAGAGAGTTCTCGTTTCCACGTGGTCAGCCAGTTGCCGATGCGACCCAGCGGTTCGACCAGTCGGATCGCCTCCCTGAGCGCCGGTTCGTCGTTCGGGTCGAACTCGGGCGAACACATCAGGTCGACCGTCGCGAGCGCGTCCATACACATCGTCGCCGACTGGACAGTCAAGCACTCCTCGTAGCTGGCCGACCCAGGGTTCTCGGCGACAGTTCTCGAATGACGCTGTGCGCGAGCGCTGTCCGCGAGCGCGTCCCGGAGCGTCGCGAGGTAGTACTCGAAATTCGGGGCATCTGCGAGGCGATCGGTGAACGTCTCCCACGCCGAGGCGGCGAGTCGGACGCGTGGTTCGTCCGCGGGGCTTCCCGGTTCGGGCGGTCCGTTGAACAGGACCCGAGCGGCGGCCTCGAAGGCAGTGTAATCCGATCGGCGGTCCGAAAGGTCGTTGAGCGCAGTGACGTACACACTGACGAGGAGTCGCCCCTCGTCGGCGAGCTCCTCATACTGAGGTGGAACGGAATCGAGTCGGAACTGGGGCAGGACCGCGTCGAGCCACCCCCACATGTAGCGGTCGCGGCAGCCGAATGCGATCTCGTACTGGTCGATGAGGCGTTCGACAGATCGGGGTAGTTCACGGCTGCAGAGGTCCTGTGGCGCCGGAACCGTCGTCCCCCGGCGACGGTCTGTTGACATCTACCTGTGGGTTCGCGTTCCGGGATATAACGTAATCGGCTGTCATTCGTAATATGATAATTGATACGAGGTATGCATGTCGACGGTTGTAGTGCATCGTCTCACTACAATATCGGAATCAACTGGAAGAAGAGGTCGGAAGCTTAATAATTCCAAATGTGAACTAAACTCAATAATCATTATACGGTTCAAATGAGTCACAGGAGAGGAGATGATTCGAGTCCTCCACGTCGACAACGAGTCGAGCGTTGCGGAGTTGACCGCTGAGTTTCTCGAACGAGAGGACGACCGTCTCGATGTCGTCATCGAGACGAGCGCCAGGGACGGGCTCGACCGACTCACTGGCGACGACATCGATTGTATCGTCAGCGACTATCAGATGCCTGGGATGGACGGACTCGCGTTTCTCGACGCTGTCCGGAAACGCGACGACAGCCTCCCGTTCATCCTGTTCACTGGAGAGGGTTCGGAAGCAGTCGCGAGTGACGCACTCACAGCAGCTGCTACGGAGTACCTCCAGAAGAACGGCGATACCGGCCAGTATGCGCTCTTGACCAATCGAATCATCAATGCGGTGGAGAGCCACCGGTCCAGAGAGCGTAGCGCGTACCTCGAGTACGTTCGTGACGTGCTTCGCGAGATCAATCAGGCGCTCATCCGCGCGTCTACGTGGGACGAGATCGAGACACAGGTCTGTGATATCATCGGTGGGCTCGACGCTATTCGCTTCGTGTCCATCTCCGAGGTGGACTCCGAGACGAGTCGGATCACGCCTCGAACGTGGGCCGGCGTCGAGGATAGATATCTGGGTGATATCGACGTGAACAGTGGCGAGGAGACCGACCGTCCACCGACGCCACACGAACGAGCGCTCTCCGAGCGAGCGGTCGTCGTCTCGTCGGATATTCAGATGGATCCCGCGTTCGACCCGTGGCGCGAGACGGTGCGCGAGAGTGGTGTTCGTACACTCGTCGTCGTTCCGCTCGAACACGACGATACCCTGTACGGACTGCTCACTGTCCACGTCGACCGAGTCCGACGAATCGACGAGGAAGCGCGGGAGGTGCTCACAGAACTGGGCGATAATATCGCGTACTCGTTCTACACCGTCGAGACGCGCGAGCAACTCGCAGCGAGCGAAGCCTCCTACCGGACGCTCGCGGAGACGGCGTCGGATGCGATTATCACGATCGACGCGACCAGTACCATTACGTACGCGAACCCCGCTATCGAGCAGTTGTTCGGCTACACTCCCGCAGAACTCCGCGACTCCCCCCTGACGACGCTCATGCCCGACCGGTTCCACCACGACCACCACGAAGGGATCGATCGATATCTCCAGACGGGAGAGCGACAGCTCGATTGGACTCGGATCGAGTTACCCGGGCTCCACAGGGACGGAACCGAGATTCCGTTGGCCGTCTCGTTCGGGGAGTTCGAACGGCACGGCCAGCAGTTCTTCACCGGGATTCTGCGTGACGTGTCCGAACGAAAGGCGCGAACGGCCGAGTTGCAGCGCCAGAACGAGCGGCTCGACGAGTTCGCGGGCATCGTCGCACACGACCTGCGAAGCCCGCTGAGCGTCGCGACCGGTCGTCTCGAACTCGCGCGAGACGACTGCGACAGCGAACACCTCACCGCCGCGACACGCGCACTCGATCGGATGGACGACCTGATCGGGGACCTGCTCACGTTTGCTCGACACGGTCAACGAGTCGACGAAACCGACCCCGTCTCACTCGCCGATGTACTCCGAGACCTCTCTATCGAGGACTCGTTGACTGTGACGGTCGACTCCGACCTCGACCCAATCATCGGCCATCGAAGTCGAATCCAAGAATTACTCGAGAATTTAGTCCGAAACGCTCGCCAATACGGTGACGCGGACACGACCATCCGGATTGAGAGGCTCGAGAGGGGGTTCGCAGTCGAAGACGACGGCCCCGGAATCCCAGAGGCGGAACGCGACACCGTGTTCGAACCGGGATTTACGACGAACGAGGACGGGACGGGATTCGGTCTGTACATCGTCAAGACCATCGCCGACGCACACGGCTGGGACATCGCGGTTACTGAGGGAGCGAGTGACGGCGCTCGATTCGAGATTACCGACGTCGAATTCGCTGATTGAATCGTGCCGGTCGTTGCGTGTGAGGTTCTCGGTCAGCTACTTGTAGCCGTAACTGGCCTTGTGGAAGTTCCAGACGGTCGTCATCGCCTCGGCATACGCGTTGAGGTCGACCGACTTCGCTCCCCAGATGCGGTCCTGTACGGAGCGGAGGCGACGATCGCGGTCACGGTCGATCCTGCGTTCGATACGGGCCTCTCTGATGCGGTCAGCGAACGTCGGGCGAAAGCTCGGATCCGACCGAGCACGGATCATGTCCGTCGGTGAAATCACACCCTCCTCAACCGCACGAGCGACGACGCCGTTCGCAAGATCCCCTTCGGCGAGTTCACGCTCCCACGTGGTCAGCCAGTTGCCGATCCGGCCGAGTGGTTCGATTACACGAATCACCTCGCGGAGCGCCGACTCATCGGTGGGATCGAACTCGGGCGAACACATCAGGTCGACCGTCGCGAGCGCGTCCATACACATTGTCGCCGACTGGGCGCTCAGACACTCCTCGTAGCTGACCCTCCCCGGATCGGCCACAACGCTCGCAGCATGTCGTTGCGCACGTGCAGTCTCGGCAAGGTCGTCTTGAAGCCTCGTCACGTACCGTCCGAAATTCGGAGCCCCGGCGAGTCGGTCACGGAGCGTCTCCCAGGTCGCTGCGACGAGCCGAACTGCAGGTTCGTCGGCCGATGTGTCGGATTCGGGCGGACCAGTGATCGGAATCCGTGCAGCCGCTTCGAAAGCGGTATCGTCAGAGCGGCGGTCGGAAAGGTCGTTGAGCGCGGTCACGTACACGCTGACCAGCAGTCGGCCCTCATCGGCGAGATCGCGATACTGTGCGGGGACACAGTCGAGTCGGAATTCAGGGAGGACGGCGTCGAGCCACCCCCACATATAGCGGTCTCGACAGGCAAACACCGACTCGTACTGGTCGACGAGTCGTTCAACCGACCGGGGTAACTCCCGACCGCGCAGTTCTCGCGGACTCGGCGTCATCGCTCCCTGTCGACGACGTGATGCCATATACTATAATTCATGTAGTTACTTTCTAAATAAACTAACGCCAGTCAAGAGATCGTATCCAGCATTCTCCTGTTCCTCCCTCTCCGCGAACCGCACCAGTTACTCGTTCCTCCTTTTTGCCGAGCGGTTCAGTGATGGGTGGCGTACTCAAAAACAGCTCACGATAAGCCACGATCTCGTTGTTCTCACCAAGTAGTCAGTGGCTGCTGCTATGTCGAATCAAACCCGGCTCCTTCTAGCACAACAAGACGACGGTAATACTCTAGCGGAGTAGCAGCGTCCCCCTCGTCGGAAGTGAATCGCTCTTCAGCGATCGATCGCGCGTTCTTCACAGGTGACTGGAGATACATCTGGGCGATCACCGGCCAGAGAATCGAGGTGACAGGTGCACTCGCGAAGGAGGCGGCTGCGACTCCTGTTGCCCCTGCTGCGATCCCAAACACCCCCAACGAAGTCGAGTTGTTTCGTGCTGCCTCCATCAGCAATTCAGCAGAAGGCAGCCGACCCCGGAGAAGCCCCATTTGGCAGAGACTTCAGGGGTAGCCGATTTCTGCATTTGCGTCGCCGTCTCGTCACTCGCTTCCGTGGCCGGCGACGCGGATCGATAACTCGTGGTTGACGTCACAGGGGATGTTCCGGCTAGTGGATAGGTATCGGCCGTCACGGCACCGATAGCCGTCATCGCAGAGCAGTACAGCGACCATCCCGGCTGTGTTCGGTGTAATCGGCCAGTCCGCTCTATTCCTTACGTGCTCGATCGCTACAGACATCCGCTATGGATAACGCGGTCTGTTCCTCAGGTATCGAGTGGGGTAGCAGACCACCCAAAGTCAACCGATCGATTACAGGCAGGACAACGCGGTGTATCGAACTGTTCGCCCAGAATGTATCCCAATCCGCTTCCGACCACCAAGCCAGTAGCTCCGAGGAGGACCGTCGTGCCGAGTCCCCATCCGCCAGTGGCTAGTCCGACGACGCTCCCAACGGCGCCCCCAGCACCGGCAGCAACCAGTCCGCTTGTCGTCGTCACGAGTGTCCGATCGTGCTTGACTCGGTAGGCGTGCACGCTGATGGAACAATCTGGGCACTGCGCGTTCGCAACCCGCCCTCGTTCGCTTGCGGCCATATCTGTGGTATCAGGACTAACGACCGGTAGTAAATTTGGCGTCGTGTGAATCAGAAATAATACTCTGCGGTCAGAATCATGCGATGGGTTGCGAGACGAACCATGGGCGGGAGGAAGCGGCCATACGAACCAGCAACTGCGCGCTGCGATTGATGTGAATCCCTAATCGGGCTCAGTAGCTCTCCGGTGGTAAGCAGACGGCTAGTCGAATTAGCTGTGGCCGTGTGAGATTCATAATCGGCCCGCACCACCGCAAGGGAAGCCGAGAGGCTCGCAGCGAAGGGGACTAGGTCAGATTGCCGAGCAGATAGCGACGGCACCCGCGTTCCGAGCTTCAGTGCATACAGGCGGGAGAAGAGCCTCTCTCCCTAGTTCTGTGTAACCGGCCGAAGACGCAGGACAACTCTCGTATCGAAAATCGAGAGACGGCGTCCGAGTATGAGAATTTGAACGGGTGACACCAGCGAGGTGGTCTTCCCGGTTCCATCGCAGGGGTAGTTCTCCACCGTGTTCGCGTACCCCCTAGAGAGGCCGCCGAGGGGGAATCCCTGGCACCCAGTGACTCGAGTTGGAACGGTCCTAGATGCCGAGTCGTCAGGGTCGAGCTAGCTCTTTCCGGGTCAGAGAGCCGATTATGAATACGGTGCTGCGAGCGGGCGAAGCAGGAGACCGCTTTTGAGAGGCGTGCACCCGCTCTGGCTCGCTATGACTCCGGAGAGCAGGTGCATGAGAGACGTTCACGAGAACAGAGACGGTCATTTAGTGACCGTATCGCCAAGACTGCGCGACGTTCTCACTCCTGACGACTTCCGATCATCGATCACCAGTGGCAGTCACGAAGCGAAGAGTGTGGTACGCGCGAGATGGGTCATGCTGGTCCTTCAGCGTAGGTCGCTCACGAGGGAGAGACCCGAATGCCATCGGGCGTGAGGATCCCGCTGTTCAAGCGCACTCCCGCGGGTGCGCCTCCATCGGCTCCAATCTGGTTCCGACGGAGATACTCAAGTCCGATATTCTTCGCCGCGTTGTAATCGGCGTGATTCTCGTATCCGCACGCGATGCAGTGAAACGTCCGACCCGATCGACTCGCTTCGTCCACCATTCCGCAGGTCGAACAGCGACGAGATGTATCGGCAGGCGAGGTGAACGCGACCGAGATACCCTTTGTGACGGCCTTGTACTCGACATACTCGGTGAGCCGGCGGAACGCCCATCGATGCTGCCAGCGAGCACCCGAGAGTCGCTGGCGGATGTGAGAGAGGTCTTCGAACACGATTACAGAACACTCGTGTTCGCGCGCCTCTGTTACGAGTTCGTTCGCTACCTCGTGCAAGTGCTGTGTCAGTCGACCGGTCTCGGTTCGTCCCACCGCGTGGATGTTCGCGTATGCCCAGCGAGTGCCGCATCGATGAAGCGCCGCACGGCGCTTCTCGTATTCTCGGCGCCAGTGTGCAAGCTCGCAACCGGACCAGAACCGTCCGGTCGAGGTGACGGCCAGTTGCCGAAGTCCGAGGTCGACGCCGAGGACCGTTGGGTGCTCGACGTCATCGACCTCTGAGACTGGTCGCTGCATCAGGGCATGGAGATACCAATCGCCGTCTGTGTATCGGAGGATGCTCGACCGGAACTCGTACGCTGGATTGCAGACGTACCGCTGCTGTGGTGTGCCGTCGTCCGCAGGGAGGTCGTACTCACAGACGACCCGCCCATCGACAGTCGCGAGTGAGACACTGTCGCGAGCGAACGTCGCGGATCGCTTATCGTACAGGAGGCTCCGCGCGGTAAACTGCGGGCGCGAGGTTCGCTGTCCGTCCGCTCGACGCGCGACACCAGATCGGACGGCGTCGATGCCTCGCTTGATCCCCTTCTGGACGAGATTCGCGTGGAGTGCTGTCTCGGAGCGGAGTTCACCGTAAAGCGCGGCCCGTGCCGCAGAACGATCGGTGCAGCACGACCCGGTATCGTCCCACGCCCAGTCGCTCGTTCGGTTCGCACAGTGGAGAAATCGCTCGGCAGTCTCGTGGAGGAGTGCCTCCGCACGGGGAGCGACCTGTAGTTTGACGCGGACGGTTCGTCGCTCCTCCATCGGGATGAGTTGGACCTGCTATCGGGTATAAACATTCGCGTGACCCCCGGGAACCCGAGGACCGACTCCGACCGCGGCCAACTGGTCCTGCTCGCGGCCGCCCTCGTCGCCGTCGCGCTCGTCCCGATGGCGTTCGCGTACCTCCAGCTCGGCGCGCACCCGGACGTGAACGCGAGCACCGCGGACGACCGGGCGACGGCGGACGTCGTCCGCGCGGTAGAGCGCGCTGCGGCGAACGCCTCCGCCCGGGTGGCCGGCGAGTATCCGTGGGCGGACCGCTCGGACGCGCGGACGGCGTTCGCGCGCACGTTCGACGCCGACGTCTCGCGCATCGAGCGGTCGCGCCTGCGCGAGTCGGTCGCCGTGACCGTCGAACGGAACACGAGCGCGGCCGAGGCGTGGGCCGAGTCGAACTGCCCGTGGGGACCGAACCGCCGGTTCGGGTCGTGCGAAGCGCGCGAGGGTCTCGTCGTCCAGGAGCGCGTCGACGAGACGGCCGTCGTCGCACTCGCGGTCGACGTGACCGTGACCGAACGCTCCGGGACGACAACGGTGACGGTCGTGCTGACAACCCCGTTCGCGTAACCCTTCCTTCACGGCCACGGAACCGTTCCAAACGGAACGAACGGTGCGAACGGTACACGAACCGACGGGAACCGACGGGAACGGTCGGTCCCGGTTATGGGCGGTCCGGGAATACCTCGAAGTGGAGCCGCCATGGCGACGAAACCCGACTATTCAGTGAACCGGAGCGACAACGCAGACGAGACAGACCTCCGTCCCATCGACGACGAGGCACAGAGACGCGACATCGAAGCGGCGTACCGGTCCTTCGAGGCCGACGAGCGGGCCGCCGAAACGGGGCGGCACCAGCGACCGGACCGCGAGCAGAGGGAGTCCGACCGCGACTGGAACGCGGTCGGCGTCGTCACGTCGCTGGGGGCGACGTGCCTGTTCGGACTTGGGAGCCTGCTGGGTCGGTCGGCGGGGCTGGCGACCGTCGCCTCCTTCGCGTTCGTCGCGGTCAGCGTGTTGCTGGCACGACGCGGCTGGCGCTGGCGTGGGTAACGGCGTCCGTCGAGAATCACGAACGATAATCTGAGGCGCGCCTTGAAGTACGTCGACTAGCGAGTCCGTTGTAGAGATGAGATATCCCGACGGGGCCTGCCAGGAGTGCGGCGAGCGACTGTACGGAACCGCCGACGGCGGGACGTTCTGTCCCAACTGTGGGACGTACCCCGTGGACGCTGCCGAGCAGGATGTGCTCGGCGAGCAAGAGAGAAGCGAGGCGGTTCCGGAAGCGCCCTGAGGCGGGCGCGCTCGGTCCCGGCGGGCCGTCGGTTCTTCGTCCTTCGTCGTTCACACACCCCAGCGGCTGGGCCGTCCGACACGACCGGCGTCGTTCCCGTCGTTCGTGTCTCCTGATGGTGGCCGGTACTACTCGGACGGCGACCGACACCGACGGCGCCCAACGACGAGACGCCTCGGCGTCCTGTCCGGCGAAGTGACGGAGAACCTAGCTACGGACCGCCGCCGCCCCGTCGGCGAGGCGAGATAAAAGCGAGTGAGGGCGGCCGCGAGATCAGTCGTCGAGCGTGGCCGAGAACGCGGGCGACGGCGAGGCGTCGAGACCCTGGTCCACTCGGACCGTCCCGGCGGCCGCCACGGACTGGAGGTGGTCGGCGTCCGCGCGCAGTTTGGCGGCGAACTCCCCGTCGAAGTCCGCTTGGTCCTCGGCGAGCGACTCCGCGGCGAGCGCGAGTCGCTGAAGTTGGTCGTGACCGAGCGTGACCGTCTTCGCGAGGCCGCCGTCGAGTTGCGCCGTCGTCATACACACACGATTGGCAGAGGGATATTAACGTGTTTCGCCGATAGAATCAGGTCTGATAATTTCGCTCGACACTGGGTCGGTCGGCGGGCTCAGAACTCCGCGAACTTGTCGCGGCGGTAGAGGTCGAGCTCGCTCACCGTGTCGGGTGAATCCCGCGCGAGCGCGAACCCGACCGCCTCCGCGACCGTCTCGGGGGCGGTCACGTCCCCCGGTTCGAACCGGTCCTCGAACGCCTCGTCCTCCTCGCCGCCGAACTCCGTGCGTACCTCCGAGGGGTTGATGACGGAGACGGCGACGCCGTCCTCCCCGACCTGCCCTTCGAGACTGTGGGCGAACCCGCGCGTCCACCACTTCGTGGCGGCGTACACGGGGTTCCCCGGACGGGGGTGGTGACCGGCGAAACTGCCGATGAACACGAGTGTTCCCTCCCGTTCGCGCAGGTGCGGGAGCGCCGCTCGCGTCGCGTAGAACATCCCGTCGACGTTCACGTCGGTCATCGTGTGGTACGCCTCGTCGGTCATCGACTCCACGTCGCCGCCGAGGCCGACGCCCGCGTTGTTCACCAGCGCGTCGAGCGCACCGAACTCGTCGACCGCCGCGGCCACCAGCGCGTCCACCTGCTCGCGGTCGGTGACGTCCGTCTCGACCGGGAGGGCGTCGGCGTCGTGAGCGTCCGCGAGGTCGGCCGCGATGGCGTCGAGTTTCTCCAGCCGTCGCGCGCCGAGCACGACGTTCGCACCCTCTCTCGCGAGGAGGTGAGCGGTCGCCTCGCCGATGCCGGAACTCGCGCCGGTGATGACCACCGTGTCGCCGTCGAGTGAACGCATACGTCCGCGCGTCGGAGCGAACGGGCAAAGCCGTTCCCCTCGGTCCCCGTTCCGGCGGGGGACGAGTCGCGCGGTCCGACCGAACTAGTCGGACTCCTCGAGCGGGGAACGCGCCCAGTCCGGTTCTTCCCCGTGACGGACGACGATGTTCTCCCGACCGATGCTGATCTTCCGAATCTCGTCGTCCTCCTCCATCCCCGAGAGTACGCGGCTCACCTTGGACTTCGACCAGCCCGTCGCACCCACGATGGCGCCCTGCGGCATGCGACCGTCGTGTTCGTCGAGGAGTTTGAGCACCTGTCGTTCGTTGGACAGCGCGGTCGGCATCGGGTCGCCCCCCTCGTCGGTCACCTCGGTGCCCTCGGTGGGCTCGGCGACGGTCGGTCCGTCCGCGGTACCGTCGGCCGCCGGCGTGCCCGCGCCGGGGTCGTCTGGCTCGTCCCCGGACTCGGAGTCGTCGGAGCCGCCCCCGGACCCGCCGAACGGGAGCGAGCCACCCAGACCGCGCCGTCGGGCGAAGAAGACCACTCCCGCGACGAGGAGGAACGCGCCGACCACGAGCCCGACCCCGAGCATGGTCGTCTCGTCGATGCCGTCGGTCGGGTTCGTCCCGGCCTGGACCTCGGCGCCGTCGGGCCGACCGTCGCCGTCCGTGTCGGGTTCGGTCGGGTTCGTCCCGTACTCCTTCACCTCGGGACCGTCGGCCAGTCCGTCGCCGTCCGTGTCAGGTTCGGTCGGGTTCGTCCCGTACTCGTTCACCTCTACGCCGTCGTCGAGGCCGTCCCCGTCCGTGTCGGCGCTCGTCGGGTTCGTTCCGTGGACGTTCACCTCCGCGCCGTCGTCGAGGCCGTCCCCGTCCGTGTCGGCCTTCGTCGGACTCGTGTTGTACTCGTGAATCTCCGTGCCGTCGTCGAGGCCGTCCCCGTCCGTGTCGCCGGTCGCCGGGTCCGTCCCGTGCGAGAGCACCTCGGCCCCGTCGCTGAGGTTGTCGCTGTCCGTGTCGGGTTCGGTCGGGTTCGTCCCGTACTCGTTCACCTCCGCGCCGTCGCTGAGGTTGTCCGAGTCGGTGTCCGCGACGGTCGGGTCCGTCTCGTGCGTCCGGATTTCCGCGCCGTCGTCGAGGCCGTCGTCGTCCGTGTCGGCGTCCAGGAAGCCCGTCGACCCGTTTATCTCGTTGCGGTTCCCGAGGCCGTCCCCGTCCACGTCGCCGTCGGCCGAGAGGAGGTGGACGGGCCGCTCGGCGCTCGCCAGCACCGTCCCGTTGGCGCGAGCGGTCGCGACCAGCGTTCGCTGGCCGGTGTCGTTGTTCGGCCAGCTATCGAACGCGAACTGGATGTTCGTCTGCGTCGCGTTCGGGTTCACCGGCCGACACGCGAGCGTCTGGTCGCCGCCGCCGGTGGTCCCCAGACACACCTTCTGCACTCCCGTCCCGTTGACCGACACCGAAACCGACTGCGACTGCCAGTTCGCGAGGTACGCGACGTTGTCCGCCGTCACCACGATACCGTCGCCGTCCACGTTCATCTGTAAGGACGGAGCAACGGCCGCGGCTGACCCTGTAGACGCCAACAGAAGACACGTAACGACCACGAGAACGAATGCGCGGCCGCGCGTCCCTGAAGGGGACCGGGATTCCATCGTACTGTGGGGAGACGACGGGCAGTAAAAACGCCGTCGCAAGGGAGAATAAGGCGGTAAGTAATGAGCAACAATTCACTCCGAAACAGTTCGCAATCGTCGAAACCGTCCCGGGAGGGAGGGGGACCGTTGGAAACGCCTCGGGAGGACGGTGGACGATGACGCCGAGTTAATCCGGGGGCCGCTGTAGCGAGGAGCGCTGCGATGCGAGAAACAACAACCAGGCGAAAGCTGCTGGCTGGACTATCAGGCACTGCGCTCGCGCTCGTCGCGGGATGTTCGGGCGGCGGTGGGGGCGCGGCGAACGAGACAGACATGGGCGCCGGCGAGGCAACCACGGCGATGGCCGAGGAAACCACGGTCGCCGCCGAGGAGACGACCGCCGCAGAGGAAGAGGAGACGACCGCCGCAGAGGAAGAAGAGACGACTGCCGCGGAGGAAGAGGAGACGACTGCCGCGGAGGAAGAGGAGACGACCGCCGCCGAGGAGAGACGGAGTCGAACGAGACGACGACCGTCGGCAACGAGACGACGACCGTCGGCAACGAGACGACGACCGTCGGCAACGAGACGACCAGCGGGAACGAGTCGGCGTAACGACCCCGTTCGGCTACTCGACGCACATCGCGAGTGTGACATCTTTTCTTCGACGACCGGTCCGATAGCGTGCTGTGCCGCCGAGAGAGACCGAATCGGTACGGAGCGGCGGCCCCGTGCTCACTCGGCCGGGCCGGGGGCGTCGGAGGTGGTCCCCGACGCCGCCCGGAGGAGCCGAGAGCCGAATCGGACCCCCGGCCGACCGAACAGCGACGCCAGCAGGAGCGCGACGGCTCGGGGGGTCCGCCGCCACCAGGCCGTCCGCACGAGGTCCGCGACCGCCCGGGCCGACCAGCCGCGGTCGTCGAGCAGGAGCGAGGCCCGGAACTCGTGCGTCGACGCGAGCGCCCGTGCCCGCGTCTCCCGGTCGTAGAGGTCGGCGTACTCGCGGACGATGTCGCGGCGACCCTCGAAGACGCCGAGCGACCCGCCGAGCGACCCGGGCGAGTCGCCGCGGACGACGAGCGGGGCGTCGACGAACTCGAACTGCGTTCGGCGGGCGAACTCGACGATGAGCCCGAGGTCCTGTGCGCCCGGGCGGTCGGCCAGCGGGACGACCGCGTCGTACAGCCGTCGTTCCGCGAGCATGGTCGACGTGAGACACGGGTAGAGGTCGAACGCCAGCGCTCGCTCCAGTACGTCCCCGCGCGCGTCCGGGTCGGGGTCGAACCGGCGGCCGTCGTCGAACGTCATCCCGCAGTAGGCGACGCCTGCACACGGCGACGATTCGAGCAGTTCGACCTGCCGGGCGAGTTTCTCCGGGCGGAGCCGGTCGTCGTCGTCGAGCAACTGGACGTACGTCCCGCTCGCGCGGTCCACCCCGACCGTCCGGGCGGCGTTCGCCCCGCGGTTCTCCGGCAAGGCCACGTACTCGACGTCGTGCCGTTCGGCGACCGGGCGCGCGTGCCCCTCTCCCGAGTCGTCGACGACGACGGTCTCGACGGCCGGGTGCGTCTGCGCGGCGACGCTATCGAGTGCGGCGTCCAGCCTGTCGTTCCGGTAGTGGGTGGGGACGACGACGGAGACGAGCGGCGGGTCGTCGTCGTACATGTGCGAGGAGGACGACCGCGGCGGGGATAAGTACACGCGGGTTACGTCGGACCGAACCATCAATCGGACAATAATATCGGCGGCCCCACTCCATCGTCCGGCGACTGTATAGCGGTGAACGACCCGTGAACGGGCCGCTCGCGACCCGACCGCCGCGGGCGGAACAATTAATGCCAGGTTACTCGAACAAGTACGTAGCTGGTAATGTGACGTGCTCCGAGGAGGGTCGAACATGAGCGGGGAAGACGGGGGAGACCGACGGGAGAGTCGTATCGAACGCGACCAGATATACACGCTCTTGAGCAACCGCCGTCGGCGAAACGTCATCCACTCGCTGCTGGACGACGGCCCGGGGTCCGACGTCGGAGAACTGGCGTCCCTGCTCGCCGCCTGGGAGAACGGCTGTCCACCCGAGGAAGTGACCTCGAAGCAGCGAAAGCGCGTCTACACGGCGCTCCGCCAGACGCACCTGCCGAAACTCGCCGACGCAGGTGTCCTCGACTACGACGAGAACCGCGGCGACGTGGAACTCACGGCCGCCGGGGCCGACCTCCGCAAGTACCTGTGGCACCCCCACGAAGTCCGGTGGACGCGGTACTACGCCGCCGCGTGCGCCGTCGGCGTCGTCCTCGTCGTCCTGTCGTGGACGGGCGTTCCGCCCCTCGCCACGGTCCCGGCGTCGGTACTCGCGAGCCTCGTCCTCCTCCCGTTCACCGCGCTCACGGCCGCCAACTTCGCCCGCACTCGCCGGGCGGTGCGGGACGCCCACGCCCGCGACGCGGACACCACCTACGGGTCGCTGACCGTCTCCCCGGGCCGGTCGTCGGTGACGACGGTCTCGGACGGGGGCGAGTCGAGCGACGACGAGTGACCGGCGCTCACGCCGTGGCGCGCGCCAGTCGCTCGCGCTCCGTCCGGAGCACGTCCGTCCAGACCGAGAACAGCGCGGAGTTCAGCCGGTAGCTCGCGTCCACGTCGCGGACCCACGCGTCGTCCGCGAACAGCAGTCGCTGGAACCGGCGGACGTCGGGCGGGAGGCTGTCGCGCCGCCCGCCGTAGTACGCCGCCGAGAGGCGGCGGGTCCGTTCCACGAGCGACGCGGGCACGTCGACGCCCGACTCGCGGGCGACGTACGCGAACCACTCCACGTGGAGCACGGCGTCCGCGAGCAGGAAGCGGTCGCGGAACCCGGAGACGCCAGCCGTCGCCGGCGCGCCCGCGACCGGAACGTCGACGGGGCGGGAGAACGACGGGGCCGGGACGCCGCCCCCGACGCGGGCGTACGGGGTCGCGACCCGGCGAAGCCGCCACGACGCCAGCGCGACCGGCCCCGTCAGCGCGGCGCGGTACCACGTCGGGGTCCACGGGAGGAACGGCGGGCCGAACGCGGCGTCGGCGAACAGCGTGGCGGCGACAGTCCGGGCGAGCGTGGGCGGTACGTCGGTTCGCCCTCCGCGGAGCGCCGCGTACCCGTCGCGGCAGTCTGCCCGCAGGTCCCCCCCGTCGAACCCCATCTCCTCCGTCACGCGAGCGGTGTACTCCGCACCGGCGCGGTACCACTCGGCGAAGTCGGCCGGCGTCCGGCAGCCCAGCAGGCGCAACAGCGTCACGCCCGGGCTTCGCCCCCGCCGCCCCTGAGTCCGCCGGTTCCCGGTTCGTCCCGTCGTCAGCCGGACCGGGTGCCCTCGTCCGTCCCGTCCGCGTCGTCTCGGTCGTCCCCGCCGTCGCCGTCGTCCACCTCGTCTAGCACCTCGTCGGGTTCCGTGCCGAGGTCGGTCGCCTTCGCCCCGTCGTCGTCGCGGACTCCCTGCTCCGCGCGGAGACGCGACACCGAGTACCCGACGGCGTGGACCGCGAACACGGCGAGGAGCGGCCCGAGGAACAGCCCGTACCAGCCGAACAGGGCCGCGCCGAGCACGTACGCGAACAGCACCAGCCCGGTGTGGATGCCGCGGCCCGAGAGGTACGGGCGGAGCACTGTCTGGGGGAGGATGTCGAGCAGGAGGAACGACGCGACGAGGAACGCCGCGGGGTAGGTGAACGGCGTCCCCGTGCGAACCGCGGCGGCGAGGAGGTAGAGTCCGGCCGGGACGTACACCAGTTTCCCGACGACCAGCGGGACGAACGTGGCCACCCCGGTTAGCAGCGCGAGCAGGGTCGGGACGGGCAGGGTGACCGCCGCGGGCGCGACCATGTTGTACCCGTTGTAGACCAGCACGGAGGCGACGCCGACGAGCACCACCGTCACGAAGTTGCCGAAGTACACCTCCTCCAGGTCGGCGTCGACGGTGCGGAGGAGCGCGTACCCCGGACTGCCCGGGTCGAACACGCGCTCGCGCACCCACCGGTCCACGTCGTCGCCGTCCCGCAGGAGGAAGAAGACGAGCGCCAGCATCAACGAGAGGTGCAAGAAGGCGTTCCCGAGCGTGGCGAGCGTCCCGAGGAGCGCCGAGAGACCCTCGCGGATGCCCCGAAGTTCCCCGAGACGGCGCGAGAACGCGAGCGGGTTCCGGACCGCCTCCGAGAGCGACGACGGGTCGCCGGGGAGCCGAGAGACGACGAACTGGACGGCGTTCGCCCCCGCGAACGCCGAGAGCTCCTGGACCGCGATGCTCCCGGCGTAGCCGACGAGCGCCAGTATCGGCACGACGAGCGCCAGCACCGTCACCGTCGCAGCCAGTCCGTGCGAGGGGAGCACTCGTTCCAGCCGCGTGTGAATCGGCCGGACCGCGTAGTAGATGAACAGCCCCGTGACGAACGTCCCGACGAACGAGTAGAGGAACAGCCCGACCGCGGCGGCTCCCGCGAGCGCGAGGAGCCACCAGCGCGTCCGCTCGGGCGTCGGGAGCCGCCGGCTCACGCCGCGCCCACCCCCGCGACCGACACCCGCCCCGGTCGACGCGCCCGGGTCACGCTTCGTCCGGGTCGACGAGGTTGTCCGAGAGCCCCCACTCGCGGGCGCGCGCTTCCGCCTCCTCGCGCGCCTCGGCGCGGATGGCGTCTACCCGTTCCTCGTCCGCGAGGAACGACGCGAGCGCGTCGTGTGCGCCCGTACTCGCGTCGTCCCCCGGCGTCCGCCGGCGCCGCCTCGCGCGTCCGGCGCGCGAGCGCCGGGTCGCCCGCGAGGTCCCGGGCCGGCGCGCCCGGCGCGACGCGGAGGTCCGCACACGAGTGTGCGGCCTCCAGCGCCCGTTCGGGGAGCGCGTACAGCGAGGCCCTGACGGGACCGACCGTCGCGAGCGCCGCCAGCGCGTCCGGACCGCCGGCGTCGCTGCCCGCCTCGTAGGCGAGGACCGGGACCCCGTCGGCGAGAGTGAGCACCCCGTGCGTACCGCCGTCGAGCAGGAGCGCCGACTGGGGTTCGAGCGTGAGGTAGCCCGTCGTCGCGTCGTCGAGGGCGGCCCGCAGCGGGTCGCCGGGACCGTCCACGACGCGCGCCGAGCGCAGGTCGCCCCGGGGGATGGCGACGCGGCCCGCGCCGACGGTGGGACCGCCGCTCATGGCCGCTCGGGGACGACGGCGCTGCGGAAGCGGTCCGCCACCGCGCCCGCCTCGCCGGGGCGGGGATCGATACGGGCCGCCGCCTCGCGGAACGCCGCCGCGGCGGCCGACTCGGGCGCGTGTGCGAGCAGCGGTTCGCCCGCGTCGCGCGCGGCCCGCGCGGCGTCGCTGTCGGGGACGACGCCGAGCGTCCCGCCGTCGAAGTACTCCTCGGCCTGGTCGGCGACCCGTCCCAGGTCGCCGTGAACCTTGTTGAACAGGACGCCCGCCCCCTCCGTGCCGTACGAGCGGGCGTACTCCTGGACCTTCAGCCCGTCCGAGAGCGAGGGGATCGTCGGCTGGAGCACGGTGACGACGCGGTCCGCGAGCACCACCGGGAGCACGGCGCTCTTCGAGGCGAGCGTCGCCGGGGAGTCGAGCAACAGCACGTCGGCGTCGGCCGCCAGTTCCGCGGCGACCGCCCGGAGGCGCGCCGGGTCGGACGCCTCGAACGCCGCGAGGCTCGTCCCGCAGGGGACGACCCGCATCCCGTACCGGTCGTACGTCGCCTCGGCCACGTCCGTCTCCGCCCCCTCGACCAGCAGGTCGTGGAGCGTCACGTCGGCGTCGTCGAGTCCGGCGTGAAACAGCAGGTTCGCCATCCCCGTGTCGGCGTCCACGACGGTCACGTCGTACTCGTCCGCGAGCGCCATCCCGAGCGCGAGCGTGCTCGTCGTCTTCCCCGTCCCCCCCTTGCCGCTCGCCACGGCGAACGCCTCGACCATACCCGGCCTGACGCGCGCCTACACAAGTAACTTCGCCACGCCTGACGTGAGTCGGTGCGAGACGAACCGCGGCGACGGCGGTCGAGTTACCGAGCGCCGACGAGTCGGAGAATCCCACCGACGGAGCCGGGTCGAGTCGGAGGTCCCGGTGGCGGTAGCCACCCGTTCGACCCGGCTCCGAGCCGCGGTGCGCGTCTCTGCGCGTTCCGGACGTTCCGGTATCCGCGGACACGCGACCACCGGTGTCCACGAACCGTCCCCATCGACGGTACCGGTGTGAACCGGCGTCGAAACGAACTCGGCTGAGACGCGTGTACCTGCGGCCTGCTCACGCCGTACCTTTTTCCGTCGGCCTCGAGACGACGGGTCGCGCTCTGGCGAGCGGGTTATCTCGCGTCGCGTCTACCGTCCGGCATGGCGCGCGTCGTCGAGGCGGTCGTCGGACGTGGGGAGTTCCTGCTGGGGGAGACGCTGGCGACGACCGAGGCGGTCGTCCACCTCGAAGAACTGGTCCCGACCGGCGAGGGGGTCGTCCCCACGTTCGAGGTCGGCGAGACCGACCTCTCGGCGTTCGAGGCGGCCGCGGCCGACGACCCCACCGTCGAGTCGCTCGAACGGGTCGCGAGCGACGACGAACGCGCCCTCTACCGCGTGGAGTGGTCCGGAACCGACGGGGGCGTGCTCGGCCCGATAACGGCCGCGGAGGGAGAGTTGCTCTCCGGCGAGGGACGGCGCGACGGCTGGGAGTTCACCATCCGGTTCGCCGAGGCGACCGACCTCTCCACGTTCCTCGGCGAGTGCGTCTCGGTCGGGGTCGGACTCGACGTGCGGCGCGTGTACGACGCCGACGGCGTCGAGGACGCGGGCGGGACGTACGGGCTGACGGAGCGACAGCGGACCGTGCTCCTCTCAGCGTTCGACGCCGGCTACTTCGACGTGCCGCGTCGGGCCACCCAGACGGACCTCGCGAGCGAGTTGAACGTCGCGCCCCAGTCGGTGTCGGAACTCATCCGGCGCGCGACCGCCGAACTGGTGGCGAACACCGTCGCCAACGGCGGCCGGGTCGAGCGGGAACCGGAACGGGAGGCGTAGGCGACGGCCCCGCCCGCTGAGTCGGAGCGGCGAGAGCGGCCGCCGCGAACGTCGTCGGGGCGTACGTCCTCCCGTACCTGCTCGCCGCGTTCGCGCTCGCGGCGGTCGGCTGGTACGCGACCCAGTCCGGGTGGAACCGGTCGGACGAACGGCCCGGAAGAACTCACGGGCTATCGCTCCAGCCGTCTCTCACGGTTCGGCTTGCCTTGTACAAGGCGAACGTCGGCGGGAAAGCACTTGTCGCCCGGCGCGAATCGGACGGTGTGCGACGCCGCTCCCTCCTCGCCTCGCTGGCCGGCCTGTCCGCCGGCTGTCTCGCCCCCGGCCCCGGCTCGGGCGGGGGAACCGGGACCCCCGCGAGCACGCCGACCGACACCGACTCGGCGCCCACCTCGTCGACTGCCGCGCCCACGACCACCGCCGCGACGACGGCGACGGGAACGCCGCCCGACCCGCCGGGCGAGTCGCGGTTCGCGGGGCGCTCGGTTCCCGACGTGGAGGGGGACCCGACCGCGTGGTACCACGAGGCCGACGCCGACAGCGGCCTCTACCTCCGCCCGTCCGCCGAACGGGTGTCGCTCCCGACGGCGGTGACGTTCACCGCCGTCAAGCGCGGCGACCGCGAGGACGGCTGCGGGGTGTGGACGCTGTACAAACTCCGCGAGGGAACGTGGTACAAGCTGTTCCCGTGGGTGGTGCTCGAAGCGTGCTGGCACGTCGGGCCGGGCCGGACCCGGTCGTTCACCGTGACGCTCCGCCCGGACCGCCCGCCGGACGGCGTCCCGTTCGCCGGCGGGGCCGACGGGCAGACGCTGGGGCCGGTCGGCGCCGGCACGTACGCCGTCCGCCAGGAGTTCGACGCCGGCGAGGGGTCGATAGCCGCGCTGGTCGAGGTGACGGGCGACCCGCTCACGGGGCCACTCGCGGACGTGACCAGCGAGCGGGACGGGACTACCGTCACGGCCACGAGCGACGCCTGGCGGGAGGCGGACGCGGCGGACCGGGCCGTCGTGACCGCCGAACGCGCCGCCGACGCGGCGGACGCGACACCGACCGTCGCCGAACAACTGTCGCTCCTCCGCGGCCCGGCGCTGTGGAACGCCGTCGCCTCGTTCGGAGCGGCCGAGGAGGGCGTCGAGACGGTCCGTCTCCGCACGGCCGAGAGCGCGTGGACGACGTACCCGTTCGGCCACGACACCGACAGCGTGACGTTCCGCCTCCGCGGGCGGGCGTACGAGGCGACACTCGACCGCGACCCGGGCACCTGACCGACTCCGGAGTCGTCTCCCGTCGCTTCCCTGGCGTCCCGTCCGCGCGGAGCGAGTCGACCGTTATCGGCAGTACGCCCGTCGAGTGTTCCTCCGTCACGGGCGTCGGTTGGCAGAACCGACGCCTGAGCGTTGCTGGGCGCGCTATCGAGAGCTGTCGGGCAGTCGGGAGAACCGGGAGTGCCGCAGGGGCGGCGGCCACCGCCGATTCGCTCACGTCCGGTCCAGTCGGAGCGTCAGCGTCTCGACGGCGTCACACCGGGGACAGACGTGTCGGTAGACGAGGCGGCGGTTCCGATACCCCGTCTCCCACCGCCCGCCCTCGTCGGTGTAGCCGCACTCCCCGCACCGCGGCGTCTCGCGGAGTCGCTCCCGGTAGCTGTCCAGTGGGGTGGTTCCGGGTCGACCGCTTCGTGCCATGTGGTAACACACATCCCGAACGGACAAAAGCGGCTAGGACCGTTCATCCGCCCGACGCCGCGGCTGTCGGATGCTCGAGAGCGAGGCGCGAGAACGCGATTCGACGGCGCGCTCGCGGCCGCTCACGCCTCGTCGAACAGGTCGTCGACCGCGTCGCGCGCGGCGCGAGCGGCCTCGTCGGCCACGTCCTCCGCGTCGGCGTCGGCGTCCGCCGGGGGGTTGACGTAGACGTCCACGTCGAGCACGCCGTCCTCGAACGTGACCGTCACGTCGAAGTCACGCAGGTCGGCCTGCTTGTACCGCTCGAGGACGACCCCCTCGGCCGCCTCCGAGGCCGTCTCGACCACCTCGCGGTCGGTCGGGCCGTCCGCTCGGCTCGGTTCGTCCGTCTCGTCCGGGCTCATCTACGCGCCGCCGGCGCCACCGGGACCGCCCGGACCGCCGGGACCGCCGCCCATCCCCGCCGGACCGCCGCCGCCGCCGCCCTGCTGGAGCATCTGCTGGAGTTCCTGCTGGAGTTCCTCGAACTCCTCCTGCACGCGCGTCTCCTGTTTGTCGAAGCGCTCCGCGCGCATCTCCAGCGTGTCGACCTTCTCCTCGAGTTCCTCGTACGCCTCGTCGTACGTGGTCTCGACGAGGAGTTCGCCGACCTCGCGGTACATGACCGTGTCCTCGTCGACGTCCTCGAGCGTCTCGAGGGCCGTCTCCGCCTCCGAGAGCGACGTCTCCGTCGACTGCTTCTGCTCTGCGAGCTGCTGGGCCTGCTCCTGAAGGTCCTGTAGTTCCTCGATCTTCTCCTGCGCCTGCGGCGGCAGATTACCCTGCATACCAGGGCCGACGTGCTTCGGCCTGAAAAACCCGGTCATGTGCCGGCGCGAGCGCGCGCCGGTGCTCGCGCGCCCTCGACCCGCCGACGGCGCTCCCTCTCACTCGGCCACGGCGACCGCGTCCTCCGCGACTCGAACCAGTCGCGTCCACGTGTTCGTCCCCGCCCGGAGCGCGACCAGGTCGCGCGCGCGGACGACCACCTCGACCGTGTCGCCGTCGCGCCTCGCGTCCGCGCCCGAGCGTTCGTCGGCCATCTCGCCCCCCTCGACGGCGACCGCCTCGTGGACCGCCCGAGCGCGCCGCTCGTCGACGTAGGGAAACGAGAGAACCGCACGGTGGTCGGCGTCCCCCGGGGGGGTCACTTCACGTCGACTTCTTTCACGACGGGGGCGCGCTCCTTCAGGAGCACCCGGTGCCCGCAGTAGGGGCACCGGACCCCACCGTACTCGTCGAGTTCCACGTCGCGCTTACAGCGGGAGCACTTGTAGCTCATATCGGTAGTGTGAGGCGGGACTACTTACGTTACTCGTCGTCCTCTTCGCCCTCGAGCGCCGCCCGGATGGAGCGCCGCACGCCCCGGCCGCCGGGGGTCTGCGGGCGGTACGCGCCGCCGGTGAACGTCTCGCCCGTCTCCTCGTTGACCCAGACGCCCGTGCCGACGCGCTTCACCGAGTCGCCGTCGAGCGTCGCGCTGTTCATCCCGCCTTCGATCTCGGAGACCCGTCTGCGGGCGACGCGCCCGTAGCGCGCGCCGAACCGCCCGGCGCTCCCGACGCTTCGCGCCTTGTCCTCGGCCATAGTGGTCACCGGTTCGCCGCTGGTGGTGAAAAACCCTGCGAGTCGGCGCGCCACCGGGACGGACGCGCGCGGACCCGGTCGGCCACCCCTCCGGCCACCCGTCGGCGCCGGGATAGAATATTTAGTTCGTGTTAGTTACGAAGTAATATACAAAACGCTGCCCCGTCGTGTGAACGGCGACCGGCACGTGCGGGGAGTATCTTTATCAGCGAGTACCGTCGTTAGGGGACGGAGCCAACCGGAATGCTAATCGCCGAATTCCACCTGTCGACGCCCATCCTCCGTGACGCGCTGGCGGCGGCACCCGAGGTGACTGTGGACCTCGAACGCACCATCGACACCGACCCGGCGCGCCTGGAGTTCTTCGCGCGCGGCGACGACCTGACCCGGTTCGAGGGCGGTCTCGAATCCGACGAGTCGGTCGACGACGTCCGCGTGCTCGGAGAGGGGCCGGACTTCCGGTTCTACCGGGCGACGCTCTCGGAGAAGGCGCACGCACGGACGACGTACCGGAAGTGGCTGGAACTCGAAGCCACCCCCGTCTCGGCCGTCGGGGACCAGAACGGCTGGAACTACCGATTCCAGTTCCCCTCGCGGGACGCGCTGGCGGAGTATCGCGACGCCTGCCGGGAACTGGGCCTCACCTTCACCCTCTACGGCCTCTACGAACGCTCGGACCCCCACCCGAGCGACGAACACGGACTGGCCGACGACCACCAGGCGGTCTAGGCGAACCCCTCGTCGCGTAACGCGTCGTTCAGGTCGGCCCGCACCCGCTCGCCGGTCTCGCGGTCGCCGGCCGTCGTCACGACCCGGTTCTCCTGGACGCTCGACCCGTCCCGCAACAGGAGACGGACGTTGCCGTGCTTGTCCGCGCGCGTCGCCTTCGCGCGGAGTCCGGTCCGCGACCCCTGTCCACCGGCGTCGATGGGTCCGGGGATGATCTTCTTCACGTGCGGGTGGGCGGCGACGACGCCGATGACCTTCCGGCCCGTCCGGCCGCCGATGAGCGTGGAGTGCGAGCCGCCGAGTTTCTCTCCCGGCGCCTTCTCGACCACCTCGAGCGACGGCTCCCCCCGTCGTTCGACGACCGTTCCCACCGGGTCGTCGTCGGGGACGCGGTAGAACTCGTAGTGGACCTGCGAGCGCGTCTCGCGCAGCGGGTCACGTTCGCCGGCGGCGTACACCGTCTCCGGACGCTTGCGCCGGAGTTCGTCCGCGACCCGGCCGGCGAAGTTCCGGAGGTACGCGGGACGGGTCCGCTCGTCCGTCTCCGGCACCGCCGTCACCGTCGTCTCGCCGACCACCCGCGCCCCGCCGTCGGCCGGCGCCCGACCGTCGGCCGCCTCCTCCTCGAACGCCAGCATCGTGAGCGTCGCGCGGTCGGGGGCGAAGACGACGACGACGGCGTCGCAGTTGGCGGTCTCACAGCGCAGGCAGTAGTCGCCCGGTCGGTCGAGCGAGGCGCTGCACCGCCGGCAGTTCATACCGGAGCGACGCCGCCGCGCCGGATAAGCCCGTCCGTTTCGGGCGGCACGTCCGTTCGCCGGTGTCGCCTCTCAAGCGGCGGTCCGGCGACCCGCCGACTCGACCGAGGCTCGTCTATACACCCGATACCGCGATACTGAACCGCCGGTCGGCGACAGACGTTCGAGGATGGCGGTCCGGGACCGGTCTGTCGGACTGGGTCGCGCTACTCGTCACCGCGACCCGACGGCGTCGTCACGTCGAACGCCGCCGGGTCGGCGTCCGCGACCGTCGGGAGTCGCCGGAGTCGAGGGCGCACGAGGACGTACAGTCCCGTGAACCCAAAGCCGAACGCGGCGAGTCCCATCGTGGTCGTCGTCCCCAGCAGTTCGGCGACGACCCCGCCGACCAGCGAACCGAACGGCAGCGTCGCCCCGGAGGCCGTCCCCTTGATGGAGGAGACGCGCCCGAGGTGGTTCTCGGGGAAGACGGTCTGGTTCAGCGTGGCCGTGAGCACGCCGCCGACGCCCGCGGGCACCCACGCGAGTCCGAACAGGACGACCGTGATCGACGGCGACGGCGCGTACACTGCGGCGAGCCAGCAGCACGCGGCCAGCGAGTTGGCGACCAGCGTCAGCCGGCCGTACGCGACGCGCTCCAGGGACGGCGCGAGGAGCGACCCGACCAGCCGACCGACGCCGAGCGCACCCAACAGCAGACCGTAGACGGCGGGACCACCGAGTTCGTCGCCGAACGCCGGCAGGACCGCGAGCGTCACGCCGGTCGCGAGGTTGAACACCGCCGTGGTGAACACCAGTTCGACGAAGACGGACCCCCGGAGTATCTCGACGCCCGCTCGCAGGTCGGCGACGTACGACCCGAGCACCGAGCCGTCGGTCTCCTCGGACGCCTCGCCCCCGCCGCCGGACGCCGGCACCGCGATGCCGGCAAACAGCAGGCCGGCGACGGCGAACGTGGCCGAGTCGAGCAGGAACAGCGCCGTCGCGCCGAAGACGGCGATGACCCCGCCGCCGAGCGCGTCGAACACCATGTCCAGCCCGAGCGTGACGGTCGCGAGCGCGGAGTTACCCCGCGACAACTGCTCGTCGGCGACGATGCGGGGAACGAGCGCCGCCTGCATCGGCGCCATCACCAGCGTCGCGAGCGTCAACACCGGCACCACCGCGAGCAGGACGCCGACGCTCAGCCGCCCCGTCACTGCGGCGAGCGGGAGCGCGAGCACGACGACGCCCTGTAGGGCCTGCGACCCGACGAGCACGGGTTTGAGCGGGAGGCGGTCGACGACCGGTCCGGCGAGTATCTGCAACAGCCACGGGAGCAGCAGCAGGGCGTTCGCGACCCCGGTGAGGACGGTCGACCCGCTGAGGTCGTAGACGAGCCACAGGACGGCGACGGTGTAGAGGCTGTCCCCGGCGTTCGTCACGAACTGCCCGGCGAAGAACCGCAGGAAGTCGCGGTTCCGCCACAGCGACGGCCCCTCGCCGGCCGCGTCGGCCGCGGTCATCGGCGGCCACCGCCGGCGGTCGTCGAACGCGGTCGACGCGGTCGTCGCGGCAGCGGGCGACGCGTCCGTTGGTCGTGAGACGGTGCGTGGTCGGACGAGCCCCGGCAGTGGGCCGGTGGCTCGGTGAGTGGCGACATGTGCGTGTGTTCGGTCGGTGAACTGCGGCTACGGGAGGTAGCGGAGCGAGCCCGAGTGCTGCGGCTATCGGGCCCCGCTCGCGGCTGGAGGCGAGAGCGGGTCGAACACCGGTCGACACGCGAACCGACGGGTCATAGAACGCTTCGTCCGACGCGTCGGCAAGCCCGGACATAGGGCTGACGGTGCCGTGGTACGCGGTCACGAACCGGCGAGCCGCAGGAGGGCAGTTCTCCCGAACACGGGGACGAGATTCCGGACGCCGACTCGGTCGCGAAGCTCACCGACTATCGGGCGACGACCGACGGCAGCGAACCTGTCGCGGGAGGGGAGCCACCGGCCCGTGCGCGCGGTCCGGAACGGGTCGTTCGACCGCTCGGTGCCGACCCGACAGCCCGCTCGGGCGCTAGTCGGACGCGGGCGCCGAACCGTCCACCTCGTCGTCGCCCGTCACCTCGTCGCTCGCCTCGTCGTCGACCGGGTCGCTAGCCGACACCTCCTCCTCGGACTGAGGGTCGGTCCCGACGTCGCCGCCCATGGACACGTCGGGGGTGAGCGGTTCGCCGTGAATCAGTTCCGGGAGGACGATGCGGACGGCCTCGAGCATCACGATGAAGACGATGGGGAGGAAGAAGAACCCGTACCAGCCGAACAGGATGGGGCCGAGCACGTACGCGAACATCATCATCACCATGTCGAGTTGCCGGCCCGTGATGTACGGTTGGACGAGTCCCTGCGGGAGGATGTCGAGCGCCAGGAAGTAGACGACGAGCACCCCGCCGACGAACACGAGGCTACCGCCGCTCTGGGTCGTCTGGAACCCGAGGTAGGCGACGACCGGGAGGTAGATGATCTTCCCGACGACGATGGGGATGAGGCTCGCGACCCCCGTCAGAAACCCCAGCGTGAGCACCATCGGTACGCTTACTCCCTGGGGCGCGACGACGTTCGTCCCGGCGTAGACGGCGGTGGCGATGACCGTCATGACGACGACGAACAGGAGATTCCCGAAGAACACCGACTCGAGGTCCTCGTCGACGGCGACGGCGTACGCGTGCGCCGTGGAGTCCTCGCCGCCGGTGAGGTCGAGCAGCGCGTCCGAGAGCGTGTCCTGTCGTTCCAGGAGGAAGTACGAGACGGCGATCGCGAGCGAGATGAGCAGGGCACCCCCCACGACGGCCGAGACGACGGTCGTCCCCATCTGGAGTGCGGACTGGATGGACTGGTCGGGGGCGGTGAGAGTCTGGACGGGATTCTGAGTGAGCGACGCCAGGAACTTCCCCTGCTCCTCGGAGAGTTCCTCCAGGTTGAAGTACCGCTGGATGAGGGGGGCCTGTCCCTCCCCACCGACGAGCATCTGTACCTGCTGGAACACCCGGAACCCGGCGTACAGCGCGACGAGGACGACCGGGACGATGGCGAGCGCGACCGTTATCCCGGCCGCGAGGCGGTCGGAGTTGACGTACTGGTCGACTCGGCGGTGGATGGGTCGCGTCGCGTAGTAGCCGAAGACGCCGAGCGCGAGCATCCCGACGAACGAGTGCGCGATGAACACCGCCGCGGCGAAGAGGACCGCGACGAACAGCCACCACCCGACACGTTCCCGACCGCCGACGAGTTTAGCGACGTCCATTGGAATCGTCTCCAGAGGACTACGCCCCTCTCGCGGAAATAAGCGCCGGCTCCCGCGAGACCGCGCGGAAGCGCGCCACGACCGCCGAGCCGGGCGATTCGACGGGGTCGACCCGACTCAGAGTCGTTCCGGGTCGCACTTCAGGTACTCCCGGAGTACCGTCGTCGCGTACGACCCGGACGGGAGCGCGAACGAGAACACCGGGTCCCCCTCCCGTTCGCGCACGTCGAGGTCCAGCGACAGTCGTATCGCCCGCCGGGTGCCCGTCGACTCGAACGACCCGGGGAGCGCGAAGTCGGCCGGGCCGACCCCGAGGTCCGAGAGCACCGCCCGCTCGATGTCTCCCGGTTCCCCCTCGGCGAGGTCCGTCTCGGTGCCGACGAGCGGTGCGGTGACGAACGCCCGGCCGCGCTCGCAGTGGCGCGCGAGCACGTCGAGTCGGTCGTCGGTCGCCCGCTGGACCCGGTCCGTGTCCGGTTTCGGGAACTCGACGTCGCGCTCGGCGAAACAGCAGACGTCGCCCGCGACGGGCCGCTCGAACGGCAGTCCGCGGCGGAGTCGTTCGCTCACGACGCGGTTGAACGCGTACGACTGGGCGGCGTTGACGAACAGGCGCTGGAGGTTCGACGGGACGGCTTCGAGCGCCTCGCGCCAGTCGGCCCCCTCCGCGAGCCGGTGGAGCATCGAGCGCTCGTAGCGCAGGCGGCCGGGCATCGCGTCGAGGGCGGCCCCCCAGTCCGGGCTGTCGGTCGCCGCCTCCCGCTCGACGACGCGGCGGGCCGCCCGTGACTCCTCGGGTTCCGCCTCGTGGGGATTGCCGCAGTACGCGAGCACCGCGCCGCGCCAGTCGCCGCGGACCACGGCCAGCCCCACCTCGTGGGTGACGGGACGGCGGCTCCCGAACCGCTGGTGGCCGAAGTAGTTGGGGACGGCGGCCCGGTCGCCGCCGAACGCGCGGAGCGCGGCGGTGACGGGGGCGGGGTCACCGGTCGCGTCCCGCACGCGAATCTCGAACTCGTTGCCCGCGAGGTCCCCGAACGTGAGCGCGCGACCGACCCGGCCGAGCACCGTCACCTCCGCGTCGCGCACGTCCGGGAGGTCCGCGGGGTCGACCCCGCGGAGCGTGAACAGTTGCGTGGTCATCGCGTGCTTGTCCTTGGTTCCGGCCCAGGAGACCCGTTCGCGGCTGACTCCCAGCCCGTCCGAGAGCCGCCCGGCGAAGTCGTTGGTGTCCCAGCCCCGCAGCGTGACCCGGACGAGGAGGTGGGGGTACGACCCCGGGTCGGCGTCGACCGGTTCCGGCTCCATCCGCTCGCGCTCGCGCACCCGGAAGTCCTCGGGGGCGACGCGGAGGCGGCCGCCGATGCCGTCCGCGTCGCTGACGTAGAACTCGGTGCCGACGGTCCGCTCGCGGGGGTGCGCGTCGTGCATCACTCCCGCTTGGACGGCCGGCGAGAAGTGCCTTACCAGTTGGCGTTCCGCACGCCCTCCGCCGTCATCCCGGCGAACGCCGCCGCCGCCGTCTCGTGGTCGAACCCCCCGAGGCTCTCGACGGCCGCCTCGCGTGCGCGCCGGAGCGACGCCTCCAGCGCGGCGAACGCGTCGTCGCCGGCCAACTCGGCGGGCGGCTTGGCCGCTTCGAGCGCCGCGCGCTTCTCCGCGAGCGCGAAGTGGTCGCGGACCGCGTCGTCGTACGAGGAGAGCGTGAGGAGGTGCTCGACCGTCGACAGCAGTTCCGTCCGTCCGACGGGCTTGCTGAGGTAGGCGTCGAACGCCATCCCGACCACGTCGAAGTCCGGGTCGACGGCCGTCACCATCGCCACGCGGGCGTCGCAGTCGGCCGCCCTGAGTCTGTCGAGCACCTCGTCACCGTGGAGTCGGGGCATCCGCCGGTCGAGGAGAATCACGTCGGTGTCGGGGGTCACGGCTTCGACGGCCGCCTCCCCGTCGTGGGCCGTCGAGACGTCGTACTCGTCTCGGAGCCAGATGGCGTACATCTCGGCGACTGCCTCCTCGTCGTCGGCGACGAGGACGGACGGGGCGTCGGTCATCGCAGTGCGACGACCCACACCGGAGGTGGGTAAAATAGGCGGTGGTCCGATTCACAGAAGCGATAATTCGCCGGTCACCTTGTCCACGACGGCGTCGGGACCCGGGCCGACCGCGAGCGCCGTCACCGTCCCGGGGTCCAGTTGCGTGTGGCCCGCGTCGCGCACGACGGCGTACGGCAACCCCTCGCGCTCCGCCGCGTCCGCGAGTTCGAACAGTTGCGACTCGCCGTCGCCCTTCAGGACCACCTTCTTCTGCCCCTCCCCCTTCCACTCGCGGCGGGCGCGCTCGCCGGTGTCCTCGTACGCCGAGAGCGATGCGTGCGCCACCTGCGCGGCGAGTTTGCCCGTCCCCATACCGATGTCCGTCCGGGCGACGATGGCCTGTTTCACACCCGCCGGGTCGCAGTGACGGCCTAAAAGCGCTCTCCTCGCACCCTACGGGACGGTAGGGGGTTCGTATTGATGGTTTGCCGTCCCGCGTGCTACCACATGGCATCCGACTGGACCCTGTCGGACAGAACGCGAACCGCCTTCGCCGGCCACGGCGTCACCGACGGCTCGACGCTGCTCGACGGCGCGAGCCGAAACCTCGGCGCGCCGCCGGACACGAGAGTGGCCGTCTCGCCGTCGGTGCTCCGCGCGGTGGCGGGCGCCTTCCACGAGGCGTTCCGCGACGCGACCGACCACCGGGGCGTCCCTCCGTCCGTCGAGGCCGCCCTCGACGACGCCGTGGCGTGGACCGAGACCGAGTTCGGCGACCTCGACGGCGCGGGCGTCTCTCTCCGCGAGGCGCTCCTGCCGGCCTTCTACCACCAGTTCGCCGGGTTCCACCGCGCGTACTGCGGCCGGTCGCGGGTCCCCGAGTTCGAGCGGTGAGCCGCGCCCGGTCGTCCCGGGCGACCGGACGGGCACGCGGCCCGACGACCGGCGGTCACGCACCTTTAGGTCGGTCGCCGTGGAGTCCCCGGTAACGCATGATACTCGCGGACACGGACATCCTCGGCCGCCTCCGTGACGGCGACCTCGCCATCGACCCGCTCGACGACCCCGACACGCAGGTCCAGCCCGCGAGCGTCGACCTGCGGCTGGGGTCGGAGTTCCTCGAGTTCCGGCGGACCAACATCCCGTGTATCCACCCGAACGACGAGCGGGAGGTGGACGAGTACGTCACGGAGACCCACGTCGCCGAGGGGGACGACTTCATCCTCCACCCCGGCGACTTCGTGCTCGGGACGACCAAGGAGCGGGTGAGGATTCCCGCCGACCTGCTGGCGACCGTGCAGGGGCGTTCCTCGCTCGGCCGCCTCGCGGTCGTCATCCACGCGACGGCGGGCATCGTCGACCCCGGCTACGAGGGGCAGATAACCCTCGAACTGTCGAACCTGGGGGCCGCGCCGGTCGCGCTCTCGCCGGGGATGCGCGTCTCGCAGCTCATCTTCACTGAACTCAAGCACCCGGCCGAGCGGCCGTACGGCGTCGAGCGCGGGTCGAAGTACCAGGGGCAGACCGGCCCGCAGGCGTCTCGCATCGGCGCGGACCCCGAGTTCGCGCGGGGGGCGGCGAGCGACGAGAGCGAGGCGGACGAGACGGGCGGGCGCGACGGGCCGGGAGGCGAGGGGCGGTGAAGTTCATCGAGGAGGTGGTCGTCGAGGAATTCCTGCCGACGCTCCGCTCGATGCTCGCCGAGGACCTCCGCGACCGGGGGTTCACCCAGCGCGAGGTGGCCGAGGCGCTCGGCATCAGCCAGTCGGCCGTCTCGAAGTACGCCCACGGCGACGTGAGCCGGAACCGGCGGGTGCTGGAAGACGAGCGGGTCGCCGCCATCGTCGAACGGGTGGGCGAGGGGCTGGCGTCGGGCGAGTTGAGCCGCGTCGGCGCGCTCGTGGAGCTGGAGGTGTTCGTCCGCCAACTGGAGGACGGCGACCTGCTCGCGGAGCTCCACGAGGCGGCGATGCCGGAACTCGCGGACGCCGAGTACGGCTTCGCCGTCCACGACCCCGACAGCGGTCTCCGCGAGCGCGAGCGGACGCTCGCGTCGCTCCGACGGGGGCTGCGGACGCTCACCGCCGCCTCGGGCTTCGCGAGCCTCATCCCGAACGTCGGCTCGAACCTGGTCGAGTGCACGCCCGACGCGACCGACATCGAGGACGTGGCGGGGATTCCGGGCCGCATCTTCGACGTGAAGGGCCGGGCGACGGTTCCGGGCGACCCGGAGTTCGGCATGAGCGAGCACGTCGCCGGCGTGCTCCTCTCGGCGCGAGCGGCCGGGAGCGACGCCCGTGCGGCGGTGAACGTCGCGCACGACGACGGCCTCGTCGCGGCGCTCGAAGACGCCGGCTACGAGTGCGTCGCGTTCGACCCGGAGGCCCCGACCGACCCCGTCGCGGCGGCGCTCGAGGACGGCGTCCCCGGGGAGACGTTCGTGCTCTACCAGTCGGGCGGGTTCGGCATCGAGCCGGTCCTCTACGTGCTCGGCCCGGACGCGCCGACGGTCGCACGTGTCGTCCGGGACCTGCTGTGAGCGGCGGAGGAGCGCCGGCGACCGGAGCGACACGGGAGCGGCGGTAGCGGTGGAGATGGAAATGGAGATGGAGATGGACGCGCCGGAGTTCTACACGACGTTCGCCGGCCTCTACGACGCGCTCGCCCGTCGCGGCCCCGGAGTGAGCCGCCTCCGGAGCGCGCTCGTCGACGCGCTCGACCCGAAGCCGGGGGCGACGGTCGTCGAACTCGGCTGCGGGACGGGCGCGAACCACCGCCCGCTCCGCGAGCGGGTCGGTCCGACCGGGGCGTATCTGGGGGTGGATTTCTCACCCGGCGTGCTCGCGGTGGCCCGCGAACGGGAGCCAGACGCGGCGTTCGTCCGCGCGGACGCGACCCGGCCGCCCGTCCGCGACGGCGCGGCCGACGCCTGCTGTGCCGCGTTCGTCTCGGGGATGCTCGCCGACCCCGCGGCCGCGGTTCGCGAGTGGGCGGACCTCGTCGGGCCGGGCGGCCGCATCGCGTTGCTGGACCTCGCACGGACCACGCGCGGCCGGTGGCGCGCGCTCAACCCGGGGTTCCGCGCGTTCGTTCGCCTCGGCTCCCCGCCGGGCACCGCGACGGCGCTCCGACGGAGCCCGACCGCGTCGCTCGACGCGCGCGTCGTCGCCGCTCACCGGGCGCTCCGCGAAGTCTGCTCGGACGCCGAGTACCGCACGCTCGCCGGCGGGTTCGCCCGCGTCAGCGCCGGGACGGTCGCGGAAGCCCGTGAGTAGCCGAGCAGGAGCCGCTCACTCCGCGGGCGGGCCGAACGCGAACATCGTCGTCGGCGTCTGGTTGGACGCCCGCGGCGAGAGGTGGTCCGTCACCTCGTCGTCGAAGAACGTGAACCCGCGGCCGCCCAGCGACCGGTGGGCGTACGTGGCGAGGTAGAGGCGACCGAGCGCGACGCCGCCCGCCAGCTGCGCGAGGCGGTACCCCCGGTTGCCGAACCGGTCGACGAGCGCGTCCACGTCCGCCACGAGGTAGACGTTGACCGCCGCGTCGCCGACGACCGACTGGCCGAGCGCGAGGCGGCCCGCCGTCTCCCGGTCCGTGTCGCCGACGCGCTCGAGGGCCGACTCCTCGTGGTGGTACTGGTACGCGCCCGCCGGGACGCCGTCGACGGCGTGGACGAGACAGTAGCAGTCGAGCACGCGCGACGGCGCGCCGTCCGAGTCGTCCGCGTCCGACGCGACGGGTTCGGTCGGCACCCGACCGAGCGCCCGGTCGAGTACGGTGGCGAACTTCCGCCCGCTGACCGACTCGCGGGCGTACTCACGGAGCGACCCTCGACGGCGGATGGTGTTCCAGAGCGGGCGACTCGACGCCGTCTCCGCGTCCACCGGGTCGAGGTCGACCACCTCGCCGTCCCCCGGCCCGTGCGTGCCGAGCGCGGCCGGGTCCGCGTCCGCGAGGCGCTGTCGCCACGCGGCGGCCGCCTCGCCGTCCGCGAGCGCGCTCTGGCGCCACGCGTCGTGGACGAGCGGGTAGTCGATGGGGTCGGGCGATGCGGGGACGGTGGCGGGGTCGATGGCGTCGACGTCGGGCGAATCCGGAGCGGGCGCACCGTCGCCCACCGGGACCAGTTCCAGCGGCGCCTCCGTCTCCGGGTCGACGCCGAGGAGGGCCGCCACCGGGTCGTCCGCGAAGCCGAGCGCGACCGACGCCGGGTGTCCCAGCCCGTGTGCGACGGCCAGCAGGTTCGCGAGCACCGTCCCCGAGTCCCAGAACGCGTGCCGGTACGTCCGCTCGGTGTACTTCCACGCGTTCCGCCACCACTCGGAGGTGGCGACGAACGTCACCGGGGCGTCTGCGACCCCGTCGTGCCCGCCGCTCGCCCGCGCGAGGACGCCCCGGTAGTCGCCCTCCCGGAGGACGTCGAACGACCCCGAGTCCGGGTCGAAGTGGTAGACGCCGGCGTCGAGCGACCCCAGGTCGCCGGTGACGGCGTACAGGTCGACGTGGTATAGTTTCCCGGTGCACGACGCGGCACGGAACCGCATCCGCTCGCCGCGCACCTCGAGTTCCTTCGTGACCCCCGCGGCGTAGTGGCACAGCGCGTGGAGGTCCTCGAAGTCGAGCGACGACCCCCGCTCGGACGCCTCCGCCGGTGCCTCCCCGGACCGCAGGCCGGTCGCTCGCGCCGTCGGCGCCGAAATCGCCGACAGCGCGGGTTCCTCGGGCGACGCCGGCGAGTCGGGGGGCGCGACGCGCGGGAGGCGCTCGTACACCTTGTACGGGCGCGGCTTGTTCTCGGACTCCATCGGCGGGGAGTGCTCCCCGACCGACCGGGGCCGGTGGGTCGTCTCCTCGTGGTACTCGCGGGCGTCGACCATGCCCGGAGGGACGAGTCGGCGCCCCAAAGGCGTTCGGCGGGTTCGGTCGGCGTTCGCGTGTGAGTGGTTGCCACGAACAGGCCGTGTACGGGTCGTACAGGACGACGCACGCCTTATCCCCGTCCGGGCCGAACGAGCGTTCCACGACCACATGAGCGACGCGACCAACATGCTCGTCGACGGCGACTGGCGGACCGACGTGCGCGAGGACGAGACGGACGACGGCGAGTTCGACCGGAGCGAGACGACGTTCCGGAACTGGCTCGACGGCGCCGTCCCGGAGGCGGGCGCGGACCCCGTGGAGAACCCCGAGTTCCCCGTCGAACCCGGCCGGTACCACGTCTACATCTCCCGGGCGTGCCCGTGGGCGCACCGAGTGGCCGCGACGCGCGCGCTGAAGGGGCTCGAAGACGCGATTTCGCTCTCGCTCGTCCGGCCCGAACGCTACGACGACGGCTGGGAGTTCTCCGAGGAGCACCCCGACCCGCTGTACGGCGCGGACTACCTCCGGGAGTTGTACACCAGAGCCGACGACGACTACACCGGTCGCGTGACGGTGCCCGTCCTGTGGGACACCGAGCGGGAGACCATCGTGAACAACGAGAGCGAGGAGATCATGCGGATGCTCGACACCGCCTTCCACGAGGAGGGCAACGGGGTCGACCTCTACCCCGAGGGGTACCGCGAGGAGGTGGACGAGCGCATCGACGACGTCTACCCGCGCATCAACAACGGGGTCTACCGCGCCGGCTTCGCCGGCACGCAGGAGGCGTACGACGACGCCGTCGACGAACTGTTCGACGCGCTCGACGAGTACGAGGACCTGCTCGGCGGGCGGCGCTACCTCGCCGGCGACCGACTCACCGAGGCCGACGTCGCCATGTTCGCCACGCTGGTCCGGTTCGACCACGTCTACCACACGCACTTCCGGTGTAACCGCCGGGCCGTCCACGAGTACCCGAACCTCTGGGCGTACACGAGAGACGTCTACCAGACGCCGGGTGTCGAGCGGACGGTGAACGTGGACCACGTCACCCGGCACTACTACAGGAGCCACGAGAGCCTGAACCCCAAGCGCATCGTCCCGACCGGTCCCGACGTCGACTTCTCGGCCGACCACGACCGGGACCGACTCGCGGGCGGCCCGCCGGCGGAACTCGCGTCGGGGACGGCGTCCGACGACTGAGAACTCCCGGTTATCGGCTCTCCCTGTCGGAAACCGCGTCTTCTCCGCGCTCCTTCCGGCGAGGCGCGCCAGCGAGCACCGCGGGCCGGACGAGACGGGCGCTCGCCGACCGCGGGGACGGCGCGGGACGCGGAGTCGACGGCGGCGAATCCGGATCGGAACCGGTCGGTTTCGTATCGCGCTTATCGGTGTACAGGACGAGCGAGTGGTCGGCCGTCCGTCGGCCACCGCCTCGCCGACGTGCGTACATTTACGCGCGGCCCACTCGACCGCCCGGACATGGTTCAGCCCACGGCTCGCGTCCGCGACTGCGACCGCTCGCGCATCCGTCTCATGTTCGAGATGGCCGACGAGGCGGAGGCGGACGGCGAGGACGTCGTTCGTCTCGAGGTCGGCGAGCCCGACTTCGACACGCCCGACCACGTCACCGAGGCGGCGTTCGACGCCGCGCGCGACGGGGCGACTCACTACACGTCGAACGCCGGCCTCCCCGAACTCAGGGAGGCCATCAGCGACACGCTCGACGCCGAGTACGGCGTCGAACACGACGCCGACGAGGTGCTCGTCACCACCGGGGGGATGGAGGCGCTCCACCTCGCGGTGCTCGCGTCGGTCGAACGGGGCGAGGAGTTGCTCATCCCCTCGCCGGGGTGGGCGAACTACTGGACGCACGCGCGCCTCGCGAACGCGACGCCCGTGGAGGTGCCGATGGAGGCCCCCGAGTTCGAACTCGACGCCGACCGGATACTCGAAGAGCTGGGACCGGAGACGGGCGCGGTGGTGCTGTGTACGCCCTCGAACCCGACCGGACGGGTGTTCGAGGAGAGCGAGGTGCGAGCCGTCGTGGAGGCGGCGGCCGACCACGACGCGTACGTAATCGCCGACGAGGTGTACGCCCGGCTGACGTACGACCGCGACCCGCGGGGCGTGGCGTCGTACACGGGCCACCCCGAGAACGTACTCACGGTCGGCTCCTGCTCGAAGTCGCACGCCATGACCGGGTGGCGGGTGGGGTGGCTCGCCGCCGACGAGTCGGTTATCGAGGAGACGACGAAGGTGCGCGAGGCGACGACGGCGTGTGCCCCGAGCGTCGCCCAGCACGCCGCAATCGAGGCGCTGACGGGGGCGCAGGAGCCGTTCGACGAGATGGTCGAGGCGTTCGAGGAACGGCGCGACTACGTCGCCGACCGCATCGACGATATGGACGGCGTGACAGCACCCCGGCCCGAGGGGACGTTCTACGCGTTCCTGACGCTCGAAGGCGACGAGGAGAGCCTCTCGATGGCGAAGCGGCTCTGCCGGGAGGAGGGGGTCGTGCTCGCCCCGGAGACGGGTTCGGCGAGGCCGGGGAGGGCCGACTCAGGCTCTCGTTCGCCAACTCGATGGAGCGGCTGGAAGAGGGGCTCGACCGACTCGAGGCGGGGCTGTGAGCGGGGCGGCGCTCACCGCATCAGTTCGCCGCCGTTCACGTTCAGCGTCTCGCCCGTGACGAACCGCGCGTCCCGGAGGAACGCCACCGCGTCCGCGATATCCGCGGGCTGCCCGACGTACCCCAGCGGGATGTCCCCTAGCTCGTCTTCCAGTTCTGCCTCGCTCCGGTCGCTCGTCATGTCGGTCTCGACGTGCCCGGGCGCGACAGCGTTCACCCGCACGTCCGGCGCGAAGTCGGCCGCGTGGCTCCGGGTCAGCGACAACAGCGCCCCCTTCGACCCGGCGTAGTGGCACTCCACGGGGGCGCCGGTGTGCGCGAGGATGGACGAGACGTTCGTCACCGACGCCGACGGCTCGTCCGTCGACTCGCGGAGGTGCGGGAGCGCGGCCTTCGTACAGTTGAACGCGGAGTTGACGTTCACGTCCATCACCCGGTCGAAGTCCGCGGGCGAGAGGTCCACCGTGTACACGTGCTGGTCGATGCCGGCGTTGTTCACGAGGTGGTCGACGCCGCCGAGTTCCTCGGCCGCGGTGTCGACGAGGCGCGCGGCCGCGTCGGGGTCGGAGACGTCCGCGCCGACGACGACGGCCTCCCGGCCGGCGTCGCGGACGGCGTCGGCCGTGGCCTCTGCCGCGTCCGCGGAGGTGTGGTAGTTGACCGCGACGTCGTAGCCGTCGCGGGCGAACCGCGCCGCGACGGCCGCGCCGATGCCGCGCGAGGACCCGGTGACGAGTGCGGTGGGCATACCCGCCAGAGTCCGCGCCGCCACTTGGCCGTTGGCACCGCGGAACTATACCCGTCGAGCGCCTCCTCTCGACATGGTTCGCGCGGCGCTCGCCCGCGCGGCCCGCCGGCTGGAACCGCCGCCGCGGGTCGTCGACTGGGCCATCGCGGCCGCCGTCGCCGTCGAAGTCGGCTCCGGGCTCTACTCGTTCACGCGGGGCGAGCCGAGCGGCGCGTGGGTGTTCTGGCTCCACTCGGCCGTCGGCCTGACGCTCGTCGGCCTGCTCGGGTTCAACTGTGGCGGGTGCGACGCCGCGTCACGGACCGAGGAGCGTGGGACCGCGCGACGCCGCTCTCGGTGCTCCAGGCGGTCGTCGCGCTCTCGGCGCTCGCGACCGGCGTCTTCTGGGTGCTCGGGGGGAACGTCCCCCTCTGGGAGTGGACGACGCTCAACCTCCACGTCGGCCTCGGCCTCCTGCTCGTGCCCCTCGTTCTGCTCCACCTGCGGGCGCGTTTTCACGACCCGCGCGAGGTGGACGTCGACCGCCGGGCGGCGCTCCGGACGGGCGCGCTCCTCGTCGGCGGCGCGCTGGCGTGGCGCGCGAGCGGCGTCGCGGACCGGGCGCTCGGCGGCGCGACTCGACGCTTCACCGGGTCGAAGCCGACGGGCGACCTCGCCGACACGGAGACGGAGGGCGGCGCGTTCCCCGTCACCTCGTGGGTCGCGGACGACCCCGACCCGGTCGACCGCGCGGCGTGGACGCTCGCGGTGACGGGGCTGGTCGCGGAGGACCTGTCGCTCGGCGCGCGGGACCTGTCGGCGGACGCGGAACGCGAGGCGCTCCTCGACTGCACGAGCGGCTGGTACACGGTCCAGAACTGGGGCGGCGTCCGCGTCGGCGACGTACTCGACGCGGCGGGCGCGAGCGACGCGGCCCGGTACGTCCGGTTCGTCTCGGTCACGGGCTACCGCTGGTCGCTCCCCGTCGCGGAGGCGCGCGACGCCCTGCTCGCGACCCACGTCGGCGGGGAGCGCCTGAGTCACGGCCACGGCGCGCCGGCACGGCTGGTCGCGCCCGGCCGGCGCGGCTTCCAGTGGGTGAAGTGGGTCGAACGGGTCGAGGTGCGCCGGCGCGGCGACCCCGCCCAGTGGCTCGTGACGCTCGTCACCGGGTTCGACTAGTCGGTCGCCCGACGCCCTACTCGGGCCCGGTCGCGGCCGGGTCCGGGCTGACGAAGTGACCGACGCCCTCGCCGACTGCTACCCCTCGCTCGTCGTCGGAGCCGGAGTCGACCGTCGCGAGTCGGTCGGCGACGCCCGCGGGGTAGAACGGCGCGTCCGCCGCGCGGAGGTCCGCGAGCGAGCGCCAGTACGCGTCGTACTCGACGCGCCCGCCGTCGTCGACGCCCGAGAACGAGTCGCGCTCGTACAGCGACTCGTCCGCGAACCCCACCTCGCGGACGACGACGAGTTCGTGGTGCGACTCGCCGGCGTACGTGAACAGGTTCTCGACGGTACACAGCGTCCGCCCCGCGTCGACGCGGACGCCGAGTTCCTCGCGGAACTCCCGTTCGACCGCCGCGGCGCTCGTCTCGCCCGGGTGGATGCCGCCGCCGACGAACCGGTGGAAGTGGCCGCCGGCGTCGCCCGCGAGCCGCTGGACCAGCCACTCGCCGGTGGCGGGGCGGCGGACGCTGCCGAGGACCTGCGCCCGGATGCTGGCCGCCGGGTCAGAGTCGGAATCCGAGTTCGACACGGGGTCGTGTCGGTTCGACCCGGCCGAGCGACTTCCGTGTCGGAGCGTTCGGACGGCGGGGGTCGTCCCCTGTCACTCCTCGTTGGGGGCCGAGTCGTCGCGGGTCAGGTCGCCCTCGCGAATCGCGCGCTCGGCCGCCCGGAGCGCCGCCTCCCGGTCGAACGACTCGACTATCTCCCGGAGTTCCGCCTCGCTCGCGTCCGCTAGCTCGCGGGCGTGGCGCGTGACGTTCGGCACCGCCCGGACGATGTTGTCGACGATGGAGACCGCGGCGACCTGCGCGGACCGGCTCATCGGGTTCAGGTCGACGACGATTTCGGTCTTGCCCATCGCGCCGAGCGCCTCGGCTCGGTCGCCGTCCTCCAGCGGGACGAGCACCACGTCGGCGTCGCCGATGCCGTCGGCGTCGACCGTCGCGCGCTCGTGGCTCAAGCCCGGGATGCGCCCGTCCGCGGTCAGCCCCTTCACCTCGCGCGCGCCGTGTTCGCGGAGGTGTGCGGCGATGGCCTCCATCCGCTCGTCCGTGCGGTTGAACAGGTTGACCTCGACGTCCGCGCCCGTCGCGTCCGCGAGGTCCACGAGTTCGGCGGGGACGAGCGCCGCGACGTTCCCGTTGACCGAGAGGACGGGGTGGTCGGCCAGCAGGAGGTGTGCGGCGGCCACCCGGGCGGCCTCGTCGGCGGAGGGGATGGTGGTCTCGCCGAGCAGGTAGTCGAACGCCTCGCCGCGCCCCTCCGCGATGAGCCCCTGCGTCGAGGTGATACCCTTCTCGACGCCCGCCTCGATGCGGTGACGGGTGAGCAGCGACTGGTACCGCGGGTGGTCCGCCGGGAGTTCCGACTCGTGGTCGACCTCGCTCGGCGCGTCCCCGGTCGGTGTCTCCTCGTCCGACGCGTCCCCGCTCGGCGCGTTCCGGTCCGGCGCGTCCTCGCTCATACCCGGGCGTGGGCGGCGCGGCGTGAAAACTCACCCCGTTCCGGTCGGCAGCAGCGTCGCCCCGCCCGGGTGGACGCGACAGACTGCCGGGTCGTACCCCGCGTCCGACAGGCCCGTCCCGGCGGCGAACGCCGTCCGCCCGAGCATCGCCATCGACGCCCGCCCGCCGGCGTCCGCGACGGCGTCGAGCGCCTCCGCCACCTCGGGGACGAGCAGGCCCGCCTCGTCCGCGAACCGCCGCGCTGCCGCGAACAGTCCCTCCGGGGTCGGGTCGCTCACCAGGCGCGTCAGCGCCGCCTCGCCCGCCGTCCGCACGGGGTCGAGGTCGCCGCCGAGGACGGCCTCGGTCGAGAGGTCGCCGAACGTGACGTACTCGACGCGCGGGCGCGCCGGTACGCCGTCGAGGACGGCGTACCCCGGCCCGCCGGGTTCCAGCCGGACGGGGATACCGCCGCGGAACTGCGCGACCACGTCCCCCAGCCCCGTCCCGGCCGCGGCGTCGGCGGCGTGAGCGACCCGGACGAGGTCGTTCTCCGAGCGGCCCAGTCCGAGCGCGTCGTTCGCGGCGAGCGCCGTCGCCAGCGCACACGCGCCCGAGACGCCGAAGCCGGCGCCGACCGGGACGTCGCTCTCCGCCTCGACCGAGACGGGCGCGTCGGGCGACAGGTCGTCCAGCACGTCCGCCACCGCCGGAATTTCCGCCCGCTCTCCGTCGAGACGGACGACCCGCTCGTCGGCGGGCGCGACGGTCACCTCGACGCCGTCCGACAGCGCGAGGCCGGCGCCGCGCGACCCCGCGCGAACCGGGTCGTCGTGGGGGTACGGCGCGAACAGCGCTGTCACGTGGCCCGGCGCGAACGCGGTCGCCTCGTCGGTCATCGTGGAGTCGAGTGCGCGCCGGTACCTATCCCTTATGAATCGGTGACGTGACGGCCACCACGGATAAGGTACAGGGTAACGGTCTGACTGGCATGCACGGACTTGCATCCGTCACTCCGGCGCTCGCACAGTTCACCCCGGCGCTCCTGCAGGGCGGTGGTCTGCTCTGGCTCGCCATCGTGTTCTTCGTCCTCGCTATCGTCGCCGGACTGGCCGGCTTCCGCGGCATCGCCGGGCTGACGATGGAGGTCGCGCGCATCCTCGTACTCGTGTTCCTCGTGCTCGCCATCGTCGCGTTCCTCCTATGAACAGACGGGGGGAGTCGCTCGCCGCTCGGGGAGCGGTCGACGCCCCCGGTAGATGAGCGAGGGCGACGACCGGGACCCCTCGCCGTCGAGTGGCGAGGTCTCCGACGAGGAACTCGCGGAGGCCGACGAGCGGAACGAACAGCCCTCCTACGGTGAGATTCTCGCCCGGGAGATAGACGAGGGGCTGCGGGAGCTGAAGCGCCCGACGGACGGGCTCGCGCTCTCGGCGCTCTCGGCGGGCCTCGACATCGGGTTCGGTCCGTTCCTGATGGCGGTCGTAGTGACCGTCGCGGCCGGCACGTACAGCGACCCGACGGTCGACCTGCTGAAGGCGAACATGTACGCCGTCGGGTTCATCTTCGTCGTCCTCGGCCGGTCGGAACTGTTCACCGAACACACGACGCTCGCGGTGCTTCCCGTACTCGACGGGCGGGCGTCGCTCGCCAACCTCGCGCGGCTCTGGGGCGTCGTCTACGGGGCGAACATCGTGGGCGGAGCGGTGTTCGCGGTCGTGATGGTTCCCATCGGACCGGCGCTCGGCGTCGCCGAGCCGGGCGCGTTCGGGGAACTCGCCCGCGAGATGACCGAGCACACGTGGTTCACGCTGCTCGGAGCCGGTCTCCTCGCCGGGTGGCTCATGGGGCTGCTCTCGTGGCTCGTCGCCGCCGCCGAGGAGACCATCAGCCGGGTGTTCTTCGTCTGGCTGGTCACGGTGGCTATCGGGTTCATCGGCCTCCCGCACTGTATCGCGGGCAACGTGGAAGTGCTCGCCGGGTACATCGTCTCCGGCGAGGTGACGCTGATGGACTACGGCCGCTTCATCACCGCCTCGACCCTCGGGAACGTCATCGGCGGGACGGTGTTCGTCGCCCTGCTGAAGTACGGCCACGTCGTTCGCGGTGGCGACCCCGAGGTGAACTGACGCGGACCGGGGGAAGCGAACGCCGCGCCTCCGAGTCGAACCCGGCCCGGAGCGGGGACGAGACTCGGTCGAGACGACGGCTCACGCGCTCCGCGCGGCGTCGTAGCTGGCGCGGAGGAAGGGAACCAGTCCGTCGAGGTCGGCGGTCGCGTCCGTCCGCGGGACGACGGTCCACGAGTCCACGCGGCGAGCCCCGGGCGCGAACGGCTCCGTCGGATACGCGGCCGCGAGGGCCGCACACTCCTCGTCCGGGAGTCGGGTGAACGCCAGTCCCTGCGTGGCGACGACGGCGAACAGCGTCCCGTCGGCCGTGAACGACGGACAGCCGAACATCTCCGTCTCGGCCACGCGGCCCCAGTCGGTCACGACGTCGGCGACGGCGGAGCGAAGCTCCCCGGCGACCGCCTCGTCGTAGTACGCGCTGGCTGTCATAGACCCGGTAGGTCGCGCGCACTGCTATCGTTGTCGGTGAGAGAGCGAGACGGGGAGCGACGTCGACCGACGAACCAGTACGTGGACCGCGTTCGCGGCCGCGTCGACCCCCCGGTTCCGCGACCCGCGGGTATTTATCTCGGATACCCCCTTCTCGACCCGTGGAACACGTTCGCATCGACGACGTCGACAACGCCGTCCAGCCCGCGGCGGTGATGCGCAGCCTCACGGACGCGCTCGGCTGTACCGACCTGGCGGTCAACTACTACGAACTCGCCCCCGGCGACTCGTTCGCGTTCGCGTACCACAGCCACGAGGTCCAGGAAGAGGTGTTCCTCGTCCTCTCGGGCACCGCGACGTGGGAGACGGAGGCGGGCGAGGTCGAAGTCGGCCCGATGGAGGCGATTCGCTTCCCGCCCGGGGAGCGCCAGCGCGGGTGGAACCGAGCGCCGTCCGGCGCGGACGGGGACGGGGAGCGGGTGCGCGCGCTGGCGCTCGGCGCGCCGCTCGCGTACGGCGGCGGGGAGAAGTTCGACGACTGTCCCGACTGCGGGGAGACGGTCCACGTCGACGTGACGTCGCCCGACGACGAGGAGGACGCACGCGCGACGGTCTGTGCGGAGTGCGGAACCGAACTCGCCCGCTGGGCGCCGGGTCCCGACGGCGAGAACGAGTGGGTCGACTGAGGCGACGGGGCCCCGCAGCCTCGCGGGGTTCTAGTTCTCGGGCGTCTCACACGTCGACCCACGGCCGGGTTCGGCGTCCCACGTCCGTCTCGGCCAGTCACGCGTCCCGCTCTCGTTCCCGCTCACGGTCGCGCTCTGCCGCCCGCCGCTCGGCGTCCAACCGGGCGTCGTCGGCCGACTCGGTGCGCAGGAGCGCGTCAACTCGGGACTCGAACTCCTCCTCGTCGATGTCGCCGCGCGCGTAGCGGTCCCGCAGGGTCGCGAGCGCCCCGTCGGTCGTCTCGACCGGTGGGACGCGTTCGTGTTCGCCACCCTCCGTCTCCCGTTCGTCGCGCGACTCGTACCACCTCGTCAGGGCGATGGCCGCCGGGAGCACGCCGGCGAACCCGACCGCGAAGACCACCCAGAAGGACTCCACGCCCGCGAACAGCAGTGCGAACGCGACGAGGAGTACGAGCGCGGTGACGACGCCGCCGACGGCCTGCTGGAGCGGCGTCGTCCCGTCGTCCGCGTCGCCGCCGTCGGTCGCGTACGCCGGGTCGCGTTCGTCGCCTCGAGCCGTCGCGTCCATGCGAGGAGGGACGAAGCCGAACGGGAAGAACCTACGCCGCGAGTGCGTCGCGTCCCCGGGGTCGTTCTACCGGGTGGTATAGCAGGGGCTCGGCCGCCGGCAGTCGCGGGGAACGCGTCGCTCGAAACGGCTTCGCCTACGGGCTCAGCCGTTGCCGGTCTCGCGGGAACAGGACGGCCTCGCGGATGTTCTCCAGTCCGAGGACGGTCATGACGAGTCGCTCCGCCCCCATCCCCCAGCCGGCGTGGGGCGGCATGCCGTACCGGAACATCTCCGTGTAGTACTCGAACTCCTCGGGGTCGAGCCCCTGCTGTTCGAACCCCGCGATGAGCCGGTCGTGACGGTGTTCGCGCTGCCCGCCCGAGACGAGTTCCATCCGCGGGTGCATCATGTCGAAGCCGGTGGAGAGTTCCTCGTCGTCGTCGTGGTCCTTGATGTAGAACGGCTTGATCTCGCTGGGCCAGTCGGTGATGAAGTAGTGTTCGCCCACGGACTGACCGAGCGCGTGCTCGGCCTCCGTCGAGAGGTCGTCGCCCCAGACGAGGTGGGTGTCGAGTTCGCCGGTCGCGTTCACCCGTTCGATGGCCTCCTCGTAGCTGAGCCGCGGGAACTCCCCCTCGGGGACGGCGAACTCCTCGGCGAGCCCCAGCGCTTCGAGTTGGTCCGTGCAGTTCTCCGCGACGGTCTCGTAGGCGCTCCTCGTGACGGCCTCGGCGGCGTCCATCGCCTCCGTGTGGTCACAGAACGCCCCCTCGAAGTCGATGGACGTCGCCTCGTTGAGGTGACGCGGCGTGTTGTGCTCTTCGGCGCGGAAGATGGGGCCGATCTCGAACACGCGTTCGAGCCCGGACCCGGCCAGCAGCTGCTTGAACAGCTGCGGGCTCTGGTTCATGAACGCCTCGCGGCCGAAGTAGGTGATGGGGAACAGCTCCGTGCCGCCCTCGGTCCCGGTGGCGACGATCTTCGGCGTGTTGATCTCCGTGCAGTTCAGGTCGCGGAACGTCTCGCGGGCGGCGCGCAGCACCTCCGCACGAATCTCGAAGACGGCCTTCACGTCGTCCTTCCGGAGGTCGAGCGTGCGGTTGTCGAGGCGGGTGGGGAGCTCCGCGTCCACCTTCCCCGAGGGGTCGAGCGGGAGTTCGGGGTCGGCCGCCGCGAGCACCTCGACCGAGTCGGGAACGACCTCGACGCCGGTGGGGGCGCGCGGCTCCTCCGTCACGGACCCGGTCACCGAGAGGACCGACTCGCGGTGGGCGTCGAGCCCCGTCGAGACGAGGTCGTCGTCCATCTCGTCCTTCTCGAACTTCACCTGGATGCGGCCGCTGGTGTCGCGTAGGATGAGGAACGCGATGCCCCCGAGGTCGCGCGTCTCGTGGACCCAGCCGGCGACGGTGACCTCGTCGCCCGGCTCGGCGTCGGCCGTGTACGTTCTGTCTCGCATACGCGACCGGTCCGGGTCGCGGGGCTTAAAGTCGGTCGATTCGCGTTACCGCGGCTCCCGAACGCTTTTGCCGAGCGGGCGGCGGGCGCGCGGAGAGACGGGAGAGGGGGAGTCAGGCGCGAGAGACCGACGGGTCGGCCGCGGCTCGGAGTTACGCGTCTGCCAGTTCCGCGTGGGCGTCCTTCACGCCCTCGACGGTCTCGCGGACCGCCGCGCAGCCCTCGTCGTGGAGCAGGTCACCCACCACGATGGTGTCGGCGTGTCTCCCCATCTCGTGGGCGGAGTCGTAGCCGTGGATGCCGCCGCCGTAGAACAGGGTGGCGTCGTCGAGCGCGTCCTGGGCGGCCTGCACCGTCTCGGTGTCGCCGAACGTGCCCGAGTACTCCACGTAGACTATCTCCTGCCCGAACATCTTCTCGGCGACGCGGGCGTACGCCGCCACGTCGTCGGCCGCGAGGTCGCAGTCCGCCTCCGTCAGAGTGGCCGCGGACGCGTCGGGGTTGAGCACGATGTACGCCTCCGGGTGGGTGCGCTCCCAGTCGAGACCGCCCGCGATGCGGACCCACTCCTTGTGCGCGCCGGTGATCCAGAACTGGTCGCCCGCGTTGAACACCGTGGGGATGAGGTAGCCGTCGAGCGCGTCGTCCTCCACGACCACACCGGGGTTCGACGGCTCCTGGTACAGTGGGACGTCGTGTTCGCGGCAGGCGTCGATGACGCGCTGCATCTTCTCGGCGGTGATGTCGAGGGTGCCACCCACTTCGATGGCGTCCGTGCCCGTCTCACAGACGTCTTCGAACGTCTCGTCCCCGTGCAGGTCCTTGTCCGGGTCCACCTTCAGGATGTGGTCCCACTCCTCCCACGGTGCGCTCATGCGTGGGTACGGTAGGTCAGTGGAATCGTAAAAAGGGCGCGGATTGGGGGTCCGCGGTCGGCGACTGTGCGCCGGAACCCACGGTCCCGGGTACAGACAACGAGGACGGTCGGCCAGCGAGACGCTCAGTCCGCCTTCGCCTGCCAGTCCCGCACCGTATCGGGACCGACGCCGTCCACCTTCCCGGCCACGTCGTCCGGTTCGGCGTCCTTCAGGGAGTCTACGTCATCGATGCCCGCTCCCTTCAGTTTCTCGGCGGTCTTCTCGCCGATGCCCTCGATAGCCTCCAGGTCGGACCCGGCCTGCCGGGCCTGGTACTCCCGGTAGTTACAGATGGGACAGCCGAGTTCCCACGGCTCCTCGTCGTCGCCCGTGTGGACGACGAGGTGGGGCAGGTCGTGCTCCTCGCACGTCTCGTCGGTTATCTCTATCTCGCCGCGCCGGGGGAGCGGGAGCGAGTACTCGCAGTCCGGGTAGCGCGTACAGCCCACGAGCCGCGCGCCCGACCGCAGGTGTTTGATGGCGAGTTCCCCCCCGTGTTCCTCGCCGCACTCGGGACACGCCCCGATGACGACGTCCGCCTCGTCGTCGGCCTCGTCGGCCTTGCACTGCGGACAGCCGTGGACGAACGTCTTGCGCCCGGCGAGCATCTTCACGTGGAGCAGGCCGTGCTCCTCGCACTCCTCTTCGAGCAGGAGCGGCTTGCCCGTCGAGGGGAGCGGCAGGGTGTACTCGCAGTCGGGGTAGCCGTCGCAGCCGACGAAGTACGAGCCGTGGCGGGACTTGCGGACGAGCAGGTCCTCGCCGCACTCGGGGCACGGGCCGAGGCGCTTGTCGGCCTTCAGCGACGTCTGGAGCATGTCGCCCACCTCCTCGCGCGACTCGGTGAGGCCCTCGAAGACGGCGGTCAGCATCTCGCGCGACTCGTCGGCCACCTCGTCGAGCGTCGCCTCTCCGCGCGCGATGGCCTGCATGTCCGCCTCCAGTTGGGCGGTCATCTCGTCGCTCACGATGCGGTCGGCGAACCGCTCGCTCGCCTCGACCACCGCCTCCGCGAGTTTGGTGGGCCGCGGCGGGTCGCTCTCGATGTACCCCCGGTCGTACAGCTTCTGGATGACGTCGTGTCGCGTCGCCTTCGTCCCGATACCCATCTCCTCCATCGTCTCGATGAGCCGCGACTGGCCGTACCGCCGCGGGGGCTGGGTCTGCTTCTCGGCGAGTTCCGTGTCGACGACGGCGAGTTCCTCCCCCTCGTTCACGTCGGGGACGAAGCTCTCGTTGGTCGAGAAGTACGGGTAGACGGCGTGGTACCCCTCCTCGACGAGCCGCTTCCCGTTCGACTTCAGGGTCAGGGATCCGTCGTCGGGACCGGCGCCGTCCGCGGCGACTTCGGTCACGACGCGGAGGTGTTCCCACTCGGCGTCGGGCGCGACCGTCGCGAAGAAGCGCCGCACGACGAGTTCGTACACATCCCACTCGTCCTCCGAGAGGTCCGACGCCGACGGGAGCTCTCCGGTGGGGTGGATGGGCGGGTGGTCGGTCGTCTCCTCGTCGCCCTCCGTGGGGTCGATGTCGTCCAGTTCCAAGAGGGACTCCGCGTCCTCCCCGAACCGCGAGTTCGCCGCGAGGTCCGAGAGCAACTCGCGTTCGTCGAGGTCCTCCGGGTAGACCGTGTTGTCGGTCCGCGGGTAGGTGACGTAGCCCGCGGTGTAGAGGTCCTCCGCGATGCTCATCGCGCGCTGGGCCGAGTACCCCAGCGAGGAGGCCGCGCGGATGAACTGCGTGGTGTTGAACGGCGCGGGCGGTTCGTCCGTCCGGGAGCGCCGTCGGACCGACGAGACGGTGGCGGTCGTCGCCTCCCGCAGAACCGCGTACACGGCGTCGGCGGTGTCGCCGTCCCAGACGCGTTCGGCCTCGGTGCCGTCGTCGTCCTCGTAGAAGTACTGCGCCTCGAACGCGTCCCCGTCGCCGGCACCCGACTTCAGGAGGTCCGCGAACAGCTCCCAGTAGTCCTCGGGGTCGAACGCCTGAATCTCGCGCTCGCGGTCGACGATGAGCTTCAGCGTCGGCCCCTGCACCCGGCCGACGGAGATGAAGTCGTCGCCGAGCTGGCGCGCGGACAGCGAGAGGAACCGCGTGAGCGCCGCGCCCCACACCAGGTCGATTATCTGTCGGGCCTCGCCCGCCGCCGCGAGGTCGAAGTCGATGTCGTCGGGGTTCTCGAACGCCTCGGTCACCTCGCGCTCGGTGATGGAGGAGAAGCGCACCCGCTCGACGGGGACGTCCTCGTTGGCCTCGCGGACGAGTTCGTACGCCTCCTTCCCGATGAGTTCGCCCTCGCGGTCGTAGTCGGTGGCGACGACGACCCGGTCGGCCTCTCGCGCGAGCAGACGGAGGGCGCGGACGATGTTCTCCTGCGTGGGCCGCTTCTGGACCGGCGCGTCGATGAGTTCGACCGGCTCCACGTCGCGCCAGTCGTCGTACTCGGCGGGGAAGTCGACGCCGACGACGTGCCCGGAGAGCCCGATACACCGGGTCCCCCCCAGCGGTAGACGTTGACCCCGGCCCGGCGCTCGGAGTCGTACGACCCGCCCGAGAGGATGTCGGAGATGCGCCGCGCGGCGTTGTCCTTCTCCGTGATGATGAGGTCCATTCGTCGGCAGGTGGTAGGCCGATACTCCATCTAAAGGTTTCGCGCTCGGGCGCCGCTACCCGAACCGCCCGTCCGGATGGATATAGAGCGCTCCGGAGTTAATTTCGAGGCCGAACGACTGATTGCGGCCGGCGCCGAGGCGGCACACATGCCCGACCCGACGACGGCCACGGTGGTGGCCGTCACCGACGGCGACACGCTCGACGTCGAACTCCCGGACGGCCGGACCGAGACGGTGCGCGTGCTCGGCATCGACACGCCCGAGACGACGGACAACGTCGAGGCCGAGCGCCGGCGGGAGTGGGAGGGAATCGAGTCGCTCGACTACCTCGGCCGCTGGGGCGACCGGGCGAGCGAGTTCGCCCGCGAGCGACTCGCCGACGCGACCGTCACGCTGGAGACGGACCCGAACGAGCCGTCGCGCGACCAGTTCGACCGCCTGCTCCGGTACGTGCGCTACGACGCCGAGTCGGGAGGTGAAGGCGGCGAGAGCGGCGGAGGCGACTGCTCGGACGGAACCGGCGGGTCGGGAGGTTCAGGGGAGAGTGAGCGCGACACCGTCTACAACCGACTGGCGGTCGAGGCGGGCTACGCGCGGGTGTACGGCTCCGGGTTCGCCCGCCACGACGACTACCGCGCCGTCGAGACGAGCGCGCGCGCCGCGGGTCGGGGGGTCTGGGCGCGGAGCGACTTCCCGGCGACGCCCGAGATACGCGACCGGCCGGTCGAGCGGCTGTTCGTCCCACGGACGGCGAGCGTCCACACGGCGTCCGGGCCGCTCGCCGCCGATCGCGTCCCGGTGTTCGCCGGACCGGACGCGACGCAAGTGCTGACCGAGGGGACGGCGTACGACGACCGCGTCCCGCTGGTCGGCGTCGACCGGGAGACCCGGGTCGCGGTGGTTGGCGGGCCGCTGGTCGACGAGTCGTACGAGCAGGCGGAGGGGTTCCCGGTCGACACCAGCGGGTTCGGCAACTTTCCGTTCCTCACGAACCTGTTCGCGTCCCTGAGCGACCGCGACGGGCCGGTCGTTGTCGACGGCGGCCACGGCCAGTTCGCCGCCGACTACGCCCTCTCGACGGAGGACATGGCGTACTACCTCCGCTACCTGGCGGGGCAGGACGTCCGACACGAGCAGGTGAACGAGCCCGCGACCGGAGACGGACTGTCCGCGGGACGCGCGCTGGTCGTCACGACCCCGGCCGAGGCGTTCACCGACGCCGAACTGGCGGCCGTCGAGTCGTTCCGGGACGCCGGCGGGGCGGTACTCCTCGTCGGGCACGCCGCCGACGGGATGCCCGATGCGGCGCGCGAGCACCTGAACGCGGTGGCGGCGGCGCTCGGGTCGGACCTCAGACTGAACGGCGACAGCGTGACCGACGAGTCGGACCCGCTCGACGGGGACCCCGCGCTCCCGGTCACGTCGTCGTTCGGCGACGGGTTCGACCTGTTCGGCGCGTACACGCCGGACGAGGGGACCGAGCCGCCGCTCTCCATCGTGGCGGTCGACCCGAGCGCCGAGGAGGGAACGCCGGCGACGGCCGAACGGGTCGTCGTGGCGAACGCCGGCGACCGGCCGCTCGACGTGAGCGGGTGGCGACTCGCGGACGAGGCCGGTCACGAGTACCGCTTCCCGGAGGGGCTGACCCTCCCCGCGGGAGCGCGCACGGCGGTCCACTCGGGGAGCGGCGAGACCGCCGTCGAGGTGTACTGGGGGCGGGACGCGCCCGTCTGGAACGACGCGGGCGACGTCGTCAGCGTGTACGACGACGGCGGGTCGCTCGTCGCAGAGCGGGCGTACGGGGACGCCGAGTGACGGGGAGCGGCGCGCGGGTACGGTCGACCCGACCCGCCGACCGACTCACTCCCGCTGGGGCACCTGGTCGGCGACCTTGTGGAACCGCCAGCGGTCGTAGAGCAGGTCGACGTCGTCGCCGTCCACTCGGAACGTGGCCGGCTCCCGGTTACCCGCGTCGTCGAGCGCGTAGAACGCGTGCGGGTCGTCGTCGGTCGGCACGAGCGGCGTCGCGTCGCCCCCGAGTGCGCCGCCCGTCTCGAGCCGGAGCGTCCCCCCGTCGCGCGCGACGACCGCCCGCTTGATGCCGCGGTAGGCGGCGTACTCGCCGGTCAGACGGTCGAACCGGCGGCGGCGCTCGAAGAACGGCACCGCCTCGAACGGGTCCTCGCCGAGGGCGGCCGCGAACACGCCCTGTCCGAGCGACGCCAGCGGGTAGTCGGGCGAACTGTTCGCCGCGACGGCGACGCCGACCCCCTCGGCCGGACAGAAGCCGGCGTAGGCGCTGGAGACGGCGACCGACCCGGAGTGGCCGACGAGGGAGCGCCCGCACGTCTCGCGGGTACGCCAGCCGTAGCCGTACGGTCCGGCGGGCGTCTCGACGCTGCCCTCGTGCATCTCGTGCGCGGCGGCGGCGCTCACCACCTCGGTTCCCTCGAACCGACCCTCGTTCAGGTGCATCCGGAGGTAGTCGGCGAGGTGTTCGACGGACGCGAGCACGCCCCCCGCGGCGAAGCTCCGCTCGCGGGAGGGGAGCGACGCCGCGACGACGTCCCCCTCCTCGTGGAGGTACGGCGTCATGTGGTCGTCGTCCATCGCGAACCGCGACTCGTCGAACGTCGCGCGGTGCATCCCGAGCGGTTCGAACACGTGTTCGTCGACGTACGCCGCGAACGGCTTGCCCGTACAGCTCTCGACGACGCTCCCGAGCAGGACGTAGCCGGCGTTGCAGTAGGCGAACCGCTCGCCGGGCGGCGCGACCCGTTCGTCGGCGGCGTTCTCGACGTGCGCGCGGAGGTCGGCGTCGCTCGACAGCGCGATGGTGTCCGTCCGGCGACGGAGCCGTCGGCCGATGAGTGCCTCGCTCGACCCGAGCGACGGCAGCCCGGACGAGTGGGTCAGGAGGTGGCGGAGCCGTATCGGCTCGTCGAACCGGTCGTCGCCGAGGTCGAGAGCGAGGTAGTCGGTGACGGGGTCGTCGACCGACAGCATGCCCGCCTCGCGCAACTGCACGATGGCGAGCGCGGTGAACGACTTCGTGACCGAGCCGACGCCGTACAGCGTCTCCGGCGTCGTCGGTCGGTTGCCCGCCAGGTCCCGTGCCCCGAACCCCTCGGCGTACGCGAGGGCGTCGTCTTCGACCACCGCCACGCTCACGCCCGGCAGGCGGTCCCGACGCATCGTCGTCCGCACGAGGTCCCCGACGGTCGCCTCGCTGGTCGCGTCCATGGCGCCCGGACGGACGCCGCCGGGAAGAAGGCACCTGCCGCGCGGTGGCGCCGCGCGTCGCTCGTGCTGTTCGCGGCGCGTCTCGCCGTCTCGTAGCCGCCCGGGTCGTCCGGGTACGGGTGCCGAAACCCCGACCGTTTTACCGTCCGGGACCTCCCCTCGCGTATGCCCGAGACCGACGCCGACCTGTACGGCATGACGTGGGAGGACGCCGGCGAGGAACTCGCCGACGCCGACGCCGCCGTCCTCCCGACCGGGAGCCTCGAACAGCACTCGCTCCACCTGCCGCTGTCGGTGGACACGCTCCGCTCGGACCACCTGACGGCCGAACTCGTGGACGCCGCGCCGGACCACGGCCTCTCGCTCGTCCGCCTGCCCCCGCTCCCGTACGGCTACTCCGAACACCACATGACGTTCCCGGGCACGGTGACACTCTCGCAGGACACGTACAAGGGCGTCCTCGTCGACGTCGGCCAGTCGCTCGCGGCCCACGACGTGGAGCGGCTCGTGTTCGTAAACTGTCACGGCGGGAACACGGACGCGCTCAGCCTCGCCTCGGACCGCCTCAACCGCGACACCGACCTCACGGCGCACGTGGTCCACTGGACGAACTTCGCGCGCGAGGAACTCGAGGATCGGTTCGGCGAGGGGTGGGGCCACGCCGGCGACCACGAGACGAGCGTCGTCGAACTGTTCCGCCCGGACCTCGTGAAGACCGACGAGAAGGAGCCGCAGACGGTGAAAGAGCGGGCGGAGACGCGCTCGTACACGTACTTCAGCGACGTGACCGAACAAGGAGGGCTGGGTGACCCGACCAACTCCGACCCCGAGGCGATGGAGGACATCGTCGAGAGCACCACCGAGCGCATCCTCGACGCGCTGACGAGCGACATCGAGAACGGCTGGTGAGCGGGACGCCGGGTCCGGCGCCGGTTCTACGGGACACCGGGACGCACCCACACACCGGCCCCGACGTTAACCACACGGTCCCCGAGGTGCCCGTATGACCGGCGACCCACACCCGACTCCACCGGAACTGTACGACCTCCGGTACGCGGACGCCGAGCGGGGCGACGCGCCGTTCTACGTGGAACAGGCGCGCGAGGCCGACGGCCCGACGCTCGAACTCGCCTGCGGCACCGGCCGGGTCCACCTCGAACTCCTCCAGGCGGGCGTCGACGCGGACGGCGTGGACGTCGACGCCGACTCGCTCGCCCGCCTGCGCGAGAAGGCGCGAGCGGAGGGGCTGTCGCCCTCGGTGCGCGAGGGCGACATGACCGCCCTCGACGCGGACCGCGCCTACGGGCTCGTACTCTGTCCGTTCAACGCGCTCCAGCACGCGACGACGCTCGCCGACCTGCGCGCGACGCTCGCGGGCGTCCACGACGCGCTGGCGCCCGGGGGCCGGTTCGTCTTCGACACCTTCGTCCCCCGGTTCGACGTGATACGCGAGACGTACGGCGAGTGGGAGGAGGCGGGCGTCGAGTACGAGGGCCGCGAGTGCGCCGTCCGGACCCGGAGCCGCGTCACGAACCAGGTCGAGCAACTGTTCGCCGTCGAGACGGAACTCCGGACGCCCACGGGTGACGTGGTCCGCCGCGAGGAGCACGAACTGGCCATGCTCCCGAGACGGCTGGTCCGCCTGCTCGCGGACGAATCGCCGTTCGCGTCCGCCTCGGTCGCCGGCGGGTTCGACGGACGGCCCATCGAGGCGGGCGACCACACGCAGGTGTGGACGCTGGAGAAGGCGGCGGACGACTGCGAACGTCGGGACCGTCGCGCGTAACCCGGCCGAACGGAGCGGGGAGGACGAACGGGGGACGGGCCGGTGGTCGGCCCGGGGTGGCGTTTTACGTCCTCCCGGGCCGACTCTCACCGCGATGGAGGGCGTCCTCTGGTATCTGTTCGCCAGTTCACGGGGCGGCCCCAGCCGGGTCCGCATCCTGCGCGCCCTCGACGACCGGCCTCGGAACCCGAACGAACTGGCGACGGCCCTGGACCTCGACTACTCGACCGTCCGCCACCACCTGGACGTCCTCCAGCGGAACAACGTCGTCGAACGGAGCGGCGACGAGTACGCGGCGGCCTACCTCGTCACCGACCAGGTGCGCCAGCACTGGGACGTGGTCGAGCGCATCCTCGCCACCGTCGACGTGGACGGACCCTGAGTTGGGACGAACCTTGGAACAGAACTAACCCCACGCGGACGAACTGGAAACGGATGGCGCTGTGGCTCGACGCCGCCCGCGTGGCGGCCGGGGTGAACGTCCTGCTGCTCTTGGCTCTGGGAAGCGTCTGGCTCCGAAGCTACCGCCGCTACGGCGCCCGCCACACGCTGACGCTGCTGGTGGTCGCCGGGTTCCTGCTGGTGGAGAACGCCCTCTGGGTCTACTTCTACGTGTTCCACGAGGCGTTCGTCGGCTGGTTCGTCGCCGCCGGCACCGAGGTACAGGTCGGGCTCACTCTGCTGTGCGGACTGGAACTCGTCGCGCTCGCGTTCCTCTCGTATCTCACCTGGCAGTAGCCTCCCGGACCGTCGGCCCCGCACCGACTGTGTACCCACACCCCGGTTCCGGACGAATTTGGGACGAAGCTCGGAAAACTCTCTTTCCCGCCCCCGAGAAACGTGTTGACATGGCACACACGAGACGCCAGTTCGTCAGAGCGACCGCCGGGGGCGCGTTCGTCGGCGCGCTCGCCGGCGGTAGCGGGTCGGGCGGCGGGTCGACTCCGACGGAGACACCGGAGTCGACGGCCACCGAGACACCGACCGACACGGAGACGGCGACCGACACGGAGACGGCGACGGACGCCGGCACGGAGACGGCGACCGACACGGAGACGGCGACGGACGCCGGCACGGAGACGGCGACGAGCACCGGAACCGACACCGCCGCGACAGTGGCGGTTCGCTCGCTCGACTCCCTCGGCGACGTGCTCGTCGACGCCGAGGGGATGACGCTGTACATGTTCGACAGCGACGAGCGAGGTTCCGGCGCGAGCACCTGCACGGGCGGCTGTCTGGACACCTGGCCGGCGCTCACGGTCGAGGAGGAAGCGACGGCCGGTACCGGCGTGACGGCGTCGCTCTCGACGTTCGAACGCGAGGACGGGACCGTCCAAGTGGCCGCGAACGGCTGGCCGCTGTACTACTACGCCGGCGACCAACAGCCCGGCGACGCGGCCGGCCAGGCGGTCGGCGACGTCTGGTGGGTGGTGCGCCCGGACGGGACGCCGTTCCGGGGTGGGACGGGGACCGACACCGAGACCTCGTCGTACTGAGCCCCGCTGACGCGCCCTCCGAACCGTGTGGCCGTGCGGCGAACCCGGCGGGTCCGACGGGGCCGGAACGCTCGGGCGCGGTCAGACGTGTTCGTCGAGGAACGCCGCGATGGCCTCGAACTCCTCGATGAGGTTCTCGCGCGAGGTGGTGTGGTGGCCCTCGTCGTCGAACACGAGTTGCTCGACGGGGACCCCCCGCTCGCGGACCGCCTCGACCACCTGTTCGGCCTCTCCCACGGGTACCCGCGGGTCGTTCGCGCCGTGTTGGACGAAGAGGGGACACCGGACCTCGTCGATGTGGCTGAGCGGCGACACCTCCTTGAGGAACTCGTAGTCGTCCTCCAGCGAGCCGTACTCCGCCTCGCGGTGGCTACGCCGCCACTCGCCGGTGTTCTCGAGGAAGGTCGTGAAGTCGGCGATGCCCACGAAGTCCACCGCGGCCGCCCAGAGGTCGGGGTACTCGGTGATGGCCGCGAGCACCATGAACCCGCCGTACGAGCGGCCGTACGCGACGGCGCGCCCCTCGTCGACGCCGGGTTCGTCGGCCAGCCACTCGACGGCGGCGGCGATGTCCGCGACGGAGTCCATCCGCCTCTCCACGTCGTCGAGGTGGGCGTACGCCTTGCCGTACCCCGACGACCCCCGCACGTTCGGTTCGAGGACGGCGTACCCCCGGTTCAGGAAGAACTGCTTCGTCGGGTAGAACCACGGCCGGCGCTGGTGTTCGGGACCGCCGTGGATGTCGACGATGACCGGGACTGGGCCTCCGGCGTCCGCGTCCGCCGGGAGCGTCCAGTAGGCGGGTATCTCGCGTCCGTCGAACGTCTCGTAGTGGACGGTCTCGGGCGCGCGGAACGAGTCGGCCGGGAGGCCGTTCGTCCCGACGGGCGTCCACTCCGTCGCGTCGGTGTCGCCGAACGCGCAGACGTGGACGCCGTACGGGTCGGTCGGCGCGGTGTGGGTGTACGCGACCCGCTCGGCGTCCGGACCGAACGCGAACCCCTCGGCGATGCCGTCCACGTCGGGCGCCGGTTCCTCGGTGAATCCGGTACCGTCGAGCGTCCCCGCGGTGACCGACGCGTAGCCGCCCTCGTTGTGCGCGAGGACCGCCCGGCCCGTCGCGCGGTCGGACGCGAACGCGTCGACGTCCCACGCGTCGGTCCCGGGTCGGCCGGGCGCGTCGCCGTCGTCGCCGACGACCGGGTCCAGCGAGCCCGAGTCGAGGTCGAACCGCCCGACGTACGCCGTGTCGCTCCCGCGGTTCGTCACGCAGTACAGCCCGCCGTCGCCGTCGAAGTGGACGTGCGAGTACGTCGCCTCCTCGTCGCCCGAGAGCGTCCGCGCCTCGCCCGAGTCGAGGTCGAACAGCGACAGTTCCACGTCGTAGCTGGAGTGGGGCTTCGAGAGGGCGAGCCGTCGCCCCTCGGGGCCGAACGCCTCGACGTTGAGCCAGCCGCCCGGTCCCTCGCGGACCGGTTCGGGGTCGCCCGGGCCGTCGCCCACCGTCTGGACGTAGACGTCGAAGCGACCACCCTCCTCGCGGTTGGCGGTGTACGCGACGCGCTCTCCTTCGGGTCCCCACGCCCCCCACGCGTGCTTCGAGTCGAGGTCGTTCGTCAGCGGCGTCTCCGAACCCGTCTCGAGGTCGTAGTGGAACAGTTGGTCGCGCTCGTCGCTCCCGCGGTCCATCCCGAAGACGAACGCCTCGTCCGTCGGGGAGGCGGCGACGACCGAGACGCGCTCCTCGTGAGGGGTGAGCCGCTCGGGCCACGCGCCCGCGTCGTCGACCGTCCACACCTGCGGCGTCCCGGAGGTGTCCGCGAGGAACAGGAGGCGGCCGTCGGGCGTGAACGTCGGCGAGTCGACGTGGTCGACCGCGAGGTAGCGGGCCACGCCGTACTCGGTGGTGTCGGTCATGTCCCCACGCGGGGCGGCGCGGGCTAAAGGGTTGGCCACGCGGCGAGGTGCGAGCCGGCGGGCGGGGGACGACAGCGGGCTACGGGTCGGGCGAGGGAGTGGCCGTCTCCGTCGCCGGGGGGAGGAGGGGCCGGAATCACAGCGCCGCGAACCGTTCGAGGAACGCCGCGCTCGTCCGGACGCCGTTCTCGAAGCAGGTCACGTCGAGGTGTTCGTTCGGGGAGTGGTTCCCCTGGTCGGGGTTCGCGTACGGGACGACGAGCACCGGCACGTCCGCGAGCGCCTCGACGTCGCGGAAGAACGCCGCCGGGAGCGACCCCCCCAGCACCGGCAGTTCGACCGGGTCGGCGTCCCACACGGCCGCGAGCGCCTCGCGCACCGGGGCGGCGGCGGGCGCGTCGACGGGCGTCTTCATCGGCGGGAACGTCCCGCCCATCGTCACCTCGACGTCGGGGTGGACGGACGACACGTGTTCGCGGACGCGCTCGAACACCGTCTCGCCGTCCTGCCCGGGGACGAGCCGGCAGTCGCACTTGGCGGTCGCCTCGCAGGGGATGACCGTCTTTCCACCCTCGCCCTGGTAGCCCGAGTCGAGGCCGTTCACCGTGAGCGTCGGTTCGAGCAGGAGCCGCTCGTAGTACGGTCTCTCGGTCGCGAGGTAGGTGAGTCCGAGTTCCTCGCGGACGGCGTCCCCGTCGTCCGGGAGCGCCGCGACCAGGTCGCGGTCCGCGTCGCTCACCGCGACGTCGTCGTGGAAGCCGTCGACGGTCACCTCGCCGCCGTCGACCATCGACGCCAGCACCTCGGCGAGTTCCGTCGCGGCGTTGGGCACCGGCCCACCGAAGTTGCCCGAGTGGAGGTCGGCGTTCGCCGTCCGGAGGTCGAGTTGGAACGAGACGATGCCCCGGTTGCCGTACGCGATGGTCGGCCGCCCGGAGCGGTGCTGCGGTCCGTCGGCGACGTACACCAGGTCCGCGTCGGCCACCTCGGGCGCGCCGCCGTCGAGGTACGCCCGTAGCCCCTGACTCCCGCTCTCCTCGCCCCCCTCGACGAGCGCCTTCACGTTCACCTCGGGGAGCGCGCCGGCGCGCGAGAGCGCGTCGACGGCGAACGCGTGGCAGGCGAACTGGCCCTTGTTGTCGCCCGCGCCGCGGGCGTAGATGGCGCCGTCGCGGACCGTCGGCTCGAACGCCGGCGACGCCCACGCCTCGGTGTCCTCGGCCGGCTGGACGTCGTAGTGGCCGTAGAACACCACCGTCGGGGCCGACTCGGGGTCGGCCGCGAGGCGCTCGGCGTACACCAGCGGGTACCGCTCCGTCTCGATGCGGCGCGCGTCGAGGCCGTGGTCCGCGAAGAAGTCGCGGACCGCGTCGGCGCCTCCCTCCATCCCCTCGCCGGTCGTGCTGACGGTCGGACGGCGCAGCAGGTCGAACAGCGCCTCGCGGTAGTCGTCGATGGCGTCCGAGACGGCCGCGTCGGCGGCGCTCGCGTCGGTGCTCATACTCGTCCGTCGTCGTCCGGGCGCTTCGTCCTTGTGCAGGCGGTACGGCCGGCCGGCTTCGACCGCCCCGAACCACGAGCACCCGCGCGGGGGCGTCACCCGTGTCTCCACTCGGGTCGAATTCGTGTCGACCTGGGGGACCGTTCGGGAAGGGAATAAGACGCTGGGGGGACGCCTCCCTACCGTGAGCGAGCGACGACGGACGCGAGGCGAACGGGTATCGAGGTGGGCGACGCCGCCGGCTCGCGGCGGGTGCGCCCCGGCGACGACCGACCGGGAACGCCCATGAGGCGAGGGGTCGGCGCGGCGGTGGCGGCGCTCGTCCTGCTCTCGTCGGTCGCGGGCGTGGCGGTGGTCGTCGACGCCGCCCAGACGGACATCGCCATCCGCTCGGTGAACGCGTCGGTCGGACAGCCCGCACCCGACGAGCCGTTCGTGCTGTCCGTCGAGGTAGCGAACCTCCCGAACAGTTCCGGCCCGGTCCAGATAACCGACGTGTACGTCCGCTCGGGCCGCACCGAGTACGCCCGCGCGGAGAACCTCGGCTCCGTCTCCGCGGGCGAGTCGCTCACCGTCCCGCTGAGCGTCGAGTTCGACGAGACGGGGCGGAAGCGACTCAGCGTCTACGCGGTCGTCCGCGACTCCGACGGCGACTACACCCGCGTGAGCTACCCCCTGTACGTCGACGTGCAGGAACCCGACGAGGCGGTGGTGTCGTTCGCCGACCTCGACCCGGTCGCGGGCGAGCGGGGCGCGGTGAACGTGACCGTCGCGAACGGCGACGCGGGCACGCTCTCGAACGTCCGTCTCGAACTGGGCGGCGACGCCGTCGTCGAGAACCCCGAGCGCGTCAACGCCTCGCTTCGGGCGGGCACCCAGACGACCTACACCTACCAGGTGACGTTCCCCGAGACCGGCGAGCAGTCGCTGGAGGCGACGCTGACGTACAAGACGAGCGAGGGAGCCACCCGGACGGTCGAGTTCGGGACGACGGCCGACGTGGAGGCGGCAGCCGTCGACGCGGACCTGACGGCGAGCGCGACCGAGGTCAACGGCTCGCCCGTCGTCCGGGCGGCGCTCACGGAGTACGGCAACGTGGAACTGCGGGACGTGCAACTCCGCGCGGTCGTCGACGGCGAGACGGTCGCGCGCGCCCTCCTCGGGGACGTCCCCGAGGCGGGAACGCGGACGGCGACGCTCGACGGGAGCGACGTGCCCGCCGGCGAGGTGACCGTCGTCGCCGAGTACACCGCCGCCGGCGAGGCGGGGACCGCGAACGCGACCCTCCAGTACGCGCCGCGCGAGACGGCGAACGTCACCCTCACGGGGGTCGAAGTCGCCGCGGCGGGGTCGACACTCTCGCTGAGCGGCGACGTCGCCAACCTCGGGAGCGCGGACGCCGACTCCGTGCTCCTCGGCGTCGCCGACGCCGGGAGCGTCGGACCGACGTCGCCGGACGGGGAGTACTTCGTCGGCACCATCGAGTCGAGCGAGTTCGCCACCTTCGAGTTGACCGCGCGGACGGACTCGAACGCCTCCGTCGACAGCGTCCCGGTCCGAATCAGCTACGCCGCGGACGGCGAACGCGTCTCGCGTGTCGTCGAGGTGGACGTGAGCGACGCGTCGGCGGGCGTCGACGGGTCGGGCGCGCCGACCGGCGGAGGGGCCGGCCCGAGCGGCCCGGGCACCGTGGGCGGCCTGCCGCTGTCGGCCGTCGGAATCGTCCTCCTCGTGGTCGTCGCGGCGGTCGTCGGGGTCGGGGTCTACCGATGGCGCCGCCGGTGAGCGACCACGTCATCGAACTGGAGCGGGTCGTGAAACGCTACCGGAGCGGCGAGGAGACCATCGAGGCGCTGAAGGGCGTCGACTTCTACGCCGACCGCGGCGAGATGGTCACCGTCATCGGCCCCTCGGGGTCGGGCAAGAGCACGATGCTCAACATGATCGGCCTGCTGGACACGCCCACGGAGGGGACGGTCCGGCACGACGGCCGCGACGTGAGCGAGTTCACCGAGGACGAGTTGACGGAAGAGCGCCGGTCGGGCATCGGGTTCGTCTTCCAGAGCTTCCACCTGCTGCCGATGCTGACGGCCGTCGAGAACGTCGAACTCCCCTCGATGTGGGACACCTCCGTCGACCGGCACGACCGCGCCATCGACCTGCTCCGCCGGGTCGGCCTCGGCGACCGACTCGACCACACGCCGAAGCAGTTGTCCGGCGGGCAGCAACAGCGGGTCGCCATCGCGCGGGCGCTCATCAACGAACCCCACATCGTGCTGGCGGACGAGCCGACGGGGAACCTCGACCAGGACACCGGGCGGACGATACTCGACGAGTTGACCCGGCTGAAAGAGGAGGAGGACGTCGCCATCGTCGCGGTGACGCACGACGAGCAGATGGTGGGGTACGCCGACCGGGTCGTCCGCATCGTCGACGGGGTGATTCAGGGGGCCGAGGCGGTGACCGACGCGTGAGCGTCTCGGAGTGGCTCTGGCGGTTCCCGAGCGCGCTCATGGGGTGGCGCAACCTCGGCCGGAACCGCGTGCGGACGGCGCTGGCGGCGCTGGGAATCGTCATCGGCGTGGTCGCCATCGCGTCGCTGGGGATGGCCGGCGCGGCGATACAACAGCAGGCGACCGCGGACCTCGGGGGCCTGGCGAACCAGGTGACCGTCTCGGCCGGCGAGGACAGCGACACCGCCGGACTGACCGACGACCAGGTGGAGGAGATACGGAGCGTCGCGGGCGACGCGACGGTGGTCCCCCAGAAGTCGAACGTCACGACGCTCACCGGACGGGGCGGACAGGAGGTGCGCGTGAGCGTGACCGCGCTGACGCAGGCGAGCGCCATGTACGAGGTGTCGGCGGGGGAGGCGCCCGACCGCCTCCAGTCGGGGGCGCTCGTCAGCAACAGCACGGCGACCCGCCTCGGACTGGAACTCGGCGACCCCGTCGAGTACGACGGCCGGCTCTACCGGGTCCAGGGCGTCATCGAGTCCCAGCAGGGCGGGTTCGGCGGCCCGGGGAACACCCTCGTGTTGCCGCTGTCGGCGCTCCGCGGCCAGGAGTACTACACCTCGGTGACCGTCCTCACGGAGAGCGGCGAGGAGGCGACCGCCGTCGCGGACGCGCTGGAAGCGCGGTTCAACGAGGGCGACGACGAGGTGGTGAGCGTCACCAACTTCGGCGACATCCAGGAACAGGTCGACTCGTTCCTCGACACGCTCAACCTCGCGCTGTTGGGTATCGGCTCCATCTCGCTCGTCGTCGCGAGCGTCGCCATCCTCAACGTGATGCTGATGAGCACCATCGAGCGCCGCGGCGAGATCGGCATCCTCCGCGCGGTGGGCATCCGCCGGGGGGAGGTGCTCCGGATGATTCTCACCGAGGCGCTGCTGCTCGGCGTCATCGGCGGGCTGGTCGGCGCACTCGTCTCGCTCGGCGTCGGCCTGCTCATGTTCGACGTGCTGGCGGGCGACGCGACGCTCGTCTTCGGGTGGGCCAGTTCGCGCTACCTCGTCTACGGCTTCGGCTTCGCCGTCGCCGCCAGCCTGCTGAGCGGGCTCTACCCGGCGTGGAAGGCGGCGAACGACCGTCCGGTCGACGCGTTACGGGGGTGACGAGGAACGGCCCCGTGTGCGGGGCTCCCGAGAGGCCGGGGGTCGCCCGGGGCGACGCGCGTCGGGGGGAGAGGGGGTTACCCGTCGAGTTCCGCCCGGAGCCGCTCGTTGACCGTCGCCGGGTCGGCGCTCCCCCCCGTCTTGGCCATCACCTGCCCGACGAGGAAGTTGAGCGCGCCGCCCTCGCCGGCGTGGTAGTCCTCGACCGCGTCGGGGTTCTCCTCGACGGCCTCGCGCACGGCCGTGGCCACGGCGTCGTCGTCGGCCTTCCCCAGTCCCTCGCGCTCGATGATATCGTCGGGACCCAGCCCCTCGTCGAGCATCGTCCGGAGGACGGTCTCCTCGGCGTTCTTGGTCGTGACTTCGTCGGTGGCCACGAGTTCGACCAGCCGCTTGAACTCGTCGAGGCGGCCGGTGACCGACTCGATGGGGGTGTCGCGGTAGTTGAGTTCCCCGAGGAGGTTGTCGGCCACCCACGTCGCCGCGAGGTCGGGGTCGAACTCGGCCGCCACCTCCTCGTAGAAGTCGGCGACCGACTTCCGCGAGGTGAGCTTCGCGGCCGACTCGGCGTCCAGGCCGTACTCCGCGCGGAAGCGCTCGCGCCGGGCGTCGGGCAGTTCCGGGATGGCTATCTCGTCTTTCCACCCCGAGACGCGGAGCGGCGGCAGGTCCGCCTCGCGGAAGTAGCGGTAGTCCTTCTCCTCCTCCTTCGAGCGCATCGACACCGTGTTGCCGTGCGTCTCGTTGAAGTGGCGCGTCTCCTGTGCGACCGCCTTCCCGCGCCGGATGAGGTTCTCCTGCCTGCTCCGCTCGTAGCTCAGCGCGTCCTCCGCGCCGCGGTGGCTGGAGATGTTCTTCACCTCCGTCCGGTTGGCGTCCGCGAGCACCGCCTCGGAGACGGCACCGTCGGCGTCGAACTCGTCGGCGTCGACCATCGAGAGGTTGGCGTCGATGCGGAGGCTCCCGTCGCGCGAGGCGTCGAACACGCCGAGGTACTCCAGCACCTCCTCCAGTTTCTCGAGGAACGCGCGCACCTCGCCGGGGTCGCGGAAGTCGGGTCTCGTCACCACCTCCATCAGCGGCGTGCCCGCGCGGTTGTAGTCGACGAGCGAGTAATCCGCCCGGTCGACGGAGGTGGTCCGCACGTCGAGGTCCCCCGTGCCCTCCCTGACGTGCCGGAGGCTCCCGGGGTCCTCCTCCAGGTGCGCGCGGCGGATGCGCACCTCGTGGCGTTCGCCCTCGTGGGAGAACTCCAGCGTGCCGTCCGCACACAGCGGGGCGTCGTACTGGGTGATCTGGAAGTTCTTCGGCAGGTCGGGGTAGTAGTAGTTCTTCCGGTGGAACCGGGTCTCCTCGGGGATGTCCGCGTCGAGCGCCTTCCCCACCTTGACGGCCGCCTCGACGGCCGCCTCGTTCAAGACGGGGAGCGCACCGGGGAGTCCGAGACAGACGGGACAGACGCGCGTGTTGGGGGCCTCGTCCTCGGCGGCCTCGGTCGAACACCCGCAGAAGATCTTGGTGTCCGTTTCGAGTTGGACGTGGACCTCCAGCCCGATGACGGGCGCGAGGTCGACCCGCTCGGCTGCTCGTGCCATTGGCGCGGGCTTCGAGACGCCGGAGGTAAAGGCTAACGGAGCGGTTCACGCGAGCCGGGCCGGACCCGTCGGCGCACTCGAACTGCGTCAGGAACACGCCGAGCGCGACGAACAGCGCGAACGCCTCGACGGCGTCGCGGACTACGGGGGTGAACCCCGGCCACGCCGGGCCGAACGCGTCGGAGAAGACGCCGGAGAACCCTCCACGGGAGCGGGGTGAGTCGGTCGGGGAGGACGCCGGCGAGCGAGCGGTGGGGAGACACGGCGTCACCGTGGCCAGCACGCGCCACGAGCGACGGGTCCCGTGGGGCCGGGAGTCGACGTCCGGGGCCGGCGGGCGGGCTCACCGCGCGTACAGCGTCGCGCCGAGCAACGCCGGGAGGTCGGCGCGGTCGACCGGGCTGACGGCCACGTACGGCCGCGCGACCGGGCCGAACACGTCGACCACCCGACCGACCGTCGAGAGCGACTCGTCGAGTACCTCGGTGCCGAGGTCCGCGGGGTCGTCCCCCTCCGGGACCCGAACGACTGCCAGTCCGCCCGCCGTCCGGACCACCTCGCCGACGCGCCTCATCACGTCCTCCCGTCAGTCCCCGCGGAGGACGCCGAGGTACGCCCCGACCGCCTGCACGAGGTCGTTCTTCGCCGTCCCCTCGGTGCCCGAGACGAGCACGCGCCCGCGGGGGTCGTACTCGCGGGAGTAGGTGACGTCGCGCTCTATCTTCGCGTCGTAGCCGACCTGCTGGACGGCCTTCGCGATCTCGTCCACCGTCGGCTCCGCGACCGCCATCTCCCGCGGGACGCGCCGTCCCTCGGCGCGCGAGAGCGCCGCGTCGAAGTACGCGGGCCAGAGGACGTTCTCGACCATACCGGGGACGCGCGGCCCGCGCGGAAAAAGGGTGCTATCGCCGCCGACCGGTTCAGTCGGCGTTCGGGGGCGCCGCGCGGGGCGTCGGGTTCTCGTCGCCGCCGACCAGGTGGTCGAACGGGTGCGGCGAGCGGAGGAACGCGATGACGCTCCACATCAGGCCGGTCAGGAGCGACCCCACCGCCGACATCGTCATCCCCAGCGAGAGGAACGTCGTCCCGTAGACGACACCGAGCGTCGCCGAGGGGAGCGACGTCCCCAGCGGAACGTTCGCCATCGAGTCGCGGAGCGTCGGCACCAACACGACCAGCGAGAAGACGCTGCCGCAGAGGAAGATCAGGTCTTGCCACATCATCGGTCCCCTCCCGTGTAGAGGGTGCTTGGAGAGTAGTTCCAGTCCATCGAGTAGAGGGAGGAGACCGGGGTACAAAAATATTACTCGATTATGAGTTAATACTATCGTGAACGACCGGTCTGCGGACGTGATGGACCGTTATAGTGCCGGGATGGGAGTGGAGTGGCACCTCGATAGATACCGGGTCGAACTCGTCGGGTCCTCCTCTACCGCGACGGGTTGAGGCGAGACGAGGACCGATCGGAGACGGCATCGACGGCCCGAGGAGTGTGCCGGGCCCGCGCCGGGCGCGAGCGGACCGCTCGGCACCGCCGGCGGGGGACCGCCGGGGAGCGAGGAGGAGGGCTACGCGGTCCGCTACGAGCGTTCCCGTTCCCGCTCGCGGCGGCGGTCCTCGACGTCCTCGAGCGTCTCGTTCTCGAGCAGGCGGTCGAGTTTCCGCTCGAACTGCTCGTCCGTGAGTTCCCCCCGGGCGTACCGGTCTCTGAGCGTCTCAAGGGCGTCCGGTTCGTCGCCCCCGGCCGGTTCGGTCGCCTCTCGCGTCTCGCTGTCGTCGCCGCCCCGCGCGTCGTCCCACCACTCGTCGGCCTCGTCCCCGTCGCCGAACAGGTACGAGACCACCGGGACGACGACGACGTACCCGAACAGGAGCGCGGCGAGCCACCAGTCGTACCCGAGGATCAGCGCGGCAAGCCAGACGCCGGTCACCACCGTCCCCGCGATCTCGGTCGCGTTCTCGCGGAACCTGCCGCGTGGCGTCGCGGCCATACCGGCTACAGGGTCGGCGAGAGGATAAATCGGGGCGTCGCCCGCTCCCCGCTCACCCGCGCCGCGTCAGCAGCGCGCCCCGAGGAGCGCGAGCACCGCCGGCGCGACCCCGAACCCCGGCGCCGCGCTCTCGGTGGTACCGACCGCCGTTCCGGTGGCCGTCGCGGCGTCGTCCGCGCCCGTGGTCGCCTCGGCCGCGGCGTCCGTCTCGGTCTCCGCCGCGGCGGTCGTGGCCGCGGACGACGCCTCGGTCCCGGCGGCGGCCGTCGCGGTGGCGGTACCCGCGTCGACGCTCACGTCAGCGCGACTCGGGAACGCGACGTCGGCGTCGGGGTGGAACCCACGCGTGAGGTTCCGCACGGCGTACACGACCGAGCGCGGGGCGGGCTGGTTCAGGTAGTTGGCGTCGACCGACACCGTCCTGTTCTCCCGACCGGCGGGCGTGCTCGCGTACGGCTCCTCGGCGACGAGGTACGTCGACGCGTTCGTGAGTAGGAGGTACTCCGGTTCGAGTTCGAGGACGACCTCGGCGCTGACCTGCGGGTACGCGCCCGTGACGTTCGCCTCGGCGAGGGCGTTCTCCGCGCCGGCCGCGCGCACCAGCGCCGAGACGTACGTGCCCTCGTTGGCGACGTAGCCGCCGCCGAGCGGGTAGAGCGCCGTCGGCCGGTCGAGGTCGGCCGTCGCGTTCGCCGCCGCCTCGACGGTCGCCGTCATCCACGCGTTCGCCTCGGCCGCGCCCGCGCAGTTACCCGTGAGCCGTCCGATACGGGTCGTCTTCTCGCGCACGTCCGCGACGCTCGTCGCCGGTCGGGCCTTGTACACAGTCAGCCCGGCGTCGCGGAGTGCCGCCACCGTCTCGTCGCCGATGACGTTCGGCGCGAGGACGAGGTCCGGGTCCGTCCCGACGACCGCCTCCACGCTCGGGCCGAACCCGGCCGCCGAGACGTTCGTGCGCGACTCCGCGCCGTCGAGGTAGAACGCGTGGTGGGAGACGCCGACGACCTGCTCGCGTCCGCCGATCTCCCACACGGTCTGGGCCGCGCTCGGAGCGAGCGTCGTCACGCGCTCCGGGCGCGCCTCCAGCGTGACCTCGGTCCCGGTCGCGTCGGTCGCCGACACGGGGAACGAGCAGTTCGCCTCCCGTATCGCCGCCCTGTCTCCGTCCGCCGGGTCGAAGCCGACGTCGGTCCCGACCGCCGCCGGGGTCGCGGACGTGGTGGACGCGCCGACCGCTCCCGGTCCGACCGCCGCGCCCGCCGCCGGCGCGACGCCCGCGAGGACGAGCAGTGCCGCTGCCGCCGCCGTGAGTGCTCTCATGCTCACAGCCAGTGGTGAAGACAATAAGTATTTACCTAAAGCAACTGCACTTGACCTCGATGCGCGTCTGGGGCCGAGCCGCCGGCTACTCGGCGGTACTCGCGGCCGTGCTGGTCGTCGTGGTGACGGTCAGCGCCGGCGTCGGCCCCGTCGCGGTGCCCGCGCGGGCGGTGGCGGCCGCCATGGCGAACGCCGTGGCCGTACCCGTGGGACTGGACGCCGCCGGCGCCACCGACGCCGCGCGGGCGGGAGTCGGTGGCGGGCTTCGCCTGCGGTACGTCCACCCGTTCTCGTTCCCCGTCTCGGACGTCCACCGGACCATCGTCGTGCGGGTGCGCCTCCCGCGCATCCTGCTCGGCGCGTTCGTCGGAATCGCGCTCGCGAGCGCCGGCACCGTGATGCAGGGGTTCTTCCGGAACCCGATGGCAGACCCCTCCATCGTCGGCGTCTCCTCGGGCGCGGCCGTCGGCGCGGTGTTCGCCATCGTGACGCCGCTCGCGCTCCCGTTCGGACTGGGGCTCCGGGGCGCGGCGTTCGCCGGCGCGCTCGCGGCCGGGTTCGGCGTCTACCTCGTCGCCACGCGCGACGGACGGACGCCGGTGGCGACGCTGCTGCTCGCGGGGGTGGCGGTCCAGACGCTGCTCGGCGCGGCCGTCTCGTTCATGCTGTTGCGCTCGGGCGAGTCGATGCGCCGGGTTGTGTACTGGCTCGTCGGCCACCTCGACGGGGCGACGTGGGGCGACGTGGCCGGGGTCGCGCTGCTCGTCCCGCCGCTCGTCGTCGTGTTGTTCGCGTACGCCCGCGACCTGAACGTGCTCCTGCTCGGCGAGACGGACGCGGGCGCGCTCGGGGTGAACGTCGAACGGAGCAAGCGCGGCCTGCTGGCCGTCTCCTCGGTGCTCACGGCCGCCGCCGTCGCCGTCTCGGGCGTCATCGGGTTCGTCGGCCTCGTGGTCCCGCACGCGCTCAGGCTCGTGGTCGGTCCCGACCACCGAGTCCTGTTGCCGACGAGCGCGCTCGCGGGCGGGTCGTTCCTCGTCGCCGCTGACACGCTCGCGCGGTCGGGCGCCGTCGAGGTGCCCGTCGGTATCGTCACCGCCGCGGCGGGCGCCCCCTTCTTCCTCTACCTGCTCCGGACGCGCGAGGTGTACGAGCTGTGATGGACGCCGCCGACCTCCGGGTTCGGCTGGGCGGCGAGCGCGTGCTCGACGGCGTCTCGCTGTCGGTCGAGTCGGGCGAACTCGTGGGACTGGTCGGCCCGAACGGAGCGGGCAAGACGACGCTGGTGCGGGCGCTCAACGGGACGCTCGACCCCGAGCGGGGGTGGGTCGAACTCGACGGCGAGCGGGTGGCGGACCTCACCCGGCGCGCCGTCGCCCGGCGCGTCGCCACCGTCCCGCAGTCGGCGGCGTTCTCGTTCGAGTTCGGCGTCGAGGCGGCCGTCGAGATGGGCCGCACGCCGTACGTCTCCCGGTTCGGGCGGACCGACGCCGCCGACGCGGCGGCGGTGCGCGACGCGATGGAGCGCGCCGGCGTCGCCGACCTCGCGGAGCGGAGCGTCACCACCCTCTCGGGCGGGGAGCGCCAGCGCGTCCTGTTCGCCCGCGCGCTCGCGCAGACGACGCCCGCGCTGTTGCTCGACGAACCCACCGCGAGCCTCGACATCAACCACCAACTCCGGACCCTGCGGCTGGTGCGCGAGGCGGTGGCCGACGGCAAGGCGGCGCTCGCGGCCATCCACGACCTGAACCTCGCGGCGCGCTTCTGCGACCGACTCGTGCTCCTCGCGGGCGGGACGGTCCGCGCGGAGGGCGACCCGGAGACCGTGTTGCGCGACGACGCGCTGGCGGAGGCGTTCGGCGTCCGGACCGCGCTCAACCGCGACCCGGCCGTCGGCTCACCCCTCGTGACGGCGCTCGAAGCGCGGGACGGGACGGCGGACGACCCGACCGGGAGCGGGCGCACCCGCGACGAGCGCGACCGGTGAGGCTCCCGAACCGGTAGCCCTTTCGCCGCGGGCGGCCGACGCCGCGCCATGAGCGTACCCTGCGTCCGCGTGCCGGTCGAGCGCGGCGAGGAGACCCGACAGGCGCTCGCGGAGCGGGGGCTACTCGCGGGCGACCGCGAGATAGCGGTGGTCGACGGGGACATCTACCTGCCGGTGACGGACGCCGCGGCCGTCTCCGGGGAGTACGAGGTGGTCGAACGCGACGCCGAACCGCGCCGCCAGCACCGGACGCCCGCCGACATCCTGGGGTACGAACCGACGTACGAGCGACTCGGACGGGTCATCATCGTCGACGAGGACGACCCCGACCGGGCGCGGGAACTCGCTGACGCCGTGATGGCGTCGGACGTGCCCTGCGAGACGGTGGTGAACCGCGCCTCGAAGGTACGAGGCGAGTACCGCGTGCGCGACTGGGAGGTGCTCGCCGGGGACGGGACCGAGACGGTCCACCGCGAGTACGGCCACGAGTTCCTGCTCGACATCGCCGAGGTGTACTTCTCGCCGCGACTCGCCACGGAGCGCCACCGCGTGGTCGAACAGGTCGAGGCGGGCGAGCGCGCGTTCGACATGTTCGCCGGCGTCGGGCCGTTCGCCGTCCCGATGGCCGCCCGGGGAGCCGAGGTGGTCGCGTGCGACCTGAACCCCCGCGCCGTCGAGTACCTCCGGGAGAACGCCCGCCGGAACGCGGTGGCGGAGCGCGTCACCGCCGTCGAGGGCGACGTGCGCGAGGTGGCCGCGGAGTACGAGGACTGGGCCGGCCGGGTCGTGATGAACCTCCCGCACTCCGCGTCCGCGTTCCTCGACACGGCGGTGTCGCTCGCGGGCGAGGACTGCGTCCTGCACGTCTACGACATCCAGCACGAGGACGACCCGTTCGGCCCGGCGACGGCGGCGGTACGGGAAGCGGCGGGCGATGAGTACGAGGTGCGCGTGGAGACGGAACGGGTCGTCCGGTCGTACGCGCCCCACGAACTGAACGTCTGTCTCGACGCCCGACTGACGCGGGCCTGACGCGGACTCGACCGGGTGTGAGTGTGACACGGCGCGGACGTTCCGGAATCCTTATTTTCGTCTTCGAGCAATGGGAGAGTGCGCGCCGGTGTAGCTCAGCTGGCAGAGCGATTCCTTCGTAAGGAATAGGCCGAGGGTTCAAATCCCTCCACCGGCTTCTTACGCGCCCAGCGTCTCGCTCGTCGACGCGAGGCAGGTTAGCGGATTCGGCGAGTCCCGTCGGAGGAGCGTGAAACCGGGTGGGGTTCTCGAACGTACGTGTCGATAACGAGTAGCCTGTACGAGGTAACGACCTACGGACGAGTAGCATATATCTGCATCACATGGAAAGTTCTTTTTTTTTAGCGGGACCGAGTAACGCCCCCGATGGACGACCCACCCGACGAGGAGGACGAGGCTCACCTCGACAACGGAGGCTCGACGACGGCGGAGGGAGCGGCGGACTCCGTATCCGTCCTCGAACTGGACGAGGTGTTCACGGCGCTCGGTCACCCGCGTCGGCGGTACCTCCTCTACACGCTCATCAACGGGGGTAACGAAGAGACGCTTCCCGAGTTAGCGACGAAAATCGTCGCGTGGGAACAGGGCAAGCCGACTGACGAGGTGACCGGCGAAGAGCGCCGACAGGTCCACCTGTCACTCTACCACTCGCACGTCCCCAAACTCGCTGACCTCGGTATCGTGGAGTACCAGCAGGGAGCGGACGTCATCGTCCGCGCGCGGAACACCGAACAGGTGCAGGCCGTCCTCGACGGTGCCGGCGCGGAACTCGACCAGCGGCAGGAAGACCACGCCCGTCAGAGAGACGCCACAGAAACCGAGACCGATACGGGAGACGACGATGCCAGCAGGCTCGAATGACGATAGTGCTTCAGCCGAGACTGACGAAACGACCCCCGACGACGTTCCGACGCAGGTCAACGGTAGGAACCCTGACGAGTACGTAGACATCGAAAAGTGGGTACAGGTTCACCAGTCCCACTACGACCCCACGGACGACGGAGAGTTCGTCGCAGCGCTCGTCTCCGCCGTCGCGGACACGAAGGGCGTCGACTCACTCGACTACCACGAGATGCCGCCCTTGTACGACGCCTTCGACACCGAGACGCTCGAAGAGACGTTCTTCAGCTACCCACCGGAAGCGGAGGAAGAGGAAGTCGGGATGATGACGTTCGCGTACAACGACTACAGGGTCGCACTCCGCTCGGACGGCTGGATATTCGTCTACGAACCCCGGTAGGTCGGGGAGTTCTCCCCCCTCCGAGTCTCCCCGAGGAGGCGGCCGACCCTGCTCGACGGACGGGGCTGAACGTTCGACCGTCCCGTTCCGGGCCGCCGTGACGCGGACAGTCACGAGCCACCGCGGCGGTCTCCGTTGCGACGAGGACGTCCCGTTCACCGTTGTCGCGTCCCCGGACGTCCGAACGCCTCCGACCGACTCAGTCGGTCGGCTCCGGCGCCTCGATTTCGCCCTCGTCGACCAACCAGTCCACCGCCTCCCGTAGCGTCTGGAGCGACGAGTACCGGGGTTCGTACCCCAGTCGCTCGCGCGCCTTCTCGATGCTACAGTTAGGACTGTGCCGGATGTGGTCCTCGGTCGCCTGCGCGTCCTCCTCGGACACCGTCTCCCGCCACTCCTCCCACCCCAGGTACGTCAGGTCCGCCTCCCGTCCGAACCAGTCGGCGACGTGTTCCGCGTACCCGCGGAGCGTGAGCGCCTTCGGCGACACCACGTGGAAGCTCTCGCCCACCGCGGCGTTCCAGTTGTCGAGCGCGCGCTCGAACGCCTGCGCCACGTCGTCCGCGTGGACGTGGTGGAGCGTCTCCATCCCGAGGTTCGGCAGGGTGACCTCCTCGCCGGCGGCCAGCCGCTCGAACACCGTCGTGTCGAGGTTCCCCTGCGGGTTGATGGGGACCCAGCCCGGCCCGGAGATGTGCCCCGGGTGGAGCAGGGTGACCGGGAAGTCGTTCCGTCGCGCCTCGTCGAGCAGGTAGCGCTCGATCTCGGCCTTCTTCACGCCGTAGTCGCCGAACGGGCGGCGGGGTTCGTCCTCCGTCGTCGGCACGGCGACGCTCGGGCCGTGCACCCAGACGGTGCCGCAGTGGAGCAGGTGTTGGACCTCCCCGCGGAGCGCCTCGACGAGCGTCCGCGCGCTCTCGGCGTCGAAGCAGATGAGGTCGACCACCGCGTCGGGTTCCGTCTCCACCACCCGCTCGCCGAACGCGCCGCGCTCCTCCGCGTCTTCCCGGTCGAGGGCGACGTGCTCGACGTCGTCCCACCGCGCGTCGTCGTGGTACGGCGTCCGCTCCCCGCGGCTGACGTTGACGACGTCGTGGCCCGCGGCGACCAGTCGGGGGACGAGGTACGTTCCGATGTGACCGGTTCCGCCGATGACAGTGATACGCACACCGGATACGGGGTCGCCGATTACGAGTAGCTGTCGCCCCGGCGTCCCCGGAGCGACGGGGCCGCGGGCCGTCTCCGGAGTCGAGAGGGGCCAGTACGAGTTCGGAGTGTCCGACCCAGAATAGTCCAGTTGTTTGCGCTATAGATACGAGCCGTGTTTTTCGATTGATAGACGGGCGCGTACACTTTTCACTCGGTAGTTCGTCGTCACGGATGGCGACCCGGTGGGGTCACGATGGGGTCGCCACAGGGGGGAGTCACGCACGACTCCGGGCACGCCCGCCCCTTTTCTGGGCGGGTGTCCGCCATCGGCAACGGTCTCCGACACCGGCCCTCCGGACGCGCCGGGGGAACGACTCGAACGCCGGAGAGCGAGGAGTAGTCTGCGCGTCGCTCCGCCGAGACGACACACGGCCGACGCGGAGCAGTCGGTGTCTACGGGGAAGGACGACGGAGTTCCGCCCCGAAAAATGCGGCCCCGCCCGAGCGGACGACGAGCGGGAGACCAGTGTGAGCCGGTCAGGGTGTCATACCGGGGTAGCTCAACGGCGACCGGCTCGAGAGAACTACTCCCGCTGGGAGAATAAGCGTATCTACGGTGGAGACCGGTCGTGGAGACGGCGGCGTCGTCTCGATGCGAACCGGGGGGCGTCTCGGGAGCGGAGCCGCCCGGCCGAACCCGTGTCACACCGCCGCTGGAGCCACCGGCGTGAGCAATGGGCCAACGTCTGTTCCCGTTCCGGAAGCGAACCGGTGTGAGGGCGTGCGTCGACCGTCGCAACCGGAGACACACGAACCGGTCGACCGGTACGTTATTGCGTCGAGCGACGAACCCGGCGGGGTGATGACAGACGCCCTCCACCTGTTCGTCCGCCTCGTCCACCTCCTCGGGATGGTCGGTCTCGTCGCCGGTCCCGCGGGAGCGTGGTACGCGCTCCGCGCGACTCGACTTCCGGCCGACGCGGTCGCTCCGGCCCTCGTTCGGTTCGAGTGCGCGTTCTGGGGCGCGATGGGGGTGATGGTCGTCACGGGGGTCGGCAACCTCGGTGCCCTCGGCGCTCCGGGCCCGGACACCCGCTGGGGAGCGATACTCACGGTCAAACTGCTCGTCGTCCTCGCCGTCGTCGCCGGGTCGATGATTCGGACCCTCGCGGTCCTTCGAACGGGTGAGCGGGTCTCCCGCAAGCGGTGGCGCCGCGTGGAGAGAATCTACGCGGCGACGGCGGCGGCGTTCCTCGTCGTGGTCGCGCTCGCGGAGGTGCTCGCACATGGGTGAACGCCCCCCGTCCGAGCCCGGAAGGCGCGCCACCACCGCCGAGACGTGGACCGTCGCCACGTTCAACCTCGTCGGCTTCAGCCTCCTCCTCCTCGTCGCTGGTCACACGAGCGGCGCGCTTGAGGGCGCGCTCTCCGGGTTCGGGACGCTCCCCGGCGTCGCGCTGTTCGCGTACCTCTGGGCGCTCGTTGTCCTCGCGACGCGCTGGGTGTTCGCCGCCGGCGGCCTGCGCCGGAGCCGCGAGGGCGCGCTCGGGCGGATGCTGGGCCGGGGCGCGCTCGGAGGCGCGCTCGTCGGGATGGGATTCGTCGTCGGCATCGCGCTCGTCGTCGCGGCCGTCAACGCGCTCTCCGGCATGGTCGACGCCACCGCGTCCGTCTTCCTCCTGACGCTCGGCGCGGCCGCCGGCGCCGTCGTCGGGAGCGTCGTGGGCACGGCGTTCGCGCTCGTCGACCTCGCGCTCTACCGCGCGTCGTCGCTGCTCGTCCCCCGCGGGGAGTGAGGCCCCGCCCGGACCGTCACCCCGACTCGGAGCGAAACCGGGAAACGCCGCCGCGCCGCACCGTCGTGCATGCTCACGTTCATCGGCCTCGGCCTGTACGACGAGCGCTCGGTCACCGTCGAGGGCCGCGACGCGCTCCGGGCGGCCGACCGCGTCTTTGCGGAGTTCTACACCAGTCGGCTCGTCGGCGCGGGCGTCGCGGACCTCGAAGCGTACCACGACGTCGACATCGAGGTGCGCGACCGGACCGGGGTCGAACAGCGCCCGGAGCCGATGCTCGACGCGGCCGAGGGGAGCGACGTCGCGTTCCTCACGGCGGGCGACACGATGATATCGACGACCCACGTCGACCTCAGAGTCCGGGCCGCCGAGCGGGGCGTCGACACGCGCGTGATTCACGGGGTGACGGCGCAGTCGGCCGCCTCCTCGCTCACGGGACTGCAGAACTACCGGTTCGGGAAGGCGGTCACGCTTCCCTTCCCGTACGCGCACGGCGCGGACGGCGTCCCGTCGAGCGTCCTCGACGGTATCGAGGCGAACCGGGAACGCGGCCTCCACACGCTCGTCTACCTCGACATCAAGGTCGCCGGCTCCTCCCCGGCCGGGCCGCAGACGGGCGAACCGGACGAGTTCATGACCGCCGACGAGGCGGCCGGGATGCTCGCGGCCGACTGGGAGCCGGACGCGCTCGGCGTCGTCGTCGCGCGCGCCGGTAGCCCGGCCCCGGTGGTCGCCGCGGACACGCTGGCCGCGCTCGCGGACCGGGCGTTCGGCGACCCGCTCCACATGCTCGTCGTGCCGGGCGAACTCCACCACCTCGAAGCCGAGGCGCTCGAACACCTCGCGGGCTGTCCGAGCGACGCGCTGCCGGACCGGTGAGACGGTCCACGAGAGCGAGAAGAGGGAGGCGGAAGAGCCGGGGAGACCCGGAGCCGAGGGTCGGGTTACGCGCCGCCCGACCCCGACCCGCTCCGCGGCTCGCGCGGCAGGTCGAGCGAGCCGGCGAGGTCGTACTCCTCGTCGGTCACCAGGTAGAGGACGTCCTCGACGACGGTCAGCAGCTCGGGGAGCTGTCTGACCACGAGGTACGTGACGCCAACGAGCGCGACGACGGCGAGCACCTGGCTCAGGATGCGGTCCGAGACGAAGAACGACACCATGTACGGGTCGGACGACCCGAAGAGGAACAGCACCTCGTCGACGAACACCTGGAGGTACTGGTTGCCGAAGGTGACGCCGATGAACGTGGTCCGCACCAGGTTCAGACACCAGATGACCGGCACCGACACCGCGAGCGCACGGAGCTTCCGGTCGAGCGGCGCGCGGACCGCCGCGATGAGGCCGGCGAAGATGGCGATGCTCCCGAGACCGGTACACGCCAGCAGGATTTCGAAGAGGAGTTTGTGGCCGCCGGCCGTGGTGAACTGGAACGCGTTGTCGTAGCCGAGGACCGGCCCCTCGACGAGCGTCGGGTCGTACCCGAGCAGGCGGATGAGCACGCCGGTCTGGACCGTCACCGTCCGGATGAGCACGCGCTGTGGCGCCGGGAACTCCAGGCCGAAGAGGACGAACGCCGGGATTGTCTCGAACGGGAGGTAGACGACTCCCATAACGCCGATGGCGCGCGAGAGGACGAACAGCGAGTCGCGGCCGTTCCACAGCAGCCAGCCCGCGTACAGGCAGGCCGGGATGGCGACGAGCGAGAGGACTCCCTCGACGTAACTCTTCTGCGTGAACGCGAAGTGAGGGAACAGCCAGAGCCAGAACGCGGCGAACAGGCCCCACGCGCCGGCCATGATGGCGCGGGCTGTCGGCTCGTGAGTCGCGCCGAGCCGTCCCGTTCTGGCGGCCCACTCGACGCCGGCGCCGGCGAGGAACGTCACGACTACGACCCACGCGAACAGGTCGGAGTAGAGGTTCGGCGCGCCGAGAACGACGTCCGCCACGCTGAGGAGGGCGCGCTGCATGGAGGTATCGAAGAATCGGGACGGTAAAGCCCTTGTCGTCCACGACCGGTGGGAGGCGCATCAGCACCACCGCTAACGGTGAAGTACGTCGAAAGAAGGTCCGCTCGGTGCGGAAAGTGACCGGTATCGCCGGTCAGTCGTGGTCGTCGTTAGTTGTCGCGACGAGCGGCGACGAGCGCGGCGCCGATGAGCGCGAGGACCGCGAGGACGCTCGTGAAGCCGGGCGTCGTCGTGGTCGTCGTCTCACCGGACGGCTCGGTCGTCTCCTCGGCCGTGGTTTCCATAGCCGTGGTCTCCTCGGCCGTGGTCTCCTCGGCCGTGGTCTCCTCGGCCGTGGTCTCCTCGGCCGTGGTCCTCGGCCGTGGTCGTCTCGTTGGCCGTCGTCTCGTTGCCGGTCGTCGTCTCGTTGCTCTCTACGACCTCACCGTCGGCGGTGACCTCGTCGCCACCGTAGCCGCGGATGGTGGCCTCGAACAGGTCACCGACTGCCGCGTCCTCGGTGAAGTCGAAGGCGGCGGCGAACGTGCCGTCCGGACGGACGAGAACGCTCTCGTTCGTCTTGATGAAGCGAGCCTCGGAGTCCGTGCTCTGCACGCGGACCGTGATCTCGCTACCGGGGGCGACGTTCGTCGTGCCCGAGATGGTCGCGTTGGCCGACGCCGGGACCGTGACCGGGTCCTCGTCGAACTCGGCCTCGGGCTCGGCGTGCGTGAAGTCGGTCTCGACCGACTGGTGGTCGTCCTCGTCGTCGGAGTCGAGCAGGCGGTCGTCGGCGACCGTGAAGTTCGCGGTCAGCTCTTCGTCGCCGCTGATCGTGTTACCGTTCTCCCACGACAGACCGTCGGAGGGAGTGTCGGCGACGATGAAGACCTGGTTCGAGTCGGTCGTGACGACGCGCAGGTCGCTCGCACTGCTCAGGTCAATCTGCCGCTCGTCCTGGTTGGGCCGGTCCTGGGCCTCCTCGATGATCAGCGAGAGACCCTCCTCGTCCTGGAGGAGCGCGAGGTCGTCGCTGCTGTTCGCGAAGACGCCAGTGATACCCGACGCCTGGACCTGGAAGACCGCGACGTCACCGAAGGCGACCGTGTCGGCCTCGGTGAGTTCGCCGGCCTCGATCTGTGCGGTCAGTTCCTCTTCGTCCTCGAGGTCACCGAACGTGCCGGTCGGCGCGGTCCACGTGGTGATGTTGTCCGTGCTGCGCTCGTTGAGGAACAGCGTACCCAGCTCGTCAGGGTCGTCGAGGGTGTCGGCGAACTCCTCGTCGCCACCCTGCTGGACTGCGATCTGGTAGCCGTCGTCGGTCGTGTCGAGGAGGCTACCGATGTTCTGCACATCGTCGCCCTTGTTGACGAGCTCGGCCGTGTCGTCGCTGTCGTTGGCCTCGACGATGGTCACGTTCTCACCGGACAGACCGGCGGTGTACGTGTTGAACTCGACCTCGACGTAGCCGTCGTCGTTGCCGTCCTCGAGGGTGATGTTCGCCTGGTAACCGGACTCTTCGAAGTCACCGATGACCATGTTCCCCTCCGTGGTGGCGCCGATGAAGGAGACGTTGATGGTCGCGACGTCACCCTGCTCCTCCTCGATGGTGGACTGGTTGAAGGCGAGTTCGCCCTCGTCGCTCTCGGTCACTTCGATGGAGTCGCTGTCCTGGACTTCCGTGTCGACGACTTCGAAGGTGAAGTTGTACTCACCCGCGTCGATGTCGTCGAAGTCGACGTCGGCTTCGGTGCCGTCCTCGACGTTGTCGAGGCGGACACCGTCGTCGTCGTCGATGTCGTCGTCGTCGTCGACGTCAGCGTCGACGGAGTTGTTGAAGATGTCGAGGAGTTCGTCGTCGTCGAGTTCCTCGTCAGCGTCCGACACGTAGACGTCGAACTCGTTCGCGCGGTTGTCTGAGGAGAACTCGACGAACGTCTCGGCGTCCGAGCCGAGGTTACCGACGGAGTCCTCGTCGAACTCGGCGCTGAAGTCCTGCACGATGACCTCGAACGAGAGGTCAGAGCGGGCGGAACCCTGGTTCGTGATGTAGTAGCTGCCGGTGTCGAGGCTGCCGGAGTCGATGGAGATGAGTCCGTCGTCACCGACGTTGAGCGTCCGGACCGGACCCTCGTCGTCCTCGCCGGGCGTCCCCTCGCGGAGGACGTAGTCGCCCGTGCCGTCGTCGTCGTCGTTCGTGTTGTAGACGACTTCCTGACCGGCGAACAGCAGCGTGTTGTTCGCCGTGTACACGGTGAAGTTGGCCGTGCCGTTCTCGACTACCTCAACACGCGTGTTGGTGTTGTAGTTGTAGTCGACCGTGCGAATGGACGCCTCGTAGGTGCCCGCTTCGGTCGGGTTCTGAACGCCGGCAATTTCGACGCTGAAGTCGCCCGAAACGTCACCGAGGCTGCTGAGACCGATTGAAACGGTCTCACCCGACGTGGAGACGTTGTTCACGGTTGCGGCGCCGGTAAAGGTCACGTCACTTGCCGTGACATCGTCGACGTCCGAACCGTTGAACGTGAGGTTGATGGTGTTTGCCTGGCCGGTCTCTTCAAACGTACCCGTGTAGGTGTACGTTGTGGTCTCACCCGCGACGGTGTTTCCGAGGCTGATGGATGCGCCCGAGACGGCGGCCGCGGACCCGGTGAAGGCCACGGCGCCCGCGAACACGGACAGCACCAGCAGCGCGGAGAGAACGACCGCGCGGATCTTGTCTGAGTTTCCTGTCATGGTTGGTTGGAACCGCAATCGGCGACGAGGGTCTTCTTCCAAGCCTGAGCCAGAACGCCCGCGAAGCGGACTCGGCGAGGGGTACTAACTGCTGTCACCATGGGTAGGGGTACGGTGAACACCAACATCGCTCGTTATAAATGTCTTGTGGTGAAGCGTGTATCGAGCCAACCCGTCACACACCCGAAAACGGCCGGGAGACGGCTTCTTGCCCGAACAGGGGTTAAGTATTTTGTGGACAGCCGTGCTAGCACGCCACAAGATAAAAGAAATCGGAGAGGTCGGAGAACGGGTGAATTCGGCCGGTATTCGGCGGCGGTACGCTCGCGCGCGCTCGTAACTCGGACGGCGCCGTGGAGACGGCCTACCGCGTGACGAGTTCGATCTCGTGTCCGTCGGCGTCCTTCGTGAACGCGTAGTTGTAGTCGCACGACTCCGGGTCGCGGTAGTCCTCCGACTCGCGTTCCAGCACCGTCTCCCAGTCGTCCTCTAGGTCGTCCACGCGCACGGCCACGTGCCCCCACGCGTCGCCCATCTCGTACGACCGACCGTCGTAGTTGTACGTGAGTTCCACCGCCATCTCCTCGGCGGCGGCCCCCTCGGGTTTCATGAAGTAGTTCGCGAAGGTGTCCGCCTCCCAGCGACCGGTGTGTTCGTACTCGAACGTGCGTAGCCAGTAGCCGAGCGCCTCGGTCGCGTCCTCGACGCGGACCATCGTGTGGTCGATGGACCAGCGCGCGCCGTAGTCCCGCTCGACGATCTCGATCTCGTGACCGTCCGGGTCCTTCACGAACGCGTACGACCCGCCGCAGGAGTCGGGGTCGCGGTAGTCGTCGACGCCCGCGTCCATCAGTTCCTCGTAGGCGTCGTACACGTCGTCGACGCGGACCGCGATGTGCCCCCACGCGTCGCCCACCTCGTACGACCGGCCGTCGTGGTTGTACGTGAGTTCGAGGACCGCCCCGTCGTCGTGGGCGTCCCCGGGCGCGAGAAAGTAGTTGGTGAACGTGTCGGCCTCCATCTCGTGTTTCACCTCGTAGTCGAGGTGGTCCGTGTACCAGTCGATCGCCGCCTCGTCGTCCTCTACCCGCATCATCACGTGGTCGAACGTGTACGCCATACGGGACGCACGTCGGTCGCTCGCTCGAAAAGGCTACCGGCATCGAGGGTGACGTGACGGCGCCGTGTGACGACCACCATCGGGCCGGCGCGTCGCCCGCACGCTCGTCTCGCGTCCGCGACGGACGGAAGATGTTTCCGACCCGTCGTCGACCCAGTCGTGTATGTACTCGCGTCACCACCTCGTCGTCTCGGCGGTCGTCGCCGGCGTCCTCGTCGCCGTGCTCCCGCTGGGAACCACGCTCGTTCAGACGGCCGTCGCGTGGGGAGTGCTCACGGCGGCCGGCGTGCTCATCGACGTCGACCACTTCCTCGTCGCCAGACTCGTTCGGGGCGACTGGGAGAACACGCGCCGCTGTCTCGCCGACCCCACACTGGTACTCCTCGACCAGTCGCGTATCTTCGACCGCGGCGACCTGTGGCCGATTCAGCGGCTCCTCAGTCACGTCGTCATCGCCCCGGTCGCCGTGGCCGCCGCCTGGGCCGTCTCGTGGGCCGCCGCGCTGGCCCTCGCGGTGGTCCTCTACGTCCACCTGCTCACCGACCTGGTGTGGGACGTGTGGCGGCAGGACCGATACCACGAGGACGTCGTCGCCGAGGCGGACGCCGGGGGAGCCGGCGCCGGCGAGTGACGGGAGTCGGACCGGCGCAGTGGCCGGGTCACGGGTCGGTCGCGACCGCCACCCGGTAGCGCCACGCCGCGACGCCCCAGAGGACGAGCGAGCCGACTGGGTAGGCCGTCCGCGACGGCTGGACGCCGAACGACAGCGCCACGGACGCGTTGAGCAGGCCCGCGAGCACGAGCAGTCCGACGGTGACGGCGGGGTTCTCCCGGTCGCGCCACCCCAGCGCCGCCGACCCGAGCGCGAGGAGCCAGCAGGTCGACGCGAGCAGCCACCGCCCGAGCAGCGGCGACCCCGACAGCCCGAGATACGTCGGAAGGAGGCGAACGAACGGCGCGGGTTCGAGGCTCACTCCGGCCCACGCGAACCGGAGGAACGGGAGGCTCCCAGGGGACGTCTGGACGGACCAGGGAACGAGACCCGCGAGGAGGACGGCGGCCACGACCCGCCCGGGCCGCGGGAGGCTGGTCGTCACTTCCGGGCGACGATACGGAGCACGTCCTCGTCGGCGAGTTCGTGCCCCTTCCCCACCTGCTGTTCGTCGTGTTTGGCGCTCTCGCCGGTGACGCGGGCGAACTTGAAGCGTTCTTCGAGATTCGCGCCGAGCTTCCGGCAGGCGTCGCCCACGGTGTCGCCTCGCCGGACGATGAGGGGCTCCTCGTAGTCGACCCCGCGGCCCGGCTTGTCCATGTACACTCGAATCAGGCCGAGCCGGTCCCAGATTCGGTCGCGGAGACCGTCCAGCCCCTTCTCCTCGACGGCGGAGATGAACGTCACCTCCGCGGGGTCGAGCCCGTGGTCACGGAGGTCCGCCTCGACGGTCGGCAGGTAGTCCTCGTCGATGAGGTCGGCCTTGTTGACCGTGACGATGGAGGGGAGGTACACCCGGTTGTCCATCACGCCGTCGATGAGTTCGTCGATGGTGAGGTCGTGCGGGATGGTGACCTGGGCGTTGACGAACCCGTGTTCCCGGAGGACGCTCTTGACCGTCGCCTCGTCGAGCGAGACGTCGTCGCTCATCGTCACGCGGATGCCGTCCTTGTGCGTCTTCCGGACGGAGATGTTCGGCGGCTCGGTGTCGAGGCGTATCTTGTTGTTGTACAGTTCGGTCTTGAGCCGCTCATACTGGTCGATCTCGAACACCGACAGCATGAACACCACCAGGTCGGCGGTCCGGACGACCGACAGCACCTCCTTCCCGCCACCGCGCCCGCCGGCCGCGCCCTCGATGAGCCCCGGTACGTCGAGTATCTGGATGTTCGCGCCGCGGTACTGCAACATTCCGGGGTTGACGTTCAGCGTCGTGAACTCGTACTCGCCGGTCTCGCTGTCGGCGTTGGTGACGGCGTTGATGAGCGTCGACTTGCCGACGGAGGGAAACCCGACGAGCGCGACGGTGGCGTCGCCGGTCTTCTCGACCGCGTAGCCGTGACCGCCGCCGGAGGAGGACTGGTTCTCCAGCTTCTCCTTCTTCGCCGCGAGCTTCGCCTTCAGCCGGCCGACGTGCTCCTCGGTGGCCTTGTTGTACGGCGTCTCGGCGATCTCCTCGCGGAGGTCCTCGATCTCCTCCTCCAGTCCCATCACCACGGACTCCGCCGTGCGGCCGCCTAAACGCTTTCCTTCCGAACGGTGCCCGCCCGACGTGTCATATTTCCCGTGCGGTACCCCGGCTGACGAAGCGTCGAGACCGGCGAGATACCGACGTACGGCGGCCGAGTGGGACTTCGATACGGTTATACGTCGTGGTGGTCACGGGTCGCGTACACACGAGATGCCGGATCCGTCGCGTCTCCGAGACAGCACGCAGATCGTCCTCCCGTGCGACGCCATCGCCGGCGTCAAATCCGAGCTGGAAGCGGAGTTCACCGTCACCGTCTTTTCGACCGAGGGAATCGAGTGCCGTATCATCGGCAGTCCGGTGGAGATCAAGGCCGTCTCGGAGTACCTCACGCGCCACGGCGTGACCGTCCCCTGACCGCACCGGGGCGACACCGACAGTCTTTGATGGACCGGGCCGGTACGTGCCCCATGGACGAGAACCCGGGGCTGAGCGACCAGTACCGCATGGCCAGTCCGTGGCCGCTGTTCGTGGCGCTCGGGCTGCCCATCGCGGAGCTGGGACTGCTGTTCGGACTCGTGCCGCTGGCGGTCGGGGGGCTGCTGCTCTTCGGCGGGAGCATCGCGGGGATGCTCCGGGAGTCGGGGTACGCGCGGACGCCGTGGCGGGCGCTCGTCGCCGTCTCCGTGCTCACGGGGGCGCTCGGCGGCGCGCTGTTGTACGCCGAACCGCTGACCGCGGTGAGCCTGACGCTGCGGGGGTACGCGACGCTCGCCGCGGGAGTCATCATGCTGGTCGTCGGCGTCGGCGGCGAACTGTTCGCGTTCGACGCCGACCTGCCGGCGTGACCGCGCGAGGGGGGGCCGGGCGAATCAACAAGGTATTTGCCCGCGCCGTCCGACGGTGAAGTATGGCAACCATCTTCGACAGGGAGACGCTCCTCGACTTGACGGTCAACGTCATCCCGTTGGGGATTATCCTGTTCTTCGTCGGCGTCTTCGTCCTCGCGAACCCCTTCCCCGAACTCGACACGCTGGGCCTGTTGCTCATGCTCGGTCTCCACCTGATGCCGTTCGTCGGACTGGCCGTCCTGACGTACGTCTCCGGGAAGGCCATCGCGGGCGACGAGAAGCGCTCCGAGGTGTTCTTCCAGGGGCAGGCGACGCTCGACAACGCACCGACCCGGGAGGAAGCGCGGTCGAGTTTCGACCGGCACGCGCGCGAGGAGAACCGCGAGGATGAACCCGCCGAGGAGACGGTGGAAACCGACGAGTCGGCGACCGCCGAGCAGGAAGAAGAGCCCGCGCACGCGGAGTCGACTCCCCCCGAAGAGCGCGAGCAGACCGAGGGGACCGAGGCGACCGAGGGGACCGACGAGGGACCGGTGGCCGAGCCGGACGAGAGCGGCGACGAAAGCCGCGCCCAGTAGCGGTTTCGTCCGACGGACAACCCGAATCTTTCTTGTGCGTCCGCCCCCGAGCGATTCGCATGCAGATCACCGGTCAACTACTGCTGACGGTGCTCATGGGCGCGCTCCTCGTGGGCGTGGCCGCCTTCCTCGCGCGGGTCGAGGACTGGCGGTCGTACACCCCGCTGGGCGCCGGGGGGACCGTCGGGGAGTCCGGCTACGTCTCGGAGGAGAAGCCGGCCGGACTCATCCGCTGGCTCACGACGGTCGACCACAAGGACATCGGCCTCCTGTACGGGCTGTACGCCGTCATCGCCTTCCTCGTCGGCGGCGGGATGGTGATGCTGATGCGTGCGGAACTGTGGACGCCGAGCAACGACGCGGGGCTCAGCCTCCTCGGCTCCGCGACGTTCTACAACTCGCTCCTGACGAGCCACGGCATCACGATGCTGTTCCTGTTCGGGACGCCTATCATCGCGGCGTTCGCGAACTACCTCGTCCCGCTCATCATCGGGGCGGACGACATGGCGTTCCCCCGCATCAACGCCATCGCGTTCTGGCTGTTGCCGCCCGGAGCGCTGCTCATCTGGGCCGGCTTCTTCCCCATCCCGGAGGTCATCCCAGCCCAGACGGCGTGGACGATGTACACCCCGCTGTCGGCCGGTGTCGGCAACGGGAACCAGGCGAACGTCGGCGTCGACCTGATGCTGCTCGGACTGCACCTCACCGGCGTCTCGGCGACGATGGGCGCCATCAACTTCATCGCGACCATCTTCACCGAACGCGCGGAGGAGGTCACGTGGGCGAACCTCGACATCTTCTCGTGGACCATCCTCACCCAGTCGGGGCTCATCCTGTTCGCGTTCCCGCTGCTCGGGAGCGCGCTGGTGATGCTGCTGCTCGACCGGAACTTCGGCACGACGTTCTTCGCCGTCGGCGGCGGTGACCCCATCCTCTGGCAGCACCTGTTCTGGTTCTTCGGCCACCCCGAGGTGTACATCCTCGTCCTCCCGCCGATGGGCATCATCAGCTACGTGTTGCCGCGGTTCGCCGGCCGGAAGCTGTTCGGGTTCAAGTTCGTCGTCTACTCGACGCTCGCCATCGGCGTGCTCTCGTTCGGCGTCTGGGCGCACCACATGTTCTCGACGGGTATCGACCCGCGTCTGCGCGCCAGCTTCATGGCCGTCTCGATGGCCATCGCCATCCCGAGCGCGGTGAAGACGTTCAACTGGATAACGACGATGTGGAACGGCCGGCTCCGGCTCACCACGCCGATGCTGTTCTGCATCGGCTTCGTCTCCAACTTCATCATCGGGGGCGTGACCGGCGTGTTCCTCGCGTCCATCCCCGTCGACCTAGTGCTCCACGACACGTACTACGTCGTCGGACACTTCCACTACATCGTGATGGGCGCCATCACGTTCGCCGGCATGGCGGGCATCTACTACTGGTTCCCGCTCGTCACCGGCCGCTGGTACCAGCGCAGCCTCGGGAAGGCGCACTTCTGGCTGTGGATGGTCGGCACCAACGTCACCTTCTTCGCCATGGTGCTGCTCGGCTACGGCGGCATGCCTCGGCGGTACGCGACCTACCTGCCGCAGTTCGTCACGCTCCACCAGATAGCCACGGTCGGCGCGTTCCTCCTGTTCGTCGGCGGGTTCGTCTGGCTGTACAACATCGCCGTCTCCTGGATGGAGGGCACCCACGTCGCCTCGGGCGACCCGTGGAACCTCGCCGAGAAGAACCTCAACACCGCCGAGTGGGACTGGTTCGACCGCAAGCGCGAGACGGCGCTGGCGGACGGCGGCGAGGAGGAGTCGGTCGCGACCGACGGCGGTCACGAGACCGAACCGACCGACGAGTAAGCCGACCGGGGGAGCGTTCCGACCGACTCTCGACCCGGCTCGAGAACCCGTCGCTGGCGTCGAACCACCGCTCTCGTCCGACTCCGTCGGCGATGCCTCTCCGACGGCGAGCGGTTACTGGATGACGAGGACGAGTCCGGTCGCGAACATGAGGAACGCGATACCCCCGAGAATGACCCCGAGGAGGTCCTTATCGCTCATACATAGGCCGACGGTTCCGAGCGGCAAAGGCCCGTCGTTCCCCTTCCCGTCCCCGACCCGGTCGAGAGCGGAAGCCATATTCGCGAACCGTTCCAAGCGACGGCGTGAGCCAACGGGACGAGAGACGCGGGTTCGACGGGCCGCGACTCGTGGTGGCGCTGTACCTCATCCTGGTCGGCGTCGGCGCCGTCGGGGGCGCGCTGGTCGGGGTGTTCGTCAGGGACCTCACCGCCCCGCACCTGTTCGGCGTCGTCCCGCTCCCCCCGACTCCCCTCGGCTTCGCCCTCTACGGGACGGTGACGGTCGGGCTGGCGCTCGGCGTCCCGCTCGCGCTCGTGGTGTACGTCTCGCGCCGGGTCGACGACCCGCACGCGGTCGAGGAGTGAGCCGGCGAGTAGCGAGTCGAGGAGTCGACCGGCGGTAGGACGCCGAATCGACCTCGCACTACGCGTCGTAGACCCGTTCGGCCAGCGCGGCGACCTCGGCGGGACGCTGGCGACCGCCCGCCACCTCGGCGAGTTCGCCGTCGCGAAACGCGAGGACCGACGGCGCGTCCCGCACCTCGAACGTCTCGCGGAACCGCCCCGAGAGTTGGCCGTCGATGCCGGCGACGTCGTGGTCCTCGGGGAGCGCGGCGAGGACGTCGTCGAGTTCGGCCTTCATCGCGTCGCAGGGCGCGCAGTTCCGCCGCCAGACGAGGACGACGGCGTCCGGGTGGGCGTCGAGGTACGGCTCGTACGCCTCGTCGTCGAGTTCGGTCAGTGCGTCCGGGACGGACGAGGGCGGGTTCGCGTCGGCGACGACGGTGGCCATCACGGCCAGGTCGACGGTGTCGGGTTCCTCGTCGAGGAACGACCGGAGCGCGAGAAACGCCGCGAGTTCCTCGCGCGTGACGCCGTGCTCCTCGATGCGGGCGGCCGCCTCGTCCGGGTCCAGCCAGAACGCGTCCGCGACGGCGCCGCGGAACGTCTCGTCGTCGGCGTCGAGGTACGTGTCGAGGTACACCTGGTGAGTGCGCTGGAAGTCGGGCCGGACGACCAGTTGGCCGTCCGCGCGCTCGCGGAGTACCTCCGCCTCGACCAGACGGTCGACGAGCACGGTCGGGTCGTCCGGTACGGTCCGGTCGGCGTCGGGGTCGCCGCTCATACTACCCGTACTGGCCCCCCCGCTCTTCGGTGTGACGGCGCGACCCGCGAGCGCCGTCGGTCCGGGAAGGACTCACGCGAGTTCGTCCGCGACGCCCGCGAGGCGGTCGACCTCGAGCGAGGGGTCGCCGCCGACCCGCTCGAACGGGTCGTTGCCGCGGTTCACCCACGCGGTCGCCATCCCGGCGTTGCTCGCGCCCGCGACGTCCCACGCGTTCCCCGAGACGAGCCGGCACTCCGCGATGGGCCGACCGGCGCGCTCGGCCGCGTTCTCGTACACCGCGGGGTTCGGCTTGAACGTCGACACCTCGTCGGCGCTGACGACGTCGTCGAGGTGGGTCGCCAGCCCCGCGTTCGCCGCGAGCGTCGTCAGCATCTCCGGGTCGCCGTTCGAGAGCACCGTCACGGTGTGACCCGCCGCCGAGAGCCGCGTCAGCGTCTCCACCGCGTCCGGAAACGGGTCGAGTTCGTCGTACGCGCCGAGCAGCGTCGTCCGCGTCGGCTCGTCCGTGTCGACGCCCCACCGGTCGAGCGCGTACGCGAGCGCGTCCGCAGTCACCTCCCGGAACGGCCGGTACGCGTCCATGAGCGCCGTCTGGTAGGAGTACTGGAGCTGTTTGCGCCGCCACGTCTCGTCGAGTTCCGCGACGAGCGCCTCGGAGACGTCGAGTTCGCGCACGAGCGTCTCCCGCACGGCGCTCGTGTCGCACAGCGTCCCGTACATGTCGAAACAGAGCGTCTCGGCCATGAGGGGGCTTCGCGGCCGCAACACAAATCGTCACGGCTGTCACGTGTGAACGGACCGCACGATTTAGGCTCCTCGCCACCAAGAGACCGCATGGACCTGCGAGCGGCCACGGCCGAGGACGTACCCGAGATTCGCCAGGTAGCGCGCGCGTCGCTCGACGCGTCGTACGGACACGCGCTCTCCCCCGACCTCATCGACGACGCCGTCGAGACGTGGTACGGCGCGGACGGACTCGCCGACGAACTCGACGACGAGGACGCCGTGTTCGTCGTCGCGGCCGACGACGGCGAGGTGGTCGGCTTCGTCCAGAGCTACTACGTCCCGGGCCAACCCCCGGTCGGCGAGATCGACTGGCTCCACGTTGCACCCGACTACCGCGGGCGCGGCATCGGGACGGACCTGCTCCGCCGGGCCGAGTCGACGCTGCTCGACCGGGGGGCCGAGCGCGTCGAGGGACGCGTGCTCGTGGCGAACGAGGCGGGAACCGAGTTCTACGAGGAGGAGGGGTTCTCGCCGGCGAGCGAGCGACGCGTCGACATCGGCGGGGAACCGTTCCGCGAGCGCACCTACAGCAAGGTCCCCGGCGGCGACGCAGACCGGGCGCTCGTCGACTCGCGGACGACCCCCGACGGGACGGCCGTGTACGTCGCGTACGACGAGAGCGAGCGCGCGTCGTTCGCGCCGTTCTACGCGACGTACTTCGACGCCGACCGCGCGGAGCGGCACGGCTACGTCTGCGGCAACTGCGAGTCGTTCGCGGTCAGCGTGGACTCGATGGACCGCGTGGAGTGCGAGTCGTGCGGCAACCGGCGCAAGCCGACCCGGTGGGACGCGGCGTACCTCTAGACCGCTGACGCCGACCGTCGGCCGTCGACCGAAAACGCTCGGTGGGTTACTGGACTACTCGTTCCCGACCTTCGTCTTGATGTCCTCCACCACGTCGGGGTTGCGGAGCGTCGAGGTGTCGCCGAGGTCGTCCCCGTTGGCGATGTCCTCGAGCAGGCGACGCATGATCTTCCCCGAGCGGGTCTTCGGGAGTTCGGGGGTGAACACGACGGCCTCCGGGCGCGCGATGGGACCGATGGCGTCCTCGACGGCGCCGACTATCTCCTCGCGGAACGCGTCGGACTCCTCCTGCCCCTCCTCGACGATGACGTACGCGTACACCGCCTCGCCTTTCACCTCGTGGTCGCCGCCGACGACCGCCGCCTCGGCGACGCCCTCGACGCCGACGATGGCGCTCTCGATCTCCATCGTCCCGAGGCGGTGCCCCGAGACGTTGATGACGTCGTCGACGCGCCCGAGGACGGTGATGTAGCCGTCCTCGTCGATCTTCGCGCCGTCCTCCGGGAAGTACACCCAGTCGTCCATGTCGTCGGAGTCGGTGTCGGAGTACTCCGCCCAGTACTCCTCGATGAACCGCTCGTCGTTGCGGTACAGCGTGCGGAGCATCCCCGGCCACGGCCGGTTCACCGTGAGGTAGCCCGCGCGACCCGGCTGGACCTCCTCGCCCTCGGTGTCGACGATGCGGACGTCCAGCCCCGGGAGCGGCGGGCCGGCCGACCCGGGTTTCATCGGGCTGATGCCGGGGAGCGTCGTCACCATCATCCCGCCGGTCTCCGTCTGCCACCAGGTGTCGACGACCGGGCACTCCTCGTTCCCGACGTGCTGGTAGTACCACTTCCACGCGCGGGGGTTGATCGGTTCGCCGACCGTCCCGAGCAGACGGAGGCTGGACAGGTCGTGGCCGTCGGGGAACTGCGACCCCCACTTCATGAACGAGCGGATGGCGGTCGGCGCGGTGTACAACTGGTTGGCCTCGTACTCCTCGATGATCTCCCACAGCCGGTTCCGGTCGGGGTAGTCCGGCGTCCCCTCGTACATCATCGTCGTCGTCCCGAGCGCGAGCGGCCCGTAGACGATGTAGCTGTGCCCCGTTATCCAGCCGATGTCGGCCGCACAGAAGTAGGTGTCCTCGGGTTTCACGTCGAGCACCGCGTGGGAGGTCCACGTCACCCACGAGAGGTAGCCGCCCGTGGTGTGTTTCACCCCCTTCGGCTGGCCGGTGGTCCCCGAGGTGTACATCAGGAACAGCATGTCCTCCGCGTCGCGTTCGACCGGGTCAACCGTCGCGCCCTCGTTGTCGGCCAGCAGGTCGTCCCAGTCGTGTTGGTTCTCGCGCAGGTCGTGGCCGTGGCCGTCGTCGCCGAGGCGGTCCACGACGAGCGTGGTGGTGTCGTGGTCCACGGAGCCGAGCCCCTCGTTGGCCTTCGCGAGGTGGTCGAGCGGGTCGCCGCGGCGGTAGTAGCCGTCGCAGGTGACGAGGTACTCGGAGTCGGCCGCGTTCATCCGGGTGGCGAGCGCCTCCGCCGAGAACCCCGCGAACACCACCGAGTGGGGGGCGCCGATGCGCGCGCACGCCAGCATCGCCACCGGGAGCTGGGGTATCATCGGCATGTACATCGTGACGACGTCGTCCTCGCCGACGCCCAGTTCGCGCAGTCCGGCCGCGCACTCGTTCACGCGCTCGTGGAGTTCCGCGTAGGTGAGCGTCACGTTCTCCTCGTCGGTGGGTTCGCCCACCCACTCGATAGCGGCCTCGTCGCCGCGCTCGTCGAGGTGGCGGTCGAGACAGTTGGCCGAGGCGTTCAGCTTCCCGTCCGTGAACCACTGGTAGAACGGCGGGTTCGAGGCGTCGAGCACCTCGTCGTACGACTCGTCCCAGTCGAGCATCGCCGCGGCGGCCTCCCAGCACTCGGGCCAGTTCTCCTCGAACTCCTCGTACACGTCCGGATCGGAGACGTTGGCCTGCTCGGTGAACGCCGCCGGCGGCTCGAACTCCTCCTGTTCCTCGAGCCGCGCTTCCAGTTCCCCGTCAGCATCTGACATAGTCACCTGTACAGTCCGAATCGACCGTGATAAAACCTCCCTCGCGAGTCACGGGGTCGCCTGCTTGCGGTTTCACCGTGTGCGAACGCGAGTCGGCGCGGTCGGTGGCCACACCGCTCGTGGGGGGGCGCCGGGTCAGTCCCACGTCACCCAGACGAGGAACACCAGCGCGACGAGTTCGATGAGACGGAGGCCGCCGATGGCGAGGTGGGCGATGGGGGCCTGGTTCGCTATCCAGGCGCTGATCTGCGGGTGCCAGTAGAACAGGTAGAGCGCGAGGGCGTTCTCCGCGAGGAGGCTGACGGCGAACGCGGCCAGCCCGAGCGTGTGCTTCGAGTGGAACTGGAGCCAGTTGCGGCCCCAGACGTACGTGAGACTCACGAGGAGGGCGACGTTGATCGCCGCGGCCGACCACGTCACGTAGAGCCACGTACTCACTGCCATTCGTCCGTCCCCCCGTACTCGTCGGCTGCGCTTATACCCTTTCCAAACTCTCTCCGAACTTCGGCGTGCCCGGTCATTCTATCTGCTCCATTATCTCTTCGACCGTCTCCCAGTTCTGTCGCGCCCGGTCCGTCGGCAGGTAGACCGCGCCGTAGTCGTCCCCCTGTTTCCGGAGAACCCCGTTGTCACAGAGGACGTCGAGGTGGTGTCGGACCGTCGTGTAGTCCAGTTCGAGCGCGTCCGCGAGTTTGTTCGCGTTCCGCGGGCGCTCGTCGATGGCACGGAGGATGCGAACCCGATTGGCTCCGCCCCGGGTTCCGGTGAGCACGTACCACAACACCCCGTCCATCGTCACCCGGTACACACCCACCAGGCAGGTAAGTCCACCGGGAACCGACGGCCCGCGTCGCGTCGCACGCCGGGGTCACGACGAGAGTCCGACCGTCTCGCGGTAGGTGCCGAACTCGGACTCGAACACGTCCATGATCTCGCCCATCGTGGCGTACGTCTTCACCGCGTCGACGACGGACGGCATCACGTTCTCGTCGGCCTCCACCGCGTCGGAGAGCGCCGCGAGCGCCGTCTCGACCGCCTCGTCGTCCCGTCCGTCCTTCACGTCGGCGAGGCGGGCGCGCTGTCGGTCCTGGACCTCCTCGTCGACGTGGAGCAGGTCCGGGTCGGGGTCGTCCTCGACGGTGTACCGGTTGACGCCGACGACCACCTCCTCGCCCGACTCGACGCGCTCCTGGTACTCGTAGGCGGCGTCCTGTATCTCGCGGTGGAAGTACCCCTCCTCGATGCCGCGCAGGACGCCGTCGCGGACGGAGCCGCCGCCCATCTCGCGGATCTCCTCGAGGTACGCCGTCACCTTCTCGTCCGTCTCGTCCGTCAGGCTCTCGACCATGAACGACCCCGCGAGCGGGTCGACCGAGTCGGCCGCGCCCGACTCCTCGGCGATGATCTGCTGGGTGCGCAGCGCCACCCGGACCGCCTCCTCGCTCGGGAGCGCGAGCGCCTCGTCGAAGGAGTTGGTGTGGAGCGACTGGCTCCCCCCGAGTACGCCCGCGAGCGCCTGAACGGTCACGCGGACGACGTTGTTCAGCGGCTGCTGGGCCGTCAGCGACTGGCCCGCCGTCTGGGTGTGGAACTTCAGCCGCTTGGACGCCGCCTCGTCCGCGTCGTACCACTCGTCCATGAGCCGCGCGTAGACGCGCCGCCCGGCGCGGAACTTCGCCACCTCCTCGAAGATGGAGTTGTGCGAGTTGAAGAAGAACGACAGCTGAGGGGCCACCTCGTCGACGTCCAGTCCACGCTCGCGCGCGTCCTCGACGTACGCGAACCCGTCCGCGAGCGTGAACGCGAGCTCCTGAATCGCCGTCGACCCCGCCTCGCGGATGTGGTAGCCCGAGACGGAGATGGGGTAGATGCCCGGCGTCTCCTCGATGGCGAACTCGACCGTGTCGGTCACCAGGTCGAGCGACGGCTCCGGGGGAACGACCCACTCCTTCTGTGCGATGAACTCCTTGAGCATGTCGTTCTGGAAGGTGCCCCGCAACTGGTCGCGCGGGACGCCCTTCTCGTCGGCGAGCGCGACGTACATCGCGTAGACGACGGGCGCGCTCGGGTTGATGGTGAACGACGTGGACACCTCGCCGATGTCGATACCGTCGAACAGGATCTCCATGTCGCGCAGCGTGTCGACGGCGACTCCCTCCTTGCCGACCTCGCCGTCCGCGAGCGGGTCGTCGGAGTCCTTCCCCATCAGGCTCGGCATGTCGAACGCCGTCGAGAGGCCGGTCTGCCCGTTGTCGATGAGGTAGCGGAACCGCTCGTTCGTCTCCTCGGCGGTGCCGAAGCCGGCGAACTGGCGCATCGTCCACGTCCGCCCGCGGTACATCGTCGGGTACGGCCCGCGCGTGTACGGCTCCTCGCCCGGGAACCCGAGGTCGGTCTCGTAGTCGAGGTCCGCCACGTCCTCGGGCGTGTACAGTCGGTCGACTTCGAGGTTCGAGACGGTGGCGAAGCGGTCCTTCCGCTCGCCGTGCGCGTCGAGCGCGGGGTCGAGGGTCTCGGCCTCCCACTCCTCGCGCGCCTCGCGGATGGCCGCGAGGTCGTCCTCGTCGTACATGGACGTGAACTGTTTGGAACGACCATTAACGGTTCGGGTAGGCCCGGCGCGCGGTTCGCGAGGGCCCTGGTCGGCCGGCGGCGCGACGGACGGACGGAGTCGTCAGAAGGCGAATCCGAACTGGACGCCGCCCGAGTGGGTCTCGCGTCCACCCTCCGTCTCCAGACTGTGGAGGTAGTCGAACCGGTAGAAGGGGCTGACTCGTAGCGAACTGATGTCGAATCCGAGATTGGCCTGGAAGTAAGCGCCGACCAGTGCGTCGAGCGCGCCGGTTTCGACGTTCGACTCGAACCCGGCAGTCGCGCCGCCCGACAGGCGCAGATGGGTCGGTGCGAGCGGCGTGGTCGGGAGGTTCACCAGTGGGACCTCCACTCCCAGCCCCGCGCTCCCGAGGAAACCCGAGGTGAACGTGTAGTCCGCGCCGAGGACGAGCGGGAACGATATCCCGTGTGTCTCGAAGAGGTCGATGTCGTAGCCGAGACCCAGGGCGGCCAAGTCCTCGCTCCCGCGGATCGCGAACAGCAGACGGTGTCTCCGGTCGCCGAGGCCCGGCGTGCTCACCGGCCCCACGTCGGTCAGCGCCGTGTCGAAGCCGGGCGCGACCACGTTCGGTTTCTCCAGCGGCAGTCCGGCGCGACGCAGCATGGAAGCGACGACCGAGTTACTGTTCGGCCCGTTCGGCGAGTACGGGACGTTCCATCCGGGGATTTCGTTCAGGTGACTCTTCATCGTACGGACCTTCGTGCACGCGTCTTCACCCTCGTAGACGGTGACCGAAGGCGCGCTCTCGTCGTAGTCGATGAATTCGGGCTGGTAGAGCCCACAGAGGGTATCGATCGTCCCGTAACCGCCGTCGGGAGCGCCGCTCGGGCCCCCGCGCAGGCCGTACGCCGTACCGGAGCTATCGGTGTACACCACGAAGAGGTGAAACAGGGAGACGTTCGGGAGGGAGATTTCCCCGGCCCGGACGTCGATGCGGCCGGAACACGCCCGTCCTGTCGGTTGGGGTATCGGGATGTCACAGCTGCGCTGGAGTACGTCACTGCCGTGACCCGCCTGCTGTAGAACGTGCGTGAGTTCGTGAGCCAGCAACCACCGCCCCGACCGGGTCTCGGGCGCGTAGTTCCCGGCACCGAACACGACGTGCGAGCCGACGGTGTACGCCTGTGCGTTCACGGCCCTCGCCGATTCGGCTCCCTTCGCGTCTGTGTGTATTCGGACGTGGCCGAAGTCGCGACCGAACCGGTCCTCGACCACGCGACGCGTCGCGTAATCGAGCGGTCGGCCGGGTGACTGTACCACCTCGCTGACCGAGGGGGAGATACCGCTCGGGACGTCGGGAGTCGGTCCCCGGAGTCCGGTCTCGCGACGACGAGTGAGACGGTTCTCCGAGGAGGGATGGTCGTCACGGGTCCGACCGGAAGACGCGTGCAGGAAGCGGGGTCGACCCGGCAGCGAACGGGCGCGAACACCGACCACCTCACCACTCCCGACTCCGGTCACCGACGGGCTCGGTCCCCGAACGACTCGTTCGGCTACCCGCTCGGCCTCGTGCTCGTACGCGTCGTTCGGCGGTGCCACGTCGACCCCAGCGTGAGTCGACCCGCTCAGCAGTTGCTGGACCGCCCGGTTCCCGTAACTCCGCTGTATCTCCACTATCGAGTGACCCGCCGCACCGGAACCGGACCGTTCGCCGAGCCGCTGGGACCGGGGCGACGTACGCTCGGCTTCGTTCGTCTGCTTCTCCCGCACTGCCATCCGAGCCAGGGTCGTCATACGGATACGTAGCGCGCCCGGTCGTACGACCGCTCGACTCCGGTGGAAGCCACCGTCCGAGCGGGCACCGCGGATGCTACTATTTCAGTGTACGACGGGACAGATATTAACTGTTGACTCGGACCGGCGACGTTCTGACCGGAAAGGGCGGGTGGTCGCCGGCGAAGGAGCAAAGACGACGACGCGCCTACTTCGGACCCAGTGAGAGAGTACCAGCGCAAACAGCTCCTGGAACGCGTCAACAAGGAGGGCGCGACCATCGGCGCGGACATCCCCGACCGCATCGAGGTGCAGGGCGAGGAGATCGACCTCCGGGAGTTCGTCTTCGAGATCAAGCGCCGCGACACCGTCCCCGAGGGCGAGCGCGAGCGCGTCGAGCGGGCGAAACGGAACCTCCGGCGCGAGCGGCGCGAGCGCCTGCGGCGCATCGAGGAGAACGAGGTGAGCTTCGAGGCGGGCGAACGGCTGGCCGAGAGCATCATCGGCATCGACCGGGCGCTCGACGCGCTCGAACAGCTTCGGCCCGCGAGCATCGAAGAGGAGGCCTCCCGGCAGGAGGCGATGGACCAGAAGCGCTGGATGAGCTTCCTGAAGAAGGCGCTCGGACGCGACGACGGCGGTGGTCGTCGGGGTGGCCTCTAGGGAGAGAGCGGAGCGACCGCTCGGAGCCAGCCGACCGGAGCGGTCACGACGTCGGTCCGATGTCGAGGACGGCCCCGCAGCCGGGACACTCCATCACCACGAGCGGGTCGTCGGTGGGGAGCGCGTTCGCCATGTCCCCGAGCGACCGGCGCCGCCGGCAGTGTGGACACCAGAGTTCGACGGGCAGGTCGCGAGAGCCGACGTGGCCGTTCAGTCGTGAATTCACGCGAGAGATTCGCTCGCAGAGATATTAACGTAGAACGGTCGCCAGCCGACGAGCGGGCGGACGGCCCGAATCGGGCCGCGACACCGTGGTCCGACCGTTCTAAGTCGACGGCGGCCCTCGGAGCGACCGATGAGGAACGCCGAGGTCGCCGCCCTGCTGGAGGAGTACGCCGACCTGCTGGAGGCACGGGGCGAGGAGTACAAGCCGAACGCGTACCGTCGGGCGGCCGAGAACGTCCGCGAGTACCCCCGCGCCGTCGAGGACCTCGCGGCCGAGGGGGAGGAGACGGTCGCGGAGATCGACCGCGTCGGCGACGCCATCGCCGCGAAAATCGTGGAGTACGTCGAGACCGGCGAGATAGCCGAACTGGAGGACCTCCGCGAGGCGCTCCCGGTCGACATGGCCGCGCTCACGCGCGTCGAGGGGGTCGGCCCGAAGACGGTGGGGAAACTGTACGAGGAACTCGGCGTCACCACGCTCGAGGAGTTGCGAGACGCCGCCGAGGCGGGTCGCATCCGCGAGGTGAAGGGGTTCGGCTCGAAGACCGAGGAGAACATCCGCGAGAACGTCTCGTTCGCCCAGCGGGCGGGCGAGCGCCAGCGGCTTGGCGACGCGCTCCCGCTGGCGGACGACGCGCTCGCGCACCTCCGGGGCGTGGACGCGGTCGACCGCGCGGAGGTCGCCGGGTCCATCCGCCGGTGGCGCGACACCATCGGCGACGTGGACGTCCTCGTCGCGAGCGAGACCGACGGGGCCGTCGTCGACGCGTTCGCCGAGTGGCCCGCGGCCGACGACGTCATCGAGGCCGGCGAGCAGAAGGCGAGCGTCCGCGCGGGCGGCGTCCGTGTCGACCTCCGCGTCGTCGTCCCCGAGGAGTTCGGCGCGGCGCTCCAGTACTTCACCGGGTCGAAGGCGCACAACCTCGCGGTACGCAACCGCGCCATCGACCGGGGACTGAAGCTGAACGAGTACGGCATCTTCGACGTCTCGGGCGTCGAGGACCCGGACGCCGACCAGCGGGCGGGCGAGCGCCTCGGCGGCGCGACCGAGGAGGAGATGTACGAACCGCTCGACCTGCCGGTGTTCGCCCCGGAGATTCGGCAGGACTCGGGTGAAATCGAGGCCGCCGACGAGGGGAGACTTCCGGAGCTTCTGAACGAGGAAGCCATCCGCGGCGACCTCCACACCCACACGGAGTGGTCCGACGGGAAGAACACGATAGCGGAGATGGTCGCGGCCGCGGCCGAACACGGGTACGACTACCACTGCGTCAGCGACCACGCCGCCGGGCCGGGCGTGTTCGGGAACACGGGCCTCTCGGACGCCGAGGTGCGCGAGCAGATGGAGGAGGTCGAGACCGTCCGCGCGGACGCCGACATCGAGGTGTTCCACGGGGTGGAGGCGAACGTCGACGCCGACGGCGACGTGACCACGGACGACGACCTGCTGGCGGAGTTGGACCTGGTCGTCGCCTCTCCACACGCCGCGCTCGGGCAGGGAGAGGGGACCGACCGGCTGATTCGGGCGGTCGAACACCCGGAGGTGGACGTGCTCGGTCACCCGACGGGCCGGCTCATCAACGAGCGGCCGGGCCTCGACGTGGACTTCGGACGGCTGGCCGACGCCGCCGCGGCCGCCGGGACGGCGCTGGAGGTGAACGCGAACCCCGCGCGTCTCGACATGCACGGCGAGGCCGTCCGCGCCGCCGTCGAGGCGGGCGCGACGGTAGTCGTCAACACCGACGCCCACTCGCCCGCGGAGTTCGACTACGTCCGGTACGGCGTCCACACCGCCCGACGCGGGTGGGCAGAGCCGGCCGACGTGCTCAACGCGCGCGACGCCGACGGCGTCCGGGTGTTCCTCGACGGCCGATGACGGACGAGCGCGCGGTGACGCCGGAGCGCGACCCGCTCCTGCTCGACGCGATGCTCGGGAAACTGGCGACGTACCTCCGGATGTGCGGCTACGACGCGGCGTACGCGCTCGACCGGGGGGTCGAAGCCGACGGCCGCCTGCGGACGCTCGCGGCCGAGGAGGGACGCCGGCTCCTCACGCGCGACCGGAGCCTCGCCGCGTCCACGCCGGGGGCGGTACTCGTGACCGACCGAGCGGTGGAGGACCAGTTACGGGAACTCCGCGACGCCGGCTTCGACCTGACGCCCGCGGACCGGCCGACGCGCTGTGGCGCGTGCAACGGCCCGCTCGCGCGCGTCGACTCCGGGGAGCCGCGCCCGGAGTACGCCCCCGACCAGCGACCCGTGTGGCGGTGTCGCGACTGCGGACAGTGCTTCTGGCGGGGGAGCCACTGGGCGGACGTGCGGGCGCGGCTGCGAGCGCTGTGAGCGAGCCGTACGCCGAACGAAGCGACCGACGGAGAACGGAGGACCGGACCGAAAGACACCGAACCGGGACGCGCTCAGCGCGGCGTCCACTCGTCGCAGGCGTCCATGTCGTCCATGAGGCCGTCGTGGAGGCCGCAGTACGGCTGCATACCGTCGTCCGTACGGACGTACTGGAAGTGTTGACAGCTCCCACAGTAGACGTCGCCGGCGTTCGCAGACCGGCCCTCCCGCTGCGACCGAGACTGCGACCGTGCGTCCGCGGAGGGGGACGGCGACGACCGCGACTGGGGAGTCCGGGTCGACGCCGCGTCGCCGTCGAGCGAACGGATGTCGTCCGTCGTCGCCCCGCCGTCGCTCACCGTCGCCCCGCCCGTCGATCGACGGGTCCGGCGCGAGCGCGTTCGGCCGCCGGAGTCGTCCCCGTCCGACCCCCCGTTCGTCGCGTCGTTGGTCTGCGTCTCCACGTCGCCGTCGGGCGTCCCACCGAGGAAGCCGACGCCGCCGAGCCCCCCCATCGAACCCTTCGCGCCGCGGAGCGAGGACTCCGGAACCTCGACGACGCGCGTCTCGCCCTCGCGGGTGACTTCGAGTTTGACGGTGCCGCCGGGGTCGTTGCGCGACTTGAAGTTGGCGACGCCGACGAACAGACACCAGAACGTGGTGATGGCTCCGAAGAAGTAGACGATGACCGTCGGGAGCGTGAGGTTCGCCAGCCCCGCGCCGCAGTTCGTCCCGGACCAGTGGCAGGGGTACGCGTGGGCGAACAGCGCGACGCCGAGCACCGCGACGCCGGCGCCGACGACGGCCGCCGCCCGCGTCCGTCGGTCGGCGGGGAGCACCGAGAAGATGCCGAGGAACACGGCCGGGAGGCCGAGACCGGCGAGCACGCCGCCGAGTTCGCGCGCGCCGGTGAGTCCGAGCGGTCCGATGCCGAGGTCCGTCGCCGCGACGACGATGCCCGCGATGACGAGGAGCGCGCCGAGCAGGAACAGTCCGACCCCCAGATACAGTCGCCGGAGGCTGGCGTACTCACCCACCTGTCCCTCGTACGCCTCCGCGAGACTGGTCATGGAACCCGGTATGACACCCGTACACAAAACGGTGCGTCAGACGCTCGGCTGACGCCGTCCCGTCGGCGGGGTGGCGGGCCGACGGGCCTCCGGCGGGCGGCGGCCCGCGGCTTCGAAAGCGTTACCCTCACCGCTTTCGAAGTCGAGGGCATGGCCGACGACGAATCCGAGGAGGAAGCGGAGGAATCCGAGGAGGAAGAGCCCGCCGTCGAACTCGGAGACGGCCCCGAGGTGGAGGGTGCGCCGCTCGCCCGCGTCGCCTCCCGCCTGACGTGGCCCCAGGAGAAGTCGCGCGTGCTCGCGAAGGAGGGCGACGCCGTCGTCCGGACGCCCGACGGGCCGCGCGAACTCGAGGCGGTGCTCGGCGAGGTGGACGAGACGTACTTCGACCGCCGACAGTCGTTCGTCGAGGCGGTCGAGGGCGTCGTCGGCACCGGCCCGGTCCGAACGACCGAGTAGCACCGGGCGCGCGCCGTCCCGAGACGCACTCTTTTGTCCCGGAACCGCGAACCGCGAGCCATGGCGCTGCCAATCGACCCCGACGCCGTCGCGGCGGGCGACTACGGCGAGAAGCGCGCGACGCTCGAGATGGACCACGAGGCGGCCGTCGAACACGTGCGCGAGACGTTCACCGACCACGGGTTCGGCGTCCCCGTGGAGTTCTCGCCGTCGGACCTCCTGAACGAGAAGGTCGACGCCGGCCGGGAGCCGTACTACGTCCTCGGCGCCTGCAACCCCGCGATGGCCGACCGGGCGCTCGACGCGACCGACGGCCGCATCGGCGCGCTGTTCCCGTGTAACGTCGTCGTCTGGGAGGAGGAGCCGGGCGTCCAGACGGTGTACCACGTGAGCATCATGCGCATCGCGCGACTGCTGGGGCTCGACACGGACGCGGAGGCGATGGCGGACATCGTCGCGGAGACCGGCGAGATGGTCGACGCGGCGTACGCCGACCTCGACACGTGAGAGAGCCGGAGCGCTGAAACGACGGAACACTGAAGCGCCCGCGTCGCCCGAGTCCGGCCTAGCGCCGGTCGCGGTCGGTCGCGTCGGCGTCGCGGCCCGCGTCGGCGTCCACCGGGTCGCCCGGGTCGCCGCGCTCCTCGCGGAGTTCGGCGAGTTCCGCGCGCGTCTCGGCCAGTTCCCGCTCCAGTTCGTCGACCCGGTCGTCGTCCGGGGCGTCGCGGTCCTCGCGCGAGGACCGCGATATCGAGTAGCCGAGCGCACCCCCGAACGCGAGGACGGCGACGGGGACGCCGAGCAGGAGGACGAACACGAGGAGGATGACGAGCAGTTCCAGACCGCCGGGAATCCCGCCGAACAGGAGGGCCATGTCCGGGGCGAGTCGGGCGCGACAGTTAGCTCTTGCCCGTCGCGAAGTCGGCCAGGCTCGACTGGAGGCCGGCCGCCATCGTCGACTTCGAGCGGAGTCGGGACAGCGAGACGGGCAGGTGTTCTGCCACCTCGCGGACGGCCGCCCCGAGCGTCTCCGCCTCGCCGTGTTCCCCCTCGAACGCGTTGCGGACCGCTTCGCGCACCTGCCAGACGCCGACCGGACCCCAGTAGTCGTCCGAGACGTGCCGGAGGACGAGCACCTTCGCCTGCCGCCCCCGCTCAGAGAGGTGTTCGAGTGCGCCGAGGCGGGCGGCGTAGTACGCGCCCGCCGTCTCGTCGACGTACCGCGTGCGGCCCTCGCGGTTCTCGTGGGCGCTCGACATGGCGACGCCTGTCTGGGGGTCGGGGTTCCAGATGCTCCCGGGGGCTTTCATCTCGACGAGTTCGTACTCCCAGTCGCCTGGCGCGAGCACGACCCAGAACGCGTTGCCGAGGTACTCGTTGCGCCACACCTCCACCGCGTCGACGCTCGGCGCGTCCCGAACGGTCCCCCGGAGGTACTGGCCGACGGTGTCGTCGACGGCGGTGATGGACCACCGCGTCGGCACCAGCCGCCGGGCCTCCTCGCGCCCGAGCGCGCCCGCCGAGAGGATGGAGTTGATGTCGTACACGTCGAAGTCGCGCCGGTAGAGGTACGTCATCGCTCCCTGCGCGTTCCAGTCGTCGTCCTCGAGCGTCTTCTTGACCGGCCGGGGGACGTGGGGGTTCTCCGCGAGTTCGGCCGACCGGGCGCGGGCGCGAGGACCGGTCGGCGTGGCGATGTCGTCGTCGGTCACGTCGAAGTCGAGGTCCGGCCCCCCGTTCAGCCCGATCTCCACGTCGACGGGTCGGTCGGCGATGGCGACCTCCCGCTGGGTGCCGAGGAACCCGTCCCACGCGTCCGCCACGTTCCCCACGTCTGCCGTCCGGTTGGAGTTCAGCAGCGACGTGCGCCGCTCGAACACGTCCGAGATGGAGACCCGCTCGTCGTACCAGCCGGCGCTGGTCTCGAAGCGCGCCGCGTCGGCCTCGTGGCCCACTGGCGAGAGGATGCCCGTCGACACCTCGGGGTAGTTCGACCGGCCGACGAAGATGGACGGGGAGACGGACCCGAATAGGGCGTCGCCGCTGGTCGCCTCCTCGAAGCGGTGCTGGAACGACTCCAGGTGGTCGATGAGTTCGTAGGACTTCTCCTCGGCGAGGCGGCGGCGCTCGGCCCGCTCGTTGGCCTCGAACTCCACGAACTCGTCCAGCCTCATGCGGTCGAGGCTAGCGGGGCCAGCGGTATGAACGTTCCCCGCGCGAGCGCCACGGTTCCGCCGGGAGACGGCGTCGAGCGGCGAGTGGCGGCGGATTCGACCGCCGCGCACGCTCGAACGGAACCCTTTCGCCGCCCGCCCCCGGACGACGCCCCATGCCGGTCATCGAGTGCGACCCGGCGGCCGCCCGCGAGCGACTGGAGGCGGGCGGGGTCGCCGTCACGGCGGGGAACACCGACCACGAGCGGTGGCGCGCCGAGGGCGACGGCGCGGTCGCCGTCGCGTACGACGACAAGGTCGTGGTGCAGGGGGGGGACCCGACGCGTCTGACCGGACTGCTCCGCGAGGGGGGCGGGCGGGGACACGTCTACTTCGACGGGGCCTCCAGGGGGAATCCGGGTCCGGCGGCCGTCGGGTGGGCCATCGTCACGAGCGACGGCGTCGTCGCGGACGGGAGCGAGACGGTCGGACGCGCGACCAACAACGAGGCCGAGTACGCCGCGCTGGTGCGGGCGCTGGAGGCGGCCCGCGACTACGGCCTCTCGGAGGTGGACGTGCGCGGCGACTCCCAACTCGTCGTGAAGCAGGTCCGCGGGGAGTGGCAGGTGAACGAGCCGCGACTGCGCGAGCGCCGGGTGAGAGCGCGCGAACTGCTGGAGGGGTTCGACCGCTGGAGCATCGAGCACGTCCCGAGAGAGATAAACGAGCGCGCCGACCAACTGGCGAACGAGGCACTCGATGACGCCTGACGACCGCACCGACGCGACGGAGCCGACGGGAGGACGACCGGCGGACGAGGACGGGGACGAGACCGAGGCGAGCGACGACGGGGGACGGGAACCGGACCCCGAACTCCCCGAACGGGTCGTCGAAGCGGCCGAGCGACTCACGCACCTGGCCCGCACGGCCGTCGACGACGAGGAGGCGGCGGCCTACCGGACGGACCGGAACGACCGCCTCGCTGACCACGGGTTCGCCGCGCGCGTCCGCGACGCCGACGACACGCTCGTACTGTACCCCGAGGAGTGGTTGGTCGACGGGACGGCGCGCGTCGACCGCATCGAGGACACCTCGCGCGCGGTCGAGCGCGCGCTCTCCGGTGCTGGGGACCCCGACGACTGGGCGGCCGTGGAAGAACACAACGCTGCGCTCGTGGCGGAGGTGGCGGGCGAACACGGAGCCGTCCACGAGGCGAACGCACGCGCGTTCGCCGACTTCATGGGGAACCACTACGCGCGCCGCGTCGACGACGCGACGGCGGACGAACTCTCCGAGTTCCTGACCGAGTACTACCCGCGCAACGCGTGGCCCTCCGCGGAACAGCGCGAAGTCGTCGAGGACTCGCTCCGTCGCCTCTTCGGCTGCGCCGACGCTCGGTACCCGCTGTAGCCGCCGAAAAATCCGACCGACCAGTCGACTCGACTACGCCTCGATGAGCGCCCGAACGTCGTCGGCCCGGTCGTCGTCCGTGACGTACTTCGAGAGCATCCAGTCGATGCGGTCGAGGACCGTCTGGCGGCCCTCCTCGGTCAGCGCGTACTGGTTCGTCCGCTTGTCCAGTTCGCTCTTCTCGACCAGGTCGAGTTCGACGAGGTCGTCGAGGTTGGGGTAGAGCCGGCCGTGGTTGACCTCGGCGTCGTAGTAGCTCTCCAGTTCGCGCTTGATGGCGAGCCCGTACATCGGTTCCTCGGCCAGGATGACCAGGATGTTCTGTTGGAACGCTGTCAGGTCGCGCGCCGCACCCGCACCATCCGTTTTACTTTGTGCCTCTGACATGGTATGTATAGGAGGATGTCATCCGTCTATTTAACCCTTGTTAACGGAATCGACCGTTTCGGTCGGTAAAAGGTAGAGAAACGGCTGTTTAGGGGCCCCAGTTAACAGTTCCTGGTTACGGTACGGACGAACGTGGGTGTCCTTGGTTACCACACGGGTGCCCCCCGGATAAGTCCTGTCCCAGCACCCCGACCGGCGCATGTCGAAAGGACTTTGCCCGAATTCGAGGTATCCACGGGCGCATGACGAATCTCTGGGAAGACCTCGAGACCGGGCCGAACGCTCCCGACGAGATATACGCGGTCGTCGAGTGTCTGAAGGGCGAGCGCAACAAGTACGAGTACGACAAGGACATCCCCGGCGTCGTCCTCGACCGCGTCCTGCACTCGAACGTCCACTACCCCTCCGACTACGGGTTCATGCCGCGGACCTACTACGACGACGAGGACCCGTTCGACGTACTCGTCCTCGTGAAAGACCAGACGTTCCCGGGGTGCGTCATCGAGGCTCGCCCGGTCGCGCTCATGAAGATGGACGACGACGGCGAACAGGACGACAAGGTCGTCGCCGTCCCGACCGAGGACCCCCGGTACGACCACGTCCACGACGCCGGCGACCTCACCGACCAGAAGAAAGCCGAGATCGAGGAGTTCTTCGAGACGTACAAGAACCTCGAGGAGGGCAAGCAGGTCGAGACCCTGGGCTGGGAGAACGCGGCGGCCGCCAAGGACGCCATCGAACACGCGCAGGACCTCTACGAGGAGCAGTTCGCGTAGACGGCGCCGTTCCCCGCGACCGGGGTCTCGCGCTGGGGTCGCATTATCGCCGAGTATATCGCCGCCTCGTCGCATGAGTTATGCGTATGGGTAATTATTAGGGGGACGAGCGGGTACGTTCGGACGAGCATGGCAGCGAAACGCCCCTCTCTCGGCGTGCGTCACCTCACGGTCGTCCCGACCAACTTCGACCCGCCGGCGGTCGACGACGACAGCGGCGACGCGGACTCCTGACCCGGACGGCGCGTCGGCGACCACAGCACCCGTGGGGCGAAGCCCTATAACCGCCCCGCGGTTAGGAGACGTGTAATGGCGAAGTGCGACGAGTGCGGCGAGTACGAGAACATGCCGTACCAGTGTCGCCGCTGCGGGCGGACGTTCTGTGCGGACCACCGGCTCCCCGAGAACCACGACTGTCCGGGCCTCGGCGAGTGGAACGACCCCGGCGGTGTCTTCGACTCCGGCTTCGACGACTCGGTGCGGACCGGCGGGTCGGGGGGGAGCGGCGGTGGGGTCACCTCCCGGGTGAAGTCGCGCATCGACCGCGAGACGGGGACCGGCGGGTTCCTCGGGTTCTTCCGCGGGAACATGACGTACGTCTTCCTCGGACTGATGTGGCTGACGTTCGGCGCGGAGTTCCTCGTGCTCAGCACGTCCGGGTACGCCGCGTTCGCGGACCTGTTCGTGCTCCGGGCGAGCGAACTGGACAACGTCTGGACCGTCGTGACCTCCATCTTCGCGCACTCGCCGACCGGGCTGTTCCACATCGCGGGGAACTCCATCGCACTGTACTTCTTCGGGCCGCTTGTCGAACGGTATCTGGGGTCGAAGCGATTCACCGTCATGTTCCTCGTGACGGGCGCGGTGGCGGGGCTCTCGCAGATCGGCGTCGGGATGCTGCTCGGCGCGCCGCCCGAGGGCGGCGTGCTCGGCGCGTCGGGCGCCATCATGGCCATCCTCGGGTTCCTCTCGGTCGTGAACCCGAACCTCAGGATCATGCTGCTGATTCCGCCGATTCCGCTGAAGATACGGACCCTGACGCTCCTGTACGCCGCCGCGTCGCTGTTCGGCGTCGTCTCCGCCGGCAGCCTCCTCGGCGGGAACATCGCGCACGCCGCGCACCTCTCGGGGCTCGTCCTCGGCGTCCTGTACGCAGGCGTGGCGAACGGCAAGCGGAACGTCCCGAACCAGATCGGCAGCGGCGGCGGCGGGATGGGTCCCGGCCGCGGCCGGTTCTGACCCGATGCCCGTCCCCGCCCGCCCCGAGTTCGTCCCGGACCCCGCGCTCGACCGCGGGGAGATGGAGGCGCTCCAGCGCGACATCGCGGCCGCCGCGGCGTTCGAGGACGACCTGCCGTTCGACCTCGCGGCGGTGACGCTCGCGGACGACCCGCCCGCGGACGCACCGCTCGTCGCCGGCGTCGACCAGGCGTTCCTCGACGAGGCGGCGGTGTCGGCCGTCGTCGTCGCGCGCGGCGGCACGGTCGTCGAACGGGCGTACGCCGTGTCGCCGCTGTCGATACCGTACGTGCCCGGCCTGCTCTCGTTCCGCGAGGGTGGCCCCATACTCGACGCGCTGGCGGCGCTGGACTGCGACCCGGACCTCTACGTCTTCGACGGGAGCGGTCGTATCCACTTCCGGCAGGCCGGCCTCGCCACCCACATGGGGGTGACGCTCGACGCCCCCGCCGTCGGCGTCGCCAAGAGCCTGCTGTGCGGGACGCCGCGCGAGGACGTGGACGGGCGGCCCGCGGGCTGGCGAACCCCCGTCGAAGCCGACGGCCGGGTCGAAGCCCGTCGCGGGCCCGGCGGGGACACGGAGTCGGTCGACGGTGCGGTCATCGGGTACGCCTACCAGTCCCGCCAGTACGATTCGCGGGCGGTAATCAACCCGCTGTACGTCAGCCCGGGCCACCGCGTGGGCGCGGGGACGGCCGTCTCGCTCGTCGCGGCGCTGTGTGACGGGTACAAACTCCCCGAGCCGACTCGGCTGGCGGACGCGTACGCCGACGAGGCGAAGGCGACCGTCCGCGAGTCGGCCGGGGTGGACGAATCGGACGGCTGACGACCGCCGTCGTCGCCGCTCGTTCCGTGACGCGGGAGTTAACACCCATGCGCTTGAGGGGCGAGTATGGAACGGACGGTCCTCATCACGGGCTGCTCGTCGGGCATCGGTCGCGCGACCGCGGCGGCGTTTCTCGACGAGGAGTGGACGGTGTACGCGACGGCCCGCAACCCGGCGGACATCGAGACGCTGGGCGACCGCGAGGGCTGTCGAATCGCGACGCTCGACGTGACCGACGGCGACGACGTGGAGCGGGTGGTCGACCGAATCCTCGACGAGGAGGGACGCATCGACTGCCTCGTGAACAACGCGGGGTACAGCCAGCGCGGTCCCGTCGAGGACGTGCCGACCGACGCGGTCCGCGACCAGTTCGAGACCAACGTGTACGGTCCCCACCGGCTCACGCGGGCGGTGCTGCCGGCGATGCGTCGGCGCGAGGACGGCGCCATCGTGAACGTCTCCAGCGCCGTCGGTCGGGTCGCCACGCCCGGCGCGGGCGTCTACTCCGGGTCGAAACACGCGCTCGAGGCCATGACCGACGCGCTCCGCAACGAGGTGCGCGAGTACGGCATCACGGTGTCGCTCGTCGAACCCGGACCGGTCGACACGGCGTTCGGCGAGCGCGCGAACGCCGAACTCGACGAACTCGACCGCTCGGGCGCGTACGACAGGTACTACGACCTGTACGACGACTACGACTCGCTCGGGGCGGGCGCACCCGGAACGGTGCCGCCCGAACGCGTCGCGGGCGACATCGTGAACGCCGCGAGCGCGACCAAGCCCGCCGCCCGCTACCCGGTCGGCGTCGTGGCGAAGGGGGCGGAACTCGTCCGGCACCTCCCCGCCTCGCTCTCGGACAAGGTGTGGGGACTGGTGCGGACGGTCGTCTGAACCGGCCGTGAACGACGCGACGTCGGACCGCGTCGAGACGATGCACCGGAACCTCGACGCGACGGCCGAACTCCCGGTGACGCGCGAGGCGAGCGCGTACCTCGGCGAGGCGGCGGCAGTCGCGCGCGACCTGTACGAACGGGAGGCGTCGGACGCCGTGGTCGGAGAGCGTGCGGGCCACGTCGTGCGTCTGCTCGACGCAGTCGACGGGACGGGCAACGAGGAGGCCGACGACCGTGTGGCTGCGGCGCGGGCTGCCGCGGCGGCACTCGCGGGCGACTGGAACGGAACAGCGTCGAGCGGTTGCGACGGGGCGGGTGACGGCTGAGCGGCGGCCGGTATCGGAACCCGATTACGCGAGGCAGGCGGCGACGACGCGCAGCGCGTCCACGCCGCGAACTTCGTCGGCGAGCAGGGGGACGCGCTTCACCTCGCGGCCGCGGAACAGGTCGGTCGCACGTGCGAGAGCGTCCTGCTGGACCTTCCAGCGGCGCTGGCAGAACGCGCAGTCGTCGAGGTTCGGCCGCACCACCCAGTCGTCGTCGACGGCCGACCCGGCCACCTCCCGGGGGTCCTCCATCACGCGGTTCACCACGAGCGTCCCGACCGGAATCTCGAACTCGTCGAGTCGCTCGACCAGTCGTTCGGACTCGACGACGCTCATCTCCTCTGGCACCATCACCACACGGAAGTCCGTCCGGTCGGGGTCCCGGAGCGTCGCGCGGAGCCGCTCGATGCGGTCTTTCAGTTCCTCCAGGTCCGCCCCCTCCTCCCCCTCGCCCATCCCGAACAGCCCCTTGAACCCGTCCATCATCCCGGAGAAGCGCTGGCGCATCGTCATCAGGCGGCCGACCATCGAGTCCAGGAGTTCGGGAAGCTGGAGCAGGCGGAGCGTGTGACCGGTGGGCGCGGTGTCGACGACGACCCGGTCGAACCGGGGGTCGTCGAGGTGTTCGAGCAGTTGGCGCATCGCGGCCGCCTCGTCCGCGCCGGGCATCGTCCCCCCGAGCATCGCGCCCATCGGCGAGTCCTCCACCGCCTCCCCCATCCCGCCGAGGCCGCCGAGCGGGTCCCCGTTCGCATCCGCGCCCGCGCCGCCCCCGTCGGGCCCGCTCTCGGCCCCACTGCCGCCGAGCATCCCCTCGGCCATCGCGTCGTCCGGGTCGATTTCGGCGGCGTACAGCGGCACGTCCTCGCGGACACGCGAGGGGTGCGCGGGCACGTCGGTCCCCAGCGTGTCGGACAGCGAGTGGGCCGGGTCCGTCGAGACGACGAGCGTCGCCGTCCCCCCGGCCGCGCTGGCGAGCGCCGTCGCCGCCGCACAGGTCGTCTTGCCCACGCCGCCCTTCCCCCCGTAGAGGACGTACTCGGGCGCGCCGGCCGCCGCCTCGGGCGTCACGCCGACGCTCGCGTCGGCCCGGTCCGGCGTGGTCTCGGCGGGGTCGGGCGGCGCGTCGCCGTCGTCGATGTCGTCGACCGCCTCGACGTCGATGTCGGTCATGGCTCCGCGTGGGAGACGCGCGCTTGTCTATCCGTTGGTCCGCTCGTCACGCGAAGTAGTCCGTCAGCCGCGCCGCCGCCTCCTCCACCCGGGGGGTGACCAGCGCGAACCGGAGCCAGTCGTCGCGCGCCGACCCGAACGTCTCGCCGGGCATCCCCGCGACGCCCGCCTCGTCGACGAGGCGCTCTGCGTTCGCCATCGTCCCGGGGAAGCCGTCGAAGCGCGCGAGGACGTAGAACGCCCCGTCGGGGCGGGAGTACTCCGCGCCTGCGGCGTCGAGCGCGTCGGTGAACGTCTCCACCCGCCCGCGCAACAGTGCGCGGGCGTCGGCGTAGTAGTCCGCGTCCGTCTCCCGGAGCGCGTTGAGCACCGCGTACTGGGAGGGCCGCGAGGTGGCGACGTTCACGAGCATGTGGCGCGTCTTCGCCGCGCCGACGAGCGACTCGGGGAAGACGGCGTACCCCACGCGGAACCCGGTGATGGCCATCGACTTCGAGTAGCCCGTCGTGACGACGACGCGGTCGGAGTCGAGCGTCAGCGCCGACTCGAACTCCCCCGAGAAGTCGAAGTGGTCGTACACCTCGTCGGCGACGAGCGTGGCGTCCACGTCGGCAGCGAGGTCCGCGAGCGCCCGCATCGTCTCCCGGTCGTACACCGCCCCGGTGGGGTTGTTCGGCGTGTTCACCACGACGAGCGCCGTCTCGTCGCTCGCCGTCGCGCGGAACCGGTCGGGGTCGAGCGAGCCGTCCCGCTCGGCCGGGACGTACGTCGCGTCCCCGCCGAGCATGCTCGTCTTGCCCGGGTAGTACGGGTAGACGGGGTCGGTGAGGAGCACCTCGCTCCCGGCGTTCCGGTCGAGCGCCTCGGCCATCGCGAGGTAGTTCGCCTCGCCCGTTCCGTTGGTGACGACGACCCGGTCGGGGTCGACCCCGCGCCGGGACGCTATCTCCTCGCGCAGGTCGAGCAGCCCCTCGCTCGGCGGGTACTGGAACGCCGCCGGGTCGGCGTCGGCGTACTCGCGGAGTCCCTCGCGGAGCGCGGTCGGCGGCTCCCAGTCGGGGTTGCCCGACACCATGTCCACCACGTCCCGGTCCGCGCGCGCGGCGTACTGCATCACGTAGAAGAACTGCGGGCGCTCGTACTCCATGTTCCCCCTCCCGGGCGCTGGCACGTGGGTGTTTCGTCGCCTCACCGCGACCCACTGGGAACGAGTGGCACGGCATCGGAACGGCTATTCCGGTGGGGCGATACCCCCTACCAGCACCTCCATGACCCCGTTCGTCCGTTTTTGAGACCCCGTCGGTTCCGGCGAGCCCCGGCGACGGCGGAGCGCCGCCGTCCAGTCACCGTCCGCCGCGACGGCGGACGCAACCTCCACGGCGACTACCCACTCCATGACATCCCACGCGGACGACGACGCGTTCGAAGACCAGCGCGCGAACGTCGACCGGCCGATGCGCCGGCTGTTCGGCGAGTACGGACGCGACCGTTCGCGCTCCCGCTCGTTCCCGACGCCTGGGTGCCGAGCGATCGGACGGCGCAGTTCTGGTTCGCGGTCGGCGTCGTCGCCGCCTCGTTCGTCGGCGAGTCGGTCTTCTCGCTGACGAAGGGGTGGGGGCTCAACGAGTTCGCCCAGTCGGTCCAGCACGACGTCCGGACGGACACGTACTGCGCGATGCAGCGGCTCGACCTGGCCTTCTTCGCGGACAAGCAGACGGGCGAGCTGATGAGCATCCTGAACAACGACGTGAACCGCCTCGAACAGTTCCTCAACGGCGGCCTCCAGACGGCGACGATGATCGGCGTCACCGCCGTCGGCGTGGTGGGCGTGCTCGTCTACCTCCAGGCGCAGTTGGCCGTCGTGACGCTGGTCGTCGTCCCCGTGGTCGCCCTCTTCACCCACAAGTTCGTCCAGTACATCCAGCCGATGTACGCCGACGTCCGCTCGACCGTCGGCCGGCTCAACTCCCGGCTGGAGAACAACCTCGGCGGCATCGAGGTCATCAAGGCGAGCAACACGGAGTCGTACGAACTCGACCGGGTCGAGTCCACCTCGAAGGAGTACTACGACACCAACTGGCGCGCCATCCGGACCCGCATCACGTTCTTCCCGGGGCTCCGCCTGGTGGCCGGCGTCGGCTTCCTCCTCACGTTCGTCGTCGGCGGCATCTGGGTGTTCGACGGCCCGCCGCTGTTCTTCAGCGGCGAGTTGAGCGCGGGCGCGTTCGTCACCTTCATCTACCTCTCCCAGCGGTTCATCTGGCCGCTCGCGCAGTTCGGACAGCTCGTCAACATGTACCAGGAGGCGGTGGCGTCCGCCGAACGGGTGTTCGGCCTCATCGACGAACCGGGAGCGCTCCCGGAGGACCCCGACGCGCCCGACCTGACGGTGTCGAGTGGCGACGTGGCGTACGACCGCGTGAGCTTCGGCTACGACGGCGACGACCGGGTGATAGAGGACGTGAGCTTCGACGTCGCCGGCGGGGAGACGCTCGCGCTGGTCGGCCCGACCGGCGCGGGCAAGTCGACCGTGCTCAAACTCCTGTTGCGCCTCTACGACCCCGACGAGGGGACGGTCCGTATCGACGGGCAGGACGTCCGGGAGGTGAGCGTCGGGAGCCTCCGGCAACGCGTCGGCTACGTGAGCCAGGAGACGTTCCTCTTCGCCGGCACCGTCGCCGAGAACGTCCGGTACGGTTCGTTCGACGCCCCGCGCGAGGCCGTCGTCGAGGCGGCGAAGGCGGCGCAGGCTCACGAGTTCATCACCGACCTCCCCGAGGGGTACGACACCGAGGTTGGCGAGCGCGGGGTCAAACTCTCCGGGGGGCAGCGCCAGCGGGTCGGCATCGCGCGGGTCATCCTGCAGGACCCCGACGTACTCGTCCTCGACGAGGCGACGTCCGACGTGGACACCGAGACGGAGGTCAGGATTCAAGAGAGCATCGCCGAGGTGACCCGCCACCGGACGACGCTCGCCATCGCTCACCGGCTCTCGACGGTGAAGGACGCCGACACCATCCTCGTCCTGGAGGGCGGCGAGGTCATCGAACGGGGCACACACGAGTCGCTCCTCGACCGGGGGGGCCTCTACGCCGACCTGTGGGGCGTGCAGGCCGGCCAGCGGGACACCGTGTCGAGCCTGTAGCGGGCCGGGTCGCCCGACCTGTCCGGCGGCGGCGCGCACCTGCACCTTCTTGCGCGGGGCCGCCGTACCGCCGGCCATGCGCGAGTTCGCGGACGACCCGCCGGTCGAAGAGCGCGTCGGCGACGCCCTCCGGGCGGCCGGCGACACGGTGGCGTCGGCCGAGTCGTGTACCGGCGGCCTCGTCGGCTCGTTCCTGACCGACGTCCCTGGGTCGAGCGACTACTTCGACCGCTCCGTCGTGACCTACTCGTACGACGCGAAACTGACCGAACTCGCCGTCTCGCGCGAGTCGCTCGACGCCGAGGGGGCGGTGTCGGAACCCGTCGCCCGGCAGATGGCCGCGGGCGTCCGCGACACCGCGGGGACGACGTGGGGCGTGGCGACCACCGGCATCGCCGGACCCGGCGGCGGAACCGACGAGAAGCCGGTCGGGACGGTGTACGTCGGCGTCGCCTACCGCGGCGCGTGGGGGAGCGGGGAGAGCCGGACCGACGTGTCGCGATACGAGTTCGACGGGAACCGAACTCAGGTAAAAGAGCGAATCGCTCGGCAGGCACTCACAGACCTGCTTGACGCGGTCGAGTCGCGGTAAGTAGACCGAAACCGTTTGGAACCCGGAGGGCTCACGACCACGCGATGAACAAACGGGGGCACGTCCTGAACGCGGTCCTGCTGGCGGTCGGGCTGGGGTACATCCTGGAGCCGAGCGGCGACGTGGAGACGTTCGTCGAGATCGCCCGCCTCTCGGTGCCCATCGTGCTCGGGGCGCTGTTCCCGGACGTCGACACCGCGTTCGGCCGCCACCGCAAGACCCTGCACAACCTGCTCGTGCTCGGCGTGTTCCTGGCGTACCCGGTGTACTTCGACAACCTCCAGTTCGTCTGGGTCGGCGTCGCCACCCACTACGTCCTCGACCTGCTGGGGAGCAAGCGGGGCATCGCGCTGTTCTACCCGTGGGACCGGGAGTTCGACCTCCCGGTGGGCGTCGCCACGAGCAGCAAGTGGGCCGAGGTGGTGACCGTCGCCGTCACGCTGTTCGAGTTGGCCGTCCTCGCGGCGCTCCACGTCTACCTCGTCGACCTGAACACGGGCGCGGTCCGGACGGCGACGCTCGCGGGCGTGGTCTGACGCGCCGGAGCGGAACGGCGGCGCGGCGCTCGCGGGCGGGTCGTTTCGGAGGGACCGAGCGTTCTGGAGGGTTCGAACGCCCGAGGATTCGGTGGTTCGGGGTCAGTAGACCGCCACGTCGTCGAACCGGCCGTCGTAGGCGATGTGGCGGGGGTGGGTCGGCTCCATCCCCGAGAGGAACAGGCGGTCGAGCTTCCCGTACGTGTTCTCGTAACCGAGGTACGCGAACTCCACCAGACGGCGAACCCGCGTCGCCGGGTCCCGCCGGGCGACGACGGAGCGCTCGACGCGCGACCGGAGCGCGTCGACGAGCGCCCCCTCAGTCGGGTCGAGGCCGGGGAACTCGGTCCACGCCGCGCCGACGGTTCCGAGCAGGTGCGCGTACGAGGAGCCGAACTCCGGGAGGTCGAACGCCGCCGCGATGCGCGCCCCGCGGTCGTTCTGTCGGTCGAACAGCTTCGCGTTGTGCGTCTCGACCGCGTGGAGTCGGTCGCGGTACGCGCCCACCTCCCCGCGGGTGAGGCTCACGTTCAGGTACTCGGGGTGGGGGACGAGGACGGCCGCCTCCTGCCGTTCGAACTCCGCGAGCGCGCCCTCGAAGGAGATGAAGTCGGGCACCGGGTCGTCGAGACCCAGCGCGAGGAGGTGGCGGCGGTTGTTCCAGTCGCCGGTGAACACCTCCCGCGCCGGGACGACCGTGAGGTCGTCCGTCGAGAACCGTTCGGCGCGCTCGCGGATGACGGGCAGCCGCGTGAAGTGCGGCGCGTACACCAGCACGTCGATGCCCGCCGCTCGCGCCCGCTCGACGACGCGTTCGTCGAGTGTCTTCACGTGCAGGTCCACGCGCGTCCGACCGTCGCTCACGTCCGACCCGAGTGAGGGAGAACTGTTAGGGATTGCGTTTCCGGGAAACGCGAGCGCGACCGACCCGGGAAACCCTTTTGCGAGCGTCACCCGTCTGCGAGAGCATGTCCCCGTGGGCCTGCGGTATCGCCGGTTGTGGCGCCGTGTTCGACTCGGTCGAGGACGCGGTGGTCCACCAGACCCGTGAGCACGAACGACACGAGTGTCGGGTGTGCGGGACGGTCGTCCCCGAGGGGTACTTCGCCATCCGGCACGCGTTCGAGCAACACACCCGCGCGGAGTTCGTCCGCGCGTACGCCGCCGACGCGGACGCCATCCGCGAGCGCGAGCGGGTGAAGGCGGCTATCGAGGCCGAGATGGACCTCGAGTCCGTGGTGGCGCGAATCGACGGGAGCCCGTAGCGGACGCTCGGGCCGGTCGAACGCGCCGGTCGCGTACCGCGAGGGACTACCGCTCCTCCGAGTCGAGCACGCGAATCTGGTCGCCGCGTACCGTCACCGGAATCGGGACCGTCGCCTCGTACAGTTCGACGGTGACCTGGTCTTTCCCCTCGTCGATGCGCTGGACCTGCGCCTTCTCGCCCTTGAACGGGCCGGCGATGAGTTCGACGATGTCCCCCTCGGCGATACCCTCCACGTCGGGCGTCGGCGAGAGGAAGTGCTCGACTTCGGTCATCGACGAGCGGCCGGCCTCCCCGTCGGGCCCCTCGACGAGTCCGCGGGCGTGGGGCACCTCGTCGAGCGTGCGGCGGATGGCGGCGTCGTCGTCCGCCTCGACCATCACGTAGCTCGTGAGCTGGTCGGGCGCGAGCACGGCGTGGATGGAGGGTTCCTCCTTGCTCGCGATCATGTCGGCGACGGTCCGCTCCTGGCTGGCCGTCGTCTTCACCGAGTAGATGGGCATCTACACGCCCCCCGTCAGCACCGTCATGACGGCGAAGATGACGAACCCGAGGAACCCCACGAGGAAGATGCCGACGCCGGCGATCTTGGAGATCTGCGAGAACTCCCCCCACGAGGGCGTGCTCGCCAGCTTGAGCACCCGTACGTAGCTGTTCAGGTCGTACTTGACGTCCATATTGCCGGAGAGTACTTCGTCGCTCCTTCTATATCTGTTGCATCGTTGCACCGCTCGGGAACGGGACCGCGAGGACGCCGGACGTAACGGGCAGACGGCGCGAGGACGGAGAGAGCGAGCGGAGCCGAGGGTGACGGCCGACGACTCAGTTGACGTAGTCGATGTCCTCGAGGTTCTCCTCCGCCTGCTGCTGTGCGGCCTCGTTGCGGCCGTAAATCTGCGGGGAGTCGACGCCCGTGACGACGATCATCGTCCGCATCTGTCCCTCGAGGTCCTCGTCGATGGAGGTCCCCCAGATGATGCGCGCGTCGGGGTCGATGCGGTCGTATATCTCCTCGACGACCCCCTCCGCCTCCTCGATGCTCATGTCGGACCCGCCGGTGACGTTGACGAGCGCGGAGTTCGCGCCGGAGATGTCCACGTCGAGTAGCGGCGAGCGGAGCGCCGACTGCACCGACTCCTGCGCCTTGGTGTCGGACTCGGACTCGCCCAGACCGATCATGGCGACGCCGCCCTTCTCCATCACCGTTCGGACGTCGGCGAAGTCGAGGTTGACGAGACCGGGCTTGGTGATGAGTTCGGTGATGCCCTTCACCGAGCGCATCAACACCTCGTCGGATATCTTGAACGCCTGCTTGACGGGGAGTTTGCCGACCGCGTCGAGGAGGCGGTCGTTGGGGACGACGATGACCGTGTCGGCCACGTCGCGGAGGCGTTCGAGGCCGGCCTCGGCGTTCGTTCGGCGGACCTCCCCCTCGGCCGTGAACGGGGTGGTGACGATGGCGATGGTGAGCGCGCCGATGTCGCGGGCGGCCTTCGCGACGACCGGCGCGGACCCGGTGCCGGTGCCGCCGCCGAGACCGGCGGTGACGAACACCATGTCGGACCCGGAGATTGACTCGCTGATCTCCTCCTGGGACTCGATTGCCGCCTCCTCACCCACCTGCGGGAGCGACCCGGCGCCGCGGCCCTTCGTCTTCTCCTGGCCCATCAGGATCTTCGTGTCCGCCTCGATGTTGACGAGGTGCTGGACGTCGGTGTTGGCCGCGACCAGCGCCGCGCCGTGGATGCCCTCCTCGGACATCCGGTTGACCGTGTTGCCGCCGGCGCCGCCGCAGCCGACGACGGTGATGTTGGTCTGGAGGTCGTCGAGGACGTCCCGCAGTTGTTCGTCGGTCATCTTGCCCGAGTCGGCGGGCGCGGACCCGGTTCCCCCTCCGGCCGACTGCGAGTTGCCGACGTTGGCCGACGCCCCGTTCGCGTTCTGCGGCTCGCCCTCCCCCTCGGCCTCCTCGATTGCGTCCTCGACGATGGAGTCCATATGTATGGGCGCGTTTAGCGAACGGGACGTTATTATTGTTCCCCATTCGTCTTGCGCGCGTCAGACGCCGCGCCGTCTCCGACTCGCGCGCTCAGACGGGGAACGTCACTTCGCGCTCGCGCCGCACGTCCGCCGGCGTCACCGTCTCGCCGTCCACCTCGACGGCCTCCCCGCTCGCCAGCGCGCCGAACGCCGGCCCCTCGGAGACACCCAGCGCGGCCGCCGCCTCGGGGTCGAACGCGGCGGTCCGCGCGACCACGGCGGCCGGCCAGCGCTCGACGCGGTCGTACTTCTCGCGGAGCAGGTCCGCGAGTGCGTCCACGAGCGTATCGCGCGCGTCGGCGTCCGGGACCGCCGCGCGCCCGGCCGCGCGGGTGCCGCTCTCGCGCGTCTCGAACGCGACGGTCCGCTCCGCGACCGCCGCACGCGCCCGCTCGGCGTCGATTCCGTGCGCCTCCGCGAGCAGGTCCGCCGGCAGGTCGACGACGACGTACTCGGGCGCGCGCGCCGCGCCGAACCGGAGTCCCTCCCCGACCGGACGGAGGTCCGATTCGAGCGCCGCCACCGCGTCGAGCGAGCGGTCGTCCACCTCGCGGACCCACGTCTCGCTCACGACCCGGTAGCCGCGCTCGGAGACGGCGCGTTCGAGCGCCGGTCGGTCCCCCTCCACCAGCGCGAACCGGGCGTCGCTCGCGTCGAACGCCGCCGTCAGCGTGTCCGCGTGTTCCCCCGGGTGGCCGAGTTCGTCCAACTGCCAGTCCGACGCGACGTGCCCGACGCCCCACGCCGTCTCGCGGAGGACGCGCTCGAACCGCGGGGCGTAGTGGCCCCCGCCGAACCCGACGAGGTGGCGCGGGTCGTCGGGGTCCTCCACCGCGACCGTCGCCCCCCGCTCCGGGAGTTCGAGGACGGCGCGGGCCACCGCCTCGGCCCCCGCGGGGTCGTCCCACTCCGCGTCGTCGCTCCCGAGTTCCGCGAACAGCGAGGGGACGGCCACGTCCGTCGGTCCGTGGTGGGTGCACTCGACCGCGACGTCGTAGCCGTCGGGCGCGTGGTCGTCGAACCCCGCGACGAGCGCGCGCTGGACGCCCGGACAGGCGGGCGCGAACGCGCGGGCGTCGCCGCCGTACTCCGCGTCGCCGAAGTTGCCCGTGAAGTGGCAGGTGAGCAGCGGCCCGGTGTCGCCCGAGTGGCGCGAGACGAACACGAGCGAGTCGGGACGCGCGGAGAACGCGGGCGTCGGGTCGTCGAGGCGGATGTGGAGGTCGGCGAACGTCCGGAGTTCGACCGCCTCGTCCGCGACGGTCGTCCGGTGGTACGTTCCGCCACCGTCCTCGTTGGGACGGCGTTCGTCCTCGCGGGCGGTCCAGTCGGCGAGCGCGAGCATCCGCTCGCCGATGTGTTCGGACGCCCGGTCGGCGCGGGAGACGACGACGGCTAGCACTGGCCGGACGAACGCGTCGCCGCGTGGAAAAAGAGTCGATTCCGGGCGAGGGAGTCGGCGTCGGCGCGTCGGTCAGTCGGCCGACTGGCTCGTCGCTCCGCCCCACGCGTCGCGGACGGTGTCGGCGGTAATCCGGGTCACTCGCTTCAGGTCGTCGCGACGGAAGTACAGCAGGCCGGCGGTGAGAAGCACGTAGACGACCGAGTACGCGTGCAGCATGACGATGGAGTACGCCTCGGCGGTCGCCTCCGGGTACATCTCGATGAGGGCGAACTCGATGACCACCTGCGAGACGAACAGCACGAGCAGCGCGACCGCCTCCCGACCGGATATCTTGAAGTTGATGAGGATGGCCAGCGCGAAGAAGCTCTGGGCGGCGGTGAGCCAGATCTCGGCCGCCTGCTTCGTGTCGAACGGGAGCGTCCCGTACCGGCCGAGCGAGATGCTGTACACGACGACGAGCGTCCCGATGAGCAGCGTCCACTGGTTCAGCTTCGAGGAGATGAGCGCGTTGAACGCGGCGGTCGAGCGCGCCTTGTTCACCAGGTACGCGGTGACGATGAGTTCGGGGCTCTCGCTGGCGAGCGGCGCGAACCACTGCACCATGAAGAACTCGGGGATGCCGTACTGGAGTCCGATGCTCTCCAGCCCGTGTGCGAACGGTTCGACCGCGGTGAAGATGAGGAAGCCCGAGTAGGCGAACAGGAGGAGGACCATCGGGATACGGACGTTCCGCGGGCGGGCCTGGAGGTACGCCGGGACGCCGACCTGCTCTTCGACCTCCTCGACGTCGCCGCGGACGATGATGGCGATGTAGGCGACGTACAGACCGACGAGGACGATGGTGTCGACGAAGCCGATGCCGCCGCTAAGCGGGACGAAGAACGCGTACACCGTCGCGGCGAACAGGAAGAGAATCTCCAGCGCGATACTCCGGTCGAGTTGGACGTAGTTCGAGAGCGCCCCGCTCCGTTCGACGACGTTGGTGTCCCTGGTCCCCTTCTGCGACTGGTACAGCGAGAACAGCGCGATGCCCGACCAGCCGAGGCCGATGAGGATGCGGTTCGCGCCCGTCATGTTCGCGACGGCGAGGTTCGCCCTGCTCGGGTCGTTGGCCGCCTGCCACGCGTACAGCGCGTCGACGGCGTACTCGGGCGCGACGGCCAGCACCGCGAGCACCGCGATGGCGAACGCGCGGGGGACGTCCTTCTCGGCCGTCTCCGCGCCCCAGGCGAGCAGGAACGACGCCGCGAGCACCGCGAGGCCGCTCACGGCGACGCGGGGCATCGTCGCGAGACTCTCGGCCGACCCGGTCGCCCAGACGGACACCCACGGCAGGCTCAACAGCGTCCCTCCGAACAGCGCCGTGAGCGGGTGGCGGAGGCGTGAACTCATTACGCGAGCAGTGCGCCCGCGGGGGTCTTACACCTGTCCCTTCGGGTCGAACGTGGCTCCGCGTCGGGTTCGGGCACGCAGACAGCAGCGAGTCGCCAGTCCCGGCCCACCAGGAGTGCGAACTCGCCCGACCGAGAGGGTCGACGGCCGCGGAACGCGAGGCGGACGCCGAGTCCCGCGGACGCGAGCGGCTCCGGTCGCCGTCACGGGGTTTATGCGGGGAGTCGCCCACTCGGAGGCATGGACGTGTACGGCCTCATCGGGAACCCGGTGGGACACTCGCTGTCGCCGCCGATGCACGAGGCGGCCTACGAGGAACTCGGGCTGGACGCGCGGTACGTCACCTTCGAACCCACGGACGGAGCCGCCGCGGTGGAGGGCGCGGCCGCGCTCGGCGTCGCCGGGTTGAACGTGACGGTGCCGTTCAAGGAGGCGGTACTCGACGCCGTCGACCCGGACGACGTCGCCGCGCGCGTCGGCGCGGTCAACACGGTCGACTTCTCGACCGACCCACCGACGGGGACGAACACCGACGTGGCGGGCGTGCGACGGGCGCTCGCGCACCACGGCGTCGGACTCGACGGCGCGCGCGCCGTCGTCGTCGGCGCCGGCGGGGCGGCCCGGGCGGCGGCGTTCGCGCTCTCGGACGGCGCCGCCGCGCTCCACGTCGCCAACCGCACGGAGAGGCGGGCGACGGCACTCGCGGCAGACGTCCGCGAGTCGCTCGGCGGCGAGGGCGAGGCGGGGGAGGCGGAGGACGGACCGTCGGACGTCACCGCCGGCGGACTCGGGAGCCTCGCGGACCACGTCCCGGGAGCGGACGTGCTCGTCAACGCGACGAGCGTCGGGATGGAGACGGACGAGACCCCCGTCCCCGCAGCGCTGTTACACGCGGACCTCGCGGTGCTCGACGCGGTGTACGCGCCGCTCGACACTCGGCTGTTGCGCGAGGCGCGCGCGGCCGGCGCGACGACCGTCGACGGCGGGTGGATGCTGCTGTATCAGGGCGCCGAGGCGTTCGAGCGGTGGACCGGGCAGGACGCCCCGCGAGAGGCGATGAATCGGGCGCTTCGGGCGGAATTAGGTTAACCGAACGTGACACTTGCGCTGGTTTTTTAAATACCGGCTTCGTTTTCTCGAGGGAGAATGGAGTTATTGGGGAAGATAAAGCGCCTGCTGGGCATCGGACGCGCGTCCGAGGAGAGCCGTGCGCCGGCGGAGACGTCGGTGACGGTCGAGCGGGAGCGCGACCCGGAACCCGACGCGGAGAGCGAGGCCGCCGTGAAAGGCGAGACCGAGGAGGTCGACGCCGCCCCCGGGGGCGAATCCACCCCGTCGACCGAGGGAACCGAGGCGGAGGCTGAGGAACCGGTGTCGGCCGACACCGACGCCTCGGGGTCGACCGAGTCCATCGTCGACGAGGACGAGGCCAGCGAACGGCCCACCGACGCCGCCGAACCCGCCGAGGCCGCCGGACCGGGAGCCGACGACGTCAGCACCGACGTCGACGAGGTGGACGTCGACACGAGCGGCGAGGACGAACCCGTCTCCGACCGCGACGAGGAGGAGGAACCGGTGTCGGCCGACACCGACGCCTCGGGGTCGACCGAGTCCATCGTCGACGAGGACGAGGCCAGCGAACGGCCCACCGACGCCGCCGAACCCGCCGAGGCCGCCGGACCGGGAACCGACGAGGTCGACACGGACGAGGAGGTCGGGACGGCCGACGAGGACACGGACGGCGTGGCGTCGTCCAGCGGGAGCGTCTCGGTGGACGAACTCAAGGGAATCGGCCCGGCGTACGCCGAGCGACTGTCCGAGATGGGCATCGACACCGTCGCCGACCTCGCGGACGCCGACGCCGCCGAGGTCGCCGAGGGAATCGACGTCTCGGAGAAGCGAGTGGCGCGCTGGATCGACCGCGCGAACGAGTACGACGAGTGACCGGCTGGTAACCGGACGCGTCGCTCCCCGCGGGAGGCTGGTTTCTCACGCCGTCGAGCACCGCCACCGGCCCGACCGGACGCGTCGATCGACGGACCCGCTCGGCCCGGCGTCGCGAGCGGAACGGCTTTTCGCCCGCCGGTCGGAGCGGTAGCATGGAGACGGGCTCGGATTCGGACTCGGGCGACACGGACGGCGCCTCGCTCCGCTACCACGTCGACGGCGCCCTCGTCCCGGCCGCCGAGGCGTCGGTGTCGGTCCGCGACCGGGGGTTCCGGTACGGCGACGCCGCGGTCGAACTCGTCCGGGCGTACGGCGGGACGCTCTTCCGGTGGGACGCGCACGTCGAGCGACTGTTCGAGACCTGCGAGACGCTGGGGATGCCGGCCGGCGAGGTGGGGCTCTCGGCGCTCGACCTCCGGGCGCGGGTGCGCGACACGCTCGCCGCGAACGGCCTCGCGGACGCCCGAGTCCGACTGTCCGTCACGCGCGGCGAGAGCGAGGGGGTCGCGCCGCCGCCCGCGTCCGAGGTCGACCCGACGGTCGTCGTCACCGTGGCACCGCTCCCCCGCGGCGGGAGCGGGAGCGACCCCGTCTGGGACGGACCGGCGACGCTCCAGACCGTCAAGACGCGCCGCGTCCCCGACCGGTCGGTGCCCGGCGACGCGAAGACCCACAGCTACCTCGACGCCGTGCTCGCCCGGGTGGAGACGCGCGTGACGGGCGCGGACGAGGCGGTCCTGCTCGACGCGGAGGGAGGCGTGACCGGCTGTGCGGCCGCGAACCTGTTCTTCGTCGCGGACGACGCGGTCCGGACGCCGGCGCTCGACGGCCCGGTGTTCCCCGGCGCGACCCGTGCGACCGTCCTCGAAATCGCCCGTAGCGAGGGGCTTCCGGTCGAGACGGGGCGCTACGCGCCCGGAGACGTGCGCGCCGCCGACGAGGCGTTCGTGACCTCGACCGTCGAGGAGGTGCGGCCGGTCGGGACGTACGACGGCGTCGACGTCGGCGGCGGACCGGTGACGACGCTCCTCTCGCGGCTGTACGACGAGCGGGTGGAACGGGTGTGTTATCCGACGGACGGCGGCCTCGACGGGACGGCCGACGGCGCTCCCGACGACGCGAACCAGTAGGCGTACACCGCTGGCCGCCGGAGGGGAACTGAACCATGGACGAGGACGCGCGCGTCGCGGCAGTCGAGGCGGTCCCCGACGACTCCACGCTGCTGTTCACCGTCCGCGACGAGTCGGGAGCGCTGGGCGAGGCGTTCCTGACGCGACTCGACGACGGGACGGTCGCGGCGTTCCGGAACTACTGTCAACACTGGACGGACGTCCGCCTCGACAAGGGGAGCGGCGCGCTGGTTCGCAACGGCGAGGTGGTGTGTCAGAGACACGGCGCGACGTTCCAACTCGACTCCGGGCTCTGTGACTTCGGCCCCTGCGAGGGGTCGGTGCTGGAGGACGTCGCCGTGGAGACCGTCGACGGGGCGGTGTATCTCACGGACGACGACTACGCGTTCGAACACGCGGGCGAGAGCGGGGCGGACGAGCCCGGAGGGGGGAGCCGTATCGACTTCACGGGGTCGTAGCCGACACCCGAGCGAGACGCGGGTCGTGCCCGTCAGCGCCTCCCCAGCGCCAGAACGACCGCGCCGAACGCGAGCGCGCACACCCCCGCCGCGAGCAGAGGGGCCCGGTACCCGCTCAGGGTGCCGAGGGTCGCGAAGAGGACCGGACCGGCCGCCCGACCGAGGAACGTCGCGCTCCCGCGGAGGCTCAACGCGCCGGCGCGAAACCGCGTCGGGACGATGTCGCTGACGCCGGCGTCTATCGACGGGAGCGTCAGCCCCCAGCCCGCGCCGAACCCGAGCGTCGCGACGGCGATGAGGAGCGGGGTGTCCGCGAGCCACGCGCCCACGAGTCCGACGGCGATGGCCCCGAACCCGACCGCGATGATGGTGTAATCCGAGCGGTACCGGGCGAGACGCGCGTTCTGCGTGGCGGCGACGATCGACCCCACCTCCCCGGTCGTCACCACGAGGCCGACGAGGACGGGCGGCAGGCCGTACGTCGCCGTCAGCAGGAAGGGGGAGCGCGGTGAACACCGCTCCGAACAGCAGGAGGTCGACGACGAACGCCGAGCCGTACAGCATCGTCGCTTCCCGAGCGGAGAGCGCGGACACCACCCGCCTGAGGTACGTGAGACTCCCGGTCTCGCGCTCCCCGAGGGGTTCCTCGAGGACGCGGAACGCGAACAGCGCGACCGGCACACCGAGGAGGTAGGTGGCGAACGGCGCGTTCCACGACAGGGCGACGAGCGCGCCCCCGGCGAGCGGGTAGACGGCCGCCCCGGCCGAGAGCGCCGCCGTGTTGACCCCGAGGACCGCGTTTCGCTGGACGTCCTCGAAGACGTCGCCGATGAGCGTTATCGTGGTGACGCCGATACCGGCCAGCGCCGCCCCCTGCACGAACCTGAGCGCGAGGACGAGCGAGAACGGCGGGCGGAGCGCGATGGCGCTTCCCGCGAGGCTCCAGACGAGGAGGCTGGAGACGAGCACCCGTCGCCGGCCCACGCGGTCTGCGAGGAGCCCCACGGCGGGCGAGAGGAAGACGCCCGGTACCAGCACCGCCGAGAGGAGGAGGCTCGCCTCCGCGTCGGTGAGTCCGAACGCGTTCCGGAAGACCGGGAGCCCGGGACTGATGAACGCCACGCTAAACGGCGCCAGTACCGTGCTCAGGAGGACGACCTGGAGGGTCCGGGAGCGCCACGGAATCGAGCGGTCTTCGGACGCGTCGTCTGTCGTCATCGGGGCACCTGCCGAGCGAACGAGCCGGGTCGGTCGTCCCCGGCGCACCGTCGGGAACGCCGCTCGCGCACCTGTTCGTGAGAGAACGTGTTAAACGCACCTCCGGGACTCGACGACTCGGGCGCTCCGAGAGAACATAGCGGGAGGTAGATTTGAACTACCGATCTCCGGGTTATGAGCCCGGCGGAATCTCCTGGCTATCCCATCCCGCTATCGAAACGAAGACCGCCGCGGCACGTAAGGGTTGTGTTTTAGGTGCCCGCCGTATGCGACTCTCACCCACACGTCCGACCGGTCACTCGAGGACGCGCCAGGTGAACAGGCTCTCCGCGACGTAGTTCACGAACATGCCGACGCCGATACCGGTGGCCTTGGAGACGACGAACCAGCCGTCGATGCCGGCGACCGTGAGCGGGAGCGCGAGCCCGCGGTACAGCAGCGAGAACGTGGTCAACTGGACGACGATTCCCCCGAGGCGCACGACGTTCGAGCGGGCGAGGCGGCGCAGCGTGGCCCCGAGGTCGGTCGTCCCCTCCTCGGAGAAGGTGTAGCGGTCGTTGAGCAGGAACATCACGACCACCGCCACCTCGATGCCGACGAGCACCGCGAGTTCGGGGAACACGCCGAGTTCGCGCAGGGCCGTCGACGTCGTCACGTCGAAGCAGAACCCGACGACTCCGACGGAGACGAACTGTCCGAATCGGGCGGCGGAGGCGAGTTCTCCGAGCGCGGCGCCCGCCCCGTCGGTGTCCCCGTCAGCGCGTGGGGTGTCGGGTCCGTCGCCGCGTCCGGTGTCGTCGGCGCGGCCGCTCATCAGACGCCGTTACCCGCCTCCGACTCGGGGTCGCGAGAGGCGGACTCGCGCTCGACGAGCGTCGGGGCGTCGGTCCGGTCGAGGAGACGGTGGAGTCGGTCGTTCCGGATGAGGCGGGCGCGGTGGCGCGCGACGAGCAGCCCCCGCCCCATGTCGAGCGTGTCGTCCACGGGGGAGACCGTTGAGCCGGGCTGGTCCTCCCACGTCACCGGCACCTCCAGGAGCCGGTACTCCATCGCAGCCGCGACGGCCAGCAGTTCGATGTCCCACGCGAAACCCGGTTCGTACAGGTGGTCGCGGACGGACTCCCACGCCTCGGCGGTGAGCGCTTTCGCCCCGCACTGGTAGTCGTACAGTTTCGCGTCCAAGAGGCGGCGCGCGACCCACGCGAAGCCGTCCCCGAGGAACCGGCGCGCGAACGTCTGGTGTGAGCGCACGTCGGCCGCCGGGTGGCGGCGCGAGCCGACGCCGATGTCGGCGTCGCCGGCGCGCACCCGCGCGACCACGTCGGCGAACGAGTCGGCCGGGGTCGCGCCGTCGGCGTCGACGAACGCGAGGACGTCCGTCGAGAGTTCCTCGAACCCGGCCGAGACCGCCGCGCCTTTGCCGCGGCGGCGCCGGACCACCCGGCAGTCGACGTCCGGCGGGAGGTCGAGCACGGGCGGGTCCGTCGACGGAGGGGCGTCGAGTTCGACCCGGAGTTCGTCCGGGTCGAGCGTCGCTCGCAGGTCGCGGAGGAAGCCTGCGAGACGGTCCGGTCGGGGTCTGTACGCGGGAACCACGACCCCGACGGTCGGCGACATGCACACCGATAGGCGGGGGACGGGTGAAAAAGCGTCCGAAACCGACCGCTCCCGCGGTACGAACCGGGCCGGCGGCGCTGTCGGGCGAGCGGCCGGCCACGGCGGGTGCATCCCAAAAGGGACTTACCCGGGCGGGCACCTCTCACTGTCGATGGAATACGGGCTCGTCGCCGTGTGGCTCCTCGCCTTCCTGGCGCTCTCGTCACTCGGCCTCCCACTGGCGGCGCGGCTGTTCCCCCGCTTCGAGACCGGGGGGTCGGGTTCGCGCTCCCGCTCGCGCTGCTCGTCTCGGGGTCGTCGGCTTGGGTCGGCCGCGTCGCGTTCGGGGTCCGCGGCCGGCTGGTCGTCCTCGCCGTCCTCGCGGCGCTCGCGGCGTTCGACCGCGACGCCCTCCGCGAGGGGTCGGTCGAGTTCGACCCGCGTGTGAGCGCCGCCGTGAACCGTGCGGCCGCGGTCGACGCCGGCGTCGTGTTCCTCGCCGCGTTCGCCCTCCTGCTCGCGGTCCGGGCGACCGACCCGGCGGTCCACGCCGGCGGCGGAGAGAAGTTCCTCGACTTCGGCCTGCTCAAGTCGCTGCTGCGCGGCGGGGTGCTCGCTCCCGAGGACATGTGGTTCGCGAACGAGCCGGTGCGCTACTACTACGGCGGGCACCTGCTCACGGCGCTGCTCGCGACGTTCACCGGGACGCCCGCCCGGTTCGCGTACAACCTCGCGCTGGCCGGCTTCTACGCCGCGCTCGTGACCGCCGTCTTCGACCTCTCGGGCGCCGTCGCGGCGGCGCGCGGCCTGTCGCGCCGCCGCGCGGGGCTGCTCGGCGCGTTCTTCGTCGGGTTCGCCGCCAACCTCTACACCGCGACCCGCGTCGTCCTCGGCGCGCTTCCCGAGGGACTCCGCGCGGCCGTCGGCAGCACGCTGGGGTTCGACCCCGCCGAGTACGTCGGCGGCGCGTTCTCCTACTGGACGGCGAGCCGCGTCATCCCCGGCACGATAAACGAGTTCCCGCTGTTCGCGTGGCTCAACGGCGACCTGCACGCGCACATGCTCGACACGCCGTTCCTCCTCCTCGCGGCCGCGCTCGCGTTCGCGCTGTTCCGCGCCGGCCCCGACGAGACCCGGCGCCGACGCCTGCTGCTGTTCGGGGTGGTCCCCGTCGTCGGCGGGTTCCAGGCGGTCGTGAACACGTGGAGCTTCCCGTCGGTGTTCGGGGTCGTGTGGCTCGGCCTCGCGCTCGCGCCGACGCCGCCGCGGACGCTCCTCCCGGCGACGCTCCGCGTCCCGGTCGAGCGTGCCGTCGCCGGGCGGCCGCGCGCCGAACTCGCCCGGCCGGTCGTCGCGCTCGCGCTCGTCGCCGTCGGGCGTCCTCGCCGTCCTCGTCGGGTCGCCGTTCCTGCTCGGCGCCGCCACCGGGGGCGGGAGTTCCCGGGTGCCGGCGCTCGTGACGCCGGAGATGCGCTCCTCGCTCGGGAACCTGCTGCTGGTCCACGGCGCGTTCGTCGCCGCCCTCGGCGCGTACCTGTTCGGCCGACTCCGGGGGGAGAGCGGGAGTCCGCTCGAACTGGCCGGCGTCGTGGTCGCCGTCGCCGTCGCCGCCGTCCTCGTGGGTCTGCCCATCCTCGCGGTGGCCGCACCGCTGCTCGTCGGCGGCTGGGTCGCCGCGCGGACCGAGCGGGCGGGGTTCGAGGCGGCGCTCGTCGTCGCCGGGACGGGGCTGGTGCTGCTCGTGGAACTGGTGTACCTGAACGAGCAGGCGGGGCCGGGCCGGATGAACACGGTGTTCAAGACGTACGCGCAGGTGTGGCCGCTGTGGGCCGCCGCGACGGGGCCGGCGCTCGCCGCGCTCCTCCGGCGACCCCGGCGGACGGCGTGGCCGAGTCCCGGCGCGCGCCGCGTCGCCGCGTCGGCGTTCGTCGCCGTGCTCGTCGTCTCCACTGCGGCGTACGGGGCGTTCGCGCTGCCGGCGCACTTCTCGGACGAGTACCCGGACGAACCGACGCTGGACGCCACGGACTTCGTGGCGACGTACCACCCGGCCGAGGAGCGGGCCATCGACTACCTCGACGGGCGCGCCGGCCAGCCGACGCTGCTGTCCGCGCCCGCGACGGGGACGTACCCCGACGCCGCGAACCGCCACGGCCACGAGCCGGGGATGTACTCGTGGTGGTCCAGCCCGGCGGCCAGCCTGACGGGCGTGCCGACCGTCGCCGGGTGGGAACACGAGGTGGGCTACCGGGGAGCGGAGGCGTACTTCGAGCGCGTCCGCGACGTGGACGCGGCGTACACCGACCCGGAGGAGACGGCCGGGGTGCTCAGGGAGTACGAGGTGCGTTACGTCTGGGTCGGCCCCGCGGAACGCGCACGGTACGGCGCGGACCTGCAGTCGTTCGGCGACCTCCGGGGCGTCGAACCGGTGGTGGAGACGCCGGAGGTGACGCTGTACCGCGTGACTCCCTCGGAACTCCCGGAGAACTGAGCGGGGTGCGTGGACCGAGCGAGCCGGCGAACCGGGAGAAGCGGAGAGACTGGGAGAGTCGAACGGGTCGAACCGGGGGCGGAGCGAAGTCGGCCGGGGGTCTCAGACGGAGAGGTCGCCCTTCGCCTTCACCACGTCGAGCGCCTCGCCGTCGATGGTCTCGACGTCGAGCCAGTGGGGGACGTACTGGCGCTTGTCGAACGCGTCCCGCTCGTCCTCGGTGCCGATGGTACACCAGAGCTGCGGCTCGTCGGGGCCGTGGTAGTCGCCCTGCCGGTCGATGGCGAACACCACGTACTCCTCGCCGTCGTAGTTGATGACCGCGTCCCGCCGGATGCCGGGGTCACCGTGGACGATGAGCTTCTGCATGCGCCCGGCTACCCCGCGTCCGACACTAAGGGTTTCGATGGGGTTCGGCGGGGGCCGATAGGTCCGGACCGCCGGTCCCCGGACGAGGGCGGAGGCGAACGGGAGACCCACACCGCAGACCCGCACCGCTTATGCGGCGCGCCCGCCCACGGCCACGCGATGTCCACCCTCGCCGAGAAGCGCGTGTTCACCGAGCAGGACGACCGGACCCGCGTGCTCGTCGCCAGTTCGCTCGGCGTCGTCGGCGTCTCCGTCTCGGGCGACCTCGTGGGCGAGTTCGGCGTCGAACACCGCTGTACCGCCCGCGACGTCGGGGCGAGCGCACGCGCGCTCGCGGTGGCCACCGACGAGGACGTGCTCGTCGGCGAGTACGAACCGACCGGCCACGGCCCGGCGGTCGCCGTCGCCCTCCGCGAGGCCGACGGCGGGACGGACGTGCTCGCGGCCGCGCCCGACGGCACCGTCTCGCGGCTCGCGCCCGACGGGACGGGAACGACCGACGACGGCGCAGGCGGCGGCGAGCACGAGTGGACCCCGCTCGGGGCCGTCGACGACCCCCGCCGGATGGACGGCCCGCTCGTCGCGGCGGCGGACGGCGTCCACCGCGCGGTCGGCGACGCGCTGGAGTACGCGGGACTGGACGACGCCCGCGACGTCGCGGCCCGCGGCGTCCCGCTGGCGGTCACGAGCGAGGCGCTGTACACGCTCGGGAACGGCTGGATGCGCGACGTCGAGGGTGCGTTCCGCGCGGTGGCGACCGACGCCGACGGCGAGCGAGCGCTCGCCGCGACGGCCGACGCGGTGTACGAACGCACCGCCGCGACGGACGTGGAGTGGGAGCGGCACGACGAACCGGACGTGGTCGACGTCGCCGTCGCGGGCGACCTGCGCGTCGCCGTCACTGACGGGGGAGCCGTACGCGTGAACCACGACGGCGAGTGGCGCGGGCGGAGCCTCGGCGTGCCGGACGTGGCCGCCCTCGCGGTGCCGACCGGGGCGGACGTGTCGGCGGACGAGGACGCGCCGGGTTCGCCCGAGTAGGAATCGGTTTGTATCCGGGGGCGGATACCCTCGCGTATGCTCGTGCCCGGCTCCGCCTCGCAGTCGCTCGCGGCCGCGCTCGCCGCCGAGACGGGGCTCCCGCTCGCGACGCCGGAGTACCGCTGGTTCCCCGACGGTGAGGAGTGCGCCTCGGTCCCCGACCTCGAGACGGGGGTCGAGGAGGCCGTCGTCGTCGCCGGGACGCCGTCGAACGACGCGCTCGTGGAACTCCTCCAGCTACAGGACGCCTGCCTCGAGGCCGGCGTCGAGCGCGTGACGACCGTCCTCCCGTACATGGGGTACGCCCGGCAGGACAGCGCGTTCGGACCCGGGGAGCCGGTGTCGGCGCGCGCGGTGGCCCGCGCCGTCTCGACCGGGACCGACCGGGTCGTGCTCGTGACGCCCCACGAGCGGAGCGTGACCGACTTCTTCGACTGCGAGACGGCCGTGCTCGACGCCGCCGCTCGCCTCGCCGCGCCGCTGCCGGACGACCTCTCCGAGCCGCTGTTCCTCGCACCGGACGCGAGCGCCGAGTCGCTCGCGACGAGCGTGCGCGACGCCTACGGTCGCGGCGCGACCGACTTCTTCGAGAAGGAACGCGACCGCCGGACGGGCGCGGTGTCGGTCGAACCCAGCGACGCCGACGTGACGGGCCGCGACGTCGTCCTCGTGGACGACATCGTCGCCACCGGGTCGACGATGAGCGAGGCCGTCGCCACGCTCCGCGAGCGCGACTGCGGACGCGTGCTCGCAGCCTGCGTCCACGGCGTGCTCGCGGGCAACGCCCGGACGAGGCTCGCCGCCGCGGGCGTCGAGTCCGTCGTGACGACCGACACCGTCGAGCGGACCGAGAGCGCCGTCTCCGTCGCGCCCGTCGTCGCTGACGCGCTCTGAGCGCGGGCGGCCGAGGGGGAGAGGCGGCGGGGACGGACGACGGCGAATCTCGTCACGTAACTAACTACTTGCGTCGTCCGTCCGTACGCCCCACATGAATCGTCGGGCTTGGATGGCCCTCGCACTCGTCGTCCTGCTGGCCACTGCGGGATGCGTCGCCCCGGGGAGCGCCGGGCCGACGCCCCGCGAGTACCCCGACCGGCCGGACCCGCTGACCGCCGACACGGTCGGGGTCTACGTCGCGCAGTACGAGGAGGTGTACCGGCACAACGCGATTCTCGACGGCGAGACCGAGGAGGTGAAGGAGATCGTCGTCGGCGCGGGCGTCGTCTCCGTGAACGAGACGGCCGACGGGTTCGAGGTGGTCGTCTCCGTCGGGTTCTACTACACGTTCGGGGACGACGGGACCGGGAGACCGACCGGCATCGCCGACGGGCGGCCGTACGAGGCGACGTACGTCGTGAGCGCGACGACGACCGAGCGAGTCGACGACACGCTGTGAGCCGGTGGGTACTCCCGGACTATCGGGGCCTCAGTTCGCGTCGGCGTCCCGCGCGACCAGCGCGAGCGTCCGCGGGAGTAGCTGTCGGTAGCCGAAGAGGTAGACGCCGAACACGAGCAGAATCGCCGCGAGCAGGAAGTCGACCGCGGCGTGCTGGAAGTTCGCGGCCGCGAGCGCGGTTCGCCCCACCTCCTCGACTCGGATGCCCGCGCCGGTGAACGCGACGCTTCCGACAGCCACGACCAACCACTCGAACGCCGCCCACACCGCGTCGAAGGTACCCTCTCGCATACGCCAGCGGAGCGGGTGGGTGGTCGTCAACCTTTCGCCTCGCAACGAAACCGTCTTCTGGGTGGAACGGCCGACACCGACCATGACAGGTCGATACGGGAACGTTGACTACGCTCGGCTCACGAAGGGAGGCGTACTCGTCAGCCTGCTCGCGTTCGGACTCGCGCTCGCGGCGCAGTTCGCCGCGAGCGCAGTCGGGGTGACCCTGCCGGGGTGGGAGCGGACGCTCCTGACCGACGTGGAGTACCTCGCGATACTCGGGATTCCGGTCTCCGTGTTCGTCTTCGGCGTCGTCATGCCGCTCACGGAGTGAACCGCGACGACCCGCGGCACCCGTCCGCGGACGACCGCCTCGTCCTCCGACCGGGCTGCCGCCGCTGTCCCGCGCTCGTCGAATCGCGGACGCGTATCTCGTGGGGGAACGGCCCGCGCGACGCGAGCGTGGTCGTGGTCGGGGAGGCGCCGGGCGCGGGCGACCCGGACGCGCCGGTCTGGAAGGGCGGCAACCACACGGGCCGTGCGTACACCTCTCGCCACTCCGGCCGGCGCGTCCGCCGGCTGATGGCCGCGCTCGGGTACGCCGACGACGCCTTCTACACGAACGCGGTGAAGTGCTTCCCCGAGGGCGACGACGGGAGCAACCGCAAGCCGACGGCCGCCGAACTGTCGAACTGCCGCACCCACCTCGAAGCCGAACTCGACGCCGTCGACCCCGCCGTCGTCGTGGCCACCGGGAAGCACGCGACGGAGACGCTGCTCGCGTTCGAGGGCCGGAGCCTCGAGGGGTTCGTCGACTCCGTCTGTGAACCGGTCGACTGTCCGGCGCTCGGCGTCACCCTGCTGCCGATTCTCCACCCGAGCTACCAGGACGTGTGGCTCTCGCGCCTCGACCTGAGCGAGGACGAGTACCGCGAGCGCATCGCGGAGCACCTGCCCTGACCGTCCGTGCGGTTCGGGCGAACCCACCCGTCGCCCCCAGATTCAAGCGGACTCGCGGAGATGGTCGGAGCATGAGCGAGGACTGCATCTTCTGTCGCATCGTCTCCGGCGACATCCCCGGCCGAATCGTCGGCGAGTCGGAGGACGCCGTCGCGTTCCTCGACGCGAATCCGATGGCGCCGGGCCACACGCTCGTCGTGCCGCGCGCGCACCGCGAGCGCCTCGCGGACCTGAGCGGCGAGGAGTCGCGGGCCGTCTTCGACCTGCTGTCCGACCTCGTGCCGCGCGTCGAGGCGGCGGTGGACGCCGACGGCGCGACGGTCGGCCTGAACGACGGTTCCGCGGCCGGACAGGAGGTGCCTCACGTCCACGCGCACGTCATCCCGCGGTTCGACGACGACGGCGGCGGTCCCATCCACGTCGCGGCCGGGTCCCGCCCCGACCTCTCGGACGAGGAACTGGACGACATCGCGGCGGACATCTCCGGGTCGTCCGGGCAGTAGCGGGCTCTCACCCGAGCGCGAGACGGTATCGTATCGAGGGGCGGTCAGCGGCCAGTCACCGCCCGAGCGACGCGCTCCTCAGACGAACGGAATCCCGGTCGCCTCCGGGGTGACGATGCCCAGCGCGCCGAGAATCCACGCGACGACGACCACCGCGAGCCACGCGACGAGCGTGATGGCGACGGCGTCGCCCCAGCCGCCGGGGTACCGCCAGTTGATGACCGCGAGGTAGGCGACGAGCGCCAGCACCAGCCCGAGCCACCCGAAGGGGACGAGGAACACGACCACGGCGTAGACGAGCGACCCGACGAGCGCCGTCACGATGGCGTACGTGTAGTCCTCGACGCCGGCGATGACCCTCGCGCCGACGTAGATGCCGAACGCTCCGACGAGCAGACTGGCCACGAACACGATGATCGAGTCCACAAGCGTCACAGTTGTTTGCAGCATGAGACGACGGAGGGCGACGTGACGGCATTCGAATGTCGCTTGCATATGCAAGCGTTGACACGAGCGAGCCAGCAGCACACCGGCGTGGGCGCGGCGAGAGCGACGACGCCGCGGCTGACGCATCTGAGAATCGGAGCCGACCCCTTATCCGAACCGAGGCGCGCACCGCGTGTATGACACGGACGCGAACGCGAACGGCCGCGCTCGTCGGCGTCGCCGGCGGCGTCGGCACCACACGGACGGCCGTCGAGTGCGCGGCGGCGCTCGCGCGCGCCGGACGCGACGTCGCGGTGCTCGACGCCGCGTACGCCACGCAGGGGCTCGCGCGGTTCGTCGACGGCCGCGTCGACCCCGACGTGACCGCGCTCTGTCTCGCCCCCGACCGCCCGCTGTCGACGGGGCTGTACGACCTCCCGCTCGACGCCCCCGGCCGGGTCGCACTCGCGCCGGCGCACGCGCCGTTCGAGCGTCTCGCCCGCGCGAAGACCGCGGACGCGGCGCGTGCGTTCGAGGACCGCGTCGCGGCGGCCGCGGAGTCGGTCGACCACGTGCTGCTCGACGTGCCGCCGGTCGCCGCCAACCAGGCCGTCGCCGCCGTCACCGCCGCCGAACGGGTGACGCTCGTCGCACCGGGAGACGCGCGAGGAGCCGACGCCCGCCGCCGAGCGGCCGACCGGCTGGCGGACGTCGGTGCGCCAGCGGACGCGACCCTGACGGTCGGCGGCGATCTCGACGCGGCGGACGCGGCCGTGCCGGACCTCGCCGACCGCCCGAGCTACGCCGCCAACCCGGACCGCTCGGACGAGTCGGTCGCGGCGCCGGTCGCACTCGACGCCGACGCCGCCGCGGCGGGCGTCGTCGCCGCGGCCGAGACGCTCGTCGACGAGCAACTCGACGTCGAGTTCGCGAACGCCGGCGTCCTCGAACGCGTCCGCTCGGGCGTCCTCGGCCTCCGCTGAGCGACCGGCGCGGTCAGAACAGGTCGGTCGTCTCGGTCATCGTCCCCGCGAGCGCGTCGCGCTTCTCGACGCTCGCGCTCCCGTTCCCGCCGAGCGCCAGCGTCCCCTCCGCGGCGTCGGCCAGTTCGGGGACCGCGTCGTGCGCCTCGACGTAGCCTGCGAGCGCGAAGTCCGCCTCGTCGCCGCCCGTCAGCGCGAGCGCGTCCGCGCGCGTCAGGTCGCCCGCCAGCCAGTCGCGGACCACCTGTCGCGCCGTCGGTGCGAGCGGCGAGACGCCCGCGACGCCGCAGCGGTGCAGCGCCTTCGCGGCCGCCACCGGCGCGACGCCGGCCGCCCGGGCGCTGTCCCCGACGCTCGCGCCGCTCGCGTGCTCCTCGAGGACGGTGGCCGTCGCCGCCGGGGTACACGGGAGCGCGTCGGCGTGCGGGGCCAACCGGTCGACCAACGGCTCGTCGGTGTCGTCCACCGTGGCGACGCCGCGCTCCTCCTGTTCGGCCGTCACCTCGATGCCGGCGGCGATGTCCGAGAGCGTCATACGCGTGCTTGTCCATTGATTACTATAAAGTTACGCTCTACCGTCATCATGCGTGGTAATCGGCGGGCGGCGGAACGTACCGGTAATCGGTACGTTCACCGGCGCCGTCCGGGGGCCGAACCCCCGATTCCCCCCGTAGTTAAGTATGGGTTCGGGACCGAGTTTCGGGTATGAGCAAGGCAACGACGGCCTGCCCGGAGTGTGACGGACGAGTGCGTGCGGACGGGACCGAGACGGTCTGTCGCGACTGCGGACTCGTGGTCGCGGCCGACCGGGTCGACCGCGGCCCCGAGTGGCGCTCGTTCGCGGACGACGACACCGACCCCCGCCGGACCGGCGCGCCGCTCACCCGCTCGCGCCACGACCGCGGGCTGTCGACCGAGATAGGCTACACGCGCGTCAAGGGACGCAAGCGGCGACAGTGGGCGCGGATGCGCCGCCAGCACACGCGGGCGCGCATCTCCTCGAAGCGCGAGCGGAACCAGGTGTACGGGTTCACCGAGGTCCGCCGGCTGACCAGCGTCCACTCGCTCTCCGAGCAGGTGCGCGACCAGGCGTGTTCGCTGTTCAAGTCCGCACAGGAGGAGGACCTCCTCCGCGGGCGCTCGCTCGAGGGGTTCGCCGCGGCGGCGGTGTACGCCGCCTGTCGGGCCGCCGGTGTCGCGCGGACCCGCGGCGAGTTGCTCGCGGACGCGAAGGCCACGGCGGACGAGTTGGAGGCCGCGTACGACGCGATGAACCGCGAACTCGGTCTCCCCATCGGTCCCATCGACCCCGTCGAGTACGTTCCGCGGTTCGTCTCGGAACTCGGGCTGAGTGCGGCGGTCGAGCGGGGCGCCCGCGCGCACCTGGAGACGGCCCGCGAGCGGGGACTGACGAACGGCCGGAACCCCGGCGGCGTCGCGGCCGCGTGCGTCTACACCGCGGCGCGCGACGAAGGGGAGCCCTGCACCCAGAGCGACGCCGCGGAGGTAGCCGACGTGACTCCCGTGACGCTCCGGAACACGTACACCGACCTTCGGGAGTGACGGGGCGCCACGGCCGACCCGCCGCGTGACGACGGCCGAGTTCTCGTTCTCCCGAACCGCCTGTCGCGAAGAATCTCACGCGCTCCGAGCGGCGCTGTTACCGCCTCGGAAACGGTCGACGGCCCGCGAGCGCGGCAATCGACGCTCCCGCGTCACCGCCGGGTCGCGCGGACCGCGTCGGCGAGCGCGTCGACCGCCCGTCCGGCGGCGCTCCCGGAGTGGGCCGTCGAAACCGGTCGCTCGTCCGCTATCGCACGGCCCAGCCGCGGGTCGGCCGGCACGACGACCGCTCGAGCGCCGAGCGCGCGCTCGACCGGGTCGGTGGGCGGCGCGTCGACGACGCGGTTGAGCGCGACGCACGCGACGCCCGTGTCGAGTTCCCGCGCGAGTTCCCGGCTCCTGACGGCGTCGGCGAGCGCCCACGCCCTGGGCGAGGTGACGACGACGCACGCGTCCGCGAGCGCCAGCGGGACGCCCGCGTCCGCCCGGAGTCCCGCCGGACAGTCGAGCACCACGTCCCGTCCCCGAGCGACGGTGCGGACCGCGTCGTCGAGCGCGCCCACGTCGGCCGCCCGCGCGCCGGCGAGCGACCGACCGCACGGGAGCAGGTCGACCGGACCCGGACGGACCGCCTCGGCCGGAGCGGCGCAGCCCGCGAGGACGTCGTGGAGGTCGGGTCCGCGCTCGCGCCCGCCGGGCAGGTCGGCCATCGCGAGGTCCGCGTCGACGACGAGCGCATCGAGCGCCGCGCCGAGTTCGTACGCCAGCGTCGACTTCCCGACGCCGCCCTTCCCGCCCGTGACCGCGAGAATCACGCCAACCCCCGGAGCGCCGCGACCGGAACGTCCGTCTCCTCTGCCCGCTCCGCGAGCCGTTCGGCCCGCTCTGCGAGCGTGCGGAGTGCGGCCGCGTCCCCCGCGAGAGTCCGTGGGAGGTCGGCCACGCGCGTCTCCGTCGGGTCCGTTTCCGCCAGCGCGGCCGTCGCGTCCGCGACCGACGCGTCCGTCAGTCGCTCCCCCAGACCGACGCGCCCCTCGACCGTCTCGAGGTACGAGTCGACGACGTCCGGAACACCCGACGCCCGGTCGGCGGACGGACGGTCGGGGGAGTCGTCGGTCGAATCGGTGTGGGGCGACTCTCGACCCGCTTCGACGGTCGGCGCCTCCGGATGCTCCCGGTCGCCGTCGGGCTCTAGCTCTCGCCGTCGCTCGCTCGCGCGCTCGGGAACGGGGACGACGTCGCGCGGCGGGCGAGCGGGTTCGAGGTCCCGTCGGGCGCGCTCCGCCGACGGGTCGGTCGCGTCGTGCGGGGGACCGACCGACGCCAGTTCGAGCGGTCGCTCGGCGTCCACGCCGCTCGCGACGGGGCAGGCGTATCCGAGCGCCAGCGTCCCCTCCGCGGGCACCGTTCCCTCGAACACGTCGTCCGACCAGCCAGAGACCGGCGCGCCGCGGCGACGTGGCGGGAGGACGGGACCGTCGAGGCGACTGCGGAGTCGTACGCCGCGAGCGACGGGCGTCGGATTCGAAACGCGCGCGGTGACGAGCGCGACGCCGGCGCGGACGTCGGTCGTCGCGTCGAGCGAGACGGACACACCGCCGGTGGTCGCGTCCTCGTACTTAGTGATACGCCGTCAGACCCGCGCGACGGGCGCGTCGAGACGCGTCGCCGCTTCGGCGGCGCTCTCGAACCGGCGAACCGCGAGGACGACCGGCTCCGTCCGCGCCGCGACGCATACGGCCGCAAGCGCCGCCGTCACCCGGTCGCCGTCGAACTCGTCGGGCGCGTCACCCGGGGAGGCGCCGTCGGAGAGTCGCCGCACGGCGTCCGCGAACGAGGGGTACACCGCCGCCGCGAGGTCGGCGCGCGCCTCGCGCCGCCGGTTGGCGAGCGCGTCGCGGAGCCGGAGTCGGCGCTCGCTGGCGTCGCGCCGCTCGCGCGCTCGGTCGCGCGCCCGGTCGAGCGCCTGCTCGGCAGCGACCCGCTCCGTCTCCGCTTCGGTGAGTTTCCGCGTCGCCTCGGCGAGCGCCGCCTCGGCCGTTGCCGGGTCCCGGTCGGCGCCGCGGGCCGCCTGTACCCGACCCCGACAGGCCGCGACGCGTTCGCGGAGGCGGGCGGCGTCCTCGCCCGCCGTCGCCGCGCGCTCGCGAGCCGCGGCCAGCGTCGTCCGGTCGGCGGACTCGTCGGTCAGCGCGTCGAGTTCCGCCTCCAGTTCGGCGATACGAGCGGCGTTCGCCGGCGTGTGACCGCGGCTCCGCGCGGCGGCCGCGAGTAGTCGAAGGAGCGACGGCGGGGCGTCGCTCACGACGGCGAGCGGGGCGGTGACGTCCAATCCGAGTGCGTCCGCGACCGCTTCCGGGTCGGCGCCGGTCCCCGCCAGGTCGACGGCTCGACCGGCGTACGTCCGACCGGCGAGTCGGAGTCTCACAGCTCCGACTCCCGCATGGCGTCGACGTCGGGATGGTCCGTTCCCGCGGCGAACTTCGCGTACGGCGTGCTGGGCGACTCGCGCGCCTCGTACGCGTCGGCCGCCTCCCTGACGTCGGGAGGGACGGCCTCGAACTCGTTGAACGGGGCGGTTCGCTCCACCTGTACGTCCGTCCCGTGTTTCGCCCGCAAGCGGAGCGCCAGGAACGCCCTGAGTTCGGTCGCCTCCAGCAGGGCCGCGCGGCCGAACCCGCGGACCACGGTCTCCTCGTGTGACCGGCAGGCGTTTCGGAGCGTCGTTCGCGCCGCCTGCGAGTAGGTGATTATCAACAGCACGACTCGTTCTCCCTCCGTCGCGAGTGCGTCCGTTCCGTCTGCATGTTCGAAAGCAGCGACCCGCGCGGCCCCGTCGCGTCGGGACGCGTCGGTCGACTAGCGCGTTCTGACCGTTCGCTCACCCTCGCCGACGTCGACGACGGCGTCGAACAGGGTCGTGATTACCTCGACGGTGCTCTCGTCGTGCGCCGACGGGTCCATGTGGAAGTGTGCGACCGCGTCGACGGCGGCGAGTCGGCCGGTGAGCACGTGGAGGAACTCGTAGGCCGTCTGGAGGTCGACGTACTGCAAGAGCGCGGTGAGCGAGTCGAAGCAGACGACCGTCTGTCCGCCCGCCGTGGACCACTCGCGGAGGTACTCCGTGACGCGGATGCCGAGGCCGGTGAGGTCGCTGGGGTTGGTCACCGTCTCCGTCGGGCCACCCGGACCGGTCGGGCCGGTCGGACCGGTCGACCCTGCCTCGCCGCCACTCATCGCCGCGGCCGACCGAGCGCCGTTGTCCACGCTGACGATACCGAGGTTCTCCGGGCGGGTCCCCGACCGGGCGCGGTAGCGGCGGATCTGCTCGTCCGGCGCTTTCGTGTAGGCGACCCACAGCGCGTTCTGTTCGCCGTTCTCGTCGGGGAGCAGGAGGTCTGCACAGACCGTCCCGCAGTCCGTCGACATGGCGGGCGAGAGCAGTAGCACGCTCGCTGCGTCGCCGATTTGTGCGGTCACCTCCGCCCCGTGTTCGTGTGACATCAAAGTGCCGTCCGTCCTCCTGGTAACCACCTAGATTCAAATGCGTAAATATTTTCCCTCACTCGAGGGGTTCCACGGCGTCGGGGTCCGCACCCGCGAGCGTCGCGATGCGCTCGCGTGCCGTCGACGGCGAGGGGGCGACCACGACGGTCCCGTCCGGCTCTCCGCCGACGGCGCGGTACGCCCGCCGGTCGTCGGTCTCGAACTCCGTCGCGAACGTCCGCAGGACGGTGCCGACGCGGCGCTCCGTCGTCGCCAGGTCGGCCTCGCCGTCCTCGAAGGCACGGAGGGCGTCCTCGACGTTACGGATGGCGGAGATGCGGTCCATCTACGTGGTCCTGACGTAGCCGCCCTGTGGTTCGTATATCTCGCCCCGCGTCCGCAGCTTCTCCAGTTCCTGTTCCGCCTTCCCACGGTCCATCCCGACCTCGTCCGCACGGTCGAGTATCTGCTCGACCGGCGCGCCGGGTTCGTCGTCGTACTCGTCGGCGATGGTCGTAATCAGTTCTCTGAGGCTCTTGATGCGGTCGCGCTGGCTCTTCGAGGTCCCGGTCTCGACCACGTCCGCGTCGAACTGCCCCGTCTCGGGATCGACGCCGATGTCCTGCAGGCACGACCGGACGATGTCGATGACGCGCTCGGCGTCCTCCTCCTCGACGAAGTCGGCGAGGCGAACCCGCGCGCTCGCCTCCGAGAGGCGCACGAGCGCCTCCAGTTTCCGCGCCGTGACGGGCACCGGCGCGTCCTCGTCGGCCCCCCGCGCCCGGAGGTCGACGTAGAACTCGCGGATGGCCTCCTTCGCCTCGTCGGTCATCGTCGGGAAGCAGTTCCGCTTGGCGTACGCGATGTACTTCCGGAGGAGTTCCGGGTCGATGGCGGGTTCGACCTCCTCGGTCACGTCCTCGACCTGCTCGCGGCTGAAGTTCGAGGTAGCGAGGTTCTCCCGCTGGGTGTTGAGTTCGCCCGCGTAGTTCGTCGTCAGGATGTGGTCCGCGAGCTTCGCGTCGTGGTCGGGGTCCGGCTGGTCGGTGACGGTGAAGATGAGGTCGAACCGCGAGATGAGCGCGGGTTCGAGGTCTATCTGCTCTCCGATGGGTTCGTACTGGTCGAACCGGCCGTACTTCGGGTTCGCCGCGCCCAAGAGCGAGCACCGCGACTTGAGCGTGGCGTTGATGCCTGCCTTCGAGACGGATATCTGCTGCTGTTCGAGCGCCTCGTGCATCGCCGAGCGGTCCTCCGGGCGCATCTTGTCCAACTCGTCGACCGCCGCGATACCCTTGTCGGCGAGCACGAGCGCGCCGGCCTCCAGCGTCCACTGCTGGCCGTCGCCGAAGTCGTCGCGGACGGCCGCCGCGGTCAGCCCCGCCGAGGAGGAGCCCTTCCCCGAGGTGTAGACGGAGCGGGGGGCGATGTTCCGGATGTACGAGAGCATCTGGCTCTTCCCCGTACCCGGGTCACCGATGAGCAGCATGTGGAGGTCGCCGCGGATGCGCGACCCGTCCGGGAGGTGTTTGGTCACGCCGGAGAACAACTGGAGGATCATCGCGAGTTTCTCCTCGTCGTAGCCGTAGATGGACGGCGCGACGGACCCCACCATCTCCTCGTAGATGCCGTCGTGGCTGGAGAGTTCGACGATCTCCTGTTTGTCCTCCTCGGTGATGTCCATGTCCTCGAACTCCTCGTCCTCGACGGTGAGCGACACGCCCTCCATGTACGGGTCGAAGACGGTGGTCTTCTCCTGCCCCGAGGTGACCTGTTCCATCTCCAGGCGGCCGACGACCGTCACGTGGTCGCCGGGCGTCACCTGCCCGCAGATGTCGTCCTCCAGGTTCACGTCGATGGACTGGGGCGTCTCGCCGCCGCGGAGCCCCTCGGGCGACTCCTGGACCCGAAGCTGCTGGGAGTCGATGAACTGCGACTCGTTGTTGTTCACCCGGAACGGCCCCTGCCGTTCACAGCCCTGACACTCGTGGGGTTCCTGGAACCCCGAGTCGTTCTGCGGGATGTACGTCATCGTCCCGCAGCGCTGGCACTCGAACGCCGCCTCGACGATCTTCGGGCGCACGTCCGTCGCCTTCCGGACGATTCCCTGCACCGCGACCATCGAGCCGATGTGGTCGTCGCTGACGCGGATGTTCCGGATGTCGATGGTGTTCTCGCGCGGCAGGTCCCGCAGGCGGACGTGCGCCTGCCCGAGCGAGATGTCGACCGGCAGGTCGTACGTCCGGAGCGCCTCCTCGGCCACCTCCTGCATCTCGCCCGGGCGGCTGAGGTAGCGCTCCGCGAGGTCCATCTCGAACGTGTAGAGGTCGTCGTACTCGACGTAGAGCGAGCGCTGTTCCTTGGGATACCGCTGTGCGAGCGTGGCGATATCGTCGTCGTAGTACGTGCGGAAGAAGCTCAGGAACTCGTCGAGTTCCCCCCGCTCCGCTTGACTCATTACCCGAACGTAGTCGCCTTACCGTGTAAGAACTTCGCCCCCGGAGCGGAAGTGGTCGCTCGCGCGGGTGCCCACACCGAGGAGACGGCGGAGACCGGTCCCGCTCTCAGTCACCCCCCTTCTCGCTCGGCGACGCTGGGGGACGACCCGCGTCGGAAGTGGGACCGCCCGGATTCGAACCGGGGTCACGGGCACCCAAGGCCCGAAGTATACCAGGCTAACCCACGGTCCCGTACTCGCTCTGCGGTCGAAACGCGGTAAAGCGTTTCGCTCCGATTCCCGGCGTCCGCACGGTGACGTCACAGCCCGAGTGGGAAGAACACGCTCACGCCGAGCGTCGTCACCACCGCGAACGCCGCCTGCAGCGGCGCGCCGACGCGCACGTAGTCGGTGAACCGGTAGCCGCCGGGACCGTAGACGAACAGGTTCGTCTGGTAGCCGACGGGCGTCATGAACGCCGTGCTCGCGGCGAACGTGACGGCCATGGCGAACGACAGCGGGTTCGCCCCGAGCGACTCGGCCACTTGGATGGCGACCGGAATCATCAGCACGACGCTCGCGTTGTTCGAGATGACGTTGGTGAGCAGCGCCGTGACGACGTAGAACACGCCGACGAGCACGAGCGGCGAGACGAGCGCCGACGCGCCGACGACGCCGTCGGCGAGGAGTGCGGCCGCGCCCGACTCCTCCAGCGCGATGCCCAGCGGGATGACGCCCGCGAGCAGGAAGATGACGTCCCACTGGACCGCGTCGTACACCTCCGTCGGCTTCAGACAGCCGGTGACGACCATCGCGAGCGCCCCCGCCAGCGCGGAGGCGACGATGGGCATCACGTCGAGCGCCGCGAGCCCCACCACCGCGGCGACGATACCCACCGCGACGACGGTGCGCGACTCGCGGTAGTCGTGCGTCTCTATCTCGCCGGCGACGATGAAGTTCCGGTTGGCGTCGAGCCGTTCGATGCTCTCGGTACTCGCCTGCACCAGCAGCGTGTCGCCCACCCGCAGGGGGATGTCGTCCATGCGCTGGCGGATGAGTTCCCCGCCGCGCCGGAGCGCCAGCACCGTCGCGTCGTAGCGCTGGCGGAAGCTCGCGGACGCGAGCGACTCGCCGACCAGCGACGACCCCGGGGCGATGACCACCTCCATCAGGTTCTGACCGCCCTCGGCGGCCTCCAGTTCGCTCTCGTCGACGGTGACCTCGGGGACCAGGTCCAGCCCCTCGACGTCGAGCAGGTCGAGCAGCGTGTCGCGGTCCGTCCGGACGGCGAACACGTCGCCCGGCTGTATCTCCTTCGGTCCGAGCGGTTCGAGGAACACGCGCCGGTCCCGGATGAGTTGGACCAGGTCGACGTCGAACTCCGTCTCGACGAGCGCCGCCTCCACCCGCTGGCCGACCAGCGGCGAGTCCTCGCGAACCACCACCTCGGTGAGGTACTCGGCCATCCCGAACTCCTCGGTGAGGTCCGCACGGGGCTTGATGCGCTCGGGGGTGAGGTACCGTCCGAGCGTGAACAGGTAGAGCGAGCCGACGACGAGCAGCACCGACCCGAGCGGCAGGAACTCGAACATGGTGAAGGTCCGCGCCACGTCGGGAGGCGCGAGCCGGGCGTACAGGTCCGACGCGAGGATGTTCGTCGAGGTGCCGATGAGCGTGAGCGTCCCCCCGAACATCGACGCGTAACTCAGCGGGAGCAGGAGCTTCGACGGGGAGGTTCGCCCGCGCTCGGCCAGGTCGGTCACCATCGGCAGGAGGATGGCGACGGCGGCGGTGTTGTTGATGAACCCCGAGATGGGGCCGACCAGCCCGACCGTGGCGCCGAGCTGTCTCGTCTCGTCGCCCCGCGTCACCCGCGAGAGGAACGCGCCGAGCCGCTGGACGATGCCGGTCCGGCGCACCCCGTCGCTGAGGACGAACATCGCGAGCACGGTCAGCGTCGCCGTGTTGGCGAACCCCGAGAGCCCCTGCTCGGTCGTGACGAGCGTCAACCCGCTCGCGATGAGACCCCACTCGGCGAGCGTCGCGGACACCGGGTCCACGACCAGCAGGGCGACGAGCACCGCGAGCGCGGTGATGTCCACCGGCACCGGCTCCGTCGCGAACAGGAGCAACGCGCCGAGGACGAGGAGGAAGACGAAGAGCATCTCGGGCGTCAGTGGCACGCCGGGGAGGACGCTGCCACCGGGCAAAAAGGGACGGGACGCGGCGACGTCTCTCTGGTCGCCGACCGATCGGTCGGGGGAGCTACAGGTCCTCGTCGGCGAGTTCCAACTCCCCGACGATGTCGTACGGGTCCGAGCCGGCGCGGACGCCGTCGAGGATGCGGAACGCGTCGTCGGGCGCGAGGAAGTGGCGCGTCACCGCGCGCCCGAGCGGCGTCGGCGAGAGGCCGTCGATGAACCCCCACTCCAGCAGCTTCCCGACCGCGTGGGTCGTCGGTACGTCGCCGAGCATCCGGTCGTTGAGCGCCTTCGCCCGCTTGCCCGCAACGACGATGTTCGCCAGCGTCTCTTCCGCGGCCGCGGACTCGTCGTACACGGTCGTGACGTCCTCCATCTCGCCCTTCAGGAGCTTGAACGCCACCTCGTCCTCGGTCATCTCCATCGAGTTGTGGTACGAGCAGTCGGGTTCGACCAGCATGTAGACGGTCCCCCTGTCGTGGTAGTCGGGTCGGCCCGCCCGCCCGAGCATCTGCTCGAACTCCTGCACCGAGAGCCACTCGATGCCCATCGCCAGCGTGTCGAACACCACCTGCGAGGCGGGGAAGTCGACGCCGGCCGCGAGCGCCGCCGTCGTGACGACGGCCGCGAGGTCCTGGTTCCCGAACTGCCGCTCGACGGTCTTCCGCCGGCGGTAGTCCAGGCCCGCGTGGTACGGCGCGCTGGAGTACTCCAGCTTTCGACTGATCTCGTGACACCGCCGCCGGGAGTTGGTGAAGATGATGGTCTGCCCGCGGTACCCCTTCGAGGACTCGCTGTCGAACTCCCGCTTGACGAGGCGGTTCTCGATGCGGAGCTTCTCTCGGCTGTCCGCGAACGTGACGTGCCGCTCGATGGGGACGGGCCGCTCCTCGAACTCGATGAGCGTCGCGCGCAGCCGTTTCGCCAGCCACTCGGGGTTCCCCACGGTCGCCGAGAGGTACACCCACTGGGCGGTCGAGTTCCGGCGCTCGGTGTAGTGTTTCAGCCGGCTTATCATCCCGTCGAGGCGGTGACCCCGCTCGCCCTCCTTCAGGGTGTGCACCTCGTCGATGACGACGGTGCCGATGTCGCCCATGTCCTTGCCCGTTCGCAGGGCGTGGTCGATGCCCTCGTAGGTGCCGACGATGACGTCCGCCCCGGGGTCGAACCGGTTGCCGTCGTCGTTGATGCGGGACGCCCCCACCCGGATGGTCACGTCCAGCACGTCGCCGTACCGCTCCTCGAAGTCCTCGTGTTTCTGGTTCGCGAGCGCCACCAGCGGCACCAGAAACAGCATCTTCCCCTCGCCGTTCAGGGCGCTGTTCACGCCCGCGAGTTCGCCCACGAGCGTCTTCCCCGTCGCCGTCGCGCTCACCACGAGCTGGTCGTCGCCCGCGCCGCCCCCGTCCGCGAACAGGCCGTTCCGGACGGAGAGCGACTGGACCGGCAGGAGTTCGTCGAACCGCCCCTCCACGCGCTCCTGGAGCGCCGGGTGGAGGTCCAACTCGTCCGTCCGGACCGGGTCGACGTCCTCGACGGTGGCGGAGATGGTGTCGAACTTCGTGAGGTCCGGGTCGAGGTTCCCCTCGAGGAGGTTCGTGATTCGTTCGAGGTCCTGTACCTCGAACAGCAGTTCCTCGAGACGGTCCTGCGCGGCCCCGGTGAACTGTCCCTTGAACGACAGCTCACGCTCCAGCTCGCGCTTCGCGCAGTCCTGGCAGATGTAGTCGCGGTCGGCCTTCACCGCCGTCTCGCTCGTGACCGGCGAGTAGCGGCCGGCGTTCGCGCAGTAGCGACAGGTTCGGACCTGCTTCGCGTCTAACTGGTAGCCGTCGAGCATCGCCTGCAGTCGGTCGCGCGCACCGGAATCGGTCTGCTCGGAGATACGGATGCGTCTCGCGTTGCGCGCCAACTCGACGAACTGGTCGGGCTGGCGTGGCTCCTCTCCCGAGTCGCGCTTCACCCGGAACCGCCGTGGGCGCGGCCCGGCGTTCGTCTCCTTCAGTTCGAGGACGCCGCGGAGCACCCGCGTGCCGTCTCGCGTGACCACGACGGTGTACTCGCCGTCGCGCTCGTGGAGGAACAGGGTCTCGACCTGCGGGAGTTGTTCGGACACGTCGTTGTCACCGATAGGAGGATGTGGTATTTCAGCCGTTCGCCTTCGGTATCGGAACCGGTAGGCGGGAACCCGGGGTAGTCGTCGCCCGGACCGGCTCGCTACTCGTCGTCGACGACCTGAATCGCGTCGTCGCCGTTGGGCACACAGCAGACGAACGCCCCCTCCTCGTCGCCCTCGTTCCGGTACCAGTGGACGACGCCGGCGGGGACGAGGAGCGAGTCGCCCGCGGAGACGGTGTACTCCTCCTCACCGATACCCACGGTGTACTCGCCAGCGAGCACGTACTGCTCGTGTTCGACCTCGTTGGTGTGTCTCGGCGCCGTCGCGCCCGGCGCGAGGGTGAACCGCCGCATCGCGAAGGTCGGCGCGCCGTCCGACTCGTCGAGGAGGACGCCCTTCGACAGGCCGTCGGCCGCGTCGACCGGTTCGTACGCCACCTCGTCCGCGCGCTTCACGACCGGCCGCGTCCCGTCGTCCGTCCGGCTCATGTCTCCCACGTCGGGACGGACCCCCTTAACGGCCGGGTTTATACGGGTCGGTGCGCTAGTCGCCCCCATGCGAGGATTCACGGTGGGGCGGGTGGCCGGCATCCCCATCCAGTTGAACTGGACGTTCCTGCTCGTGCTTCCGCTGCTCGCGTGGCTCATCAGTCAGCAGGTCGGCACGTTCGTCGACCTGCTCAACACGTACGGGGCGGCCCTCGACACGGCGACGCTCACGACCGGGTCGCTCCCGCTCCTGCTCGGCGTGGCGGCGGCGGTGGGGCTGTTCGTCTCCGTGTTGCTCCACGAGTTCGGCCACTCGCTGACGGCGATGCACTTCGGCTACGAGATCGACTCCATCACCCTCTGGCTGTTCGGCGGCGTCGCCAGCTTCCGGGAACTCCCCGAGAACTGGAAACAGGAGTTCGTCATCGCCATCGCCGGTCCGGCCGTCTCGTTCGCGCTCGGCGTGCTCGCGTTCGCCGGCTTCCGGGCGTTCACGCTCCCGCCGGGGGTCACGTTCGTCCTCGGCTACCTCGCCGTGATGAACGTCGTCCTCGGCGCGTTCAACATGCTCCCCGGCTTCCCGATGGACGGCGGGCGCGTCCTCCGCGCGCTGCTGGCGCGGAACCGCTCGCACGCCCGGGCGACGCAGATCGCCGCCGAGGTGGGGAAGGGGTTCGCGTTCCTGCTCGGCCTGTACGGCCTGCTCAACTTCGACCTGCTCATGGTGGGGCTGGCGTTCTTCATCTACATCGCGGGGGCGGGCGAGGCCCAGCAGACCGTCCTCAAGGCCGCCTTCGAGGGCGTGACGGTCGCGGACATCATGACACCCCGGACGGACCTGCACACGGTCGAACCCCGGACGTCGGTCGCGGACCTCATGCAGCGGATGTTCGCGGAGCGCCACACGGGCTACCCCGTTCTCGAGAGCGGGTCGCTCGTCGGCATGGTCACGCTGGAGGACGCCCAGAGCGTCCGCGAAATCGAGCGGGACGCGTACACCGTCGAGGACGTGATGGAGCGGGACATCGCCAGCGTGACGCCCGACTCCGACCCGCTCGACGCGCTCCAGCTCATGCAGGAGCGCGGCGTCGGCCGCCTCCCGGTCATCGACACCACGGGCGAACTCGTCGGGCTCGTCTCGCGGAGCGACATGATGACGGCGTTCAACGTCATCCAGTCCGGCGGCACGTCCCCCTCGCTCGCCGGACTCCGCGGCGACGACACGCTCGCGAACGTGAACGGCCGGTAGGCGGCCGACCGCCGGCGCAGTCGCACAGCGTGGGCAGCGCGCCGGGACTTCACGGGGCGTCGAGCAGGATGTTCGACGAGCGCGAACCCCTCCTCCGCGGCCCACTCGACGGCTCCCGTGAAGTCCATGCCGAGACCGACGGTGAAGCCCACGTCGAGGTCGAGCGCCGGGTCTCGCTCCGAACTGCTGGGTGACACGGGAACGACACCGGGATCGGACGCCGTAGCGGTTGCGGTCCGGCGGCTCCCGCGTCGCGCCGCTCCTCGGGTCGGCCGCCGAAGAAGGTCCAGGTGCGAGAATCGAACCCGCGTCTCAGCCTCCACAAGGCTGAAGGATAGTCCACTACCCCAACCCGGACACGCACCTACACGTAGGCACAGACGCGCCCAAATACGTTACGAATCGCCGGCCGCCTCCGTGCCACACCAACACACGCCCGGTCGTGGGAGGGGTCGTCGGAGCGGGGGTCGACCGCCGCGCTTTTCTCGCTCAACCGGCTAGAGCGACCAACAGTGGCCATCACGGACAAGATATACCTCAAGAACCACCGCCAGATCGCGGCCCAACTCGACACCAACGTCCCCAAGGGGGCGTTCAAGGGGGCGACGCTGGACCTGGTGTTCACCGGCGACGGTCTCGCCGAGTTGGACGAGGCCACGCGGGACCGGGTGCTGGAGTTCGCGGAGGACTTCATCGACTGCGGCTGCGACGACGCGCCCTACTGCGGGCACCCGGAGCGGAAGTTCGTGACGTACCTGCTGGAGTTGCGCGCGCAGGGGCTGGGTCCCGACGCCATCGTGGACGTGATGGGCGACGACTACATGCTGTACGCCTACCCGGGCGACGTGCTCTCGTTCCTCGACGACGCGGTGCGGACGCTGGAGGCCGTCGAGTCGCTCGCGGACGTGGAGGACGACGCCGAGATGGCCGAGAAGGCTCGGCGGGCGCGCCGCGCGCTCGCGGGCTGAGGCGGGCCCGGTCGGTCGAGTGGGTGGCCGAGTCCCCTACCCCAGCCGGAACGGCTCGTCCGTGCCGTACTCGCTCTCCGTTCGTCTCTCGCGGTCCGCCCGGTCCCCGTCGATGTCCTCCAGCGAGACCACCTCCTCCTCGCCCTCGTCGAGGCGGTCGTGGAGCGCCGTGACGTACCGCTTGTACTCGTCCAGTTGCTCGCGGAGGTGGTCCGCCTCCAGTTCCAGTCGCTCGTGTTCGCGCACGAAGCTCTTGGGCACCGTCACCGTCGGCGGGAACGCGGACTCGTCCTCACCGTCCGCCTCGTACTCGTGTTCCGGGACGACCCTGACCCGGCCGTCGTGGGCGACGAGCGCGTCGACGTAGTCGCGGAACACCGCCGACAACGAGAGGTCCCGCTCGTCCGCGATCTCCCGCAGCGCGTCGAAGGCGTCCTCGTTGACGCGGAAGGAGACCGTCTTGTTCTTGTTGCCCATCGTCGACACGTCGGCGGTCGCGCCACTTAACCGTTCGTCAGACGAGCGGGAGACGGCGCTGCGACGACCGACGGAGCCGTCCGGCGACTCGCCGGCCCACACAGCTTTTGTACGCGGTTCGTAAATATTGCCGCATGCAGTCACACGAACGGGACGAGGAGTGGTCCATCGGCGAGCCGTCCCCAGAGTGGCGCGAGTACCAGGGGTCTCCGACCGGCACCGACATCGAGTGTGAGGGCTGGCGACAGGAGGCCGCCCTCCGGATGCTGAACAACAACCTCGACCCCGAGGTGGCCGAGAAGCCCGAGGAACTGGTCGTCTACGGCGGCACCGGGCGGGCCGCCCGGAGCTGGGACGCCTACGACGCCATCCTCGCGGAACTCCGCGAACTGGGCGACGACGAGACGCTGCTCGTCCAGAGCGGCAAACCGGTAGGGCGGTTCGAGACGCACGAGCGCGCGCCGCGGGTGCTCGTCGCCAACTCGAACCTGGTCGGGCGGTGGGACGACTGGGAACACTTCCACGAACTCGAAGCGGAGGGGAAGATAATGTACGGCCAGATGACCGCCGGGTCGTGGGCGTACATCGGCACGCAGGGCATCGTCCAGGGCACGTTCGAGACGCTGGCGGAACTCGCCCGCCAGCACTACCCCGAGAGCGACGGCCTCCGCGGGAAGGTCGTCGCCACCGGCGGTCTCGGCGGGATGGGCGGGGCACAGCCGCTGGCGGTCACGATGAACCACGGGGTGTGCATCGCCGCCGAGGTGGACGAGCGACGCGTCGACCGCCGCATCGAGACGGGCTACTGCATGGAGAAGACCGACGACCTGGACGAGGCCGTCGAGCGCGCGAGTGCGGCCGCCGAGGCGGGCGAGCCGTACTCGGTGGGCGTCCACGGTAACGCCGCGGACGTGCTGGAGGGGATGCTCGACCGGGGATTCACTCCGGACGTGGTCACCGACCAGACCAGCGCGCACGACGCGCTGGAGGGGTACTGCCCGAGCGGCTACACCGTCGCCGAGGCGGACGACCTGCGCGAGACCGACCCCGAGCGCTACCTCGACGAGAGCCTCGACACGATGGCGCGGCACGTCCGGGCCATCCTCGCTCTGCAGGAGGCGGGCGCGGTGGCGTTCGAGTACGGCAACAACATCCGCGGGCAGGTGCAGGAGGAACGCAGCGTCGAAGACGCGTTCGACTTCCCCGGGTTCGTCCCCGCGTACATCCGCCCGCAGTTCTGCCGCGGGCGCGGCCCGTTCCGGTGGGTCGCGCTGTCGGGCGACCCCGCCGACATCCACCGAACCGACGAGGCGGTGAAGGAGCTGTTCCCCGGGAAGGAGCGGCTCCACCGCTGGATAGACCTCGCCCAAGAGCAGGTGCAGTTCCAGGGTCTCCCCGCGCGGGTCTGCTGGCTCGGCTACTCGACCGACTCCGGCGGTCTCACCGAACGCGCGGCGTTCGCGCTCCGCATCAACGAGTTGGTCCGCGCGGGCGACATCGCCGCGCCGGTCGTCGTCACCCGCGACCACCTCGACGCCGGCTCCGTCGCCAGCCCGAACCGCGAGACGGAGGCCATGCGAGACGGCACCGACGCGGTGGCCGACTGGCCCGTCCTGAACGCCCTGCTCAACTGCGCGGCGGGCGCGGACATCGTGAGCGTCCACGACGGCGGCGGCGTCGGCATCGGCAACGCGCTCCACGCGAACAACCACGTCGTCCTCGACGGGACGGACCTCGCGGCCGAGAAGGCCCGGCGCGTGTTCACCACCGACCCCGGCATGGGCGTGATTCGCCACGCCGACGCCGGCTACGAGGACGCGCTCGACGAGGCGGAACGGTCGGGCGTCCACGTGCCGATGCGCGACGACGCGGCGGCCGACCGGGCGGGACGGGGGGACCGATGACGGACCGCTTCACCGGCCGGTGGTACGACTGGGCCGGCCCGTCGACCGACCCGAACGACGAGCAGTTCGGCGACGTGGTGACCGGGGCGACGCTCGACGACGCCGACGGGTACGCCGCCGTGCTCGTCGGGGAGCCGTACGACGGGGGCGTCATCGGCCGCCGCGGCGCGCGCGAGGGACCGGCGGCCGTCCGGGACGCGCTCGCGGGCGTCAAGACCCACCACTTCGACGCCGGGCCTGTCGGGCGCGGCGACCACTCCGTCGCGGACCTCGGCGACGTCGCGTTCGGTGACGACAGCGTGGACAGGCCGCCCGTCGCCGACCGGCTGACCGTCCGCGAGGCGCAGGAGACCGTCGAATCGGTCGCGGAGGCGGTCCACGCGCTCGACGCGCTCCCCGTGTTCCTCGGCGGGGACAACTCGCTGACGTACCCGAACGCGGCTCCGCTGTGCGACCGGGGCCGTCTCGGCGTGCTCAACTTCGACGCCCACCTCGACGTGCGCGAGGTCCGCGACGGCCCGACGAGCGGGACGCCGTACCGGCAGCTGTTCGAGGCGGGCCTCGACGGCTACGCCTGTGTCGGCGCGCGCCACTTCGAGACGAGCACCGCCTACCACGACTACGTCCGCGAGCGCGACGGGACGGTCGTCACCGCCGAGGAGGTGGGCGAGGACCCGGTGGCGGCCGTCGACCGCGCGCTCTCGGCGCTCTCGGACGCCGACGACCTCTACGTGAGCGTCGACGTGGACGTGCTCGACGCCGCCTACCCCGGGTCGAGCGCGCCCACGCCCGGCGGTCTCGCGCCGCGAGAACTGTACCGCGCGCTCCGGCTGGTCGCCGGCGACGACCGCCTCGCCGGCGTCGAAGTCGTGGAGTGCGCGCCCCCCCTCGACCGCGACGGCCGGACCGTCGACGCGGCCGCCCGGGCCGTCGCGCACGCGCTCGGGGGGTGGAGCGCGTGAGCGGTCGGGACGGCGACACCGACCTCGACCCGAGCGCGAACCGGGATACCGGTGCCGACGGCGACGCGGACGTGGTGGTCCACGGCGCGGCCGAACTCGTCGTCGGTCCCGGCACCGACGACCCGCTCGCCGCCGTCGCGGACGGCGCGCTCGCCGTCGCGGACGGCCGGGTGGTCGCGGTCGGGTCGACGGAGGAGGTGACGCGCGAGCACCCGCCCGAGAACGCGTCGGTCGCCGTCGACGCTCGCGGGAAGACCGTCCTCCCGGGGTTCGTCGACGCGCACACCCACGCGCTGTTCGCGGGCGACCGCTCGGACGAGTTCGCCGCGAAGCTCCGCGGGAAGACGTACCAGGAGATCGCCGCCGAGGGCGGCGGCATCCTGCGGACGGTCCGCGCGACCCGGGCGGCCGACGACGGCCGCCTGCTGTCGACGCTCCTCGCTCACATGGACGTGATGCTCGCACACGGCACCACCACGGTCGAGGTGAAGTCGGGGTACGGCCTCGACCGGGAGACGGAACTCCGGCTGCTCGACGTCGTGCGCCGCGCGGGCGAGCGTCACCCGGTCGACGCCGTGGCGACGTTCATGGGCGCGCACGCCGTCCCGGAGGGGACGGACGCCGACGCGTACGTCGAGCGGGTCGTCGACGACCAACTCCCGGCGGTCGAGGCGCAGGGCGTCGCGGAGTTCTGCGACGTGTTCTGCGAGGAGGGGGCGTTCACCGTCGAGCAGTCGCGGCGCGTCCTCGAGGCCGGCCGCGACCGGGGGCTGACCCCAAAGGTCCACGCCGAGGAGTTCGTCCGCCTCGGCGGGGCGCAGTTGGCCGCCGAGGTGGGCGCGGCGAGCGCCGACCACCTGCTCCACGCCACCGCCGAGGACGCCGAGGCCCTGGCCGCGGCGGACGTGACGCCGACGTTCCTCCCGGGCACCGCGTTCGCGCTCGGCGCGGAGTACGCCGACGCGGACCCGTTCCAGCGGGCGGACGGGCCGCTAGCCGTGGCGACCGACTTCAACCCGAACTGCTACTCCCAGAGCGTGCCGTTCGCCGTCGCGCTCGCGTGCGTCGGGATGGGCCTGTCGCCCGCGGCGGCGCTCGCGGCGGCGACCCGCGGCGGGGCCCGCGCGCTGAACCGCGGCGACCCGCCCGGGGGGGACGGCCCGCCGGGTGGACTCGGCACGCTCCGGCGGGGCGCCTCCGCGGACTTCCTCCTCGTCGACGCGCCGTCACACGTCCACGTCCCGTACAACTTCGGCGTGAACCCCGTCGCGGCCGTCTTCAAGCGCGGTCGGCGGGTCCACCCGGCGGGCGGTTCGATGGACCCGAGCGGCGCGACCGACGCCGACAGCGCGGACGACCCGACCGTCGGACGGGACGACGGGGCGGGAGGGAACCGTGACTGACCGGACGGACGGGCGGGAGGGGAGCGACGCCGACGTCGTCCTCGACGGGGCGTCGCTGACCGTCGAGGAGGTGGTCGCGGTGGCGCGCGAGGACGCCGCGGTCGGACTCGCCGAGGGGGCGCGCGAGGCGGTCCGGGCGTCGCGCGAGCGGGTGCGCGACGTGGTCGAGTCGGGCGACCCGGTGTACGGCGTGAACACGGGGTTCGGCGAACTCGTCGACACCCGCATCCCGCCCGACCGGGTGGAGGAACTCCAGACGAACCTGATTCGGAGCCACGCCGCGGGCGCCGGACGGGACCTGGAGCGCGAGGAGGTCCGCGCGCTGCTTCTCACCCGCGTCAACGCGCTGGCGAAGGGCTACTCCGGCATCAGGGAGGTGGTGCTCGACCACCTGCTCGCGCTGTTGAACGCGGGCGTCCACCCGGTCGTGAGGTCCCGGGGGAGCCTCGGCGCGAGCGGCGACCTCGCGCCGCTCGCACACCTCTCGCTCGTCCTGCTGGGCGAGGGGGAGGCCGACGTGGACGCCGACCCGTCGACGCCCGCGGCGCGCGCGGACCGGACGCGCGGCGGGGACGAACGCGAGGGAGACGCACGCGTCAGCGAGCGCCTCCCCGGGGCGGAGGCGCTGGCGGCGGCCGGGGTGGAACCGCTCGCGCTCGGCGCGAAGGAGGGACTCGCGCTCATCAACGGCACCCAGCTCACGGTCGGGGTCGGCGCGCTCGCGGTCCACGACGCCGAGCGGACGCTCCGGGCCGCCGACGCCGCGGGCGCGCTCACCACCGAGGTGACGATGGGGACCACCGCGGCCTGCGACCCGGCCGTCCACGACCTCAGGCCGCACGCGGGCCAGTCGGCGGTCGCCCGGAACGTGAAGCGGCTGACCGCCGGTTCCGACGTCGTCGAGTCGCACCGCAACTGCGACCGGGTGCAGGACGCCTACTCGATTCGGTGTCTGCCGCAGGTTCACGGCGCGGCCCGGGACGCGGTCGCACACCTCCGCGAGGCGGTGGCGGTCGAACTCAACAGCGCCACGGACAACCCGCTGGTGTTCCCCCGCGAGCGGGTGGACGACCGGGCGAGCGGGACCGCGTCGGCCGCGGTGCTCTCGGGGGGGAACTTCCACGGCGCGCCGCTCGCGCACCGGCTGGACTACGCGGTCGGTGCGCTGACCGACCTCGCGGCCGTCTGCGAGCGCCGGGTCGACCGGATGGTGAACCCGAACCTCCAGGAACCGCACCTGCCGCCGTTCCTCACGCCCGAGAGCGGGGTGGGGTCGGGGTACATGATTCCCCAGTACACGGCCGCGGCGCTCGTGAACGAGTGCCGGAGCGAGGGGCGACCCGCGACGGACACGGTTCCGGTCAGCGGCGGCCAGGAGGACCACGTCAGCATGAGCGCGACGTCCGCGTTCGCCGCGCGCCGCGTCGGCGAGCGGGTCCGGACGGTGGTGGCGGTCGAACTCCTCTGTGGCGCGCAGGCGGCCGAGTTCGTCGACGACGCGCTCGACCACGGCGTCGGGACCGGAGCGGCGTACGAGGCGGTCCGCGCGGTCGTCCCGCCGCTCGACGCGGACCGACCGAGCGACGGCGACATCGACGTGCTCGCCCGCCTCGTCGCCGACGGGGCGCTCGACGACGCGGTGAACGCGGCACTCGCGGAGGAACTGGAGTAGTCGAAAAACGGAACCGGGTTCGCCGCGACGGGGGAGCGGTCCGCCCGTCAGCCGTCGGTCCTACGCCGTCGCGCCGCCGGCGTCGAGTTCGTCGCGCTCGTCGAGCGACTCGAGCGCCGCCACCGCGGCGTCTTTGTACTCCTCGACCGGGAGGTCGTACTGCTCGCGGGCCATCCGGGCGTACTCGTTGCCCTCGTCGTCGAAGCGCTCGACCCGGTCGAGCGTGCGCGCTGCCGTCTCGACGACCCACCGGTCGCGCGTCGCCGCGTCGACGGTGGTGATGGACTCGGGGCGGACCGAGACGTTCACGCTCCCGTCGTCGGTCTCGTACGTCCGCGGCTTCCCGACCACCGCCACGTACGCGGGCGGTTCGAGGTCGCGGAGCGCGCTCGCCGCCTCGGGCTGGTACTGCCCCGCGTACACGAAGAACGTGCCCGTGGGGTCGACGATGCGGCCGCGCCAGTACTCGCTGTCCTCGCCCACGTCCTCCTTCTCGGTGAGCGTGCCGGCGAGGAACACGCGGTTCGCGCGCTCCCCCGTCGGGAGCAGGAGGTACAGCGGTGCGCGTTCGTCGTCGGACTCCTGGAACGTGTAACTGCCGTCGTTGAACTCCCGGGCGAAGACGCGCCGCGCGACCTCTCGGGAGGGGATGTTCTGCTGGCTCATTTCACATCGACCTCGCTCTGATGAGTACGGCCTCCGCGTCGGCGGGGCCGGACAGTTCCTCGAACTCGTCGACGAGCACGTACCGGCCGAGCGTCGGGCCCCGGACGCGGTAGTAGCGCCCGACGACGCGGTCGGCCATCTCCTCGCCCACGACGGTCGTGTCGAGGGCGTCCTGCGCCATCGACTTCGCCTCGTCGAGCGAGATGTCCGTCAGTTCGGTGGTGGCGTCCTCGTCGAAGATGACCTCGTGGACGGCCTCGCCGTCGTCGAGGACCGCCTTGATGCGGAGGTCGAACTCGCCGTCGACCTGTCCGTGTTCGCTGCACCGACCGTTCTGGAGGACGCGCGTACAGCCCTCCTCGGGGCAGCGCTTGATGAGGCCCGACCCGGACTGGATGTCCACCAGTGCGCCCTCGACCTCGTCGGCGTCGTCGCCGACCTCCACCGCCTCGTCGAGTTCGGTGATGGTCGTCGTCCGGTTCAGCTTCACCGAGAAGTTGCCCTGGTACTCGTCGGTGACGACGTTCGAGAGCGCGTAGCTCGTCCCCTCCTCGAGTTCGGGGAGGTCGCTCGTCGTGAACGCGACGAACTTCATCGTCCCCGACTCGTCGCCGACGAGACCGACCTGCGCGATGGACTCGTGGCCGGGGTCCCAGAGGTCGACGACCTTCACTCGGAGGTCGACCCACTGTTCGTCCTCGTCGATCTCGCCGAGGAGGACCTGCTCGCTCCCGCCGCCGCCGCCGAGTTCGTCGCGGTCGAGGCCCGCCTCGTCGAGGTAGGCGTTCACGACGCTCCGGCGCGCCTCGTCGACGGGGACGCGGTACTCGTTGACGAGTGCGTCGAGGCGCTCCTCCACGTCCTCGACCGTGAGGTCCAGGTGGTCTGAAAACTGCTCGCGTATCTCTTCCGCGTGGGTTCGCACGTCTGCCATGGTTGTCCTGCCTCCGTTCTGTTTCGGGTGGGAGGCGTACGACGGTTGGTGCGCGATGATATTTAAATCTCCGGTGGTACGGTGAAAGTGAAAGGGGACGTTTCGAGCCGCGTATACCCCGAATACGGGACCTACATCGGGCTGTCGCACGGTCCGTCCTCGCGGTGTCCGGGACGCCTCACCGACACGCGGACGGCGTCGAGAGGGGTGCACCATCCGGGGCCGGTCCGGGACGGGCCGGGAGGCAACGGACCTATGCCGCCCGCGGCCCCACTCCCACGCATGACGCTGAGCGACCGGTTCCGCCGCGTCCTCAGACAGCAGGCGCGCAAGGTCGGCCGGGAGTACGCCCGGAGCAGGCGCGCCTACCGGGAGGGACAGGACGCGGGCGAACGCGGGGTCGGTGAGGGCGAGCCCGCCGCGTTCGGCCTGCCGGCCGACGAGGAGGGCCGCGCGCGCATCGTCTGCCGGCGACACGTCGACAGGCGAGCGGTCCTCCTCGACCCCGACGGGCGACCCGCGTGTTTCGAGTCGGGCCACCGGGACTGCGAGGGCTGTGCGGAGGACGTGCGGGAGGGCGTCGTGCAGACGTGGCAGCGGTGACCGAACCGGGCGAACCGGGGAGAGCGGAGCGGAACGGAGCGGGCCGACCGCGGCGCCTTTTGTCGGCGGGGACGAGACGCGGACGTGAACCGTCCCATCGTCGCCGTCGTGCTCGCCGGCGGCACCGGCACCCGACTCTACCCCGCCTCGCGGAGCCACCGACCCAAGCAGTTCCTCGCGCTGGGGGGCGAGGAGTCGCTCCTCTCGCGCACCGTCGCCCGCACTGGGTTCGCGGACGAGACGCTGGTCGTCACGCGCGAAGCGTTCGCCGACCGGGTGGCCGAGCACGCACCCGACGCCGGCGTCGTCGTCGAACCCGAGGGGAAAGACACCGGGCCGGCGCTGGTGTACGCGACGCACCGCGCGCGCGAACTCGCCGGCGGCGGGGAGTCGGACCCCGTCGTCGTCGCCCTCCCGTCGGACCACCACGTGCCCGACGCGAACGCGTTCGAAGCGGCGATGGACCGCGGCGCGCGCGTCGCCGCCGACACCGGCCGTCTCGTGGCGTTCGGCGTCGAACCGACCCGACCCGAGACGGGGTACGGGTACGTCGAACCCGGCGACGACGACGGGGAGTACTACGACCTGGCGGCGTTCCACGAGAAACCGGACGCTGAGACCGCCGCCGAGTACGTCGAGGCGGGCTACTACTGGAACGCCGGCGTCTTCGCGTGGACGCCGGACGCGCTGTTCGACGCGGCGCGCGACACGCCGCTCGCGCCGCTGGTGGAGTCGCTGGCCGCGGGCGACCCCGACGCCGGGTTCGCGGCGGTCGACCCGGTCAGTATCGACTACGCCGTCATGGAGCGTGCCGAGAGCGCCGCCGTCGTCCCCGTCGAGTTCGCGTGGGACGACCTCGGGACGTGGGACGCGCTCGCACGCGTACTCGCGCCCGACGCGGACGGGAACGCCGTCGCCGCGGACGCGGAGGTGCTGCCGCTCGACGCCGCCGACAACGTCGTCGCGAGCGACGGAACGCACGTCTCGCTGGTCGGCGTCTCCGACCTCTGCGTCGTCGCGTACGACGACCGCGTGCTCGTCGTTCCGAAGGCCGCGGCGGGTCGGGTCCGCGAACTCGTGCGACGACTGGAGGACGAGGACCGGTTCTGACTCGCCCGCCTCACTCGGACCGGCGGACGCGGACCGCGCCGGTCCGCGTGACGCCCACGAGGATGGGAGCGACCACCTCTCGTCCCTGCACGGCGTCGCCCGCCTCGTCGCTCACGAGTTTCATCAGGTCCGGCGCCGTGTGGTTCACCTTCACGCCGGCGGCGTCACAGGCGTCGTACACGCGCTCCGGCACGTCGTAGAGGTCCGTTCCCCCCTCCACCTCGACGCGGACCGGGGCGGCGAGCGCCTCCGCGAACGCGACCGTCTCGCGCGCCTTCGCGACGTTCTCGCGGGCGCTCGCCTCGACGCTTGAGACGTTCGCGCGCGACGTCCCGAGCAGGGCCGCGATGTCGGCCTGCCGGGCGCCGTGCTCGCGGAGTGCGAGCACCTCCGCCTGTCGCCGGGTGAGAACGCTCCGGTCCGGGTCGAACCCCGCGCGGTCGAGCAGGTCGTCCACGTCCGCGTCGACCGCGTCGGCGTCACGCTCCGGGTCGGCCATGGCCGACGTGCGCGGCCCGGCCACAAAAAAGGATAGTCCGGACTGTCCGTCCGCGGTCCCGGGGGCGCTCCGGGGTTACGAACCCCAGAAGTTGTCGCGCGACCCGAGCCGCTGTCCCTCTCTCTCGTCCTCGCGTTCCTCTCGGTTCTCGCGTTCCTCCCCCGCCGGGCCGGTCCCGTTGCGGTCGACGTCGTCCTCGTCGTCCATCGGGAGTCGCTCGACGACGTCGACCGCCTTCGCGTGGTTCTGTTTCACCTGGTCGATGCGGACCTTCGCCCGCGTCGGCGGCAACAGCCCGTCTATCATCACGATGAAACCGTCCTCGGTCCGGCCGACGCCCGCGCCGCTCTCGTGGATGTCCTCCACGTCGACGACGACCTCCTCGCCGGGTTTGACCGGCTGCTGTTTCAGGTCCGAGATGGGCATGTCGTAGCTGTTACACCACTCGGCACCGCCGCGGTCGCCGTAGTGCTGACAGCCCATGCCCTGGATGCGCTCGGAGAATCGGGGGCACTCGTCCGCCAGTGGACAGTCCGGCATGGGTGAACGTAGCCGTGGCCCCGTCTAAACGCTTCCGTCTGGTCGCCTGCGACCCGCCGGGACCGACGAGAGCGACGGCGTTAACGCTCGCCCGCCCGAACCGCGGGCGTGAACCGACGGGTGCCGGAGCTGGCGCTGGTGACGGGCGCGCTGCTCGCCGTCTCGTTCGGCGGGTTCGCCCTCTGGGCGACCGGCGACGTCTCCCGGTCGTTGCTCGGCGCCGTCGCGGTCCTCTACCCGTTCGCGCTGTACGCCGTCCACCACGACGCCGACCCGACGACGGTGCTGCCGCCGCTCGGCGTCGCGGGCGCGGGCGCGCTCGCCGGGGTGGTCGTCGTGACCGACGCACTCGTCCGGGCGACGGGCGACCCGGTCGAGACGTTCCTGCGCGGCCTGTTCTACGGCCTGCTCGTCGCGCTCCCGCCGGCCGCCTACGCCACCCGCTACGGCGACGCGGACGGGGCGCTCCCGCCGCGGGCGGTCCTCGCCGTCGGGGTGGTCGCGGGCGGTGCACTGGTGCTGGCGGGCGTCGCCGTCGGGTCGGGGTTCGGCCCGACCTGCGGCCTGCTCGTCGCGCTCGCGGGCGGGCTGTACGCCCACGAGCGCGGCGTCCGGGTCGGCCGGACCGCGAAGCTCGCCGCCGTCGCGGCGGGCGTCCTCCTCGGGAGCGTCGCGCTCGTCGCCGGACTCTCGGCCGCCGGGCCGCCGGACGCGTACGTCGTCGCGGCCGTCGCGTTCGTGCTCGCGCCCGCGACGTACTACGCGCTCACGGTCGAGACGAGCGCGTTCTGAGTCTCACGCCCCCCCGTCGGGGGCGCTACAGGAAGTCGCGGACCTCGGAGTACCACATGTCGTGGTGGTCGACCCGGTCGAGACGCTCGGCCACGTCGACGGCGAGCGCGTGCCAGCACTGCTCGTCGGGGTCGTTCGGGTCGAGGTTGTACGCCGCGTCCTCGCAGTCGCAGCCGCCCCCCTCGACGACGTGCTCCGCGCGGTAGCCGACGACGACGGTGAAGTCGCGGTACTGCTTCACCCGCTCCTCGGAGACGGCCTCGATGGCGCGCCGGCCGCGAGCGCCGTGCGTGGAGACGACGGCGTCGACCACCGCCGGGGTGAGTTCGCCCGCGGCCGCGAGCGCCGCGCGCCAGTCGTCGGCCGCGAGGGCGTCGGCCGCGTCCCCCTCTCCCTGAGTCACACGTTCGCTTCGCTGTCGGCGGGCAAAACCCTTCGGACGCGGCGGAGTCGCGAGCCGCACGGCTTAACCCCGCCAGCGCCCGAGCGGTCACACGAACGATGGAGCGAGAGGAGGGCGGCGTGACCGTCGAAGTCGAGAGCGCCCGCGACGGGGCCAGCGAGGGGACCGGCGGGGAGGTGTTCTACAACCCCGAGATGGAGTTGAACCGCGACGTGACCGTCGCCGTCCTCCGGGCGTACCGCGAGCGGGAGTCGCGCGCGGAGACGTACCTCGACGCGATGGCGGCCTCGGGCGTCCGCGGGGCGCGAGCGGCCGCGGAGGGGTGGGACGTCACCTGCGCCGACGTGGACGAGGCGGCGGTCGACCTCGCCGGGTCGAACCTCGCGCCGTACGGCGGGGAGGCGGTCGAACGGGACGCGAACGCGCTGCTCCACGAGGCGTTCTTCGACGTGGTCGACGTCGACCCGTACGGCTCGCCGATGCCGTTCGTCGACGCCGCCGTGGCGGGCACGCGGAACCTGCTGTGCGTCACGGCGACGGACACCGCCCCGCTGTGCGGCGCGCACTTCGAGAGCGGCGTGCGGCGTTACTCGACGGTGCCGCGCAACACCGACTACCACCCCGAGATGGGCCTGCGCGTCCTGCTCTCCGCGCTCGTCCGCCGCGCGGCGAGCAGAGACAAGGCCGCCCGGCCGGTGCTCTCGCACGTCTCGCGCCACTACGCCCGGACGTACGTCGAACTCGACGCGAGCGCGACCCGCGCGAACGAGGCGGTCGGCGACCTGGGCCACGTCTACCACTGTCAGGACTGCCTCGAACGGGAGTCCGAACGCGGACTCGTCGCGGACCCGCCGGAGTCCTGTCCGCACTGCGACTCGGCCCGACTGGTCACCGCGGGGCCGCTCTGGCTCGGGCCGGTGGCCGACCCCGGGTTCGCGCGCGCCGTCCGCGAGGAAGTGACCGACGACATGGGCGAGGCGGAGCGCGCCCGGAGGCTCCTCGACACCGTCGCGGTCGAACTCGACACGCCGACCCACTACGACCAGCACCGGCTGTACAAGCTCTGGGGTCGCCCGGCGTGCGGGATGGACGCGTTCGTCGACGCCCTCCGGGACGCGGGGTACGACGCGAGTCGCGCCCACTACTCCGGCACCGCGTTCAAGACCGACGCGAGCGTCGCGGAGTGCCGCGAGGCGACCGCGGGCCTCGGCTGATTCCGTTTATTGGGTAACTCCCCGGTAAGTAATGGAGGGTGAGCGGCCGCGACTCTCTTTCGTACCCACCGCTAGGACCCTCTCGTGTCGAACGACGGGCTGTCGGAGCTGGTGCGCGACGACGACCGCGGCGAGCGTGTCAACGGCGACGGAGGCGCGAGCGACGACCGCGGCACCGGCGACGACGCGGTCGGCGACTACGCGGGCGGTGGCCGCCCCGAGAAGGGAGGCGACCTGCGAGACGCGAGCGTCGTCCGGCGGATGTACGTCGCCGTCCGCCGGGCCGACGCGACGTTCATCGCGGGCAGTCTCGCGTACCACAGCATCGTGGCCGTGCTCCCGGCGGTGGTGTTCGGCTTCGCCGTGGTGTACGAACTCAGCGGACAGACCGTCGCGCAGAGCGCCGTCGCCGCCGCGGGCGACGTGCTCACGCCAGTCGGGCGGGCGTTCGTCCTCGACGCGATGACGGACGTCTCCCAGCGACGGGGTATCCTCCTCGTCTCCGTCGGGCTGGTCTGTTTCGCGGCCGTTCAGCTGTTCCGCGGGTTCGACCGTGCGTTCGCCGCCGTCTACGGCGCCGAGGAACGCGGAGCGCTCGACCAGGCCACCGACGCCGTCTACGCGTTCCTCGTCGGCGCACTCGGCGTCGCCGCGGTGCTCATCGCCGGCGGCACGCTGTCGGTGTACGCCAACGCCTCGCTCGCGCACGTCGCCGTCCCCGCCGGGATGTTCGTCCTCTCGGTGCTGGCGCTGTGGCCGCTGTACCACGGGCTGCCGGCCGTCGAGACGACGTGGCGGGAGACGCTCCCGGGGACGGTGTTCGCCTCCGTCGGGTGGACCGTCTCCGGCGCCGGATTCGGCCTGTACGCCTCCGGCGACGTCGCCGTCGGCATCTACGGCGTGCTCGGCGGGCTGGCGCTGCTGCTGCTGTGGTTCTACGTCGCGCACGTCCTCTTGCTCGTGGGCGCGGCGCTCAACGCCGTACTCGCCGGCCGAATCGAGTGAGCCGCGAGCGGGCGCCGGCCGAGCGCACGCCGCCCGAGGCTTCTTGGTCGGGTCAGCCGAACGAGTGGTCGTGTCATCGCAGTCCGCCGGCGGCGGACGGGTCGCGGGCGCGGTCGCGCTCGTCCGAACCGTCGCCACCCGCACGAGCGAACAGGACGTGACGTTCCTCGCGGCCGCCGTCGCCTACTACGCGTTCGTCTCGCTGCTCCCGGCGGCGGTGCTCGCGCTCGTCGTCGCGACGGCGCTCGGCGGCGACCAACTCGCCGCGCTCGTCGTCGCCGCGAGCGACGACGTCCTCACCGACACCGGGCAGGAGCTGCTGATAGCGACGCTCCGGAACGGCGGCCAGGGGGGAGCGACCGTCATCAGCCTCCTGCTGACCCTCTGGGGGACGCTCAAGGTGTTCCGCGGCGTCGACACCGCGTTCGTCAAGATATACGGCGTCGTCGAGTCCGCCTCGCTACTCGACCAGGTGAAAGAGTCGCTCGTCGTCGCCGCCAGCATCGGCGCGAGTTTCCTCCTGATGGTGCTGCTGGGGGGCGTCGTCGCGGCGCTCAACCTCGACGTCGTGCTGGAACTCGCCGGGGTGCTCGTCCTCCCGGTGGTGTTGACCGGCGCGTTCCTCCCCATGTACTACTTCTTCCCCGAACCGCGCGTGAGCGTCCGGGAGGTGCTCCCCGGGGCGGCGTTCGCGGGCGTCGGCTGGGCGGTGCTGCAGGCGCTGTTCCAGGCGTACGTCGGCTTCCAGAGCGCGCGCGGCAGCGGACAGGTCGAACTCTACGGCGTGGTCGGCGGCGTCCTGCTGCTCGTCACGTGGCTCTACCTCGGGGCGACCATCCTGCTGGTGGGCGTCGTGGTGAACGTCACCCTCTCGGACCGCCGGAGCGTCGGGTTCGAGGGCGGAGCGCCGGGGGTCGGCGGCGGCCGGCCCGCCGCCGACGGGCGGGGTGGCCCCTCCCGAGACCGGCACGGTAAAGGGCTCCCCGCGTATGCGCGTCAACACATGAGCGAGGACGAACGCGAGGACGGCCCCGCGCCGGACATCTCCCAGCTCGACCGGCAGGTGGCCGAACTGCGGGCGGACCTCGACGACATCGACGACAGGACCGTCGAGAAGCCCGCGCTCGAAGACGAACTGAAACGGTACGTCCGCGCGCGCATGCGACGGGGCCACGCCCGGGGGTGGGGGCCGTACCTCGTCCTCCTGTACGGCGTCGTCCTCACGCTCGGCGCGTTCGCCTGGCTCGACGGCTGGTTCGCCATCGGCGCGATGATAATCCTCTTCCTCTCGACGCTGGGGCTGTACGTCCTGTTCCTGCTCGTCGGCGTCGGGCTGAACCTCGTCGACGTACCGGGCAGGGCCATCGACGCGGTCCGGAACCGGCGGTGAGAGAGGCGTGCAGGTGTGGCGGGCGGGCGCGCCGCGCGGGTCCGACCTCGCGCTCGCGGTCGCGGCCCTGCTCACGCAGGCGGGCGACGCCTGGTTCGTCTTCTTCGGGGTCGCGCTGCTGTACTGGCTCGGCGACGAACGGCTGAGCGCGAACCCGCGCCGAGTCGGCGCGACGCTGGTCGCCGTCGCGCTGAGCGCGGTCGCGGTCACGGTCGGACTGAAGAGTCTGTTCGCGCTGCCCCGCCCGCCGGGCGCGTCGGAGGCGACTCCCCTCCCGTGGCTCCCCGCCCGGGTGGCCGCGGCGTACGTCTCCGTCGCCACCGACACCGGGTTCGGTTTCCCGTCGGGTCACGCCGTCGTCGCGACGATGTGGTACGGCGGGCTGGCGGCCTTTCTCGACGTCTGGACCCGGCGCGGCCGGTGGGCGGTCGCGGGGGTCGTGGTCGGGTCCGTGGCGCTCACGCGGCCGGTGCTCGGCGTCCACTACCTCGCCGACGTGGTCGTCGGCGTCGCGGCGGGCGCGGTCGCGCTCGCCGGTGTCGAGCGGGCCGCGCGTCCGGGGTTCCGCCCCCGCCCCGACCGCGCGTTCTTCCTCGCCGGTGCGCTCGGGGTCGTCGCGCTGACCGTCGCGCTCGTCGGCGGACACGGCGCGGAGGCGGTGAAGGCGGCGGTCGGCGCCGGCGGCGGCTTCGGCGGCTACGCAGTCTGGCGGGTTCGCGGGAGCGAGCGAGCGCGCGTGGGCGTCGGGTGGGCCGCCGTCGGCGCGGCGGTCGTCGCCGTGCCGTTCGCCGGGGCGTACGTCGTCGCGACCGGCGGGCTACCGGTCGTCTTCGGGGTCGTTCCCGACACGACGCCGTACCGACTGCTCGCCGTGGGACCGCTCTCGTTCGTCGCCGTCGCGCTGGTCGTCGCGTGGCCCACGGTCGTGCGGTGGACGACCGACGAGATTCGGACCGCCGGGTCGTGACGGGCGGAGCGCGTCGCCCGGAACGGGCGAGCCGTCGGAGCCAGCGCTGGTCGAGCACCGCGCGGCGAAAGAAAGCGAAATCGGAGGAGCGGACCCGTCGAGTGCCGGACCGCCGGTCGAGGTCTAGAACGTCTCCAGGTACTGGTCGAGTTCCCAGTCGGACACCTCGACGCGGTACTCGTCGTACTCGGCCGTCTTCGCCTGGATGAACTTCTCGCTGATGTGTTCGCCCAGCGCGCCCTGGACGGCCTCGTCGGCTTCCAACTCGTCGACGGCCTCGCCGAGGTTCGACGGCAGCGTGTTGATGCCGTACTCCTCGCGCTTCTGCTCGTCGAACTCGTAGATGTTCTCCCGGACCGGGTCGTCGCACTCCAGTTCCTGTTCGATACCGTCGAGCCCCGCCGTGATGAGCGCGGCGAACGCGAGGTACGGGTTGCACGACGGGTCGGGGAAGCGCGCCTCGATGCGGGAGGCCGCCGGGACGCGCGCGGCCGGTTTGCGGATGAGTGCCGAGCGATTCCGGTCGGACCACGCTACGTAGACGGGCGCCTCGTATCCGGGGACGAGCCGTTTGTAGCTGTTGACCGTCGGATTGGTGACGGCCGCGAGCGCGGGTGCGTGTTCGAGGATGCCGGCGACGAACTGCTTCGCCGTCTCGCTCAGGTTGAACTCGTCGTCCTCGTCGTGGAACGCGTTCTCGCCGTCCTCTGTGAACAGCGACAGGTGCGTGTGCATGCCCGACCCGTTGATGCGGGCGATGGGCTTGGGCATGAACGTCGCGTGGAGGTCGTGCTGGGCCGCGATGGCGCGCACGACCGTCCGGAACGTGCCGACGTTGTCCGCCGTCGAGAGCGCGTCGTCGTACTCGAAGTTGATCTCGTGTTGTCCCTCCGCCACCTCGTGGTGGCTGGCCTCGATCTCGAAGCCCATGTCCTCCAGCCCGTAGATGATGTCCCGCCGGACGTCGGAGGCGAGGTCCTTCGGCGCGAGGTCGAAGTAGCCGCCCGCGTCGTTGGTCTTCGTCGTCGCGCGCCCGTTCTCGTCCTCCTCGAAGAGGAAGAACTCCGGTTCGGGAGCCGCGTTGACCTGGAAGCCCATCTCCTCGGCGCGGTCGAGGACGGTCTTCAGCACGCCGCGGGGGTCGCCCTCGAACGGCTCCCCGCTGGACGTGTCCATCACGTCACAGATGAGACGGGCCGCACCCCCGCCCTCCTCGCGGGTGCGCCACGGGAGGACGGCGAACGTCTCGGGGTCCGGCTTCAGTCGCATGTCCGACTCCTGAATCCGCACGAATCCGTCGATAGAGGAGCCGTCGAAGTAGATTCCCTCGCTGAACGCCTTCTCGGCCTGCGAGGCCGGGATGGAGACGTTCTTCACCGTCCCGAGGATGTCCGTGAACTGGAGTCGGAGGAAGTCGATTCGCTCCTCCTCGATTCGATCGATGACGCCCTGTTCTTGCGCGCTCAAGCCACCGTCCGGTGCCGCCGTGTCGTCTGTCATGTTCTCGAGCGTCTGTCCGATACACATCCACCATAAAATCCTTGTCGGTACGTGCAAGTGACCCGGCGAGCCCGAGACGGTGGACATTCGTTAAATTATAATGGGTGGAGGTAGTGGCCGAGTGTGATGACGTACGAAAACCTCGACGCGAAACTCGTCAACGCCCTCCTCGGGAACGGACGGGCGAGTCTCAGAAGCCTCGCCGAAGAACTCGACGTCTCCGTCACCACCGTCTCGAACCACCTCCGCGACCTGGAGGAGGAAGGGGTCGTCGAGGGGTACACCCCGCGGGTCAACTACGGCCGCCTCGGCTACGACGTGACCGCCATCGTCCAGTTGAAAGTCGAGGGGGACGCGCTCCCGGACATCACGGACCGGCTGAAATCCCAGAAGAAGATGGTGTCGGTGTACGAGGTGACCGGCGACTACGACATCATCGCCATCGGGAAGTTCCTCGACACCGACGACATGAACGACGGGATCAAGGGACTGCTGGCGGACGCGGACATCCGCGAGACCAACACCTCCGTCGTGCTCAACACGGTGGTCGAGAACGCGCAGTTCGAACTCGACGTCGCTGAGTGAGACGCCGGGGACTCCCGGGGGGTCACTGTCGCTCCTGAGAAGTGGGGGGTCGTCAGACCAGATGGTCCGTGACGTCGTTCATGTCCGTCCGACAGAACGGACAGCGGTAACGGGTCGAGAAGCCACCTGACTGGGCCGTCGTCTTCGCTTCGAGTTCGTGCATCCCGATCTGACGGCTGCAGTCCGGACAGTTGACCTTCGGCACAGGTGTGACACACGATTACACGGAGATAAACCCCCCGAACGCGGCCGGAGGAAAACGTATTAGTGCGTCGACTCCTTGTGCTGCGTCCGCTCCCCTCCGTGCGGGACCGACGACTCGCGTCCGTCAGTCCGCCCGCTCCTCGAACGTGAACGTCCCGTCCCGCTGAACCACCTCGCCGTCCACCTCGATGACCGAGTCCTCGGACATGTCGACGATCATGTCCACGTGCTCGGCGCTCTCGTTCACCTCGTTCCCCTCGCCGACGCACTCGGGGTAGGCGCTCCCGACGGCCATGTGGACGGTGTCGCCCATCTTCTCGTCGAACAGCATGTTGTACGTGAAGCGGTCGATTTCGCGGTTCATCCCGATACCGAGTTCGCCCAGGTAGCGGGCGTTCTCGTCGGTGGCGAACACGCCGTCGAGGACCTCCTCGTTCCGTTCGGCCGAGTACGACTCCACGCGGCCGTCCTCGAAGCGGAGGCGCACGCCCTCTATCTCGCGGCCCTGCCGGTACAGCGGCAGGTCGAAGTGGACCTCCCCCTCGACGGACGCCTTCACCGGAGCCGTGAACACCTCGCCGCCCGGGAGGTTCTTCTCGCCGTAATCGTTGAGCGCCGTGTTGCCGGCCACCGACATCGTCACGTCCGTCCCCTCGCCGGACCGGATGCGCACCTCGTCGGCGTCGTCGAGTATCTCGACCATCCGTTCTTGGAACTCGCGCTGTCGCTCCCAGTCGAGCGAGACGGCGTCGTACACGAAGTTCTCGTACGCCTCGGTGCTCATCCCGGCCAACTGGGCGCTCCCGGCGGTGGGAAACTGGGTGAGACACCAGCGCTTCGAGAGCCGTTCCTGCTGGACGGGCCGCGTCGCGCGGTTGTACGCCGCGGTCGTCTCGGGGTCGACGTCGGCTTTTTCCGAGACGTTCGCGCCGCCGCGCGCGATGACCACCGCGTCGGCCGCCTCGAACAGCGCCAACTGGTGGTCGGGCGTCTCGAAGGCGTCCTCGCGGGCGCGGAGGAACGCGCGTTCGACCCGGTCGGAGTTGTTGAGCAGCACCGGGTTCGCGCCGCGGTCGCCCGCGAGTTCGTGGACGGCGACGGCGAGGTCCTCCGCCTCGGGCGGGAGCTGGACGACCAGGTCGTCGCCCGCCGCCAGGTCGACGGAGTGGTCGACGATCGTCTCGGCGTGTTCGCGGATTCTGGGGTCCATCGTTCGTCCGACTGTCCCCGGCCGGGGGATTACGGCTTTCGGAACGCCACCGACCGCGAGCGGTCCCGGTCGTCTCAGCCGTCCGCGTCGGCCGAACCGTCGTCGGGACCCGCGCCGGGGTCGGCGACCACGCGCTCCAAGACGACGCCGTCGTCGAAGCCGCCGCGCTCGTCGGCCTTCTCCGCGCGGAGCCGTGCCACCTCCTCGCGGCCGACGGCGTCGAGCAACGCGTCGACCACCTCCAGCACGTCCGCCAGTTCTCCGGGGTCCCGCTCCTCGCGGAACTCGGCCGCCTCCTCGGCGAGTTTCGCCGCCAGGTAGCGCTCGTACTCCGCGCCGTCGACCCGTCGGGTGACCGGCGTCTCGCCGTCCGCGCGGACGACCGCCGGAACGCCGTCGCGGACGAGTTTGTCGTACTCGGTCACCGTCGGGGAGTCGTCCGAGCGTTCGGTCATTCCAGTGCCAGACAGGCGGTCGTGCGCCGGAGACAAGCGAGTTTCGATGGCCGACCGGGCGAAAGCGGCGGGGCGCCGACTCAGGCGTTCAGCACGGTCCGGAGCACGTCCGGCGCGTCCGCGAGCGCGTCGTCGAGCGCGTCCACGTCGGGGCCGCCGCCCTGCGCGAACCCCGCCGGGCCGCCGCCGCCGCCGCCGACGCGGGCGGCCAGGTCGCTCACCACTTCGCCCGCGTTCACGCCGACGCCGTCGGGGACGGCGACCACGACGGTCGCCGACCCGTCCGCGCCGGAGCCGATGACCGCCACCTTCCCCTCGGCGGCGAGCGCGTTCGCGGTGGCGCGCAACTGGTCGGCGTCGGCGTCCATCCGTTTGACGACGGCGGTCGTCCCGTCGAGGTCGACCTCCTCGCCGCCGGCCTGCGCGCGCAACTCCGCGAGTTCGTCCTTCAGGCGGTCGATGGTCTTGCCGCGCTCCTTCCACTCGGTGAAGAAGCGCTCGGCCGTCTCGGGCACGTCGTCCGGGTCGACGTCGAGCGTCGCGGCGGCGTCGTACAGCGCGTCCTCGGTGCGGTGGGTGGCGTCGATGGCCGCCTCCCCCGCGGCGAACACGATGCGCTCGACGCCGTCCTGTACCGGCTCCGTCTTGAGCACCTTGATGGTCCCGATGTCGCCGGTCCGCGCGACGTGCGTCCCGCCGCACGCCTGCACGTCCTCGCCGACGGTGATGATACGGATGCGCTCGCCCGGCGGGATGCCGCCCTGGTACAGGTCGAACCCGTACTGCTCTTGGGCCGCGTGGCGGTCGGGCCACTCCTGTTTGACCGAGAAGTTCCGGCGCACCAGGTCGTTGGCGACGCGCTCTATCTCCTTCACCTGCTCGCGCGAGATGCGCTCGTAGTGGCTCACGTCGAGCCGCGAGGAGTCGAGCCCCTTCTGAGCGCCCGCCTGTCGGACGTGCTCGCCGAGTACCTCGCGGGCGGCCGCGCCGACGATGTGCGTCGCGGTGTGGTGGCGCATCAGCCGCCGACGGCGCTCTCCGTCGACCTGTCCGCGGACGAACTCGCCCTTCCCGGGGTCCTCGTCCGTCCGGTGGACGACCACGCCGTCGCGTATCTGGACGTCCTCCACCTCGACGGTCACGTCGTCGGTCGAGAGCGTGCCGCGGTCCGCGGGCTGGCCCCCGCCCTCGGGGTAGAACATCGTCTGGTCGAGCACCACGTCGAACCCGTCGTCTCGCTCGAACACGTCGAGGACGACCGCCTCGAACTCGGTGCGCTCCTGGTCGTCGTAGTAGAGCCGCTCCGTCTCCGGGAGGTCCGCCAGCCGCTCGTCGGCCTCGGCCTCCGGACCGAACGCGGACGCGGAGTCGTGGCGCGCCGCCACCAGTCCGTAGAAGTCGTCGGGCACCTCGACGCTCGCGCCGCGCTCCTCGGCGATCTCGGCGACCATGTCGGGCTGGATGCCGTGGCTGTCGTACAGTTCGATGAGTTCCTCGACCGGGATGGGCTCGTCCGTGCCGGCGTACTCGTCGGCCAGCCCCTCGACCTTCCGCGCGCCCCGGTCGAGCGTCTTGCGGTACTTCTCGACCTCGGTCCGCACGATGTCGCGGATGGTGTCGCGGTTCCGGTAGCCCAGCCGCTCGGCCTGCATGTCGACGAGTTCGTCCAGCGGCGCGTCGACGCCCACGTTGTCGACCAGTCGCTTGGTCCGCCGGAGAACCATCCGGGCGAGGTAGCCCGTGCCGACGTTGCTCGGGACGATCTCGTCGCCGAACATGTACGCGAGCGTCCGGCAGTGGTCCGCGATGGCGTAGATGTCCTCCAGCGGGCGCAGGAGGTCGGTGAGCCGCTCGGTCTCCACGTCGAGTTTGTCCGCGATGTTGTCGCGGGCGACCTCCAGGTCTTCGGCCTCGTCGATGTCGAGGTGGCCGGCGAGTTTGGAGGCGCGGTGGACCAGTTCCGCCTCCTCGTCGGTGAGGTCGATGCCGGCGTTCTGCTTGAGGAACTCGATGCTCTCGGGGTACACCGCCTCGTACACCGTCGGCGTCCCCTGGCTCATCCAGGTCCAGCGTTCGAGCCCGTAGCCGGTGTCGACGATGTACGTGTCCATCTTCGAGTAGCGGTTCCCGTCCTTCATCTCGAACTCGCCGTCGGGGTCCTGCTCCATCGACATGAAGACGAGCGTGGCGAGTTCCGCGCCCTTGTAGATGACCTCGATGGCGGGACCGGCGTTGCCGCCGCCGACCCACGGGTCCTCGATGTACGTTATCTCCTCCAGGTCCGCGCCCATCGACTCGAAGAAGCCGTCGCAGTAGCGCACCGTCTCGTCCTTCCAGTACACCTCGCCGCTGTAGGCGTACTCGTCGCCCACCTCCTCGCGGGCGTTGAACGCGTGGTGGGCCATCATCTCGAACGCCATCGTGTGCCGGCCCGTCTTGCCCACGTTGTCGATGTCCTGCATCCGGATGCACGGCTGGGAGATGCACAGCGGGTTCGCCGGCGGCGGCGTCGCCCCCGAGGTGACGAGCGGCTGGAAGTCGTAGATGGACGCCTGCGTGAGCAGCACGTCGTCGCGCCAGCGGTTCGCCGCCACCGGGTACGGGTCGACCCGTTCGTGGCCGTTGTCCTCGAAGTACGAGAGGAACGCCTCGCGCATCTCCGTCAGGGTGTACGCCTCGTCGAACCCCGGGTCGTCGATGAACGAGTAGTCCTCGCACGGCGGCTCGCCGCACAGTTCCCGTCCCTCGTCGCGCGTCCAGAAGTGGTCCCCGCAGGAGGTACACTCCTTCCGCAGGAACCCCTCCTCCTCGAAGTAGTCGAGGCGGTACTCCGCGGTGAGGTCGCTCATTACGGTGTGATGCCCGGTCACCGTGCAAAAGGGTTCCGGGCTGGAACAGCCGGCTCGTTCCGCGAGTCGGCCACGCGTGGCCGCACGCGGCCGGCGTCCCGCTTCACACGGACGATAACCGGAGGCGGAGGTTTATGTAGTCGAAATCAGACGTTCGGGTGAATCGTACCGCCGCCATGCCCACTGTGTACACGCTCCTCACCGTCGGCCTCACCGACTCCGCCGCGGGCGCGCTCGACGCCCGCGCGGGCGTCGAGACGGTACGCGTCGACACCGAGGGTGTCGTGGCCGCCGTCGGTCCGGGGACGACTCCACCCACCGCGGCGGTGGTGGGCGACGGCATCGCGCTCGACGCCGACGCCGTCGCCGCGCTCGACGCCCGCGGCGTCCCGGTGGTCGCGCTCGCGGACGACCCGCCCGCCGCGGCGTACGTCGACGGGGTCGTCCGCCCGACGGACGACCCGACCGACTCCCTGCTCCGCGAGGTGGACCACGCTCTCGCCGGCGAGACGCGCGTCCAGTTGCGCGACGCTCGCCGGCGGCTCACCCGCCTCCACGAGTGCGCGGCCGACGTCGCCGCCGCGCGGACCGTCGAGGAACTGTTCGAGCGGGCCGCCGCGGCGATGCGGCGGGCGCTCCCGGCGGACCGCGTCGAGGTGCTCGTCCACGAGGGCGACGCCCTCGTCTCGACGGTCCGGGAGGGCGCCGAGACACACGCCGAGGTACCGCTCGACCGCGGCGTCGCGGGCGAGACGTACCGGACCGGCGAGCCGGCGGTCGTTCGCGACGCGAGCGCCCGCGACGCCGTCGTGGACCCGCACGGCGCGGTGGGGTCGCTGGTCAGCGTTCCCGTCGGGAAGTGGGGCGTGCTCGAGGCCGCGGCGGCCCACCCGAACGCGTTCGACGAAACCGATCGGGAGCTCGCCACCCTGCTTGCGACTCACGTCGTGCGAGCGTACGACCGCCTCCGCGACGAGACCGACCCCGGACGGGGGGAGTCGACCGCGGCGACCCTACACGAGGCGATTCCCCGCCTCATCGACGCCCGGGACGAGGCCGCCCTGTTCGAGTCGACCGTCGACGTCGCCGAACGGGCGCTGTCGTTCGACCGGTCGTACCTCCACGTCCGGTCGGACGGGGGATTCGCCACCGTCGCCCGGACGGACGACGACCCGCCCGAGCGACCGTCGGACGTGCGCCTGCTCGGACGGACGTACGCCGAGGGGCGGTCCGTCCTCGTGCGGGACGCCCGCGACCACCCCGCTGGCCGGCCGGCGCACGCGGGCGCGCGGTCGGTCATCAGCGTCCCGTTCTGCGGGGACGGAGTGTTCCAGGCGTTCGCCGACGACTCCGACGCGTTCGACGAGACCGACGTCGAACGCGTGGAACTGCTCGTCTCGTGTGCGGCCGCGACACGCGATCGGATTCGCTCGGAGGCGGCGCTGCGCGAGTCGCAGCGCATCGTCGAGTCGCTCCACGCGGCCGCCGCGGACGTGGCGACCGCCGGGACCGAATCGGCGGTGGTCGAGCGCGCCGTCGCCGCCGCCGAGGACGTGCTCTCGTTCGACATCTGTACGCTCATGCTCCGCGACGGCGAGATGCTGGTCCCGGCGGTCGACTCGACCGACAGCCCGCCCGACGCCTCCAGGCCGATGCGCGTCTCCGAGGGCGTCGCCGGGAAGACCGCTCGCACCGGCGAGTCGGTGCTCGTCGACCGCGTCGCGGACGCGCCGGACGCCGACCCCGCGCGCTCGGAGTACCGGTCGGGCATCAGCGTCCCGATCGGCGACCACGGCGTGTTCCAGGCCGTCGGGACCGAACCGGGGATGTTCGACGAGGACGACGTGAAGCGGGCCGAACTGCTCATGGCGCACGTCGCGGTGTCGCTCGAACGGGTCCGCGCGCAGGCGGACCGCCGCGAGGAACACGACCGGCTGTCGGCGCTGTTCGAGAACGTCCCCGACGCCGCGCTGGGGTTCGAGTTGGTCGACGGCGACCCGGTCGTCCGCGAGGTGAACAGCGCCTTCGAGGAGTCGTTCGGCTTCGCCGCCGAGGAGGTGCTCGGGGACCCCGTCGACAGCCACGTCGTCCCCGCCGAGGAGACGGCCGAGGCGGAGGCCGCCGAGTTGAACGGGCGGCTCCGCCGCGGCGAGACCGTCCGCCGGGAGGTCCGGCGGCGCACCGCCGACGGGGAGCGGGACTTCCTCGCGTTCGTCGTCCCGCTGACGGTCGACGAGTCGAACGTGGGGGGGTACGCCATCTACTCCGACATCACCGAGCGGAAGGAACGCGAGCGCGAACTGCGACGCCAGAACGAACGGCTCGACGAGTTCGCCTCGGTCGTGAGCCACGACCTGCGGAACCCGCTGTCCATCGCCGACGGCTACCTCGACCTGGCGCGCGAGACCGGCGATGACGAGCACTTCCGGACCGCGGAGGACGCCATCGAGCGGATGCGGACGCTTGTGGACGACCTGCTCACGCTGGCGCGCGAGGGTCGGGTCGTCGGCGAGTCCGAACCGGTGGCGCTCGACCGGGCGGCCCGGGAGGCGTGGACGAACGTCGATACGGGACGCGCGGACGTCGACGCGACGGCCGCCGAGGGGACGACGGTGCAGTCGGACCCCGACCGCCTCCGGGAACTGTTCGAGAACCTCTTCCGGAACGCGGTCGAACACGGCGGCGAGGACGTCACCGTCCGGGTCGAGTCGACGGCGACGGGGTTCGCCGTCGTCGACGACGGCCCCGGGGTGCCGCCGGCAGAGCGCGACCGGGTGTTCGAGACGGGCGTCAGCACCGCCGCGGACGGGACGGGGCTCGGCCTCACCATCGTCCGACGCATCGCGGAGGCGCACGACTGGAGCGTCGCCGTGACCGACGGCGAGGCGGGCGGCGCGCGCTTCGAGTTCGAGACCTGAACCCCGGCGGAACGGAGCGCGGTTTATTCCCCTCGGCGGCGTTGGGTTCGGCATGAGCACGTCTGCGTCCACGTCCACCGGCGGCCTCGCGGACCGCCTCGACGGCCCGCTCGGTCTGTTGGCACTCGTCGTCGCCGTCAACCTCGTCGGCGGCGCGCCGGCGCTGCTGGCCGGCCCCGACTCGGCGTGGTTCGCCGCGCTCGAGAAGCCCGCGCTGTACCCGCCGCCGGTCGTCTTCGGCGTCGTCTGGACCGCGCTGTTCACCCTCCAGGCGCTCGCGCTGTGGCTCGTGGTGCGCGGCGGGAGCGGCCGCGCCCGCCGGGTCGCCGTCGGCGCGTTCCTCGCCCAGTTCGCCGTCAACCTGGCGTGGACGCCGGTGTTCTTCGCGCTGCACGAACTGCTCGCGGCGCTGGCGATCATCGCGCTCCTGTTCGTCCTCGTCGCCGGCACCGCCGCCGCGTTCGCGCGGGTGGACCGCCGGGCGGCGCTCCTGCTGGTGCCGTACCTCGCGTGGGTGGCGTTCGCGGGCGTGTTGAACTACCGGTTCTGGGTGCTGAACTGAGATGAACGAACTGGACGTGGACCCCGGCGAGTGAGTGGAGGCGGTGGGTGGCGGCCGCGTCAGATGTCGGCCACGTAGACGGCCCCCCCCGAGTCCGAGCTGGGCGACCCGACCACGGCCGAGTTCTCGCCGAGTGCGACCGAGAACCCGAACAGGTTCCCCGACCGAGACGCCGGGACGTACCTGGTCCGTTGTGTCCACGTCCCGTCGCTCCCCTCGAAGAGGTACGCGCCGGGGCCCCCCGAGGCCCCGACGAGTATCCGGTCACCCCGAAGCGCGACTGAGCGCTCGAATCCATCCCCGGTAGCCCCGTCGCTGGCGGTCAGTTTCGCCGACCGGCTCCACCCGGTCTCCGACCGCGAGAACACGTACACTGCGCCGGCATTGGGCACCTCGTCGGCGTCGGCCCACGACGCCGCGACGACGATCCGCTCACCGTCGGTGTCGACGGCTCCGCCGAAGCGGGCTTGGTCGGGGAGACTCTCGCCCGGTGAGAGTCTCGCGGTCTGTTCCCAGTTCCCGGAGCGGTCGTACGCCGCTCCGACGCGCTCGCCGGCCTCGTTCGGTTTCCCGTCCTCGCCGACCACGGCGGTATCGCCCGAGACGGCGACTCCAGTCCCAAAGGTGTAGTCCTCGTCGTCGATCGGGTCTCCCGGGAGTAGCCGTGCCGTCCGCTCCCACGTGCCGGTGTCCGCCTCGTATACGTACGCGGAGCCTGGAAGGTCCACTTCGTTCGGGGCGCCCACGATCGCCACCGAACTATCGATGTCGACCGTCCACCCGAAGATCTCGCTCGGGACGGTGCCGGTCAACATCTGTGCTTGATCCCACGTGTTCGTTCCCGGAACGCGTCCGAACACAGAGACCATCCGAGGGCTACTGCCCGACGCCGAGACGAACGCCGTGTCACCCTCGACGGCGACATCGCGGCCGAACCCGGCGGCGCGGATGGACGGGCCGATCAGCTTCTGCGACTGGGTCCAGCCGTCGGTTCGAGCGAAGACGTACGCCGCTCCGGCGCCCGGACTCGCGTCGTCGTCGCCGGGCGCACCGACGAACAACGTCGACTCATCGACTGCAACCGACAGGCCGAAATCAGTGTCGGCGTCGGGGTCGCTCCCAGTCAGCCTCGTCGTCATCCGTGTCGTCGGCGCCGACGGCTCGCACGGAATCTGGACGCTCAACTGGTGCGTACCGGGACCGAACGTACCCGTCTCCGAATCGACTAGCGTCTGCTCGGTCCCGAAGGAGAATTCCCCGTCGGGGAGGGGGTAGACCGCGAGCGAGAGCGTGCGTTCACACCCGTCTGCGACCTCGAACTCGACGGAGGCGGTACCGAACGCGATGCGGATCGGCTCGGCCGTGACGCACCGCCGTATCTCCGGGTCGAGCGAGTTGAGCCACGTGTCGAGTTCGACGACCTCCTCGCCGTCCCCGTGGAGTACTGGATGAGCCGATTCTGCCGCCCGTAGAAGTCGTCCGCGCTCTCGCCCAGAACCTCGATGGGGTCGCCGGCCACGAAGTCCACCTGGTAGTAGCAGGGGTCGCCTCCTGGGCCGCCGCAGTCCCCGGAACGCCCGCGCCGAGTAGTCCGGCCGCGACCGCACCCGTGCGCAGTACGTCCCGTCGCGTGAACACGTCGTCTCGCGTCATCGTCCCGTCGCGGTCGACCTGCGGACGGGATAAGCGGCGGCGACCGTCCCGCGCGAGCGTCGGCTGTCAGGGTCGGGTTACGGTCGCGCGGCGAAACGGTTGCGAGCGAAACGCGCCGCTACCCCGACGACCGACCGTCCCGGGTCCTTCTCGGTCCGAGTCGCACGTCGTCTCAGGCCTCACTCACGACCGCCTCGATGCGGTCGAGCGCCTCGTCCACGTCCGCCTCGCTCACGTCGAGGTGCGTACACAGCCGGCAGGTGTGCTCGCCGAACGCCGAGAAGGAGACGCCGCGCTCCGTGCACGCCTCGGAGAGTTCGTCGCCGGTCAGCCCGGCCGCCTCGCTGTCGAGCATCACGATGTTCGTGTCCGGGTCCGGCGCGGAGAGTCCGGGAATCTCGTTCAGGCCCGCCGCCAGCCGCGCGGCGTTCTCGTGGTCCTCGGCGAGTCGGTCGACGTTCTCCAGTGCGAGCAGTCCCGGCGCGGCGACGATTCCGGCCTGCCGCATCGCACCGCCGAACAGCTTCCTGATTCGGCGGGCGCGGTCGACGAACTCCGCGTCGCCGGCGAGCACCGACCCGACGGGCGCCCCCAGCCCCTTCGAGAGGCAGAACATCACCGAGTCGACGTTCTCGGTCATCTCCTCGGGAGCCGTGTCGAGGGCGACGCAGGCGTTGAGGAAGCGCGCGCCGTCGAGGTGGACCGGTACGCCCAGTTCGTGGGCGGCGTCGGCCGCCGCGTCGACGTGGTCCTTCGGGACGGCGACGCCGCCGCGGGAGTTGTGCGTGTTCTCCAGACAGAGCAGGCCCGTCCCCGGTCGGTGGAGGTCCTCCGCGACGTACCCCTCCCGCACCTGCGCCGGCGTCGGGACGCAGCGCTCGCCGCTGTCGACGATGCGCGGCTGAACCTGCGAGAGTTGCGGGACGCCGCCGAGTTCCCACTTGTACACGTGTGCCTGTTCGTCGCACAGGAGTTCCTGTCCCCGGTCGGTGTGGGTGCGGATGGCCGCCTGGTTGCCCATCGTCCCCGAGGGGACGTACAGCGCGTCCTCCATCCCGACCAGGTCGGCCGCGTGGCGTTCGAGTTTGTTGACCGACGGGTCGTCCCGGTAGACGTCGTCGCCCACCTCGGCCGTCGCCGCGGCCTGGCGCATCTCCTCGGAGGGCTTCGTGACCGTGTCCGAGCGCAGGTCTATCATACGCGAACGGTGGCGTGTCGACCGGAAATATCGCGCGGTCCCCGGGCGATGTTGCTCCTTGGTCCGCCCGCGTCGGGTCGATCGCCCCGAACGCGGGCGGCGAGAGCGGTTGGACGGAGCGAACGACGGCGTCAGGCGCGTCCGACGGGGTGAGCCGTCAGTCGTTCGGCCACCGCGTCGTCGGCGCCGACCGCCCGGTCGACGGCGTCGAACGCCGCGCCCGCGACGGGAGTCATCGCCGGGTCCACGACGCGGTAGTCGGTGGCGTCCGCGAACCGGCGGCGGAGTTCGGAGGCCACGTACGCGCTCCGGAGTACGCTCCCGACCGGGGCGACGGCCACCGGGGAGTCGAGACACCCGCCGACGAGTCGGACGCCCGTCACGACCTCCGCGACCGCGTCGTCACACAGCGTCCGCGCGACCGGGTCACCGTCCGCCGCTTCGGCCGTGACCAGCGGCGCCGCGGCGTCGAGCGGGTTCCCGGACGAGGAGTTGTCGAACCGCTCGGTGCCCCGAGCCACCGAGCGGAGGTCGGCCACCGAGTCGCAGTCCCACCGCTCCAGCAGGCGGTCGCCGAGCGGCCAGTCCGCGGGCACCTCACCCCCGAGCAGCGCGTGGAGCGCCCGCTCGCCGAGGTTGTGTGCGGCGGCGCGGGCGTAGTGCAGGTGGTCGTAGTTCCGAACCTCGTCGCCGCTGTCCGTCACCCCGAGCACGACCGAGCCGGTGCCGCAGACGGCCACCACGCCCGGGTCGCCGCGGAGCGCTCCGAGGTGAGCGACCGCCGCGTCGCCGACCACGCGCGGGTCGCAGGCGAGGCCGTCGACGTCGAGGAACCGGTCCACCTCGGCGCGGTCGTCCGGCGCACCGACCCCCGCGACGCCAGCCGTGAGCGCCGTCACGTCGCCCGGCGACCGCTCAGCGTCCGCGAGCGCTCCCCGGACCCCCGCGCGGAGGTTCCGCCGGGCCGTCCCCGGGTCGTTGTGCTCGACGCTCGCGCCGCCCTCCTCGGCGACGCCGAGCACGCGTCCGTCGAGTCCGGCGACGACGACGCGCGTCCGGGTGCCGCCGCCGTCGACGTCGACTACCACGTCGTCGCTCATCGGTCCGACGACCGCGAGCGAGCAGCCTAAATCCACCGCCGGCGGCCGGTCTCGCGCGCCGCCGAGCCGGCCGCCGCGGATTCGTCGGATACAAGCGCTCCTGCTGCGAACACGCGGGAAGAGTGCCGTACGCCACGAACGAAGACGCGCGACTCTACTACGAGACGCACGGCGAGGCGTTCGCCGACGACGACGTGGACGCCGTCGCGCTCTGCGGCGAACTCGGCTACGGGCCGTGGCAGTGGGGCTGGCAGCACGCCGCCCTCGCGGGGCCGTACGAACTCGTCGTGCCCGCGACCCGCGGCACGGGCGAGTCGAGCGCCCCGCCCGGCCCGTGGCGCGTCGCGGACCTCGCGGCCGACCTGGAGGCCGTCCTCGCGGACGCGGGGGTGCGCTCGGCGCACCTCCTCGGCGTCGGCCTCGGGGGGCTGGTCGCGTTGACCGCCGCGCTCGACTCGACGCGCGTCGCGAAGGTCGTCCTCGTCGGCACCGCGGCGACCGGGGACGCGCTGGCACCCGACGCGCTGTGGGCGGACCCGGACGACGCCGACGCGCTCGAGTCGTCGCTCGACGCCGCGCTCTCCGCCGACTTTCTGGCCGCGCAGCCGGACGTGGTGGAGCGCATCGTCGCGTGGCGCGCCGCCGAGGACGCCGACCGGGAGGCGTGGGAGTCGGGGCGGGCGGCCCTCGACACCGCCGGCCTGACCGACCGCCTGTACGAGGTGACGACCGAGGCGCTCGTCCTCCACGGCACCGGGGACGCCGTCTGTCCCTCGGAGCGGGGACGGGCGCTCGCGGACGGCCTCCCGCGCGGGTCGTTCGAACCGGTGGAGGGGTCGGGGCACCTCGCCACCGTCGACGGCGCGCGCGCGGTCAACGACCGAGTGCTGGCGTTCCTCGGCGGGTGAGGAGCCGGAGAGCCCTGCGCGTGGCGCAAGCCCTTTGCCGGCGTCCCGCTCACACCCGACAATGACACGCCTCCGGTTCGCCCTCCTCAACGCCGCGCACTCCTCGGAGAACACCGCCCGCAACTTCCGGCGCGAACTCGACGCGGACCTCGCGGAGTTCGACGCCACCGAGGAGCACCTGCCGGACCACTTCGACTGGGACGGGGTCATCATCACGGGGTCGCGCGCCTCCGTCTACTGGGACGAGCCGTGGATTCCGCCGCTGGTCGAGTGGGTCGGCGACGCCGCCGAGCGGGGCGTTCCGGTGCTGGGGGTCTGTTACGGCCACCAGGTGCTCGCCGAGGCGCTCGGGGGGCGCGTCGCCGGGATGGACGACTTCGAAATCGGCTACAACCAGGTGGAACACGCCGGCGACGACGACCTGTTCGCCGGCATCGACGAGTCGTTCACCGTGTTCACCACCCACGGGGACGCCGTGGTCGACCTCCCGCCAGGTGCGGAACTGCTCGCGAAGAACGAGCACGGCGTCCACGCCTTCCGCGCGGGCCACTGCTGGGGCGTCCAGTTCCACCCCGAGTACGACATGGACACCGCGCGCGAGGTGGCCGAGGGGAAGCGCGACCGCATCGGCGACGAGCGGGTTGACGCGGTGCTCGCGGGCGTGACGCCCGAGAACTACGAGGCGGCCTGCGAGGCGAAGCGGCTGTTCGACAACTTCACCGGCTACTGCCGCCGGGTGCGCGACGAGGGCGACGCCGGCGCGGGCGTGGAAGCGTAAGCCGGAGTTCCCCGGCGACGACTGAGGTCACCGGCGGCGTCGATTCTCTCACTCGGCGGCAACACTTGCGAACGCTTTTCACGCCACGCCGCCCCGTGGATACATGCTCGATTACGTGGGACTCGAAGCGGACCTCACGAGCGAGGAGCGACTCGTCCGGGACACGGCCCGGGAGTTCGTCGAGAGGGAGGTGGCCCCCGACATCGCTCGCCACTACGAGGAGGGGACGTTCCCGACGGACCTCATCCCCGAGATGGGCGAACTCGGCTTCTACGCGCCCAACCTGGAGGGGTACGGCTCGCCGAACGTCTCCGAACGGGCGTACGGCGTCCTGATGCAGGAACTGGAGGCGTGCGACTCCGGCCTCCGCTCGATGGCGAGCGTACAGGGCGCGCTCGTGATGTACCCCATCCACGCGTTCGGCAGCGACGAACAGAAAGAAGAGTGGCTCCCGGCGCTCGGACGGGGGGAGGCGGTGGGCTGTTTCGGGCTGACGGAACCGGAGCACGGCTCGAACCCGAGCGGGATGGAGACCAGAGCGGAGAGAGACGCCGACGGGTTCGTGCTCCACGGGTCGAAGACGTGGATAACCAACTCGCCCATCGCCGACGTGGCGGTGGTGTGGGCGCGCGTGACCAGCGACGGGGGGTCGCCGGTCCGGGGGTTCCTCGTCGAGACGGACCGCGACGGCGTGACGACCAACGAGATTCACGAGAAACTCTCGATGCGCGCGTCGGTCACGGGCGAGATCGGGCTCTCGAACGTCAGGGTCCCCGAAGAGAACGTCCTTCCCGGAGTCGAGGGGATGAAGGGACCGCTGTCGTGTCTCACGCAGGCGCGCTACGGCATCGCGTGGGGCGCGGTCGGTGCGGCGCGGGACTGCTTCGAGACGGCGCGCGACTACCAACTCGACCGCGACCAGTTCGGCGGCCCCATCGCCCGCTTCCAGATTCAACAGGAGAAGCTCGCCGAGATGGCGACGGGAATCACGACCGCACAGTTGCTCGCGTACCGGCTGGCCGAGTTGAAGGAGGAGGGTCGCCTGCGCCCCCAGCAGGTGTCGATGGCCAAGCGGAACAACGTCCGGATGGCGCGCGACCAGGCCCGCGTCGCCCGCGAGATGCTCGGCGGGAACGGCATCACGACCGACTACTCGCCGATGCGTCACATGAGCAACCTGGAGACGGTGTACACCTACGAGGGGACCCACGACATCCACTCGCTCGTCCTCGGGGAGGACCTGACCGGCATCGCCGCCTTCGAGTGACACCCACGGTGTCGCGAGTTCCGTGGCGACGCCGGTCGGTCGAACCGGGATTCCGCCCTTCGAGTAACGAGACGACGGAGTCACCTCGAACGGAAAACTGAGCCGCGAGTGACACCGAGCGAGGACCGACCGTACCGTCGCGCTCGCCCGCGACGCACTCGTCGAGGCGCGCGAGTCGGTCCGAGTAGGCGGCGATGAACCCCGGTTAGGCGTCTGATACGTCTGTCGGCGTTCGGCGGTACGAGCGGTCGAACCGACCGAACGTCCACCACCGTGTGAAAGACACACATACCTAAGTAGGTCGACCGTGAGGGACCGACCGTGTCAGCACCAGTTCGCGACCGCTCGGCCACGCTCGCCTTCACACACGAGGAGGCGTGGGTCGTCCACGCGGCGCTGCTCGAGCGTATCCGCGAGGCGACGGAGGCCGACGAGTGCGACGGGAACTACGCCGAACTCGACGCGCTCGCGACGCTCGAGTCCGAGGCGGAGCGGTTCACCGCGCCGGAGATTCGCGCCATCCACGCGTCGCTCATCGGCTACCTCGCCGACGCGCCACTCCGGGACCGCTCCCCGGGTCGCGGGGCCCTCCAGACGGTGAACGCCGCGTACGACTGAGACGGGCACCACAGCCCGCTCGCGGGGTCGTCGGGTTTAATCGTTCGCCCTCCCTCCCCGAGCGTATGGCGTCGCTCCCGGCTCGCTCGTCGCTCCCGGCTCGCTCGTCGGTCGCCGCGCTCGCGCTCGCGTGCCTGCTCGTCGCCGCGAGCGGCGGGGCCGCCGCCCACGCGAGCGTGCTGTTCGACGACCGGGACCTCGCGGTCGAGTCGGGCGGCACCGTCGAGGTCGGACTCACGTTCCACAACGTCGACACGGCGGAGTTCCGTCTGGAGGGCTCGGACGGCTTCCGGCTTGTCGGGGAGGTGCAGAACACCGGCGACGGGTCGGGGGCGACCCTCACGCTCGATACGGACGCGGCGGGTCGCGGCGAGGCGGGCGACGCCCTGCGCGTCGCCGGCGGGCAGGTGACGGACCCGACCGTCGAGAACGCACCCGGCGGCCCGCTCCCGCCCGGGGAGTACGAACTGAGCCTGTTCACGCAGGGGCTGACCGTCGACCGGGGGACGCTGGTCGTGAACGCGACCACGACGACCGCCGTCGAGACGACGGACGCGCCCGCCGGACCGACGACGACCGGAACCGCGACTCCCAGTGCCGAGACGACCGGGCCGACGAGTTCCGACCCCGCGACGGACGGCGAGGGCGAGACGTCCGCCGGGGCCACGGCCGCCGGGGGGCCCGGGTCCGGTGCGCTCGTGGCCGCGTCCGTCGCGGCCCTCCTCCTCGTCGCGTTCCTCGCCGGGCGGCGGTAGCGCCCGGCGTGACAGAGCGAGACCAGACACCCGGCTGGCGTCGTCGACGCTCGACGATGGACGGCCGGCTTTTACGTGCCGCGGGACCGACGCGAGGACATGGCTACGGCACACGCACCCGGGAGCGTGACGACGGTGTTCGCCCCCGGCGAGGACGACTCCGAGGGGTCGCTCGGCGTGAGCTTCGCCACCGCAGACGGCGTGACCGCGGCGGTCGACCCCGCCGCGGAGACGGCGGTCGAACTCGACGGGGAGCCGACGGCGTTCGACCCGGTCGAGGGCGTCCTCGACCGACTCGGCGTCACGGCCGCGGTCGCACTGTCGGCCGAGGTTCCGGTCGGCGCCGGGTTCGGCGCGAGCGGTGCGGCGACGCTGGCGACGGCGCTCGCGGCGGACGCCGCGTTCGGTCTCGACCGGAGCCGCGACGACCTGGTGACGGCCGCCCACCGCGCGGAGGTCGAGGCGGGGACCGGACTCGGCGACGTGTTCGTCCAGGAGCGGGGCGGTCTCGTCTGGAACACCGGCGACGGCGTCGGGCGCGCCGAGCGGACCGAGACGGTGTCGTACGCGGCGTACGGCGAGGTCCCGACCGCCGACGTGCTCGCGGACGCCGACGCGATGGCGCGGGTCCGCCGGGCGGCCGACGACGCGTTCGACGGGTTCGACCCGGACGCCCCGCTCGCCGACCTGTTCGAGGCGTCGTGGGGGTTCGCGGACCGGACGGGACTGCCGGGCGAGCGCGTCCGAGAGGCCGTCGCGGCGGTCGAGGAGGCGGGCGGGGCGGCGACGATGGCGATGGTGGGCGAGACGGTGGTCGCGACCGGCGCGGACGGCGTCCTCCCCGGGACGACGCGCGTCTCGACCGAGGGCGCGGCGCTCCGGTGAGCGGGTCCGAAGGGCGCGAGCGAGCGGTGCCGGCGCGGACGGAGTAGCCTGCGGCCGGAGGCCTCGCGGATGCCGACGCTTTTGTAGCTGTCCGGGCTACCGTCGGACGATGGGAATCGACCCGAACTTCGACGAGAACCGAGAGCGGGTCGGCGAGGAGAACGGCCTCGACGTGTGGGGTCCGGTCGACCCGCCGGAGAAACTCGGCGTCCACGGCGCGCACGTCGCCGTCGATTACGACGCCTGCATCGCCGACGGCGCGTGCCTGGAGAACTGCCCGGTCGACGTGTTCGACTGGGTGGACACTCCCGACCACCCCGCGAGCGAGACGAAGGTCGAACCGACCCGCGAGGACCAGTGTATCGACTGCATGCTCTGCGTCGACATCTGCCCGGTGGACGCCATCGACGTGGACGCCTCGCGCTCCTGAGCACCGGAGGTCTCCCGCCCCGTTCCGGCGTCCGACCGACAGGCGACGACTCCCCGCCAGAGGGGTTCGACTGGCTGGGGCGCGACGGCGAGTGGTACGCCCCGCCCGGGGAACCGACGGTCCCGCTCCGGTTCGCGCTGACGGTCGAGAGACCGGTCTGAGCGGGCGTACAGTATCAGACTCGATACCGCGGCGCGTACACTGATTAGGGGTATCACCCGAGAGCGAACGATGAACGACGGAAGTCGGGTCGTCTCGGTGCTCCTCGTCTGCCTGCTCGTGAGCGTCGGACCCGTCGGGACCGGCGTGGCGGCCGGGGCGGCGGGGCCGGCGACCACGAACCCACCGCCGACTCGGTCGACCGACCGCGTCGCCACGGCGGACCCGTACGTCGAGTCGACCGTCACGTACCGGCTGGCGCCGGAGCGGCCGGACGCGGCGTTCGTCGACGTCCGCCTCCGGATTCGACACGGCGTCCGGAGCCTCCGGTTCCGCGGCACCCGCGGGGCCGTCACCGGCGTCGAGTCAGTGTCGGACGGCCTGTCTATCGAGGGGGACGACATCGTCTGGGACGGCACGACCCGGGAGGTGACGGCCACCCTCCGGGTCGGGACGGACGACGGACGTCACGGCAAGGACTACGCGGTCACCGAGTCGTGGGCGGTGCTCCGCCCGTTCGACGTCGTCCCCGAGGTGACCCTGTCGAGCGGGTGGTCGGGGAGCATCGGGGGCGCCAGCGTGAGGGAGACTCACCTGGTCGAGGGGGAGGGATACCTCGCGGCGTACGTCCTCCTCGGGGAGTACGAGACCGACCGGTTCACGACGCAGGGCCGCGAGTACACCGTGGTCTGGCCGTCGGCGGTCGATTCCGACCCGAACGTCGAGCGGATGCGGGCGTCGCTGGCGGGTGCGGAGCGGCACTACCGGCCGGCGGTGGACACGGCGTCGACGGTGGTGTTCGTCGTCCCGCCGCCGATGCGACTCGGCGGCGAGGCCGCGAACTACGCCGACCCCTCGGCCCTGTGGGTCAACCAGCAGTCGCTCCCGCGGGGTCGGGTCGAGACGTGGGAGCGGGGGAGCAAGGTGGCGCTCGTCCACGAGTTCGTCCACACGGCCCAGACGTTCACCACCGACTCCGAGACGGTGTGGCTCGTCGAGGCGAGCGCTAGTTACTACGCGGAACTCGTCCCGTTCCAGCGCGACCGCGTGTCGTACGACCGCTTCCACCGGAGCGTCAACTCCAGCCGCTACGAGCGGGTCGTCCTGACCGAGCAGCCGGGTCGGTCCCACACCAGTTACTACACCAAGGGGATGCGGGTGCTCGCCGCACTCGACGCCGAGGTCCGGGCCGCGACCGACGGCGAGCGGACCCTCCAAGACGTGATGGTGGCGCTCAACCGGGAGGCGGACCCGGTCTCCTATCGGGAGTTTCAGTCAGTCGTCGAGCGGGTGGCCGGACGGTCGTTCGACGCGTGGCTCGACCGGTACGCCGCCGGTTCGGACGCCCCCCCGGTCCGCTACGACCCGTCGCTGTACGCCGCCCCCGACGAGACCGCCGACGCCGACGCCGACGGTGCGTCCGACCTGACCGAACTCCGAAACGGCACCGATCCCTCCCGCGCCGACACCGACCGCGACGGTCTCACCGACGCCGAGGAGTTGGCCGGGCCGACCCATCCTCTCGCGTGGGACACCGACAGGGACACGCTGGGGGACGGCGAGGAGGTCGAGGCCGGGAGCGACCCGACGCGCATCGACACCGACGACGACGGACTCGACGACGACAGGGAGTTCGACGCGGGCACCGACCCGACCCGTGCCGACACCGACGGCGACGGACTCGACGACGCCGCCGAAGCGGACGGTCGCCACACCGACCCGACGGTCGCGGACTCCGACGGCGACGGCCTCCTCGACGGGGAGGAAGAGGGGTACCACCGCTCGACCGCACCGCGGCGGTTCGACACCGACCCCGACGACCCCGACACCGACGGCGACGGCCTCGTGGACGGTCGAGAGGTCGAGGCGCTCGGGACGCGACCGTCGAGTGCGGACTCCGACGGCGACGGCATCGGCGACGCCGTCGAACTCCGCCGGGGGACCGACCCGACGGTGGCGCCCGGCCCGGCCGTCCCCGACGAGACGGCCGGCTGGCTCCGCTACCACCTCGACCGACTGGTCCGGACCGTCCGAGCCGTTCGCTGAACGCTGACCGGCGAGTCGCGCGCGTCGGCCGGCGGCGACGACTCAGTCCGCGGCCGCGGGTGCGGTCCCGGACCCCGCCCCGCTCTCCGCGTCGAGCGCCTCGCACAGCAGTTCCGCCACGTCGACTATCTCGATGTCGTCCTCGAAGTCGCCCGTCTTCCGTCCGTCCTCGTACATCGTCGCGCACATCGGGCAGGCGACGACGAACTTCTCGACGTCCCGACCGGCGTCGGTGTCTTCGAGCGCCTCGCGGAGGCGCTCCTCGCTCGGCTTGGGGTCCTCGTCGAAGTCCATCCAGAGACCGCCGCCGCCGCCACCACAGCAGAACGAGTCCGCGCGGTTGCGCGGCATCTCGTGGAGCGCGACCCCCGTCGCGCGAATCAGCTCTCTGGGGGCCTCGTACACGTCGTTCATCCGGCCGAGGTGACAGGGGTCGTGGTAGGTGGCGGTGTAGTCGAGTTCCGTCCCGTCGAGACCGAGGCGACCCTCCCGGACGAGCGCCTCGACCACCTCCGTGTAGTGGTGGACCGGCGCGTCGAACTCGCTCATCTCCGGGTACTCGTGCCGGAACGTGTTCATCGAGTGGGGGTCCGTGGTCACCACTTTCTCGAACGTGCACGACGCGAACGCCTCCGTGTTGTCCTCGACGAGCATCTCGAACAGGCCCTCCTCGCCCACGCGGCGCACGTCGTTGCCGTCGTGCTGCTCGTCCTCGTAGAGGATGCCGTACGAGACGCCCGCGCGTTCGAACAGGGTGGCGAGCGAGCGAGCCACGCGCCGGTTGCGCTCGTCGTAGCTGGGGTACTCGCCGACGTACCAGAGGAACTCCACGTCCGCCTCGCGGGCGTCGGGCACCTCGAAGTCGAGGTCGTCGGTCCACTCGGGGCGCTTCCGGGCCGGGTCGCCGAACGTGTTGCCGTTCTGGAACACGTTCATCATGGCGTCCTGGACCGTCTCGTCCATCTGTCCCGTCTCGGTCAGCCGGCGGTTCATCTCGGTGAACTCCGGGACGTGTTCGATGTCGACCGGGCAGGCGTCCATGCAGGCCATACACGACATGCACGACTCCATCGTCTCCGCGGCGACGACCGACTCGCCGCCGTCCGCGACGATTTCCACCGCCTCGGTCCGTCCGGCGTCGAGGTCCTGCCGGTACTGCTTCAGGTCGAGGATGACGTCGCGGGGGTCGAGCGGGCGGCCCGACGCCTTCGCCGGACAGACCGACGAACACCGGCCGCACTTCGTGCAGGCGTCGTGGTCGAGCAGGTGCCGCCACGAGAAGTCGTCGATGTCGGCGTACCCGATGTCGTCCGGGTCGGCGTCGGCGGGCACGCCGGGCAGGCGGACCCCCGCCTTCTCGTCGCGGGTGACGACGTTGGCGAAACTCGACAGCATGTGGAACGGTTTCGCGCGCGGGACGAGCGCGACGAACCCGAGCGCCAGCAGCGCGTGGCTCCACCAGCCCCAGTGGTACAGCGTCTCGGCGGCGGCGGGACCGACCCCCGCCTCGGCGAACAGGCCGGCGAGGAAGAAGCCGACGAACGACACCCGCTCGTAGGCCACGAACTCCGCCGACCCGACGATGCGGAACGCCTCGAGCAGGTAGCCGCCGACGCCGAGGAGGAACAGCGTCCAGACGAACGCGTCGTCCTCCAGCGAGGTGTGTTTGCCCCACAGGCGGCCGTCGCGCTCGGTGTAGCGGCGGTAGATGGCCATGCCGACGCCGACGACGAACAGCAGGCCCATCGCGTCCATCACGAACGAGTACGAGAGGTAGAAGTCGCCGACGAAGAACGAGTCCCCGGTGACGGGTCGCCAGAGGTCCATGTCGACGCCGAGGATGGTCGTCCCGATGAGCAGCGTGAGGAAGCCCCACATCACGAACGCGTGCATCACGCCGGCGTACAGGTCGCGGTCGAACTGCCCCCGGTTCGAGAGCACCGTCCGGGCGGCCGAGACGACCCGCGCCGGCAGGTCGTCGAGGCGTTCGAACCAGTCGTCCGTCCCGCGCGCGTACCGGGCGAACCGCTCGTACGTCCCGTAGAGGAAGTAGACGACGGCGAGCACCGCGAGGAAGTAGAAGACGGCCTTCCCCACCGGGCCGACCGTCCAGAACGTCTCGCGCGTCACCTCGGTCTGCATGCGTGTACCCCGACGGGCCGCGACGTTAAGTCTTCGCAATACTTGCGCCCCGAAACTCGCCGCAGTCGTCCGGTTCGGCCGCCGGTACCCCCGGCCGTCGGGTGCGGTCGGCGACGGTGCTCGGACGCGGCCGGCACCCGCCCGCGACCGCCGCGGTTCGACGGTCGACGACCCCCGGTTCACGTCCTGTCGAGCGGAGACCGAAACGGCCGAATTCGCGCGTCTGAGCCGCTCACGACCGCCCCATAGGCTTTTGTATCCGCGTCGCGTGCCGTCCTAGCCATGGACGAGAAGACGGCCGAACTCAGGGACATCTTCGTGGAGGCCACCGGGTCGGACACGGTGACCGAGAGCCAGGAGGAGTCGCCCGGGTCGTTGTCCGACGAGCGCGACGGCGAGGAGCGGGTGCGGGAGCTCGTCGGGATGATGCGCGACCGGTACGAGTTCGCCTCGTCGCTCTCGGACGAGGAGCTCGAACGGGTCGTCCGGCTGTACCACGACGACGCGGACGACGCCGCCATCGCGGAGGCGACGGGCGTCGACGAGACGGCGGTGTTCGACGCGCGGATGGACGTCCACCTCGTGCGCGAGTCGGACCGCGACGCGCCGTTCGACCTCGACGAACTCCGCTCGCTCCACGTCGACGGGGTGTCGGACGGCGAGTGCGCCGACCGACTCGACTCCGACGAGGCGACGGTGGCCCACTACGTCGAGGTGGTCGAGGCCGACCTGGAGTCGACGCGCGCGAACGACCGCTTCCGCGACGAGTTCCGCGAGCTGCTCGCGGACGCCGACCTTGAGGGCGGCCTCACCGCCGAGGCCCACGAGGACGGCCTCCGCGAGGCGACCGAGGACATGGAGACGGACGTCTCGTTCTGACGCCGGCGCTCTTCTCGTCGACCCGTCCTTCGGAGTTCCCGTTTCGGTCGCGCGCTCGAGCGAGGCGGCCGAGCGCACGTTCAAGTACGAGAGCGCCGCCACTCCCTCCGTGTCCCGTCCGGACCTCGACTCGGTTCCGTTCTCCGACCTCGCACACGCGGCGTACTGTCCCCGACAGCTGTACTACGCCCGCCGCGAGGACGACCGCACGCCCCCGCCGTCGGCCCGCGAGCGCGTCGCTCTCGCGTTCCGCTACCCCGAACTCCGGGCGATGGACGACGCCGCCCTCGACGCGGAACCCGTCGACCGCTCGCCGACCGACTACCGGGCGGCGCTCTCGCGGCTGGCGGACCGCGAGGAGTACGACGACCTGACCGACCCCGCGGCGACCCGGCGGTTCCTCGACGGGAAGGACGCCCACGGCGTCGCGCACAAGGTGCTCGACCCGGCCGACGGGCCGCCGATGCCGAGCATCGTCAGCCCGGGTGTGCCGCCCGAGTCGGGCGTGTGGGAACCGCAGGCGGTCCGGGCGGTGGCGGCCGCGAAGGCGCTGGCGTGGGAGCGCGAGCGGGAGGTGCCGCGAGCGGTCGTCGAGTACCCAGCCCACGGCGTCGTCAGGCAGGTTCGTGTCGGGGTCCGGAAGACGGCGGCGTACCGCCGGGCGCTCCGGGCCGCGCGGGAACTCGACGGCCCGCCGCCGCGGCTCCGGGGGAACGCGAAGTGCGAGGGCTGCGCCTACGCGGACGAGTGCGGGGTGAGGACGCGGAGCCTGCGGTCGTTACTCGGGCTGTGAGGGAGGGGTCGCGGGTCCGCGCGGCGGCGAGGAGCGGGTCAGGGGTTCGAGGCCAGCCACTCGCGCACGGCGTCCACGCGCAGGCCGGCACGGTGGATGACTCCCTGCTCGGGGTCGACGACCGTGCTCCCGCCGCCGGGCGTCTCGCCGCCGTCGACGACCACCGCGACGCCCTCGCGGATGCGCGGGTCGAGGTCCGCGACGCGCCGGACGCTCTCGTCGCCCGACCGGTTCGCGCTCGTCGCGGTTATCGGCCCGGCCGCCCGCGCCAGCGCCCGGGCGGCGGGGTGGTCGGGGACCCGGACCCCGACGCGGTCGCCGCCCGCGGTCAGGACGTCCGGGAACGCCGGCCCGCGCTCGACGACCACCGTGACCGGGCCGGGGAGGAACGACCGGACGAACCGCTCGGCGCGCTCGCCGGGTCGGGTCGCCGCCAGCGCCGCGTCCGCGTCGCCGAACGCGACGGAGAGCGGCTTCTCGCGCGGTCGGCGCTTCAGCTCGTACACACGGTCGACCGCGTCGGCGTCGGTCGCGTCGGCGCCGAGCCCGTACACCGTCTCGGTCGGGTAGACGACGGCGTCGCCGGCACGGACCGCCTCTGCTGCTCGTTCGACGTCGGGGGGAGCGTCGGCGTCGGGCGTCATCTCACAGCGCGTCGATGCGCGCCTCCACCTCGTCGTAGTCGGGGAAGTCGGGCCACTCGCTCGCGACCCAGGCGTACTGTACGGTCCGGTCGGTACCGACGAGGAACACGGCCGGGCGGTGCTCGACGACGCCCTCCATCCCGTCGAGGTCGTGTTCGATGCCGTACTCGCGCGCGACGCCCGCCGCGGGGTCCGAGAACAGGCGGTAGTCCATCCCGCGCTCCTCGATGAACGACGCGTGTTCGTACGGCGTCGAGATGGAGACGCCGAGGACGGTGAGGTCTCCCTCCGTCCCCCACCCGCGGTCGCGAATCTCGTTCCAGACGTACGTCGCCGGGAACGCCCCGTCCATCGGGAAGGCGACGAGGAGGACGGGGCCCTCGTCGGTGAGCGCCGAGAGGGACGCGTCGCTCCAGAACTCCTCGTCGACGAGCGGCCGCGTGAAGTCGGGGGCGGTCTCGCCCTCCGTCGGGTGGTCCGCCTCGGGCAGGTCGACCACCGCGAAGTCGGGCATCTACGCTCCCCCTCCGGTGCCCGCCGGGTCGGGGTCGCTCCCGCCGCCGTACGTCTCCCGGACGTACTCGACGATGTTCCCCGACTCGGACATGGCGACCCCGGTCGTCTCGTCGACGAGCGCCGGGACCGTCCGCTTGTTCGTCAGCCGCGCGACCGCGTCCCGGTCGGAGTGCATCGGCTCGACGAACCGGGAGTCGTACGCGAGGCCGTGTTCGTCGAGCACGCGGACGACGCGCTCGCAGTACGGACACGCCTGAAGTCGGTACAGGGTGATAGCCGGGCCGTCGGACATGAACGGGCGTACGGCGAGCACGCGGGTAATCCCTTCGTCCACGGAAAATCCGTCGTGTGGGCGCGAGGGAGGACAACGCTTAATTCCGCCCCCGGACAATCCACCGTATCACATGGGTTTGTCGTCGGTACACGCCCCCCTAGTCACCCCCGCGCAAGCCGGCGGAGTGTTCGGCGCGATTCCGGTAAACGAGACGACCATCGGAATCGCGGGAAGCATCGCCATTATCATCCTCATCGGGCTCTCCGCGTTCTTCTCGTCCTCGGAGATAGCGATGTTCTCGCTGGCGGCCCACCGGGTCGACCACCTGGTCGAGGAGGGGCGCAGGGGCGCGAAAGCGGTCAAGGAACTCAAGTCCGACCCCCACCGCCTGCTCGTCACCATCCTCGTCGGGAACAACCTCGTCAACATCGCGATGTCGTCGCTGGCGACGGCGCTCGTCGGCATCTACGTCGACAGCGCGAGCACCGCCGTCCTCGTCTCGACGTTCGGCATCACCTCGCTCGTGCTCCTGTTCGGGGAGTCCGCCCCGAAGAGCTACGCCGTCGAGAACACCGAGTCGTGGTCGCTCCGCATCGCTCGCCCGCTCCAGCTGTCGGAGTACATCCTCCTCCCGCTGGTCGTCACGTTCGACCACCTGACGCGGGTCGTGAACAAGGTGACCGGCGGCCGGTCGGCCATCGAGACGTCGTACGTCACCCGCGACGAGATTCAGGACATGATCCAGACGGGCGAGCGCGAGGGGGTCATCGAGGAGGAGGAGCGCGAGATGCTCGACCGCATCTTCCGGTTCAACCGCACCATCGCCAAGGAGGTGATGACGCCGCGCCTCGACGTGACCGCGGTGCCGAAGGACGCCACCATCGAGGAGGCCATCGAGACGTGCGTCCAGTCCGACCACGAGCGCATCCCGGTGTACGAGGGGAACCTCGACAACATCATCGGCGTCGTGAACATCCGCGACCTGGTGCGGGCGCGTTACTACGGCGAGGGCGACGTGACGCTCGCGGGCGTCGTCCAGCCGACGCTGCACGTCCCCGAGTCGAAGAACGCGGACGACCTGCTACAGGAGATGCAGGAGTCGCGGATGCAGATGGTGGTCGTCATCGACGAGTTCGGGACGACCGAGGGCATCCTCACGCTGGAGGACATGGTCGAGGAGATCGTCGGCGACATCCTGGAGGGCGACGAGGAGGAGCCGTTCGAGTTCGTCGACGACGACACGGTGCTCGTGCGCGGCGAGGTCAACATCGACGAGGTGAACGAGGTGCTCGACATCGAACTCCCGGAGGGGGAGGAGTTCGAGACGCTCGCCGGCTTCGTGTTCAACCGCGCGGGCAGGCTGGTCGAGGAGGGCGAGGAGATAGAGTACGACGGCGTCGCCATCCGTATCGAGGAGGTCGACAACACCCGCATCATGCGCGCCCGGGTCACCATCACCGAGCGGTACGGCGAGGAGGAACGGGAAGAGGAACCGGACGAACTGGAAGCGAGAGAGTAGGCGGGACGGACGCCGTGGCAACCCTCGACCGCAGGTACCCGGAGCGCCCAGTACTCACACGAGCGCGTCGACGCCGGTGAACACGCCGTAGCCGAGTCCGAACGCGAGCACGAGCGACCCGATCCACGCGAGGACCGTGTACACCATCTTGCGCGTGCTCACGCCCGCACCGCCCGCGGCGTACCCGGAGCCGATGATGGCCGAGACGATTATCTCGTTGAACGAGACGGGCACGCCCAGCGCGACGGCGGTCTGTGCGATGGCGAAACTCGGGATGAGCGCGGCGATAGAGCGGCGTGGACCGAGCGAGGAGTAGTCCTGCGCGAGCGCCTTTATCATCCGGGGAGCGCCGGTCCACGACCCCGCGAGCAGGCCGATTCCGCCGCCGACGAGGACCGCGGTGAGCGGGATGGAGACGCCGGAGTCGAGCAGCGGGACGAGCGGCCCGATGGCCAGCCCGACCTGCGAGCCGCCGGCGGAGAAGGCGACGAGCGCGCCCAGCACCAGGAGGAAGTGCCGCTGTCCGGCGGTCTCGTCACGCACCATCTCGTACCGAAGCCCGGCAGTCGCGAGCGCGGCGACCGCGAGCGTGACGACCGCGACCCCGCTGGGAACCGGACCGACCGACACCAGTTCCAGTCGGCCGCCGAGCGCCTCCGCGATGGAGGCGTTCTCGCCGGGCGGGCCGAGCACCGAGAACCCGATGTTGGCGACGATGGCCCCCACCAGCCCGGCGAGCGCGGGGACGGCGACCCGCTCGGGGACGCGTTCGGCCCGGAGGAGGCGGGCGGTGGCGTACGCGACGCCGCCGCCGACGAACGGGACCGCGACCCACAGCGTCACGATTTCCCGGTACTTGTCCCAGGCGGGCGCGCCGCCGAGCGCGAGCCCGACGCCGACGACCGCGCCGGTGACGGTGAACGCGGTTGCGATGGGGTAGCCCGCGAACACGCCGACGGCCACCAGCGCCGCCGCGGTGAGCAGACCGACGATGGCGGCCGTCGCGGTGATGGTGACGCCGTCGATGAGCGCGGTCCCGACCGCCTCCGTCACGTTCGCACCCTGGAGCACGGCGCCGAGGAAGCCGAGTACGCCGACGACGAACCCCGCGCGCATCACGGAGATGGCGTTCGCTCCGACCGCGGGGGCGAACGGCGTCGACCCCGACGACCCCGCGCCGATGGCCCACGCCATGAACAGCGAGGCGAGCGCCGCGACGACGAGCGTGGCGAGGGTTCCGAGCGCGACCATACCGCCCGGTCGCTCGCCCCCTACAAGTGCGTGTCCCCACGGGCCACGGCCGTCCGTCCCGGTCCCCGGCCCGACTCTACCCGACTCGACTCAGCGCCCCTCGCGCCCGGCGGCGTACCCCTCCTTGGCGCTGACCAGCACCCGCCGGACGAACAGGTACGCGCCGAAGACGAGCAGGAGGAGGACGACGAGAATCCCCGCGAGGACGGGGTTCGCCGCCACCGCCTCCGCGAGGGTGTCGAGGATGCCCATGTGCCGCCGTGGAGGGGAGCGGTGCAAAGGCTTTCGGGTGCGTTCTCGTGAAACCCCGCTGGGAGGACGACGAGAAGGCTTACGTCCGCCGGGCCGAAAGCGCCGCCGATGGCCGACATCCTGCCCTCCACGCCGGACCTGCGGGGTGCCGAGGACAGAGAGCCCCGGGTCATCGGCGTCGACGGCGACGACGCCGACGACGTGCTCTCGGCGCTCTCCTCGGGCACCGCCCGTCGGCTCCTCTCGGAACTCCACGAGGAACCCGGTCCGGCGAGCGACGTGGCGAACCGCGCCGACACCAGCCTCCAGAACGCCCAGTACCACCTGAAGCGGCTCTCCGAGGCGGGGCTGGTCGAAGTCGCGGGGACCGCCTACTCGGAGAAGGGCCGCGAGATGGACGTGTACGCCCCCGCCGACCGCGCGCTCGTACTCGTCGCCGGCCGCGAGGAGGACACCACCGGGCTGAAGGGGACGCTCAAACGCCTCCTCTGCGCCGTCGGCGCCGTCGGTCTCGGCGCGGCCGTCGTCGAGCAGACGCTCGGCGGTCCGTTCGCGTTCCGGTTCGGGTCCGCGGGCGGTGCCGACGGCGCGTCCACCGAGGGCGGCGACGCCGGCGGGTTCTCGACGCAGGACGCGGGGACGACGACCGAGGCCGCCCGCGAGACCGCCGCGGCCGCCACGGAGACGGCCGCGGACCTCGGCGCGACGGGCGTCGAGACAGCCGCGGCACACGGCCCGACCCTGCTGGAGACGCTCGCGGCGTCGCCGGGCGCGCTCTTCCTCCTCGGCGGGCTGGTCACGCTCGTCCTCGTCGGCGCGTACCTCGGCTACCGGCGCTGAGCGCCGGAGAACTCTCGTGCGTGTGAACTGGTCCCGCGTAACTAAAAGCGGTCTTTGACTCTACGACGTGTATATGTCGCGGGCGCCGCAACGGACTGGTACCGGTCCCCGCGACGCTTCGGTCCTCCACACGCTTCGGTCCCCTCTCGTCCTCCACGGGGCGGCTCCCGCCGCCTCACCCGTCGCGGACCGGGATTTCGAACCGTTCGAACACGTCCCCGTCCGGCGTGACCAGCCGCCCGGAGAGCCCGCCCGCCGACCGCTCCAGTTCGGCGTGCGCCGGGCGGTTCCCCCGCGGGTCCGCGTGGCTCCCCGGGTTGAGCAGCGGAACCGGACCGTCGTCGTCGAACGTCGGGCGGTGGCTGTGTCCGAAGACGACCGCGTCCGCGCCGCGCTCACGGCCGAACAGCGCCAGCCCGGTCGTCCCCGTCCGACTCCGGTGGCGGACGGCGAGCGTCACCCCCTCGTAGGCGACCACCCGCTCGCGCGGGAGTCGCTCCCGGAGTGCCGCGTCGTCGTTGTTGCCCGTGACGGCGTACAGCGACTCGTTCTCCGCGAGGAAGGCGTCGAGCACCGCCTCCCGGTAGAAGTCGCCGGCGTGGACGACGGTGTCGGCCTCCCCGATGGCCTCCCGCGTCCGTCCTTCGAGGCGGTGGTCGGTCGTGCCGTGCGTGTCCGAGACGACGGTGAGCACGGCTAGCGTCTCGGCCGGGCGACTCCTAACTGTTCGGTCGGTCCCGGCCTCCAAGCCCCGTCTCGTCCACGGGGCGCGGCGGGAACACCCCCACGTTATTAGGGGGGCGCGAGTGGCCTCCGCCATGGCCGGGAGCAAGTCCGTCGTCATCGCTGCCCTCATCGCCAACGGTGCCATCGCGATCCTCAAGTTCTTCGGCTTCCTGCTCACCGGGAGTTCCTCGATGCTCTCCGAGACGTACCACTCCATCTCCGACACGGGCAACCAGGTGTTCCTGCTGATCGGCATCCGCTACTCCGGGCAGGACCCTACCCAGTCGCACTCGTTCGGGTACGGGAAGGCGCAGTTCTTCTACTCGTTTCTCGTCTCGGTGTTCCTGTTCGGTATCGCCGGGTGGGAGTCGCTGAAACACGGGTACGACGCGTTCATGGCGGGGGGACACGCCGGCGAGCGGAGCGACGTCGTCCTCGCCGGAATCAATTTCACCGAGTTGGTGCCCGTCGACCCGTTCTGGGTGAACGTCGTCGTCCTCCTCGGCGCCATCGGCTTCGAGTCGTACGCGCTATGGAAGGCGAACGCCGAGCTGCAACGGCAGATAAACAAGTACGGCTGGACCGGCATCCGGCAGGCGTTCGGGCGAACGAGCGACGTGACGACGCTCACCGCGTTCACCGAGGACACCATCGCCCTCGGCGGCGCGGCTATCGCCCTCGTCGGAATCTCGCTCGCGCGCGTCACCGAGAATCCCGTCTACGACGCGATCGCGTCGATCGTGATCGGCCTGCTCTTGATGGGATTCGCCGTCGCGCTCGCGTGGGAGAACAAGCGCCTGCTCATCGGCGAGTCGCTCCACGCAGAAATCGAAGCGGACCTCCGCCGGACGATTGCCGACCACTCGGGCGTCGTCCACGTCGACGAGTTCCGGACGATGTTCATCGGCCCGGCGGACGCGTTCGTCGCCGCGAACGTGAGCTTCGACTCCGATCTCGACACCGCCGACATCGACGAACGCATCGAGCGAATCAAGGCCGCGCTCCGCGAGACGGACGACCGCGTGAACATGGTCTACATCGAACCCGAGGTCTGAGTCGGACGTACCGTCGACGAACCTGACTCGCGTTCGGATCCGGAGCGAGCCGAGAGACCCCGCCCTACTCGGAGGAGTCGAGCGCCAGCGACGCCAGCAGCGCCTCCAACTGCACCTGCTCGTTGGCCCCCTCGGTGATGCGGTAGTCCGCCTCGCCGATGCGCTCCATCACCCGGACCGCCTCGCGGTCGCTCAGGCCGACGTCCCACACCGAGCGGTGGAGTTGGTCGACCACGTCGCCGCCGGCCATCCCCGTCTCGGTGAGCAGGGCGTCGAGCGTCGCCCGCGCCTTCGAGAAGTCGCCGTCGAGGGCGTCCTCGACCATCGCGCGTATCTCCTCGGGCCGGGCGGTCGCCGTGAGTTCGTACACCGTCTCCTCGTCGACGACGCCGCCCGTGGTCGCCGCGGCCTGTAGGGAGTTGATGGCCCGGCGCATGTCCCCGTCCGCGGCGTACACCAGTGCGTCGAGGCCGTCGTCGGTCACCTCGATGTCCTCGGCGGCCGCGATGTCGACCACCTGCGCGCGGACCGCCTCGTCCGACAGCGGCGAGAAGCGGAACACCGCACACCGCGACTGGATGGGGTCGATTATCTTCGAGGAGTAGTTACACGAGAGGACGAACCGCGTGTTGTCGGAGAACTGCTCCATCGTCCGGCGGAGCGCGGACTGGGCGTCGTCGGTGAGCGAGTCCGCCTCGTCGAGGAAGATGATGCGGTAGTCGTAGCCACCGAACGACGAGCGCGCGAAGTTCTTGATGCGGTCCCTGACCACGTCGATGCCCCGCTGGTCGGAGGCGTTGAGTTCGAGGAAGTTCCCCCGCCAGTCGTCGCCGTACACCTCCCGCGCGATGGCGACGGCGCAGGTGGTCTTCCCGACGCCCGCCGGCCCGGCGAACAGCAGGTGCGGCAGGTCGTTCCGCTCGATGTACCCCTCGAGACGCGAGACGATGTCCTCGTGGCCGGCCACGTCCGCCAGTCGCTGCGGCCGGTACTTCTCGATCCAGACCTCCCGACCGGGCGTCCCGCCCGCGCCCTCCTCGGCGTCGGCCTCGCTCATGTCCGACCGTGGGGGGGCCGCCGGGATAAACGCCCCGAGACGCCCCGGGACGCCCCGCCGTCGAACCCGTGTTCCGTCCCACGGCCGACCGCGAGACATATGTCCGCGTGTCGGAAACCCGCTCGCGTGTCGCGTCTCGCTCGACCGGCCGGCGTCGCCCTCGGTGCGCTCGCGCTCTGTCTGCTGCTGGGGGGGAGCGCGCTCGCCGGCGCGGGCGCGTCCGCTGGCGTCGCGGGCCAGTCGGCCGCCCCGGGAACGAGCGGGTCGGTCCCGTCGGGCCCGTTCACCACCGTCGCCGTCGGACCGAACGAGACGGTCGAGGGACGGGTCACCGCCGTCGGGGCGCGGACGGTGGTCGCCGGCACCGTCGAGGGCGACCTGCGTGCGTACGGCGGCGTCGTGGTGCTCACGGGGGGCGCGACCGTCACCGGCGACGTGCAGGCGTTCGGCGGCCTCGTCCGCGTGAACGGCACCGTCGGCGGACCGGTCACCGCCTACGGCGGCCGGGTCGTGGTCGGGGGGGAGACGGGCGACCTGAACGCCGGCGGCGGAACCGTCCGACTGGCGGGGAGGACGGGAGCCGCGACGGTGCTCGGCGGACGGGTCGTCCTCGCGGACGGCGCGCGGGTCGAGGGAGACGTCGAATACGACGCCCGCCTCGTCGACCGGGGGGGCGTCGTCGCGGGCGCGCGCCGACCGACCGACGCGCTGCTCGGCCCGGTCGGGACGCTCCTGCGCGCCGCGGGACTGCTCCCCCGCCTCCTCCCGCTGGCTGCCGGCGCGCTCGCGCTCGGGCTGTCGCAGGTCGCGCCCGAGACAGGTGCGGTCGTCGCCCGCGCCCGGTCGGGGCCGGTGCGGTCGCTCGCGCGCGGCATCGCCGTCGCCTGCGCGTCGGTCACCGGGGTGGTGCTGCTCGCGCTGTCGGTCGTGGGCACGCCGCTCGTCGGCCTGCTGTTCCCGGTGTTCGGCGCGGGCGCGCTGGTGTCGCTGGCGGTCGGAGCGGCGGCCGGCGGGAGGGCACTGGCCGTGCGGCTTCCGGTCGGCGTCGCCGCCGCCACCGCCGCGCTCGCGCTCTTCGCCGCGCTCCGGCGGCCGGTCCGCCGGTCGCCGCCGCGCTCGCGCTGTGGGGCGCGGGCGCGCTGGTCGGGGGAACAACGCTGAAATCCCTCGGCGGTCGACTCCGGGCATGGACGTAGTCGCGGACGTCGTCGGCGAGGGAACCGAGTCGGTGTCGCTGGCCGACGACGCGACGTACGCCGACCTCTGCCGGGCCGTCGGCTACTCCCCTCACGAGGTGACCGTCCTCGTGTCGGGGACGCCCGTGCCGGACGACCGAACGGTCGACGCCGAGCGCGTGCGGGTGCTCAGGCTCGTCAAGGGCGGATGACCGGCGTCCGCGAGGCGACCCCCGCGGACGCGCTCGCCGTCCGCCGAGTGCTCGACGGCGCGCTGCTGGAGGTGCCCGACGACCTCCCGGCCCGAATCGACGCCGGCGACGTGCTGGTGAGCGAGGCGGACGGGACGGTCACCGGAGCGCTCGTACTCGACGGCAACCGGGTCGCGGCGGTGGCCGTCCGACCGCGGCGTCGGGGCGACGGCGTCGGGAGCGCGCTCGTCCGCGCGGCCGCCGAGCGCGCGACCGGCCCCCTGACGGCAGCGTTCCGCCGGGAGGTGCGACCGTTCTACGAGTCGCTCGGGTTCGACGTCGAGGCGGTCGGGAGCGGCGCGGACGCGGGGACGAAGGAGGGGGAGGACGACCCGGGCGACGACCGGCTACGCGGACGACTCGGGTAGCCGCCTGCGCATCGCCGTCGCCGAGTCGGGACACAGCGCCGCGAACTGCCGGGTCTCGCGAATCCCCTCGGGCACGTCCCCGCGGGCGACGCGCTCGTAACCGAGGCGGGCGAAGAAGTCGTCCGCGTCCGTCGTGAGCAGGTAACAGTCCCGGGCCCCCGCGGCCGCGGCGCGCGCTTCGAGTCGCGACAACAGCGCCCGTCCGACGCCCGCGCCGCGTGCGTCCGGGCGGACGACGACCGAGCGGAGGAGGACTGCCGCGCCGGCGGGTTCGAGTCCACCGGCGGCGACGGGGTCGTCGTCGTCCGGTCGCGTCGCGACGTAGAACTGCGCCGGACCGTCGCGCACGTCGTCCGTCGGTAACCCCGCGTCGTCCAGCAGCGAGACGACGGGGTCGACGTCGGTCGCCTCACGCAGCGTGAGTTCGGATGCGGTCATGGGAGGAGGGTCCGTGATTACACCAGCGGCGCGACCAGTTCTCGGCCGTCGTCGAGGATGGCGCGCGAGCGTTCTTCACTACCGGACTCGGCGTACACGCGCATCTTGGGCTCGGTCCCGCTCGGGCGGACGAGCATCCACGACCCGTCCGCGAGCAGGAGTTTGAACCCGTCGACGGTCACCACGTCCGCCACCGCCTGCCCGGCCACCTCGTCGGGGATGTGCTCCGCGAGGTCGGCGATGACCCGCTCTTTCTCCGAGTCGGGGCAGTCGACGCTCGTCTTGTCGGCGACGATGCGGCCGTGTTCGGCCTCGAGGCGGTCGACCCGCTCGTCGTACGACTCGTCCGCCTCCGCGGCCGCCGCGACCAACGCCATCAGGACGCCGTCCTTCTCGCGGATGTGCCCCCGGACGGAGAAGCCGCCCGACTCCTCGCCGCCCATCAGCGCGTCGTGTTGGGCCATCGCCCGCGCGACCCACTTGAACCCGACCGCCGTCTCGACCACCTCCTCGCCGTGCGCCTCCGCGATCCGGTCGATCATGAACGTCGTCGAGACGGTTCGGACCGCCGGCCCGGAGTCGTCCTCCAGGCGGGCGTCGTACGTCGCGGCGAAGAAGAGGTTCTCGTCGAGGAACCCCCGCTCGGGCGTGACGACGGCGAGTCGGTCGGCGTCGCCGTCGTTGGCGATGCCGAGGTCCGCGTCGCCGTGGCCGACGTGTTCCGCGAGCGTGTCGAGGTTCTCGGCGCTCGGTTCGGGCGACCCGCCGCCGAACTCCGCGTCCCGGTCACAGCGGAGCCTGATGACCTCCGCGCCGGCCGATTCGAGCAGCGCGTCCGTGACGCCGCGCCCGCTGCCGTGCATGGCGTCGTACGCGACGGTCAGCCCCGTGAGGTCGGGCGCGCCGTCGGAACCGGACGCGACCAGTCTGCGCGCGTGGTCGGCGTGCGGACGCACGAGGTCCGCGCGGGTCACCTCGCCGGGCGTCTCGGCGTCGAGTGCCGGTTCCCGCAGGTTCGCCTCGATTCGCTCGGTCACGTCCGGGAGCGCGGGCGCGCCGTCGCTCGGGATGAACTTCACGCCGTTGTACTCGGGCGGGTTGTGCGACGCCGTCACCATGAGCGCGCCCGCCGCCCCGCGGTCGACGACGGCGTAGGCGGCGACGGGCGTGGGGCAGTCGCGCTCGGGGAGGACCGCGTCGAACCCGTTGCCGGCGAGCACCTCCGCGAGCGACTCGGCGAACCCCTCGCTGGTCGGACGGGCGTCGTAGCCGACCACGACCGGCGCGTCCGCGTCCACGGCGCCCTCCTCGCGCCGCGTCGCGAGGTAGTCCGCCACCGCCTGTCCCACGACCCGCACCCGGTCGTCGGTGAACTCGTCGAGGGTCGCGCGCCAGCCGTCGGTACCGAACGCGATGGCGTCGGTGTCCATACCGGGCGCTCGCGGGGCGAGGGGAAAAATCCGATGCCGACGGACGGTCGCTCGCGTCCGCGGCCGGCCGAACGGCGGTGGGGCAGTCGCGAGACGGCTCCGTCCGCCGCTATCGTGGCGCTTTTCGGCGTCGGCACCCGAGCGATAGCATGACAGAGCGACCCCTCGTCGTCGCCGTCTGTGGCTCGCGCCGGGACGGCAGCTACACGCGCGCGGCGCTCCACTACGCGCTCGACGCCGCCGCGGAGTACGGCGCCGAGACCGACTACATCGACCTCGGCGACCCCGAACTCGACGCCCCCATGTACCATCCCGACGTCGACCCGGAGGACGCCGGCGACGTCGCCGACCTGCTCGCGCGGATGCGGGCGGCCGACGGCGCGCTCGTCGGCACGCCCGTCTACCACGGGTCGTACTCCTCCGCGTTCCGGAGCTTCCACGACTGGTGTTCGTTCGACGAGTACGAAGACACCGTCGTCGGCCTGCTCGCGTCCGCGGGCGGCGGCTCCTACGAGGGGACGCTCGAACACATGCGCGCGACCGTCCGTGGCGTCCACGGCTGGACCGTCCCGCTCCAGGTCGGCATCCGGAACGCTCGGAACCGCTTCGAGGAGCGGGACGAACCGGGGGCGGGAATCGGCAGGGACTCCCGGTTCGAGTTCGTCGACGACGGCCTCCGCGACCGGACCGAGAAACTGGGCCGCCGCGTCGCCCACCACGCCGGCCACAAGGGGGAGTTCCTGGACGTCCCCGAGTGACGGTGCTGACTGTGCGCGCCGGTTACCCCTGACGCTCGCCCGTGACCAGCCGCTCCTTCTGCCGGCGCGAGAGCTGTTTCACGGCGTACTCCCTGCTCATGGCGGCCGACCGCGAGTCGAACGACTCCGCGTGGACCAGTCGGACCGGCGTCCGCCCGCGAGTGTACTTCGCCCCCTCGCCCGCGTCGTGTTCGGCGACCCGGCGGTCGACGTCGGTCGTGTAGCCGGTGTAGAAGCTCCCGTCGGCGCACTCCACGACGTAGACGTAGTGGCCACCCACGGGGGGAGGAGGGAGCACGGCGGTAAGAAACCGGCGGCGTACCGCGAAGGCCCGCCCGGTCGGTCCGGGCGGGCAGGTGTGTGGTGGCCGCTGCGGCGAGTGAGGTGGTCACAGAGCGGTTCAGTCGTCGGCGCGGGTCCGATCTCGGGCCGCTTCGGCGATTCCCGCGTTCGCGGAGCACGACGGGCAGGCGTTGAGCCTCCCGTGCTCGTCGCTGAAAACGCGGGCGAAGCGGTCGGATATATGCGACCCGCAGTGGTCGCAGCGTGGCATGGTCGACCGGCATCCACCGCTGCCGGCGAGCAACGGTACAACGTGCGCACAGATATACCCTTGCCATCGTTCGACAAGCCCGTCGGGCATTCGTTCCGTGATTTGTGGCCGAATCAGTCCCCCGCGCGCGCCGACGCGACGCGACGGGCGACCAGTGCCGCCTGTGCGCCCGCGACGAACCCCGCGCCCACGTTGACCGTCGAGAGCACCGTACACGACTGGAGCATGCCGAGCAGGGCCGCGAGTCCGTCGCCGCCCGCCCCGTACCCCGACGCGACCGGGAGGGCGACGACGGGCGCGTCGACCAGTCCCGCGACGACGGTGGGGAGCGCCCCCTCCCGTCCGGCGGCGACCACGAGCGCGTCCGCCCCCCGGAGGTCGTCCGTCACGTCGAGCACCCGGTCGATGTTCGCCACGCCCACGTCCTCGTACGTCCGCACGCGCGGACCGGCCGCGCGCGCGACGACGGCCGCCTCCCCGGCCGCCGCGGCGTCGGCGGTGCCGCCGGTGACGACGGCCACGTCGGCGTCGACCGCCGGCGGGTCGAACGCCGGCGTGCGGGCCAGGAGCGTTCGCGCGCGTGCGTTCCGGTCGACCGTCGCGTCGGGGTGCGCGTCCGCGAGGTACGACTGCACGCGCCGCGCGGTCCGGTCGTCCGCCCGGGTCACGAGCGCGCGCCCGGTCGTCTCCAGCGCCGTCGACGCGAGCGCGGCCGTCTCCGTCGGCGTCTTCCCCGCCGCGAAGATGCCCTCCGGGAGCCCGCGCCGCGTCTCGCGCGCCGCGTCGAACCGCGCGCGTCGCCCTGCCTCGTCGCCGTCGCCGGACACGTCCGCCGTCGCGTACCCCCGCAACCGGGCCTCCGCCTCCGCGGGCGTCAGGTCGCCGGCCGCGAGCGCGTCGAGCGTCTCACGCATGCTCCCGACACGGGGGCGCAGCGACTTGCGGTCGTCGGTGGCCGGTGACTTATAAATCCGGCGGGCGCATCCGCCACAAACGGCCGCGAGACCCCTCGTGTACGGCCGAATTTGGGAAATCTTATAAGGCGGGCGTCGGAAACGACGCCTGCATGGCAGACCTCATCGTCAAGGCAGCCGTCAAGGAGTACCTGGATGACAAGAACGTCGCGTCGGACTTTTACGACGCGCTCGACGAGGAAGTCGCGGAACTCCTCGACGATTCGGCCCGACGCGCCGAGGCGAACGACCGGAAGACGGTCCAGCCGCGCGACCTGTAAGTCGGTCGTCCTTTCTCCGCTTATTTCACCGACCGGGTAGTCACGTCCCCGTCCGGCGTCCCGACCAGCAGGTCGTCCGCCAGCCCGACGAACAGGCCGTGTTCGACGACGCCGGGCGTCGCCGAGAGCGTCCGCGCGAGCGAGGCGGGGTCGTCGACGCGGCCGAACCCGCAGTCGAACACGAGGTTGCCGTTGTCCGTCACGACGGGGCCGTCCTTGCGCTCGGCCGCGCGGAGCGTCGCGTCGCCGCCCGCGTCCGCGACGGCGGCAGCGACGCTCGCGCGGGCGGCCGGCAGCACCTCGACGGGTACCGACCGGGTGAGCGCCTCGGCCAGTTTCGTCTCGTCGACGACGACGACGAACCGGTCGGCCGCCGCGTCGACCACCTTCTCGCGGGCGTGGGCCGCGCCGCCGCCCTTTATCAGGTCGCCGCCGGCCACCTGGTCCGCGCCGTCGACGGCGACGTCGACGCGGGCCGTGTCCGCGAGCGAGCGGAGCGGGACGCCGGCCTCGCGAGCCAACTCGCGCGACTGGTACGACGTCGTCACCCCCTCGACGTCGAGTCCGTCCGCGACCCGTTCGCCCAGCCGCCGGATGGCGTGCGCCGCCGTGCTCCCGGTGCCGAGTCCCACCACGTCGCCGTCGGTCACGAGCGCCGCCGCCCCCTCGCCCGCCGCCCGCTTGGCGTCGTCGCCGCCAGCGTTCGACTTCATGCGCGGGGGGTCGCCCGCGGGGCGCAAAACGCTTGCTCGTTTCGCTCGGGCCGCCCGTTCCACCCGAAGTACTCGCTCGGCAGCGTCGCTGGTGCTGTCGTGTCCCTCGCTATCTCCGCCCGAACCGCTCCCTGCTCGCCCTGCTGGCGGCGGCGCTGGTGTCGGCCCGCCACGGTCGGTCCCGCCGGCGCGCGCGCCGCCGCGTCCGGCGTGTGGCGTCTGTACCGACGCGCTCGAGGACGCTATCGACCGGGACACCGCCCGGTGTTCGCCCCGAGAGACGCTACACTCTCGGGGATTCGCGTCCCCGTCGCGCGACTGCTGGCGGTGTGAGCCGACGGCGCGGACGGCCCCCGGTCCCGCCGTCGCGTGACGAAGCCGTTAGGGCCGCCCGGACCCGACCCCTGGGTATGCGAATCGAGTTCGACCGCGACACCTGCGTCGGGATGTACCAGTGCGTCGCCGAGTGGGACGCCTTCGAGAAGAACATGGACGAGGGGAAGGCCGACCTCCGGGGGGCCGAGGAGGTTGAACCGGACCTGTTCTCGCTGGAGGTCCCCGAGGGCGCGGAACTCGACGCGAAGTTCGCCGCGCGGACCTGCCCGGTCGACGCCATCCGACTGTACGACGACGACGGCGAGCGGGTCGTCTGAGGCCGTCCGAACCCGGGTGATACTTGGGGCGCGTCGCGGCGAGACCCACGGAAAACGACCGCGTCAGCAACTGGGAACAGGGGGAACGATTAACTCGGTGCTCGTGGTGCGTTCTACCGATGACGGAGACAGAGGAGTGTCACATCCCCGAGTGGGCCGCGCTCATGGGTGTGCCGGTCCCCGAGCGGGCGTGTGAGGAGCGCCGGTCCCCCGCCCGTCGACGAGAGGACGCCTGAGGGCGGGTTTCACTTTCGCCCCGGTTCGGGAAAGTTTACCCGCGACGACGGAGTAGGAGGCAAGGATGGCGGAGGCCGCCGACCCCGACACCGAGTACGTCGAGCACCCGATGCTCGCGCCGCAGTTCATCGAGCGGCGGCGCTACCAGGTCGAACTCGCGGACACGGCGACGCGGGCGCACACGCTCGTCTGCCTGCCGACCGGGCTGGGGAAGACGACGGTGTCGCTGCTCGTGACGGCCGAGCGGCTGTCGACCGTGGGCGGCAAGGCTCTGTTCCTCGCGCCGACGAAGCCGCTCGTCCAGCAGCACGCGGCGTTCTACCGCGAGGCGCTCGGGATGGACGACGAGGAGGTGGTGGTGTTCACGGGCGACGTGCGGCCGGACGACCGCGCGGCCGTGTGGGACGACGCGCGAATCGTCATCGCCACCCCGCAGGTGGTCGAGAACGACCTGGTGGGCAACCGCGTCTCGCTCGCGGACGTGACCCACCTCACGTTCGACGAGTGTCACCGCGCGACCGGCGACTACGCGTACGTCTACATCGCCGAGCGCTACCACACCGACGCCGAGAACCCGCTCGTGACGGGGATGTCCGCCTCGCCCGGCGGCGACGAGGAGGAGATTCTCACGGTCTGTGAGAACCTCGGCATCGACGAGGTGGAGGTGATGACCGAGGCGGACGCCGACGTGGCCGAGTACACCCACGACACCGACGTGGAGTGGGAGACCATCCAGCTTCCCGACGATATCATCGAGATGCGCGACGCGCTCAACGAGGTTATCCGGGACCGGCTGGAGAAGCTGAAGTCCATCGGCGTGTCGAACACGACCCAGCCCGACGTCTCGCAGAAACAGCTCAACGGCATGCGCGCGCAGCTCCAGCGCATGATGGACTCGGGCAAGTCGGAGGCGTACAAGGGGATGTCGACGCACGCCGAGATAATGAAGCTCCGGCGAGCGGTCGAACTCGTCGAGACGCAGAGCGTCGAGGCGCTCCGGCGCTACTTCGAGCGCCAGCGCAACGCCGCCCGCTCGTCGGGCGCGTCGAAGGCGAGCCAGCGGTTGGTCTCGGAACCCAAGGTGAGAGAGGCGATGCGGCGCGCGGAGTCGTTCGACGACCTCCACCCGAAGTTCCGCCGCACCCGGGTGCTGCTCGCCCAGACGCTCGGCATCGGCGGCGGCGAACGCGTCATCGTGTTCACGGAGTCGCGCGACACCGCCGAGGCGCTGACGGAGTTCCTCTCGGCGTCGTTCGACACCCGGCGGTTCGTCGGGCAGGGCGACAAGGAGGGGAGCGACGGGATGACCCAGAAACAGCAGGGGGAGACGCTCGACGCGTTCCGCGCCGGCGAGTTCGAGGTGCTCGTCTCCACCTCCGTCGCCGAGGAGGGGCTGGACGTGCCCGAGGTGGACCTCGTCCTCTTCTTCGAACCGGTGCCGACGGCCATCCGCTCCATCCAGCGCAAGGGGCGGACCGGCCGGCAGGACGAGGGGAAGGTGGTCGTGTTGATGGCCGAGGACACCCGCGACGAGGCGTACTTCTGGATAAGCAGGCGCAAGGAGAACCGGATGGAGGAGGAACTCCGCGCGCTCAAGGGCGTCGCAGACGAGGTGAGCGCGGAACTCCACGACGGCCAGTCCGCGCTCACGGAGTTCGACGGTGCCGAAGCGGGAACCGGAGCCGAGAACGCGTCGGCGGGAACGGCCGACTCGGCCGACGCCACCGGACCGGCCGAGACGGCCGACGGGGGAGCGACGCGAGCGGGGAGACCGGAGCCGGTGGCGGAGACGGCCAGCCGGGTCTGGCCGACTTCGCCGGCGACGCCGAACCGGACTCCGAGGCCGGCGAGTCGGACGGGACGAGCGCCGACGCGGACGACGAGGGCGTCGTCGCCACCGCCGACGCGGACGCCGACGGGGTCGAGATCGTCGTCGACCAGCGGGAACTCGACTCGACCATCGCGCGGGACCTCTCGACGCGCGAGGGGGTGACGACCCGGCTGGAGACGCTCGCGGTGGGCGACTACGTGCTGTCGGACCGAGTGGCCGTCGAGCGGAAGTCGGTCGCGGACTTCCTCGACACGCTGGTGGGCGGCGACCGCTCGATGTTCGAACAGGTGAAGGACACCGCGCGGGCGTACGCCCGGCCGGTCGTGATAATCGAAGGGGAGGACCTCTACGGCGAGCGGAACGTCCACCCGAACGCGGTGCGGGGCGCGCTCGCGTCGCTCGCCGTCGACTTCGACGCCTCGGTGCTCCGGACGGCCGACGAGGCCGAGACCGCGGACCTCCTGGAGGTCATCGCGCGGCGCGAACAGGAGACGAGCGACCGCGAGGTGTCCGCTCACGGCGAGAAGGCGAGCAAGACGCTCGCGGAACAACAGGAGTACGTCGTGAGTTCCATCGCGGACATCGGTCCGGTGACCGCGCGGGCGCTCCTCGACCACTTCGGCACCGTCGAGGCGGTGATGACCGCCCGCGAGGAGGACCTCCAGGAGGTGTCGGGCGTCGGAGCGGTGACCGCAGAGCGGATTCGGGAGGTCGTCGGGAGCGACTACCCGGAGTAGCCCGAGCAGCGCGAATCAGGGGACGACGGTCACGGGGACGGGCGTGCCCCGAATCACCGTCTCGCTCGCGCTCCCGAGGATGGCTCGTTCGACGTGACCGGCGCCGTGGTAGCCCACGACGACGTGGTCGTACCCGCGGTCGGTGACCAGTTTCAACAGTTCCTTCCCCGATTCGCGCGCCGTCGGGAGTTCCATCTCCTCGACCACGTCGAGTTCCGGGTCGACCGTCGCCCCCATCGACTCCAGCACCTCCGTGGCCCGGTCGAGCACCTCCTCGGTCGCCGGCGTCTCCCTGTCGGTGACGTGGACCACGTCCAACTCGGCCTCGTACCGGTCCGCGAACTCGACCCCGAACCGGAGCGCACGCATGCTGTTGTCGGAGCCGTCGACCGCGACGAGCACGTTCATGCACGAGAAGGTGACCGCGTCCCGATAACGGTTGCCGCTCGCCGGCCCGAGCTATCGTCCGACCCGGTCGAGCGCCGCCAGCGCCTCGGCCGCCTCGCGGGCGGCCGCGAGGTGGTCTCGCGCCCGCCGGGCGTCGTCGGTCGTGGCCGCGTTCGCGTGGGCGGTCAGGGCGGCGACGAGCGCGTCGCGCGCGACGGTCGTGTCGCCGGTTCGGTCGCGCGCGTCCTCCCGACGGTCGGTCGCCGCGGTATCCGCACCGCTCGACGGGCCCGACGGCGACCCCTGCGGCGACGCTCCCACCTCCGCCGCCGGCCGGGCGGGAGCGCGGTCTGCCGTCGACGCCCGGGTCGGCTCCGACCCCGGCGACTGCGAGGGGGGCGACCGCGGGGCACCGGTGTCGGGAGCGTCGGGGGACCCCGCCGGCGGACGACTCGCGCTCTCGTCGGTGACTCGGCCGTCCGTCTCGGCGCCGCTGACATCGGTCACGTCGGTCACTTCGGACGGCGCGTCGGCGGGTTGCGGCCCCCCGGTACCGGCGTTGCGGGCCGCCCCCGGCCCGTCGTCGGTCTGTGCCTCGGACTCCCGGCTCCCGGCGTCCGCGGAAGCGGTCCCGTCGGCGTCGCACGTGGGGCAGAACTCCTGTCCGTTCTGCCGGAAGACGGGCGACCCGCACGTGTCGCAGTGGCGGTTCGTCATCGTCGCCCCCTTGAGCAGCAGTTCGCTCATCCGGCGGGTCGACTCCCGCTTCTCCTCGTCCTTGGCGAACTTCTCCCGGAGTTTCTCGCGTTCGGCCTCCTTGTCGAATCCCGAGTCGTCGTCGGACCCCGGGTCCGAGTCGCTGTCGCTCATAGGGGGACGAACGGTAGGCACGGCGAAAAAGTCAGCGGCGGTGCGGCAGTGTGGTGTGTCCGTCGGTGTACGGGTACGCCGCGGGCAGAGAACGACTCTGCCCGCCTCACAGGTCGCGGACGGCGGGGAACACCGCGCCCGCGACGGCGCCGTAGACGACGTGACCGACCAGACTCATCACGTTCACGTTCGGGAACGGCGGGTTGGCGGGCGAGCCGACCGCCGACAGCCACACCGGCATCACGAGGACGGCGAGGACGACCCACAGCACGACGCCGTAGCCGACGCCGAGGCCGACCGAGCGGACGGTCGACCGGACGTCGAGCGCGTGCGCCGCCGCCACGAACCCGACGCCCAGCACCGCGGCGTGTGACATATGGGCGAACCAGCCCGCGAGGCCGCCCCGGAGCCCGTACATCGACGGAATCGCCACCTCGATGACCGGCGTCATCAGCACCGACAGCATGACGCCCATCGCCGCGCCGCCCGCGAGGCCGGCGACGACGCCACCGCGCCACTCGGTGTTTCCGGTCGATACTTCGGTTTCTGCGACGGTTTCGGTCGCCATACGCGCGTGATATCACCACGAACCGGCATTATCGTGCCCCGGTGTGGCACACCACACGCTCGCCGGGGTAAACGTCAAGAGGGGGTTTCGGTCCCGTCGAACCGACCGGACCGCTCGCCGTCCGCGGCGTCGGCCGGCCTCGCCCGGAGGACGACCGGCGGGTGGTGAGCCGGCTCCACGCATCCCGAGCGTTCAAATCCGATGAGCCGGTAGTGGTGGTGTGTCGACCACGGACGGCCACCTGCGCTTCTTCCCCTACGAGGAGCCGTACCCGAACCAGCGCGAGGCGATGGACCGGGTCGGCAACGCGCTCGCGCGGGGGCAGGACGTGCTCATGGAGGGCGCGCCCGGCACCGGGAAGACGCTCTCGGCGCTCGTCCCGGCGCTCGCGCACGCCCGCGAGCACGACCGGACGGTGGTCATCACCACGAACGTCCACCAGCAGATGCGCCAGTTCGTCGAGGACGCGCGCGCCATCAACGCGACGGAACCCATCCGAGCGAGCGTGTTCCGCGGGAAGGCGTCGATGTGCCACATCGACGTCGACTACCAGGAGTGCCAGACGCTCCGCGACACCACCCGGTCGCTCGTCGACGACCGCGAGGACAGGGAGCAACTGGAACGGCGGCTGGACGACCTCACCGACGAGATGCGCGAGGGCGACGACGCGGCCGCCGACGCCCGGCAGGCCGTCGCGGAGGAACTCGACTCGCTGGAGGACGACATCGAGGAGACGACGAACACCTGCGACCACTACTTCAACAACCTGACCCGCGACACCGGCGAGTTCTTCTCGTGGCTGTTCGCCGACGTTCGGACCCCCGACGAGGTGTACGAGTACGCCGGCGAGCGGGGGTTCTGCGGGTACGAGTTGCTGAAAGAGGGGATGGAGGAGGTGGAACTGGTCGTCTGCAACTACCACCACCTGCTCGACCCCACGATTCGCGAGCAGTTCTTCCGGTGGCTGGACCGCGACCCCGAGGACGTCATCACGGTGTTCGACGAGGCGCACAACGTCGAGGACGCCGCCCGGGAACACGCCAGCCGGAGCCTCACGGAGAACACGCTGGAGTCGGCGCTCGGGGAGTTGGAGGAGAGCGACGACTCGCGCGCGGAGCCGGCGCGCAACGTCCTCGGCGCGTTCCGCGACGCGCTCCGGGAGACGTACGACGCGAACCTGGGGTTCGGCGCGCGCGAGGGCGTCGGCGAGAACTGGACGGACGTCTCGGTCGCGAACGAGGACCGTCGGGACGACCTGACGCTCGCGTTCCTCGACCGGTACGAGGGGCGCGGCATCCGGACGGAGTGTGACCTCGCGCTCCAACTCGGCAAGCGGCTCGACGAGGAGTACGAGGACGCGTACAAGAGCGGCGAGACGACGACCCGCCGGGAGTGTCAGACCCTCCAGGCGGCCGCCTTCGTCGCCGCCTGGATGGACGGCGGCGGCGAACTCGGCCAGCACCCGATGGTGTCGGTCCGCCGGGACGCCGGCACCGACGAGGTGTACGGCCGGGCCGAACTGTACACCTGCATCCCGCGGGAGGTGACGGCGGACCTCTTCGGCGAGGTGTACGCCAGCGTGCTCATGTCCGCGACGCTCCGGCCGTTCGACGTGACCGAGGACGTCCTCGGCCTGACGGACCCGGTGACGCTCGCGTACGGGCTGGAGTACCCCGAGGCGAACCGCCGGACGTACGCCGTCTCGACGCCGGCGCTGTTCGCCTCCGAGCGCGACGAACCCGCCACCCAGGAGACGGTGGCGTCGGCGCTCGCGGACGCGGTGCGGTTCACGCCGGGCGCCAGTCTCCTCTTCTTCCCGTCGTACGCGGAGGCCGAGCGCTACCACGAACTGCTGTCGGGCGACCCCGCGCACGGGGACCTGCTACTCGACGGGAGCGGGCAGGACACCGAGGCGTTGCGGAGGAGGCTGGTGTCGAGCGACGACGCCGCGCTGTTCACCTCGCTGTGGGGGACGCTCGCGGAGGGGGTGAGCTTCGACGGCGACGCCGCCCGGACCGTCGCCGTCGTGGGCGTGCCGTACCCGCGCCTCTCCGAGCGGATGGAGGCGGTCCAGGACGCGTACGACCGGGCGTTCGCGGAGCGCTCGCGCGACGCCGGCTGGGAGTACGCCGTCGAGATTCCGACGGTCAGGAAGACGCGGCAGGCGCTCGGGCGCGTCATCCGCTCGCCCGACGACTTCGGCGTGCGCCTGCTGCTCGACGAGCGGTACACGAGCGCCGACATGGGCAAGTACTCGGTGCGAGACACCTTCCCGCCGGAGGAGCGGACGGAACTCATCGACGTCGAACCCGGAAAGCTGCGGTTCGCGATGCTGAACTTCTACACCGACCACGACGCGTACGACGGCGCGCCGCCCGAGCCGTGACACCGGCACCGGAGTCGCGGCGGTGAACGCGAGTGCGGCGGGAGTTCGTCACTCCGGGCGGACCGCCCGGACGAGCGCCTTGTGGCTCTCGAACGACCGGACCTCCCCGTCCTCCGAGCGGACGTCGAAGAACGCGGCCGCCTCCGCCGGCGCGTCGGCCAGCAGTCGGCGGACCCGCGCCCCGTCTTCGGCGTCGAGCGCGCTCGACCGGCGGAGCCACGGGTCGACCTCGATGGTCTTGACCGCGCGCTCCGTCCCGCGGACGTCGAACCCGGTCTCGGTCATCCACCGGCGCCACGCGGCCGTCGTGTGCGACTCGACGTGCGTGGGGTCGCGCGCCGTTTCGAGGCGGTTGAGGAACGAGCCGAGCGCGTCGTCCGCGGGCGCGACGTTGTCCTCGAACGCGAGGACGCCGCCGGGGCGGAGCACGCGGTGCGCCTCCGCGAGGAACGCCTCGGGCGCCGGGAAGTGGTGGGCCGCGATGCGGCACGTCACGGCGTCGAACGCACCGGACGCGAAGGGGAGCCGTTCGGCGTCGGCGACGACACTCTCGACGCCCGGGAACGCCGCGGCGACCGTGGCGGCCATCGCGCTCGCCGCGTCCGCGGCGACGACGCGCGGGACGCCCGCGCCGAGGAGCGCACCCGCGGTGTGACCGGCGCCCGTCGCCACGTCCAGCGCCCGCGTCGCGTCCCCGCACCACGACGCGAGGCGGTCGAGGTCCGCGCCCTCGCCGTGGGCGGCGCTGTCGAGGTATCCCTCGGCGCTGTCGCCGAACGCGTCGGCCGTCGCCGTCTTCCGTGTCGCGTCGTCGTCCATGCGACCGGTACGCCGGCCCGGTCGAAGAGTCGTCCGGCGGTCGGCTCCGGGGTCGCCCTCTCCGGTTCGGCTCTGCTCCGTCTCCGCTCCGGTGTCTCGGCCTCAGTCCAGTAGCTCGACCAGCAGCCCGTTCTGGGCGTGCATGCGGTTCTCAACCTGGTCCCAGACGAGCGCGCGGTCGGACTCGAGTACGTCGTCGGTCACCTCCTCGCCGCGGTGGGCGGGCAGGCAGTGCATCACCCGCGCGTCCGTGTCCGCCAGCAGGTCCGCGTTCACCTGGTAGCCGTCGAACGCGGGGAGTTTCGCCGCCCGTTCGTCCTCCTCCCCCATGCTCACCCAGACGTCGGTGTAGACGGCGTCGGCGTCGGCCACCGCCGCGGCCGGCGAGTCTGCGAGCGTCGGCGCGCCGCCGCAGTCGGCCGCGCGGGCGAGGCAGTCCTCGCCGAGTCCGTAGCCGTCGGGCGTCGCCACGCGGAGGTCGACCCCCGCGAGCGCACACCCCAGCGCGAACGAGCGGGCGACGTTGTTTCCGTCGCCCACCCACGCCACCGTGGTCTCCGAGAGGTCGCCGAACGCCTCGCGGAGCGTCAGCAGGTCCGCGAGCGTCTGGCAGGGGTGCGCGTCGTCGGTCAGGCCGTTGACGACCGGCACGTCGGCGTACTCGGCGATGGTCTCGACGTCCTCGTGGTCGAACACCCGCGCCATGATGCAGTCGGCGTAGCCGGCGATGGCGCGGGCGGTGTCCTTCAGCGGCTCCCCGTGACCGAGGTGGATGTCGTCCGGGCCGAGGAACATCGCGTGCCCGCCGAGTTTCGTCATCCCCGTCTCGAAGGAGACGCGGGTTCGCGTCGACGGCTTCTCGAACAGCATCGCGAGCGTCGTCCGCGGGAGGTGCGTGAGGTCCTTGCCCGTCTTGAGCGCCGCCGCGCGGTCGAGGACCGCGTCGAGGTTGGCCGCGCTCAGGTCGTCCACGTCGAGGACGTCGCTCGGGAACTCCTCGGTCGAGTCGGTCGGGGTCGGGGTCGTGTCTGCGCTCATCTCTGGGGTCGTGTCGTCGGTCATCGTCTCGGTGTCTCGGTCGTCAGTCGGTCAGGCGCTCGCAGACCGCACACAGCACGTCGAGCGCGCGGTCGAACTCCGCGAGCGGGAGGCGTTCGTCGGGGGCGTGGTCCAGCGAGGAGTCGCCGGGACCGTACGTCGCCATCGGACAGTCCCACGCGCCCGCGTACAGGTTCACGTCGGCCGTGCCGGTCTTCCGGAGGAGTCTGGGGGAGCCACCCCCTCGTCGGATGGCCCCGCGGAACGCGGTGGCGACCGGACTCCGCGGGTCGCCCAGCACCGGCGGTATCGACTCCTCCCACGCCACGTCGCCCGCCTCGACGGCGTCGGTCGCCGTCTCCCGTATCTCGGCCGCCGACAGCCCCGGCGGAGTCCGAAACTGCGCGCGCACCCGCGCCTCGAACGCCGTCCCGTCCGTCGAGAGTCCGCCGTCCATCTCCACCGGTTTCGCCGTCACCGACTCGAACACGGCGTTCGCGTCGTCCTCGTCGCTCTCGAACGCGTCCGCGACCCGCTCCCACCACGCCGTCGCCAGTTCGAGCGCGTTCGGCTCCGGGCGAGCGGTGTGTGCCGACTCGGTCGAGACGGCGTACTCGCCCGCCTGGAAGCCGCGGTAGCCGAGCGTGATGCCCGCCCAGCCCGACGGCTCGCCGTTGACGAGCGCGTCGGGTTCCGGCCGGTCCGTGACGAGGTGGCGCGCGCCGCGCGAGTCCGTCTCCTCGCCGACGACGCCCGCGAACGAGACGCCCGTCTCGACGGCCGCCGCCGCCATCGCCGCGAGCGGGCCGGTCGCGTCGACGCTGCCGCGCCCCCACAGCACCGGACCGCCCTCGGGCGCGGCGTCGTCACCCGCGCCGTCGGTAATCCGGACCGGCACCTCGCCGGGGACGGTGTCGACGTGCGAGGTGAGCAGCACCGCGTCGTCCGCGGGCGCGCGGACGTTCCCGACCGCGTCGGTGTACGCCTCGCGCCCGTGCGCCTCGAAGAACGCCACGAGGCGGTCGGCCGCCGCCGCCTCCTCGCCGGAGACGGACGGCGTCGAGACCAACTCGAACAGCAGGCGGCGCGCCGCCGTGTCGAGCGCGGGGTGGTCCGCGGTCGCGTCGAACTCGGCGTCCGTCGCGTCGCCGTCCGCGTCGTTCGTGTCGCCGTCCGCGTCGTCCGCGTCGGGGGTCTCGGTCGTCATCCGAGCGCCTCCGCGAGCGCGTCCACGACCCGGTCCGCGTGCGCCTCCTCGATTACCAGCGGCGGGAGCAGGCGGACGACCGACCGCCCGGCGGGGAGCGCGAGCACGTCGTGCTCCAGCGCCAGGTCGCGAACGATTCGGTTCGCCCCCCGCTTCACCTCGATGCCGAGCATGAGTCCCTGCCCGCGTATCTCGCGGACCGGGAGGTCCTCCGTCTCGACGGCGGCCGCCAGTTCCTCGCGCAGGTACGCGCCCACGTCGCCGGCGTGGCCGGGCACGTCGCGCCCGACGAGTCCGTCGAGCGTCGCGTTCGCGGCCGCCGAGACGACCGGCCCGCCCGAGAAGGTGGAGCCGTGCTCGCCCGCGCCGTCCGCGAGCCAGTCGGCACACAGCGTCGCGCCGACCGGGAGGCCCGAGGCGAGCCCCTTCGCGGTCGTGAGCGCGTCGGGGACGACGCCGGCGTGCTCGCAGGCCCACAGCGCGCCGGTCCGGCCGAGCCCCGTCTGAATCTCGTCGAACACGAGCGCCGCGCCCGCGTCCGTCGCGAGGTCGCGCGCGGCCTGCAGGTACTCCGCGGTCGCCGGGTTGACGCCGCCCTCGCCCTGGACGGGTTCGAGGAACACCGCCGCCGTGTCGTCGTCGACGGCCGCGTCGAGTTCTCCTTCGTCGCCGTACTCGACGAACTCGACGCCGCCCGCCAGCGGTTCGAACGGCGCGCGGTACTTCCGCTTCCACGTCATCGCCAGCGCGCCCATCGTCCGGCCGTGGAAGCCGCGCTTGGCGGCGACGATCTTCTCGTTCCCGGTGGCCGAGCGGGCGAACTTCATCGCCGCCTCGTTCGCCTCCGTCCCCGAGTTACACAGCCACACCTTCGAGTGGTCGCCCGGCGCGACCGCGCCCAGCCGTTCGTACAGGCCGGTGCGCGCGGCGACCGGGTACGACCCCTGTACGTACAGCAGGTCGGCCGCCTGCTCCTGGACGGCCTCCACGACCGCCGGCGGGCAGTGACCGAGCGGCGCGCAGGCGTACGACGCGCCGAAGTCGAGGTAGTCGGTACCGTCGCCCCCGGTGAGGTAGACGCCCTCGCCGGACGCGATTCCGAGCGGCTTCTCCGAGTAGACGAACCCCTCGCCGGCGCCCTCGCGGCCGGCGAACGGGTCCGAGTCGGAGGCGGTCACGACCCCTCACCTCCGGCGGCGGCCTCCGGTTCGACGACCGCCGACCGCTCGATGCGCGTGCCGGCGCCGTCGAGCGCCGCAACCAGCGGGTCCCGGACGTTCGCGTCCGAGACGACGACGGCGCGCGCGCCGGATTCGAGCGCCTCGGTCGCCGCCATCACCTTCCGGGTCATGAACCCCTCGGCGGCCTCCTCGACCGCCGCGAACTCGGCGGGCGTCGCCGCCGAGTCGATGAGCGTCTCCGGGTCGTCCGGGTCGGCGTAGACGCCCGCCACGTCCGTCAGGACGACCAGTTCCGCGCCGAGCGCGCCCGCCACCGCGGCGGCCGCGCGGTCGGCGTCGGTGTTGACCGCGGTGGCGCCGTCCTCCTCCCCGCCGAGCATCGGCGGCGAGACCACGGGCACGTAGCCGTCCGCGAGCAGCGTGTCGAGGAGGTCGGCGTTCACCGACTCGATGCGCCCGGAGTGGTCCCCGCGGCGAATCTTCCGCTTGCCGTCCTCCAGCACGCGGACCGCGGACTTGCGCGGGCCGGTGAGGAGGCCGCCGTCGACGCCCGAGAGACCCAGCGCGTCCACGCCGGCGTTCCGGAGCGCGACGACGAGGTCCGTGTTCAGCTTCCCGGGCAGCACCATCGAGAACGTCTCCATCGTCTCCGCGTCCGTGAACCGGCCGGTGACGCCGCTCGGCGTCTCGACGTACTCGGGGTCGCGCCCGAGTTCCCGCAGCGTGTCGTCGACGGCGGTCGACCCGCCGTGGACGACGACGACGCGGCGGCCGTTCGCCGCGAGGTGGGCGACGTCGCCCACCGCACCCGCGGGGTCGACCGCGCGCGCGCCGCCGAGTTTCACGACGACCGGCGGCGCGTCGCCGCCGTCGGTCAGGAGGCCGGGCGTCGCGGGCATCATGGCGCCCCCACCGGGTGCAGGCCCAGTCGGTCGAGGCCGGCCGTCTCCTCCAGTCCCAGCGCGACGTTGGCGGCGTGGACCGCCTGCCCCGCCGACCCCTTCATCACGTTGTCGATGGCCGCGAACGCGACCACGCGCGCGTTGCCGGGGTCGAGCGCGAAGCCGACCTCCGCGCGGTTCGTCCCCGCGACGGCCTTCGGCTCCGGGTAGCGGTAGACGTCGCCGCCGCCCGCCACGAGGTCGACGAACGGTTCCTCCTCGTACGCCTCGCGGTACGCGCCCCAGAGGTCGCCCTTGGTGACGGCCTCGGCGGGGAACGTGTGACACGTCGCGGACGCGCCGCGGACCATGTCAACCGCGTGGACGGTGAACGCCGTCGAGAGGCCGAGTTCCTGCTCGATTTCGGCCTGGTGGCGGTGGCCGGTCGGCGCGTACGGCCGGACGACGCCCGAGCGCTCCGCGTGCGAGGAGGCGGCACCGCCGCCGGCGCCGCCCTCCGAGGAGCCGACCTTCACGTCGACGACGGTCCGGTCGTCGTCGGTCACGACGCCGTCGTCCACGAGCGGTTTCAGCGCGAGCATCGCGGCGGTGGCGTTACAGCCGCCCGCGGCGATCAGTTCCGCGCCCGGCAGGTCCGCGCGGTGGAGTTCCGGCAGCGCGTACACCGCGTCGTCGAGGTGCGCGGGCGCGACGTGCCCGTCGTACCACTCGTCGTACGCCGCCTCCTCGGAGAGCCGGAAGTCCGCCGAGAGGTCGACCACGAGGTCCGCGGCCTCGCGGTAGGCGTCGACGTGTTCCATCGAGACGCCGTGTGGCGTCGCGGCGAACAGCACGTCTACGGAGTCGAGGTCGTCGGGCGAACTGAACCGGAGGTCGAGCGACCGGAGGTTCGGGTGGACGTGCCCCACCGTCTTGCGCTCGTACCCGCGGCTCGTCGCCTGTACCACGTCGAACGACGGGTGGCCTGCGAGCAGGCGGAGCAGTTCCCCGCCGGTGAAGCCGGAGCCGCCGACGACCGCGGCGGTGAACGTCCGCCCGTCGCTCATGCCGGCGCCGTCACCCCGTGGTCGCAGTCCGCCGTCTCGGCTCTGAGTTCCAGCCAGTCGACGACCGCCGCGGGCACGTCCACGTCGACCGCACCGTCGAGCGCCTTGAACTCGACCGTGTGGTTCACCTCGTGGACGGTGTAGCCGCCGTCTCCCATCTCCATCAGGTCGATACCGAGCAGGCCGCCGCCGACCGCGTCGCTGGCGGCGCGCACGAGCGCCTCGGCCTCGTCGTCGAGGTCGAACGCCCTGGCCTCGCCGCCCGTCGCGGCGTTGGTGAGCCAGTGGTCCGACGAGCGCGTCATCGCGGCCACGGGCTCGCCGTCGCAGGCGACGACGCGGATGTCGCGGCCCGGCTTGTCGACGAACTCCTGGACGTAGAACACCTTGTGCTCGTAGTGACCGAGCGTCGCCTTGTGTTCGAGCACCGCCTCGGCGGCGGTGCGCGACTCGATCTTCGCCATCAGGCGCCCCCACGAGCCGATGACGGGCTTGATGACGCAGGGGTAGCCGAACGACTCCACGGCTTCCAGCGCCGCGTCGGTGGTGAACGCCACCTCGGTCGCGGGCGTGGGCACGCCCGCCGCCGAGAGCGCGAGGCTGTTCTTCACCTTGTTCGCGCACACCTCCGCCGTCTCCGGGGTGTTCACCACGGGGACGCCGTAGTGAGCGAGGAACTTGCTCGCGTACAGCGAGCGCGAGGTGGCGAGACACCGGTCGAGCACCAGGTCGCAGTCCGCGGCGGCGGCCGCGGCGGTACCGGAGTCGCCGTTCAGCCCGAAGCGCAGGTCGCGCACGTCGAGCTTCTCCACCTCGTGACCGCGCTCGCGCAGCTCCGCGAGCAGGAGCTTCTCGTCCTTCCGGATGCGGGAGTAGAGGAGACCGACCTTCATCTCACTCCCCCCAGTCCTCCTCGAGCTCCGGAGCCCGAGCGAGGACCGGCGGGGACACCTCCACCACTTCCAGTTCCGCACCGCAGGTGTCGCAGTCGAGGATCTCTCCGACTTCCAGGTCGTCGTGGAGGGTCACGTCCGCCCCGCACTCCACGCACTCGGCTTCGGTCATGACGTACCCGTCCGTATCGTCTTAACCGACTTTAATCCGTCGATACTGTCTACAGAATTATACTACCCAGTCGCGGCTCAGCAGGCCAGAGAGCGTTCGTATCCGCCGTGTCCGTTTCCCGTGTCGGATGAGTGATGTTGGCCCCGAAGGGGCCGCGGGAACGGTCGCGGGAGCGGGCGCGGGACCGCTCGCGACGGCTGCGGTCGTCGCGGGGGTCGTGGTCGGCGCCGCGGCGGTCGCACGCCGACGGTCGCGCACGCCTCAGACATACGCGCTCACCGCCTCGTCGCGCCGCGCCGCCGCGTCCCTGAGCGCCTCGCGGCGCTCCGCGACCGCTGCGGCGTGGGTCTCGTGTGTCGTCCGGGTGCGCGCGAGGGAGTCGGCCAGCGCGGCGGGGGCGGGGCCGCCGCGCGAGTCGCGGGCGGCGACGCTCCCGACGGGGTCGAGCGCGGCCAGGACGTCCTCACGGCTCACGTACGTGTATAGGGAGTCATCAAGTACCTCTTCAGCGGCCGCGTCAAGACTTGCGGCGAGCGCCTCCGCGCCGGCCCCGTCGGCGGCGTCCGTCGCGGCGGCCGCGACGAGTTCGTGCGCCGTGCGGAACGGCACGCCCGCCATCGCGAGCGCGTCCGCGACGCCGGTCGCCGTCGAGAAGCCCGCGCCCGCGTCGGCCGCACACGCCTCGGCGTCCCACTCGGCGGTGGCGACGGCACCGGCGGCCACCTCGGTCGCCTCGGTCACGGCGTCGACGGCCTCCCACGCGTGGGGCGTGGCACGCTGGAGGTCCCGGTTGTACGCGCGGGGGAGTCCCTTCAGCGTCGTCACCAGCCCCGTCAGCCCGCCGACCGCGTCGCCCGCTGCCGCCCGGACGAGTTCGAGCGTGTCCGGGTTCACCTTCTGGGGCATGATGGAGGAGGTGGAGGAGTAGTCGTCCGCGAGGACGAGGTAGCCGTCCGTCACCGCCTCGATGCCGTCGGTCGCCAGCCCCGACAGCGTGAGCGAGACGCCCGCGAGCGCCGCGCACGCCTCGACGAGGAAGTCGCGGGCGGTCGAGGCGTCGGTCGCGTTCTCCACGACGCCGTCGAATCCCAGCAACTCGGCGGTGCGCTCGCGGTCGACATCGAACGGCGTGCCCGCGAACGCCGCGCCGCCGAGCGGCGAGACGTTCGTCCGGTCGTACGCGTCGAGCAGGCGCGCCGTGTCGCGTTCGAGCGCGCCCGCGTAGGAGGCGAGCAGGTGGCCCGCCGTCGTCGGTTGGGCGAACTGGCGGTGGGTGAACCCCGGCATCACCGTCTCGGCCTCCGCCTCCGCGGCGTCGAGCAGCGCTTCCCGGAGCGTCAGCGTCGCCTCCGCGGCGTCGAGCAGGTCCTCGCGGAGGCGGTAGCGGATGCAGGCGGCCACCTCGTCGTTCCGCGAGCGGGCGGTGTGCATCCGCCCGCCCTCCGGACCGACCCGGTCGACGACCGCCGACTCGATGGCCTCGTGGACGTCCTCCCCGTCGGGGAGCGCGCCGTGGCCGTCCGCTGCCACCCCGGAGAGCGCCGCGAGGATGGCCGCCGCGTCGTCGTCGCCGATTACGTCCCGCTCCGCGAGCATGACGACGTGCGCGCGGTCGACCGCCAGGTCGGCCGCGAAGATGCGCTCGTCGGCCGCGAGGCTCGACAGGAACGAGCGGGCCGGCCCGCCCGCGAAGCGCTCGCGCCGAACGACGGTCTCGGAGTCCTCCTCGCTCATGAACCCGTCACTCCGCGTCGTCGCCCCCGTCCGTCGTCAGCGTGGTCGTCTCGTCCTCGTCGTCCTCGCTCTCGCCCCCCGTCGCGCGCTCCATGACCTCGTTCGCGAGGCGGTCCTGGAACCCGTGGTACTTGGCGACGCCCGTCGCGTCGGCCTGTTCGATGCCGTCCACCGTCTCGGTGTTGAACGACGCGGCCGTCTCGGAGTAGACGGCGTACTCGGAGTCGCGCGCGACCGGGCGAGCCTGGCCGCCCTGCAGTTTCACGGTGACCGTCCCCGTGACCTTCGCGTTGCTCGCGTCGAGATAGCCCTCGAGGGAGTCCATCAGCGGCGCGTCGACGAGTCCCTGGTACCCCTTCTGGGCCCACTGGTCGTCGACGAGCGTCTTGAAGTCGCGCTCGTCCTTCGTGAGCACTAGCTGCTCGAGCGCCTCGTGAGCCGTCAGGAGCACCGTCGCGGCCGGGTGTTCGTAGTTCTCGCGCACCTTCAGCCCGAGCATACGGTCCTCCATCATGTCCGTGCGGCCGACGCCGTGCGCGCCCGCCGTCTCGTTGAGTCGCTCGACGAGGTCGACCGGGTCGAGTTCCTCGCCGTCGACCGCGACCGGGTAGCCGTCCTCGAACTCGACCTCGACGAGTTCCTCGTCCGCACCGCCGGGCGTCGCGGTCCACTCGTAGATGTCCTCCGGCGGGACGTACCCCGGGTCCTCCAGGTCGTCGCCCTCGACCGAGCGCGACCAGAGGTTCGTGTCGATGGACCACGCCCCCTCGTTGCCGCCCTCGACGGGCAGGTCCTTCTCGTCGGCGTACTCCGTCTCCCACTCGCGGGTCAACCCGAGTTCGCGGACGGGCGCGATGACCTCCTTGTCGGAGGCCCGCCACACCGCCTCGAACCTGAGCTGGTCGTTCCCCTTGCCCGTACAGCCGTGTGCAAGCGCGTCGCAGTCGTGTTCCTCCGCGACGCCGAGGATGGCGTTCGCGATGACCGGCCGCGCGAGCGCGGTGCCGAGCGGGTAGCCCTGGTAGGTGGCGTTCGCGCGCACCGAGTCCAGACAGAGTTCGGCGAACTCGGCTCGCGCGTCGACCACGTAGTGCTCCAGGTCGAGCGCCTCGGCCGTCTCCTCGGCCTCGTCGAACTCCTCGGCCGGCTGGCCGACGTCCACGGTCACGCCGATAACCTCGTCGTACCCGTACTCCTCCTCGAGGAGCGGGACGCACACCGTCGTGTCGAGTCCACCGCTGAACGCGAGTGCCACGCGCGTCATTACCGACACCTGTGGCCCTCTCCCGTATAAATTCGGCGATTGAATGTTCGGAACAAAACCGCGGCGTGCACGCTGGCCGGGCGACGAGCGAGGCGGCGGGAGTCGGGGGGAGGAAGTGTGGATGGGCCTACGGGGCCCGTCGCGGGACGCGTCGCTCCGAGGAGAGGCGGACGTGAGCGACGAAGTCGTCCGTCATTGGAGAGTCGTGAGTGGTCGAGCGTAATAAAACGTGCTCGCCCGGCAAAGATTGAGTCGGTCTCGACGGCGGACGGTCAGTCCGCGGCCGAGTGAGCGAGCGGGCGCTCCGCGGGCGACTCCGTCGCGAGCGGGAGTCGGAACGTGACCCTCGTCCCCGCGACGTCGGCCGCGTCCCCGCCGGTCGTCACCGCCACGTCGCCGCCGAGTTCGGAGGCGACCCACCTGACGAACCAGAGGCCGAGTCCGCTGGTGTGGTCGAGGTCGGTCTCGCGCGCTCGCACCAGCACCGCCCGCTCGCTCGACGGGATGCCGGGACCGTCGTCGTCGACGCGCAGGTTCGCGGTCCCGTCCTCGACCGACACCGAGACGGTCGTCCGCGCGTCGGGACCGGCGTGGTCGGCGGCGTTGTCGAGCAGTTCGTCGAGCACCCCCCCGACGAGCCCGTGGTCGCGGACGACGACCGGGCCGTCGGGGAACGAGCGCTCGGCGGCCGGTCCGACGCCGGAGGCGGCCCGCGCGTCCAGCCGGTCGGCGACGACGCCCACGAGGTCGACCGTGCGGGAGGTCGTCTCGCCCGCGAGTAGTCGGTCGAGGTCGCGAGCGCGACTGCTCATCCTGACGAGCCGCTCGAGGCGACTCCGGACGACGCCGACGTGCTCGTCGGTCGAGTCGACGTGGTCCTCGGCGAGCAGTTCGGTGTGTCCGCGGACGACGTTCGCCGCGCTCCGCACGTCGTGCCGGAGGACGCGATTGAGCACCGAGAGCCGTCGTTCGCGTCGTTGCTCGTCGGTGACGTCCGTCAGGACGACGTACTCGTGGTCGGCGACGCCCGCCGGGACGGGGGTCGTTACGAACTCCCTGACCACGTGGTCGGCCGTCGCGGCACACCGGAACCGCGCGCGTGGCCCCTCCTCGAGCGCCGCGGACAGCGACCGGCTCTCGGTCATCGGTGGGACGCATCCCTCCAGCGGCCGGCCGACGTGCGTGGCGTCCGGGCCGAACGCGTCCCGGAAGGCGTCGTTCGTGGCCAGCACGACCCGTTCCGCGTCGGTGTCCTCGACGTACGCCGCCGGCGTCGGGAGGTTCGCGAACAGGGCCTCTGCCCGGCTGTGTTCGCGCCGCGAGCGGGCGTCGTACGACCCGAGGATCGCGCCGAGAGCCACCCCCGCGGTGAGGGTGTTGGCGACGACGAACGCGAGGTGGTCGATAGTCTCTCCCCGGATGAGACGGTGGCCGGTCGTCCAGACGAAGACGAGCGTTATCGCGGCGACGCCGAACGCGACCCCGCGCAGGACGCTCCACCCCCAGTCGGGTTCCCTGTCGCCGCGAGCGAGCCCGACACCCATCGCCGTCACCCCGAGCGCGACCGCGAGCGGGAGCCACGCCTCCACGAGCGCGCCGAACACGTCCATCCGCGTCGCGTGAACCAGGTGGACGGCGGCGAGGCCGCCCCCGCACGCCGCGAGGAGGAGAGCCGGCACCCGCGACCAGTTTCGCTGCACGCCCGGGTGGGAGCCACGGACGTACATAAACGTCCGTCGCCGCGAGTCACGCGTGAGAATCGGACGGACGCGAAGCGAGCGTGTTTTCCGCGCGCCCGCCGCACCTCCGGCTATGACAGAGGGCACGCTGCGGTTCGCCACCCGGGGTTCGGCGCTGGCGCGCCGGCAGGCCACCGACGTGCGGGAGGCGGTGGAGCGACGCCGGCGGACGGTCGAACTCGTCGAGGTGGAGACGCGCGGCGACCGACTCACGGACGAACTCATCACGCGCCTGGGCAAGACCGGCGCGTTCGTCCGCGCGCTCGACGAGCGGGTGCTCGACGGCGAGGTGGACGCCGCCGTCCACTCGCTGAAGGACATGCCGACCGAACTCCCCCCGGACCTCCGGGTCGCCGCCGTCGGCGAGCGGGCCCCCTCGGGCGACGTGCTCGTCACGACCGACGGCCGCGGTGTCGAGGACCTCCCGCCGGGGTCGGTCGTCGGCACCTCCTCGCTCCGTCGGAAGGCGCAGGCGCTCGCCGCGCGGCCCGACCTGACGGTCGAACCGCTGCGGGGGAACGTCGACACGCGCCTCCAGAAACTCGTCGCGCCGGCCCTGCAGGCCGAACACGAGCGGCGCGTCGAGGCCGAGCGCGACGACGGGAGCGACCCGGAGGGAGACGGCGACGGCGAGGAGTTCGAGCGCTCGGTCGAGGAGTGGTTCGACGACCTCACTGAGTTCCAGCGGGGCGCGCTGGAGTACGAACTCGACGTCGAGTACGACGCCATCGTGCTGGCGGAGGCGGGCCTCCGCCGCTCGGACCTGTTCTTCCGCGACGAGTACGCGGTCGAACGGCTCGAGCGCGCGGAGTTCGTCCCCGCGCCGGGGCAGGGCGCAATCGCCGTGACGGCGAGCGACCCCGCGGTGGTCGAGGCGGTCCGCGAGGCGTTCGACCACCCGCCGACGCGCGTCGCGGTGACCGCCGAGCGGACGGTGCTCGCGGAACTCGGCGGGGGTTGTGTCGCCCCCATCGGCGTCTCGGCGCTGGTACAGGGCGAGTACGTCAACGTCCGCGTCCGCGTCCTCTCGACGGACGGCGAGACGGAGGTCGCCGCCACCCGCGACCTGCCGGTCCAGCAGCACGCGACCGCGGCGCGGGAGTTCGCCGCCGACCTCCGCGACCGGGGTGCGGCCGACCTCATCGAGGAGGCGCGGCGCGACGCCGACGCGGACGCGCCCGCCGCCCGCGAGGAGTGAGCATGGACGAGGAACGGTCTCCCGCGAGCGGCACGGTGTACCTCGTCGGCTCCGGGCCCGGCGACCCCGGCCTGCTCACCGTGCGGGCGCGCCGCCTGCTGGAGGAGGCGGACGTCGTGCTCCACGACAAGCTCCCCGGCCCGGAGATACTGGCGTCGGTTCCCGCGGCGAGGCGCGAGGACGTGGGCAAGCGGGCCGGCGGCGACCGCACCAGCCAGGAGTACACGAACGACCGGCTGGTCGAACTCGCGCGCGAGGGCAAGAGCGTGGTCCGGCTGAAGGGCGGCGACCCGTTCGTGTTCGGGCGCGGCGGCGAGGAGGCGGAACACCTCGCCGCCAACGGGGTCCCGTTCGAGGTGGTGCCGGGCGTCACCTCCGCGATCGCCGCGCCCGGCGTGGCGGGCATCCCCGTGACGCACCGCGAGCACGCATCGTCCGTCTCGTTCGTCACCGGCCACGAGGACCCGACGAAGGAGGAGTCTGCGGTCGACTGGGAGGCGCTCGCGGCCACCGGCGGCACGCTCGTCGTCCTGATGGGCGTCGGGCGACTCCCCGACTACACCCGCGCGCTCCGGGAGGCCGGGATGGCCCCCGAGACGCCCGTCGCGCTGGTCGAGCGGGGAACGTGGCCGGAGATGCGCGTCGCCACCGGCACGCTGGACGACATCGTCGAGGTGCGCGACGAGGCGGGCGTCGAACCGCCAGCGGTGACCGTCGTCGGCGAGGTGGCGGCCACCCGCGACCGGGTGGTCGAGTTCCTCCGCGGGCGCGGCGGGCCGGACGCGACGGCCGAGTCCGTCGAGGGCGACGAAGCGACCGACGGGAACGCGGACGAGGACGAGGAGGACGAGCGATGACGACGGTCCCCCGCGTCGCCGTCTTCCGTCCGGACGACGAGCGACTCGCCGAGGCCGTCCGACTCCTGGAGGACCTCGGCGTCGACCCGGTGGCCGACCCGATGCTCGCGGTCGACCCGACGGGCGCGGCGCCGGCGGCGGGCGAGTGGGTCGTGTTCACCTCCAAGACCGGCGTCGAACTCGCCGCAGAGGCGGGCTGGGACCCGGGCGACGCCCGGGTCGCCGCCATCGGCCCGAGCACGGCCGCCGCCGCCCGCGAGGAGGGGTGGTCGGTCGCGCTCGTGCCCGCCGAGTACTCCTCGGCCGGACTGGTCGACGCGCTCGCGGGCGAGGCGGCCGGCGCGCGCGTCGAGGTGGCGCGCTCGGACCACGGCAGCCCGGTCCTGCTCGACGGCCTGCGCGAGGCTGGCGCGACGGTCCACGAGACGGTCCTCTACCGGCTGACGCGACCGGCGGGCGCGGGCGAGTCGGCCGAACTGGCCGCCGCGGGCGACCTAGCGGGCGCGTGTTTCACCTCGTCGCTGACCGTCGACCACTTCCTCGACGCCGCCGCCGACCGGGGCGTTCGCGAGGCGGCGCTCGTGGGATTAGACGACGCCGTCGTCGGCTGCATCGGCGCGCCGACGCGCGAAACGGCCGAGGGGCGGGGCGTCCCGGTCGACGTCGTGCCCGCAGAGGCGGCGTTCGCGGCGCTCGCGGAGGCGGTGGTGGCGGAGCTACGACGGTAGTCGACGAGTCGGCGACTCGGAAAACGGGAGAGCGGGAGGCCGGAGCGCGACGCGACCGCCCGACTCAGCGCCCGTAGGTGAGCCGGGTCGCCCAGTCGTCGAGGCGCGACGTCACGCCGGCGAGCCACGCAGCCGGGGAGGCGGCGCGGACCTCCCGCTCGGAGAGTTCGATTCGGTCGCCGTCGTACGGGTCCGCGTCCTCGAGCATGCCGGCGGTCGAACTCATCGCGCACCGACCGCACGACTCGGCGTCCTTGCCGCCCATGGGCACACGTCGGACTCGACGGTGTTAACCCTTGTCGTGGGGCTTTTGACCGGCCGCGCGAACGGGGAGGTATGAGCTACCACCACCTCGACCCGACGACCATCGACCCGACGCCCGACCGGCCGAGCGTGCAGCGCGCCATCGGCGACCGCTGCGGACTGGAGAACGTCGCGCTCAACCAGTACGAGGTGGCGCCGGGCGAGGAGATACCGCTCGCGTACCACTACCACGACGAGCAGGAGGAGGCGTTCTACGTGACCGAGGGGCGACTCCACGTCGAGACGCCCGACCGCGAGTACGTCGTCGAGGCGGGCGAGGTGTTCGCCGTCACGCCCGGCAGCCCGCAGTTCGCGCACGTCCCCGACAGGGGCGTGGAGACGACGGTCCTCGCCGTCGGCGCTCCGGCCGTCGACGGCGACGCGCACGCCTACGAGGAGCCATGAGCGGGACCGACCGGTCCTCGACGCGAGCCGGGAGCGGAACCGAAGCGGGAGACGCCGACGCTCCTGACGTCCCGGAGTGGGACGACGAGTACCTCGACCGGGTGGCGCACGACCTGAAGTTCAGCTACGACCTCGCGAAGGACGAGCGGGTCGCGGGCGAGCGGTTCCCGCTGTACGGTCGGCTTGTGGTCGAGAACCGCAAGCAGTTCCTCCACGAGTCCGTCAACTTCGCGAACCACTCGGTCCACGAGCACCTGTTCGTCCGGCGGGTCGACGCCGTCGCGCCGGCGGCGCTCGAACGCGACGTCGAACTGGCGCACGACCTGGCCGACGAGTGGGTCGACGCCGACGAGGAACACCAGAGCACCGACTTCACGTTCGTCGTCGTCGCACCCGAAATCCCGGAGGACGTCCGCTCGTTCGTCTCGGGGTTCCGCGACCGGACCCTCATCAGGTGGGGGTACTACGGCCACTACGAGGTGAACCTCGCCGTCGTCGCCCCCGACCGGGAGGACCACGTCGCCAGCCGGAACGCCGACGTGTGGCGCGCGTTCGCGAACTGGGCCGACGAGGAGGCGGACCGGGGGGAGAACGAGAGCGGACTCCTCTCGCGGCTCGCGGGGCTGTTCGGACGGTAAGGACGGGAGAGCCGGGCGGTCGTCCGACAGGAGCGCGAGTCGAGCGGGGTCGGTGCCGCGGTCAGTCGTCGCTCGGGGCGGTCTCGCCGGGCGACCCGCGCACCCGTCTGATGTTGTCGTAGCCGAGTTTCGCCAGCGAGAGCGCGAGGTACACCAGCGTGAGCGAGATGAGTATCTGGACGGCGTACGATATCTGGTTTATGAGCGTCTCCGCACCCAGCAGCGACGTTGGCGCGCGATACAGCCCGATCCACAGGAGGGCGGTGATGGTGATGAGCAGCATCAGCGCCATCGGGACGCCGGTGCTGATGAGCTGTTTGTTGTCGTCCCAGTTGGCGAGCCACAGCGTCGCCGCGAGCAGCGCCAGCGCGGCGAGCGTCTGGTTCGCGCCACCGAACAGCGGCCAGAGGCTCGCCCACTGACCCGAGGCGACGAGCAGGTACGCCGGGACGCACTGCAGGAGGCCGGCGTTGACGTAGCGGTTCGTCGTCGTCCGCTCCAAGCTGGACTCGGGCGTGCCGACGATCTCTTCGAACATGTACCGGCCGAGGCGGACCGCAGTGTCCGTCGAGGTGAGCAGGAAGCTCACGAACACCAGCCCGATGAACGCCGCGCCGGCGGCCGTCGGGATGCCGAAGCCCGCGCCGAGCATGACCGCGCCGCCCGCGGGGAAGTTGGCGAGCGCGCCGGCCAGCCCGGAGCCGAAGTTGGTCGTGCCGATGATGGCGAGCGCCGCGACGGCGGTGGTCGCGAGCAGCCCCTCGCCGAGCATCGCGCCGTAGCCGATGTCGCGCGCGTCGGTCTCGTTGTTCAGCTGTTTCGCGGTGGTCCCCGAGGAGACCAGCGAGTGGAACCCGCTGATGGTCCCGCACGCGATGGTGACGAACAGGAACGGGAAGATGGGACCGAGCGGGCTGGTGAACCCGAGGAACGCCGGGAGGTTCGTCTCCAGGCTCGTGTACGTCGCGTCGGCGAACGTGACGGAGAAGCCGCCGCCGGTGACCGAGAGCACCGTCGCGACGAGCACGCCGAGCAGCATGCCGCCGACGCCCGTGTACAGCAGGCTGGAGGTGAGGAAGTCGCGCGGCTGGAGCAGCACCCACACCGGGAGCACGCTCGCGACGAAGCCGTACACGACGATGACGGGCACCCAGGCGGCCACGTTGGCGTTCTGCGCCGACGAGAGCGGCAGCCAGTTCCACGCCGACGCGTCGCCCAGCAGGTGAATCGTTCCGGCGGCGTGCGACCCGGTGTCGACGAGCGCGAGCGGGTACTGCAGGCCGACCCAGACGCCGGCGAAGACGAGCGCGACGAACGCCACCGCGCCGGGGAGGAACGGCAGGTCTAGCTGGTAGAGGTACACCCCGAACACCAGCGCCAGCGCGATGTAGATGACGCTCGCCGTCGCCGACGACGGGTACGCGTCGAAGACGACGCCCACCACCAGCGCGAACACCGCGATGACGAGGATGATGGTGAGGAACGCGAACCACAGCAGCATGTTCTTCCCCCGTTCACCGACGTACTCGCCGACGATGTAGCCGATGGACTTCCCCTCGTGTCTGACGCTGGCCGACAGCGACATGAAGTCGTGGACCGCGCCCATCAGCGGGTTCCCGACGGCGATCCACGCGATGGCGGGGAGCCACCCGAACGCCGCTCCCGCCGTGATGGGGCCGACGATGGGTGCCCCGCCGGCGATGCTGGAGTAGTGGTGGCCGAGGAGGACCGGCTTCTTCGACGGGACGTACTCCTGCCCGTCCTCGTACTTGTGTGCCGGCGTCTCGGCGTCCTCGTCGAGTTCGACGAACTGGCTCAGGTACCGCGAGTACGCCACGTACCCCGCGGTGAACGTGACCAGTGACGCCACGACGAGCACGGCAATTTGTACCATGACACAGTGACTCAGGAATATAACCCCATTAAGTATTGTGTTCCCGAAGAGAGATACTTCGGTTCGAGTGAATCCTCTCGTCCGTCACGCGCGGCGGCGCGACCGGGACCGAACCGAGCCGGACCGGCGTCAGGCGGGGAGGTCGACCCCGAGGCCCAGTTCGTCCGCGACGTCGCCGAGCAGGTCACCCCTGACCTCCGAAACCCGGGTCTCGATGGTCGCGACGACCGGCGGGTCGAACGTCTCCTCGAGGTCCCGCAGGCGGTCGCGCTCGGTCGCCACCCGGTCGCGGAGGAACCGCGCGCCGCGTCCCTCCTCGTGGGGTTCCGGCTCCGGCGTCAGGCGGTTGGCCACGATGCCCGCCACCCGGAGGTCCCGCTCCGCGAGGCTGGCTATCGCGCGGCGGGTCTCGCGCAGCGAGAGTTCGTCCGGGTTGGCGACGAGGTAGAACGCGGCCTCCTCGCGGAGCGTCCGGCCGGCGAACTCGAAGTTCTCCTTGCGCTCGCGCAGGCGGGCGATGATGGGGTCGCCCACGGCCGTCCGCCGGGGTTCGCGCCCGCCGATGGCCGCCTTCTCGTACAGGTCGACGCTCGCCTCGCGCTTCGAGAGCAGGCGGTCGATCCACCCGCCGAGGTACTCGGGGAGCGACAGCAGGCGGAGCGTGCCGCCGGTCGGCGACGTGTCGAAGACGACCCGCTCGTGGTCGGCCTCGCGCATCACGTCGATGAAGCGGTCGAACAGCGCCGCCTCGTGCGCGCCCGGCGTCTGGTGGGCCAGTTCTATCTGGCGGTCGATCTCGTTGACGATGGCGGGACTCACCTGGTCGCCCAACTGGCGCTTGATGCCCATCAGGTGCTCGTCGACGGCCTCCTCGGGGTCGATCTCCAGCACCTCCAGCGAGTCGTAGCCGTCGACCGGCGTCGGGTCGTCGCCGAACGACTGGTCGAACACGTCAGCGGTGCTGTGGGCCGGGTCGGTCGAGACCAGCAGCGTGTCCACCCCCGCGAGGGCGCACTTGTGCGCGTACGCCGAGGAGACGGTGGTCTTGCCGACGCCGCCCTTGCCGCCGAAGAAGACGAACCGCTCCATCAGAAGTGGTACTGCTGACCCTTCCGTTCGAGCATCGAGCCGCGGTCCCACATCCGCCGCTCCCACTGCTCGAACTCCTCGCCGAGGTACGGGAGGAGTTCGGCGGTGTAGTACGAGACGGGGCTGGGGATGCCGAACGCGTCCGGGAAGCACGCGAGCAGGAACGCGTCCTCCTGGTCTTCCGCCTCCTTCTCGACGAGTTCGTACGCCGGGTGAGAGATCATCCCGTGGTAGAGCCCCCGGAGCCACTCCTCGACCGTCTCGCGGAACGCGGCGATTCGGTCCGGCAGGTCCATGCGGACACGTGACATGCGGGAGCGAAAAGGGTGTCGGGAGTCGCGCGGCCGGGTGGACTGGTCGTCCCGGCCGAGGGCACGCCGGTCGCGCCGGCGGACGCGACGCATAAGTGCGGGCCGCCCCACCGCGGGAGTATGAACGGCGGGACGCCGGTGACGGTTCTCAGCGGGTCGCTCGGGGCGGGCAAGACGACGACGCTGAACCACCTGCTCTCGAACCCCGGCGGCCGACGAATCGCCGTGCTCGTCAACGACATGGGCGAGGTCAACGTCGACGCCGAACGGGTCGAGGCCGGCGCGGACGGCGTCGCCGAACTGTCGAACGGCTGTATCTGCTGTGACCTCCGGGACGACCTGGAGGTGGCGGTGAGCAGGCTGGCCCGCGAGCGGGAGTTCGACCACCTCGTGGTGGAGTCGTCGGGCATCTCGGAGCCGGCGCCGGTCGGGCAGTTGTTCACCACCGGGGCGGCGTCCGCGCCGTACGACCTCGACACGCTCGCCACCGTCGTCAACGCGGAGACGTTCCGCGACTCGCTCGCGGACGACGACGTGGTGACCACCGAGGACCTCCGCCGGAAACGCCCCGGGCAGGCGGAGCGGCGCGACGCCGAGACGCGCCCGCTCTCCGAGTTGCTCGTCGGCCAGGTGGAGTGTGCGGACGTGCTGCTGGTGAACAAGTGCGACCTGGTGGACGAGGAGACGCTCGCCGGCACGGAGGACCTGCTGACGGCGCTCAACCCCGAGGCGCGCGTCCGTCGGATCACCCACGGCGCCGTCGACCCCGGGGACCTGCTCGGAACCGGCCTGTTCGACGTGGACACCGTGAGCCGGACGGCCGCGTGGCAGCGGGCGGCCGAACACGCCGAGGGCCACCACCACGGGGGCCGAGAGGACGAAGCGAGCCACCACGACCCGGCGGCCGTCTACGGCGTCGACTCGTTCGTCTTCCGCGCGCGCCGTCCGTTCCACCCCGAGCGGTTCGCCGCGTTCGCCCGCGACCCGCCCGAGTCGGTCGTCCGCTCGAAGGGAGCCGTCTGGGTCGCCGGTCGGGACGACGTCGCCCTGTTCTTCAGTCAGGCCGGTCCCTCCGCCCGGGTGGAACCCGACCGGCAGTGGACGGCCGCGATGGAGGAGTCGCGCCGGGGGATGCAGCGCCGGATGCGCGCCGACGTCGAGTGGGACGAGGAGGTGGGCGACCGCCGGACCGAACTCGTCGTCATCGGCCGGGAGATGGACGAGGGCGCGGTCCGCGAGGCGCTGGAGGACTGCCTGCTCACCGACGCGGAGCGCGACCGGGACCCCGCGGCGTTCGAGAGCGGGAACCCGTTCCCGCGACTCGACGGCGACCCCGTCGCGCTGTAGCCCGTCCGACGCCCGGAGGGCCTAAGTCGACGGGGGACCCGGGTCGGGCATGGCGTCCGACGGCGACATCCGCGTGCTGCTCGTCATCGACCTCCTGCTGTCGCTGGTGTTCGGCGCGGTCACGCTGTACGCGCTGGAGTTGGCCGGTATCGCGACGTTCACGCCGCGGAACCTCGCGCTCGCGACGCTCGTCGTCGCGGCGCTGACCTACGTCGTCGTGCTCCGGCAGTAGCGCGGCACCCGACCGCCCTCGGTCCCCGGCACCGGGGAGCGCGCGCGAGCGATAACCGGGGTGGACGCGGCCCGGTTCGGTGTAGTTGACACTGTGAATACACTACGTCCGTCCCGTTTCGGCGCGAGTATTGCCGGGCGAGCGCCGACATTACGTCCTTATACACCCTGTATTCGCCTAGAAATTCGACGCTTCCCTGAATATTCATCCCGAAACCTGTGATGCTCAACTCGTGGGTTTATGTGTTTCCAATTCAGCCCATCTCGCGTGCAGAACAGCACGGAACACACGGAACTGAACGAATCGATGAACGAACGTGAACAATCAGGAGGAGAGACGTGACGCCGCTCCCGCTCCAGACGGACGTGACCGCCATCGCCAACAGCATCAACGCCGTGTGGGTGCTGGTGGTCTCGTTCCTCATCTTCTTCATGCAGCCCGGGTTCGCGCTGCTGGAGGCGGGACAGGTCCGCGCGAAGAACGCGGCCAACGTCGTGATGAAGAACATGTGGGACTGGTCGGCCGGCATCCTCACGTTCTTCCTCGTCGGCGCCGGCGTGTCCGCGCTCGCCGGGTACGCGACCACCCCCGGTGCCGCGTTCGACGTCGCGGGTGCGTTCGCGTACATCGGCGACCCGACGGCGTGGGTCGGCTGGCTGTTCGGTGCCGTGTTCGCGATGACCGCCGCGACCATCGTCTCCGGGGCCGTCGCGGAGCGGATGAAGTTCTCCGCGTACGTCATCTACGCCGTCGCCATGGTGGCCGTCATCTACCCGGTCGTCTCCGGGTTCGCCTGGGGCGGCAACGGGCTGCTCTCCTCCGCCGGCTACCTCGGGCAGGCGATCGGCGCGGGGTACAAGGACTTCGCCGGCGCGACGGTCGTTCACGCGCTCGGCGGCATCGCCGGGCTGACGGCCGCGTACATGGTCGGTCCGCGCCGCGGCCGCTTCGACAGTAACGGCAACGCGAAGCCGATTCCCGGCCACAGCCTCCTGTTCGCCGTCATCGGGACGCTCATCCTCGCGTTCGGCTGGTACGGCTTCAACGTCGGGACGCAGGCGACCGTCCTCACGTCCGAGGGCGAGTTCATGGGCGCCGCGCTCGGCCGGGTCGCGCTCAACACCACGCTCGCGATGGGCGTCGGGATGGTCGCCTCGACGGCCGTCACGGCCGTCTGGGAGGGCAAGCCCGACCCGCTGTTCGGCGCGAACGGTCTGCTCGCGGGGCTCGTCGCCATCACCGGTGCCTGCGCGCACGTCACGTGGTGGGGCGCGCTCGTCATCGGCCTCGTCGGCGGCGTCCAGACGCCGCTCGTCTACCGCTGGGTCGTCGACTCGCTCAACGTCGACGACGTCTGCGGCGTCTTCGCGGTCCACGGCTCGGCGGGCTTCATCGGGACCATCCTCATCCCGTTCTTCGACGTCGCCGGGTTCTCGGTCGCCCAACTCACGATGCAGGTGGTCGGCTCGCTCGTCATCGGCACCTGGACGGTCCTGACGACGATGGTCGTGCTGGGCGCGCTCGACGCCACCGTCGGCCTCCGCGTCAGCGAGGAGGAGGAGGAACTCGGGCTGGACCAGGGCGAACACGGGCTGGCGGCGTATCCCGAGTTCACCGGCGACGACGCGGCCGTCGCCGACGGCGGGAGCGTCCGCACCCACGGCGGCGACGTCCGTACCGACGGCGGCGAGTCGGTCGACGACCTGCCGAACGACGGCGGCATCAAACTCGTCATGGCGTTCATCCGTCCCGACAAGCTCCCGGACGTGAAGCGGGGGCTAGCGGAGATCGGCGCCCCCTCGCTGTCGGTGACGAACGTCACCGGCCGCGGCTCGCAGCCCGCGATGACCGGTCAGTGGCGCGGCGAGGAGTACACCGTCGACCTCCACCAGAAGGTGAAAGTGGAGTGCGTCGTCGCCGACATCCCCGCCGGGGACGTGGCCGAGGCCATCAGCGAGGCCGCCCACACCGGCGAGCCCGGCGACGGCAAGGTGTTCGTCGTACCGGTCGACGACGCCTACCAGATTCGGACGGGCGAACAGGGCACCACCGCGGTCTGACCCGTCCCCTTCCGGTCGATTCGTCGGTTCGACGGGACGCGGTCGCGTCGAAGCCGACGACTCGCTCGACCCGCGTCCCCCCGACGGTGACGTCGGACGGACGGCGGGTCGAACCGCACTCGGAGCGCTCCGAGTCGGTCCTTCTCTCGGTCGACGTGGACCCGGGAGCGGCCGCGCTGGGCCGACGCGAGCGCGTCCGAGCACGCCGGTCGGCGCCGCTCCGAACCCAGTAACACTTTCGGGCGTACGGTCGAAGGCCGGTGCATGAACGCGACTCGACCACCGACGCCCGGAACCCACGGGGGCGAGACGGCGTGAACCACGAACGCTCGCGGGACCTGTACGAGCGCGCGCTGTCGGTGCTCGCCGGCGGCGTGAACTCCTCGGTCCGCGCGACGAGGCCGTACCCGTTCTTCGTCGAACGGGGCGACGGCGCGCACGTCGTCGACGCCGACGGGAACCGCTACGTCGACTACGTGATGGGGTACGGACCGCTGTTGTACGGCCACGACCCGCCCGAACAGGTGCAGGCGGCCGTCCAGCGGTACGCGAGCGAGGGGCCGATGTACGGCGCGCCGACGGAGATCGAGGTGGAACACGCCGAGTTCGTCGCCCGGCACGTGCCGAGCGTGGAGATGCTCCGGTTCGTCAACAGCGGGACCGAGGCGACCGTCTCGGCGGTCCGCCTCGCGCGCGGCTACACCGGCCGCGACAAGGTCGTCGTCATGCAGGGCGGCTACCACGGCGCGCAGGAGTCGACGCTCGTGGAGGCCGGCGACGACCCGACCCACACCCACCCGTCCTCGCCGGGTATCCCCGAGGGGTTCGCGGAGCACACCATCGCCGTCCCGTTCAACGACCGGGAGGCGGTGACCGAGGTGTTCGAGGAACACGGTGAGGACGTCGCGGCCGTGTTGACCGAGCCGATTCTGGGCAACACCGCCATCGTCCGGCCGGTCGACGGCTACCACGAGACGCTCCGCGACCTCTGTGACGAGTACGGCTCGCTCCTCGTGTTCGACGAGGTCATCACCGGCTTCCGCGTCGGCGGCCTGCAGTGCGCACAGGGGAAGTTCGGCGTCACGCCGGACCTCACCACGTTCGGGAAGATACTCGGCGGCGGCTTCCCGGTCGGCGCCGTCGGCGGCCGCGCCGAAGTCGTCGAGCAGTTCACCCCCGCGGGCGACGTGTTCCAGTCGGGCACCTTCTCGGGCCACCCGGTGACGATGGCCGCCGGCCACGAGTACCTCACCTACGCCGCCGAGAACGACGTGTACGACCACGTGAACCGCCTCGGCGAGCGACTCCGGTCGGGCATCGCAGACGTCGTCGAGGAGCACGTCCCCGAGTACACCGTCGTCGGGACGGACTCGATGTTCAAGACGGTGTTCACCCGAGACGCCCCCTCGACGTTCGAGAACCACTGCGAAGCGGGGTGTGAGCAGCGCGAGTCGTGTCCCCGCTACGAGCACTGCCCGAAGACCGGCGCGGACGTGAGCGCGGCACAGACCGAGCGCTGGGAGCGGGTGTTCTGGCAGGAGATGAAAGAGCGCGGCGTGTTCCTCACCGCCAACCAGTTCGAGTCGCAGTTCGTCTCGTACGCCCACACCGACGAGGACGTCGACGAGACGCTGGAGGCGTACAAGGAGGCGCTCTGAGCGCGCGGTCGACCGACTACGACCCGGACCCGGCGTCGCCCGTCTCGTCGATGCGCGCCTCGTACTTCTCCAGCGCCTCGTCGAGCGCCGCGCTCGCGTCCACGTCGAGCGAGTCGCACAGCGCCAGCAGCGCGAACAGCGCGTCGCCGAGTTCGTCCCGGTTCACGTCCAGGTCGCGAGGCGCGGTGCCGTACTCGGTCGACTTCGTCACGTCGGCGGCTATCTCGCCGACTTCGGCCGCCAGGTCGAGCGCGCGGTACGCCGGGTCGCTCTCGTAGTCGTGCGCCGCGAGGAACGCCGCGACGCGGGCTTGTTCGTCCACGGCCCGAGCGCGGAGCGGGGCGGCGAAAAGCTGGCGAAAGGCTACCGAGCGGGTGGCGAACGGACGGTAACTCGGAGTCGACTCGTCTCCCCGCGCGTTCATCCCAGTCTACGAGACGAGAAACGGGGAGAGACGTTTATCACGCTCCACGCTGTAGACGGTTCCCAACGCAATGGAGGAGAGTATCTCCGGGTTCAGGGTGCGAGGAGAGTGGACCGCCGTCGTGGAACACGGCGAGCGGGTCACCCGGGCGCTCCGCGAGGTGGGGGGAGACGAGCGGTCGCCGGCGGCGTTCGCGGCGTGGAACGAGTGGCGGCCGAAGGTCCACGAGCGACTGGGCGAGGACGTCAACGCGAAGACGGCAGAGCAGGCCAGCGTCGGCGAGGGCGAGGGGGAGCGCGCCGGCAAGACGCCCGAGGACGACCTGCAGACGGCGGGCGAGAAGCTCTCGGAGTCGTACGAGCGGGTCGAGGACGGCGACAGCGAGGAGGCGCTCGACTCCTGGCGCGACTCCATCGGGCACGTCGCCCGCGCGGCCGACTCCGCCGGCCGGAAGGCCGTCCGGCGGGTCGAGGACACCGTCTACCGCAACGTGATGACCCAGCTCGCGCCGTACTACTTCGACAACGAACTCGTCTCCGCGAACATCCAGCGCACGAACCGCGGCGGCGGCGGAGAACCCGAGTTCGTCTTCGAGGTGAACGTCAACGACGACGACCTGAAGGCGCGCGTCTCGGACAGGCTGGCCGAGTACGAGAGCGCGGTCGACCGCTGGCACGTGGACACCGAGAAGCAGGTCGAGACCGCCGAGGCCGCCGAGGGCGTCGAGCCGCCGGCCGAGACGGTCGAACGGGTCGACGACGGTCGGTCGAAGTCGACCACGAACTGAGCCGCGAACCGGGAACCGGCGGAGCCGGAGACGACTCCGCCGCGTCGCCCTACTCGACGGGCTCTTTCAGCTCCACCCGGTAGCCGAACGGGTCACGGACGTACACCGCACCCGCCTCCCCGATGGCGCCGAGCGGGGCGTCGAGTTCCTCCTCGACGTCGACGCCGACGTCCGCGAGCCGCGCTTTCACCGTCTCGATGTCCGCCTCGACGAGCAGGGCGACGTGGTTGTAGTTCGTCCCGTCTGGTTCGGTGAACGACTCGGTCGGCCAGAGGTGTAACACGTGCTCGGGCGCGAGCCTGACGTCGAAGAACGGCTTCTCGCCCGCCTCGAAGCGGTCGACGTTGTCGAGCGCGAACCCCAGTTGGTCGACGTAGAACCGCCTCGCGGCCGCGACCCCGTCCGCGGGGATGCGGAGGTTGAGGTGGTCTATCGAGCGAACGTCCATGTGCGGGAGGACGTGCCGGTCGGCAAGAAACATAACGGCGGCTTCCTACTACGGGGTATGGAGCCGCTCCGCATCGAAGCCGGGGAGCTGACCGCCGACGAGATACTGGCGGCGCTCCGAGAGGGGCGGCGCATCGTCGTCACCACCGACCTGTTCGGGAGTCAGCGGGAGATGACCCTCCGCCACGACGGGGAGACGTTCTACTGCGACACGCCGACGCGGCTGCACAAACACACCGACGAGGAGGAGATGCGCGCGTGCATCGAGCGGATGGGGTACGGCCGGGAGCAGGCGTAGTCGCGCCGCGTCGGGACACCGGCGGGATTTATCGTCGCCTCGGTCCATACACTGGACGACATGAGCGACCCCCCGGAGATGGAGGACCTCATCGAGGCGGACGACCCCAGTTTTCAACACGTCATGGCGTGCGTCTTCGGCATCCAGGAGCACGAGAGCCGGACGTACCTCCGCCTGCTGGAGAACCCGGGGAGCACCGTCGAGGAACTCGCCGGCGTCCTCGACCGCGACCGCTCGAACGTGAACCGCTCGCTCACCACCCTCCTGAACAAGCAGCTCGCCGAGCGGGAGCGCCGCCTGCTCGACCCGGGCGGGTACGTCTACCAGTACACCGCGACGCCGCTCCCCGAGGCGAAGGAGATGCTCCACGCCGCACTCGACGAGTGGGTGGACGCCGTCCACGCGCGCATCGACGAGTTCGGTGACGGCGAGGCGGACGTCGACGCTAGGGACGAGTAGAGCGCGCGGGAGCGGGCACGAACCGGGGGAGGAGCGTCCCGACCGCGACGGCTCACTCGCTCCGCTCGGCGCTGTTGGTGTACCCCGGCGGCGGCGGCAGTTCGACCACCGTCGTCTCCTCCCTGTCGTGCGGTATCGTCGCCTCCATCTCCATCTTGACCGCACGGTCGCCGCCGACCACGTCGTTCACGCCGACCATCGCCGTCCCCGGGAGGTCCGGCGGCGCGAAGTGCTCGCGACAGGCCTCACCGATGGCGAACTCGGCCTCCGGGAGCAGGTCCTCGCGGACGTAGTGGCGAATCATCGTCACGTCTGCGAGGCTCCCGTCGCAGTACTCGCGGAGGAACCGGTCTGCGAACGACAGCGCGCGGTCGGCCTGTTCGCCGGGCGTCTCCCCCGGCGCGACGAACCCGTCCAACTGGACGCGGTCGTGGTCCGGGTGTCTCGTCCGGACGGCGGTGGCCGCCACCGCGTCGTCGCCGCGGTTCTCGCGTCGGAACACCGTCTTCTCCATGCCGACGGTGACCGGCCGTCGAGTCGTAAATGTTGGCCGGCGACGGGCGCGCCCGCGGCGGTCGTCCGCCGCCGGGGGGAGCCTCCCCTCCCGCCCGGTACGCGTCGCCAGAAGCGGCCGACTTTTATCCCGGCGCGTCCGACCCACGCGCCATGAGTCTCACTCTCGACGCGTCCCCGCAGTCGGCCCCGCCGGCGGCCGACGACGGCGTCTGGCTGGAGTGTATCGCCTGCGACGCGACGTTCGCCCCGTTCGACGACGTCCGCTACACCTGTGACGACTGCGACGGCCTGCTGGAGGCGCGCTACGCGGACCTCCCGGGGTGGGACGACTTCGAGGGCGAGGGCGTCTGGCGGTACGCGGCCGCCCTTCCCTTCGACGAAGGGGTGTCGCTCCCGGAGGGGAACACGCCGCTGCACGAGGTGCCGCGCCTCCGCGAGGACGTGGGCGTCGCCCGCCTGCGCGTGAAACACGAGGGGATGAACCCGACCGGGTCGTTCAAGGACCGCGGGATGACCGTCGGCGTCCGGGTGGCGCGCGAACTCGGCGTCGACCGCCTCGCGTGCGCCTCGACCGGGAACACGTCGGCGGCGCTCGCGGCGTACGGCGCGCGTGCCGGCATGGAGACGCTGGTGCTCCTCCCGGCGGGGAAGGTGGCCGCCGGGAAGGTGGCGCAGGCGAGCCTCCACGACGCCCGGATTCTGGAGGTGGACGGAAACTTCGACGCCTGTCTCGACATCGTCCAGGAACTCGCCGCGCGCGAGGAGGCGTACCTGCTCAACTCGCTCAACCCCTTCCGGCTGGAGGGCCAGAAGACCATCGGGTTCGAAATCCTCGAACGGTTCCACGCCGACTACGGCACCTACCCCGACCGCATCGTCCTCCCGGTGGGCAACGCCGGCAACACCGCGGCGCTGTTCAAGGCGTTCCGCGAACTCGTCGCCGCGGGCGCACTCGCCGTCGACGACGTGCCCGCGCTCACCGGCGTACAGGCCGCCGGGGCGGCGCCGATGGTCGAGGCCATCGAGGAGGGGGCGGACGCGGTCCGCCGGTGGCCGGAGGTGGAGACGCGCGCGACGGCCATCCGCATCGGCAACCCCGTGAACGCGCCGAAGGCGCTCCCGGGCATCCGCGAGACGGGCGGCACCGCCGTCGCCGTCGACGACGACGCCATCATCGCCGCGCAGCGGGCACTCGCGGCCGAGGGGGTGGGCGTCGAACCGGCGTCCGCGGCGTCGGTGGCCGGCCTCCGGAAACTCCGGGAGTCGGGCGTCGTCGGCGACGACGAGGACGTGGTCTGCCTGACGACCGGACACCTGCTGAAGGACCCCGACGCCGCGTTCGCCGCGGGCGACGACCCGGAACCGGTCGCGAACGACGTGGACGCCGTGCTCGACCTGCTCGGGTGACGGCCGGCGCGACGGTCGCTCCGTCCGACGCCGGTGACCGGTGCTCCCGGCGTTCGCCGTCACTCGCGCGTCGCCCGCGCGTCCGACGCGGGCTTTTGCCGCTCCGCGTGGTACGAGGTCGCATGGAGTCAGAGGCTCGCGACGGGACCCCGAGTGGGGGGTCACGCGACCGACCGGGCGAGACGGCGGCGGAGGTGGAGCGCCTCCGGCGCGAGAACAGGCGGCTGGAGGCGCGACTCGCCATCGAGGAACAGCGGCGCGAGAACCTCATCGACCGGTACGAGGCGCTGTTGCCCGACGGGAGCGAGGAGGGGCGGGGCGGAGGAGACGCCGGACCCACCGACGACCGGTCCGGGGCGGACCGGCGGGGAGGGAACGGCGTCGCGAACGCGGCGGGGTACGCCGCCTGGACGCTGTTCACGCGGGTTCGCCGCCGCGTGTGCGAGTTCCGTGCCCGGCGGCGGTAGAACCGAAACGAGCGCCGCGACGGGGCGGCGACGGGCGCTCGCGGTCGTCCGGGTCGTCAGAGACCGCGAGACCGCGCGACCGCGTCTCGTTACGCCTCGTCGAGCGTGATGCGCGTCGCCTCGATGAGCCGTTCGTCCTCGAGCAGGCGGTCGAGCGTCTCGTCGGACACCTCGTCGTCGAGGTTGTAGACCGTGAGCGCCTCGCCGCCGATGGTCTCGCGGGCGTTGAACATGCCGGCGATGTTGACGTCCGCGTCGCCGAGGACGGTCCCGACGAACCCGATGACGCCGGGTTCGTCGCGGTTGCGCGCGACGAGCATCTGCCCGTACGGCACGGCGTCGACGCGGTAGCCGTCGATGCGGACGATGCGGGGGTCCTCACCCGCGAAGAGCGTCCCGTCGACGGACAGCGAGGTGTCGCCGTTCTCGACGGTCACGGTGACGAGGCTCTGGAAGTCCTCGCTCTGGCGGGTCTTGCTCTCGGTCACCTCGATGCCGCGGTCCTCCGCGAGTTGCGGGGCGTTCACCGCGTTCACCTCGAACTCCAGCGGCGAGAAGACCCCCTTGAGCGCGCTCGCGGTGACGAGGTCGATCTCCTCGGCCGCGATGTCCCCCTCGTAGTGGACCTCGACGCCGGAGATGCGCTCGCCCAGTAACTGGGCGGCGATCTTGCCGGCGGTCTCGGCCACGTCGAGGTACGGTTCGATGCGCGGGAACGCCGACTCGTCGACCGACGGGGCGTTGAGCGCGTTCATCACGGGTTCGCCCGCGAACGCCGCGAGCACCTGCCGGGCGGTGTCGATCGCGACGTTCTCCTGTGCGGCCTCGGTGCTCGCGCCGAGGTGCGGGGTGAGCACGATGTCGTCGACGTCGAGCAGCGGCGAGTCCGACGGGAGCGGTTCCTCGGCGAACACGTCGAGCGCTGCTCCGCGAACCGGCCCGTTCTCCACCGCGTCCGCGAGCGCCGCCTCGTCGACGATGCCGCCGCGCGCGCAGTTCACGAGGTAGGCGTCGCCGAGCGCCTCCAGTTCCGCGTCGCCGATCATCCCCTCCGTCTCCGGCAGGAGCGGCGTGTGGACGGTGACGAAGTCCGCGCGTTCCAGACAGTCGGTCAGGTCGTCGACCAGTTCCGCGCCGAACTGCGCGGCGCGCTCCTCGTTGATGTACGGGTCGAAGACGACGAGGTCCATCCCGAGCGAGTCCAGCCGTTTCGCGACTTCCTGTCCGACGCGACCCAGTCCGACGATGCCGAGCGTCTTGTTGTTCACCTCGCGGCCGAGGTAGTCGCCCTTGGCCCACTCCCCCTGCTTGAGGCGGCCGTGCGCCTGCGGGACCGACCGGGCGACCGCGAACGCCATCGCGACGGTGTGTTCGGCGGCCGCGCGGACGTTGCCCTCGGGCGCGTTCGCCACCACGACGCCGTGTTCGGTGGCGGCGTCGATGTCGATGTTGTCGACGCCGATGCCCGCCCGGCCCACGATATGCAGGTCGGGCGCGGCCGCGAACACCTCGGCGTTGACGTCGGTCCCCGAGCGGACGACGAGCGCGTTCGCGTCCGCGACGGCGTCCAGCAGCGCCTCCCCCGAGAGGTCGTAGCCGGTCTGGACCTCGTGACCCTCCTCCCGTAACAGGTCTAGCCCGGCCTCGGAGACCGGGTCGGTTACGAGTACTTTCACGTCCGCTCGAATCCCCGGCGCGGGGGTAAGCCTTTCCTCGGCGGCCGTACCTGCCCCGCTCGATATCCAGGTTCGTGCACACTCGACCCCTCCGTTTCGGGTGGAGTGTGCCGAGACGTGGTGTGGAACACGGACTCATCCGGAGACGACGGTCCGGCCTCCGCCGGGTCGAGTCGCCTACTCGTGCCCCGAGACCGGGACCGGTTCGTACGGCTCCTCGAGGTGCTCGATGTCCGAGTCCGAGAGGTCGATGTCGAGCGCCGCGACGGCCTGTTCGAGGTGTTCGACGCTGGTGGTACCGACGATGGGGGCGTCCACCCAGTCTTTGTGGAGGTGCCACGCGAGCGCGACCTGCGCCATCTCCACCCCTCTCTCGTCGGCGAGTTCCTCGACGCGTTCGTTTACCTCCTTGCCCGCCTCGTCGACGTACGGGTGCTCGCGGAGCAGGCGGTCGGTCTCGCCCCGCGTCGTGGTCTCCATCTCCCGGTGGGGGCGCGTCAGGAACCCCTTCGCGAAGGGGCTCCACGGGATGACGCCGACGCCCTCCTCCTCGCACAGCGGGAGCATCTCGCGTTCCTCCTCGCGGTAGACGAGGTTGTAGTGGTTCTGCATGGTGGCGAACCGCTCCAGTCCCAGCCGGTCGCTGGTGTGGAGCGCCTCGGAGAACTGGTGGGCCCACATCGACGACGCGCCCACGTACCGCGCCTGATTGCGCCGGACCGCGTCGTCGAGCGCCCGGAGCGTCTGCTCGACGGGCGTGTCGTCGTCCCAGCGGTGAATCTGGTAGAGGTCAACGGTGTCCATCCCCAGCCGGTCCAGCGAGTTCCGCAGTTCCTGCTCGATGGTCTTGCGCGAGAGGCCCGACGCGTTCGGGTGGTCGTCCTCGCCCGAGAACAGGCGCGGCGGGAAGAAGACCTTCGTCGCGACGACCTGCTCGTCGCGGTCGTACTCCCCGAGGACGGTCCCGAGGACGCGCTCGCTGTTCCCGCTGGAGTAGGCGTTGGCCGTGTCGAAGAAGTTGATTCCGAGGTCGATGGCCCGCTCGATTATCTCGCGGCTCTCGGCCTCGTCGAGAATCCAGTCGCGCCCCTCGGACGGCCCGAAGCTCATCCCACCGAGGCATATCTTCGAGACATCCATCCCGGTCGAACCGAGTGTCGTGTACTCCATGCGGTCCGAGCTGCGGCCGTGGACCGCATAGATTCGACGTTATCTGGAAAGCGCGTTTAAACCGTCGTGCGACCCGAGTGCGGACGACATGAGCTGTCGCTCGGCGCGCCGGAGCAGGTCCGACGTCGCTGGCTGGGAGATACCCAACTCCTCGGCGAGTTCTCCCGTCGAAACCTCGCGCGGACTCTCGTAGTAGCCCCGGGAGAACGCGAGCATCAGCGCTTCGTGTTGTCGGTCGGTCAGCCCGTGCTCCGTCGACTCCCCGGTCGTCGCCGGGTTCGGAGAGACGGAGACGAGTTCGAACCCGATGTCGTACTCTCGACAGCGGCTCTGGAACTCGGCGAACCCGTCGAAGCTCTTGAACACCTTCGTCTCGTGCCACCCGTCCGACGTGATGGTCGTCGGTTCGATCTGGGCCGCGTCGAACCGCTCGGGCGCGAACGCCTCCGAGACGACGTCGTCCAGTTCGACGGTGAGCTGGTAGACGACCCTGTCGCCCGCGCGTCCGATGGTTCTCGTCTCCGTGACCTCATCGAGCGCCGCGAGTTCCGTCTCGGAGACGTCGTCTTCGGGGTCGAACTGGACCGTGAACACCCGGACGTCCCGCTGTATGCAGAGGCCGTGGACGCACTCGATGTCGTCGACTCGGAGCAGCCGGGGAGCGTCGACGAGCGGGAGGGACGGAGAGCTGATGACGAATTCGGTAGTGACTGTCACGGGGTGGAATGTTTCGTACGCACAGTTAAGCGTCTGTATCTGTCGGGTGGTTTGACGGGTCGGTCTCCGCGAGACCGCGCCCTCGCGACACGCTCGAATCACACCGAACGCGGACCGGCCGAACACCGCGTGGTTTCAAGCCCGCACCGGTGTGACACGGGACCATGACGAAACTGGTCGCGTTCGACTTCGACGGCACGCTCTCGGACTCGGAGATGACCGTCCTGCTCGGGGAGCGGGAGGGAGTCGCCGAGGAGATGGCCGACATCACCGCGCGGGCGATGAACGACGAACTCAGTTACGCAGAGAGCCTCCGCCGACGGGCGAGGCTCCTGAAGGGGCTGGAGGAGGAGAAAGCCGAGGGGGCGTACGCCGAGGTCACGCAGCGCCCCGGCGCGGGCGACCTCGTCACCAGGCTCCGCGAGGCGGGCCACTACGTCGCGGTGCTCACCGGCGGGTTCGACCGCGGCGTGGCGGCGGCGCTCGACGCGGCGGGCGTCGAGGTGGACGAGGTGGTCGCCAACCGCCTGCCCGTCTACGGCGGTCGCCTCACGGGCGAGGTGGAGGGACCGCTCGTCGAGGGAACGAAAGACGAACAGCTGGAACGGCTCGCGGCCGACCAGGGGATGGAGATGCACCGGACCGTCGCGGTGGGCGACGGCGCGAACGACCTCCCGATGCTGGAGGTGGCGGGGCTGGCCGTCGGCTTCGACCCGAAACCCGCGGTCGAACCGGCGTGCGACGTGACCGTGGGGACGATGACGGAACTCGCGGACCTGTTCGAGGACGAGGGGCTGCTGGCGGCGGACGGGGCGGGCGACGAGTAGACCGGGACGGCGGGCGAAGCGCGGACACCTCGAAGGGGCCGACGCCGCCGAGCCGACCCGGGCGGGCGCGAGCTACGACAGCCGCGACTCCGCCGCCTCGACGCCGTCGGACGTGTCGACGCCGACGCCGACGTCGTTGAGCGCCTCTCCGACGGCCCGCACGCCGCGGACGATGGCCGGGTCGGGGAGCGACCCCATGTTCGAGACGCGGAGTATCTCGCCGCCGAGGTGGGCCTGTCCGCCCGAGATGGAGACGTTCCGCTCCGCGACGGCGTCGAAGAAGTCGGCGGCGTCGCCGCGGATGGCCTCGGGGAGCGAGACGGCGGTGACGGTGTTCGAGAGTTCCGTCTCGCCGGTCGGGTCCGCGAACAGTTCCAGCCCCATCCCGGTGAACCCGGCGCGGAACGCGGCCGCCTGCGCGCGGTGCCGCTCGATGCGTGCCGGCATCCCCTCCGCCTCGATGGCCTCGACGGCGACGGCGAGCGCGCGGAACAGCGGCACCGCCGAGGTGAACGGGGTCTGGTGCTGGTCCGCCTTCCGGAGGTGCCAGTCGAGGTCCTCGTAGAACGGCGCTCCCTCCCCGTCGACGTGCGCTTGGACGCCGTCGGTGAGGTACATCGCGGAGATGCCGGGGGGCGTCTCGATGGCCTTCTGGGCGTCGGTGAGCGCGACGTCGACGTTCCAGTCGTCGACGTGGAACGCGTCGCCGCCGATGCTCGTCACGCCGTCGACGGCGAACCGCGCGTCGTGTTCGGCCGCGAGTTCGCCCACCGCCTGCACCGGGTTCAGCAGGCCGGTGGACGTCTCGTTGTGGACCATCGTCACGAGCGCCGTGCCGTCGGTGACCGCCTCCGCCACCTCGGCGACCGGGATCGATGCCCCCCACTCGGCGTCGACGCGCGTCACGCGCCCGGCGTGTCGCTCGGCGATGCGGGCGAACCGCCGCCCGAACTTCCCGTTGACGAGCGAGACCACCTCGTCGTCGTCGCCGACGAGGTTGGCGACGGCCGCCTCCATCCCCATCGTCGCGGTGCCGTTGAGGACGAGAGAGGTCCCCCCCGAGGAGGTGGCGCTCCCGTCCTCGCTGGAGTGTTCGAACACGTAGTCGAGGCCGCCCTGCGCGCGCTCGTAGACCGCCTCGAACTCGGCCGAGCGGTGCGACACCATCGGCTCCGCCATCGCCTCGAGCACGTCCTCGCGGACGGGGACGGGACCGGGGTTGAGGAGCAGGAACTCCTCGTCCTCGTCGTGCATGCTCGCGCGTTCCGGTGCGGCGGGGATAAGCCTCGCGGGGCGTGCAAGCCTCGCCACTTCGATTCCGGGCGTCGACCGCCGCGACCGGCCCGTGTCGGAGCGTTTACGCGCGCGTGTTCCCAACGCCCGACGATGAGTCAGCACGCCGAGGTCGACCCCGCCGACCTCCGCTTCGCCGACCCCGACAACCCCTACCTCTCGGACCCCGACACCGACTTCCCTCCCGCCGACGCGCTCTCGCCCGCGGAGGCCGCCGAGCAGGCGGCGCTGTTGCGCGACGCGGTCAGGGAGCACGACTACCGCTACTACACGCGCGCCGACCCGCTCGTCGCCGACCGGACGTACGACGCGCTGTTCGCGCGACTGGAGCGACTGGAAGGGGCGTTCGACCTCGACACCGACGGCTCGCCCACCCAGCGGGTGGGCGGGAAGACGCTGGAGGAACTCGGCACGGTCGAACACGTCAGACCGATGCTCTCCATCGACCAGAGCGGCGAGGCCGCGGACGTGCGGGAGTTCGACGAGCGGGTCCGCCGCGCGGTGGGCGACGTCGAGTACGTCTGCGAGCCGAAGTTCGACGGGCTCTCGGTCGAAGTCGTCTACGAGGAGGGTCGCTACGCGCGCGCCGCGACCCGGGGCGACGGCGAGACGGGCGACGACGTGACCGAGCAGGTGCGGACGGTGCGCTCGATTCCCGAGCGCCTCGCCGGCCGGGTCCCCCGGTACCTCGCGGTCCGCGGCGAGGTGTTCATCCCCCGCGACGCGTTCCAGCGGCACAACCGCGAGCGCGTCGAGGCGGGCGAGGAGCCGTTCGCCAACCCCCGGAACGCCGCCGCGGGGACGCTCCGCCAACTCGACATCGACGCCGTCGCGGAGCGCCCGCTCGACTGCTTCTTCTACGACGTGCTGGGCTGGGAGACGACCGACGGGGACGACGCACCCGACCGCCCCGGGACCCACTGGGAGGAACTGTCGGCGCTCGACTCGCTCGGTCTCCACACGAACGAGCGGGCCGAACTGGTCGACGACATCGAGGCGGCCATCGACTACCGCGACGACCTGCTGGACGAGCGCGAGGCGTTGAACTACGAGATAGACGGCACCGTCGTCAAGGTGAACGACCGCGCGCAGTGCGAGCAGTTGGGGACGACCGCGCGCTCGTACCGGTGGGCGTTCGCGTACAAGTTCCCCGCCCGCTCGGAGGTGACGACGGTCGAGGACGTCGTCGTGCAGGTGGGGCGGACCGGTCGCCTGACGCCGGTCGCGCTGCTCGACCCGGTCGACGTGGGCGGCGTCACCGTCTCGCGGGCGACGCTGCACAACCCCGACGAGATAGCCGAGTTGGGCGTGAACGTCGGCGACCGCGTGCGGGTGAAGCGCGCCGGCGACGTCATCCCGCAGGTGGCCGAGGTGGTCGAGTCCCGGAGCGAGGAGCCGTTCCGGTTCCCCGAGGCGTGTCCCGTCTGCGGGAGCGAGGTGGAGCGGGACGGCCCCATCGCGTTCTGCACCGGCGGGTTGACCTGTGAGGCGCAGGCTGAGCGGGCGGTCGTCCACTACGCGAGCCGCGGCGGCCTCGACATCGAGGGGTTGGGCGAGGAGAGCGTCGAGCAGTTGCGCGAGGCGGGCCTGCTCGACCGCCTGCCGGACCTCTACCGCCTGCCGGAGCGGCGCGAGGAACTGGCCGCCCTGGAGGGGTGGGGCGAGACGAGCGCGGACAACCTCGTCGCCGAGATCGAGGCCGCGCGGGAGCCGTCGCTCCCCGCGTTCCTCGCGGCGCTCGGGGTCCCGAAGGTCGGCGGAGCGACCGCGCGCAACCTCGCTCGCCGGTTCGGCACGTTCGAGGCGGTCCGGGACGCGAGCGAGTCCGAGTTACGGGAGGTCGACGACGTCGGTCCGAAGGTGGCGGAGACGGTCCGGGAGTTCTTCGACAACGAGGAGAACGCCGCCGTGCTGGACGACCTGCTCTCGTACGTCGCTCCCCAAGACGTGGAGACGGACGACGGGGAGGAGTCGGCGCTCGACGGCCTGACGGTCGTGTTCACGGGGTCGCTGTCGGTCACGCGGAGCGCCGCCGAGGACCTCGTCCGCCGGCACGGCGGGAGCACGACCGGGTCCGTCTCGGGCAACACCGACTACCTCGTGGTCGGCGAGAACCCCGGGTCGAGCAAGCGCGCCGACGCGGACGACAACGGGGTACCGGAACTCGACGAGGCGGGGTTCGCCGACCTGCTCGCGGAGCGTGGGGTGGCGTGGCCGCCCGACGAGGAGACGTGAGTCGTCGCCGGAAGCGCGCCGGCCCGGGAGCGCGGTACGCTACAGGTCCGCGCTCTCGAACCGGAGTAGGCCGAGCAGCGGCGGCACCAGCAGCCACGCGCCGAGCATGGCGAACGCGGCGATCTCCATCCGCGTGCCGTAGCTACCCGCGGCCTGCCCGACCTGTCCGCCGGCGAAGAGGACGCCGCCGACGAACTCGCCGGAGACTATCTTGAACGAGCCGGTCGGGTTGACGAGTTTCAGCAGCCGCAGCGCCTGCTGCCCCGTGACGGGGAGCCACGAGGGCGCGCCGCCCATGCCGAGGTACAACTGGAGCGGGAACTGGATGGCGCCCCACAGCGGGACGAACAGGAAGTACAGCCCGATGGCGCCGCCGATGGCGAGCCGGTTCGAGGCGACGGCGGCCGAGAAGCCGACGGCGATGGCGACGAACGCGGCCGCCAGCAGGACGGTCAGGAGGACGTAGCCGACGAACACGCCGACCTGCAACCGGAGCGGGCCGATGGCGGCGATGAACGCCGGGACGAGGAAGCCGACCGCGATGGGGACCGCGATGGCGGCCGCGCGGCCGAGCACCTTCCCGAACACCACGTCGGCGCGCGAGTGGGGCAGCGAGAGCAGGAGTTTGAGCGACCCGGACGAGCGCTCGCCGACGACGGCACCGTACGCCATCACGAGCGCGATGAGCGGGATGAGCGTCGTCACCAGCGCGTCCTTGATGAACAGCGAGCCGAGCAGTTGGCCGGTGGTGAGCGTCTGTCCCTCGCCCGGGCGGACGAGGTAGACGACCGCGGAGACCAGCACCACGAACACCGCCGAGAGCGCGAGCAGCCAGCGCGACCGGACCGCGTCCTCGAAGTCCTTGCGCGCGACGGCTTCGAGGCTCACGCGGAGATACCCCCGTCGTCCGCCTCGCCGGTGCGCGTCCCGTCGCCCGCGTAGTGGAGGAACAGGTCCTCCAACGACGCCTCCTCGGTCGTGAAGTCCTCGACGGTGACGCCCGCCTCCTCGAGCGTCGCGATGACGCGCGTCTTGGCGTCGCTCGCACACGAGACGGTGACGGTGCCGCCGTCGGTGGTGGCCGTCGAGACGCCCTCGAGCGCGCGGACCGCGTCGACGGTCGACTCGCTCGCCGCGTCGACGGTGACGACCAGCGTCTCCTCGCCGCCGGCGGCGTCGCGCAGGCCGGCGATACTGTCCTCGGCGACGAGTTCGCCCTCACGCATGATACCCACCCGGTCGCACACCGCCTCCACCTGCCCGAGCACGTGCGAGGAGAAGAACACCGTCGCCCCCCGTCCGGCCTCGGTGCGGACGATGTCGCGCATCTCCTTCGCGCCCGCCGGGTCCAGTCCCGACGAGGGTTCGTCGAGGATGAGCAGGTCGGGGTCGCCCACCAGCGCCATCGCCAGCGCGAGGCGCTGTTGCATCCCCTTCGAGTACCCCCCGGCCTTGCGGTCGGCGGCGTCGGCGATACCCACCCGGTCCAGAAGCGCGTCGGGGTCGCCGTCCACCTCCTTCGACCGCATCGCGAACTCGACGTGGTGTCGACCGGTCAGCCGGTCGTACACGTCGTACCCCTCCGGGAGCACGCCCGTCCGCTCGCGGACGGCGACGGAGTCGGCCTGTGCGTCCCGCGAGAGGACCGTCAACTGCCCCTCCGTCGGCCGGACGAAGTCGAGCACCATGTTGATGGTCGTCGACTTGCCCGCCCCGTTCGGCCCGAGGAACCCGAACACCTCGCCCTCCTCGACCGTCAGGTCGAGGTCCCGGACCGCGGTGACCTCCCCGTACCGCTTGGTGACTCCCCGAAGCTCGATTGCGGCCATGCCCGCCGGTTCCGGCGGGCGTTGATAAAGCGTTTCGCTTCCGCCACTCAGGGCGACACGGCCAGCACCGGCACGCCCGCCCGCCGTCCGGCGCGCGCGGCCGCATCGTCGGCGCGCGCCGCGGGGTAGAGGACCACCGGACGCTCGTCGTCGCCGGCGGCGTCCAGCGCCGGGCCGATGGCCGACACCGCTGCATTCGCGCTGTCGACGGTCGCGACGACGAGCGGCGCCGGCCACGCGTCCACGCGGAAGTCGAGCGGGCCGTCGTCCGAGAGCGACGAGACGGCCGACTCGCCGTACGCGGAGCGGAGGTGGTCGCCGACCCGTTCGCGGAACGAGCCGCCGTCGCCCGGATTCCCCCTGCCGTCGTCCCCGCCACGACCACCGTCCCCGTCGCCGGGTCCGTCCCCGCCGCCCGTCCCGCCACCGTCGCCCCCGTCTCCGTCCCCGCCGCTGCCGCCGCCTCCACTGCCGCCGTCCGACAGCGGCGTGAGTTCCCCGTGCTCCGCCCAGACGGCCGCGAGCGGGATGCCGAGCGTCGCGCGGTCGCTGCCGGCGAACAGGAGGTGGGTGCCGTAGAAGCCGTCGTCGCGGCGGCGGCCGATGAGGCTCCCGCTGTCGCCGCCGGCGCTCATCGGGGCGAACACGTCCACCTCCTCGAAGACGACCCGCTCGTCGTAGTAGCCGCCGACCTTGATGCGGGTGTCCTGACTGCGGAGTTCGCCGGTCGTGACGCCCGTCGTCCGGCCGCTCTTGGTGTGAACCGCCTCGGTCTCCGGCTCGGCCCACCCCGAGACCGGACCGATTTCGAGGACGTCGTCGCGCATCGTCGACGGGTCGACCGACACCAGCGCGCTGTCGGTGGTGTTCGACCCCTCGCGGGTTATCTCGCTCCACTCCAGCAGGTCGCCCAGGTCGTCGTCCTCGGTCCCGCCGTCGGCCGGGCCGGGCTGGAGGAACGGGTCGCCCTCGCTCGCCGCCCCGACCGGTGCGGCGACGTGCGCGTTCGTGAGGACGACCGTCTCGCCGTCGGGCGTCTCCAGCGGCGGAGTGCCGATGGTGCCAGCGGTCGACTCGGGGTGTGCGCCGGAAACCCCCGCGGGGGCGGGGCGGTAGCGCCGCTTCCGGTCGGCCGGTGCCGACGCGAGCGGACGGCCCACCGACTGGGCGCGCACGTCCCCGATCTCCTGGACGTCCGTGGGCACCTCTTCGCCGTCGACGACGACGGTCTTCGGGATGCGCTCGTCGTCGCCGAGCTGGTCGTCGGGCACCTTCCGGGCGACGAGCACGATGACGGCCTCCTCGTCGGTCGCCTGGGCGCGGACGCGCTTGCGCCCGCGACCGGTCCCGACCACGTTCGGGTACGACTCCAGTTCGTCTCGCACGTCGTCGGGGATGTGGTCCATGCTCGCACGTGACGCTCCAGGGGTAAAAATCGGGGCCAAAACGCTTGTCTTTGCGGTCTGACGGGTGGAACATGACGGACGACCCCGCCGACGGGCCGACCACCGCGCTGACGCTCGCGCGCAGGGAGGCGCGAGCGACGCTCGACGGACAGCTCGCGGCGCTCCGGGAGATAGAGACGAAGGCCGCCCAGCTACTCCAGTTCACCACGGCCCTCCTCGGCGTGGTGGTCGCCGCGCTCGCGCTCGCCGACGACGTGACCGCCGCGGCGAACCGGTACGCCGCCGTCGGCGTCGCGGCGCTGGCGACGGGGACGCTGCTCGCGGGGGTCACGTACGCCGCCTCGACGCGCGTGGTCGGCATCGGTCCCGAAGCCGTCGAGCGGGCGACCGACGCCGACTCGGGAGCGGCGTACCGACGGCGAATCGTCGCCGGGTACGCCGAGTGGATCCGGTTCAACGCGGCCGCCAACCGCCGGGTCGCGCCGCTGATCACCGGAACGGTGCTTACCCTCGTCGTCGGGGCGCTGGCGCTCGGACTGGCCGTGCTCCGGGCGCTCGCCGGCCCGCTCCCGCCCCTGGTCCCCGCCGTCGCGTTGCTCGGTGCGGCCGTCGCCGCGTACGCCTCCGGACTGCTCGGGCAGCTCCGCCGCCTCCGCGGGGACGGCTCCCGTCCGGTGCCGGGGACGCCGACGACCGCCGTCGTCTCCGAGGACGAACCGTTCGGCGGACAGCAGTCGTTCGTCGGGCGCGAGTCCGGGCGCGCGAGCGACGGCGACGACGAGTCGACCGGGAACTGACGGGGCGACCGACGACCGGCACCACTTGCCGTAACTACCGTGCATAAATCCGTAGGAGGATATTCCCGTAGTACATGAGCGACGAGGACACGCGGGGGTTCCACACGCGGGCGCTCCACGCCGGGTGGGAGGGCGACCCGGCGACCGGGGCGCGCGCGCCGCCCATCTACCAGACCACCTCGTACGCCTTCGGCGACGCCGACCACGCCGCGGCGCTGTACGCCCTGGAGCGCGAGGGCGACGTGTACAGCCGCATCTCGAACCCGACGACGCGGGTGCTGGAGCGGCGGCTGGCGAGCCTCGAGGGCGGGAGCGGCGCGGTGGCCACCGCGTCGGGGATGGCCGCCATCGACGCGACGACGACGGTGCTCGCGCGCGCGGGCGACAACGTCGTCGCCAGCACGGACATGTACGGCGGGACGAGCGCGTACCTCTCGCACGTGGCGTCGCGCCGGGGGGTCGAGACGCGGACGGTCCCGACCACCGACTACGAGGCGTACGCGGAGGCCGTCGACGACGACACGGCGTTCGTCCACGTCGAGACGCTGGCGAACCCCTCGCTCGTCACCCCGGACTTCGAGCGGGTGGCCGCCGTCGCCCACGAACACGCCGTCCCGCTGGTGGTCGACAACACGTTCGGGACGCCCGCGCTGTGTCGTCCGGTCGAACACGGCGCGGACGTGGTGTGGGACTCGACGACCAAGTGGATTCACGGCGGCGGCACCACCGTCGGCGGCGTCGTGATAGACGGCGGAACGTTCCCGTGGGACCACCCGGACGCCGACTACGACGAACTCTCGGGCGAGAACCCGGCGTTCGGCGTCGACTTCGGCGAGCGGTTCGGCGAGCGGGCGTTCGAGGCGGTCGTCCGTCACCGCGCGGTCCGCGCGCTCGGCAACTGCCAGTCGCCGTTCGACGCGTGGCAGACCATCCAGGGGTTGGCGACCCTGCCACTGCGGATGGAACGCCACTGCGAGAACGCCCGCGCGGTGGCCGAGCACCTCCGCGACCACCCCGAGGTGGCGTGGGTCACGTACCCGGGGTTCGAGGACCACCCCACGCACGACAACGCCGCGCGCTACCTCGACGGGTTCGGCGGGATGGTCGTGTTCGGACTCGAGGGAGGGTACGAGGCGGGTAAACGGCTGTGCGAGGCGGTCGAACTCGCGTCCTTCCTGGCCAACATCGGCGACGCGCGCACGCTCGTCATCCACCCCGCGAGCACGACACACGCCCAGCTCTCGGAAGAGGAACAGGCGGCGGCGGGCGTCACGCCCGACCTGCTGCGGTGTTCGGTCGGCATCGAGGACGCGGACGACGTCGTCGCCGACCTGGACCGGGCCATCGCGGAGGTGTCGTGATGCCCGCGGAGTCGCTCGGGGAGTTCGAGTTCGCGTGCGGCGAGTCGGTGCCCGACCTGAGGCTCGCGTACGAGACGTACGGCGAGTTCGACGGCTCGAACGCGGTGCTGGTCTGTCACGCGCTCACCGGGAGTCACCACGTCACGAACGCGGGCGGGCGGACCCGCGAGGAGGTCGGCACCGCGGGACAGGCCCGCGCGTGGTGGAACGACGTGGTGGGACCGGGGAAGGCGCTCGACACCCGCGAGTACTACGTCGTCTGCGCGAACGTCCCCGGCTCCTGTTACGGGTCGTCCGGCCCGGCGAGCGAGGCTCCGGACGGCGAGCGATGGGGGACGCGCTTCCCCGCCGTGACCGTCGGCGACTGGACGCGCGCGCAGCGGCGGCTGCTCGACGAACTCGGCGTCGGCCGCCTCCACGCCGTCGTCGGCGGGAGCGTCGGCGGGATGAACGTGCTCGACTGGGCGTCGCGCTATCCGGACGACGTGCACCGAATCGCGGTGATAGCGGCCGCCGCGCGACTCGACCCGCAGTGTCTCGCCATCGACGCCATCGCGCGGCGGGCCATCGCCATGGACCCCCACTGGGACGGCGGCGACTACTACGGCGAGGACCACCCGAACCCGGACGACGGGCTGGCGACCGCGCGCCAACTCGGGCACGTGATGTACCTCTCGAAGGCGTCGATGGAGCGGAAGTTCGGCCGCCGCGCCGCCGGGCGGGACGCCCGCGGCGGCCGGCGCGGCGACGACCCCGCCGGGGCGTTCTTCCCCTACCGCGAGGTGGAGTCGTACCTCGACTACAACGCCGAGCGGTTCGTCGAACGGTTCGACGCCAACAGCTACCGCTACCTGACGCGCGCGATGGACGACTACGACCTCTCGGCGGAGTACGGGTCGGACGCCGCCGCACTCGCGGCGTTCGAGGGCGAGGCGTTGCTCGTCTCGTTCACGGGCGACTGGCACTTCACCGTCGAGGACTCGCGGACGCTCCGGGCGGCGTTCGCGGAGACCGAGGCGCCGGCCGCCCACCACGTCGTCGAGTCGGACCACGGCCACGACGCGTTCCTCGTCGAACCGGAGTCGGTCGGGCCGCCGCTGCGGGGGTTCCTCGCCGACGGCGTCGACGCCCGGACCGTCCGCGACGAGGCGACGGACGACGAGACGGACGAGACGCCCCAGCGCGCGCCGGTCCACGCCAGCCTCTTCCCGGGGTAACCGGGGTGACGCGGAGAACCGACCGGAGAGCGGGGTCGCTCCGCGAGCGCGAGAGACGGGGGCGAGCAGGCGACGAGCGAACCGCGGCGCACGGCGCGGCGTCGCACACCCGCGGTACGCCGCGCGGCAGACCTCACGTCACGGGGGCGATGGTCTCGTCCGGGTACGTAAACCCTCGGTGCCCGGAGCCGAACCGGGAGCAAGGTTTTACTCGCGCTCGGCCGTCGCCGTGCGTGTGAACTACCGCGAAGTGGAGGCGACCGGGGAGTACCTCGCCAGCCTCGACAACGGGGCGGACTGGCGCGAGGAGATCGAGGCGCTCGCGAACCGCGTGGGCGCGGACGCCGCGTGGTTCAACGCGATGGGCGCCGTCCAGGACGCCGAGGTGTGGTTCTACGACCAGGACGACAAGGAGTACCAGTCGGTCGAGTTCGACGAACCGCTGGAGGTGGCCGCCTGCGTCGGCAACGTCGCACTGCTGGACGGCGACCGGTTCGCGCACACCCACGCGGTGCTCTCGCGGCCGAGCGGACAGTCGGTCGCGGGCCACCTCAACGCGGCGACGGTGTTCGCGGGCGAGGTGTACCTCCGCGCGTTCGAGACGCCGCTGGAACGCGAACACGACGAGGTGACCGAACTCGACCTCTGGCTGTAGACGGCCACGGGTCCGGGGAGCGAATCGGCGGACGCGGGCCGCTCGGACCCGCTTTGTAGTGCGGTACCGTGTCACAATATAGCACTTGTGCGAGCAGTGCAACGAGCCGTCGTGACCGCGCTCACGGACCACTACGACGCGTTGCTCGCCCGGGACCGGTTCGACCGGCCGGACGCCGCTCTCGGTACCCTCCGCGCGCCGGAGGTGCGCCGCCGCTTCGTCGCCGTCGACGGCGACCCGCCCGAACCGGCGGGGACGATGGTGACGACGGGCGTCGGCATGACGGGACCGCCGCACCTGGGGACGCTCTCGTAGGTTCGGACCGCGACGGCCCTCCAGCGAGCGGGGTACGACGTCCAGTTCGTCGTCGCCGACTACGAGCCGTACGCGGGCGGCCGCGACCGGAACCTGGTGACAGCCCGCGCCGAGCGGTACCTCGCGCTGGTCGAGGCGATGGGGTTCGACCGGGAGGCGGGAGTGCTCCGTCCGCAGGTCGGGACCCCGCCCGCGCGGGAGGCGATGGAGCGGGCGTTCCTGCTCGCGCCCGACCACGAGCCGACCGCGCGCGGGGGCGACGACCCGCCGCCGACCGCGTTCGAGCGGGCGGTCGGAGACGCGTACGAGCGACGGCCGCGGCGCGATGAGGGCGGGGCGACCGGCGACGCCGTCGGCACGATGTCGTGGGTGCTCCACCTCGCCGACTTCCTCCTCCCGCTCACGAACTGGGGGTACGACGCCGTCCTGCTTTCGTTCGGCGCCGACGAGTACGGCCTCCTCCCGGCGGCCCGGCGCCTCCGCGCGCGCGCCGGCATCGACGGACGCCTCGCGGGCACCTACACGCGGCTGATTCCCGACCTCGACGGCGCGCCGAAGATGTCCAAGAGCCTCCCCGGGACCGGTCTCGACCTGTCGACGCCGCCGGAGGAACTCGAGCGGCGGGTCCGCGCGCTCCCGGACGACGGGGCGGGGTCGCCGGCGGCCGCGGCGCTCGCGCTCCTGTCCGACCGCGACGCCCCGCTCCCGGACCCGGGAACGGAGGGGCGGACGGCCGCGCTCGCCGCCCTCGCGGCCGACCTGGCCGCGCTCGCCCGGCGCTGGCGCGACCACGGCGGGTGACCGGCCCGCCGGTCGCGACCGGGCGGCCGGAGAGTCGGATTTTTATCCTCCCCGACGCAGGGGAGTGACGTGCATCGACGACCCCGGCGAGCCGTCAGTTCACACCGGGCCGGACGGGGGTCGTCACCGACGCGCGCGGAGCCGAGAGGGGGAGCCACCGAATGAGACCGGACGACGAGCGCTACTTCACCCGAATCGAGGACCGACTGGACGAGGCGTTCGAGCGAGCCGAGGCGGCGAAGGCGCGCGGGCGGGACCCGAGGACCGAGATAGAGATTCCCGTCGCGCGCGACATGGCCGACCGGGTCGAGAACATCCTCGGCATCCCCGGGGTCGCGGAACGCGTCCGCGACCTGGAGGGGGAGATGTCGCGCGAGGAGGCCGCGCTCGAACTGGTGACCGACTTCGTCGACGGCAGCGTCGGCGACTACGACACGCGCGAGGGGAAGATCGAGGGGGCGGTCCGGACCGCCGTCGCCCTCCTCACCGAGGGGGTCGTCGCCGCGCCCATCGAGGGCATCGACCGCGTCGAACTGCTCGAGAACGACGACGGCACCGAGTTCGTCAACGTCTACTACGCCGGTCCCATCCGCTCTGCGGGCGGGACGGCTCAGGCGCTCTCGGTGCTCGTGGCCGACTACGCCCGCTCGTTGCTCGACGTCGACGAGTACCGCGCCCGGACCGACGAGGTGGAGCGGTACGCCGAGGAGGTGTCGCTGTACGACACGGAGACCGGACTCCAGTACACGCCGAAGGACGCGGAGACGAAGTTCATCGCCGAGCACATGCCCATCATGCTCGACGGCGAGGCGACCGGCGACGAGGAGGTGTCCGGCTTCCGCGACCTCGAACGGGTCGACACCAACTCCGCCCGCGGGGGGATGTGTCTCGTCATGGCGGAGGGCATCGCGCTGAAGGCGCCCAAGATTCAGCGCTACACCCGCCAACTCGACGAGGTGGACTGGCCGTGGCTCCAGGACCTCATCGACGGCACGTACTACGAGAGCGACGCCGACGCGGACGAGGGGAGCGACGACGAGTCCGAGACGGGCGACGAGGAGGAGGAAGCCGACGAGGCCGACGCCGCGGCGCCGTCGGGACCGGCGCGCGTCGAACCGGCGACGAAGTTCCTGCGCGACCTCATCGCCGGCCGGCCGGTGTTCGGTCACCCCTCCGAACCCGGGGGCTTCCGGCTCCGGTACGGCCGCGCCCGGAACCACGGATTCGCCACCGCCGGCGTCCACCCGGCGACGATGCACCTCGTCGACGACTTCCTCGCGACCGGCACCCAGATAAAGACCGAACGGCCGGGGAAGGCCGGCGGCGTCGTCCCCGTCGACTCCATCGAGGGGCCGACCGTCCGCCTGGCGAACGGCGACGTGCGCCGCATCGACGACCCGGCGGAGGCGCTGGAGGTCCGGAACGGCGTCAAGGAGATTCTGGACCTCGGGGAGTACCTCGTCAACTACGGCGAGTTCGTCGAGAACAACCACCCGCTCGCGCCCGCCTCCTACGTCCGCGAGTGGTGGGAGCAGGACCTCGACGCGGCGGGCGCGAACGTGCAGGCGCTCCGGGACGACCCGCGTGTCGACCTGGGCGACCCCGACGCCGACCGGGCGCTGGAGTGGGCCGAGACGTACGACGCCCCCCTGCACCCGGCGTACACCTACTGCTGGCACGACGTCTCCGTGGCCGAGTTCGAGGCGCTCGCGGCGACCGTCGAAGCGGGCGAGGTGACGGGCGACGTGCTCGCCGTCGAGAACACCGACACCGTCCGCCAGACGCTCGAACGCCTCCTCGTGGAACACACCCAGACCGCCGACGCGCTCCGGGTGCCCGACTTCCGCCCGCTCCTCCGGCAGCTCGGCGTGACCGACGGCCTGCGCCGCGAGTGGGACGGGGACGACCTGAGCCGCGAGGCGCGCGAGTGGGGCGGCGGCGAGAACGCCGTGAGAGCGGTGAACGAGGTGGCGCCGTTCGCCGTCCGGGAGCGGGCGCCGACCCGCATCGGCAACCGGATGGGGCGCCCGGAGAAGTCCGAGAGCCGCGACCTCTCGCCCGCGGTCCACACGCTGTTCCCCATCAACGACGCCGGCGGGAGCCAGCGGTCGGTCGGCGAGGCGGCCCGCACCCGGACCGAGCAGGGGCGGGGCGTCGTGGACGTGCTCCTCGGCGAGCGGGCGTGCCCGGACTGCGGGACGCACACCTACGAGAACGCCTGTCCCGACTGCGACGCGCACACCGAGCCGTACTACGAGTGCGACGACTGCGGGACGGTGTGTGAACCCGACGAGTCCGGGCGCGTGGAGTGTCCCCGCTGTGAACGCGAGGTGGAGAGTCCCGACTGGCACACGGTCGACCTGAACGAGACGTACTGGGGGGCGCTCGACGCCCTCGGCGAGCGGGAGGCGAGCTTCGAGATACTCAAAGGCGTGAAGGGACTCACGTCCGCGAACAAGACGCCCGAACCCATCGAGAAGGGGGTGTTCCGGGCGAAGCACGGCGTCTCCGCGTTCAAGGACGGCACCGTCCGCTACGACATGACGGACCTCCCCGTCACCGCCGTCCGACCGGCGGAGCTCGACGTGACCGCGGACCACTTCCGCGAACTCGGCTACGAGACCGACGTCGACGGCGAACCGCTGGTCCACGACGACCAGCTCGTCGAGTTGAAAGTCCAGGACGTCGTGCTCTCGGACGGCGCGGCCGAACACATGATGCGGACCGCCGACTTCGTGGACGAACTCCTCACCGACTTCTACGGGCTGGAGCCGTTCTACGAGGTGAACGAGCGCGACGACCTGGTGGGCGAACTCGTGTTCGGGATGGCCCCCCACACCAGCGCCGCCGTCGTCGGGCGCGTCGTCGGGTTCACGAGCGCCGCCGTCGGGTACGCACACCCGTACTTCCACGCGGCGAAGCGGCGCAACTGCTTCCACCCGGAGACGAAACTCTGGTACCGCGACGAGGCCGACGAGTGGCACTACGGTCGGATGGACGAGTTCGTCGAGGAGCGACTGGTCGACCCGGAGGAGGACGACTTCGGGACGCTCGTCTCGGAACTCGACGGCGACGTGTTCGTCCCCTCGCTCACCGAAGACGGCGAGGAAGTCGTGAGGCCGGTCGAGGCGGTGAGCAAACACCGCGCGCCGGAGCATATGGTCCGGGTCGAGACCCGGAGCGGGCGGGAGATCACCGTGACGCCCGACCACGAGATGCACGTGTTCGACGGCGGGGAGGTCCGCTCGAAACGCGCCGCCGCACTGAGCGGTGACGACAGCGTCGTGACGCCGTCCGACCTCGACGCCGTCGACGCCGATGGGAACGAGGTTCGGACGTTCGACCTCCTCGCGGCGTTCCTCGGGAGCGACGTGATCGACGACGACCGGCTGATGATCGAAGGGATGGACAAGGAAGCCCTGTACGACCTGTTTACCGAGACGCTCTCCGAGGAGTGGGAGGGGGAGTTCTATCCGCTCAAGAGCACCGCCGAGTACCTCGGGCTCTCGAAGAAGGGACTGAGCAACTACGTCTATCGGGGCAGACTCCCCGTCTCGCTCCTCTCGAAACTGTTCGCGTCGACCGACGCGCTTCTCGAACACGTCCCGACGGACGTGAAACTGGGGGTGAAGCGCGACTCGACCGGAATCGACCGGGTAGTCGAGTTGAACGAGCGAGTCGCGACGCTGCTCGGCTACTACGCCGCAGAGGGGTTCGCACGCGAGCAGGCGACACCGAAGGGGACGGTCCACCAGACGACGATCTGTGGGACGGAAGCGCAGGCACGGGAGTTCTACGTCGAGGTGTTTCGCGAGGAGTTCGGCGTCGACCCCTACCGGGAGAACGACGCGAAGGTGACCGTTTCCGGACGACTGCTCCGGGCGTTCTTCGACACCGTCCTTGACGCCGGGAGACTGGGAGGGACGAAGCGCGTCCCGCAGTGCGTGTTCGACGCGGAGGACCGGATCGTCGAGTCGTATCTCAGCGGGTACTTCAGCGGGAACGGAACGGCGGACAGGAACGCCGTCGAGGTGTCCGCGACGACGGTGAGCCGGGAACTGAAGGAGGACCTGCTCGCACTCCTCACGCGCCTGGGCATCGTCGGTCGGGCCGACATCGCCGACCCCGTTCCACTCAGTCAGAAGTTCCCCGACTACTACTCGATCGACGACACGTCCGAGTCCGCACGGACCTACGTGCTCACGGTCAGTTCCGAGGACGCCGCCGTCTTCGCCGAACGGGTCGGGTTCCACCTCGACAGGAAGGACGGGGAACTGCGGAAACAACTCCGAACCCGTGGGACGCGGCGGCGACGCGCCTTCGACGGCGGGACCGACGACTGTCTCGTCGAGTCGATCGCCGCCGTCGAGTACGTCGAGTCCGATGTCGACCACACGTACTGCCTGACCGTCGAGGATACTCACTCGGTCGTCGCGAACGACCTGTCACAGAAGCAGTGTGACGGCGACGAGGACTGCGTGATGCTGCTCATGGACGGCCTGCTCAACTTCTCGAAGGAGTACCTCCCCGACAAGCGGGGCGGGCAGATGGACGCGCCGCTGGTGATGTCCTCGCGCATCGACCCGAGCGAAATCGACGACGAGGCGCACAACATGGACATCGTCGACCGGTACCCCCGGGAGTTCTACGAGGCGACGCTCGAGATGGCCGACCCCGGCGAGGTCGACGTGAGAATCGCGGAGGAGACGCTCGGCACCGACGACGAGTACCGCGGGTTCGCACACACCCACGACACCTCGAACATCGCCCTCGGACCGGACCTGTCGGCGTACAAGACGCTCGGGTCGATGATGGACAAGATGGACGCCCAGTTGAACCTCGCGCGGAAACTCCGGGCGGTCGACGAGACGGACGTGGCCGAACGCGTCATCGAGTACCACTTCCTGCCGGACCTCATCGGCAACCTCCGCGCGTTCTCCAGACAGGAGACGCGGTGTCTGGACTGCGGCGAGAAGTACCGCCGGATGCCGCTCACGGGCGACTGCCGTGAGTGCGGCGGCCGGATGACGCTCACGGTCCACCAGGGGTCCGTGAACAAGTACATGGACACCGCCATCCAGGTGGCCGAGGAGTTCGACTGCCGGGAGTACACCAAACAGCGGCTGGAGATCCTCGACCGCTCGCTCGAGTCGGTGTTCGAGAACGACAAGAACAAGCAGGGCAGCATCGCGGACTTCATGTAGAGATAGAGTCACCGGTAGTACAAAATTAACGGAAAAATTATAGCACTACAATTACAATTCGCCGATATGGTAACGTATGAGAGCTACGACTCCTTAAGCGACCTTCCGCGTCGCTACCGAAAACGTGTGAAAGACCTGATGTTTGACGGTGAAGAGTTCATCATGGCGATAGACACGAAGAGCGGTCGTGTTCGCTCAAAACACAATACGAAGCTCGTTCTTACGAACTCTCGAATAATTCGAGTGAAGTCAGGGATGGTCAAATCCAAAAGTGAGGACTACAGCCTCGGTGAAATATCCAGTATCCAATTTAATCGCGGGATTAGAAAGAGCGAACTCGTGTTGCAAGGGTCAGGAATAAATGACAGTTATCCTACTACAAAGCGACATGGGGAAGCGTTCGCCGGTGCAGCAAGGGAACAACAATCAAATAACCAGTAACGGAGTATTTATTTGTAATTGATATACAACCCCTTGCTTATGGTTTACAATTCCGAGATGGCGTTTCTATCATCTCCTGTCGAATATCCGTCCTGATCCAGAGAGCCAGACGAGGAACTGGAGAACGTACCCTCTGCTTGGGACCTCATTCCCAGCGTCTCTAGAGAGAAGGTTTGGGAACTAACGTTATCGTCGTGAACGACGGAGTGACAGGCTATGACAGACGCGACGGTGTGTCTCTCGATACACTTCGACGCGGTATCCACCTGGCTCTGGGCGTACGACTCGTGGGACATGCCGACGAGACACTCCCGCGGGGTGTACGGCGCGGACGTCGGAGCGCCCCGGTTGCTCGACCTCCTCGACCGGTACGACGTCCCCTCGACGTGGTGTATCCCCGGCCACACCATCGAGAGCTTCCCGGACGTCTGTGAGGAGGTACACGCCCGTGGCCACGGCGTGCAACACCACGGGTGGACGCACAGGGGACCGTCGACGTTCGAGAGCAGGGAGGCGGAGAAACGGGACATCGAACGGGGTATCGAGTCGATTCGCGCCCTCACCGGCGAGACGCCGTCCGGGTACGCGTCCCCGGCGTGGGACTTCTCCGAACACACCCTCGACATCCTCCGGGAACTGGGATTCGAGTGGGACTCGAGCGTCATGGCGGCCGACTTTCGACCGCACTACCTCTACGGGGGGTGGGAAGCCCCCGAGGACGGGCCGTACCAGCGGGGGGAACCGACGGACGTGGTCGAACTCCCCGCCTCGTGGGAGCGCGACGACTTCCCCCCGTTCACGTACACCTGGTCGCGGCCCCACCGGATGGGGTACGTCCCGGAGGACGCAATCTTCCAGAAGTGGTACGACCAGTTCGACTGGATGTACGAACACGTCGAGGACGGCGTGTTCGTGCTGACGCTGCACCCGCAAGTCGTCGGCCAGGCACACCGACTGATGCGCCTCGAGTCGTTCCTCCAGCACGTTCGCTCGAAGCCCGGCGCGAGTTTCGAGACGATGGACGACGCCGCGGCCGCGTTCCGCGACGAGAACCCCCCGGAGGCGGCGTGAGCGACGGGGGCGATTCGATTCCGACTATCCACCGCTTTCACACCACGTCGAGACCGGTCCGTTCGGGACGGTATCCCGGTACCGTCACTCGGTTTTCTCCAGGGAGCCGATGGTATTTAGCCGCGTCCCGGCGAATCTCCCCCCATGGACTCAGGCGAAGAGCCGAACGACGTCACCGAGGAGGAACTGGAACGGGTCGACATCGGTCAGGCCGTCTACGACGAGGAGGGCAACGCGCTCGGCTCCATCCGCGGGTTCGACGAGGCGGGCTTCTACGTGACGATGCGCGAGGGCTACGAGTCGTTGAGCGTCACGCACGCCCGCACCGGCCACGAGTTCGGCGAGGGGTTCCTCATGTGGCGCTGCACCGAGTGCGGCGAGATGGGCGAGATAGACGACGGTCTCCCCGACCAGTGCCCGAACTGCGGATCGCCGAAGGAGGACCTCTACTACTGGACCGAGGACTGACGCCCGACCGGAGCCGGACCGAACCGCTCTTTTCCAGGCCGACCGACCGGCGCGCATGAACGTCGTCGTCTTCGGCGCGGGCGCGCTGGGGAGCCTCGTCGGCGGCGTACTCGCCCGCGAGCACACCGTCACCCTCGTCGGACGCGACCCCCACGTCCGGCGGGTGAACGCCGACGGCCTCCGCGTCTCCGGCGAACTCGACGTTCGGACGCACCCGCGCGCGACGACCGACGGGACCGGCCTCGCGGCGGACCTCGCGCTCGTCACGGTGAAGGCGTACGACACCGCCGCGGCGGCCGAGGCGCTCGCGACGGGTGACGTCGCGCCGGTCTGCTCGCTCCAGAACGGCCTCACGGAGGAGCCGCTCCGCGACCGACTCGGCGACCGCGTGCTCGCCGGTACGGCCACGTACGGCGCGCAACTCGTCGAGCCGGGGCACGTCCGGTGTACCGGCGTCGGCCGGATACACGTCGGCGAACTCGACGGCGGCGCGAGCGAACGGGCCGACCGCGTCGCCGGCGCGTTCCGCGCGGCCGGTCTCGACTGCGAAGCGGACCCGGCGATGCCGCGCCGGCGCTGGGAGAAACTCGCCGTCAACGCGGGCGTCAACGCCGTGACGGCGCTCGCGCGCGTCCGGAACGGCGCGCTCGGGAGCGCGCCCGGCGACGCGCCCGCGGCGCGGGCGGCCCGCGAGACGGCCCGCGTCGCCCGCGCGAGCGGAGTGGACCTGTCCGACCACCAGGCGGAGGAGGCACTCGAGACGGTAGTGGCGGAGACGGCCGCGAACCGCTCGTCGATGCTCCAGGACGTAGAGAGCGGGCGACGGACCGAGGTGGACGCGGTCAACGGCGCGGTCGAAGAACGGGCCGGGACCTTCGGCGTCGAGACGCCCGTGAACCGGACGCTCGCCGCGCTCGTTCGGACGTGGGAGACGGAACGAGGGCTACGCGGACCGACGAACGAGAGCGACGAGAACGACCGGAGCGGGTGACTCCGGCGGACCGACTCGCTACTCGACGTACCCCAGGTCGCGGAGCCGGTCGGTCGCCTCCTCGTCCATCCCGGCGAGCGAGTCGTCCGACACCTCGGCGTCGTCGGCGTCCGTCCACGCGCCGCCGGCGGCCGACTCGAACTCCGCGAGCGCCGCCTCGGCGGCCGCGACCACCTCGTCGTCGCTGTCCGCCAGGTCGTGCGTCTCGTCCGGGTCCTCGTCGATGCGGTACGCCTCGTCCGGGACGCGGTCGATGCGGACGTACTTCGCGCGCGGACTGCGGGCGGCGCGCATCCGCGAGTAGAACCGGGAGTCCTCGTCGAGGGCGATACCGGCCGCGCTCGCCTTCTCCTCTAGCTGGTTGAGTTCGACCACCGGCCGGGAGTACTCGACGAAGCCGTACTCGCCGGTCGGGCCGGCGACCTGTCCGGGGTCTGGGTCGGTCACGCCCTCGAACGCGCGGTACTCCGACGAGAGGAGCGAGCGCGTCGGGTCGAGCGCGACGGCCTCGTCGCCCCGGTCGACGGGCGTCCCGCCGGGGGTGTCGAACGCGTCGAGCACCGTGTGGTAGAGGTCGACCAGTTCGACCGTCTCCGCGCGCCGACCGCCGCCGAGTTCGGGGTGTTTCACCAGCAGCGGGACGTTGACGAGCGGGTCGTACAGGGCGAACTCGTGACCGTAGAGGCCGTGCTCGCCGTGGAGTTCGCCGTGGTCCGCACAGACGACGACGGTCGTGTCGTCCCAACGACCGGTCTCGCGCAGCCAGTCGAACAGGGCCGAGAGCTGGTCGTCGATGTGGGCGATTTCGGCGTCGTACAGCCCCCGGATGGCCTCCCACTCCGCGTCGTCGATGTCGCGCGCACCGCAGTTGAACTCCTTCGAGTTCTGACACACCCGTTCGGAGTCGACGCCCGGGGCGAACCGGTCGACGTACTCCTCGGGCGGGTGGTACGGCAGGTGCGCGTCCATGAGGTTGACGAAGGCGAACCAGTCGTCGCCGGCCGCCTCGCTGTCCTCGACGAACGACCGGGTGCGCTCCATCACGGCGGGCGTCTTCGAGTCAGCCCCCTCCCCCGAGGCGAGGTACTCGTGGGCGACGTTGCCGAGCGAGACGAGTTTGTCCGCGACCGTCCGGAGCGCGTCGCTGTCGTTCATCGTCTTCCACGCCTTCGCCAGCGGCCCCGAGAGGAGGTCCCCGGGCATCACCTGGAAGAAGTTGTCCTGGCTGTCGAACCCGTCGGTCAGGTGCGTGTACGGCGTTATCCAGGCGTTCGATGAGTAGCACGCCGTCGCGTAGCCGGCCGCCGAGAGTGTCTCGGCCAGCGTGGTCGCCCCTTCGAGGTAGGGGTTCTCCTGGTCCGCGCGGTGCTGGTGGGGGTAGAGGCCGGTGAACAGCGACGCGTGGACGGGGAGCGTCCACGGGGCGGGAGCCACAGCGTTCTCGAACACGGTGGCCTCCGCCGCGAACGCGTCGAGGCCGGGCGTCGTGTCCCGCTCGTAGCCGTACGGCCCGAGTCGGTCCTTCCTGACCGTGTCGAGCACCACGAACAGGACGTTCGACGGCGGGTCTCCGGTCATGGGGGCACTGTGACCGGCGCGGAGAATACGTGTTGCGATTGTCCACACGAACCGGTACAGGGCCCTCGTCCGACGCGGCGGGTCACTCCTCGCTCTCTGTGAGGCTGCCCGGCTCGTCGACCTCCGCCTCCCCGAAGATGCCGGGTTCGTTCCGGAGCGCGAACGCACCGGCCGCGACCGAGCGCTTCGAGACGGCGGCGATGCGGAGGACGTACGCCGTGAGCAGGACGAACGGCGCGAGCGCGACCGCGTACGCGAAGCTGACGTAGAGGAGGTGTCGGGACACGCCGAACAGCGTCGCCGACGGGAACAGGTTCGCGTCGATGGCGAGCAGGACGTAGGAGGTGAACACGATGGAGGGGAGCGACACGTACAGGAGCCACGTCGACAGGCTGGCGAGTTCCTGCTTGAAGTAGAGCGTCTTGAAGTACTCCCGGCCGGCCGCGAAGAACTTCAGCGTCTCGATGACGTCGTCCAGTTGCTCGCGCTCGTCCGTCGAGAGCGCGTCCGCGAACGCCGCCTGGAGGTGGCGCGCGCCGTGGATGTGGCGCGCGTACTGGTACTCGAGACCGGCGAGGAGGACGCGCGGGACGCGCGTGTTCGACCGGTCCAGCGTGCGAGAGACCTCGTCCAGCCTGTCGAGTACGTCGTCGGCGTAGGCGTCGAGCGCTGCCGAGAGGTCGGGAGCGTCCCCGGCGGCGTCCTCCCGGAGCGCGGTCGCGTCCTCCCGGAGCGAGCGGACGATGAACTCGAGGAACTCGACGGGTTCGGCCGGACTCACCCCGGCGGCGGCGAACTCCTCGACCTCCAGCTGGAAGGCGAGCGTGTCGTCGATGCGGTCGTACTGCGAGCGGAGCGGCCCGAGTTCCTGCGAGATGACGACCGAGTTGATGGAGACGACGATGGAGACCAGCAGGATGGTGCCGCCGAGCAGGGTGTTGAACAGCGTCTGGACCGCCCGCGTCTCCGTGAGCAGGTCCTGCATCTCGAACGGCCAGAGGATGCCGGCGACGAGGAGCAGACAGAACACGACGACCGACAGCACGGCCGTGACCGCCAGTCTGTCCGCGTCCAGCAGGGCGGCCCGTACGAGTCGGCCGTCGGTGCCGCGGCGCGCGAGTCCGGCGGGAGGGCGTGGGGGAGCGGGCATTCGGGTCGACGCTTGTACGCGCCGGCGTGCATAGGTAGTTGTCGGAGGACGTCGGGAGGCGGCGCTCGGAAGGGAGGCCGAGGTCAGTCGGCGATGGCCGGCTCCTCCTCCAGCCGGCCCGTCGGGCGGGTGCCGCGCCGCGCCGCCGACCGTTCGTACGCCGCGACCACGGCGATTCCCCAGAGTATCGCCAACGCCGACCAGGTGGCGTCCAGGCCCGACATCGTCGGGTTGAACACCGACGCGACGCCGAGCATCACGGCCATCGCGCCGGCGCCGTACGCCGCCAGCCGCCGGCCGCCGTTGTTGAACGCGGCCAGCGCGGCGAGGGCGAGGAAGCTCAGCCCGAAGTAGACCATCGTCGCGTAGTGGCCCATCGCGGCGTGTTCGTCCGTGAGGACGAGCTGGAAGTTCAACTGCCCGGCGACGTAGAGGAGGACGGGGACGGCCGCGAGACCGGCCAGACCGAGCAGGACCGGGTCGACGCCGTCACGGTCGAGGCTGCCGAACTCGAGCAGTTCGCGGCGGGCGGGGTGGAGCACCGCGGCGACGAAGACGGGCGCGAAGAACAGCATCGCGTCCGAGGTCAGGACCGAGACCGGTCCGTTCAGGACCATCCCGGGGCCCATGTCGAGGAGCGTCATGACCAGCGCGACCTGCATCGCGGTGACGCGCCTCGCCGGCCGGTACAGTTGGACGACCATCGCCAGCCCCCAGACCCAGACCCACGTCGCCAGCGCGATGTCGTGGACGAAGTGAATCGTGTCGACGAGCACGGGATCGAACCAGCCGTAGAACACGGCGAACAGGTGGAAGTTGAACGCCACGAGCCAGAAGAACACGAAGACGAGGACCGACAGGTAGAACCCCGCCATCCGGACCAGGTGGAGCGGGCTCCGCCCCCGGAGCACGTCCAGGTTCACCGGCGCTCACCCCCCTCGTCGACCGCCGGTCCGTGCGGACCGCCCGCGCGGCTCGAGGTAGTGTCGGCGTTCGTCGAGAACCCACGGCGGTGAGACCGAACCCGCGGGGCGGGCCAGCCGAGTGCGGCGACGCTCTCCGGTGTCTGTCGTGTCTGTGGAGTCATCACACACCACAGATAGCGGTGTGAGAGTATGATGATATCTCGTGCAATAGTTTCACGTCGCGGACGACTTGCGGGTCAGGTCGGCAGGTCGGCGGCCGTCAACTCGGTCGCCCGCTCGCGAAACCCGTCGTACTGCTCCCGGACCCACTCGCGGACGACGTCGTCCTCCGTCTCGACGAGGGCGCCGGGAAGCCCGTGGTCGTCGGTGGGCGCGAGCATCGCGACGTCGTCCGCGAGTCCGAGGGCGAACGGAACGCGTCCGTCGTACAGATAGACGGGGGCCCGGCCCGATTCGAGGAGGTCGCGAATCCAGCCCACCAGCGTCTCGTCCGCGAGGGCGTGGTCGATGGCCTCCGCCGTGATGACGGTCTCGACCAGCACGTCGTCGTCGGGGTGAGCCGTGACCCGGTTGTGGAGTCCTTCGAGCGAGCGAGACGCGAGCGTGTTCGACAGCAGACGCACCCGCCGCGCGCCGGCGATGAGTTCCTCCGCCCGGCGGACGTGGGCGAGGACGTCGCTGGCCTGGGGGGTCGTGACGGTGGCCGACCCGAACCGGCGAACGTCGAACTCCATCCGGTCGGTGGGCAGTCCGAGGACGGCGTCACCGAGGCGCTGGATGGTCTCGACGGCGTCGACGAGGTCTGCGAACTCCGCGGCGAGGAGGGCACCCCACGCCGTCAGGGCGTACTCCCGGTCCCGCCGGTCGACCCAGTGCCGGTCCTCGAAGTCCCCGAGGACGCGCCCCAGCGTCGGTTGCGGGACACCCGTCTCCTCGTGGAGAGCGGGACGAGTCCGCGGCCCGGAGGCGAGCGTCCGGAGCACCCGAACGCGGTGTTCCGACCGGGCGAGAAACGCGATGTCGTCGAGCGGCGTTGGAGTTGACATGACCAGTCCGTCGAGTGTGAGTAGTTCCCACACAGCATAAGTCCGGAGTGTCTCCCGTGGCGAACGGGCGTCGCTTCCAGAGAGACCGGGGGGAGCGGTGACCGTCAGTGGGGTTCCGCGATGCCCTGCACCCAGACGATGCCGATGTGGATGGCGATGAGCGCCGTCACCACGAACGGGAGCAGGAACACGTGCAGGATGTACATCCGCATCAGCGTCGACTGGTTCGGCGTGAAGCCGCCGAACAGGAGCTGGGTGACCCACTCGCCGACGAGCGGGATGGAGAGGAACAACTCGACGCCGATCTGCCCGGCCCAGAACGCCAACTGGTCCCACGGGAGCAGGTAGCCGGTGTACCCGAAGAGCATGACGAGCGAGATGAGGACGACGCCGAGCAGCCAGTTGAGTTCGCGGGGTTCCTTGTACGCGCCCGTGAAGTAGACGCGCAGCATGTGGAGGAACACGGCCGCGGTCATCACCTGCGCGGACCACCGGTGAATCGACCGCAGCATGAACCCGAACTGGAGGTCCCGCATGATGAACGCTATCTGCTGGTACGCGATGGACTGCTTGCCCGCCGCGGCCGCCCCCACCGCCGGACTGTAGTAGAACCCGAGTAAGGCCCCCGAAATCGCCGCCACCACGTACGAGAGGAGGCTGAAAAGGCCGAGGGTGTAGAGTGGGTACCAGTACCAGAACTTGTTGTCGAGGTCGTACTGTTCGGTGTGGCTCTTGGGCATCTGGAGGTTGACCCGGTAGTAGAGCGTCTCCAGGAGTTCGAGGTAGTCCACGACGCGGAGCCGCTCGTCGAGCCACGCCAGCCCCGTGAGATACCTCCGTTCGAGCGGCGTGAGGTCCTGCTCTCTCATCCACTTCGCGTGGTCGTGGTCGTCCGTCCGCCGGAGGCTCATCGTCCCCACCGCCAGCCGACGGTGTCAGAAGCGCGACCGGGCGGGGTCGAGACGCCACCGAGGACCGCCTCCGGTTCGTGGCCGTTCAGACGACGTGCGTTGCCGCGCGATGACCGGGCCGCGGAACCTGTATGTCTCATGTCGAACCCCGTCACTCTCTCTCACGGCGCCGAACGTCGATAATGATACTGGGTGACACAGTTTCACGGAGTGAAAGTCTCGTTCGGAGTCAGGTCGTCGACGTCGAGGCCGCGAGAAACCGCGAGAAACGACGCCCGTTCCGACGGGTACGACAACGTCGTTCCGGACGGCCCGGGCGGCCCGGAGGACGACGACCCGACCGAACGTGTCCGGTATCGACCAGAGACCGGCGGAACGTGGGGCCCGAAGACGCCGCTCTCCCCGTTCGAAGGACGCGAATCGCGTTCGAGTCGCGGAAACGTATTTGTGGTTCGGGTCCCGAGGTGGTGAGGAACCGACCGATTCGAGGACCCGGGAAAGTGAGGGAAGCGAGTGAACGACCACCCCATCGAGCACGGACGGCCCCGGACGTGAGCGGCCCCGCCCCGTTGGACGACGTCGAGTTCCTCGCCCGTTCCTCGAACCGCGTTCGGGTGCTCCGGACGCTCGCCTCCGGGCCGCGGACTCGTCCCGCTCTCCACGAGGAGACGGGTGTCCCGCAACCGACGCTGGGGCGCATCCTCGGGGGCTTCGAGGACCGGCACTGGGTCGAACGACGGAGTCCCGAGTACGCGCTCTCCTCGCTCGGAGAACTCGTCGTCGAGCAGTTCGACGAACTGTTGAGTACGGTCGAGACCGTCCAGCGTCTCGGCGACGTGATTCGACACCTCCCGACCGAGCGGATGGACTTCGGCGTCGAACGGTTCGAGGACGCCACCGTCACCAGACCCGAAGCCGGCGACGCGTTTCGTCACTTCCGCCGGATAGAGGAACTGTACTACGAGTCCGACCGCGCGCGTCTCCTCAGTCCCACCGTCGCTCCGGGCTCGCTCAAGGAACACCACGAGCGGATGAGAGCGTTCCTCGACAGCGACCGGCGGAACGAGGCCATCGTCCCTCCGGAGGCGCTGAAGCAGGAACTGGCCGACGAAGAGACGGTGGAGTTGGTTCGAACCGCCCTCGAATCGGGCCGCTCGTCGTCGTACCTGTACGACGGCCCCATCCCCTGCATGCTCGGCGTCATGGACGGCACCGCGATGCTCGCCCCGACCGACGAGCGGGGAATCCCCACCGCGGTCGTCGAGACGGACGACGAGACCGTCCGGTCGTGGGTCGAGGCCCAACTCGACGCCTGCCGGGAGCAGTCGACGCGGGTGACGGCGGACGACCTCCCGCTGTGACCCCCCGTCGAGCCAGGTCGTCCGGTTCGACCACCGCAAGGCGACCACGGACCGAGTCCGCGCCTCGAACGGAACGAGGAGGGTATCGGGTACCCCGCCGCTGGTTCGAGGCGGGGTTCCGCCGGACGCCGACGCGCGTGACTTCCCGGTACCCGTACCCTCGCCTGGCGGCCGGTGTCGGGTCGCCGGAGAGGCGGAGGGGGAAGCCACACCGAGAGTGCCGAGCACACGCCGTCGGACGAGTAGCGAGTAACCGGGACCGGAACCGGATTCCTATCGCGCGACCCGGTTTACGGCCTCGGAGGCACGACTGGTGGGTCCGGGGCGACCGGCAGCGAGAGCCGTCGCTGCGGGAGCGAAAGACGGGAGAAGGTGGGAGACCGGCGGTGCGCGAGGCGGACTAGAAGGGGGCCTGCGGTCCCTCGTCGTCCTCGCCGTCGGACTCGCCGGGGAACGACGGCGACGTACCACCCGACTGACCCATGCCGCCCAGGTCGCCGTCCGCGCCCGCGCCCATCCCGGTGTCGGCGTGGACCTCGGTTATCTCCGGGATCTCTTTGGTCATCCGGGACTTGATGGCCTGGATGGTCATCGGGGAGATGCCGCACCCCGAACACGCGCCGCCGAGCGCGATGTGGATCTCGCCCGACTCGCGGTCGAGGTGCTGGATGGCCGCGCTCCCGCCGTGCATCTGGATCTGCGGGAAGTTCCGCCGCAGGAAGTTCGTGACCCGCTCGCGGAGGTCGTCGTCGGCGTCCTGAGAGTCGGTGCTCATTGTGCGTGCGTTGGCGGCACGCGGCTTTATGCCTTGTGCTCGTCCGCCCCGTCGCTCGGCGGGTCGAGGTCGAACACCGCGTACAGTTGTCGCTCGATCTCCTCGACGTACCGTTCGAGCGTCGCCGTCAGTTTCTCCTCGTCGACGACGACGGCCGTGACCCGGTCGGTCGGGTTCTCGGGGAGTTCCACGCGAAACGTCCCCGCGTCGGCGTCGTAGAACGGTTCGGACTCGTTGAGCACCTGCTGGTCGACGGCGTGAATCAGCTCCGAGTCGTACGTCTCGTTCATCGCCTCGAAGGCGTTCTTGTACGCCCGCTGGAGTTCGGGAAAGTAGTGGACGTACTTGTCCTCGAACTTCTCGGGGTCGAACTCGGCCATGGACGCCGATTCGTCGGCGCGGACGTAAGCCCGACGGTCCCGACCGTGAATCCCATAGCACGATACGGAACCGACCTCGCGACCCGAGCGACGAGGCCCGGCGCGGTCGCTCGCCACGTCGGTGCCACGGACTACGACGGACGAGCGGCCGGCTCAGAACGCCGTCCAGGCGCTCGACGACTGGGAGCGGTCGCGAACCCGGAGTTCGCGCGACCCCTCGTGTTCGCGGGTGTTGACGACCGTGTCGAACGGTTCGTACATGGTGTGGAGGGTCTGTTCGTCGTGTATCGTCGACCCGATGACGGCGACGGTGAACCAGCCCTCGCTCTCCGCCTGCGACGTCAACACCCGAACGAACTGGTAGACGTCCTGTGGGTCGAGGTACATCAGCAGTTCCGACAGCGAGTGAACCCCCACGCCGACCGTCTCCTCGAACTCCCGAAACACCTCGAACAGGTCGGTGAACTTCATCCCGATCTCGGTGAGGTTCTTCGGCGAGGAGACGTACCGGACGTACTCGGTGTCCTGAACCGACACGCCCCGCTGTTTCGAGACGCAGTCGACGACGCCGACCTCGTCGGGCGAGACGCCGGCCGCCTCCGCGAAGTCCGCGCGGACGGTCTCGGCCGTGTCGCCGGTCGTCACGAAGATTCCCCGCTTCGCGGCGTCCGCCAGCAGGCGGAACATCAGCGTGTACTTCCCCGTCATCGGAGGCCCGGCGATGAGAACGCTCCGCCCCTCGGGGGGATTATCGAGGGACAGCGGGGACTCCTCCGACATACCCGAACGCAGGCGACGAACTGTCAAAACCTTTGTCCATGCGCTCACCGTTCCGCCGTCGGAAACGGAGTCTCACTCGTCGCCCTCCCGACCGCCCGGGTCGAGGAACGCGGGCGGCTGAAGCGCGCCGAGGTCCGCGCCGCCGTCGAGTAAATCGAGGCGTCCGAACGTCGGCGGCCGGGTCGTCGTCGGCCCGCGGTCGCCGTCTCCGCCGTCCACGGGGTCGGCACCCGCTTCGTCGCTCGCCCCGACGAGTCGGTTCCAGACCGCGTCGTCGTCCGCGGTTCCGCGGAGTCCGGCCGCCTCCCGCCGGCCCTCCTGGTACGCGAGGTCGATGATGCTCCGGTCGTACGCGGTGTCGAGCGCCGCGTGGAGGCGGTCGAGTTCGGCCCGGTTCTCGTAGCCGAAGGCGGCGGCCACGCCGAGCGCGAACGCCCGGTCGATGGCCTCCTCGTCGGGGATGTCGGACCAGTCCGTTCCGAGTCGTTCCTCGTACATCAGCGGCGGGCCGCCTCGTCGCCACCCACGACGACGCCCTCGTCGGTGAACCCGAGGTCGCGGATGTCGGTGTCCACGTCGGTCCCGCGCATCTTCACCACCTGTATCCCGCGGCGCATCCCGCCGTCCTCCATGTAGTTGTGGAAGAAGACCACCCCGTGCGCGAGGTAGTGTTCGTCCGCGTACGCCGACGGGTCGGTCATCTCGGAGATGAGGTACGTCGTCGCGTCGCTCCGCTTGAGTGAGGAGAGGAACCGGATGGCCGTGTCGTCGGTTCCGTCGAGGAGGTACCGCAGCAGCATCGTCGAGTCGATGACCAGACGGTCGACGCCGCGCGAGTCGATGAACGAGGTGATGCGGTTGGTGATGCTGGTGAGGTCGCGCCGCTCGCCGGGGACGCCGAAGAACCGCTGGCCCTCGTCCGAGAAGGCGTCGAGGAACGTCACCTGCCCGGAGTCGAGCGCGTCGACGAACCCGAACTCGTACCCGCCCATGTCGCGCCGGAGGTCGTCGCGACTCTCGTGCATGCTGATGAACAGACAGCGGTCGTTCGCGGCCACGCCGGCGGCCACGAACTGCGCGGAGAACGTGGTCTTCCCGCTCCCCGGCGGCCCACAGATGGCGTACAGCCGGCCGTGCGGGAGGCCGCCGTCGACCACCTCGTCGAAACCGTCCACGCCGCTCGGTACGCGCATGTCGGTCGCTACCTCCGACCGGCGGATAAGCGTTCCCGCTCGAATCTCAGAACGGATACTCGGTGCCGACGCCGGGACGGCTCACGCCGTTCGCGGCGCGACCCAGACCACGAACCGGTCGTCGTCCGTGACGATGCCGGTGACCGCGTCGTCGTCGGTGACGGTCGTGTCGTCGACCTGGTCGGGCGTCACGTCGCGCACCTGGAACACCTCGTCGACGACCCAGCCGACGGTACCGCCCGTCTCGACGGCGTCGGAGTCGAAGACGATGATGCGCTCGTGTGTACCGCCGTCCTCGACGCCGAGGAGCGTCTTCGGGTCGATTATCGTGGTCGTCTTCCCCCGGAGGTCCATCACGCCCTCGACGTGGGCGGGAGCGTTCGGAATCGCCGTGAGGTCCGCCGCGTCGACGATCTCGTCGATGGCGGCGATGTCGAGACAGTACGTCTCGGCTCCGAGGCCGAACTCCAGCACCTGAGTGCGCTCGCCGGCGTCGGCCGCCTCGGTCGCGCGCTGACTGCTCGCCATGGGCGAATCCGGACCGGCATCGCCCTTAACCGTGCGCCTCGTGGTATCAGGGGTGAGATTCGGGACCGTGGGTTGATTAGCGGCGTCGAGGTACGCCTCCGTATGATTCGGTACGCCGCCGGGCCGCGGGGGAGGGGATGGGCGTGACCGGCGCACCACGGGCGGTCGTCGTCGACGACTCGCGGTTCATGCGCGGGCTCATCACCGACGTCCTCGAGTCCGGTGGGGTCGAGGTCGTCGGGGAGGCGGGCGACGGCGCAGAGGCGGTGTCGGTCGTCGCGGAGACCGACCCCGACGTGGTGACGATGGACGTGGAGATGCCGCGGATGAACGGCATCGAGGCCGTCGAGCGGGTGATGGCCGAGCGGCCGACGCCGGTGCTCATGCTCTCGGCGTACACGGAGGACGGCGCGGAGGAGACGTTCGCCGCGCTCGACGCCGGTGCGGTCGACTTCTTCGCCAAGCCCGGCGGCGAGGTGTCGACGGCCGTCTCGCGGCTGGAGGCGCGACTCGTCGAGACGGTCCGGTCGGTCGCGAGCGCCGACCTCTCGGGACAGACGGCGCGAGGCGGGGGGAACCGCGCGCCCTGCGGCCGCACGGACGCCGCGGGGGTCGCGCGGGCCGAGCCGAGCGGCGTCGCACCGGACACGACGGTCGTCGTCGGGGCGTCGACCGGCGGGCCGGACGCGGTCGAGCGGGTGCTGTCGGACCTGCCGACGGACGCCGACCTGCGCGTGCTCGTCGTCCAACACATGCCCGCGGCGTTTACCGGGCGGTTCGCCGACCGACTCGACGCGGCGTGCGACCTGAGCGTGCGGGAGGCGTCGGACGGCGCGCGCGCCGGTCGCGGCGAGGTACTCGTCGCCCGCGGCGGCCGGCACATGGAGGTGTCGAGCTACCGGGCGGGACGGCTCCGGGTCCGCCTCGTCGACGAGGACCGCGGGCAGAGCGTCCGTCCCTCGGTGAACGTGACGATGGCGTCGGCCGCGCGGGTCGTCGACGACCCGCTCGTGGGTGTCGTGCTGACCGGGATGGGCGACGACGGCTCCGACGGCGTCCGCGCCGTCACCGACGCCGGGGGGCGGGTCGTCGCGCAAGACGAGGAGAGTTCGGTCGTCTACGGGATGCCGAAGCGCGCGGCCGCGACGGGACGCGTCGGGGCGGTGCTCCCGCTGGCCGACGTCGCCGCCGGCATCGTCGGGGGAGAGTACGGTGTCTGACGCGCACGTGCGCGCGTTCGTCCGCGAGAGCGAGGAGGCCATCACCGACCTCAACAACGCCCTGCTCGCGCTCGAGAGTGACCCCGACGACTCGGGGGCGATGGACGGCGTCTTCCGGACCGCGCACACGCTGAAGGGGAACGCCGCCGCGGTGGGGTTCGAGGAGTTCTCCGGGCTGGCGCACGCGATGGAGGACCTCCTCGACGAGGTCCGCGGCGGCGAGACCGCCGCCTCCGGCGACCTGATGGACCTGCTGTTCGAGGCGGTCGACCGCCTCGACGCGATGCTCGGGGAGATAGACGAGCGGGGCGAGACGAGCGCCGAGACCGCCGAAGTGGCCGACGCGCTCCGGAGGTTCGCCGAGGGAGACGCCCGGGAGGCGAGTGAGGCCGATGCCGACGCGGGAGACCCGACGAGCGACGGCGACGCGTTCGAGCACGGCGTCGTCCCAAGCGAGGGCAAGGGGGTCTACCGGGCGACGGTGACGCTGCGGGAGACGGAGATGCCCGGCGTCGACGCGCTGTTCGTCCTCAACGCCGCGGCCGAGGCGTTCGGCGGACCAGTCACCGACCCCACTCACGAGGTGGTCGAGGACGGCGCGTTCGGGGAGTCGTTCGACTGCTACGTTCGAGCCGAGAGCGCGGACGAAGTGGAGGCCGAACTGGCGGTGAGTCAGGCGGAGTCAGTGGCGGTAGAGCAGGTCGAACCGTCGGCCGGCGACGACCCGGAGGGAACCGGACCCGGGAACCGGAGGGGAGCGACGCCGACGGGGGCGGCACCGACGACACGGACGGGGCCGAGAGCGCCGAGCGCGGCACCGACGGGTCGTCCGACGCGGACCCCGGTTCGGGGTCGGACGACATCTCGTCGGTCCGGGTCGACGTGGAGCGACTGGACGACCTGTACGGACTGGTCGAGCAGTTGGTGACGAGCCGCATCAAACTCCGCCGGGAGATGGACGGCGCCGGACTCGACTCGGACAACCTCGACGAACTCGACAAGATATCGTCGAGCCTCCAGGACACGGTGATGGAGATGCGACTCGTCCCGCTGTCGGCGGTGGTCGACACGTTCCCGCGACTGGTGCGCGACCTGGCGCGCGACCAGGGGAAGTCGGTGTCGTTCGACGTCGAGGGGCGCGACGTCGAACTCGACCGGACCATCCTCACGGCGATACGCGACCCGCTCGTCCACGTCCTCCGCAACGCGGTCGACCACGGCATCGAGTCGCCCGCCGAACGGGAGACGGCCGGGAAACCGTCCGAGGGAACCGTCGAACTCCGCGCGGACCGCGAGCGCGACCACGTCACCCTCGTCGTCGAGGACGACGGCGGCGGCGTCGACGCCGACGCCGTCCGCGAGAAGGCGGTCGAGAAGGGGGTGAAGAGCCGCGCCGAGGCGGAGGCGATGGACGACGCCGCGGCGCGCGACCTGCTATTCCACCCGGGGTTCTCGACGAACGAGGAGGTGACGGACGTCTCCGGCCGCGGGGTGGGGATGGACGTGGTGCGGACGACGGTCCGGGAACTCGACGGGACGGTCACGCTCGACTCGACGCCGGGCGAGGGCACCCGCCTCGAGATACGACTCCCCGTCACCGTCGCCATCGTCCGGGTGATGTTCGTCCGCGTCGACGGCATCGAGTACGGCGTCCCCATCAAGAACATCGGCGAGGTGTCGCGCGCGGACGACGTCGACGTGGCGCACGGCGAGGAGGTGGTGCGCCACGACGGCGACGTCTACCCGGTCGTCCGCCTCTCGGAGACCCTGCACGAACGCGGCGGCGTCTCGACCCCGACGGTGGCCGACGGCGGCGAGGACGGCGCCGGGATGCTGTTGCGCATCCACGAGGAGAGACGGCCCGTCGCGCTCCACTGCGACGAGGTCCTCCACCAGGAGGAGGTAGTCGTAAAACCGCTAGAGGGCGTCCTCTCGGGGACGCCCGGGCTCTCGGGGACCGCCGTGCTCGGGGACGGCGACGTGGTGTCCATCCTCGACGTGAAGACGCTGGGGGACGGCGAATGAGTCGGGCCGCCGACCGCGGGCTGGCGCGCGTCATCGAGTTCGTCGACGAGGCGGTGCCGTTCGAACCGGGCTACTACAACGAGGCGTACCTCGGCCGGCGCGTCGCCGCGCGGATGCAGCGCCGGAACGCGGCCGACCACGCGGAGTACCTCGACCTGCTCCGGTCGAACGAGCGAGAGCGCGAGGCGCTCCTGGACGCGCTCACGGTCAACGTCACCGGGTTCTTCCGCGACCCGGACGTGTGGGCGGACCTCCGGCCCGTGCTCCGGGAACTCACCGCCGAGCGACGCCGCGTCACCGGCTGGAGCGCACCCTGTTCGGACGGGCGCGAGCCGTACTCGCTGGCGATGCTCGCGGCCGACGACGACGAGGTCCGCGAGCGCCGGGTGGAGGTTCTCGGCTCGGACATCAGCGAGGCGGCCGTCGCCGCCGCCCGCGCCGGGACGTACGAGACCACCCGGACGACCGACATCGGCGCGGAACTCGGCCCGCTCGAGACGTACGAGCCGTACGTGGAACGCGAGGCGGAGCGGTTCCGCGTCCGCGAGCGGGTGAAACGACGGGTCGAGTTCGAGACGCACGACCTGATCCGCGACGGTCCGAAGTCGGACGTCGACCTGTTGCTCTGTCGCAACCTCCTCATCTACATCGACGGCGAGTACAAGCGGCCGCTGTTCGAGACGCTGTGTGCGTCGCTGCGCGAGGGTGGGTACCTCGTCGTCGGGAAGACCGAGACGGTCCCGCCGGCCTGCCGGAGCGCGTTCGAGCCGGTGGCGAAACGGAGCCGCATCTACCGGTACGTGGGATGATGTCGCTGTACACACTCGCGCACGACGACGAGACGGACGAACTGGTCGACCGGGCGCGCGGGAGCGGGAGTGCCGCGGTCCGGCGGCGCGCCGCGGAGATACTCGGCGAGGTGAGCGGCGCTGACGACGACGCGACCGTCGAGGCGCTCGTCGCGCTCGCGCGCGACGACGACGACGAGCGGGTCCGCGCGGCCGCCGTCGACGGGCTGGACGAACTCGGCGGGGGAGCGGTCGAGCGCCTGCTCGCGGCGGAGGCCGGCGTCGACCCGGACGCGGCCGACTGGGTCGCGGTCCGCGCGTTCACGCGGGCGCTCTCGTCGACGACGCCGGAGTTTCGGATGGCGGCCGCGAACGCGCTCGGACGCACCGGCGACGCGGACGCCGTTCGCCCGCTCGTGGCCGCGCTCGACGACGACGACCCGCGCGTCCGCGAGCGCGCGTGTCACGCGCTCGGACGAATCGGCGACGCGCGGGCCGTCGGGCGGCTGAAAGCGCGCCTGGGCGACGACCGCGGAGCGGTGAAGGCCGCGGCGGCCGACGCGCTGGGCACCATCGCCACCGGGCCGGCGCTGGCGGCGCTTCTCGACACGCTCGACGACGAGAACCCCTCCGTCCGCCGGGTGGCGGCGAGCGCGCTCGGGAACGCGAGCGGTGCGGAGCCGGTCCCGCGGCTCGCCGCCGCGCTCGACGACGACCACGACACGGTCCGGCGCGCCGCGGTGTTCTCCGTCATCGAACTGCTGGCGAACGCGCCGACCGACCGGAGCCACGCCGTGCGAGAGACCGTGGTCTCCGAACTGCGGGCCGTGGACGACGAGACGGTGCTCGGGCCGCTCGTCGAGATACTCGACGAGGCGAGCGAGACGCGCCAGCGGCGGAACGCCGTCTGGTTCGTCGGGCGCGTGACGAGCGACCGCCCCCCGCAGGAGGCGGTGGACGCGCTCGTCGGCGCACTCGGCGACGACGACCGGACGACCGCGCAGTTCGCGGCGACCAGCGTCGCGAACCTCGCGGGACGCGAGGTGGAGTCGGCGCTCGTCGCGCTCGTGCGCGACGGGGAGGCCACGAGCGAGGCGCGCGGGCGGGCGGCGTACGCGCTCGGCGACGTGGGCGGCGACCGGGCGCGCGAGGCGCTCGACGGACTCGTCGACGGCGACGTCGACGAGCGGGTCCGACAGCGGGCGTTCGCCGCGCTGTCGAAGCTCGGAGGTGTCCGATAGATGCCCGAGGCGGACGGGGAGGAGTACAAACTCGCCGACACGCCCGGTCGGTTCGCGCAGGCCGCGAAGGGCGGTCGCACGCTGAACGACGTCTCCTGGACCACGGGGCGGGTCGTCCTCTCGAACAGGCGGCTGGTGCTCGTCGGCAACGAGGGCAACCGGACGATTCCGCTCTCTCGGGTCGAGGCGCTCGGCGGCCGGTACGACGCGAGCCAGGAGGTACAGCGCGTCTCGAACTACGTGAGCCTCCGACTCGACGAGGGCGTGTTCCTCGTCTCCGCGACGGACCACGAGGCGTTCCGGACTGACCTCTACCGGGCGTTCCTCGACCGGGAGGTCGTCCGCGCGCGCCACCCTGCGGTCGCCGGCGGCGTCGTCCAGGACACCGAGTGGGAGAAGGCCCGGCTGAAGGTGGAGTCGGACGGCATCAGCCTTGCCCAACAGAGCGGAGCGTTCGTCCGCCTCGAACTCGACGACATCGGCACCGTCGAGGAGGTGGAACGCACGGTCCTCGGCGAGAAGCGGCCCGTCATCGAGGCGGAACACACCGACGACGAGGGGACGAGCGTGCGGACGTACCTCTCGGGCGAGACGTGGCACGTCGCCGCCATCAGGTCGTACCTCGAGCAGGGACAGGAGCGGAACGAGGGCGCGCTCGACCTCTCGGAGTCCGAGCGGGAGGTGCTGATGGCGCTGTACTCGGGCGTCTCGTCGTTCGAGGTGCCCACCTTCCTCGGGATGGACGTCGGCCGAGTCGAGGCGACGTTCGAGCGACTGGTCGAACTCGACGTGCTCGAGGAGGTGCGGACGCGGCGCGAGGTGAGCCTGCTGCCCCGCGGGCGCAACGTCGCCAGCGAGGCGATGAACGAGCAGTGAGCGGTCGCGCTGACGCCCGGCGGTGATTCAGTTCGGGGGCTCGCGTCCCCGTACCGCGAGACGGGCGCCGAGACTCAGTCCTCCAGCGACGCCTCGCCCGCGGTCACCGCCGCGTCCCAGTCGGGTCCACCGCGGAGCGTCGCGGCGTCGACGGGGTCCGCCGGGTCGTCGGGATAGTCGCCGAGCGACAGGTGCCACCACCGCACGTCGCGCCACTCGCCGAGTTTGTACCCCACGCGCTCGTACGTCCCGACGGGGTCGAACCCCATCGCCGCGTGAAAGCCCGTGCTCGCCGGGTTCGGGAGCGCCGTCCCGGCGTAGACGTTCCGGAACCCCTGCAGGCGGAGGAGCGCGAACAGCGACTCGTACAACCCGGTCGCCACCCCGCCTCGGCGGGCGCGCTCCGCGACGTACACCGAACTGTCGACCGACCAGCGGTACGCCCCCCGGCCGCGGTGAGCGTGGGCGTACGCGTACCCGGCAACCGCGCCGTCGCGCTCACAGACGAGCCACGGGAACCGCTCGACGGTGTCGGCGATTCGCTCGCGCACCGTCGCGGCGCTCGGAGGGTCCTCCTCGAACGAGACCGCCGTTTCGGCGACGTACGGTGCGTACATCTCGCGTATGGCGGAGGCGTCGGCCGCGCCGACCGGACGGATGGTGGCCATGCGCGAGCGTGGCACGCGGGAGGCAAAGCCGTCCCGGTCCGGGGGACCCGGGACCGGCACTAACGGGTCGACTGGCGACCCGGGAGCGACCACCGACCGGCCAGTGCCCACAAGTCGGTGGCGAACGCGAGCAGAGGTATGGTCAGAAAGTCCACCCTCGTCATCCTCGTCGGCATCGTGTTCCTGCTCATCCCGATTCCGCCGATCGCCACCATCATCGGCATCGTGACGATACTGCTCGGCGTCGCGCCCCGCGTCCTCGGCGGGTCGTAGACCGACCCCGCCCGGCGCCGTGCCGCACCGTCGGTCGCGAGAGGGGCGGCGGACGGGAGGCGCGGTGAGGACCCCCGTCGAGAGAGTCCGGTAGAGTGACGGGTGCGGCCGGGAAACGGAGCGGAGCGAACCGATGCCCCGCACTCCGGTCGCACGCCGCCGCGCCGTGCTGTCGCTGTTCGTCCTCGCGTACTTCGGCGTCCGGTTCGTCGAGTTCGCGCTGAGCGTGGTGTTCGCGGACCTGAAGGAGGGGCTGGGGCTGTCCGCGTTCGTCGTCGGCGCCGCCGTCGCCGCGAGCACGCTCACCTACGCCGCGGTCCAACTCCCGAGCGGCGCGCTCGGGGACCGCTACGGCGAGCGGCGGGTCGTGCTCGCGGCGCTGGCGCTCACCGGCGCGGCGAGCGTGCTGGTCTCGTTCTCCCCGTCGGGAGCGGGTCTCGTCGCCGGGATGGCGCTCGTCGGGCTGGTGAGCGGCGCGTACTACAGCCCGGCCACGTCGCTCCTGACCGACCTGTTCGAGGACACCGGCGGCGTCGTCGGCGTCCACCGCCTCGGCGCGCAGGCCGTCGGTCTCACCGGACCGGTGGTCGCGCTCGTGGCGGCGACGCACGGCTGGCGGGCGGTCCTCCTGCTCGCGGCGGCCGTCGTCGTCCCAGCGCTCGTGGGCATCGGAGCGGTCGTCGAACCGCGGTCACCGGCGGCCGACGGAGGCGACGAGAGGGGCGGGGGAAGAGCGTCGCCGACCGCGGTGCGGAGCCTCCTCTCGCGGCCGTCCGTGGCGTTCACGACGGCGGTGGCGGCGTTCGCGCAGTTCGCCGACACGGCGGCGTTCTCCTTCCTCCCGCTCCTGCTCCGGGAGTACCACGGCCTGTCGCCCGCGCTCGCCGGAACGCTGTTCTCCGGGTACTTCTTCGCCGTCGCCGCCGCCCAGCCGGTCGCCGGCCGCCTCTCCGACCGGGTCGGGCGCGACGCCGTGGCGTCGGCGGCGCTGGTCGTCGGGAGCGTCGGCTGTCTCGCGCTCCTCGCCCGCGGGTCGCTCGCGGTCACGGCCGCGGCCGTCGCCTGTCTTGGCGTCGGGATGGGGTGGGGACCGCCGGTGCAGTCGCGGCTGCTCGACCGGCTGGGAGCCGACGAGCGCGGGACGGGGTTCGGGCTGGCCCGCACCGCCTACATCGCGTTCGCGGCGCTCAACGGCGTCGCCGTCGGGTGGGTCGTGACGCGCTCGGGGTGGGCGGCGGGCTTGCTCGTCGTCGCCGGCGCGCTCGCGGTTCCCGCGCTCGCGCTCCCGACGAACCGGGTCGCGGGCACCGGCTGGTAGCGGCGGCGTTCGCCGGCCCCGGTACGTTGACGCCCCCGGTCTCGAATCGTCCACCCTCACGAGATGAGGGGAGCGCTCGACGACGTCTCGGCGCGTGCGAGCGCCGCGTTCGGCCTCGCGAACGGACGACGGGTCGCGCTCGTCAGCGGGGCGCACGCGGTCAACGAGTTCTTCAGCCTCGCGGTCCCGCCGGTCATCCCCTTCCTCGTCGCGGACGCCGGGCTGACGTACGCCCGCGCGGGCCTGCTGGTGTCGGCGTACTTCGCGATGTACGCGGTGTTCCAGCTGCCGGTGGGGTTCCTCGCGGACCGGGTCGCTCGCTCGGGACTCGTCGCCGCCGGGACCGCGGTGATGGCGGCCGGGCTGGTCGTCGCGAGCGCCGCGCCGACGTACGAGGGACTCCTCGCGGGGGTCGCCCTCTCGGGGGTCGGCGGGAGCACGTACCACCCGGCGGGGATGTCGCTCGTCAGCGACCTGGAACCGGACGCGAGCGCCGGGCGGGCGATGGGCGTCCACGAGGTGGCCGGCATCGGGGGGAACCTCCTCGCGCCGGTCGTCGTGGGCGGGGTGGCGTCGCTCGCCGGGTGGCGGACCGGGTTCCGCGTCGCCGGCGCGCTCGGACTCTGTTACGCGGCGGTGTTCGCGGTCGGACTGCGCGTCGGCCCGTCCCCGTCGGGCGGGGGGTCGGCGGCGACCGGGCGAACCGGGGGACGCTCGCTCGCGGCGTCCGTCCCCTCGCTGGCGTCGGTCCGCGCCGGCACGGTTCGCGCGGTGGGGGCGGTGCTCGCCCCCTGGGTACTCGGCCTGGCCCTCCTGAAGTTCGCGTTCACGCTCCAGTCGTACGGCGTGCGGACGTACGCCACCTCGTACGTGACCGTCCGAGCGGGGGCGACGGCGGCGACGGCGAACGCTGTGTTCGCCGCGCTGCTCGTCGGGAGCGCGCTCGCGACGCTGTTGTTCGGGTCGCTCGCGGACCGGTTCGAGCGCCACCGCCTCGTCGCCGCCGCGTTCCTCATCGCGGGCGGGGCGGTCGCCGCGACCGCTCTGCTCCCCGGCCGGGTGGCGCTGCTCCTGCCGTGGTTCTTCCTGCTCGGGACGACGGTGTACGCGGCGCTGCCGGTCGTGAACGCGCTCGTCTCGGAGTACGCCGAGCGGGGCTTCAGCGGCGGCCTGTTCGGCGTCGTCCAGACCGCCTCCGCGCTCGGGGGGGTCGTGGGCCCGGCCGTCTTCGGCGCGCTCGCGGGCCGGACCGGGCTGGCGCGGGCGTACCCGGCCATCGCCGTCGTCCCCGTGGTCGCCGGACTCGTCGTGTTCGCCGTCTCCCGTCGGAACTGAGCGGTCGGAAGGGCCGGTCGTCAGGCGTTCACCGATTCGAGCCGCTGCCCGACGACGACCCGCCCCGTCGCGGTGAGTTCGGTCCCGTCGTCGGTGTCGACCACCAGTCCGTCCTCGGCGAGACCGTTGAGAAGCACTGCGAGCCGCTGGGGGTCGGCGTCGAGCACCGACGCGAGCGACGCGTCGCTCCCCGCGGTGTACAGCGCGACGAGCACCTCCAGTTCCGCCTCGTTCGGCTCCGTCTCCTCGGCCGCGGCGCGCACCTCCGCGTAGCGCAGGCGGACGTACCGGCCGAGGAGGTTCGTCTCCCGACCGGTCGGCAGCCCGATTTCGGAGGTGACGGCGGCGCCGTCGACGACGTGGCGGAACGAGACCACCGGGCGGGGACCGTCGCCGAAGTCGCGCTCCACCCGTTCGACGGCGACGACGGCCGAGAGGGCGACGGAGAACGGGTCGGGACAGTCCGCGAACGAGAACGACCCCGGGGAGACGGTGAGACGCGCGCGGGAGACGGGCGCGTCGGTGACGCGCCCGCCGACCTTCGCGGGGTGGCGCACGCGGACGGTCGACCCGCCGAGCAGCACCCGGAACAGGACCGCCGCGAACCGGTCGATGGTGTCGTCGGTCCCCTCGACGGCCGCGACCCGCCGGGCGTCGCCGTCGCGGTAGGCGACGGTGACGGTGTCGTTGAAGTAGTCGGCCGCCTCCGGGGGAACCTGTCCGACCGTCACGTCGAACACCGACGAGAGCGGAATCGTCTCGCGAGCGTCGGCGGCGGCGAGGACGAGGCGGCGCCGGCTGAGCACGACGCGCCCGCGGGAGGGTTCGTCCGCGCCGGGGGCGGCGAACCGCCCGACGAAGTCGGCGACGGCGGACTCTGCCATACCGACCGGATGCGAGTCGCTCTACTTGACCGTTGCGCGCCCCGTTTCGGCGCTGATAACGGGAGGCGCGGTCGCACGCGGCCGGCGGGAAGCGGACCGAGCGGCGGACGCTCGCCGCGTCCGGCCCGGTCGACCGGTCGAGTCAGTCCGCGTCGACGCCGACCAACCGTTCGACGCGGGCCGCCTCGCTCATCGCGACGGTGCCCGCGAACGCCATGACGAGGACGTAGCCGACGGCGAACGCCGGGACCGTCGCGGCGACCGTCGGGTCCGGCGAGAGGGCCGCCAGCGCCGCGATGACGAGCGAGAACTCGCCGCGGGCGACCAGCGCCAGTCCGGCCCGCAGCGAGCGGCGCCGCGAGAGCCCGTAGAGGCGGCCGCCGAGCGCGCCGCTCACCACCTTCGCCGGGCCGGTGAGCAGGGCCGCGAGCGCGAGCGGTCCGGCGACGGCGGCCACGAGCGCCGGGTCGGTGCGGAGGCCGACCCACGCGAAGAACACCCCGGCGACCGCGTCCCGGACGGGCGCGAGCGTGTCGGCCGCGCGGTCGTGCAGCGGCGTCGCGCCGACGCCCACGCCGACGAAGAACCCGGCGACCGCCTCGCTCGCGCCCACCGCGAGCGCCAGCCCCGCGACCACCAGCGCGACGGCGAGCGTGCGGAGTACGAACTCCTCGTCGCTCCCGTCGAGCACGCGGGCGAGCGGGCGCGCGCCGAACTGCGCGAACAGTGCGACCGCGAGCAGGAACGCCAGCGCGACGCCGATGCGCGTCAGCGCGCTCCCCGCGTCGCCGCCGAGGACGACCGCCGAGGCGAGCGCGAGGTACACCGCGACCACGAGGTCCTCCGCGACGAGCGTTCCGAGCACGGGTTCGGCCTCCGGGTCCGCGATCCAGCCCAGGTCGACCAGCGACTTGGTGATGACCGCCGACGAGGAGACGTAGACGACGCCGCCGAGCAGGAACGCGCCGACGGGCCCCCAGCCGAACAGGAGACCGAGCGCGACGCCGACGGGGAAGTTCACGAGGAGGTCGACCCCCGCGGCCGCCGACAGCCGTCGCCGCGCGGCCAGCAGGCGGTCGAGGCTGAACTCCAGTCCCAGGAAGAACAGCAGGAGCACGACCCCGACCTCCGCGAGGACCGTGACCGCCTCGGAGTCCGCCACGTACGGCAGACCGGCCGCGCCCGCGACGTGCGGGCCGACGACGACGCCCGCGAGGACGTACAGCGGGACGGCGGGGACGCCGACCCGGCGACGAGCGCGCCCGCGACGGCGACGGCGGCGAACAGGACGCCGAGCGCCAGCAGGCCGTTCTCGACCGCCATCAGGCGTCCGCGTCGGCGTCGGACAGGAACGTCGCCTCGAACGCGTCCACCTGCTGGCGCGTGCCGACGACGACCACCGTGTCGCCCGCGTGGACCTCGTCCTCGGGAGGGGGGTTCCCCGTCACCTCCTCCCCGTGTTGGACGGCGATGACGGACGCGCCGGTCCGCTCGCGCACCCGGGCGTCACGGAGCGTGCTGTCCGCGAGCGGGGAGCCGTCGGGGACCGCGAACCACTCCAGCAGCGTGTCGCCGCCGAGGACCGTCTCCATCCCGTCGCTCCTGACCGGCTGGAAGTACGCTCCCTCCAGCACCGTCCCGACGGTCCGGGCCAGGTCGTCGCTCAACTCGAACAGTTTCTCGGCGTCGGCGTCGGCGTCCGCGCGCCGGAACACCTCGCGCTTGCCCGTGTTGTGGGTGACGACGACCAGCCGGGTGCCGTCGCCGAGGTCTATCTCGTGTTTCTTGCCTACCCCCGGGAGGTCTGATTCGTACACCGTCATCGTGAGTCGTGCGCGTGCAGTGGGGCGATTCCGGCTTAAGTGTACGGCGCGGGGTCCCGTCCGGACGGGGGGTGGGAACGGGAAGCCGCGAACGTTTACCCCTGGGACGCACACGTCCGGCCGATGACGCAGTTCCCCGAGTTCGAGGTCGTCCCCGCGGTGGACGTGAAGGACGGCGAGACCGTCCAACTGGTACAGGGCGAACCGGGCACCGAGTCGCGCTACGGCGACCCGGTCGAGGTGGCCGAGCGCTGGGTCGACGAGGGCGCGCGCACGCTCCACCTCGTCGACCTCGACGGGGCGTTCGCCGGCGAGCGGGCGAACGCCCCCGCGCTGGAAGCGGTGGTCGACGCCGTCGGCGAACGGGTCGACGTACAGGTCGGCGGCGGCATCCGCACTCCCGCGGACGCCCTCTGGCTGCTGGACCACGGCGTCGACCGGGTCATCCTCGGCACCGCGGCGGTCGAGAACCCCGACATCGTCGCAGACGTCTCCGAGAAGAAACCGGGGAGCGTGATGGTCAGCCTCGACGCGAGGGCGGGCGAGGTGGTCGTCTCGGGGTGGACCGAGGGGACCGGTCTCGACCCCGCGGAGGCGGCCGCGCGCTACCAGGACCTCGGCGCGGGGTCCATCCTGTTCACCGACGTCGACGTGGAGGGCCAACTGGCGGGCGTGAACCGCGACGCGGTCGAGCGCGTGGTCGACGCGGTGGACGTTCCGGTCGTCGCGTCGGGCGGGGTAGCGACGCTCGACGACGTCCGCGAACTACGGGCGGCAGGCGCCGCCGCCGTCGTCGTCGGGACGGCGCTGTACGAAGGGGAGTTCACGCTCCGGCAGGCGATGGACGCCTGACCCGGAGCGGGGCGATACCGCGTCCCCGGCGGACCCGACCGCCCGCGGGGAAGCCCGGATTCGCGTCCGCTCACCCGGTCGGTCGACCGCTCAACTGGCGGGAGACGAACGCGACGGCGAGGGTGTTCGCGAGGGCCATGAGTGCCATGCCGGCCACGAGACCGGCCAGCGTCGCCGACGAGAGCGACAGGGACCCACCCGCGAACGCCAGCATCGCCGGGAGTTCTGAGCGCATCGCGTCGGATTGAAACCACCTCGAGGGTATTGAAATCAAGGCAGACGACCGTCCGACGCCCGTCCGTCCGGAGTCACACCCGGATAACGCTCGTGGCCGACGGTCGGGCGCGACCGTCCCCGCCGCGCGGTCCGCAACGGTCTTGGCCCGTCCGGCCCGAACACCGACGATGAGCGACCGCACGGCCGCCGTCGCGCGCGAGACGGCGGAGACGGACGTCGAACTCACGCTCGCGCTCGACGGCGACGGCGAGAGCGAGGTCGAGACGGGAATCGGCTTCTTCGACCACATGCTCGGCTCGTTCGCCAAGCACGGGCTGTTCGACCTCACGGTCCGGTGTGACGGCGACACGGAGATAGACGACCACCACAGCGTCGAGGACGTCGCCATCGTCCTCGGGGAGGCGTTCGCGGAGGCGCTCGGCGACAAGCGCGGCATCCGGCGTTACGCCGACCGGCGCGTCCCGCTGGACGAGGCGGTCGCGAGCGTCGTCGTCGACGTGGCCGGCCGGCCGTACGTCGGGTTCGACGGCTCGTTCTCGCAGGACCGGGTGGGCGGCCTCACCAGCGACATGGCGCGCCACTTCGCCTACTCGCTGGCGATGAACGCGGGGGTGACGCTGCACGCGGAGATAGAGCGGGGAGAGAACGCCCACCACGAGGTGGAGGCGCTGTTCAAGGCGCTCGCGCGGGCGCTCGACGACGCGACCCGGCTGGACGAGCGGCGGAGCGACACCCCGAGCACGAAGGGCGACCTGTAGGGGGCGCGGGTCGGAGCGGGTTCTCGGCCCGACCTCAGGCCTTCCGCAACTGGCCGTCCTCTTCGACCAGTACGTCGCGCTCGACGGCGTAGTCGACGATGTCGTTCGCCTCGCCCGCGTCGAGGTCGTACGCGCTGCCCGCCAGGTCGACCACCTCCGCGCGGTCGACCGGGAACTCGCGGTTGCCGAGCAGGCGCATCACCTGCCGGAACCCCTCGGGTTCCTCGGATTCTTCGGACTCCGTCGGGTCGGCGGAGTCCCCGCCGGACGTCTCGGCGGCGTCCTCGTCGTCGGTCGGGGCGTCCTCGTTCGCGTCGTCCGCGAGTTGCGCCTCCCGTTGGCTGGCGTCGATGATGACCGCGTCGTCGGCGGGCAGGCCGGGGTTCTCCGAGCGAGCATCCGCCTGCGCGTCGTCCTCCTGGTCGGAGCGAGCGGCGTCGGCGTCCCCGCTCTGGGACTCCCCGCCCGCGGGCGGCGGCGCGCCGGCCGTTCCGGCCGCGGTCCCGCCGTCGGCCGCGCTGCCGGAGCCGACGCGGGCGAGCAGGGGGGCGAGAACGCCGTCGAGCGTCTCCCGACAGTTCGGACACAGCACCACGCGCACCTGCTCTGCGGGCGACGGGTCGAGGTCGGCCGGGAGCACCTCGTACGCCCCGGCGGCCGCCGCGCCACAGAAGTCGCAGTCGAGTTCGCGCATGTCCGGTCTCTCGCCGGCCGGGACTATGGTTCTTCTGCCGGCGGCGGCGAGGCGGCCGGTGCGCGGGCGGTTGGCGGGGAGTTTCGCTCCCCCGCCCCCGGCACTCCCGGCCGAGAGCGAACCGTTATGGCCCGTCGCCCGCCACCAGTCGGACGACGGATGTTCGACGAGATAATGGGGAAGTTCGAGGGGTCGCCGAGCCAGCAGGCGGTCATCAGGCTCCTCTTGGAGCGGGGGTTCTCCGTGAACGACGAGGGGCGGGTGGTCTCGGGGGGTATCGAGATACCGAACACGGGCATCGCGCGCGAGGCTGGGGTCGACCGTCGGGTCGTCGACGCGACGACCGACGCCGTCCTCGCGGACGACGAACTCCGGCGCGTGTTCGGGAACATCACCTCCATCCCGAGCCTGATGGACCTCGCCCCGGTGCTCGACCTGACGGTGCTCACCGTCGAGGTGGGCGACCCCGACGCGTCTGGCATCGTCGCCGAGATAACCGGGATGCTCGCGGACGCGGACATCTCGCTGCGGCAGGTGCTCTCGGACGACCCGGAGTTCGCGGACGACCCCAAACTGTACATCATCACCGACGGCGAGGTGCCGGGAGACCTGCTGGTGGAGATACGCGAGTTGCCGTACGTGCGGAGCCTGGAGTTCTGAAGGAAACCTCGAGAGCCGCTCTCCGCGGTAGTCCGTCGGTCGGACGCGGTGAGCGAACCGACACCCTCTTCGCGGTCGGTGCCCGAGCGCCGCCATGGACGACGCCGCCGCCACCGCGACCCGGTTCATCGGCGTGCAGGCGGCCGCAGTGGCCGCCGCCATCCACCTCATCGAGGGGCTGCCGCGGCTGGCGGTGTACCTCCCGCTGCTCTCGTTTCGCGACCCGCGGCCGTACCTGTTCGTCCCGTCGGGCCTGCTGCTGCTCGGTATCGCCGCCGCGGTGCTGTACGGCTCCCGCCACCGACGGCTCTACTCGCTCGCGGCCGGCGTGATGGCGACGTACGTTGCCGGCTACGCCTGGTGGCACCTCACGGGTCACGGCGGACTCGTCCCGACCCACGGGACGACCGACCCGGTCGGCGAGATACTCGCGCACCTCGCGGTCGACCCGCCGGCGCTCGTCGCGTTCGCCGCGGAACTCGTCGGCGTCGTCGCGTTCCTCGTGCTGTTCGTCGCCGACCCCGAGGTCGGAACGGGCGGGGAGGACGCGACCACCGACGCGGGACCGAACGCGGACGGGTGACCCAAACCCTAATCCTCTGCCGCCGCGGACGAACGCCCGGGTATGTCGGACACTGAGCCGTACCGCACGGTCGGCGGGCGTGCGTCCGCCGAGTTCGCCGTCCGCGGCTCGCGGTTTGTCGGCCACCTCGCGCCCGCCGACACCGTCGCCGAGGCGGAGTCGGTGGTCGACGAGGTGCGCGCGGAGTACGACGACGCGACCCACAACGTCCCCGCCTACCGCGTCCCCGCGGAACCGCCCGGCGAGGCGCGGGGGCCGGCGACTGGCGAGCCGATGCTCCGGGAGTACTCGGGCGACGACGGCGAACCCACGGGGTCGGCGGGCAAGCCCGCGCTGAACGTGCTCCAGCAGGAGGACGTCCGCAACGTGGTGGCCGTCGTCACGCGCTACTACGGCGGGACGAACCTCGGGGTCGGCGGTCTCGCGCGGTCGTACTCGCGGGCGGTGAAGGAGGGGCTCGACGCCGCGGGCGTCGTCGAGGAGGTCCCGCACGAGCGCGTCCGGGTCACGACCGAGTACGACGACTCGGGGACCGTGCGCGGGATTCTGGAGAGCGCGGGCGTCGAGTTCGACGCGGCGTACGAGACGGAGGTCACCTTCGAGGCGCGCGTCCCGGTGGACGCGGCGGCGCGGCTGCGCGACAGGCTCCGGAGCGCGACGAGCGGGCGGGTCGACATCGACTGAGGGGACCGTCCCCGGTCGTCCGACGCCCCGGGGGACCGGCGCGGCGGGAGCGTGTCCGCGTGACCGGGGGACGTAGATTCACGGCCCCCGCGTGCCAACGGCGGTCGTGAGCGAACACGACGGACACAACGGACACGACGAACGCGTCGCCGTCGTCGGCGGCGGCATCGTCGGCTCGTCGGTCGGCTACCACCTGGCGCGCGCGGGCGTCGAGACGGTGTTGTTCGACCGGGCCGACGAGGGGCGCGCCACCGACGCCGGCGCGGGCATCGTCTCGGCGGCGACGAGCAGCCGGACCGACTCGGACGCCTGGTTCGAACTCGGCATCCGCGCGGCGGACTACTACCCCGACCTGGTGGAGCAACTCGAGGCCGCCGGCGCGACCGACCACGGCTACGCCGAGTGCGACCTGCTGAGCGTCGCGTTCGACGAGGACGAACTGGACCCGTTCGCCGAGGCGAAGGCGCGCACCGAGCGCCGGGCCGAGTCGCACGGCGCGCCCGAACCCGGGAGCTTCGAGGAGATATCCCCGGCGCGGGCCCGCGAGTTGTTCCCGCCGCTCGGCGACGCGGAGCGGGTCGTGCGGTACCGCGACCGGGGGCGCGTCGACGGGTGGGCGTTCACGAGCGCGCTCCGCGAGGCGGGCGAAGGGCACGGACTGACCGTCGAGTCCGCCGACGTGACGGACCTGTGCGTCGAGAGCGGCGCGGTGACGGGCGTCGTCGCCGACGGCGAGGACCGCGAGTTCGACGCCGCCGTCGTCGCCGGCGGGGCGTGGTCGGGCGCGTTCGCGGAGACGCTCGGCCTCCCCGTCCCGGTCGACCCCCAGCGGGGGCAGATACTCCACGTCGACGTGGACGCAGACACGAGCGACTGGCCCATCGTCAGCCCGTTCCGGCACAAGTACCTGGTGTCGTGGCCAGACGGCCGCGTGGCGGTCGGCGCGACCCGCGAGGACGGCACCGGGTTCGCCCCCCACGCCACGGTCGGCGGGCTGTACGACGTGTACGGCGAGACGCTCCGCATCGCTCCCGGCCTCGCGGACGCCCGCCCGCGCGAGGTGCGCGTGGGCCTGCGGCCGATCTCGCGCGACGGACTCCCGCTGCTCGGTCCGGTGCCGGACGTGGACGGCGCGTACCTCGCGACGGGGCACGGCCCGACGGGGCTGACGCTCGGCCCGTACAGCGGCCGGGTCGTCGCCGAGACCGTCCGGGGGGCGACGCCCGACGCCGACATCTCGGCGTTCGACCCCGGACGGTTCGCCTGAACCGGAGCACCTGCTCCACCCGAACCACTCGAACCATCCGAACCATCCGAACCATCCGAACCATCCGAACCATCCGAACCATCCGAACCATCCGAACCATCCGAACCATCCGAACCATCCGAACCATCCGAACCATCCGAACCATCCGAACCATCCGAACCATCCGAACCACCCGCATGGTCCGATTCGTCCGGACCACCCCTCACCACTCCAGCACGACGCCGAGCGCGTCGGTCCGGTCCCGGAGCAACCGTTCGTACGCCCCGGGGGCGTCCCGGGCGTCGACGCGGTGACTGACCAACGGGGCGACGTCGAGGCGGCCGGCCGCGAGGGAGTCGAAGAACAGTTCGTAGTGCTGCGCGTGGGTCCACCGCGACTGGGCGTACGAGTGGCCGTCCTCCCGCCGCGGCGGCGCGTGCGACGAGCCGTGTGCCCCGATTATCTCGTAACTCGGGGCGTTACAGTGGTCGTGGAGGTTGAGCTCCGTCGACCCCCGGGGGCTGGAGAGCACGACCAGTCGCCCGCACGGCCGCAGGACGTCGAACTCGTCCGCGACCGCGTCGGGGACGCCGGTGACCTCGAACACGACGTCGGCGACCCCGTCGCGCGCGGCGTCGTCGACGGCCGTCGCGGGGTCGGTCACGGCGGGGTCGTACCCCGTGATGGTCTCGTCCTCGACCAGGTAGTCGAGCCGCGACGCCGCGAGGTCGAACCCGACGACCGAGCGCGCGCCGGCGAGCCGGCAGACCCGGGCGGTGAGTTGACCCAGGAGTCCCAGCCCGTACACCGCGACGTCCTCGCCCCACGCCAGCCGGCTCCGGCGGACGCCGTTCATCACGATGCCCGCGATGGTGAAGAACGCGGCCGTCTCGGACGCCAGACCCTCGGGGACCGGGACGCACAGCCCCGCTTCGGGGTCGATGGTCGAGTAGCGCGCGTGCGGGGCGTGGGTGGCGACCCGGCGCCCGACCCACGACTCGTCGGCGTCGCGGCCGGCGTCGACGACGGTGCCGACGTTACAGTAGCCCGCGGTGAACGGGTACGTCCCGTACTCCGCCCACTGCGACCCCTCGGGGAAGTCGCCGGACAGGACGGTGAGTTCCGTTCCCGTGCTGACGAGCGAGCGCTCGGTCTCGACCAGCACCTCGGTCGGTTCGGGCGTCGGAACGTCCGCGTCCCGGACGACCACGCGCTCGGGTTCGGTGAAGACGACGGTTTCGTTGGGCACGGGGAGGGGTAGTCGGTCGCGCGTAATGAGTGTAGGTCACACGCCACACGAACCCGACGCACCGGCACGACGCCGCCGGGTCGGGGCGGCGGTGGAGTCGACGAGCGGGAAACGAGGGGTGACGCCACCCACCACGGAGCGAGCGAGGCTTCCGCCTTCCGAACGGCTTTCCCCCGCCACGTTCACGCCGGCGTATGGAGCCGATGCAGGCGAGCGACTACCACGACATCGCCAGGCCGAGCGACCCGCGGCTCTCGCCCGACGGCGAGCGGGTGGCGTTCGTCCGGACCGCCCCCGACGGCGACGAGGAGTACGAGTCGTCGGTGTACCTCGTCCCCGTCGACGGGAGCGAGGAGCCGCGGCGGCTCACGCTCGCGGAGGGGGCCGACGCGGAACCGCGGTTCTCGCCGTCGGGCGACCGCCTCGCGTTCACCTCGACGCGCGGGAAGGACGACGACACCCAGCAGCTCTGGGTGCTCCCGCTCGGCGGCGGCGAGGCACGGCAGGTGACGAACGTCGTCGGCGGCGTCTCGTCCATCGCGTGGAGTCCGGACGGGAGCCGCATCGCCTTCCTCCAGCAGGTGACCGTCGAGGACCGCGAGGGGGGGCGCGACGAGTGCGCACCCGAGGAGTACGAACCCGAGGAGCCCGACCCGCGCGTCATCGACCGGACGGTGTACCGCTCGGCCCAGCGCTACTTCGACGGGAAGCGACCGCAGGTGTACCTGGTCGACGTCGAGGCGGCGACGGCCGACGACGCGGACGGCACCGACGGCAGCAGTGGAATCACCCGCGTCACCGAGGCCGACTACGACCACGCCGACCCGACGTGGGGCGACGAGGGGACGCTGTACTTCACGGCGCGACAGGTGGGCGACGACCCGGACGACGACCTGCGCTACGACATCGTGGCGTACGACACCGACGCCGGCGAACGCGAGGACGTCCACCGCTCGTCGGGGTGGGGCGCGGCGCTCGCCGTCACCGAGGACGACCGCATCGCACACCTCTACACCGACGAGGAGCGGTCGACGCTCAAACCGACCGAACTCCACGTGTACGACCGCGCGGCCGACGAGACGCGCGACGTCACGGCCGGAATCGACCGCACGCTCGGCTTCGGGGCGGCCCCCCAGTGGGGACCCGGCGAGGAGACGCTGTACTTCACCACGCCCGACGAGGGTGCGACGGCGCTGTGGGCCGCCCCGGGCGACGCGAGCCGGGAACCCGAGCGGGCGTACCGCGGCGGCGAGGTGACGGGCGCGCGCGTCGGCGAGTCGGTCAGCGTGCTGACGAGGAGCGAGTGGGACCACCCCGGCGACGTGTTCGCGCTCGTCCACGGGAGGAGCGGCCTCACCGACGGAGCGGAGGAGCGCCGGCTCACCGAGTTGAACGCCGACCTGCTCGGCCGGGTGACGGTCGGCGAACCCGAGGAACTCGCGTTCGAGTCCGAGCAGGGGCCGGTCGAGGGGTGGGTGCTCACGCCGCCCGGGTTCGGGGAGGACGGAGACGAGACGTACCCGATGGTCGCGGAGGTCCACGGCGGTCCGCACGCGATGTGGACGACCAGCGGGACGGTGTGGCACGAGTTCCAGACGCTCGCGGCGCGCGGCTACGTCGTCTTCTGGTCGAACCCCCGCGGCTCCACGGGCTTCGGCGAGGAGTACGCGGCGGCCATCGAGCGCGACTGGGGGACCGTCACGCTCACGGACGTGCTGGCGGGCGTCGAGACGGTCGCCGACCGGGAGTACGTCGACGAGTCGAACGTCTTCCTCACCGGCGGGTCGTTCGGCGGCTACCTCACCTCGTGGGCGGTCGGCCGGACCGACTCGTTCCGCGCGGCCGTCTCCCAGCGGGGCGTGTACGACATGACGGGCTTTTACGGCTCGACCGACGGCGCGTACAAACTAATCGAAGGGGACTACGACACGACGCCCTCGGAGGACCCCGAGTTGCTCTGGGAACAGTCGCCGGTCGCACACGCCCACGAGGTGGACACGCCGACGCTGGTGCTCCACTCGGACGAGGACTACCGGACGCCCGCGAACACGGCGGAACTGTTCCACCGCATCCTCCGCAAACACGGCGTCGAGACGCGGCTGGTGCGCTACCCGCGCGAGGGGCACGAACTGTCGCGCTCGGGCGAACCCGCCCACGTGGTCGACCGCATCGAGCGCATCGCGCGCTGGTTCGACGGCTACAGCGACCACCACGACGCGGAGAAGGCGCTCGACCGTCCGGCGAACGACGGGTTGAGCGCCGGCGAGGACGACGGAGGGGACGACGGTCCGGACGGCGACGACGGACCCCGGCCCGAGACGACAGGGGAGACCGACCCGGAGGTCAGTCGACGATGATGTCCTCGTCGCCCTCGACGGTCGCCCGGGCGCCCGCGCGCATCTCCGACTCGTAGCGGGCGATCCAGTCGGCGAAACAGGTGGGACAGAGCCGCTGTTCGTCCACGTTCGACCGGTCGACCGAGAGCCGCACCGTGCGCGCGAGCGCGTCGGCGACCGGGTCGCCGCAGGCGTCACAGGAGTCGGCCATGGTGTAGCGTGCGAGAGCCACCGGCATAGGCGTTGCCTCGGACCGCGCCGCCGGCGGGGTCACGCGTCGGGCGCGCCGTCCCGGTCACGTCGTCCGGAACGCGCGGTCGCCCGCGTCGCCGAGTCCGGGGACGATGAACCCCTCGTCGTTGAGGTGGTCGTCGATGGCGACGGTCAGCAGGTCCGCCTCGGGGAACGACTCGCTCACCCGGACCAGCCCGTCGGGCGCCGAGACGGCCGAGAGGACGATGAGCCGCTCCGGGTTGGCCCCCTGCGAGAGCACGTGGTCGAGCACCGCGCACATCGTCGACCCGGTGGCGAGCATCGGGTCGGCGACGATGACCGTGTCGTTCGGCGTCACGTCCGGGAGCTTCGTGTAGTCGATCTCGATGGGGAACGTGCCATCCTCGCTCATGCCGGCGTCCTCGTTGCGGCCCGCCGAGATGACGCCCTGTTTCGCGCGGGGGAACGCCTTGAGCAGGCCCTCGACGAACGGCGTGGCGGCCCGGAGGACGTTCACGATGACCACGTCGTCGAGCCCCTTCACCCGCTCGCCGGTCGTCTCCGCGAGCGGCGTCTCGATGGAGACGAACTCCGTCTCCATCGCCCCGTCGATGACCTCGTAGCCGCAGATGCGGCCGAGTTTCACCAGTCCCTTCCGGAACGCCACCTGTTCGGTGTTCACGTCCCGGAGTTTCGAGAGGGTGTCCTTCGCGAGCGCGTGGGTGATGAGGTGCGCGTCGCCGCGTTCCTCGATGGGCATGCGTCGGGGTCGCGCTCGTGGCGACATAAATCCCGACCAATCCCGCGCGTCGGCGGCTCGGACGCCGGTCTCGCCGTTCGGTGCGGACCGACGCGGGGACGGACGGTCGGCGCCCGCCGCGTCCGCCGGCGGGCGCCCGGCCTCGGCGGCGAGCCGCCGGAGGTTCGACTATTGACGAACCCGAATACGACGCGTGCGCCCCGGAATCCCGGGAGTCGAAACGCTTACCCGGATTTCGGGCGGCGATTCACGTGGTATGACGAAAGTTAGCATCATCGGCGCGGCCGGCACGGTCGGGGCCGCGGCGGGCTACAACCTCGCGCTCCGGGACGTGGCGGACGAACTGGTGTTCGTCGACATCCCGGACATGGAGGAGACGACGGTCGGACAGGCGGCCGACACCAACCACGGCATCGCGTACGACTCGAACACCCGGGTCCGGCAGGGGGGCTACGAGGACACCGAGGGGTCGGACGTCGTCGTCATCACCGCGGGCATCCCCCGAAAGGAGGGCCAGACGCGCATCGACCTCGCGGGCGACAACGCGCCCATCATGGACGACATCGGCTCGTCGCTCGCCGAGTACAACGACGACTTCGTCTCCGTCACCACCTCCAACCCAGTCGACCTGCTCAACCGCCACCTCTACGAGTCGGGCGACCGCGACCGCCACAAGGTCGTCGGGTTCGGCGGTCGCCTCGACTCCGCCCGCTTCCGGTACGTCCTCTCCGAGCGGTTCGACGCGCCCGTGAAGAACGTCGACGCCACGATTCTGGGCGAACACGGCGACGCGCAGGTCCCCGTCTTCTCGAAGGTGCGCGTGAACGGGCGCGACCCCGAGTTCGACGACGGCGAGCGCGAGGAGATACTCGCGGACCTCCAGGAGTCCGCGATGGACGTCATCTCGCGCAAGGGCGCGACCCAGTGGGGTCCGGCGACGGGCGTCGCACACACCGTCGAGGCCATCCTCCGCGACACGGGCGCGGTCCTCCCGGGGAGCATCGTGCTCGACGGCGAGTACGGCTACGAGGACACCGCGTTCGGCGTCCCGGTGAAACTCGGCTCGGACGGCGTCGAGGAGGTCGTCGAGTGGGACCTCACCGACTACGAGGCCGACCTCATGGACGAGGCCGCGGAGAAACTCCGCGAGCAGTACGACGAGATATCGTAACGCGGGACGGCCCCCCCGCTCGCGCCACTCGGTCGGCGGCACCGAGTCGGTCGCGGGTCGCTCGTCGGTCCCGTCGGTCGTTCTCCCGCGGCGACCGACGGGTTCACGTCGTCCGCTGCGGAACCCATCGAGCGAATGTCCGCCACCGATGTCGACACGCGTCGCCTCGGCGTCTTCCTCGCGGTCACGTTCGGCGTCTCGTGGGCGACCGCCGGCGTCATCTACGCGACCGGCGGGCTGTCGGTCAGCCCGCCGGTGCTCGGGCCGCTGACGCTCGCGGGCGTGCTGCTCCCCACGGCGTACATGTTCGGCCCGGCCGTCGGCAACGTCGTCACGCGACTCCTCACCGGCGAGCGACGGCGGGACCTCCGTCTGCGCCCGAGTCCGAGGGGGCACCTGCGGGTGTACGCCGCGATGTGGTTCGGACCGGTCGTGCTGGTGGTGCTCGGCGCGCTCGTCTTCTTCGCGGCGTTCCCGGCGACGTTCGACCCGTCGATGCGGGCGTACGCCGAGGGCCTCGGGGCCGCGGGCGTCGACCTCGACCCGACGACGCTCGTGGCGATTCAGGTGGTGAGCGCGCTCACCGTCGCGCCGCTCGTCAACGCGCTGTTCGCGTTCGGCGAGGAGTTCGGCTGGCGGGGGTACCTCCTGCCGAAACTCCTCCCGCTGGGCGCCCGCCGGGCGACGCTGCTCCACGGCGTCGTCTGGGGCGTCTGGCACTGGCCGCTCGTCGGGATGGGCTACGAGTACGGCTTCGGCTACCCCGGCTTCCCGTGGGTCGGGATGGTCGCGTTCCTCCCGTTCACCGTCGCGCTCGGCGTCTGCTTCGCGTGGGCGACGCTCCGCGAGGGGAGCGTCTGGCCGGCGTCGGTCGGGCACGGCGCGGTGAACGCCGTCGCGGGACTCGCGCTCGTCGCCGTCCGGGGGAACCCCAACCCCCTCCTCGGGCCGCTCCCGGTCGGCCTGCTCGCGGTCCTCCCGTTCGTCGCCGTCGCCGCCGTCCTCCTCGCGCGCAGCGACGTGCTGACCGACCGAGCCGGCACTTCAGTGCGAACGTGAGGAGGACCCCGGGCGCGGTGGCGACACCGACCGACTCGTCGCCCTGCTCGTACGTCCCCGGCACCGCCTCGGTGGCGAGCGAGGCGACGACCGCGCCGCCCGCGAACGCCCGACGACGGGGAGCGGCCGACGCCCCCGGACCTACAGCCGCTCGGTCAGGGTCCGCGCGGTCTTCGCCCCGACGCCGTTCACGTCCGTGAGGTCCTCGGTCGAGGCGGCGCGGACGTTCTCGACCGAGCCGAACCGGCGGAGGAGGCGGCGGCGCGTCTCCGGGCCGACGCCGGGCACGTCGTCGAGCACCGTCGAGACGTCGTCTCGGAGCGTCTGGTGGTACTGGACCGCGAAGCGGTGCGCCTCGTCGCGCACCCGCTGGAGCAGGTGGAGGTGGGGGGCGTCCGACGGCCAGTCGCGCACCCCGTCGTCGATGACGACCCTCTCCTCGGCCTTCGCCAGCGCCACCGCCGGCACGTCCCAGCCGACCTCCGCGAGCGCGTCCCGCGCGGCGGCGAGTTGCCCCTCGCCGCCGTCGACGAGCAGCAGGTCGGGGTCCGGGCGGTCGTCGCGGCCCTCGACGGCCCGCTCGGCCCGCCAGCGAATCAGCTCGCACATGTTCGCGTAGTCGTCGTTGCGGTCGGTGAGCTTCTTCCGGCGGTAGTCGGCCTTCTCCGCGGCGCCGTCGACGAAACAGACGTTCGAGCCGACGACGTGTCGCCCCTGGCCGTGGCTCACGTCGAACCCCTCGACGCGCTCGGGCCGGGCTCCGTCCAGGACGCCGCCGAGCGCGTCGCCGAGCGCCGCCGTCGCGTCCGCTCGGGTGGGACCCTGTCGGGCGTTCTTCAGCGCGAGGTCGACCAGCTTCGCCTCCCGGCCGGCGCCGGGGACGCGCACGTCGACGCCCTCCGCGGCGAGCCAGTCGAGCACGTCCGCGTCGGTCGGCCGCTCCGAGAGCAGGACCGCGTCGGGAAGCTCCCGCTCGGCGTAGTACTGCACGAGGAACGCCCCGAGCACCTCCGCGACCGGACTGCCCGCCTCGGCCGGGTCGTCGCCCGCGCTCGCGGGCGCGTCGAGCGTGTGCCGCGAGCGGTCGACGAGCTGTCCGCGCTCGCTGTGGAGGCGCGCGACGACGGCGGCGTCGCCCTCGACGGCCGCGCCGAGCACGTCCACCGTCCGCTCCTCGTCGCGGGAGTCGACGGCCTCCTCGCCCGCGCCGTGGAACGACTCGACCGCGGTCAGCTTGTCGCGGAGGTTGGCCGCGCGCTCGAACTCCTCGTCCTGTGCGGCCGCCTCCATCGCGCGACGGAGCGGGTCGGCGAGCACGCCCGTCTCCCCCTCGAAGAACCGGACGACCGACTCGGCGTCGCTCCGGTAGTCGGCCTCGGCGATCTCTCCCGTGCAGGGGGCCGAGCACAGCCCCATCTCGTAGTCGAGACAGGGCCGCTCGCGCCCGCTGTACTTGTGGTCCGAACAGCCGCGCAGGCCGTACGTCTCCCGGACCGCCTTCACCACCGTCTCCACCCGTCCCTTGTCGGTGTAGGGCCCGAACACCGTGGCCCCCTCCTCGGGGTCGCGGGTCACCTCGATTCGAGGGACGGAGTGGTCGGTGAGTTGGACCAGCGGGTACGACTTGTCGTCCTTCAGGCGGACGTTGAACCGCGGCCGGTGACGCTTGATGAGGTTCGCCTCGAGCAACAGCGCCTGCGTCTCCGTGTCGGTGACCGCGAACTCCAGCCGGTCCGCCCGTCCCACCATGCGAGCGACGCGCCCCGAGCGGGGGTCGGCGTACGACCGGACCCGCGCCCGGAGGTCGACCGCCTTCCCCACGTACAGGACCGCCTCGCCCCGGTGGAACAGGTAGACGCCCGGGTCGCGGGGGAACTCGCCGGCCCGCTCGCGGACGGCGCTCGCGTCCATCGTGAGACGACAGGCGCTCCGCGCGTTTGAGGGTGACGCGTCCCCCCAGATATCACAGCGGATACCCGGGGAGAAACGTTAAGGCGGACTCGTAGAGCGATGGGCGGTATGCTGTCTCTGGTCGGTCGCATTCGAGACTGGTTCACGCGGGGTGAGAGCGCCGTCACCGACGGCGGTGTCGCGGTGGGGGAGAGCGTCGACGCCGCGTCGGCCCCGGGTGCGCCGGGAGCCGACGCCGACGGCGAACTCAACGTCGACGACGACGTGTTGCTCGACGGCGTCGGGTCGCCGGTGTTCATGCTCGACGCGAGCGGCGAACTCGTCGCGTGGAACGCCGCCGTCGCGGACCTGACGGGCGTCGGGGCCGCGGAGGCTATCGGCCACTCGCACTCGAGCGAGATGTTCTACCCCGACGGGCGCCGGACCCAGACGCTCGCGGACAGGGTACTGGCCGCCCCCGAGAGCGCGCACCGCGAGTACGACGTCGAGTTGACCGACGAACGGCTGTCGCTGTACGCCGACGAGGGCGAGATGGTCGACCGGCACGGCGAGGAGCGGTACGTCTCGTTCACCGCGATGCCGCTGTACGAGGACGGCGAACTGGTCGCCGTCATCGAGACGGTCCGCGACCACACCGAGCAGGTCCGCAGACAGGAGGCGGTCGAGGCGCTCGTGGACGAACTCCAGGGGACGCTCCGCGCGCTCGTGAACGGACGGCTCGACGCCCGCGCGGAGTTCGACGACGCCGAGCGCCGACTCGACGACCGCCTGCTGGGGGTCGTCGACGAACTCAACGAGATGGCCGCGGCGTTCGAGGACACGGCGACGGGCGTCGACGACCAGACGAGGCGTCTGGAGGAGGCCGTCGAGGAGGCCGCGGACGCCGCCGAGAGCATCGCCGGGAACGTGCGCGAGCAGAACGAACTGCTCACCGAGGGCGTCAGCGAGATGCAGACGTTCTCCGCGTCGATGGAGGAGGTGGCCGCGACCGCAGAACAGGTCGACGCCGCCGCAGAACAGGCCCGCGACGCCGCGACCGAGGGGCTCGACGCCTCCGAGGACGCCAGCGAGGCGACGGCGGACGTGACGGACATCGGCGAGGAACTCGTCGACTCCGTCACCGACCTCGGCGAGCGGATGGACGACATCGAGGCGGTCGTCGAGGTCATCTCCGACGTGGCCGAGCAGACCAACCTGCTCGCGCTGAACGCCAACATCGAGGCCGCCCGCGCGGGCAAGGACGGCGACGGGTTCGCCGTCGTCGCCGAGGAGGTAAAGACGCTCGCCGACGAGACCCGTCAGCACACCGAGCAGATAACCGAGAACATCGACCAGCTCCAGACGCAGACCGACTCGACGGTGGGCGCCGCGAAGGAGAGCCGCCAGCAGATCGACCACGCGGCCGACCAGATCGACGACGTGTTGACGGCGTTCGACGACATCGCGGCCGCCATCGACCAGGCGGCCGACGGCATCGGCGAGGTGTCGCGCGCGACCGACGACCAAGCGGCCACGGTCGAGGAACTCACGGCGACCATCGAAGACGTGCGCGAACGAGCCGAGGAGACCGAGTGCGCCGCCGACCGCATCGTCGCGGCGACGGACCAGCAGACCGGGGCCATCGACGACCTCTCCGAGCGGGTGCGGGAACTCCGCGGACGCGACGGTACGCCGGAGCGAGCGTCCGGCGGCGGCGGGAACGAGCGGGTTCGGACGGACGGTCAGTTCCGGTTCGAGTAGCCGCACGCCGTCGAAGACCGGCGACCGGCGGGGGCGCCCTTTTTCCACCCCACTCCCGTAGCCGCCGCCATGCGACTCTGGCTGGTCGAGCGGGAGTACGACGCCCGGCAGACCGTCACGCTCGTCTACGCGACGCCCGACGGGGAGCGGCAGTACCGACGGCAGGCGTCGGTCGAACTGCTCGGGCGGGAGCCGACGACCGCCGCGACCGACCGCGACGAGGCCGACCTCGACCCCGTGACCGACGAGGAGACGCGCGACCGCTACGCGTCGGAGGCGGCGCGGATGGCCGAGCGGCACGACCCGGACGACGAGGTGTGAGAGGGGGCCGACCGAGAACGCGACCGCCGGGGCTGGGGACGGTCGGAGGGTCGACCCGCGGGGACCGTCAGGGGGACGCGCTCAACACCAGTTCTCGAGGACCGGCGCGTCGCGCGACTCGACGGAGAGCCACGCGTCGTCGCACGCGATGTCGGCGATGACGAACTCGGAGCTGTCCTCGTCGACCGACGCCATCACTTCCGGTTCCGTGCACTGGTCGGGCATGCATGCTACTCCCTCCCACTCACTGATAAACTCGTCGTATTAGTTCTCGAAGATGAAACCGCCGCTCGCGTCGGAGCGGTCCGTGCCCGGTCGTCGACCGGTGTCGGAGTTTACAAGGGTGCGGGACGAGACGCGGTGGTATGAACGTTGCCGACGCGATGACCCCCCGGTCGGAGCTCGTGACGGTGTCGCTCCCGGGCGGCCGCGACGACGTGCTCTCGTACTTACAGGAGTACCGGTTCTCGTCCGTTCCCGTGGTCAAGGGAGAGGGCGACGAGGAGACGTACCGCGGGCTAGTCTCGCGCGACGACCTCATCGAACGGCCCGACGAGGACCAGTTGGCCATCCTGATGCGCGAGGTGCCGACGCTGACGCCCGGCACGAACCTCCGCGACGCCGCCCAACTCATGCTCGGCGAGGGGATGCGCCGGCTCCCGGTCGTCGAGGAGGACGACGGCGGACGGCTCGCGGGCATCATCACCGTGACCGACCTCATCGACGCCGTGGCGCGCGGCGACGTGGAGACGGACGCGACGTGCGGCGACGTCGCCGCGGACGAGGTGACCACCGCGTACGTCGGGACGCCGCTCACCGTCGCCGAGCGGCAGTTGTACTTCGCGAACGTGCCGTACGCCGTCGCGCTCGACGAGGAGGGCGACATGTCGGGGATGTTGACCGAGGTGGACATCATCGACGTGGCCCGCGTGGTCGAAGGAGTCGACGACACCGGCGACTCCATCGCGAACGAGGACGACGAGTGGAAGTGGGAGGGCATCAAGGCCGTCGGGAGCGCGTACATCCCGACCCGGAACGTGGAGATTCCCGTCGACCCGGTCTCGGAGTTCATGACCGAGGACGTCATCACCGTCTCGCGTCGCCGCTCGGTCCGGGAGGCCGCACAGGAGATGATATCGAACGACATCGAGCAGATTCCGCTCGTGACCGGCGGCGACCTCGCGGGCATCGTCCGCGACGTGCACGTGCTGGCGGCGCTGTAGCCGGCGGACGCGGGCGGCCCGAGGGACGGATGACGACGCGTTTCTCGCTCGCTCCGTGCGCGATGGATACGGGGTGTCGTCCGGTCGCCGCCCCGGAGATGCCGACCGCGCGCGTCGGTCGGACCGCTCATTACCGCGTGGGCGAGATATCAGCCGAGGACCGACACGGATGCGCGTACTACTCGTCCCAGAACTGTACCGGCCGGGGGAGGCCAGCGCGAACGCCACGCTCAACGACGCGGTGACGTGGGTGGAGCAGTGGCTCCGCATCGACGACTCGCTCCACGTCTACTGGCTGTTGCCCCACCGCGGGGACGCGAACTACGACCGCACGGACGTGTTCGCGGACCGCGACCGGGTGACGCTCGTCGAGGCCGACCCGTTCATGCACGACACGTCGACCCGACACCTGTTCACCGAGGGAGGGTACTCCGAGGACCAACTGCGCGAACTCCGCCGCCGGATATACGACCAGTTGGGGTACGTGGACGTCGTGGTCGACCAGTTCCGGAACGGCCGGAAGGAGTTGTACAAGTGGCTGCTGTACCTCTCGGGCCACCGCGCCGGGCAGCCGAACCCGTTCGACGTCGTCGTCAACGTCCACGACCTGATGCTCCCGTTCAAGTACACCGACGACGGCTACCGCGACGACTACCACCGCCTGCTGGAGTCCATCGAGGCGGTCCTTGCGGACGGACTGTGGTTCAAGGCGAAACTCGACCGGGACGAACTCCCGCTGTTCGCGCGGCGGGTGCTCCTGGAGGGTCCGCTCGAGGCGGCGCTCGAGGCGTCCGTTCTCACGAACAGCCCCATCGACTTCGACCGGTTCAACGAGCGGTACAGCGAGCGGCCCCGGTGGTTCCACGTCGCCGGGTCGAACTGGGAGAAGAAGCGCCAGGACATCGTGATGGACGTCGCGACGATGCTCCACGAGGAGTACGACATCGGCACCGTCATCACGAGCATGGGCGACGTCCCCGAGAAGTACGCCTCCCTGCCGTGGGTCAAGGCGTACCCGGAGGCGTCGCGGAAGCTGTACGAGGAGATGCTCGCCACGGGCGACCTCGCCGTCTGTGCGACCGAGTACGACACGCTGGCGCGGACGTGGTTCGAACAGGCCGCCTCGGGGCAGGTGCTCGTCCTCCGCGACGAGCCCTGGATATACGACTGCGTCCCCGAGGACCACCCGCTCGTCGCCCCCGTCGAGGAGTTGGAGTCGACGGTCCGGTGGGTCGTCGAGCACTGGGACGACGCCGTCGCGCTCAACCGACGGCTCGTCGAGCACGTCCGGCAGGTGCGCAGCCCCGAGCGGACCGGCCGCGTCACGCACGACGACATGGTCTGGCGGGTGGCCGCGAAACTCGACGCGTACGAGCGGCCGAAGCGGGCGGCGTTCCGACGGGCCATCGGGGCGGCCGAGGACACCGTCGCGCTCGACGCACTCGACGAGGCGGGCGCGGATTACACGACCGACGGCGAGCCGCTGCTGGAGCAGTCGTGGTGCGGACTGGCCGACCTCGTGTTCGGACTCCGGCAGGCCGGCTACGCCGACACCGGCAACCCCGGGACGCCCGTGTTCCGGCGCGAACAGCCGTCGAGCGAGGGGTCGACCGCGGGTGCGGCGGGCGCGACGACCGCGCGGGAGCGGCCGGACCGCGACCCGTCGTAACCGCGGCGGTACCGTGTCAACCCTCCGCGCGGTGTCGGTGCGCTTAACAGCGTCGTGTGGATACTGGCGGGCATGACCGACGCCGACGCGCGCGGCCCGGGTGCCGCGAACCCCCGACGACGGTGGTCCCCATGAGCGAGCGCGAGGAGTCGACGCCCGCGCCGACCGACCGGAGCGAGGCCATCACCGAACTCGCGAAGCGACGCGGCTTCTTCTTCGGGTCGAGCGGCGCGTACGGCGGCGTCGCCGGCTTCTACACCTACGGCCCGGAGGGCGCCGCGCTGAAGGACAACCTCGAGTCCGCGTGGCGCGACCGCTTCACCGTCAGGCAGGGCAACTTCGAGATCGAGGCGCCGACGGTGATGCCGGAGGCCGTCTTCGAGGCGTCGGGCCACCTCGACGGCTTCGACGACATGCTCGTAGAGTGTCCCGAGTGCGGCACCTCCCACCGGGCGGACCACCTCATCGAGGGCGCGACGGACATCGAGGACGCCGAGGCGCTCCCCATCCCGGAGGTGGAGGAACTGCTGCGGGAGCACGACGTCCGCTGTCCGGCGTGTGACGCGCCGCTCGCGGGCGAACCGGTCGAGGAGTTCAACCTGATGTTCGAGACGAGCATCGGCCCCGGTTCCGGTCAACCGGGCTACCTCCGGCCGGAGACGGCGCAGGGCATCTTCGTGGAGTTCCCCCGGCTGAAGGAGTACGCGCGCAACCGGCTCCCGTTCGGCGTCACGCAGGTCGGTCCCGCCTACCGCAACGAGATATCGCCGCGGCGGGGGCTGGTCCGCGTGCGGGAGTTCACGCAGGCGGAACTCGAGCAGTTCATCGACCCCGAGACGGACGAACCGCCGCTCTCGGAGGTGGAGGACGTGGAGGTGGCGCTGTACTCCGCGGACGCGCAGGACGGCCCCGACGGCGAGGCGTCCGTCACGACCGTCGGCGAGGCCGTCGAGGACGACGTCATCGCCTCCGACTGGGTGGCCTACTACCTCGGCGTCGCCCAGGAGTGGTACGAGCGGGTCGGCGTCGACCCCGACCGGTTCCGCTACCGCCAGCACCTGCCCGGCGAACTCGCCCACTACGCGGCCGACTGCTGGGACGCCGAGAGCGAGGTGGACGGCGACTGGATAGAGATAACCGGCTTCGCGTACCGCGGCGACTACGACCTCTCGAAGCACGCCGAGCACAGCGGCGAGTCGTTCACCGTGTTCCGCCAGTACGACGAACCGCGGACGGTCGAGCGCGCGACGGTCGACCCGGACATGGCGACGCTCGGCCCCGAGTTCGGCGGTGCGGCCGGCGACGTGGCCGACGCGCTGGAGACGCTCGCGGCGCGCGACCCCGGCGCGTTCGACGCCGAGGCGGTCACCGTCGAGGTGGACGGCGAGGAGCACGCCGTCGCGACCGACGTGGCGAACTTCTCGGTCGAGGAGGTGACCGAGAACGGCGAGCACATCACCCCCCACGTGGTCGAGCCGTCGTTCGGCGTCGACCGCATCGTCTACACGCTCATCGACCACGCCTACGAGACCGACACCGTCGACGGCGAGGAGCGGACGTACCTCGCGCTCGACCCGGAACTCGCGCCGACGCAGGCCGCGGTGTTCCCGCTCGTCTCGAACGAGCAGCGCCTGCTCGACCTGGCCGACGAGGTGGTGACGGACCTCCGCGCGGCCGGCCTCTCGGTGACGTACGACGACTCCGGCTCCATCGGCCGGCGCTACCGCCGACAGGACGAGGTCGGCACGCCCTTCTGCGTCACCGTCGACCGCGACGGCGTCGAGGGCGAGGGCGACCCGACGGTGACGCTGCGCGACCGGGACACGACCGCGCAGGTCCGGCTCCCGGTGGCGGCGCTCGCGGAGACCCTCGCGTCGCTCCGCGAGGGCGAGACGTCGTTCGACGCGGTGCTCGAGGCGCACGAGCGGGTCGAGTGACGTGAGCAGCGAACTCGCTCGACGGGCGGTCCACGCGTCGGGGACCACGCTTCCGGCGTCGTACCTGCTCGGACTGGTGACGTGGGCGCAGTTCCGCCTGCTGTTGCTCGCGCTCACCGGCCTGGTGTTCGTCCTGGAGTTCCTGCGACTCGTCGTCGGTCTCGACCACTGGGTGTACGACAGGCTCACCCGGAGCTACGAGGCCGAGAACGTCGCGGGCTACGCGCTGTTCATGGTCGCGTTCACCGTCGCCGCGTTCGCGTTCCCGCCCCCGGTGGCGGTCCCGGCGATGCTGATGCTCTCCATCGGCGACCCCATCTCGGGGCTGCTCGGGTCGAACGACGCGGGGACCGCGAAGGAACTCGGCGTGCTCGCGGTCATGTTCCTGGTCTGTTTCGCCATCGCGGTGCCGTTCACCGGCCGCGACCACTCCGTCGCGACCGGGGTCGCCGCCGCGGCCGCCGGTGCGCTCGGCGCGACGCTCGCCGACGGTCTCAAGCCCGTCATCGCGGGGTACGTCGTCGACGACAACCTCACCATCCCCCCGTCCGCCGGCGTCGGGATGACGCTCGTGTATCTGGTCGCCGGGGCCTGAGAGGACGGCGACGCGAGCGCGACCGCCCCGGAATCGCGGTCGGTCGGAGCGGGAGTGCGTCGACGCGCCGGGCTCAGATGGTGAGGATGCTCGTCACGAGCGCCTTGGTGAACAGCGCGACGAGACAGCCGAGCCACGTCATCAACACGAAGTGGAGGTAGGCGTTCGCCTTGTTCCCGCCGTCGATGGTGCGGATCATCACCGACGAGAGCAGGGCGTTGAACAGGATGACGAGCAGCAGCAGGAACTCGATGAGCGGGATGTCGTACACCCCGGCGTAGATGAGTCGCCCGACGCCGCCGGCCCCGGTGATGGAGAACTGCTCGGAGAGGTCGGCGAGGATGTTCACCACCTGCAGGCCGATGAAAAAGGCGAACGCGGACGCGGAGGTGATGCCGTACAGCAGGCCGATCATCGTGGTCGTCGCCTGTCGGCGCTGTTCGCGCAACTGCATGACCGTCGTCATGTTCGTCGAGATGAGTTCGCCGAGCTGTTTCGGGCGGCCGCCCATCGCGCGGCCCTCCAGGTACATGTCCGAGAACTTCTGGATGAGGTATGACCGGGTGTCCGTCGCGAATGTATACCACGCCCGCCCGGGGTCGATGCGGACGTTGAGCCGGCGGTACAGTCGGGTGATGGACGGCGAGAGCGCCCCGAAGTCCTTCCGGTGGAGCGTCTTCAGGACGTCGCCGGTGGTCGACTGCTTCGCGCTCTCCGCGGCCCCGAGCGCGCGGATGAACGACGGGAACTCGGCGTCCCTGCCGGCGATGGCTCGTTCCTCGAGTCGGAGGACGACCCCGGTGAGCGCCAGCGGCGAGACGGGCACGCAGACGTACAGCGGGAGCGGCACCCGGTCGAGGAAGAACAGCAGCCCCGGGAGTCCGGGACCGTACCCGAACACGCCCGCACCGGTGACCCCGATGAGCGCGAACGTGAGGCCGACGCCGACGAACAGGCCGGCCCACAGGCGGGTGTCGGAGGGAGCGCCCTGTTCGGAGTGGAACCAGACGGGGTCGTACGGCGACATCGCCCGGACGACGACGTAGAAGCCCAACTGGACCAGCATGAACAGGACGATGACGGCCGCGACGGTGAGCGTCGGGTCGTCGCCGGTGAGGATGGGGAGGACGATGGCGAACACGAGCGCGAACGTCATCGAGAGGATCATCGACATGTAGAGGTCCTTCATCACCTCCAGGTTCGACAGCGCCCCCTCGTACACCGTGATGTAGTTCTGGATGACCGCGTCCTGTTCCGACAGCAGGAAGTCGTCGAGCGACTGGCCCGCGCCGATGGTGTAGCCGAGGCGGTCGAAGAAGTCCGAGAACGCGTCCGAGGGGACCTCCTTCGCGCGGCGGCGGAGCGCGTCGTCGAGCGACTGGTTCCACGTGTCGACGAGGTGGACGACGCGCCCGAGTTCGGCGGCGGCGGCCCCGTACTCCTCCTCGGCCGCGAGGGTGCGGAACACCTCCATCCGGTCGATGTTGGTGGTCGACAGCACCGTCAGGTGGGTCATCACGAGGTGGAGTTGGTTCTCGATGGCCACCTTCCGGCCGTTGAGGTAGAGTTTGGGGTAGCCGACGGCCGCGCCGAACACGAGCAAGCCGAGCAGCGGAATCGGGAGTCGAACGGTGAGCGGGAGCGGCAGCACCACCGCGCCGGCGAGCGTGAGCACCAGGAAAACGAGCGCGGGCAGGAGGACGTAGCCGACGTACGCCCGCCTCGACATCTCGAGCGCGTCGTACGAGTCGAGCAGTTCGCCCGCGAGTTCGAGCAGCGAGTCGGGGAGGAGTCCCGAGTCGCCGGTGGAGGTGCCGGCGCTCATCTATCTGGAGGAGCGGTGCATGTCGAACGGGAGGCCCTCCACGCCGTCCCGCTGGAACGCCCTGATTCCCTCGTTCACCTCGTGGTAGCCGAGCATCCCCTCCTGAATCATCCGCTCGATGAGTTCGGCGCGGAACTGCAGGTCGTCGTAGATGTCGCGCGTGTCGGCGTACCCCAGCAGGGTGGCGATCTGCTCCTCGAGGACGTAGGAGTTGTTCATCCCCCGGAAGACTATCTCGTCCTCGACGGGGTCCCAGTCGAACACCTGCCTCGTGACGACGCCGTCCATCTCCTTGGAGTAGCCCTCTATCTCCTGGACGGAGGTGACCCGGCGAAGCACCTTGTCGCCCTGTTTCACCCGGTTCTGGAACAGCGCCACGTCCGCGTTGTCCATGAACGTCTCGGGGACGTTGATGGGGTCGGACGTGAACCGCTGAATCATCGAGACGATGTCCGAGGCGTGGAACGTGAGCATCACCGGGTGGCCGGTCTGGGCCGCCTGGAACGCCATCCGCCCCTCCGCGCCGCGCACCTCGCCGACGATGATGTAGTCGGGGCGCGACCGGAGCGCGGCCGCCACCAGGTCGAACATGTCCACGTCGTTCGAGTCCGCGCCGTCGCCCTCGCGGGTGAGCAGTTGCTGCCACGTGTTGTGCGGCGGAATCACCTCGGCGGTGTCCTCGGCCGTGTATATCTTCGAGTCGCGCGGGATGTACGAGAGGATGGCGTTGAGCGTGGTCGTCTTCCCCGACGCCGTCTCGCCGACGACGAACACGGTCTGTTCGTTCTCCAGACACAGCCAGAGGTACGCCGCCAGTTCCGGGCTGAGCGTCCCCCAGTCGGTGATCTGGTTGACCGAGAGCGGCGTGTCCTCGCCCTGCCGGATGGTGAGCGACGACCCCTTGATGGAGACGTCGTCGGAGTAGATGATGTTGATGCGCGAACCGTCGGGTAGCGTCGAGTCGACGATGGGGTTCGAGTCCGAGACGGGGTCGCCCATCCGCTCGCCCATGTTCCGCAGCCAGTTGTCGAACTGCTCGGGGGTGCCGAAGTCGACGGTCGTCTCCAGCATCCCGAAGACGCCGTGGTCGACGTGACACTCCGAGGGGCCGATGACGTGGATGTCCTCGTTCTCCGGGTCGCGCATCACCGGTTCGAGCGGCCCGAACCCGACGATGTCGCGGTTCAGCCGGTAGCGAACGTCCCGGTACGTCTGCGCCGACACCTCGATCCGTCCCACGTTGAGCAGTCTCGACAGCGGACCGTACGACCGCTCTTCGGAGACGACCGTCACCTCCTCCAGCAGTTCCTCGATGAGGTCGTCGTAGCCGGACTCGTCCTGGGGGGTGGCGCGGTGCCCGCTCCTGTTGAGCAGTTTCCCCTTGATGACGTCGAGTATCCGCTCCTCGGCCGTCGAGAGCGTGGGTTCGACGGTGTAGTACTTGGTGTCCTGTCCGAAGTCACCGTACACGTGACAGTAGATGGGACCGCCGACCGGGTAGAGGACGTTCGGGTGACGCGTCTCGTGAGCGCTCTCGATGTCCTCGACGAACAGCGGGAACTCCCCCGTAATCTGTTTGAACTTCTGGAGGTGCTCGCGCAGGTGTGGCCGCTTCATCGCGGCCTGCTTCAACTCGCTCGACGGTTTCGCCGTCCCTTGGTCCGTCATGTGTCAACACCACGCCGCACGCGGGTGCGCGGGTTCCGGGGGCGCACCCAGCCCGCCCATCTTACGCGACGCTCCGCGACTCGATGACCAGTCCCGTGCCGGAGCGCACGGAGAACCCGATGGTGTCGCCGACCTGACTCCCCATGCCGGCGAAGCGCTTCACCGAGATGTTCCGGCGCACGTCGCTGCCGACCTCCACCATCTGGAGTTCCATGAACACGTCCGCGATGGAGCGGAACGGGCCGATGGCCTCGTCGCCGACCGCCGAGGGGTCGACGGTGAGGACGATGGTCTTCCCGCGAGATATCATGTTCCTGAAGAAGGAGATTATCTCGAGGGCGGCCTGTCGCTCCTCGTTGTTGCGGACGAGCGCCTCGAACGTCGGGTCGTTCCGGAGGATGGAGTCGAACGTGTCCAGGATGACCACGTCCGACCGCCACATCACCTCCGCCTCCATGAGGCGCTTGAGCAGTTCTTTCCGCTGGCCGCTGTCGCCGGAGAACGTTCCGCCGGAGTCGAAGTCCGCCGAGAGGAACAGGAGTCTCTCGTCGAGGAGCGGCCTGGTCACGTCGTACTCCAGCGAGTACATCTGGTCGACGAACCCGGAGACGGTGAGTTCCGTCGAGAGGAACGTGACGGTCGCCCCCTCGTCGACGAGTCCGTAGCTGAACCGCTGAGAGAGCGCGGACTTCCCCGCGCCGTAGTCCCCTTCCATGAGGACGATGCTCCCGCGGGGGATGCCGCCGCCGAGTTCCTTGTTGAGTTGGTCCCGCTCGGGGAGACCGATGGACAGGAGGTTGCGGTTGGGGTCGCGGTGGCTCATGTGCGGAACCGGAACACCTCCTCGTCCTCGCGGACCACAAGCTTCAGCCGGTGGTCGCCGCTCTGGAGCCCCGGCGCCGACAGTTCGACGCGCGCGACGGTGCCCTCGGCCCAGGTCTCCCCGCCCTCGACGGGCGTGACGCGCACGTCCGTCCGGTACCGGCCGTCGAGGAGCACGTCGACCGCCGAACCGTCGGCCGGGAGCGTCGACGCGCCCGTGTTCCGGACGTAGACGGTGACGTTCTCGTCGCCGGAGGCGTTGTACACCCCCGCGGCCGGGTCCGAGACTATCTCGACGTCGGAGCGGACCTCGTCGGCCACGTCGAGCGACCGGGCGCTGATGGCGTCGCCCACGCGGGTCACCTCGCTCGTGAGCGTCCCCGCGACGGAGGCGGCGACGACGAGCGCGGCGATGAACAGGATGAGTTCCGAGAGGCTCGCGCTCGCCACTCAGGCCACCTCCACCCAGTCGCGCACGCCGTGGTCGACGACGACGCTGACGCGACCGGGCGGCGTCGGGGTGTCGGTCACGGCGAAGCGGGCCGTCTCGCCCGGGAGCCAGAGGCTCGTGTCCGTCTCGCCCGAGACGGTCGCCGTCGCCGTCGCGTACGCGTTGTCGACCAGGAGGTCGACCCGGCTCACGTCGAGCGTCGTCGCGCCGTCGTTGCGCGCGGTCACGACGAGCGTGTCGTTACCGGGGTAGTGCGTCGCGTTCGTGGCGACGACGTCGGTGTGCTGTCGGTCGAACGCACGGTCGGCGGCGCCCGCGTTCGCCTCGGCCACTCGCTCGGCGCCGTTCGCGATAGCCGGGTAGGCCACGCCGGCAGCGACGAACATCCCGAGGAACACGACGGCCGTCGAGGCGCTAACGCTGAAGCCCACGGCTCCCTCCCGAGAGCTGCGGCCAGCGGTCGATGACGACCGACTCGGCCGTCGCGTTCGCGAGCTGCATCACGTACTTCAGGCTCTGCGTGTGGTGGTCGAGCGTGAGCCGAGCGGTTCCCGGCTCGTCAACGTAGTTGCGGTCGATGTCACCGAACCCGGAGAGGTACGCCTCGAGCTGGTCGGCCACCTCGCCGTCGATCCACTCGACGCGCTCGTAGTAGTTCACGGCGCGAACCGCGTCGGTCGGGTCCGACTCCTCGACGAGGTACTCCAGCCACTCCATCACCATCAGGTCGCCGACGTAGTCGCCGGGGAGCGTCGTCAGGTAGGGCTTCTGGGGGTTCGTCGAGAGGTCGTCCTCCTCCACGAACTCGAACCCGCCGTCGTCTCCGGCGGGTCGGCTCGACCCGCCCGAGTCGTCGGCGATGTCCCCCCCAACTGCGCCGTCGTCGAGCGGGTCTCCGGTCGACCCGTCCCCGTCGACCCAGTCGGCGTCGCCGGAATCGTACTCGTCTTTCAGTTCGGTGAAACTCTTGCTACCGCCGTTTTCGGTCGCCATGGATTCGGTGTCGGTGGTGTCGTCAGTCGGTTCGAAGTCGTCGAACTCCTCGTCGAAGTCGTCCTCGTGTGTCTCGTCGTCCCGTTCGTCCCCGAGGTCCTCGTCGAAGAACGCCTCGGCGTCCGCCGACGCGAGGTCGTCGTCGAGGTCCTCGGTTCCGTCGTCCTCGCCGTCGTCCTCGAAGAGACCGAACGACGCCTCGCCGCCGAACTCGCCGCCCATCGCCCCGGCCTGGGCGTCGTCGACGAACGGGTTGATACCGCGAGTCACCATCTCGTAGATGTCGAGCAGACTCCGGACGTTCTCGCCCATGTCGTCGACCTGTTCGGCGAGTTCCTCGTTCTCGGAGCGGACGGTGCTGACCGTCGAGGAGAGGCTCGCGACCTCGTTTTCGAGGTCCTCTAGCCGGTTCTCCAGTTCGGCGGCGTCGTCCTCCTCGCCGCCGAACGGGTCGTCGTCGTCCCAGTCGTCCATTCCCCCCAAGTCGCCGAGGTCGTCCCCGCTCTCGTCGCCGCCGCCGAACGCGCCGTCGTCGTCGAGCAGCGGGTCCTCCCCGTCGTCCACGGCGCCGTCGTCTCGGAAGCGGTCGAGCAGGCTGGCGCCGAGCAGACCGAGGGCCGTGAGGAGCCACGCGTCGCCGGGAACGACGCCCGCTCCCAACAGTGGTGTGAGGAGACCCATTACTGCGAGTACACCCGCGACCGAGTCTTAAACTCTCCCCGCGGATTATCGGAATAGATAGCCGACGGGAGAGTCCGTCCGTCGGCCTCAGAGGACGGCGTCGCCGTCGGTTCGGGAGACGCGGAGGCGGCCGGTCGCGGTCTCGAAGGAGAGCGACCGACCGCGGGCGCCGCCGGTGTCGGCCGCGACGACCGGGACGCCGTGCCGGTCGAGCGTCGCCTCGGCCGCCGCCACGTTCCGGTCGCCGATGGAATCGTCGCCGCCGGTCGTGAGGTCGAGCATCGCGGCACCGCCGGCGAGTTTCGCTCGCAGGCCGTCGGTGGCGCCCGCCGCGGCGAGCCCGTCGACCAGCGCGGCGATGCCCTCCGCGACGAACTTCTCGTCCGGACCGGGACGGGCGGCGGCCACCGGGAGCATCGCGTGGAGCAGCCCTCCGACGCCGGTCACCGGGTGATAGATGGCGACGCCGAGACAGGACCCGAGTCCGCTCGTCACGAGGACGGTCCCGTCGGCCGCGACGCGAGCCTCCGAGAGACCGACCCTCAGCCGCCGGCGGTCGAGAGGCGAGCGGTCCGTGGAGACGGCGGCGTCTCGTTCGCCGCCGGGAGCCGCCGTAGGGTCAGGCCGGCCCATCGGCTCCCTCGCCGACCGCGTGTCCGTCCGTCGCCGCGGGGTCGATGCCGTCGAGCGCCGCCGCGAGTTCGCGCTGGTCGGGGAGCGCGTAGATGTCACACCGCACGTCGTCGTCGGGCGTCCGGACGGTGGAGTCGACGATGAACGCGTGCTCCCGCGTCCGGCCGAGCCGGCTCACGAGCGGACTCATCACGGCCGAGCCCATGTCGTGGACGAACTGCGGAGGGGTGTGCTCGATGGTCGTCCCGAGCACGTCCGCCCAGCCGTCGACGAACCCGCTCGTCATGATGTTGCCGAGCTCCCGCAGAGCCCCACGCTCCGGTTCCCCGATTCCGGGCGTGGTCTCGGTCGGAATCATCCCGTGGGCGACGGCCTCCGCGGACGCCTCGTCGAACAGGACGGCCAGGAACCCGCTCGGTCGGCCGCGGAGTTCGAAGACGGTGCCGACGACCGGTTCGTCGCCGACCTCCGACGGGACGTCCCGGACGGAGACGAATCGGAGCCGCGAGGCGTCCACGTCGGTCTCGGTGCCGGTCAGCGTCGTGACGTGGTCCGCGGCGCTCGCGGTGCCTCGCTTCGTGAGCCGGTCGAACGTCGGGAGTCTGTCGACCCGGACGGTTCCCCCCTCGCCGGACGACTCGGCGGCGAGGCGGTCGATGAAGCCGTCGTACTCCGGGAACAGGTAGATGGCGAACCCGAACTCGGCGTCGGCCGCGGAGACGCGCGACTCGAACACGAACACGCCCTCGCGGTCGCCGTCGACCGCGCCGTCGGGGAGGACGTCCGTTCCCGTCGCGCTGACGTACCTGGGAGGCGTCACGTCGACGGCGACGCCGAGGTGGTCCGCCCAGCCGTCGACGAAGCCGCTCGTCATGATGTTTCCCACCTCGGTGACGCCGCTGCGCGCGAACTCGCCGTCGGCCCCGTCGACGCCGGGCACGAGCAGCGAGCAGAGCGTCTCGACCGCGTCACGCTCGAACGCCATCACCGTCTGGCCCGCGAGTCCGCCCCGGAGACCGACCTCGACGCCGACGAACTCGCGTCCGTCGAAGACGCGGCTGAGGTCCTCGGCCGCGAGCAGCGTCACCTCGGAGACGGTCGCGGAGACGGTCGCTCCCGTGAGCTGTGAGAACGCGGCGGCGGCCCGGTCGGCCCCCTGACTGGCCAGTCGACTGAACGTACCGAGCGACCGGATGTCGACGTTCATCCCGCCGCGGCGACGGCGTCGTCGATCGCCTCGAGGACGTTCGGCTTCTGGAACGGCTTCGTGATGTACCCCTGCGCGCCGGCCCTGATGGCCGCCTTCATCTTCTCCTCCTGCCCGACGCTCGTGCACATGATGACCCGGGCGCCCGCGTCGCCGTCCGTTATCTCGCTGGTCGCTTCGATGCCGTCGCGGATGGGCATCACGATGTCCATCATCACGACGTCGGGGTCGTGTTTGCCGTACATATCGACGGCCTCGACCCCGTTCTCGGCCTCGCCGACGACCTCGAACTCCCCCTCGAGAATCTCCCGGAGGAGGTTCCGCATGAACTCCGAGTCGTCGGCGATGAGTACTCCGGTCGACATGCGGAAACCGGGCCCGGCGACGAGCATAAACGCTCGCCTGTGGGTATCACGCGTGAGATTCTAGCTACTCGAGTGCGAGCCCGCCCGCCTCGTCCACCGCGGCGAGGAGGTCGGCGATGGAGTCGTCCCGAGAGAGGCCGTGCCGGGCGAGTGCCCGGCGGACCTGTCCGTCGGAGAGGCGCACCGGGGCGTCGATGCTGGCGAGGAGCACGCCGAGTGCGTCCGCCGGCGGGACGTCGCCACCGGCGTTTCGGGCGAACCAGCGCACCAGCGTCTCGAACGTCTCGGACACGTCGTCGGAGGCCATCCGGTGACGGGTCGTCTCCCCGTCGACCGCGAGAACGGCGTCGAAGCCGTAGTCGAACCCGCTCGCCGAGAGCGCGTCGGCGGACGGTCGTCCGTCCGAGTCGCCCGGAGTTCGGTCGTCGTCGCCGGTCGCGTCGGAAACACGCGGCGCGCGCGGCGGTCCGGCACCCGTCGAGACGACCAATCGGTCGTCGTCGAGCGTGCGGACGTGCTCGCTGTCGGTGACGTCGAGGTCGTTCGGGTCGAGCGGACCGTCGCTGGTATCGTCGCTCATGTGAGTCGTGTACTGAAAAAACCGCAAACGGAACTGTGTGGCTGTGCTACCTTACAGTTCGACCGCGCTCTTGCCCTGCAGCGACTCGGGCACCGTGAACCGGATGGTGGTCGTCGCGCCCGACATCGTGTTGATCTTGATCGTCACTTCCGCCCCCTCGTTCAGTTCGCTGCCGCCGTTGAACGAACTCGGGTCGAAGGTGATCTCCAGCCGGTCGTCGGGGTCGTTCAGGACCGGCGCGGAGCCGTCGGCGTCCTTGACCGTGTTGTTGTCGAACGTCCCGTCGGCCTCGCCGACGGAGGCGTGCGTGAGCGTGTACGTCCCCGTCGGGCCGATCCACGTCACCGTCGCGTTCGTGAGGTCGATCTCACCCGCGCCGGGTGCCTGCGACACCATCGCCTGCACGTCGGTGACCTGCTCGCCGGTGACCGACCCCGTCACGGAGACCTCCTGCAGGCGGTCGGACACCTGACTGCTCGACTCCTCGCCGGTCTGTTGGGCCTTGCTCTGGAGGAAGCCGGCGGTGTTGATCAGGACGCCCGCGGCGATCGCCGCCACGAGCACCATCGCGATGAACACGATGAGCGTCCCGATGCCCACCTGACCGCGCTCCTCATCGTCCGTGATGAACTCGAACATGATTACAGCTCCACCGCGCTCTTGCTACCGAGCGACTCGGGGACCGAGAACCGGACGGTCGTCGTCGCGCCCGACATCGTGTTGATCTTGACCGTCACTTCCTGACCCTCCTGCAGCGGACCCGTGAAGCCGCTGTTGGAGGCGCCGTTCACGTTGAAGACGAGTTGAAGGCGGTCGTCGGCGTCGTTCAGGACCGGTTCGGAGTCGTCGGCGTCCTTGACCGTGTCGATGTTGAAGTAGGTGTTCCCCGTCTCGCCCTGCGCGTCGTAGACGGACTTGTTGACCAGCGTGTACGTCCCCGTCGGGCCGACCCACGACACCGTCGCGTTCGTGAGGTCGATCTCACCCGCACCGGGCGCCTGCGAGACGGTGACGTTGACGTAGCTGATGGTGTCGTTGTCGGTCACCTTCCCGGTCGTGACGACCTCCTGAAGGCGGTCGGACACCTGACTGCTCGCCTGCTGCCCCGTCTGCTGCGACTTGGACTGGAGGAAGCCGGCGGTGTTGATCAGGACGCCCGCGGCGATCGCCGCCACAAGCACCATCGCGATGAACACGATGAGCGTCCCGATGCCCACCTGACCGCGCTCCTCCTCGTCTGTGATGAACTCGAACATGGATTGGCTTCGTTGTATGGTTCAGATCCGGCGCCGAGGAGCCCCCCGGTCGGTATCTACAGTAAAGGGATGATTACTCGGTAATAAATACGACTGTGAAAGTATCAGTATGGATAATGATATCGGCTGGCTCGGGAGACGAGCGCGGAGCAACCCGACGGGACGGATTCACCCGGGGAGACCGCTGCCGGCGAGCGTCGGAGTCCGTCGATAGATTTTTTGCACCGCGAATCACTTCCGATATTGAATGCCGGCACAGGACGAAGAGATCATCGAGGTGCTGGGAAACAAGTACAATCCGGAGATCCTCGACGCGGCTGGGGAACCGAAGTCGGCACAGGACCTCTCGGAGGAGCTCGGCGTTCCCATCGCCACCTGTTATCGCCGCATCAACGAACTGGAGGCGACGCAGTTGCTCGAACTCCACGACAGGCCGCTGTCGGACGAGCACCGGCGTATCAAGGTGTACCGGCGGTCGGTCGACGGCGTGAACGTCACGTTCCAGGACGGGCTGACCGTCGAGTTGGAGGAGCGCTCGGAGGTCAAGAACAAACTCGACGAGGTGTGGCGGACGATGACGGACGGGTGAGTCCGGGTCAGAAGCCGTCGCTGGGGCTCTCGCGCCCCATCATCGAGAACCCGCCCGCGCGCTCGTACACTTTGATACCACCGTTGGCGATCTCCATCGGGAAGATGTCCGTGTCGATGTCCTGCTTGCGCATCTTCGCCACCCAGACGTAGCGGTTGACGCCGGAGTCGGTCGGCGTCTGAATGAAGTAGATGTTCCCGTCGGTGAGAAAGTTCTCTAGGCCGATTTCGGTCTCCGGGAAGACGGCTCCCTGCTCGTTGATGAGCAGCGAGGTGAGTCCGTTCCGCTTGAGGATGTCCGAGAACTTCAGGAGGTACGTCCGCTTCTCCTTCTCGTTTTCGAAGAACAGTTCGAACATGGTGAGCGAGTCGAGCACCAGTCGGTCGTAGTTCGCGTTGGCGAAGTCCTCGAGGAGCGTGTCCATCGTAGCGGTGAAGTCCCCCTCGCGGAGCATGTGACTCTTGTCGTACACCTTGATGTCGCCCGCGTCGACGTGTTCACCCCAGTCGCCGAACCCGATCGATTCGGCCGCCTCGCGGATGTCGTCCGCGTTCTCCTCGAACGATATGTAGATCCCCCGCTCGTCGTGGTCGGTGACCCCGTGGTGGAGGTACTGGATACCGAACAGCGACTTCCCCGTCCCGGGATTCCCACTCACCAGCACGGTCGCGTTCTCCACGAGACCGCCGTTGAGAATCGAATCGAGCCCGTCGACCCCAGTTTGTACCGTATCGACCATGTCTCTCAAACAGGGATGGCGGCCGCATAAATGAAAACCGTTGTGCCGGCCATTCGCCGAGAGCGACGATAGCTTTAAGCCCGAACGATTCTGGAAAGAGAGTATGAGGGACGGAGGGGGCAAAGTCGTCCGGGGGGGGGCGACGGTGAAGCGAGTACTGATCGTCGAGGACGAGGCCGAGGTCGCGGCGTTGTACCGTGGCTACCTGAGCGACCAGTACGACGTGGACGTGGCCCACACCGGCGAGGAGGCGTTCGACGTGTTCGAAGAGTCCGGCGCGTCCATCGATGCCGTCCTGCTCGACAGGCGGCTCCCCGACATGTCCGGGTCGGAGGTCCTCTCGGAGATACGCGACCGCGAACTCGACTGCCGGGTCGCGATGGTGACGGCGGTCGAACCCGACGTCGACATCATCGAGATGGGGTTCGACCTCTACCTCGTCAAGCCCGCCACCCGCGACGACATCCTCGACGCCGTCGAGCGACTCGGCACGCGCGCCAACTACGACACGAAACTCCGCCGGACCGCGGCGCTCGTCACGAAGCGAGCGCTGCTCGAAGCCGAACGCACCCCCTCGGAGCTACGCGACAGCGCGGAGTACAACGCGCTACTCGACCGCATCGACACCCTGCAGAGCGACCTCGACGACCTCGGGACGGCGTTCGCCCCCGACGACTACCGGATGCTCTTTCGCAACATCGGCGGTGCGAACGCCGGCTCCGAATCCGTCTGACTCGGACGCGCCGCCGGCGCGCCGACAACCCCGATACCCGTCCCGTCTCACCGTACCTGCTCTCCGACCAGGTCGTCCGCGGCCGCGAGGAACGCGTCGCGCGCGTCGTCGGGGATGGTCGCGCCCGCCGCCACGTCGTGGCCACCCCCGTCACCGCCGACCGACCGCGCGGCCTCGCGCATCACGACCGAGAGGTCCAGCCCCGAACGCACGAGGTGTCCGCTCCCCCGCGCGGACACCTTCACTTCGCCGTCGCCCGCGTCCGCGAACGCGACGATGGGCTTGCTCCGCGCGACGCCGGCCGCGCCGACGGCCATCCCCGCGACGATACCGACGATGGTCTCGCGGATTCGCGTGCCCGCGTCGAACCACTGGAGGTGCTCCTCGCTCGTGACGCCCTCGTTCTTCACCCACTCGAGCCCCTCCGAGAGGTTCCGCCGGTGGTTCCGGAGGAGGGTCCGCGCGCGCGCGAGCGCCTCGCCGCGGTCGCCGAGACAGACCGCGAGCCCCACGTCGGCCCGCTCGTAGCGCGCGGTGGCGTTGAGCAGCGTGGAGAACTCGCTCACGTCCCGGAGTTCGGTGCCGGACTCCTCGGCCGCGAGGACGTACGTCGTCCCGACGAGCGCGTCCACCCGTTCCGCGGGGACGCCGGAGGCGACCGCCCGGCGGATGAGCGCGCTCGCGACCGTCTGTCGCTCGTCGCCGTCGAGGTCGACCCACCGCCGCCAGTCGCCGTCGGCCTTCATCGGTACGTCCACCCCCGAGAGGAACTCGATGGCGCCCGCCTCGTCGTCGGAGATGCCGGGGATGCGCGCCTCGCTGGCGTACTGGAGGAGTTTGGGGAGCGGCCGGGTCTGCCGGCCGTACAGCGCGAGGTCGGTCTCCTCCGCGAGCGCGCCGGCGGCGACCCCCTCGGCGACGAGCCGCTCGTTCGCTCCCGAGAGGCCGTCCTCGGAGTCCTGCATGTCGCCGACAGCGCCGACCACCGCCAGCGCCGCGAGGTCGCGGTTGTCCGTGTCGGGTCCCTCTAGCGCGCGTGCGAGGACGTACGCCGCCCCCGCGCCCGAGAGTTCCGCCGCGCCGTCGATTCCCTCGAGCAGGGGGTTGAGGTGGTACTCCGTCTCCGCGTCCGCCGGCTGGTGGTGGTCGACGACGACGGGCGTGAACGCGCCTGCCGTCTCGTAGTCGGTGACGACGTCGAGTTGGCCGCTCCCGAAGTCGGTGAACAGGACCGTGTCGTGGTCGGTGGCCGCGATGCGCTCGAGTTCCGCGGCGTCGAGCTGTTTCGAGAACAGCGTCTCGAACGGGACGCCCGCGCGTTCGAGCGCGGTGGCGGCCACCGCCGCGCTGGTCAGCCCGTCGGCGTCGATGTGCGACGCCAGGAGGACGCGCTCGGCGTCCCGGAGGCGCGCCGCGCACCGCTCGGCGCGCTCCCGGAGCGCGGGCACGGGGAACTCGTCGGTCTCTGCGTTCGCGTCCGCTGTCGCCATTGGCGTCCACTCGGTCGCTCTCGGGGTTAAACGCTCGCCTCGGAGTCGAAGTGGTCGACGACGGAACGCGGACGGTGTATACGGTCGTCGAGTGAGTCGTGCGCGTGGCGACCGCGAAAGCCCCCGGCTGCTGGACTCGCGCGGCTCGCTGCGCGCTCGATCGCTCACTCCGTTCTGCTCTCTCGCGTGCTTGCGTCGCCGTGCTTCGTCCAGCAGCCGGCCCCTTTCAGTCCCACCTGACGGCTGTCAGGGAGCGATGCGGCCTCGGTTCCAACGCGTCTACACGGGAACCGGCCGGGCGCGGCCGCGGAACGGCTGAACCGAATCACAGCGACGCGGCCACGTCCTCGGCGAAGTACGTCAGAATCAGGTCCGCGCCCGCGCGCTTGATGCTCAACAACGACTCGCGGGCCGTCGCCTCCAGGTCGAGCCACCCCCTCTCGGCGGCGGCGTGCAGCATCGCGTACTCGCCGCTCACGTTGTACGCGGCGACCGGGTGGTCGAACTCGCGGCGGACGTCCCGGACGATGTCGAGGTACGGCAGCGCGGGTTTCACCATCAGCACGTCCGCGCCCTGCTCGGCGTCGAGGCGCGTCTCCCGGAGCGCCTCGCGGGCGTTCGCCGGGTCCATCTGGTAGTGACGGCGGTCGCCGAACGCGGGCGCGCCGTCGGCCGCGTCGCGGAACGGCCCGTAGAACGCCGACTCGTACTTCGCGGCGTAGCTCATGATGGGCACCTCCGCGTACCCCCCCTCGTCGAGTCGCTCGCGAATCGCGCCGACCATCCCGTCGGTCATCGCGGAGGGCGCGACCATGTCCGCGCCCGCGGCCGCGTGCGACGCCGCGGTGCGCGCGAGCAGGTCGAGCGTCTCGTCGTTCTTCACGGTGAGGGTCGGGTCCTCCCTCGCCGACTCCTCGACGACGCCGCAGTGGCCGTGGTCGGTGTACTCGCACAGACAGACGTCGGTGACGACGTACGCGTCCGTCTCGGCCGTGACCGCGCGCACGGCCCGCTGGACGACGCCGTCGTCGGCGTACGCGCGCGACCCCTCGGCGTCCTTCGACTCGGGGATGCCGAACAGCATCACCGCCTCCACGCCCGTCTCGCGCACCTCGGCGACGCGCGCGGCCGCCTCGTCGACGGGGACGCGCTCGTGGCCCGGCATCGACTCGATGGGCGTCCGCTCGTCGGCGGTGGCGTCGACGAACACCGGCGCGATGAGGTCCGACGCGGCGAGGCCCGTCTCCGAGACGAGGGGTCGGACGCCGTCGGTCCGGAGCCGCCGGGGCCGGTCGGTCAGGTCCATACCCGGTCTGGGGTCGGCGCGGGCGTAAACCCCGCGTTCCTCGGGCTCCGGCGAGCGGGGGACGACGGCGCGTGACGCAACCCATATAGCGCCCGCTGTGCAACCCGCTCCCGTGACTGTTCCCCTCCAGACCATCGTCGACAGTTTCCCGCCGTGGCTCGAGGGGTTCCTCACCTCGGAGTACGCGCTCGCGGTCCTGTTTCTGGTGTTCGTCCTGGAGGGGGCGATGCTGATGTACTTCATGCCGAGCGAACTCATCGTCCCGGGTACGCTCGTCCTCCTCGGGTACGACGCGGGGACCGTGCTGGGGGTGCTCGGCGTCGCGGTGGTGGGCGCGACGGTCGGGCAGTACGCGCTGTTCAAACTCGCCCAGCGGGGCGGGAGGGAGTGGCTGCTCCAGAAGCGGTGGTTCCGCGTGAGCGAGTCGTCGCTCGACCGGTTCGACGGGTGGTTCGACCGCTGGGGACCGGTGGTCGTCCCGGTGTCGAACGCGCTGCTGTTCACGCGCGGGATGCTCACGGTCCCCGCCGGTCTCGCCGAGATGGACGACCGTCGGTTCGTCACCCTCTCCGCGGTGGGTACGCTCGCGTTCGAGGCGGCGCTCGCGGGGCTGTACGTCCTCGGCGTCGACCTGCTCTGGTGAGGCGGTGGAGACGGAACCGACCGCGGCCCGGAGCCGCCGCTCGGGGTCGCGTCCGTCGGGCACGGAGGAGTGGAGGGCGGTTCGGCCGAGCCGTGATTACTCGTCGTCGGCCTGCGTTACGTCGACCCGCTCGCGGAGGGCTTCGAGACCCTCGCTCTCGGCGAGTTCCTCGACCCGCTCGCGGAAGTGGTTCTCGCAGAGGCCGACCCGCACGCCGTCGCGTTCGGCGGTGTAGGCGGCCTCCCGTTCACAGTAGTGACACCGCATACCCGCACTGGGGGCCGCTCGGAGTTAAACCCGCGTGTTCGCGCTCGGGAGGCGCTCGCGGACGGTCGACCAGCCGTCGCGGTCCAGTCCGGCGACGCCCAGCGTCTCGTCGTGCGCGTCGCTCCCCCCGGTGAGCAGCAGGTCGTGCTCGCGCGCGACGGCCTCGACGCGCCCGGGGTCGTCCGTCCCCCGGTCGCCGTAGGGGTAGTACCGCTCGACGGCGTCGAGGTGTCGGCACAGCGCGAGCGCCGCGTCGGGGTCGTCGTAGCGGAACGGGTGCGCGAGGCCGACCAACGCGCACGCGTCCGCGAGGAGGTCGCGGCCCCGTTCGAACGGCGTCACCGCTCGCGGGACGTAACAGGGGCCGTCGTTCCCGATGAGGTGCTCGAACGTCCCCTCGTAGTCGTAGGGGGCGGCGCTCTCGGCGACGGCGCGCGCGACGTGCGGCCGCCCCAACCCCGGACGGGGTTCGAGGTCCAGGTCGACGCCCGTCTCGGCCTCGACCGCCTCGATTATCCTCCGCCCGCGCTCGACCCGGTCGCGCTGGAGGCGGTCGCACTCCGCGGCGAGCGCGTCGGTCTCCGTCAGTCCGTACCCCAGCAGGTCGACGCGTTCGGCGTCCGTCTCGACCCGGAGTTCGATGCCGCGGACCACCGTCACGCCGCCCACCGTCGTCACGGGCGCGTCCAGCCCCGGGTGGAACCGGTCGTGGTCGGTGACAGCGACGACTTCGACGCCGGCCCGGTCGGCGGCGGCGGGGAGCGTCTCCAGCGTGAGCGTTCCGTCCGAGACCGTCGTGTGCGCGTGGAGGTCCGCGACGACCATACCCCACGCACCCCGCGCCGGAGCGAAAGGGTTGTGGTGCGGCGCGAGCGCCGTCCCGCTGACGCGACCGCACGGCTGCGTCGGGGCGGGGTGTGTCCTAATATGCCCCTTAATCACGAAACATAGGTATGTCCTCTCCAAGGACGTACATGGACAACCGTTATCTTTCTCACGCGACTCCGTCCGGTCGATGCGCTTGAACGAACTCGGGGAGACGCTATCGGGCCACCAGTACCCCGCGACCAGCGGGGAACTCATCGACGCCTACGGGGAGCGTCGAATCGACCTCTCGGATGGGTCCGAGACGGTCGGCGCGGTGCTCGGACGGGTCGGACCGCAGACGTTCGCCTCCGCGGCGGAGGTCCACGAGACGCTCCGGGGGAACGTCGGGTACGAGGCCGTCGGCCGGCGGTTCTACAGCGACCGGGACGCGCCGACCGTCGCGGAGGACGGTCCCGAACAGGTCTCGTTCTGAGGCGGGGCACGTCCGGCGCGACTCGTACCCGCCGCCGGTTCGCGCCTACACCCACTCCAGCGCCGCGTCCAGGTCGAGGGGAACCTGTCCCTTCGCGTACGCCTCCGTCCGGCCGTCGGGCCTGCTCCGGAAGACGACGGCGGGGCGGTGGCCGACGTCCGGCCGCTCGCCGCGGACGGCGGCCCAGTCGTCGTCCGGGAACGACGAGCAGTCGACGAACAGCGTGACGCCGCCGCCGTGTTCCCGGAGCTGGCCGCTCGACTTCGTGGCGACGGTGTCCCGGACGGCCGCCGAGGGGTTGCTCGCGGACCGCCGGTTCGGCGGCACGGGACGCGTCACCTCCACGAGCGTCGACGTGCCGTCGTCGCGTTCGGCGCGGTAGTCGATGACGTGGTCGGTCGTGACCTCGATCTCGGGGACCACATCGTACCCCGCCAGCGTCAGCAGGCGCGCCACGTCGAACTCGCCCATCGTCGCGGTCATCCGCGTCACGTCGAAGTACTCCGAGGTGCCGAGTTTCCCCGCCATCTCCTCGCGGTAGTCGTCGAGCACCCCCATCGAGAGGAACTCCTCGTAGAACGCGAGCGCCGCCTCCCGGGTCGCGTCGGGGAAGCCCGCGGCGTGGTCGCGGAAGAACCGCCGCGTCGTCTCGGCGCCGTCCTTCGAACAGAACACCGTGAGGAAGTACCACGAGAGGTGCGGGTACTCCGCCAGCCACGGCTCCTCGGCGTGGAGGCCGGCGGTGAGTTCGCGTTCGGCCCACCGGGCGACGGGGTACGGCACCGACTCGAACGCGTACTTGTCGGTGCGCCACAGCGACGAGGGCGTCTCGGTGTTGCCCAGCCAGTACGCGCCGGGGCCGCCGCCGGTCCCGTCGGGCCCCGGGTCGTCGTCCGTCCAGCAGAACAGCGCGACGCTCCCGTCGTCCATCTCCAGCCGACGCGCCTCGTACCCGTCCGGCGGTTTGAACCAGGTCCGCTCCACCGCCGCCCCGAGGTTCGCGTCGAGCGGGTCGTACACCTCGGACTCCACTCGCGCGAGCGACCAGGTGCCCGGGGCGTACCGGAACCGCAGGGGACGAGCCACACCGGACATGCGCGGCGTCAGGGTTTGAACCCACCGCCTCCGGGAATGTTTCAGTCCACGTGGCGTGGTATCGACCGACACATTAATACGAACTGTTTGCCAAGTTGTGTCGTACCATGTCGTTAGGTGCTTACGACGAGGACGAACACGAACGGCGCGAGAAGAAGGCGCAACTCGACGCCGACCTCCCCGACGAGCGGACCGAGTACCGCGGCGAACTCTCCTTCGACTCGGGCGAGTCGACGGAGGCGCTCCTCGACCAGTTCCGCGAGATAAAGGGCGAGTGACGCCGGCTGGCGCGACTCAGCCCGACTGACGGCGGAACGACAGCACGACGGCGACGCCGGAGACGAGGACGACCGCGACGACGTGTCCACACACCGCGAGCAGCAGCGCCGGCCGGTCGTGGATGAACGGCACCAGCACCAACTGTGCGAGCGCGAACGCCACGTTGAGGTAGTCGATGCGGCGGAACTGCGCGCCCGCCTCGGGCGGGAGCGGCAGTCGGAGTTCGCCGTACAGCGAGACCACGGCGATCCACCACGAGGCGCCGATGCGGTAACAGACGTCCCAGAGGACGAGCAGCGCGAGGAAGACGACCGGCACCGGCGGCTCCGGCCCGAACAGCGCCGTCACGATGGCCGTCTCCGAGCGGGGAATCGATATCGGGAGCCAGCGGACGACGGGCAGCGTCTCGCCGACGTGCCGCGGGTCGAAGACGAACAGGTGGGTGACGAGCGCGATGAACGCGAGGACGGTGAGGACGACCTCGATGCTCGACCCGAACAGGAGGCGGGTGTACGTCGGCGGCGCGTCGAGCGTCCGGTTGCTGCTCCCCAGTCGCAAGAGGAGGTAACTCCCGACGGCTGCGACGAACACCGCGGCGGTGCCGGCGGCGGCCGCGTTCCACAGCCCGTACCCCCACGCGAACAGGAGCACCCCCACCTCGAACAGCGCGAGTTGGAGCGCGATGGCGGCCGCCGGCGAGAGGTTCGCTCCCGGGAGCGCGCGTACGATGCTCTCGTACACCCAGACGTCGCCGAACTCGAGGAGCGGCCCGTCCGCCTCCTCGCCGTCGCCGCCGCCGCCGCCGGAGTCGTGCGTCCCCTGCCCTGTCACGCCGCGACCTCCGCGTCGGCTTCGGGCTCGTCCACGCCGAAGCCGCGCCGGGCGTCCTCGGCGCCGAGCGCGCGCCGGACCGCCTCGTCGAACGGGGTGAGGTCGACCGGGACGAGGTCCTCGATGCGGTGGTCGGTGACGACGACCGTGTTCCGCATGCCGTCCACGAGCGGTTTCACCACGTCGGGGTCGACGTCGGTGACGAGCCGGACCCACCCGACCGAGAGCCGCGGGGTGAGCACCGGGACGGGAATCACGCGGAGTTCGCCGCCGAGCGCGCGGCGGGTCCGGCGGAGGACGTCCTCGTACGTGAGCACCTCCGGACCGCCTATCTCGTACGTCTCGCCCGCGGTCTCGGGCACGTCGAGCACGCCCACGAGGTACGCGATGACGTCGTCGACGTAGATGGGCTGACACTCCGTGCGGACCCACTTCGGGGTGACCATCACCGGGAGCTTCTCCGCCAGTTGCCGGACGATGGAGAAACTCGCGCTCCCGTCGCCGACGATGACGGCCGCGCGGAGCGTGGTCAGCGCGTAGTCGCCGTCCGCGAGCATCCGCTCCACCTCGCGGCGCGACCGGAGGTGCTCCGAGAGTTCGTCCTCGTCGTCCCCCAGGCCGCCGAGGTAGACGACCCGCGAGAGACCGCCGCCCTCGGCGGCCGCCGCGAAGTTCGCGGCCAGGTTGCGGTCCATCTCGACGAAGTCCTCGGCGTGCCCCATCGAGTGGACGAGGTAGTACGCCGCCTCGACGTCGAGGTCCGCGAGCAGGTGACCGAGCCACTCGCCGTCGTCCCCGTCGGCCGCCTCGCGCTCGTCGCCCTCGTCACCGCCGGTCGCGCCCGGTCGCCTGACGAGTCGGCAGTCGCCCGGCTCCAGGAGGCTCCCCTCGACGACGCCGACGCCGTCCGGCGCGTCGTACTCGCCCGCGTCTCGGACGAGAGCCGTCACGTCGTGGTCCGCCTCGCGGAGCGCCGCGAGGAGTCGGCTGCCGACGAATCCGGTCGCGCCGGTCACGAGGACACGCATGGATTATCGAAGGGCCGCCGGCCGAATAACGGTTGTTGCGGCGGGCGCGAGCGCCGGCGATTTCGGGGTCGCTCGACGACGGTTCCGACCCGGTCGGGACGACTCGGCCTACTCGCGCTCCCACCCGGGCGTTGGGGGCGCGCCGCGCGCCTCCTCGACCGTCTCCGGGTCCGGCGGGTCGTCCGCCGGACTCCCGCGCTCGCCCGCGGCCGCGGTCCAGTCCTCGAACGCGCGACCGACCCACGAGTCCGCCGCGCGGGCGCGCTCGCGGGCCGTCGCGGCGCGCTCCTCGTTCACTTCGACGACGCCGGGGGCGGAGCCGGCCGCCGCGCCGACGAACAGCGCCCGGTCGTCCGCCGTCGTCTCGCCGGCGACGAGGCGGTCGACCGCGCCGGTCAGGTCGGTCGCGTCGGGGTACGCGAACACGGTCGACCCGAGCGCCTGCGGCCCGAACGCGGGCGGCGGGAGGTCGGCCGGAACCGAGCGGTCGCGGAGGCGCTCGCCGGGGTCGCCGTGCGCCCGCTCGACCCGCTCGCACTCCGTCTCCCGGTCGAGGTCCAGGTTGTGCCCGGGGTACGTCGAACAGGCATCGGGGTAGCGGTCGTCCTCGTGGATGCGACACTGGAGCGTCTCGGGGTCGAGGAAGGCGCAGGTGTCGAGCCAGACCCGCTCGCCGTCGAACGGGGCGACCGGCTTCGGGGGTTTCCGCAGGCCGACGAGGAACAGCGGTCGGTCGCCCAGCGCGGCGACGCGGTGACCGTCGAGTTCCACAGAGCGGTCGGGGTCGTCGGCGTCGAACAGCCGCGGGGCGAGCGCGTCGCCGTGGCCCGCGTCCACGAACGCGCGCACCTCGTCGCGGGTCAGCGGCACGAGGTTGTACGTGGAGTCGAGCGCGCGGTAGCGCCCTCGGTGTTCGTGGTCGGGCGCGCCGCCCAGCGGCCGCCAGTCGATACAGCAGCCGGCACACCCCTCGCAGTTCACCTCCATGTCCCGTGAGAGGGGGTGGCGAACCAAATGCGTTCCCGTGGCGCCGGCAAGCCGGCGGACACCGCGACGCGAGCGCACGAGACGAGCGGCGAACCGGCGCGAGCGCCGCCGGAAGGGGTTTTTCCGTCGCCCTCGAACGCCCGGTGATGGGCAAGCGCACCTGCGACGGCTGTGGCCGGCGCGTCCGGGTCGGGGGCGGCATCGGCGACCTCTGGTCGTTCGAGACGGGCAGCACCGACGGTCTGACGCTCGAACTCGTCGACGGCTCGGAGCACTTCCTCTGTTACGACTGCATCGACCGCCTCCCGGACGACGAGGAGGTCACGGCCGACAACGTCGAGGCGCTCCCGCCGTACCGCGACCCGTAGTCGCTCGGACGGGCCGGCCGACACGAGTCCCGACCGCCCGACTGCGCGGCTTCGACCGGACCCATCCGACACCCTTACGCCCGCGCCGCCGATTCAGACGCACGAGTGGACCCCGACCGAATCCTCGACTCGTTCCCCGCCCCCTCCTTCCGCGGGAACCAGGAGGCGGCGCTCGCGCGTATCCGCGACGCGTTCGCCGCCGGCAACGACGTGGTGCTCGTGCGCGCGCCGACCGGAAGCGGCAAGTCGCTGCTCGCGCGCGCCGTCGCCGGGGCGGCCCGGACCGTCGAGGAGGCCAGTCCGTCGGAGGCGACGGGGGCGTACTACACGACGCCGCAGGTGTCGCAACTCGACGACGTCGCCGCGGACGAGTTGCTGGACGACCTGAACGTCATCCGTGGGAAGTCGAACTACACCTGCATCCTGCCCGGCGAGGAGCAGACGCCCGTGAATCAGGCACCCTGCGCGCGCCAGCGGGGGTACGACTGCTCCGTGAAACACCGGTGTCCGTACTACTCGGACCGCGCCATCGCCTCCAACCGGGACGTCGCGGCGATGACGCTGGCGTACTTCATGCAGACCGCCGGCTCGGAGGTGTTCCGGAAGCGCGACGTGGTCGTCGTCGACGAGGCGCACGGGCTGGCCGAGTGGGCCGAGATGTACGCCACCATCGAACTGAAACCGCAGACGGTGCCCGTCTGGGACGACCTGCGCGTGCCCGACGTCCACGGCGCGGACGCCGACCCCGTCGAGCGGACGGCCCGGTTCGCGGAGCAACTCGCCTCGGTCTGCGAGCGCGCGAAGGACGACCTGCTCGCGAAACCCGAGTTGACCCCCGAGGAGGCGGCGCGGCGCGACCGGCTACAGGAACTCCGGTCGGAACTCGCGTGGTTCGTCGACGACTACCGGGACCGCGACTCCGCGACGACGTGGGTGGTCGACCAGCCCGACGGCGCGGGCGGTCCGCTCACGGTCAAGCCGCTCGACCCGGCGAAGTACCTCCGACACACGGTGTGGGACCGCGGAAACGCGTTCGCACTGCTGTCGGCGACCATCCTCGACAAGGCCGCATTCTGCCGGGGCGTCGGTCTCGACCCCGAGCGGGTGGCGCTCGTCGACGTGGGTCACACGTTCCCCGTCGAGAACCGCCCGCTGTACGACGTGACCCAGGGGAAGATGACGTACGAGCACCGCGACGAGACGATTCCCGACGTCGCCCGACTCTGTCTCCGCCTGATGGCGCGCCACCCCGACGAGAAGGGACTGATTCACGCGCACAGCTACGCAATCGCCGACCGACTGGCGCGGAAGTTCGACGAGTTCGGCGTCGGCGCGCGCGTCCGGACCCACGGGCGCGCGGACCGCGACGCCCAACTCGACGAGTGGAAGGCGAGCGCAGACCCGGAGGTGTTCGTCTCGGTGAAGATGGAGGAGGCGCTCGACCTGAACGGCGACCTGTGCCGGTGGCAGGTGCTGTGCAAGGCGCCGTACCTCAACACGAGCGACTCGCGCGTCGCCGCCCGGTTGGAGGAGGGCCAGTGGGCGTGGTACCACCGCGCCGCGCTCCGGACCGTCATCCAGGCGTGCGGCCGGGTCGTCCGCGCGCCCGACGACCACGGACACACCTACCTCGCGGACTCGAGCCTGCTCGACCTGTTCGACCGCGCCGCGAGCGACACGCCCGCGTGGTTCCGCGAGCAGGTCGACCGGATGGAGCGACCCGACCTGCCCGAGTTCGACCCCGCGGCGGCGCTCGCGGGGATGGACGCCGACCCCGGTCCGGCGGGGCGGCGAGGGCGAACGGGCGGAGGCGTACGCGGGAGCGGGTCGTCCGGGTCTTCTGGGTCCTCCGGGTCGGCGGGGGGTGCGCGGAGCGGCGGGTCCTCGGACGCGCCGACCGCCGGAGGCACGTCGGGGGGGTCGGCCGACGAGGACGACCCGATGGCCGACCACCCGCTCTCGGACGTCTGGGGCGACGGCTGACGCGGCTCGCACGCCGACCGGCACGCTCCTCTCGCAGCCACGCTCGCGAGCGCCGGCAGATGGTTTGCGAAAAACACCTTTTCCAGAGATAAGGAAACATACGTCACGTTATATTCCGATCATCATAGTGTATACCCCCCTACTACCGAGGATAGATTTACATACCTGCACTCGATACTACGTATCGAGACAGATGCACTCTCACGCCGCGGCGGCCGCGCTGACGCTGTACCGGAGCGGAACACTGACGCTCGCACAGGCGGCCGCCCACGCCGGCTGTTCGGAGGCTGAGTTCCGCGCGACGGCGGCGGCTCACGGCGCGGGGGCGCGAGAACGGGACCCGGTCGCCGGCGACGCGACGACGCCCGCCCGGGCCGACTGAGACCGACGCGACCGGTCGGGTCGGCGGTACGGGACCGGCGACGCCGCCGACCCGGTCAGTCCCGCCGGTCGACGGCGTCCGCCGGGAGGACGTACAGCCCCTCGCGACTCCTGAGGACGGACACCGTGTCGCTGTCGGGGTCGAAGTAGTCGGGGCGCGGGACCGTCTTCGCCTCGAACGTCTCGGGGTCGAGCACCTGCACGGCGTGGTCGTCCTCGACGGTCACGACGGTCGTCTCCTCGGCGTCCGCGACCTCTCCCACCTTCTCCGCGTCGGGGGTCTCGCCCTCCTCGAACTCCGCCTCGTACGGGTCGCCGGTGGCGACGCGGACTCCCTTCAGGTTGCCCTGCACCGACCGCACCAGCACCGGCCCGTCGCCGTCGTCCGGGTCGATGAGGTCGCCGGGCCGGAACTTCGGGAGGCGGAGCGCGAACGTGACCCGGTACACCTCGTTGCCGTCGCTGTCCTCGGTGACGAGCGTCGGCGCCTCGGAGTAACTCCCGCCGAGGCGGTCGGTGACGCGCGTCGCCACCGCCTTCCCGAGTTGGTTGGTCGAGAGCTTGATGTCCTTGCCCTCGGGCTGGTCGGTTATCTCCGTGATGAACGCGTCGCGGTCGCCGTCGGCCTCCCGGTCGGCGACGAGTTCCTGTGCGACGTCGACGGCCTCGCGTTCCTCCTCGGGGTCGGGCGTCCGACCGCGCCCGCGGACCTGCACCGTGGCGGCGTACGACCCGCCGGCGACGCGGCCGCACCGGTCGCACGTCCCTCGGCTGATCTTGACCGGGACGACCGCCTCCTCCTCGACGTGGACGCCACGGACGACTCCCGAGAAGGTGCAGTGCATCCGGATGGTGTTCTGGTCGACCTGTTCGGGGTCGACGCCCCAGCGCACCTCCTCGGCGTTGAGGTGGACGCCGAGCGCCTCGCTCACCTCCTCCACGGCGACGTCGGTGTAGTCGCGCGCGCCGACGTCGACCCAGCGATTGCCGCGGTGGACCGCGCCGCAGCCCGAACACACCTGCACCTCGATGCGCTCCGGGGCGTCCACGAGTTCGAAGTCCTCGAAGTAGCAGGCGTCACACAGCACCCGGTCGCGCTCCCGGGGCTCGCCGGGCAGCGGCTCCTCGCGCTCGGGTACGGGGTCGCCACAGCGGGGGCAGAACTCCCCCGAACCTCGCGACTCGCTCATACGCGCCGGGTAGGCGACTGTGCGGTTTAAACCGCGCGACCGCCGGCGCCCGTGTCGTCCGTCGGCGCGCCGGCGGTCGCTCGCGTCACTGCTCGCTCACGGTCGGCTCACCGTCCGTCTTCGAGCGCGCGGGCCCGTTCGCCGTCGCCCCGGTCGCCGCTCGCGCCGTTCCCGACGATGGTCTCGACGTCGTCGAGTCCGAGCAAGTCGCGCGTCTCGTCGTCGAACGACAGCGACTCCAGTCCCGCCCCCGCCGACACGTCGCTCCCCGAGAGGCGGCGGCCGTACCGGCCGAGCGTCGACGTGAGTTCCTGCGGGAGCACGAACGTCGTCGCGTCCCCCTGCCCGATGGCCGAGAGCGTCTCCAGCCCGCGGTCGATGACGGCGCGCTCGCCCATCGACTCGGCGGCGTTGGCGCGGAGCACCGTCGCGACGGCGTCGCCCTGCGCCTCCAGCACCGACGCCCGCTTCTCGCCCTGTGCGTTGAGGACGGCGGCCGTGCGCTCCCCCTCGGCGCTCTCGACGGCCGCGCGGCGCTCCCCCTGCGCCTCCAGAATCATCGCGCGGCGGCGGCGCTCGGCGCTGGTCTGTTCTTCCATCGCGTCCTGCACCGTCTGCGTGGGGAGCACCTCGCGCACCTCCACCATCTCCACCTCGACGCCCCAGTCGTCGGTCGGGCCCTGGAGTTCCCGGCGGATGCGGGTGTTGATGTCGCCGCGCCGCGAGAGCGTCTCGTCGAGCGCCATGTCCCCGAGCACGGCCCGCAGCGTCGTCTGCGCGAGCAGCGCGGTCGCGCGCCGGTAGTCCTCCACCTGCAGGAACGCCCGTTCGGCGTCGACGACGCGGACGTACACCACCGCGTCGGCGACGACCGGCGAGTTGTCCTCGGTGATGGCGTCCTGCCGGGGGACGTCGATGGTGACCGTCCGGAGGTCGAACCGGTACGTCTTCGAGATGAACGGCGGAATCAGGTGGAGCCCGGGGTCCAGCAGGCCCCGGTGCTGGCCGAACACGGTGAGCGCGCGCCGCTCGTACGCCTGTACGATTTCGACCGAGGAGACGAGCGCCGCGAGCAGGAGGGCGGCGACGAGGAACCCGGCGCCGAGCGCCGGCGAGACGACTGCAAGGAACACCCCGACGACGACGACGAGCGCCGCTGTCACGGCGCGGGAGGGACCCGCCGCCCCCAGGTCCCCGAAGCCACCGAGGTTGAACTCCGGGCCGGCGCTCAGCCGGCCCAGTTGGCGGAAGACGGTTCGGCTTCGGTCGTCCATGCGGGTAGTTGACGCCGGGCACACTTATCGGTTGGTGCGGTTCGGCGACGGCGAGCGGTGGCGAACCCCTCGAAACCGCCGAGAAGCTTTTTGTCTCGCCGGCGAAACCGCGGGACATGGACGTCGAGGACCTCCTGAAACTCGTGCTCGCGCTGGTGGTCGTCTGGCTGGTCATCGAGATCGTCACCGAGGTGCTCGGGTTCGCGCTGGGCGTGCTGGCGGCGCTCCCCACGATTCTCGGCGTCGTCGTCGTCGCACTCATCGTCCTGTGGCTGCTGGACCGCATCTGAGACTCGAGACCGTGTACAGCCTGAACGTCCCGGTGCCCGGCGTCGTCCGTCGGGTGGGGGCCGACCTCGCGCCGGAGTTGACCGCGTTCGACCGCGTCCGCGACCGGTACACGCTCGTCGTGAAGCGCTTCGACGGCGAGCCGTCGCTCGCGCGCCTCCGAGAGCGGTCGCGGCCGTTGCTCGCGGACGTCGCGCCGTTCGAGGCGCGCGTGACCGGCGTGGACGCGTTCGACGACCCGGTGCTGGGCGAGGGACCGGTCGTCTACCTCGCCGTCGAGAGCGACGGCCTCCGGCGGGTCCACGAGCGGTTCGTCCGCGAGTTCGGGACCGTCGACTCGCTGGAGGGCGAGGAGTACACCCCGCACGTCACGCTCGCTCGCGGACGGCGGCCGGGCGCTGACGCGGACGCGGCGGTCGAGCGCCTGCGGGCGCGCGGCGTCGACCCGGTGTCGTGGACGGTCGACGAACTCGGCATCTGGTCGCGCGAGTACCGCGAACTCGCCGCGCGACTCCCGCTGCGTGGGTGACCACGAGGGTCGGTGGTGGCCGCCGGCCGAGCCGCGGTAAGAACGTCTGCGTAGTCCGTCCGTATCCGGGAATGTAGCTGGTGTCGAGATCGAGGTACCGTACGGTCTATATAGACGCATATCGCCCAAACAGAAACGTAGATGGGAACTACCGCGAATCCGACTGGACATGTCACGCGTACTCAAGGCGTCGGGGTTCCTCGCGCTCACCGTCCAGATGGTGTGGGGGCTCGTACAGGTCGTCCTCATCATGCCCGGCGGACCGTCGCTCCCCGGCGCGTCCGTCGGCGCGCACGCCCACTTCGGCGTGCTGTCCATCCTCGCGGTGGTGACCGGCTACGAGGTCGCGGACGTCGGGTTGACCGGGTGGGTGCGGTCGGTCGCCGTCTGGGGGTTCGTCGCCGGCCAGTGGCTCCTGCCGGCGACCATCATCGTCGGGGAGATGGTGCTCCCGCCGCTCCTGCTCACCGCGTTCCTCTGGGGCGGCCTGCTCGTCGTCTCGACGGCGCTCGTCACGTGGGGCGTCCTCACGACCGAGGAGGCGGCGAGCGGGCGGACGGGCGGTGTCGCGCCCGCGGACGACTAATCTCGGTCCCTCATCGTCCCCGCGTCGCTTCAGTCGTCCGCCGGAACGCCAGCGCCGTCGCCGGCCTGCCGTGCCCAGAGGTCGGCGTACGCGCCGTCGGCCGCGACGAGGTCGGCGTGGCTCCCCACCTCGTCCACCTGCCCGTCGTCGAGGACGACCACCCGGTCGGCGTCCCGAATCGTGGAGAGGCGGTGGGCGATGACGAACGCCGTCCGGTCGGCGATGAGCCGCTGGAGACTCTCCTGAATCAGCTCTTCGGTCTCGGTGTCCACGTCGGAGGTGGCCTCGTCGAGGATGATTATCTCCGGGTCGTTCAGGATGGCGCGGGCGATGGCGACCCGCTGGCGCTGCCCGCCCGACAGCTTCACCCCGCGCTCGCCGATCTGCGTGTCGTAGCCGTTCGGGAGGTCGGTGATGAACCCGTGCGCCTCCGCGGCCTTCGCGGCCTCCACGATTCGTCGGCCGGGGCCGTCACCCCCCTCGTCGAGCGCGGAGAGGTCGCCGTACGCGATGTTCTCGGCGGCCGACCCCGAGAACATGTACGGGTTCTGCTCGACGATGCCGACGTGTTCGCGCAGCGCCGTCAGGTCGTACTCGCGGACGTCGGTGCCGTCCACCTCGACGGCGCCGGAGTCGACGTCGTAGAACCGCGGAACCAGCTTCACCAGCGTCGACTTGCCCGCGCCCGTGGTGCCGGCCAGTCCCACGGTCTCGCCCGGCGAGACGTCGAGCGAGACGCCCGACAGGACCTCCTCCTCGTCGCCGTAGCCGAACCACACGTCGTCGAACGTCACCCGGCCGTCGACCGACTCGGGGACGTGCGCGTCGTCGGGCGAGGTGACGCGCGGGTCGTGCCCGAGCAGGCCGAACACGCGCTCGGCGCTCGACTTCGCCAGCTGGTACTTGTTCGCCGTCTTTCCGACCCGCCGCATCGGGGAGTACAGCCGGCGCAACAGCAGGAAGAACAGCGCGAACGCGCCGGCGGAGATGGTCCGCGGGTCGTCGAACCCGTACTGGATGATGTCGCTGCCGGCGATCCACAGCACGGCGACGAACACGATTCCGGTGACGAGCCTGAGCGTCGAGAAGAACGCGCGGCGCAGTCTGATTGCGTCGACCTTCTCGGCGTGGTAGCGCTCGCTCTGGTCGGCGACCCGGTCGAGTTCGAAGTCGTAGCGGTTGAACGTCTTTATCACTCTGGCGCCGCCGATGTTGTTCTCCAGCCGGGAGTTGAGTCGCGACACCGTCTCGCGAATCTCCCGGTACTTCGGCTCGATCCACGAGAGGAACTTCCACGACGCCAGCCCGATGAGCGGGACGGGCGCGAGCGCGACGAGCGCGAGTTTCGGCGAGTAGTAGAACATGATGACCGCGATGCCGCCCACCGTGGCGACGACCCGGATGGCCTGCCGGATCTCCGTGTTGAGGAACTGTTCGAGCCGGTTCACGTCCTGGTTCAGGATGGACATCATCGCCCCGGTCTGGTGGTTCGCGAAGAAGTCGAGCGAGAGGTGCTGCATGTGGTCGTACGTGTCGTCGCGCAGGTCGCGCTGGACCTTCTGTGCGGTCGACTGGAACAGGTACCGGGAGGCGAACCGCGTCACCGACCGGACGAGGTACGCGAGCGCCGCGAGCACCACCAACTGTTCGAGCAGACCGAGCCGCGCCGCCTGCCCCGAGATGGTACCGCTCGGGAGCAGCCCCGCGTCGGCGAGCATCCCCGGCTCCCCGTCGGTCTGGATGACGCGGTTGATGGCGGCGGCCACCAAGAGCGGGGGAACGAGCCGCGAGGCCCGGGTGAGCAGCGCGGCGAGCAGGCCCACCGAGAGACGCGGCCAGTAGGGCGTGCAGTACCCCAGCAGCCCCGCCATCGGGTGGCCGTCGGCGGACTCGCGGACGTCGGCGAACCCGCCGTGGTCGTCGTCGGACATAGCGTCTCCACACGACGTGGAGAAACAAAGCGCTGTGGGACCGCGAACCCGCGTTCCGGGAGTTTCGCTCCCGGCTCGCGTCCTACTCTCGCCCGAACCGCGTCTGCTGGATGGGGACGGCGGCGAGTCCGCCGGCGTTCCCGTTGCCGTACGCGTACAGGACGACCCCGGCCTCCCAGTCGACGGCGCGCTTGAGCGTCCCGCTGAAGTCGTCGTCGCGGAGGCGAACCGCCTCGAGGCGGTCGAACGGCGACGGTTCGGCGTCGCTCTCGCTTCCGTCGCCACCGCCGCCGCTCGGCGCGGTCCCCTCCACCGGTTCGAAGGAGGGTTCGCCGTCTCCGTCGGAGGGCTCGTCGTCGCTCATGTCGGTGTCTCGGTCGAAGAGACCCATGCGCGAGTCGTTCGGTCGGGGGAGTATGAATCTAGTCAGTGCCGACGCGATTCGCTCCGCGTGGGCACGCGATTCCACCCGAAGCCTACCGGTTCAGCGTGTGAATCGCCTCGCCCATCGCGTTCTCGGCGGCCTCCATCACGGCCTCCGCGAGCGTCGGGTGCGTGTGGACGGTCGCCGCGACGTCCTCCAGCGTCGCCCCCATCTCGACGGCGAGCGCGAGTTCCGCGACGAGTTCCGAGGCGTCGGGGCCGACTATCTGCCCGCCGAGGACGAACCCGCTCTCGCCGTCGGCGACGACGCGGACGAACCCCTCCGCGTGGTTCGTGGTCAGCGCGCGCCCGGACGCCCGGAACGGCATCTGGCCGACGACCGGGTCGAACCCCTCCGCCTCGGCTTCGGCCTCGGTCAGCCCGACGGTACCGATTTCGGGGTCGGTGAAGACGGCCGCGGGGACGGCCTGGTAGTCGAGCGCCGCGGGTTCGCCCGCGGCCACCTCGGCGGCGACGATACCCTCCTTGCTGGCCTTGTGTGCGAGCATCGGTTCGCCGGCCACGTCGCCGACGGCGAAGACGGTCTCCACGTCGGTCCGCGCCTCGCGGTCCGTCTCGAGGAAGCCGTCCTCGTTCGGTTCCAGCCCGACGTTCTCCAGTTCGAGCGTGTCCGTGACGGGCGTTCGCCCGACGGCGACGAGCACCGCCTCGCCGCCGTACTCCAGTTCGACGCCGTCCTCGTTCTCCGTGGTGACGGTGATGCCGCCGCCGCTCTCGTGCCAGCCGCTCGCCCCCTCCCCGAAGTGGAACTCGACGCCCAACTCCTCCGCGCGCTTGCGGACCGTCCGCCGGACGTCGTCCTCGTAGCCCGGGAGCACGTCCTCCAGCATCTCGACGACGGTCACGTCGGTGCCGAGTTTCGCCAGCATCGTCGACAGCTCCATCCCGATGTAGCCCGCGCCGACGACGACCAGTTCGTCGGGAAGGGACGCCATCCCGAGCAGGTCGCGCGAGGAGAGGACGTGCTCGCCGTCGAACTCGAAGCCGGGAACCTGGACGGGCCGCGACCCCGTGGCGACGATGGCGTGCTCGAACTCGATGGACTCGCTACCCTGTCCCTCGCCGCCGTGTGCGACGCGGAGTTTGTTCTCGTCGGCGAACGTCGCGGTGCCGTCGACGAGGTTCACGCCGTTGGCCTTGCACAGTTTCTCGACGCCGCCGGTGAGCTGGTCCACCACACCGCCCTTCCACGACTGCATCTGTTCGACGTCGACCGCCGGGTCGGCGTGGACGCCCATCTCCTCGGCGTGGCCGGCCTCGTACGCCACGTCGACGCCGTGGATGAGCGCCTTCGACGGGATACAGCCGTAGTTCAGGCAGACGCCGCCGTACGCGTCGCGCTCGATGAGGGTCGTGTCGAGGCCCCGCTGTGCGGCGCGGATGGCGGCCACGTACCCGCCGGGTCCGCCGCCGATGACCGCGAGGTCCGTCCCTGTCGAGATGTCTCCGACGACCATTGCCCGGCCGTTCCGACTCTGGGATGATAAACGGGGAGGAATCGCCCCGTCGTCGCCTCCGCGACCCGAATCGGTACTCACTCTCCAGTACCAGTTACCGGCGACCCGGTCGGACGTAACCGCCGGACTGGGCGGGGAGAGTCGGACGGCGGACGCGGGGCGCGCCGAGACGTGCTTCGGAACCACTATGCCCGGAGACGCCCGACCACTCTCCGAATGAAGGTCTTCGGCTCCAGTGGGACCCGCGGGGTCGTCGGCGAGGGGTTCACCCCGGAGTTCGTCCTGCGCGTCGCCAAGGCGGCGGCGAGCGTCTGGGAGGGCGAGCGCATCGCGCTCGGACGCGACACGCGGACGACGGGCGGGATGCTCACCGACGCGGCGGCCGCCGGGGTGGCGAGCGTGGGCGTCGACGTGGACCGCCTCGGCGTCACGCCGACGCCGGCCACGGTCCGCTACTGCGGAGTGGAGGGGGTTCCGGGCGTCCAGATAACCGCCTCGCACAACCCACCCGAGTACAACGGCGTGAAACTCATCGGGGCAGACGGGGTCGAACTCTCCGTGAGCGCGCTCGAACGCGTCGAGGACGCACTCCTCGGGGAGCGGTTCGCGGACGTCGAGTGGGACGGGGTCGGCGAGACCCGGACGGTCGAGACGGCCAACGACGACTACGTGGCCGAGATGCTCGCGGCGGTCGACCGCGACGCCATCGCGGCCGCCGACCTCACGGTCGCGCTCGACCCGGGCCACGGCGCGGGCGCGGTCACGTCGCCCGAGTTCTTCCGCGAACTCGGCTGTACGGTCGTGACCGTGAACGCCCAGCCCGACGGCCACTTCCCCGGCCGCGAGCCCGAACCGGTCGAGGCGAACCTCGCGGACCTCGAACGACTCGTCGAGAGTTCGGACGCGGACGTGGGCATCGCACACGACGGCGACGCCGACCGCGCCATCTTCTACGACGAGACCGGGTCGTACGTGCAGGGCGACGCCTCGCTCGCGGCGCTCGCGGCCGCCGGCCTCTCGGCGGGAGACGCGACGGTCGCCGCGGTCAACGTCTCTCAGCGCCTCGTCGACGTCTGCGAGGCGACGGGCGCGCGGCTCGAACTCACGCCCATCGGCTCGACGAACATCATCACCCGCATCCAGGAACTCCAGGCGGACGGCGAGCGCGTCCCCGTCGCCGGCGAGGGGAACGGGGGTATCTTCTTCCCGGACTACCGGCTCACGCGCGACGGCGCGCTCATCGGCGCGAAGTTCCTCGAACTGCTCGCGTCGCGCGACGCGACGGCGAGCGAACTCGTCGAGCCGTACGACGACTACTACAACGTCCGGACGGACCTCACGTACGACACGGACGAGGAACTCGACGCGATGCTGGCGGCCGCGGAGTCGTTCGCGGCCGCCGCCGACGCGGAGCCGAACACCATCGACGGGTACCGCCTCGACTACGGCGACGCGTGGGTGCTCGTCCGCTCGTCGGGGACCGAGCCGAAGATCCGCATCTACGCCGAGGCGCGCGACCCCGACCGGGCGGAGGAACTCGCGACCGCGGTGCGCGACGCGCTGGCGGCCGCCCGGTGAGAGAGCGCGAGTCGAGGGGCGCGGGGACGAGACCGAAGAGGCGTCGCGGACCGCCTGTCGAACCGGGTGTCGTTTTTGCCGTCCGGCGGAGGGGTAGCGTATGGAGGTTCGACCGGTCGGGTCGCGCGCGGAACTGCGCGCGGCCCACGAGGTGAACCGCGCGACGTGGCGGTCGGCGTACGCCGACATCCTCCCGAGCGAGACGCTCGCCGACCTCGACGTCCCCACGGGTGACGCGTTCGCGGGGCGGTGGGACGCCGCGAACGCCGACACCGAACTCCGGCTGGTGGCGGTCGACGACGCCGGAGCGGTGCGGGGCCACGCCGACTTCGGGTGGGGCGACCGGACCGAGGAGTTCGTCGGACCGGCCGACGCCGAACTACGGGCCATCTACGTCCACCCCGACCACCAGGGGCGCGGAGTCGGAAGTCGACTGCTGGAGGCGGGTCTCGACCGCATCCCGGCCGACCGCGACCGGGTAGTGCTGGAGACGTTCGCGGCCAACGCCGGCACGCGGGCGTTCTACGAGGCCCGGGGGTTCGACGCCGTCGGGGAGCGAACCGTCGGTATCGACGGCGGGTCCTACCCGACGGCAGTGTACGCTCGGCGGCTGTGAGACTCGAATGCGGACCGTCTCTCCGGGAGCCCGGCCGCTACCCGTCGGCCGCGAGCGCCTCGCGCAGGCGCTCGCGCTCCTCCCGCACCGCTTCGCGGTCCGCCTCGACCGCGCCGCTGGCCAACCGCTCGCGCTCGTCGGCCGCGAGTTCCGCCTCCGCCTCGGCGGCCCGGCGGAGCCGGTCGTAGTCCGTCCGTCCGGCGAGTCGCCGGAGCGTCCGGGCGCGGGCGACGACCGACTCGTCGGCGAACTTCGCGGTGACCGAGACGAGTTCGCCCGCCAGCGCCCGGAGTTCCCCCGCCGGCGGCGGCGGCCACCCGACCGCGAGCGGGTCGGCCGAGAGGCGGTCGAGGTACGTGCGGTGGACGGGGACGTGCGTGCTGAACGCACCGGGGTCGTCGACGTAGTGGTCGAGCTTCGACGCCGAGTAGTCGGCGTACTCCAGGAGCGTCGGTACCGACTCCCGCCCGGCGTCGTGCTCTTCGACGTACGCGCGGAGGTCCGACGGCGGCGTCTCGAAGTCGACGAGCGGGTAGTGAGCGGTGTCGGCGACGAACGCGAGCAGTTCGCGGGCGCTCACCTCGGCGCGGAACTCGGCGAACGCCATCCGGACGGCGTTGTCGTACGCCGTCAGCGGCTCGCGGAGGTCGGCGGTCGGTGCGTCGAGGTCCGCGTCGCCCAGTTCCAGGAGGCGGTCGAGGTCCGCGATGCGGTCGTCGAGGTCCGCGAGCCGCTCCTCCACCCGCCGTTCGGCGTCGTGGACCGCCCGCTCGGAGTCGGCCCGTTCCTCCAGCCGGCCCGCCAGGTCGCGGGCGGGGTCGAGCGCCTCGCGGGCCGCCGCGAAGTCCGACTCCGAGAGGCGGCGGCCGTCGACGGCGCCGTTCGCCCGCTCGAACGCGTCGCGTTCGGGCAGGTCGTCCGGGAGGTCCTCGACGAGCGTGCCGAACTCCCCCTGGAACTCCACGTACGCCTGGAAGTCGCCGGTGCCTGTCGCCGAGTCGACGTAGCCGTCGAGCAGGCGCTCGGCCCGGTCGACGGCCTCGCTCACCCGCCGCAGGTCGCCCTCGCCCACCGCCTCGACGGCCGCCTCCGCCTCGCGCCGGCGCTCGCGGGCCTCCCGGAGCGCCGTCAGCGGGTCCGAGGACCGCGAGCCGGCCGCGTCACTCGTAGACGGCATCGGGGTCGAACACCCGTTCGCCGACCGTCTCGCCGTCGACGGTCCGGTAGAAACACGAGCGGTGGCCGGTGTGACAGGCGCCGCCGGTCTGGTCGACCAGGTAGAGCAGGGCGTCGGCGTCGCAGTCGACGCGGACCTCCTCGACGGCCTGCGTGTGGCCGCTCGTCGCCCCCTTCTCCCAGAGCTCCTCGCGCGAGCGGGAGTAGTAGTGCGCCCGGCCGGTCTCGCGGGTCCGTTCGAGCGCCTCCCGGTCGGCGTACGCGAGCATCAACACCTCGCCCGTCTCCGCGTCCTGGGCGACGGCCGGGACCAGCCCCGAGTCGTCGAACTCCACGTCTACCGCGACGGCGTCGTCCGTCTCGTTCGCCGCGCTCATGTGCGACCCGAGGCGCGTTCCCCGCATAGGTCTTTTGCGCCCCTCGCCCGCACGCGGCCCGGTCGGCTCGGTGGAGAGGGCGGAGGCGACGGAGCGGTCACACGAACCCGAGGGTGTCGAGCAGGACGGTGAGCGCGTCGCCGTACGTGAGCGCGAGCACGAGTCCGCCGAACAGCGGGACGAGAAACGGGAGCCCCGGCGAGACCCAGACCTCCCCCTCGCTCGTCACCGCCTCCAGCCCCTCGCGCAGCGTCTCCGGCGTCGTCCCGTACGCCGTCCCCTCGATGTCGTCGAGGAACCGCGCGGCGGCCCAGGGGTCGTCGAACGCCGGAGCCTCGGACGCCGGAGCGTCGTCGGTCGCCGAGTCGAGCACGCCGGACCCGACGGACTCCCGTGTCGGGGTGTCGCCGGCGGAGCGTCCGCCGTCGGACCGCGCCGGCGCGCCGGCCGTGCCGACCGCGCCGTCGGTCGGCGGGTTCGTCTCTCCGACGCTCGCGGGGTCGCGGTGGCGCGCCGGGTCGGCTCGGAGGTCCGCGAGCGCCGCCCCGCGCCACCGGAGGTACATCCGGAGCGCGTCGAGGTCCAGCCCCCGTGCCGGGACGACCCCGTCGACGTCGAGCAACGCGCCGTGTCGGTCGGGGAGCGCGGTCACCGGCGTCGGCCTCCCGACGAACATCGCCGGGGAGAGCCGGCCGGCGAGCGCGTTGTGAACCCCGAGCGAGGCGACGTACAGCGCTCCGACGAGGACGGCGTTGGTGAGCGCCGACATCGCCGCGACGCCGAGCGTCGAGGGGAACAGCGGGAACCCGCGGTGGAGCCACGCGACGCCCGGCAGCACGGACAACGGGACGAGGTAGGTCGGGGACGTGGGGAACGCAACCGCGAGGACGACGAGCGCCTTCGCGTCGGCCCCGCCGAACGCCGAGGCGCGGTGCGCGAGCAGCGCGAACGGGACGAGGACAGGAGCGCGAACCCGACGCGGAGCAGGAACAGCCCCCCGCCGTAGCCCGCGAACGGGAACGCCGCCGCCGCCTCGACGACGAGTGCGACCAGCCCCGCGGCCAGGAGGGGCGGCCACAGTCGGTTGGGAACCCGTCGGGTCAGCGCGTCCCGGTACGCCGCCCACGCGAACGCCGGAACCACGAGCAGGCGGAGCAGGTCCGGCGCGCTCGCGACCCCCAGTACGGTCATTGGTTTCACGCCGGACGCAGCGACATTAGCCGTTGGGGAAGCGGGCCGGGGAGACCCGGGCGGCGAGTAGCCTCCCGTCGTCGTTTCGGTCCGTCCGTCGACACGACGGTGCGGGGGAATTATGTCCCCGGCGTAGCTATCTGTACTAATATACGATGGGCGGTCCCCACCTGTCGACTCCGGCCCCCTCGGAGGTCGATTTTCAGTCGCGCGTCGACGACGAGACCATCACCGTCCTCCACGTCGACGACGAACCCGGGTTCTCGGGAATGGTCGCCGCGTTCCTCGAGAGCGGGAGCGACGACATGGAGGTGATACCGGAGACGAGCGCCGACGACGCGCTCGACCGACTGGCCGACGGCGGTCGGTCGGTCGACTGCGTCGTGAGCGACTTCGAGATGGCCGGGTCGACGGGCGTCGAGTTCCTCGAAGCCGTGCGCGAGCGCGACCCCGACCTGCCGTTCATCCTCTTCACCGCGCGGGGGTCCGAGGAGGTGGCCGGCCGCGCCATCTCGGCCGGCGCGACCGACTACCTCCAGAAGGAGAACGGCACCGAGCAGTACGCCGTGCTGGCACGGCGCGTCCGGAACGCCGTCGAACGGGCGAGGGCGGAGCGGAACGTGGAACGACTGCTCGGCGCCATCGACACCGCCCACGAGGGCATCGGCCTCCTCGACGGCGACGGTCGCTTCGTCTACGTCAACCGGGCGTACGCCGACGCGTACGGCTACGACCGGTCCGAACTGCTCGGCGAGCGGTGGCACCGGTTCCACCCCGACGCCGACGCCGAACACGTCGCCGAGGAGGTGCTCCCGAACCTCCCGGAGCGTGGCGCGTGGCGCGAGGAGGTCCGGATGACCCGGGCGGACGGGAGCGAACTCGTCGTCGACAGCGCGTTCTCGCGCACGCCGCCCGGGCTGTTGGTCTGTACCGTCGACGTCGGTCCCGACGGGACCGTGTCGGCCTCTCGGGAGACCGGCGAGCGGAACGACCGACTCGACGGCCTCACGAGGGCGCTCTCGCACGACCTGCGAAGCCCGCTGAACGTCGCGCAGGGGAACCTCGAACGGTTCGACGAGACCGGCGACGAGGAACACTACCGCGCGGCCGACCGCGCGCTCGACCGGATGGACGACCTGATAGCGGACCTGCTCGCACTCGCCGAGAGCGGCGAACTGGCCGACGGCAGCGGCGACGACCCCGTCGACGTGGCGACGGTGGCCGAGGACGCGTGGGACCTGGTGCGAGCGGAGGAGGCGACCCTCGACGTCGTCGAGACGCCGCGCGTCGAGGCGGACGCCGCCCGCTTCCAGGAGGTGCTGGAGAACCTGTTCCGCAACGCCGTCGAACACGGAGGGGAGGACGTGTCGATACGCGTCGGGCTCCTGTCGAACGAGCGGGGGCTGTACGTGGCCGACGACGGTCCCGGCGTCCCGCCCGACGACCGCTCGGGCGTGTTCGAGGCCGGCCGCTCGGCGAAGGAGGACGGAACCGGGTTCGGGCTGGCCATCGTCGAACGGGTGGCCGACGCCCACGGGTGGGACGTCCGACTCGCGGAGAGCGCCGACGGCGGCGCCCGGTTCGAACTCGTCGGGGCCGAGTTCGTCGACGGGAGCGACGGCGGGGAGTGACGCGTCGCGCCGGGCGGCGCCTCGTCGGTTACTCGTCCCGCTCCCGTTCTCCGCTCGGCGTCGTATCGTCCGACTCGTACACCCGAATCCAGCCGTCGCTCCCGACCGTCACGCGGTACCCCTCGTAGCGAAACTCGGCGGTGCCGGCTCCCCGTCGGGAGCGGTCACCGACCTCGAAGAACGTCTCCTCGAGCGCCGCCGCGTCGAAGTGGTCGTACAGCGGCGTCGACCGCTTCTCGAACGGGGCGACGCCGTCCGCCTCCGCGACGGCGAACAGGAGTGCGGTCGTCAGTTCCTCGTCCCCGTCGGGGTGGAAGTGACGCTGGACGACCTGCGTCCACTTCGGCGCCGAACTGGCGGACGACGCGTCGCCGCTAGCCGTCTCCCCGCGGTCACTCCCCGTCATCCATCTCCTTGCGCGCGTGCGTCTCACTGTGCGTCGTCGAGGCTCGCACCCATCCCTTCGAGCGCCGCGAGCACCTGGTCCGCGTTCGGCCCGGCCGAAACCGTCTCGGTCGTGTCGTCGTACTCGACGACGTTCAGGTCGGCCAACTTCGGTACGTGGGCGTGGTACAGCGAGACGAACGCCTTCTCCCGCTCGCGGTCGTCCACCGCGTGTCCGGGGACGTCCTGCTCCCACACCGCGACTTTCGTCGCGAGGTCGGTCAGCGTCCACTCCGTCCGCTCGAGCAGCGTGTAACAGAGGTACCGCCGCCGCGGGTGCGACAGCGCGTCGTACACGTGGTCCAGTTCCAGCACCTCCTCCGACGGGAGCGACTCGAACCGCAACCCTCCCATCTCCGAGACGATGCTCTCTCGCTCCTCGTCTCCACGGTCCATGTTATGTGGTATCACACTCCACCGAAAAAGGATTCCTTCCACCTGCCGTTTGTACCGTCCCCAGTGCTAGTGAAGGGCTATTATGTTGTTTTCCGGTCGGTGTCCAGTACAACACACTTGGTTACGTACTAGCCAATCGTCACAATCGTTCGGGGACGTCCGGGAAGACCGGTCCAGGGACGGGCGTCGGGTTGGCGCGAAAGAGAAGTCGGTACGCGGACGACTCGAATCGCGGGCTGTGCGCCCGGTCGGCTCAGATGACGCGGTTCTGGAGGTAGTCGAGGTGCTTCGCGTTGTAGACGATGCGAATCTCCTCGGCCTGCGGCGACCCGATGCAGGTGAGGCGGACGTTCTTGTCCTCGACCTCCTCGTCCGAGAGGATCTGCTGCATGTCCATCTCGATCTCGCCCTCCTTCAGGATGGCCGCGCAGTTGGCGCACGCGCCGGCGCGACACGAGAACGGCCAGTCGTACCCCTGGGCCTCGGCGGCCTCGAGGATGTACTCCCCTTCGTTGACGTCGAGGGTACCGTAGTCCTCGTCGCTGAGGTCGGCGTCGGCCGCCTCCTGGAAGAGGTCGTCGTCGTCCATGGACCAGCCGTGGTCGTCGAGTACTTCGTAGTTCAGGTATTCGACCGTGGGCATCTCAGTCGCGGCTTCGAGTGCCGCCCAATTAGATGTTGCTATCTCGCTCAGCCGAATCCCGCGACGCGAGCGCTTTAGGCCCGCCAAAACGGCGGATTGGCCCGAAGGTTTTCACGTGTCGAGACGGCCGCGTCGACCGGTCCCGAGTCACACGGGCGCGACCGTGAACAGCGCGTACGACGCGGCGAACGACAGCGACGGGGTGAGTATCCAGAAGAAGATGACCCGGCCCGTGGTGCCGGGGTCGAACAGGTCGGAGGCGAGCAGGTCCTCGCCCGCCTCCTCGCCGACGCCGGGGACGGAGCCGTCGGCCTCCCGTTCGGCCGCGAGGGCGTTCACCGACACCTCCGGGCGCTCGCCGCGCACGGCGTCGCCGACGCTGGTCGTCCGCGTGGCGCGCCCCCAGCCGAGACCGACGATGCACATCGTCGCCGAGACGGCGAGCGACGCCGGGATGTCGATGTACGAGAGGAACGTGATGAGGCTCGCCGAGACGATCTCGACGATGAGCGCCGCCAGCAGCGGCAGGTCCGTCAGGTCGTTGCCGACGGTGTCGAGCGTGCGCCGGGCGATGGTGAACGCGCCGAGCCCGATGGCCCCGCACGCGACGACGATGCCCGCGTCAGCCGAGAGGTTCGCCTCGGGACTGCCCACGAGCGGTGCGACGGCGTTGGCGGCGTTCGACGCGCCCGCCGAGAACGCCATGTAGCAGGCGATGACGACGACCACGACCGTCCCGACCAGTTCGCGGCTCGTCGTTCCGTCGGCGAGTCCGACCCGGGGGAGACCGCCCGCGACGGCGAACTCGACGAGGTTCCCGTCCGACCGGTCGATGGCGAAGGCGGCGTCGAGGTACGGGTAGAGGTAGCGACCGACGACCGCACACACCCAGAAGGCGATGACGGGCGAGACGAGCCACCAGCCGACGATGCGGACCATCACCTCGGAGTTGAGCGTGCTCGTCGCCGCGCCCAGCCCCGCGATGGCGCCGACGGCGGTCATCGACGTCGAGGCGGGGACGCCGAACGTGTTCGAGATGAGCAGCGCGAGGCCGACGAAGAACAGCACGCCCACGCTCGCGAGGAGCGTGAACTCCGACGAGGGGACGATTCGCCCGCCCATCGTGTCGATGACGCCGCGGCCGACGGTCCACGCGCCGACGAAGGCGAACCCGGTCATCAGCGCCGCCGCCGCGAGTTTCGAGAGCAGACCGCTCCCGACCGCCGGCCCGAACGCGACTCCGGTCGAGGAGCCGCCGATGTTGAAGCCGACGAACACCGCGACAGCGAGACCGACGAGGAGGAGTTCTGCGACCACACCGAGGATGGTACCCCGCGCCGAATAAGTCCCTCGTCCGGCGACGACGGGGACGACCCCGCCCCCGACGCGGGGCGAGTCGGCGGTTCGCGGAACGGGACCGCGGGCGCGGTTATCCACCGCGCGTGTCACGACAGCGTTTAAGCCGTCAAGCGAGTAGTAGCCTGTATGCAGTGGAAGACGGACTGGGGCTTGCGCGGTCGCATGCTCTTCACGATGTTCCTCCTGTTCGCCCTCTACCTCGTCTTCGCGGCCGTCATCTCCCAGACGAGGTACGTCGGGTTCCTCGTGTTCATGGTGCCGTTCCTGCTCGTCCAGTTCTTCTTCAGCGACAGGCTCGCGCTCTACTCGATGGGGGCGAAGGAGGTGAGCGAGGAGGAGTACCCGCAGCTCCACCGGACGATAACCCGCCTGTGTCAGCAGGCCGACCTGCCCAAGCCGAAGGTGGCCGTCGCCGACTCGCGCGTCCCGAACGCGTTCGCGACCGGCCGCTCGCAGAAGAGCTCTGCCGTCTGCGTGACGACGGGGCTGCTCCGGACGCTCGACGACGAGGAACTGGAGGGCGTGCTCGCGCACGAACTCGCGCACGTGAAGAACCGCGACGTGATGGTGATGACCATCGCGTCGTTCCTCTCGACCATCGCGTTCATGGTCGTCCGCTGGGGCGCGTTCTTCGGCGGCGGGCGCGACCGGAACAACGGCGGCGTCATGGTCGCCATCCTCGCGTCGCTCGTCGTCTGGGTGGTGTCGTTCTTCCTCATCCGGGCGCTCTCGCGCTACCGCGAGTTCGCCGCCGACCGCGGCGGGGCGGCCATCACCGGCAAGCCCGGCGCGCTCGCGTCGGCGCTGCTCACCATCGACGGGAACATGGACCGCGTGCCCGACGAGGACCTGCGCGAGACGTCGGAGATGAACGCGTTCTTCATCATCCCCATCCGGAGCGGGTTCATCGGCAAACTGTTCAGCACTCACCCGAGCACCGAGAAGCGCGTCGAGCGGCTCCGGGACCTGGAGCGGGACCTGGAGACGCGCTGACGGAGGCGAGGTCGGTGGACCGAGCGACCGGCACGCCGAACCGGTCACGCTCCCGAAGACGAGCCAGTCGCGCGAACCGTCGGTCCCGGCCGTCCCGGCGTCAGACGGGCCACATCGTCGAATCGTCGAGGACGACCGACCGCGACGGGTCGAGCGACAGACGACGCGCGCTCTCCGCCGCCCGGTGACCCCGTCGACCCCCCTCGACGACGTCGAGTCCCTGGCGCGGTCGGCTCGCCGCGTCGAGGTGCTCCGGACCCTCGCCGCCGGCCCTCGCACTCGACCGGCCGTCCACGAGGAGACGGGCGTCCCGCAGCCGGCACTCGGGCGTATTCTCGGGTCGTTCGAGGACCGACACTGGGTCGAACGGCGCGGACGCGAGTACGCGCTCACGCGAGGAAGAACCCCACCGCGACGGAGATGAACACCACCTTCAGCGCGGTGTTCAGCGCGACCACCTTCGACCCGAACTCGGGCCCCCAGACGCCGTACTGGAACGGGATGGAGCGCTTGAACGTCGAGACGGCGAACGAGACGACGCCGCCGACGAGCATCGTCGCCACCGCCGTCTCCGGGGTGAGCGTGTCGCCGACGAGCGGCGCGACCGCCGCCGCGCCCGCGGTGGTGTCGAACGCGAATATCACGATTACGGGGACGGCCGCGGCCGGGAGGCCGGCCACCTCCGCGAGCGGTCCGGCGGCGGACGACAGCGCCCGCAGGTCGACGTACGCGACGAGTAGCGTCACCAGCGCGTAGACGACGACGAGTCGCGGGACGATACGGCGGACGGTCGACCGCGTCGCGCCCGCCGCCGCGCGGACGCGCGCCGCCGTGCTTCGGGCGTCCTCGTCGGCGTCACCGGCCCCGGCTGACGGGCTCCGTTCGGCGGCCTCGCCGTCCGCTGCTCCGCCGCCGTCGGTGCGCCCCGGAGGGGCGGTCGGAGCGTCGCCGCGCCGGTCGGCCGGGGAGAGGAGAAGCGCCCCGCCGAGCACGCCCGTCAGGGTGATTGCGAGCGCGATGCCCGCCCGCGCGCCGACGTACATGACGCCGACGCGCGCGCCGAGCACCGGGACGAGCACGGGGACGTAGAACGTGAGCACGTGCTGGAGGAACCCGAAGAACGTGTTGACGGTGACCGCGACCAGCGTCGCGCGGTCCGAGAGGCGGCCGGACTCGCGGAAGTCCGCGAGCATCCCGTAGCCCGCCGTCGTCGACGCCGCCGTAGTCAGGATGGCGGTCCCCACCTCGTCGGGCAGGTTCGCCGGGCCGGTGAGGAACCGCGAGAGACCGGCGAGCCGTTCGACCGCGCCGAACTCGACGGCGACGTTGGCGAGGAACACCCCGAGACCGACGAGCGCGGCGATGCGGGCCGCCCGCACCAGGACGTCCGCGAGCAACGGGAGGAGGGCGGCCTCGCCGGGTTGCATACGGGCACGTCGGTCCCCACGAACAAGCCGGTTGCGACCGCCGACCGGCATCCGGCGCGACGGTCGTCACCCCCCGTCGGCGCCGCCGCGGTCCGTGCCGCCGAACGCCGGACAGCCCGCCAACTGCTCGCGACAGCCGCCGACGAACGTCGAGAGCGCGCTGGCGGCTTCGGGGTACAGCGAGACGATGACCCCGACGCCGTCCGCGCCGACCAGGTGGAGGACGACGGCGTCCTCGAACAGGCGGACCGTCGAGTGGAACCGACCCACGTCGTACTGCTCCTGGCGGCGTATCTCCTCGCGCCGGTCCTCCCGGTGGTTCCGAACGAACGCCGCGACCTCCTCGTCCGTGTCCGCCGCGAGCGCGTCGGAGCCGTACAGCACCTGATGCCCCGCCTCGTCGTACCGGACGACCGAGCGGAGGCTGTCGCCGGCGGTCCGCCGGAGGTACGCGAACAGGTTCCGGAACGCGGCCGTTTCGCCCATACATTCGGATGATAGTGGGGTGGAATTAAATCCACCGCGTCGTCGGGTTCGACGCGGTAGGGCCGCGGTGCGCGCGTCGCAACCCGCGCCTTTCAGTCCGCTTTTCACCGGGCGCGTCGTCGTCCGGACGATGGGAGTCGCCACACGGCTGGGCCGTCTGGAGGAGTACGACGCGCTGGCGCTGACGGCGCTCGTCTGGTTCCTCGCGAAGTTCCTCCGGTACGCGTTCCCGCCGCTGTTCCCGCGCTTTCAGGCGGAGTTCGGCGTCTCGAACGCGCTGCTCGGCACCGCGTTCACCGTCATGATGACCGTCTACGCGCTCATGCAGTTCCCCTCGGGCGCGCTCGCGGACCGTCTCGGCGCGAGCAAGGTCATCGTCGGCGGGGGACTCGTCGCCGCTCTCGGGGCGCTCTGGCTGGTCGTGCCCGTCCCGAGCGGTCCGTCCCTCGCGCTCCCCGCGGTCGGGACGGTGCCCGCGGGCTTTCTCGCGCTCGTCGCCGGGATGCTCCTCGTGGGGCTGGGTACCGGCGCACACAAGACGGTGGCCGTCCGCCTCCTCTCGCGGGTGTACCCGAGCCGAACGGGACGGGCGCTCGGCGCGCTGGACACGTTCGGCGCGTTCGGCGGCGTCGCCGCCCCCGCCGCCGTCGTCCTGGTCACGAACTTCGGGGACTGGCGGGCGCTGTTTCTCGCGGGCGGGCTGACCGGCGTCGGGTTGGCGGCGGCGGTCACGGCGCGCGTCCCCCGGCGGGTCCCGCCGGCGCCGACGCGCCCCGACGAGGGCGACGCGACGGGGACGTACCTCGCGCTGTTCCGCGACCGGCGCTTCGTCGCGTTCGTCGGCGTGACGCTCGGGTTCTCCTTCGCGTACAACGGGGCGGTCGCGTTCCTCCCGCTGTACCTCACCGACGCGGCGGGCGTGTCGAGCGAGACGGCCTCGCTGCTGTACAGCGCGTTGTTCGTCGTCAGCCTGGTCCAACTCGTCACGGGCGACCTCTCGGACCGGGTCGGCCACCTGTCGGTCATCGGCGGGACGCTGACGCTCGCGGCCGTCGCACTCGCCGCCCTGCTCGCGCTCGGCGGCGCGAGTCCGCTGGCGCTCGGTGCGACCGTCGTCGCGTTCGGCCTCGGTAGCCACGGGTTCCGCCCCGTCCGGGGCGCGTACCTCACGTCGGTCATCCCGGACGACGTCGCCGGCGGCGGTCTCGGCGTCGTCCGCACGCTGCTGATGGGCGCGGGGGCCGTCGCGCCCGCCGTCGTCGGCGTCGTCTCGGACGCCACCGGCTTCGAACCGGCCTTCGGCCTGCTCGCGGCGTCGATGGCCGCGGCGGCGCTGCTGACCGGCGTGGTGGCACTGCTGGGAGAGTGAGCGCCGACGGCGGGTGGCCGGAGCCACGACGCCCTCCGACCGTGCGGGAGTATCGTTCGAGAGAACTGGGGACGAAGCGTTATTACCACCCTCGATTATATCCGTTAATGGACATTTCACACGCCAGAGACCGGATGATGAAGGTGAGAGACGGAGTGCTCCTCCGAACGGGCGTGGCCGACCGGGTGCAGACGAGCACCATCGATGGCGGCCGGTACGAGGCCGAGTTCGACGTCGAGACGCCGTCCGAACTTCACCGGGCGCGGATGGTCGCCGGGGAAGGGGACGTACTTGTCGCGTTCCTCGACGAACTCGAACCGGAGATGGTCGTGTGGGACGTCGGGGCGGCGGTCGGGACGTGGACCTGTTTCGCCGGCCGCGTCGTCGACCGGGTGCGGGCGTTCGAACCGCATCCCGGGAACGGCGACCGCCTGCTCGAGAACGCGGCGCTGAACGACATCGCGGGGCGAGTGTCCCTCGAACGCGTCGGTCTCGCGGCCGAACCGGGCGAGGCCCCGCTCGCGGTCCACGGCGGCGTCGGTACGGGCGCTCACCGAATCGGAGAGGGCGGGGCGGAGTCGCTCGACGTGACGCTGAGACGCGGCGACTCGTACGTGCCGGGGCCGGACGCACTGAAGGTCGACGTCGAGGGGTTCGAGCGACAGGTGTTCGAAGGCCTGGGAGCGCACCTCGACGGGGTCCGGGTAGTCGCAGTCGAAGTCCACCCCCAGCACGGTGTCGACGTCGAGGGGATACGCGGCCTGCTGGAAGACGCCGGGCTGACCGTCGAGGAGGTGCCGGCGGACCGACGGGAACGCTACCTGCTCGCCCGCCGGCCGGCCGACGCGTAGCGTCCCTCGTCGGAGTGCGCCCGACGGGGCGTCAGTCGTCCGCCGCCGCCTCGTCCGCGCGCCACTCGTCGTTGTACGCCGCCACGAGTTCGTCGACGGCCGGTGCGTGGACCGACTCCTGCGGGACGCGCATCGCCGAGACGCTCACGTCGCCCGCGACGACGGCCGCGCGGTCGGACCAGTCCGGGTACGTCTCGCTCACCCGCTCCAGCGTCGGGTAGCGGTCGGACTGGTCGAGTCGCGCCCAGTAGTCGTTGTCGAGTCGCCAGTCGCCGTCGTCGGTCTCCCGTTCGTCCTCGGTCGCCTCGCGCACGTCCACCGCGTAGTCCGCGAGCGGTTCCGTGACGCGCATCCCGCCGTGGGCGGCCATCGGCGCGTTCACGTTCAGGTAGTCGGCGGCGTGGAACACGTCCGAGTCGACGAGGCGTTCGACCAGCGCGCGCGTGACCGTCGCGGGCGTCTCGAAGGACACCTCGTCGGGCGGGAAGAACGCCTCCCGGTGGTACGCCGAGACGGCGAGCGCGGGCGCTCCCAGGAACGCCGCCTCGACGGCCGCGCCGACGGTGCCCGAGTGGCCGATGAGGTACTCCCCGCAGTTCGGGCCGAGGTTGCACCCCGAGACGACGAGGTCGAAGTCGGCGTCGAGTCCCCGCAGTCCCCACGCGGCGCAGTCGGCGGGCGTGCCGTGGACGGCGTACCCCCACTCGTGGTCGTCCACGCCGACGGCGTCGGACCGCGAGCGGCCGACCCCCGACTGGTCGTCCGCGGGGGCGACGGCCGTCACGTCCGCGACGGCCCGGAGTTCCTCGTACAACGCGGCGAGACCGGGCGAGTCGATGCCGTCGTCGTTCGTCAGGAGGACGTGGAACTGGTTCACGTCGGGGAGAGAACGCGAGGAGATAAGGGCGCGTCGGTCGCGTCAGCCGGAGAGACGTTCACGGGCCGACCGGCGGGGGAACGTTCGGCGCTCGCCGGGACGCGTCCGAGTCCACGCGCCCGACTTTTGTCGGGGGGGCGCGTGCGCTCTCGCATGGGAGCCGGAGACGTGGCGCGCGAGGCGTACCGCGAGGCGCTGCCGGCGCTGGCGACCAGCCTCGTCGGCGGTCTGCTCGCGGGCGTCGTCCTCGGCGGGATGCGGGCGGAACTGCGCGCCGTCCCGGGACTGCTCGTGCTCGTCCCCGCGCTGCTCGCCACCCGCGGGAACGTGTACGGTAGCCTCGGCGCACGCCTCTCGACCGGGCTCCACCAGGGGCTCGTCGAGCCCCGGGTGCGCGCGGGCGACGAGCGGTTGCGCGCGGCGGCCGCCGCCGCGCTGGCGAACGGGCTGCTCGCGTCGACGTTCGCCGCCGCGGGCACCGTCGCGCTGCTCGGTCTGCTCGGCTCGCCCGTCGCGCCGCTCCGGGTGATGGTGACCGTCGCGCTCCTCGCGGGGCTCCTCTCGGGGAGCGCGCTCGTCGCCGTCGTGGTGTCCGTCGTCCTCGTCGGCTACCGCCGCGGGCACAACCCCGACACGCTCGTCGGTCCGCTCGTGACGACGACGGGCGACGTGTTCGGCGTCGCGTTCCTCCTGCTCGCCGTCCGGGCCACGCTCGCGCTGTTCGGGGGTGCCGCGTAGTGGCGACCGAGTGGAGCGTCCGGGCCATCACCCGCGCGACGCTGCCGGTGCTGCTCGCGTTGACGCTGGTGGAACTCGGCTCGGGACTGGTGCTGGGCTCGTTCGAGCAGCGCCTGCTGGCGGCGCCGTCGCTGCTCGTACTCGTCCCCGTCACCATCGGAACCGCGGGGAACCTCGGCTCGATTCTGGCCGCGCGGCTCTCGACGGCGTTCCACCTCGGGACGCTCTCCTTCTCCCCGACGGACGACGAACTCGCGGGCAACGCGCTCGCCACCGTCGCACTCGCGGCCACGCTCTTTCCGGTCGTCGGTCTCGGGGCGTGGGCGCTCGCGGCGCTCACCGGAACGGCGACGCTCGCCCCCGAGACGGTGCTCCTCGTCGCGCTGTCGGCCGGCGTCACGCTCGCCGTCCTCGCGGTGGGAGTCACGCTCGCCGCGACGTACGTCGCCTACCGCCTCTCGCTCGACCCCGACGACGTCGTCATCCCCGTCGTCACGAACGTCTGTGACGTGCTCGGAGTGCTCGTCCTGTTCGGGGCGGTGCTGCTGTTCGCGTGAGAGACGGGTCGGCCCGTCCACGCCCGTCGACGCCGAGACGGGTCGCGGTGTCGCCGGAGCGCGTGTCGAACGTATCCGGTCACGACTCGGCGGGAGCGCTTTTGGGAACCCCGGGAGAGTCGAGGGGTATGCACGAAGCGCTCGCAGACGAACTCCGCGAACAGGGCCGCGGCGTCGTCGGTGCCCTGTTCGTCCTCGGAGTGACGGCGACGTACACACGCGAGATCTGGTGGCTCGGGCAGTCGCTCTCGGTGGAAGGCGTGCTCGCGTACTCGACGGCGGGAGTGATACTCATCTACCTCGCCGCGCAGGCCATCGGGTTCCGCGAGGGGACGGAGAGCCACGCCCGCCCGTACGGCCTCGGCGAGTTCGTCGACTTCGCCGAGGTGCTGCTCCAGGGGCTGGTCACCAGTCTCGTCGCACTGTGGCTGCTCGGGATGCTCTCGTGGGGCGACTCGCTCGTCGTCATCGCGCGTCGGACGCTGTTTCTCACGGTCCCGTACGCGATGGGAGCGGCGATCGCCGACACGCTGTTGGCGGGCGCCGAGGAGGACGACGAGCCCATCGTCGGCGGCGAACGAGACACCCGCGCGCTCGCGTTCGTCGCCGGCGCGCTGTTCCTCTCGTTCCCCATCGCGCCGACCGACGAGGTGCTCGTGATGGCGAACCGGATGGGCTGGTGGCGGCTGTTCGCCATCGCGCTCGTGAGCCTCGGCACCGGCTACCTGACGCTGTACACCGTCGAGTTCCGCGGGCAGGGCCGCCGACTCCACGAGAGCACGTTGCGCGGACGGGTCGGACTGACCTGCACCGCGTACGTGTTCGCGCTCTCGACCGCCGCGCTGTTGCTCGCGGGGTTCGGCGCGTTCACGCACGTCGGCCCGGTCGAGTGGGTCCGCCAGACCGTCGTACTCGGGTTCCCGGCGACCGTCGGGGCCGCGGGCGCGGGGGTGGTGCTGTCGTGAGCGACGACCGGGACGACGGGACGGACGGAGGGGACCGCGACTCGAACGGCGAACCCGACGGCGACGGCGACAGCGTCGACCCGATCATCGGCGGGGACGAGAGCGTCCGCGAGGCCGTGCCCGACAGCGCGACCGAGGCGACCGACGAGGTGACCCACTCGGTGCTCGCCGTCGAGCGGGCGGTACTCGTCGCCAGCGTCGTCGTGACGGTGCTCCTGCTGGGCTTTCTCGCCTACAGCGCTGCGACGACGCCGGAGACCGCCCCCCCGACCGCCGAAATCGTCGGGGCGACGCCGACGGGGAACGGTACGGTCAACGCGCAGGTCGTGATCACGAACCACGGCGGACGCGGACTGTCGTCCGCGACGGTCGACGTCGCGTGCGGCGACGTCTCGACGGAGATGGCGTTCCAGGACGTGCCGGCGTCGAGCACCGCCACGGCCATCGTCGTCTGTCCGGCGGACGCGGAGCGGAACGCGACCGTCAGGTCGTGGGTCGTGGCGTAGCGCCGGCGGAGCGACGACCGCGGGTCGCGAGTCGGCGGCGTCGGCGCGTCAGCGACGCTCGGGGTCGACCGGCCGTCCGTCCTCGGTCGGCGGGGCGATGTGGTCGATGTACTCCGCGACCGACGGCTCGCGGACGACGACGTCCACCTCGATGTCGCCGAGTTCGTCGGGTTCGCCGACCGCGAAGTTCACCACGCCCTGGAAGGCGGCCTGCTTCTTCAGCTTGAACGAGAACCCGTCCGCGCGGGCGTTCCGCTCGAACTCCCGGCGGGCGGTGTCGAGTATCTCCTGCTCGTGGAGTTTGTCCGAGAAGGGGTCCAGCGTGTGCGTCTCTGCGACGAGTTTCCCGGGTTCGGCCGTCGTCTCGGCGTTCGGGAACAGGTTCTCGACGGCGTCCGCGACGCGGTCGGTGACCTCCGTGTCGCGCACCGGCGCCTCGATGCGGGCGTCGATGCTGTAGACGCTCGTCATTCCGTCGCCTCCGGGACGTCCTCGGTCTCGGTGAGCAGGTCGCGCACCCGGTCGCGGAACGACGCCAGCGAGTCGGTGTTCTCGACGGTCACGTCGGCGGCGTCGATGACCTCGCCCATCCCGAACGCGAGTTCGCGCTCCTCGCGGTCGCGGAGCGACTCGGTGTCGAGGTCCGAGTCGTCGCGGCCGCGCGCGCCGAGGCGTTCGGCGCGCAGGTCGAACGGCGCGTCGACGGCGACGAGCAGGAACCCCTCGCCGAACCGCTCGCGGAACCGCTCCAGTTCGACCATCGAGCGCAGGCCGTCGACGAGGACGACGTCCGCGTCCGACTCGGCGGCCGCCGCCTCGACGAGCGGGACGGTCCGGTCGGCGATGGCGGCGGGGCCCTCCTCGTCCCGGAGCGCCTTCGCCACCGCGCCGTGGTGCTCCGCCGGGTCGAGTCCCCGGCGTCGGCACTCCTCGCGGATGACGTCCCCCATCGTCACGACCGGCACCCCCTCCTCCTCGGCGACCGTCGCGGCTTCGCCCTTGCCGCTCCCCGGCAGGCCGACCGTTCCGATTACGCGCATCGTCCGCGCTTCGCCGCTTGCGCTCGTAAATCCTGCGGGACCGTCGAGCAGTCCGCTCGAATCGGGTCGTTTTTGCTCCTCCCGCCGCTTTGTCCCGGCGAGGGCGCGTAGCTCAGTCCGGACAGAGCGTCGGACTTCTAACCGCGGCGGCGACGCCGTCGCGGGGAGCCATCCGACGGTCGCGGGTTCGAATCCCGTCGCGCCCGCTGTCTGTCACGAGCACTCGCGAGTGACGACAGCGGGCACGGGATTCGAAGCAGGGAGGGCGCGCGCAGGCGAGCGGCCGCCGGAAGCGAGCCGAACGCGTCCGACCGTGGTGAGAATCCCGTCGTGCTCGCCGTCCGAGGGCGAACGGAAGGGTTTCGACCGCTCGCCGCCTCTCCCGGGTATGACGCAACGGTCGCTGCTCACGCGCGCGCTCTGGTTCCTCGCCGTCGGCTGGTGGGCGACGCCGATAGTCGCGAACGTCGCGTGGCTGTTGAACGCGACGATAGTCGGCATCCCGCTCGGGGTCAAACTCGTCAACCTCGTGCCGACCGTCCTCTCGCTCCGGGAGCCGCAGTCGCTGTCCGCGCCGGGAGCGGGTCGGGGCCAGCGGTCGCTGCTCGTGCGCGGCGTCTACTTCGTCCTCGTCGGGTGGTGGCTCGGCCTGCTGTGGGCCAACGTGGCGGGCGCGCTCGCGGTGAGTGTCGTCGGACTCCCCGTCGCGTTCTGGCTGTTCAACCGCCTGCCGTACGTCACGTCGCTCTACCGGTTCGACGGCTGAACCGCTCCGTCGGCGAGGGGGCCGAGAAGAACGGAGGGTGCCGGGAGAGGCGGGAAGAACGGTGGGCACCGAGAGAAGCGAGAAGAACGGTGGGGAGACCCGACCTCGTCGCTCAGTACCGCGACGGGAGGTACGCCAGGCCGGTCAGGAAGAGGACCGACAGACCGCTCAGGATGGTGACGCCCCACAGACCGTTCGTGAGCGTGGTGAACTCGGTCGACTCGTCCTGATACGCCTGGTACTGCGAGTAGTCGGTCGACAGCTCCAGCGTGGAGTTGTCGGGGAAGGACGCGAAGTACGTCGTGGACCCGACGGTGGCGTTCGCCTGGTCGTTCACGCTGACCTCGTTCGTCTGCGGGGCGACCCACGCGAGCGTCGCGGCCTCGCTCGTGACCTCCGTCACGGTCGTCTCGTTACCGGCGTACTGGAACTGGTCGCCCTGCTCGAACTGCTCGGTCTCGGGGTCCGGGAAGTACTCCGAGGCGTTGACGAGCGTCCGGGTGCCGTTCTCCTGTCTGACGACGTACTCCACGCCGTCGACGGTGGTCGTCTGGTTCGCCGCCGCGGAGTCGTTCCGGAGAATGGCCGTCCGGTTGACGACCTCGACGAGCGAGAACTGCGTGGTGTTGTTGCCGGGCGCGACCGACACGTTCCAGCTTCCGCCGTCGTACGTCACGGTCGACCCGTTGGCCCACTCCTCGGTGAACCTCGCCGACTGGTTGGTCCACCGGATGGTGCCCGACCGCTCCAGCGTCGCGGCGCCACCCCCGCCGTGGCCCCCGCTGCTCCCGCTCGACATCTCGGCCTCGATGGAGGTGACGGTGTACTCGGTCTCGTTGACCGTGAACGACTCGTTGACCTGGAGCGACTGCTCGGGGTCTTGGAGCGAGAAGTGGGGCGCGCTGGCGGTCGCGATGAGCGAGAACGACACCGCCCCCACCACGAGGAAGAACGCGACGTAGACGGCCGCGGCGCGTCGTTGCATACCCGGACGACTGTGCGCCCGGCGTTTAACCGTTACTTTCTGCGAGAGCGCGCGCGGCGCCACGTCCCCGATATGGGGAGCGACGCTCGGAACGGGACGAGTCGGCAGTGCGAGACGCACCGGTGAACGAGGATTTTAGGGGACTCCTGACGAGGGGTCCCCATGGACTACGACATCGCGGGGAACGCGGCGCTGGTGACCGCATCGAGCAGCGGACTCGGGAAGGCGTCCGCGCTGGCGCTCGCGCGCGAGGGCGTGAACGTCGTGATGAACGGCCGCGACGAGGACCGACTCGACGACGCCGTCGAGGAAGTGAGCGGCGAGGCGGCGGACGGAGCGACGGTCGTCGGCCGACCCGCGGACCTGACCGACGAGGCGGAAGTCGCGGCGCTGGTCGAACACACCGTCGACGAGTTCGGCGGACTCGACCACCTCGTGACCAGCGCCGGCGGGCCGCCGAGCGGGCCGTTCCTCGAGACCACCGACGAGGACTGGTACCACGCGTACGACCTGCTCGTGATGAGCGTGGTCCGCCTCGTGCGCGAGGCGGCCGACCACCTGCGCGCCGACGGCGGCGGCACCATCGTGAACATCACCTCCCGGAGCGTCAAGGAGGCCATCGACAGCCTCGTGCTCTCGAACTCCGTGCGGATGAGCGTCATCGGTCTCGAGAAGACGCTCTCGAAGGAACTCGCGCCGGAGGTCCGGACGAACGCCGTCCTCCCCGGGGCACACGAGACGTCCCGCATCGAGGAACTCGTCGAGCAGTCGGTCGAGCGCGGCGAGTACGACTCCTACGAGGAGGGGCTGGAGGCCCGCGGCAGCGGCATCCCGCTCGGGCGCATCGGCGACCCCATCGAGTTGGGTAACACCGTCGCGTTCCTCTCCTCGCCCGCATCCGGGTACATCAACGGCGTCGCCATCCCCATCGACGGCGGTTCTGGCTCGTCGAACCTGTAGACCGGCACCTCTCGCGGGCCCTCACGGCGACCCCCACGGACGACCGCGCGGCGGTACGAGGTACGAGGATTGATTACGCCGAGCGTGTTCGTACGCCCATGGAACCGGTCGAGTTCGACGAGGCCACGACGTACGAACCCGACGAGGGCTGGCGCCGGGTCAGCCTCGCGGGCAGCGAGCGGTTCAGCTTCGAGTGGTTCGAGAAGCCGCCGGGCCACTCCTCGCCGATGCACGACCACGGGAACGAGCAGGTGTGCCTCGTCCTCCGGGGAGAGCTCACGGTCCACACCGAGGACGACGCCGTCACCCTCGGCGAGTACGACTCGGTCCTGCTCGAGTCGGACGAACCGCACCGCGTCGAGAACACGGGCGACGAACTCGCCGTCGGACTCGACGCGTTCGCGCCCGGTCGGTCGTTCGACTTCTGGACCGACCGAGGGACGGACGAGTAGATGCGCTACCTCGCCCGGAGCGCCGCGGGCCGACCGCTCGTCGGCGACGAGGAGGGGTTCGTCCCGCTCTCGGCCGCCTATCCCGACGCCGCGAGCGTCCGGGACGTGCTCGCGCGCGCGCCCGGCGGCCTCCGCGACCCGGGCGACGCGCCCGCGGAGCGGACGCCACGCGAGGCGCTGTCGTTCGGCCCGTTCGTCGAGACGCCGGGAAAGCTGTTCGGCATCGGTCTGAACTACGCCGAACACGCCTCCGACCTCTCGGAGGAGGCGCCCGACGAGCCGGCGAGTTTCTTCAAACCCGCGAGCGCCGCGACCGGTCCCGGGGGGCCGATTCGCCTCCCTCCGGAGTCGGAGTCCGAGCGGGTGACCGCCGAGGCCGAACTCGCCGTCGTCGTGGGTCGGACGTGTCGGAACGTGGGCGTCGCGGAGGCCGACGAGGTCATCGCCGGGTTCGCGCCCGTCGTCGACGTGACCGCCGAGGACGTCCTCCAGCGGAACCCCCGCTTTCTCACGCGCGCGAAGAGCTACGACACGTTCCTCGTGCTCGGTCCCCACGTCGCGGTGCCCGGTCCCGGGATGTCGCTCGACGACGTCGAGGTGCGGACGGTCGTGAACGACGCCGTCGAGGCGCGCAACGTCGTCGCCAACATGCACTTCTCGCCGCGGGAACTGGTGGCGTTCCACTCGAACGTGATGACGCTCGAACCGGGCGACGTCATCTCGACCGGGACGCCCGGCGCGCACCCCGTCGAACCCGGCGACAGCGTCCGCGCGGAGGTCGACGAAGTGGGCAGCGTCTCGGCTACCGTCGTCCGCTGAGGGGGCGTCGTCGAGTCCGTGCGGGGAACCGACCGGGGACGGTCGCGCTCACTCGGCGGGTTCGAACGACGGCTCGCCGTCGGCGAACGTCAGCTCCTCCCACCCCTCGACGACGACGCCGTCGGGCGGGTCGCGCGCGAGCGCGGCCGAGACGCGGAACTCGGAGAGGTGGCCGGTGTCGCGTATCCACGCCACCCGGACTGTCTCCGGGTCGTACGTCCCGACGGTCGAGAGCGCCGCCGCGAGCGCCCGCTCGTCGTCCGGGAGCACGACCGGGAGCTTCGCCTTCGAGAGCGACCCGCTGGTGAGCGCGTTCGTGTACACCTGGTCGAGGTCCAGCCCCTCGACGGCCGACGCGGTGGTGACGTCCGCGAGGCCGATTCCCATCCCGTTCCCGTGCGTCGCCTCCGTCAGCCCGCGGACGACGACGCGTCTGATGTTCGGGAACTCGGGGTCCGCGGCGTTCAACACGCTGTAGCGCCCGACGACGTTCGTGTCCATGCCCGCCCCGGAGACGTCCTTGCCGATGCGGTCGACGACGAGCACGTCCAGTTCGTCGTACGGGAGCGTCGGCATGTACTCGTCCGCACACTCCAGCAACGGCGCCTCGGCGTCCGGCAGCGCCGCCGCGGGCACGCCCTCGACGTGGGCGGTGTGGTCGTGGAAGTTCTCGACGAGCGCGAGACCGCCGAGCAGCGGCGTCTCCGCCCGGACCACGTCGAGCGCCGCCTCCAGCACGGGGACGTACCCCTCGACCAGCGCGTGTTCGTGGGCGGCGTTCGCCCCCCGCTGTTTGCCCAGGCCGATGGTCGCCATCTTCGTCAGCCCGCTCTCGAACGGCCCGGTGAAGTTGGTGTGTGCCTTCACCCGGTTTACGACCAGCGCCCCGTCCGCCTCCAGCGCGGCCGTCGCGAACGGCACCGGCGCGCCGACGGTCGACTCGCCGAGGACGGTCGTGTCCATCCGGGCGTCGACGGGACAGCCGAGCGTCTCCTCCGTCAGCCCGATGCCCGCGAGCGTCTCGACCTGACCCGCCGCCGTGGCGCCGCCGTGGCTCCCCATCGCGGGGACGACGAACGGTTCGAAGCCGCGCTCGGCCAGTTCCGCGACCACCGCGCGCGCGACGGGGACGACGTCGTGGATGCCGCGGCTGCCGAGTCCGACGGCGACGCGCGCACCCGCCGAGAGGTCACCGAGCGGGAGCGCGTCGAGTTCCTCGCGCGCCGCGCCCGCGGGGTCGGCCAACTCCGGCGTCTCCGGCTCGTACCGCACCGCGGCGAACCGGGGGAGCACCGGCGTGTCGAGCACCGCGTCGACGGCACGCTCGTCCGGGAATCGCATACAGGGGGTCTATCGAGCGACGGGTAAACCGTGTCGGGCGCGCGGTGGGGCCGCGGTACACAACCATTTACCGTCCCGTCGTGAATCGGCCGTCCATGCAGGTCACGGAGGTAGAGAGCTTCGCGGTGTCAATCCCGCTGGAGGAGCCGGTGTCGTTCGCGACGCGAACCGTCGAAGAGCGCGACCACGCCATCACGTACGTCCGAACGGACGACGGACTCGAGGGGCTGGGCTACACGCTCGGCTACGGCGGGTCGGCGCTCATCGCCGACGCGGTCACCGACGTGCTCGCGCCGATGGTCGAGGGCGAGGACCCGCGCGACACCGAGCGGCTCTGGCGCGAGATGTTCGACGGGACGGTCCAGATCGGTCGCAAGGGGGCGCTGCTGCGCGCCATCGCCACCGTCGACATCGCGCTGTGGGACGTCGCCGCGCAGGCCGCGGACGCGCCGCTGTACAAGTACCTCGGCGCGTACACCGACACGGTGCCCGCGTACGCCAGCGGCGGCTACTACCGCGACGAGAAGGGACTGGAGGGGTTGCGCGAGGAGATGCGGCGGTACGTCGACCGGGGGCACGACGCCGTGAAGATGAAGGTGGGTCGCCTCTCGCCCGCCGAGGAGGAGGAACGCGTCCGCGCGGTCCGCGAGACCGTCGGCGACGAGTGTACGCTGATGGTGGACGCCAACGGCGCGTGGACGAGCAAGCCCGAGGCGCTCGAAACCTGCCGACGGCTGTCGGCGTACGACCCCTACTTCGTCGAGGAGCCGGTGATGCCCGACAGCGTCTCGCTCATGGCCGAGGTGAACGACGCGCTCGACTACGCCGTCGCCGCCGGGGAACTCGAGTTCTCGCGGTACGGCTTCGCCGAACTCCTGCGGGAGGGAGCCGTCGAGGTGGTCCAGCCCGACGCCACGGTCTGTGGCGGCATCACCGAGTGGCTCAAGGTGGCGCACACCGCCGCGAGCTACGACGTGCCCGTCGCGCCCCACTACAACTGGGACCTCCACTCGCACCTCGTCGCGGCCAGCGAGAACGGGACGTGGGTGGAGTACTTCCACCGCGACTCGGACGTGAAGGTGTTCGACGACGTCATCGAGCACCCGCTCACGCCAGAGGACGGCGAAATCACCCTGCCAGACCGGCCGGGCCACGGCATCGAACTCGACCGGGACGCACTCGAAGCGTTCGAGGTGTGAGGGCGGGTCGGAACCGCACGGTTGCTGCACGCTCGTCGGAGCAGTCCGACGGGACGGCTCTCGAGCGGGAGCGACGCCGTCGGCGCGGCGGGACCACCCCGGCGGCGCCGGAGGGTGCTCTAGCCGGTCACCCGGCGTCGCCCCGTCCCCGTCACCGCCTCACCGCTGAGAGTCCCGGAGGATGAGCGGGCCGATGGCGAGCGTCCGCTTCGCCACCGTCGCGATGCGGAGGATGTAGGAGACGAACGTCAGGAACGGGATGAGCGTAATCGTGAACGCGACACCGACCACCCACGTGACGACCGGTAGCCCGAGGAACGTCGCCGGGCCGAACGTCTCCGCGCCGACGAACGCGAGCATCCCCCCGGCGACGACGATACCCGGCACCGCCGCGTAGACGATGTACTGCGAGAGGTCGACCAGCGCCCACTCGAAGTAGAGCGTCTTGATGTGCTCGCGGGCGGGGCCGAACATCGTGAGCGCGGTCCGCAGGTCGTCGAACCCCGAACGCTGGTCCTCGTCGAGCGAATCGGAGAACTCCGCAGTCATCCGCTCGAGTTGGTACACCTTCCACGAGTAGTTGAAGTTGAGCGCCGCGAACAGCACGTCGAACGTGCCGAAACTCGCGCCGTCGAGTTCGTCCTGCACTTCCTGTGCGTTCCCGTGGACGCTGTCGACGAACTCGGTGACCTGTCGCCGTAGCTCCTCGTCGTCGCCCTCCGAGACGATGCGGTCGAGCGCCTCCGACCGGCGCTCCGTCTCCTCCACCAGGGCCTTGAGGAACGCCGACGGGTCGGCCGGCACGACGCCACCGAGCAGGTCCTTGGTGTACGTCCGGAAGTCCATCGCGTCGCTCATCCGCTGGCGCTGGTCACCGAGCGGGCCGTTCTCCTGTGAGAGGACGAGTTGGTTGATGGTGACGACGAGCGTCGCGCCCGTGACGAGCACGCTAATCATCGTCGAGAAGATGGTCTCGATAGTGTCCGTCGACTTGATCTCGGCCTGCAACGACGGGTCGAGGGCGGCGCTGAACAGGATGAACCCGCCGAAGACGAAGCCCGCGAGTGCGGCCGTCAGGAGGGCGCGGTTGAGTCCGAGGAGGAGCCATATCTTGAGACTGCTCTCGTCCGACCGCTCGCGCATCGTGTTGCCCGTCTTGACGTTGTCGGCGCTGTCGTCTTCACTCATCGGTCGCGTCGGGCGCGGCGTCTGCGGGTCGTTTCAAGACGAGGTACTTCGTCCCGCCGCCGACGTAGTCGACGGTGTCGGCGAGCTCCCAGCCCTCCTCTCCCAGTTCGTTGAGGTCCTCCGTCGGGTCGCTCGCCTCTTTCTTCGTCTCCTCGCGCGGCGGCCGAAGACTGCAGTACTCCCACCTAGTCGGGTTGCCAGTGGACACACCGGTAGTGACACCGCCCCCGTCTATAGGGGTGGTGGCACCCGGTGGTAAACGGGTGTTCCGTCTCGAAGTACGCTGCTGGCGCTCGTCAGGGGGCGACAGAAATCGAGAGAAGCCATCGAAGCCAAGGGCCGGATTTGAACCGGCGTAGAACGGCTCTGCAGGCCGTCGCGTCTGACCGGACTCTGCCACCTTGGCGCGTCTGCTAGGAGACGGGTCCACCGCTTAAGCCTAGCGGATGGGCCGTCTGCGCATGAAAAAAGCCCACCAGCACGTGCTGGTGGGCATCGAACTGCGTATGAGTGGTAGGCGGCGAACCGGGTTTCCCAGAGGCTCGCGCACTCCAGTACTCGTCGGAACGCTGGCGGGCTTAACTGCCGTGTTCGGGATGGGTACGGGTGTGACCCCGCCGCTGTGGCCGCCTTAAGGCCGACCATCGGGAACGATCCGATGTACGCCTGCGTCGGTCTATGGACCGTAATGTACGTGCAATCCAGTTAACGCCTGGACCCGTTCACACGGGCCAGTGCATGAGTGTGGCTCGGTCTGTTAGTGCTCGCGGGCTGAACGCCTCGTTGCCTCGGCGCGTACACCCCGAGTCTATCGAACTCGTCTTCTACGAGTGACCTCGGTGGTACCTCTTTTCCAGGTGGGTTTCGAGCTTAGATGCGTTCAGCTCTTACCCCGTGTCGCGTGGCTTCTCGGCATCTGCCCTCTCGGACAACCGATACACCAGTGGCGACCATTCGTAGTTCCTCTCGTACTATACGAACGTTCCCGTCAGGTACCGTAACACCCCCAATAGATAGCAGCCGACCTGTCTCACGACGGTCTAAACCCAGCTCACGACCTCCTTTAATAGGCGAACAACCTCACCCTTGCCCGCTTCTGCACGGGCAGGATGGAGGGAACCGACATCGAGGTAGCAAGCCACAGGGTCGATATGTGCTCTTGCCTGTGACGACTCTGTTATCCCTAAGGTAGCTTTTCTGTCGTAAACCGGCCTCATGGAGAGGCCTGGTCCGTTCGCTAGACCACGCTTTCGCGTCAGCGTCACTCGTTGGGAATGACACTGTCAGACTTCCTTTTGCTCTTGCGCTCTTCCGCGGGTTCCCGACCCGCGTGAGGAAATCTTGGGGCGCGCTCGATATCTTTTCGAGCGCGTACCGCCCCAGTCAAACTGCCCGGCTACCGGTGTCCTCCGCCAGGAGTGAGGGTCGCAGTCACTAACGGGTAGTATTTCACGGATGCCTCGGTGGCCCGCTAGCGCGGGTACCTGTGTAACGGCTCCTACCTATCCTGCACGTTAGCGACCACGTCCCAGCGACAGCCTGCAGTAAAGCTCTATAGGGTCTTCGCTTCCCCTTGGGGGTCTCCAGACTCCGCACTGGAACGTACAGTTCACCGGGCCCAACGTTGGGACAGTGGCGCTCTCGTTGATCCATTCATGCAAGCCGCTACTGAAGCGGCAAGGTACTACGCTACCTTAAGAGGGTCATAGTTACCCCCGCCGTTGACGGGTCCTTCGTCCTCTTGTACGAGGTGTTCAGATACCCGCACTGGGCAGGATTCAGTGACCGTACGAGTCCTTGCGGATTTGCGGTCACCTATGTTGTTACTAGACAGTCGGAGCGCCCGAGTCACTGCGACCTGCCCCGTGGAGGGCAGGCATCCCTTATTGCGAACGTACGGGACTAATTTGCCGAATTCCCTAACGTCGGTTGCTCCCGTTGGCCTTGGCTTGCTCTGCCAGAGTACCTGTGTCGGATCTCGGTACGAATACCACGCTCGTCTTTTCACGGGCTCTGGATTGAGCTGACTTGCGCTGTCTCGACGTTCGCCCGCTTCGTGCCGTTACGGCTTCCACGGGCTTGGACGATTCGACCGGACGAAGGTCCGGCTCAGCCGACTCCAAAGCGTCGACTTTCAGTGCGTGGTAGCACTGGAATATTAACCAGTTACCCTTTCGTCCCGTTCGAATTACGGCGGGACTTAGGATCGGCTAACCCTCGGCTGATTGACAGTGCCGAGGAACCCTTACTCTTCAGGCCTTCGGGGTTCACACCCGAATATCGCTGCTACTGTGACCAGGATTTTCGTTCCCGTTCGGTCCACGCGAGCTCTCGCCCGAGCTTCCACCCAAACGGAACGCCAACCTACGGGATCGCGGTGTCAGCCGCGCCGCCAGGTCTCGGAGGTGGACTTGAGTCCCGATCATTTTGGGCGCCTCAAACCTCGGCCGGTAAGCTGTTACGCTTTTCTTAGAGGGTAGCTGCTTCTAAGCTCACCTCCCGGCTGTCTAGGGCTCGAGACTACCTTCAAATCACACTTAGTCCACACTTTGGGTCCTTAACCAGGCTCTGGGTTGTTCCCCTCATGGTGCCCAAGCTTACCCCGGGACACCGGACTCCCTGCTTCCGTGGCGTCCGTACGTTCGGAGTTCGACAGGGAGGCCGACTCCTCTCGGAGTCGGGTCTCCCAATCGGTGGCTCTACCGCACGGACTACCTCAGCAGAGGTCATGCTTCGACATGTTTCGGTTGGAACCAGCTGTTGCCGAGTTCGATGGGCCTTTCACCCCTACGCGCAGGTCACGGGAGGGTATTGTAGGACACCAACCCTAACGGGCTTCCACGCACCTTTCGGTGCGCTTCACCCTGCCCCCGCGTAGATCACTCGGTTTCGGGTCGTGTCCGTTCGACTCCCCGCGCTTGAACACGGTGGCCCTCGCGCAAAGCGCTGCGGCCGTATCGGTTTCCCTATGCCTTCCTCGATAATCGAGTTAGACTCGCCGAACAGACACACTCCCTGGTTCGTTTTTCAAAACGTACGACGGAACACCGGCTTCCCACGAGTCCTACAGGAGGCTCGCGCCTCGGTCGTTCCACGTGGGACCTTTCGTGCCCCGTCGCTCCATCGCCAACTGATTTCAGGCCCTATTGCACCGCCCTTCTCGGGGTGCTTTTCAGCGTTCGCTCACGCTACTTGTTCGCTATCGGTCTCGAGGAGTGTTTAGCCTTCCCAGTCGATGCCTGGGACATTCACGAGGGATATCCAACCCCCGCTACTCTGGGAACTGGTCCGCAGGTCGTGTCTACGGTACGGGGCTGTCGCCCTGTATCGCGCTCCGTTCCAGGAGACTTCTCGCAGTCACGAACTGCTTGATACCAGCCCGAACACCACATTGCCCGTGAGGGCTTCAGTTTGGGCTGCGTCGCGTTCACTCGCGGTTACTGACGACATCGCGGTTTGCGTTCTTTTCCTGCTCCTACTGAGATGTTTCAATTCGGAGCGTTCCCTATTGCGCAAGGCAATTGCGTTGAGGATTCCTATTAGGAGATCTCCGGTTCTTACCCTCCATGCGGGTCCCCGGAGCTTATCGCAGCTTGGCACGTCCTTCGTCGGCTCTCGAGCCGAGCCATCCACCAGCTGGCACAGTAGCCAATTGACTGATGATCACTGGTCCCGATGAACGGGTCCAGTGGGCGTCTGGATTGCACGTACACACGGTCTCATCACACGTCCACAGCCGTCTACTGCGGTCCGTGTTCGACCCTTCCCAACCACGCTCTCGCGGGATGGTGCATCGGTCTTGCTTCGGGATTCGTCGTTTCGTCGTCTCCCACTTAAGGGGAGCGGTTCGAACCGACGAACCCCGAGGACATGGACCCGCTGGGATTCGAACCCAGGGCATCCTCCTTGCAAAGGAGGCACTCTACCACTGAGCTACGGGCCCACCCCCGTCGGGGGGCGGTAAGCCTCGATGGTTCGAAGGTGCCCGGTCGGCGTCACGAGCCGGACCACAAAGGTGGGCCAGGGCGTCGCCCTGGTCCCGGTCAGTAGGAGGTGATCCAGCCGCAGATTCCCCTACGGCTACCTTGTTACGACTTAAGCCCCCTTGCGAAGCCCAGATTCGACTCCCCAACGGGAGCCTCATCCGGACCTCACTCGGGTGCTTTGACGGGCGGTGTGTGCAAGGAGCAGGGACGTATTCACCGCGCGCTTCTGACACGCGATTACTACCGAATCCAGCTTCATGTGGGCGGGTTTCAGCCCACAATCCGAACTACGACCGAGTTTGTGAGATTACCGTCCCCTCTCGGGGTAGGAACCCATTGTCTCGACCATTGTAGCCCGCGTGTAGCCCAGCTCATTCGGGGCATACTGACCTACCGTTGCCCGTTCCTTCCTCCGCCTTAGCGGCGGCAGTCTCCCTAATGTACCCAGCTACCACAAGGGTACTGCTGGCAATTAGGGACGCGGGTCTCGCTCGTTGCCTGACTTAACAGGACGCCTCACGGTACGAGCTGACGGCGGCCATGCACCTCCTCTCAGTAGGTCGAGTAAGCTCATCACACTGACCTTCATTCCTACTGTCGGAGCTGGTGAGATGTCCGGCGTTGAGTCCAATTAAACCGCAGGCTCCTCCGGTTGTAGTGCTCCCCCGCCAATTCCTTTAAGTTTCATCCTTGCGGACGTACTTCCCAGGCGGTCTGCTTCACGGCTTCCCTACGGCACAGCACTGGCTCGTAGCCAGTGCCACACCTAGCAGACATCGTTTACGGCTGGGACTACCCGGGTATCTAATCCGGTTCGAGACCCCAGCTTTCGTCCCTCACCGTCGGATCAGTCCTCCCGAGGTGCTTTCGCCATCGGCGGTCCGTCCAGGATTACGGGATTTCACTCCTACCCCGGACGTACCCCTCGGGTCTTCCTGTCCCAAGCCGAGCAGTTTCCGCCGGACGCCCACCAGTTGAGCTGGTGGATTTCCCGACGGACTTGCTCGGCCGGCTACGGACGCTTTAGGCCCAATAAAATCGGTCATCACTCGAGCTGCCGGTATTACCGCGGCGGCTGGCACCGGTCTTGCCCAGCTCTTGTTCCTGAACGGCCTTACCGTTCAGAAAAGCGAGGACTGTATGCCCTCGCACTCGGGGTCCCCTTATCGCACTGTCGTGCAGTGTAAAGGTTTCGCGCCTGCTGCGCCCCGTAGGGCCCGGAATCTTGTCTCAGATTCCGTCTCCGGGTTCTTGCTCTCACAACCCGTACCGATTATCGGCACGGTGGGCCGTTACCCCACCGTCTACCTAATCGGCCGCAGCCACATCCTACGGCGCCGGAGCGTTTCTGGTTCTCGGCGTTCCAGCGTGAGAACCGTATCCGGAATTAGCCTCAGTTTCCCGAGGTTATTCCGGTCCGTAGGGTAGTTTGGCCACGTGTTACGGAGCTATTCGCTACGAGTCTAAACTCGTGCAACTAGCATGGCTAAATCGGACCCCGATAGCAATGACCTCCGGCAGGATCAACCGGAATGTCGCTCCACGATGGAGCGGGGTGGCGGGAATCACGTCAAAGACGTGGTTCACCATTGCGTGGTCCGAGCTCGGTGACACCAACCGGGTGTCACCGAACCATCGAGGCTAACATCAGATACCGTCTTGCGGCGGACCGCAGGGGCGGAATCCTCATTTCTTGCGGATATCAACGTACTCCGAGAAGGGACTTAAGCCCTTCGGAGTGCGTCGACGAGGCGAACCCGGCCGGGGTGAACCGGCCGGCGGTTCGCGTTGTGTCGTTCGCATCCAATCCGAATGCCCTGATACACTTAAGGACACCGGAACGCGTCCGACCCCACCCCGACGGGGTGTGTCGGTCGCACGTATCGTTCCAGTTGCCTCGTATACTTAAGGGCAGTGGATTCGATCTGCGACATCGCCCCGAAGGGGCGTGCCGTGCCGCACGGACGCGCCGTGCGACCTTCGCATTTCTTCGAATGGCAGGGTTACGTAAAAGCCCGTCGTTTCGGGTCGGCTCCGTCATGCGGTTTCATGGGGGGCGTACTCATGCACGACCGTGTACTACTGCCCAGTACGCACGGCCCCGGCTGCCCGAACGCTGGGCGGGCGCGACCCGGTCGAGTGCGTGGCGGTCGGGCAAGGGCGCGTGGTGCGAAAGAACGGTGACGACGACCGACGGTTCAGCTCTCGAGGTGTTCGATGCCTTGCTTCGAGACGTTCGCCTCGGTGATCTCGTCCGGCATCCAGTCGGGTTTGTTGTCGGGAGCGGTCTCGCGCCAGGCCCACCCCTCGTAGATGTGGACCTTGTCGCTCCCCTTCTCGCGGAGTCGGAGTTCGACTCGCTCGGCTTCCTCTTCGGATGTGCCCGGTTCGAGGCGGCGCGCCGCCTTCAGGGCGGCCTGCCGGGGAGTGTTTCCCGAGAACACGCTATCCTCTGCTCCGTTGGCGTTGCGCAACGCGAAGTTCCGCTTACCGTCCTCACGTACCATGGTTTTTCCTCCGTGTGAGGCCAACACACACTCTGTTATAATATATCGGGGAAACGAGGGCTATCTGAAGGAAGATTTTATACTATCGTCGTCGCGGCGGGCGGTTTTGGGGGGTCGACCGCGCGGAGACGCGGCTGTTTCGACCAGTATTCGGTCGCGCGCGCCGGGCGACACCGGGTAGCGTAAACAACACTTATGTATCTCGTGCGGCGAATCCCCGGGTAACGAACGCGATGGTCCGGAAAAAGACGCTCAGTCCGAGTGGCGCCAAAGACGAGAACGGCGAGTACCACAACGTCCACGTGAACCTCCACGAGGACGAACTCGCCGTCGCGGGCCTCGAGATCGGCGACGAGGTGTTCGTCCGCGTCCGCGACGGGAAGATCATCATCCAGAAGGCCGACCCGGACGAGGTCGAGCACGACTTCTGACCCCTTCTCACCCCGCGTTTTCATACCCCCGCGAGCCGTGCGTCCGGTCGATGCGGGCCTACGACCTCCTGAAGCCGGCGCTGTTCGCGCTCCCCCCCGAGACCGTTCACGAGGCGACCCAGCGGGCGATGCGTGCCGCACAGGGGACGCCGGTCGAGTCCGCCCTCCGGGACCGGTACGTCGTCGAGGACCCGCGACTCGCCACCGAAGCGTTCGGTCTCCCGCTCGCGAACCCCGTCGGCGTCGCCGCCGGATTCGACAAGAACGCGCGCGTCCCGCGTCTGCTCGCCGCGCTCGGGTTCGGGCACGTCGAGGTCGGCGGCGTCACGGCCGAACGGCAGCCGGGGAACCCCCGGCCGCGGCTGTTCCGCCTCCCCGAGGACCGGGCGCTGGTGAACCGCATGGGGTTCAACAACGACGGCGCGGACGCGGTCGGCGCGCGCATGGCCGCGGAGCCGCTTCCGGACGTTCCGGTCGGCCTCAACGTCGGCAAGTCGAAGTCCACGCCGCTGTCCGAGGCGGCCGACGACTACCGCTACACGTACGAGCGCGTGGGCGCGCACGCTGACTACGTGGTCGTGAACGTCTCCAGCCCGAACACGCCCGGCCTCCGGTCGCTCCAGAACCGCGACTCGCTCGAGGCTATCCTCGGCGCGCTCGGAGACGCCGGTGCGGCCCCGCTGTTGGTGAAGCTCTCCCCCGACCTCCCCGAACGGGCGGTGGAGGAGGCGCTCGCGGTCGTCGACGACCTGGGGCTCGACGGCGTCATCGCGACGAACACGACGACGGAGCGCCCCGCGAGCCTGCGGAGCCACAACCGGGCCGAGCGGGGCGGCCTCTCCGGCGCGCCCATCGAGGCGCACGCGACGTCGCTCGTCCGGTTCATCGCCGAGCGGACGGACGTGCCCGTCGTCGGCGTCGGCGGCGTCTCCGACGCGCGCGGCGCCTACCGGAAGCTCCGCGCGGGCGCGAGCGCGGTCCAACTGTACACCGGACTGATCTACGAGGGTCCGAGCCTCGCGCGCGACATCAACGAGGGACTGCTCGACCTGCTGGAGCGCGACGGGTTCGACTCCGTGACCGACGCGGTCGGCGCGGACCTCCGGTAACCCCGCCGAGGAGCGCGCTGACGACCTGGAGGGCGGAGACGAGCCCCGACGCGACGCCCGCGACGACGAACGGCGGCCGCCGCACGAGCCCGTTCACGTCGTCCCCGCGAGCGAGGAACGTCCCGAACACCGCGGCGAGCGGCGGTCCGCCGAGCGAGAGGGCGCGTCTATCCATCTCGACCGGCTCGGGGGAGCCGAACGAGAGAGCGCGGTCGACCGTCCGTCACTCGCGGTCGTCGTGAACGATGACGACGGCGTCCTCGGTCTCCAGCAGTTCGCCCGCGCCCGAGTACTGCCGCTCGCGTTCGACGTCGAACAGGTCGGGGCCGAGCGTCTCGCCGGCGACGTGGAGTTCCCCGTCGGCTATCTCGTACTCGCCCCGCGCGATACCGGCCTCGATGTCCCCCACCTTCGACCCGAACTCGGGGCCGACCTGCGCGTAGTCGAGGTCGATGCCGGTCACGACCGTCTCGACTTCCGGCTCCTCGTCGAGGACGTCGAGGTCCGCGACGTTCATCACGCCCCTGACGTCGGCCGCGAACGACGCGACGTCCCCCTCGCCGTACACCTCGACCGACGCGAGTTCGGCGTTGAGCGGGAGGCCCCGCTCGCTCTTGTACCGGCGGAGCGCACCGACGACGGCCATCGCAGTCCGGCCGGCCGTGCGGTCGGCCCCGACACCCAGCGGCTCCGGCCAGTCCGTCCGGTGGACCGACCCGCCGTCGGCGACCCCCGCCTCGGCGTAGAGGTCCTGCCAGAGCTCCTCGGTCTCGTGGGCGAGGAACGGGGCGAACAGTTTGAGGAACCGGCGGTGTGCGACCCGGAGCGTGTACTGCGCCGCGGGGTCGCCGTCGTCGGCCTCCCGAACTCTGGTCTTGGCGACTTCGAGGTAGTCGTCACAGAACGTGTGCCAGAAGAAGCTCCGCAGGCCGTCGCGGGCCTTCGAGAACGCCCGCTCCTCGAACCGCTCCGTGGCGCGGGTCACCTCGGCGTCGAGTTCCGCCAGCAGCCAGCGGTCGAGCGCGCGCAGGTCCCCGTGCGCGACGTCGGGGTCCGCCTCCGGCGTGAGCGAGTCGACGAGTTTGGAGGCGTTCCACAGCTTCTGCATCAGCTTCTCGCCCGCGCGCAGCCCCTTCTCCTGGTACGGCAGGTCGTCGCCGACGGCGCTCCCGGTCGCCCAGAAGCGGGCGGCGTCGACGGGGTACTCCGCGAGCACCTCGCCGGGGGTGACGACGTTCCCCTTCGACTTCGACATCTTCTCGCGGTTCTCGTCGAGTACCATCCCGTTGACCATCACGGAGTCGAACGGCGTCTCGCCGGTGTGCTCGTAGCACTTGACGACCGTGTGGAACAGCCAGAAGCTGATGATGTCGTGGCCCTGCGGGCGGACGTCCATCGGGTAGAGTTCCGGCCGCCCGATATCGAACGTCTCGCGCTCCTCGTCCCAGTCCCACCCGCTGTTGATGAGCGGCGTCAGACTGGAGGTGGCCCACGTGTCGAGCACGTCGTCCTCGGGGACGAACTCGTCGCCCCCGCACTCGGGGCAACTGTCGACCGGCGGGTCGTCCGACAGGGGGTCGACCGGCAGGGCCTCGCGCTCGGCGAACACCGGTTCGTCGCAGTCCCCGCAGTACCAGACGGGGAACGGGATGCCGGACGAGCGCTGCCGGGAGATGAGCCAGTCCCACTGGAGCCCCTCGATCCAGTGTTTGTACCGCGTGAACATCTTCTCCGGGTACCAGTCCATCTCCCGGCCGGCCGCGAGGTACTCCTCGGTCCGGTCGAGCAGTTTCACGTACCACTGCTCGGTGACGAGGAACTCGACGGGCGTCCCGCACCGCTCGTGGACGTTCACCGTGTGCGTGATGGCGCGGCGGTCCAGCAGCGCGCCCGCCTCCTCGAGGTCCGCGACGATGGCCTCGCGCGCCTCCGCGGAGTGGAGTCCCTCGTACTCGTCCGCGACGCCGGTCATGTGGCCGGACTCGTCGATGGCGATGCGGAGGTCCAGGTCGTGCGCCTGGTACCACTCGATGTCGGTCTGGTCGCCGAACGTACAGCACATCACGACGCCGGACCCCGTCTCCATGTCGACCCGGTCGTCGGCGATGACGGGGACGCGCTGGCCGAACAGCGGCACCTCGGCCTCCTCGCCGACGAGGTACTGGTTCGCCTCGTCGTCCGGGTGGACGAAGACGGCGACGCACGCCGGGAGCAGTTCGGGGCGGGTCGTCGAGATGGTGAACGTCTCGTCCTCCTCCTCGGCGCTCCCCGCGCCCTCCGACCGGCGGAGGGTGAACGCGATGTCGTGGAAGTGGCTGTCCCGCTCGTCGTCCTCGGTCTCGACCTGCGAGATGGCCGTCTCGCACTCGGGACACCAGATGGCCGGCGCCTTCTCCCGGTACTCGCGACCCTGCTCGTACAGGTCGAGGAAGGAGAGCTGCGAGATGCGCTGGACCCGCGGCTCGATGGTCCGGTACGTCTCGTTCCAGTCGATGGAGACGCCGAGTTCCTGCATCTCCTCGGTGAACTCCGCCTCGTACTCCCGGCAGACCTCGCGGCACTTCTGCTGGAACTCCCGGCGCTCGAAGTCCTGGTGACGGATGCCGAGTTCCTCCTCGGTCAGCCGCTCGGAGGCGATGCCGTTGTCGTCGTAGCCGAACGGGAAGAACACCTCCTCGCCGTGCATGCGGTTGAACCGGGCGACGGTGTCCTGGAGGATGGTACCGTACACGTGACCCCAGTGGAGACTCCCCGATACGGTCGGCGGCGGGGTGTCGATGGAGAAGACAGTGTTCGGGTCCGCCGCCGCGTCCTCGTCGTACGCGTAGGTGTCGGTCTCGACCCACCGCCGCTGCCACTTCGGCTCGACGGTGTCGGGGTCGTAGTCTCCACTGGGCATTCCGGTGGGTAGTTCCCCCGAGCGGCTGTTAAACGACTCGATTGTTCGGGAGCGCCTGCCACGCCGCGCTCGGGCCGTCCGCTCCCGTCGCTTCTCGTCTCCCGCCGCCCGGAGCGTTCGCCCGACCCTGCCAACCGTTATCACCGTACCGGCCGAGCGACGACGCGTATGCACACCGCAGTCGTCGCCGGCGTCGGTCCCGGCCTCGGGGAGTCTATCGCCCGCACGTTCGCGGCCGAGGGCTGTTCGCTCGGCCTGCTCGCGCGCAGCGAGTCGTACATCGACGGCCTCGCGGACGACCTGCCGACGGAGGCGGCGGCCGTCCCGACGGACCTCGCCGACCCGGCCGACATCGAGGCGGCGTTCGAGGCGGTCCGGGAGCGCCTGGGCCCGGTCGACGTGCTCGTGAACCACGCGAGCGCCGCCGGCTGGACGGGCCTGCTCGACACCGACCGCGAGGCGTTCGACCGGGCGTACGAGGTGGGGCCGCGGGCGGGCTTCCTCTGCTCGCGCGAGGCGGTCCGCGACATGCTCGACGGCGACGGGGGTACGGTAATCTTCACCGGCGCGACCACGTCCGTGCGCGGGCGCGAGAACGCCGTCGGCTTCTCGATGGCGAAGTTCGGCACGCGCGGCCTCGCCGAGTCGATGGCGCGCGAACTCGGCCCGGCGGGCGTCCACGTCGCGCACGTCGTCCTCGACGGCGGCATCCGCCCCCCGGGCGAGGAGGTGGAGACCCCCGAGGAGTACCTCGACCCGGACGCCGTCGCCGAGAGCTACTGGCACCTCGTCGAACAGGACCGGAGCGCGTGGACGCTGGAACTGGACCTCCGGCCGCACGTCGAGGAGTTCTGAGCGGTCCGCCGGTCCGGGACGGCGACGTGTGCGAGTGGGAACGCCGCTCCTGCGCCGCCCCACTCGCTCGCGGGAGTGAGCGGGGCGCGCGAACGACGGTCCCGGCCGTATGTTGCACGCAACCCAGTACTGATTAGTGAGTCGACACTACCGGTATCCTCGTTCGGGTTCCGGTGTCAACGCCCGTGTAAGACAGGTTTATGTTCGGCAGACGTCGGGGTTGAGGGAACTAGATGTCAACGTCAGACGCTCACGGCGGCTTCGAGAACATACGCGAAGAGGTCGAGGGGCACCCGATGCTGAACCTCTGGGAGTACGTCCGCCCGTACTGGCGGCGGCTCAGTGCGGGCGTCGTCGCGGCGGTGGTCATGCGGGTCGCGCGACTCGTTCCGGTCTTCGTCATCGCGGCGGCGATCGACCGCGTGATCACCCAGACCGGCAGGCCGGGTATCCTCGCCGACCTCGGACTGTTGACGAGCCGGTCCATCGCCGAGGCGTCGGCCGCCGGTCGCCTCGACCTGCTGTACCGGCTCTGCCTGCTGGCGGCCGGCGCGTACGTTCTCCAGTCGGTCGCGCAGTTCGCCACCCGCTACCTGTTCAAGACGGCCGCACAGGAGATTCAACACGACCTCAGACACGACACGTACGACCACATGCAGCGCCAGTCGCTCGGCTTCTTCAACGACCACCAGACGGGCGCGATGATGTCGGTCATCAACTCCGACATCAACCGGCTGGAGAACTTCTTCAACGGCGAGATCCGGATGATCGTCCGCGCCATCGTCATGTTCGTCGCCGTCGGCGCGTACATGGTCTACCTCGCTCCCGGGCTGGCGCCCATCGCGCTCGCCCCGATGCCGGTGCTGGCGCTCGTGACGGCGAAGTTCATCGTCTGGATCGAACCGAAGTACAAACACATCCGGGAACTCGTCGCACGACTCAACACGCGCCTCTCGAACAACCTCGGCGGCGCGGCGGTCATCAAGTCGTTCGACCGGTACGACATCGAGTCCGAGCGCGTGACCGACCAGAGCGGTGAGTACCGCGACGAGAAGATCGAGGCCATCACCGTCCGGCGCGTCTTCTTCTCCTCGCTCCGGCTGATAATCGGGACGACGTTCGTCCTCATCCTCCTCTTCGGGGGGCAGAGCGCCATCACGGGCGGGCTCTCGGCGGGGTCGTTCGCGGTGTTCTTCATGCTGTTGCGCAGGCTCGACGGCCCGATGACCCGGATCGGCAAGACCGCGAACAAGTACCAGAAGGCCCAGTCGAGCGCCGAACGGGTGTTCGGCATCCTCGGTCACGACCCGACGATCACCTCGCCGGACGACGCCTACGCCCCCGACGAGATAGAGGGGACCGTCGAGTTCGACGACGTGGTGTTCAGCTACGGGGACCACGACGAGGTCATCCTCGACGGCGTGAGCCTCGACGTCCCCGCGGGCGCGACGGTCGGACTGGCGGGAACGAGCGGGTCGGGCAAGTCCACCCTGCTCAAGCTCCTCTCGCGCTTCTACGACGTGGACGAGGGGTCGGTCAGCGTCGACGGCGTCGACGTCCGCGAGTTCGACCTCCAGCGACTCCGCGACGAGGTCAGCGTCGTCGAACAGGACCCGTACATGTTCTCCGGGACCATCTACGAGAACGTCGCGTACGGCGACCGGGCCATCTTCCGGGCGCTGTACGACTCCGAGGACGACACCGTCCCCGAGTGGGCCGACGCGCGCGTTCGCGAGGCCGCCGAGGCCGCGGGGGCCGCGGAGTTCATCGAGGGGCTTCCCGACGGCTTCGACACGCAGGTCGGCGAGCGCGGCGTGAAACTCTCGGGTGGACAGCGCCAGCGCGTCTCTATCGCGCGGGCGTTGCTCAACGACCCCGCGATCATCGTCCTCGACGAGGCGACGTCGGACGTCGACACGGAGACCGAGGAGATAATCCAGCGGAACCTGGAACGACTCGTCGAGGACCGAACCGCCTTCGTCATCGCCCACCGCCTCTCGACGATACGGGACGCCGACCGCATCGTCGTCATGGAGGACGGGGAGATCATCGAGACGGGGACGCACACCGCACTCGTCGGGAACGACGAGGGGACGTACGCGACGCTCTGGAACTCCCAGGCGAGCATGAGTACCCAACCGACGAGCGCGGACGACTAGCCCGCCACGGCCGCTCCCGACGGGTGAGGACGGCCGCCGCTCGCGCGGACGCGGTCGCTCCCGACCACCCGGTGGGCGTGCTCCCGCGTCGAACGACTACGCGCTCGCGTCGCCTGACATGACCCGGAAGGAAAGGTCTATCCGCGAAAGCGCCCCGACTACTACACAGCCACCGACGCGGTCCCCGGGCGCGAGCAGGACCCCCCGCCGGGGACCCGTCAGTCACACCGGGCACCCACTACTCACCAATGAAGGTCGCAGACGCAGTCCCCGAGTTCGCAGACGCCTTCGGCTTCGAGGAGTTCAACCGGATGCAGCGCGAGGCGCTCCCGGCCGTCGTCGAACGCGACGAGAACGTCGTCGCCGCCGCCCCCACCGCGTCCGGGAAGACCGCGCTCGCGGAACTCGCCATCTGCGAGACGCTCCGCGCGGGCGGCACCGCGCTGTTCGTCGCGCCGCTGCGCGCGCTGACGAACGAGAAGGAGGCCGAGTGGGAGCGGTTCGAGGACCTGGGCTACACCGTCTACGTCGTCACGGGCGAACGCGACCTCAACCCCCGCCGGGCCGAGCGGGCGGACATCCTCGTGATGACGCCCGAGAAGGCCGACTCGGCGACGCGGAAACACGAGTCGGCCCGCTACGGCTTCATCACGGACGTCTCCTGTTGCGTCATCGACGAGGTCCACCTGCTCGACTCCGAGCGGCGCGGCGCGGTGCTCGAGGTCACCGTCTCGCGGCTGCGCCGCATCTGTGACCCGCGGGTCGTCGCGCTCTCGGCGACGATGCCGAACGTGGGCGACGTGGCCGAGTGGCTCGACGCGCCGCCCGAGACCACGTTCCAGTTCGGCGACGAGTACCGCCCCGTCGACCTCGAGACCGGCGTCAAGACGTACACGCACGGCGAGAACTCCTTCGCCGACAAGTACCGGCGGCTCTACCGCGCGCTCGACCTGGCGGAACCGCACGTCCGCGACGGCGGGCAGTCGCTCGTGTTCGTCTCCTCCCGGCAGGACACCGTGATGGCCGCGAAGAAGGCGCGCGACGAACTCGCGGAGCGGGACGTCCCCATCGGCGCGCGCGGCGACTACGACTTCCACACCGAGGCCGCGGAGTTGAACAACGAGACGCTCCGCAAGTCCGTCCCGGACGGCGTCGCGTTCCACCACGCGGGACTCTCGAAGCACGACCGGGACAAGGTGGAAGAGTGGTTCAAGCGGGGGAAGGTGCAACTGCTCTTCTCCACCTCGACGCTCGCGTGGGGCGTCAACCTCCCCGCGCGCTGCGTCGTCATCCGCGACACGAAACACCACGACCCGCTGGAGGGCGAGGTGGACGTCTCCCCGCTCGACGTGCTCCAGATGCTCGGACGCGCCGGTCGCCCGGGGTACGACGACGTGGGGTACGGCTGGGTGGTCTGCGACCGTGCGGACGCCGACCGGTACCGCCGCCTGCTCCGGGAGGGCAAGGAGATCGAGTCGCGGCTGGCGGCCGAAATCGAGTCACACCTGAACGCCGAGATAGCGCTCGGCACCATCACCGGACTCGAGGACGTGATGGACTGGCTGGAGACCACCTTCTACTACGTCCGCGCCCGCTCGAAGCCCGAGGAGTACGACTTCGAGGGCGTGCGCGACCGGGTGCGCGCGACGCTCGACTCGCTCGTCTCGCGCGGGTTCGTCACCACGGACGCGGACCTCGCCGTCGCGGGCACGCCGCTCGGACGGCTCACCTCGAAGTACTACCTCAGGCTCGACACCGCCGAGCGGTTCCGGCGGCTGGCGGACCGCGAGACGGTCGACGAGGACGCGGTATTGCGCGCCGTCGCGGACGCGGCCGAGTTCGACTCCGTCTCCGCGCGCGCGTCCGAGGCGGACGCGGTCGACCGCGTGCTCTCGGGAACTTCGACGGACCTCGAAGGGGGCAACAGGAAGGTGTTCGCCATCCTCCGGGCCGCCGTCGGCGGGACGACGCCGTCGGACCTCCGCTCGGACGCGTGGGTCATCAGGCAGAACGCGCTCCGACTACTGGGCGCGCTCCGGGAATTCCTCGGCGAGTTCGCCGGGGGGCGGGCCGCGAACCTCGCGGCGCGGACCCGCGCCCGCGTCGAACACGGCGTGCCCGCAGACGCCGTCGGGCTGACCGCCATCGAGGGCGTCGGGTCGGGCCGCGCGGAGAGTCTCGCCGCGGGCGGCGTGACCGCCCCCGGCGACGTCGTCGCGGCCGGCACCTCCGAACTCGTCCGCGCGGGCCTCTCGGAGGGCGTCGCCGAACGCGTCGTGCGTCAGGCGCGCGGTCTCCCGCGCACGACGGTCGAGTGGGGGACGTTCCCGGACAGCATCGGGACCGCAGAGAACGACGTGCGCGAGGTGACGGTGCGCAACCGCGGCGGCGGCGCGCGCGCCGGCGTCCGCGTGACGGCGAACGGCGTCGAGATGCACGCGAAGACGCTGTACCTGAGCGGCGAGACGACGGTCCCCGTCGGCGTGTTCGGCCCGCCCGGGGAGAGCGAGGTGGAGTACGCCGTCGAGGTGGTCTACCCGGAACTCCCGCTGCTCCCGGAGCGCGACTCGCGCATCGTCCGGGTGGCCTGACGCACCGCCGCGAACAGGTCCTCGGGCGACTCGGCCACCTCGTCGGCCGCCGAGAGGTCCGTGTCGGCGTTGTGGTCGTCGCGGTAGGCGACCACGTACGCGCCGGCGGCGCTGCCCGCGCGTACGCCGTTCTCGGAGTCCTCGACGACGACGGCGCTCGCCGGGTCGCCCCCCAGGTCGGCGATGGCCGCCTCGTAGACGCCCGGGTCGGGCTTGCCCGGCCCGTCGAACTCCTCGGCCGAGCGGACGAGGTCGAACGAGAGGTCGAACCGGTCGAGTACCGTCTCGATCCACTCGCGCGGCGAGGAGGAGACGAGCGCGACCGGCACCCCCTCCTCGCGGAGGCCGGCGACGAAGTCGCGCGCGCCCGGGAGCAACTGGACCTCCTCGCCGTAGATGGTCTCGGCCGTCTCGTCGTAGACGTCGACGAACTCCGCCTCGCTCACGGTCACGTCGTACTCCGCGTCGAGGTACGCGTGTATCTCCCGGTAGTTCATCCCCGTCACCTCGTCGAGGTCCGGGTGCTCGCCGTCGAGCACCGCGGGGAAGATGCGCTCGCGCTCGGCCGGGTGCCAGTAGTCCTCGGAGTCCACCAGCACGCCGTCCATGTCGAAACAGACCACCGGTCGGGCGTCGGTCGCGGCGTCGGAGTCGAAATCGGAGTCGGAGTCGGGCACACCGGCCCTGCACGGCCACGCCGCATAACTCCGGAGGGTCGAGTGCGCTCGCGCGGCCGGTCCGAAACCCTGCCGAAGGGCGCTACTCACTGGTACTATCAGTTCAGGACGGTCGGCGGCGTACGTACGGTCGAGATGTCGGCACGTGTCACCGAGCAGTCGGCGAGCGGCGAGACGCGAATGAAGGCGGTCGTGGCCGCGAGGTACGGGTCACCCGACGTCCTGCGTGTCGAGGAGGTGGCGAAACCGACGCCCGCGGACGACGAGGTGCTGGTCCGCGTCCGCGCGACGACGGTCGGGCCGCCGGACTCGGCCTTCCGGGAGGGGAAGCCGTTCCTCGTGCGGTTCTTCGGCGGTCTCAGGCGACCCGAATCCGTCCTCGGAGACGTGTTCGCCGGAGACGTCGCGGCGGTCGGCGCGGCCGTCACGCGGTTCGCCGCGGGCGACGCGGTGTTCGGGACGACCGCCCCCGAGAGCGGCGCACACGCCGAGTACGTCTGCGTCCCCGAGACCGGGGCGCTGGCACCGAAACCCCCCGCCGCGACGTACGAGGAGGCCGCCGCCGTCTGCGAGGGGGGGCTCACCGCGATGGGATTCCTCCGGGACGTCGCGGCCGTCCGGCCCGGTCAGTCGGTCCTCGTCAACGGCGCGTCGGGTGCGGTCGGGACGCTCGCCGTCCAACTCGCCAAGCGGTTCGGGGCGGAGGTCACTGGCGTCTGCGGCCCCGCGAACGTGGACCTGGTGAGGTCGCTCGGCGCGGACAGTGTCGTCGACTACACGACCACCGACTTCACCGAGACCGGACGGACGTACGACGTGATATTCGACGTGGTGGCCAAGAGTTCCTACGCCCGGTGCAGGGACTCGCTCGCGCCGGGCGGGGTCTACCTGACGACCGCCCCGTCGGCCGGAGTCCTCCTCCGGATGGGGTGGACGAAGCTGTTCGGGGGCAAACGGGCGGTCTTCGCGGCCACCGGACTGCGGTCGCCGAGCCAGAAGCGGGACCACCTCGCGTTCCTCGGTGACCTCGTCGAAGCGGGAGAACTGCGCGCGGTCATCGGCAGGCGCTACCCGCTCGACGCCATCGCGGAGGCGCACCGCTACGTCGACACCGGCCACAAGCGCGGCAGCGCCGTCGTCACGGTGGCGTGAGGAGAGAGTAGAAGGAGGTCGCGCGTCGTCGCGCAGGCGACGAGGAGTGTGCTCAGATTCAAACCGGATGCCGGGACCACACGCCCTGTGCCGCAGACCCTCCGCGTCTTCGCCGGCGACTGCACCACCGAGTTCGACGCCCCCCGCGGGGAGCGGACCCAGCGCGGGCGGGTGGTCGCACTCGCGAAACCCGACCGGACCCTGCTCGTCCACGACCGGGCGGGCTACCAGCCCGTCGCGTGGCTCACGCGCCCGGAGAGCCTGACCGTCGAGGCGGACGACGAGGGGTTCGCGCTCACGGCGCGCGACGGCGAGCGGGCGCTCCGCGTCCGCTCGCACGGCCCCGGCCGGCGCGCCACGTTCCCCGTCACCGACGCGGGCGTTCCCGTGGGCGACTGTCCGGACTGCGGTGCGCCGCTCGTGCGCGCGAGCGGCGACGTGGTCTGTACGGGCTGTGAGGACCGTTACGGGCTCCCGGCGGGCGCGAGCGTTCTGGACGGCCGAGCGTGCGGCGACTGCGGCCTGCCGCTGATGCGGGTCGCGCGCGGCGAGGTGTTCGAACTGTGTATCGACTACGCCTGCGAGTCGCTGACCGACGCCGTGGAGACGGCGCTCGACCGCCGGTTCGACTGCCCCGACTGCGGACGCGACCTGCGCGTCCGCGAGCACCGAGGACGGACGTTCCTCGGCTGCGACGGCTACCCCGACTGCGAGACGGCGTTCTCGATTCCCGCGGGCGAACTCGCCGGCACGTGCACCTGCGGGCTCCCGCTGTTCGAGACGGGGAGCGACGTCCGCTGTCTCGACGGCACCTGCGACCGCGGACACGACGCCACCGCCGGACCGTGAGCGGGCCGAGGGTGGACCGGACGGAGACCGGGCGTCGGCCGCCACCGACGGACCGTGCGAGCGTCGACGCTTCGAGCCGGGACCGGTGCGCATAAACGCGGACCGACCTCGATACGGCGTATGGACGGAACGCTCCGCGACGGCGTGGTCGTCGTCTCCGGCGACGCCCGCCAGCGGTTCCACGACGCACGAGGGTACGGCCGCGCCCGCGGGAGCGAGGTGGACCTCGCGCGCGTCGAGGCGGCCCACCTGCTGTATCGGGGCGACCTGACGACCGTCGACGGGGCGGGCTTCCGCTCGTTCCTCGCCGACTCGGTCGCGACGAGCGGCCGCTTCGCCGCCCGGTTCCTCGTCTACGCCGACCTGCGCGAGCGGGGGTTCTACGTCTCGCCCGCTCGCGACGGCTGGCCGGGCGCGGACGCCGACCCGCTGGTCGACCTGGTGGCGTTCGCGCGCGGCGAGAAGCCGGGCGGCGAGGTGGGCCACCGCGTCCGTGTGGCCGGCGAGCGGCAGGAACTCCTGGCGGCCGACCTCCCGGGTCCGGTCCTCGCCGTCGTCGACGAGGAGAGCGAGGTGACGTACTTCGAGTGCGAGACCGGGGGCGGGTTCGCGGGCGCGACGGCGTACGACCTGTCCGGGCCGGCGGAGGCGGACCTGATGGACGACCGGGTGGTGTGCTGGGACCCGCCGGCCGGGCTGTACGAGTCGGCGTTCTACGGCCAGCCGGTCGCTGGACGCGACGCGGCGGCCGTCGACGCGCTCCAGCTCTCGCTCGTCGAGGCAGCCGACCTCGCGGCCCGGGACGCGCTCGCACTCGACCCCGACGCCGTGGTCGACCGGGGGCGCGAGGTCGAGGGCGAGCGGTTCGACCGTCGGCTCTCCGTCTACCGCGACCTGCGCGACCAGGGCGTCGTCCCGAAGACCGGGTACAAGTTCGGCGCCGACTTCCGCACGTACGACGCCGTGGAGTCGGTGTCGGAGCTGCCCCACTCGGAGGCGCTGGTGCGGGTGGTGCGGCCGGACCACAGCGTCCACCCCCGCGACCTGGCTGAGGACGTGCGCCTCGCCGGCGGCGTGCGGAAGCGAATGGTTTTTGCGCTGGCCGGCGACGACTCGCCCGCGTACCTGACGGTCGCGCGGCTCACTCCATGACGAGCGACGATTCCGCCCCGGACCGGGGCACGGCGGACGGCGAACCGAGCGCGGAGACGGACGGCGACGGCGTCGCGCTCGACCCGTGGGGGTCGGCGACCGTCGACGACTACCGGAAGCTGTTCGAGGAGTTCGGCATCGAGGAGTTCGAGACGGTCATCGACGAGGTGCCGAACCCGCACTACCTGATGCGCCGGGGCGTCATCTTCGGTCACCGCGACTACCGTCCGGTCGCCGAGGCCCTCCGGAACGACGAGGACGCCGCCGCGCTGTCGGGGTTCATGCCCACCGGCGACCCCCACATCGGACACAAGCTGGTGTTCGACGAACTCGTCTACCACCAGGAGGAGGGCGCGGACACGTACGGCCTCATCGCGGACCTCGAAGCCCACTCCGCGCGGGGGATGACGTGGAAGGAGATCGACGAACACGCCCGCGACTACCTGCTGTCGCTCGTCGCGCTCGGGTTCGACCCCGAGGAGGGCGAGCTGTACCGCCAGTCGACGAACCGCCGGCTCCAGGACCTCGCGTTCGAACTCGGCGGGAAGGCCCGGTTCGCGGAGTTCGAGGGCATCTACGGCTTCGGCGGGAGCACGTCCGTCTCGCACATGCAGTCGGTGGTCACCCAGATGGCGGACATCCTCTACCCCCAGCTCGACGGTCCCAGACCGACGGTCATCCCGGTCGGCCCCGACCAGGACCCGCACGTCCGGTTCGCGCGCGACCTGGCGGCGAAGATGCGCTACTTCAGGGTGACCGAGGCGTTCGCCAGCTTCGAGGCCGACGACGACGAGCGCCTCCTCATCCGCACCGCGTACGACAACCGCGAGGCGTACGCCGAGAACGCCGACCGGCCGCGCTGTGAGGAGGCGGCCGCGTGGCTCCGCGAGGCGACGACGGACTCGCTCGACGGCGAGGCGTCGACGCCGACGGTCGCGACGGCGCGCGAGTCCGCCGTCGAGAAACTGGAGAACGCCGGGATGGAGCCGCTTCGGCCCCGGGTCCGGTTCCTCGACCGCAACGCGACCGACGAGGCGTTCGACGCGCTCGTCGAGGCCATCGAGGGGGAGAAGCGGCGCTACGAGGCGCACGTCGACTCCTTCGAGTTGGACCGCGCCGCCGCCGAGGAACTCGCCCGCGAGGTGGAGGTCGACCACGGCGGTTACGGGTTCGTCGCGCCCTCCTCCATCTACCACCGGTTCATGACCGGGCTGACGGGCGGGAAGATGTCCTCGTCGGTGCCCGCGAGCCACATCTCGCTGCTCGACGACCCCGAGGAGGGGTACGACAAGGTGAAGGCGGCGACGACCGGCGGGCGCGAGACGGCCGAACTCCAGCGGGAACTCGGCGGCGAGGCCGACGAGTGCCCGGTGTACGAACTGTACGCGTACCTGCTCGCGGGCGACGACGACGAGTTCGCCGAGCGGGTGTACGACGAGTGCGTCGGGGGCGAGCGGCTCTGCGGCGACTGCAAGGAGCAGGCGGCGGAGCTGATGCGCGAGTTCCTCGCCGACCACCAGGAGAAGCGCGCGGAGGCCGAGGACCTCCTCTCGGACCTCGACATCGACCTGGACGTTGACGCCTCCCGGCGCGGGGTCGCGCCGAGCGAGGAGGAGTGACACCGGCAGGGTCGAGCCGCCGGACCCTCGGTGCTCGAATCAGTCCCCTCCGAGGACGCGAACCTCAGAGCCGCGCGTCGCCCCCGACGTCCGCCTCGACGGCGGCGTCGTACAGGTGGACGCCGGCGGCCGCGTCCAGCACCGCCGACCCGACGCTCTCCACCACGAGTATCTCGTCGTCCCGTTCGCGCCCCGCTTCGCCCTCGAACACCGCCGAGAGCGGGAGCAGTCGGCCGGGGTCGACGCCGTTCTCCACGACGTCGCCGATGTCGGCCACCTCCTCTGGCACGTCCGCGAAGACGCGGGCGGCGCGCTCGAACGTCCGCCGGTCGAGTTCGCGCGCCGCCGCGGTGTACGCGCCGACGGCGACGACGAGCGTCCCGGGCGCGAGCGCGTCGCCGTCGAACACTGGGTCGTCGCTGGTGGTCGCGGTCACGACCACGTCCGCGTCGGCCACGGCGTCCGCGGGCGAGTCGACCGCTTCCGCGTCGATACCCTCATCCCCGAGGTCGGCCGCACACGCCGCCCGCGAGTCGGGTGTTGGCGAGTAGACGCGGGCGGTCTCGACACCGCGGGCCACGTCGATGGCACGGGTCTGCCAGCGCGCCTGTGCACCCGCGCCGAGCACCCCGACCGTCACCGGACCGTCGCCGACCGCCAACTCGCGAGCGGCCAGCCCGCCGATACAGCCCGTCCGGGCGTTCGTGAGCCGCTCGGCGGCGAACAGCGCGAGCGGGTCGCCCGTCGCGGCGTCGGTGAGCACGAGTTGGGCGTGGAGCGTCGGCAGCCCCCGCTCGGGGTTGTCGGGGTGGACCGACGCGAGTTTCGTCGCGTACGCGTGCGCGCCGTGGACGTACGCGGGCATCGCCAGCCCCGTCCCCGCCGGGTCCTCACGCCCGTCGAGTCCCTCCCCGACCGGGAAGTGGGGGCGGTCGGGTCGTTCCACCTCGCCGCGTCCCTGCTTCAGGAACGCCGTCTCCACGACCGGCAGCAGGTCGGGCAGCGAGAGCAGACCGGCCACGTCGTCGTCCGAGAGGGTGTGCATACGACGGGGTAGCCCGCGCGCCGTGTTGGCAGTTTCCCCCCTCGGGGGCGAAGCCGGGCCGTCGGCACGCCGCGAGGCCGACCCGGAGCGTCGGACGACGCGGGACAAGCTCTTTGGTATCCGTTGGCGAGGAACGCGCATGGACGTGGTGGTCGCGGGCGGCGGCATCGTCGGGGTCGCGAGCGCGTACGAACTCGCGTCCCGGGGCGCGGACGTGACGCTCTGCGAGCGCGCGAGTCTCGGGAGCGGGAGCACCGACCGCGCGGTGGGCGGCATCCGCTCGCAGTACTCGACGCCCGTGAACGTCGACCTCTCGCAGGCCAGCCTCGACACGTGGGACGCGTTCGAGGAGCGGTTCGGGACCGACATCGAGCGCCGGCGGACGGGCTACCTCTTTCTCACGCGCGAGGCGGACACCGCGGCCGCGTTCGAAGAGCAGGTGGCGATGCAGAACGAGCGGGGCGTCCCGAGTCGCGTGGTGACGCCCGCGGAGGCCGCCGAACACTGCGAGGGGCTCCGCCCCGAGGCGTTCCGCGCGGGGACGTACTCGCCGGCGGACAGCTTCGCCGACCCCCACCTCGCGCTCCAGGGGTACGCGGCCGCGGCCCGCGAGGCCGGCGTCGAGGTACTGACGAACACGCCCGTCGTCGGCGTGGAGACGAGCGGCGGGACGGTCGGAGTGGAGACGCCCGACGAGCGGTTCGACGCGGAGTTCCTCGTGAACGCGACGGGCGCGTGGGCGCCGCAACTGGCCGCGATGGCCGGCTACGACCTCCCCATCGAGGCCCACCGCCGGCAGGTGGCCGTCGTGGAACCCGAACGGCCGGTCCCGGCGGACGACCCGCTCGTCATCGACATCGACACGACGGCGCACTTCCGACCCGAGCGGGACGGCCGCGCGCTCGTCGGCGGGGAGTTCGACTCGCCCGAACGGGTGGCCGACCCCGCCCGGTTCTCCGAGCGGCCGGACCTCGACTGGAGCGTCGAGGCGGTCGAACGGGTCGGCGAACTCGCGGACTACTTCGGTCCGGAGTCGGGGCTGGCCGGCGGCTGGGCCGGGCTGTACGCGGTCACGCCCGACCACCACCCCGTCGTCGAGGAGTCGGTGCCGGGCGTGGTCACGGCGGCGGGGTTCTCGGGGCACGGCTTCCAGCACGCGCCCGCGACGGGACGGGTCGTCGCCGAGTTGGTCCTCGACGGCGAGGCGTCGCTCGTGGACGTGTCGGGGCTCGACCGCGGCCGCTTCCACCGCGGGGACGCGCTCGTCGAACGGAACGTCGCGTAGACACGACACTGTGCGTCGGGGAGTCAAGAGATGTCAGTCTACGTGTGTGATTTCTGCCACCAAAACCACCACTAAGGAAGCAGTCACCTTTCTCGGAAGAGGATGGTGCTGACACCCATGGGTTCAGCGGGCTCGGATTTCCGTCGAGTTCGGAACGCGCGAGTGCCGCGACGAGACGCCACACTGCTATCGTCACACGCGACTCCCCGCACCGGGCCGTCGCACCGTAATGACGCGGATTTATATCGTTATGGCATCCATATCGAACCTGCCGAGCATGGTATCGAGTGTAGGCGGTGAGATGTGGCGATGACCGAGGATGGCGACCCCCGACCCGTGGACCGCGCGCTGGACGCACTCGGACACCCGTACCGGCGTCGGGTTCTCCTCCGTGTCGGTGTAGGTACGGCCGACGGCGGAGAGTGGTTCTCCGTGGCGGACCTCGCGCGCGAGGACGAAGACATCGAGCCCCTCACAATCGAACTGTACCACAGGCACCTCCCGAAACTCGGCGAGGCGGGGTACGTCGAGTGGAACCGGGATGCGCTCACCTTCCGACGCGGACCGAACTTCGGCGAGGTCGGTTCGCTCCTCCGTCTCGTCGACGACCACCGAGACGAACTCCCCGACGGCTGGGTGTAATCGCTCGTCAGCGGTGTGTCCGAACGCCCGGGACGGGTGACGCGGGCCCCCCGGGGCCCGCGCGGGTCGAAGCGGCCGCGGTGTGCCACACGAGCGACGGCGAGGATTCGACCGACTCCTTCCGAGAAGCAACCCCGTTCGAACGGACCGCCGGTCGTCGCCCGTTCGCGACCGGCGGGGTCGAACGCGACGAGTCCGCGCACACGTCGACCGACGCGGGCGGCACGGCTCGAGCAGCCGCGGTGAGTACGTCAACTGCCTCGACATCGAACCACTCTTATATAATCAGCCCCCATGATTGTCGATGGTACTTTAGTATAGAGCGCGTACGTCCCCACGGAGAACCGGATGAGCGTCATTGCCACACTGGATGTCGCGGCCGCCGACTTCACGCTGGGGGGAGCGCTCTCCACGAACCCCGGCATCGAGGTCAGACTCGAACGCGTCATCCCGCTGGGGTCGACGTTCGTTCCCTACTTCTGGGCGGAGAACGGCTCCGTCGAGAAGATCGAAGCCGCGCTGCGCGCGGAGGCCGACATCGAGTCGTTCCGGGTCGTGGACACGGTGGACGGGGAGGCGCTCATCCGGGTGGAGTGGGAGGAGGACCTCGACGGTCTCCTCGACGCGATGGCCGCGACGGACGCCGTCATCCTCGAAGCGACCGGGAGTGCCGCCGGCTGGACGTTTCAACTCCGGTTCGTCAGTCACGACTCGCTCACCGCCTTCTATCGCCAGTGTGCCCGAGAGGGCATCACGCTCGACTTCACGAGGGTCTACAATCCCGGAGCGGCGACGGAAGTCGACATCGGACTCGACATCACCGACACGCAACGCGAGACGCTCCGGACCGCCCTCGAACGGGGGTACTTCGACGTCCCCCGTCGAACCAACCTCACCGACCTGGCGGCGGAACTCGGCGTCTCGGACACCGCGGCGTCACAGCGCATCCGGCGCGGCGTCGCGACGCTCCTCACAGCGACCCTCCCCGGGACGGACGACGAGGCCGACTGAGCGGCTCATCCCGCCGGTTCGGGATTACCGTTCGCCAACGACGCTGTAATAATAGAGGGGGAGTTGGCAGTGGTATCGAAACTACATTTATACTCGTAGAGCGGTACCGGGTACCACGGAGCACTCTCATGCGACGACATCAGCTTCCGGTCAGTCTGCGCATCGCGGAAGCGGTGGGGCGTTCGAAGGGGGTCGACGCGACCGACCTCCCACCCCTGTACCAGACCATCGACCCGGACGTGTTCGAGACGCTGCTCCGGTCGAACCGACGCGGGACGGAGCGCGGCGGGGAGAGCTACGTCAGGTTCGTCTACGCCGGGCACGAGGTGACCGTTCACTCGAACGAGGCGGTCGACGTTCGGCGGTTGCCCGACGAGAACGGCGACTCGGAGTGAGCCGCTCCCCGTTCAGCCGTCGCGCTCGGGGTCGGTCGGGGCGGTGGACTCGTGGGCCCGGAGTGTCCCGGCGAGGAACTTCCTGAGCCCGCGGCGGAGCCGTTCCGACACCGCCTGGTCGGAGACGCCCAACTGGTCGGCCAGTTGCGCGATGGTCGTCCGCCTCGGGACGTCGAAGTAGCCGGCCTCGAGCGCGGCCACGACCGTCTCCCGCTGTACCGGCGTCAACTCGTACCCGTCGTCGTGGGTGCCGAAGCCCGCCTCGTTGATACTCCGGAGCTTGAGTGCGATACCGCGCCGGCGACACGCCCCGTAGAACGCCGAGAGCACGCTCTGGTTCGGGAACCGGAGCGTGAACGACCAGCCCTCACCCGTGCCCGTCGCCTCGGTGAGGATGGCCCCGTGTTCGTCGATGAGTTCGAGGATGGGAATCACGTCCGTCCAGTGGATTCGTACCAGTGCCCGGTCGTCGAGTTCGTCGAGCACCGTCACCGACTCGACGGACGGGTCGGTCCGGAGGTCCTCGACGAGTCGGTCGTACTCGTCGTCGATGACCCAGAAGTAGTGGGTGACGCCCCCCGTGGGGACGACCTCCTCCAGTTCGACGACGGCGTCGGCGTGTGCCCTGAGCCGACCGGCCGGCGGAAGGGCGGTCACCGGGAGCGAAAACTCGGCGAAGATGCTCATCGGTGGGGACGTGGGGAGGGGACGGTACCGTCCGATGGCGAAACCGACTCTCCCCACGCGTCCGCCATCGAACCCTCGGCTCGCGATGCCATTCGTCGGACTGTTTGCTATAGAAGCCAACTTCGTATAAATCGTCGGGTTCGAGAAGGGAATCTGTCAGAACGACGCCAATACGACCGAATCGAGCGGAGTCACCGCTCGTGCTCCTCGTCGTCCACTCGCTCCCGTGTCGACTGCTGGAGCATGGCCGAAGAGAGGAGCGAGGCCAGCCCGCGTCGAAGCCGCTGGGAGAACGCCGTGTCGGAGATGCCGAGGTCCGCGGCGAGTTCTTCGAGCGTTATCTCTCGCGGGACGGCGAAGTACCCCTTCTCGAACGCCGCCGTGAGCGCCTCGCGCTGGGGTTCCGTGATGCCGAACTCGCTGCGCCGCGGCGAGTCGAACGGGTTGTTGACTTCGACGAGTTCGAGGGAGAGTCCGCGGTCGACGGAGCGTCGGTAGAACGCCGAAAGGTCCTGGTGGTCCGGGAACCGGATGCGAAACGACCACTGGTCCCCGAGCCCATCCGCCTCCAGAAGCACTCCTTCCGACTCCCTGATGATGTCGACGAACCCGTCGACTTCGGCCGACCACTCGACCCGGAACAGCGTCTCCGCCTCCGCCCGGTCGACGGGTTCGACGTCCGTGACGAGCGGCGACCCGCGAAGCGTCTCCTCGACGATGTCGGCGTCTCGGGTCGGGACCCAGAAGTAGGGAACCAGCGCGTCGCCGGTCGGAATCATCGACTCGAGGTGGACCTCGATTCCCCGCCTCACCTCCAGTACCTCCCCGAGAGCGAACTCTTCAGCCGGGATCAGAAATTGGGCGACGACGCTCATAGTGACTCGCGATTGGACCGTCCGTTCGCATTCCGAAATCCAGCATCCGGCGAGAACCGACAGCTCAGCATTCGTAGAGACGTACTAATCGTTCTGGTAAGTAAGGAATGCAGTGATATCGATGTGGTTTAAGTACTGAAGACGGTCGACCCGTGGTCCAGTCCCCATCGTCGGTCCGCGTCGTGGGGAGGCGCGAACGGCGACCGACGGGGCGTGCAGGGAGGGGTTACCCGGTTCCGGCTCCGAGCCTGGCGCTCGTGCCGCCGGCCGGCCGGCGGCACGAGAACCGGCGGGACTGCCTCGCGTCTCTCACTCCCCGAACCGGCGGTCGTCGTCGGAGCGGTCACCCCGTCGCGTCTCGTGGGAGGCGTCGTCGTCCTCCCCCCAGTCCTCGGGTCCGGCGTCCCCGGACCACTCGTCCTGTTCTTCCTCCCGTTCGCGCGCGACGCTCCGGTCGCCCGCGTCCGCGCGCACCCCGTCGGCGTCGCTGCGGTCCGCGAGGTGGGCCTCGCTCGCTCCGCCCGTCTCCCGCGCGACGTACGCGCCGACGAACCCGCCGACGGCCCCGAGCGCGACGCCGTACAGTCCCGCGACCAACAGCGCGAGGAGGAACAGGCCGAGGACGGCGACCAGACCGGTCGGCTGGTCGGGACCAACGACGACGAAGAGGCTCACGATGAGCGTCCCGAGCACCGCGCCGGGAATCGCCGCGATGAGTCCGGAGAGCGCGCCGACCTTCGCCCCCTCCGCGCCGTCCCCGCGCTGGAGGTAGCCCGCCGTCGCGCCGCCGAGCGTCGGCGAGAACGGGAGGAAGAACAGGACGAGCGAGACGACTGCGCCGATGAGGGCGTTCTTCAGGGTCTCTCCTTCTGCCATGGTGGGATAGTGTCTGCGAGAGGGGATAAGCCGTGCGTCGGTCGCGGTGCAGACTCGGCGGGCGTCGCCCGCCGGCGGGCGCGCACGGCGAGCCGGCGCGGCGGGAGGGAGAAACGCTTTTCCCGCGCGCGCGGAGAGGGCGAGTATGGCGCTCGAACCCGCCACGGCGACGCCAGCGCGCGAACCGGCGACCGACGGGTTCGACCCGTTTCCCTTTTTCGTCCGCGCCTGAGGGCGGCGGAGCGCGGCCGGGCGCGGGAGCGCCCGACCGCGCGGAAACCGCCCACGCCGGCGCGACGCCCCGTCCGGGACGGTAACGGAACGACTAACCGAGGACCACCCACAACGACACCAAAATGCGACTCCCACACGCCCAGGTCGCGCTGCTACGGGCCGCCAGCGCGACCGACGCGAAGACCGTCGAACAGCTCGCCGAGGAGACCGACCTGAAACCCGAGACCGCCACCCGCGCCGCGTTCGACCTCCGCGACGCGGGGCTCGTCGCCGTCGACGAGCGCGTCGCGTCGTCCGCGACGCTCACCGACGAGGGGCGCGCGTACGCCGCCGACGGACTCCCCGAGGCACGCCTCTACCGCGCCGCCCTCGACGCCGGCGCGGCCGACGCGCCCGTCCCGATGGGGGAGGTGGTCGGCGCGTCCGGTCTCGACGGCCCCGCGGTGGACATCGCGCTCTCGAACTACGCCCGCAAGGGGTACGGGACCATCGACTCGGGCGACCTGTCGGCCGACCCGGACGCCGACCCCGACGACGACCCGGAGGCCGCCGCGCTCGCCGCGCTCGCGGCCGAGGCAGACGGCGAGGAGAGCGAGGACGACCACGACGCGACCGCCGACGGCGACGACGACACCCTCTCGCAACTCGACCGCCGGGGACTCGTCGAGCGCGACGAGCGGACCCTGCGGTCGATTACGCTCACCGACGAGGGCGTGACCGCCCTGATGGAGGGCGTCGAGGCGGCGGAGACGGTCGACCGCCTCACGCCCGACCTGCTGACCTCCGGCGAGTGGGAGGACGTCGAGTTCGCGGAGTACAACGTCGAGGCCGACGCGCCCGAGGTGGAGGGCGGGCGGGTCCACGTCCTGCGGCAGGCCGCAGAGCGCGTGAAGGACGTGCTCGTCGGCATGGGCTTCCAGGAGATGGAGGGTCCCCACGCGGACGCGGACTTCTGGATAAACGACTGCCTGTTCATGCCCCAGGACCACCCGGCGCGGACCCACTGGGACCGCTTCGCGCTCGACGTCCCGCCCGTCGAGGACCTGCCCGAGGACCTCGTGGAACGGGTCGAGCGCGCCCACCGCGAGGGCGTCGGCGAGGACGGCGACGGCTACCACTCGCCGTGGAGCGAGGAGTTCGCCCGGGCGGTGGCGCTGCGCGGGCACACCACGTCGGTGTCGATGCGCTACCTCTCGGGGGCCGCCGGCGTCGACCTGGAGCCCCCCCAGCGCTACTTCTCCGTCGAGAAGTCGTACCGCAACGACACGCTCGACGCGACCCACCTGTTAGAGTTCTTCCAGATAGAGGGGTGGGTGATGGCCGAGGACCTCTCGGTCCGGGACCTGATGGGCACGTTCGAGGAGTTCTACCGCCAGTTCGGCATCACGGACGTCGAGTTCAAGCCCCACTACAACCCGTACACGGAGCCGTCGTTCGAGTTGTTCGGCCGCCACCCCGAGACGGACGAACTGATCGAGATCGGCAACTCGGGGCTGTTCCGCGAGGAGGTGCTGGACCCGCTCGGCGTCGACTGCGACGTGATGGCGTGGGGGCTGGCGCTCGAACGGCTGGCGATGCTCACCACGGGGACCGAGGACATCCGCGACCTGCACGGAACGCTCGCGGACGTGGAGTTCCTGCGGAACGCAGAGGTGACGTACTGATGCCCGTCGTCGACGTCGACACGGACGAACTCCGGCGGCTGACCGGCCACGAGGAGAAGACCGACGAGGAGTTCGAGGCGGACCTGTTCGCGCTCGGACTGGAGTACGAGGGCGACACCGAGGAGGGGTTGAAGCAGTTCGAGTTCGCCCCGGACCGGCTGGACCGCCTCTCGGTCGAGGGCGTGGCGCGCTCGCTGCGCTACCAGTACGGCGACGCGCGCGGCGTCGCCGTCCCCGACGCGAACGACGCCGACTGGACCATCGAGGTCGACCCCTCCGTGCCCGAGGAGCGGCCGTTCGTCACCGGCGCGGTCGTCCGGGGACTCGACCTCGACGAGGCGGCGCTCGACTCGCTCATCCAGTTGCAGGAGAAGCTCCACGCCACGATGGGACGCGGCCGGGCGAAGGGCGCCATCGGCATCCACGACATGACGATGCTGAAAGGCGAGGTCCTCCGCGAGGAGACCGAACCGTCGGGCGACCTCGACGACGCCTCCTCGCGACTGAGCGGGACGCCCAACACCGTCACGTACCGCGGGGTCGACCCGGAGGGCGACCGGTTCGTCCCGCTCGACTCCGACGCCGAGATGACGCCCGGGGACGTGCTCTCGGAGCACCCCACCGGCGAGACGTACGCCGACCTCGTCGAGGGGCTGGAGCGCTACCCGGCCATCTACGACGAACTCGGGCTGTTCTCGTTCCCGCCGGTCATCAACGGCCGGCGCACGGAGGTGTCGACCGACTCGCGGGACCTGTTCATCGAACTCACCGGGACCGACCAGTGGACCATCGACAAGATGTGCGTCATCCTCTGTTACGCCCTCGCCGCCCGCGGCGGCACCGTCGAGGAGGTCGAGGTGGCGTACGAGGGCGAGACGTACCCCGACGAGTACGGTCCGGAACTCGTCCGGCCGGACCTCGACACCGACCGGAAGACCGTGACGCACGAACGCATCGAGACGGTCATCGGCGTCGAGTTGGAGAGCGAGGACGTCGTCGACCTGTTCGAGCGCTCGGGACTCGACGCCAGCTACACGCTCGGGGAGGAGGCGACCGAGTACGAGGTCCGGATTCCGCCGTACCGCGTCGACGTGCTCCACCCGCTGGACCTGGTCGACGACGCCGGCCGGGCGTACGGCTTCAACGACCTCGACCCGCGCTACCCCGACGTCGGCACCGTCGGCGGGAGACACGAGCGCTCGCGGCTGGAGCGAGCGGTCAGAACGTCGCTCGTCGGCCTCGGCTTCGAGGACACGCTCAACTTCCACATGACCTCGGCCGCCGAGAACTACGACCGGATGGGACTCGAGGAGGGGAGCGGCGCGTTCGGCGCGGACGAACCGGCCGAAATCACCAGCCCGTACAGCGAGGACTACACCCAGCTTCGAACCTGGCTGCTCCCCTCGCTGGTGCAGGTGCTGGAGAACAACACCCACCGCTCGTACCCGCAGGACCTCGCGGAAGTCGGCTTCGTCGCCCACGAGGACGACGCCGCGAACACGCGCGTCGCGGAGGCGCACCACGTCGCGGGCGTCCTCGCGCGGACGGACGCGAGCTACGAGGACGCGAAGGCGCGCCTGCAGGCGGTGTGTGACGACTTCGACGCGGCCCTCGAGACGCCCGAGCTCGACCACCCGAGCTTCATCCCCGGCCGGGCCGCCGCGGTCGAACTCGACGGGGAGCGCGTCGGCGTCGTCGGCGAACTCCACCCGGCAGTGCTGGTCGACCACGACATGGAGGTGCCCGTGGCGGCGTTCGAGTTCGACCTCTCGGCGCTGGCGTAGCCGACGTCACCGGCCGAGCCCGCGGACCTCCCTCGACGACGTTCCACCGGAAGTGAAGGGGTCGAGCGGTGAGAACTCGGCCGGCGAGCGGTTCGGGCGCGCTCCGACTCGGCCCGTTCCCGACAGGTTAAACCGCGAAACCGAACTATCCCCGTTCGATGAAGCCGTCCGCCGTCACGACCCTCCCGCCGGGCGTCGCAGACCGGCTGGAAGCGGAGGGTATCGCGGAGTTCTACCCCCCGCAGGAGGCCGCCGTCGAGGCCGGCGTCGCCGACGGGGAGTCGGTCGTCGCCGCCGTCCCCACCGCGTCGGGGAAGACGCTGATCGCCGAACTCGCCATGCTCTCGGCCGTCCAGCGCGGCGGGAAGGCGCTGTACATCGTCCCGCTGCGCGCGCTCGCCACCGAGAAGAAGACCGAGTTCGAGCGCTGGGAGGAGTTCGGCGTCGACGTGGGCGTCTCGACGGGCAACTACCAGTCCGACGGCGAGTGGCTCGCTTCTCGAGACATCATCGTCGCCACGAGCGAGAAGGTGGACTCGCTCGTGCGCAACGGCGCGCCGTGGGTGGAGGACCTCACCTGCGTCGTCGCCGACGAGGTCCACCTCGTCGACGACGGTCATCGAGGACCGACGCTGGAGGTGACGCTGGCGAAACTCCGGCGCATCAGCCCGGACCTGCAGACCGTCGCGCTCTCGGCGACGGTCGGCAACGCCGGCGAGGTGGCCGACTGGCTGGACGCGGAACTCGTCGAGTCGGACTGGCGACCCATCGAACTGAAGACGGGCGTCCACTACGGCAACGCCATCAACTTCGACGACGGGAGCCAGCGTGAGGTGCCGGTCGAGCGGGGGGAGAAGCCGACGGCGGCGCTCGTCGCCGACGCGCTCGACGAACGCGACGACGACGGCAACGCCGGGTCGTCGCTCGTGTTCGTCAACTCCCGGCGGAACGCCGAGGGGGCCGCCAAGCGGATGGCCGACGTGACCGGCGCGCGCGTCGAGCGGGGCGAGCGAAACGACCTCGAGGAACTCGCGGCCGAGATACGCGAGGTGTCGGACACCGACACGAGCGAGACGCTGGCGAACTGCGTCGCCGAGGGCGCCGCGTTCCACCACGCCGGCCTCACGGCCGAACACCGCTCGCTCGTCGAGGACGCGTTCCGCGACCGGCTCGTCAAGTGCATCTGTGCGACGCCGACGCTCGCGGCGGGCGTGAACACCCCCGCCCGGCGGGTCGTCGTCCGCGACTGGAAGCGCTACGACGGCGAGTTCGGCGGGATGCAGCCGCTCGACGCGCTGGAGGTCCACCAGATGATGGGTCGGGCCGGCCGGCCGGGCCTCGACCCGTACGGCGAGGCGGTCCTGCTCGCCGAGGACAGCGACACGATGGAGGAACTGTTCGAGCGCTACGTCTGGGCGGAGGCCGAGCCGGTCCGGTCGAAACTCGCGGCCGAACCCGCGCTCCGGACACACATCCTCGCCACCGTCGCCACGGGGTTCGCCAACTCCCGGGAGGGACTGCTCGACTTCCTCGACCGGACGCTGTACGCGAGCCAGACCGACGACGACGCCCGCCTCGCGGACGTGACCGACCGCGTGCTGGCGTACCTCGACCGGAACGACTTCCTGGAGGAGTCGACCGGCACGCTCACCGCGACGGGCGTCGGCCACACCGTCTCGCGGCTCTACCTCGACCCCATGTCGGCCGCGGAAATCGTCGACGGCCTGCGCGAGTGGACCGAGACGCACGGCGCGGACGAGCGGCCGACGCCGCTGGGGCTGTACCACCTCGTCGCGCGCACCCCCGACATGTACCAGCTCTACCTGAAGTCGGGGGACAGGGAGACGTTCACCGAACTCTGCTACGAGCGCGAGGACGAGTTCCTCGGCCCGACGCCCTCCGAGTTCGAGGACGTCGCGTTCGAGGACTGGCTGGCCGCGCTCAAGACCGCGAAACTGCTCGAGGACTGGGCGAGCGAACTCGACGAGGGGCGCATCACCGACCGCTACGGCGTCGGCCCGGGCGACATCCGCGGGAAAGTCGAGACGGCCCAGTGGCTGCTCGGCGCGGCCGAGCAGTTGGCGGGCGAACTCGATTTGGGCGTGAACGTGGCCGTCCGCGAGGCGAAGAAGCGCGTCGAGTACGGCGTCCGCGAGGAACTGCTCGACCTCGCGGGCGTCCGCGGCGTCGGCCGGGTGCGCGCGCGCCGACTGTTCGAGGCCGGCGTCGAGTCTCGCGCCGACCTGCGCGCGGCGGACAAGTCGGTCGTGCTCGGCGCGCTCCGGGGACGCGAGAAGACCGCCGAGAACGTCCTCGAGGCCGTGGGGCGACAGGACCCCTCGATGGAGGGCGTCCGGTCGGACGCGGAGGCGTCCGCGGCCGCCGTCGGGGCGGACGGCGACGAGGACGGCGGACAGGCGACGTTCGGTGACTTCTCGTGAGACTCGTCGAGGGCCGCGCGACGGTCGAGGACGTGGACGGCTTCCTCGCCGACCTGGACGCCGTCGCGGCGGAGACCGACTGCACCGTTCAGGCGTTCGACGCGCGCTACGTCGTCGACCGGACGCACCTCGTCCGCGCGGTCGGACTCGCCGACCGCGCCATCGACCGCGGGGAGAACGTCGCGCGCGACCGAGGGATCGAACTCCTGCTGTACGCCGCCGGCCGGCGACAGATCGACCGGGCGCTGGAGATGGGCGTCTCGGAGGGGGACGTCCCGCTCGTGGTCGTCTGTGACGCCAGCGGGGCGGACAGCGACGAGGCCGCCGCGGCCGACCGGGTGGGGACGCTCCTCGCTCTGGCGGACACCCTCGGCGCGTACGACGAGGCGCGGGTCCGGGAGTTCTTCGGCGTGACCGACGCGGAACTCGACGCGACGGCGGGGACGCTCGCGGACCTCGTCCACGAACGGGTGGCGCTCCTCGACGTTGAGAAGTGAGCGGGTCGCCTCCGTCCGACGCGCGGCGTACAGACCCCCTCGTTTCGACTGGAGACCGGCGGACAGCAGGAGGATTCGGTTCGAGACGAAACGGGAGAAGTAGTCCCACCAGGATTCGAACCTGGGTCGTTGCCCCCAGAAGGCAACAGGATTGGCCACTACCCCATGGGACTGATACGTCGTCCGTCGGGTCGGGTCGACGGCTCCAGATTCAGGAAGGCAAGCGGAGCATTTGAGTGTTGCGGAGTCCCCCGGGTCGGAGCCGTCGGGTCCCCTGCGGTAGAACGCCCCCGCTGCGTCAGCCCGACCGGTCCCGGAGCGTTCACGGCGCGGGTATCGCTCGAGCGCTGGCCGTTTTCCTTCGGGCGAACGCCGCGACATCGAACGGGAAGATGGATTGAGGAGACTACCGTCCAATCATAATTGTAGTAAATCGTACGAACGTTGATTATGTTTATTTGCATAATTTAATTGGAGGTACTAGATGCCGTATATCTTCAGAGGCCGACTGTGTGGGTACGAGTGCGCCGACGTCGAGATACCGCTGTCGAACGTCCGCGTCCGGTTGTACGAGCCGCCGGCCGAACGACTCGTTCGACGGGTGGCAGCGAGTCCGAAGGAGACGTTCGCCATCCTCGACGACGACGCGGTCGCGGCGAAAGAGTCGCGTCTACTCGCGGAGACGGCGGCGAACGAAGAGGGGGAGTTCGAACTCGAACTCGACGAGGAGGAACACGGCTACGACGGGGAGGCGTTCGAGGTCGACGCGGTCGTGAGGGAGGTGGCGGGACTCGACGACCGCCTCGACGAGTCGGTGCAGTTCTCCGTCACGACGCTCCAGCCCGAGTGGCGACAGCGCGAGGAGGGACTGAGTTTCACCTGGGAGTACTGTCTCCCCCGACGGAACTGGTGTGCCGTCCTCGAACGACTCGGTGTGTGGGTGATCTGCGGGCGGGTCACCATCTGTGAGAACGGCGACGACACCGACGAACCGGTCGCGAACGTGAGCGTGAGCGCGTTCGACGCCGACTTCATCGAGGACGACCCGCTCGGGAGCGCGACGACCGACACGAACGGGCGGTACCGGATCTACTACCGGACCGCCGACTTCCGCCGGACGCCGTTCTCCCCGTTCATCAACGTGGAGTTCCAGCCCGGACCCGACGTCTACTGCCGGGTCGAGACGAGCGGCGGCGACGTCCTCCTGGACGAGAACCGCTCGCGCGGCCGCGAGCCCGACCGGGAGAACGTCGAGACCTGTCAGCGGGTCGACCTCTGCGTCCCCGGCATCCCTAATGGAGACGGAGAAGCCATCCCCACGGCGTGGACCGGCATCGGGACCGCGTTCACCATCCCGGACAGCACGAGCCTGAACGACTTCGACGCCGACGGCTACGCGGGGAGCGGGAAGTACGCCCTGACGGGGACGATTCGGACGACGGGGAGCGTCCCGCTCCGGAGCGCGAGCGGGAACGAGGTGGAGTACCGGTTCCTCGTCGCCGACTCGGCCGACGCGAACACCACCGGTCCGAAGACGCCCGCCTCGCACTTCACCCGCCCCGTCGGCGCGAACGGCAACGCGGAGGGACTGTTCGTCCCGACGGAAGTCGGTCAGATGTGGCGGTACGACTCCGTGAGCAACGAGTTCACCATCGTCGACGTCACCGCGGCGGTCGAGGACCTCGACAGCGAGGGGTGGCTCAACGTCAACCGGTCGGTCGAGCGCACCTTCCAGAACCACCCCGGGCTGACGCTCGCGGACATCCCCGACTTCGACTGGGTCGACCGTGACGGGATGATGGCGATCGACACGACCGCGCTGACGGACGAGCCGGACGTACCGGACGGGGCCGCAGACGCCGGCGAGGAGGTGCCCACTGGAAACCGAATCGACGTCGAGACCGCCGCTATCCGGTTCGAGGTCCGCGAACTCGTCGACCCGGCGACGAACACCTACCAGGACCTGCCCGGGAACGGGATGACGCTCAACCGCATCGTGGTCAACAACAACGCCACGTTCGCGAAACTGGCGATGGCCCAGCACGGGACCGACCCCTGCGCGCCGCTCTCGGGCGGCGACGTGGACGTCTCGTACACCGTCTACCACCCGCACCTCCGGAACGTCCAACTGTTCGTGAAGAAGAACGACGAGTCGGCCGCGAGCGTCGGGAGCACCGTGAACGACCCGACGAACGCCGTCTCGGTCACGGGGAACACCAGCCCGAGCGTGGACCACCTGCGCAACCCCGCACTGGACATCGTCCCCCAACTGAGCGGGCCGTGCACGTACATCGTCACGCTGCGCGTGCAGCCCCGCCTCCACACCGGTGACGGTGGCATCGGGTCGAAGGACTGGCAGACCTCGTTCTACTACGAGGGCTGAGCGCCGACTTCCCGGCGACGGTCGCTCGGATGGCGGGTCACCCGCTCGCACCGATGCCACTGAGTCGCGCGTAGTACCCGCTCGGGTCTAAACCACACGTGACCGGCGCCGACGCGGGGGATATGCGCGTGCAGGCCGTGTAACGTTCTCGCGACGTCTCGGCGTCGACCCGACCGGGGTCAGAGCCGGGAGCGCGGCCGTCGCCGTCGACCGGGAGCTACTCGCGGCGGCGCGCGCCGTCGCCGTCGGGTCGGCTGACCGCGCGACCCGTCGAACCGACACCTACATTTCTCCGACGGACGCAGTGACGCGCATGTACGTCGGTCGCTTCCTCGTCGCCGGCCCCGGCATCGGCGCGTACCGCGTCTCCTCGCGCTCGTTCCCGAACCGCAAGGTCGTCCGCCGCGACGACGAGACGCTCACCGTCGTTCCCACGGACGAGGCGGAACCAACCGACAACCCGTACGTCTCGTACAACTGCGCCCGGACCGTCGCCGACGGCGCGGTCGTCGGCAACGGCTCGCACGTCGACCCCGTGACCGAGAAGTACGAGTTGGGCTACCCGGCACGGGACGCGCTGGCGTCGGCGCTGCTGGCGATGGACTACGAGAAGGACGACTACGACACGCCGCGCATCGCGGCCGTCGTCACCGACGACGCGGCCCACGTCGCCACCGTCCGTCGGGACGCGCTGCTCGTCCGCGAGGTGTCCGAACCCCACCTCGTCGCCACCTACGAGGAGGCGGACCCGCGCCCGTTCGAGTTCGCCCCGACCACCGCGAGCGCCGCCGCGAAGAGCGTCCTCGCCCACGAGTTCGAACACCCCGTCTGCGCGGCGGGCGTCCGCGTCGGCGACGAGAGCGTCGGGCTCGCCGTGGAGAACGGCCGAGACGAGTAGGTGAGCGCGACCGGTTGTAGGAAGTTTCCGATTGGTTCCGAATCGAGGACGGATAGCGACTGATAAACTACCGACCCGATCGAACGACGACCGGACGGAGTCTTGCGATTGTCCCACACTCGCCCGCCGGTCGGCAGACGCTCGTGCGACGCCCGTCAGACACGTACCAATCGTGAGTTTCGGAGCGATCTGGTCAGAGATTCGCCGGACTGCGCCGACCCAACCCCTTCGTTTCAACTGGAACTCCGGAGGGGTCGATAGCGGTATCGACCGCTTCGGAGCGAAAAACAAGGGAGGCCGGGCGTCGGACAGGGGTGCGCGGGCGGCGCTACTCCAACAGGAGGAGGCGCGGGTCTGTCAGGTACTCTATCACCCGGTTGGTGAACCGCGCGGCGACGGCGCCGTCGACGACGCGGTGGTCGATGGACAGCGACAGCGGGAGCGTGTGGGCCGCCCGCACCTCGCCACTCGCGGCTCCGTCGCTCGTCTCCGAGGTGGATTGCGCCTCGCTCTCCTCGACGACCGGCCGTTCCTCGATCGCGCCCAGTCCGAGGATGGCCGTCTCGGGGTAGTTGATGATGGGCGTTGCGTACTCGCCGCCGATGGCGCCGAAGTTGGTGACGGTGAACGTCCCTCCCTGCATCTCCTCGCGCGAGAGGCTCCGGTCGCGGGCCCGCGCCGCGAGGTCGGCCACCTCCGCCGCGAGGTCGAGCATCGACTTCTCGTCGACGTTCCGGACGACCGGGACCATCAGCCCCGCGTCCGTGGCGACGGCGATGCCGACGTTGTAGTACTGCTTGAGCGCGATCTCCTCCTCGTCCTCGCGGAGTTCGGCGTTGAGGTAGGGGAACTCCTTGAGCGCCGCCACGACCGCCTTCAGCACGAACGGCACGTAGGTGAGGTTCACGCCCCGGTCGGCCGCGCGCGGTTTCAGGTCCGCGCGGGTCGCAACCAGGTCGTCGACGACGGCGGTGTCGTGGTGGGTGACGTGCGGGGCGGTGTACTTTGAGCGGGCCATCTGGGCGCCGATGGTCCGCCGGACGCCGCGGTACGGAACCGTCTCCTCGTCGGGTTCCGCGGCCGCCGTGGCCTCGGTTCGCGTGCGCTCGGCCGTCTCGGTCTCCCTCGCCGCGCGGACCTCCTCGGCGTACTGCTGGACCTGTTCGGTCGTCACGTACGCCTCGCCGTCGCGCGTCTCCTCCGTCGGTACGTCGTTCAACTCGACGCCCGCCTCCTCGGCCGCCCGGCGCGTCGCGGGCGCGGCCAGCGTACGCTCGCGGCCCGCGGCCGCCACGCCGCCGGCCGGTTCCGCGCCGGCGGTCTCGCCGTCGTCGGAACGCTTCCGGACGACCTGCTCGCCCTCGCCGGCGTTGACCTGCCGCGGGCCGTCGTCCGACTCACTCGATTCGGCGGGGTCGCTCGCCGCCGCCCCGGGGTCGGCCGCGTCGGGCGACTCGCCCGACTCGGCGTGGCTACGCACGTCGGCGTCGGTGACGCGGCCACCGGGACCGCTCCCCTCGACGGCGGAGACGTCCACGCCGAGTTCGCGCGCGAGGCGCCGGGCCGAGGGCGGGGCGAACACGCGGCCCGACGACCGCTCGTCCGTCTCGGCGGTGGCCGTCGTCTCCCCGTCGCCCTCGCTCGTCGCGGCGTCCGCGCTCGCCTCGTCCGTCTCGCCGACCGTCTCCGAGGTCCCCGACTCGTCCCCGGTCGCTCCGTCGTCGGCCGCCTCGTCGGGCGTCTCGCCGTCGTCCACCTCGAACGTGATGAGGACGTCGCCGACGGGGACCATCTGCCCCTCCTCGGCGAGCAGTTCCTTCACGGTCCCGTCGTACGGCGACGGCACCTCGACGAGCGCCTTGTCCGTCTCCACCTCGGCGACCGGTTGGTCCTCGCTGACGGTGTCGCCCGGCGAGACGAGCCACGTGACCAGTTCCCCTTCGGCGACGCCCTCGCCGACGTCGGGGAGTTTGAACTCTTTCGTCGTCATCTCAGAACTCCACGGCCTCCCTGATACCGTCGGCGACGCGAGCGGCGTTCGGCACGTAGTAGTCCTCCAGCGCGTACAGCGGGTACGGCACGTCGTACCCCGTCACCCGCTGGACCGGCGCCTCCTGGTAGAGCAGCGCCTCCTCCTGGAGGATGGCGGTTATCTCTCCCGCCAGCCCGCCGGTCTTGGGCGCCTCGTGGACGACGCAGGCGCGGCCGGTCTTCTTGAACGACTCGACGACGGCCTCCCGGTCGAGCGGCGACACCGTGCGGAGGTCGACCACCTCGGCGTCGACGCCGTCGTCGGCGAGGTCCTCGGCCGCCTCCATCGCCGGCCGGGTCATCGCGCCGTAGGCGAACACGGAGACGTCCGACCCCTCGCGGCGGACCGCCGCCTCGCCCAGCGGCACCTCGTACGCCTCCTCGGGCACGTCGCCGCGGAACGCGCGGTAGATGAGCTTCGGTTCGAGGAAGACGACCGGGTCCGGGTCGCGGATGGCCGAGATGAGCAGCCCCTTCGTGTCGTACGGCGTCGAGGGGATGACGACCTTGAGGCCGGCCTCGTGGGCGTAGAACGCCTCCTTCGACTCCGAGTGGTGTTCGGGCGCGCGGATGCCGCCGCCGTACGGCGCGCGCAGCACCATCGGGAGCGTGAACCGGCTCCGCGAGCGCGTGCGGAGCCGGGCCATGTGGCTGACGATCTGATCGAACCCGGGGTAGATGAATCCCGAGAACTGTATCTCCGGCACCGGCTTCAGCCCCATCGCCGCCATCCCGACGGCGGTGCCGATGATGCCCGACTCCGCGAGCGGAGTGTCGACGACGCGGTTCTCGCCGAACTCGTCGTACAGCCCCTCCGTGGCGCGGAACACCCCGCCGTTCTTGCCGACGTCCTCGCCCATGACGAGGACGTCGTCGTCCTCGCGCATCTCGGTCGCGAGCGCGTCGCGCACCGACTGTACGAGCGTGAGATTCTGGGTCGCGTCCGCGTCGTGGTCGTGCGTGCTCATTAGTCCTCGAGGAACGCGTCGTCGCCGTACTGTTCGCGGAGTTGGGCGAAGCGGTCGGCCTGCGCGCGCAACTCCGGAGTCATCTCCTCGTACACGTGCTCGAACATCGACGAGGGGTCGGGACGGGTGGCCGACTCGGCCGCCTCGATGGCCGCCGCCACCTCCTCTTCGACCGACTCCTCGACGGCCGCAACCCGATCGTCGTCGAGGACGCCCTGCCCCCGCAGGAACCGTTCGAGCCGCGGGATGGGGTCCTTCGCCTTCCAGCGCTCCACCTCGTCGTCCTCGCGGTACACCGACGGGTCGTCGGCGGTCGTGTGCGCGCCGAACCGGTACTGGACCGCCTCGACGAGCGTCGGCCGGTGCTCCCCCTCGTCGGGGTCCTTCGCCTTTCCGAGCGCCTCCGTCGTCACCTTGTAGACGGCGAGCGGGTCCATCCCGTCCACCTGGACGCCCTCGAAGCCGTACGCGACCGCCTTCTGTGCGAGCGTCTCGGCGGCCGTCTGTTTCTCGCGCGGCACGGAGATGGCCCACTGGTTGTTGTTACAGAAGAAGACGTTCGGGGTGTCGAACACGCCGGCGAAGTTCAACCCCTCGTGGAAGTCCCCCTCGGAGGTGGCGCCGTCGCCGAAGTAACACAGGACGGCGTTCGGCGTCTCCCCCTCGTGGGTGAGTTTGTCCGCCCACGCCATCCCGGTCGCGTGGGGAATCTGAGAGGCGATGGGCACCGCGACGGGGAAGACGTTCACGTCCTCGGGAATCCGGTTCCCCCGCTCGTCGCCCATCCAGTAGCGGAGCGTGTTCTCCAGGCTCAGCCCGCGCACGACGGCCACGGCGTGCTCCCGGTAGGAGGGGACCACCCAGTCGTCCTCGGCGAGCGCCATCGCGGAGCCGACCTGCGCGCCCTCCTGCCCGGACATCGGAGGGTACGTCCCCATCCGCCCCTGCCGCTGGAGGGAGACGGCGCGGGTGTCGAAGTGGCGCGCCAGCTTCATGTTCCGGTACATCCCGACGAGGTCGTCCTCCGAGAGGTCCGGCACGTCCCCGACGACGCTGCCGTCCTCGTCGAGGACCTGCACCATGCCCTCGCGGGGGTCGCGCTCGAGCGTACTCACCGTACCCACCTTCGCATACGCCAACCGTGACGGCCCCGACGCATAGTGTTTTCGTAAATAGTTTACTGTGAGCAGAAATACTGCCTGCGCTCGGGTATCCGTCCACCATTTCGGGAGTTTTCGTCCGGGTTCTGTATTCAATCCCGGGTTTTAGCCTGCCATCCGAGAAAGAATCGAGAATCGGCCGCGATTCTTGATAAACGATACTGCTGAATCGGGAGACGTCGAAAGCTCGGCCGGCCGAACCGACCGGCTCAGTCCCCGCTCGCGGCCCGCGCCGCGTCGCGAGCCTCCTCGACGGACGACCCCTCGCGGACGAGCGCTTCGACGAAGAACTCTCCAGCCTTGTACGACGAGCGGACCATCGGGCCGGCGGCGCAGTAGAGGAAGCCGAGTTCCTCCTCGGCGACCCGTCGCCACGTCTCGAAGACGTCCGGGTGGACGTACTCGAACACGTCGAGGTGCGAGCGGGACGGCTGGAGGTACTGGCCGAGCGTCACGATGTCCACGTCCGCCTCCCGGAGGTCCCGCAGGGTCCGGTACACCTCGTGGTCGTACTCGCCGAGGCCGAGCATGACGCTCGTCTTGGTGTGGACGTCCGTCTCGCGCGCCGCCCGTTCGAGCACGTCCAGCGTCTGGTCGTACGTCGCCCGGCGGTCCCGGACGGGCCACTGGAGGCGTTCGACCGTCTCGACGTTGTGCGCGACGACGTCCGGCCCGGCGTCGACGACGCGCCGGAGGGCCGCCTCGTCGCCCCCGAAGTCGGGGACGAGCACCTCGACCAGCACGCCCGGGTCGCGCCGTTTTATCTCGCGGATGGTCTCGGCGAAGTGCGCGCTGCCGCCGTCCGCCAGGTCGTCGCGGTCGACCGACGTGAGCACGACGTACTCCAAGCCGATCTCGGCCACCGCCTCCGCGACGTTCGCCGGTTCGTCGGGGTCGAGCGGGTCCATCCCGCCGGTCGCCACGTCACAGAAGTTACAGCCGCGCGAACAGCGGTCGCCCATCAGCATGAACGTGGCCGTCCCGTGTCCGCTCCCCTCTCCGGGCGCGGAACTCCCGCCGCTCCAGCACTCCCCGAGGTTGGGGCAGTTCGCCTCCTCGCACACCGTGTGCAGGTCGTGCTCGCGGAGGACGGACTTTATCTCGGTGAAGCGCTGCCCGGCGGGCGGGCGGGTCTTCAGCCAGTCCGGCTTGCGCCGCCGACTGCTCATACGTACGCCTGCGCGCCGGGAGGCAAAAACGTGCGGTCCGCCGCCGGGTCGGCCGAGGGGAAAGTGTGAGCCCGACATAATATGAGACGCATCGACAGTCATTTATTGTCGTGTGAGAATTTCGGAATGATTCGGATGTTCGACGTCTCGTCGGAGGATATCACCGAGGGCTCGCTCGGGCGAGCGCTCGCGTACCTCTCCGTCCCCATCGTGGCCCAGCAACTCGCGCTGGTCGCCCAGCAGATAATCGACGTGTTCTGGCTGGGACGGCTGAGCGGCGAGGCGGTGGCCGCGGTGGGCCTCATCGCGCCGCTCATCGGCCTGCTGGTCGTGCCCGCACAGGCGGTGTACATCGGGTCGCAGGTGCTCGTCTCACAGCGGGTGGGCGACGACGACCGACCCGCCGCGCGCCGGGCGGCGTTCCACGGCCTCGTCGGCGCGACGGCGCTGATGTCCCTGCTGGCGCTGGCGGTGAACGCGTTCGCGCTCGACCTCACCAGCCTGTTCGACCCCGGCGCGCGCGTCGCGGAACTGGCCGCGACGTACCTCGGCGCGCTGGCGTTCGCGTACGTCGTCAGCACCGCCAGCGACTCCGTCGAGGCGGCGTTCACCGGAGCGGGCGACTCCCGGACGCCGCTCGCGGCCAACCTCCTCGCCATCGGGACCAACATCGTGCTCGACCCGCTGCTCATCTTCGGCTGGTACGGCTTCCCCGAACTCGGCATCGCGGGGGCCGCCTACGCCACGCTCGTCGGCTACGTGTTCGGGGGGCTGGTCATGCTCGCGGCGACGCTCTCGGACCGGGGCGGGTTCTCGTTCGACCGCGAGTCGCTGGGACTCCGGGCCGCGGAGTTCCGCGCGCTCGTCGCCGTCGGCGCGCCGAAGGCGGGCCAGAGCATCGGCCGGCAGGTGGCGCGGGTCGTGATGGTCGCCATCATCTCGTTCACCGGGGGCGCGGCCGCGCTCACGGCGTACACGGTAGGCGCGCGGGTCTCGACCATCGCGTTCGTCCCGGCCATCGGCATCGGCTCCGCGAGCACGACGCTCGTCGGACAGAACCTCGGCGCGGCCCGGCCCGACCGCGCGACCCGCGCGACGTGGCTGGGCGTCGCCGTCGGCTCGGTCGGCATCGGCGTGCTCGGCGTCGTCCAGTGGGTGTTCCCGACGACCCTCTCGACGCTGTTCGTCCCCGACATCGGGGCCGAGGCGCTGGCGTACACGGTCGCGTACCTCCAGATTCTGGCGTACGGCTACTGGGCGCTCGGCGCCATCTGGACCGTCGAGGCGGGGTTCAACGGCGCCGGAGAGACCCGGGTCAGCATGTACTCCACGCTCCTGCAGTACTGGGGCGTCCGCGTGCCGGTCGCCGCGGTCGGCGCGTTCGCGCTCGGGTACGGCGCGCTCGGGCCGTTCTGGGCGGTGACCATCTCGAACGTGGTCGCGGCGCTCGGCCTGTGCGCGTACTTCCGGTACTCTGCGGCGGACGGGATGCTCGAGCGGGCGGCCAGCGACGCGTCGAACCCCGACGCCGCCGACTGAGACCGGGTTCGAAACCAGAACTCCTAGAACCCCTAGAACTCCGCGTCGGCCTCCGGCGGCGCGACGCCCTCCTCCTCGCGCTCCAGTTCGAACTCCTGCCTGAGGTCGCGGATGCGGTCGCGGATGTCCGCCGCGAGTTCGAACTCCAGGTTGCCCGCGGCGGCCTCCATCCGCTCCTCGAGCGCCTGTATCTGTGCGGCCGCCTCCTCCTCGTCGGCGACGTCCGCGCCGGCGACGCCCGACGTGTCCGTCTCCGACCCGGGGAGGTTGGTCTCGCCCACCTCCTTCTCGATGGTTCGGGGTTCGTAGCCGTGCTCCTCGTTGAACTCCCGCTGAATCTCGCGGCGGCGCCGGGTCTCCTCGACGGCCGCCTCCATCGCGTCGGTCGTGTCGTCGGCGTACAGGACGACTTCGCCGTTCACGTTGCGCGCCGCCCGGCCCATCGTCTGGACGAGCGTGGTCTCCGACCGGAGGAACCCCTCCTGGTCGGCGTCGAGGATGGCCACCAGCGACACCTCGGGGATGTCCAGCCCCTCGCGCAGGAGGTTGATGCCGACGAGCACGTCGATGTCGCCAAGGCGGAGCGAGCGCACCAGTTCGTGGCGTTCGAGCGTGTCCGTCTCGTCGTGCATGTACGCCACGTCGACGCCCGCCTCCTCCAGGTACTCGGTGAGGTCCTCGGCCATCCGCTTCGTCAGCGTCGTGACGAGCGTGCGCTCGTCCCGCTCGATTCGTTCGTCGATGCGGTCCATGAGGTCGTCGACCTGCCCGGTCGCGGACGCGAGTTCCACCTCGGGGTCGACGAGGTGGGTCGGGCGGACGATCTGCTCGGCGACCCGCTCGGAGTGCTCCCGCTCGTAGTCGCCGGGGGTCGCGCTCACGTACAGCGTCCGGTCGGTCTTCTCCTCGAACTCCTCGAACGTGAGCGGGCGGTTGTCGTACGCGGTCGGCAGGCGGAAGCCGTTCTCGACCAGCGAGTCCTTCCGGGACTTGTCGCCCGCGAACTGGCCCTTTATCTGGGGGAGGGTCTGGTGTGACTCGTCGACGACGGTGAGGAAGTCGTCGGGGAAGTAGTCGAGCAGGGTGTACGGCGGCTCACCCGGCTCCCGGTCCGAGAGGTGGACGGAGTAGTTCTCGATGCCCGAACAGTAGCCCGTCTCCTGGAGCATCTCGACGTCGAACGTCGTCCGTTCCTCGATACGCTGGGCGGCGACGAGGTCCCCGTTCCGCTCGAAGTGGCGGACGCGCTGGTGCATCAGTTCCTCTATCTCCTCGACGGCGTTCTCCAGACGCTCCCCCGGGATGGAGTAGTGCTCGGCCGGGTGGACCATCACCGCCGGCTCCTCGCTCTTGGTCTCCCCCTCGAGGGGGTCGACCTTCGTCATCCGGTCGATCTCGTCTCCCCAGAACTCGACGCGGACGGCGTACCGGCCGTACATCGGGAACACCTCGACCGTGTCGCCGCGCACGCGGAACGTCCCCTGCTGGAAGTCGACGTCGTTGCGCTCGTAGTTCAGGTCGACCAGTCGCGCGAGCAGGTCGTCGCGCCCCACCTCCTCGCCGACCTCGAGTTCGAGCGCCATCTCCCGGTAGTCGGTCGGGTCGCCCAGCCCGTAGATGGCCGAGACGGACGCGACGACGACGACGTCGTCGCGCGTCAGGAGCGACCGCGTGGCCGAGTGGCGCAGGCGGTCGATCTCGTCGTTGATGGACATCTCCTTGTCGATGAACGTGTCCGTCTGCTCGACGTACGCCTCGGGCTGGTAGTAGTCGTAGTAGGAGACGAAGTACTCGACGGCGTTGTCCGGGAACAGCGACTTGAACTCCTCGTACAGTTGCGCGGCGAGCGTCTTGTTGTGCGCGATGACGAGCGTCGGCGTGTCGAGTTCCTCGGCGACCCACGAGACGGTGTTCGTCTTGCCCGACCCGGTCACCCCGAGGAGCGTCTGTTTCTCCATCCCCGACTCGAACCCCTCGACCAGTTGCTCGATGGCCTCTGGCTGGTCGCCCGCGGGGTCGAACGGCGCGTCGACGCGGAGCGAGCGCTCCGCTCCGGGCCGGTCCGGCGAGAGCGGCCCCTCGGATTCGCTCATTGTCGGAGTCACGGGCCGGACGCACTTGACGGGCGCGGTCACCGACGTGGTGGCCGGCGGACGACGCCGACTGTCGCTCCACGGACGGCGCGTCGCGCGGGCGACGAGCGAACGGTCCGGTGCAGTTTTGCCCCGGCCCGTGCGTGTGGGACCTATGAGCGGAGAACAACCGGATGGACCCGACCCCGCGGAACTGCGCGAGGCGAGCGACCACCTCCGGCGGGCCTCGGAGGCGGCGAGCGGCGACGTGCGCGACCGACTGAGCCGGCAGGCCGACCGACTGGCGGACGACGCGGACCGCGAGCGCGGACCCGACCACGGGACGCTCGCCCGGCGGACGAACGTCGTCCGCGAACTCGGCGAGGAGGGCGGCGACGCCGTCCGCGAGCACACGGACGCCGCCGTCGAACGCATCAACGCCTACCGCGAGAACCTGCCCGGCGTGTGAGGGGGAGCGGGCAAGAAGAGGGACGGCGGGCGCGACGACCGGCGACTAGCAGACGTTCTTCGGCTTGACGCCCATCCCCTCCAGCGTCTCGACGTAGTCGTCGTAGGCGGCCTCCAGCACCGCGTCGGCCGCCTCGCGGGCGGCGTCCCACTCCCCGTCCGACTCGCAGACGTCGTCGAGCAGGTCCAGCGCGTCGTCGCGGCGCGCCGCCAGGCCGTCGCGGTACGAGCGGAACTCGTTCGCGGCCTGCGGGTCGGCGTCGCCCACGAAGAAGCCGACGGCCTGCTCGGCGCGGGTGTGCGCGAGGACGAGACGGGCGAGCAGGCCGCCCGCCCGGGCCGCGGTGTCGGCGAGGCCGTCGAGCACCTCGTACTCCGGGAACGCCCGCGTGTCGTCGGGGTCGAACGCGGCGGGCGCGAGCGCCTCCCGGTGGTCGCGCGCCTCGTCGGCGACGGAGCCGAACAGGCCGGCCGCGTCGCCGCTCCCCTCGTCGACGCTCCACGACTCGAACGTCCCCCGGGCGGCCGCCGACTCGGCGGCCACGGCGGCGCGGACGGCGTCCGCGTCCATCTCGCCGCCGGTGAGCGCGTACAGCGACTTCGAGGAGCCGAGCCGCGAGAGCGGGGTCTCGTGGTCGGCGCGGAGTTCGTCGAGAAGGATGTCTGCGTCCATGCTCCCCGGTAGGGCGGTCGCTCGCTTGAAACCCTCGGCAGCGGTCGAACGTGCGGCGAGGTGCGAGGACGGGCGGGGAGGTGCGGGGGCGCGACGGCGGGACGAGCGCGACCGACGGCGTGGCGGTAGGGTTAGGTGGCGGGCGGCGACATCCCAACCCATGTCCGCCGACCGGTCCCGGTCCGTCTCCGGCGCGCTCACCGCCGCCGGACGGGTGCTCGTTCGCTCTCCAACCGTCGTCCTCCCCGCGTACCTCCTCGCGCTCGGTGCGCTCCCGGCCGCGCGCACGCCGCTGCTCGTCGCGTCGCGCTCGTCGTCGGCCTGCTGGTCGCCGAGGGTCGCGTCGAGGCGGTCGTCCGCGCGTTCTCCGACGTGGAGCGCGACGCCGCGACGCCCGGCGGCGGGCTCTTCGAGACGCCGCCGGACGTGACGCTCACGCCCGAACAGGAGGCCGCGCTCGCCGGTCTCGCCACCCCCGAGGCCGGCGCGCTCCTGCTCGTCGGACTGCTCGCGACGCTCGTCACCGCGCTCCTCCTCCAGTCCGTCGCGCTCGCCGTCACCCGCGAGACGGTGTGGGCGGCGCTCGACGGACGCGACCCGCTCGTCGCCGGCGTCCGGGGGAGCCGGCGGTGGCCGGCGTTCCTCGGCCTGACGCTCCTGCGGGCGGCGGTCGTGGTCGTCCTCGTCGGGGTTCCGGTCGTCGTCACGGCCGTCCTCGCGACCGCGCTCAGCGTCGGCGCGCTCCTCGGGCTCCCGCTGGTCGGCATCGGCGTCCTGCTCGCGCTGCTCGTCCTGTTGCTGCTCGCGTTCGCCGACGCGGCCGTCGTCGTCGACGGCCTCGGGACGCTCGCGGCGGCCCGCCGGAGCCTCGGGTTCGTCCGCCACAACCTCGGCGCGACGCTCGGGTACGCGCTGGTCGCCGCCGGCGTCTCGGTCGGGGTCGGCGTCGTCGTCGCGCTGTCGAGCCTCGCCGGCGTCGCCCGCCTCGGCGCACTGCTCGTCCCGCTGCTCGTGACGCCGCTGCTCGACGGGTTCGCCACCGCGCTGTACGCGGGCGAGGCGAGGCCGGGCGACGCAGGTGCGACGGACGAGACGGCGGCGGCCACCGAGCGTCCCGGCGCGGCGACGCGCGCCCGCCGGGCGGTGGGACGCGGGTGGCGCGAACTGGTCGGGTTCACGGTCGGTCACCCGGCCGCCGTCGCGGCCGCGCACGGCCTCCTGTTCGGCGCTATCGCCGCGGGCTACGCCGTGACCGCCCGGTACGGCGTCGCGCTCGACCCGCCGGGCGACGTGGCGAACGTCTTCGGCGCGTTCCCCGTCGGCACGTTCCTGAACATCGGGGCGAACAACTGGCTCGTCGCCGCCGGGAGCGCCTACGGCGGCCTCGCGTTCGGCCTGCCCGCGGCGGCCAGCCTCGGGTTCAACGGCGCGCTCGTCGGTGCACTCGCCGGCGTGTTCGACCGGACCGCCTTCCTCGCGCTCGTCGCCCCCCACGGCGTGGTGGAACTCCCGGCGCTCGCGCTCGCAGGGGCGCTCGGCCTCCACCTCGGCGTCGTCGGCTGGCGGGGCGTGCGCGGCCGGACGGACGCGGCGACGGTCGCGGACGAACTCCAGCGGACCGCCTACGCGCTCGTCGGTCTCGCGCTCCTGCTCGTGGTCGCTGCGTTCGTCGAGGCGTTCCTCACGCCGCGCATCGCGGCGTGGGTGCTCGCGTAGGGTCGGCGACGTAGGCTTCGCGGACGAGCGGAGCGGCGAAGGGCGGAGGTACCGTTCGACGGGACGGGTCGCCGACGCGAAGCCGGCCTACTGGTGGACCGGGAACGCGACTTCGACGGTCGCCTTGTACCGCGTTATCTCGCCGTCCTCGACGGCGGCGGTCCACCCCTCGACCTCCAGTCCGCTGATGTCGTCGACCGTTCTGTTCGCTTGACGGAACGCCTCCTCGGCCGCGTCCTCCCACGAGGAGTCGGACGTTCCCATCACCTTGATGACCTTGACGGCGGGCATAGCGGCGGCTACTACTCCCGGACGGAGCATGTGAGTTGTTCCCAATACGTGAAAGTATCGTGAAGGTAATACTACATCGTTACTCACGCCGGCCGATACGCGTCCACCGTCGGCCGAGGGAGCTCTCGTGGTCTGCCCGAGTCGGTCCCTGGGCGGGGTGACCGGGGGCCGTCCCGCCGGACGCCCGACTAGCGCTCGGCGTCGCCCGTCTCCACGGGTGCGCCGACGAGGTTCCCCCACTCGGTCCAGGAGCCGTCGTAGTTGACCGTCTGGTCCTGCCCGAGCAGTTCGTGGAGCGCGAACCACGCGATGGAGGAGCGCTCGCCGATGCGGCAGTAGGCGACGATCTCGTCCTCACCGGAGTCGATGACCTCCTCGTACAGTTCCTGGAGTTCGTCGGCGCTCTTGAACGTCCCGTCCGCGTTGACCGTGTCGGCCCACGAGATGTTTCGCGCGCCGGGGATGTGGCCGCCGCGCTGGGCGGTCTCCTGGAGGCCCGGCGGAGCGAGAATCTCGCCGCGGAACTCCTCGGGCGAGCGCACGTCGACGAGCGGGACGCCCGCGTCGATGGCCTCGTCGACCTGCGAGCGGTACGCGCGGATGGACTCGTCGGCGTCCTCGGCGGTGTACTCCGTCTCGGGGAACGAGGGTTCCTCGTCGGTGAGCGGGTAGTCGTTCTCCACCCAGTAGTCGCGTCCGCCGTCCATCAGGCGCACGTCGTCGTGCCCGTAGTACTTGTACTGCCAGTAGGTGTACGCCGCGAACCAGTTGGAGGAGTCGCCGTACAGCACGACCGTCGAGTCGTCGCCGACGCCGTGCGAGGAGTTGAGTTCCTCGAAGTCTCCCTTCGTGAGCAGGTCGCGCCGGGTCTGGTCCTGCAGTTGGGTCTCCCAGTTGAACCCGACGGCGCCGGGGGCGTGGCCCTCGTCGTACGCCTCGGTGTCGACGTCCACCTCGACGAGTCGGTACTCGGGGTCGTCCGACTGGAACTCGTCCAGGTGGTCCTCCACCCAGTCCGCCGTCACGAGCACGTCCTTCGCGTAGTCTGACATTGCGGCGGGACGTTCGGTCCCCGACAGCATAATACCCGTACCCCCGGCAGGACCGGCCATTCGTCCGGAGTAGCGGAGGTTATTGCCGGACGTACCCGTGAGAAAAACTCGCACGTCTCGTCGGACCGACACGGGAGTCTCCGGCGGGGCAACGGCTCCGTTCTCCCGGCAACCGGTGCCGGTTTCCCGGACGGTCGGGGAACCTCACCGCGGCGGCGGGACTTTTGCGCTTCCCCCCGGAACGGGGGGTATGGACGTGTTCGTCCCCGCGGACTGGGTGGAGGAGCGACTCGGCGACGTTCGACTCGTGGACGTGCGCGACGAGTGGGAGTTCGACGGCATCGGTCACCTGCCCGGCGCGGTGAACGTGCCGTTCGAGTCGTTCCGGAGCGCCGACGGCGACGAGGGGATGCTCCCGGGGGAGGCGGCGTGGGCGGACCTGCTCTCCGCGGCCGGTGTCGCTCCCGAGGACGAACTCGTCGCCTACGACGACACCCACGGCGTGTTCGCCGCGCGGTTCCTCGTCACGGCGGAACTGTACGGCCACGACCCCGCGCGTCTCCACCTGCTCGACGGCGACTACAGCGCGTGGAGCCGCGAGCGGGAGGTGTCACGGGAGAACCCGGCCCCCGACCCGGCCGAGTACGAGGTTCGCGAGCCGACCCGCTCCCCGCTCGTCGGCTTCGACGAGGTGGCGGACGCCCTCGACGCGGCGGCCGCGGGCGACGACGTGGTCGTCGTCGACACGCGCGACCCCGAGGAGTACGCGGCGGGCCACCTGCCCGGTGCGGTCCAACTCGACTGGCTGGAACTCGTGGACGCCGACTCGCGCGGGCTCAAACCCCGCGAGGACCTCGAGTCGATACTGGCCGAGCGGGGTATCACGCCCGACGAGCGGGTCGTGCTGTACTGCAACACCGCCCGGCGCATCAGCCACACGTACCTCGCCTTGCGCCACCTCGGCTACGAGGACCTCGCGTTCTACGAGGGGAGCCTGACCGAGTGGCGCGACCGCGACGGAGACCTGGAGACGGTGGACGCGTAGCGCCCCGAGGCGCGTGCCGGCCGTCGGCCGTCGGATCGCTCGACCTCACTCCTCCGGAAGCCGGGTCTGCTCGCTCACCGGTCCACGCGAGAGCAGGTTCACCACCTCGGCGAGCAGGGCCACGACGAGCGGTCCGACGACGAACCCGATGGCGCCGAGCGTGAGCACCCCCCCGACGAAGCCGACGAAGTACACCGCGACGGGGAGGTCGGTCGTCTCGCCCGCGAGTCGGGGACGGATGACGGCGTCGGGGGCGAACCCGACGAGGAGCAGTCCGAGCGCGAGCACGAGGACCGCCCGGACCGCGTTTCCGAGCACGAGGTCGTACCCCGCGAGTCCCACGACGACGACGCTCGGACCGAGTACCGGGATGAACTGCAGGACGCCCGAGACCACCGCGAGCGCGAACGGCGAGCGGTAGCCGAGCGCCCAGAACAGCAGGAGCGCGACGACGAACGTCCCCGCGGCGGTGGCCGCCTGCAGCACGTAGATGGCCCGGAGCGTGTTCGCCGTCCGGCGGTGGAGCGCGAACAGGACGTCGTGGTACTCGCCGGGCGAGAGCCGCAACAGCGCGGTCCGGGGGGCGTGCGGCTGGTACATCATCGCGTAGACGAGCAGCACGAACAACAGCGCCTTCAGCGCGAGCACGGGGGCCGCCGTCGCCACCGCGACCGCGACCGCCTGGAGGACGTTTATCGCGGCCGTGAACAGCGGCTCCGTCTCGACGACGTACGTGAACCCCGCGAGTTCGACGGGGATGCGTTCGGGGAGCGCCATCAGGAACGCGAGGAACGGGTCGATTCGCTGGTACAGCAGGTACGCGAGCGGCGCGACGAGCGCGAGCGTGGCGAGGAGCGCCGCCGCCGTGACGCCCGCGGCGGTGACCCGGCGGGAGTGGCCCCGCTCGCGCACCCGCTGGCGGAGCGGGTAGAGCACGTACCCGACCGTCACCGCGAACGCCACCGTCGAGAGCACGTCAGCGAGCACGAACGCCGTGAGCGCCAGCATGGCCGCCAGCAATCCGGCGAGCGCGGCCCGGCGGCTCGGATGCACACCCGCCCTCGCGGTCCGGCGGGGCAAAACCGTTACCCCGGGACCTCGCCCGCGTGTCGAGCGGTCGGGGGGCAGACGGGACCGCGGGGCCTAAATACCACAGCGTGGAACAACCCAGTAATGGACCGACGGAGCTTCCTGACGACGGCGGGCGCGAGCGGTCTCGCGCTGTTCGCCGGCTGTCAGGCCGAGCAAGTGGAGACGGAGACGCCGACCGACTCCGGCGGGGGTGGCGCCGCGGACACGACCGGGGCGACCGAGACGACGGAACCCGAGTCGACCGGAACGACCGCCGGGACGACGGAGAGCGCCGCGGACGCCCTCGTCGTGGCGACGTACCCGCCGTTCGTCGACGCGCCGAGCACGAGCCCCGGGGCGTGGCTGAAGCGGCGGTTCGAGGAGGAGACGGACGCGACGCTGGAGTTCGAGACGCCAGAGAACGAACTCAACTACTACCTCGAGCGGGCCATCCAGGGGGCCGAGTTCGAGGCGGACGTGTACGTCGGACTGGACACGAGCATGCTCATCCGGATGGACGAGAAACAGGGGAGCGGGCAGTTCACCGACCCGCTGTTCGCGGAGGCCGGCGACCTCGAAGGCGGTGACCGCGTGAGGGACGGACTCCGGTTCGACCCGCAGGGACGGGCGGTCCCGTTCGACACTGGGTACATCAGTCTCGTCTGGAACGCGACGATGGACGACGGGTCGTTCGTCGCGCCCGAGACGTTCGACGGCCTGCTCGACCCGGCGTACGAGGGCGACCTCGTCGCGCAGAACCCCACCTCCAGTTCGACGGGCGAGGCGTTCATGCTCCACACGGTCAAGCAGTACGGCGCCGACGGCTACCTCGACTACTGGGCCGACCTGCGCGACAACGGCGTCTCGGTCCTCGGCAACTGGGAGGACTCGTACGCCGCCTACCAGAACGGCGAGGCTCCGATGGTCGTCTCGTACTCCACCGACCAGGTGTACGCCCACCGCGCCGACCAGGACCTCCAGAAACACCAGATACGCTTCCTGAACGACCAGGGGTACGCGAACCCCGAGGGGATGGCGCGCTTCCGCGAGGCGAACGCGCCCGACCTCGCCCGCCGGTTCATGGAGTTCATGCTCCGTCCCGAAATCCAAGCGGGCATCGCCCAGCGGAACGTCGCGTTCCCGGCCATCCAGGACGCGCCGCTCCCCGACGAGTACGCCGAGTACGCGAAAGAGCCGCCCGAACCGGTCACCTTCACCTACGAGGAACTGAAAGGCAACGTCGGGACATGGACCGACCAGTGGGCGAGGCGGTTCGCCAGCGGGTGAGACGGACAGGGGGGAGCAGTCTCACCGAACGGGTCGTGCTCCCCGCGCTGGCGCTCGCGACCGCGCTCCTGCTCGGGGCGCTGTTCTACTACCCCGTAGCGACGGTGTTCGTCGACGCCGTCGTCGTCGACGGCGAACTCACGACCGGCCCGCTCGCGGCCGTGCTCGGCGACCGGTTCTACCTGGTCGACGTGTTCGGCTTCACGGCGTACCAGGCGGCGCTCTCGACGGTCGCGAGCGTCGCGCTCGGTCTCCCGGGCGCGTGGGTGCTCGCGCGCTTCGAGTTCCCCGGCCGGCGCGCGCTCCGCTCGGTCACCATCCTCCCGTTCGTCCTCCCCTCCGTCATGGTCGCGGTGGGCTTCTACGCGATGTTCGGCGCGGACGGGACGCTCAACGCCCTGCTCTCGGCGCTGGGGCTGCCGGAACTCGACCTGCTCCCGTCGCTTGGGGCGATTGTCGTCGCGCACGCGTTCTACAACGCCCCGCTGGTGACCCGCGTGACGACCGCCGCGTGGGAGAACGTGGACGCGAGCGCCGTCGAGACGGCCCGCTCGCTCGGCGCGGACCCGCGACGGGCGTTCCGCGACGTGGTCGCCCCGCAGTTGCTCCCCGCCGTCGCGATGGGCGCGACGCTGACGTTCGTGTTCACGTTCGCCTCCTTCCCCATCGTGCTCGCGCTCGGGGGGGCGCGGTTCGCCACCGTCGAGGTGTTCGTCTACTCGGCCGTCCGCCAACTGGAGTACGACACCGCGGCGGCGCTGGCCGTCGTCGAGTCGGGCGTCTCGCTCACGCTCACGGCGCTGTACCTCCGCTACGAGCGCGCCGGGTCCCGGAGTCGCCGGGACGCTCGACCACCCGCGCGCGAACCGCTGGTCCCCCCGTCGTGGACGGCCGGACGCGTCGCCTCGCGGCTGGCCGTCGCCGGCTATGCCGCCGTCGTCGCAGTCGTCGTCCTCGGGCCGCTCGCAAGCATGGTGTACGGGAGCCTCACCGTCGACGGGCGCGTCTCGCTCGACGCGTACCGCTTCCTGTTGCGCCGCCAGACCGCGGGCGCGTCGTTCCAGGTGAAGCCGCTGCCCGCCATCCTGAACTCGCTCCTGTTCGGCGTCGGGACGCTTTTCGTCGCGCTCCCGACGGGCGTGGCGATGGGCGTGCTCACGACCAGACGGTTCCGCGGGCGGTGGGCGGTCGACGCGCTGTCGATGGCTCCGCTCGCCGTGTCCGGCATCGTGGTCGGTCTCGGCCTCCTGCGGGGGTTGGTGTTCGGCGTGACCGCGTTCGGCTACCGCTTCACCGTCGTGGGTCCCGTCGCCATCGTCGCCGCCCACGCGGTGGGGGCGTACCCGTTCGTCGTCCGGACCGTCGCCCCGCCGCTGGAGGGACTCGACCGCTCGCTCGTCGAGTCGGCGCGCGCGCTCGGGGCGTCGCGGGTCCGCGCGCTGCTGGATGTCGAACTCCCGCTGGTCTGGCCGGGCGTCGTCGCCGGCGCGGCGTTCGCGTTCGCCATCTCCGTCGGCGAGTTCGACGCGACGGTCATCCTCGCCGAGGGCGGCGGGAGCTACACGATGCCGGTCGCCGTCGAGCGGTTCATCGGCCGCCGCCTCGGCGCGGCCACCGCGATGGGGACGGTGTTGCTCGCGGTGACGACCGTCTCGTTCCTCGTCATCGAACGGGTCGGCGGCGAGGGGGGTGGGCTCGGTGGCTGAGGTGCGCCTCGACGGCCTCCGGAAGGCGTACGGCGAGACGACGGCCCTCGAAGACGTGGACGTGCGCGTCGGCGACGGCGAGTTCTTCACGCTCGTCGGCCCCTCGGGCTGTGGCAAGACCACCACGCTCCGGTGTATCGCGGGGTTCGAGGAGCCGACGGCGGGGACGGTCGAGATCGGCGGCGAGTCGATGGCCGGCGTTCCACCCGAAGCGCGGGGCGTCGGCGTCGTGTTCCAGAACTACGCGCTGTTCCCCCACATGACCGTCGCGGAGAACGTCGCGTACGGGCTCAAGTTCGCCTCGCCGCCGGGCGGCGTCGGCCGCGGGGAGCGCGTGGCCGACCTGCTCGAACTGGTCGACCTCGCGGGGTTCGAGGAGCGCGACCCCGACACGCTCTCGGGCGGCCAGCGCCAGCGGGTCGCGCTCGCCCGGGCGCTCGCCCCCGGCCCCCGCCTGCTCCTCCTGGACGAACCGATGTCGGCGCTCGACGCCCGCCTCCGGGAGCGACTGCGCGTTCAGGTCCGGGAGATACAGCGGGAACTCGACATCACGATGGTGTACGTCACCCACGACCAGGAGGAGGCGCTCGCGGTGTCCGACCGGGTGGCGGTGCTGAACGCCGGGCGCGTCGAACAGGTCGGCGCGCCCCGGGACGTGTACGGCGCACCGGCGACCCGGTTCGTCGCGGAGTTCCTCGGCGACAACAACGTCCTCGCCGGCGAGGTACGCGAGGCGGACGCCGAGGGTTGTACGCTCGACGTGAACGGCCGCCCGCTCCGCGTCCCGCCGTGCGACGCGACCCCGGGCGGGCGGGTGACCGTCTGCGTGCGGCCCGAGCGACTCCGGGTCGACCCCGAGACGGCCGCGAACCGACTCGCCGTCGACGTCGAGAGCGCGGAGTTCCTCGGCGACACGACCCGTCTCCACTGCGACTGGCAGGGGACGCCCGTGACGGTCCAGTCGGACCGCGACCACACCGGGACGATTACGGTCGGGTTCGACCCCGCGGACGCGCACGTGGTCGGCCGGTGACGGGACGAGAGGTGACACCGAGGACCGAGTTCGCCGGGCGGTGCGATGGCTCGCGCGACGACGGCTCGGGTCGCCGCCCGTTCGGGACACACCGGCGTGACGAGAGCGCCGACGGGCGGAACGCGCCGGGACACCGGTCGCCGCCTCCACCCGGCGAGAGACACCCGTCGACGGAACCCCGGTCCCCGCCGCGAGGGCCTACTGACCGGCCCACGTCACCGCGTCGGCGACGGTGGGTCGTCGTTCGATTTCGATGCCCGGAAACGCCGTCACGCCCGCCTCGACGTCGGCGTCGGGGGTGACGACCGCGAGCCGTTCGACGCCCATCTCCCGCGCCAGTTGCGCGAACCCACGGAGCGGAACCGGCCGGTCCGCGCGCCCCCCCGCCCGGTGGACCGCGACGCACCCCGTCACGTCCTCGCGCGAGACGAGACGCTCGCGGACCCGTCGGGCCCTCGTCGGGTCCTCCTCCGTCCCCCACTCGGAAACCAGCACGTTCCCCTCGACCTGCGTGCGCCGCTCCCCAATCATGTCCGGGACGACCGCGGCCAGCCACAAGAGCGTTCGTCTCCGAGTATCGGAAACGAGAACGGGCGACGACCCGGATCGAGCACGGCCGGAACGGGCTTGCCTCTCCCTGCCGCACCGGTTTGTCGTCCCGGGCCGAACGGTCGGCGAGAGATGCCCACCGGACCGACCGAGGACGACGACGGCCGACCAGTCTCCGTCTGGACAGCCACGAGCGGCACGACCGACTACCCCCCGCTCGCGGAGAGCGACCGCGTCGACGTGGCGGTGGTCGGGGGTGGCATCGCCGGTCTGACCGCGGCCGCGGAACTGGTCGCGGCCGACCGCTCGGTCGCACTCGTGGAGCGCGACCGGGTGGCCGCCGGCGCGACGGGCGACACGACCGCGAAGGTCACCTCACAGCACGGACTCGTCTACCGCCGCCTCCTCGACGGGGCGGGCGAGCGAATCGCCCGCGCGTACGCCGAGGCGAACGAGGCGGCCATCGACCACGTCGAGGGGACCGTCGCGGACCTCGGCGTCGACTGCGGGTTCCGCAGACTCCCCGCGTACGCGTACACGACCGACGCGGACGAACGACGGAAGTACCGGCGGGAGGCGGAGGCCGCGAGCGAGGTCGGCCTGCCGGCGACGGCCGTCGACTCGGTCCCCCTCCCCGACGACGCCGTCGCCGGCGTCCGGTTCGACGACCAGGCGGAGTTCCACCCGCGGGCGTACCTCCTCGCGCTCGCGGAGTCGGTGGTCGCCGACGGCGGCCGAATCTACGAGGAGACGCGCGCGCGAGAGGTGGACGACGGGAGGAACGGTCCCTGCCGCGTCCGGACCGACCGGGGGGCGCTCGCGGCCGACGCCGTCGTCGTCGCGACGCACTTTCCGCTTGTCGACCCCGCGTTCTACTTCGCGCGGCTGTACCCGAAGAAGTCGTACGTCGTCGCCGTCGACGCCGCCGACCCGCCCGACGACGGCGTCTTCTACCGCGCGGAAGAGCCGTACTTCTCGGTCCGCACGTGCGAGACGGACGAACACGGGACGCTGACGCTGGTCGGCGGACAGAACCACAAGACCGGCCAGGGCGGCAGCACGGCGGCGCGGTTCCGACGGCTCGAACGCGAGGCGCGCGCGCGGTTCGACGCGAACGCCGTCCCCTATCGCTGGTCGACGCAGGACTTCGTCTCGGTCGACCGCCGGCCGTACGTCGGCCGACTCGAACGCCGCGAGGACGTGTACGTCGCCACCGGCTTCGGCGGGTGGGGGATGACCAACGGCGTCGCCGCGGGACGGCTGCTCGCGGACCTCGTCCGCGGCCGGCGAAACGAGTGGGCGCGCGCGTTCGACCCGGCCCGCGTCGCGGACGCCGACGGGGTGACGTCGTTCCTCTCGGAGAACGCGAACGTGGGTCGTCGGTTCGTCGAGGACTGGGCGCGAGCGACGCTCTCGCCCGTTGACGCGCGGGACGTCCGGTCGCTCGCGCCCGGCGAGGGGACGGTGGTCCGCGACGGGACCGACGCGCTCGCCGTCTCGCGCGGCCGGGACGGGGCGTTCCGGACCGTCTCGGCGGTCTGTCCGCACCTCGGTTGCGTGGTCTCGTGGAACGACGGCGAGGAGACGTGGGACTGCCCGTGTCACGGCTCCCGGTTCGAGGCGGACGGGCGCGTCGTCGACGGACCGGCGGTCGACGACCTCTCGACTCGGAACCTGGACGTGGGCGACTAGGTCGTCGGACGGGTCGCCCGAGTCAGGGCGCGACGCCGACGGTCAACAGCGTCCCCAGCCGCCGGTAGCGCTCGACCATCGCCTCGCGCGTCTCCCAGTTCTCCGTCGGGAACTCGTCGGCCGGCGGAACCTCCGTCTCGCGGTCCGGAACGTTGTCCTGTTCGGCGACGTGGAGGCCGGCGTCGCGGAACGCCGCGCGGTACTCGGCGGCGTCCCAGCGGGTCATCTCCACCGAGATGTGCGCCTGCCAGTCGTGGCTGTGGACGTTCTCCTCGTAGTAGTTGACCGCACAGTAGAACGTCCCGCCCGGCCGCAGGACGCGCGCGACCTCCCGGAGCGTCTCGGCGGGGTCCGCGCTGTAGTAGAACGCCTCCATCGAGAACGCGTGGTCGAGCGAGTCGTCCGCGAACGGGAGGTGGCCGAAGTCGCCGACGAGGAACCCCACATCGGCGTCCGGGTCCGCCTCGACGGTGTAGTCGCGGGCGTTGCCCGCCATCTCCGGCGAGGCGTCGAGACCGTACCCCCGGCCGATGCCCGCCGTCTCCGCGAGCGCGCGGAGGGCGTAGCCGCTCCCCGTCCCGAGGTCGAGCACCGCGTCGCCCGCCTCGACGGGCATCCGTGCGAGCACGTGCTTCGCCGTGTGCCAGTGGCGCTCCTCCATCCCCCTGTCGCGGCCGTCGGCCGCCCACGCGTCGAACTCGTCGCGGACGCTCATACCGCCGGGTCCGCGTCCGCGGACGTAAGCGCCGCGGTCCGCGCGGCCGGTCGGCGTCGCGAGCGACCGGACGGTGTCCGACCGGCGAGCGTCCACGAGAACCGGTGGGAGCCGTCGAAAACGACCGGAGATGGGGGAGAATCGACGGGGGGATTTACGTCCGTCCGCGTGGACCGACAGACGAAGATGGACGTACGGGACGCCGTCGAGTCGGACGCCGAGGCGCTCGCCGCCATCGCCGACTCGCCCACGGACGCGATGCGCGGGGTCATTCACGACCGGACGGTCCGGGTGGCGGTGGCGGAGGACGCCGCCACCGACCCGAACGAGGACAGCCAGTCCGACCCGGCGGACCTGCTCGGGTTCGTCAGCTTCGACGCGCGCGAGGGGACCGTCCACGTCACCCAGTTCGGCGGCACGTCCGAGGCGTGCGAACTGCTGCTCGCGGAACCGCTCCGGTTCGCCGCCCGCGAGGACATGCCCGTCGAACTGCTCGTCGTCGAGGGCGAGGACGGGATGCGCGCCGCCGCCGAGGCGGCGGGGTTCGAGCGGGTCGGCGAGGGTCCGACCTTCGAGGGGAAACGGACCGACCGCTACCGGGTCGAGGAGCCGTAACCCGGTCCGCGCCCGCGAGCGACCCCGGGTGGGCGACGGCGCACACCGTCCGAGGAGTGATACGCGTCGCCTCCGACCGTGGAGCGTGAACCTCGCTATCGTCGCCGACTCGCACGTCCCGGACAGGGCGAGCGAGTTCCCGGAGGAGTTCCGAGAACGGATGCGCGCCGCCGACCACACGGTCCACGCCGGAGACTTCGAGGACCGCGAGACGCTCGACGCGACGCGCGACCTCGCGACGGACCTGACGGCCGTCCGCGGAAACGTCGACCCGGACGGTCTCGGCCTCCCGTCGGCCGCCGCCGTCGAGGCGAAGGGCGTGACGGTCGTCGTCACGCACGGCGCGGTGAACCCCGCGAACCGGGACCCCGCGGTCTCGGCCGACCCCGAGTCGTGGCACGAGGGGGACGGGGTCGTCCGCGACGGCGAGGACTGGCGCGACGCCGTCGCGACGACCGCCCGAGTCGTCGCCGCCGAGGGCGTGACCGACGCGCTCGACCGTGCGAGTACGCCCGGACCGGTCGAACTCGACGCGGGGACGGCCGCCGAGGTGGCCGACGCCGCCGACGCGGCGCCCGACCCCGCGGGGACCGTCGTCGGCGTCGGCGGCCACAGTCACCGCGTCGTCGACGACACATACGGCGGCGTCCGCCTCCTGAATCCCGGCACCGTCACCGGCGCCGACCCCGGTCCCCGGACGACGATGCTGACGCTCGACGCCGCGGACGGCGAGGTGGACGCGACGCTGCACGAGCGAGACGACTAAGCGACGTTGCGGTACCGGGTGAGGAGGCAGCCCGCGGCGTCAGTAGAACTGTCGTTCCGCCTCCTCGGTCTCCTCCTCGCGTCGCGTCTCATCCGCCCCTCTCCGCCGCCCGCGGAGGTACCGCAACCCGAGCGGGACGACCTTGTTCTTCACGTCGAGTCCGAACGAGACGACACCGTACGCCCAGAAGAAGAACAGTAGCGTCATGCCGCCGACGTAGAGCCAGCCGAGTTCCGTGACCATGGTCTGTGTTCCTCGAACCTCGAAGCTCCCGTCAGTCGTCCGACCCCGCCTCGGCGCTCGTCTGTCCCGACCCGGACGGGGGGCTCTCAACGACCCCGTGACAGATGGCGTCGCCGCTCTGGTCGAACAGGTGGACCCGCCGCCTGTCGAGCACGACCGGGAGTCGCTGGTCGGAGTCGAGTTCCATCTCCGGGTCGACGCTCAACAGCAACTGGTTGCCGCCGGCGCTCGGGTCGTCGAGGTCGACCGTCGAGGAGTCCCCGAGCGAGAGGTAGACGAATATCTCGTCGCCCATCGGTTCGAGCACGTCGACGACCCCCTCTATCTCTGCGGTCGGGTGGGCGAGCGACCCCGCCTGTTCGGCGAGGTAGATGTCCTCCGGCCGGACCCCGAGCGTCCCGCTCGTTCCCGAACTGACGCCGACCACCGCGGGGTCGAACTCCACCGAGAAGTGGTTCGACTCGAACCCCTCCGCCGTCGTCTGTCCGCCGACGAGGTTCATCGACGGCGAGCCGATGAACCCGGCGACGAACTCGTTGGCGGGTTGGTTGTAACAGACGAGCGGGGGGGCGACCTGCTGGAGTTCGCCCCCGTTGATGACCGCGATGCGCGTCGACATCGTCATCGCCTCCTCCTGGTCGTGGGTGACGTAGACGATGGTCGTCTCCAGTTCGTCGTGGAGCCGCTGGAGTTCGGTGCGCATGTGGACCCGAAGCTTGGCGTCGAGGTTGGCGAGCGGTTCGTCCATCAGGAACACTTCCGGCTCCCGGACGATTGCGCGACCGATGCCCACGCGCTGCTGTTGTCCGCCCGAGAGTTCGTTCGGCATCCGGTCGAGCATCCCCTCCAGTTGGAGGATTTCGGCCGCTCGCTGGACGCGGTTCTCGACCTCCTCGTCCGGATAGTTTCGGAGCCTGAGCCCGAAGCTGATGTTCTTCCGGACGTTCATGTGCGGGAACAGCGCGATGTTCTGGAACACCATCGAGATGTCCCGGTCTTTCGGCGGCAGCGTCGTCACGTCGCGGCCACCGATGTGAATCGTTCCCTCGGTCGGGGTCGTCAGGCCGGCGATCATCTCCATCGTCGTCGACTTCCCGCACCCCGAGGGACCGACGAGCGTGAGGAACTCGCCGTCCTCGACCTCGATGTTCATGTCGTTGACCGCGACGACGTCCTCGTAGCGTTTCGTGACTCCGTCGAGTTGTACGTTTGCCATTTGAGTGTCTCCAGTGTGGTGGTGTCTCCGTAGTTACTGCTTGAGCGCCCCTTGCGTGAGGCCGCTCACGATCTGTTCTTGCGCGACGATGACGAGAATCGCGACCGGGAGCACCCCGACGATGCTCGCGGCCGCCATCAGGTTGTACGCCGACGTGTACTGGGTCTGGTAGCCCAGCAGCCCCCAGACGATTGGCGCCCAGTTCTGCACCTCACCGTTCGTCATCAGGTACGAGAAGAAGAACTCGTTGTAGACGTTGATGAACGTGAGCACGCCCGCGGTGGCGACGCCCGGCGCGGACAGCGGGACGATGACGCGGAACAGCGCCCCCAGTCTGGTGGTCCCCTCGATGCGGGCGGCGTCCTCCAGCCCCTTGGGAATCTGGCCGTAGAAGGTCGTGAGGATGAAGATGGACAGCGGGAGGAACAGCGCGCCCGTCGGCAGCATGATGGCGAACGGCGTGTTGAAGAGGGACGGGGTGGAGACCCCGAACAGTTCGAGGTTGCCCGTGAACATGTTGAACAACGGGAGCAGGAACCCGACCGGCGGGAAGTACGAGATGGCGAGCACGAGCAGCATGAGCGCGCCCTTGCCTGCGAACTCGAGGCGGCCGAAGACGTAGCCCGCGAGGCTCGCCAGCACCAGCACCACCACCGTCGTCGACAGGGCGATGACGATGCTGTTGAGCACGTATAGGTGGAACGGGAGCCGCTGGAACACCTCAACGAACACCCCCGGGTTGAACCCGTTCGGCAACAGTCCGATGTCCACGAGCGCGCGTTCGGGCGTGAGCGCCAGCACGAGCAGCCAGTAGAAGGGAAACAGCGTCGTGAACAGGAAGAAGATGGTCACGACGTAGAACAGCGCCCGGTAGGTCCGGTCGGGGTCGCGGATCGAGCGCTGTACCCAGCGGGTGAACGGACCGTCGCGGCTCTCGTCCCCGTCGTCGCGCTCGTCTCGGGCGACGGTTTCGGTTTCGGCCGCCATCTCAGATCACCTCCTGGCCGCGCCGGCGCGACTGGACGATGTACGCGGTGACGAGGATGCCGATGATGGCGGCGGTCACGAACGCCAGCGCCGCGGCCGTCCCGTACCGGCGGTAGCTGAACGTCGTGACGACCAGACACGAGAGGGACGGGACGGTCGTACAGCCGGTCATCGCGACGATGAGCCCGTATATCTTCGCCGCGCCGAGCACCCGGAAGAGGATGGCGATGGCGACGGCGGGCAACACGAGCGGGAGAGTTATCTGGCGGAACTGCTGCCACCGGGTCGCGCCGGCGACCTTTCCCACGTCGTAGAGGTCCCGGTCGATGCTCTGGAGGCCGGCGAGGATGAGCAGCGCCATGAACGCCGTCGTCTTCCAGACGTCGGCGAGGATGACGAGCCAGATGGCCTCCGCGCCGTTCTCGAGGGGCGTCCCCGAGAAGCCGAACATCTGGACGATGCCGACCCCGAAGCCGATTCCGGGCTGGAAGATGAGGTAGAAGATGATGCCCTGAATGACGAGCGGGACGGCCCACGGGAGGATGATGGCCACCCGGACCCACCGCCGCCCCCGGAAGTCCTGGTCCAGGACGAGCGCCTGTCCGAACCCGATCACCGACTCGATGCTCACGCTCACGAGCGTGAACACCGCCGTCACGACGAGCGCGCTCTGGAACGGCGTGCTCAGGTCGAGGAACGGCGACGGCAACGCGACCGTGTCGAGTTGCCCCGTCAGGAGCGCGACGTAGTTGTCGAGACCGACGAACCGGCCGAACTGCTCGGAGCCGGTGATGGCGTCGGCGTGGAGCGAAATGTCGAACGTGCTCACGAGCGGGAAGAACGCGATGACCGCGAGCAGGAGGAACGTCGGCGTGAGCAGGAGGTAGGCGTACTGCGCGTCGTCCAACCGCTCCATCCACTCCAGAAAGCTGCTCACCGGGCCGAACCTCGACCCGTACCGCTGTTCGCCCTCGTGCTGCTCTTCGGCTGTCATTGGTTGAACTCCTCGATTTCCGTGATCTCCGCCTGTAGCGTCGACGCCGCCTGCGCGGGGGAGATGCCCCCGCCGAACGCGTTGTTGATGGTCTGAGCGATCTTCGTCGACTGCTGCGGCCAGACGACGGTGACCGGCCGCGGAATCGTGTTCTCGCCCGCGATTCGGATCTGCTCGACGAAGTTACCGACGACGGGTACCTGCCGGGCCTGCTCCGAGTTCAGGACCGACGGCTGCGGCGGGATGATGCCGATGAGTTCGAACTCCGCGAGCGCGAACTCCGGCGTCGCGATGGCCTCCAGCACCTGCACCGCCTCGTCGATGAGTTCGCTGTTGGGATTGATGGTGTTGTGCCACCCCCCGAGCGCGGTCATCGTCCCGCCGATGCCCTCGTACTCCGACTCCTCTTCGGTCACCGCGTACGGCAGCGGCATCACCCCGAGGCGGTCGCCGAGCGCGTCGTCCGCCCCGTTGATGGGGATGGCGTACGACCAGTTGCGGAGCGCCACCGCGTTCTCGTTCGTGAACGGAGCCATCGACGACCCTTCGATCCACGAGAGCACCGCCCGCGGGGAGATGGGACCGGCGTACCCCTCGAGCGCGCCGGCGGCGTCCGGTCCCTCGATGAACGTCCGGACCATCCGAATCGCGTCGACGACGGGTTGACTGTCGATGGTGACCGGCCGGTCGCCGATGGGGCCGAACAGCGTGTCGAACCCGCCGAAGTACGCCCCACCCCACGAGCTCATGAACTCGTTGAAGTCACAGCACGAGAGCCCCTCGTACGCGCTCGCCTGGAACGTGTAGCCGTAGTCGATGTCGTCGTTCGCGTCGAGGACGTCCCGGACGACCTGCGCGAACTGCTCCCAGGTGATGGCCTCGCTCGCCCAGTTCTCGCCCTCGGGGTCGTAGTCGGCCGCCTCGACCAGGTCTCGCCGGTACAGCATCATCGCGAGGTCGATGAAGTTGGGGACCCCGTACAGGTCGCCCGTGTCGGGGTCCGAGATGGTCTGGACGCTCGAGGCGAAGTAGTCGTTCTGGACGCGTTCGACGAACTCGTCGGGGAACTGGTCGCTCTCGGAGAGGTTGAGGACCTGGTCGCGCGCGATGAACGGAATCGCCCACCCGCTGTCCATCTGGATGATGTCGGGCTTCTCGAGCCCGGCGTCCAGCCACCGCTGGAGCTGTTGTTGTTTCTGGCTCGAGTCGGACGGTCCCGGGAGAATCTCGATGCTGATGTCGCGCGAGAGCCCGGCGCTGTACAGCGCCTCCTGTATCTGGTCGCTGTTGTCGGCCTCGTTGGGCCCGGCGTACCACTGGACCGTGTTCGGCTCCGACGCCCGACCGAGCGCCGCACACCCGGCCAGGCTGCCGGTCACCCCCGTGGCGCCGACCGCTTTGAGCACGTCACGTCTAGGAATGTACCGACGAGAGAAACCTTCCGTCGGGGGTTCCACGTCTGTCGTTCCCGTATTCACCATAATCGATTATTATACACATTGCTTATACCTACCGAAGGAGTGACCAAAAGATAACTACGACGGCGACATCGGGACACTCCGTGGGCTACGGTGCGCCGTAAATCGGAGACGATGGGCGAACCGTCCCCGCTGGCGGACCCACTCCGCCTCACCCCGGTTTTTCGCCCCGACTACTCCGCGACCGACCGCGGCTCCGAATCCTGACGGACCGTCGTCCTCTCTCCGGTTTCGAGGTTCACGACCGTCGTCTGTCCGCCGTAGCCGTGCGTCTGGTCGTGTCCCCGGACGACCACCTCGGTGACCCCGTCCGGGACGCTGACCGTCGCCGAGCGTGTGAACTCCCGAGTCCCGTGGGCGTGGAGGAGGTCACGCCGTCCGAGCCGTTCGCCGCCTCTCGTCTCCACCTGCCACCAGTTCGCGTAGCCGTCCTCGCCGTCGTCGTCGTGATAGAGGGTCACCTCGAACCGACACTCGCCGTCGGCGCAGTCGACGGCGACGGCGGTGACGGTGGCCCCCCGGAGGTCGAGCGCCGCACTCGTCGCCGTCCCGGCCGTCCGCGTCGTGTCGACGGTTCCCGGCTCGGACCCGGCCGTCGTGCCGTTCGGCTCCGTCGTCTCCGCTCTCCCGCCTCCGGTGTCGTTCGCCGACCCGGTCGGGACCGACTCCGTCGAGACAGCCGGCGGCCGAGACGAGCGCCGCTCCGGCGGCGAGCAGCCTGCGACGCGTCGGTGACGAGGACACACCGACGGTACGCGTTCGAGCCGGAAGTAGCTCCCAGTAGGGGTCGGTGCGGCGGGACTCAGACGAACTTCCTGACCGTCATGTCGAGCGTATCCAGGTCCAGAATCGGCGCGTACCCCGCGTCCGGGTCGATGTTGACGGACTCCTGGAACGCGGTCTGCTCCTGCCAGCAGCCGGAGTTCACGGCCAGAACGTTGTGGTACTTCCCCCAGCCGAGTTTGTGGACGTGGCCGGTGTGGAACACGTCGGGCACCTCGTCCATCACGAGGTAGTCCGTCTCCTCGGGCGCGAGGCGGGTCCGGCCGCCGAACTGCGGGGCGACGTGGCGCTTCTTCAACAGCTGGTACATCGCCCTGTGCGGCTCGTCGTAGCTGGCCTTCTCGGCCGGGAGTTCCGCGATGACCTCGTCCAGCGACACGCCGTGGTACATCAGTATCTTCACCCCTTCGACGGTGACCAGCGCGGGGTTGCCGACGATTTTCGGGTCGTGTGCGGACATGATGTCGCGGAGCTCCTCGTCGAACCCCGGTTGCGGCTCCGCCAGCCTGACCGCGTCGTGGTTGCCCGGAATCATGAGAATCTCCATGTCGCCGGGCACCCGCTTCAGGTGCTCGGAGAACGCCTCGTACTGCTCGTAGATGTCGACGATGTCGAGTTCCTCGTCCTGGTTCGGGTAGACGCCGACGCCCTCGACCATGTCCCCCGCGATGAGCAGGTACTCGACGTGCTCCGCCTCCTCGGTGTGGAGCCAGCGGGCGAACCGCTCCCACGCGTCGGCCATGAACTCCTGCGAGCCGACGTGAACGTCGGAGACGAGCGCCGCCTGGACGTGCCGGTCGGCCGTGTTCGGACGGTACGTCCGGGGGACGTCCGGGAAGTGAATCGCGTCGACGAACAGGACGCCCGCGTCGTCGGCGAGCGTCCCCGAGACGGCGATGCACTCGTCCAGCAGGAGTTCGTCCACCAGGTCGGCGATGTCGCGGTCCTTCATCACGAGACACGGGAAGGTCCCGGTCGCGTCCTCCAGTTCGACGAGCCAGTGGCCGGAGGCGGTCGACCTGATGTCGTTCACCAGCCCGACGAGTTCGGCCTCGCTCCCGCCGGTCATCTCCTGTATCGCCGTCGCGGGCCGGTGGTTGACCCGCCCGCGCAACTGGCCGGCGAGCCTGTCGTACCGGTCGCGGAACACCCGCACGAACTCGTCGTACTCGCCGGTGCCGGTCGACTGCCCGGTCACGTCGCGGGCGACGGTCGGCTCCGGCGGCGACCTACTCCCGACTCGTGACCCCTCCGTTTCGACTGGAGCCGACCCGGTCGAATCGGTAGACAGCGACGTATCCGCTCCAGTCGAAACGAAGGGGTCGTCGGCCGCATCGGCCGCGTCGGCGGCGGACGTCGGTTCGGCGGCGGCCGACGACGGAGTCGACCGGGGAGACGCGGCTCCCGTCGTCGGTCCGTCCTCGGACGCGGAATCGTCGGAGGCGGCGGACGAGGCGGCGGTGGGCGCGGGTTCGGCGGTCGCGGCGGCGCCGTCGGTCTGTGGGTCGGCCGTCGCCGCGTCGTCGGTCACGGCGTCGTCAGGGGTCCCGTCGGGGTCGGGAACCGGCTTCTCGCGCAGGGCGGCTCGGACGTGGTCGGTAGTGACGACGAGCGTGTCGTCGGGGACGGCCTCCAGCGTCGCCTCGAGCGCGAGCGCCGGCGTCTCCGCCTCGGCGATGAGGGTGACGGCCTCCCGTTCGGCGTTGTAACCGCGGCCCGCGAGCGCCTGCACGACCCGGGAGGGCGTCTCCAGTGGCACGCCACGAGCGTCGGCGTGACGCGACTAAAGGCTAGCGGAGCCGAGAGACCCGGCCAGCCCGTGCGGCGTCCGACCGACGAGGGCGTCGAAGGGAGGTCGACGGCCGAACCCGACGCGGTGAGAGGCGACGAGGCGGCCCCGCGAGCAGAAGGTTCAACACCGCCGGCGGGAAACGACGCCCCAATGAGCGACGACCGCCGGCCGCCCGACGGCGACCCGCTGACGCGGTTCCTCCGGGCGGACTCCGGGCCGCTGCTGTTCATCCGGGAACTGCTCTCCTCCGCGTTGGCCGTCGTCCTCGTCGGTCTGCTCCTGTTCGCCGTCTCCGGCGTCTGGCCGCCGATGGTGGCCGTCGAGTCCGGGAGCATGCAGCCCCACATGCAGAAGGGCGACCTGGTCTTCATCACCGAGCCGACCCGGTTCTCCCCCGACTACTCCTACCAGGGGACCGGCGTCGTCACGTACGAGATCGCGTCGGAACGGGGGTACACCACGTTCGGCGCACCCGGGTCGGTGGTGGTGTACAAGCCACCGGGGGAGGGCGGTCCGCCCATCATCCACCGGGCACGGTTTCACGTCGAAGAGGGCGAGAACTGGTACGACCGGGCCGACCCCGCGTACCTGAACGGGGACTCCTGTGAGGAGGTCCCGTACTGTCCCGCCCCGCACGCCGGGTTCATCACGAAGGGCGACTGGAACGGACAGTACGACCAGGTGAACGGTATCGCACCGCCGGTCAGGACCGAGTGGGTGCAGGGCATCGCCCGCGTTCGGGTGCCGTACCTCGGCTACATCCGACTCGTGTTCTCGGGCGCGGCGGCGGTCGTCCCGACCCCTCTGGTTCCGGTGGAACCCGTCGACGCGACGGACGGCCCGGCCGGGAGCGCCGAGCGGAGTGCACCCGCGAACGCCTCCGCGTCCCACCCCTCGCTCGCCTCCGCACCGCCGGTTTCGACTGCGGGGTGAGGGCGGAAACCCGCCAGCGGAGGGCACTTCTCCGGCGGGAGTAGCGGGGTGCAGCGAAGTTCGGACTGGTCCGAACGACCCGACCGATGCGAACGACGGGCGAACCGGCGGTCTCGGGCCGTGTACGGGCGCCGGACGAACAGTCGGCAGGCAGACGAAGAACGGGTCGAACCGGATTCAGTTGTCGAACCGGGCCTGCACGAACGGCTGGACGTCCTCGATGTCGCCGAGGCGCGAGTCCGACAGCAGGACCGACTCGGTCTCCTCGATGGGGACCGAGAGGCTGATCTCCTTCGTCCGGCCGTAGCGACCCTTGGAGACGACGACGGCGTTGACGATACCGAGCATGTCGAGTTCGGAGATGAGGTCCGTCACCCGCCGCTGGGTGAGCACGTCCGCGTCGATCTCCTCGCAGAGGCGCTTGTAGATGTTGAACACCTCGCCGGTGTTGACGTTGTGGACGCCGTTCTTCTCGAGGAGGATGATGGAGAAGAGGACGATCTTGCTCTGGGTGGGGAGCGTGCGGACCACCTCGACGACGCGGTCGAGTTCGATCTTGTCCTGCGCCTGTCGGACGTGCACCTCCTCCACGAGGTCGGCCTGGCTCCGTTCGGCGAGTTCGCCGGCCGTCCGCAGCAGGTCGAGCGCCCGCCGGGCGTCGCCGTGTTCCTGCGCGGCGAACGCGGCACACAGCGGGATGACGTCCTCGGTGAGCGCGTCGTCCTTGAACGCGATCTCCGAGCGGTGCTGGAGGATGTCCCGTAACTGGTTGGCGTCGTACGGCGGGAAGACTATCTCCTCCTCGCCGAGGCTCGACTTCACCCGCGGGTCAAGGAAGTCGGTGAACTTCAGGTCGTTCGAGATGCCCATGATGGAGATGCGGGAGTTGTCCAGCTCAGAGTTCATCCGCGAGAGGTTGTACAGGGTGTCGTCGCCGCTCTTCTCGACGAGTTTGTCGATCTCGTCGAGCATGATGACGACGACGCGCTCGTGGTAGTCGACGGCGTCGAAGAACGTGGAGTAGACGCGGTCGGTCGGCCACCCCGTCATCGGAACCTCCTCCATCGTCTCCTGGTCCCGCTCCAGTTCCGCGACGCGGTCGTCGAGCGTTTCGACCGACTCGAACTCCGTCCCGGCCAGCGCGTCCGACCGGTCGGTCGCGCGCGACCGGAGGTCGCGCAGGTCGTCGAGACGGTCCGCGATGAGGCGCTGGTTCTTCTCGATGAACTTGTTCGCCAACTGCGCGAGCACGCGGTACTGCGTGTCGGTCACCTCGCAGTTGATGTACTCCACCTCGCAGGGAACGTCGTACTTCTGTGAGGTCGATTCGAGTTCCTGCGAGACGAACTTGGCCGAGGCGGTCTTTCCGGTTCCGGTCTTCCCGTAGATGAGGATGTTCGACGGCGTCTCCCCCCGGAGCGCGGAGACGAGGATGGTCGCCATCTTGTTTATCTGGTCGTTCCGGTGGGGGAGTTCGTGCGGCGTGTACGACGGCCGCAACACCTCCTTGTTCTCGAATATCGGCTCTCCCGAGAGCAGGTCGTCGAACAGGCCGGTGCCGGTGCTGTCGTCGTCGGCTAGCACCTCGTCCACGTCGAGGTCGACCTCGGTCTCCGTTCGCGTGCGCGAGCCGAAATCGAGCGTCCTCCCCGACGTCGAGTGCGCGTCCCTCGAGGGACTGCCCGGCGTTCCCCCGCGGTCCGTCCCGTCCGACTCCTGCCGGTCGTCGGACTCGGTCCCGTCGGTATCGGACTCCCTTCCACCGTTGGCGCTCCCGCCAGTCGTATCGTCCCGTGTCATCTGTCTTCGATCCCCTCCGTTTCGACTGGAACCACCCGGCCGTGGCCACATTTCCGCCGCGTGCGCACCAGAACAGCCGGTTTCGCGCCGACTCCCACCCCGGGCGCGTCCAGTTGATGCAGGCGAAACAGATGAACAGGTCAACCAAAAGCCTTGCTCTTCGATTGTGACCCGAGTATCGTTAGATAAACGATATATTAACGGTCGAAAATCCACGGGAGCGCCGGCGTAACCGGTCGTTGCGCGGTCAATATCGAGTCGTGGCGGCCCGTCGAGCGGGGAAGAGGAGTTCCCCTCTCGAGCGCTCGGTGGTCGAACTGACTCGGTCCGGACCCCCAGGGACCCGGACCGACGACTCGACGGGCCCCGGACGATGTCCGCCCACGGGTCGACCCCCCCACCCCTTCGTTTCGGCTGGAACGCTCGAACGGACGGGGGTGGGGAGGGGGCGTCTAGACGCCGCTATGTTTATCATATGGGAGCACAAACAATACCCGAACGACTAGCTAATTGGCTTTATTTTGGGCAGTAGTTGTCGGGAAGGAGAACGGCTGCCGCTGCCGACCGGGAGGGACCGCGTGGTCTCCACCCGAAACGAAGGGGTGGGGGTGGGGGGCGGTCACCCGTCGAATCGGGGACGCCTCGACGAGTCGGCCCGAGAGTCCGCAGTCACCACTCCGGGTTCGGACTCGTCCCCCGGACGCGTGAAGAGGGGACGACGCCGCCCGCTCGGCTTCAGTGACGCTCTCCGGGACCGGATTCGGCGGCGTCCACTCCGGAAACGGCCGGACGGCCGTGTCTGACGTAGTGCTTAAGTGGGACGACTGGTTTGGTGGGATAACGCCCTCCCGGCGGGGAGGGGGGAGATGGAGGACAGGATGGGTCTGCTTACGAATCTCAGAGACAGCATCGCGCGAGTGACGGAGGGGCTCTTCTCGGAGTCCGAACCAAAACGCATCGGTATCTACGGACCGCCGAACGCGGGCAAGACGACGCTCGCGAACCGCATCGCCCGCGACTGGACGGGCGACGCGGTCGGCCCGGAGAGTCACATTCCACACGAGACGCGCCGCGCACGGCGGAAGGAGAACGTCACCATCGAGCGGAACGGCAAGACGGTGACCATCGACATCGTGGACACCCCCGGCGTGACCACGAAGGTCGACTACAAGGAGTTCCTCGACCACGACATGGAGAAGAACGACGCCGTCAAGCGGTCGCGCGAGGCGACCGAGGGCGTCGCGGAGGCCATGCACTGGCTCCGGGAGGACGTCGAGGGAGTCATCTACGTGCTCGACAGCACGACCGACCCGTTCACGCAGGTGAACACGATGCTCATCGGCATCATCGAGAGCCAGGACCTGCCGGTGCTCATCTTCGCCAACAAGACCGACCTCGACGAGTCGGACGTGAAGCGCATCTCCGACGCGTTCCCCCAACACGAGACGGTCCCGCTGTCGGCACTGGAAGGGAACAACATGGAGGAAGTGTACGAGAAAATCGCGGAGTACTTCGGATAATGCCTGAAGCGACCGCTCCCGAGGACGACGACGGGGTTCGCATCGACCTGATAAGCGGCGCCCGGATGGACGGGCTGGCCTCGATGGAGAAGATTCGGCTCATCCTCGACTCCGTACGCGACGGCGACATCGTCGTGTTGGAGGAGGGACTCACTCCCGAGGAGGAGTCGAAGCTCATCGAGGTGACGATGACCGAGATAAGCCCGGACGACTTCACCGGCATCGAGATCGAGACGTACCCGAGAGCCGAGGCCAAGAGCGGCGGGTTCCTCGGCCGCCTCATGGGCAACGAGGAGACGAAGAAGCTCACCGTCATCGGGCCGGCGAACCAGATTCAGACGCTCCACAAGGACGAGAACCTCATCACCGCGCTCGTCTCCCGGAAGTAATCGACGATGCCCCACGAGTGTACCAACTGCGGGCGGACGTTCGCCGACGGGTCGAAGGAGATGCTGTCTGGCTGCCCGGACTGCGGCGGGAACAAGTTCCAGTTCCGGCCCGCCGGACGGGCCGACCGATCGGAGGCGCCTGACGACGACTCAGCCGACGCCACCGCAGGCTCCGGGCGCGAGACGGCCGACCCGGACGCCCCACCCGCCGAGACACCCGACCCGACCGACGCCGCGCCCGTGGACGCCACTCCGACGGAGTCCCCGTCGGCGGATTCGGACCCCGGAGACCGGGAGTCTCCGGACGCCACAGCGACCGACTCCCCCGCCGAGGAGGTGGCGACCCCCGGCCGGACAGACTCGGCCCCGCCGGACTCCGACCCGTCGGACCCCGACGCCGCTTCCACGTCGCCCGAGTCGGCCCCGGTGACCGCTCCCGACTCGGACTCCGAGGCCGCGGACGCGGCCGACGCCGCCGCGCCCGCCGAGGACAGCGCGCAGGCCAGCGCCCGTTCGGACGTCGTCTCGCCGGACGAACTCCCGGACGCGGCGGAGTCACCGACGGCCGACCCCGCCGCGGAGGACCCGGACATCGAGACGCTCCGCGAGGAACTCAACGACCAGTTCGAGTCCATCCGCATCCTCAACCCCGGCCAGTACGAACTCAACCTCATGGAACTGTACGACCGGGAGGAGTACATCATCTCGCTCCGCGAGGACGGCCGGTACGTCATCGAGATGCCGGAAGGCTGGGGCGCGCGCGACGACGAGTAGACGCCGACGCCTCCCGGTTTCCCCCGCGTCTCCGCCGTTCGCCCGGCTCTCCCTCCTCTCTGCACGCTCGAGCGTCTCCCTTCTCTCCGATTCGCGGCGCGAACGCATCGCCTACTACCTCGCTCGGCTCCTCCCCGGAGTTCGCTACTCTCCGCCGGTCGCGGTCGAATCCTGGCCGTCGGTAGACCTGTCCGTACTACCCGTCAAACTAGCTATGTTAATCTCGTCGCGCGACGTCTGGTAGTGCGTCACTATGACTTCGCCGAGAGACGAATCCGAACGTATCGCCGCGGAAGCAGCCGAGGAGCCGAGTGAGCAGGAGCGGTCGACGCTCGCCACGGTCCGGCTCGGGCTGTTCTACCTCGCGCTCCTGCTGGCGGGCGCCATGACGGTGCTGTTCCTCCCGGACCTGCTCCTGTTGCTCGGGCTGGGCTGGACCGCCGGGGCGGCCGCCGAACTCGGCATCCACCGGCTGCACGTGATGGCCATCGCCGCTACCGTCGCCGTGTTCCTCCTCGGCCTGTTCGCGCAGGCGTACAGGCCCGCCCGGCGCGTCGCGTCGATGTGGGGCGCGTTCGTCGTCATCCTCGTCGTCAGCGCCGGCACGCTCGCGTACGGGGTCGGTCGACCCGAGGAGGTCCTCCCGTTCCTCGCGCTCACGGGTATCGCGCTCGTCGCCCACCCGGCGGGTCGGAACCTCCTCCGACGCGGCGACTCGTTCAGTCCGGCGCTGCTGGCGCTGGTCGCCGTCGCCGCCGTCCCGCTGCTCGCGTTCGCCGCGAACCAGTACGCCCTCTCGTCGAACTTCGCCGACGCGCACGCCCAGCAGGGTCACTACGTGATGATGGCGGGGCTCGCGGTCGCTCCCATCGCGTACGGGGCAGTCGCGGCCCTCGGGGTCACCGGGTGGCGTCTCGCCTCGTGGCTGGCCGCCCTCCCGATGGCGTACTACGGTCTCATGTCCGCCTCGTTCCTCGGGCAGTCGGGGTCGACCGGGACGATGTGGGGCGCCGCGGCCGTCCTCTGGGCCGTCGTGTTCGTCGCCGTCGCGGAGTACTCGCGCGCCTCGACGTCTTCGACGTTCCGACGCCAGGTTGCACGCCCGAGTTGAGCCGAGGCGACCGGCCGCCGGTCCCGGTTCCGGGAGCGATACATCCTTGCCGCGCCCGGTCGTGATTCGCACAGATGCTGTCCCCGCTTCGCGAGCGCGTTCGCGACGCGCTACTGGCGTTCCCCGCGGCCCTCGCCGCCCTCGGACTACTCGACCGGAAGAAGGGGGAGGAGGCGTTCGACCTCGCCATCCCGGTGATGGTGACCGGGGGGATGCGGACGCTGCTCCGCGTGGCCGACTTCCTCATGGTCGGCATCTACGCCGGCGGAGCGGCCATCGCCGCCCTGGAGTTCGGCTTCCAGTACTACTTCATCCTGTTCGGCCTCGCGCTCGCGCTCACCTCCGGAACCATCAGCGTCGTCTCCCGGCTGAAGGGCGCCGGCGAGGACCGCGAGGCCGACTTCGCCATCAAGCAGTCGCTGTGGCTCGCGCTCCTGATTTCGCTCCCTGCCACGCTGTTCGCGTACTACTTCGCCGAGGAACTCGTCGCCGTCCTCACCAACGACGCGCGGACGGTGGCGCTCGGCGGCGCGTACCTCCGTATCGTCATGTACTCGGCCGCGTTCCGCTTCTGGTCGATGATCGCCGCCCGGGCGCTCGCGGGGAGCGGTGACACCCGGACGCCGATGTACGTCCGCCTGCTCACCCTCCCGACGAACGTCGCTCTCAACGGCCTGCTGATATTCGGGTTCGGCCCGTTCCCCGAACTCGGGGTCCGGGGGGCCGCGTGGGGAACGACGGCCGCGAACGCGCTCGCCGCGGTCATCTTCGGCTGGGCGCTCGTCTCCGGGCGCTACTCCGTCCGGCTTCCGCTCGGGGGGAAGCAGTGGGACACCGGCCTCGCGCGCGAACTCGTCCGGGTGAGCCTGCCGCTCGCGGGCACGCGCCTCTCGCGGACGTTCGGCCGGTTCCCGTTCCTGTTCCTGCTCGGGGTGCTCGGGACGAACGCCGTCGCGTCGTACGCGATCGGCCGCCGGGTGATGCTGCTCGCGCTGATGCCGGCGTGGGGGTACTCCACGGCGGCGTCGACGCTCGTCGGTCAGTCCGTCGGCGGGGGTGACGACGCGGAGGCGGACGAGTACGGCTGGCAGACGCTCAGGCTCGCACTCGTCACGCAGTTGCTCATCGGGGGGCGCTCTTCGTCGCCGCCCGCCCGGTCGCCGCGGCGTTCAACCCCGGGGACCTGGACCTCACCGTGACGTTCGTCCGCGTGTTCGGTCTCGGCGTCGCGGGCTTCTCCGTCTCCCGGACGATGCGCGGCGCGCTCCGGGGCGCGGGCGACACCCGCTGGCCGCTGTACGGCGGCCTCCTCGGGACGTACGTCGTCCGGCTCCCGATCGCGGTGCTCGCGCTCCCCGCCGGCTACGCGGTCACCGTCTTCGCCGGACCGCTCGGATCGGCGCTCAGACTGACTCCCGTCACGTTCGGCCTCCCGGGGATGGGGTTCGGCCTGCTCGCCGTGTTCGCCGCCATCCTCGCGGACATGTACGTCCGCGGCGCGGTGAACCTCGTCCGCTACTGGAGCGACGACTGGAAAGCCATCGCCGCGGAATCGGGCGTGGGAACGGCCGCGGACTGAGCTCTCGCGGGCGATTCCACTCGAAACGGTCCCCTTCGACGCGGCGCTCGCGCCCCCGCGGGCGTCGTGTCCGTTCGGAACGCGCCTCGTCCTCTCTTCTCGGTCGCCGACCCCGACCCGGCGACGCCGACCGGATAGTGAAGTCTTTAAGCCGCACGCCGCGCGACGTCCGGGCATGAGTCAGGCGACGAAGGTCGTTCTCGGCGTGGTCGGTGGGTCGGCGTTCCTCGCGGTCGCCATCCTACTCGTGATGGCGTTCGCGTGAGCGACGGTGAGCGAGGTGAGTGATGTTCGAGCGACGTGACCTCCCGGACGACCTCGCGGCGGTCAGAGCGGCGTACGCACCCGACTGTACCGTCGTGACGGCCGAACGCGACTTCGAGACGCTGCCGCCCGAGGCCGCAGAGGACCTCGGGTTGCTCGCGGAGTCGCTGGACCCGGCGGCGCATCCGAGCGACTGGCTTCCCGACGACGCGCCCGCACCCCTCCGGCGGTACGCGAGCGGCGACTTCACCGTCGGGATGCCGGGCGACGGCACGGTGGTCTGGACCCGACAGACGGTGCCGCCGACGATCGTCGCGAAGAAGCGCGTCGAGGGGACGCCCGAACCGTTCCGCTCGTTCCTGTTCGCGGAGGCGTTCGTCGAGTTGTCGCTGGACGTCCCCGAGCAGTTCCTCCCCTTCTTCGGCGAACGGTACCGCGCGCTCGACGCGGCGGTGCCGCTCGGTCCCGGCGAGGTGTACCAGGTCGCGGCCGCGCTGTACGACGCGTGGGTCGGTCTCCAGTCGCGCGAGGCGTTCGAGAGTTGGGCGGACGACCACCCCACGATGTACGACGCGTGGCGCGAGGCGGGCGAGCGAATCGAGGGTCGCCTCGACGGGCTGTCGGGCGAAGTCGCACGCGGCGAGACGTCGTTTCCCGCCGCCACCGAGTACGCCTGTGCGGCGGTGAAACACGGCCTGGACCTCCCGGCGCCGTTCGCGGCACTCGACACGGCGGCGTACCGCGACCACGGGGCCGACTACGCGGTCCAGTGGGCGGAGACGACGTTCGAGAAACTCGCGGAGTAGGCGTGCGACGAGGGGTCCCCCGGCCGTCGCCGGGTCAGCCGCCCAATCCGCCGAGGTCGACGCTCGCGTCGCCGTCGGCGTCGAGGTCGATAACCACGTCGAACAGGCCCCGGAACCGGTCGAGCGTCTCCTCGTCGTGGACCTCCTTCGAGAGGTGGAACAACCCGACGGCGTCGTGGTCGCCGAGCAGGTCGAGCAGGCCGATCGTCGCGTCGTACACCCGGTCGACGTCGGCGTAGTACGCCATCTCGGTCAGCGAGTCGACGCTGAGGCGGCGCTTCCCCTCGGTACTCGACAGGAACCGCTCGACCTCCGCGACGATGCCGTCCAGGTCGTCCGGCGAGGAGACGTAGTGGAGGTGGTCCGAGGAGCGTCGCGAGTAGCCCCGGTCGACCGAGAGGGCGTCCAGAATCTCGGCGCGCGACTCGTCGACGTCGTAGTGCTCCAGTTTCTGCTCGACCTCGCGCGCGGTCGTTCGGGTCGAGATGACGAGAAAGCGGTCCGTGTCGGTCTTCAGGAACTCCGTGTCGATGCGGTCCGTCTCGCCGATGCTCGGGTGGAGAAGCAACACGCCCGTCCCGCCCGGAATCGTGGTCTCGACGCCGCCCGTGGCGAGAGTGTAATCCATGTCCGAGGCTCCGCCCGCGCGGACTTAATTCTGCGGGCGCGACGCGACGGCGACGAGCCGTCGGACGGAATCGGAGCCGCTCTGAACGAACCCGAACGCCGACCGACGAAGGGCCGCGAGTGAGTCGAGACTCGGCCGGTCGGGGACGGGTGACCGCTCGGGGTCAGAACACCGAGTCGGCGGTGGCGGCCCCGATGACCGAGAAGACGGCCCCCACGCTCATCGCCTTCAGAGTGATGTACACCTGCAGCATCAGCGAGACGGGCGGGTCGACGTGGTTCGGGATGAGCGTCGCGGGCGCGTCGAACGAGAGCGCGAGGATGAGCACCGAGAGGTACGAGACGGCGATGAGCGAGACGAACCGGAGCGGCACGCCGCCGACCTCCGCCTCGCGGTCCGGGTCGCGGTCGTCGTCGGCCTTGTACAGCGCGCCGTACCCGACCGCGAGCACGATGACGACCGTCGTGACCGCCTGGTACCACGCCATCCCGGCGGCGAGCGCCCACACCTCGTCGGTGACGACGAACGGTCCCGCGAGGAGGAACCCGCCGACGATCTGCTGGGCGGTGTCCGCGAGCGCGAACCGGCGGCTCCGTCCGACCATACTCCCCAACCGCCCCCCGGTGTGAAAAGCGTCTCGTGGTACCTCTCATCGGTCCGATGGGTTCCTCCCACGAACCGCCGGCCGCCGGCGGCAAACCTCGGGTCGGTGGATAGGATTAAACGGAGACCCCTGTAACGGGGCGGCATGTACACTGACGAGACGCGCGTGCGGCTGGGAGGGGGCGAGTAGGATGCGGGTCGTCGCGAAGTTCGGCGGGACGTCGCTCGGCAGCGGTGACCGAATCGACCGGGCGGCCGACTCCATCGCGCGGGCCGTCGAGGAGGGTCACGAGATCGCCGTCGTCGCCTCCGCCATGGGGTCGACCACGGACGACCTCATCGACGAGATCAACTTCGAGGTCGAGGAGGCCGACCGGGCCGAAATCGTCTCGATGGGCGAGCGGACCTCGGTCCGGATGCTGAAGGCCGCGCTCTCCGCGCGCGGCGTGAACGCCGTGTTCCTCGAACCCGGCTCCGACGACTGGCCCGTCGTCACGAACGAACTCGGCGAACTCGACGCGCCGGAGACGCGCGAGCGCGCCGCCGCCCTCGCCGCGAACCTCGGCGGCGTCGTCCCGATAGTCACGGGCTTCCTCGCGGAGACGGTCGACGGGACGGTGACCACGCTCGGCCGCGGCGGGTCGGACACGACCGCCGTCATGCTGGGGAAGTTCATGGACGCCGACGAGGTCGTCATCGTCACCGACGTCGAGGGGGTCATGACCGGCGACCCGCACGTCGTCGAGGGGGCGCGCAACGTCGCGCGCATCACCGTCGACGAACTACGGAACCTCTCATTCCGCGGCGCGGAGGTCATCGCTCCCTCGGCGCTCAGCTACAAGGACGAGGACCTCGACGTGCGCGTCGTCCACTACCAGCACGGCGACCTGCTCGCGGGCGGCACCATGATAGAGGGGAGCTTCGAGAACCTCATCGACATGCGCGAGGCGCCGCTGGCGTGTATCACCGTCGCCGGCCGCGCCATCCGCAACCGACCCGGCATCCTCGCTGACCTCTCGGCGGCGCTCCGCGGCGCGGACGTGAACATCGACGCCGTCGCCTCCGGGATGGACTCCGTCACGTTCTACGTCGACGCGACCGAGGCCACCCGCGCCGAGACGGCACTCCACGACGAGGTGGTGGGCGACGAGTCGCTGTCGTCCGTCTCCGTCGAGGACGACTTCGCCGTCATCCGCGTCATGGGCGGGGAACTCCCGAACCGGCCGGGAGTCATCTCCGACATCGTCAACCCGCTCGCGGAGGCGGGCATCAACCTCCACGACATCATCACCTCCGCCACCTCCGTCGCCCTGTTCGTCGGGTGGGACGACCGCGAGCAGGTGCTGGAGATAGTCCAGGACGAGTTCTGACGGTCTGCCGTCTCGCCGTTCCGAAACTCGGTTCGAAGTCCCGACACGGTCCCGGTCGTTCGGAGGTCACCGAGCCCGCACTCTAGCGTCCACCCGCCCCCGCTCGTTCGCTCGCGTCCCCCACCTCCCGCCACTGCCACTCGCGCCCTACCGTCCCTCGTACAGTCGGTCCCCGAGTTTCGCTGGGAGTCCGGCGTCGTCGATCTCGGCCGCGACGGCGTCCACGTCGTACGCGACGCGCCGCAGGTCAACCGCTAGGTCGTCGTCACCGACGTCGAGGACGGCGTACGCCGCCCGGGGGTCGCCGTCGCGCGGTTGGCCGACGCTCCCCGGGTTCACGACCACCCCTTCGTCGTACGCCGCGCTCCCCTGGACGTGCGTGTGCCCGAGCACCAGCGCCTCCACCCTCGCCGGGTCGGTCGCCTCGGCGTCGAACCCCGCGGCCGTCTCCAGTAGCTCGGGACCGAAGTCCTCGGGGTACGTGTACTGGTCCGGGTCCGCCGGGTGGCCGTGGGCGACCGCGACTCGTCCGTCCGCCACTCGGCGTCGGTCCGGGAGGGCGGCGAGCCACTCGAGCGCGTCGTCGTCCAGGTGCTCGCGGGCGTACTCGACGCCGGCGCGGGCCATCGAGTTGAACCGGAACGCGGACCCGCTCGCCACCGCGCGGTCGTGGTTGCCCATCACGGTCGGAATCCCCCGGTCGCGTACCGCCGCGACACACTCGGCCGGCCACGGGTTGTACCCCACCACGTCGCCGGCGCAGACGAGTCCGTCCACGTCGGGCATGTCCTCGAACACCGCGTCGAGCGCCACGCGGTTTCCGTGTATATCGGAGATGACACCGAGTCGCATGCGCGACGCTACGGTGGCCCGCCACGTAGGAGTGTGCCCGTCGGCTCCTCTCGACCTCTCGGTTCGGAGACGATTCGTCGAACCTCGGGTCCGCGCTCCGACCTCGGAGCGCGACTGCACCCGCCGACGCGAGCTCCGACATCGCGCGCTACTCGGGTCTCGAATCGCTCCACCCGACCGGAGTAGACGCGTGACGCTATCTGTATGCTCTGACGAACCTTAATCGTAATTAGTGATGAACTATGGGCGAGCGTTACGACACGGTCGTCATCGGTGGGGGCCAGGCCGGCCTGGCGACCGGATACTACCTGCGCGAACTGGGCCGGGACTTCCTCGTCCTCGACACCGGTGAACGGATCGGTGACGCCTGCGGAACCGCTGGGATTCGCTCCGTCTGTTCACGGAGGCTCGCTACAACGGGCTCCCGGGGATGCCCTTCCCCGCCCCACCCCGCGCGTTCCTCCCCAAGGACGAAGTCGCCGATTATCTCGAGAGGTACGCATCACGCTTCGACCTGCCGGTCGAACTCGGCGTCCGGGTCGACGGGTTCGAGCGACACGGAGAGGGTTTCCTCGTGACCGCAGGGGACCGCCGACTCGAGGCGGACAACGTCGTCGTGGCCATGTCCAGCTACCAGATCCCGTGGACGCCACCGTTCGCCGACGAACTCGACCCCGACATCGTCCAACTCCACTCGAAAGAGTACCGGAACTCCGAGCAACTCCGAGAGGGCGACGTCCTCGTCGTGGGTGCGGGGAACTCGGGAGCCGAGATAAGCGTCGACGTCGCCGACCGGCACTCGACGTGGCTGTCGGGACGGGATGTCGGGACCGTCCCGTACCGTCCCGACTCGTGGTTCGGCCGTCACGTCGGGGAACCGTTCGTGATGCGCGTGCTCTTCCATCGGGTGTTCACCGTCGGTAACCCCCTCGGCCGGCGGCCTCGACCGAAGATTCTCTCCCAGACCGGACCCGTGGTCCGGGTGGGACCGCAGGAACTGGCCGCGGCCGGCATCGAGCGGGTTCCCCGGACGGTCGGCGTCGAGGAGGGCCGACACGTGGTCGGCGACGACCGCGTGCTCGACGTCGAGAACGTCATCTGGTGTACGGGGTATCGCCCCGACTTCTCGTGGGTTCGGTTCCCGGTGTTCGACGGCGAGGCTGCCCCGAAGGAGCCCGTCCACGAACGTGGTGTCGTCCCCGACGAGCCGGGGTTGTACTTCGTGGGCCTGTTCTTCCTCTACGGGCTGACGTCCTTCCTGCTCGCCGGTGTCGGGAGAGACGCGGGACACGTCGTGAAGCACATCGCGTCCCGGCCGAGGGGAGAGCGGTCAGTCCGCACATCAGGACCGACCGCCACCCGTCGGTGGTCACTCCGAGAACGCTCGCTGGGGCGTTGGTCCGGGTATCGATAGAACTTTCGACGACTACGGCGCGCGTGTTCGGCGAACACGGCGACCCCTCGTCCTCGACGGAGGGGTTCGGGGGGCGGCCCCCAGTTCGTCGGCGCGCGGTCCGAGAGGCCGCGCCGCCGTCCCTCCGAGGCGTCGTTCGTTCTCCCCGGTCGCTCACTCGGCTTCCCTATTCGTGGGCGGCTCGGCCCGGAGACCTCGCCGCCGTTCCTCCGAGGCCTCGTTCGCTCTCCCCGGGCGCTCACTCGGCTTCGCCCGCCCGGTGTTCGGAGATTATCTCGTCGACCATCGCGGCGGTCTGCTGGCGCTCGCGGTCCGCGGCGCGCTCCTCCCAGCCGGCGACGAGCGCCTCCACGTCGCTCTCACGGGCGACCGCCAGTTCGTCCACCTCCTGCATCTGAACGTCCTCCGCCGGGCCGACCGGGATTCCGTGTTCGAACAGGACCGCGTCGGCCGCGTCCGACAGGCCGCCCGAGCGGAGCACCGCCCGCGGCTCCGTCTCGGCCAGCCGTTCTGCGGTCGCCCGCCCCGCGCCCGACGCGTCGCGGAGGTACACCACGTCGCCCGCGGCCAGCCCGTACTGCTCGTCGGCACGCTCGACGGCCCGCGTCGTGAACTGCTCGACCACCTTCACGGGCACCAGGTCGCGCCCCTCGGCCACGTCCGCGAAGTCGTCGTGGTCGAGCTTCCACAGCGTCTTCAACCGCTCCAGCTTCGACTCGAGTGCCTCGACCCGCTCGTCCGCCTCCTCGCGCTCGCGCTCCAGCCGGTCGACCTTCCGGCGCAGGCGGGTCACCTCCCGGTCGCGGCGCGCCTCGCGCCGTTCCTCCCGGCGTGCGTCGGAGAGTTCCTCCTCCAGTTCCTCGACCCGGTCGTCGCGGGCCTCGAGGTCCGACTTCAGGTCGTCGGCGTGGTCCTGCAGGCGTTCGACGCGCGACTCCAGTTCGCGGACCCGCTTCTCCTCCTCGCTGAGTTCGCGCGGCTCGTGTCCCCCCGACTCCTCCTCGTCGTCCTCCTCGTCGTCCAGTTCCCGGAGAACCGCCTCGACCGACTCCTCGTCGGCGACGACGCGGGCGACGACTTCGTCGCGCTCGATTCCCGCCGGCACCTTCCGCGTGATGCGGTCGAACTGGTCCTCGTGGGCGTCGTACGCGTACAGCGCCGCCGCGAGCGCGTCCCGTTCGTGGTCGTTCTCGTAGCGGACGTCCTCGGTCCGCTGGAGTTTGTGGTCCACCGGGAGGTCGACGTCCGGCGCCCAGCCGGCGGCGTCGAACGAGCGGCGGAACTTCTCGACCGTCTCGGGCATCGGGTTGACGTCCGCGGCGACGACGACGGGGCGGCCGCGCTCGACGAGCCACTCGATGACCTCGGCGGTGTCCGCCGTCCGCGTCGAGAGCACGTCCAGCGGGTTGCCGTCCAGGTCGAGCACCGCCACGGCGGTGGTCGTCCCGGGGTCGATGCCGACGATGACGTGGTCGCGCCGCTTCACCAGCGGTTCGAACTCGATGCCGTCGCGCCGTTCCCGCTCGATTTCCACGCGCGTGTCGCCCGACCGGTTCCGCGAGACGGGGATGTCGCTCGGCCGCGCCTCGACGGTGAAGACGGCGTTCGAGAAGCCGCCGTACTTCTCGGTCGCGTCGCGCTCGTACTCGAGGTTCGCCTCCTTCAGCGCCGACTCCACCTCGCGGGTGCGTCGCTTCACGTTGCCGTGGATGCGGCGGGTGTAGCGGTCCTGGCTCCACCCGCCCTTCCCGGTCGACCGGCCGCGGGAGACCTTGACGGTCGTGGTGTTCGTGAAGGCGGACACCTCGTAGCCGACGTTCGCGGCCGCGAGACGGGCGGCGGCCTCGGCCTCCTTCATCGGGTCCTTCCCGTACGGGACGCCGTGGCGCGAGGCGACCCGCGAGAGCGGTTCGGGCCGCTCCGCGCCGGTCACCTGTACGAGTCGCGTCCCGACCGGGAGCGACCGGAGGAACCGGACGAGTGCGTCCTTGTCCTCCGCGAGTTCGTACATGTTGTCCGTCGCCACCAGCGCCGGCTCTTCGGACTCGATGAGCCGACGGAGCTTCCGGTGGCTCACCACGTCGCGTTCGATGGACTCGCCGTCGAACTTGACGAGGGCGTAGGAGGGGGCGTCGCCCCGGATGTCACCGCTCTGGATGTCGACCCCGTACACGAGGGAGTCGAGCACGCTCGTCCGGGCGTTCACGCAGCCGTGTTAGGGGTTGGTAAGTAAAAAGGCCGCGCCGCCGTCGACCCGCTCCTCGCGGTCGGTTCCCGCTGGGCCTCCTCGCGTTCCGGCTCGCGCCCGCCTCACTCCGCGTCGGTCTCGGGAAACGGAACCTCGATTTCGTCGCCGTCGTCGGGCGCGAACACCTCGCCGTCGAACGCCTCCCGCGCTTCGGACTCCAGCAGACCGGCCCGGGCGGCGTACCGCGACGAGATGTGCGTGAGCGCAAGCCGCTTCGCACCCGCTCGGCGGGCGACGTCGCCCGCCTCGGACGCCGTCGAGTGGGCGGTCTGGCGCGCGCGGTCGCGGGCCTCGTCCGCGAACGTCGCGTCGTGGACCAGCAGGTCCGCGCTCTCGGCCGCCTCGACGACGGTGTCGACCGGCCGGGTGTCGCCGGTGTAGACGAACGTGCGGCCGGGGCGAGGGGGTCCGACCACCCGCTCGGGAGTGACGACCGTGCCGTCGTCGAGTTCCACCCGCTCGCCCGCGTGCAGCCGACCGTACAGCGGACCGGGCGGGATGCCGAGGTCCTCCTCGGCCTTCTCGCGGTCGAACCGGCCCTTCCGGTCGTCCTCGACGAGTGCGTACCCGACAGAGGTGGTCCGGTGGTCCGTCTCGAACGCCCGTACCTCGTACTCCTCGCGTTCGAGCGCCACGCTCCCCGGGGACACCTCGTCGATGCGGACCGGGAACGTCGGGTCGTGGCCGACGGCGTGGACGAGTTCGCGGACGTGTCGGCGCGACCCGGGCGGGCCGTGAATCGCCAGCGCCGACTCGCGGTCGTTGAAGTCGAGGCTCTGCACCAGCCCCGGCAGGCCGAGCACGTGGTCGCCGTGCAGGTGCGTGAGAAAGACGTGAGAGAGACCGAACCCCGTGCCGAACCGCATCATCTGCCGCTGGGTGCCCTCGCCGCAGTCGAACAGCAACTCGTCGCCCTCCCGGTTGACGTGGATCGCGCTGGGGGCGCGCTCGACCGTCGGTACCGCCCCGCTCGTCCCGAGGAACGTCACCCGTAGCGTCATGGCCGTGGCTCCGACAGCCTGCGGTGAAACGCTGTCGAAGCGCGGTCGGGTGCTGGCCGCGGGGTGCGGGCTACGCGGGGGCGTCGGTCGGCGTCGTGGTCGCGTTCGCCGCGGTCCCGCCGTCCGCGCCGCTACTCCCACCGCCGGAGTCGTCCGCGTCGTCGGCGCCATCGCCGTCGGCCGCGCCGCTCGCTCCCGCCGACCCGCCGACGGCGACGCTCCCGCCGCCGCTCGCGCCCCCGGAGAACGGGCCGGAACTGTGACGCGCGAAACTCGACCCGACGTACTCGCGGTCGTGGAACAGGAGGAGCGTGTAGTCGTCGTCGGGGAACGTGAGGTTCGCGACGAACCGCGCCTCCGTCCGTCCCTCCGAACAGGCGGTCGCGTTCTCGTCTCCGCCCTCGGTCCGCATCCGGAGGGCGTACGTGCCGGGTGCGATACCGTCGAGGCGTCCCGACAGCGTCGCCCCGGGTTCGGCGACGGTGAGATTCTGTCGGAGCGTGAGGTCGGTGCCGGAGCCGTTGGGCGCGGCTATCGTCTCGTCGGGCGGGGCGTCGGGGTCGCGCGCGGCGGGGTCGACGCAGTCGACGCCCACCGTCTCGAACGAGGCGAGACGGGCCTCGTCCACTGGCTGGCTGGCGAACGGGTCGTCGAGCGAGAGGGTCGCGGCGACGCCGACGCCGCCGAGGGCGGTACCGACGACGAACGCGAGGAGGGCGGCCGCGAGGGTCGGTCTGGAGACCATGCGCCAGCGATTCCGCGCGCGGTGTAAGAACTTTCTCCTCGACGCGAACGGCTACCTTCATACCCGTCGGTCCGCTACCCCCGGCCGATGGACGGCCCGCTCTGGACCGAGACGCACGCCCCGACGCTCGCGGACGTCCCGCAGGCGGAGGTGCGCGACCGCCTGGCGCGCGCCGTCGACGAGCCGATGAACCTCGTCGTGCAGGGGCCGCCGGGCGTCGGCAAGACCGCCGCGGTCCGGGCGCTCGCCCGCGAGGCGCACGCGGACCCCGACAACGACCTCGTCGAGATAAACGTCGCCGACTTCTTCGACCGGACGAAGAAGGAGATACGCACCGACCCCCGCTTCGAGCCGTTCCTCGAGGGGCGGAGCCGGATGGCGAAGCGCGACATGATAAACCACGTGCTCAAGGAGTCGGCCGCCAACGCGCCGATGTCCGGGGAGTACCGGACGCTCCTGCTCGACAACGCGGAGGCCATCCGCGAGGACTTCCAGCAGGCGCTCCGGCGCGTTATGGAGCGGCACCACCGCACGACGCAGTTCGTGATTACGACCCGCCAGCCCTCGAAGCTCATCCCCCCCATCCGCTCGCGGTGTTTCCCGGTGCCGGTGCGCGCGCCGACGACCGACGAGACCATGGGCGTCCTCCGGGACGTCTGCGAGGCCGAGGCGGTCGAGTACGACGACGACGGCCTGGAGTACGTCGCCAGCGCGGCCGCGGGGGACCTCCGCCGGGCGGTGCTGTCCGCACAGACGACCGCGGTCGAGCACGGCGAACTCACGATGCAGGGCGCCTACGAGACGCTCAACCACGTCGGCAGGGACGAACAGGTGTTGGAGGCGCTGACGGCCGCCCGGGCGGGCGAACTCGCCGACGCCCGGGGCGCCGTCGACGACCTGCTCCACGAGGAGGGGTTCGACGGCGGCGACCTGCTGCGCGAACTGCTCCGCGTCGCCCGCTCGAAGTCCGACGCGGACGCCGCGTCGGTCGCCCGCCTCCACGCGCTCGCGGGCGAGGCCGACCTCGACCTCTCGCGGGGGACCGACGACCGCCTCCACCTCACGCACCTGCTCGCCGCGTGGGGGGCGGGCCGGCGGACGTTCGAGACGCCCGTCCGCGGCGTGGGCGCGTGACGGTGCCGGTATTCCCGTCGCGCCTCGCGCCCGGCACGCGCCGGTTCGCGCTCCCGCTCCTCCTCGTCGCGGTGCCGGCCTTGTTCCTCTTCCCACCGCTCGGCGTCCTGCTCGCACTCCTCGCGGGGTTCGTCGTCTGGTTCTTCCGCGACCCCGACCGGACGCCCGCCGGGGAGGGTGTCGTCTCGCCGGCCGACGGCCGCGTCTCCGTGCTCCGCGAGGAGGGCGACCGGGTTCGCGTCGGCGTGTTCATGAGCCCGTTCGACGTGCACGTGAACCGCGCGCCCGTCGCCGGGCGGGTGACCCGCCTCGACCACCGCGGCGCGGCACACCGTCCGGCGTTCGCCAAGGACTCCGACCGGAACGAGCGGGTCGAGTTCGGGCTCGCGACTCCTGACGGCGCCGAGGTCGGGGGCGCACTCGTCGCCGGCTGGTTCGCACGCCGCATCACCCCCTACGTTTCGACTGGAGACGCGGTCGAGCGCGGCGACCGCGTCGGGCACATCGCGTTCGGCTCTCGCGCCGACGTGGTCCTCCCCGAGTCGTACGACGCGAGCGACGTGCGCGTGGCGAAGGGCGAGACGGTCAGGGCCGGACGGTCGGTACTCGCGCGGCGGGACTGACCGCTCGGCGCGTCCTGCTCACGGGAGAACCGGTCCGCCGGTCGCCACTCAACCCCGTTCGAGCACGTGCACGTGCCGGACGAGCGAGCGGTGGACGCGCCGCTCGAACAGGTCGGTGACGCGCCACCCCGCCCGGAGCGCCGCCTCGCGCCACGAGCGGTCGGCCACGAGCACGCCACGGGGGGCGACGCGCGCGGCCTCCGAGAGCGCGCCGGCGACGAGGTCCGTCAGGTCGTGGCGCGCGATTTTCGACTGGCGGCCGTACGGCGCGTCGAACACGACGCCGTCGACGGCGTCGTCGCGGAGGGGGAGCGCCGTGGCGTCGCCGCGCACCACCTCGCGGTCGGCGTCGGGAACGTAGTGCGCGAGGTTCTCGCGCGCCCCGCGGACCATCTTCGCCTGCGCGTCGACGCCGACGACGGCGCTCCCGACGAGGCCGGCCTCGACGAGCACCCCGCCCGTGCCGCACATCGGGTCGAGCACGCGGCGACCCGGTCCCGCGCCGGCGACGTTGGCGTACGCCCGGGCGTCCATCGGGGCCATGCTCCCCGGCTGGAAGAAGGGGCGGTCGGTGGGCTTTCGCGTCCCGAAGTCGCGGACGGACTCGGCGACGACCCAGCCGACGAGGCAGGTGTCGCCCGCGAACAGCACCCGGAGGACGTGGTCGGGGTCGTCCAGGTCGACGGCGAAGCCGCGGTCGACCAGCGCGTCGCCGCACGCCCGTTCGGCCTCGCGCGTGCTGACGGCGGCGGAGTCGCGGACCACCCGCGCGCGAACGGCGACGCTCCCGCCGCGGACGCCCGCGAGGTCGGACGCGGCGACGACGGCGCGCGCGCTCCGCGGGTCCGCGTCCGTCCGTCCGAGGAGGTCGACGACCGAGCGGGTGTACGCCAGTCGGCGCGCGGCGCCCCGGTCGACCGCGTTCGCGACGGCCAGCCCCGGAGCGACGACGTCGACGCCGACGGCCGCGCTCTCGGCCTCGCGGGCCGCGAAGTCGTCCTCCTCGCCGGCGAGTTCCAGCCCGTACACGTGCGCCGCTGAGTCGCCGGTCGCCATGAACCCCCCGACTCCGCCGAACGCTCGTCGGTCGCGGTGCGCCGCTCCCGGCACGGACCCGCTCCGTACCTCTCCCGTCCTCCTCCACTCACGTGCCTCGTCGCGCCCCGCCCGCGCGACCGACCAGAGCGGACACGCGAACCGTCGCCGCCCGGCGGTACTACTTTAAACCTTAAATACGACGTTTAAGTCGATACATGGTGGATCCGAAGGAGACGATAAACATCGAGAACGTCGTCGCGTCCACTGGCATCGGGCAGGAGCTCGACCTCCAGACCGTCGCCATGGACCTCGAAGGGGCGGACTACGACCCCGAGCAGTTCCCCGGGCTCGTCTACCGCACGCAGAACCCGAAGAGCGCAGCGCTCATCTTCCGGTCGGGCAAAATCGTCTGCACGGGAGCGAAGTCGACCGACGACGTTCACGAGGCGCTCCACATCGTCTTCGACAAACTCCGCGACCTCCAGATTCCCATCGAGGACACGCCCGACATAACCGTCCAGAACATCGTCACCTCGGCGGACCTGGGGAAGTCGCTGAACCTCAACGCCATCGCCATCGGGCTCGGGTTGGAGAACATCGAGTACGAACCCGAGCAGTTCCCGGGACTGGTGTACCGACTCGACGAACCGGACGTGGTCGCGCTCCTGTTCGGCTCCGGGAAGCTCGTCATCACCGGCGGGAAGGAACCCGCGGACGCCGAGGCGGCCGTCGAGGTCATCACCGACCGCCTCTCGGACCTCGGTCTGCTCGGGTAGCGCATGCTCCCGCTGCAGGTCACGCCCGTGCAGGTGGTGGGTGGGTTCCTGCTGCTCGTCGTCCTCTCGACGTTCGTCGCCAACACCGCCGCGTACTTCGTGCTCGGCGACGCCGCGGAACTCCGCCGCGCGGTCGGGCCCGGGCTGGCGATGGCGACGGCGATGCTCACGCTCGTCGTCCTCCCGCCGTACGCGGTCATCCTGCTCGCGCTGGTCGTCGACTTCGTCGCCGTCACGCTGTCGTACGGCCTGTCGCCGCGCGGGGCCGCGACGGTGACCGCCGTCCACTACGCGCTGACGCTCGTGCTCGCCCTGTTCGTGAACTACACGCTCGCCCTCTACCAGACGGCGCCCGGATGAGATGACCCCGCGCGCCGCCCTCCGCTCGCTCGTCTGGAACGCCGACGAGCGCCGCCCGCCGGCTCACGTCAGGCTGGTTCTCGCCACCGTCGTCCTGTTCGTCCTGTCGTTCGCCGTGAGCGTGGCCGTCACCGCGGTTCGCGGCCCGAGTCCGCGGACCGGTCCGATCGGCGCGCTCGCGACGGGCGCCGCGGTGACCGCCGGCGTCCTGGTCGCCGCCCGATACGTCGACAGGCGGCGGCTCTCCGACCTCGGCCTCCGGGTCGAACACGGCTGGCTCGCGGACCTCCTCGCCGGACTGGCGCTCGGGCTGGCGCTCCAGACGCTCGTGGCCGTCGTCGGCTTCCTCGCGGGCTGGTTCCGACTCGTCGGCGTCGCCGTCGGCTCGCCGGCGGCGTTCGCGGGCCTGCTCGTCGTCTATCTCGCGGTCGGCGTCTACGAGGAACTGCTCGTGCGGGGTTACCTCCTCACGAACGTCGCGGAGGCGCTCGGCGGCTACCTGAGCGACCGGGGGGCGGTCGCGGGGGCGCTACTGGTCAGCGCGGGCGTCTTCGGCGTCGCCCACTGGGCGAACCCCGCCGCCTCGCTCGTCTCCACGCTCGGCGTCGCGCTCGCGGGGGTGTTCCTCGGACTCGGGTACGTTCTCACCGGTCGGCTCGCGCTCCCAGTCGGCGTCCACGTCACCTGGAACCTCGCGCAGGGGATGGTGTACGGCCTGCCGGTGAGCGGGACGACCGCCGGGGCGCGCCTGCTCGACTTGGACCCCGTCGGACCGCCCGTCGTCACCGGCGGGTCGTTCGGGCCGGAGGCGGGCCTGCTCGGCATCGCCGCACTCGCGCTGGGGACGGCGGCGACGGTGGCGTGGGCGCGCTGGACCGGCGGCGGCGGCGTCGACGGGCGCGTGGTCTCGCCGGACCTCCGCTGGCGCGAACGCGGAGAGGAACCCGAGGAGGCTACTCCACCAGCCGCTCGATTTCGGTGACGAGCACGTCGCTCGCGCCCGCCGCCTTGAGGTCGGTGATGACCTCGAACACCCGCCGCTCGTCCACCACGGCGTGGACCGCGACGTGCTCCCCGTTCTGGCTCGGGTCGCTGGAGTCGGCCACGTCCATCACCGTCGGCCCGCCCATGCCGGGGATGACGTCCTTCACCTCGTCCAGCCTCTCGCGCGGCGCGTTCATCATGAGGTAGCGCTTCCCCTCGGCGGCGACGACGGACTCGAACGCGGTGGCGACCTGCGTCACCTTCGCGTCCGTCGCCGTGTCCGGGCGCGCGAACAGGCGGACGGAGGAGGCGAGCACCTCGTCAACGACGGCGAGGCGGTTCACCTGGAGCGTCGTCCCGGTGGACGTGATGTCGACGATGGCGTCGGCCATGTCGACGTGGGGGGTGAGCTCCGTCGCGCCCGTCACCTCGACCACTTCGGCGTCGATGCCCGCGTCGTCGAGGTACTCGCGGGTGACGCGGGGGAACTCCGTGGCGACCGTCCGCCCGGCCACGTCGCCGGGTTCGGTGATGTCGCCGCCCTCGGGGGCGGCGAGCACGAGTCGACACCGGCCGAACTCCAGGTCGAGGAGGTCCACCAGGTCGTGGCCCGACTCGCGGGCCTGGTCGAGGCCTGTCACGCCGGCGTCGGCCGCGCCGTCGGCGACGTACTCCGGGATATCGGCCGCGCGAGCGAACAGCACCGACACGTCCGGGTCGACCGTGTCCGCGTACAGCTGGCGGTCGGCCGTCTCCTCGACGTGCAGCCCCGCCCGCTCGAGGAGGTCCATCGTCGGCTCGTGCAAACGCCCCTTGTTGGGCACGGCGATGCGCATGTCCGGGGCGACGGCGCGGGCGCACAACGCTCTTTCGGGAACCGAGGTCGCGCCCGTCGCCGCTCCGGTCGACGGATTGAGTACGGGGCCGGCCGACGGTGGCGGCATGAGTACCCTCGCGCTCACCGACGGATTCGTGCTGACGCCCGGGTTCGCGGTCGAGGAGGCGGACGTGCTCGTCGACTCGGACAGCGGCGACGTCGTGAAGGTGGGTCCGGACCTCGCTTCCGACGCGGACGACACGCTCGACGCGGCCGACGGACTGGTGATTCCGGGACTGGTCAACGCCCACTGTCACGCCGCCATGACGCTCCTGCGCGGCTACGCCGACGACAAGCCGCTCGACGCGTGGCTCCGCGAGGACGTGTGGCCCGTCGAGGGCGCGCTCCGCGGGTCGGACGTGCGTGCCGGGACCGAACTCGGTCTCGTGGAGATGATTCGCTCCGGCGTCACCGCCGTCGGCGACATGTACTTCCACGTGGGCGAGGTGGCGGCGGCGGTCGACCGCGCCGGCATCCGCGCCCGCGTCGGACACGGCGTCGTGAGCGTCGGCAAGGACGAGGAGGGGGCGCAGGGCGACCTCGACGAGTCGTTCGCGGTGGCCCGACAGTTCGACGGGGCCGCCGACGGGCGCGTCCGCACGGCGGTGATGCCCCACTCGCTCACCACCGTCGACGAGGACCTCCTCCGGCAGGCCGCAGACCGCTCCCGCGAGGCCGACGTCCCGCTCCACTTCCACCTCAACGAGACCCGCCAGGAGGTCGACCCGGTCCTCGAGGAACGCGGGGAGCGCCCGAGCGCGTACGCCGACGACTGCGGCCTCCTCCGGGGCGACACGTGGGTCGCACACGGCGTCCACGCGGACGAGTCGGAGATAGCCCTGCTCGCCGAACGAGGGGTGAGCGTGGTCCACTGCCCGGCGTCGAACATGAAGCTCGCGTCCGGGATGGCGCCCGTCCAGGCGATGCTCGACGCGGGGGTGAACGTCGCGCTCGGGACGGACGGCGCGGCGTCGAACAACGACCTCGACCTGTTCGACGAGATGCGCGACGCCGCGATGCTGGGCAAACTCGCGGCCGACGACGCCAGCGCCGTGCCCGCCGAATCGGTCCTCCGGATGGCGACGGAGAACGGGGCGCGCGCGCTCGGGTTCGACTCCGGACGGGTCGAGGCGGGCGCGAACGCCGACCTCGCGGTGGTGGACCTCGCGGCGCCGCACCTGACGCCGCACCACGACCTGGTGTCGCACCTCGTGTACGCCGCCCGCGGGAGCGACGTGCGCCACACGGTCTGTGACGGGCGCGTCGTGATGCGCGACCGGGACGTGCTCGGGTTCGACGAGGGTGAGGTCCGCGAGCGAGCCGAGGAGGCGGCCGCCGCGGCCGTCGACCGCGCCCGGGAGTAGCGCCTTCCGCCGCGCGACGCCTCGCGAATCCGCCCGGGGGTGTGCGTCCTCGCGGGCGGGCGACGCGCTCCTTCGGCGGGGTTAAGGCGGGCACCGCCGAACCGCGAGCCATGAGCGAGAGCGAGCCGTACCCGCCTGTCACGGACCACCTCGACGACCCCGAGTCGGCCGCGGCCGAGGGTCGCCGGAAGATGGAGTGGGCGCTCCAGCACATGCCCATCCTGTCGCGCCTCCGCGAGGAGTTCCGCGAGTCGAAACCGTTCGAGGGGCAGGTCGTCGGCATGGCGATGCACGTCGAGGCGAAGACGGCGAACCTGGTCGAACTGCTCGCGCTCGGGGGGCGGAGGTCGCCATCACCGGCTGTAACCCGCTGTCGACGCACGACGACGTGAGCGCCGCCCTCGACGCCAACGACGACGTGACCTCCTACGCGGTCCGGGGCGTCGACGACGACGACTACTACGCCGCCATCGAGGCGGTCATCGCCCACGACCCCACGGTGACCGTCGACGACGGGATGGACATGGTCGCGGCCATCCACGAGGAGCACCCGGACCTCATCGACTCCATCGTCGGCGGCTGTGAGGAGACGACGACGGGCGTCCACCGCCTTCGAGCGATGGACGCCGACGGCGCGCTGAACTACCCCGTGTTCGCGGTGAACGACACGCCGATGAAGCGGCTGTTCGACAACGTCCACGGGACGGGCGAGGCCAGCCTCGCCACCATCGCCATGACGACGAACCTCTCGTTCGCCGGCAAGGACGTCGTCGTCGCGGGCTACGGCTACTGCGGGAAGGGGGTCGCGAAGAAGGCGGCGGGCCAGAACGCGAACGTCGTCGTCTGCGAGGTGGACTCCCGGAAGGCGCTCGAAGCCCACATGGAGGGGTACGACGTGATGCCGATGGCCGAGGCGGCCGAGATGGGCGACGTGTTCGTCACGACCACCGGCAACCGCGACGTCGTCACCGAGGAGCACTTCGAGCGGATGAACGACGGCGTCCTCCTCGCGAACGCCGGCCACTTCGACGTGGAGATAAACCTGGAGCAACTCGACGACATGGCGGTCGACCGCTACGAGGCGCGCGACGGCGTCGAGGCCTACGAGATGGCGGACGGTCGCCGGCTGAACGTGCTCGCGGAGGGTCGCCTCGTCAACCTCGCCGCACCCATCGCCCTCGGGCATCCGGTCGAGGTGATGGACCAGAGCTTCGGCGTCCAGGCGGTCTGCGTCCGCGAACTCGTCGAGAACGGCGAGGAGTACGACGCGGGCGTCCACGACGTGCCGGACGAGTTGGACAGGGAGGTGGCCGAGATAAAACTCGCCGCCGAGGACGTCGGCTTCGACGAGTTGTCGGACGAGCAGCGCGAGTACATGGGGTCGTGGCAGCACGGGACCTGAGCCCCCCGAGCCGAGCGCCTGCGGCGGCCGCGCTACCGTGCCGCTCGCCTGACCGACTAGCGGACCGACGGCCGACGAGTCCACGGCGGGGTCACAGCGCGATACGCGCCACCGTCGAGTACGCCGGACCGTCGTCCGTGAGCGTGCTCTCGGTGAGCCGTACCTCCTCCACTCGAAACCGCCCGACCGTCGGGTCCGTCTCCGCGATGACCGACTGGACCCGCTCTTTCCCGCGCGCGTCGTCCATCCTGGCGAGCGTGACGTGGGGGTGAACTCGTGGTCCTCGGCGTCGAACCCGAGCGCCGTGGTCTCGCGTTCGACGGCGTCGTGGAGCGCGGTCAACTCCTCGCTCCCGTCGCGCACGCCGACCCAGACGACGCTGATGTACTCCGGCGAGGGAAACGCGCCGACCCCGCCGAGTTCGGCGTCGAACGGGGCGACGTCGGCGTCGTCGACGGCGGTTTCGAGGGCGGCGACCACTCCTTCGACGTCCGCCTCGGGCGTGTCACCGAGGAACTTCAGCGTGCAGTGCGCTTGCTCCGGGTCCGTGAACCGGAGGCTCTCGACGCCCCGGAGCGTGTCTTGGACGTCCGCGAACGCCGGTGCGAGGGCGTCCGGCAGGTCGACGGAGACGAACAGGCGCGGCATACCCTCACGTGGGGCCGAGCGGTGAAAAGTCGGACGCGCAAGCCTTACCCGCGCGCTCGGCCAATCGGGCGGTAATGAGCGACGAGGACCCGGAAGACGGACGACGGCACGCGTTCTCCGCCGGACAGGGGCTCGACGAGGAGTACGAGGAGTTCACCCTCGACCCCGAGGAACTGAACGCGGACCCCTCGCAGGTGGACCCCGTGGACACGCGCGTCGTCACGGACCTCCTCGACGAGCGGAACATCGCCAAGGACCAGGTCGACGTCGAGAGCCTCGTCGACGTGGGGCTGTCGTACATGGGCATCAACCGCTTCGAGGCGGCGACCGAGACGTTCCAGCGAGCCGCGCAGTTCGCCGAGGAAGACTCCCTGGAGGCACAGGAGGCCTGGGTGAACAAGGGCGCGGCCCACGCGCAACTGGAGGAGTGGGACGAGGCCATCGGCGCGTACCGCGAGGCGCTCCGCATCGACGACGACTCCGAACACGCCGCGAGCGCCGAGACGAACCTGGCGTACGCGCTCCACGAGTCGGGCCAGACCGAACAGGCGCTCGAACACGCCGAGCGCGCGGTCGAAATCGACCCCCGCTTCCCGCAGGCGTGGTACAACCGCGGGTTCTTCCTGGCCGAGCGTGGCCTCCTCGAAGAGGCCGTCAACGCGTTCGACAACGCCGTCCGCCTCGGCATGCGCACCTCGGAGGTGCTGGAGGAGAAGGCGCGCGCGCTCGACGAACTCGGCGAGGACGAACGCGCCGAGGAGGTCGCCGAACGGGCGGAGGAACTCCGCCAGCAGGCCGAAGAGGAACTCGTGGAGGAGTACGGCGAGCGGTGATGCTTCTCACGGAGCGCGACACGCCCGAGGGAACGCTCGTGTCCGTCTGCGACGCGGACGTGCTCGGCGAGACGTTCGAGCGCGGGGAGGTCAGGCTGGAGGTCACCGAGGAGTTCTACGGCGGCGACGACGCCGAACCGGCCGACGAGGAGGCCGTCGTCGCCAGCCTCCGCGAGGCGACCACCGCGAACCTCGTCGGCGAGGAGTGCGTCGGCGTCGCCGTCGACGCCGGCATCATCGACGCGGACCGCGTGCTCGACGTGGGCGGGACGGTCCACGCGCAGCTGCTCTGGTTGTAGTCGTAGCGTCCCGGGCAGGGGTCACAGGACGCTCAACAGCAGCGAGAGGGTCCAGAACACGACTCCCACCAGTATCGACGCCAGTAGGACGAGCGCCATCCACGCCCGGCCGGTAGTGGGGAGCGAGGGGGTGCGCGTGGGGAAGTACGGGGAGAGCGGGTCGTTCCGCTCCGGTTCGCGGTCCGCCATGTTCGACGGTTCGGCCGACCACGTAATCAGTCTTGTCGACGCGTCACGCGTCGGTCGCCGCGTGTTCCGTTCGGGCCGGCACACCCGTTTTGTCCGCGTTCGGAGACGGTAGCGCGTGGTCGACACCCGCCTGCTGGTTCGGATCGACGCCCTCCTCGGACTACTCGCGCTCGCACTCCTCCTCGCTGCGTTCTACCTGGTCGCCGGGATTCCCGTCGTCGGCGCCGTCGCACTCCCCGTCGTCGTGCTCGGTCGCTACGCGCTGCTGTCGTACGTCGGGGGGTTCCTCGTCGGCGTGCGCGACACGGGAGTGGACGGTCCGGAGTAGCGGGCGCACCGGCCGCCGGTCGGTGTTGTTGAAGTCGGGTCGGTGGACGAACCCGTCGGGGCGGCCGACGCGCGAAACCGTCGACGGTTACGTCGTCCGCGGAACCGAAGGGATGTTACCCTTCCATCCCTTCGTTCTCCACAATGGGAACCTCAGAGCAGGAACCGTACCCGCTCGACGTCGAGGCCGTCCGCGAGGACTTCCCTATCCTCGATCGGAAGGTCGGCGGCGACGTCACCACGCCCGGCGAGAGCGAGGGCGACACGAAGCCGCTCGTCTACCTCGACAACGCGGCCACCAGCCAGACCCCGAGACGGGTGGTCGAGGCCATCACGGACTACTACTACTCGTACAACTCGAACGTCCACCGAGGTATCCACCAACTGAGCCAGGAGGCCAGCGTCGCCTACGAGAACGCCCACGACCGCGTGGCGGAGTTCGTCGGCGCGGCCGGCCGCGAGGAAGTCGTCTTCACGAAGAACACGACGGAGGCCGAGAACCTCGTGGCGTACGCGTGGGGGCTGAACGAACTCGGACCGGGCGACAACGTCGTCATGACCGAGATGGAGCACCACGCCTCGCTCGTGACGTGGCAGCAGACGTGCAAGAAGACCGGCGCGGAGGCGCGCTACGTCCGGGTGGACGACGACGGTCGCCTCGACATGGACCACGCGCGCGAGTTGATAGACGACGACACGGAGATGGTGAGCGCGGTCCACGTCTCGAACACGCTCGGGACCGTGAACCCGGTCGCCGACCTCGTCGACCTCGCGCACGACCACGGCGCGTACGCCTTCATCGACGGTGCGCAGTCGGTGCCGCACATGCCCGTCGACGTGGGCGAGATGGACGCCGACTTCTTCGCGTTCTCGGGCCACAAGATGTGCGGCCCGACCGGTATCGGCGTGCTGTACGGGAAGGAGGCGATTCTCGAGGAGATGGAGCCGTACCTCTACGGCGGCGACATGATTCGGAAGGTCACCTACGAGGACGCCCAGTGGGAGGACCTGCCGTGGAAGTTCGAGGCCGGCACGCCCGTCATCGCGCAGGGCGTCGGCCTCCACGCGGCCATCGACTACCTCGAGGCCGTCGGCATGGAGAACGTCCACGCCCACGAGTCGCTGCTCGCGGAGTACGCGTACGACCGGTTGACCGAGTTCGACGACGTGGACGTGTACGGCCCGTCGGGCGACGAGCGGGCCGGCCTCGTGGCGTTCAACCTCGACGACGTCCACGCGCACGACCTCTCCAGCATCCTCAACGACCGCGGCGTCGCCGTCCGGGCGGGCGACCACTGCACCCAGCCGCTCCACGACACGCTCGGCGTCGCCGCCTCCGCCCGCGCGAGCTTCTACCTCTACAACACGCGCGAGGAGATCGACGAACTCGTCGACGCGGTCGACGACGCCCGCCAGCTGTTCGCCTGAGCTTTTCTCGTCGGTTCTCCTCGGGAGTGCGCCTCCGGCGCGCTCCCTGCGGCGACCGCTCCTCGAAAAAGTCAGACGAGAAGAGTCGCTCGCTCGGGCCGACGACCGAACGGAGCGAGCGAAGCGAGCCGAGTGAGAGGGGAGCGCTCTCGAGCCACATTCTGCCGAGCGGGCGGCTCTGCCGCCCGCGCAGCGCAGACGGTGGGGCGGAACGCTTTTCGGGCGGACTCGCCTAGCTTCGCCCGATATGGGAATCGGCGGCGGCTCCGACATGTACCGACAGCAGATACTGGACCACTACAAGAACCCGCGCAACTACGGCGAGATGGACGACCCCACGTTCTCGCACACGGGGGAGAACCCCTCCTGCGGGGACACTCTCCAGGTCGACGTCCGCCTCGCGGACGACGGCGAGACCATCGAGTCGGTGGCGTTCTCGGGCGACGGCTGCGCCATCTCGCAGGCGTCGGCGTCGATGCTCTCCGAGCGCATGCCGGGGATGACGCTCGGCGAACTGGAGGCGATGGACACCGACGACGTGGTCGAGATGCTCGGCGTCGACATCTCGCCGATGCGCATCAAGTGCGCGGTGCTCGCCCGGCAGGTCGCACAGGACGGCGCGAAACTCCACGAGGGCGACATCGAGGACCTCGACGTGACGCGAACCGAGGACGACGAGTAGCGAGCTCCGCTCGCGCTCGCACGCTCGCCGCCACCCGCCTTCCGTTCTCCCTTTTTCTTCGTGCCGTGACGCCTGGGGCGGCCACCTACCCGACGAACTCCTCGACCGCCGGGGGGAGACGCCGTCGGACCAGCGCGTACGCCGCGCCGAGGACGACGCAGGCGACGCACACCGTTCGGACGACGCCGCCGAACAGGAACACCCCGGGGAGCGCGCCGACGGCGGTGACGAGGAGGTCCTCGGGCGCGCCGTCGTACCGGATCAGGTAGCGCGGCCGCCACCACCGACCGCGCAGGTGGTCGTACACCGCCTCGTCGGACGTGCGCTCCCACGGCCGTATCTCGTCGCCCGCCCCGAGCACGTCGCTCGCCGCGTGGACGGCGAACGCGAGCGTGGCCGTCGCCGCGGCGGCGGTCGCGGGCCCCGGGACGACCGCCGCCGCGGCGACGGACGGGAGCGCGAGCGCCCACCCGAGCACCGGGAAGTGGAGCGTCCGGCGGTGTCTCCCGACGAACAGGTCGACGTCGGGTACCACACCGCCGACCGCCCCGCCGAGCGCCGCCGGGACGGCCAGCGCCGGCGCGAACGCGAGGAACGGAAGCGCGAGGCAGACGCCGACGACGACGTGGGTGAACACCATCACGACGCGTGACCTCCGGTGCCCGGACGGGACGCCGCGCGTCCGCTCGTCCGTCTCATCTCGCCGACCTCATCTGTCCGTCCGTTCGCCCGCACGGGCTTGAATGGCTCGCCATTCACCGTGCGGCGCTCGGGGCTCGTCGTGTCCACCCTGCCGTGCGGCGACGTGACGCCGACGCTCGCGGTCGGTGGGGGCCGCGACCGGTGCGACCGGCGTGTGAGCCCGGAGCGACGAAAACGAAAACGAGAGCGCTCGACTTACTCCGGCTTCAGGCCGCCGTCCTGTACGCGCATGACCGCCTCGCCGTCCGCGAGGTTCGGGGCGTCGACCAGCCGGACGATGCGCTTGTCGCCCTTCGACTTCCGGAGGTAGATACGGAACGTCGACTTGTGCCCGAGGATGTTCCCGCCGATGGGCTGGGTCGGGTCGCCGAAGTACGAGTCGGGGTTGGAGGCCACCTGGTTCGTCACCAGCACCGCGACGTTGTGGAGGCTGCCGACCTTGTCGATGTCGTGGAGGTGCTTGTTGAGTTTCTGCTGTCGCTCGGCGAGTTCGCCGCGGCCGACGTACTCCGCGCGGAAGTGCGCGGTCAGCGAGTCGACGCACAGCAGGCGGATGGGGAACTCGCTCTCGGCGTGTTCGCCGACGAGGTCGTTCGCCTTCTCCGCGAGCAGCATCTGGTGGTTGGCGTTGAACGCCTTCGCCACGTGGATGTGGTCGAGGAAGTCCTCGATGAGGCGGGTCATCGCCTCCTCGTCGCCCGGTCCGCCCTCGACTTCCAGTTCGCGCCGCTCGAACTCGGTCTCGAGCAACTCGTCGTCCAGTCCCCGAACCATGTCGTCGATGCGCTCCGGGCGGAACGTGTCCTCGGAGTCGATGAAGATACAGCCGCCCTCCAGCCCGCCGTGCTCTCGGGAGAGTTGGACGTTGACCGCCATCTGGTGGGTCACCTGCGACTTGCCCGAGCCGAACTCGCCGTACACCTCGGTGATGGACTGGGTCTCCAGCCCGCCGCCGAGCAGGTCGTCGACCTCGTCTATCTGCCACGAGAGCTTGCCGATCTGCTGGCGGCGCTCGAGCACGGTCGCGCCCGTCTCGAACCCGCCCACGTCGGCCGCGTCGCGCGCCGCGTTGATGATGTCCGCCGCCGTCGAGTCGCCGATGTCGGCCGTGTTGCCCATGTCGCCCGGGCTGGCCACCGCGATGGCCTGATAGCTGTCGAATCCCGCCTCGACCAGTTTGTCCGCCGTCGCGGGCCCCACGCCCGGGAGGCTTTCGAGGTCGTCGTCTGGCATCGTACCTCTGGCTTGTGCTCCTCCGCACATAAACCCTCGTTAACACCACAGTGGAAGTGTAATCGCGGTGCGGGAACGAGATGGTTTCGGGTCGGTTCCGAGGGTTCAAACGATATGGGCCGAAAGAATCGACGAGCGCGACCGGCTCACGGTCGGTGCTACGGTTCGCCCGTCGGTCGGCACGTCACCCCCACGGGTGCCCGCCGCGCGCGTCGGGCCACAGGGGGTACCAGTACTCCTTCTCGGGTTCGACGTCGAGTTCGCCGTCGAGCACCGACTCCAGTTTGAACTCCAGTTTCTGGTCGTGTTCGCCGTCGTCGGGTGCGAACGGGTAGTACGCCCCCCGTCGGAACGAGTACACCCAGTAGGCGCGCTCGCCCGTCGCCCCGACCCCCCCGCCGCTGCGCTCGCGGCTCCCACCGGTCGCCGCTCGCGTCTCCGAGGCGGTCGTTCCGCTCCCGCCTCGCTCCCGCTCGAACCCGAAGACGGCCGCGAGCAGGCGCGAGCCGTACCCCCGTTCGACGAACTCGTCGGCGGCGAAGTGAACGGACGTGACGAGGTCCTCCGGGTCGTCGTCGGAGAGCACGACCCAGTGGTAGCCGTGGTCGTCTGCGTACCGTCGGAAGTCGGTGCCCGTCTCCTCGGCGCCGGCGTCGAGGATGGCCTCGACGGCGTCGACGGTGTCGGCGAAGTCGGTCGAGTCGACCGAGGAGAAACAGAGGGCGGCCTCTCCCACCGAGCGGAAGCCGAGGTCGGCCTCCATCGTGACGTACGCGGTGCTCATCCCGAAGAGGTCCTCGGGGTCCGCCTCGCGGGCGGCGTCGGTCTCGGCGTGGATGCCCAGTACCGCCTTCACGGAGTCCAAGATGCCCATACCGCCGCTTGGCGCTCGGGCGTATAGTTCCCGGCGGTCGCGCGCGGTCCGACCTCCGTCCCGGTGGAGGCGGACCCCTTCGGTTCCGGTGGAACGCGCCCCGAACGCGTCGCGGTCCTCCGACGCGCGGACACGAACAAAGCCTTTACCGCGCGGACCGCGTAGCGGGAGCAAATGGTACTCGACGACCTCGGGAGTTCCCTGCGGGGGACGATGGACAAACTCCGCGGGAAGTCCCGGCTCTCCGAGGACGACGTCGCGGAGGTGGTCCGGGAGATACAGCGCTCGCTGCTCTCGGCCGACGTGGACGTCTCGCTCGTGATGGGGCTGTCGGACAGCATCGAGACCCGGGCGCTCGAGGAGGACCCGCCGGGCGGGACGACCGCCCGCGACCACGTCCTGAAGATAGTCTACGAGGAGATGGTGGACCTCATCGGCGAGTCCACCGAGATTCCCCTACAGGAGCAGACCATCCTCCTCGCCGGCCTGCAGGGGTCGGGCAAGACCACGAGCGCCGCGAAGATGGCGTGGTGGTTCTCGAAGAAGGGGCTGCGCCCCGCGGTCATCCAGACCGACACGTTCCGGCCGGGCGCGTACGACCAGGCCAAGCAGATGTGCGAGCGCGCGGAGGTAGAGTTCTACGGCGACCCCGACGCCGACGACCCGGTCGAGATCGCCCGCGACGGCCTCGAAGCCACCTCGGACGCGGAGGTTCACATCGTCGACACGGCGGGCCGGCACGCGCTCGAGGACGACCTCATCGCCGAGATCGAGGAGATCGACGGCGTCGTCGACCCGGACCGCTCGCTGCTCGTGCTCGACGCCGCCATCGGCCAGGGGGCGAAGGACCAGGCGCGGCAGTTCGAGGAGTCCATCGGCATCGACGGCGTGATGATTACCAAACTCGACGGGACCGCGAAGGGCGGCGGGGCGCTGACGGCCGTCAACGAGACGGACTCGTCCATCGCCTTCCTGGGGACGGGCGAGACGGTCCAGGACATCGAGCGGTTCGAGCCCAACGGGTTCATCTCTCGACTGCTGGGGATGGGGGACCTCAAGCAACTGTCCGAACGGGTCGAGCGCGCGATGGAGGAGACCGGCGAGGAGGACGACTGGGACCCCGAGGAGATGATGGAGGGGGAGTTCACCCTCAAGGACATGCGCAACCAGATGCGCGCGATGGACCGCATGGGGCCGCTCGACCAGGTGCTCGACATGATTCCCGGGCTCGGCGGCGGGCTGATGGACCAGCTCCCCGACGACGCGATGGACGTGACGCAAGACCGGATGCGCCAGTTCGAGGTGCTGATGGACTCGATGACCGAGGCGGAACTCGAACGCCCGCGCGTCATCGGCGCGGAGCGGAAGGAACGCATCTGCCGCGGGGCGGGGGTCGACCCCGAGCGACTGGAGGAACTGCTCGAACAGCACGGGATGATGAAGCGGACGCTCGAGCAGTTCTCCGGCATGGGCGAGGGCGACATGCAGCGGATGATGAAGAAGCTCCAGCAGCAGGGCGGTGGCGGCGGCGGCATGGGCGGGATGGGTCCGTTCGGCGACTGACGGCGGCGACGAGTCGGGGTCGAGCGTAGCGACACATCGACGGCCCGGACACCGCTGGCTACCGCCAACAACTGTAATACGTGGGGTGTGCGAATCGGTGACGGACATGTCGATTCTGCACACCGAATCGGTGGACCGGCTCCTCTCACTGACTACTCCGGAGGGGGACGCCGTCCTCGAAGCGATGGAGCGACGCGCCGAACGCGAGGGGTTCCCGACGGTCGGTCCGGAGGTCGGTTCGACCCTCCGGCTCTTCGCCCGCCTCGCGAACGCGACGTCGGTCTTCGAGTTCGGCTCGGGGTTCGGGTACTCGGCGTACTGGGTCGCCCCCGCCGTCGGGAGCGACGGGACCGTCGTCCTCACCGAGGTGGACGAGGACGAACTCGAACAGGCGCGGGCGTACTTCGAGCGCGGAGGGTACGACGACCGGGCCGTGTTCGAACACGGCGACGCGCTCGACGTGGTCGAGCGGTACGACGGGCCGTTCGACCTCGTCCTCCTCGACCACGAGAACGACCGGTACGTCGAGGCCTTCGACGCCGTCCGCGACAAGGTCCCACGGGGCGGTCTCGTCGTCTCCGACAACGTCCTCAGCACGACCGGGATGACTCCCGCCGACCTGGAGCGAGCGTTGGGCGAGGACGTTCCCGCCGAAGCCGGGTCGTCGCTCGAGGGGGTCACCGCGTACTACGAGCACCTCCGCGCCGCCTCCGACTTCGAGACGACCGTCCTCCCCGTCGGAGAGGGGGTGTTCGCTGCGGTTCGGGTCGGGAAGCGCTGAACGGAGACAGTCCGTCGACCGACGGAGAAAGCGGGCCGCCGCCGCCACTCCGCTAGGCGTTCGACGACTCGCCGACGCGCCGGCGGTCGCGTCACGTTCGCTCGTTCTCCGGCTCGCGTGCGCGTCGAACCGGCGACCGGGCGGGCCGTTCGAACTCGCCGTCCTCCGCCGGATGGACAAGGATTTATGTCGTGGCGGCCAACCCGTCCGATACCATGACCAAGAAGTCGAAGGCGAAGAAGAAGCGCCTCGCCAAACTCGAGCGGCAGAACAGCCGCGTCCCGGCGTGGGTGATGATGAAGACCGACATGGAAGTCACGCGCAACCCCAAGCGACGCCACTGGCGGCGCAGCGACACGGACGAGTAAATGAGCGCCAACGACTTCGAGGAGCGGGTGGTCACAATCCCCCTCCGCGACGCCAAGCAGGCCCCGACCCAGGAGCGCGGCGACCGGGCGATGATGCTCATCCGACGCCACCTCGCCAAGCACTTCTCGGTCTCCGAGGACGAGGTGCGCCTCGACCCGGCGGTCAACGAGACCGTCTGGGCCCGCGGCCGGCAGAACCCGCCGAGCAAGGTCCGCCTCCGCGCGGCGCGCTTCGACGAGGACGGCGAGGTCGTCGTCGAGGCCGAACCCGCGTAAGCGGCCACGCGTGCTCCGCGCTTCCTTCACCGGCTCGTCGTACGTCGGCGTCTACGCGCACGTCTCCGGCGACTGTCTGCTCGTCCGCCCGGACGCCGACGCGGACCTCGTCGCGTCGTTCGCCGAGGAGTTCGACCTGGAGCCGACGTCGACGACCGTCGGCGGCTCCGGGACGGTCGGGGCGCTGACGGCCGGCAACGAGAACGGCACGCTCGTCTCCCGGCAGGCGACCGACCGCGAGGTCGGCGCGATAGCGGAGGCGACGAACGACCCCGTCGAGCGCCTGCCCGGTCGGCTGAACGCCGCCGGGAACGTCGTGCTCGCGAACGACTACGGCGCGTACGTCCACCCGGAGATGACCGACGAGGCCGTCGCCGTGGTCGAGGAGACGCTCGACGTGCCCGTCGAACGCGGCTCGCTCGCCGACGTGAACACCGTCGGCACGGCCGCGGTGGCGAACAACACGGGCGTGCTCTGTCACCCGCAGTCGCGCGAACCGGAACTGGAGGCGCTCGAGGAGCACCTCGACGTGTACGCCGACCTCGGAACCGTGAACTACGGCGCGCCGCTCGTCGGCTCCGGCCTGCTCGCGAACGACGACGGTTACGTCGTCGGCGAGGACACCACCGGTCCCGAGATCGGCCGTATCGAGGACACGCTCGGCTTCGTCGAGTGAGGCGGAGCGCCCCTCCTTCGCGCGTCGACGGATAGCCGAGTCGGAAGGTACTTCCGGCTCCCGGGCCGACTTCGGCCACATGAGCCAGTTTACCGTGAGCGGTGAGTTCCAGACCCGCGACGGGTACCGGGAGTTCTCCCGCGTCGTGGAGGCACCGAACGAGAACGTCGCCCGCGAGCACGCCCTCTCCCGCTTCGGGGCGGAGCACGGCCTGAAGCGCACGCAGATTCGCCTCAACGAGGTGACCGCCGAATGAGCCTCGGTGGCGGCGGCGGCGGCCCGGGCCAACAGCAGCTCCAGCAGCTCTCGCAGGAACTGCAGGCCATCGACGCGGAGATCGAGGAGATAGACGGCGACATCGACGACGTCCAGCAGGAGCAGCGCGCCATCGACGAGGCCATCGACGCGCTCGACACGCTCGACACCGGTTCGACGGTGCAGGTTCCGCTCGGCGGCGGCGCGTACGTCCGCGCCGAGGTGCAGGACATCGACGAGGTGGTCGTCTCGCTCGGCGGCGGCTACGCGGCCGAGCAGTCCGAGGACGACGCCGTCGACGTGCTCGAACGCAAGCGCGACGCGCTCGACGACCGCATCGAGGACCTGCGCTCGGAGAAGTCGGAGCTGGAGGACGAGAGCGACGAGATCGAACAGCAGGCCCAGCAGATGCAACAACAGATGCAGCAACAGCAGATGCAGCAGATGCAGCAGATGGCCGACGAGGGCGACGAGGACGAGTAACGCGATGTTCGACGGCCTGAAGGACAAGCTCTCCTCGTTCCGCAAGGACGCCGCGGAGGAGGTCGAGGAGAAAGCCGAGCAGGCGGAGGCCGACGCCGAGGGGAGCGACGCGGCCGCCGACGCCGCCACCGCTTCCGACGCCGCCGAGACGGAGCGCCCCGACCCGGACGCGGACGACGGGACGCGGACCGGACCGTCCGACGCCGGGACGGAAGCGGCGGAGACCGAACCCGCCGTCGGCGCCGTCACGGACGACGAGACCGGTGACGCGACTGCGGACTCCGGCGAACCCGAGCCGGAGGAGTCCGAGTCGGCGGCCAGCCGGTTCCAGCGGGCGAAGGCGTTCGCCACGGGGAAGATAATCATCGAGGAGGAGGACCTCGAGGACCCCCTGTGGAACCTGGAGATGGCGCTGCTCGAGTCGGACGTGGAGTTGAGCGTCGCCGAGGAGATGCTCTCGACCATCCGCGAGAAGATGCTCGGCGAGGCGCGCGCGCAGGTCCAGACGACCGAGGGGCTCGTGACCGAGGCGCTCCACGACGCACTGCTCGACGTCATCAGCGTCGGCCAGTTCGACTTCGAGGAGCGGCTGGCGAGCGCCGACAAGCCCGTCACGGTCGTGTTCACGGGCGTCAACGGCGTCGGGAAGACGACGACCATCGCCAAGTTCACCCGCTGGCTCGACGAGCGGGGTTACTCGTCGGTGATGGCGAACGGCGATACCTACCGGGCGGGCGCGAACGAACAGATCCGCGAGCACGCCGACCGCCTCGGCGAGGAGCTCATCTCCCACGAGCAGGGCGGCGACCCCGCCGCGGTGCTGTACGACGCCGTGGAGTACGCGAAGGCGCACGACGTGGACGTGGTGCTCGGCGACACCGCGGGTCGCCTCCACACCAGCAACGACCTGATGGCCCAGTTGGAGAAGATAGATCGCGTCGTCGACCCCGACTTCACCGTCTTCGTCGACGAGGCGGTGGCCGGGCAGGACGCCGTCCAGCGGGCGACCAAGTTCGACGAGGCGGCCGCCATCGACGGCGTCGTGCTGACGAAGGCCGACGCCGACTCCTCGGGCGGGGCGGCCATCTCCATCGCGTACGTCACGGGCAAGCCGGTGCTGTTCCTCGGGACCGGACAGGGGTACGACGACCTGACGCGGTTCGACCCCGAGGCGCTCGTGGACGAACTGCTCGAAGAGGAGTAGCGGAGCCAGCGGGACCCGGGCGTCGTCGTCGCGGGGCTCTCTCACCCGTTCCAGTTTCACCCCGCTTCCGTCCCCTTTATCGCGGTCGGTTTCCCAGACTCACGCATGCCGGGCAACCCGAAGGGCGACCGCCGGGAGCGCGAACTCGTCAACAGGCTCGACGACGCCGGCTTCGCGGTGATGCGCGCGCCCGCCAGCGGGTCGTCGACCGACCGCGAACTCCCGGACGTGCTCGCGGGCGACGGCACCGTCTTCTACGCCGTCGAGGCGAAGTCCTCGTCGGGCAAGCCCATCTACCTCAGCGGCGAGGAGGTGGAGGCGCTGATATACTTCGCGCGCAACTTCGGCGCGAGCCCCAAGGTCGGCGTGCGGTTCGACCGGGAGGACTGGTACTTCTTCCACCCGGACGAACTCCACGTGACCGACGGGGGGAACTACCGCGTGAAGAAGGAGTTCGCGCTCGCGGCCGGGGAGACCATCGACGACCTCACGGCCGCGAGCGCGGACGCGACGAGCGACCGCTCGGTCGCGGAGGTGCTCAACGCCGTCGAACAGGGCGTCCTCTCGGCCGACGAGGCCGCGGAGATGCTGTAGTTGTCTCCACCGCGCTCGCGACCGGCCTCGCTCGACCCCGGGCCAGGCTCGTCCGTCCGAGCGACCACGCGTCCGATGCCAACGGGGAGCAGCCCGGCCGCCGTCGTACGGGCTCCGGGTGGGTGCATGTCGCCGGCAGTGCTCCGTCTCGGTCCGTAGCGTCGGCTCGCCCGCCTCAGAGGTCGAAGACGAAGACGCCCCCTCGCCCGTCGTTCGCGCCCGGCGCACCGACCGCGACGCGGTCACCGTCGAACGCGACCGCGTTGCCGAACCCGATGGACGGCTGGGGGCTGGGCGGGAAGAGCGTCGTCCGGCGCGTCCACGCGCCGTCGCGGTTCTCGTAGACGTGTACCGTTCGCGCGGTCGCTCCCTCCACCTCCACCTCCTGACCCCGAGTGAGGAGCCTGTCACCCGCGAGCGCGAGCGGCGCCCCCTGGGAGTCGAGGGTCCCCGTCCGTTCCCACCCGGCCTCCGACCGCTCGAAGACGTGTACGACCTCGGCACCCGTGGTGACGATGCGGTCACCATCGACGTCGACGTGCCCGCCGATCCCACACGCGGCCGGGTCGTCCGGCCCGAGCACCGTCTCCAGCGCCCACTCCCCGTCGTCTGCTGACCGGCCGTAGACGTACACGGCGCCACACCGTCTCGCGTCGGTCTCGCGTCTCGGCGCTCCCACGACCGCGGTGTCGCCGGAAATCGCACCGGAGACGCCGAACGACTCCGGCGACCCCCCGATGGAGACCGCGGTCGTCCGTTCCCAGGCGGTGCCGGTCTTCTCGAAGAAGCGGGCCGTCCCGCCGTCGCCGAAGTTCGACCGGGGGTCGTCGACGTTCTCGTCCGGCGGAAACTCGACCGTCTCCGCCGTCGTCGCGAGGACTGTCAACCCGTCGACGTCGATTGCACCCCCTATCCGATCGCCGACTCCGAACCGGCTACTGCGGGGGGGGAGGTCGAACGCCTCTCGCTGTATCCACGCTCCCCTGTCTGCCCTCCGCTCGAGGACGTAGACGGCCCGTACGTCTCTGCTCGAAGCCACGGCGACATCGCCATCGACCGCCAGTTGCTGACCGAAGCGCCACGGGATGAGGCCCGGACTCGGCGGCCCGAGGAGTTTCTGCGACTGCGTCCACGTCCCGTCGGCCCGGTCGAAGACGTACACGGTTCCGATATCCATCTCTACGGTATCCTCGCCCGGGGCGCCGACGAGTAGCGTCGACCCGTCGAGCGTGACCGCCCCGCCCCAGTCGACCGGACTGTTGACGTCGGTCATCTCCCCGCCGGCCAACTCGGTCATCCCCGGCGTCGTCGCCCCGACGGGGAACGGGAGCGGCACGGAGAGGCCGTACGTACCCGGAGAGAGGCTGAACCTGTCGCTCTCGGAGAATCGCCACGTGCGCGAGTCGAGAAGGGTCTGTTGCTGCCCGAACGAGAACGCACCACCCGGAAGCGTGTGGACGGCGAGCGAGAGCGTACACTCCGAGCGAACGCGAACCCGTGTCGAGACGGCGCCGTCCTCTATCCGCATCGACTCGGCGGTGGCGCGCCTGCGCAGGTCGGTATCGAGCGAGTTGAGCCACGTGTCCCGCTCGAGGACGTCGTTCCCGTCGGTGTGGAGGTACTGGACGAGGCGGTTCTGCCGGCCGTAGTAGTCGGCCGGGCCGGTGCCGAGGGACTCTATCGGCCCGCCGAAGACGAGGTCGACCTGGTAGTACGGTCCTCCGTCGGCCCGGGCAGACCCGGTTGTCACGCCGAGTCCGAACAGCCCCACCGCGGCCGCACCGGTCTTGAGCGTGGTCCGTCGTGTAACCCGAGTGGTCTGTCCCATCGTCTACCACTCTATACACGGTTCGATAAATGGAGCTGACCACTTTAGTCGAGTCACTGTTCCACATCTCAGGAGATAGCTGCAGGTTCGCTGTCGTTTGTTCACCGGGTAGCTCTGTACGTGCCGTGACTTGGAGTACACAGGATTCTATCTGCCTGGCAGGTGTACGTCTCACCGTGAACCCTCCGTACCGAATCGTCGCCAGTCTGGCTGTCGGTCTGCTCGCGTTCGTCGCCGTGACCGTCGTGGTGACGACTGGCTTCGAACCGTGGCTCGCGTTCTCGCTGTTCGTCGGTCTCCCGGTGGGAGCATCCGCCGGGGTCACGGCGCTGTTCGCCGCGTACACTGGACTCCGGTATCGCGACCAGGCGGCGACCGGAGTGGTCCCGCGGTCCACCCGCCGTCTGCTTCGGGCGGCCGCCGCCGCAGTCGCGGGGTTCGTCGCCGCCACGGCGCTCGGCGTCGCGTCGTTCGTCCTCGCTGACTGGAGTCTCTCCGTCGGCGTTCTCGTCGCGGGAGTCCCGCTGACGGTGCTGGTCGCCGCGCTGGTCGGCTACGTCACGGCCGCCGAGGACGGCGACGACGAGCCTCGTTCCTCGTCCGGGTGAGTCCGGCCGTCGGACCGCTGGGCGTAACCACCGCTCTCGGGTCGGAAAACGGGGGAACGGTCCCGGCCGCTTCAGGGCGCTTCAGATACCGACCACCGGGAACGGCGGGGCCTCGTCCGCGGGCAGGCGTCGGAGCCGGGAGGCGGGGAACCCGTACCGGCGTTCGCCGGACACGTCGAGGCGGCCGTCGACGGGCCGGCGGCCGGCCACGTACACCGCCTCGACGACCGGTTCGTGCCCGCCGCAGCTCCCGTTCGACTCGAACTCGCTGATGAGCCGCCCGCTCTCGGTCGCGCGCTCGTCCGCCCGTTCGTCGGTGACGCGCGTGACGAGGAGTAGCTTTCCGGTCTCGCGGTCGCGGACGAACTCCCCCCTGAGGGGGCGGTGGGTCGGACAGAGGTGGCTCCCGTCGCTCCCGACGGGGACGAACACGCGAGCGCCGCAGACCGCGCAGGCGCCGCGGCGTTTGCCCGGGGGGGGGACGAGCCCCTCGTTCACCTCGATAGCGACCCGGCGGAGGTGCTTGCAGCGCGCACCCCGGACCACGCGGTCCGGACAGGTACACGAACGCGCGTCGAGGTCCACGACGTAGGTGCTGTGCTCGGTGTCGACCAGGTACGTGTCGTCGCGCAGCGCCCGGACGGTCATCGGCTCGCGGCGGGCCCGACCGGCGCGGCCGGTCAGTCCGTCGTCGGGCAGACTCCTACGGGCTGCGGACGCGGGTGTGTGTACTGAGTGCGTCATCCCGTATTCACCGAATTCTACGGGCTGGAGCTACCTAAACCCTCGTTTCGGGTGGAACCGAGAGACCGAACGGAGCGAACCGACGGGGCCGGTCGTTCGACGAGTCGGCGTAGCGGGTCGATGCAACTCCGTCGCTGCAGGCGGTGTGGCGGGGCGTGGCGCTTCGAAGCCCTTTTGCCACGGCCCGGAAAAGCCGTCGGCATGGATATCGACGCGGAGATGCGCCGGAAGATACTCGTCTCCGTCGGTGCGGTCGTCGTGTACATCGCCCTCCTCGTCGGGGTCGGAATGGCTTACACCACCGACCACAACCTCACGCTCCCGGGCGCGTACTACGTCGTCGGTATCGTCGCGCTGTTCGTCGTCATGATGGGCGTCGCGGGGCTGTTTCTCGACCGGCAGTGACCCGGCCCGGTCGGCCCGGTCGGTCGTCCCCGACCGGTCGTCGGCTCACGCGTCGGCGCGTTCGTCGTCCGACCGCTCGCGCCAGTCCGTGACCGCCTCCGCCTCCGAGACCCGCCGCGCGTAGTACGCCAGCGGGTGCGGGGCGACCCCCCGGTGGTTGTCCTCGTTGTCACACAGGCCGTAGGCGCCGAGCGTCTCGCACGACGGCGTCGGGTACTGCGCTCCCGTCTCGTCGCGGAGGTAGGCGAAGCGAGCCGCCGTCTCGTCCGGCGAGACGCCGCCCCGGGTCAGAGTCACGGCCTCGTCGACGCTGAGGTCCAACTCCGCGAGGAACGACAGCAGCGCGAACTCCGCGGTCGCGTCGAGTTCCTCGCCGGCCCGCACACGCTCCAGCAGACGGGCGAGACACGGGGGGAAGTGCTCCGGGGCGACGACGCCGACGTCGACGGCGGTGGTTCGGTCGGCCAGTAGGTCCCGCAGGTCGGCGATTTCGGCGTCCAGTTCGTCGGCGATGTCGTCGCTCACCCCCTCGAACGGGAGGCCCTCGGCGACCCGTTCGCGGACGGCCTCGCGGAGCAGTCGGTACAGTTCCTCCCGCTCGACCCGGACTTCGCCGTCGAACAGTTCGCGGTTGACCAGCCGCCAGTCGTCCCCCCAGTCGGCGTCCGCGTACCGGAGGTACGCCCCGACGCCGAGTCGGAACCAGCGCGGGCGGGGAGCGCCGCGCGGCGGGTCCTCCGGCCGCGTCTGGTCCGCGAGACCGAACTCCCGGAGGAACGTGTCGAGGTCCGCCGCGTCCGCCCGCCGGCGGCCGTCGCGTCGCTCGCGTTCCGCGTCGTCGGCGAACCGGGTGTGGGCGGTGCGCGCCTCCGCGCCGGCGTACTTCTCGACGGCCGCGGGCGAGTCGAGCAGCGAGACGAGGATGCGCGCGATGGGGTACGAGAGCAGTTCCTGCCGGGCGCTCCACTCGTCCGGCGTCTCCGACGCCGTGGTCCCCTCGACGAGCGCGCGCTCGACCCGCTCGCGTCCCCGCGCGACCGCCGGGTCGCCCGCCGCGACGAGGTCCGCGAGGTCGACGCCCGCCTCGCGGACCGCCTCGCGCGCACTCGAGAGGAACGGGTACCGGGCGGACAGCGGGTCCATGCTGGCTCTTCCTGTGGCAGCGGCCGGGTTAAGCGCGACGGTCCGATTTCGGCCGCGGACCGTCGGAGATAAGACGCGGTGCTTCCTCACCCGACACAGCAGTGCCCCGGTTCGCGTACCCCTGCCCCGGCTGTCGCACGACCAGCAGCCTGCACGACGCCGACTGCGACTTCGAGGGCACGGAGTGGACCGACGTCGAGAAGGCGTACACCGACCTCCTCGCGGTGCTCACGCGCGACGTCGTCACCGAGGAGGCGCTCCGGCACGCGGTCCACGGCGAGTGGTCCGGACTCCACCGCGCCGCGCTCTCGCTGCTCACGCGCGAGGGCCGCGTCCGCGAGACGGACGCGGGGCTGGAACTCCTGACGGCGGAGGCGTACCGCGAGGCGGTGTCGGAGCCGACCCGCGAGCCGATGCGGACCCTCTACCGCGAGGGGTCGTACCCCGGCTGTCACGACAACGCCGTGTTCGCCGTGGTCGCGTGGTACGAGATGGTCGGGCTGTCGTGGGAGGAGACGCGCGAGCACACCGTCGAGTGGCTCCGCGAGTCGGGGTCGTGGGACCGGGGCGGCTTCGAGGAGGCCAGCCCGGAGGCGCTCGTCGACAGCAAGCGTCACGTGTACGAGGCGGGCTACGGCTGGAAGGAGAAGGCGCAGGCGGCGAAGCGCGTCATCGACCGCCACCGCGGCGGGAGTTAAGTCGGCGGGCGCCCTCTCGCGTCCGTGTCGTCCCCTCGCTCCGCGACGGCCGCCGACGCCGCGCTCCCGCCCGACGGCTCCGGGTCGCGCCGCGCCGTCGCGGTGGTCATCGGCGTCGTCTTCCTCGACCTGCTCGGGTTCGGCGTCGTCATCCCCGTCCTCCCGTTCTACGTCCGCTCGTTCGGGGTCAGCGACGTGTACATCGGCCTGCTGGCGGCGTCGTACTCGCTCGCGCAGTTCCTCGCCGCGCCGACGCTCGGGAGGCTCTCGGACCGCCGCGGCCGCCGCCCCGTCATCACGCTCTCCGTGACCGCCGCGGCCGTCGCGTGGACCGTCTTCGGGCTGGCCGCCGAAGTCGAGTCCGTCGCCGGAACGGGGGCCGCGCTGGCGACGCTGTTCGCCTCCCGGACGCTCGCGGGCGCCGCCGGCGGGAACATCGCGGCCGCGCAGGCGTACATCGCGGACGTGACCCCGGTCGAGCGACGCGCGGGCGCGCTCGGGCTGGTCGGCGCCTCCTCTCGCTCGGGTTCGTCTTCGGACCGGCGCTCGGCGGCCTCGCCGCCAGCGACGCCGTCGTCGCGGCCGCCCGGGACGTCTTCCCCTCGTTCGTCCCGGCGACGCGCTTCTCGCTCCCCAGCTTCCTCGCGGCGGGGCTGTCGCTGCTGGCGGCCGTCGCCGCTGTGCTCGTGTTGCGGGAGCCGGACCGCACGCGGCCCGCCGGCGGGCGGGTGTCGCTGGTCGACCAGTTCCGCACCGCGCTCGCGGACGTGGACCTCAGACCGCTCGTCGCCGCGTTCTTCCTCGTGTCGTTCGCGTTCGCCGGCGTGCAGGTCATGTTCATCCCGTTCGCCGCCGACTACTACGGCTACGACGAGACGGGCGCGGCGCTCTTCCTGACGTACATCGGCGTCCTGGGGACGGTGAATCAGGGGGTCCTCGTGGGCTGGCTGGAGCGGCGCGTGGGCGCCGTCAGGCTGGCGTTCGTGGGCGGCGTCTCGCTCGCCTCTCGCTCGCGCTCCTCCCGTTCTCGCCCGACGTCGGCGGACTCCTCCCTCCGCTCGGCGGACCGGGGTGGCTAACGGGCGCGCTCGCGGTCCTGTTGTTCGACGGGGCGTTGCTGTCGTTCGGCAACGGCGCGCTCACCGTCTCGCTGTCGACGCTCGTCTCGACGCGCGCGAGTGCGGCGACGCAGGGGGCCGCCTTCGGCGTCACCCAGGGGGCGGGCAGCCTCGGACGGACGGTCGGCCCGCCGCTGGCGGGGGTCGCGTACGTCCTCGCGTACTGGTCGCCGTTCGTCGCCGGCGCGGTCGTCCTGCTCCCGGTGCTCGCCGGCCTGTACGCGGCGCGCGACGAGGCGGGGGACGCGGGCGGTGCCCGTCCGCCCTCCTCAGCGGAGTGAGGCGAGTGCCGCCGCCGCCTCGTCGGGGCCGGCGACGTGGACGGCTCGCCAGCCGCGTTCGCGCGCGCCCGCCACGTCCGCCTCGCGGCCGTCGCCGACCATGACGCGCTCGTCCGCCGGGAGCAGTTCCTCCGCCCGTTCGAACGCGGCCGGGTCGGGCTTGTGCGCGCCCGCGTCGTAGCTCACCGCCACCGCGTCGAAGTACTCGGCCAGTCCGACGCGCTCCAGTTTCTCCCGCTGGTGGGCGCCGACGCCGTTCGTGAGCACGCCCAGCGCGTACCGGTCGTCGGCCGCCAGCCGGTCGAGTTCGGCGCGGAGCGCGTCGGACGTCGCCGCGGCCGCACACTCAGCCTCCCGGAGCGCCGCGGCGAACGCGTCCGGATCGGCGTCCGTGTCCGAGAGCGCGGCCGCGGCCGCTCGCCGGTAGGGGTCGTCGGCGAACGCCTCGAACCCGCGGAAGAACTCGTCGTCGTAGGCGTCGAGTACCGCCGTCGACGGGTCGACATCGACCGCGGCACAGGCGCGTTCCAGGAGCGCGCCGTAGTCGTCGACCGCGAGCAGCGTCCCGTCGAGGTCGAGCCAGACGGCGGCGTCGGTGTCGGCCATGCACGCCCGGCGAGCGCGGGACGCAAAAGCGTGCCGTCGGTGCGTGAGTCGTCCGTCCGCCGTGCCTCAGTCGCTCTGGATGCGCGGCGCGAGCATGTACGTGACGTGACCCAGCCCCTCGCCGAACTCGTAGTGGAGTTTGACGGGGAACTCCTCGCCGAGTTCGACCCGCACCTCCGCGTCGCTCGGGATGGCCTTGTTCATGTCCTTGAGGTAGTCGAGCGAGAACAGCGAGTCGGCCGGGCCGGCCTGCAGGTCGATGAGGTCGTCCCGCTCCAGTTTCAGGTCGACGTCGTCGGTGTCTCCCTCCGCCTCGATGAAGAACGCCTCCTCGCTCTCGTCGACGCGCAGGCGGATGTGGTCGCTCACCATGTCGGCCGCCTTGATGCCGCGGCCGATCTGTTCGCCCTCCAGGACGATTTCGGCGGGGAGGTCGAGGTCCGGGATGTCCGGCTCCTCGCGGATGGAGTCGGGGTCGATGAGCGCGAGCGTGTAGCTCAGCCCGTCTATCTGGATGTGGAGCTTCCGGGTCTCCTCGTCGAGTTCGAGGTGGACCAGGTCGCCGGAGTTCGCCATGCCGGCGATGTCCTCCAGTCGGTTGAGGTTGACGCCGATGACCCCCCCGTCGGCCTCGTACGACTCGAACGCCGCCGCCTCCAGCGTGAGGTCGACCATCCCGACGTTCGCCGGGTCGACCGCCCGGATGGCGAACTCGTCCTCCTCCAGCCGTATCTTGCACTCGTCGACCAGCACGCTCACCGAGTCGAGCGCGTCCCGGAGGGTCGACGCGCTCACGATGGCCTTGAACATATGTGGGGCGCTACGGCTGACCCGGTAAAAGACCCGCGGTTCGACGCGCCCGTTGACACGGCCCACGCCCGTTTTTTCCCGCTTTCGGCGGTCCCCGACCGCCGTCTCGGCGGCCGGTCAGTCGAGGACGAACCGTTCCGTCCCGCCGTCGTCGCGGACGGTCACCTCGGGGAGTTCGCGGAGCCACGCCCTGACCGTCGCGCCGCGCCGCCGCGCGCTCGACTCGCTCAGCCCGGCGACCGCGGCGACGAGGTCCGTCACGCCGTCGGCGGTCAGGTCCTCGCGGTGCATCCGGTCGAGACACCGGCGGACGACCGCCGCGCCGCGGACGCCGTCGTGGAGGCGTTCGGCGCGGGCGTCCGACCCCGGGTCGGCGGCCAGCAGCGCCGCGCCCTCGTCGGTCAGCCCGTACCGGAGGGTCCCGTCGGGTCCCGGCTCCTTGCGCGCCAGGCCGAGCACGACGCCGGCGTTCGCGTTGATGCGGGCGTGCCGGTCCGACAGTTCCTCGCTGCGCTCCGCCGACACCCACTCCCGGACGGCGCCCGCCGTCCCGGACGTGTGCCGCATCGCCGCGAGGGAGGCGACGACCGTCCCGAGGTCGCTCGCGAGCGGAACGTCGCCCGTGTCGACCCCGTCGTCGTCGCCGACGCGGTCCCAGAAGCGCCGAATCGGTTCGTAGTCGTCCCCGTCGCGACGATAGCCGACGGCCGACTCGACCGTCGTCGCCGCGAACGTCTCGCCGTCGACCAGCCTGACGGGGAGCCCCTCGGCGGCCGCCCGGGCGGGCGCCGTGAACGAGGAGGTGGTGACGATCGTGCCGACGTGGTAGCCGCTCGCCGCGAGCGCGCCGCCGAGGCGGTGGACGCGGTCGGTGCCGACGGTGTTGTCCGGCGCGTACCGCTTCACCTGCACGCCGATGTCGGCGGCCAGCCACTCGGTGACGAGTCGGCCGTCGATGTCCACCCCGTCGTCGGGGCCGGGCGGCGCGACCGACAGCTCCGTCGCCGGCAGTGTCTCGCGGAGCACGACCTCGCACACCCGCTCGAACTCGCGGGGGTCGAGCGAGCACGCGCGGTCGAGTGCGTCCGCCCGCGCCGCCTCGAGGTCCATACGGCCCCACGGTCCCGGGGGCTGTTCAACGTTCGTGCTCGGTCGCTGCCGACGGCGCGAACGAACGGGATAAACGGTTCGAGACGCTATCCCCGCCAACTGACCCATGGCGCGCAAGGACGACTACTACAACAGGGCCAAACAGCAGGGCTACCGCGCCCGCTCGGCCTACAAGCTGAAACAGCTAGACGCGGAGGCCGACCTGTTCTCGCAGGGCGACACCGTCGTCGACCTTGGAGCGGCCCCCGGCGGGTGGCTCCAGGTCGCCGCGGAGGCGGTGGGCGCCTCGGGGCGCGTCGTCGGCGTCGACCTCCAGCGCATCGACGAACTCGAGGACCACCAGGTGTCGACGGTGCGCGGCGACATGACCGACGAGCGGACGCGCGCTCGCCTCCGCGACGAACTCGGGGCCGACGAGGGGGACCGCCCCGCGGACGTCGTCGTCTCGGACATGGCCCCGAACATGACCGGCGAGTACTCGCTGGACCACGCGCGCTCCGTCCACCTCGCGCGGCAGGCGTTCGACACCGCGCTCGACCTGCTGACGCCGGGCGGCGACTTCGTCGTCAAGGTGTTCGACGGGCCGGACCTCGAGGGGTTCCGCGGGGAGGTCGAGGCGGAGTTCCAGTACGTCCGCGCGTACACGCCGGACGCCAGCCGGAAGCAGTCGTCCGAGCGCTACCTCATCGCCAAGGGCCGGACCGACGCCCCCGTCGTCGAGGGCGACACGCTGACCGTCGAGGTGACCGGCACCGGGAGCGAGGGCGACGGGATAGCGAAGGTCGAGGGGTTCACGCTGTTCGTCCCCGGCGCGGAGGCGGGCGAGACGGTCGAGGCGCGCGTGACCGACGTGAAGCCCCGGTTCGCGTTCGCCGAGCGGGTCGACTGAGGCGCCCTCCGGTCCGCTCAGTTCCCGACGCCGACCGCTCCCGACTCGTCGTTCCGGCGCGCGAGTCCGACGGCGGCGTAGACGAGCGGCGTGTCGACCAGCGCGATGAGCAGTTTCAGGACGTACTGGCCGACGACGAGCGAGACCACCACGCTCGTCGGGAGCGCGGCGCCGACGCCGAGGAGGCTCGGCGCGACGACGAACGCGACGAGCGTGAACACGACGGTGTCGATGAGTTGACTGCTCGCCGTCGACCCGACGTTTCGCAGCCACAGCGACGCCCCGTCCGTCGCCTCGCGGATGCGGTGGAAGACGACCACGTCCCAGTTCTGGCTGATGACGTACGCGCACAGCGACCCCAACACGACGTTGCCCGAGAGGCCGAGCACCGTCGCGAACGCGTCGGGGTCGACCGACCCCCGCGCGGCGGGGAGCCAGATGGTCGCGAACACGAGCGCGAGCAGGACGAAGTTCATCCCGAACGCGACGTTGACGACCTGCTGGGCGTAGCGCTTACCGTACAGTTCCGAGAGGCAGTCGGACGCGAAGAACGTCACCGCGTACGCCAGCGTCCCGCCGGGGGCGGTGACGGCCCCCAGTACCGGAAGGCTGACCGCGAGCAGTTTCGCGGAGATGACCTGTGCCGTGACGAGCGCCGCGACGAACAACGCGGTGAACGCGACGGCCGCCAGCGGGACCCCCAGTCGGCGCGGTTCGACCGCGCCGCTCATTCCTCGTCTCCCGTCCCGCCCGTCGGCTCGTCCAGCCGGCCGTGCCGGGCGTCTATCTCGTCGAGCAGGTCCAGCGTCTTCCGTACCGACGCGCGGATGGCGTCGCTCCGGTTCACGAACTTCCCGTCGTCGCCGACGTGTTCGTCGAGGTCCGCCAGCAGCTCGGCGGGAATCTCGACGCTTATCTTGGGCATACTCGTAGATTCCTCAGGGAATATTTGAACCTTGTCGAACGCGTCGCCGCCGACGCTCCGCGTCGGCGTCGAAGTCGCCCCGCTCACGAGGACGAGGGAGGGTCGGCGGGCCGGGTCCGCTCCGGTTACGGCAGGCCGACCGTCAGGGTGTGTTCGCCGGGGCCGAACGTCTCGGTCGTCGAGTCGAGTAGCACCTGCTGGTCGGCCGTCTCGACGCTGAACTCCCCGCCGGGGAGCGAGTGGACCGCGAGCGACAGGGTGAGTTCACAGCCGTCCGCGACGGTGAACGTCGTCGCCGCCTCGTTCTCGTCGGTCCGGGTGATGTGGCCGTAGTCGGCCAGGCAGTTCCGGACGTCGGCGCTCGCCCACGCCGACCCGCGGTCGGTGATGCCCTCCTCGGTGTTGCCCCACGCGAACCGGAGCAGGCGGTCCTGTTCGGCGTACAGGCCGTCCTCGCCGAGTTCCTCGATGGGGTCGCCCTCGACGAAGTCGACCTGGTAGCTCGTCGTCTCGCCGTCACCGTTCCCGCCGCCGCCCGAGAGGAGTTCCTCGGTGACGGCGCTCCACGGGACGGTTCCCATCTCGGCGATGTTCGCGGGGTCGAGCGCGTCCGCGTCGAGGACGCCGACGGGCGAGAGGAACGGCCACTCCTCGACGCCGAGGAATCCGGCCAGTCCTTCGGCGTCGTCCGGGGGGCGGCCGGGACCGGTGAACGAGTCCTCCCAGTCGGGCACCGGTTCGGGGTCGCCGACGAGGACGCGCACGACCATCCCGAATATCTCGTGGGGCGGGCAGGTCGCGTCGTACAGCCCCGGTTCGGTGAACTCGTACAGCCAGAAGCCGTTGGCGCTGAGAATGGGCGAGGAGACGGGCGGCACGCCGTCCGGGACGCGCTGTTGCCGGCCGAACCCGGGGTGGTACATCGTCACGGCGTGGTCGGGCGTCACGAGGTTGAAGCGGACGACGTCGCCCGGTTGGACGTGTAAGCCGACGGGGTCGAAGTAGAAGTACGGCGGGCGCATCTCGCCCTCGCCGGGGAAGCTGATGAGGCAGTCCACCTCGTGGTCGGGCTGGAGGTCCGCGGGCAACTCCTCGTCGCCGTTCGGCGAACTGTAGCCGTAGTACGGGTCGATGACCTGCGGGTGGCTCGGGGTGTGGTCCGCCGTCGGACCGGGAGCGGCCGCGACGGTGTCGTCCGCGGCCGCGGTGCCGCTCGCGAGCGAGGCGGCAGCGCCGACGCCGAGCGCCTTCAGCATCGAGCGTCGGCCGACGCTGAGACGTTTCACCGCCTCGACGAGGTCGTCTTCGGTGAACTCTCGGTCGTCGTTCGTGTCTGATCGGTGGGGTGGCATGGGGGGTCCTGACTCGAAGTACACCGCGCGGCGCGATGGGGACCGCCCGCAGCGGGTGTCACTCCACGTGAGATTTTGCCACACCATCTCTTAAACGTATGTCGTATCTTACACTCTCGGCCGAGTTCAACCAACTGACCGACACGAGCAGCCCGACACGAGCGGACGTTCGTCGTCTGGCCCCGCCTCACTCCCGGGCGAGGTCGACCGTCGGCTCCACGAGATTACGGCGGCCGCCGAGGGTGACGACGAACAGGAGACCCAGTCCGACGCCGTAGGCCGCCATCAGCGGGACGGTCACGAGGAACATCGTGATGACGTCCGCCGGGGTGAACAGCGCCGCGAACAGCATGATGCCGATGGTGGCCTCACGCCAGCGGCTCCGCATCGCCCGGTAGGAGACGCCGACGCTGTTGAGCAGCACCATCAGGACGGGGATGTCCGCGAGGATGCCGATGCCGACGGTGGTGAAGAAGACGAGCCAGAAGAAGTCGCTGATGCGGTAGCTGATGACCATCCCCGCCCGGAGCGCGTCGCCGACGAGCCACGAGATGACCGCCGGGGCGACGTAGTACGCCCCGACCGCCAGTCCGCCGAACAGGCCGACGGCGAGCGCCGCGAGCCACCCGAAGATGACGCCCCGCCGGCCGCGGACGAAGCCCCGTTCGCGGAGCGCGGGCCACGCGTAGAACGCCGCCACGGGCAGGGTGGCGACGGCGGCCAGAAGCGTCGATATCTTCACCTCGAAGATGAGCGCCTCGACCGGGTGGAGCACGATGACCGCGAAGTTCTCCGCCTCCGGTCCGACCACCTCCTGCGGGAGCCGGCTGACGAAGCTCTCGCGCACGACGCCGATGCCGCCGAGGTACAGCGCGGCGAACACCGAGACGAGGACGATGCCGAACACGGCGACGAGCACGAACGCCCGCGAGCGGAGTGCGTCGAGGATGAACGCGAGGTCGTTGTAGTAGCCGCCGATGTCGTCCTCGTCGGCGTCGCCGTCGGTCAGCCCCTCCAGGAACGTCCCGGTCGCGCGGGAGGTCCGGTCGCCGATGTCGTCGGCGGCGCCCGGCACCGACTCGGCCGCGCCGCCGGAGTCGGCGTCCGCCTCCGCCGCCCGCTGTGCGTCCGCGTCGTCGTACCGGTCGAGCACGGCCCGCGCCTTCGCGGAGTCGCCCGCGCTCGCGGCGCGGTCGGCGAGGAAGCTCGCCCGCCGCTCGGAGATGCCGGCGAACACGGCGTCGGGGGCGCGGCGCACCTCGTCGGCCGTCAGCGCTTCGACGTCGACCGCCTCGGGGTCGCTCCCGGCCGCGTAGGCGATGTACAGCGCGAGCGCGCACCCGAGCAGCGCCGCCAGGAGCAGTCCGGCGGCCGCGAACAGCGCGAGCGCGGCCGTCCCCGAGGCGGGGAGTCCGGCGGTCAACGCGGCGGCGTCGGTGCCGAAGTCGGCGAGCACCCGGTCGGCGAGCGCCGGCCGCTCGAGGAGCACGTAGCCGGCGGCGAACACCAGTACGGCGACGCCGAGCAGTCCGTTCCACACCGAGCCGAGGCGGCCGCGCCAGTCGACGTAGCCCGCGCCCCGGCGGACCGTCGCGACGAACCCCGTGTCGCCGGCGAGCAGGTCCTTCGGCGGCCCCTCCGGGCCGGACGCGTCCGCGGTCGCCTCGTCGTAGCGGTCGAGGATGAGTTGTGCCCGTTCGGCGTCGCCGTGCCGGCGGGCGCGGTCGGCCTCCCGCACGGCCTCGTGCTCGGGCATCCCGGCGAAGACGCCCGCGGGGAGCCAGCGGAGTTCCGTCGGCGTGAGTTCGCTGAGGTCGCCCGCCGCGGGGTCTCTCGCGGCGCGGACGCACGCCACCACGTAGTAGCCCAGCGCGGTCGCTCCCGCCGCGACGCCGGTTCCGAGGCTCGCGAGCAGGACCGCGGTTCCCCTGTCGGCCAGCCCGAGGTACGTCTCGACGTTCCGCATCGACCCCGCCTCCACGAACGGGACGTACGGCAACACCTCGTAGTTGACCCACGCCCACACGCCGGTCGTCAGGGTGAGGTACGCGAGCGCGGCGCCGAGGAACGCGACCCCGAGGAAGGCGGGCCAGCGCTCGCGGAACCGGCGGGACCAGTCCACCCGACGGTGCCCCCGCTTCACCATCGCCACCATCCCGTCTTCCTCGTCGAGCGACACGGCCGCCGGCCCGGTCTCTGGGTCGCTCGCCGCCTCCCGCTCGGTCGCCTGCTCGCCCTGCGGGGTCTCGTCCCAGCGGTCGAGGATGGCCCGCGCCTTCGCCCTGTCGCCGTCGTCGATGGCGGCCTGTGCGGCCGCGAGCGCCTCCGGTTCGCTCAACTCGGCGAACGCCTCCGACGGCGCGGCCCGCACGCCGGCCGCGTCAAGCCGCGACAGGTCGATGGCGGTCGGGTCGCCGAGGTCACCCGGCGACCCGAGGGCGGCGGCGTCGGCGTCCAGTTCGGCGTAGACGTAGTACGCGAGCGCCACGAGCGCCGCGAGCACCCCCACGGCGGCGGCGACGGCGTACACCGTCGTCGTCGCCAGCGGAAGCATCCGGTAGCTCGTCAGCCCTCCGACGAGTCCGTTGACGGCGCCCGGCCCCCCGCGGGTGTAGAACAGGTACACGACGGCCCCGGCCGCGAGCGCGAGCGCCGCGACGGCGTTCCAGTGACGCCGGAACGTCGCGGCCACGTCGATGCGCTCGCTCCCCCGTCGGGCCGTGACGACGACCTTCGCGAGGTAGAGCGACGCGCCGTACAGGACCAACAGCGGCACCGCCCACATGATCTGGGTGAACGGGTCCGGCGGCGAGAAGAACGCGCCGAAGACGAAGATGAGCACGACCGCGTGGCGCCACTTCTCGCGGAACGTCTCGTAGCGGACGATTTCCGCGTACGACAGCGCGGTGATGGCGAGCGGCATCTGGGCGGCGAAGCCGAACGAGAACGTCAGGAGGAGGATGAACTGCGCCCACTTCACGATGGAGTAGTTCGGCTGGATGCCCGCCGAGAGCGCGTTGTTCGCGAGGAACGCGAACATGAACGGGAAGAAGACGAGGTAGCCGTACGCGACGCCGACCGCGAACAGGCCGGCGGCGAGGAGGGCGACGAGCGCGAGTTTCCAGCGCGCGACCGGCGACTGCGGCCACGCGTCGCGTTCGCGAAGCGCGTCCCGCGAGAAGTAGACGAACAGGGGGAGCGCGACGATGATGCCCACGGCGAGCCCGATTTTCGCCTGCAGGAGCACCACGTCGAACGGGGTCTGGACGATGATGTTCACCTGCTCGGCGGTCACCGAGTTCAGCCGCGCCTTCGTCACCGACTTGAGGAAGTCCCAGACGTACAGCCGGAGGGCGTAGAACGTCCCGAGGAACCCGACGAGGAACAGGATGAACACCTTCTGGAGGTCCTTCTGGGCGGCCCGCAGCATCGCGCCGGCGGTCTCGCGGCCCTCCGCCAGCGTCTGCTGCGTGTCCTCATCGAGCGCGCTCGACATGTCTCTCTACTCGGCAGGGAGCCGCCTCGCAGTTATCAACCTTTTCACCCACGGTCGTCGACCGCTCGCGGGCTCATCGGAAAAGGCCTATAACGACCGGGAGGTGTAGGACGGGTAGATGAGCGACGACTCGGACCCGCCCGAGGAGCCGACGCCCAGCGACGGCACCGACGGGGCCGAGGGGACCGAGTCGGCCGGGGACGAGGCGGAGGCCGACGCGCCGTCGACCGACCCGAACGGGACCCCCGAGAGCGACCCGCCCGGAGAGGGGCGGACGCCGCCGACGAGCGGCGGACGCCGGCGAGGAGCGGACCGACCCCGACGCGGGAACCGAGCGGGACGAGACGCCAGACGCGACGGAGACGTCTCCGGACCCGCCCGAGGAGAGTGACTCCGACGCGACGGAGGACGAGGACGGCGACCGGACGCCGTCGAGCGTCGACCGACGGAGCCCGTACGCGAGCGAGACGCCCGACGGCGAGACGGGGGCGGACGACGGCGACGGACTCGACGGCCGCGAGGAGACGTCCTCCATCCCCGACCCGACCGCCGCGGAGGGGTCGGCGTCGACCGACCCCTCCGACCCGACCGACACCGCCGACGACCGGACGGCCACGGGCGACGGCGGCATCGAAGAGACGGCGATGACCGCCGCGGAGAAGGGGATGAGCACGGTCAACGAGGGGTTCGACGCCATCGGCGGCGACGGGCCGGACTCCGACCAGGAGATGCCGCTGACCGAACACATCGAGGAGATGATGCGCCGGCTGAGCGTCGTGTTCGCGGTCGGCGCGGTCGTCTCGCTGGCCGTGCTGTTCGTCGGGTCCGTGTCGCCGTCGGTGCCGAGCGCCGCGGAGATAATCCGGTTCTTCTGGGACGCCCACGTCGACTTCCAGCAGTACAAACCCCACGTGTACGGCCCGCTGGAGTTCGTCCTCACGAAACTGAAGGTCGCGGGGCTGGCGGGTCTGCTCGTCGGCCTCCCGGTGTTCGTCTACGAGTCGTACCTGTTCATGCGCCCGGGGCTGTACCCCAACGAGCGCCGGTACTACCTCGCCGCCATCCCGACGAGTTTCATCCTCGGGGTCGTCGGGGCCGCGTTCGCGCACGTCGCCGTCCTGCCGTTCGTCTTCGACTACTTCATCGGCTACACCAAGGACACGGCGATGCTCGCGTTCGGACTGAGCGACACGTTCAACCTCATCCTGCTCATGATGGGTTACTTCGCCATCGTGTTCCAGATACCGCTGTTCATGCAACTCGCCATCATGATGAACGTCGTCTCCCGGCGGTGGATGGAGGAGCGGCGGCTGCTGTTCTGGGGGGCGTTCCTCGGGCTGGCGTTCACGTTCATCGCCGCCGACCCGACGGGGTTCGCGTCCATCATCGTCGCGGCCACGATGATAGTCCTGTTCGAGGCGACGCTCGCGCTGTTGCGCTGGACCGGAAACTGAGGAGCGCCGACCGGGGACTGTCGGGTCGAGAGTCGGACCGTCGGTTCGGCTAGAGTTCGTCGGAGTGCGAGTCGGTGAGTCAGCCGTTGGACGGGTACTCCCGCGAGAGCACGTCCTCGGCGTCCGCCGTCCCGGCCGCGTCGGTCGGCGCGTCGCCGTCAGCGCCCGCGGACCCGTCGGCCTCCTCGGCGGGCGAGACGCTCCCGGTCCGGTAGCCCGACAGGTCGAGCGTGACGTGGTCGAACCCCAGGTCGGTCAGGTGGTCGCGCGCGGCCGCGGCGAAGTCGGGATTCAGCGCCGCCTCGAGTTCGTCCGCGCCCACCTCGATGCGCGCGAGGCCGTCGTGGTCGCGCACGCGGAACTGCGAGAACCCCCACGTCCGGAGGAGGCGCTCGGCCTTCTCGATGCGCGTCAGCCGCTCCTCGGTGACCTCTAGCCCGGTCGGGATGCGCGAGGAGAGACACGCCATCGAGGGCTTGTCCGCCACGTCCAGCCCGTAGTCGGCGGCGATTTCGCGCACCTCCGCCTTCGTGATGCCCGCGTCGAGTAGCGGCGAGTAGACGTTCAACTCCTCGACGGCCTGCAGGCCCGGTCGGTGCCCCTCGCCGGGGTCGGAGGCGTTCGTCCCGTCACAGACCGTCGAGATACCGCGTTCCCTGGCGGCGTCGTACATCCGGGAGAGCCGCATCGTCCGGCAGTGGTAACACCGGTCGTCGTCGTTCGCCACGAAGTCGGGGTCGTCGAGTTCCGAGAACGTGACGAGTTCGTGCCGGATGCCGATGTCGGCTGCGACCCGCTCGGCGTCGTCGAGTTCCTCCGCGGGGAGCGTCTCGCTTCGGGCCGTGCAGGCCACCGCGTCGTCGCCCAGCGCGTCGTGCGCGAGCGCCGCGACGACGCTCGAGTCCACGCCCCCGGAGAACGCGACGAGGACGCCGTCGCGCTCGGCCAGCGACTCGCGCGCGGCCGCCGCCTTCGCTGCTACGTCTTCGTCCATACGCCTGCCTCGTCGCGCCGGTGCAAAAGCCCCGCGCTCGGGGAACCGACGCGGCGTGTCGACGCTTTCGCCGTCGAGGCCCTGTCTGGCCCTCGACACGCCCGGCCGGCGGGCCGTCACTCCCCCACGTCGTAGCGGAGTTCGACGACGCCGCTCGCGTGGGGAGTGGTGTCGAGCAGGCTCAGGTCGTGCGTCTCGTCCTCGTCGCCGAACAACGGGATTCCGCTCCCGAGCAGGACGGGCACGAGGCTGAGTCGGAGTTCGTCCACTTCGCCCGCGCGCAGGAACGACTGCGCGACCCGCGCGCCGCCGACGAGCCAGACGTGGTCGTACTCGGCTCTGAGTCGTCCGGCGAGGCTCGCCACGTCGTCGTCGACCAGTTCCACCGCCTCCGTTGCGAGCGGCAGGTCCCGTCCGGTGAGGACGTACGTCGGTCTCCGCTCGTACGGCCACTCGCCGAACCCGAGCACCTGCTCGTACGTCGTCGACCCCATCACGAGGCAGTCGACGCCGGCGAAGAACTCCTCGTAGCTCCCCGCTGTCGCGCCGTCGTCGGTCTCCGCCTGGTACTCGTCGAGCCACGCCACGCCCCCGTCTGCCGCGGCGACGAACCCGTCGACGCTCGACGCGACGTACAGGGTGATTCGTCCAGCGCTCATCACCGGAGTAGTCGCTCCGTACGGGCTTAGCTGAGCCGTCCCCCGGCTCCGGACGCGGGCAGTCTCGCCGCCTCTCTCACCTCGGTGCTCTCACCGTTCGCCACCGACCGACAGCACCGGGTCCCCGGTGTGCGGTGCGGGAACGTTTTTTGCTCCGGCGGCGAACGCGGTGGTGAATGGAGTTCACGTCGGTTCCGGGCGTCGGCGAGAAGACGGCCGCCGCGCTCGCCGACCTCGACGGGGCGGAGGCGGCGCTCCGCCGGGGGGACGTGGCGACGCTCGCGCGGGCGGAGGGGCTCTCGGAGGGGCGAGCGGCCGCCATCGCCCGCGGCGCCATCCGCCGGCGGCACGACGACCCCGGGGGCTGGGCGGCCACCGACCGGGCGCGCGAACTGTACGCGGACGCGCTCGGCCTCCTCCAGACGCGCACCGTCACCGACTACGCGGCGAAACGGCTGGAGACGCTGTACCCGAGTCGGACCGCCTCGCGCGTCGAGGAGGTGCGCGAGTGGGCCGCCGAGGCGGCGGAGCGCGACCCGGACGAGGCGACGCTGGCGGCGCTCGACGGCGTCGAACCGCTCGCCGAACCGCGCGGCCTCCGGGTGCGCGAGCGGGCGGTCGCCACCGCCGACGCCGAGCGGTACGCCGAGGCGGAGGCGGCGTTCCCCGAACTCTCGGTCGAAGTCGTCGAGGACCGCCGCGGGCTGGCGGAACTCGCGCGGTCGTACTCGACGGTCGTCGCCCTCGACGAGGAGTTCGCCGGCATCGACGTGGAGGGGGACGTTCGGGTGCTCCCCGACGCCGAGGACCACCCCGCGGAGGTGGTCCCCGAGCGCCTGCTCTCCTTCTTCGCGGCGAACCGCGAGCGCCTGCACGCGGCAGCGGACGTCCACGAGGCGGCCGGGATGGAGTCCGTCTGCGACCTCGACGCACTGCGCGACGCGCTCTCGCGGGTCGACGACGACGGGACCGTGTCTGGCGACGACGAACTCGACCGGCTGACGGCCGCGGTCGACGACCTGGACGCCGCGGCGGCGACCGCCGAGTCGGTCGCGAACGACCGCCTGCGCGACGCCATCGCGGAGCGGGACGTGACCATCGAGGGGCGCGACTTCCTCTCGCTGGTCGAACAGGGCGCCCGGGTCGACTCGTTGCTCTCGCGGGAACTCGCCGACGAGTACGACGAGGCGATTCGGGAGGCCCGCGCGCACATGGCCGACGCGCTCGCGCTCTCCGAGAACGAGGCGGAGTTCACCGAGCGAGCCTTCGCGGGCGACCCCTCGTTCCCGGTCGAGCGGAACGACGAACCCGTCTCGCGGCTCCGAACCGAACTCAAGGCCGGCCGCGACCGCCGCGCGGCGACGCTCAAGTCGGACCTCGCGTCGGACCTGGGGGCGCTCCACGAGGACGTCCACGAACTGGTCCGCGACGCGCTCGAACTCGACGTGGAACTGGCGGTCGCGCGGTTCGCCCGCGACTTCGACTGCACGATGCCGGCGTTCGTCGACGACGCGGACGCCGCCGAGACGGGGTTCGCCGTCGAGGGGGGACGCTCGCCGCTGCTCGACGTGGCGTTCGCCGACGTCGACCCGGTCGACTACGAGGTGACGGGCGTGACGCTCCTCTCGGGGGTCAACTCCGGCGGGAAGACGTCGACGCTCGACCTCGTGGCGCTCGTCGTCACGCTCGCGCACATGGGGCTGCCCGTCCCGGCCGAGTCGCTCCGCCTGCGGCGCTTCTCGGAACTCCACTACTACGCCAAGTCGCAGGGGACGCTCGACGCCGGCGCGTTCGAGTCGACGCTGCGCGACTTCGGCGAGTTGGTGGACGGCGCGGCCGGCCGACTGGTACTCGTGGACGAACTGGAGTCGATAACCGAACCCGGCGCGTCGGCGAAGATAATCGCGGGGATACTGGAGGCGCTTGACGCGCAGGGGGCGACGGCGGTGTTCGTCTCGCACCTCGCCCGGCAGATACGCGAGGCGGCGTCGTTCGACGCGGCCGTCGACGGCATCGAGGCGGTCGGACTCGAGGACGGCGAACTGGTGGTGAACCGCTCGCCGCGGAAGGGGCACCTCGCGCGCTCGACGCCCGAACTCATCGTGGAGAAACTGGCACGCGAGGCGGGCGACGACGCGGCACCGAACGCCGCCGCCGGGAGCGGTGGGGGGGACGCCGGCTTCTACGAGGGGTTGCTGGAGAAGTTCTGAGCGACTGGCCCACATCGACCCGGTCCGCGCGACCGGTCCGAAACTGAAACTGGACCGGGAGCGAACCCGGAGAACGGGCCGGATACCGACCACTTTCAGTTCCGCTCCGGCTCCGGGGAACCGTTAAGTGTGCGCACGCGACACCTCTCACGTACGATGCCCGGTGACGAGGACGGAATGTTGTCGTGGGACGAGTCGGTCTTCCGCGACGAGCACGTCTTCGAGATCGACTACGTCCCCGAGACGTTCCGTCACCGCGAGACGCAACTGGAGTCGCTGAAGTACGCGCTCCGTCCCGCGGTCCGCGGCTCGCGGCCGCTCAACACGGTCGTCAGGGGACCCCCCGGAACCGGGAAGACCACGGCGGTCCAGAAGCTGTTCTCGGAACTCCGGACGCAGACGGACGTGCGGACGGTCCGCGTCAACTGCCAGGTGGACTCGACGCGCTACGCCGTCTTCTCGCGCATCTTCGAGGGACTGTTCGACTACGAACCCCCGTCGTCGGGCATCTCGTTCAAGAAACTGTTCGGCCAGATCGCCGACCGCCTCGTCGAGGCCGACGACGTGCTCGTGGTCGCGCTGGACGACGTCAACTACCTGTTCTACGAGAACGAGGCGTCGGACACGCTCTACTCGCTGCTGCGCGCTCACGAGGCCCACTCGGGCGCGAAGATCGGCGTCATCTGCGTCTCCTCGGACCTGTCGCTCGACGTGATCGACGGCCTCGACTCGCGCGTCCAGTCGGTGTTCCGCCCCGAGGAGGTGTACTTCCCGGTGTACGACGTCGACGAGATAGTCGACATCCTCCGCGAACGGGCGAAACGCGGCTTCCACGACGGCGTGCTCGGCGACGCCGAACTCGACCGGGTTGCGGAACTCACCGCGGAGTCGGGCGACCTCCGGGTCGGCATCGACCTGCTCCGGCGCGCGGGGCTCAACGCCGAGATGCGCGCCTCCCGGACCGTCTCGCTGGAGGACGTCGAGTCGGCGTACGACAAGTCGAAGTACGTCCACCTCTCGCGGAGCCTCCGCGGCCTCTCCGACTCCGAGCGGGCGCTCGTGGGGGTCATCGCCGACAACGACGGCGAGCAGGCCGGCGCGGTGTACGAAGCGTTCCACGACCGGACCGGCCTCGGCTACACGCGCTACTCGGAGATCATCAACAAACTCGACCAACTCGGCATCATCGAGACGGAGTACGCCGAGGTGGACGGGCGGGGGCGCTCGCGGTCGCTCACGCTGGCGTACGACCCCGACGCGGTGCTCGACCGGTTGGAGTGACGCGAGGAACCCGAGTAGCCGCCGACTGAAATCGTCCTTCGCCGCGGAACTGCCGGGGCCGTCCGTCCGCTCACCCGACGTATCCGTCGAGTACGCGTTTGGCCGCGTCGCCGAGTCGGTGGAGGTCCTCCCGCGCCGCGTCGAACTTCGGCTCCCAGTCGGCGGGTCCGAGGTAGTCGCTCACGACGAGCGCCGCCGCCGCCTCCACCCCGCGGCGGGCGGCGACGGCGAACACCGCGGACGCCTCCATCTCGACGGTGAGTACGCCCTCGTCGGCGTACCGCTCGACTTCACGCGCCGTCTCCCGGTAGACCGCGTCGATGGTCCACGTCGGCCCGACGTGGATCGGATCGTCCTCGTCCGGGAGAAGCCGTCGCGTCGCGGCGAGGAGCGACCCGTCCGGCCGTGCGTACCGCGCCGGTTCGACGTAGTGGTGTGAGGTGCCCTCGTCACGGAGCGCACGGTCGGGGATGACGAACTCGCCCATCCGGACGCCGTCGTCGAGGCAGCCCGCGAACCCGACCGAGAGGAACGTCCCGACGCCCGCCGCGATCAGGTCGTCCATCACCATCGCCGTCACCGGCGCCCCGATGCCGAAGTTCCCGTGGGCGCCGACCCGTCCGTCGGTGTCGTCGAATCGGTAGAGGTCGCCGTAGTAACCGTCGACCGCCTCCCCGGAGTGCGCGTCGGTGAGGTACGACATCAGGTCGCGGCTGTAACAGAGGACGACCGCCTCCGGTGCGTCCGCGGTCTCCACCCCCCCGTACTCTGCACTCTTCTCGGGCGTCACGAGCGCCTCCCACTCGTGTTTCCCCGGCGCGTTCGGGAATGGCATCGGCCGGTGGTTACCCGCCGTGCCGGCCAAAGCGTTTCGTTCCCGTGTGATTCGACACCACGGGGTCGTACGAGGCGACACGGGAGTCAGTCGCGGTCGACCGAAGCCACGTCCGCCCCGTAGCCGTGCCCGGCGACGAGCGTGAGGACGTTCCCGCACACCAGCGCCGCGACCAGCGGCAGGTCGGCGACGGCGACCGGTCCCGAGAACAGCAGCGCGAGGTGTGCCGGCGCCATCGCGACGGCGAGCCAGAACGCGAGTGCCCGAACCAGCCGCGCGGGCGTGTGGACGAGCGTTCCCAGCGACGGGGCGGAGAAGTAGGGCGTGAGGGTGCGTTCGGTGCGCCCGCGGCCGACTTCGGTGTTTGCGGAGGACATCGGACGCTCCCGCCGAGGACGGCCGGGATCATTAGTACGGGCCCGATACGCGGCGATCCGGCCGCGATAGCCGCCAACTACCCCGTCGGCCGGCGGGGCGCGTTCGAACCGGTGACACACATCCGAAAGACGTAATCGGCGCACGCGGAATCTCCGAGTATGGGCGCCTACGAGCGGATCACCCGGAACGCCTCCGAGGTGGTCACCGAGGAGGAGGTACGCGCGCTGGCCGAACACCCCGAGGGCAAGCGAGTGTACGTCGGGTACGAGCCGTCGGGCGTCCTCCACATCGGGCATATGCTGACGGCGAACAAGCTGATCGACCTCCAGGAAGTGGGGTTCGAGGTGGTCGTCCTGCTCGCGGACGTCCACGCCTACCTCAACGACAAGGGGACGTTCGCGGAGATCCGCGAGACGGCCGAGCGGATGAAACGGCAGTTCGTCGCGTACGGCCTCTCGGAGGCGGACACCGAGTTCGTCCTCGGCTCGGAGTTCCAACTCGACGAGCCGTACGTGCTCGACCTGCACGAACTCGAACTGTCGACCACGCTCAACCGCGCCCGGCGGGCGATGGCGGAGATACAGGGCGGCGACACCGCGAAGGTGAGTCACGTCGTCTACCCGCTGATGCAGGCGCTCGACATCGTCTACCTCGACCTCGACCTGGCGGTCGGCGGGATGGACCAGCGGAAGGTCCACATGCTCCACCGCGAGGTCGTCCCCGGCATCGACGACGGCGAGTCCGACCACGAGTACGACGCCCGGCCGTGTCTCCACACGCCCATCATCGCCGACCTCACGACCGGGGTCGGGAAGATGTCGTCCTCCTCGGGCGTCGCGCTCTCGATGGAGGACTCGACGGCCGACATCGAAGAGAAGGTGAACGCGGCGTACTGTCCGCCGACGCGCGACCCCGACCCCGACGGGGAGGGCAACGAGCGGGAGAACCCCGTGCTCGAGATCTTCCAGCACCACGTGTTCCCCCGGTTCGAGACGGTCGTCGTCGAGCGTCCCGAGCAGTACGGCGGCGACCTGGAGTACGACGACTACGAGGCCTTGGCGGCCGACCTGGAGTCGGGCGACCTCCACCCGGCGGACGCGAAGGGGGCGCTCGCGGACTACCTCGACCGACTCATCGCGCCCGGCCGCGCGGTGCTAGAGGCGGCCGAGTAGCCCGTTCCGACCGCTCGCGACACGCTTTTCCGTCGGTACGCGCGTCGGTTCAGGCGAAGCCGAACTGCCGCATCAGGTTCGTCGCCAGCCCCTTCACGACCAGCAGGAGACCGACGAGCACGAGCGCCATTCCGACCGCGACGACCGGCGCGGTGTAGGCGACGAGCCCCAGTCCCACGAGCAGGACGAGGACGCCCCCGACGCCGGCGGCTCCGAGTTTGTCGAGCACGTCTCGGCCGTCCCGCCGACGGGTGAAAACGGCCACGGTCCCGCGGCGCGGCGGGCGCTCGCCGCGGAATTTAACTCGTCCGCGTCGAATCCCCGGGTATGAGCGAGAACGACTCAGCGGTCGAGGCGGACCTCCGGATGCCCGAGGAGGACGAGTTGTTCGCGGAGGTGACGGAGATGCTCGGCGCGAACCGCGTGCAGGTCAGGTGCGTGGACGGCACCGAGCGGACGGCCCGCATCCCCGGTCGGATGCAGAAACGGGTCTGGATACGTGAGGGCGACGTGGTGCTCGTCGAACCGTGGGACTGGCAGGACGAGAAGGCGGACGTGACGTGGCGGTACGAGGCCGCCGAGGCCGACAGGCTCCGAGACGGCGGCTACCTCAGGTGACGCCGACGACGCGGACTCCGCGGGGGCGGGCGGCGTGTGGCAGCCTTTTCACCGCCGCCCCCGTAGGGGAGAGCGAATGACAGAGGAGTTCGGGTTCGTCGACCAGGAGGAGGCCGACGCGCCCGGCGACGAGTGGGAGGAACTGGACGTCTCGGACGACGAGTCCGACCGCATCGCCCGGCGGCAGGACGAGGCGTTCAACGAGTTCCGCAAGCGCATCAAGAACACCGAGCAGTTCAAAGTCGAGGCGGCGGTGTTCGACGACGCGACGCTCGCTGCCCTCTACAAACTGGTGCAGGACGGCCACATCGCCGCGTTCGGCGGGCCCATCTCCACCGGGAAGGAGGCGAACGTCTACGAGGCGCTCGCGCCCGAGGAGCGCGAGATCGCGGTGAAGGTGTACCGCATCAACACCTCGAACTTCCGGCAGATGCGCGACTACCTCGAGGGCGACCCCCGGTTCGAGGGCATCGGCAGCGACAAGAAGGAGGTGGTGCTCGCGTGGGTCCGCAAGGAGTTCGCCACCCTCCGGCGCGCGAAGCGGGCGGGCGTGCGCGTCCCCGAACCCATCGCCGTCCAGCGGAACGTCCTCGTGATGGACCTCGTCGGACACGCCGACGACCGGGCGCGCCGCCTCGCGGAGGTGACCGTCGAGAACCCCGAGACAGCGTACGACGTGGTCAGCGAGTACATGCGCCGGCTCTACTCGGCCGGGCTGATTCACGGCGACCTCTCGGAGTACAACCTCATCATCCACGAGGGGGAACTGTTCGTCATCGACCTCGGACAGGCGGTCACCGTCCACCACCCGAACGCCGGGGAGTTCCTCGACCGGGACTGCCGGAACGTCGCCTCCTTCTTCTCCCGGCAGGGGATGGACGTGACCGCCGACCAACTCCGCGAGTACGTCACACAGCCGGAGCCGGAGCCGTCGGCGGACTTGGAGGAGTAGGCGGCGCGTACGCGGCCTGCGGGTCGTCACCGACCGAGTCGCCGACACCTCCAAATCCCTCGACGCCCGTGTCACCCCCGTGACCGACGACCCCTCTACCCCCGCCTCCGACGGCGACGGACCGCCGGACGCGCCGACCGCTGACGACTTCGACCCGGCGGCGGCGTTCTCGCTCCTCGGCGACGGGACGCGCCTGCGCATCCTCCGGGAACTGTGGGCGGCCCAGCGCGACGCACCGGACGAGGGCGTCTCGTTCGAGACGCTCCGCGAACGGGCCGGCGTCGACGACTCCGGGCGCTTCAACTACCACCTCCGGAAGCTGACCGACCGGTTCGTCGAACGGCGCGACGACGGCTACCGGCTCCGGTACGCCGGCATCCGCGTCGTCGGTGCACTCCTGGAGGGGACGTACGCGCCGGGCGCGGACGTCGACGTGCCCGCGGGCGGCGACTGCTCCGACTGCGGGAGCGCGCTCCGACTGCGATACGTCGACGAGCGCGTCCGGGTGGAGTGCCCCGACTGCGAGAGGGTCTCCTCGGAGTTCGGCTGTCCGCCCGGTCTGCTCGCCGGGCGTCCGGCGGACGACCTCCCGGCTATCGTCGACACGCACCTCCGTACCCTCCTGTCGCGTGCTCGGCGGGGCATCTGTCCCACCTGTTCGGGCCCGGTGACGACGTGCGTCGGGCCGACGCCCGACAGCGTCCGGACCGCGTGGGACGCCGACGACACGGACGGGCCGACCCCGCCCGTGACGATGGTGTGCGAGCGCTGCGGAGAACTCGTCGGGACCGGCCTCCCGTCGCTGCTCGCCGACCGGCCGACGACGGTCGCGTTCCTCCACGACCACGGCGTCGACCCGGAAACGACCGTCCTCTGGGCGCTCCTCGACGACCTCTCGGCCGAGAGCGACGTCGACTCCGAGGAGCCGTACCGCGCGACGGCGACGCTCTACGCCGGCGACGACGCGCTCACCGTCACCGTCGACGCGAGCGGTTCGCCCGTCTCCGCCGACGTGTCGAGCGAGGTGAGCATCGACGGCTCGTAGCACCGACCGAACGCGCCTCTTCGCTCTCCGCGCGACAGAACCGGTCGGTCACGGGTACCGCTCGGGACCGTCGTCGGACCGGGGGTGCGACGAACGTGCGCGTTTCCGCCCCGCGCCGTCTCGCTCGGAGTCCAGCGGACGGTCCCCGACGCGCTCCTCGGGCGGGTCGTCGCCACCCCCGTGCCGGACTCGGTCGCCGTGGCACCCGTCGGCTCCCGGCTCCGGCCGAGGCGACGACGCTCCGGGAGGCGCGTCTACCGCGCGACCAGGAGGACGCCGAGCATCGTCAGCCCGATGCCGACGGCCTTGGTGGCCGACAGTGACTCGCCGAGGAACGCGACGCTCAACGCGGAGCTGAACACGAGGAACGACCCGTACACCGGGGTGACGACGCTGACCGGACCCGACGAGAGCGCCCGGTAGTACGCGAGGATGCCCACGGAGAGCGCGACGCCCGCGCCGAGGACGTACACCGCGTGGTCGCCGGTGAGGTACCGGACGACGTCGTCACCTCTGGCGAGCGTGACGCCCAGCGCGGCCGCGGCGAGCATGGTGTTCGCGCCGAGCGCGACGACGTTGCTCGGCATCCCGTCGGTCGCGAGACTGGCGAGCGGGGTGAAGACGGAGTAGCCCACGAGCGCGACGAGCGCCCAGCCGATGTAGTTCACGCCCGGCCGTTAGAACGTCGGCGTCAGGGACGTTCCGGTAGCGGCGAACGGTCGGTCCGAGGTCCACTTCGACCCGCGTGTACCGACTCCGGGCCGACGAGCGCGAACGGCCGCGTGCTGGACTGTGACGGGGTAGCAGTCCCGAGGGAACGCTTAAAAGTATCCGGCGGGAATCGGGTAGTAGCCATGCAACACGTGAAGGTTCCGCAGGACCGCATCGGTGCGCTCATCGGGGAGGGGGGTGAGACGATGCGCGAGATCGAGGAGCGCGCCGACGTGCGCCTCGACATCGACTCGGAGTCAGGGTCGGTCGCCATCGACGCCGTGGGCGACCCCGTGACGGGGATGGTCGCGCCGGACATCGTCCGGGCCATCGGTCGCGGGTTCACGCCCGAGTCCGCGCTGTCGCTGCTCGAACACGACCTCCGCCGGTTCGACCTCATCGACCTGGCGAGCGAGACGCGCAACAAGAACGACCTCCAGCGGCAGAAGGGCCGACTCATCGGCGAGAACGGCCGGACGCGCGAACTCATGGAGGAACTCACGGGTGCGGAAGTCGTCATCAAGGGGTCGACGCTCGGCATCATCGGGCAGTCCGACGAGGTGGACGCCGTCCGCCGCGCCGCCGGGATGATACTCGACGGCGCGCCCCACGGGGCCGTCTACAGCTTCCTCGAACGCAAACACAACGAACTCCACGGCTCGCCCGACCTCGCTCCGCCGAGCGCCGACGAGACGCGGTAATCCGGGCACTCGCGGACGATTACTCGCCCCACCGCCGATTCCACCGACTCCGTCGGCGACGGGTGCACCCGGTCGTACGTGACCGACTGCCGAGCCGTCGCGTTTCGACGGTCCCGACTCGAGTTACCCGAACCCCTCGCCGTCGATGTGGCTGTCCGGGACGCCGACGGCCCGCGCCGTCTCGGTGATGCCGTTCACCATGGCGGTCACGCCGCAGGCGTACACCTCCAGGTTCGCCGGGTCGATGCTGTCGTCGACGTCGTACGCGGGGTCCGTCCGGCGGTACTGCGCGAACTCGCCCAGGTCGTCGTCGTTCACGGTCTCCGGGTCGAGGTACTCGACGAACGTGCGCTGGACGTACTCCGTCTCCCCCTCCCAGTCCGTGAGCAACCGCTCGCGCGACAGGGTGGGGACGAAGTGGAAGTTGTCCCGTTCGGCGGCGAGCGACCGGAAGCGGTCGCGGTACGCCAGGTCGTCGCGCCACGCGGCGCCGAGGAACAGCCAGTAGTCGCGCTCGGTCCCCCCGTAGCTGTCGCGGCCCTCCTCGAAGGCGTACTCCAGCATGCTCCGTAGGGGGGCGACGCCGGTGCCGGTGGCGAGCATCGCCACGTCGCGCTCGGACGGTTCGTTCGAGACGAACTCGCCGTTCGGGCCGCGGACGGTCACCTCGTCGCCGACTTCGAGCAGTCGGAACAGGTCGCTCGTGAGTTTCCCGCCCGGGACGCGCCGGATGCACAGTTCCACCTCGTCGTCGTTCGGCGAACTCGCGATGGAGTACGGCCGCGGCGTCCCGAGGAACCGGACCGTGGCGTACTGCCCCGGGACGAACGAGAAGTCGCCCCCCACGTCGAGGCGGACGCGCACCAGCGAGGGGAACGCCCGGTCGTGCCGGTCGGCGAGCGTCGAGAGCGTCGCCGCCCGCTCGCCGTCCGTCCCGTCGAGCAGGCCGCGCACGCCCTCCCAGTCCACCTCCGCGTTCCCGTCCGCGTCCCGGTCGACGAGGTCGGTCCGGTCGGCGCTCGCGAGGAGCGTCGCGGCCCGTTCCGCCACCTCCTCGATGCGGTTGTGGTCGACCGCTTCCACCGCCGTTACCTCGGCCGTGTCGGTGACGAGCGAGAGCGACTCGGCTGTCTCGTGAGCGGAGTTGTGGTCGCGAACCGGCATCGTCGGCTGTCGCCTCGGACGACGGAGGGGTCAGCTTTCTGGCCCGGTCTTCAGCCCGGGAAGACTCCTCTCACCCCCGTCTCGCCTCCCTGACGGCTGCCGGAATTCGTATAAAAACCTGCCGTGTTATCCGTTGGCAAGACCACGGAACCCGATGCCTGCGGCGTCGTCCCGAATCACGAACGACACTTTTTATAGAACCGAGAACAATCACCGGCCGTCATGTCTCAGCGCCAGCGGATGGGCAACCAGCCCATGATCGTACTCTCGGAGGAGAGCCAGCGTACGTCCGGCAAGGACGCACAGTCGATGAACATCACGGCCGGGAAGGCCGTCGCCGAGTCCGTCCGGACCACACTCGGACCGAAAGGGATGGACAAGATGCTCGTCGACTCCTCGGGCGGGGTCGTCGTCACGAACGACGGCGTCACCATCCTGAAGGAGATGGACATCGACCACCCGGCGGCGAACATGATCGTCGAGGTGTCCGAGACCCAGGAGGACGAGGTCGGCGACGGCACCACGACGGCCGTCGTCATCGCGGGCGAACTCCTCGACCAGGCCGAGGAGCTTCTCGACTCGGACGTCCACGCGACGACCATCGCGCAGGGGTACCGACAGGCCGCCGAGAAGGCCAAGGAGACCCTCGAGGACAAGGCCATCGACGTCTCGGCGGACGACCGCGAGACGCTCGAGAAGATCGCCTCCACCGCGATGACGGGCAAGGGCGCCGAGTCCGCCCGCGACACGCTCGCGGAACTCGTCGTCGACGCCGTGCTCGCCGTGCGCGACGACGACGGCGCCATCGACACCGACAACGTCTCCGTCGAGACGGTCGTCGGCGGCTCCATCGGTAACTCGGAGCTCATCGAGGGCGTCATCGTCGACAAGGAACGCGTCAACGAGAACATGCCGTACATGGTCGAGGACGCCAACGTGGCGCTGTACGACGGCGCCCTCGAGGTGAAGGAGACCGAGATCGACGCCGAGGTCAACGTCACCGACCCCGACCAGCTCCAGCAGTTCCTCGACCAGGAGGAGAAGCAGCTCCAGCAGATGGTCGACCAGCTGAAGGACGTCGGCGCGGACGCCGTGTTCGTGGGTGACGGCATCGACGACATGGCCCAGCACTACCTCGCACAGGAGGGCATCCTGGCGGTCCGTCGCACGAAGGACTCCGACCTGAAGCGGCTCGCCCGCTCGACGGGCGCCCGCGTCGTCGCCAGCCTCGACGACATCACCGAGGAGGACCTCGGCTTCGCCGGCTCCGTCGGCCAGAAGGACATCGGCGGCGACGAGCGCATCTTCGTCGAGGACGTCGAGGACGCCAAGTCCGTCACGCTCGTGCTCCGCGGCGGCACCGAGCACGTCGTCGACGAGGTCGAGCGCGCGGTCGAGGACTCGCTCGGCGTCGTCCGCACGACGCTCAACGACGGCCAGGTGCTGCCGGGCGGCGGCGCCCCCGAGGCGGAACTCGCGCTCGAACTGCGCGACTTCGCCGACTCCGTCGGCGGCCGCGAGCAGCTCGCGGTCGAGGCGTTCGCGGACGCGCTGGAGATCATCCCGCGCACGCTCGCGGAGAACGCCGGGCTCGACCCCATCGACTCGCTCGTCGACCTGCGCTCGAAGCACGACGGCGGCGACTTCGGCGCCGGCCTCGACGCCTACACGGGCGACATCATCGACATGGACAACGAGGGCGTCGTCGAACCCCTCCGCGTCAAGACGCAGGCCATCGAGAGCGCGACGGAAGCGGCCGTCATGATTCTCCGTATCGACGACGTCATCGCGGCCGGCGACCTCAAGGGCGGCGGCTCCGACGACGGCGGCGACGACGAGATGCCGCCGGGCGGCGGCGGCATGGGCGGCGGCATGGGCGGCATGGGCGGCATGGGCGGCGCGATGTGAAGTCGGTCACGACGAACTAGCCCCACCCCACACCCGACCGTCGCACAGCCCTCGAACGCTCGACTCCACACGTTCCCGTTCTTTCGATGTCCGATACGACCCCCGAGCGACGGCACCGGCGTCTCCACGCCCGTCCCGGCGCGACGCGTCGCGCCTACCCGACCCGCGGTCCGGAACCGTCGGCGCTTTCCCGTCCCGCGACGACCGGGTAGTATGACCGAGTTCTCGACCGCGTTCGACCGGACGGACGCGGACGCCGTCGCCGCCGACCACGCCGCCGCGCTCGACTCGCTGGCGGCCGACCTCGACGGCGGGACGGCGACCGACGACGGGTCGTGGCGACCGTTCGTCGAGGGACCGCTCGTCCGACCCCGAGACCCGGGGTACGACGACGCGCGGACGGTGTGGAACGGGACGGTCGACCGCCACCCGGCGGCGGTCGCGTACGCGGGCGACGCCGCCGACGTAGCCCGGACTCTGGCGACCGCCCGCGAGACGGGGCTAGGGGTGGCGCTCCGCTCGGGCGGCCACTCGGTCGCCGGCACCTCGGTCTGCGACGGGGGGTTGGTCCTCGACTGCTCGCGGATGGACCGGGTCGCCGTCGACCCCGACTCCCGAACCGCGGTCGTCGGCCCGGGCGCGACGTGGGGTGACCTCGACGCCGCGGCGTGGGCGTTCGGCCTCGCGACGCCGGGCGGCGTCGACTCCGACACGGGCGTGACCGGCCTGACGCTCGGCGGCGGGACGGGCTACCTGACGCGGGGGTACGGGCTCGCGTGCGACCGCCTCCGCCGGGTCGACCTCGTGACCGCCGCGGGCGAGCGGGCGACGGCGAGCGCCGACGAGAACCCGGACCTGTTCCGCGCGCTCCGCGGCGGTGGCGGTAACTTCGGCGCGGTCGTCGAACTCGAATTCGACCTCGTGTCGCTCCCCGGTCCGGTGGCGATGTGCGACGTCTGGTACCCGTTCGAGGCGGCCGCCCGCGTCCTGCGAGCGTACCGCGCGCTCACCGCCGAGGCGGACCGGGCGACGAACGTCTCGCCGTACGTCGCGCGCGTCCCCGACGACCCGGGCTTCCCCGACGACGCGGCCGGCGATCTCGCGGTCTGCGTCCTCGGGGCGCACGCGGGCGACGCCGACCGCGGCCGGGCGGAACTCCGGCCGTACCGCGAATTCGGCTCGGCCGACCCACTGTTCGAGTACGCCGCCACGGTGCCGTACCCCGACCTCCAGTCGTACCTCGCGGACGAGGCGGGGGTGGGCGAACGCCACTACTGGAAGTCCATCGCGGTGGACGACCTCACGGACGACCTCGTGAGCCTCGTCGTCGACCGGTCACGGGCGCTCCCCGGCGACCGCTCGACCGTCGTGGTCTGGCCGCTCGGCGGCGCCGTCGCCGACCTCGCGCCCGACGAGACGGCGTTCCCGCGCCGGGACGCGGGCTACGTCCTCAACTTCGAGGCGGCGTGGAGCGACCCGGCGGCCGACGAGGAGCACGTGGGGTGGGCGCGCGCGAGCGTCCGGGAGGTCCGCGAACGGGGCGGTGACGGCGTCCTCCCCAACTTCCCCGGGAGTGGCACGGACGCCGACGCCGCGCGGGCGCTGTACCGGGAGAACTACGGCTGGCTCCGGGACGTGAAGACGGCGTGGGACCCCGAGAACGTGTTCGGGCCGAGCGGGCGCATCGACCCCCGATAGTGCGCGCGGCGGACGCCTCGGTGACGGCGACTCGATGCACCCGGGCGGCGCGTGGCACCTCGGTGCGTCCCCCGCCCGCTTCCCGTCGCTCACCGCTTGGGGTACGCTTTTGAGCGGGGATTGGTAACGGCCGGCATGGACGAGCGCCACCGCGACCGCCAACGCCGCCTGTTCGAGACGCTCCCGGACGAGGTCGACACCGTCCTCGTCGCGCCGAGCGAGACGCTGTCGTACCTCTCCGGGCTGTCGATGCACAAGAGCGAGCGACCGGCCCTGCTCGTGCTATCGCGGACGGCCGGCCCGGCGGCGGTGCTCCCGGAACTGGAGACGAGCAGCGCGCGCGACACCCTCCCCGACGCCGACTTCTACGTCTACGGCGACGCGACCGACCCGGTCGCGGCCGCCGCTGACGCGTTCTCGGACCTGCAGGCCGACCGGACGCTCCCGGCACCGCTCGGCCTCGAGTTCCGGTCGACGCGCCTGCTCGAGTACGAACTCCTCTCGGACGCCTACCCGCCCTCCGACCTCTACGACGTCGAGGACGAGGTGGCGGCGCTCCGGGCGGTGAAAGACGACGCCGAGGTGGAGACGATGCGCGAGGCGGCGCGCATCACGGACGACCTGCTCGCGGCGGCGTTCGACGCGGTCGAACCGGGGACGACCGAACTGGACGTGTTGCGCGACCTGAAGAAGCGCACGCTCGACAGCGACGCCGACGGGTTCGGCGTCGGCATCGCCACGGTCGGCGAGCGGACCGCGCTCCCGCACACCACGACCGGCGACACGGCGGTCGAGGACGGCGACCTCCTGATGGTGGACTACGGGGTCGTCCTCGACGGCTACTACTCGGACATCACACGGACCGTCGCCGTCGGCGACCCCGGCGAGGAACTCCGCGAGGTGTACGACGTGGTGCAGGAGGCCGCCCGCGTCGCCCGCGAGACGGTCGAACCCGGCGTCGAGTTACAGGAGGCGGACCGCGCCGCCCGCGGGGTCATCGAAGACGCGGGCTACGGCGACTACTTCCCCCACCGGGTCGGCCACGGGTTGGGACTGGAGGGGCACGAACCGCCCTACCTCGTCGAGGGGAACGAGGCCACCTTCGAGGCCGGCAACGTCGTCACCATCGAACCGGGCGTCTACGTCGACGGCCTCGGCGGCGTGCGCGTCGAGGACGACGTGCTCGTGACGGCGGACGGCCACGAGTCGCTGACCCGGAGTCCGCGCGACCTCCAGATACTGTAACCGAGGCGTCGCTCTTCGTCGCCGCCCGCGGGTCACCCCCACGTTCCGACGACGCGGCCGTCGCGGACGACGACCGCGGGGTCGGCGGTCGCACGCACGTCCGCGAGCGGGTCGCCCGCCCAGCCGACGAGGTCCGCGGGCGTCCCCTCGGCAACCCGGCCGAGGTCCGGCCGGCCGAGTTCGGCCGTCGCCGTCTCCGTCGCGGCGGTCAGGGCCGTCTCGGGGTCGCGCCGGCGTCGACCATCGCCGCGAGTTCGCGGTGGAGGCTCGGGTGCGGCGTGCCGGGCGACCCGGCGTCGCTCCCCGCGAGCAGCCTGACGTCCCGGTCGAGTGCGCCCGCGAACACCTCCCGGTGCCGCTCGACGACGCCGCGGGCGTTCTCGCGGGCGTACGCCGGCGCGTCGCCGGTCGCTATCTCGTCGTAGACGAACAGCGTCGGGTCGTAGGCGACGTCCGCCTCGGCCATCCGGTCGAGCGCCGCGTCCGACGCGAGGTTCCCGTGCTCGACGGTGGCCACGCCGGCGTCGACGGCGTTGGCGACGCCCTCGCGGCCGACGGCGTGGGCGGCGACCGGCAGGTCGAACCGCGCCGCCTCCTCGACGACCGCCGTCAACTCCTCGCGCGAGAGTTCGGCCGCGCCCGGCGTCTCGCCGACGGCCTGCCCGTAGACGCCGCCGGTCGCGCTCACCTTGATGCAGTCCGCGCCCGCGGCGCGTAGCTCCCTGACGGCCGCGCGACAGGCGTCCGGCCCGTCGCTCTCGATGCCCCAGAACGGGTCGTGCCCGCCGGAGATGATTATCGTCCGCCCGCTGGCGAACACGCGCGGGCCGGGGAGGCGGCCGTCGCGGACGCCCCGCGCCACCGTCACCGCGACGTCGTCGACGCTCCCCACGTCCCGGACCGTCGTGACGCCGCCCCGGAGCGTCCGCCGGGCGTTCTCGGCGGCGCGGACGACCAGGTCGGCCGTCGACTCGGCGCGGAGCGTCGCCACCGGGTCGCGGCTCCCGTCCCAGACGAGGTGGACGTGCACGTCCACGAGTCCCGGCGTGACCAGGTCGACCTCGTGCACCGGGCCGTCCCCGGGCCGCTCCGCGCTCACGGCCGCGACGCTCCCGTCGCGGACGCCGACCCAGCGGTCCGGTCGGCGGCCGCGCTCGGCGTCCCAGACGTCGCCGCGAACGAGGGCGTCGAACGCGTCGGTCACGAGTCCGCCCGCAACACGCCGGCGGGGGTGGTCGTCAGTCGCTCCGCGCCGTCGTCGGTGACGAGGAGCGTGTCCGAGTGGCGCAGCGCCGCCCCGTGCTCCTCGAAGTACAGCCCCGGTTCGACGCTGATGACCATCCCCGGCTCCAGTTCGCCCGGCTCGCGGGCGTTGAGCGCCGGTCCCTCGTGGATGGTGACGCCCTCGCCGTGGCCCGTCCGGTGGACGAGTCGGTCGCCGTACCCCGACTCCCGGAGACGGCCGGCGGTCCACTCGTCGATGGCGGCGGTGGACTCGCCCGGTCCCACCCGGTCGATGGTCTCCTCGCGGACCGAGACGAGCGTCTCCATCGCCTCGGCCACCGCGTCGGGCGCGTCGCCCGCGAGGACGGTCCGCTCCTCCTCGCAGACGTACCCCTGTATCGAGGGGAGCGCGATGCCGACGACCGCGTCGCCGTCCGCTATCTCCCGCGCCGACGAGACGCTGTGCGACTCCAGCGCGTGCGCGCCCGTCAGCGCGCTGGCGAAGCCGTACTGCCCGAGTTCGTTCGCGGTGCCGATGTCGTACTCGGGGTGTTCCTCGAGGTACGTCCGGTAGAACGCGTCCTGTACGGCGTTCGCGACTTCGAGTTCCGGCACGCCGACCGCGACGGCGTCGACCAGCGCCTCCACGCCCGCGCCCGCCAGGTCGCCCGCGCGGCGCATCATCGCCACCTCCCAGTCGGTCTTTCGCGCGCGCAGGTCCAGGAGCGTCCCCGTCGCGTCCGCGAACTCCGCGTCGAGGTGGGCGGCGACGCCCTCGACCCAGTCCGGGCGGGCCTCACCGCGGTCGTAGCCCCACGACGCCGCGCCCAGGTCGCCGAGCGCGTCGGCGGCGACGGCGAGCGGGTCGTCCTCGTCCTCGTAGGCGACGACGCGGTCGGTCCACGCGGTCCGGGCCGCCTTCCGGCGCTCGATGGTCGGCGTGACGAGCACGCTCGCGTCGGCGGTGACGGCGGCGACCACCGGCCGGGAGTACATCCCCGCGTACGCCCCCGAGAGGTAGTAGCTGTTCGGCGCGGCGAACGCGCACAGGCCGTCGAACGCGGTCCCGCCGAGCGTCGCGCGCACGCGTTTGAACCGGTCGGGGTCGACGAACCGGTCGGCGGGGTCGGGGATCAGCTCACGCATCGACGATCAGCGACTCCACGTCGCGCGGGTAGTACGTCAGCGTCTCCGTCCCGTCCCCGGTCACGAGCACGGTGTCGGAGTGGCGGAATCCGCCCACCCCGTCGACGTAGAACCCCGGTTCGACCGTGTACAGTTCCCCCTCGCGTATCTCGCCGTCGTAGTCCACGTCGAGGAACGGCCGCTCGTGGCCCTCCATGCCGATGTTGTGCCCGACGTGGTGCTGGGTGTGGTCCGCGACGCCCTGTTCCTCGAAGTAGTCGCGCACCTCCTCCTCGACGTGACCGTACTCGACGCCGGGCGCGATGGCGTCGACGGCGAGTTCCTGCGCCTCCCGCATCACGGCGAAGTAGTCGCGCTGGTCGGCGCTCGCCTCGCCGACGAACAGCGTCCGCTCCAGTTCCGTCGTGTAGCCGCCGACGGCCGGCTTGACGATGGTGACGACGTTGTCGCCGTACTCGATGGGGGTCGTCTGGTCGACGCTGTGGGGGCGAGCGGTCACCTCGCCGGCCGTGAACTTGCACGCCATCGGCGCGGCCCAGTCCATCATCTCGTAGCGGTCGCCGAGCGTGTCGAGCATCGTCTTCGTCCCCTCGGCTTGCACCTCGGCGCTGACGACGACCGGCCGCCGACCGACCTCGATCTTCTCCTGGAGGATGCGGTGGCCGAGGTTCGCCCAGACGCTCGCCTCGCGGATGCGCGTCACCTCCTCGTCGCTCTTCACCTCGCGCATGTCGGTGACGTAGTCCTCGACGCCCACCTCGGCGTCGATCACCGCCGAGAGCGCCGGCCCGGTGTACCCGTTGCGGGCCGGACTGCCGTCGCTGTCTGTCGCGAGCCGACCGTCGGCGACGCCGAGCGACTCGCACGCCTCCGCGACCCGTTCCATCGGCCTCCCCTGCGGGTAGTCGAAGTAGACCCGCACCGCGTCGTGGAGGAACTCCTCGCGTTCGGCGTGTTCGGCCTCCAGACGCGGGACGACCGCCTCGCTCCCGTCGCGCGAGACGACGAGCGCGGTGGGGCGCTCGGTGGGGAGGTGGTACATCCCGCTGACGTAGTGGATGTTCAACGCGCCGAACAGGACGACGCCGTCGTAGCCGTCGGCCTCGGCGGCGTCCAACAGGCGCTCGCGTCGTCGCTCGTGTTCGGCGACCGGTGTGTCGAACCCTCGCATACTGGCACGCTCGCCCTCCGTCTATTGAACCTGTGGGTAGAGGTGATACTATACTTAAACGAACGGACGGGTCGGGTCGATACAGTGATAACTCGAATTCGCGTTTCAGCCCGAATGAAGCCCGGTGACGACCGAATACCAGCGATTCATGCGACGAGTCCCGGACAGTCATATTCCGGAGAGCGGAACCTTTTAAATAACGATGCCGCCTGTTCGACCGTGATATGAGGGACGATAGCATGCTTCGCCGCGAGTACCTCAAGCGCGCCGGGGCGTTCGGCGCCGCGGCCTCGGCCGCGACCGCCGGCTGTCTCGGCGGCGGCGGCGGGAGTGGGAAACCCAGCACGCTCCGACTCGGCACCTGGGGCGGGACGTGGCAGGACCTGATGATTCAGGCGGTCGTCGAGCCGTACAAGGAGGAGACGGACATCTCCATGGAGTACGTCCTCGGCGACAACACCGAGCGGCTGAACAAGATCATCGCACAGAAGGGCGACCCGCCGGTGGACGTCTCCCAGCAGGACGGTTCCGGGCTGGTCCGCGGGTCGAACGCCGACCTCTGGCTGGAACTCGACGGGGACGTCGTCCCCACCTACCCCGACATCCCGGACAACTTCAAGGGCGACGACTGGGTGATGCAGATATTCGCCGCCAGCGCGCTCCTGTACAACCCGAACGTCTTCGACTCCGCCCCCACCTCCTGGAAGGAACCGTACCTCAACACCGAGTACAAGGGGAAGGTCGGCCTCTTCACGGAGGACCCGACCCACGACGTCCTCGCGTTCTCGCTGGCGCAGACCGGCGGTGAGTCGTTCAAGGACGTCGAGCAGGCGTTCTCGCTGTACGAGGAGATCGTGAAGACGATGGACCCGCAGTACATCACCTCCAGCGAGGAGTACGGGAAGCTGTTCGCACAAGAGGAGATCGTCCTCGGGCGGTACTGGTCGGCGCGCGCGGCCCAGTGGGAGAGCGAGGGGAAGCCCGTCACGAGCGTCATCCCGGAGGCGGGCGCGATGACCACGAACTTCGGGAACGCCATCCCGAAGAACATCCCGGAGAACCGCGTCGAGTGGGCGGGCAAGCTCATCGACTACACGCTCCGGAACCAGGCGGCGAAGGTCATCGCCGAGAACATGTACTACACCAACCCCAACCCGAGCGCCGAGTACCCGTCGGCGGTGGCGGACAAACTGGTCCAGCCGGAGGACCTGGAGAACCTGAACGTCCCCGACTTCGAGTGGATCGCCGAGAACCGCGCGAGTTGGCGCGAACGGGCCAACGAGATAATCAACAAGCACGGATGAGCGGGAGCGACACGGTCGTCCGCCTCTCCGGGGTGACGAAGCGGTTCCGCGACGTGACCGCGGTGAGCGACGTCGACCTCGACGTGCGGGACGGCGAACTGCTCACGCTGCTCGGCCCGTCGGGCTGCGGGAAGACGACGACGCTCCGGATGATCGCCGGCTTCGAGACGCCCTCGGAGGGAGTCGTCGAAATCGGCGGCCAGACGGTGACGGACACCCCGCCGTACAACCGCGACACGGGGATGGTGTTCCAGCAGTACGCGCTGTTCCCGCACATGACCGTGGCGGACAACGTCGCGTTCGGGCTGGAGATGCAGAACCGCCCCTCCGACGAGGTCGACCGGCGGGTCCGCGAGGGACTCGAACTCGTCCGGCTGGGCGGACTCGGCGACCGGTACCCGAAGGAGTTGTCGGGCGGCCAGCAACAGCGGGTCGCGCTCGCGCGTGCGCTGGTCATCGAGCCGTCCGTCCTCCTGCTCGACGAGCCGCTGTCGAACCTCGACAAGAAGCTCCGCGAGGAGATGCGGTTCGAGATACTCAGGCTCCACCGCGAACTCGACGTGTCGATGGTGTACGTCACCCACAACCAGGAGGAGGCGCTGACCATGTCCGACCGGATGGCGGTGATGAACGACGGCGTCGTCCACCAGGTCGGTCCCCCCGAGCAGGTGTACCAGTCGCCCGACGACGAGTTCGTCGCCGACTTCATCGGGAACGCGAACCTCCTCGCCGGGACCGTCGAGGCCGTCACCGGCGACGGCTACACGGTGGCGCTGGAGACGGGTGACAGGGCCGAACTCACCCGGACGGCGGCCGGCGAGGCCGACCTGACCGAGGGGACGCCGGTGACGCTCCTGTTCCGCCCCGAGCGGTTCTCGCTCCACCGGGACGGCGAGGCGACGGCCGGGGAGAACGTGCTCCACGGCGAAGTCGAGGAGGCCACGTTCCTCGGGTCGCGCATGGAGTACTTCGTCGACGTGGGTGACCAGCAGGTCCACGTCGAACAGCAGTACCTCCGCGACAGCACCCGGTTCTCGCCGGGCGAGTCCGTCTCGCTCGCGTTCGACCGGGGGTCGCCGTTCGCCATCCCGGGGAGCAGCGCATGAGCGGCGACACCGGGTCGGGGAGCGGCCTGCTGTCCGGGTCGTGGGACTGGCGGCTCCCGGTCGTCCACGAGCGCCTGCTCGGGTTCATCCAGCGTCACAAGGACGAGTCGTACGCGGGGTACATCCTCGCCGGACCGTACCTCGGGTACATGCTGCTGCTGTTCTTCCTCCCCATCGCGTACATGTTCCTCGTCAGCTTCTACACCAACGTCCCCACGGGGACCATGGAGTCGACGCTGACGGTGGCGAACTACGTGAAGTTCTTCACCTCGTCGCTGTACATGCGCGCGCTCTACGTCACCGTCGAGATAAGCGTCGTCTCGACGCTGTTCACCGTCCTCGTGAGCTACCCCATCGCGTACTTCATCGTCTTCTCGACGTGGCGCTACTCGCAGGTGCTCATCCTGCTCGTCATCGCGCCGATGCTCGTCGGGAACGTCGTGCGCGCGTTCGGCTGGTTCGCGCTGATGGGGTCGAGCGGCGTCATCAACCAGGCGCTCGGCGTGTTCGGCTTCCAGTACACGCTGTTGAACACGAAAGCCGGCCTCGTCGTGGCCATCTCGTCGGTGCTCATGCCGTTCGCGGTGCTCATCCTGATGAGCGTCCTCTACACGCTCGACCGCGAACTCATCGAGGCGTCGTACAACCTCGGGGCGAACCAGTTGCAGACGTTCCTCTACGTGACGTTCCCCCTCTCGCTCCCGGGGGTGGTGGGCGCGACGCTCATCGCGTTCGTGCTCACGATGGGGACGTTCGCGACGGCGGTGTTCATCGGCATGCCGCAGGTGCCGATGATCGCGCCGTTCATCTACGACGCCGCGACGGGCGACCTCAACTGGCCGCTCGCGTCCGCGATGTCGTTCGTCCTGCTGGCGGTGTCGCTCGCGCTCGTGTACGTATACACGCTCGTCACCGACGTCCAGGTCGGCGGGGGTGAGACGGCGTGAGCGCGCGCGACGGCTCCCGCCCCGACGGCTCCCTCGACGGCTCCGACGACCGCCGTCCGGAGACCGACGGCGGCGTCGCGGACCTCGGCCGCTCGCGGTCGTTCCGCGGCGCCGGTGCGCTCGGCCGGTTCGACCTCTCGAAGTCGCTCGGCGGCGTGACGCTCGCCGGCGCGCTGAACGCGGTGTTGCTCGCCGTGGTGTTCTTCTACCTGCTGTTGCCCGTCATCTTCGCGGTGCTCATCAGCTTCAACCCCTCCGACCTGTACGCGTTCCCGCCCGACGGCATCACGCTCGACTGGTACGCGCAGGTGTTCTCGCGGAGCACCTGGGTCTCCTCGTTCGTCGTGAGCTTCCAGTACTCCATCCTGGCGACGCTCATCGGCATCGTGCTCAGCACGGCCGCCGCGTTCGCCATCGGCCGGTTCGACTTCCGCTTCCGGAACGTGTTGGACGCGGCGACGTTCCTCCCGCTGATGATTCCGCAGATAATCCTCGGACTCGCGCTGTTGCTCGTGCTCCAGCACTTCGGGCTGGTCGGCAACCTCGTCGGCCTCTCCATCGCGCTCGCGGTGTACACCACGCCGTACGCGACCCGGAGCATCCTCGCGGCGATGTCGAACTACGACCGCAGCATCGAGGAGGCGGCGATGAACCTCGGCGCGGACGAGATACAGACGTTCCTGCGCGTGACGTTCCCGACGCTGCTGCCGGGACTGCTCACGGCGGCCATCTTCTCGTTCGTCGTCAGCTACTCCAACCTCCAGATCGCCGTGTTCCTGCAGGGACCGGGGATGACGCCAATCCCGGTGCGCATCTTCGCACAGATGCAGTTCGGCGCGAGTCCGGTCATCGCGGCCGTCTCGACCATCAACATCGTCATCGTCCTGCTCGCCATCGTCGTCGTCGAACGGCTGTTCGGCGCGGCGGAGGCGCTGGGCTACGCCTCGTAGCGGCGCGGCGGGGCGCTCCCGGTCGAACACCACCGGCCCGTTCCGGTTCCGGGCCACGCTGTCGCGGACGGAACACCTACCCTCCTCCGCGCGAGTGGCCACGTATGGACGTCCTCATCACCGGCGCGCACGGCGTCGTCGGCACCGCCATCACCGACCACCTCGCGGGCGACGACGGCGACTACGAGTTCACACTGCTCGACGTCGACCCGCCCGAGGGCGACGCGCCCGGTGAGTCGGTCGTCGCGGACGTGCGCGACTACGACGACATCCGCCCGCACTTCGACGGGCAGGACGCCGTCGTCCACCTGGCGCTGGTGCCGGGGACCGGCGGGGCGGGGTCGCGCGAACTCGCCTGGTCGGAGCCGCTGGCGGAGAACCTCGAGGGCATCAACAACGTGTACGAGGCGGCCGTCGACGCCGGTCTCGACAGCGTCGTCTTCGCCTCCTCGAACCACGCGGTCGGCATGGTCGAGGTGCGCAACGCGCCGGACGTCTACCACGACAACGGGGTCTTCGCGGACCACACCGAACCCCACCGCCCCGACTCGCGCTACGGGCTCACCAAGTCGTACGGCGAGGACCTCGGCCGACTCGCCGCGGAGGCGCACGGCGTGCGCTTCTACGGCCTGCGCATCGGCGCGGTCCGGGAACCCGAGTACGACCACCCGTACGGCGACGCGGAACGCGGCGTCGACGACGGGGAGTGGGAGCGCGGGAGCGACGAGTACGAGGAGCAGGTCGCCCGCATGAAGGGACTCTGGCAGTCGCGCCGCGACCTGGCCCACCTCGTCGACCGCTGTCTCCGGGACGACTCGGTGGAGTGGGACCACTTCTACGGCGTCAGCGCCAACGACCGCCGGTGGCTCGACGACGCCGAACACGCCCGCGAGACCGTCGGCTACGACCCGCAGGACGACGGCGAGGAGCGGGACGCGCCGCCGGAGTGAACGTCGGGGACCGCAGAGGGCAGAAGAGCCGGGTCGGCCGAGCAGCCGAGTGAGGGCCGCCCGCTCACTCCGCTTCCGTCTCCAGGTCGAGGCGGCCGTGAATCGGCCCCTCGTGGTCGGAGAGGTGGCCGGGCGTCCGGTCGTTGGCGACCGCGAGCACCTCGGTCACGACGCTGCTGGCTATCTGGTACGGCGTGTCGCCGCCCAAATCGAGGCCGATGGGGGTGTACACCCGGTCGAGGTCGGCCTCGTCGAACGTCACGCCCTCCTCGGCGAACGCCTCGCGCATCTCGACGAACCGCTCGCGCGGCCCCATCACGCCGACGTACTCGACGGGCGTCTCCAGCAGTTCCGCGAGCGCGAGACGGTCGTCCACGAAGTTGTGGGTCATCACGACCACGTACGTCTCCTCGTCGAAGTCGACCACGCCGCGGAGGTCACGCGGCGAGGCCGAGTGGACCGCGTCGGCGCGCGCGAACCGGCCGTCCTCGGCCTGCGCGCCCCGGAACGAGACGACGGTGACGCGGAAGTCGACGAGTTTCGCGAGTTCGACCACCGGCGCGACGTCGTGACCCGAGCCGAGTACCACGAGGTCCGGCGGCGGTCGCACGCCGTCGACGAACACCTCGGCTTCGTCGTCGTCGGTCCGGACGGCGAGCGTGTCGCTCTCGCCGGCGGCGACGAGTCGGTCGGCCCGGTCCGATAGCTCCGCGGTCAGCCACGCCGGCAGGTCGGCGTCGGCCGCGAACCCGTCCTCGGGGTCGTAGTACGCCCGCGTGCCGACGGGGAGGTCTCCACCGACGACGGTGACGACGCCGACGGCGTCGCCCCGTTCGCGGGCGTCGAGCGCCGGCCGGTACGACGCGCCGAGCGGTTCGAGCAGCACCGTGATGACGCCGTTGCAGCCGACGCCCATCCCCCACTCGTCGCCGTCGCCGGTGAGGTCCCACGTCTCGACGCGCGGACCGCCCTCGGCCAGCACGTCCGCCGCGAGCGCGCGGACCTCGTCCTCGAGGCAGCCGGCGGTGATGCTCCCCGCCCCGCCGCCCGTCGGGTGGACGAGCATCTTGGCTCCGGGGCGCCGGTAGGCGCTCCCCTCCACGTCGACGACGGTGGCGAGGACCGCCTCGTCACCCTCGTCGAGGACGCTACGCATCCGGTCGAACACGTCCGTCTCCGGGACGCTCCAGTCGTTCGTCGTCATGGGTCTGGGTGTCTCCTCGGAGGTGGGTACTCGCCGCTCACGGTTCACCCCGTCGCCGCGGGTCGTACTCGTAGCCGACGCGCCCGCCGCCGTCGCGGAGGCGGAGCTGTCGGGCTACCTCGCGGAGGTCGTCGGGGCCGGTGAACGCGAACAGGCCGTCGAGGAACGGGAGCGCGGCCGCCATCCCCCGCGCGGTGGGTTCGTACGCCGCCGCGCCCGCGAGCGGGTTGAGCCAGAGGACGCTCGCCGCCCGGCGCGAGAGCCACGACGCCGCGTCCGCGAGGCGGTCCGGGTCGCCCGTCTCCAGCCCGTCGCTGACGACGAACACGACCGTCCGCCGGTCGACGGCCTCTGGGGCGCGTTCGCGCACCTCGGCGAGCGAGTCGCCGATGCGCGTCCCACCGCCCCACTCGGTCTCGGCCCGTTCGAGCGCCGCGACGGCCGCGGCCGCCGTCGGTTCGTCGAACGCCGCCGACACCTCGCGGAGCGCCTCGTCGAAGAAGAACACCCGCGCGTCGCGCCACTCCGTCCGCGCGAGTCGGAGCGTCCGGAGGAGGAACGACCGGTCGACGGTGTCGAGCACCGACCGGCTCACGTCCGCGAGTACGAGCGCGCGCACCGCGCTCCGTGCGCGTCCCCGCCGGGGCACCGACGGCACCGTCCCGCCCGTCCCGACGCTCTCGCGGAGCGCCCGTCGCACGTCGGGTCGCTCCTCGCCGCTCGCCCGCCACCGCCGCCCGCGCAGGGCGGCGAGCGCGTCGGTGAGGTCCGCGAACGCCCCGGTCAGGTCGTCGTCCGAGACGACCGGCGTCGACACCGGGGTCGGACTCCCCTCCCGGCCGTACAGAGGGGCGCTGTGTTCGCCGTCCTCGCCGGCGTCAACGTCCGACTGGCCGACGACGGCGCCGAGCGCCTCCGCGCTCCACCCGTCGTCGTCGGGGTCGTCGCCGTCGCGGTCCTCTCTCTCGGCGGCGTTCGACTCGTCGTCCGCCGCCTCGCCGAGTGGCGCCAGCGCGCCCTCCGGGTCGTCGTCCGTCCGCGGGGCCGGTCCCTCGGCGTCGAGTCCGGCGGTGAGCCGCCGCCAGAACTCCGGGAACTGCCGGTCGAACGTCGCCACGTCGTCGGCGTCCGACACCAGCGAGGCGCGCAGCGCCGCCCGCGCGCCCGCCCGGTCGTCGAACCCGACTTCGACGAGCGCCCGCGCGGCCGTCGTCGCGGCGTTCGCCGGTACCGCCACGCCCGCGCGGCGGAGCGCCCGGGCGAACCGGACGAGTTCGTCGCGGACGTGGTCGCGGGCGGCGACGAAGTCGGGGGCCTCGGGCGGGTCGGGGTGGCTCACGCCTCGGCCTCCGCTCTGGCCTCCTCGGCGGCCTCGACGAGCGACGCGAGCAGGTCGTCGTCCACCCGCTCGATGTCCTCGACCTCCTTGAGCAGGCAGCCGAGCGTCTCGCGCACCTCGGCGGCCGACAGCGAGTCGCCGTCGCCGTCGCGCCGGAGTTCGGCGACGGCGCGCGCCCAGTCGATGGTCTCGGCCGCGCCCGGCGGCTTCCGGAGCGGTTCCTCGCGGAGGCGCGCGGCCATCCCGCACAGTTCCGCGGCGACCGCCCCGTCGAGTTCGGGCACCCGCCGCGAGAGGATGGCTCGCTCCTTCTCGACCGACGGCGGCGCGACGTGGAGGTAGAGGCACCGCCGCTTGAGCGCGTCGCTCAGCCCCCGCGTCCGGTTGGACGTGATTATCACCGCAGGCGGCGTCTCCGCGCGTATCGTCCCGAGTTCGGGGACGCTCACCTGGAAGTCGCTCAGCACCTCCAGCAGCAGCGCCTCGAACTCCTCGTCCGCGCGGTCTATCTCGTCGATGAGCAGGACGCGCGGTCCCTCGCCCCGGAGCGCTCGGAGGAGCGGCCGCTCCAGCAGGTACGGCTCCGAGAACACGTTCTCATCCGCGCCCGACTGCACCGCGAGGAGCTGTTTCGTGTAGTTCCACTCGTAGAGGGCGCTCTCGGCGGTCAGCCCCTCGTAACACTGGAGGCGAACCAACTCGGCGTCGAACCCGCCGGCGAGCACCTTCGCCAACTCCGTCTTGCCCGCACCGGGTTCCCCCTCGACGAGCAGCGGTTTGCCCAGCCTGAGCGCCAGGAACACCGTCGTCACCAGGCCGTCGTCCGCGACGTACGCCTGCTCGTCGAACGCCGTCCGCAGGTCGTCCTCGGTGGCGTCGGCGAACGCCGGGGGGCCGTCGCTCACGCTGCCGCCCCCGAGGCGCCGGTCGGTCCGCGGCCTCGTCGTCTTCTGAGCGGTACGCGCTCGACGCCCCTCCCGCACGGCGGCGGTCGGGCGGAGGGTTCGCGGGGGCCGAAGGGTCCGCGGCGGCGTCCCGGACGGACGGACCGGACGCGGGACCCGAAGAGTGAGCGGGGCGAGACCACGTCAGTCGGCCGCCTGCGGCGCGCCGGCGTCCGTCCGCTCCATCGCGTCCCGGAGCGCCCGCTCGGTGTGCACCTCCAGCAGGCGCTCGCGGAACTCCGCGGACGCCTGCAGGTCCGACATCATCATCGCCGTGTCGAGCCCCTCCGTCGCGCGCCCGGCCGCCGCCTCGATGGCGCCGTCGTCGAGCGACTCGCCGGCCAGCGCGTCCTCGACGGGTTCGAGCCGAACCCCGTGGTCCATCGCGCCGTTCGCGCCGACGCGGGCGGACCCGACCGCCCCGTCGTCGACGTCGAGCAGGACCGCGACGCCGACGAGCGCGTAGCCGGACGACGGACTCGGCTTCTTCGAGTACGCGCCGACCGCGTCGCCGGCCGACGGTACCTCGACGGCCGTCAACAGTTCGTCCGGGGCGCGGTCGGTCATGTACATCCCGAGGTAGAACTCCTCGGCTGGAACCCGCCGCTCCCCGTCGGGGCCTTCGAGGACGACTGTGGCGTCGGACGCGAGCGCCGCGCCCGGCAGGTCCGACGCCGGGTCGGCGTGCGCGAGGTTGCCCCCGAGCGTCCCGCGGTTGCGCACCTGCGTGTCGCCCACCTCCTCGACGGCGGCGGTGAGCGCCGGCGCGTGCTCGTGGGCCGCCTCGGCGTTCAGGAAGTCGCTGTAGCGCGTCATCGCGCCGATAGCGAGCGAGTCACCGTCGACGCGCACGCCGTGGAGGGCGTCGATGTCGCCCACGTCGATGAGTACGTCCGGGCTGGACAGCCCGCTCTTCATCGCCGGGAGCAGGCTGTGCCCGCCCGCGAGCAGTTCCGTCTCCTCGTCGGCGTGCTCTTCGAGCAGTTCGACGGCCTCGCTCACGTCGTCCGCCTCGTAGTAGTCGAACTCGTCCGGGAACATCACTCCTCACCTCCGCTGTCCGCACCGCCGTCCGCGGTCGCGTTGTCCTGTACCGCGCGCCACACCCGCTCCTGGGTCATCGGCATCTCCACGCCCTCGACGCCGAACGGGTCGAGCGCGTCAGCCACCGCGTTGACGACCGCCTGCGGCGCGGCGATGGTGCCGGCCTCGCCGACGCCCTTCACGCCCAGCGGGTTGTGCGGGCTGGGCGTCACGGTGGAGTCCGTCTCCATCTCGGGGACGTGCTCGGCCTTGGGGACCGCGTAGTCCTGCATCGACCCGGTGACGAGCGTCCCGTTCTCGTCGTACTCGGCACCCTCGTACAGCGCCTGGCCGACGCCCTGCGCGACGCCGCCGTGAATCTGCCCCTCGACGATCTTGGGGTTTATCTGGTTGCCCACGTCGTCGACGGCGACGTACCGCTCGACCTCGATTTCGCCGCTCTCGGGGTCCACCTCGACCACGGCGGCGTGCGTGCCGAACGGGAACACGAAGTTGTCCGGGTCGTAGAACGACGTCGCCTCCAGGCCCGGTTCCTCGCCGTCCGGCATGTCGTGTGCGAGGTACGCCTGCTCGGCCACCGACTCGATGCGCATCGAGCGGTCGGGCGCGCCCGCCACCTGGAACTTGCCGTTCGAGAACTCCACGTCGTCCGGGTCGGCCTCGAACTGGTGGGCGGCGATGCGCTTCGCCTTCTCGACCACCTTCTGCGCGCTCTTGACGAGCGAACTCCCGCCGACCGCCGCCGACCGGGAGCCGTACGTCCCCATGCCGTGGGGAATCTCGTCCGTGTCGCCCTCGACGACGTCGACGTCGTCGTAGTCGACGCCGAGTTCGTTCGCGACGATCTGCGCGTACGTGGTCGCGTGACCCTGTCCGTGTCCCGAGGTGCCGCAGAAGGCGGTCACCGTCCCGGAGGGGTGGAAGCGCACCAGACTCGACTCCCACAGCCCGGCCTGCGCGCCGAGTTGCCCGGCGAGTTCCGAGGGGGCCAGCCCGCACGCCTCGATGTACGACGAGAAGCCGACGCCGAGGTAGCGCCCCTCGTCGCGCGCCGCCGCCTGCCGCTCGCGGAACTCGTCGTAGTCGAGCATGTCGAGCGCCCTGTCGAGCGGTTTCTCGTAGTCGCCGCTGTCGTAGACGACGGCGACCTGCGTCTCGTACGGGAACGCGTCGTCGGGCACGAAGTTCCGTCGGCGGAACTCGGCGGGGTCCATCCCCACCTCCTTCGCGCCGAGGTGGACGAGTCGCTCGACGACGAACGACGCCTCCGGGCGCCCCGCCCCGCGGTAGGCGTCGACCGGCGGGACGTTCGTGTACGCCCCGGTGACGTGGCCGTAGATGGCGGGGATGTCGTACTGCCCCGACAGGAGCGTCCCGTAGAGGTACGTCGGCACCGCCGGCGCGAACGTCGAGAGGTACGCGCCGAGGTTCGCCCGCGTGTCCACGCGGAGGCCGACGATGGTGCCATCCTCGTCCATCGCGAGTTCGGCGTCGGTCGAGTGGCCGCGCCCCTGCGCGTCGGTGAGGTACGTCTCCGACCGGGTCGCCGTCCACTTGACCGGGCGTTCGAGGTGTTTGGCGCACCACGCGACGAGCGCCTCGTCGGCGTAGTGGTGTATCTTGCTCCCGAACCCGCCGCCGACCTCCGGCGCCTTGATGCGGAGTTTGTGCTCCGGGTGGTCGATGACCCCCGACATCAGCAGGCGGTGGAGGTGGGGGTTCTGGGAGGTCATGAACACGTCGAGTTCGTCGGTGCCGGGGTTGTAGTCGGCCACCGCCGCCCGCGGCTCCATCGCGTTCGGGATGAGCAACTGGTTCTCCAGTTCGATGCTCACCGTGTGGGCCGCCCCGTCGAACGCCTCGTCCGTCTTCGACTCGTCGCCGATCTCCCAGTCGAACGCGACGTTGTCGTCCGCCTCCGAGTGGAGTTGCGGGGCGTCACCCGAGAGCGCCTCGTCGGGGTCGGTCACCGCGTCCAGCCGGTCGTACTCCACCTCGACCTCGCCGGCGGCGTCGTGCGCGAGGTAGCGCTCCTCCGCCACGACGACGGCGACGGCGTCGCCCTGGTACCGCACCCGGCCGTCGGCGAGGATGGAGTGGTCCACGTTGTTGAGGCTCGGCAGGAGCCAGCCGACGGGGACGAGGTACGGCAGGTCGCCCGGCGTGTCCTCGCGCGCCAGGTCGTCGTGGGTGTAGACGCCGACGACGCCCTCCATCTCCTCGGCGGCGCTCGTGTCCACGTCCTCGATTTTCGCGTGGCCGTACTGGCTCCGCACGACGGCCATGTGGACCGCGTTCGGGAGCTGGATGTCGTCGGTGTACTCCGCGTTCCCCGTGATCAGGGCGGGGTCCTCGCGCCGCTCGATGGCGGAGCCGAGGATGTCCGCCGCGCTGACGTCGTCGGGGTCGACAGAGTCGATGCTCACTCCGCGTCACCTCCCTCCGGTTCGCCCCCGTCGGCGACGGCGCCCGACCCCATCGACTCGGCGGCGTTCTCCACCGCGTTGACGATGTTCTGATAGCCCGTACACCGGCAGAGGTTCCCCTCCAGTCCCTCGCGTATCTCCTCGCGCGTCGGGTCGGGGTTCTCCTCCAGCAGGTCCACCGCGGTCAGCATCATCCCGGGCGTACAGTAGCCGCACTGGAGCCCGTGCTCCTCCTGGAACCCCGTCTGTATCGGGTGGAACTCGCCGTCGTCCGCGAGTCCTTCGACCGTCTCGACGTCGCTCCCGTCCGCCTGCACCGCGAGCGCCGTACAGGACTTGACGGCGTCGCCGTCGATGCGGACGGTGCAGGCGCCGCAGGTGCTGCTCTCGCAGCCGACGTTCGTCCCCGTGTAGCCCAACTCGTCGCGCAGCGCGTGGACGAGCAGGGTCCGGGCGTCGACCGTGAGGTCGTGGTCCGTCCCGTTCACCGTCAGCGTGATGTCGTGTTCCGTCATTGTGAATCGTTCCCGCTGGACCGCCCGAGCACCCGGTCGACGAGGCTCGCGTCCCCGGCGTCGTCGCTCTCCGGGACGTCCTCCATGGTTCGCTCGCGGAGTTCGTCCTGCACCGACGAGAAGAACCGCTTCACCAGCCGGTTCGCCACCGGGTTGACCACCCGCTGGCCCATGCCCGCGACCCGACCGAACACGTCAGCCTCCGTCTCCCAGTCGACGGCGACGCCGTCGTCGCTCTCGGACAGCGTCATCCCGGACGACATCTCGAAGGAACTGTCGCCGGAACTCCCCTCGCCCGACGCGCGCATCCGCGGGCGCTCGCGCTCGTCTATCGTCACCACCGTCTCGAACGTCGGGTTCACCGGGCCGACGCTCACCTGGACGAGCGCGGCGTACGTCTCGCCCTCCCGGAACGCCCGCTCGGCGATGACCTCCGGGTCGCCGGTGGGTTCGGCGTCCTGCGCGGCCGCTCGCTCTTCGAGGGTGTCGAAGTCGACGTCCTCGTCGTCGACGTGGAGGAGGAACTCACACCCCGGTAGCGCCTCGGCGATCAACACCGGGTCCGAGAGCGCGAGCCACACTTCGTCTACGGTCGCGTCCTCGAGTTCGAACGTCCCGTTGAATTGCATGGGTGGGGTCTCACCTCGTACTGGCTCGTGTCACCAGTGGCCACGCTAACCTCTCGCTATGTAAGGAAAAACCTTTGCAAAGCTCCGGGTTCGGCCGCGACGCGCCCGCCCGGCGGGACGGTCGTCCAGTCCGGCGAGCACGCCGCGCGGACCGGATGAGCGACGGCCCAGCGCCGACCGACGACGACTGGTACCGGTACCGGCGGAGACGACCGAGGTGACGGGGACAAGAGGTATGTCCGTGCTGGGGGCAGTGAGAGGTATGGCTCCGAGCGACGCCGTCCCCCGGTCGGTCGCGGTCGACCGCCTGCTCGCGCGGCGCGACGACGCGTGGGACGGGACGACCGAGCGGGTGGCACTCGACGCGATTGCGGGGCGAACCGTCGCGACCCCGGTCACCGCCCCGGCCGACGTCCCCGCGCGCGACTTCGCCACCATGGACGGGTTCGCGTTCGCCGCGGCCGACGGCTACCCGCTCGCCGTGACCGGGAGCGTCGGACCCGAGGACGACCCGCCGACCCTCGGCGAGGGGGAGGCGGTCGAGATCGCCACGGGCGCGCCGCTCCCCGACCGCGCGGACGCCGTGTTGCCCCGCGAGGACGCGACCGTCGACGACGGTTCGCTCTCCGGCCCGGCGCTCGACCCGGGGGCGAACCGCTACCCCGCGGGCGCGACCGCCGCGGCGGGCGAACGGCTGTTCGACGCCGGCGACGGACTGGCCCCCCGCCACGCCGCCTTGCTCCGGGACGTCGGCGTCGACTCGGTGACGGTCCGCTCCCGCCTCTCGGTCGGGGTGCTGGCGACCGGGACGGAGATTCACGAGGGACGACAGCCGGACCGCGACTCGGAGATGCTGGCGAACCTCGTCCGCGAGTGGGGTCACCGGCCGACGCTGGTGGGGACGGTGCCCGACGACGAGACGGCGGTCCGGGAGGCCGTCGAACGGGCGGTCGCGGCCCACGACGTCGTCCTCACCTCCGGCGGGACGAGCGTCGGCCGCGGCGACCACGTCGGGAGCCTCCTCGCCGCACGCGACCCGCTGTTCACCGGGGTGGCGCTCCGACCCGGCCGTCCGGTGACGGCCGCGACGGTCGACGGCACGCTCGTCTGCGGACTCCCGGGGAAGCCGGTCGCGGCACACGCCGCGGCGACGCTCGTCCTCCGGCCGCTGTTCACCGGCGAGCGCCCGCTGCCGACGGTGACGGCCGACTCGGCCTCCCGCGTGGACCTCCCGGACGAGGACGTCGAGTACGCTGTTCCGGTCGCGCTCGGGGACGGCCGCGCCGTCCCCCTGGGCCACGAGGACTCGCCGGTCCCGCTGTACGGCACTCGATTCGCTCCCGGTCGCGTGGCGTCGAGCACGCGCGTCGCGCTCGCGGACGGCGTCGTCCTCACCGACCGGCCGCTCGTTCCCGGCGAGGACGTCGCCGTCGTCCCGTTCGAGGTGGTGGAGTGAGCGACGCGTCGCTCCCCCGCCTCCCGCGCGAACGGGTCGCGGCGGCGCTCGCGGACCGCGACCCGGACGCGCCCGACCCCACCGTCGTCGGCGTCGTCCTCGCGGCCGGAACGAGTTCGCGGTTCGGCGACGCCAACAAACTCCTCGCGCGCCTCGACGGGGACGGCGACCCGCTGGTCCGCCGGGCGGCGCGGACGCTCCTCGACGCGGACCTCGCCTCGGTCGTCGCCGTCGTCGGCTACGAGGGCGACGCGGTCCGGACCGCGCTCGACGGACTCGACCTCTCGGTCGTGGAGAACCCCGACTACGGGGAGGGCATCGCCTCGTCCGTCAGGCGAGGGGTCGCGGCGGCCGAGGCCCGCGGTGCGGACGCGGCGGTGTTCCTGCCCGGCGACATGCCGTTCGTCTCGTCCGACACCGTGCGCCTCCTCGTCGACGCGTACCGGGCGGGACTGGGCGACGCGTTCGCCGCGAGCGTGGACGGGCGGCGCGGCAACCCCGTGCTGTTCGGGTCGACCCGCTTCGCGGACCTTCGGTCGGTCGAGGGGGACGTCGGCGGACGGCCGGTCCTGTTGGAGAGCGACGACGGTTCGCTCGTGGAGACGGACGACCCGGGCGTCGCCGCGGACGTCGACACCGTCGACGAGTTGCGGGAGTACGAGCAGTAGCGCGGAAACGCGCGTTTTTCGAGCCGTTCAGCCGTCGTGAGGGGGTCGAACGAGGAGCGCAGAGACGCGGGTCTCGTTCCCGTCAACCGCTCGTCCGTGTGACGGCGGGGGCGGTCGGGTCGTCGCTCGTCTCGTTGCCGTCCGACTCGTCTCCGCCCGGGAGGTCGACGGTGAGGGTGACGACGTCGCTGGTCTCGATGGAGAGGCACGTCCCGCCCTCGTAGGTCAGGTTCCCGCTCAGTTCGTACGTGCCCGACTCCGTGATGGTCGTGCACTCGTTGACCTGGGTCGGTGCCGCGCTGGCGGTCCCCACCGGCATCAGACTCACGCCGGCAGCGACCGCCGAGACGACGAGTACGACGGTCGCTGCGACCGCGAGGACGCGTCGGAGACGCGAGGGCGTGTTTGGTATTACCATGCCCCACTGACGAATCACCGTCTGATGAACGAGAGAGACTGTTCTCTGATCCAACAGGTATCAGGGGGAGCACGATACCGGGTTTCGACCCGATTAATTCGGTGTCCTCGTCCGGATTCCGAGGTGGCTCCCGTGCGGCTGTCCTCCTACACCGAGAGAACTGGCTGGCTGGCGTACAGCAGGACGTACTCCGCGGCCTTCTCCAGCACCTCGGCGGGTTCGCCGGTCAGCGGTTCGCGCGGGATGACGAGGAAGTCCGCGTCGATGGCCTCGGCGGTGTCGAGGATGACCGACCCGGGGTGGCGCGACTTCCGCTGGGTGGAGAAGCCGTAGGCGATGGAGGTGGCGACGTCGACGCCCTCGTCCTCGCCGGTCTCGCGGACGGTGTCGGTGAACGCCTCGGTGTCGTTCGCGACCTCGGCCTCGTCGACCGCGTCCGTCTCGATGGCCCGGACTATCTCCTCGCCGAGCACGTACACCGCGTGGACTTCGGCGCCGTAGCGGTCGGCGATGGCGACCGCGTACTCGACGGCCTCGAGCGACTCGTCGCTCCCGTCGACGGGGACCAGTACGCGTCCGACCTCGAGAGTCATGGCGGGGACTGGGACGGAGTGGGTGAAAGGTGTTCCCCTCGCGCCGCCGCCGGTGGGCCGCGGGCGGGGTCGAACGCAGGGAGTTTTAAGCCCCGACCGACGGAACTCGCGAACGTGTTCGACACCATCGTCATCGCCACTGACGGCTCCGAGAGCGTCGGGCGGGCGGTGGACGTGGCGCTCGACCTCGCGGAGAAGTTCGACGCCGCGGTCCACGCGCTGTACGTCGTCGACGCGGGCGAGGTGGGCTCCTCGCCCGAGGCGGTCCGGACGGACATGCGCAACGCGCTCCAGGAGCGCGGGGGCGAGGCCATCGTCGGCGTCCAGAAGCGGGCCGACCGCGACGTGACCGCCGTCGTCCGGGAGGGCCGGCCGGCCAACGAGATAGCCGACTACGCCCGCGAGATAGACGCGGACATGGTCGCGACCGGCACCCGCGGGCGCCACGGTGAGAACCGGTTCCTCATCGGGAGCGTCGCCGAGCGGGTCGTCCGCGTCTGCCCGGTCCCGGTGCTCACGGTCCGGCAGCTGGAGGGTCAAGCCGCCGACTGAGCGCGTTCGCGGACCGGTCGCCCGGCGAGTGCGGTGAGCGCGTCGAGCGCGGCAGCCGCGAGCCAGTCCGACGCGAACACCGGAGTTTTCACCCGCGACCGCCTGCGGGCGGTATGGACGACGCACTCATCGACACGGACGCCCTCTCGCTGGAGCGCAGGTCGAAGCTCCCGGGGAAGGGGTTCTTCTACCCGGACTCGCTCGACGAGGACCGCGCCGAGGCGCGTGCGATGGAGGCGATGGAGGGGGCCGACGCCGTCGTCGTCACCGACTCGGACGCCGACGGACTGGGCTGCGTCGCGCTCGTCCGCGAGGCGTACGGCGCCGCGCTCGACGCCGACCCGTTCCTCGACCGACTGGAGCGGGAACTCGCCGCCGACGAGGTGACGGACCCCGAAGAGGCGACGGGGGGCGACGACGGAACCGGCGCGCTCGCGGCCGACGCGGGGGTGGGCGTCGACGCCGAGGACGCCGAGGACGCCGGAGACGCCGAAGACGACGAGGACCGCCCGGAGTCGCCGGTCGCGCTCCTCCCCTCGGGGCCGCACTCGTTCGAGGAGGACCTGGGCTACGTCGCGGAGTACCTCGACCCGGGGACGGACGTGTTCGTCTGCGACATCTGTCCGGACGAGTTCGCCACCGTCGAGACGGACCTGCGGACGGTCGTCGACCGCGCGGGCGTCGTCCGGTGGTTCGACCACCACCAGTGGACCGACGACCTCGCGGCGGCCGTCCGGGACGCCGGGGTGGACCTCGTGGTCGGCGAGAGCGACGAGGAGTGCTCGACGGACGTGACGCTCCGCTCGCTCGACTACGACTTCCCGGCGCGGTTCTCCGAGCTCGCGGCGGTCACGCGCGACCACGACCTCTGGCTGAACGAGGACGAGCGGAGCGACGACCTGGCCGACTACGCCTACTGGACGGACGCCGAGGAGTACGCCGCCGTCGTCGGCGCGCACGGGGCGGACCTCCCGCCGGCCGCCGAACGGTTCGTGGCGGAGCGCCGCGTCGAGAAGGAGCGGCTCATCGAGAAGGCCGTCGAGCGCGCGGAGGAACACGAGGTCGGCGCCTGGTCGGTCGGCGTCACGTACGGCAAGTGCTCGCAGAACGAAGTGGCGGACCAGCTCAGGGAGCGGGGGATGGACGCCGCGGTGGTCGTCAAGCCCGCCGGGAGCGCCTCCATCCGCGGCTCCGACTCGTTCGAGCGGTGTCACGAGGTCGCCCGACAGGTGAACGGCGGCGGCCACCCGAAGGCGGCCGGCTGCCTCCCGGACGTGTACGACGACATGCTCGACTACGCCCACCACTGGACCACGGAGGGGCGAACGACGAAACGCGTCATCCTCGCCGCGTTCGAGCGGGTCGCGGAGACCGCGGCGGAAGCCGAGACCGAGTCGACCGACGGAGACGCGACGGACGGGGAGTAGCCGACGCGCGAGACCGGATACGAGAGACCAGACACTTCACGCCTCGACGTGTAGGACGCGAAGATGAGTATTCCAGTCGACACCGAGTTCGACCGCTCGCGCCTCGCGTGGTGGCTCGTGGTGGTCGCGCTCGGGGCGCTCGTCGCGTACGTCCTCTACTCGTTCGTCGGGGTGTTCCTGCTCGGCCTGTTCGTCTACTACGCGACCAGACCCATCTACCGGCGCATCGCCACCCGGTCGAGTTCCCCGACGCTGACCGCCGCGGGAGCGCTGCTCGCCATCGCGTTACCCGTGCTCGTGTTGATGGCGTACACCGTCGTCGTCGGCGTCGGACAGTTGCGCGGCCTGCTCAGCGCGAGCCCGGCGTACCTCGAACTGTTACAGCCCTACCTCGGCGAGACGCTGCTCGCGGGCGACCTGAGCGAGTCGCTCGCGTCGCTCCCGGACCGACTCGGCGAGGTGTCGGCGGGGTCCGTCAGCGCGGTGCTCGGCGTCGCCGCCGGCTACGTGAGTGCAATCGCCGCCGGCCTCATCTACCTGTTCGTCGTCCTCGCGCTGGCGTTCTTCCTCCTCCGGGACGACCAGCGGGCCGCCGCCTGGTACCGCTCGCTCGTCGGCGAGGACTCCACGGCGTACGCGTTCGCCACCGCCGTCGACCGCGACCTCCAGACGCTCTACTTCGGCAACATCCTCACCGCGTTCGCCATCGCCATCGTCGCCGCGCTCACGTACAACGCCATCGACCTGGTCGCTCCGGCGGGCATCGCGTTCCCGGCGGCGACCCTGCTCGGACTGTTGACTGGCGTCGGTAGTCTCATTCCCGTGGTCGGCATCAAACTCGTGTACGTCCCCATCGCGCTCTACCTCGCGGTGCAGGCGGTGCTGGCCGACCCGGCGCTGCTCTGGTTCCCCGTCGTCTTCGTGCTCGTCGCGTTCGTCGTCGTCGACACCGTCCCCGAACTCGTCCTCCGGCCGTACATCTCCGGGCGGGGGCTCCACGTCGGGATGGTCATGTTCGCGTACATCCTCGGGCCCGTGCTGTTCGGGTGGTACGGGCTGTTCCTCGCGCCGCTCATCCTGGTGCTGGTGGTGCAGGCGGCCCGCCTCGTCCTCCCGGACCTCGTCGCGGGCGGGGAGGTGTCGCCGGAGACGCGCGACGTCGCGGGCCTCCCGCCCGACGAGACGCCCGGCGCGCCCCCGACGACCGACGCCGGCGAGCGAGCGACCCCGCCGGAGGACCGACCCGCTTGCCGCGCGGAGACCGGTGAGGGACCGGAGCGCGGAGCGGACTCGGACTCGGATTCGGCGGCCGGAGCGGGGACGGGAACGGAGTCCGGAGACCGCCCGGCCGGGGGAACGGGAACCGAATCGGCGTCCGGACCCGACGAGCGCTGAGCCGCGTCGGCGGTCGACGCCGCACTCGACCCGCGGAACGAGACAGGCGGTCGCTCCGGTCGCGTTCCCGTTTCCCCCCTACTCCTCCGCCGTCGGCGAGTCGGTCCGGTCGCGCGTTCCCATGAGCCACTTGTGCGAGTAGTCCAGCCCGCACGAGCAGTGGGCGTACGCGTGCATCACGTCGCCCTCCTCGTAGAGGCCGCCGACCTCCTCGTTCTGCGCCTCGGCGAACGCGAAGACGAACTCCACGTCGTGGTCCTCGTCCGGCTTCTCGGCGGCGTCGGGACACTCGCCGCCGCCGAGGTCCGGGTGGACGACCCCCTCGCTGTCCATCGCCTGCCGCGCGAACGCCATCGGGTCGACCCCGGTGCCGGAGGCGAACGCCTGTCGCCCCTCGTCGCCGGAGACGACGAGCACGACGCCGTTCTCGACGCTCTCTCCCATATTCGCGATTTTCCCCTGCGAGTCGAGGAACTCGTGGGTGAGGAAGATGGCCACGTCGTCGAGTCGCTCGCCGGCGAGGAACTCGTCGAGTTTGCTCATACCGGTGCTGGCGCGCGGAGCGGTAAAAGGCCTACTCGTTGGACCTACCGTGTTCGTCGGGCCCGTGGCGTGAGACGCCGATCCTAGTTATATCCGAGCCGGTGACATAGTCCCGGCCGGACACACGATGGCTTCGATACTCATCGCCTACGGAACCGGCGAGGGACAGACGGCCAAGGTGGCCGCGCACATCGACTCGGTCCTCTCGGACGGCGGGTTCGACGTGACGACGAAGCACGTCTCGGACGTCCCCGACGACGCCGTCGACGGGTTCGACGGAGTGTTGGTCGGCGCTTCCGTCAACAACCGAACCCACCAGCCGGAGGTCGTCGCGTTCGTCGAACGGCACGCCGAGACGCTGGCCGCGCGGCCGTCCGGGTTCTTCCAACTGTCGCTGGCGTCGGCCGTCCCGCTCGACTGGGTGCGCGAGGGGGCGCGGGAGTTCGTCGACCGACTGGAGGAGGCGACCGGCTGGCACCCCGACCGCGTCGGCCTGTTCGCGGGCGCGCTGAAGTACACGCAGTACGCCCGTGGGGAGCGGTGGCTGTTCAAACTGGCCGCGCTGGTGCTGCGGCTCGGAACCGACACGTCGCGCGACTACGAGTACACGGACTGGGCGGCGGTCGAACGGTTCGCCGCGGAGTTCGGGGAACTCGTCGAACGGGACCGGTCCGTCGTGGAGAGCGATACCGGCGGCACCGGTCTGGCCCGGCGTGCGCTCCGCGCGGCCGCCGTCGTGGCTCTGGGAGTCGCTCTCGCCGGCGCGGGGTACCGAGTGGTCAAGTCGAGGGGCGGGACCGCGGTCCGCGAGCGGTGACTCCCGCCGACCGAGGAGACCGGTCCTCGCCGACGGTCGTCCGGTCGTGACGTCGAATCGCTGAGGGGGGTGCCGTCGCGGTCGCGCTACTCGTCGGACAGCGAGTCGGCGATGTCCCGCAGACTCCGATTCGGTCGTCTCGACACCTCGTAGACGGCGCGCTCGCCCGGGACGCGGAGCCCGTAGATGTGGCCCGGGTCGACCGCGTCGAGGTCCACCGCGTCGTCGGGTCCCCTGTCGTGCTCGCGGCACCACTCCACGAGGCGGTTCTCCCCCTCGCCCGTGTCCGACTCCCGCATCAGCCGGCGGTTGTCGTACGCGCCGCGGACGAGGAGACCGGAGGCGTCGCCGACGACGCGGGCGTAGTGACTGGTACCGTCGAGGACGAGGCGAATCTCGTCGCCGTCCGCGACGCCCGCGTCAGTGGGCAGCCGGAGACAGGGGAGGCGCGTCCCGCCCGACCGGGCGAGGTGCGCGCGGTAGGTGGTGACGCCGTCGGCGTCGCTGGCGACTCTGTCGGGCATCGGGAGGGAAGCGGGGTTACTCCTCGTCGTCCTCGTCGTCCTCGTCCCCGCCCTCGTCGGCGTCGAGGGCGTCAGCGAGGCTGCCGTCGACGACGCGGGCGTTGATCTGGACCGTCTCGTCGCTGACCTCGCGGCCGCGGACGGTGACGCGCTTGCGCTCGCCGTCGCGCGACGGCGTGTAGCCGACGCCGCCGTCGAGCAGCAGTTCCTTCAGGCTCGTGCCGGGGACGTTCTCGCGCATCGGGCGGCCGGCCGTGTCGGACCCGCCCGTGAGTTCGAGCGTCAGTCCGTCCGCGCCGATGGCGGCGCCGTCGACCTCGTCGCCGATCTCGCGCCCGAGGAACCGGTTCGCGTCCTGTCCGTCCACGTCGAACTGCCGGGTGTCGCCGGTCTCGTCCCCGACGACGACCATGAATTCTGCCATTACGGGGACGGACTCGGTCGCGGAAGAAAAGGCCGTCGAAACCGCCGCTCCGTCGCTCCGCTCGGCGCTTCTGGTTCGTGGGCGGGGAGGGGCCGGGGGACGACGTCCCTACGCGGGCGCGACCGCCACGACCGCTCCCGCGCTCGCTGCGGGCGGGTTGCGGTAGTTCCCGACACCGACCGTCTCGTTTCCGGTGACGGCGACCCACCCCGGCCCGTCGCCGCGGAGGACCGCCCGCGTCGACTGCCGGAACTGGTTTCCCGTCCACCCGCCGGCGAACCACCAGTTCTCGCCCCCGTACGTCACCAGCACGTCCGTCGTCGCGTTCGCGGGGGCGTCGTACGAGAGGAACATCCGCGAGCCGAACTGCCGGCAGGTCGCACCGGGGGCCTCCAACTCGTCACAGTCGACGGTCGTCGCGTTCAGCCGCGGCGAGAGGACCGGTTCGGAGCCGACCGGGTCCCGGGTGTCCACGGGGTCGGGGCTCGACCACTCGACCGACACGAGGTAGTAGTCGAGCGTCGGCACCGGCGTCCGCGTCGGCGTCGCCCCCGGCGTCGGCGTCCCCTCGCCGGGGCCGAGCGGTCGCGGCGGCGGCCGCGAGTAGTACGTCGGTTCGAGTTCGTCGAACTGCACCGCGAGCATCGGCCCGTACGTGGTGTTCTCGACGTCGAACTCCCAGTCGGGTGGCGCGTCGGTCACCGCCGGCGACCCCCGCACGAGCGCGTCGCCCGCGGGGCTGGTGCCGTTCTCGACCGGGAGCGGGAGGTAGAGCGTGACGTTCGTGAGCGTCGCGTTCGGCTGGACGTACGCCCGGTACTCGTAGGTGTGCGTGTACGACTCTGGCTGCGGCTGGACGAACTGGTAGACCGCGAAGCCGACGGCGCCGGCGGCGACGAGCAGAACGACCACGAGCGCGATAGCGAGGAGACGGAGGGCCCGATTCATCGGCGGGAGGTGGACGTCGGCCGACAAAAGCCTGCCCTGTCCGGTGCACGGTGACACGGCGAAGCCGACTCCCGGGAAGGGGACGCGTGTCAGAGACGCACACGCTCGGGCTGGTAGGGTTCGGTCGCATCAACCGCGCGCCGTACGAGTACGTCGAGAACGCGCCGGGGTTCGAGGGGGCGTACGTCTACGTCCGGACGCCGACCGAAGACCTGCCGGCCGACCGACAGACGAGCGACTCGTCGGTCCTCGCGGACCGCCCGGTCGACCTGACGGTCGAGGGGGCGACCCCCGCGGCGGTCGAGGAACTCGGCGAGGCGGTGCTAGCGCCCAACGACCTGCTCCTGCTCTCGGGGTCCGCGCTGGTCGACGCCGGGGTGGGAGCGCGACTGACGGCGGCGGAGGAGAACGGGACGCGGGTGTACCTCCCGCACGCGCCCTGCTCGGCATCGACGGTCTGTACGACGCCCGGGAGGAACTCGACGCCGTCACCATCGACGCGACGAAGGCGCCCGGCCACCTCGACTGGAGCCTCGCCGAGGACCTCTCGCCGGACCAGGCGGACGGGCCGACCGTCCTGTACGAGGGACCGACCCGGGGACTCTGCCGGCTGTTCCCCGGAACTTCGACTCCCACGCCGCCGTGGCGATGGCGTCGCTCGGTCTCGACGACACCCGGTCGACGCTCGTCGCCGACCCGGACGCCCCGGGCGCGACGCACGTCGTCTCGGCGTCGGGAGAGGGGTTCGACCTCGAAATTACCCGCGAGAGCGCCATCGAGGGCGTCACCGGCGGCTACACGCTGGTCTCCATCTTGGGGTCGTCCGGCACGTCCTCGACACCGGGAGCGGCGTCCGGTTCGTCTGAGAGCGGTCTCGACCGGTCGAACGGCCGGCCTCCTTCCGCTCTCGCTCCTACGCGAGTCGGACGGGGTCGTCGCTGCGGCGGACCGACACGCGCACCTCGTCGCCGACCGCGAACGTGGGGTCGCCCGCCTCCGGCCGGGTCACGAGTTTCGTGCCCCAGTCCGACCCGCGGGACGCGAACAGCGACAGGCCCGTTATCGACTCGCCGTTCGCCAGCACCGCCACGTCGGCCCACGTCACGTCCCGGCCGTCGGCCGCGCCGACCCGCCCGCCGAGGAGTCGAACCGGCTCGGATCGCCCTCCCCCGTCCCGCTCGGGCGGACCGAACGTCCCGCCGGTCCCGTAGTGCGCGAGGCCGCCGTCGAGCGGAACGCCGCCGGTCGACGCCAGTGCGGCGTACCCGTCGCCCGGGTGGCGCGGCGCGTCGAGCAGGGCGTAGCTGTCGCCCGTCTCCACGACCGTCCCCCTCCCGTCCCAGTCGAGTGCCCGGACCGGAACGTCCACGGCGAGGGGGAGCGACCCCGACGCGCGGTACGGGTTCCGGTCGGGCTGACGGAACTCCACGTGGACGTGGTCGTCGACCCACGCGCCGAAGAAGCCCGACCGGACCGTCTCGCCCAACGGGTCGCCGACCGCGACCCGGTCGCCCGGCGAGACGGTCGGGTCGACGTGGAGTATCCGGGCGATGCACTCGCCCGTATCGAGCAGGACGAGGTGGTCGTGGTCGACGGCGTACGGTCGGTCGGGACACCGCACCGTCCGCGTGTCGAGCACCTCGCCGGCGACGGGCGAGATGCCGACGTGCGTGTTCGGCTCGGGGTAGAGGTCGACCGCGTGCCCGTGGTCGTGGGCGGGGTACGGGGAGTTGTACAGCGAGAAGCGGGGGAACGCGGAGAGCGCCTCGGCCGAGAGGACGACCGGCGCGGGGTCGTCCACGCTCTCGTCGACCGCCGGCCCGGAGCGGGCCGCTCGCTCGTCCATGCCCCCCGTGGGCGACGGAAGCGCTTAGGCCCCGCGACTCGGACCCCCGGCCGTGATTCGGGTGTATCGTGGCCGCCGCGGCGACCGCGACGCCGACCGGGCGGCCACGGCCGCGATGCTCGCCGAGACGGCCGACACGGACGTTCCCGCCCTCCGCGTGTGGGCACCCGGCCGCCAACTCGCGTTCGGTCGGCGCGACGTCCGCGAGCCGGGGTACGAGCGGGCGGCGCGGGCGGCCCGCGAGCGCGGATTCCCGCCGGTCGAGCGCTCCGTCGGGGGGCGCGCCGTCGCGTACGGGGACACGACGCTCGCGTTCGCGCACGCCGTCCCGCTGGCGGACGCGCGCAGGGGACTCGACGAGCGGTACGACGCCGCCGTCGGGACGCTCGTCGACGCGCTCTCGGGCCTCGGCGCGCGCGTGGAGCGGGGAGAACCGCCCGACTCGTACTGTCCGGGTGCCCACTCGGTCCGCGCCGTCGACGGGGGGAAGGTGGCGGGCGTCGCCCAGCGGGTCCGGCAGGGGGCCGCGCTCGTCGCCGGGTGCGTCACCGTCGCCGAGCGGGCGGCGCTCAGGGGAGTGCTCGTCCCGGTGTACGACGCGCTCGGCGTTCCGCTCGACCCGGAGTCCGTCGACTCGGTCGCGGCGGCCGGCGGCCCGACGGACCCCGACGCGGTCCGCGGCGCGCTCGAACGCGGGTTCGTCGCGGGACGCGACACGACGCGACTGGGCGTGGACGACGTCCGGACGGAGGACGTCGACCAGCGACGTGCGTGAGAGCGCCGAGCAGTCGCGTGTGAGAACGCGACACTTACGACCCGCCGTGCCGACCCTCGAGTGACACCGATGCTCTTTCAGAACGCCACGCTCGCGGACGGCCGGGTCCGGGACGTCCGTGTCGACGGGGAGGAGATAGCGGCCGTCGACGCGGCGCTCGACCCGACGGACGACGAGCGCGTGATAGACGCCGACGAGTCTCACCTCCTGCCGGGAGCCGTCGACGTGCACGTCCACTTCCGGGAACCCGGCGACTCCCACAAGGAGGACTGGACCACCGGGTCGCGCTCGGCCGCCGCCGGCGGCGTGACCACCGTCGTCGACCAGCCCAACACCAGTCCGCCGACCACGACCGGCGCGGCGTTCGACGAGAAGGCGGCGCTCGCGACCGACTCGCTCGTCGACTACGGCATCAACGGCGGCGTCACCGCCGACTGGGACCCCGACTCGCTGTTCGATCGGCCGCTGTTCGCACTCGGGGAGGTGTTCCTCGCGGACTCGACGGGGAATATGGGCATCGAGGCGGACCTGTTCGCCGACGCGGCGGCACGGGCGGGCGAGGAGGGCGTCACCGTCACCGTCCACGCGGAGGACGCGAGCCTGTTCGAGGAATCGGCGCGCGACCGGGACGACACCGACGCGTGGAGCGCTTACCGGGCGCCCGAGGCGGAGGAGGCGGCGGTGGAGCGCGCGGTCGGCGTGGGGAGCGACTCGGCGGCCGAGATTCACGTCGCGCACACCTCGACGCCCGAGGGAGTCGACGCGGCCGTCGCGGGCGGCGCGACCTGCGAGGTGACGCCGCACCACCTGTTCCTCTCGCGCGCGGACCTCGACGAACTGGGGACGTTCGGGCGGATGAACCCGCCGCTGCGCGACGAGGCGCGCAGGGAGGCGCTGTTCGAACGGGTGCGCGACGGGACCGTCGACGTGGTCGCCACCGACCACGCGCCCCACACCCGCGCGGAGAAGGACGCCGACGTCTGGAGCGCGCCGTCGGGCGTCCCCGGCGTGGAGACGATGCTCCCGCTCCTGTTGAACGAGGTGCGCGAGGGTCGACTCGAACTCGACCGGGTGCGCGACCTCACCGCCGCGACGCCCGCGGACGTGTTCGACCTCCCGCGCAAGGGGCGCGTCGAACCGGGCCGAGACGCCGACCTCGTGCTGGTGGACCTCGACGACGCGCGCCCGATTCGGGGAGACGACCTCCACTCGAAGTGCGGGTGGACGCCGTTCGAGGGGCGCGACGGCGTGTTCCCGTCGCTGACGCTGGTGCGCGGCGACGTCGTCTACGACGCCCGCGACGGCGACGAGACGTTCGGCGACCCGGTCGGGCGCAACGTGCGGGACCGCTCGTAGCCGGGACGACGGGTTTTCACGGCCGCGGTCCGACGGCACACGCATGGCCGGCAGTCACCCGCTCGCGGGCGTCGAGGAGTTCTGGGAGGACGTGATGAGCGACATGGAGGCGACGGCCGCGGAGTACCGCGACGCCGGCTGGGAGGTGCTGGAACTCCACCCCGGCGACGTGACCGCGCTCCCGACGGCGTCCGCCGACGCCGCGACCGACCGACTCGGACTCGACGTGCTCCTCCCGGGCGACGAGTTCGAGCGACTGGAGGGCCTCGTGGCGGGCGAGACGTTCGACGAGTACGACGCCTACCGCGCCGAGGAGGGGGGCGTGGTGTTCCTCGTCGTCGCGATGAAGGCGGAGGCCGCCGGGACGGCCGTGGTCTTCCCGCTGTACTACGCGCGCTCGGAGGCGGAGACGATGCTCCGAGAGGTCGCGGAGCGCGGTGAGATGCGGACGTACTTCCGGCCGCTGGACGGCTCCAGCAGGGTGGTGTTCACCCAGCGGGACCCGGCGAACCTCCTGCCCGCGGGGTTCGACTCCGAGGTGTAGCGAGCGCGGGGTCGGCCGTGACGCCCGCCCGCCGTCTCCGTTACGCGCCCGTTGTGTCGACGACGACCCGACCGACGTACTCCGAGCCGTCACGCAGGAGGTCGACGCCGTCCTGAATCCCGGTCAGTGTCACCTCGTGGGTGAGCGTCGGCGACACGTCCACCGTGCCGCGTGCGAGCAGGGTCAACACCTCCTCGAGTTCCGACCGGCGGTGGTCGCCGGAGACGCGAAGTTGTCCCTCGCGCACGTCGCCGAAGCCGACGCTGATGTCCTCGGTCTGGATACCGACGCTGACGACGGTACCGGACTCGTAGCCGTTCTCGCCGCCGACCGCCTCGACGGCCTGCTCCATCGCCGCGGGCGACCCGGAACACTCGATAGTGGCGTCGGCGCCCCACCCGTCGGTCGCCGCCCGGACCTCCGCCAGTACGTCGTCTCGCTCGGGGTTGAGCGTCAGGTCAGCGCCGTACTCCACGGCGGCGTCGAGTTGCGCGTCCTGCAGGTCGACCGCGACGACCCGCCCCGCCCCGAGAACGTCGGCCCAGAGGACGGCGTGGAGTCCCACCCCGCCCGCGCCGAAGACGACGACCGAGTCGCCGGGCGTCACGTCCGCGCGCTCGACCGCGTGGTAGCCCGTCGCCACCGCGCACCCGGCTATCGACCCCTCGGCGAAGGAGACGCCGTCCGGGAGGGGCATCACCGCACGCTCGGGCACCGCGATGTACTCCGCGAAGGTGCCGTCCACGTGGTGCCCGATGGAGGTGCGGTTTCGACAGCGGTTGTCGTTGCCCCGCGAGCAGGGTCGGCAGGTCCCGCACGACTCGACGTAGTGGATGGCCACGCGGTCGCCCGCCGTCACCGACTCGACCCCGTCGCCGACGGCGCTGACGACGCCCGCGCCCTCGTGACCGAGCGCGATGGGGGCCGCCTCGGGGCTGGTCTTGCCGTCGAGGTAGTTCACGTCGCTCCCGCAGATGCTCGCGGCGCGGAGGTCCACCAGCACCTCGCCGCTCCCCGCCTCGGGTCGGTCGACGTCCTCGACGCGCAGGTCGTCTTCGCCGTGGTAGCGTGCGGCTCTCATGCGGCGGAGGTCGTCCAGCGGTCAGTTAGTTACTCCGGTCGTCCGGTGCGCCACCCCGGTTCGACGCTCGCTCACTCGAACCGCACATCGTCGAGCGTCGTCGTCTCGCCGAACAGCCACGCGGTGTGTTCGACGGCGTACTCACGGTGGTCGTCCTCGATGTAGCCGAGGGCGTCCTCGACGACGACGGGCCGGTAGTCGCGGAGACCCGCCGAGCCTGCGGTGTGGAGGACGCAGACGTTCGCGAGCGTGCCGCAGACGAGCAGGTCGTCGACAGCGTGGGTGTCGAGCCACCCCTCCAGGTTCGTCCGGTAGAAGGCGTCGTAGGTGTGCTTCTCCACGACGTGTGCGGCGTCCTCGGTCGGGAGGTCATCGACGAGTTCGGCCTCCCACGAGCCCTCGACGACGTGCTCGCCCCAGCGCTCGAACTCGTCGTAGTAGTGGGCGTCGTCGAACTGCTCGGGCGGGTGGACGTCGCGCGTGTAGACGACGGGCGCGCCGGCGTCGTGCGCGCGGTCGACGAGTTCGGCGACCGGGTCGATGGCGGCCTCGCTGGCCGGCGCGTGGAGGCTCCCGTCGGGGTGACAGAAGCCGTTCTGCATGTCGACGACCAGGACGGCGGTCCGGGCTGGGTCGAAGGGGTCGAGTGCGGACGGTTCCGAGGTGTCGGACATGCCCCGGGGTACGTCGTCCACCCCCGTAAATCGTCCATTCCGCGCACACACGCTCGCGGAGCGGTCGGACAAGGTACTTACCCCCCCGGTTCTATTCGCGGATATGCGACGCTCGGCCCCAGCCGGTCAGGCGCGGCGCGCGTTCTCGCTCGCGGTCGTCGCGGTGCTGGTTCTCTCGGCGGTGGCACCCGCGGCGGTCGCAGCGTCACCCACCCCCGCCGCACCCACCGACGCGGCGTCGGTGGGCAGTGCGGCTCAGGAGGACTCGCCCGACGACCCCGAATCCGACATCATCGGCTGGGAAGACGGCTACTGGTACAACGAGAGCATCGACGTCGACCAGTCGGACGGGCTCTCGGACGAGGAACTCGACCGGTACGTCGCGCGGGCGATGGCGCGCGTCGAGTACGTCCGCCAGGAGGAGTTCGAGACGCGCGTCCCCGTTGAGGTCATCTCCCGCGAGGAGTACCGCGACCGGGCGTCCGGCGGGTCGTCGAACCAGACGGAGTTCAACCGCTGGAACGACCAGGTCTGGGAGGCGCTGTTCATCGTCGGCGAGTCCACCGGGTCCGCGTCGGCCATCGGACAGACGACCGGGTCGTCGGTCGCGGGCTTCTACTCCCCCACCGACGACGAGATAAAGGTCATCACGCCAAACCCGGACACGCCCACCATCAACAACGCGACGTTGGTCCACGAACTGGTCCACGCGCTCCAGGACCAGCAGTACGACCTGACGAACGCGAGCTACCGCGGACAGACACAGGACGGTGACCTCGCCATCGACGGCGTAGTCGAGGGCGAGGCGAACTACATCGAGGCGCGCTACTCGCAGAACTGCGGCGAGCAGTGGTCGTGCGTCAGCCCGCCCCCGTCCGACGGCGGCGGCGGCAGCAGCGACCTGAACCTGGGCATCTACCTCACCATCTTCAACCCCTACTCCGACGGCCCGGTGTACGTCAGCGACATCGTCGACGAGGAGGGCTGGGACGGCTTCGAGGAGCGGTTCGAGGACCCGCCGGCGTCCACCGAGCAGGTCATCCACCGGACCGACGAGGACCCGGTCCCCATCGCGTACAACGACACCGCGACGAACGGCTGGGAGACGTTCCCGACTCAGGGGGTGAACGGCTCCGACACGGTGGGCGAGGCGTCCATCTACTCGATGTTCTGGTACCAGGCCCGGGAGTACAGCGCGGACACGATTGACCCGCAGGGCCTGTTCGAGACCACCTCCCGGTACGACGTCTACAACTACGACGCCGCGCCCTCGAACGGATGGGCGAACGACCGCCTCTTCCCGTACCGCAACGCCGAGGGCGACGACACCGCGTACGGGTACGTCTGGGTGACCGAGTGGGACACCGAGGAGGACGCGACCGAGTTCCACGACGCGTACCTCCGGATGCTGGAGGCGCACGAGGTGGAACGGACCGAGGAGGGGTACTACGAGGTGTCGAGCGGTCCGTTCGCGGACGCGTTCCTCGTCGAGCGTAACGGGACGCGCGTCACTATCGTCAACGGGCCGAACGTGACGGGCGTCGAGGACATCCGCCCGGGTCTCTCCCCGTCGATGGAGACGGCGACGGCGACCGAGACGGCCGAACCGGAGCCGACCACGGACGAACCCACTGACGGGTCCGACGAGACGACGGCCGCGAGTACGACGACCGCCGAACCCGAGGCGACGGCCACCGACACGACGACCGAGACGACCGGTGCCGGCTTCGGCTTCGCCGTCGCCGTCGTCGCCGTCGCGCTCGCGGGACTACTCGCCCGCTTCCGCTGAGAGACCCGCGACACCTGCGTGTACGGACGCGGGGACCCGTCGACGCCGACAACGCTTTTCCTGCCGCCCCCGACTGGCGGACCGTGCGATACGCGAGCGTCGCGGCCGCGCTCATGCTCGTGTTCGCGGGCTGTGCCGCGCCGGCGGAGTACCCCGCCCTCCGGGACGGCTGGCAGTGGCCCGAGGACCCGCCGACCGACCGCCTCGGCTACGAGGACGGCGTCTGGTGGAACGAGAGCGTCGCGGTCAACCAGTCGGACGGGCTGAACGCGAGCGAGCGGCGCGCCTTCGTCGCCCGGTCGATGGCGCGGGTGGAGCGGCTCCGAGGCCTGGAGTTCCGGACGCGCGTTCCGGTCGAGGTCATCTCCCGCGACGAGTACCGCGAGCGGGCCGTGTTCGGCGGCAGCGCCCGTCCGGCGGCGTACCACGCGTGGCACAACCAGGTGTGGGAGGCGGCGCTCCTCGTCGGCGAGGACACCAACGTCAGCGACTCGTTCGGCGCGCTGTACGGCGGGTCGGTGCTCGGGTACTACACGCCGTCCGACGACCGGATCGTCGTCGTCTCGGACGCGCCCCAGCCGTCGCTCGACCGCACGACGCTGTCGCACGAACTCGTCCACGCGCTCCAGGACCAGCACTTCGGGTTCGTCGGCGCGGGCTCGCGCGACGCCGGGCTGGCGCACAACGGGCTGACCGAGGGCGACGCTCGCTACGTGGAGACGCTGTACGAGGAGGCGTGCAGCGCGAACTGGTCGTGCGTCGCCCGGCCCGGACGGGCGAGCCTCGGCGGCGGAGGCGGGGGCGGTGGGGGCGGTCCCATCAACCAGGGACTGTTCGCGTACATCTACCAGCCGTACGCCGACGGCCCCGGGTTCGTCCACCACCTCCGCCAGCAGGGCGGGTGGGCGGCGGTGAACGACGCCTACGCGACCCGGCCGGCGAGCACGGAGCAGACCATCCACCCGGAGCGCTACCCCGAGGAGGAACCCGCGGAGGTGGCGGTCCCGGACCGCTCGGAGGCGGACTGGTCGCGGTTCGACGACCTGCCCCGGACGACGGAACGGCTGGGCGAGACGGGGCTGTACGCGATGTTCTGGTACCGGTCGACCATCGACCGGTCCAGCCTCCGCCAGGGCGACATCCCGTACTCGCCGTACAACTACTCCCACCCGCTCTCGGACGGGTGGGCGGGCGACCGACTCGTCCCCTACCACCGGGGGAGCGGTGCGGACGCCGCGTACGGCTACGTGTGGGCGTTCCGCTTCGACACCCCCGGCGACGCGGCCGAGTTCGCCGAGGCGTACCGGTCGACGCTCCGGGACGCGTTCGGCGCCGAGCGGGTGCGCGAGGGCGTCTTCCGGGTGTCGGACGGCCCGTTCGCCGACGCGTTCCGCGTCGAGCGCCGTGGACGGCGGGTCGTCGTCACGAACGCGCCGACCGTCTCTCGGCTCGACGCCGTTCACGCGCCGGAGTCGGGGGACGGCTGACGGGCGGGGTTCGGGGTGCGGCCGACACGCTCGGCTCGCCCGATTCCCGACTCGACGCGACGACCGACTGACCGGCGGGTTTACCGGCCGGCGCGCCGACGCGCCGGCATGGACGAACGCGTACGGGAGCACGCGGCGGTGCTCGTGGACTGGAGCGCCCGCGTCGAGGCGGGCGACCACGTGGTGATGGACGTGGCGGAGGACGCACACGATTTGGGCGTCGCCGTCGCCGAACTGCTGGGCGACCGCGGCGCGACGCTCCTCACGACCTACGGGAGCGACGAGGTGACCCGAGCGTACCTCCAGGGCGGCGACGGCGAGTTCGAGGCGAGCGACCCGGAGCTCGCGCTGTTCGAGGCGGCGGACGTCTACCTCCGACTCGGCGGCGGGCGCAACGCGGCCGCGACGGCCGACGTGCCCGACGAGCGGCGTCGAGCGTACCGGCAGGCGAGCAAGCGCGCGCGGGAGGCGCGGATGGCCACCGACTGGGTGAGCACGGTCCACCCGACCCGCGCGCTCGCCCAGCAGGCTGGGATGGCCTACGAGGAGTACCAGACGTTCGTCTACGACGCCGTCCTCCGCGACTGGGAGTCGCTGGCCGAGGAGATGGCGCGGCTGAAGGACGTTCTCGACGAGGGAAGCGAGGTCCGCATCGAGAAAGACGATACCGACCTCGCGATGTCCATCGAGGACCGCACGGCGGTCAACTCGGCGGCGTCGGTGGCGTACGACTCGCACAACCTGCCGTCCGGCGAGGTGTTCACCGCGCCGTACGCGACGGAGGGCGAGGTGTCCTTCGACGTGCCGATGACCATCGACGCACAGCACGTGCGGAACGTTCGACTGACGTTCGAGGACGGCGAGGTGGTGGACTTCGCCGCCGAACAGGGCGAGGACGCCATCGCGTCGGTGCTCGACACGGACGAGGGGGCGCGGCGACTGGGCGAACTCGGCGTCGGGATGAACCGCGGCATCGACCGGTTCACCGACTCCATCCTCTTCGACGAGAAGATGGGCGAGACGGTCCACCTCGCGCTCGGCCGCGCGTACGACGCGTGCCTGCCCGAGGGGGAGGCGGGCAACGACTCGGCGGTCCACGTCGACATGATAACCGACGTGAGCGAGGACTCGCGGCTGCTGGTCGACGGCGAGGTAATCCAGCGAAACGGCACTTTCCGCTGGGAAGACGGCTTCTCGGAGGCGTAGCGCGGTAGACGTGAGCGCGCGGAACGGTGACGTCGTTCGGCGACGTACCTCCCAAGGGAGGAATCATGGAGACGGTCACCTCGGCCGACGGGACGCCTATCGCGTACGAACGGACGGGAGGCGGGCCGCCGCTCGTACTCGTCCACGGGACGACCGCCGACCACACGCGGTGGGAGCCGGTTCGGCCCGCCCTGGCGGAGCAGTTCACGGTGTACGCGGTGGACCGCCGCGGCCGCGGCGAGAGCGGGGACGCCACCGAGTACGCCCTGGAACGGGAGTTCGAGGACGTGGCCGCGGTCGTGGACTCCGTCGACGAACCGGTCGTCCTGCTCGGCCACTCCTACGGCGCGCTCTGTTCGCTGGAGGCGGCCCTGCGGACCGACAACCTGCGCGCGCTCGTCCTGTACGAACCGCCGATTCCGGTCGCGGACCACGACTTCTACTCGACGGACGTGCTCGCAGAGATGGAAGCCCTGCTGGAGGAGAGAGACGACGAGGGGGCGCTCGTCCTGTTCTTCCGCGAGGTGGTCGGGTCCTCGCCGGCGGAACTCGACGCGCTCCGCGTGGCGCCGAACTGGTCGGCCCGCGTCGCCGCGGTCCACACGGTGCTCCGCGAAGAGCGTGCGCCCGTCGAGTACGAGTTCGACCCCGCGCGGTTCGCGGGGCTGACCACGCCGACCCTGCTGCTGGCGGGGAGCGAGAGCGCGGCGTTCCTCGGGGACGCGACCGACGCACTCGCCGACGCGCTCCCGAACAGCCGAGTCGTCGTCTTCGAGGGGCACGGTCACGCCGCGATGAACACCGCGCCGGAGCGCTTCGTCGAGGCGGTGCTCGCGTTCGTCCGCGAAGCGGCCTGACGACGGCCCCGCGCCGACCGCCCGAACCGCAACGGCTACGGGTCGCGTCGCCGACCCGCGGGTATGAGCATGCAACTCGGCGTGGTCGGTCTCGGCCGGATGGGCCGAATCGTGGTCGACCGGGTGCTGGACGCGGGCCACGACGTGGTGGCGTTCGACCTCGACGCGGAGGCGACGGCCGCGGCCGCGGCGGCCGGGGCGACGGCCGCCGACTCCGTCGCGGACCTGTGCGACCGCCTCGACGGCGCCGGAGGCGCGGACGGCGTCGACGGCGACGGGAAGCGCGTCTGGCTGATGGTGCCCGCGGGCGAGGCGGTGGACGCGACGCTGGCGGACCTCGAACCGCACCTGTCGGCCGAGGACGTGGTGGTCGACGGCGGCAACTCCCACTTCTCCGAGTCCGTCCGGCGGGCGGAGTCGTGCCCGGCGGCGTACCTCGACTGTGGCACCTCCGGCGGGCCCGCGGGCGCGGACCTCGGCTTCTCGTTGATGGTCGGCGGGCCCGCGTGGGCGTACGAGGCGATGGCGCCCGTGTTCGACGCGGTGGCGACCGGGCCGGACGGCCACGACCGGATGGGCCCCGCCGGGTCGGGCCACTACGTGAAGATGGTCCACAACGGCGTGGAGTACGCGCTGATGCAGGCATACGGAGAGGGGTTCGAACTCCTCCACCGCGGGCGGTACGACCTGGACCTGGAGGCGGTGGCGCGGACGTGGAACAACGGGGCAGTCGTCCGGTCGTGGCTGCTGGAACTGTGCGAGGAGGCGTTCCGCGAGGAGGGGACCGACCTCGGCGACGTGGCCGACCGAATCGAGGGCGGGTCGACGGGGACGTGGACGGTCCAGGAGGCGCTCGAGCAGGAGGTGCCCGTCCCCCTGGTGTACCAGGCGCTCGCCGAGCGGTTCGGCTCGCGCGGGGACCGCTTCTCCCGGCGGCTGGCGAACCGGCTCCGCTACGGGTTCGGCCGGCACGAGGTGCAACGGGAGTAGTCCGGCGGACCGACGACGGAATCGAGGCGCCCGCGTCGCCCGAATCCAGTGCCGTCGCTGGACAATCACAACCCTTGTTACCCCCCACTTCGTAGCCGGGTCCATGGTAGACCCCGTGGCACTCGCGTTCGGCGCGGGTCTCGTGTTGGCCTTCGCCGTCCTGCACTTCGCCCGCGGTACCGGCTGGGAGCCGACCGCGGACATCTCGGCGGAAGTGCTGGAGCGGCGCGCCTCCACGGTGCCGGAGACGGACTTCCCGGAGCCCGGCAACCGCGCCATCGGCGGCGGCGCGGCGGCCGGCGCCGTCCCGAGCGGCGAGGAGGGCGAACTCGAGGAGAGCGGCGAGGGCGGCGAGGCGTCACAGAGCCCCGCGGACATCCCCGAGGACGAGGTCGAGTACTTCGACGTCGAGTTCGTGAAGGAGGGCGAGACCATCGAACTCGCGAACAACGAGACCGTCCTCGAACAGGGCGAAGAGCACGGCTGGGACCTCCCGTACGCCTGTCGGCAGGGCCAGTGCGTCTCCTGTAGCGCGCAGATCACCTCGGGCGGCAACTCCGAGGACTACGTCGTTCACGACAACCAGCAGATGCTCGACGAGACCGAACTCGGCGAGGGGTACACGCTCACCTGCGTCGCGTACCCCCGCGCCGACTTCACCATCGAGACGGGCGAAGCGCCGTAACGGTCCGCTCTTTCTCCGCCTCTCCCGTCCGTCGTCGACCGTCACCGGCCGAGATTTCCACCGGGAGTCACCCGTTCCGCGGTGTACGCGAACGGTATCCCATCGTACAACCAGCAGAAGCCACGAATTAATACTAAAACTATAAATCAGTCTGTCTGATACTATCTCCCGGAGAGACGGGGGCACCGGACGGGAGTCGGGGAGGAAGTCCCGGTCGAACGGCGGCCGTCTGCGCGACACAGGGGGAGGGAAACCACAGATGAGAGAGGACGGTACCACGGAGACGGAGTCGAGTCGGGCGGAGAACGAAGCGGCCCCCGCGCACGCTGTCGGCGAGAGAGGCGGGGAACGGCGGTGACGGACGACCTGCCGCGCACCGGTCGCCGGAGCGTGCTCCGACTGCTGGGGACCGGAGCGACGGCCGGACTGGTGTCGGGGGTCGCCTCCGGCGCCGACTCGACCGCGGACCCCGAGCCGTCGTCCCCGACCGCCCTCACGGTCGACGCTCGGGCGTACGACGGTGTCGCCACCTACTCGTTCACCGTCTCCGAGGCAGTTCGCGCTCGGAACGGCGACGACGGCGCGGACGGACGGACGGCGTCGGGGCGCGTGTACGGGTGGAGGGACGAGTACGAGTTCGACGGGACGGTCACGTCGTTCACCCTCGACGGGCCGGCCGACGTCTCCGTGAACGGCCGGCGGGTCGACCCGGACGCACTCGGTAACTCGGGGAGCAGCGACGGCGGCGACACCGGTGGTTCGGGCGACGTGAGCGTCTTCGAGGCGGTGGCGACGGGCGGCAGCGACGACTCGCTGGTCGAACTCCCGGAGGTCCAGCGGGCGATCGGCTGGTGGGAGACCGGCGGCGAGGTCCCCGACACGGGCGGGGAGACGCTCTCGATTCAACGGATACAACGGCTGATCGACTTCTGGTCGACCGGCACCCGGGTCGGCGGCGACGACGGCCCGCCCGCACTCCGGAAACTGGGTCAGACGACGCTCTCCGGGCGGTCGAGCGGCGCGGGGTACGCCGAGGCGCAACTCCGGGCCGACGGGCGGTACGCGGTCGTCGGAACGAAGTTCGGGGCGCACGGGAGCTACCTCGTCGACCTCTCCGACCCGGCGGACCCCCGGGAGGTCCACTACGACCCCGGAACGACCGGCGTTCCGAACCCCGACGTCAAGTTCGACCACCGCGACGGTCTCTACTACCGGACGGTTCAGGGGCCGGGGGGGTTCGACGTCGTCGACTACGGCTACGCGACCGGGAGCCCCGCGAACCCGGTCGTGACCGGAGTCGGAGGGGGGTCGACGCACAACCTCTGGGCGCACCCGGAGGTCCCGGTGCTGTACACAGTCAACTACGACGACGACCCCTCGACCGACGGGTTCGACGTCTGGGACGTGAGCGACCCGACCGCGCCGCGACAACTCCGGACCGTCGGTCCGAGCGGCGCCTGTCACGACGTGACGGTCGACACGCGACGCGCCCTCCTGCACGTCTGCTACCAGGCCAACGAGTTCGAGGGATACGTCGTCTTCGACGCCAGCGACCCGCGCAGGCCGACCGAACTCGGTCGGTTCGACTACGACCGCCACGGCGGGTACTCGGCCGTCGGGGAGGAGGGGTTCGACGCGGCTCACCACGCCGAGGCGGACCCACGGCGCGACCTGGTCGTCCTCGGCGACGAGCGCTCGTACGGCATCCCCGGCGGCAAGCACGTGTTCGACATCGGGTGGGGGGACGGCTCGCCGTCGGACCCGACCCCCGTCGGGTTCGTCGTCTCGCCGAACGCACGGCGGATGAGCGGCGCGACCGAACGGTGGGACTGGACCGGCCACCACTTCGACTTCGTCCCCCGCGGCGACCGGACGCTCCTCGTCAGCGGCGACTGGCACGAGGGGGCCGTCCTCTACGACGTCACCGACCCGACCGCCCCGAAGGCGCTCGACCGGTACGCGACCGACGACCGGGCCGACGAGGTGACGGCGAACCCCACGCTCGCGCAGTACGGGGAGCCGCCCTGGTGCTGGAACGCCGAGTACGACCCCGAACGGAACCTCGCCGTCGCGGGCGACCAGTTCACGGGGCTGTACACCTTCCGCGTGTAACGCTCCCGTCTCGTTCGGGCCGGTCGTCCCGCGAGAGGACGCGGACGTGTGGCCCACCCAGACCGCCGATTCCGACGCGTTCAAATCCCCCGCGGTGAACCGCTACTAGAACCCGACCGTGTCGACCGACCCCCCCGCCGGCGGGTCGCTCACCGAGGGCGACCTGGCGAGACCGATGTTCGCGCTCGCGTGGCCCATCGTCGCCACGCAACTGCTCCAGGTCGCGTACAACCTCACCGACACGCTCTGGCTGGGGCGGTACTCCACCGCGGCGGTGGCCGCCATCAGTCTCGCGTTCCCGCTCATCTTCCTGTTCATCTCCATCGGCGGCGGGTTCAACGTCGCCGGGTCCACCCTCGTCGCGCAGTACATCGGCGCCGACAGCGAGCGGAACGCCGGCACCGTCGCGGGCCAGACGCTGACGTTCATCACCGCCATCGCGGTGACCGTCGGCGTCCTCGGGTTCGCGCTCACGGACCTCCTGCTCGGTCTCCTGCCGGCGGGAGCGGCGACCGCCGGTCAGGTGGTCCCGCTGGCGGGCGACTACATGCGGGTGTTCTTCGCGGGCCTCCCGTTCCTGTTCGGCTTCTTCGTCTTCTCCTCGCTGATGCGGGGGTACGGCAACACCCGCGCGCCGATGCTCGTGATGGCGCTGTCGGTGGGCGTGAACGTCGTGCTCGACCCGCTGCTCATCTTCGGGTTCGAGGCGAACCCGCTGTTCGGACTGCTCGGCATGCGGGGCCTTGAGTCCGGACTGCTCGCGGCGACGGGGTTCGCCGGCGCGGGCGTGGCCGGCGCCGCGATCGCCACCGTCTCCTCCCGGGCGCTCGCGACGGCCGTGGGACTGTACATCATCCTCGGTACCTCGGCGGGTCCGCGCGTCCGTCTGCCGGACTTTCGTCCCCGGTTGGAGTACATCCGGAAGATCGTCCGCGTCGGCGTCCCGTCGGCCGCCGAGCAGTCGGCGTCCGCGCTCGGACTCATCACGCTCACCGCGATGGTGGTGACGTTCAGGCCCGAGGTGGTCGCGGCGTACGGACTGGGGAACCGGCTCACGTCGCTCGTGTTCCTGCCGGCGCTGGGACTGGGTCGGGCGACGAACACGATGGTCGGGCAGAACCTCGGCGCCGAGAAGCCCGAGCGGGCGGAGCGAGCGGTGTGGCTCGCCGCGAAGGTGGCGTCGGGCGTGATGCTGGTCGTCGCCGTCGTGGCGGCCCTGTTCGCGGACACCATCGTGGGCGTGTTCATCGCGACGGGCACCGACGCGGGCGCGGAGACCATCCGCCTCGGCGCGGAGTACATCCGGGTCCGGGCCGTCGAGTTCGGCTTCATCGGCGTCCTGCAGGTGGTGCTCGGGGCGTACCGGGGCGCGGGCAACACCACGACGGCGCTCGCGTTCTCGCTGGTCGCGCTGTGGGTCGGACGGGTTCCCATCGTCTACCTCCTCGCCATCGCGCAGGGCTTCGGGCCGTTCGGCATCTGGGTCGGGATGGCCGTCGGGCAGATACTCGGGGCCGTCGGCGCGGCGCTGTGGTTCACCCGGGGGACGTGGAAGCGGACCGTCATCGACGACGACCCGGACGTGGAGGACCTGCCGGGCGTCGAGAGCGGGTCCGACGAGTGAACGCGACGCGAGCGCGGCCGGTCGACCGTCGCGTTCCGAAGGCTTAACCCCGGAGGTGTGATACCTGTCTGTGAGGGCGGCTAGTTCAGCGGACAGAACGCTTGGTTCCGGACCAAGAGGTCGGGGGTTCAAATCCCTCGCCGCTCGCTCCCGTCGGTGTCTTCTCGTCACAGTCCAGTTGTAACTGGTGTTAGAACTTTCCCCATCTGATGTGTAAACAAACATGATTCGTCTACGACAAGCATCGACAACGCAACCAAATTCGTCGTAGGACCTGTGTACTCGGGAAACAGTACGTTCCATTTATACGAACTTCCCGAGTCATATCGATGGAATGACATCAGACTCACGTTCACTCGGCCGCCGCGTCCTCGCGGTCGCGGTGACGGCCCTCCTGGTCGCCTCGGCGGCGGCCGCGGGCGTCGGCCTGACGGCAGTCGGCGTGGCGAGCGCGGAACCGACGGGTATCGACGAGTGTACGACCATCACCGAGTCGGGCGAATACGAACTCACCGAGAACATCTCGGAAGACTCCACCTACGCCGACAGCGACAATCCCACCTGCCTCTCGGTACAGGCGAGCGACGTGACCGTCGACGGGAACGGGTACGCGGTCGTGCGGACGAACTACGTCCCGCAGGACGCGAACCCCTCGTCGTGGTCGGCGGCGATGACCCGGTAAGCAACGTCACGATTCGGGACGTGACCGTCGAGACGAACGGGACGGGCGACACGCTGAGAGATGCCGTCGCGTACCGGAACGTCTCGAACGGGTCGTTCACCGACGTCCTGTTCAGTGGGGCTGGCATCCCCGGACTCGACGTCGTCGGCGATAACAACACCGTTCGGGACGTCACCGACGACGACGAGTACGAAGAACCCGGCCCGCCGTACGAACCCGAGACTGGCCTCACGGTCGACATCGTAGGCGACCGGAACCGATTCGTGAACGTCACGACGGGCGGTGCGGAAGGTGGCGGCACGAAGGGGTTCGAGGTCGACGGCGACGGGAACGTCCTCCGAGACGTCGCCGCCCCCTCCGGCGTCACCATCACGGGTCGAGACAACGTCCTCGCGAACAGCACCGCCGAAGGAGCGTACGGCGGCACGCCGGTGACGCTCACCGACGCGCAGGGGACCCTCGTCCTGAACAACACGGTTACGGAAAGTCTGGCCTCGGACTCGCTGGTTCTCGACAACAGTAGTTCCAACGAGATTCGCGGCAACACGCTCACCAAAGGACTCTGGCTCGACTCCAGTGACGACAACAGTGTCGCCGATAACACGGGAGCAATCTACCTGACGGAGAGCGACAACAACACGGTCTACAGCAACAGGCTGACTGGAATCGACCTTAGCAACGCCACGTCGAATCTGGTGTACGACAACCGCATCAACGAGAGCGAACCGGTCCTCGACGCCGCGCCGAACGGGTCGAACACGTGGAACGTCACGCCGACGTCAGGTGAGAACGTGGTCGGTGGTGACACCGTCGCGGGCAACTACTACGTGAACCCCGAGGGGACGGGCTTCAGCCAGACGTGCGAGGACGCCGACTCGGACGGGCTGTGCGACTCGACGAACGAACTCGCCGAGAACAACACGGACTACCACCCGCTGACGGACCCCGTCAACGACACCGACACTCCGGACGGTGGTGACGACGGAGACGACGGTGACGACGGCGACGACGGCGGTGACGGTGACGACTCGGACGACAACGAGTCCGAGACGAACGCGACGACCTACCAGGTGGACTTCGTGGCGGGCGAGCCAATCGAGAACCTCTCGGCCGACCGCCTGTACGCACAGGAGGACCGCCTGTTCCAGTTCGCGTTCGGGACCGAGAGCGCGGGCATCTCCGAGCGCGGCTCCGCGTGGGCGACCGAGTCGCTCCGGGGCTGCGTCGAGTACGAACGCATCGCGAGCCACGACGACGGCGACACCGCTCACATCCACTTCACGGTCGCGGAGGACTGCGAGAACGTGACGCTCTCGCTCGCGGTGTACTCGATGCCCGGCGAGACGTTCAGCACGGAGACGGTCGACCAGCAGGAACTGCTGAACGCGACGACCGAGACGTTCGGTCCCGGAGAGCACACCATCGCGGCCGACCTTCCCGCCGAGAGCGAGACCGACTCCGACGACTGACTGGGAGACGACGCGAGAGAACGGCGAGACTCGCTCCACGCCCGAATCGGCTCTCGACGCTACTCCTCTCTTTCCGCGCTCGCCTCCACCGGGTCGGCGAGCACCGCCGTCATCTCCAGTTCGAACGACTCGGCGTCGCTCGTCTCGAACCCCATCTTCTTGTACAGCGTCACGGCCGGACGGTTCCACCGCTCGACGGTGAGCCACACCTCCTCTACGCCCGTCGCCGCGCCGTGACCCAGCAGCGCCTCCATGAGGCGCGTGCCGATGCCGGCCGACTGGTAGCGCTGGAGGACGAAGATGGCGAGTTCGAACGACCCGTTCTCGCGGACCAGCATCGCGTGGCCGGCGGCGTCGTCCCCGTCCCACGCGACGACGTTCCGGCAGTCGCCGCCGAGGATGCTGTCGAGCCACGACCGCACGGCCGACTCCCCGGTGGGGGGGATGCCCTGCGCGCGGTCGGCCGGGTCGAACGCCGCGTACATCTCCACGAGCGCCTCGAACTCGCCCTCGTCGCCGGCGTACGGCCGTATCTCTATCTCGCGCCCCTCGCCGTCGGTGAACGCGACCGGTGGCTCCGGGAACGGTCCGGTCGGTTCGTCGGGATAGACGCGCCCGCTCATCTGACGAGCGTCACCGATACGGGGGAGTTCAGCAGGACGAACTCGGCGATCTGGCCGAGCGTGATCTTCCCCATCGGACTCGTCTGCCCCCCGCCGAGTGCGATGCGGTCGAACCCCTCCGACTCGGCGATGGCGACCAGCCGACTCCCGGCGTCTCCCTCGACGCGGCGGACGTCCGCCGCGTCGAGGTCCGCCTCCGAGAGCACCCGCTGGACGCGCGCTTCGATGTCGTCGTACGTCCGGTCGGTACTCGGGTTGTCGACCACCGCGACCGAGAGGTCGTCGCCGGCGACCCGCGCGCGTTCGACCGTCGTTTCCAGCGCGGTGAACGAGTCGTCGCTCCCCCGATTCCCAGCAACACCTTCATGCGCGGCCTGTCGGAAGCGCCGGGGGAAAAGCGTGCCGGGGCCGGTCGACCGCCGACGCGTGTCAGACGCGCGGGAACGGGTTTTTGGGGACCGGCCGGATACGAATCACCATGGTAGACGACGCCGGGCAGGAGCACGAGGAGGGGCGGACCCCGGAGACCACCCCCGACGCCGAGGCGTCCGACGGGGTCGGCGACGACCCGACCGCCGCGGACGGCGCGTCACCTGGCGACGGCGACGCCACCGACGACGACGCTGGCGCCCAGGGACGAGAGGACGCGAACGAGTCGGTCCCCGGACCGGACGTCGGCGCCGACGTACCGCAGGACGTGCGCAAGTACGACCGGTTCCAGAAGATGGAGCGCGCGGAGTACGACCGCGTCAACGAGTTCCTCCGCGACCGGACGTACGTGACCGCCCGCGAGTGGGCCATCGCGCGCCTCTGTGCGGACTTCCGGACCGAGACGGGCGTCGAGATGACGAAGATCGGCGAGAACCTCCCCCGACTCGTCCCGTTCATGACCGACACGTACACCCCGCAGGCGGTGAACCAGGCGCGCGCCTCCTTCGAGGAGAAGGTCCGCAAGGCCGGTGCGACGTTCCTCTACGGGGCGATGTGCGGCTTCTTCACCGCAGAGGACCTCGACGACATGATGTACGAGGTGACGGAGGTGGCGAAGTTCCTCCTGGAGGTGGAGGGCGTCGACCTCGCAGTCGAAGACGAACTCGCGGCCGAGGACCGCATCTCCAGCGTCATGCGCGACGTGCGCGAGGCGAGCGCGGAGGTCCGCGGCGAGGAGGTCAAGTGCCCCGAGTGCGGGCACGTCCACGAGCCGTGACCGGATAACCGCTCTCGCCCGCTCGCCCGCAGACGGCCGAACGTGCGGGTTTGCGCGCCACTTTTCCCTCCGGCCGCTGAGCGACGAACCATGGACACGGCCCCCGAGTTCGACGTCGTCCCCGCCGAGGCCATCCGCGACGGGAGCGCGACGGACGCGTACTTCCTGCGGACCGAGGAGACGCTGCGCCACGCCGACCGAGACCCGACCGTCGTCGCCGAGGTGACCGCCGACCAGTTCCCCAGCGGCGAGTTCGAACTGCTGGCGGGCGTGAAGGACGCCGCGGCGCTCCTCGCGGGTCTCGACTCGGACGTGCGCGTGGACGCGCTCCCGGAGGGGACGCTGTTCGACGGCGGGCCGGTGATGCGCGTCGAGGGTCCGTACCTGTCGTTCGCGCGGTTCGAGACGTCGCTGCTCGGCTTCCTCTCGCACGCCTCGGGGATGGCGACCGCCGCGCTGGAGTGTCGCCGCGCCGCGCCCGGTTCGACGCTCCTCTCGTTCGGCGCGCGCCACGTCCACCCGAGCGTCGCGGCGACCGTCGAGCGGAGCGCGCTCCTCGCGGGGTTCGACGGCTTCTCGCACGTCGCCGCCGGCGAGGTGCTCGGCCGGGAGGCGTCGGGGACGATGCCGCACGCGCTGCTCATCTGCTTCGGCCGCGGCGAGCAGGAGGCGGCGTGGCGCGCCTTCGACGAGGCGGTCCCCGAGGACACGCCGCGCATCGCGCTGTGTGACACCTACTCCGACGAGAAGGACGAGGTGGTCCGGGCCGTCGAGACGCTCGGCGACCGCCTCGCGGGCGTCAGGCTCGACACCACCTCCTCGCGGCGGGGCGACTTCCGCCACCTCGTCCGCGAGGTCCGGTGGGAACTCGACGCACGCGGCTTCGACGGGGTGGACGTGTTCCTGTCTGGGGGACTGGGTCCCGCGGAACTCCGCCACCTCCGCGACGTGGCCGACGGGTTCGGCGTCGGCGGTTACGTCTCGAACGCCGACCCAGTTGACTTCGCGCTCGACATCGTGGAGGTGGAGGGGGAGCCGTGCGCGAAGCGGGGGAAACTCTCGGGCGCGAAGGAGGTGTACCGGACGGCCGACGGCGGCCACCACGTCGGCCTACGCGGGCGGGACGGCCCGGCCGACGCCGAGGCGTTGCTCGCCCCGTTGGTCCGCGACGGCGACGTCGTCCGGGGGTTCTCGGTCGACGACGCCGCCGAGCGAGCGCTCGCGGACGCCGAGCGAACGGGGTTCGCCGCGGAGTGAGCGGGAGAGGTGGAACAGGTAGACGGGAGGCGACTCGTCGCGCTACCCGCGTGCCAGCAGGTACCCGAGCACGACGATGAGGAACACCTGCACGGGTTTGTCGACGACGGCGATGTCCATGTCCGGCATCCCTTGGAGGTACCAGATGACGATTTGTCCGGTAGTGAACGGGATTCCGAGTAGGTAGAGGAGGTTCCGGTAGACGTTCAGGAAGAGGCCGACGACGGCGGCGAGAAATACGACTCCCGCGAACAGGAACGGGAGAAACTCCTGGCTCAAGTAGAGGTAGACGTGGATGACGCCGGTGACCGTAGCGAGTACGGCGGTAAGCCAGTGGACGCCGGTCATCGCCTCGCTCCGGTACCCGAACTCCTGCGGGCCGAACAACCGCCTGCGCCAGGTTTCTGTCATGATGCTGGACCGTTTCCCAGCACGTCTACATAGTAAGTCAGGTGTTTCAGTCCTCATAGGGAACGATTTCGTTAGAAGAGTTTATGGCGACACCGGTCATTCGCGTGTCACATGGTGCGACGACGGGCGCTGATGAGACGCGCCGGAGTAGCGTCCGCGGTCGGAATCGGTGCACTAGCGGGGTGTCCCAGCAACCCCGACCCGCCGGAGGAGGGCCCCTACGTGCCGACCGAACCGAACTACCAGGGCTGGTTCGAGGGCGTCGCCAACTACCGGGGAACGGTCGACCGACGCGGGGAGGAGGAGGTGACCGTGCAGGTCGGCGTCAGCGCCGAAAACGGGAACGGCTACTACTACTTCGGGCCGGCGGCGGTCGCAGTCTCGCCGGCGACGCGCGTCGTCTGGGAGTGGACCGGGATGGGGGGTACCCACAACGTCGTCTCCACCAGCGGGGCGTTCACGAGCGGGAGCCTCGTCTCCCAGGAGGGGTACACGTTCGCGCACGCGTTCGAGAACCCCGGCGTCTACCGGTACTACTGCAGCCCGCACCAGATGCTCGGGATGAAGGGAGCCGTCTTCGTCTCGCTCGGTCAGCGCGGCGACGCGTGAGTCGACCGCGGCGGAGACCGCCGACTACCGCTCGACCTGTTCGACGCTGCCGCCGTCGGCGCGCTCGCGGAACACCTGCCCGTCGATGAGCGTGACCATGGTGTCCTCCTCCTGCCAGACGGTCGGGGAGAGCTTCGCCTTGCGGCAGACGCGCGAGAGGAACTGCTGTTTGCTCCAGCTGTTCTCGACCGGAATCGTCGGGTAGAGCCAGCCGTGCTTGCCCCCGTTGTCGATGGCGACCCCGTGGCGACCGAGTTCCAGGTCGGCGACGGGGTCCGCGGTGAGCGTCACGCCCGACACCACGCAGACGGAGACCTGGATGGAGTCGAGTTCCTTGCGCTCCACCTCCGAGCCGCCCGAGTCGGCCGAGGCGGCCTTGATGGCGGCGTCCACGATGGCGTGGCCGAGCTGGTCGCTCCCGCGATACGACCCGGCGCAGCCGCGCATCCGCCCCCGCCCGCGCGTCGACTGGAGCCGGACGAACGCGCCAGTCCGCGCGTAGAAGGCGTCGCGCATGCTACCCGGCTGTTCCCGTTGCCCGTGGAGAACGAACGATTCGACGGATTCCCGAGCGAGTTCGACCGCGCGAGCCCCATCCTCGTACGTCAGTCGCACGGTCTGCGCCTCGGACATACACCCGTACAAACGGGTGATGGAACTTGAAGCCTTCCCTCCGTGGGAGCGGCTGTGACGGACGGAATCTCCCTCGAACCGGCTTGGCGACGGGGCGAACTGCTTAACCGACCGACCGGCGTAGCGGGTGACGGCAGAGGGAGCCCGACCCCCGTGCTCCCGACGGCGGCGCCCGCCGCCTCGACGGGGCATGAGGAAAGTCCCCCCACCGAACCGGACAGGCGACCGGACGCAAGTCCGGGGTCGGAGACGGCCGGCTCTGGAACAGAAACGAGACCCCCCGACGCGACCGATGAGGTGCGCGAACCGACCCGCGAGGGGAGGGAGTTGACCCACCGAGGGACGACCGTCGGGAACGGATGGAACGGCGAATCCTCGCCGGTGCAAGTCCGTGTCAGGGCGCGTCCACCGTGGACGCGTCCGATGGTAGTCCGGGGACGGCACGGACGCTCAGCCGAATGTCGGGACGAACTGAAGGGGGCTTACTCCCCTCAGCCGCTTCAACTCACAGCCGCGGCCACCCTCGTCGCGGGTGGACGGCACCCGCTCGCGTTGATATACTATTGTTATCGATACTGATTTTCTGGGCCGCAGGGTTTTCATACGGGTTCCCGTCGGTCGAGGTGAATGACGCGTTCCCGGGTGTTATCGCTCGCGCTGGCCCTCCTCCTCGTGACCGCCGGATGTACCGCTTCGCGTGCGCCGGCCGAACTGGGAACCGCGACCGCGACCGACCCGTCGGGGCCGGGGACCGACTCCCCGACGCCGCAGGTCCCCGTCGAAGAGCGGCCGAGTCCGTGGGGCGAGCGGACGCTGACGGTGGGCGTCGAGACGCCCGGGACGGAGCGGAACGTGACTCCCTTCGTCCGCGAGGCGGCGGCGTTCTGGTCGGGGAACGCGAAGCCGTACGTCGGCTACGCCGCCGACCTCCGCGTCGACCCGAACGCCACCGACCCCGACGTGGTCGTCCGGTTCGTCGGCTCGATCGACTCGTGTGCCGGCGCCGAACACCCGGTCGGCTGTGCACCCATCGTGAAGAGCGAGATTCAACGACCGGCGGTCGTGGACGTCCGAACGGAACTGGACGCGAACTCGACGGTTCGCGTGCTGAAACACGAGTTCGGGCACGTGCTCGGTCTCGACCACGGCGACGCTCCGGTCGACGTGATGCGGCCCCAGATGACCGTCGTGACGACGCCGCGGACCGACGCGACCGACCGGACGTTCCCGTGGGCCAACCGCACGCTCACCGTCTACGTCGACGCGTCCGCAGCGGAGGATTCCGACGAGGTGAACGAACAGGTCGACCGCGCGCTCCGGTACGTGGAAGCGTCGCCGGAACTCCCCTCGGCGACGTTCCGCCGGGTCGACTCCGCAGCCGACGCCGACGTCGTCGTCCGCGTCCCCGACGCCGACGAGGACGCCTGTTCGTGTTTCCGCCTCCGTGGTCCCGACCCGGACCGCGACGGGACACCCGAGGAGTACCGTCGGCTCGACATCACCTTACAGGGCGTGCCGACGGAGGCGGTGGCGTGGCACGTGGGCGACTGGCTCTCGTACGCGCTCGGCTCCGAGAACCGCGCCGACCGTCCCGCCGCGTTCCGCCAGAACACCCCCGACGCCCGTCGCGACGACAGTTGGGGACGGTAAAAAATCACTCTATCGGGGACTTCTAGTTTCCATCGATAGTGGAAATTCAAACTGCCGACTCTCCCGTCGTGGTCCACACCGAGCCGTGAGCGCCTCTCGACCCGTCGGACGCCGGTCGTGCGACCGTCCGACACGGAGCCGGCGGACTGAAAAGCGTGGAGTGCGAAAGCGTGACGTGGACAGCCGAGAACTGATGGCGGCGCTCGAACGCGAGTTCGGCGGCGGCGAGACCGCCCGCCGGGTCATCGCCCGACAGGCGAGGGACCTCGCCGACTCCGGGAAGGTCGAGGCCGACCGCGGACACGAACTCACCGTCGAGGACGTCATCGAGAACATGGCCGACGCGCCCGACGAGTACGACCCCATCGAGCGGTGGAACTGGTGGCTCGGTTCGCTCGAGACCGCCTACGGCGGCTACGACCGATTCACCATCCGGTTCGTCGACGACGGGCCGGACGTGAACGCGTAACCGGGCGTCGGTCCGTCCCCGCCGGCACCCCTCCGCCGTGAACGACCCTCTCGGACGCGCCCGTGAGAACGTTTTTGGAGCGACGCCGCCCCCAATCAGTATGAGTCCCGGTGGCGTGGAAGCGGTGCCCGACTGTACAGACCTCTACTACGTCGACGTCGGCATGTACGACACCCCCAGCTACGGGTCCGTCTACGTCGTCGACGCCGACCGCCCCGCGGTCGTCGACACCGGTCTCGGCACCAACCGCGAGTACCTCTTCGACGCGCTCGACGAACTGGGGGTGACGCCCGCGTACGTCCTCCCGACGCACGTCCACCTCGACCACGCGGGCGGGGCGGGCTTCCTCGCGGAGCGGTACCCCGACGCGACGGTGCTCACCCACGAAGTCGGCGTCCCCCACCTCGTCGACCCGACGCGACTCGTCGCCGGCACGAAGAGCGCGGTCGGCGACCAGTGGCGGTACTACGTCGACCCGAAACCGGTCCCCGAGGACCGAATCGACGGCCTCGTCGACGGCGACACGGTCGACCTGGGCGACCGCGAACTCGACGTCCACCACGCGCCCGGCCACGCTCCCCACCAGGTGGTGTTCCACGACCGGGGCGACGACGTCGTGTTCACCGCCGACGCTGCGGGCATCTACGTGCCGCGGTACGACGAGATTCACCCGACGTCGCCGCCCGCCCGCTTCGACCTCCACGACTCTCACGACGACGTCGACACCATCCGCGAACTCGACCCCCGCGTGCTCTGTTTCGGACACTTCGGTCCCCGCGCGTTCGACGACGAACTCCTGGCGGGGTACAAGCGGACGCTCGTGGAGTGGGTGGAGGCGGTGAAACGGCGGCGCGCGGACCTCGGCGACGACGAGGCGGTCGTCGAACACTTCGCGGCCCACGCGCCCGAGCGACTCGTCGACGTCTGGGGCGAGGAGAAAACCCGCGCCGAACAGCGGCTGAACGCCCGCGGGGTACTCACCTACCTCGACTACCTCGACAGCCTCGACGAACGCGAGGAGTGAGAGAACGGCGGGAGTCGCGCGAGTGGTCTACGGCCGCCGTCGGGTCGGTAAACGCCGAACAACGTGCGATTAGTAGTGGGCGCTTTTGTATCCAGCCCGCCACCGGTCGGTATGGACTGGCGGGACGCCGAACGCGAGTACGACCCGGAGGTCACGCGCGAGTCGCTCGCCGCGACGTTCGACGCGGCCGCCCGGCGCCACGCCGACCGCGTCGCCCAGCGATACAAGGGCGGCGTGTCCGACCGCTCGCTCGTCGCCGGGGGCGTACTGGACGCCGCGCCCGCCGGCGAGTACGCCGACGTAACCTACCGCGAGATGCGCGGCGTCGTCCGCGCCCTCTCGGCCGGCCTGCGCGACCTGGGCGTGCGCCCGGGCGACCGCGTGGGCGTCTTCGCGCACACCCGCATGGAGTGGGCGCACGCCGACTTCGCCGTCCTCGGCGCGGGCGCGGTCACCACCACCGTCTACACCTCCTCCTCGGAGCGGCAGGTCCGTCACCTGCTCGGCGACCCCGGCGCGACCGGCGTCGTCGTCGAGAACCGCGAACTCCTCGACCGGGTGTTCGCCGTCGAGGACGACCTGGACCTCGAGTTCGTCGTCCTCGTCGACGGCGACACCCACGAACGCGACGACGTGTACACCCTCGCGGAACTCCACGACGTCGGGGTCGCGACCGACCCGGGCGACGACTGGGTGGTCGAACGGGACCGCGACGACCTCGCGAGCCTCATCTACACCTCCGGGACGACCGGGACGCCGAAGGGCGCCGAGTTGACCCACGGAAACTTCCTCGCGAACGTCGACCAGTGTCTCAGACGGTTCGGCGCCCGTCCGGACAAGGCCGCCGCGGGCGTGCCGGTCATCGACGAGACGACGACCACGCTGTCGTTCCTCCCGCTCGCGCACGTGTTCGAGCGGCTGGCCGGCCACTTCATGATGTTCTCGGTCGGCGCGAGCGTCGCGTACGTGGAGTCACCCGACACGCTCCGGGAAGACTTCGGTCTCGTCCGGCCGACCACGGCGACGAGCGTCCCACGGGTGTACGAGAAACTGTACGACGCCATCCGCGAGCGCGCGAGCGGGTCACCCGTCACCGAGCGGGTGTTCCGCTGGGCGACCGCCGTCGGTCGCGAGTACCACCGGGCGGACGACCCCGGCCCGGCGCTCCGCGCGCGCTACGCGCTCGCGGACCGCCTCGTCTTCTCGTCGGTGAAGGAGGCGCTCGGGGGCAACGTCGACTTCTTCATCTCCGGCGGCGGGTCGCTCTCGGCGGACCTCTGTGAACTGTACCACGGGATGGGGCTCCCCATCCTGGAGGGGTACGGACTCACCGAGACGGCTCCGGTCGTCTCGGCCAACCCGCCCGAGGAGCCGAAGGTGGGTACCATCGGCCCGCCGGTCGTCGACGCGGACGTGAAACTCGACCCGACCGTGGCGGGCGACGCGCCCGACGCCGCCGGAGAGGTGGGCGAACTGCTCGTGAAGGGACCGAACGTCTTCCGCGGCTATCGGAACCTCCCGGCGGAGACGGCGGCCGCGTTCGACGAGGACGGCTGGTTCCGCACCGGCGACGTGGTGGAACTCCGCCCGGACGGCTACATCGCGTTCCGCGAGCGGGCGAAACAGCTGCTGAAACTCTCGACCGGCAAGTACGTCCCGCCGGGGGCCATCGAGGACCGGTTCTCCGCCTCCGAGTACGTCGAACAGGCGATGGTGGTGGGCGACGCCCGCAAGTTCGTGAGCGCGCTTATCGTCCCGAAGTTCCCCGCGCTGGAGGCGTGGGCCGACCGAGAGGGGTACGACCTCCCCTCCGACCGGCGCGCCGTCTGTCGCGACGAACGGGTCAGGGAACTCGTCGGCGCGGAGATAGACCGCGTGAACGCCGAGTTCGAACCCCACGAACGGATCAAGCAGTTCCGTATCGTCCCGGAGGAGTTCACCGAGGAGAACGACCTGCTGACACCGACGATGAAAAAGAAACGACGAAATATCCTGGAACGGTACGCCGACGAGGTGGAACTGCTCTACGAGACGTGAGGTATTCGCACACCACGCCGCAGTAGCCGGACTTTTACCGGTCCCGGTCGCAGAGGCCGACATGGAGGTCCCCGATGGCAGCAGGCGCGGGTGAACTCATCGCGCTGGTGGCCGCTATCATCGGCGTCGGCGTGACGGCGCAGGTGCTCTCGGACCGGTTCCAGGTCCCGAGTATCATCTTCCTCATCACCGCCGGCATCCTGCTCGGTCCCGAAGTGCTGGGCGTCATCTCCGCCGAGGCGTTCGGCGAGACCGGGCTGTCGGCTATCGTGGGCCTCTCGGTCGCCATCATCGTCTTCGAGGGCGCGTTCCACCTCAGAATCGACAAACTCCGGGAGGCGCCCGCGGAGACGCTCAAACTCGTCACCGTCGGCGCGGTCATCGCGCTCTTTGCCACGACGGCCGTCGTCCACTACGCGATCGGCGTCGACTGGTTCGTCGCCGCGCTCATCGGCGCGCTCCTCGTCGCCACCGGCCCGACAGTCATCGCGCCCATCCTCGAAGTCGTCCCCGCCCGCGACCGGGTGGAGGCCGCACTCGAGACCGAGGGCATCGTCAACGACGTGACGGCGGCGATCCTGGCGGTCGCCATCTTCGAGGCCATCGTCACCGAGACGCGCGAACCCGGCGCCCTGCTCACTCTGTTCGTCGAGCGACTCGGCACCGGCGTCCTCGTGGGTATCGTCGTCGCCGCGGTCGTGTTCTACGCGCTCCGGTACGTCGACCTCTCGCCGGGCAACGCCCCGCAGAACGCTCGACTGCTCGTCCTCGCGGGCGCGCTCGTCTCGTACGGCGGCGCGGAACTGGTCATCCGCGAGGCGGGAATCGCCGCCTGCGCGACCGCCGGCATCCTGCTCGGCAACGTCGACGTTCCCTACGAGGAGGACATCACCGACTTCAAGGGCGACGTGACGCTGCTCGTGCTCTCGTTCGTGTTCATCGCGCTCGCGGCCCTCCTCCGGTTCGAGGACCTCATCGCGCTCGGAATCGGCGGCCTCGTCGTCGTCGTCGCCGTCACGCTGGTCATCCGGCCGGCGCTGGTGTTGGTCTCGACGGTCGGCGACCGGTTCACCAGGAGCGAGAAACTGTTCATGTCGTTCGTCGGCCCGCGCGGGATTATTCCCGCGTCCGTCGCCACGCTGTTCGCGGTCGAACTCACGAACGCGGGGATGCCCGGAGCGGCCGACGCGCTCGTCGGCACGGTCTTTCTGGTCATCCTGGCGACGGTCGTGTTCGAAGGGGGGTTCGCCCGCCGCATCGCGGAAGCACTCGACGTCATCCCAATGCGTGTACTCATCATCGGAGGCGGCAAGGTGGGCCGAACGCTCGCTGCGCGCCTCGAAGACCGCGGAGAGAACGTCGTCATCATCGAGAACGACGAAGCACAGATCCAGACCGCCCGCAACGCGGGGTACACGGTCCACATCGGCGACGGAACCGACGTGGACGAACTGCGCGCCGCGGGCGGGGAGAAGGCGAAGACGGTCGTCGCCGCCACCGGCGACGACGACGCCAACCTCCTCATCGCGCAGTTGGCCGACTCCGCGTTCGACCCCGACACCATCCTCGCGCGGGTGAACAACCCCAACAACGTCGACGCGTTCGAGGAACTCGGCGTGACCACGGTGTCGTCGGTGTTCGCCATCGCCCAGTCGCTCGACAACTACATCGAGCGGCCGGCGCTCGCCAACTGGATGGGCCAAATCGGCCGCACCGGCGACGTCCAGGAGGTGGAGATAACGTCCGAGGAGATGGCCGGCGTCACCGTCCGCGACATCGGCCCGGAACTCCCCGGCGGGAGCCTCATCGCGCTCGTCGCCCGAAACGGCGACGTGAACGTTCCGGACGCCGACTTCACGCTCCAGGTCGGCGACCGGGTCACGATCATCGGCCACCGCGAGGACGTGCGCGAGGCGATGGGGCAGTTCCACCCCGACGACCGCGCCTGACCGCCCGCTCCGGCGCACGGTCGCCGCGCCGCTCGCTTCGAACCTCTCGGCTCAGTCGTCCCGACCCCGTCGGCGGAGGAGTTCGCCCGCGCCGACCAGTCCGGCCAGCGCGGCGCCGCCACCGAACCCCGGGCCGGTCGTGGTCGTCGACTCGGCGCCGTCACCGCTCGTCCCGTCGGTCTCGTCCGCCTGCGCGGTGTCGACGGAGATGTCCGATGCGCCCACCTGGTCGAGCGTCAACTGAACCTGGTCACCGCACGACTGCTGGTCCGTGGCCACGAACAGGTTGCCGTACTCGATAGCGTCGTCGTCGACCGGCGCGAACACGAGCGCGTCGGCCTGCGGGTGGTCCTCGGTCACCCGGTCGATGACTGTCACGTCGTACGCCACGATTGCGTCGTCGCTCTCGACGAACGGACAGCTACTCACGTCCCGGGTCGAGGCGTCCTGGTTCACGCCCGCGACGTGTACGAACATCCCGACGTAGTCGTCGTTCCCCAGTCTCGGCGCGTCCGACGGGACGGCCACCTCGGTCGTCACCGGGCTCTCCTGGGCGTCGGCGACGCCGGCCGCTCCGACGCCGAGCGCGCCCGTCCCGGCGCCCGCCGCGGCTCGGAGGAATCCGCGTCGGCCGACGCCGTCGCTACTCTCGTTAGAGGTGTTCCCACTCACGGGGCACGATTGTCCCCGCGGACTGTTATGTGGCGTGGCCGACCGGACGTGGACCGCCGTCCCGGCGCGCTGGGCCCCGGTCACCGGCCGCGGGGGCGGCGCGACCGACGGAGGCAAACGCGCGCGGCGAGTACGGTCGGCCGACATGGACATCGAGTTCCTCGGCGGCGCGCGCGAGGTGGGGCGCTCCGCGCTGCTCGTCGACGGGTCGCTCCTCCTCGACTTCGGCACGCTGACGGGGAATCCGCCTCGGTACCCCGTCAGGACGCCCGACCCCGACGCCGTCGTCGTCTCGCACGGCCACCTCGACCACGTCGGGAACGTGCCGGCGCTGTTGAAGGGCGACCGCCGCCCGTCCGTTCACTGGACGCCCCCGACCGCCGAGTTGGCGCGGGTGCTGGCGCGGGACACGTTGAAGCTCCGCGGCGGCAGCTACGACTGCCCGTTCGCCGAACCGCACGTCCAGCGACTCGGCGAGGTGAGCGAGCGCCACGGCTACGGTGAACCGTTCGAGGCGGCCGGCTACGAGGTGACGCTCTACGACGCGGGCCACATCCCCGGCTCCGCGCACGTCCTCGTCGACGACGGCGAGACGCGACTGCTGTACACCGCCGACTTCCACACCGACGCGCAACGGCTCGTCCCGGCCAGCACCGCCCGTCCCGACGCCGACGTGGTGGTCTGCGAGAGCACCTACTCGGACGTGACCCACGAGGACCGCGCGGCCGTCGAGGAGCGGTTCGTCGAGGCGGTCCGCCGCACCGTCTGGGAGGGGGGGACGGTGGTCGTCCCCGCGTTCGCCATCGGCCGCACGCAGGAGGTGCTGCAGGTGCTCGCGGCCCACGACGTGGACTGCTACGTGGACGGGATGGGACAGGAGGTGACGCGCATCGCCCGCGGTCACCCCGGGTTCGTGCGCGACCCGGACGCGCTGGCGCGCGCGGCGGGCAGCGCCCGGTTCGTCGACGGCCGCGACGGCCAGCGGGAGCGCATCGCCGCGGGCAACGAGGTCGTCGTCACCACCTCGGGGATGCTCTCGGGCGGACCGGCGATGACGTACCTGCCCGCCGTCCGGCGGAACCCGACGAACCTCGTCGCGCTCACGGGGTACCAGGTGGAGGGGACGCCCGGCCGCGAACTGCTGGAGCACGGCCGGTGTGAGCTGAACGGGGGCGTGGTTCCGGTCGCCGCCCGCGTCGAGTTGTTCGACTTCTCGGCGCACGCCGACCGGGACGGCCTCCGCTCGCTGCTCGCCGCCTACCCCGACGCGACGGTGCTCGTGAACCACGGCGACCGGTGCGAGGCGTTCGCGGCCGACCTCCGCGCGGACGGCTACGACGCCGGCGCGCCCGAACGCGGGGAGACGGTGACCGTGTGAGCGCGTCCGACTCTCCCGACTCCTCCGGTCATGCCGACTCTCCGGACTCCGGGGGAGTCCCGCCCGACCCGGAAGCGGTGCTCGCGCGCCGCGAGCGCGCGGCGTCGGCACGCGGGCCGGCGGCGGCGGCGGTCGGCGCGCGGCCGCGCTCGCGTTCGGCGCCGTGCTCGGGGTCGGAGTCGTGGCCGGTCCGGTCACCCCCGCAGCGCTGGTGCCGACGCTGTGGCTCTCCGCCGGCGGGGCGCTCGCGGGCGCGTTCGGCTACGAGGCGCTGGTCGGCCGGGTCGCGAGCCCCCCGCGGACGTTCCGCCGGGTCGCGGCCGGCCTGCTCGCCTGTTCGCTCCTCCCGGCGCTCGCGTTCCTCGCGGTTCGCCCCGACCCGTCGGGGCCGGCGCTCGTCGTGTTGTGCCTGGACGCCGTCGCCGTCGTCGGCTGCGCGCTCGCCCGCTCGCGGCTCGCGTGGGGACCGTCGTCGAGCGCCGAACCCCGACTCCGTCCCGACGACAGCGATTAGTGAGTACGCCGGCAACGAGACACGTGACCACTTCTCCGACGCGTCGAGACCTGCTCGCGACCCTCGGTGCCGCTGGCGCGGCCTGCCTCGCGGGCTGTTCCGACGGGGCGGCTCCCGCTCCGCGGACCAGCGACGACCCGACCGACGCGGAACCGACCGCCTCGGGTACGAGTGCGACCGCGACCGACGACTCCGGCGGCCTGCCGTCCGGCGTCACGGCCGAACCGTACGCGGAGGGGTTCGCCTCCCCCGTCGGCGTGGAGTTCCCGGCGGGCGCCGACGGACGGGGGTACGTCGTCGACCAGCGCGGCCGGATGAGCGCCGTCCGTGGAGGGGACACGGCGGCGTTCCTCGACGTGCGCGACCGGATGGTGGAACTGGGGGACGGCTACAGCGAGATGGGACTGCTCGGCGCGGCGTTCCACCCCGACTTCCCCGACGACGGGCGGGTGTTCGTCCGCTACAGCGCCCCCCGACGCGAGGGTACCCCGTCGGGGTACAACCACACGTTCGTGCTCTCGGAGTTCGCGGCGACGGTCGACGCCGCGGACCCCGACAGCGAGCGGGTGCTCCTCGAGGTTCCGCAACCGCAGGCGAACCACAACGCGGGGTCGGTCGGATTCGGCCCCGACGGTCTGCTGTACGTGGGCGTCGGCGACGGCGGCGCGGCGAACGACCAGGGGGCGGGCCACGTCGACGACTGGTACGAGGCGGTAGACGGGGGGAACGGGCAGGACGTCACGCAGAATCTCTTGGGGAGCATCCTCCGCATCGACCCCGACGGCGAGACGGACGGCAAGCCGTACGGTATCCCCGAGGACAACCCGCTCGTGGGGAGCGAGGGGCTGGACGAGCAGTACGCGTGGGGGCTCCGGAACCCGTGGCGGTTCAGTTTCGACCGCGAGACGGGCGCGTTCTACGTCGCCGACGTCGGGCAGAACCGATACGAGGAGGTGAACCGGGTCGAGGCGGGCGGCAACTACGGCTGGAACGTCTACGAGGGCACCTCCCCGTTCATGGCCGACGACGCGCCGACCGTCACCCCCGACGGAGAGCGGCTCCTCCCGCCCGTCGTCGAGTACCCCCACGCCGGCGAGAACCGGGACGTGACGGGCGTCTCCGTCATCGGCGGGTACGTCTACCGCGGGTCGGCGCTCTCGGGACTGGAGGGGCGGTACGTCTTCGCGGACTGGCAGGCGGACGGACGGCTGTTCGTCGCCGACCCGCAGGAGCGACCCGGCTGGCCGGTCGCGGCGGTCGACTTCGGCGACACCACCGGCGTGCTCTCGTTCGGGGAGGACCCCGAGGGGGAGCTGTACGTCTGTTCGGCCGGCGGGGACGGCGGCGTGGTCCGCCGGCTCACGGGGACCCAGTAGCCGGGCGACCGGCGGCGCACGGTCGTCGCCTCGCCGCCGCGTCGTCGCTGGGGCGGGTGGCGGCGCGGGTCGCCGTCCGGCTCACTCGTCCGCGTCGGCCGGCGTGGCGCTCTCGCCGCCGCCGGCCTCGAAGTCGTACGCGACCCCGGTGAGTTCCTCCGAGACCGCCCAGAGCCGTTCGGCGTCGCGTTCGTCGTACGACGCGGGGCTCGACCGCTGGACCGTCGGCGCGCCGCGCATGTCGAACGGGCCGCCCGGGCCGACGTACTCGCCGCCGTCGAGCGTCGGGTCGGTCGCGGCGTACAGCATCGGGAGCACGCCCCGTCGGGCCGACTGGGCGAACAGGGCGTTCAGTGCGTCCATGACGAGCGCTTTCGCTCGCGACCCCTCCTGTTCGGGGCCGCGCCGCTGGAGGTTCGTCGCCGCCCACCCCGGGTGACAGACGACGCTCGTCACGTCGTCGACGCCGGCGCGTCGGAGGCGGCGGTGGAGTTCGTAGCCGAACAGCACGTTCGCCAGTTTGCTCTGCGCGTAGGCCGCCCACTCGTCGTACGCGCGTTCGCTCTGGAGGTCCGAGAAGTCCACCTCCCCCCGCTCGTGCAGACCGCTCGACTGCGTGACGACGCGCGTCTCTCCCGGCGTGTCGACGAGTCGGTCGAGCAGCAGGCCGGTCAGCGCGAAGTGACCGAGGTGGTTGACGCCGAACTGCGTCTCGAAGCCGTCCGCCGTCTCCGACCGGGGAACCGCCATCACGCCGGCGTTGTTACAGAGCACGTGCAGGTCTCCCCCGACCGTGGCGGCGAACCGGCGGACGGACGCGAGGTCCGCCAGGTCGAGTTCGCGCACGTCCAGGTCGCCGGTCACGCCCTCGCGCTCCACGTCGTCTCGAGCGCGCTCACCTCGCTCGACGCTCCGGCAGGCCATCACCACGCGCGCGCCGACCCGCGCGAACGCTCTGGCGGCCTCGAGACCGAGGCCGCTGTTCGCGCCGGTCACCACCACCGTCTCCCCGTCCATCGCGGGCAGGTCGTCCCGCGTCCACCGACCGCGTGTACTCATCGGACCCGGTAGGGGACTCGCGGACAAAAACGCCCGCGGCGGCGTCACAGCCACCCCTCGCGGCTGAAGTACGCGACCAGCACGGCCGCGATACCGGCCATACCGAGCATGACGGCGGGGTACGCGTACGGCCAGCCGAGTTCGGGCATCGTCTCGAAGTTCATCCCGAACACGCCCGCGACGAACGTGAGCGGGAGCACCACCGTGGCGACGACGGTCAGCCGGCGCATCACCTCGTTGGTCGACTGCGAGAGCGCGTTCAGGTAGATGTCGCGCGCGCCGGCCGTCAGGTCGCGGTACGTCTCGGTGAGTTCGACCACCTGCACGAGGTGGTCGTACACGTCGCGGTAGTACTTCTCCGTCGCCTCGGCGACGTACTCGGCGTCCCCGCGGTAGAGCGCGTTCACCGCGTCCCGGGTGGGCCAGACGACCCGCCGAATCGACAGCAGGTCCCGGCGGAGGTCGTTTATCCGGCCGAGCGTCTCCGGGTCGGGCGCGTCCACGACGAGGTTCTCGACCGCCTCGATGTCGTCCTCCACCTCGTCGAGCAGCGAGAAGTAGCCGTCCACGACGCGGTCGAGCACGAGGTAGCCGACGAAGTCGGGACCGCGCGTCAGCGCGCGCCGCTCCGCGCCCGCGACGCGCCCCCAGACGGCGTCGACGGCGCTCACCTCGTCGGTGGTGAGCGTCACGAGCCACTCGTCGCCGACGAACACGCCGACTGGCTGGGTGCGTATCTCCTCGAGGAACGACGTCTCGCCCACCCGGAAGCGCGCCGCCTTCGCGAGCACGAACGTGTACTCGTCGAACGGTTCGGTCTTCGGCCGCACGTCGCTACACACGTCTTCGACGTGGAGCGGGTGGATGCCGAACCGCTCGGCGGTCCGGTCGAGTTCCGCGCGGTCGCCCGACGCCCACACCCACGTCGTCCCCGGCGCCCGGATGGCCGCCTCGGGGTCGTCGAACGCGTCCGCGCCGTCGGGCGTGTACGACAGCGAACGGGTCACGCGCCGGCCCCCCGTCCGTACGTCACCGCCACGAGCGTCACGCCGACCATCAGTCCCGCGAGACTCGCCTCCCGGCCGGGGTACGGCGCGACGACTCCGGCGACGTAGCCGGCCGTCGACAGCAGGACGAGCGCCGTCCCCGCGAGGAACGTCCGGTTCATACTCGTCGCGTCTCGCGGCGGGGGCCTAAGCCTTACACCCACCCGTCCGCTTCGTCGCGGCGCTCCCGGACTCGCGGGACCGCGCGCCCTCCCGGTTCTCGCTGTGGGTCGCGCACCGGCCGCGCCGCTGGGGAACGGAAGCGACGGTACGACCGGCGAGCGGTCGAGTCGCCCCCGACGAGAACGGACGCGGAGCCGGCGGCGTTCGGAGGTGTCAGTCGCTGACGACGACCTCGACGGGTTCGTCGTCCGCGGCGTCCGGGTCGGTCGCGCTCGCCTTCGACTTCGCGGACCGCTCCTGGTAGATGAGTACGCCCGCGACGAGGAGGACCGCCCACGCACGCCAGTTCGCCAGGTTCAGCGTGTAGCCGATGCCGAACGGTTTCTCGACGAGCATCTCCTCGTCGGGCTTCCAGTACGCCGACAGCATCCGCCCGACCGTGGGCGGGTCGAAGTTGTACGGGATACCGAACAGCTCCCCGGTCTGCGGTTTGTCGTCCATACGAGAGGTAACGCCGGCGTGGGATAAATCGTTTTGGCCCGCCGTGCGCGCCGGAGTCGCGCCGGGCGGACCGGCGCTCGTACGCGACGTGGCGACGCTACCGGTACCGACCGCGCCCCTCGACGGCCCGCAGGCGGTCGAGCACGCGCTCCGCGCCCGCCTCGCGGTAGCCCGCCTCGGCGGCCGTGACCAGCGGCTCCGGGTCGCTCGCCGTCCCCGCCACCGCCTGCTCGAACACGTGGAGGTCCATCGCGTAGTCCTCGACGTGGTCGGTGGCGTAGCCGAGGCCGAAGTCGATGAGGAACAGGCGGTCGCCGTCCGCGCCGTCGGCGACCCGGACGTTCCGCGTCGTCGGGTCGCCGTGGACCAGTCCGGCGTCGTGCAGGCGCGCGAGGTGGCGACCGACGACGCGGGCGCGTTCGGGCGAGAGCGCCGCCGCCAGGTCGCGGTCCCCCACGTACTGGAGCGTGAGCGTCGCCTCCCGCACGTCCACGTCGCGTACGAGCGGCGTCGGCACGCCGGCCCGGCGCGCGTCCGCCAGTAGCCGCGCCTCGCCGACCGTCCGCTCGCGCCGGAGCGTCGCGTCCAGTTCGGGGTGGCGGTACTCCTTCGGGAGCCGTCGCTTCACGACGGCGTCGCCGCCGACTTCGACGGTGGCCTCGGCCCCGCGCAGGGTCGACTCCGCGGGCGGTCGGCTCACCGACGCTCCGTCCCCCCGCCACGTCACGGGCACCTGGTCGGGCCGGAAGTCCGGGTCGACCGCCGAGTCGGGGACGGCGACGGTGTCGTCGGCGGCCGCCATCCGCGCGCCGAGCACCGCTATCATCCCCGCGTTGTCGCGGAGGAACCGGCCCTCGGGCGCGTAGAAGTCGGCGCCGCGCGCCTCGCACATGCCCGAGAGCATCGCCTGGAGCCGCCGATTCTGTCCGACACCGCCGCCGAGGATGAGTTCGTCCGACCCGGTGAGCGACAGCGCCCGCTCGGACACCTCCGTCAGCATGGCGAACACGTGCTCCTGCAGCGAGAAGCAGACGTCCTCGACGGGGACGCCGTCGTCGTACGCGTCCTTCGCGGCGCTCATGATGCCCGAGAACGAGAAGTCCATCCCCTTGACGACGTACGGCAGGTCGACGTACTCGCCCCCGTTCGCGTACTCCTCGACCTTCGGCCCCCCGGGGTGGCTCCAGCCGACGTGCCGGGTGAACTTGTCGATGGCGTTGCCGACGCCGGTGTCCATCGTCTCGCCGAGCACGCGGTAGCGGCCGTCGTGGTAGCCGAGCAGGTGCGCGTTCGCGCCGGAGGCGTTGAGACAGACCGGCGCGTCGAACCCGGAGCGGTGCCGGCCGATTTCGAGGTGCGCGACCATGTGGTTCACGCCGACGAGCGGCACGTCCAGCGTCGACGCGAGCGCTCGCGCGGCCGTCCCGACGATGCGGAGACAGGGGCCGAGCCCCGGGCCGCGCGAGAAGGCGACGGCGTCTATCGGGTCGGAGCCGTACGTCTCGCGGGCGCAGTTCAGGGTCGTGCGAACGACGCGCGGCACCGCGTCGCCCATGTGCTCGGCGGCCTCGCGCGGGTGGATGCCGCCGCTCTCGGGTTCGTACGCGTCGGACTCGATGGAGACGGAGTCGGTCTCGGCGTCGTAGACGGCGGCGCTCGCGCACCACGCCGTCCCTTCGATGCCGAGGACGCGCATCCGGCCGGGTTACGCTTCCTCGGCTTCCGCGTCCTCGTCGGCGCCGATGGCGTTCCGGTCGAGCATGTACGCCTGCTCCACGTCGTTCGCGTACTCGCTGTTCTCGTACACCTTCGCGTAGCCGATGGTCTTTCGCATCCCGAACTTCGTGTCGAGTTCGTGGACGACCACCTCGCCCGCCGCCTTGTCGAGTTTCGCCGCGAGCGAGTCGCGGACCTGCAGACGGGCGGGCGTCGCGTCCTCGTGGACGATCTCGAAGCGAACGTCGGTCCGGTGGAGCATGGGGTTCTCCTCCTCGGAGATGATTTCGATGTCCATGGGTCAGTTGCCGGAGAATCCGGCCAGTACGGGGAAAAGGATTTGGATTCGAGCCGGGATTTCGACGGACCGACCGCCCCGCGCGCCCGCTCGCCTGCCCAGGTTCCCCCGTCGGGCGGATCGTCCGCCGCGTCCTCGACGGGGCGCGTAGCCGGGCAGGGGGTCCGGGAGCGCGCAGCCGACGCCGCAGAACGGACACACCGTCTCGCGAGGGGTGACCCCCGTGAACTCGCCGTCGTTCGTGCCGTCGTCGCTCATGCGGACGGGATGGACGCGGACTCCACAAGCGTGCGTCCCGGTACCGGGTCGCGAAACGGCTTTGTTGCCGGCGGGTGAGACGCCGCCGATGCCCTCCGCACGCGACCGGGTCGTCGTCCTCGGAGCCGCCGCGTCCGCCGCGCTGCTCGCGCTCCCGGCGTACCCGGGGCTCTCGCCAGTGGGCGCGCGGACGCTCGCAGTCGCGTGGTTCGTCGCCGTCCTCTGGGTGACGGGGGCGGCGCGCTCCCGGTCGCGGCGCTGCTCGTCCCGCCGCTCGTCGTCGCCGCCGGCGCGGCCGACGCCGAGGCGGCGCTCGCCGGCTTCGCCGACCCCGTCGTCTTCCTCATGCTCTCGGGGTTCGTCCTCGCGGCGGCGCTCGAGCGCCACGGGGTCGACCGCCGGGTCGCGTACCGCGTCCTCCTCGCGACGGGGTCCTCGCCGCGCCGGCTCGTCCTCGGGGTGATGGTCGCCGCCGCGGGGCTGTCGATGCTCGTGTCGAACACGGCGACGGCGGCGATGCTCGCGCCCGTCGCGCTCGGTCTCGCCCGCGAGGCGGCCCCCGGCGACCGCAACCTCCGCACGGGGCTGCTGCTCGCCGTGGCGTACGGCGCGAGCGTCGGCGGCATCGGCACGCTCGTCGGGACGCCGCCGAACGCCATCGTCGCCGCCCAGCTGTCGGCGACGCTCGGCTACCGCATCTCGTTCGCCGCGTGGCTCGCCGTCGGCCTGCCGGTCGTCGCCGTCGCGCTCCCCGTGGCGTGGCTCCTGCTCGTCCGAGTGTACCCGCCGGCCGGCGCCGACGTGTCGGCGGCCCGCGAGCGCGCCCGGACGGCGCTCCGCGAGGCCGGGTCGCTCGACCCCGCCGGTCGGCGGACGGTGGCCGTCTTCGCCGCCACCGTCGCGCTGTGGGTGCTCGGCGGGCTGGGGTTCGCGTTCCGGAGCGTCCTGCCCGCCGGCGTCCACGCGGCGCTGTTCGGGACGGGGGGTACGACGGGACTCCTGAACTACGTCGTCGTCGGGCTGTTCGCGGTGGCGGCGCTCGTGGTCTCGAACTGCGTCGACGCGGACGCCGCGCTCGACGTCGACTGGGGGACGCTCGTCCTGTTCGGCGGCGGCATCTCGCTGGCCGAGGCGCTCGCGCGCGCCGGCGTGGTCGAGTGGGTCGCCGGGCTGACCGTCGCCGCGTTCGGGGCGGTGCCGCTGGTCGCGCTCCTGGGCGGGGTCGTCCTGGTCGCGGTCCTGCTGTCGGAACTCGCGTCGAACACGGCGACAGCGGCCGTGTTGACGCCGTTCCTCGTCGGCGTCGGCCCGGCGTACGCGGGCGCGTTCGGCGGCGACGCGACGGCGGCGGCCGTGACGCTCGCGCTCGCGGGCGGGCTCGCGTCGAGTTTCGGGTTCGCGCTCCCGGTCGCGACGCCACCCAACGCCATCGTGTTCGGGACCGACGCGGTCTCTCGCCGGGAGATGCTGCGTGCGGGCGTCAGGCTCGACCTCCTCCTGGGTGCGCTGCTCGTGGGTCTGGTGCTCGTCCTCTCCAGAACCGTCTGGCCCGCCGCGTTGCCGTGACTCGGCGGCGCTCGTCGGGGGACCGGAACCGCGCGCCCGGCCGCTCTTCGTCGCTTCTCCCCTCACTCCAGCCGCGCCAGCGCGGCGTCGCTGTCCCCGTCCATCCGCCCGAGGAGGGCGCGCGCCTCCGCCTTCGATTCGGGCGTCACCGCGACCAGCACCATCCCCTCGCCGGGCTGACCGTAGACGACGCTCGCGCCCTCCGGGGCGGCGACGATTGCCGGAACGGTCGCGAGGTCCTCCTCGCCGGTGACGTGGACGACGGTCGACCGGCCGGCGCCGAGCGCCTCCCGGAGCGCGTCAAGTAGCGCGTTCGACAGCGTCGCGGGCTCGTTCTCCACCTCGATGCGGGGGTCGTCGTCGTCGAGTACCGCCGCCACCTCGGCGCTCACGGCCTCCCGCTCGGTCCTCCCGTCGACGACGGCCACGTCCGGGTCGCGTCCGGCGACGCGGAGGTGGTAGGTGACCACGTCGCCGACGGCGACCACCGGGTCGCCCGCGTCCGCCAGCAGTCGCTCCGCGTCGGTGTAGACGGGCCCGAGCGGGTCTTTGAACGCCGAACGGAGGTCCTCCGGAAGGCGGAGCATCGCTCCGGGTTCAGCGGACCTTCAGCGCGTAGCTGCCGGCCTTGGTGACGTTCATCTCGGGAGCGATCTCGGACTGTTCGGGGTGGGAGATGATGACGTAGCCGGCCCAGTCCTCCGTCAGCGAGGAGGAACCGCAGTTCTCGCACGTCTGGGCGTTCGGGTCGTTCACGAAGTGACACTCGCGGCAGGCGAGCCGGTCCTCCGCCATTCAGTTCCCCTCCGCGGTCGCCTCGTCGCGCTTGGCCGCCTCGTCTTCGAGCCAGCCGTGCTTGCCGAGTCCGGGCTGTTTGGCCGTGAGTCCGATCTTCGAGTCGCGGGGGTTCCGCTCGTCGATGCTCTTCGTGACGATGCGCACGCGGACCGCGTCCTCGACGCCGAGCGTCTGGTTCGACTCCGTCGAGGCCAACTGCTGGTTCTCGCCGTCGTACGCCAGATACTCGTCGGATATCTGCGAGACGTGCAGCAGGCCGTCCACCGGCCCGATGCCGACGAACGCGCCGAACTCGACCACCTCGACGACGTTCCCGTCGACGACCTCCTGCATATCGGGGTCGAACGTGATGGCGTCGAACTCCGCCTCGTAGTAGACGCCCGGCCTGCTCGGGAGCACCGCTCCCTCCCCGATGTCGTGTACCTCGCTGACGCTCACGATACTGCCGACGTCCTCGTCCATCCGTCCTTCCAGCTTGTCCTGTAGGAGTTTGCGAACCCGGTCGGTGGTGACATCCGCCAGGTGTTCCGGCGGCACCTCGACCGTGTCCTTGAGTCGTACCCGTTTGTACATATGCTATGGTTCTGTTACCGCCAGTGTGTTCTCGCCCCTTAAACAGATTACGCGAACGTCGCGCTCGCGCAGTCGCCGTTTGAGGGGACCGTCGTTCGTGACGACGTAGGTGTCGGCCGCACCCGCCTCGCCGTCGTCGCTCCCGCCCGTCGCGAGTTCGACCACGGCGTCGTCGGCGTACGACGCCGTCGTCTCCACGACGCGGCACCGCTCCGCCAGGTCGCGACCGACCGCGGCGGCGGTGCCCTCCGCGCCGTTCGACTCGCTTAGCTTCTCCAGTTCGTCGACGACGGCCGCCGGCGTCACCAACTCCGCGTCGGCGACCAGCCGGTCGAGCTCCTCGAACACGCGCACGCCGCACTCGACCGGCATCATGAGCGCGTTCGTGTCGAGGACGACCGTCGCCACGGCGTCAGTCCGCCAGGGTGCCGACGCCGATGAGCCGCCAGCGCGCGCCCATCCGCCGGTTGATGGCGATCTTCGCGCCGTCCTCGGCGCAGACGGGCCGCTTCAGCGACACCTCGCACTCGCCCTCGCGCGCGCTCGTCACCGCGCCGACGGTGGTGGCCGTCCCCACGGTGAGCATCAGCGGTTCGCCCGTGGATATCTCGTCCACCTCGCCCTCGCCGACGACCCGGTCGAGCAGTTCGACGCTCATCTCGAACCCCTCGCGCGTCGGCGGGAGCGTCCCGGGTTCGCCCGCGACCTGCCCGGCGAGCGCGTCCCCCTTCGTCAGGCTCGGGTCGAGTCCCGTCCCGACGCCGAGGAGACCGCCGGGGGTGACCGTCTCGACCGGGTTGCCGCCGGCCTGGAGCGAGCGGACGTTCGTCTCGATGGAGCGGTACTCGGACTGGCCCCCCTCCTCGACCTCGCGGCCGGGGCGGAGTTCCAGGTCGTCGTCGTTCTCGAGCGTCCCCTGTGCGAGCGACCCGCCGAGCACGCCGCCCAGCAGGTCGTCGGCGGTCGTCCCGGGACGGTTGATGTCGAACGAGCGCGCGACCAGCATCCGCGACGGGAGCGTCTCGTCGCGGTCGGGGGTGGGTATCTCCTCTTCGAGCGCCCCGATGAGGAGGTCCATGTTTATCTCCTGCTGGGCGCTGAGCGGAACGATAGGGGCGTCCTCGGCGACCGTCCCCTCGACGAACTCGCGTATCTGCTGGTAGTTCTCGCGAGCGCGGTCGGCGTCGACCAGGTCGATCTTGTTCTGGGCGACGACGATGTTGTCGATGCCGATGATGTCGAGCGCCATCAGGTGCTCTTCGGTCTGCGCCTGCGGCACGTCCTCGGTCGCGGACACGACGAGCACCGCGCCGTCCATGATGGCCGCCCCGGACAGCATCGTCGCCATCAGCGTCTCGTGGCCCGGCGCGTCGACGAACGAGACCGTCCGCAGCACCTCGGTCTCGACGTCGTGGTCCGGGCACGTCTCCTCGACGGTGTAACACTCGGGCTCGTCGCACTCGGGACACCTGCGCAGGGTCGCGTCCGCGTACCCCAGTCTGATGGAGATGCCGCGGCGCATCTCCTCGCTGTGCTGGTCGGTCCACGACCCCGAGAGCGCCTGGACGAGCGTGGTCTTCCCGTGGTCCACGTGGCCGACGAGTCCGATGTTCACCTCCGGTTGTGTTTTCTCCGTCACCATTGACCTCCTGAAGGGATAATCTCGTACGGAAGTCGCCCCGAGCGAGTGATAAAGGTGCTGTTCTCGCGATTTGCGCCCCTCGTCGGGGTTCGCTCGGCATCGGCGCTCTCGTGCGCGGAAACGGGCGTCGACGCGTCGTTCGCGCTCCCGCGTTCTCGTCGCGGCTTCGGACCGGGACAGTCTCCGGTCCCCCCGGTTCGCGCCGAAACCCGCGAACGGACGGGCTTATACGCCGTCGCCGTCAACGACGGACGACACGAGTACCTCGCCATGCTCTTCGAGAACCTCCCCACGACGCCCCGCAGCGAGGAACTCCTCGACAAGGCGTTCTCCCGCGCCGCCCGCGCCGGCCGCGCCAAACAGGGCCTCGAGGCCCAGGAGTCGATGCTGCGTACCGCCGCGAACATCCTGTCGGACAACCTCGAGAACGTCAGCACGGAGTGGCCCGACTTCGAGTACGAGGTCGACCCGTTCTACTACGAACTCGCCGACGCAATCGTGGACGTCGACGAGTTGCGACAGGCGCTCTCGAAGGTGAACTGGGCGTCCCGGCAGATAGCCGACCTGCGCTCGGAGTACGCGAGCAAGATACGCCGCGCGGACGTCGAGACGGCGAGAAAACACCGCAAGCAGGCGTTCGCCCGGATGGCCGACATCATGGACCAGGTCGAGGACGACCTCCTGACGGTCGGCGAGGCGCGCGACGCGCTGAGAGGGTTGCCCGACGTCCGACCGGACGAACCGGCCATCGTCGTCGCGGGCTACCCCAACGTCGGGAAGTCGTCGTTCGTGAACCGGGTCACCCGCGCGCGCAACGACATCGCCTCCTACCCGTTCACGACGAAGGCAGTCGGAATCGGTCACTTCGAGCGCGACCGAATCAGGTACCAGATAATCGACACGCCGGGGCTGCTCGACCGGCCCGCCGAGGAGCGCAACGACATCGAGCGGCAGGCGGTCTCGGCGCTCACGCACCTCGCGGACGCCGTCGTCTTCGTCGTGGACGCGTCGGGCGACTGCGGCTACCCGCTGTCGGCGCAGTTGGCGCTCCGGGACGCGGTGACCGAGCAGTTCGACGCGCCCGTCCTCACGGTGTGTAACAAGAGCGACCGCTCGCGCGACGTGGACGCGGACGCGTACATGAGCGTCACGGAAGACGAGAACGTCGACGGGGTGCTCGACCTGGCCGTGGAGGCGGTCGGGTTCGAACCCGACCTCCCGACGCGCGGCGAGGGAGCGACCCGGTAGGCCGATTCTCGGCCTCTCGGACCGACCCTTACTCTTACTCCAGTTCGTACGTCACGCTGACCGACGCGGTGACCGTCACCGGGCCGGGTTCGAACGTCGTCCCGCCGGCGGAGTCGGCCGTCTCGCGGGCGGCGTACGGGATGCCTCCGCCGTCGGAGCCGACGTCGACCGAGACGACTTCGCCGGCCGTCCGGTCGACCGCGCCGGCGGCCGCGTCGGCGTCGGCTCTCGCGTCGGCCATCGCGGCGGCGACGGCCTCCGCGCGGAGGTCCGCGCGCCGTTCGTCGCTCAGCCCGAAGCGGACGCCGTCGACCCGGTTCGCCCCGTTGTCGACCGCGAGGTCGACCGCCTCGCCGGCCCGGTCGACGGGGGCCGCTATCTCGAACGTCTGGACGGCGCGGTAGCCGACGAGTTCGCGCGTCTCCCCGCTGTGGTCGTACTCGGGCGAGAGGTAGTAGCCGGTCGTCTCGGCGGTCAGGCCGGCGTCCTCGAACGCGGTCCGGAGCGTCTCGGAGTCCGACGCGACCGCGTCGCGGGCCGCCGCGGCCGTGTCGGCGCTCGCCTCGACGGCGACGCTCACGTGAGCCACGTCGGGGTCGGCGCTCGCCTCGCCGGTCCCGCCGGCGGTGACGGTGTCTCTGGTGGCGTCGTCCGCCGAGACGACGCTCGCTTCGTCGCTCGGTGTCGTCGTGGTCGCCGCCCCGGCGCACCCCGCGAGGAGCACGGTCAGGGCCGCGAGGAGAGCGTACTTCGAGTTCACACACGATATACGCCGGCTGACAGCTTGAACCTGCGCTAGACACAAAGAACGGTTTGACGTATCGACGGCGAGCGGTCGGACCCGCCGAACCGTGCTCACTCCGTCCGGACCGCAGAGACGGGAGTTCAGTCGCTCCCCGGCGTCGGGGTGGGGACGGGCGTCTCCTCGGTCCCGTTCGTGCTCCCGCTTCCTCCACTCCCGGGGTCCCCCGGGTCCGTCTGGCCGGTCGTCTCGGCCGTCTCCATCGGCACGTACCGGACGGAGATGTCCACCTGCGCCGAGGGGCCGAGTCCCAGCAGCGCGGTGCGGTCGCCCGAGAGGCGTCTGGCCAACTCTTCGGCTATCGCCTTGGGGTTCTCCCCGAGCTGGTGGCCGACGGTGACCGTCGCGGCGGTCGGCTGGCGGATCGGATACCCCCCGTACGTCACCTCCACACTGAGTACCCTCTCGTTCGTGCCGACGAGTTCCCTCGCCTCGTTCTGGACGGACGTCTCGAACTGCGCGCTCTCGTAGGAGGCGACGGTGACCGCCGCGAGCACCGACGTGGCGAGGAGGATGACGACGGTGAGCACCGCGGCGCGCTTGACGGTCCGCGCGCGTGCGTCGCTGAACTGGAACAGCCTGTCCGGTCGGTACCCCCGGTACCACAGCACGACGATGGCGGCGAGGTTGATCGACAGGAAGTTGACGACGACCAGCATCGCCGACCCGCTGACGGCCATCGGCTCGCCCCACGCGAGGCCGATGCCGATGACGGCGATGGGCGGGACGAGCGCCGCGGCGATCATGACGCCGACGAGCGCGGCCGACACCCCCGACGAGAGCGACAGCGCGCCCGCGATGCCGGCCCCGATGGCGATGGGCAACGAGAGCACGTCCGGCGCCAGTCGTTCGCGGACCTCGCCGAGGGCGAACACCTCCTCGGCGGTGAACGGGACGGCGTGCGTGAACCGGACCGCGGCGGCGAACACGGCCGCGCTGGCGACCGCGAGCACGAGACCGATCGCCTGGAGGCGCACGCCGCGTCTGAACATCTCGCTGTTGTTGACGACGGTGCCGACGCTCGTCGCCATCGCCGGGCCGACGAGCGGCGCGATGACCATCGACCCGACGACGACGGCGGGCGAGTCGAGTAACAGGCCGGCGGTCGCGACGACGGAACTGATGGCCGTCATGACGAGGAACGGCATCCAGTCGGGCGCCATCGACCTGGCGTCGGCGATGATCTCCTCGCGGGCGATGCGGTTGTCGCTCTCGCCCGCCTCCTCGTACTGCTCCTCCAGCCGCTCGAACCGGTTCGAGATGACCGTCTCGGCGTTGAGCACGACCGTGTACGCGTCCCGTTCCAGCCCCGCCTCCCGCAGTTTCTCGAGCACCGGTTCCACCGCCCCGACCGGGAGGGGGAACGAGACGACGGCGGTGTAGTCGCGGCCGCTCGTCTCGTCGGAGAGCACGTACTCGATGCCCTCGTCGTCGAGCACGGACAGCACCGTCTGTCGTTTCCCCGCCGGGACCATCACCTGAACGAGTCGCACGCCGGTACGCTCTCTCCCGCCCGCCAAAACGTTCCCGCTCTCGGACTCGTCCCCGTCGGCGGCGCGTGTCCCCGAACGGACGCTACTCGACGGCCGCCCGGACCGCGAGCGTCGGCGGAACGGTCGCCATCGGGTCGGGCCTGTGGCTCCACTGTTCCCGGTACGCGTCGGGGTCGTCGACGCCGGGTTCACGCGGCCACTCGACGCCGAACCCGGCGTCCACGAGCGCACCGTGCACCTCGCCGACGGTGTGGCGATACACGGTCATCTCCGGGTCGGTGTCGCCGACGGACGTGCGCTCGGGCGTCGCGTCGAAGTAGCGCCGCTCGAACTCGTACGTCTCGGGGTCGAACCCTCTCGAACGGGGTGCGGTATTCCGAAGAGAAACGCCCCGCACGGACGGAGGACTCGCGCCGCCTCCGTGAAACACGCCTCGAGGGTGTCGCCCATCTGGAACGCCCACGACGAGAACGCGGGTCGACCCGGGCCGGTCGTCGCTCCACCTCACCGGTCCCGGAGTCGTCGGAGGACCGGTATCTCGTCGAACCGCTCTCCGTCGAGCGCGCCCCAGTCGATACCGGGAGGCTTGGCGGTCGACGCGGGCCGAATCGACCGCTCCGGCGTGTGTATCGCGTCCATCGGGACGTCGTGGGCCGCCGTCGCAACCGGGTCGTCGACGACCTGCCGCTCGTGGACCGTCGTCGCGGTCACCGTCTCGTCGTCGACCAGTCCGAACTCCCGGAGGACGCCGAACTCCAGGTCGCTGTACCCCTCGCCCTTTCCGACCCGTTCGCCGCGTTCGGTCACTGCGACGCTCCCCGAGACGACGAGGTCGACCGGTTCCATCCCCTCGGGGCCGACCTGCACGCCCGCGTCCGCCGCTCCGCCGACGGTCGTCGCGCCGTCGACGTCGTCCACCTCGTCGGGGTCGAGTCTGAGGAAGCAGTCCGCCTCGCGCAACCGCGGAACGGCCACGTAGAGCGTCTTCCCGGCGCGGAGCGCCGCCCGTCTGACGGGGAGTTGCGGGGCGTCTGGGTTCGACTTGAGCACGTCCGCGTCCCGCCACTCCTCGCTCGCGGCGAGTCGGTCGGCCGCCGCGTCCGCGCCGGCGAAGTTGGGGATTCGACCGTGTGGCGGGTACGGGAACCGAGCCTCATCGCTCGCCTCCAGGTCGTCCCAGACCCGTTCCCGGAGCGACTGTTTCTCCATGCTCGCCCGTTCGTCTCGGGAGCACAAAGACGCCCCGCGTCGCTGCGCCGCGCCTCCGACCGGAACGGCCGAAACAGTCGGGACTGTTCCGTCGGGCGATTGCAACCGGGACAACCGTCACAACGGCCCGCCCGGCTTATGGTTATCTACAGACGAGGTGGTTTCGAATGCAATCCGATTCCCTCCACCGGGCACGGGGAAGCGACGGGCTCCTGTCGGACGACGTCTCGAACCGGGAACTCGACGACGACACCGCGTTCGCGCTCCTGAGGAGCGTGCGGCGTCGGGCGGCGATCCGTCACCTCGCGTCGGCGTCGGGGTCGGTTCGGTTCTCCGACCTCGCCGACGCGGTGGCGGCGCGCGAGGCGGACGGCGGACTCCTGGCCGACGCGGAGCGGGCCGCCGCCCGTCGTCGAGTCGCCGTCTCGCTCCAGCAGGTCCACCTCCCGAAACTCGCCGACGCCGGGGTCGTCACGTACGACAGACGGGCGAACACCGTCGCCGCGACTCGGAGGCTCGACGCGCTCAGAGCGCGGCTCGCCCGCTCGACGGCGGCGGACGACTCGGGCGACACTCGCGCCTCGCGCGGCCTCCTCGCGTCCGCGTCGGTCGCGTTCGCCGCGGCGACGGTCACGACGCTCCTGCTCGCGGACGGCGTCGTCGCGGCGTTGGCGGCGTCCACGCCAGCGCTCGTCGCCGGGGCCGTCGTCGCGTTCGTGGTCTTCGGTGCGCTCTCCGCGGCGAGCGTCGGGCGTTCGTCCGCCGACTGACGGTTCCGTCGTCCGCCTCTCGCTCCAGTGCGGTGTGTTCGTCGGTCCACCCGGGTCGGAACGCTCCCGACTGCGTCGGTGCGGGCCGCTTATCCGCCTCCGCGACCCACCGCGGGGTATGACCTTCGAGGGGCGACCGGACCGGGACGCGGAAGTCGTCCTGCTCGGCCGGTCGAACGTGGGGAAGTCCACGCTGATGCGGGAACTCACCGGCCACGACTTCACGACCGGGAAGAAGCCGGGCGTGACGCGCCAGCCGAACCACTTCGACTGGGCGAGCGAGGACTTCGTGTTCACGGACCTCCCCGGATTCGGCTTCATGAGCGGCGTCGACGAGGAGCGACGCGAGGCCATCAAGACCGACGTGGTGCGCTACGTGGAGGCGAACGCGCCGCACATCCTCGCCGGCGTGCTCGTCGTCGACGGCAAGAGCGTCGTCGACATCATCGACCGACACGAGGCGAACGGGGAGATTCCCCACGACGTGGAACTGTTCTCGTTCCTGCAGGACGTCGACGTGGCGCCCGTCGTCGCGGTGAACAAGATGGACAAGGTCGACGACCGCGACGAGCGGTTGGACGCGCTGTGCGACCGCCTCGGTCTCTACCCGCCGTGGCAGCAGTGGAGCGACACCGTCGCCCCCATCTCGGCCAAGCGGGAGAGCGTCGAACCGCTGCTGGAGGCGCTCCGGAGCCACTTCCGGGCGGCCAAGCGGGACGACCTCCTGCAGTTCGTCGTCTGAGGCGTCGTCCGCGCCGCCGCCTCGACGCTGGCGGTCGCCTACCCCGCCCGGGTCGGCCCCCCTTCGAGAGCGTCACGTAGAAGTCCCGTGGCGGCTTACTACTCCCCATGACTGACTGGCGCGCGGTCGGCTGGGGCTTCCTCACGTTCCTCGTCGTCGCGCTGTTCGGCACTGCCATCCCGGTCGTCGGCCAACTCGGCGCGGGCGTCCTCGGCGGCCTCGTGGCGGGTTACCTCGCCGGCGGCGGTCTCGTCAACGGCGCGGTCCACGGCGCCATCGCGGGGTCGCTGACGGGCGTCGCCTACACGCTCGTGTTCGCGCTGTTCGGCGGCCTGCTCGGCCTCGCCGGCGGCCCGCTGGGCGGCCTGCTCGGGGGGCTGGGGGTGCTCGTGCTCGGGCTGTTCGTCACGGTACTGTTCGCCATCGACTCCGCCATCGCGGGCGCAATCGGCGCGGCCGTGTCGAACCGTCCGGCGGCGAACCGCGGCGTGTCGACCCGGTGAACGACACCCGCGGCCTCGGCGCGAGCAGGCGGGAAGCGACGACCCGCCCCGAGACGTCCCGGCTCTCCCCTACCGGTCGAGGTACTCCCCCTGCACGGCGACCACCTCGGCCGAGTCGGCGCAGGCGGCGTACCGTTCGAGCGGTTCGGCGTTGAGTTCGAGGAACGTCTCCCCCCACGTGAACTTCGCCAGCAGGCGCTCCGCGTGGTCTCGTTCTCCGAAGACGCACAGCGCCGCCGCGAGCGCCTCGACCGTGGTGAGACGCATCGGACGGCCGAAGTTCACGGGGTTCGCCGCGACGAGGTACGGGAGCGCGCGGTGGTCGCCCGGCAGCGAGAAGCGCGCCTCGCCCGCCGACTCCCACGAGCAGTCGAGCGCCACCAGCGCGTCGGCGTCGGCGTCCGCCGGCGAGAGCGCCCGCTCGGCGTGCGGGTTGAGCACGACGCCGTACGGCGTCGCGCGGTCCGAGCGGTGCAACTCCGCGAGGTCGAACCGCGCGAGCTTTCGCGCCGTGCACTTCGCCGGGTCGTCGTCCCCCTCGTACCGGACGTGGACGTCCACGGACGCTCTCGGCGGCGCGTCCGAATAAGCGGCCCGGACGCGGGGTCCCACCGGCGCTCGGTCCGTCGGCGACCCCCGGAGTCTACTCCTTCTCGCCCGCGCCGACGGCGCTCTCGCCCACTTTCTCGCTCCCCTCGATGACCTCTCGCCCGCCCATGTACGGCTGGAGCGCCTCCGGCACCTCGACGGTTCCCTCCTCCGTCTGGTAGTACTCCATGATGGCGACGACGATACGCGGCACCGCCACCCCCGACCCGTTGAGCGTGTGGAGGTACTCGGCCGACTCGTGGCGCTCCGGCCGGTAGCGCAGGCCCGCGCGGCGCGCCTGGAACTCCTCGAAGTTCGACACCGACGACACCTCCAGCCAGCGGCCGCCCTCCTCCGGGCCGTCCGGCATGTCGTCCGCCGGCGCCCACACCTCGATGTCGTACTTCTTCGCCTGCGTGAACCCCAGATCGCCCGTGCACATCTCGAGGATACGGTACGGAAGCTCCAGCCGTCGGAGCACCTCCTCGGCGTCGTCCAGCAACTCGTCGAAGCGCTCGTAGCTGTTCTCCGGTCGCACGAAGTTGACCATCTCCACCTTGTTGAACTGGTGGACGCGGACGATGCCCCGCGTCTCGGTGCCGTGTTCGCCCGCCTCCCGCCGGAAGTTCGGCGAGTACGCCTGGTGCTTGAGGGGGAGGTCGTCGTCGAGCAGTATCTCGTCGCGGTACATGTTCGTCACCGGCACCTCCGCAGTCGGGAGCAGCCAGAGGTCGTCGTCGTCGTACGGCGCGTCGTTCTCGCCGCCGACGCGGTAGGCGTCCTCCACGAACTTGGGGAACTGTCCCGTCCCCTCCATCGACGTCGACTTCACGGGCAGCGGCGGGAACACGTCGACGTACCCCTGCTCGCGGTGGACGTCGAGGAAGAACTGTACCAGCGCGTGTTCCAGCATCGCCCCCTCGCCCTTCGCGAAGTAGAACCCCCCGCCCGACACCTTCGCGCCCCGCTCGAAGTCCAAGATGTCCAGATCCTCGCCCAGGTCGTAGTGGGGGACCACCTCGTCGGGCAACTCGCGCAGGTCGTCGAACCCCTCGCGCCGTCGCTCGACGTTCTCGTCCTCGTCGTCGCCGACGGGGACGTCCTCGTGGGGTATCTGGGGGAGCCGCAGCATCGCCTCGTGGAGTTCGTCCTCCAGTTCCTCGGCGCGCTCCTCCACCTCCTCCAGTTCCCGCTTCAGTTCCTGCGACTGGTCGATGGCCGCCTGCGCCTCCTCCTCCTCCCCCGCCTGCTTCAACTCGCCGATGCGCGACGACACCTCGTTGCGCTCGTGGCGGAGGTTGTCGCCGCGTCCCTTCAGGTCGCGCCACTCGGCGTCCATCTCGACGACCCGGTCGAGGTCCACGTCGGCGATGCCCTTGTTCTCCATCGCCTCGCGCACCGTCTCGGGTTCTTCCCTGAGTAGCTGCCGCGAAATCATTTGGCGAGGCTTCCGGGGGACGCTCCAAAACCGTGTCGGGTCAGTACGACCGTGTCGCACGGTCGGCTAGACCGACAACCGACCCCGGACCCGCCCGCGCTCACCCGAGCAGGAACCGCCCGACCCACAGAACCGCCATCCCGACGCCGATGGTCGCGAGCATGTTCCCCGTCCGCCAGGCGACGGCGACCGCCAGCCCACCGGCCAACACCCGGAGGTCGACCACCGCGGAGAGGAGCGACCCTTCGAGGACGAACAGTTCGGGGAGGACGAGCGCGGCGAGCACCGCGGGCGGGACGAACGCGAGCGCCCGTTCGACCCCCGGCGGGAACTCGTCCATCCACGCGTGAAGCTGGATGAACGAGAGCCGGAGGCCGAACGTCCCGAGGCCGAGGACGGCGACGAGCAGCCAGACGAGGTCCGACGCGGGACTCGTCGCCGTCACGGCGACTCCCCCCGGCGCTCCCGATGCTCGAGTACGACGCCCGCGGCGACGCCACACGCCGCCGCGACGACGACGCCGACGTTCAGCGGGTGGCCGGTCGCGGGGACGGCGACGGCGCCCGCGGCGAGGGCGGCGCCCGTCGTCTGCCGGCCCTTCAGCATGCGGACGAGGAGCGCGATGAACGCGAGAGGAACGACGAACCCGAGTTCCCAGCCGGCGGGCACGCTCGCGCCGAAGACGGCACCGACGACCAGCGCGCCCTGAGAGGTGAGCCACAGCGGGACCGCGGTTCCCAGGTAGTCCCCCCGACGGCGAGCCGTCGGGTTCGCCTCGACCTGCTCGACGGACAGCGCGTACGTCGGGGTCCACAGGACGTACGCGAGGAGCCGCTTCCACCGCGTGCCGACACGCTCGAAGTACGGCGCGACGGAGAGGCTGAGCATCGAGAACCGGGCGCCGACGCCGAGCGAGGCGGCGACGAGAACGACCGTCGGCGCCCCCTCCTCGAGGAGTTGGAACGCCGTCAGCATCACCGTCGGCGAGTAGACGGCGACGGTCTGGAGGTGCGACAGCCCGACGGTCGTCGCGGCGACGCCCGTCACGAGACCCACTGTCGCGGCCGGCGGGAGCAGGGGGGACACCGCTCTCGCACCCGCGCGGAAGTCAGTCCGGAACGACACGACCACCGGCCTCCGCCATACGACCCCCTCGAACTGAAGGGATACCGATGTGTTCCTCGGCTAGTCCTCGACGGCCCGGAGGGTCTCCGTCGAGGACGGTCGGGGGACTACCGGCTGAACTCGATGGCGGCGCCCTGTCCGAACCCGACGCACAGCGTCGCCAGCCCGCGCTCCGCGTCGCGCTTCAGCATCTCGTGAATCAGCGTCACCGGGAGGCGCGCGCCCGACGCGCCCAGCGGGTGACCGAGCGCGATGGCCCCGCCGTTGACGTTGTACCGCTCCTCGTCGACGCCGAGTTCCCGGCGGGCGTACACGCACTGGGAGGCGAACGCCTCGTTGAGTTCCACCAGGTCGTAGTCGTCGATGGAGCGGCCGTTGCGCTCCAGCAGTCCCCGCGTCGCCGGCACCGGGCCGATGCCCATCACCGTCGGGTCGACGCCCGCCACGTTGTTCGTCCCCACTTCCGCCAGCACGTCCAGCCCGTGTTCGTCCGCGAACTCCCGAGAGCAGACGAGCGTCACCGCCGCGCCGTCGGATATCTGCGAGGAGTTGCCAGCCGTGACACTCCCGTCGCCGGTGAACGCCGGCGGGAGACCGGCGAGCGTCTCCACGTCCGTGTCCGGGCGGATACCCTCGTCCTCGGTGACGAGTCCGTCCGCGACGGCCTCGCCGTCTTCGCGTTGCGTCTCCGACGCAACGCCCGTCTCGACGGGGACGATCTCGTCGTCGAACCGGCCCGACTCGGTCGCCTCGGCCGCGCGGTGGTGGCTGCGGACGGCGTACTCGTCCTGCGCCTCGCGGCTCACGCCGTACTCGTCGGCCACCTTCTCGGCGGTCATCCCCATCTGCAACTGGAAGACGTTGTACTTCTCGCCCAGTTCGGGGTGGAGGTGCTCGTACGACTCGGTGTTCATCGGCACGCGGCTCATGCTCTCGACCCCGCCCGCGACGATGCAGTCGCGGTTGCCGGCGGCGACGGCGTCGGACGCCGAGATGATGGCCTGCATCGAGGAGGCGCACCAGCGGTTGATGGTCGTCGCGGGCGTCTCCTCACCGAGTTCCGAGAGGAGCGCGATGACGCGGGCGACGTTGTTGTCCTGTTCGCCCCGCTGCTGGGCGACCCCCCACATGAGGTCGTCCACGTCGGCCGGGTCGAGGCCGTGTTCCGAGAGGACGTGGTCGATGAGCGTCACCGAGAGGTCCTCGCTCCGCGTGTCGGCGAAGACGCCGTCGTTCTTCCCGAACGGCGTGCGGTACGCGGCCGCGATGACGGGTGTTGCCATGGGGTCTCTAGAGGCGTCACGGTGATAAATCCGCGAGAACGCCGCCTCGGTTCCCTGCCGTTCCGCCGGCCCCTCGGTCGCTTCCCGGTCCGGTTGTCGCGACGCCGTCCGCGAGCGACCGACAAGACACTTACGCGCCGGCGTCGCACGGTCGGGCGTGTCACGGTCCCGCCCGCGCGCTCTCGTCCGATTCGCCGCGGTCCGGGGCGCGCTCTCCGACCCGGCGCGGGCCGTCCCGGCGCTCGCGCTCCTCGCGCTCCTCGCGCGTCTCTGGGCACTGGGCGCGCGGTCGATGCACTTCGACGAGGCGCGCGTGGGCTACTGGACGCTCCGGTACCTCGAGACGGGCTACTACGCCTACCGCCCGATCGTCCACGGCCCCTTCCTCGAGCTCGCTACCGCGCCCGTGCTCGACGCGCTCGGACCCACCGACTTCGCCGTCCGCCTCCTCCCGGCGGTCCTCGGCGCGTGTCTCCCGCTGACGGCGCTCGCGTTCCGCGGCGCGCTCGACGACGCCGAGGCGGTCGCGCTCGCCGGCTTCCTCGCCGCGAACCCGCTGCTGCTCTACTTCTCGCGGTTCTTCCGCGCCGACGTCCCGCTCGCCGCGTTCGCGTTCGGCGCGGTGGCGCTCGGCTACCGGGCGCTCCGGACGGGCCGCCGCCGGCACGTCCTCGCGGCGGGCGTCCTCTTCGGTCTCGCGCTGGCGACGAAGGAGAACGCCCTCGTCTACCTCGCCTGCGTCGCCGGCGCGGCGGGCGTCGCGTTCGCGGTCCCGCGGTTCCAGAGGTACGCCGACGGCCGACGGGCCGCCGGTCGCTCCACGGCCGTCCGCGTCCGCCCGCTCCTCCCGCCGTCGTCCCGGCGCTCGTCCTCGCGGTCGCCGTCGCGTGGCTCTTCTACGTCCCGCGCGGGTACTCGCCCGGTCTCGACGACGCGACGACCCGCCCGCTCGCCGCGCTCGCGGCGGGCACCGTCGGCGCGGCGGAGACGTTCGCGGGCGGCATCTGGGCGGGCGGGCACGACCACCCGTACCTCCCGTTCCTCGCGCACCTCCTCGGCGTGGTCGCCGTCGGCGCGCCGGCGCTGTACGCCTGCGCGCTCGGCGGTGCGGGGGTCGAACTCCGCCGTCTCGTCGCCCCCGTTTCCCCCGACGAGTCACCGGCTCGGCCACTCGTGCTCGCGGCGTTCGCGTGGGGGGTCGCCTCGCTGGTGGGCTACCCGCTCGCGGCCGACATCAAGGCGCCGTGGCTCGCCGTCCACGCCGTCGTCCCGCTCGCGGTGCCCGCCGCCGTCGGTGCGGTCGCGGTCGCTCGGCGGGTCCGCGGGTGGTGGACCGCGAGCGCCGGGCCGGCTGGGCGAGCGCCGTCGAGCGGCCGGCTCCAGGCGGTGGCAGTCGGGCTGGTGGTCCTGCTCGTCGTCGCCCAGACCGGGTTCGTCGTGGTCACCACCTCGTACACCTCGCCCGTCCCGCGTCCGAACTTCCTCGCGCAGGGCGCACAGCCGGGCGACGACCTGACCCCGCTGGCGGCCGACATCGCGGCCTCGCGCGGCGCGGGCGGCGTGCTCTACTACGGCGAGCGGTTCGCGCTCCCGAACGAGTCGGTCGCCGACCGCCCTCCCCGGGTGAACCCGCCGTGGCTCGGCGTGTGGCTCCGCCGCCTCCCGCTCCCGTGGTACGTCGATCGCGCGGGCGTCCGCCACCGACAGGCGTCGACGCTCGCGGCGCTCACGGCCGACCCGCCGCCGATCGTCGTCGCGGCGCCCGCCGAGGCGGGCGAACTCGCGCCCGAACTCCCGGAGTACGAGCGCCGGGAGTACGACCTCCTCCTGTTCGGCGGGACGGTCGTCGCGTTCACGGACCCGGCGCGGACGGCGGGGACGGCCCGCCCGGTGGCGACGGATTCGGCCGGAACGCTCGGGGGGAGCCGCCGGTCGACGCCGCACGGCGCGGGTCCAGGGCGACGCGCTTAACCCCCTGGATGGGGAATCCTCCGGGGATGAGTGACCCGGCAGTGGACGTGGTCGAACTCCTCGTCACCGCCCACCGGTACACCGAGGACCGCGACCTCGACGCCGACGACCTGCCGCCCCGCTACCGCCGCGTCTTCTGGAGCGAGTCGCCCGAGGACGACGCCGACCCGGGGGGAATCGAACGCCCGCTCCGCGTGACCGAGTCGAACGCCTCGACGGCCACGGGCGTCGAGCGTCCCTGGGAGGCCGTCTCCGACCTGCTGTTCACGCAGCGCGACGACTTCTCGGGCGAACTCTCGCTCACCCAGCCCGACATGGCGGTCGACTGGCTGGTCGAGCGAATCGACGACGACGACGTCCGGGCGAACCCCACGCTCGCGAAGGTGGCCGCGGAGGCGGACGTCGCGTTCGACGTGACTCACGAGGAGGCGCGCGCGGAGAACCGCCCGATTCGGGCCGACCGCGTCTGGATAGACGCCCTGTTGAACGAGTACTTCGACGAGGAGGAGGACGCCGAGATGCTCGACCTCGTCACCGTCCGCGCGCCCGAGGAGATCGAGATGACGCTGGAGGACCTGGTGCTCACGACAGACCAGGAGGGTGAGATTCGCAAGCTGATGAAGGCCATCGAGCACCGCGAGTACCTCGCCACCATCGGCCTCCGCGAGATAGGGAAACTGCTGTTCGTCGGTCCGCCGGGGACGGGTAAGACCACGGCGGCGCGGGCGCTGGCGCACGAACTCGGCCTGCCGTTCGTCGAGGTGAAGCTGTCGATGGTGACGAGCCAGTACCTCGGCGAGACCGCCAAGAACGTCGAGAAGACGTTCGAGGTGGCCAAACGGCTCGCGCCCTGCATCCTGTTCATCGACGAGTTCGACTCCGTAGCCAAGACCCGGCGATCGGACGAACACGCCGCGCTCAAGCGCGCGGTCAACACCCTGCTCAAGAGCATCGACGACATCTCGCTGGTCCGCGACGAGGTGCTGCTCATCTCCGCGACCAACCACCCCGACCAACTCGACGCGGCCGCGTGGCGCCGCTTCGACGAGATCGTCAACTTCCCCAAGCCGGACCTGCAGATGCGCGCGGACATCCTCCGCGTCATCACCCGCCGGATGGACATCGCGGAGTTCGACCCCGAGTCGGTCGCCGACCGGACCGAGGGACTGACCGGGTCGGACCTCAGGCTCGTCCTCCGGGAGGCGGTGCTGGAGGCGCTCACCGAGGAGCGGATGTCCATCACGCAGGCGGACATCATGGACGCCGTCGACGACTTCGAGGAGCGGGACAACCTCAAGAACATGGACATGATAGAGGGCGAAGGCGCCCAGATCGCGGGCGACGGCGGCGGGCACGACCACTCGCACGACCACGACGACTGACCCCCACTGCCCGTGCGTCGCGCCCGCCGCCCGTCGAGTCGGACTCGCTCGACGCCGCGACTCTCCCTCGACCGACTCGACGGGCGGCAGGCGAACGCCGGCAACGCGTTCATACGTCTCCTGTCCGACTGTCCTACTCTGCAGCGGTAGACGACGATGAACGAGAACGCAGACAGGGCTACCAAGCGCGGGCTGCTCCGGCGCATCGGCGCGGCGACGGCACTCGGGCTGGCCGGGTGCGGAACGCCCACGGACCCGGCCAACCCGACGACCGAGCGGACCCGAACGTGGACGACAGCGCGCCCGACCACGGCGACCACCGCGACCTCGTCGCCGACGGAGCAGACGGCAACCGAGGAGTCGACACCCACCGAGGAGTCGACACCCACCGTCACCGAGCGCACGGCCACCGCCACGGAATCCACGGCTACCGGGGGGTCGACGACCGCCGCCACGGGGACGAGTGGCAACGCGTCCGACGCGAACGCGCGCCTCGTGAGTCCGGTCGCTCGCGCGTCGCGTCGGGACTGACGGACTGACCGACCGACACCGCTTACTCCCCCGCCGCCGTCGCCGGTACCGAATGCGCGTCACCCTGCTCGGAACCGGGGACACCACGGGTACGCCGACGGTCGGCTGCGACTGCGCCACCTGCCGCGAGGCGCGCGAACGCGGCGTCGAGCGCTCGCGCTTCTCCGTCCACGTCGAGAACGAGCGGACGGGCGAGTGTCTCCTGATAGACTGCTCGCCCGACTTCCGCCAGCAGTTCCTCGACCACGACGTTCCGCTCCCGGACGCCGCGCTCGTCACGCACATCCACTTCGACCACCTCGACGGACTGGGCAACGCCTACCGCCTCTTCGACGACCTCCCGGTGTACGCCGCCGACGAGACGGACCCGGCGACCGGCGAGAGCGTCGCCGACCACGTCCGCTCGAAGTACGACTACCTCGACCGGGTGACCGTCCGCGACGCGACGCCGTTCGAACCGGTGCGCGTCTGCGGACTCGACGTCACGCTCGTTCCGGTGGACCACCCGCCGCTGGCCTGTTACGGGCTGGTCGTCTCGGACCCCGAGACGGGCGCGAAGCTCTCGGTGTCGGGCGACACCACCTACGACGTCCCCGCCGACTCCCGGGCGGCGCTCGACGACCCGGACCTCCTGCTCGCGGACGCCATCGTCCCGGCCTCCCTCTGTGAACACCACCCGGCGGGCGGGAGCCACCACGCCCCCGACGGCACGCCGCGGACCTTCGGGACGAAACACATGACCCGCGAGGGGGCGCTCGCGCTCGCGGACGACCTGCACGCGGCCCGGACGCGACTCGTCCACGTCGCCCACTTCTACCCGCCCGACGAGGCGTTCGCGGAGCCGCTGGCCGTCGACGGCGAGACGTACGACCTCTGAACTGTCAGGGGACTGTCGTACAACGGAGGTATGCCCGTCGCTCCCCTACCGGTGTCCAATCGATGACCCTGCTCCGCGGCGCCGCCGCCCTCGCGGCGGTGCTCGTCCTCCTCTCGACGCTCGCCCCGTTGGGTGCGGTGGGGACCGCCGGTGCGGTGCCCGACGCGCGCATCACCGTCACCGACGCCGCCGTCTCCCCGGCGACGCCGACGGCCGGCGCGCCCGTCACCGTCTCGGCGACGGTCAGGCTCTCGGCCGGCAGCCCCTCCGCGGCGGACCTCGTCCGCGTCGAACTCAGGGACGAGTCGGGCGACGTCGTCGCCGCGGCCGACGGGCTGGGGTCGCTCTCGCCCGGCGAGACGCTGACCGTCCCCGTCACCGCGACGTTCGCCGACCCCGGGGAGCGCTCGCTCTCGGTCGTCGCCGTCGCCGAGGACGCCGACGACGAGACGGTGACCGCGCGCCGCCCGCTGACGCTCGTCGTCGAGGCGGGCGCGCCGCAGGTCGAGTTCGAGGCGGAGTCGCCCGTCGCCGGCGCGCCCGCGCCGCTCCGCGTGACCGTCTCGAACCCCACGACGGTCGCGCTCCGCGACGTGACCGTGACCGCCGCCGCACCCGCCGACGGGCCGCGAACCCGCCGGACGGTCGCCAGCATCGCCGCCGGCGGGGCGGCGACGCTCAACCTCTCCGTGACGCCCGCCTCGGCGGGTGAGCGGGAGTTCGCGGTCCGGGTCGCGTACACCACCGCGGCCGGCACGCGCGCCGAGACGCGACTCGCCCGAACGGTCGAGGTGGACCCGCTGACCGCCGACGTGGGCGTGCGGGCCTCGCCGGTCCGCGAGTCCGAGGGCGAGTCGGTACCGAGCGGACTCGCGGGCATCCTCGGCGGGAGCGGCGCGCTCCAGCCCGGGTCCGGCGGCGGAGACGGGGGGGACGGCGGAAGCGCGGCCCCCACGCTGGTCGAGGTGACGGTGACGAACTTCGGCAACGCGCCGCTTGAAGACGTGGTACTCGCCCCGCGAGCCGAGAACGGGAGCGACCTCCCCGGCGCGGGCCGGTACGCCGTCGCCGACTCGCTCGCGCCCGGTGCGTCAGCGAGCGCGCGGGTGGACCTCTCTCGCGTCGACGCCGCCGGTCCGGTCGCGTTCGTCGCCGCGTACGACCTGGCGGGCGAGGCGCGCGAGACGCGCACCGTCTACGACTTCCGGCCGCCCCGCGGCGCGGTCGAACTCACCGACGTGAACGTCTCGGTCGGCCCGGACGGCCGCGTCGACCTCCGGGGGAACCTCGGCAACGTCGGCGAGGGCGAGGCGACCGGCGCGGTGGTCTCGGTGGTTCCGAGCGACGGCGTCGACCCGGCGTACCCGCACCGGAGCTACTTCGTCGGGAGCGTCGCGGGCAGCGAGTTCGCCCCGTTCCGCCTCGCGGCGAGCGTCGACGCCGCGAACGCGACGGCCGTCACGGTCGAGGTGGCGTACACCGCCGGGACCGACCGGGTGACCGAGCGGGTGGAGGTGCCGCTCCCGGCCGACGAGGCGACCGGCGGCCGCTCGAGCGGCCTCGGCGCTCTCGGCGGCCTGCTCGGCGTCGCCGTCGTCGTCGGCGTGAGTCTCCCGGTCGCGGCCGTGCTGCTCGCGCGCCGGTACCGCCGATGAGCGGCGGACCGGGGGCGGCCGACGACGCCCGCGGACGGGTCACGGACGAAGCGGACCCGGGTTCCGACGACGCGCCCATCCGGCTGGACGGCGTGACGAAACGGTACGAGGGCGGCGGCGGCACGGTCACCGCGCTCGCGGACGTGGACTTCGCCGTCGAACCGGGGGAGGTGGTCGCCGTCGTCGGTCCCTCCGGGTCGGGCAAGAGCACGATGCTCAACCTGCTCGGCCTGCTCGACGGACCGACCGAGGGGCGGGTGCTCCTGCGCGGACGCCCCACGACCGGCCTCTCACAGCGCGCGCTGACCGACGTGCGCCGCGAGACCGTCGGCTTCGTCTTCCAGGACTTCCACCTGCTCCCGACGCTCACCGCCGTCGAGAATGTCGCGCTCCCGACGACGTTCCTCCGGGGGGACGCGACGCCGCGCGCGAGGGAGTTGCTGGAGCGGGTGGGACTCGGCGACCGACTCGAACACCCGCCGGGCGAACTCTCGGGCGGGCAGAAACAGCGGGTCGCCATCGCCCGCTCGCTCGTGAACGCTCCGGACGTGGTGCTCGCGGACGAACCGACCGGCAACCTCGACCGGGACACCGCGCGGGACGTGCTGGGTGAGTTCCGTCGGGTCGCCGACGACGGCGTCGGCGTCGTCGCCGTCACCCACGACGACCTGGTGACCGAGTACGCCGACCGGACGGTCGAACTCGTCGACGGAGTGGTGCGGCGTGACTGACCGGCCGGGAGGCGGCGGCGACGGCGGTACCCACCGAGCGCCGACACGGACCGGAGCCGCCGCCGACAGCCGCCTCCGGACGCTCCGCGCGGTGCTCACCAGCCCGGCCCGGGGGTTCCCGGCGGTCCGCCTCGCGATTCGGAACCTCTCGCGCCAGCGCCTCCGGGCGGCGCTCGCGGCGCTCGGCATCGTCATCGGCGTGTTCGCCGTCGTCTCGCTCGGCATGCTCGGCACCGCGCTCCAGGTCGCCGCCACCGAGGAACTCGGCGGACTGGGCAACCAGGTCGTCGTGAGCCCCGACGGGGAGTCCGGCGTGGAGTCGCTGAACGACCGCGACCTCACCGCCATCCGGCGCGCCGCGAGCGGCCGCGGGACGGTCGTCCCGCTGAAGGCGACGGGGGCGACGGCCGCGAACGGCGACCGCCGGACCGTCGCGCAGGTGTACGGCACCACCGACCCGCGGGCGTTGCTCGGCGACGGGGCGGCCGCGGCCCCCGAGTTCCTCCGCGGGGGCGCGGTCGTCGGCGCGAACGTGGCGGAGGACCTCGGACTGAACGTGGGGAGCACGGTCACGGTGGAGTCGAACGACTACCGGGTGGTCGCCGTCTTCCCCGAGACGACGGCCATCTCGCCGGTCCAGCCCGACTCCGCCGTCATCATCCCGCCGGGCGAGTTCGCCACCCAGGGCTACTCGCAGGTGGTGGTGCGCGCCGACTCCGCCGCGGACGCCGACGCGATAGTCGAGGGGATACGCGAGCGGCTGAACGCCCGCGAGTCGCGGGTCTCGGTGTTCTCGCTGTCGAGCGTGCTCGACCGCATCGCGGAGTTCTTCGCGCTGCTCAACGGGTTCCTGCTCGCGGTGGCCGGCGTCTCGCTCGTCGTCGCCGGCGTGAGCATCTTCAACGTGATGCTGATGACCGTCTCGGAGCGGCGGGGCGAAATCGGGGTCCTCCGGGCGGTCGGCATCCACCGCGGCGAGGTGCTCCGGACGCTGCTCGTCGAGGCGGCCCTGCTCGGGGTCGCGGGCGGGGCGCTCGGCGCGGTGCTCGGGGCGGTCGGCGTGTTCCTCGTCGCGCTGAACACCGAACTCCCGGTGTCTGCCGTGCTGGTCCCGGCGAACGCGCTCGTCCTCGCCGGCGCGTTCGGGTTCGGCGTCCTCGTCGCGCTCGTCGGCGGGCTCTACCCCGCGTACCGGGCGGCGACCGACCCGCCGGTCGAGGCGCTGCGGAGCTGAACCGGCGGCCACCGCTCGCGGCGCGTCACTCCCGACGACGGCGGCGCCGCAGAGCGAGCGCACCCACCGCGAGGAGCGCGAGCGCACCCACCGCCGCGAGCGGACCGAGACCGGCGCGCCGACCGCGGCACCGGAGTCCGCGGTGTCGGCGGGCACCTGCGTCGCCGTGACGGGCGTCCGCTCGGCCGTCGGCGTGGCGTTCGACCCGGCGGTCGTTCCGGTCCCGTTCTCGCTCGCGTTCCACGCCGACTCGGCCGACCGAATCGCCTCGTCGCACGCCTCCCACGTCTCGGTCGACGGCGGCGAGGCGTTCGTCAGGTCGTACGCGCCCTCCCCGCCGATGTCGCGCATCGTCGGCCCGCGCGACCCGCCGAGGTCCTCGTAGGCGTCCGAGTCGAAGCCCGCGGCGGGAATCCGCTCGGCGTCGTAGACGAGCCACGGGGCGTACACCTCCCAGACGACGGTCCCGCGCGGGGTGACCTCCAGCACCCGGTTGTTGACCGAGTCGGTGACGAGCGTGTGACCGTTCCGGAGGCGGTCGGCGTCGCGCGGCCAGTCGAGCGTCTCGCTCGACCCCACTTGCCACGTCCGGGTCCACTCGCCCTCCGCCTCCCGGGCGTACTCGACGATGCGGTCGTTCTCGGAGTCCGCCACGAGCACCGTCGGCGTCCCGTTCTCGCCGCGGAGGAAGTCGGGGTTGTGCTGCTTCTTCAGCACGTCGTACTCGCCGTCCGACCCCAACTGCATCTCGATGTCGCCCGTCGTGCGGTTCACCAGAATCACCTGGTCGAAGTTCCGGGGCGAGAGCAGGAACGAGTCGCCGACCCGGTCCACGTCGTTGAGGTGGGTCCAGTCCTCGGTGTAGTTGCCCCCGACCGACGGCTCGTAGTGGGGGGCGAACCGCCACTCCCACTCGATTTCGTCGTCCACCCGGTCGTAGACGACGACCCGGTCGCCGTTCGTCCCGTTGTCCGGGTCGCCGTTGCGCATGTTCGCGACGGCGACGTGCGTGCGGTTCAGCGGGTCGGCGTCGTGCGTGTCCACGAACGGGAGGTGTTCGGTCCACACCCGCTCGCCGGTGGTCGTGTTCAGTTCGTAGAGGACGGTCGACCCCGGCCGCGTCGCGGTGACGAACAGGTTCCCGTTGCCCAGCGGGTCGACGTCGTACGACCAGACGACGCCGTTCTCCCGGCCGCTCTCTTTCACCCAGAGTATCTCGCCGCGCGGCCCGAACGCGACGAGTTTCGCCGGCTCCTTCCCGCCGTCGCCGCTCATCCGGGCACCCTGCACGCTCACCACGGTGACGCCGCCGGCCGGAGCCGACACGACGCCGGCACAGACCGGCGTGTCGTTCGCCTGCCCGGCGCCGCTCGATGGGTTCGAGGAACCCGATGCGGGCGATGCGGCGGCGCTCGCTCCGGCGGCGTGGGACGCGGCGCCCGGAGTCGCGACGCCGCCCGCGCCGGCGAGGACCAGTGCCGCCGCGAGCGCGGCGGCGACGAGGGGTCGCATACCTCCCGTGCCGCCGCGCCCGGGTAAGTACCTTCTTCTCTGCGCTCGACCGCTGGCGGTACCCTCGACGCGACTTCGGGGCGGGTCGACCGCGGGTCAGCGGGTCAGCCGAACCGGTCGAGTCCGCTCTGTCGGCGGGCGGTCCCGGTGGGCGAGCGGACCCACGGCGTCCGCGCGTCCCGGAGCGCGGCGGCGTCGACGGTGGGCGGGTCGGCGGCCTCGTGGCCGGGACAGCCTGACCCGCACGCGCTCGACGGGTCGACCACGCGGCCGAAGTACTCACACCGCGGCAGCCCGTCCCCGGTGGCCGTACAGCGAGCACAACCCGGGAACCCGTGCGTTCGCCACCCCTTCCCGTACGCCCGCTCGGCGATACGGCGGCGGGTTCTGGCCTTCGCGTCGGCCGAGACGAACGCCACGTCCGTCCGGAGGGGGCGCTCGTCGAGTATCTCGACGCCCGGCCCGCCCGACGGGAGCGGCGTCGCCTCGCGGGCCACCGTCCGCTCGCCCGTCTCGGGGTCGAACCGCCAGACGCCCACCGACGCGGGGATGCGGTTCAGGTGCGCGCCGGTGACGTGGCTCGCCGTCGCCAGCACGACCTCGTCGAACAGGCCCAGCGCGTCGTCGAGCCGCAACTGGCGTTCTAGATCTCCGGGTCGGCCGAGGTCCGGCTTGTTCTCGACGCCGACGAGCCGTCCGACCCAGCCGTCGGGGTAGCGGGTCGTCTGCCGGACGTACTCGCGGCCGCCGCGGCGCTCGCGCTCGAAGAAGCCGCACGCCACCGCCGCGTCGACTGCCTCGCGCGCCCGCTCGGGGTGGCAGTCGAACGCGTCGCGCCAGTAGCGCGCCTCGCCGACGCCGACGGCCGACTCGACGGCGGAGGCCGGAATCGTCCGCTCCGTGATGCGCGCCCGTTCGTCGAACGCGGGACCCGGGACGACGCCGACCACGTCCATCACCCGGCTCCCGGGCGAGACGACGGCGGCGCCGAGCTGGCGCGCGAGCACCCAGTCGGTGGCGCGCTCCAGGTGCGCGCACAGCGCCAGCTCGAACCCGTACTCCATACCGGCGGTCGGTCGCCGACGGACAAAAGCGCACGGCCGCTCTCGCCGCCCGGAGTTATCGGGGTTGATACACGGGACGACGGCGTTATCTCGGTCGCCCCGGCACCACCCACCGTGCAACGACGACGATTCCTCGCCGGCGCCGCGGCCGCCGGCGCCGCGGGACTCGCGGGCTGTGGGACGGCTTCCGGGTCGCCGCGCCCGCCGCGACTCCCGGAGGACCGACTCGCCGACGGCGGCTGGGAGCGGACGCGCGCGGACAGCCAAGAACTGTTCTCGAAGACCGTCGCGGGCGTCGAAGCGTCGGCGACGGCGGTCACGCGCGTGTACGGCGACGCCGCGCTCCGCGCGGCGGTCAGCGAGCGGACGCTCGGGGCGCTCGACGCGCCGCTCGCCACCTTCTTCGCCAGCCGCGTCTCGTTCCGGCCGAACGTCGCCGACGTGCCCGTCGAGTCGGCGCGGCGGGAACTCGCGACGCGCGCGGCGACGGCGGCGCGCGGGCAGTTCGAGACGCAACTCCGGAACGCGGGTCTCGAAGGCGTGACCGCCGCAGACGGCGGGACGGTGGCCGTCGCCACCGGCGAGGAGGCGGACCGGACCGACTACGAGGCCGTCTTCGCGTTCGACGACATCTCGTTCCCCGTCAGGAACCGCGCCCTCACGGTCGAGGGTGGCGAGGTGGCCGTCGAGGGACTCCTCGCCACCTGGGTCCACGACGGCGGCCTGTTCGTCGCCGGCGGCGCGTACCCCGCGGAGAACTTCGCGCGGACGGTCCAGCGCGACCTCTCGGACTCCATCTCGGTGACGGTCGACGTCGACCTGCGACTGACCCCGGAGCAGTACGCGACCGAACTCGACGCGCTCGTCACGCACGTCGAGTGAGGCACGTCGCCTCGTCGCGAGGCGAGACTCGCGCTCACGGCGGCCGCCGCCGGAGGCGCAACTGGTTTGTTACATGACCCCGACGCGGCGGGTGTGCGAACAACTGACGCGTTCGTCGGGCTTCGGTGCGTGGACTGCGACGCTCTCCACGACCCGGAGACGACGACTCACACCTGTCCGGACTGCGGCGGCATCCTCGACCCCGAGTACGACCTCGACCGCGTGTCGCTCTCGCGCGCGGACCTCGAATCGCGCCGGTTCGACTCGCTGTGGCGCTACGAGGAACTGCTCCCGTTCCCGCGCGAGGCGGCGGTCTCGCTCGACGAGGGGGCGACGCCGCTCGTCGAGTGTCCGGCGCTCGCCGAGCGGATGGGCGTCGGGGCGGTGTACCTGAAAGACGAGGGCCGCAACCCCACGGGGACGTTCAAGGACCGCGGCCAGACGGGCGCGCTGACGGCCGCCGTCGAGCACGGCGCCTCCGAAATCGCGCTCAACAGCGCCGGCAACGCGGGGCAGGCGGCCGCCGCCTACGCCGCCCGCGCCGGCCTCGACGCGCACGTCTTCCTCCCGAACCGCTCGGGGTTCACCCAGAAGGCGATGACCGAGGTACACGGCGGCGACCTCCACATCGCCGAGGGGGAGATAACCGACGCCGGCGCGCAGTACGCGGACGCCATCGCCGACCACGACGAGTGGTACTCCACGAAGACGTTCGTCACCCCGTACCGCCACGACGTGAAGAAGACGATGGCGTACGAGGTGCTCGAGCAACTCGACTGGGAGGTCCCCGACGCCGTGGTGTACCCGACCGGCGGCGGCGTCGGCCTCGTCGGGATGCACAAGGCCGGCAAGGAGTTCCGCGAGTTGGGCTTCACCGACGGCCTGATGGGGATGTACGCCGCGCAGGCAGAGGGTTGTGCGCCGGTCGTCCGCGCGTGGGAAGAGGGGAGCGAGGTCCACGAGGCGTGGGCCGACATCACGACCGTCTGTAACGGTATCGCGGTCCCCGACCCCGGCGCGTCGCCACTCATTCTCGACGCCATCGAGGAGAGCGGCGGCGGCGCCGTCGCCACGAGCGACGAGGCCATCCTCGACGCCGCAATCGAGACGGCGCAGGTCGAGGGGCTGGAGGTCGGCGCGACCTGCGCCGCGGCGGTCTCCGGCGCGTTCGAACTGGCCGAGGCGGGCGAGTTCGGCCCCGACGACACGGTGATTCTGCTCAACACCGGCGCGGGCAACAAGGACGTCGACACGCTCCGCGCGCACCTCGGCGAGCGGGAGTACGAGGCCGAACGGGCGTAACCGGGCACGGGGCCGCCTCCCGTTCCGGCGGCTCTCTCGTTCGTCTGCGGTAGAGAGCGGCGAGCCGGCCGCCGATGTTCCACAAATACGGAAAGATATATTAACCACTATCTGGGATAATATTGCAGATTATTGTATGAGTGGGAACTGGGGCACGGACGAACGCACGGCGAGTCGACATGGTTGACGCCGAGGAGTTCCAGCGGGTGGAATCGGGGACGCCCGGACTGGACGAGGTGCTCCACGGGGGGTTCATCTCGGGACAGACGGCCATCATCAACGGCGGACCGGGGACGGGAAAGACCATCCTCGCGCTCCAGTTCCTCTCGGCGGCCGAGGGGGAGGCGCTGTACGTCGGGTTCGAGGAGCGCGAGGAGGAACTCAGACGGAACGCGACGAGCCTCGGCATCGACCTGTCGAGCGTGTCGATACTCGACCTCAGCGCGGAGGGGGACCGCTTCTTCGAGGGGGAGGCGTACAGCGTCCTCCCGCACGAGGAAATCGAGGGGAACGACGTCCTCGAACGCATCGCAGACGCCATCGACGACCACGACCCGGACCGACTCGCCGTCGACCCGCTGACCCAACTCCGGTCGCTGCTCCCGGACGACTACCAGTTCCGGCGCAACATCTCGTCGCTCATCAACGAACTGAAGGAGCGCGACATCACCGCCGTCTGCACCACCCAGTACTTCGACGAACCGGTCGAGGCCGACCTCCAGTTCCTCGGGAACACGACCATCGACCTCCAGCGGACGACCCGGCACCGGTCGCTCGAGGTGACGAAGTTCCGGGGGTCGTCGTCGGCGACCGGCCAGCACACCCTCCGCATCGAGGGCGGGTCCGGCGCGCGGGTGTACCCGAAACTCGTTCCCGGCGACCACTACCGGGAACTGACCCGCGAGCAACTCCCGTCCGACGTGGAGGGCCTCGACGAACTGCTCCACGGGGGTATCGAACAGGGGTCGGTGACGCTGCTCACGGGTCCCTCCGGCGTGGGTAAGACGACGATCGGAACGCTGTTCCTCGCCGCCTCGGCCAAACGAGGCGAGCGAGCGCTCGCGCTCCTGTTCGAGGAACTCCGCCCCGACTACTGCCACCGTTCCTCGCAACTGGACATCGAGGTGGAACGCCTCGTGGAGGAGGGGGACCTCGAGATAACCGAAATCGAGTCCATCACCCAGAGCACCGACGAGTTCGCACACCACGTCAGGGAGGCCGTCGAGAAGCGCGACGTGAAGACGGTGCTGATAGACGGCATCGCGGGCTACCGCCTCGGCCTGCGCGGCGACGACTCACAGCGGGAGCTGACGAGGGAACTCCACGCCCTCTGCCGGTACCTGAAGCGGATGGGCGTCACGGTCGTCCTCACCGAGGGGATGAAGGACCTCAGGGGGGAGTTCGTCGCGACCAACGAGGACACCAGCTACCTCGCGGACAACATCGTCTTCCTCCAGTACGACGAGAGCGACGGGGACATCGAGAAGGTCATCGGCGTCCTGAAGAAGCGGTTCGGGGAGTTCGACCACTCGGTCCGCGAACTCAGCATCGGGAGCGAGGGAATCAGCCTCGGCGACCGCGTGACCGGCTACCAGGGGTTGTTCGCCGGGGCAGCGACCCTCCCCGAGGACGATATCTAACTCACACATGGACGCCACCACCGGATGACCGCGCGTGTCGAGGCGGGGACGACCCGCGTCGCGCTCGGCTTCAGCCGACGCCGTGACTGGGACTTGGTGTCCGACCTGCTCGACGGGTGCGACACCGTCGAACTGGTCGAATCCGTCCCGGAGGGGACCGACCTCTGCGTCGTCGACGAGGAGGCGTTCGCCCGGGTCGACGACGCGCTCGGTCGGTGGAAACGACGCGAGCGCCCGGTGTACGCGCCGGTCCTTCTCCTCACGACCGGCGACGAGGCGGAGGCGTGGGAGCGGTACACCGACGACGTCGGCGAACGGTTCGACGCCATCCACGCCATCCCGGCCCCCGGACAGGCGCTCCGCGCGCGCGCCCGCTCGCTCCTGGAGACGCGTGAGTACTCCCAGACCGCGCACGAGCGACGCGAACAACTCGAACTGTACGAGCGGGCCATGGACGGCGCCATGGTCGGCATCACCATCGCCGACGCCTCGGAGCCCGACCTCCCGCTGACGTACGCCAACGACGGGTTCTGTTCCATCACCGGCTACCGTCGGGAGGAGGTGCTCGGGCGGAACTGCCGGTTCCTCCAGGGGGAAGAGACCGACCCCGAAGCGGTCGAGCACGTCCGGGAGGCCATCGAGGCCGAGGAGGCCGTCTCGCTCGACATCAGGAACTACCGAAAGTCGGGCGAACTGTTCTGGAACAGCCTCGACGTCGCGCCCATCAGGGCCGAAGACGGCGAGGTGACTCACTTCCTCGGCGTCCAGCGGGACGTCACGGAGCGCCGCGAGGACCGCGCCAGACTGTCCGTGTTCGACCGGGTCCTCCGGCACAACATCCGGAACAAACTCAACGTCGTCCTCGGGCACGCCGACTGGATCGAGGCGAACACCGACACCTCCCGATGCGAGGAGACGGCGTCGAGAGCCCGCAGAATCGCGGACGCGGCTACCGGACTGCTCGAGCTCAGCGAGGCCGCTCGACGGTTCGGTCGCAGCACCGAGTCGTCGGCGGGGAGCGGACTCGACGTTGACCTCGCCGAGGTGCTCGCGGAGGTGAGCGCCGAGTTGACAGAGAAGTACGCTGGGGTGGACATCGACGTCGAGGTCCCCCCGGAGACGAGAGCGCGGGGGCCGCCGACGCTCCGCCTCTGCGTCGAGCAACTGGTTCGGCACGCCGTCGAGCGGAGCGACCGGGCGGAACTCAGCGTCTCCGTCTCCGTCGTCGAGTCGCGACCGTCCGAGCACGTGGAACTGCGCGTCAGCGACGACGGGGAGCGAATCTCGCAGGTCCAGCGCGACGTGCTTGAGTACGGGCTGGAGCGGCCGGTGGAACACGCCGACGGACTCCGGCTCTGGCTGGTGCAGTGGGCGGTGGTGCGGAGCGGCGGCCAGTTGCGCATCGAGGACAACGAGTCGGGCGGGTCGACGGTGGTCGCCGTGTTCCCGCGGTCGGAGTCGGCGTGACGCACCCGGAACGGCGGCCGCGGCTGACGCTCGGACGCGAGTGGAGTGGACGGCTCGGGTGAACGTCCCTCGTCACACGGGGCTCGGTGGGGGTAACCCTCGTCACGGCCGTCCGACGGGCGGTTCGGCTCCGGACGGTTTCACTCGTCCGGTTCGGCGTCGTCCCACCCGGCGAGCGCGCGGTGGGCCGCGGCGGCCGCACGCACCGCCCCGGCGTCAAGCGGACCGTCCTCCGTGACGACGGTCACCGCCTCCTCGGGACTCCGGTCGAACAGGGGGGCGAACGTCCCCACGCCCTCCGGCGCCTCGAACGCGGCCGACTCGGGGTGGAACACCGCCTCCCCGCGTATCTTGTCCCGCGCGGTCACCGCGTACAGCGGGACGCTCTCGTGGGCGGCCGCGAGCGCCAGCCCGCGCGTGCCGACCTTGTTCGCGACCGACCCGTCCGGGAGCACCGCGTCCGCCCCGACTAGCGCCGCGTCCACCTCCCGTTCGGCGAGCGCCGCGGCCACCGCGGAGTCCGGGAGCAGCGTCACTGCTCGCCCCGTCTCCGCGAGGTCGGCGGCCACCTCTCGACCCTCGCCGCCCGGGTCGGACGCGGCGACGAGTACCGGCCCCTCGTGTCCGCCGAGCGCCGTCGCGACCGTCCCCGACCGCGACAGCGTGAGCACCGTCCCGTCGAGCAGGGCGGCCGCCGCCGCCGCGGCCCGGTCGTCGGCGTCGACCGCCGCCGTCACCGCGTCGACGGCCCGGTCGCGAACCGCCGCCGGCGTCCGGTCGGCCTCGCTCATCACGCGGTTCACCCGGGTCGCCAGTGCGGCCATACCGGGCCGAGTGTCCCGGAGTGCCCGAGCGGTCTCGGCCACCTCCTCCCACGAGCCCGCGGTCGCGGCGGCGTCGCGCAACACCTCCAGCGCGCGCACCGAGACGTACGTCGAGCCGTGGGTCCGGTCCCCGTGGACCGACTCGACCGTCGGCGCGACGGCGCGGTACGCCGCCCAGAGCTTCGGCACCGTCTCCCGCTCGCGCATCGCGGTCGCCTGCGCCCACTCGTGGGCCGCCAGTTCCTCGTTGCGGCGCACCTCGCGCGTGGCGGCGTCGAACAGGAACGGGTGGACGACGAACCCGCCCTCGTCCTCGACGGTCACCGGGTCGCCGGCGCGGACGAGCGTCAGCGCCTCGCGTTCGATTCCGACCTCCTCGCGGACCTCGCGGTAGGCGTCTTCGAGCGCGTCCGCGGGGTCGCCCTCGACGTACCCCGAGACGCCGCCCCAGCGGTTCGAGAACGTCCCGACCGCGTCGCTCCGCCGGACGAGGAGGAGGTCGCCCCGGTTGCGGAGGAAGGCGGTGACGACGTGGTCCATGCCGACGGCTCGGGCGCGCCGGACTCGAACGTTGCGGCGGTCCGGTGACGGAGCGACGGCGGGTGACCGCGGACGGCGACGCCCGCCGCGCCGCGGCGACGGGGCACCGGCGACGTGTACCACCACCGGCGGTCTTTTGCCGGCTCCTCCCGCACGCCTCGGTATGGAACTGTTCGCCGTCCCCGACGTGCCGGAGGTGCGGGAGGGGGACGACCTCGCGGCACTCGTGAGCGACCGGGTCGACCTCCGCGCGGACGACGTGGTCTGCGTCGCCTCCACCGTCGTCTCGAAGGCGGAGGGACGGACGTTCGACCTGACGGACTTCCCCGCCGGGCCGCGCGCCCGCGAGATAGCCGCCCGCCTCGAAGACCTCTCGGGGGAGGAGAAGGACCCCCGGTTCGCGCAGGCGGTCCTGGAGGAGTCGACCGACCTCCTGATGGATGCGCCGTTCCTCCTCACGGAGACGCGGTTCGGCCACGTCGGGGTCAACGCCGGCATCGACCGCTCGAACGTGCCCGGCGGCGACCTGCTGCTCCTGCCCGAACGGCCGTCGGAGTCGGCGGCGGGCATCCGCGAGGGCCTCGCGGCCGACCGGGTCGTGGTGACCGACACCTGCGGGCGGCCGTTCCGACACGGCCAGCGGGGCGTCGCCATCGGCTGGGCCGGGATGTCCGCCTCGCGCGACTGGCGCGGGGAGACCGATCGCGACGGGCGCGAACTCGGCGTCACCGTCGAGAACGTTGTGGACGAACTCGCGGCGGCCGCGAACCTCCTCGCCGGCGAGGGCGCGGGCGGCACGCCGGTCGTCGTCGTCCGCGACTTCGAGTGGGGCGACCACGGCGGCAGCGACAACCTCTTCCGCGAGGTGGAGAGCGACTTCGTCAGACACGCCCTCCGGGAGTGGTCGTTCGATGGCTGACGGCGGGGCCAGACTGGGCATCGAACTCGCGCCCGAACTCCCGGTCGAGCGCCTCGTCGACCTGGGGACGACCGCCGAGGACGCGGGCTACGACACGGTGTTCGTCGCGCACCACTACAACAACCGCGACGCGTTCGCCGCCCTCGCGCGTCTCGCGGCCGAGACCGAGCGGGTTCGCCTCGGTCCCGGCGTCGCCAACCCGCTGGAGACGCACCCGGTCACGCTCGCCTCGCGGGTGGCGACGCTCGACGAGGCGTCCGACGGCCGCGCCGTGTTCGGCATCGGGCCGGGAGACCCCTCCACGCTCCGGAACCTCGGTCTCGCGGACGGGCGCGGACTTCGCCCGGTGCTGGAGGCGTTCACCGCGGCGCGGCGGCTCTGGGCCGGCGAGCGGGTCGGCGGCGGCGACACGTTCGACGCCGCGGACGCCGCTCTCAACTACGACCCGCCGCAGGGGGGCGCGCTCCCCGTGTACGTCGGCGGCGAGGGGCCGCACATGTGCCGGATGGCGGCCAAGCGCGCCGACGGCCTGCTGTTCAACGGCGCGCACCCGGACGACCTGGCGTGGGCGCGCGACCGGGTGGACGAGGGCCTCGCGGAGCGCTCCGCCGACGGAGACGGCGACGGCGGCGAGGCGTTCGACCTCGCGGCGTACGCGTCGGTGAGCGTCGCGGCCGACGGCGAGGCGGCCCGCGAGGCGGCGCGCCCGCCCGTAGCGTTCGTCGCGGCCGGGGCCGCCCCGCCGGTGCTGGACCGCCACGGCGTCGACTCCGGGCGGGCCGAACGCATCGGGGACGCCATCGCCGCGGGAGAGTTCTCCGAGGCGTTCGAGGCGGTGACGCCCGCGATGGTCGACGCGTTCTCCGTCGCCGGCACGCCAGAGACCGTCGGCGAGCGGATGGCCGCGCTGCTGGAGCACGCGGACTCGCTGGTCGTCGGGTCGCCGCTCGGACCGGACCCCGAAGAGGCGATTCGGCTGGCGGCGGACGCCGCGCCGTGAGCGGGTAGTGGCTCCACCCCCGGTGGGACTTCGTCCTCTCCGCGTCCGGGTCGAGTCGACGCGCCCTAGCGCCGCGGCGGCGCGTCGCGCGGTCCCCGTCCCGGCGTCGGAGTGACGACGCCCACCTCGCGCCCGAGCGCTCCGAGCGCGAGGTAGCCGAACACGCCGACCGAGACCGCGACGAGCGCGGCCCCCATCAGGAACCCGACGAACGCGAGCGGGTCGCGCAGCGCCACCTCGGTGACGAAGATGACCGTCAACTCGACGATGCTGCCGAACAGTTGGACGAGGAAGTCGATGACCGTGACCATATCCGGGTTCGGGCCGGCGAGAACTTGAGCGTTGGTGGTCGTCCGGGCGCCGGTGTGACCGACCCGTCTCCGCCTCGCGCCGGAGTTATGTCCCCCGCGAACCTCGGGTCGTCCGTGCCACCCGACCGCTCGCTCGACGAGTTTCTCGTCGGGTCGAGTACGCCCGACGACCCGGACGACGAGACGGACGCGAGCGACGGAGCGACAGTCGACGACGCGAGTGCGGACGGCGCTGACGCGGGAGAGGCGCGCCCCGGAGACCCGGACGCTGGCGACGGGCACGACGGAGTCGTCGCGGCGGAACCGACGCACGCCTGGTCGCCCGACGGCGCGGCCTGCGCGGCCTGCGGCGAGACGGCGACCACGCGCTGGCGGCAGGACGGCGCGTACGTCTGTCCAGACTGCAAGGAGTGGTGAGCGCGGTCGTCGCTCCACGTAGCTGTACGCCCGCGGAGCCGGCTCCCAGCGATGACCGGGACGAGGCGGTGTCCCGCCTGCGGCGTGCGACCGAGATAGGGACGAACGACGGGTTCCGCCTCTCGCTCGCGACAAACGAACCCCCGCCGAGACTACTCGGGGGACCCGGTGCGACGGCGACGGTCACCCCGACCACGTCCGTCTGCCCCGAGCGTGGACTCGTCCGCCTCTCCGTCGAGCGGTGACGGAGCACAGTGCGCGGTCGGCGCACCGCCGAGACGCCTCCGAGACGACGCGACGAACCGCTGTCCGACGGCGTATCCGCGGGCCACGTTCGTCCGACTCGCCACCGGGCCGCCTCTACAGCCGCGTGTTGCCGCGTTCGAACCCCTGCGCGAGCGTCGCCTCCGACACGCTGAGCACCGTCGGGCGGCCGTGCGGGCAGGCGTACGGCCGCTCGCACTGTCCCAGCCGTCCGAGCAGGCGTTCGGCGTCCGCGTCCGACAGCGCGTCGCCCGCCTTCAGCGACGGGTGGCACGCCAGGTCCGCGAGCAGGTCGCCGCGGGGGTCGACGTCGCCGCGCGCGAGCGCCGCGGCCGTCTCCCGGAGCGCGTCGGGGTCCGCGACGCGTCCCAGCGGCGCGGGCACCGCGGTCACGCGGTAGGTGGTGCCGCCGAACGGCTCGACGCCGAACCCGAGTGCGTCGAGCGCGTCGGCGTGTTCCTCGACGGCCGCGGCGGTGCCGGGGTCGAGCGAGACGGTCTCGGCGGGGTCGAGCGTCGCCGAGGGGACGCCCTCCCCGTCGAGCGTGGCCCGCAGGCGCTCGTAGTTCACCCGCTCGTGAGCGGCGTGCTGGTCGACGACGAGCAGGTCGTCGCCCGCCTCACACAGCAGGTACAGCCCGCGGAACTGGCCGACGACCGAGACGTCCGCGAACGCGGAGCCGTCCCCCTCGACCGGCGCGAGCGACGAGTCGAGGTCCATCGCCACCTCGCCGCTCCGCCGCAGGTCCGCGGTCGTGAGCGCGTCGGCGACGCCGGTTTCGAGCGCGTCGGCCACCGCGTCGCCGCCGCGGAGTGCGACGCGCGTCTTCGCCGGGTGGACGTTGGCGTCGACGGTCTCGGGCGGGAGCGAGAGACGGACCACCGCGACCGGCTCCCGGCCGGCCGGGAGCAGGGTCCCGTACCCCTGCGAGACGGCCCGCCGGAGCGCCTCGTTGTCGACCGGCCGGCCGTTGACGGCGACCCGGACGTGCTCGCGCGTCGCGCGCGTCACCGACGGGTAGACGAGCGTCCCCTCGGCGCGCACCTCGTGCGTCCGCCCGCCGACGTCGACGTCCGCGCGGTGGTCGAACGCGGTCGAGCGGGACGCCGTCTCGTGGTCGTAGACCGCGAGCAGCGCGTCGGTCGTCCCCGTGCCGGGCGTCGAGAACGTCTCGCGGCCGTCGTGCGAGAGCGCGACGGCCACCCGGGGCCGCGCGAGCGCGTACTCCGCGAGCAGGTCGGAGATTCGGCCGAACTCCCGCGCGGGCGACGCCAGCGACTCCTTCCGCGCGGGCCGGTCGGCGAACAGGTCCGTCACCTCGACGGTCGTCCCCCGGGCGCGGCCGGCGTCGGTCACGCGTTTCTCCCCGCCCGCGACCCGGACGCGGGTGCCCGTCTCCGCTCCGGCGTTCGTCGTGAGGTCGAGCGTCGCCGCCTCCGCGACGCTGGCGAGCGCCTCCCCGCGGAACCCGAGCGTCTCCCCCGCCCGCAGGTCGTCCGCGTCGCGTATCTTGCTCGTCGTGTGCGGTTCGACTGCGAGCGCGGCGTCCTCCCGCGGCATGCCCCGACCGTCGTCCGCGACTCGAATCCGCTCGGTGCCGTCGCCGTCCACCGCGACGGTGACTCGCTCTGCACCCGCGTCGAGCGCGTTCTCGACCAGTTCGGCGACGACGCGCGCGGGGCGAGTGACGACTTCCCCGGCGGCGATGCGTTCGACGGTGGCGCGGTCGAGTTCGCGGACCGCGGGCGCGTCCGGCCGGTGTTCGCTCACCGCTTCCCCTCCCGTTCCTCGCTCGCGCTCTCGCGCCCCTCACGCTCGCCCGCCAGTCGACGCTGGAGGTCGTGCAGCCGGTTCAGTGCCTCCATCGGCGTCGTCTCCGCCACCTCGACGGCGCGGAGCGCGCCGAGTACTTCCGTTTCCGCATCCGACGCCGCTCCCCGCTGGGGGTCGGCCGCACCCTCCGTGCTCCGCGCCCCGTTCCGTCCGACGCCGGCGAGGTCGTCGAGCGTCCGCTGGTCGGGGTCGGCGGCGGGAGCGTCGCCGGTCGCGTCCCCGCCGCCGTCGCCGTCGCTCGCGACGAGTTCTCGTGCACGGGCCACGACCCGGTCGGGGACGCCCGCCAGTTCCGCCACCTCGACGCCGTACGACGAGGAGGCGGCCCCGGGTTTCACGCGGTGGAGGAACGTCACCTCGCCGTCCTCGCGGGTCGCCGCGAAGTGGAGGTTCCGGACGCGCTCGTACTCCCCGGCGAGGCCCGTCAGGTCGTGGTAGTGGGTGGCGAACAGGGTGGTCGCGCCCACCTCGTCGTGGACGAACTCGACGGCGGCGCGCGCGATGGCCCGACCGTCCGTCGTCGCCGTTCCCCGCCCGACTTCGTCGAGGAGGACCAGCGAGTCGGGCGTCGCGTCGTGGAGGATGTCGGTGAGTTCGCTCATCTCGCGCATGAACGTGGACTGCCCGCCCGCGATGTCGTCGCTCGCGCCGACGCGGGTGAACACCCGGTCGCAGACCGGCAGGCGCGCGGACCCGGCGGGGACGAAGCCCCCCGCCTGCGCGAGCACGACGTGGAGCGCGACCTGCCGCATGTACGTCGACTTCCCGCTCATGTTCGGGCCGGTGAGGAGCGCGACGCTCCCCCGCGGGAGGTCGGCGTCGTTCGGGACGAACTCCGACTCGGTCCGCTCGACGACCGGGTGACGGCCCCCCTCGACGTGGACGCCGTCCGCGCCCATCTCCGGACGGACGTAGTTCCGCTCGACGGCGACGGCGGCGAGCGCCGCCAGCGCGTCGAGGCGGGCGAGCGCGTCCGCGAGGTCCTGCACCCGCTCGCTCTCGGCCGCGACGTCCGCGCGCACCTCCGCGAACACCTCGTACTCCAGCGCGTCCGCCCGCTCCTCCGCGCCGAGAATCTCGTCCTCGCGGCGTTTCAACTCCGGTGTGTAGAACCGCTCGGAGTTCTTCAGCGTCTGTCGCCGCGTGTAGTCGTCGGGCACCTTGTCGACCTGCCCGTTCGTCACCTCGATGTAGTAGCCGTGGACCTGGTTGTACCCCACGTCGAGGGTGTCGATGCCCGTCCGCTCGCGCTCCTCCGCTTCGAGGTCCGCCACCCACTCGCGCCCCTCGCGGGCGGTCGAGCGCAGGTCGTCCAACTCCTCGTGGTAGCCCGGACGCACGACGCCGCCCTCGGTTATCTCCTGCGGCGGGTCCGGTGCGACCGCCCCGTCGAGGTGCTCGCGCAGGTCGGTCAGCGGGTCGAGGGCCTCCCTGAGTCCGGCGAGCGCGTCCACCCCGTCGAGCGCCTCGCGGACGTCGGGGACGACCGCGAGCGTGTCGTGGAGCGAGCGGAGGTCCCGCGCGTTCGCCCGTTCGCGCGAAACGCGCCCCACCAGCCGTTCGAGGTCGTAGGCGGCCGCGAGGTGCTCGCGCACGGCCTCGCGGACGAGCGAGCGCTCCGCGAACGCCGCGACCGCGTCGTGGCGCGCCTCGATTCGCTCCTCGTTCACGAGCGGCCGACGGAGCCACGAGCGCAGGCGGCGGCGGCCGAGCGCGCAGCGCGTCTCGTCCACCGTCTCGAACAGGGTCGCGCTCCCCGCCCGGTTCTCGAACAGGTCCAGCCCCCGGAGGGCGGTGGCGTCGAGGCGGAGCGAGCGCCGCGGGTCGTACCGGCGGACGCGCGTCACGTAGTCGAGTGGACCGTCGTCGCCCTGCGTGTACTCGGCGTAGCCGAGCAGCGCGCCCGCGGCGGCCACTGCGGCGGGCGAGAACCGGTCCGGCGACGCGTACGCCGCCAGCCGCTCGCGGGCCGCGTCGGGCGCGAACGCGTCGGGGTCGTGGTCGGTCGTCATACACGGCGCGTCGAGTGCGACGCCCGGCCCCCTGAGCAGTTCGGCCGGCGCGACCCGGTCGAGTTCCTCGCGTACGTCGCGCTCGCTCCCGGCGGTGACGGCGCACTCGCCGGTGGAGACGTCGACGTGCGCCAGCCCGAACGCGGGGTCGTCCACGTCGGCGGTCCCATCGCCGGTGGCGTTCGCGTCGCGGCCTCCGTCGCGCTCGCTCCCGCCCTCGTCGCTCGCACCGGGGGTGCGGGCGACGGACGCGACGTACGTGTTCGACCCGGCCGCGAGCAGTTCCTCCTCGACGACGGTGCCGGGCGTGAGTATCTGGGTGACCGCGCGGTCGACGAGGCCGGACGCCTCCTCGGCGTCCTCCACCTGGTCCGCGACGGCGACCCGGAAGCCGGTGTCGAGCAGACGGTCGAGGTACTTCGGCGCGTTGTCGACAGGGACGCCGCAGGCGGTGTACGTCCCCGTCGAGTCCTCGCGCTCGATGCGGGTGAGTTCACAGACGCGCGCCACCTCGTCAGCCGCCTCGCAGAACGCCTTGTAGAAGTCGCCAACGCGAAACAGGAGCACGCAGTCGTCGTACTCCGCGGCCAGGTCGACGTACTGGGCCAGCATCGGCGTCAGCTCCTCCCGGCGGTCGAGCATCTTCGCCGGCGCTCCCGTGACCATACCGCGAGTCGGGCGGGCGACGGGCGAAAGGGTTTCGGGCCGCGGCGAGCGGTCCTCGGTCGTGCGTCGACGTGACGGAGCCGAAGACGCCGTCGGACCCGCGTGCGCCGGTCGGACGGTCGTGTAGCGGCCTCGCGGGTTCACTGCCGGCGCGCGGAGAGCGCTCGCGGACTCCCTTGGCCGGTCCGACGCGCGGTGAGGAAAGCCACACCCGGGAACGACCGCCTCGCCGTACTCGCGCCGCGTGCACCCGGCGACGGGACCCGCTGGACCTCCGCCGGGGTGCTCCTCTGCGGCGAGCGGTCGCCCGCAGTCGGGGCGGTGGCGGGCGACGAACTCGTCTCCTTCTGTGTGGGGTGGAGACCGGTCGGCACGACTGACCGGGTGGTTCGCGTCGACGCGTCCTCACTCGTCGGCGACCGCCTCCCCGAGTTCGGGGTCGAACAGGTCCTCGACGCGACAGTCGAAGTGGGCGGCCAGTTTGAACGCCAGTTCGAGCGACGGATCGTACCGCTCGCGTTCGATGGCGTTGATGGTCTGACGGCTCACGTCCACGGCGGCCGCGAGGTCGGCCTGGCTCATGCCGGCGGTCTCGCGGCGCTCTCGAACCCCGTTGTTCATCGACGCGAGCGGACGTACGCGTACGCGAGCGCGAACACGACGAACAGGCCGACGTAGCCGTACAGCGCGCCGTGGACCTCCGGCGGAACGGTGTACGAGGTCAGCTGCGGGAGGAGTCGCGCGGTCGACGCGCCGAGGACCAGCACCACGGCCATCGCGTTCAGCGTGAGCAGACTCGCCCGCGCTTCGATTGCGGCGTCCCGCTCGTCGAAGAGGCTGACTGGCGTGCCGAACAGCACCGCCAGGAAACCGACGATACCGAGCCAGTACGCCGCTTCGCCGAGCAACGGGTAGCCGGAGATTCTGAGGACGACGCCGCCGGCGACGGAGCCGAACAGGAGCCCGCGGTACCGGCGGCGCGTCGTGAGTCGATCCGTCGCGTGGGTTGCCGATGTCATGGGTCGTGAGTCGGAGGTGTGTGCCGGGTGGCCGTCAGCAGGATGTAAAGCACGGTTTCCGGAAAGCACGCTTTACAGTAAAGTCTACTTTCCACATCTACTTGGCTCTATCGCCGTCCGAGGGGGACGGTGAACGGCGCCGGCACGGGGGCCAGGGCGCTCGATTTCGTCGCGGTGTGCGGCGTGCACGCAGGCGGCAGAGTTAGGTCCGTCCGTCCCGATACAGGGTTTGTGAACGACACCCAAAGACCAGCCGTGCGGGTGTACTTTTCCTCAAACCAATGAGCGACGTTGAACCCGACCTCGACGGCCGGGCGGCGCTCCCGGTGGGCGAAGCCGCCGACTTGGTCGACAGAGTGACGACGAACATCCAGCGGGTCATCGTCGGCAACGAGGCCGCCGTGGAGCACCTGATGGTGACGCTGCTCGCGCGCGGACACCTCCTCCTGGAGGACGTGCCCGGCGTGGGCAAGACGATGCTCGCCCGGTCGCTCGCCCGGTCGGTGGACTGCGAGTTCAAGCGCGTCCAGTTCACGCCCGACCTCCTCCCGTCGGACGTGACCGGAGTGAACGTGTTCAACCAGAAGACGCAGGAGTTCGACTTCCGGCCCGGGCCGGTGTTCGCCAACATCGTCCTCGGCGACGAGATCAACCGCGCCCCGCCGAAGACGCAGTCCGCGCTGCTGGAAGCGATGGAGGAACAGCAGGTGACCGTCGACGGCGTGACGCGCGAGTTGCCGGACCCGTTCACGGTCGTCGCGACCCAGAACGACGTCGAACCCGGGCGGACGTACGAACTCCCGCTGGCCGAGATCGACCGCTTCATGAAGAAGCTCAGGCTGGGCTACCCGGAGTCGGCCGACGAGTCCGCGCTGCTCGCGCGGACGGCCGGCGAACACCCCATCCGCTCGCTCGAACCGGTGGCGACGACCGAGGGGCTGCGGCGCGCCCGCGCCACGGTCGGCGACGTGGAGGTCAGCGAACCGGTCCGCGAGTACGTCACGGCGCTGGCGAACTACACCCGCGAGAACGCCCAACTCGGCGTCAGTCCCCGCGGCAGCATCGCCCTCGTCCGGGCCTCGCAGGCCCGCGCGGTCGTCGACGACCGCGACTACGTCGTCCCCGACGACGTCCAGACCGAGGTCGTCCCGGTGTTCGCCCACCGCATCCGCCCGCGGACGGGCAGCGAGAGCGGAGTCGACGTGGTGGAGGGAGCGCTCGACGCCGTCCCGGTGGAGTGACTCCCCCGTGCGTCTCACCAGACGCGGGAAGGCGATGGTGGGCGTCGTGGTTCTCGCGGTGCTGTCCGCGGCGCTGTTCGGCCCGCGCGCGCTCAACGCGGTGGTCATCCCCGGCGGCGTCGCACTCGCGGCGGCGTACCTCCAGTTGCGGTGGACGGACCCGCCGCGCGTCGCCCGCGACACGCCGCCCGACGACCACGCCGGCCGGACCCACGCCGTCCGGCTGTTCTTCGGCGACCGGGACGGGCCGCGCCCGGACGAGGAACACGGGCTCTCGCGCCCGTTCGCCGGCGTGGTCCGCGAGCGGGTCGGCGACGGGCTCTCGGCCGACGGGACGACGGTCGAGACGGTGGTCGGCGTCGACCCGGTCGAGTACGAGGTGACGTACGAGACGCGCGGCCAGCGGGTCCTCGGTCCGGCGTCGGTCACGGCCCGCGACGTGCTCGGCGTCGCGGAGACCGAACTCTCGACGACGGGCACCGACCCGGTGCTCGTCTACCCGACCGTCCACGCCATCGCGGGGTGGGCGCGCCGCGACCTCCGCGCGCTCCACGAGATCGGCGTCCACAGCGAGCGCCGCGAGTTCGACCGCCTCCGCGAGTACGACCACGGCGACTCGCTGCGCGACATCCACTGGAAGTCGACCGCGAAGCGCGACGACCTCATCGTGAAGGAGTTCGCCGCCGAGGCCGAGGCGGAAGCCGTCTCGCTCGCCGCCGGCGCGGCGGCCACGGCGGACGCGGCCGACGGGATGGCCGAGGCGACGGCGAGTCTCGTGCTCGCGCTCGTCGAGGACGGCGTCCCGGTCGACGTCCACCTCCCGGACGGCACGCTCAGGGTCAGCGCCGAGCGGGGGAGCCAGGTTCGCCTGCTCGAACGGCTCGCGGTCGCCGGTCCCGGCCGCCTCCCGGCCGACGACACCGACATCGCCGTCTACGGCGAGACGGGGAGCGTCCGCGTCACGGTCGGTGAGAGCGAGACGGCGTTCGCGGACCTCGTCGCCCCGCGGCCGGCGGCGTACGACGCCTCGCGGTCCGACGCGGCCCGCCGCGAGACTCTCGAGACGGACGCCGACGCGGAGGAGGTGGCGGCGTGAGCGGCGCCCGCGGCGGGGGCGTCCGCTCGCCGTCGGGAGCGGCGTCCCGCGAGCGAAAGCGCGGACTCGGACTCCGACGGGTCGCGTCGCCGTCGGTCCTGCCGGTACTCGGCGTCGTCCTCGTCATGGGGTCGTTCGTCTCGGTGTTCTACCACATCACGGACGTGGTCGGCGGCACGGGCCTGCTCGTGCTCGAACTGGCCCTGACGGTGCTGCTCGCGACGTGGCTCGGGCGCGTCGTCGGCGAGCGCACCGCGGTCCTGCTCTCGGCGGTCGGGTTCACGCTCGCGATGCTGGGGTACGTCCTCTCGGTCCCGCAGAGCGCGCGCGCGCTGTTCACCCTCCCGCGCGTCGTCGCGGACGTGCTCGCACTGTTCACGGGACTCCCCGCGCTCCGCCTGCTGAACGTCGGCGCGTGGGCGCTGTTTCTCGCGCCGGTGCCGACGTTCCTCGCGTGGTACCTCACGGTCCGCCGGCGGTACGTGTGGGCGGCCGTCGTGGCCGGAGGGACCACCGGGTTCTTCGTCCTCACGAGCGACGCCGGGCCGGGCGTGACGCTCGCGGCCGCCGTCGGCGTCACCGTCGCCGTCGGGTTCGCGAGCCTCGACGCGGGCGGCATCCGTAGCCTCTCGGCGCAGTGGGACACGCTCGCGGTCATCCTCGCGGTCATGGTCGTGCTCACCTCCGTCGTCACCGTCGTCCCGGGGAGCGCGGCGAGTCCGGCGCTGCCCGGCGCGCCGACGCCCACGGTCGAGTCGAGCCTCGTGACGAACAGCGACCGGGTCGGCATCCTGGGGAGCATCGCGCTCTCGCCCGAGGTGCGCTTCACCGTGACCGCGTCCGAGTCGAACTACTGGCGCGTGGGGTCGTACGACCGGTACACCGGCGGCGGGTGGACCCGGAGCGGCCAGTCCTCGCCGTACGAGGGCCAACTGGCGGCCCCGCCGGGCGAGACGAGCCGGCTCCGCCAGCGCGTGACGGCCAGGTCTGACCTCGACGCGCTGCCGGCGGCGTGGAAGCCGGTCGAGATACGCGGCAGGCCCGCCGAAACCGCGCAGGTCACCAACAACGACGGGCTGAAGCCCGGTACGACGCTCATCGAGAACGACAGCTACGTCGTCGTCAGCGAGGTGCCCCAGTACACGGAGGAGGAACTCCAGCGCGCCGGGACCGACTACCCCGACGCCGTCGCCGCCCGCTACACCCAGCTTCCGGGGAGCACGCCCGACCGCGTCGAGAACCGGACGGACGAGGTCATCGACGAGGCGGGCGTGAACAACCCGTACGACGCCGCGGTGGCCATCGAACGGTACCTCGAGTCGAGCAAGTCCTACTCGCTCGACGTCGCCCAGCCGAGCGGCAACGTCGCCGACCGGTTCCTGTTCGAGATGGAGTCGGGCTACTGTGTCTACTACGCGACGGCGATGACCGTGATGCTGCGCACGCAGGGCATCCCGGCGCGGTTCGTCACCGGTTACACGCCGGGCCAGCGCGTGGCGGAGGACGAGTGGGTCGTCCGCGGACTCGACTCGCACGCCTGGGTGGAGGTGTACTTCCCGGACGTCGGCTGGGTCCGGTTCGACCCGACGCCCGGCGGCGAGCGGCGCAGCGCCGAACAGTCCACGCTCGACGAGGCTCGCGCCGCCGGGACCGAGAACGTCGACACCGGCGACTCCGAGAATCAGACCTACTCCACGGCCACGGCCACCAGCACCGCCGGGAACGAGACGTTCGGGAACGTGACCGGTGCCGGCGCAACGCCTATCGGACCCCGCAGCGGGCCGCCGGGGTCGATGCCCACGGCCGGCGGGGGGAACCTGACGGGGTCGTTCACCGTGCCCGAGGACGTCGCGGGCGGTGCCGGCGGCGCGGGCGGCGAGGACGAGGGGTGGACCCCCGGTCGCGACGACGCGGTGCTCGGCGCGGCGGTGCTGCTGGGCGTCGTGGCCGGAGCCAGGCGGTTCGGACTCACCGCGCGGGCGTACCGCGCCCTCTGGCTCGTCCACCAGTCCCGGCAGGACCCCCGGACCGACGCCGAACGCGCCTTCCGGCGACTGGAGTACCTCGCGGGGGTCGTCGCCCGGCCGCGCCGGCCGGGCGAGACGCCGCGCCAGTACCTCGACGCGCTCGCGACGAGTCGGTTCGGCGAGCGAGCGCGCGCCGTCGGCCGGGCGTACGAACGCGCCCACTACGGCCGCGGCGTGAGCGAGGCCGACGCCCGCGACGCGGTCGAAGCCACGGACGCGCTGGTGTGGCACCACGCGCCCGTCCTCCGCAGGGTCGGCCGGCGGCTCTCGTGAGTGGTCGGTCGGCGGCGCCCACGAAAGTCGCGGACCGCGTGTGCGGCCGGTCGAGTGACCTCCGCGCTCCCGCGGTAAGCCGAGTCAAATCCCCCGACTGCGGCCGGACGGCGGCGGTCGTTCGAACACCCGACACTGTTTAATATGGCGGTCCTGTAGGTCATACCGGAAATGTCCGAGGTATGCTCGACGTGCGGATTGCCTGAGGAACTCTGCGTCTGCGAGGACGTCGCCAAGGAGTCCCAGGAGATCAACATCCGCATCGACGAGCGCAGGTACGGCAAGGAGGTAACGATCATCGAGGGGTTCGACCCCAAGGACGTGGACATGAGTTCGCTCTCGTCCGACCTGAAGTCGAAGTTCGCCTGCGGCGGTACCGTCGAGGAGGACTCCATCGAACTTCAGGGCAACCACACCGGTCGCGTCGAGGAGTTCCTCCGCGACAAGGGCTTCAACGTCGCGTGACCCGTACCTGACACCCGTCGTCAGAGCCGACGCGTTCAGTTCTCCGTTCTTCCGCCGCTCCGAGTCCTACCAGTCGTACCGTCGCTCGTGTCCGTCGTCGTCGGCTCAGAACGGGGGCTGCGGTCCCTCGTCGGCGGTGCCGTCGCCCCCGTCCGCGGAGGTCAGGTCGCCCTCCCAGGCGGTCAGGCCGCCCGCCATGCTCTCGATTGTCGCGCCGGCCGTTCCCTCGTACGAGCCGATGAGTCGGGCGGCTTGGACGCTCGCCTTCCCGTGCGGGCAGACCGTGACGATACGCTCCGCGTCCGCGAACCGCTCCACGGTCGCCGGGAGTCGGTCGAACGGGACGTTCTCCGACCCGGGGATGTGTTCGCGCGCGAACGCGCCCTCGTCGCGGATGTCGACCACGCGCACGCTCCCGTCGCTCGCGCCGCCTAGGAGGTCCTCGACCGCCGCTGGCGATATCTCGCCGTCCATACCGCCTGAACCCGGTCCTCGGGGAAAAACGCGTCGGGGCGTCCCGACGGCCGGACGCGCCCCGTCGGCTCAGAGGTGCCCCGTCTCGCGCGCCCACAGCAGCGGCGTCACCGCCCACCCGACGGTTCGACGTTCGAGCGCGTCGCGTACCGCCGCCTCGACCGGCACGCGGTGGACCGTCAGTTCTTCCCCGTCGTCGGGGTTCGGGTCGCCGGCCGACAGGTCGCTCGCGTAGACGACGTGGCGGGTGTAGCGGTCCCACCCCGACGGGTGGTACGACCCCAAGTGTTCGACCGTTCCCGCCCGGTAGCCCGTCTCCTCGCGGAGTTCGCGGGTCGCCGCCGCCGTCGCCTCCTCCCCGGACTCGATTTCGCCGGCCGGACACGCGCGGAACCGGCGCCGGAACCGGGGCCGGTACTGCTCGACGAGGACGAGTTCGTCGGCGCTCGGGTCGTGTGCGACGACCGCCACCGCGTCGCTCGGTTCGACCCAGTAGTACCGCGCGACCCGGCCGCCCGGCCGTTCGACCGCGTCGTACCCCGCGGTGAACCACGGCGTCTCGTACTCCGTCGCCACGTCCTCGACCGACCACTCCGGCGGTCCTCCGCCGGTACCGTCCCACGACCCGGTCACAGCAGCCCCTCCTCGCGCGCCAGCAGGACGCCCTCGACGGTGGCGTCGTTCGTCGGTTCCGCGCGCGCGACCCGGACCGCCTCGTCGACGGGTACCGCCCGCGGGGTGAGGAACTCGTTGTCGTCCAGCGACCGCTCGACCGGGGTGAGGTCCTCCGCGAACACGAACGCGCGGCGGTGCCGGAGCAGTCCGGTCGAACACCAGAGCGTCTGGAGCAGGGACGTACTCCTGGCGTCGAACCCCGTCTCCTCCCGGAGTTCGCGCGCGGCGGCCCCGGTGAACGACTCGCCCGCCTCCACGACGCCCGCCGGGAGTTCCATCTGCGTCTGGCGGACCGTCGGGCGGTACTGCTCGACGAACAGGAGACTGTCGTCCGTCCGGGCGACGAGGACGACGGCGGTAGCAAGTTCGGCCCAGTAGTAGCGCTTCGTCCCGCCGTCGGGCTGTTCGACCAGGTCGTACCCCGCGGTCACCCACCCCGTCTCGTACTCGACGTCGCGCTCCAGAACGGGCCACGCCGGGTCGCCCGGCCAGTCGTGCCGTCTGCCGTCGTCGAACGCCGGCGCGTCGTCGGTCCACCCGGCGTCGGCCGCGTCGGGACCGCCGCCCGCGTCGCCTCGCTTCTCGCTTCCGTCCCCATCGTCGCGTCCGCCGCCGTCGGTCTCGGCTCGCTCGGTCATGGTTGAACGACCGAGACGCGGTAGCGCGTCCCGTTGTAGTTGACGAACACGGCGTCCTCTGTCGTCGCGTTCGCGGGCGCGAACTCGCGGAGCGACCGGTACTCGTCGAACGGCGAGTTGGCGAACGCCTCCTTCAGTCCGTACGGTCCCCGCTGGTACGGCTCGGACCGGCTGTCGGGCGATTCGAGCGCGCCGACCAGGTACGGGTAGCGCCGCTCGGGGTAGTCGGAGACGTTCACCGCCGGGCCGGCCGACCCGCTCGCCGTCGCGGTCAGGTAGTACGGGTCGCCCGACCCGAGGTACGACGGGAGCGCTCCGAGCGCGAGCAGGAGGACGAGGACGGCGGCGACAGACAGCACGAACAGCCGCGTGACGCGTCGCATGCGCGCGGTAGGGGCGTCCGGCGCAAACCCGTTACGACTCGTCGGTCTCGCCGGCGCTCACGACCCGTCGGACCGCTCGGGTTCTCCCGACTCCCCAGGTTCCGCGAACGCCTCCGACTCGTCGGAGCGGAGGTGCTCGCGGTACACCGCGCCGAACGCGCGCCGGCGGAGCGTCGCGAGCGCGGCCCGGCGCTCCTCGTGGTACGTCGCCGCCACGACCCGGCCGTCCTCGCCGGCGAACGGGACCGGGTGCCAGACGACGCGCTCGACGTCGTCGCTGCCGGCGACGTCCGCCTCGTAGTCGGGGTGGTCGGCCAGCCAGTCGTCGAACTCCTCGCGCGTCCCGACGTGGACGCGCAACAGCGAGGCGAACAGCGCGTCCCGGACCGTCTCGACCACGTCGCTCGTCACCCGGTCGCGGTACTCCGCACGGTCGAACGACATCGCTCGTGCGGCCTCGCGAGTCGTCACCTGCGCCGCCGGACCGAGTTCCTCGTACGCCTCGCGCGCCGCCGCGGTCGTCTCGGGGGCCAGCGTCCCCTCGGTGTCCATACCTGCCGTGGGGCGCTCCAGGCCAAGAATCGTTCCCTTTCCGCGCTCGCCGCCGCTCCGCGGCCCGCTCACTCCTCGTCGTCTCGTCTTCGTCCGTCGGCTCCGTCGGCTCCGTCGGCTCGGCGGTCTCGCCGTCGTCGCCGCCCGCCTCGGCGTCCTCGTCTAGCCCGTACATCTCCCGGGTCATGTCCTCGGCCTCCCGGAGCACCGACTCGACCGCCTCGTCGGCGACGCCCTGCGCCGCCCCCTCGAACCCGCCGGTCCCGCCCGCCGCGGCGGGACCGGGACCGGCGGTCGCCGCGCCGTCCCGGCCGTGGTCGTGCTCGTGGGCGGTGTCCTCGAACACCTCGTCGTACTCTGTCTCGTCCACGTGCTCCGTCACCCGGTCGGCGAGGGCCGCCGGCCGCTCGTCGCCCCACCCCGGCGCGTGCTCGTCGAGCCACGCCTCGTGGTCGTCCTCGCGCAGCATCGCGGTGAACGCCAGGTGGTTCGCCAGGTGCTCGCCGTCGCGCTGGGGCACCTCACACACCGGACAGGCGTATCCCATACCCGGCCCGTCGGGTCGCGGGCGGGAGAAGCTGACGCCTCGCGTCGCTCCTCGCTCTCGTTCCGCCTGCCCGCCCGCCCCCCGTCACCGGGCCGCGTCGGCCGTCTCGCCGCGGAGCCACTCCGTCGCGTCGAGCACCATCACGAACGCCGCCTCGCCGTCGGCGTAGTACCGCGGGACGCGCCGGGCCGGCTCGAACCCCTCGTCGGCGTACAGCGCCTGCGCCCGGTGGTTCGACTCGCGGACCTCGAGTTTCACCACGCTCGTGCCCGCGTCCGAGAGGGTGTACAGCGCGCGCCGGAGGAGCGTCCGGCCCAGCCCCCGGCTCTGCGCACCGGGCCGGACGGCGATGTCCTTGACGTGGCCGATGTCGCGGCCGTGGTTGGGAGTGAGGTCGCCGACGACGTAGCCGAGCACGTCGCCCGCGGCGACACCGTCCGCGCCCGACGCGGGTTCGGTCCCCGCCCCGTCGGCGACGAGGAACCCCGGCGCGTCGAGCAGACGCTCGAACGCCGCGAACGGCCACGGTTGGGCGAACACCGCCTTCTCGATGCGGAAGACGCCGAGCAGGTCCGCCCGCTCGGCGGGGCGGACGGTGACGCCCGTGGGAGGTCTGTCGGGGCCGCTCTCCGCGGTCTCCGCGGGGTCGCCGTCCCCCTGAGCCGTGGGAGCTGTCACAGGTCGTCTATGGAAGACCACGACATAAGCACAGCGGCCCCTCGAACGGCCGTCACTCGGAAAAAGAACGGAGTCGGTACCGACCGGAGTCGGGCGCCGGGAGCGCTCGGCTCAGTCGTCCGCGGGGGTCGCACCGCTCGACCCGGACTCGTGCTTGCTCTTCGTCCACGAGAGTTTGCCGCCGGCCGCGAGGATGTCGCGCTCGCGCTCGGAGGCGTCGAGGTGCGCCGTCGCCTCCCAGTCGTCGTTCACGCGGACGGTGAACTCCTCCTTGCCCGAGCGGACGCCCTCGCCGACGTCGTCGACGATCTCGACGTCGTCGCCCTGCTCGATCTTCCCGTACGTCTCCTCGTCGATGGTGAGCGGGACGAGCCCGAAGTTGAACAGGTTCGCCTTGTGGATGCGCGCGAAGCTCTGAGCGAGTACGCCCTCCACGCCGAGGAACATCGGGCACAGGGCCGCGTGCTCTCTCGAACTCCCCTGTCCGTAGTTCTCGCCGGCGACGAGGAACCCGCCGTCGGCGTCGAGCGCTCGCTGGGCGAACGAGTCGTCGACCCGCGAGAGGGTGAACTGCGAGAGCTTCTCGATGTTCGAGCGGAACTTGAGGATGTCCGCCGTCGCGGGGATGATGTGGTCGGTCGTGATGTTGTCGTCCATCTTCAGGAGCGCCTCGCCCTCGATGTTGGACGAGAGTTCGTCCTTCAGGGGGACGTCGCCGATGTTCGGCCCCTTCACGAGCGAGTCGTCGACCGCCTCGTCGGGCGCGATGATGTCGGGGTCGTCCTTCCCCATCCCCTCGCTGTAGGAGTCGCTCATCTCGAACCCGGGGTCCTCCAGGTCGCCGAGTTCCTCCGCCAGGTCGCGGGGGTCGACCAGTTCGCCCTTGATGGCGGCGGCGGCGGCGACCTCCGGCGAGCAGAGGTACACCGAGTCGTCCTCGATGCCCGAGCGCCCCTCGAAGTTGCGGTTGAACGTCCGCACGGAGACGGAGTCGGAGGCGGGGACGTGGCCGATACCGATACACGCCCCGCAGGTCGCCTCCGAGAAGTTGACGCCCGCCGCCATCAGCTCGGCCGTCCAGCCCTCGCGCGAGAGCATCTCGGAGGCCTGCTTCGAGCCGGGGGCGACGATCATCTCGGTCTTCTTGTCGGTCTCGCGGCCCTGCAGCATCTTCGCGGCCGGGAGGATGTCCTCGTACGCGCCGTTGGTGCACGAGCCGACGATGACCTGGTCGACGTCCGTGCCGGCCACCTCGCTGACCGGGACGACGTTGTCGGGCATCGACGGCGCCGCGACGAGCGGCTCTATCTCCGAGAGGTCGAGTTCGATTGTGTCGGCGTACTCGGCGTCGTCGTCCGCCTGGACGTCGACGTACTCGTCGCCGCGACCGATGAGGTCGAGCCACTCCTGCGTCTTCTCGTCGGTCGGGAAGATGGAGGAGGTGGCGCCCAGTTCCGTCCCCATGTTGGTGATAGTGGTCCGCTCGGGGACGGAGAGCGTCTCGACGCCCGGCCCGGTGTACTCGAGCACCTTGCCGACGCCGCCCTTGACCGTCAGTTCGCGGAGCATCTCGAGGATGACGTCCTTGGCGGTCGCCCACTCGGGGAGTTCGCCCGTGAGGTGGACGTTGACGACCTCGGGCATCTCGACGTAGTACGCGCCGCCGCCCATCGCCACCGCGATGTCGAGTCCGCCCGCGCCGATGGCGAGTTCGCCGAGTCCGCCGGGCGTGGGCGTGTGAGAGTCGGAGCCGAGGAGGGTCTTGCCGGGCGCGGCGAAGTTCTCCTTGTGGACCTGGTGGCAGATGCCGTTGCCGGGCCGGGAGAAGTACGCGCCGTAGGTGCCGGCGGCCGAGCGGAGGAAGCGGTGGTCGTCGGTGTTCTTGAAGTCGAACTGGTAGGTCTGGTGGTCGCAGTACTGCGCGGCGAGTTCGGTCTGGACCTCGTCCATCTCCAGCGCCTCGAACTGGAGCCAGACCATCGTCCCCGTCGTGTCCTGCGTGAGGACCTGGTCGATCTCGATACCGATCTCCTCGCCGGGCGTCAACTCGCCCTCGACGAGGTGGTCATCGAGGATCTTCTCGGTAATCGTCTGTCCCATATCAGCGGGGAATCCGCCCCGCTCGGATATAAATCCGGCGAGTTCCCCACTGGACGTTCGTGAGGGACGCACCCCCGTACGGCGATTTTTTCTGGAGGTCCCACCATCACGACCGGTGAGGACGCGGCCGCTCCCGCGCCGGACCGGCGGACTTTTCGCGGTCGCCCCGGCACGGCCGGTATGTTCGAATCGGGCGCGTACGTCGCCGACCACGTCGGGCCGCTCTCCGCCGACCAGGTCCAGCCGAACGGCGTCGACCTCACCGTCGCTGCGGCGTTCGAACAGACCGCCCCCGGTCGGGTGTCGACCGACGGCAAGCGGGTGGGCGAGCGGACGGAACTCTCCACGGAGGACGGCTACTACCGCCTCGACCCGGGCGGGTACGTCGTCCGCTACGGCGAGCGCCTGCGGGTGCCCGACGACCACGTCGGGTTCGTCTATCCCCGTTCGACGCTACTCCGCAACTCCTGTATGCTCAACACGGCCGTGTGGGACGCGGGCTACGAGGGGCGCGGCGAGGGACTGTTGCAGGTGCACCACCCGGTCGAACTCGAACCCGGCGCGCGGGTCGCGCAGTTCGTCCTCGCGCGCGCGGACCACGAGGGCCGCTACGAGGGGAGCTACCAGGGCGAGCGGCTCTGAGTGCGGCCGGATTACGACGTAACGCTACCCGTCTGACGAAAGATTGTTATCCGATGGTTCACTAGTCGACAGTCGACCCGGAAAAATCTGGGAGAGACGGATGCCCGACACCAAACCGGACCTCTACACGCGCGCGTTCCGTGAGACGGCGAACCCCGCCATCATCGCGGACACGGACTTCGTCATCACGGACGTGAACGACGCGCTCACCGCGATGATGGGGTACGAGCGCGAGGAGTTGGTGGGGTCGACGCCGCTGCCGTTCTTCAACGACGAGGAGGTCTACCAGGACGTCGTCACCGCGCTCTCGAAGGAGGAGCCGTGGGTCGGCGACTTCGAGGCGACCACGGAGGACGGGCGGCTCGTCTACGGCCGCGGGTCCGTCACGCCGCTCGTCGTCGACGGGGTGTGCGAGGGGTACGTCGCCGTGTTCACCGACATGACCCGCCGCCGGCGGTACGAGGAGTCGCTTCGCATCCTCAACCGGGTGCTCAGGCACAACCTGCGCAACGACGCGAACGTCGCGCTCGGCCACCTCGAACAGGCCGTCGAGCGCGTCGACGACCCGGACCTGAGCGCCTCGCTCGAGACCGCTACCGGGCGGGTCGAGGACATGCTCGACCACGCGCGGACAACCCGTCGCTTCAGCGACGTGCTCACCGGGAACGGCGGCGACTCGCTGGGCCCGGTCGACCTCGGGACCGCGGTCGACGAGGCGCTCGTGGACGCCTCGATAGACCAGCAGGGGGCCGAGGTGGTCGTCTCGTTCCCCGACGACGCCGCCCCGCTCGAGGTGCTCGCCGACGGAATACTCGCCCCGGCGCTCCGCGCGGTCATCGAGAACGCCGTCGAGCACAACGACAAACCGACCCCCCGCGTCGAAATCAGCGTGGCTGAACACGACGACGGCATCACCCTCTCAATCGCGGACAACGGTCCCGGCATCGACCCCGACCGGCGCGACCGGGTGCTCGGCCGCGAGGAGCGCACCCAGGTCGACCACGGCGAGGGGCTCAGTCTCTTCTTCGTCGACCAGTTGATGGAGATGTACGGGGGGCACGTCTCGGTCCGCGCGAACGACCCGGGGGGGACCGTGTTCGACCTCCGCTTCCGCCGGCCGGACGCCCGGGACGACGCCGAGCCGATGGGGGACGACGACGCGGCGCCGGCCGACGGGGGCACCCAGCAACCGGACGCAGTGCCGAACGGCGGCGGTCCGACGCCCGACCAGGCGGCGTTGACCGACTCGTCCGGCGCGGACGCCGGCTCGGCCGAGCCGCCGGACGAGATGCGCGCGAACGCGCTGGCCGCGGACGCGCTCGGCCGGTCGGTCACGCCCGCCCGCCTCCTCGGCGAGGCGGACGGGTTCCCGCGGCTCATCGACGCGCTCGGGCCCGACGACCGGCCGAACCACGTCCTCCTGCTCCGCCGAGACGACCCGCTCCGGCGGGAGGAGGCCGTCGACGTACCGTTCCGGGGCGACGGCGCGGCGGTCCTGACGGACGACGCCGTCCGCGTCGTCATCGGCGGCGGGGCCGGCGGGACGTGGACGCTCCCGTACGCCGACCTCACCGCCGTCGGCCGACAGGGGAACGCGGTGGTGTTCGACACGACCGGCGGCCGGTTCCGTCTCCACCTCTCGGACGCCGAGGAGGAGGCGTTCGTCGCCGCGGCCGTGGCGTTCCTCGAACGCGAGATTCTCCACTGACGCGACCGGTTCCGGACGCGGGACGGAGAACACGGGCTGGGAGGGATTCGAACCACGGTCGTTCCGCTCGCGTCGCTCGCTCGACTCCCCGCTTTCGCATCCCCCGTCCGGTTCGCTCGCCGTCTCGCGGTCGCTCGACGGTTCGCTGCACGGGCTGGGAGGGATTCGAACCCCCGACCGTCCGGTTAAAAGCCGGACGCTCTGCCTAACTGAGCTACCAGCCCTCACCCCGTTTTCCCGTCCGGCCCGCATAAGCGTTTACGAAGCCGGCGCGGCCGCCACGCGAACGCTTACGCTCCCGGCGCGACAGGCGACCGTATGCCGGAGACCCCCGACATCCGCGCGTTCACAGAGCGACTCTGCCGCTTCGAGACGACCGGCGGCGACGAGGCCGACGCCGCGGCGTGGGTCCGCGACCGCCTCGACGCACTCGGGTTCGAGACGTACGAGTGGGAGGCGGACCCCGAGACGCTCGCGGCGCACCCCTCGTTCCCGGACGACCCCGCGGACATCGACGCCGCCGGGCGGCCGAGCGTCGCGGGCGCGCTGTCGTTCGGCGACCCGGACGCCGGTCCGACGCTCGTGTTGAACGGCCACCTCGACGTGGTGCCGGCCGACGCCGACCTCTGGGACGGCGACCCGTTCGACCCCGCGTGGTCGGACGACGGCGGGGCGCTCACCGCCCGCGGCGCGGCGGACATGAAGGCCGGCCTCGCCGCCTGCGTCTTCGCCGCACTCGACCTCAGCGAGTCGGAGCCGTCGGAGCCGTCGGCCCCCTCGGACGCGTCGCTCGACGGCCGGGTCGTCGTGGAGGCCGTCGCGGGCGAGGAGGAGGGGGGCATCGGCGCCGCGGCGGCGGCGCTGGCGAACCCGTACCCGTTCGAGCGCGACGCGGCGCTCGTCGCCGAACCGACCGAGTTGACGGCCGTCACGACCACCGAGGGGACGGTGATGAAGCGGCTCCGCCTCCACGGCCGGAGCGCGCACGCCGCCACGCGCTGGCGCGGCGAGGACGTCCTCCCGCGGTTCGAGCGGGTCCGCGCCGCGTTTCAGGAACTGGAGACCGAGCGGTGCGAGCGCGTCACCCACCCCCTCTACGAGGAGTACCCGGTGGCGTGGCCCATCGTCTGCGGCCGGGTCGAGGCCGGGTCGTGGTCCTCGACGGTGCCCGGGACGCTCACCGCCGAGTGGCGACTCGGCGTCGCTCCCGGGGAGTCCGTCGACGAGGTGGAAGCGGAGTTCGAGGAACGGCTGGCGGAGGTGGTCGCCGAGGACGAGTGGCTCTCGGAGCACCCGCCGGGGTTCGAGCGGTTCTCCGTCCAGTTCGAACCGGCCGAAATCGACCCGGCGGAACCGGTCGTCCGCGCGCTCCGTACCGCGATGGCCGACGAGGGCGTCTCGGACACCGCTCCGCGCGGGGCGACGTACGGCGCGGACTCCCGACACTACGTCGCCGCCGGCATCCCGACGGTGGTGTTCGGTCCGGGCACCGTCGAGGAGGCGCACTTCCCGAACGAGACGGTTCGGTGGGCGGAGGTGGAGCGCGCGCGTGCGGTCGTCTCGACCGCCGCCCGTCGGTTCCTCGCGGGCGACTACCCCGACCGGGGGTCCCGGGGATCGTAGGCGTCGAGCGCGTCGGCCACCACCGCTCCCGGGTCCCGGTTCTCCATCGAGGCGCGGACGTGGAGCCGCCGGTACGCCTCGGACGGGATGGTGAGTTCGACCCGGCCGGGTTCCACGCCGTGGTCGCGGAGGACGGCCTCCGGGTCGCGTCCGTCGTTGATGGCCGAGGCCATCGTCTGGACCTCCCTGACCGTGAGGTCGGCGTCGACGGCGGCCCACGCGAGCGTGAAACGGGCCTCGCCGTCGACGCGCGCGATGTGTTTCGCCGCCGTCGGCGCGATGGCGCCGCGAGCGACGTACCGGCGGATGGACTGGGGCAGGTCGTGGACGCGCGCCCACTTGCGCACGAACGAGACGGAGACGCCGTCGCCGGCGCGTTCGACGGCCGCCTTGTACGACCCGGTGCCGCGGACGAGCGCCGCGCAGGCGGCCGCGCCCCGCAACATCACCACGTTGTCCGCGTCGGTCCCCGGTTCCGCCGCGAACCGGGCGACCGTCTCTGCGGCGGCCTCGACGCTGTCCGGGTCGGTCGGGTCGAACCCGACCGCTTCGTTCGCCCGGTCGCCCGTCACCGACGGGTCGCCGCGGACCACCGGTGCTCCGACCTCGGCCTCGCGGTCCGCGCGACGCTCGTCGCTCATTGAGCACGGTTGGGGTGGCCGACGCAAAAGGCTCTCGGGCCAGGCCGGTCCTGCCGCACGACTCCCTCGGGTAGCCCGCAGCCGTGAACAGCGGCGAGTAGCGCCGAAACGACGCGGCTAACACCCGGCGGGCCGCAGGTCCGTGCGATGCTCCGGTACGTCACGACGAACGAGGGGAAACTCCGGGAGGCGCGCGAGTACCTCGGGGACGCGACGGTCGAGGGGTTCGAGTTCGACTACGCGGAGATACAGGCAGACGACCTCGGCCCCATCGCGGCCTACGGAGCGCGGGAGGCGTACCGCCGCGTCGACGGACCGGTCGTCGTCGACGACGCCGGCCTGTTCGTCGAGGGGTTCGACGGGTTCCCGGGGCCGTACTCGGCGTACGTCGAGGAGACGCTCGGCGTCGACGCCGTCCACCGACTCGCCGACCGCGAACTCGGCGGCGAGCGGCGCGCCGCCTTCCGGTGCGTCCTCGCGTACTGCGACGGCGAGGGGTTCGACGCCACGCCGGACCCCGTCGACAGGGACGACCGGGTGGCCGCCGCCGCGACGGGGGCGGAGCGCGACGACCAGGAGGAGCGGGCGCTCCCGGTGAAACTGTTCACCGGCGCCGTCCGCGGACGAATCGTCGCACCGAGGGGCGACGGCGGGTTCGGCTACGACCCCATCTTCGAACACGCCGGCGAGACGCTCGCGGAGATGAGCGCCGAGGAGAAGAACGCCGTCTCGCACCGCGGGCGGGCGCTCGGCAAGTTCGCCGAGTGGTACGCCCAGCGGCGGTAGCTCCCGCTCGGTCGTCCCCGGACGCCAACGGGACCTGCGACGCGAACCTTCTTCACCGAACCCGAACCAGCCGTCCCGTGACCTGACGGTCGCTCCCGGTCGGCCGAGGCGGACGTGCGGCGACCCGCCGGGAGCGTCGCTCCGCCGCCCGTTCGCTCTCACTCGCGCGGGTCCCGGTCGGGACCCGGGTACTCCCCGCCGACGACCTCCGGGTAGAGGCTCTCCGGGTCGAACAGCGCCGCGAACGCCGCGGGTTCCCGGACGCTCACCGGGAAGCGCTCGCTCAACCCGACGCCCGCACTCGGCCCGGTGAGTCGCTCGTCGAACGAGAGGACGTGCATCGCGCCGCCGCGGTACGCGGAGGCGAGCGCCGGCTGGTCGCCCCCGGGGTGCGCGACCGGGTCGCGCCACGCCTCGACTCGCTCGCGCCAGTCGCTCGCCAGTCGGTCGGCGGCGAGCGTCCCGACGACGGACGCCGCGTCGTCCAGCAGCGGGTCGCTCGCGACGAGCGTCGTCCACGAGTGCTCGCGCAGTCGGTCGAGCGCCTCGCGCGCGTCGCCGCCACAGAGCAGGTCGGCCGCCAGCACGTCCGCGTCGGCGACCACGCGCGCCGGCGACGGCTCCGGCCGGCCGGCGTCGGTGGGTGTGTCACTCATCCCGCTCGTCCCGTCGCTCCGTCAGCGTCTCCCGTACGTCCGACTCCTCGACGGCGTAACGCCGCGCGCGCTCGAACAGGTCCGTCCACGTCTCCATACCCGTCCCTGGACCGCGAGCGGCAAGAGTCACCCGAGTCGCCCGGGTCTCCGCTCCGCGTCACCCGAGTCGTCGGAGCGCCGCGTCGGCGGCGACGCCGAGCAGGAACGCCGCGCCGACGTTCCACACCGCGCCGACGACGCCGACGCCGACCACGAGCGGGAGGTGGTCGGCGTCCAGTCCCCGCCGGCCGAGGTGCGCCGCGACGACGAGCAACAGCACGCCCAGGACGGCGGTCGGGAAGGCGGCGACGACGCCCGCGAACGGAACCGCGAGCAGGTAGAGCGCGCCGAGCACGACGTTCGCGCCGCCGGTGCGCGCGCCGAACGCGTGCTTCCCGGCGAGTCCGCCGCTGCCGTGACACATCGGGAGACCGCCGAGCGGTACCGAAGCCAGACACATCCCGCCCATGCTGGCCGAGAGACGGTCCGGCGGGACGTCCGCGTCGAACAGGTCGGCACACAGCAGACTCGTCGCCACCGCGGCGTTCCCGACGGTCATCGCCAACTGCCCGGCCGCGCCGCCGAGCGCCGCGGCGTCGAACGTCGGTGCCCCCGTCGGGAACACACCGACCGCCGGGAGCGCGGGCGCCGGAACGCCCGTCTCGGCGAGCGTCATCGCGAATCCGACGCCGAGGACGGCGAGCGGCGCTCCTCGGCGCACCCCGAGCGCACTCGCCGTCGCGACGAGTCCGGCGGCCCCGAGTGCGAGCGCGGGGTCGCCGAGTCCGAGTTCGAGTCCCGTCCGCGCGAGCAGGAGCGCGACGGCCACCTGCACGCCGCGAATCACCGGGTCTCCGACGACCGAGCGCAACCGCGCGAGCGCGCCAGCGACCCCCGCGAGCAGGAGGACGGCACCGCCGACCAGTCCCGCCGCGAGGTACTCGCCGTAGCCGAGCGTCCCCGCGATGGCCAGTCCCGCGAGCGCCTTCATCGGTTCGACCGAGAGGGGGAGGCCGTAGGCGACGCCCCACACCACCTGGAACACGCCGAAGAACAGCAGCGCGTGCGGGAGCGAGACGGGCGTGAGGGCGGTCAGCGCAACCAGAATCGGTACCACCGTGATGGAGTCGCCGACCGCACCGGTCACCTCTCCGAGGGTGACCGCGACGCCGCGTTTCCCCGCCGCCTCGCTCGTGAGTGCCACGTCTTCGGACACGCGCCCGACTGGCATGATACTTGGCAGAAATCGAATACGACAGCGCGCGTCGGTCGGCGAAACCGGACTCGATTACGCCCCGTCGAGCGGGGAGAGGCGCTCCTCGGGAACCGAGACCCGCACGCGGTCGCCCTCCGCGGGCGGGTCGTCGGCGAACGCGGTGAGGTCGCCGCCTCCGTCGAGGCGGACGACGACCCGGAACGCGGCGTCCTCGCGGACGACGCGGGTCACCTCGCCCCCGAGCGAGCCGCTCCCGTCGAACCGGACGTGTTCGGGTCGGACGGCCACCCGGCCGTCGCCACCGTTCACCGCCGCGGCCGGGAGCACGTTCGCCCCGACGAATCGGGCGACGAACGCCGTCCCCGGCCGGTCGAACACGGCGTCCGGGGTGCCGCCCTGGACGACGGTCCCGTCGTCCATCACTGCGACCCGGTCGCCGAGCGCGCGCGCCGTCGCCCGGTCGTGGGTGACGTAGACGGCGGTGCGGTCCGCGAGCACGTCGGCCAGGTCGTCGCGGAGTTCCTGCCGCGTCGGCGCGTCGAGCGCCGAGAGCGGTTCGTCCAGCAGGAGCACGTCGGGTTCCACCGCGAGCGCGCGCGAGAGCGCGACCCGCTGTTTCTCCCCGCCCGAGAGGGTCTCTGGAGTCCGCGACGCCAGGTCGGCGACGCCGAGGGCGTCGAGCAACTCCGCCGCGTCGCGGGTGTCGTCGTGGTACGGCGCGCCGAACCGGACGTTCTCCGCGACGGTCATGTGCGGGAACAGCGCGTACTCCTGGAAGACGAAGCCGAACCCGCGCGCCTCCGGCGGGTCGTCGGTGACGTCCGTCCCGCCGACGCGGAGGTGTCCCTCGTGCCGGTGGAACCCGCCGAGACACTCGAGCAGGAGCGTCTTCCCGCTCCCGCTCGGGCCGAGGACCACGAGGGTCTCGCCGTCCGGGACCGCGAGCGCGGCGCTCACGTCGAACGGGTCGGCGCCCGGCGCGGTGAACGTCGTCTCCACGTCGAACTCCACGTCCGGCATCACAGCACCCCCGCGAACTCGTCGTCGTACGCCAGCCACCGGACGAGCAGGAACACCAGGGCGCTCATCGCCAGCAGGATGGCGCTCACGGCGCCGCTCTCCGCCAGCCCGCGGCTGGTGTACGTGTTGAAGATGAACACCGGCGCGTGCTGGGCGACCACCTCGCCGGCGCCGGGGAAGGTGAAACTCACCGTGTACGCCACGACGGCGACGGCGCCGAACTCGGAGACGCCCCGCGCCCACGCCAGCACGCCGCCCGTGAGTACTCCTCTGCCGGCCAGCGGGAGGCTCACGCGCCGGAACGTCTCGAACGGCGGCGCGCCCTGCGAGCGGGCGGCGCGCGTCAGCGAGTCGTCGACCGACTCGAACGCCTCGCGGACGGAGTTGACCGCGAACGGCGCGCTGACGAACGTGAGCGCGAGCACCATCCCCGTCAGACTCGCCAGCACCGAGAGGCCGGGGAACACCCCCCGGTCGCCGAATCCGAACAGGACGAGGATGCCGGCGACGGAGTGCGGGACGACGAGCGGGAGGTCGACGAGGCTCTCGACGACCGACTGTCCCGCGAACCCCTCCGCGAGCAGGTACGCCAGCGGGATGCCGAACGCCAGCGAGACGAGCGCTGCCAGCAGTGGCCCGTAGACGGTGAGCAGCAGCATCCGGTGGACGTCGGACGCCAGCGCTACCTCGACGACGAGACTCGGCTGCTGGCGCGCGGCGAACAGCAGCAGCGGGAGACCGAGCGCGAGCAGGAGCACGGAGCCGAGCGCGGCCGCTGCGACGCTGAACAGTTCGCCCGTACCGCGCCAGCCCAGCAGTGCGGCGCTGACGAGCGCGAACGGGACGTACCACGTCGGCGCGCCGAGCGCGTACGCCGTCGCGAACGCGACTAGCTGGACGGTCACCGCCGCCAGCGCGACGCTCCCCCGTCCGAGTGCACTCCGTGTCATTGAGGTGACCTGGGCACTCGACCGTCTATAGTTCGAGCGGACCCAGCGTCTCCTGTACGGTCGCCCCCTCCAGCACGCCGTCGGGGACGGCGTCCTCGGCGCTCGCGGGGACCACCATCGGCGAGACGGCGCTGAATCCGAGTTCGGTCATCGTGTCCGCGCCGTCGCCCTGCGTGACGTACTCCACCCACCGCGCGCCGGCGTCGGGGTTCTCGGCCACCGACGGCACCGTGATGCCGTACGCGATGGGGGCACCCGTGTAGGTGTTCCCGCCGGCCTCCACCTCGGCTTTCGCGTAGTGGTTCGCGTACTCCTGGGTCGCCTCCGAGAGGTTGACGTGCGGCTGGAGCGGCAGCGTGTTGAGGCTCTCGTGGGTCGCGCCCGCGGACTGGTACTCCCAGGCGTAGTCGAGCGCCCCCGACTCGAGCTGGCCGATGAGGTCCGTCTCGGTCCCCGCGGTGACCTGCGCGTTCTCCTGGAGGGCCTGCGCCGTCGACTCGTCGTACAGCGTCTCCCCCTGGAACTCGACGGCCCCGAGTTGCATCGCCATCACCGACCGGTAGCCGTTGGGGTCGACCGCCGGGTCCGAGTGGGCCACGTTCACGTCGTCGCGCGACATCACCTCCCACCAGGTGTCCTCGGCGAACTCGTCGGCGCCCGTCGACTCGTCGGTGTAGCCGATGGCCATCGCGTTCGTCACGAAGATGCCGTACCAGTCGGCGTACTCGCCCATCATCATGTCGCGGATGAGCCGGAAGTCCGAGACGCCGAGCACGTCGGCCGACCGGCCCTGCTGGGTGATCTTCTGGGTCGAGCCGACCGACCCCTTCGCCTCCCGGTTCACCTGCACGCCGACCTCCTCCTCGAACGCCGTCTCGATCCGACTGAACGGCGGCGCGAGGCTCCCGGCGTGGAAGATGGTCATCGACCCCGACATCGACCCGCCCGAGTCGGTCGTCTCCTCGCTCGCGTCCGTCGTCTCGTCGCCCGCGGCCGTCTCCTCGGCAGTCGTTCCCTCGTCCGCCCCGGCCGTCGTCGTGTCGCCGCCGGTGGCCGAAGTGGACGTCCCCCCAGCCCCGCCGCCACCGCCGCCCGAACACCCGGCGAGTCCGAGCGCCGCCGCGGCGCTCCCGACGGTTGCGAGGTACGCCCGCCGCCCGACCGCCCGCCCGTCGTCCGACCGTTGTTTCGACATAGATACATCGGTATCGCGGGAGGCACATAACCGTTTTGACCCCGGCCGTCGCAGTCCGACCATGACCGACGGTCGGGGAGCCGGGGGGGACGACCGGGTCGGGGAGGGGGCGGCCGCCGCGTTCGACGCCAGCCTCCGGGCCGACGACGTGACGTTCGACGGCCGGGACGCGGCGCTGTTGCGCGCCGTCGCGGACGCCGGGTCGGTGAGCGGCGCGGCGCGCGACCTGGGGCGCTCGCGGGCGCGGGCGCTCTCGCGGCTGGAGACGCTCGAGGGCGCGTTCGGCGACCTGGTCGAGCGACACCGCGGCGGGGCCGACGGGGGCGGGAGCAGGCTCACCCCCGCCGCGCGCGACCTGCTCGCGCGGTTCGACCGCCTCCGGGCCGCGCTGGCGGGGACAGCCGGGGCGGCCGAGTCGGTGTTCGCCGGCGAACTCACCGAGCGCGACGGGGAACTGGGGGTCGTGGCGACGGCTGCCGGGTCCGTCCGGGCGCTCGTCGTCGGCGACCTGTCGGCCGGCGACGCCGCCGAGGTGAGCGTCCGCGCGGACGCCGTCACCCTCCACGCGCCGGACGAGACGCCGCCGCCCGACGCGACGAGCGCGCGCAACCGCTTCGCGGGGCGCGTCCGCTCGCTCCAGCGCGGGACGGCGGTCGTCGAGGTGGACCTCGACGTGGACGCCGACGCGACGCTCGCGGCGCTCGTGACCACCGACAGCGCCGACCGCCTCTCGCTCGAACCGGGCGCGCCGGTCGTCGCCTCGTTCAAGGCGACGGCGACGCGCGCCAACGCGCGGGAGTGACGAAGACGACGCCCGGAGCGACGCCGAACGTCGCCACCGGTCGTCGGTGTGTCAAGCCGAAGACCGCAGTACGCCGCGCGTCCGACGAGGGTCGTGCGTCTGACGACGTTTTATGTGCTTGTCCCCGAAGACTCCGGTAGGGCGCGCCACCGAGGCCGCGCGGGTCTCCCGCCATCGGCCTCCCGTCCTCCCGCGCGCCCGGCACACCCACCCTCTCGGTTCTCACCGCTCCGTCCCCCCGGAACGGACGGACAGGGGCGCTCCGCCCCGTCATTCCCCAACTCCCCCCGTGGACCGACCCGACGCGCCGCGTCGGCCCGTCCCGCCAGCGCGGCGGTTACTGTTGCTCGCCCAGAAGCGCCCCGTGGACGTCGTCCATCCGCGCCGTCTCGACGATGAGCGCCAGCCGGTCGCTCGGCTCGACCACGGTTCCCGGCATCGGGATGACCAGCGCCTCGCGGTCCCGGCCGTGGGCGTACACCCGCGCGCCGTCGACCGAGAGGTCGTGGACCGACTTCCCGACGACCGGTGCGTCCTCCGGCACGGTGAGCGCGACGAGCTGGAGCCGTTCGGTCAGGTCGCCGATGGCGTTGAAGTTCCCGCCGAGCAGCGCCGTCTTCGCTCCGACGGCACCCAGCCGTTCGGGGTAGATGACCTCGTCGACGGCGCGCTCGTACTCGTCGTACACCTCCTCGCGGAAGTCCTCGGAGATGCGCATCACCGTCCGACAGCCGTGTTCCTTCGCGGCCATACAGATCTCGAAGTTGACACGCGGGTCGCCCGTCAGTCCGCCGACCGCGTCGGCCCGGTCGACCCCGGCCTCGGTCAGCACGCTCGCACTGGCGCCGTCACCCTGCACCACGTCGAACTCCCGGCTCCGGGCGCGCTCGACCTTCTCGGGGAGGTTGTCCACCACCACCACCTCGTGGCCCTCTTCGACCAGTACCCGGGCGGTTCGCGACCCGACTCGCCCGAATCCGACGATGATGACACGCATACCCGTGGTATGCCATGGCTTGACAAAAAGGTGCACCCTATCGGCGGGGACGACCGGGCGCCGGCGGTGGGTATCCGCGCGAGGTTTATCGGTTCCGGCGGCGTACTCGGGGGCGATGATGGCGACGACGCACGCGTTCGCCGGCCTGCTGGTGGGGCTGGCGGCGCTCGCGGCCGTTCCGGAAGCCGGGCCGGTCGTGCTCCTCGCGGGCGGACTCGGGGGAGCGTTCCCCGACGTCGACCTGGCGTGGGCGCACCGGAAGACGCTCCACTTTCCCGTGCTCTACACCGCGCTCGCCGCCGGAGCGGCCGCGCTGGCGTGGGCGGTCCCGACGGCGGTGACCGTCGCGGCGGCGACGTTCCTCGCGGCCGCGGCGCTCCACGCCGCCTCGGACGTGCTCGGCGGGGGACTCGAACTCCGGCCGTGGGAGGCGACGTCCGACCGGGCCGTGTACGACCACCTCCGGGGGCGCTGGCACGCGCCGCGGCGGTGGGTCCGGTACGACGGCGCCCCCGAGGACTTCCTGCTCGGCCTCGCGCTCGCGCTCCCGGCGTTCGCCGCGCTCGACGGGCCCGCACGGTGGGCGGTCGCGGGGCTGGTCGTCGTCTCGGGTGCGTACACGGCCGGCCGCAAGACGCTCGTCTCGGGCGGCGAGCGACTCGTCGGCCGGCTCCCGCCGCGCGTCCTCCGGTTCGTTCCCGAGGCGTTCCTCCGGGACCTCCGGTAGACGGAGCGTTTTCCCCCGGCGTCCCCTCCGGACCGCATGGAGAAGGTGAGCCTCGACGCGGCGTTCGACTCCTTCGAGGAGACCTGGTCGCCGCGACTCGCGGCGGAACTCAACGGCCAGGCCGTGAAACTCGCGAAACTCGACGGCGCGTTCGTCTGGCACGCCCACCCGGACGCCGACGAACTGTTCTGGGTCGTCGAGGGCGGCCCGCTCGACCTGGAGTTCCGCGACGCGCCGACCGAGACGCTCCACCCCGGCGAGTTGCTCGTCGTGCCGGCGGGCGTGGACCACCGACCGGTGGCCCGCGAGCCCGCGAAGGTCGCCCTGTTCGAACCGGCGGGAACGACGAACACCGGCGACACGGGGGGCGAGCGGACCCGCGACGTGACCGACCTGTAGCGACGGACCGCACGCCGGCAGTACCGGCTTCCACGCGGACCCGGTGACACCGATGTCTCCTGTCCGGCTAAGTGGCTGGCACTCGTCTCTACGGGCATGAGTGACGAAATCCCGGTCACCGCCGACCGACCGGACAGCGCCTTTCACGTCACCGGCACGGACCACATCACGCTCATCGGGAGCAACGAGGAGGAGACCGTCGCGTTCTACCGCGACGTGCTGGGGATGCCGCTCGTACTCCGCCAGCCGAACCTCGACGCGCCGGACGTGACCCACCTGTTCTTCGACACGGGCGACGGCCGCATCATCACGTTCTTCGTCGAGGACGACCGCGCGTCGAATCAGGGACCCCAGCGGGTCGGTGTCGGCGGGGTCCACCACCTCGCGTTCAGTATCGAGGCCGAGCGACTGGACGAGGTCAAGGACGGACTGGAGTCGCACGGCTACGGCTACAGCGAGTTCGACCGCGGCGCGTTCCACTCGCTGTACACCCGCGACCACAACGGTCTCACCATCGAACTCGTCGTCGACAAGTACGACATCCCCGACGACCGCCGCGGCGAAGTGCTCGCACTCGCGCAGGCGAAGCGCGTCGAAGCCGGCGCGGAGTACGTCGACGACCCGCACATGCAGGCGGCACTCGAGGAACTGGGCCTCCCGTCCGAGCGGGCGACGGTCCCGGACGCCGCCACCGGTTCCGGCGTCGAGGACGAGGACTGAGCGACCGACCCGACCCACCCGGCCTCGTCGGGCGACCGCCGGGCGCTCACTCGTCCGGGTTCGTCCGCGCCTCGGCCGAGAGCCGGTGGGCGTGGGTCCCCTCGAGTTCGCAGATGCGGGCCGCGAGCGGCGCGATTCCGGCCGCACCCTCGCGGGTGAGCTGCTGGTGGGTCAGCGTCCTGAGGTACGTCCCGACCCAGATTCCGCCGCTGTACCGGCTGACCCGGTGCGTGGGGAGCGAGTGGTTCGTCCCGACGGCCTTGTCGCCGAACACGACCGGCGAGTGCTCGCCGAGGAACAGCGACCCGTAGTTCCGGAGGCCCTCCATCGCGGCTCGCGGCTCCGCGGTCAGCACCTGGACGTGTTCCATGGCGTACTCGTTCGCCAGGTCGACCGCGGCGTCGACGTCCGGAACGAGCGCGATTTCGCCGTTCGACGCCCACGACTCCCGGGCGACGTCCTCGGTGTCGATGCGGTCGAACTGGGCGTCGAGTTCTTCCCGGGCCGCCTCCGCGACGGCGCGGTCGGTCGCGACGAGCACCGGTCGCGACATGGGGTCGTGTTCCGCCTGCGCCGCGAGGTCGACCGCGATCAACTCGGGGTCGGCCGTTTCGTCCGCTATCACCAGCACCTCGGTCGGGCCGGCGAGGAAGTCGATGCCGACGTGGCCGAACACCTGCCGCTTGGCCTCGACGGTGAAGACGTTCCCCGGTCCGGTCACCTTGTCGACGCCCGGGAGGCTCTCGGTCCCGTACGCCATCGCGGCGATGGCCTGCGCGCCGCCGACGCAGTACACCTCGTCCGCGCCCGCCCGGTCCATCGCGTACAACTGTGCCGGCTGGACCCCCCCGTCCGACTGCGGCGGGGCGCAGGCGACGATTCGCTCGACGCCGGCGACGGTCGCCGGGACGATGGACATCGCCGGCGCGGCCACGAGCGGGTGCCGCCCTCCGGGCACGTACGTGCCGGCCGTCTCGACCGGCAGGACGCGCTGTCCGAGCGAGACGCCGTCGGCGAACTCCCGTTCGAACCCCTCGACGCGGTCGAGTTGTTCCTCGTGGAACGCCCGGACGTTCTCGACGACCGCGTCGATCGCCTCGCGGTCGTCCGGGGTCAACGCCTCGCGCGCGGCCCGGATCTCCTCGTCGTCGACGCGGACGTCCTCCCGCGTCACCCCGTCGAACTTCTCGGTCAGGCGCGAGAGCGCCTCGTCGCCGTTCGTCCTGACGTCGTCGACGATGTCTCGCACGGACTCCGTTACCTCCCGGTCGATCTCGAGGCTCGTGTCCGCCGCCTCCTTCAGGTACTCCGCGTCTCCCATACCGTCCGACTCTCGGCCGACCGCTAAACACTCCCGGTGGGGAGGAGTGGGGGACTGACTCGCCCACGCGTCTTCGGTAGTCGTCGGAAGTCGGAGCGGCCACGACGGTTCGCGTCCGAGGGGGGCACGCGGTTCGCGTTGCCGACCGTTCCACCGTTCCGACCCCGTCACCGACGGGTCATTCGGTCGAGTCGACCGGTGTGTGTGATGTTCTCTCTCGAGGCGGTCGAAACGGCTCCAGAGACGCTTGTAAATCGTCTAACGGTCTCTCCAACGGTCGTAAAACGTCCCGTCTCGTCGATTCGCTCCGATTTTGCGGACAAATTCGGCCGAACGCCGGTTAACGAATTGCACCTTATACGGTGGGGGGGGTCGTAGGGGTGACTGGAGCCAGTCACGATGTCCACCTCCGAATCCACCCTCCCGACCCGGCTCGCGTCGTCCACGAGCGAGACCATCCCCGCCATCCAGCACGCCGTCGGCGGCCTTGCCTCCGGCCTCGTCGCCTCCGTGCGCGCCGTCGCGTTCTGGGTGGCCGCCCTCCTCCCGCTGAGCTACCTCCCGCTGCTGGCGACGGGTTTCGTCGGGGAGCACGTCCTCGCCTTCGTCGGGCTCATCGCGGTGAACGCGCTCGGGATCGCGCTCGGGAGCGGCCACCGCACGGACTGACGGCTCTCGCTGGCTTCAGACACCACGGCCCACTCGGGTTCACACCAGTCCCCGCCCGGATCCGGGCTCCACGCTCCGCCGCCGCTCGGTTCGTTTCTCCGTCCCCGCTGACGCCCGCCGAGCGACGCCTCCGCGCGTCCGTACACGGCCGCCCCGACTGCACGCCACCGTCTCTCGGTTCAGAGTCGCTCCCATCGGACGGAGTCGCTGGTGCCGGACGGGAAGCGGTCCCTCGGTCGTCGGTCACCTCGACGCCCTCTGCGCCGTGGAGCGGCGGCTCTCCGCCGGTCACGTCACTCTGTCCGGTCGTCCTCGCGGGCCCTGGGTCGTCTACGGCGGAGCGGTTTCATCACGCTGTAGGGGAAGTCGACCAACTGGTTGAACCCCCCGACAGTCGTGAACGTCAAGACGGGGCGTTTCATCTCCGCAATGAGTTCGTGGACGACGACCGACCGGTCCTCCTCCCCTTCCTCGACCACGAGCGAGAGGCGGTGCATCGAGTACACCCCGACCAGGATAGCGAACACGAAGGCGAAATCTATTCCCTGCAGACTGATGGCGTTCAGGCTCACCAGTCCCTCCGGCCCCTCCCAGTTGACGGCGAACGATAACCGATAGTCGGTGAGTCCGCTCGCGACGCTTCCGCCGACGATCGGGGCGACGGCGGCGGCGAGCGACCCGACGAGACTCCGCGCGGCCAGGTAGGACGTTGCCCGTCCCCGGGGGGCGAGTTTACGGCCGATGTTCGCCGCCGCCAGCCCGACTCCGGACATCGCGATCCCCAGGAGGACGTGAATCACCACCAGCAACGGGAGTGTCAGCCGGTGTCGTTCGGGCACCGCAGTCAGCAGCCAGAGCCCGATAGCGACCAGTTTGAGCGGTCCGCTCACGCCCAGGACGGCTTTGTTGCTGAACCGGTCGGAGAGCGCGCCCCACACCTGCGAGAACGACGCGTTCGAGAGCTGACTCAGGACGGTCAGCGCGACGACGTAAGCCATTCCGTACTCCAGCTGCTGGAGCAGGTAGACGGTGAAGAACGGCCCCGCCAGTGCCATCGCGAACTCCCACGGGGCTGTGAACAGGATGAGGCGACGAAAGTTCCGGTCGCAGAACGGCGGTGCGAACAGCGACCGGAAGCGCGTGGGTTCGGCGGGCGGTAGCGGGGGGTCGGGAGTGTGGAAGACGAAGTACAGCGAGGTGACTCCGACGGCGAACCCGAACAGGAACAGCATCGAGTACCCCCGAAGCTCCCCCGTCGGGAACGAGTCGGTCCAGTAGGCGATGAACCCGGCGGCACCCAGGCTCACCGGAACCGACAGCAGGGAGTTCTGTTTCTGTCTCTTCGAGAAGAACGCGCCCATGCGGTCCTGCGGGACCAGGTCCCGGAGCAGCGACTCCCAGGCGCTGCCGCCGGTCGCAGCGAATGCCTCCCGGAGGAACGTCACCCCGAGCAGGAGTCCGAGTCCTAGCGCCGTTGCGTCGCCGGCGAACGCGAACGGGAGGAGCGCCAGCACGAACACGCTCGCGCGAACGCCGGCGAACGCTGCGAGCGCGACCTGTCTGCGCTCGCGGTACCGCTCGACGACGTACGTGGCGGGAATCTTCGTGAGCTGTGCGAGCGAGGGGAGCGACGCGAGGAGGCCGACGGCGAACAGCGACGCGCCGAACGAGAGCGCGACTTTGGTGAGGAAGACACCTCCCACGAGCGTAGCCATCACGTGGGCGGTGAGGCCGAACCCGGTCACGTTCCGGAGTCCGCGTCGAGTGTCGTCGTCGGACAGCACGAAGGATTCGCTCACACCCCAGTCGCTCGGCGGTGGTCGACGTAAACATATCCGCTCCCGTCCGGGTACTCGACCACGGGGCGACTGGTGGGCGTCGATACGTATACTCGCGCCGCGCGTTCGTGTGAGCACCCTTCGACACCCGCCGGTCAGTAGATATCTGTACGTACATATACTATAGTCGAGAATTTCGGGGGCTTATCAGTGTGAAGTGGCCTCCTTCTGGAATAACATGGACCAACGCGCGCGCGAAGCTTCTCGAACACCAACTACTCCCACTGTCGAATCGACGCGAACGAGTGGGAGAACGTCTACGTGGTGGGCGACGTCCACGGCTGTCGGGCCGAACTGGAGACGTTGCTCGGGAAACCCGACTCGGCGCCGGAGGAACTGGTCGCGTTCGTCGGCGACCTGGTCCGCAAGGGACCGGACAGTCGGGGAGTCGTCCGACTCGTCCGCGGGATGGACAACGCGGTGAGTGTCGAGGGGAACAACGAGCCGAAACTGTTCAGTGGCGACGCGTCGCTCCCGGGCCTCGACGACGCCGACAGGGAGTACCTCGACTCACTCCCCACTCTGATAACGTGGGAGGGACACGCCGTCGTCTACGGCGGGGTAGACCCGAGCACGCTGTTCGTCGAACACGACGCGAGGAGTTGCGCAACATGCGCAACCCGACAGCCGACGGCGACTACGACCGGCCGTTCTGGTGGGAGCGCTACGAGGGACCTCCCCGGGTGTTCTTCGGGCACACGCTGCTCGACCGACCAGTCGTCCGGCCCTGGGCGATGGGACTCGACACCAGTGTGCTCCGTTCCGGGGGCGAACCGTTCGACCCGGCGCGTAACAGTCATGGCGACCGAGCGGCGAAGTATTGGTATGAGATTACATGGCAAGGTCGCCGAACTGACCGCCGCGGGCGAGCACGTCGCGGTGGTGACGGTCGTCGACGTGGAGGGGAGTGCGCCCCGGGGTCCGGGAGCGGAGATGCTGGTCCGTGCGACCGGTGAGACGGTCGGGACCATCGGGGGCGGAACGGTCGAGGCCCTGTCGCGCGAGGCGGCCGTCGAGGCCATCGAGCGGCGAGAGCCGACGAGGAAAGTGTGGGAACTGGAGCGCGGGGGGAACACGGGGATGGTGTGCGGCGGCGAGATGACCGTCTTCATCAACGTCGTCCCGGGCGTTCACCGGCTCATCATCGCGGGCGGCGGTCACATCGCCCTGCCCCTCTCGCGCCTGGCGCGCACGATGGGGTACGAGGTCTGCGTCGTCGACGACCGCGAGGAGTACGCGACCGCCGACCGGTTCCCCGAGGCGGAGCGGTACCAGGGGGCGTACGACGAGGGTATCGCGGAGTTCGGCGTGAGCGACAACACGGCGGTCGCGGTGGCGAGCAGGAGCGGGACGACGGACCGGGTCGCCGCGGGCGAAGCGCTCTCACGCGACGCGTTCTACGTGGCGGTCGTCGCCTCGGAGACGAAGGCCGACCACGTCCGGGAAGGACTGCGGGACGACGGACTCGACGAGGACATCGTCGCTCGACTCCGCTCGCCCGCCGGTCTCGACCTCGGCGGCGGGGACCCGGCGGACGTCGCCCTCTCCGTGCTCGGCGAACTGAACCGCGTCCGCCACGGCCTCCCGCCCGGTCGGGTCGTCGCCGACCCCGACGCCTCCGGGGCCCCGGACGCCTCGGAAGACGGGACGGACGACCCGGTGCAGACGACGCAGCCGGAGGGCTGACGGAGTCGCGTCGGGACGACGGCCGGACCGAGAGACGCCGCGACGGCGGCGGCTTGACTCGCTCGGATGCGGCGTGCGCCGCCGAAAAACGCCCCGTCGGCCGCGCGTCCGTCGGTCACCCCGCGTTCAGGAGCGCTCGCTTGACGAGGTTCTGCGTCAGCGTGAGTTTGAACGCGTTGTCGGAGAACGGCGCCGCGTTGGGCAGCGCCGCCTCTCCGGCCGCCTGCGCGGACTGTTCGGTGACCGAGGCTCCCCGTATCGACCGTTCGGCCGCCTCCAGGCGTTTCGGCGTCGGAGCGACGCCGTTCGCGACGAGGCGGAGGTCTGAGACGGCCCCGCCGGAGCGCCGGACGGCGGCCGCGATGTTGACGATGGGGAAGTCCCACGCCTGCCGGTCCCGGACCTTCTCGAAGTAGAAGTCCGCCCCCGCCCAGTCGGCCGGGACGAGTATCTCCTTGAGCACCTCGTTGTGCGAGAGGTCGTTCATCACCGTGATGTTCTCCTCGGGTCCGACGAAGAACTCCGATATCGGCTCCCTGCGCTCGCCACGCGGTCCCTGCACCACCACCTCGGCGTCGAGTGCCATCAGCGCCACCGCCCCGTCGGAGGGGTGGGCGGTGATACACCGCGAGTAGTCCGTCACCGCGTGGTCGCGGTTCTTCCCGGTCATCGCGTAGCAGGTGTTCCCACCCGCGCGGTAGCAGTCGAACCCGCCCCGGTAGTACCAGCACCTGGAGTCCTGGGAGATGTTCCCCCCGATAGTCCCCTGGTTGCGTATCTGTGGGGTCGCGACCTGACTCAGCGCCTCGGCGAGCACTCCGAACTCCGAGGTGACCGCGTCGTGGTCGGCGACGGCGTTGACCGTCTCCAGAGCGCCGATTCGGAGCCCCCCGCCGGACCGTTCGGAGACGCCGTGGAGTTCGTCGACGGGTTTCAGGTCAACGACCACCTCGGGCGCTCGCATCCGGTTCTTCAGCCACTCCATCTCGTCGGTGTTGCCGGCGATGATCGTCGCGTTCTCTCCGTGTTCCTGAAGCACGCGGACCGCGTGTTCGACGCTGGTGGCGTCGATGTGCTCCAGGGGTTGAATCATGTCTTGTTGCATATCTCACACCTCCGCGTCGCCGTTCCGTATCCGCGCCATGACGTCCGCGGGGCGAATGGGGGGCGTCCGGAACGTGGTCCCGAGCGCGTCTCGAACGGCGCTCGTGACCGCGGACGCCCCGGCCCCGTAGGGCGGTTCGCCGACGCCCTTCACGCCGTAGGCGCCGGTCGGGTCGGGTTCGTTGACCGCGCCGACCCTGAGGTCGTCAGGGCTCTCGTAGATGGTCGGCGGCTTGTTCTGGTACCAGTCGGTATTGAGCGGAATCCCGGTGTCCATGTCGTGGCTGTAGTGCTCGCTCAGCGCGTATCCCACGCCCTGAATGATGCCGCCCTCGACCTGCGCGGTCAGGCTCGCCGGGTGAAGCACTCGCCCGCAGTCGGCGATGCCGACCAGTTCCTCCACGTTGACGTTCCCCGTCTCGGTGTCGACGCTCACGAGCGCCATCGAGGAGCAGAACGACCGGACCTGCCCGGGCGCCATGTCGGGCGTGCTGTGCCCGAGGACGACCAGCCCGTCGCCGGCGATCCGCTCGGCGTTCCACAGCGTCATCGGGTTGTAGCTGTCCTGGTTCGGTATCTCCTCAGCGGTGTACTTCCCGCCGGCGTCGGTGGCGAGCTGCGCCGCCTCCGCGAGCGAGAGCGACTGGGAATCGTCGCTCGTGTGCGTGACCGCGCCGCCCGCGACCTCGAACTCATCGGGACTCCCGCCGAACTCCTCGGCGGCGAGTTCCTGCAGGTAGGTGATGGCGTTCTCGGCGGCGACGTTCTCGGCCAGCGAGGTCGTGTACGTGGTGTTCGACCCGTACTGGCCCTGGGTGAACGCGCCCTCGGTACTGTCCCCGAACATGGGTCTGACCTGGTCCCAGGGGACGTCGAGGGTCTCGGCCACGACGCGCGGACTCGCGTGCGTCGAGTAGGTGCCGAGGTTACCCACCCCTGTCCGGACCTCCACGACTCCGTCGGTCCGGATGCGAATGAGTCCGTCGAGGCCGACGTAGCCGGAGGAGTGGTCGCCGAACCCGATGCCGACGCCGTACACCTTCGACCCCTCGGTCGAGCCGCTCATCTCCCGTTTCGACTCGTACCCGAACTCCTCGGCGGCCTGCTGGTACGTCTCCGCGACGAAGGCGCTCGTCATCGGCGTCTTGTCCGCGCCGACGACGCCCGGGTCGTCGGCGTCCGGCGCGTTCCGAACCCTGAGGTCCAGGCGGTCGACCCCGAGTTCGTCCGCCAACTGGTCGAGGATGGGGGAGAACGCCATCGCGATCTGGTTCTCGCCGGGACCCCGCATCGGCCACCGCTTGGGCGTGTTCGTGAGCACCTGAATCCCGCGGACACGCATCGTCTCCGGCTGTAACTGGGCCGAGACCGCGTCGAACCCCGCGCCGAGCCCGTTCAGGCCGCCCGTCGAGTAGGCACCGCCGTCCCCGATGGCCTGGACGTCCAGCGCCGTGATCCGGCCGTCGTCCGAGGCTCCGACCCTGAACCGGTACAGGTGGCTCGACCGACCGTTGCCCCAGTGGAACTCCTCCTTCCGACTGCCCCGGAGTTTGACGGGGCGGTTGACCGCTCTCGAGAGCAGCGCCGGCACCGCCATCGCGGGGTAGCTCGCCCCCTTGGAGCCGAACCCGCCGCCGCAGTAGTTGGAGATGAACGTCAACTGTTGCGGGTTGATACCGAGTCCGCCCGCGAGGCCGAAGTGGGTCACGCCGATGCTCTGGCTGGAGCCCCAGACGGTGACCTCGCCGTTCGCCTTCCAGTGGGCGACGGTCGACCGCGGCTCCATGGGGTTCGTGGCGATGGGGTGCGCCTGAACGGTCTCCTCGACCACCGCGTCCGCCCGGTCGAGACCCCGCTCGACGTCGCCCCAGGACCACTTGATGTTCCAGTCGCCCGGGTTCGACGGGAAGTCGGAGCCGAAGTCCGCGTCCGCCCACTTGATCTCGTCGATGACGGTCGAGTCGCCCTCCTGACCGATGGTGTTGCCCTCCAGTGCCGCGTTCGGTCCGCCGGGCTTCAGCGACTCCCGTGGGTCGATGACGTGGTCGAGGATCTCGTACTCGACCTCGATGGCCTCCACCGCGGTCGCGGCGGTGTACTCGTCGACGGCGGCGACGGCCGCCACCGGGTAGCCGAACACCCGCGGCTCGTTCGTGAGCGGCGGTTCACCCGGGGCGGCCCCACCCTCGGAGGTGCCGAGCGACCCGACGTTGTCCTCGTACGTGACCACGGCCTCGACGCCCGACATCCGCTCGGCCGGACTCGTGTCGATGTTCGTCACCCGGGCGTGGGCGTACGGCGACTTGACCGTCTTCGCGTGCAACAGCCGGTCCGGGAGGACGTCGTCCGCGTACTTGGCGGTGCCCCGAACTTTGGCCTGCGCGTCGGTCGGAGTGAAGTTTCGCCCGACGTATCTGAAGTGGTTTGACATCGTGAATCACATCCGTTGTGCTGCGTCGAGCACGCTGTCGATCTCGTTCTCGTAGTTCCCGCACCGGCAGAGGTTCCCCGCGAGCGCGTCTTTGACGTCCTCGCGCGCCGGATTGGGGTTCTCGTCGAGGAGCGCCTTCCCCGACAGGATCATGCCGGGCGTACAGAAGGCGCACTGTCCACCCAGGTTGTCCACGAACGCCTGTTGAATCGGGTGGAGCCGTCCGTTCTGCTCGAGTCCCTCGACGGTCTCGACACTCTTCCCGACGGCGTCGCGGGTGAAGTACGTGCAGCCGTACACCGGGTCACCGTCGACGAGGACGGTGCAGGCCCCACACATCGCTCGGTCGCAGCCGAACTTCCCGCCCGTGAGGCCGAGTCTGTACCGGAGCGTCTCCAGCAGTCGCTCCTGGTCCTCGACCTGGACGAACCTGTTGCGACCGTTCACGTCGAGTCTGAGCTGGTTCGAGAAGCGGTCTCGCAGGTCCGGTCGGGCCTCGGCCGTCTGCGCGCTGGCCCGCCGTACGTTGTTGAACAGGTAAGCGTTCGCGGCGACGATGCTCCCGCCGATCGTCCCCTTGATGACGTCTCGCCGGGAGACGTCGTCGAGGAGGTCCTCCTCGTTCCCGTCCGGGGGTCTATCATCATCGTTCATGTTTGTGTGTGTTACTCATTGCCACGACCATATAATCCTTCGCCTCGCTCAACTGGCGAAAACGCGGAGTTCAGTCGCGTGAGAGGTCGGTACACGGACAGGGCACGAAGCGGAGAGCGGTCCCCACAGATTCCGACGCCGGCGGAGGGGGAATAACTGGCGCCACGAGCTCCTGCCGCGAGTCTCCCACGACCGTCGGGGGTGGCGACCCGCGAGAACCCGACCCGTCCAACGGCACCGGGGTGAATCCCGACGAAACTGCCGTATTCGGGCTTAAAACGGCCGTTCACCTAAACACTTAATAGATATCGTGCGGTTAGTTAGCATATGCCATTTGGAATCGACATCTTCCGGTTCGAGTCCCGGTTCGGCCAGGAGGTTGTCGTCGGGTTGTCCTGGGACATCCTGCTGGTGTTCGCGTTCGTGGCGTCACTGGTGTTTCTGGTGCACTTCGTGGTGCGGGAGCTCCTGAACCCGACGGGCCACACGGTCGCACCGGGCGAGCAACCACCCGAGGAGGTCGAGGAGAGCCTGCGGACGCAGGGCGTCGAGGAGGTGGAGCGGTTCACGGTCACGCAGCGCGCCTCCCACTGGATCATGGCGATCTCGATATTCGCCCTGATGCTGTCGGGGTTCGTCATCATGAACACCGACGTCACCGTGCGGGCACTCCCCGGCCTCTCGTGGCTCGCCGTCCACGAAGTCGCCGCCGTCGTCCTCATCGGGTACGTGTTCTTCCACCTCGGTCACGTCGCGTACAAGGGGACGTGGGGCGCGATGTGGTTCGGCGCGCGCGACGCCAGAGACCAGTGGACGCGGCTCAAGAACTTCGCCGGCCTGACCGACGACTACCCGCGTCAGTTCAAGTATCCCGGTGCGCAGAAACTCCTCCACTGGGCGGTGACGGGCGCGACGCTCGGTATCGTCCTCACCGGCGTGGTGTTGCTCCGGCGCGTGAACTTCGGGCCCCTCTGGGACGCGACCCGCGAGTTCTCGCTCCTCGGCGTCCGGTTCGGTCTCGGGACGACCGACCAGCTCGGCCTCGTCGCGTGGAGCTTCGTGCTCCACGACTTCTTCGCGGTGGCGCTCGTCGCGCTGGTGATGGGACACGTCTACTTCGCGGTCCGACCGCAGGAGTGGAGCGTCACGAAGAGCATGATCACCGGTACCGTCTCCGTCGAGGGTTACGCAAAGAAGTACTCCCCAGAGAGCTGGTCGGTCCGGGGTGACTCGGTCACCGACGGCGGTCGGGAACGGTCGGAAGGAGAAGACGACTAGAGGACAGCACAGCCACCCGACTCACCCGACCTCGTACGAATGACATGAGCGCCACCGTCACCGCCGAGTACTTCACCGACCCGTTCTCGCACCGCTGCTGGGCCGCCGAACCGACCGTCCGTCGACTCGCGTACGAGTACGAGGCGGTCCGGTGGGTCCCCCGAATGACCCTGCTGTTCCCGGACCGCGACGCGGTCCCCGCGGGCGTCGCCGGCGAGGGGTCCGGGGCCGAGTCGACGAATTCGACCGGCGCGCCGATGATGGGCGCGACGGCGTCCAGCGACGACCCGCCGCCCGGCGAGGACGCCCACCCGTCCGCGGGACTGAACGAGCGGGTACGCATCGTCTGCGAGGCACACGAGATGCCGGTCGTCCAGAACCCGTGGCCCGAGGGGGGACCGCCCGCCTCGCGCGTCGCCTGCGAAGCCGTCGCGGCCGTCCGCGAGCGGTCGCTCGATGCGGCCAGAACGCTCCTCCGACGGATTCGACTGCGGACGTTCGTCGCGGGCGACCCCCCGACCGGCGTCGACGACCTCCTGGCGCTCTCGGCGGACGTCGCGGCGGTCGACGCCGCGGCGCTCGACCGCGACCTGACCGACGGCACCGCTCGCGAGGCGTTGGCAGCCGACCTCGAGCGGGCGTCCGAGACCGCACGACTCGGCGGTTCGGTCGACACGCGCGGGGAGATACGGACGTTCCCGCTCGGGCCGCGAGTCCGCGATATCGGAGTCGGAGACGGCGCGGCGGACCGGTCGAGCGACGTGCCCGGGGACGAGGAGACGGACGGCGACGGCACGGGAGCGCCGCGTGCGACGCTCGTGGCGCCACCGACCGTCCGATTCTCGTCGGACGACGCCACGGTCATCGCGTCGCCGTCGGCCGGCTACCAGGACTGGAAGGACGCGGTGAACCGACTCGACGAGGACATCAGGAACACGGCCGCGACCCACGCGCCGCTCGGAACCAAGGAGTTCGTCGGTCGGGGACTCCCGGACGAGGTCGCGGAGCGGTTCACCGACGCTGACCACGGTGCTCGGGTCGAACGCTACCTGGCTCGGACGGGACCGGCGGTGCTCCGCGAGGTCGCGTTCGGCGTCGACGCGACCGAGATGACGACACGGATGACGCTCCACGACCTGGCCGGGGACGGCGTCGTGGGACGCGAGACGACGAACGGCATCGACGTGTGGCGCCTCGCGGACGACGACTGACCGACCGGCCGCCGCTCCCCACACGTATTTGTACCAACGTTTCTCACTATCTACCATGATATACGTTCACGAACTGCAGGGAGCGGTCGAGCGGCTGGAGGAGGCGTACGAGTTCATGATCTCGTACGCGGGACAGGGAATCGGTCGGCAGGAACAGACCGAGGGAGACGCGGAGGAGATCCGTTCGTACCTCCTCCAACTGAAGGAGGCGTTCGCCGACGGCGTCGAGGCGGCCGCTCGGATTCCCGAGGAGCACGAGCTCAGCGGCCGGTCCCACTACGAGACCTTCGTCGACCGGCTCCGAACGGAGGTCGACCGGGCGGTCGTCGTCCTGGATCTGCTCGCGGCCCAGGAGCGGATCACCTCCGCACAGATAGACGACGTCAACGGGATGGCGGTGTTCCAGTCGGTCGTGATGAAGTTCTTCTTCGTCGACGACCTGACGGAGCACCTGGGCTATGAGTCGTGACGGGGACGGGTCGCAGCCGCGTCTCTGTGGCGTCGTCGTCGCGGCCGGCACGTCGACGCGCATGGGCGGGTTCCCGAAACCGCTGCTGCACGCGAACGGGGACCGGTTCGTCGAGCGCGTCCTGCGGACCCTCGCGGACGGCGGCGTGACGGACCGGGTCGTCGTCCTGGGGCACGAACACGAGACCGTCCGCGAGCGCGCCGCCCTCGACGGGACGCGGGTGACGGTCAACGACGCCTACCGGGAGGGGATGCTCTCATCGGTCCGGGCGGGGGTCGAGGCGACGCCCGACGACGCCGACGGCTTGCTGCTCTGGCCCGTCGACCACCCGTTCGTCCCGCCGGCCGTCCTCGACGCACTCCGGGAGGCGTCGGAGTCGCGCGCGGACGTCGTCCAGCCGACGACCGACGGCGAGCGCGGCCACCCGGTGGTGTTCGCCGCCTCGACGTTCGACCGCCTCCTGTCGGCGCCCGACGACGAGGGCGCCCGCGCGGTCGTCTACGCGGAGGAGACGACGGTGCGCGAGGTCCCCGTCGACGACCCGCGGATACTCGTCGACGTCGACACGCCCGAGGAGTACTGGCGGGCGGTCAAGCGGTACGGGTAACGCGACGATGGCCGACTACTTCGCGACGGCCCTGGCGGCCGGACTCGCCGTCGCCCTCGTGAACGCGTACTTCGTCTGGCGCGAGCGCGGGTCGCGGCTCCGGTCGCTCCGGACGTTCGTCGGCTGGCTGCTCGCGTTCGTCGCCGCCGGCGTCGCCGCTCCCCGCATCGCCGCCTGGCTCCTGATACACGTGTTCTGACCACCCGGCGCGACGACGCTCCCGTTCGCGCCGGTACGCTTATGCTCCGGGTGTGACGATTGTCAACGTGAGGCATGGCAACTCAAGCAACCGACACCGTTGGCGGTACGCGAGTCCGCCGAGTGAGCGGCGACGTCGTCGGCGGAGCGCTCCTCACGCTTCTGGGGCTGGTCCACCTGTTCGGACTCCAGTTGGGGGGAGCGCTCGGCTTCCTCCTGCTGCTCGTCGTCTGGCCGCTCGTCGGCGGTTTCGTCGCCGCGCGCGTCGAACGGCTCCGCTCGTCCGGCCGCGACTGGCGGACCACCAGCGCGGTGAGCGGGACGCTCGGTGCGGTGGTCACGACGGCCGTCGTCTTCCTGGCGGGGGTCACGGGCGTCTGGTCGGCGTTCGTGACGGCCGCGTTCGCGACGACGTTCTGGCCGGTCGTGTTCACCGTCCTCGTCCTCCTCACCATCTCGTGGACGGTGTTCGCGTACGCGGGCGGCTTCGTCGAGAGCCGGGTCGCGGCGGCGACTGCCGGGTGACGCCGCGGACGTCACTCCTCCCGTCGCGACCCGCCGGCGGCGAGCGCTCGCTCGACGCCCTCCGTAGTCGGCAGCAAGAGCGACGTCGTCGGTCCCTCGCGCTCGACGAGGAGGGCGTCCTCCGCGACGTCCGGCGGCGGCGGGTCGCGGAACTCGACGGTGAACGCCTCGGCCGGTTCGAGTACCACCCCGTCGACCGCCCGTTCGAGCGGTCGGAGCAACTCCTCGAACGGGAGTTCGTACCGGTCCTCGGTCGCGTTGTAGTGCGACTCGACCCGCGGTGGGAGCGGGCCGTCCCGGTACCGGAAGACGAAGGTGCCGTGGACCGAGAACACGCGGAGGGGCGGGCTCATTCCTCGCTCGTCTCGCGGCTCGGTCCCGTGTTCGCGTCGCCCCCGTCGACCGACTCCGTCGCCCGCTCGGTTTCCCCGCCCGCGTCCCTCCCCGCCGCCGTGCCGTCCGGGACGTCCGCGGGCAGTCGCCAGAAGGATTCGGAGGCGAACTCCCGTTCGGTCACCGTCCCTCCTTCGGCCAGTTCGCCAGCCCGTCTCGCGACGGCGTCGTACGTCCCGCGGGCGACCACCGCGAGTTCGGTCGTCGACACCCACCCTTCCGGCGAGAACTCCTCGATGACCCTCCGCACGGTCGGCGGCTCCGCCCGCGGGGTCCGGTCGGTCGCCGCGAGCACGGCCTCCCGGTACGTCTCGAACCGCCGTCGGCCGGAGAGTCCTCGCGTCCCGCCGTCGCCGCGGACGAGGAGCGTCGGGAGTTCACACCGGTCCCCGACCGGGGTCACGCCCTCGCCGTCGAGTGCCGCCGCCGCCCCGCGGTGACGCTCGAGCGCCCGGAGGGTCCGCTCGTCGTCGAGCGTTCCCATCACTGCCTCGGTCTCGACGCCGGAGGTCGCCGCGACTACCGAACGCAGCCGGTTACGGTCGCCGACGTTCGTCCGTCCGATGTACGTCGCCTCGCGGAGCGCCCGCAGCAGTCGAACGACGCCCGCCCCGTCTCCTCGCTCGGCCGCCGCGAGTGCGAGGCAGGCGCCCGTCGACGAGGTGGGGGGGTCGGAGAACCAGAGGTACTCGTCGATTGGCATCCCCGACCGCTCGCTGAGTCGGGCGCAGGCGGCCGCCATCCCCCGCTTCCCTCCCTCGAGCTCCGGGCCGTCGTACTCCTCCCACGACGGCACCAGCACGACCGGGCGAACGCGCCACGGAACGTCCGGGAACGCCAGATTCAGCCGGCGAAACGTCGGCTGTGCCGCCCAGCCGTGCGGGTTGATCGGGTCGTCGTACAGTTCGATAGCCGGGTCCATGCGAACAGTTAGCGTTCGACGCCTGCGGTGATAAAACGGGGTTCCGGCCGGGTCGAGGTCGAGAGGAGGAGTTTAATACAATAATAGATTATGTAAGTACATGACGAATCGGGTCGCGGTGGCCGCCATCACCGCCGCGGTAGCGGTCCTCCTCGTCGTCGGGTCCGCGGTCGTCGCCCCCATCGCGGTAGACCTGACCGGCGGAGAGGTCGTCGCGACGCACGCGACGATGCACTTCGACCGTGTCGGTCGGCCGACGGTCGTGGGAGAGGTTCACAACGGGCGCAACACGCCGGTGAGCGGGGTTTCGGTCGTGGTCACGTTCGTCGACGCCGACGGCGACGCCGTCGGGTCGGTGACCGACACGGTTCTGGGTGCGCCCGTTCCGCCGGGCGGGACCGCTCCGTTCGTCATCCGAGCGGCGGACCTCGGCGAGAAACCCGCGGACTTCGAGGTGTCGCTCCGCTCGGACGGTTCGGCCGCGGACGCCGCGGACTCCTTGGTCGTCACCGACTCGCGCGTCTCCGACGAGTCGCAAGACCAGCTCGTCGTCGTCGGCGCGGTCGAGAACCGGGGAGAGCGTCCCTCGAACGTCGGCGTCGTCGCCACTTTCTACGACGAGGACGGCTCGGTCATCGGCGCCCGGGCGGTCCGCACCTCCCCGGGGTCGCTCGCGGCGGGCGAACGCGGTGCCTTCCGTATCCGGTTTCGCACGCTCGGCGACGTCCCGAGTCGCGCCAGGGAGTTCGCCAGTTACGGCGTTCGAGCGTACGAGGTGAACCGGACCGACGGCGGGTGACCGCGGGTCGTTCGAGCGACGGTCAGCCGACCGACCGTCGCTCGAACGACGCCCCGGCGGGGACGACTCCCTCCTCGACGATTCGCCGACTGTCGGGGACCGTCCCGCCCGGCGGCATCGACCCCTCGGCGGGACCGCCCGGTTCTCCGACGACGAGTCGTCCCACGCGGCCGTGGTTGAGGTGCGTGGCGCAGTAGTAGTCGTACGTCCCCGGGACGGTGAGCCTGACCGCGAACGACTGCCCCGGTCCCATCGCGGGGCTACGCCAGGGCTCCGCCTCCCGGGGAATCCGAAGCTCCGTCCCGTTGTCGGGGTGGAACGCTCGCGACGAGTGCGGCCCGCTCGTCACGCGGAAGACGACGGTGGTCCCGGGGTCGAGGAACAGACCGACCGGACTGAGGCGTGCCGCACCGGTGATACCGCTCAGAGAGACTCGCCGTCGAGAGTCCGTGACCCGGGTCGCGACACCTCCCTCGCTTCCGTTCGGGTCGGCGCCCGCAGCGTCGTCGCTGGGGAGGTCTCCGCTCTGCGAGGACTCGTGGTCGGGCGCGTCGCACCCGGTCAGTCCGACGACCCCGGCAACCGCGAGGTGGCCGGCGTACCCCAGGACCGAGCGACGCCGGACCGTGGTCGTGCCGGGAGCCCCCCGCAACTCCTCCCCGTCGGTCCGCCCGAACCCACGTCCGCTCGGGTGGCCACGGACTCCCGTCACAGCCGGACCCTCCTCCGTCGGCGAATCGTGTGGTCTCCAGCGGCGCATCGTCCCGACCGAGACGGTCACCCCTCTCCCGTGAACTCGAAGTAAGATATCGAGCCCCGGTCGACGACCTCCTCGGCCGGCGGGACTCTGCCGTACGGCGTCCGGGTACCCGCCGCCGGCCCTCCCGGTTCCCCCACGACGATTCGGGCGACCATGCCGTGGTTGTAGTGAATCCCGCAGTAGTAGTCGTACGTCCCCTCGACCCCGAACGTGTGCTCGAACGTACTGTACGAGACGGGCCCGCTGTACCACGACTCGGCGTCGGACGGAATCCGTCGTTCCGTGTCGTTGTCGGAGTGGAACGCGGCGGTCGAGTGCTGGCCGCTCTCGGCCCGCCACGTCACCGTCTCGCCCGGTTCGACGAACAGACCGACCGGACTGAAGTAGATGAGGCCGGCAGCGTTGTTGCCGCTCATCGTGACCGTCCGGGCCGGTAGCTCGGTCTCCGTCGTCTCCGCCGCCGTCGCCCGCGGGGAGTCCCCGCTCAGTTCCTCGGCCGCGTTACACCCCGCGAACGTCCCGACTCCGACGACGGCGGCGCTCCCGGCAGCCCTGAGGAACTCGCGACGCTCGGGCATGTGATACTGTTTGACACGGTAGCGTATAACTCCTGCCGCGTTCGCGCTTCCGACCCGGCGCGCGCCCCTCTGGTGGGTTCCGACTCCGCGTTCTTCGGTGTCTATCGCCGTGGCGTTCGCGTCGTTCGGCACCGACGGCGTGGGACGCTCACGGAGCGTATCGGCGAGGCGGAACCGAGTGCGGAGGACTACAGGAGGAACGAGGAGAGCCTAGGCCGGGATTTTAGCCGAATGGTTAAATCCTGTAACGAACCATTCCAAACCGTATGACGAAGCGCGAACGAATCCGCGTTTTGAAAGAGCGCATTCGAGCCGGCGGCGGGGCCAACTTCTACGACGATGAGCGATATGCGGGCGACACGATCAGCGACGACGACGCTGGAACGCTGCTCACTGTCTCCGATCAGTTCGACCTCCACGACTACAGCGACAATCGGCACGAGAAACTCCTCAGGCACCTCGTCCGCGTGGCCGAGAAGGTCGGCGGCCTGACTGACGCACTCGAGGAACGCGAGGCTGCCGAGGAACTCGTCCGCTGGGTCAACCGGGAGTACGATAACCCCCGAACGAAGTGCGATTACCGGCTGGCGATCCGCGCCATGGGCAAGCACGCACTCCGCCGTGGAACGAAGGGCGATCCGCCGGAATCCATCGACTGGATGTCCGCGAATACGCCGCGCAACTACAATCCGAAGCCGTCGCGTGCCGACATGCTCGACTGGGAGGATGACGTCCTCCCGCTCATCAACGACGGGACAAACCCGGCCCGCAACAAGGCACTGTTCGCCGTCCAGTTCGAGGGTGGGTTCCGCCCGCACTGCGAACTCTACGAGATGAAGGTCGGCGATGTGAAGGACACCAGCTACGGTGTCGAAATCGAGGTCGACGGGAAGACCGGCCAGCGCTCGGTGACGATGATTCTCGCGCTGCCGTACCTGAACCGCTGGCTCGGTGACCATCATCCGTGCCCGGGCAACGACGATGCCTACCTCTGGGTGAAGTCGAACGGCGAACGGATGAGCTACACGACCTTCCAACGCTACTTCAAGCGAGCCGCCGACCGCATCGACCTCGAGAAGCCCGTCACGCCGAAGAACTTCCGGAAGTCGAACGCGACGTGGCTCGCCAAACTCGGCAAGAACGAGTCGTTCATCGAGGACCGACAGGGACGCCAGCGCGGAAGCGATGCCATCTCCCACTACGTCGCGATGTACGGGGAGGATCGCGCTCGCGAGTACGCGTCGATGCACGGGCAGGACGTCGAAACTGAAGATCCGGAGGACTACACGCCGATTACCTGCCCCCGGTGCCGTCGACAGACGCCACGCGACAAGGACGTCTGTATGTGGTGCAATCAAGCGCTCGACCACGACACTTTCGAGGACCTCGAAGAGACGAAGACGACGGTCAGAGACATGGCACTCCAGCTGTTCCAGGAGGACGGCGAATTCGTCGAGGACGTCGTCACACGAAAGGCCGTCACCCAGATGATGCTGAACGACGACGACTTCTTCGAGGAGGCGCTTGACGTCGCTGAGGGTCTCGACATCGACCTGCCGACCGCCGTCGAGTAATCGACTCACGGCTTCCCCCTCCGTTCCACGACTGCATCGAGTTCGTCGTGTAACTCGTCCAGTTCGTTATCTGGGGTGTATCGATCTAAGAGCGCCCACGCGCAAGCGCGAGCGAAGGGATCGTCACTGCCTCTGACGACGGCGAGTACTTGCTTGCGGTTCTCCTTGACGTACTTCTCGGGGTCAATGTCGTTGTCGAACATCGGGTGAAAGTAGGGGTCTGGGTTGCTTTCCGTGAAGACCCGTGGTGAGCCATGGCCTGTATCGACGGGACTGCAGAGCGTCAGTGAGCTATTCCGATTAGCGATAGCACCCTGATCGCGTAGCTGTCGGTCAAACACATCTAAGCAAACTCCCGCCGATTGCATTGCGCAGCTCGTCCGTGCTTGTTCAAGCGTCATCTGGTCATAGCTCGGATTCCGTGGATGGTTAGCGAGCGATTCGGGCCTTAGTCGGGGGTTCGACAGTGTTAGCCCCCGTTTTCGCTTATAAACCTTCGTACACCACCCGGTCGGTTGACTGGGTGCCAGTTTACCTCCACGACCGCCTCCGATCCCTCCGACGTGGTAGACGTCGAGGATGGCGAGGCAGTGGTCGCACTGTACGACGTGAGTGACGAGGGTACCTGACGCTTTACGGGCAGCATCATTCCTGCACCTCCAGTTTGTACAAGAAGTCGTCACTGAAAATCTTCTCTTCGCCTCTGAGCCGGCCTTATCGGAGGGCAACACACCGCGATTTCTGATGCTCGACAGATATATGGTGCAAGCTTTTTTTGGAAGTGACTATGCGACTGGAGGCGACCGCCAAGCCAGACGAGTACAAGGTCTGGATGACTGACGACGAACTCGAGGAGTTGCGTCGTTCGACGATGAATCCACGCGATGATCTCGTCATCCAGCTCGGTGGCTACGTCGGCCTCCGCGCGTTCGAGATTCCACAGATTCACCCGGAGCACGTCAAGCGAACAGCCGACGGTGATCACTACCGCCTCCGCGTTCCAGAAGGGAAGGACACGACCGGGAGTGGCGGAAAGCCTCGCGACGCCTACCTCCCACCAGACGTCGAGAGCGATATCCATCGCTACCAGACCCACGAGGATATCGCACCCTCCGACCCGCTCGTGGACCTCACAGAGCGCGGCGTCAGAGACGTCGTCAAGCGGACTGCCGAACGTGCCGCTGACGAAACCGGCGACGACGATTTCCGCTACGTGAGTTCCCACGATCTTCGCCGGCGGTTCGCCCAGCGGCTTCTCGTCGACCGCCAGATGAATCCCCGTGTCGTGATGGCCGTCGGCGGCTGGGACTCCTTCCAAGCGATCGAACCGTATCTGAACGCGCCGACGCCCGACGTCGTCAACGAAGCCTTCGAAGAGGCAGGGCTCGTATGAACAGCGTCAAGATACGAAGGAGCGACTCCCCATGACGGCTGACGATGACGAGACACTACGCTTCCTCTGCATGGGGGACAATCACGGCGACGTAACCTCCTTGGAATGGGTCGTAGATGGCACGGATGGCGAGGAATTCGACTTCGTCATTCACGTCGGCGATATCACAAACGCGTGGTTCGACGGCGTCGACGAAGGTCGTGAGCAGCTCGAGGCGATCACGCCGCAGTTCGAGGCCCTCAGCGAGCGCGGAGAACTCCTCCTGGGGGAACCGTGATGGGGCAATCGGCCCGGAACGGCCGTTCCAAGACTACGACCTGCCAGGGACGTTCATCCCCGAAGACGACGCAATCACCGTCGCTGGAGAAACGTTCACCCAGGATCTCGAGCTCGTCGAAGACGACACGATCCTCGTCACCCACTACTGGTATCCCGAGCTACTGGACCACTTCGCGGGGAAAGCGTACTTCTCGGGCCATATACACACGGGCCGATACAAGAACAAGGCACTCAACACGGCGTTTCTCTACCGAACGGCAGACCATGGTGCTGATGCGCTTCTCGGCGCGTACTTCGTTGTCGAGATCACACCCGACGGAGCGTGGCAGATTGACTTCCGAAACATCGGGAAGGTCCGGAAAGGGATCTGCCCCAAGCATCAGGCACTGGGCGTGCAGTTCGTCCCCGACTACTGGCGGAAGGACTGCCAGTTCTGCTACGACGAGGACGAGTTCTACAGTGAGGTCGCCCGCTCTGCACTCTACGGATTGGGGACGGTACTAGAAGAAGTCGATGTTGAGGAAGTTGTCGAGTTTGCAGCGTCGTCGTACGGGGAGACGCCGCCGTCGTTCGAATCGAACCTGCGAGAATTTCTGGAAAAGCGGTTAGCGGACAAGCAATCTGACGCGGGACGAGGCGGCTGAGGGTATGCGCTGCTAATAGGGATTAGCGAAAACCCACATACTTTCAGATATAACCGAGTACAGAATTTTAGGGTAGACGTGCGAGATTCAGAGGTTGTATCGGTCACCGCGGGTGATCTGACTCCCAGTTAGGATGAGTTAGACCGTGCGGGATGGCGACGTTCGCAAGACCGGCCGTTCTCAGTACCCGGGGGCGACGCCAAGCTCGACTACGACTGCTGTGGGAGTCCGTCCGCCGATCTTGTGTAGCTCGGACGAGGCTGCTGCTGCCGCGCCCTCGACGTCAGGTGGTCGACGACGTACTCCGCATCCCTGCCGACGCCGGTGAACAGCCCCGACGTCATCGCGTACTGGAAGAACAGGCCGACGAAGTACAGTCCCGGCTCGTTCGGGACGACACCGCGCGCGTGGACGGGCTCCTTAAGCTGTTCCTTCCCGTCGAAGATCGGGAGGGCTATCCACGAAAAGTCAGGGCGGAAGCCAGTGCACCAGATGACGTTCTCGACGTCGAGGACGTCGTCGTCCCCGACGACGGGGCGACCGTCGCGGACGCCGGTCGTGCGAGGCACCCGCTTGACGCCAGCCGCGACCAGGTCACTCGGCTTCGTTCGGACCAGCGGACCGCCTTGTGAGAGCACCTTCGGGCGGATACGACGTCCGATCGGCGTCCCCGTCGTGAATATCCGGTGGAAGAGCACGCGCATCACGAATGGGCCCCCGAGGTGACGACCGACCCACGAGTCGATGTGGAACGGCACATGGCCGACGTCCCGACCCGACAGCCATGTGTTGTGCTCAGAGGCGACGTCGAGGGCAATCTCGGCACCGGAGTTGCCCGCTCCGACGACGAGCACCTCCCCGTCCTGAAGCTGATTGGGGTTGCGGTAGTCGCTCGTGTGCAGTTGGACGACATCGTCGGAGAGCTCAGACGCGAAATCCGGGACCTTCGGGACCTGGTAGCTCGCCATCGCCACGACGACGTTGGCCGCCTCGAACCGCCGGTCGCCGGCGCTCACGAGGAAGCCATCCCCGCTCCGTTCCAGCCCGTCCACGCGGACGCCGAGTTCGACAGGCAGGTCGAACCGCTGGGCGTAGGTCTCCAGATAGTCGGCCACCTCGTCCTTCGTGGGGAAGGCGTACGGTGAGCCCGAAAAGTCCATCCTCGGCAGGCTCGAGTAGCGGGCGGGCGTGAACACCCGGAGGGAGTCCCAGCGGGCCCGCCATGCGTCGCCAACGCGGTCGCCCGCGTCGAGGATGACGAAGTCCTGGTCGTGCTGCTGCAGGTAGTACCCGGTCGCCAGTCCGGCCTGGCCGCCGCCGATGACGACGGTGTCGTGTCGTTCGATCATGTGTTCGTTCCTCGGCAAGCGTACGCGCCGGAGGGATGTGATGATGCCGCGTGCAGGATTTCACGCCCTGAAATCTCGGGAAGGCCGGGTACCTGCTACGTCAGAAGCTCCCGGCTGACCGGTTTGCCAGTCCGATGGCGGCGGTCGTCGCCAGGGGCGTTACGAAGGCGCGCGGGATTCAAAGGCGGCGGGGTCTACCGGGGTCGCCTCCGCGCGAACCTGCTCGAAGACCGAGGTGGCCCACTCGCGGGCTTCCGGGGCGTCGGTGTCGATGACCGCCACGAGCGCCCCGGTCTCGGGGTCGTGGCAGCAGATGCCGGCCCGGTCGTCCACGATGCCGAGGCCGCAGCGGTCGCCGTCTGGGAGGTGGTCGTGGACGAGGACGGTCGCGTTCTCGCAGACGGTGACCTCCATGATCCGATCCGGGTTCCAGGCGAACATCCCCTTCAGGGCGTCGGGCGTGAATACGTACTCGAACGTCATTCCCTCGAGGACCGCGCCGCAGGCTGTCTCGAGGTTACTCGACTTGTAGACGATGTTGTCGAACCCGCGCAACGACGAGGTCGACGTGATGAGCTGGCCGAGACGCTCGACGGGCTCGTAGGGATACCCTGGCCCGGGATAAGAGACCACCGCATCGGCGAAGAGGTCGACGGAGAAACCCGGCATCTCGACCGGCAGCCACTGCCAGACATCTCGGAGCTTCTCCTCGACCTCCATTGCGTCCCGGAGAGCCAGGAACCGGTCGGCGACGTACTCGCCGAGGGGGGTCAACCCGTACGTGGGGCCGTCCCTGACGAGCCACCGACGCTCTTCGAAGTCGGCGAGCACCCGTCCGACGGTCGGCGAGGAGGCGCCGGTGGCCTCACACAGCTCTTGACGGTTGGTCGGTCCGTCGCCCAACGTCTCGAGGACGCCGACGCGGTGGGCCGACGTGGCTAGGAACTGGATGTTGTCGATTCCCGCAGTCATATGCGATGTAGGGGGGCGAGGAGCTTAGCGTTTCTACCGTGGGGATGGCGACTCTACGTTCGAGGGCCTAGGAGGATCGAGGGCGTGTCCTCCGCCTGCTTCCCAGCCCGCCCCGACGGTGGCGACGCACCTCCGTCTCGGTGCTAATGTGGCAGTCACCACTTGATGCAATTGCGCTCTATATTCAACAACCCCTTTCTACCAGACGAGATGTGGGTCGAATCTATGAATTCTTGTACTAGCCCCTCTGACTGCGGCGACGCAGGTAAAATCTGATTACGAATAGACGTCGTCGAACTCGCGTTCGCGCGCATCAGCTCCTTTACGCCATGCTCGAGGATGTCCCGCCCCATCGTAGTCGACCGGTAGGTCGGCCATTTGGGATGCCTCAGTTGGAGGAATTCTCGCTCCTCGACGTAGTCGTTCTGTCGTTTCGTGACACGTTCCACACGTACGGCGTGCCCGGCGGCCACAAGACGGGAGGGGGCGAGCAGGCCGGGGAGGGTATCAATCAAGCTGTGGGAGGTCGCCGCGTTGTTCTCGTCGTGCGAGATCCCGGACGAACAACCGGAGCTGATGGACGAGATCATCGCGGTCGTCATATGAATAGACGCGCGCGTCCCACCGGTCCTGGACGGCAGCGATCATCGCACTCCGGACACCGGACTCGTGGATGAACAGGACTCGTTCTTGATGCGCGTTCGTCGGCGTTCGCTCATCGCGTTCCCGAAAGATCGCCTCAAGCACGGAGCCGGTCTCGATGCCGACACCGAGATTATCACCGATCCGTGGGACGATGTAGATGACAGCATTGCTCGCGAGCGCGAATTCGATGCTCTGTGTTGCCGCGTCCATCTCCTCAAGCGGGATGTCGATATCGATGGCCAGAAACGCGTTGACGCCCGGCTCAGTCCGGAGTCGATCACGGGCGTAGAGCAGCAGATCGAGCACCGCTTCCTGCTGGTCGAGATCCACGTCCGACCCGACAAGCGCACCGAAATCTACCGTCTCGGGGATTGAGCTCAGAGCCTCGCGGTTGTCGTTCTCTACCGCGTCCAGCAGTGCATCGACGTCGAACGTCTTGTATGGGCCCATCAGATAGACGAGAAAGCGTGAGTGGGCGAGCTCGCCGAGTTCGCCGACTAGCCGGTCGCGCATTACACCAGCATCCGTGCCCATATAAATAAGCTGCTTTTCTGTGGGTGCTGAGTCAGCAAGCACTTATGGGTCTGCTTACGCAACTAGTGCACATGGTCGAATCCGAGCGTTCGTCTCCCGATGCGGACGATTTGGCAGGGCTCCTACCGGAGCACAGCCTCCTCTCTCTCGAAGAGTATCTCGACATGCAGCGAGCGATCGGGAACGAAACCCGCTTTCGGATTCTCCATTTCCTGACCGAAAAGGGGGCCCACAGTGCGAAAGAGCTCGAACAGGGACTCGATCTCCCGTCGAACACGCTCCACTACCATCTCGACGCACTCATCGATGTTGGGCTCGTCGAGAATCGAAAACGGAAGCAGCCCGACACCGAAGGCCTCTATTCGTACTATCGGGCCACCTCGCTCGGGGAAGGGATTCTCGAACACGGCGTCCGCGAACTGATGCGCGAGGAGTGGGACCTCCTCGACGCGTATAGCGACTAGCAGGAGCGTGTGTTTCCGTCCTGGAAGGCGCTCACTCGGAAGCTTCTCGTGGTATCATCACACGCCAGCTTTCCAGTGGTGTTTGTTGAGATGCTTACGAGGTGGCGTGACCGAAGCAACGATGGTGAGGGCGAATCGGCTATCGGCGTTCGGGTGGCATTTTAGGTATCGGTAGTGAATATCGAGGTATGACCGCGTCAGACTCGTCGAATGGGGCGGAGTCCTCTAACGATGATTCGACGGACACTCATTCGATTGATTTTTCGTCGTATAATCTTCCAACAGACCTCACCGCCTTTCAGGTCCACCTCCTCTGGTTAATCTACCGGCTTGGGCCAGCAGAGGGAGTGGATCTCCAAGACGCACTCGAGGACCTCTACCCAGAAGAGATCAATCACGGGCGACTGTATCCGAGTCTCGATCGAATGGTTGACTCAGGGTTGGTCAACAAGCAGACGAAGGAAAGTGACAAACGGCGGAAGGAGTACACGCTCACGGGACGGGGCGAATGGGTCGCCGAGGAGTATCGCGATTTTATTGATGAAATGGTTGGACCGGACGGAAGCTAAGGAGAATAGGATCAGATGAATTGCTGTGTATTATTTGTGGATTGGCTCGGGGATTCCGATGGAAGTGAACCGGACGTCGACGGCGCCACAGGCCGCGCAGCTGTCGACGAACGCACACACCTGTAGCGAGGTCTCTAACTCTCGGAGACTGCCACACACCGAGCACTCATAGTCAGTGAGATAGCGAACCGACACCCGATCCCGTTCTCCCTGTGGGTGGGGCGTTACTGTCGACGATGTCGGCTGATCGTGTGCTGTCGGCGTGCTATCCTGGGACGCATTCTGCTGGTCGAGTGGGCTGTTCCACGCGCCGTCGGGGAGACTATCGTAGAGTCCGCCCGGGTCGCTGTCGGCGACGTCAATGGGGATACTGTCTGCTGGTCGTGTGGAGGTATCTGATTCCTGCCGCGTTGGTGAACTGGGTTCATCGACACCAGCAGAGTGGTCAGTCGGCGGGAAGGCTGTCGTCGATGCGCTGATCGCGACGGACTCCGTGCTGTCGTGGAGTTCGCCATCGATTGCGGCGGCGAGTTCAGCGAGCGGATTAGCGATCTGTGGCTCGGCGTGGTTCTCTACACCCGTCTCAAATAACCAGTCGCGAAAGGCAGCTGCTGTCTCAACGTCGATCGTAAACGATGGGGCTGGTGACATCTGTAACTCGCTCCGTCCCACTTGGGGACGACAAACCAGTGCTCGCTCTATCTCAACGGATGAGCGGTAGTAGCGAGGGTATCATAGAACTCTTGCCATGGTTGCTATTTTTTCACAGGAGAGGCGTGAATTGGCCGATATGTAGAGTGTGCGTAGTTACCGGAGAGAGGTGAATAACTCCCGATTCTTGAGAGTGAGTGCGGATCACTGGTCACCACTAGACGCTGTGATGGTGTGCCCACGGCTGAGGGCCGGCGACCTCCCTATTCGGCCACCGGGTACTCCACCAGCCGAGCCAGGTTCTCCAGAGACATGCCCCAACCCGTTGCAGCATCCTCCTCGGGGATGGGTTTGGGGATGCCCTCTTGCCGCACAGTCACCTCAGTCCCACCCTCGACCTCCGCAAGGGTGATGGTCACGGTCATCTCGCCCTGCATCTCAGGTGCATCAGTCTCGAACTTGTCTGACTGGACGATGCGCTCGTTGGGCACCAGCTCCACGTACTCACCACCGAAGCTGTGCTCATCACTCTTGTCCAGCGAGGTGAAGGTCCCGCGATACGTTCCGCCGACCTCTCCGTCGGCGTGATCGTACTTGGCGGTGTAGCCCGCCGGCGGCGAGAATTTCGCCAAGGCGTCGGCATCTAGGAACGCAGAGTAAATGCGCTCGGCGGGCGCCTTGATAATGCGGCTTACTTCGATGCTTCCCGTCTCCATTTCGGTAGGGTGGTCGCTCATGACTGATCGTCTCCTTCAACTTCCTGCGCGATGGCATCCAGCGTATCTTCCCAGAAGATCCGGTACTGGACGATCCAGGAGAAGGCATCGGACAGGGGTTTTCCCTGGAGTGCGCACCGGCGTACCCGGCCTTCGTGAGTCTGCTGGAGTAACCCGGCGTCCTCCAGCACACTCAGATGTTGACTGATCGCCGACAGGCTGACGTCGTGGGGCTCAGCCAGTTCGCTCACGCTCTTTTCCCCTTCGGCGAGCTGCTCGATGATCGAGCGCCTGATGGGGTGAGAGAGTGCAGCAAAGACCGAATCCAGGTCGACGTCAGGATGCTTAAGCATCTTCTAAACTATTGCGCCCGAGATGCTTAAGCATTTGCTTAAATGAGAATGCAGGCCAAGACCCTGCCCTCAACCGACGCTCACGCATCTCGTGTGGTCCGGACTTGACGAATCCTCCTGTTGAACTACCTCTGCGAAGACAGACTTCTCCGTCCATCTCTACGGTGAACATTTCCCGTCTGGACCAAGCACGACCATACTGTCGACTCCATAGGATATCTGCCATTAGTTGCACGGACAGTACCTATCGTTTCACTACCTCGCAAAAAGGGATCTGCGGACTATTCGAGGACATCCTTAGTGGGGGTAGCGAGGTTGTGGCTGCCGACGCCTCTGGCGTCGGGAGCGGAGGGTGGGGAGGTGGGGCGTCCGCTGGGCGGCGGTCACAAGAAAAAACGGGAGAGTGCTCCGCTTAGTGCAGGGTATCCGGCTTCTGATCGAGGATGACACCCGGGTCGGTGGTTCCGTGTCGGGCTTCGTAGGCGTCGACGAGCTCGCAGTTGTACCGACTGATCCGGCTTGTCGACGTCGGCATGACCGCGCTGGTCGCCTCGACGACCTGCCCCTGGGTGAGATGCTTCTGGGGCGTCAACCGATCCGCGCCGTAGAGCGCCGCCGCCGCGATGGTGAGCCGCGACGTCCCCGGCCCGACCGGGACTTGATCACCGAGGTGCATGAGGTGTTGCGCCAGCCGCCACGTCCGTACAGCTGCACTCCCTGGGAGTGCATCGTCGTCGAGCGCGTCCACGATCGTCATCACGGCGTTCGGCCGAGTGACGGGGACAGTGTCGATCCCGAGTTCACACCGGATCTTCCGCGCCGCAGCGCACACCCGCTCGTGAGGCGCCTTCGTGTAGGTTGCCACGTCGACGTCGACTTCGTCACGATCAACCCTCGATTCGCGTGTTGCGATGAGTACGGCACCGCCCGCGAGTGCCTCCCAGGCCATCCGCCCGCCGGCCAATCTCGCCTCCGAGGCGCGTCGCAGGTACTGCGCTGCCGTCTTGACGACGTGATCCGGCAGGGCCAGATTGCCGCCGATCATTTCGACATCCCGCAGCCCTTCGTTGAGCCGTTTCGTCCGCTTTCGATCGTCTCCGAACTGGTATCGCTTGTGCCACTTCCGAAGGCGCTGGAACTTCTTCCACTGCTCGTTGCTGAGCGGATTCCCGTGTCCGTCAGTACTCTTCGTGATCTTCGTGTGCAGCCCCTTGTCTGTCCGGAGCGGATCCACCGTCTCGATGCTCTGCGACGCGTTTCCGACCAGGCCCAGATCGGCCAGCGTCGGGCTCCGGTCAACCCACTCGGACGCGACGACCAGCCCGCAGTCGGCACAGAACGACTCCTCGTCTTTGGTCACCACTTGGCCGTCACACTCCGGACACGCTGACCGACTCGTAGGTTCCCGCTCGATCGTGATCTCGCGACCGCACTGCTCGGTGGTTGTTGTCTGTTCCTCCGAAACCGTCTTTTCGCTTGCGTTGGTACTCGACATTGGGTTCTTCACCGAACCTGAAGGCGCTCACGCGCCCGACACCGCGATGCTGCTACATCGCGGTTTTCCGACGACTACGACCGACAGACTCGTCTGCGCGCTCTCGCTCGCGCCTTCGCGAGCGCCCTGTGGGCGCGAGCGAGAGCGCGCCCGAGTGAGGCACATCATCCAGCACCGCGCGTCGACCCGCCCGGAGCGAGCGGCCAGCTTTAAGCCGTTTCTCGTGTCCGGCCCGGACTGCGGGTTCGTGTCCAGGGCGACGGTCGTGAGCACGGCGAGCCGCGGTGTGACTCGCCGCGCGGAGCGGCCCAAAGCGCTGGAACGCGAAAGCCTGCGAGGGGTGCAACCGAAAACGCGCTTAATACTGGCGTCGAGACCAGATGCATTTTAGCCCGGAACGGCGAGCTTGCTCGGCGCAGCCCGGAATGGTCGGTCGCGAGCGACGCGGAGGGCGGCAGCGGCGAGCGGGGCGTGCCGTTAAGAAACACCGCTCAACCGGTCAGGTCGCTCGGCGAACAACCCGCCAGCCTGGCGGACTCAGAAAGGGCGAGGCCGTCTCGGTCGTCCTCCGACCCGGCGGTTACCGGAGAGCGGCTTTCTCATCAGCGAAGCCGACTGTGACGAGGTAGTCAAGGAACTCGTCGAACTGGTCGACATCGCTGGGCCTGTCGGTCGCGAGGTGCCGCGTCCACTCGATGGCCCACTGGAACACCGGATTAGTGCCGAACTTGGCGTGGATATACCACCAGCGAGCCGCTTCCAGGACGACAAGTGGATTCGTCGGCGGCTGCTCCGTCGCGAGCGCCTGCGTAATCGACCGGATTTCCTTGGGGACATCTTCTGGTTCGACCCTGGTTGATTGGCTGTTCGCTACGTCGACTGGAATTGCATCGATCGAGACGTCGTTCGAATGCTGTTGTTGGCTCACGGAAATCACCATCCCGGAGGGCCTGATCTAGCACGCCCTCGTCCTCTCCGGAGGGCGCGAAAAACAGCACGCTGCGTCACGCAGGCGGGATGTGAACCGCCTCGGGGTCGAGCCCCGAGGCTTCCCGTGGGTTAATCGGACACTCCCACGACACCATCGGCAAGGTGGCCTGTAGCGGTGTCGTGGGTCACGGTCGGGGCGTCCACGGCCCCCGATGCCTGCCGTCGCACCGTCCGAACAACGGGAAGGCTGTTGAGAGCAGGCACATTCCAATCGAGTTTCGTGATCCCTTTCACGGCGATGTTGACGCTTGCACCTCGGTCGCTGTGGTCTTGGTGGGAACACGACCGGCACGTGAACCGCTTCTTGTTGCGATTCGCTCGCTCTGTGTGTCCACACATCGGACATCGCTGGCTCGTGTACTCGGGGTTAATCCACGCAGTCGGGATGCCCTCGAACGATGCCTTGTACGACGTGTAGTATTGGAGGGCGCGGAACGGGAGGTGGTGCAAGCGTCGGTTCATCCGCGTACCGTAGTCGATACTGTCGCGCATCTCTTTGAGGTCTTCAAAGACGATACACGGCTTCTCGAACTGACGGCTCCACTCCACGATGTGCCGAGACACCTTGTGGAGTCTGTCGCGGACAAACCGTTCCTCATGTCCCTCCAGCGTGTGGTGAATACTGTCTTTCCCCGCGTTCTGAACGCGCTTCCGCATCGTGAAGTAGCGGTGACGCTCAAACTTGATTTCGGGGAAGTCGATAACCAACGTATCTTCGACACCGTTCTCGGAGAGCGCGGTGAAAGCCACGTTGTCCTCGTTCACGTCCACGCCAACAATCGTCCGTGAGTCCTGCTTGTCTCGAACGGTCTGCTCGGTGTTAGTGACGTTGACGTGCAACTCGGCGTTGTCGTTGTGGAATAGGGCTTCTGCCGTCACAATTTTCCACTGGTCGCTTTCGAGTGCGATCGTGAGAATATCGAGGTGAGCATCACTCCCTTCGAGGACGCCGGTAACGTGCTTGTACGGTTTCGCGCTGATTCGGAACGCAACTTCGCCGTCGTCGGTGAGCGACAGGTTGTACCCCCCCTCGTAGTTCGCACGAAGCGGGTATGCACTATCCTTGGTGTGACTGGGTTGGCCGAAGTCGTCGTACTCGTAGTAGTTCTCCATCGCGCCGAGGGCTTTGGCGACGACACGCTGCGTCGTGTTCTTCACGAGGGTGGCGTCGTCGGCCACACGGTCGGGAATGGTGGCACAGTCCACACCGTCTTTGGCGAGACGGATGGTTTCGTTGTACACCGAGCGCGATTCGAGACAAGCATCACGGAGCAGGCTCTCGTTGTCACTCCGAATGTCGAGTTGGAAATCCAACGTCTTGACGAGAGCCTGTTCGTCGGTCATCTTCTACGCGAATTCTGATGTGTCGTCCTCGTCCATAAGCTCATGCCACGGAGGGTGAAAGTAAAGACTCGTGTCGGCTTCACCCTCGGGGTCCAGCCCCGAGGCACTCGCCTTGCTCATCTGTAGACGCTCCGATCACCGGAAATCTCCTCAAGATTGTTCCGATGTCGGTGTGAGAAGTAGCACTCATAGCAGCAGTACCCACAGACTGCTCCCGTGTCGTACTCGGCAACGTATGGGCCACGATCAGTCGTCCACACGTTGGGCGCGGCATTCGGTACACGCCGCGCTCTCGATATCACTTGGCGTGGGCCCGGAATAGGTGAGTTCGGTCTCGTCCGCCTGGGGTGTCGAATCGGGCCAGATGCCCTGGTCCTGCCAGAATTTTTTGAGCCGGCTGAGGCTATGCCGGACCGTCTTTCGAACGGTGACGTGGTCGGCGTCGCGACCGCTGTCATCCCAGCCGTCAGCCGTCCAGAACTCGCCGAACTGCGCGCCACGATGAAGTCCATTCCAGTCGACCCCCACGATATCGGCCAGCGGATCGTTTGTGAGCGTCGGTCGGGTCAGCTGTCGGATGGCCTCGAGTTGTTTGGGTGGGCTTCCGCCGAGGACGTGAAGGACATCTATCTGGAGTTCTATCACACGCATCTTCCGAGACTGGAGCGTGCCGACGTCGTCATATACAATCTGGAACGGGACCTTTTTTCGCTACTTGGATACGGTGTGGATGCAGTAGCCGATATCCAGCTGGTTGATGGACGAGAGACAGACGGCTCTGACGAGACGATCGATAAACTGTACTGGCACACACAGAATAACGTGGTATAGCATCTATACCTCTCTCGGAGCAATAGATGAGCATCAATGAGTCGGAAAAATACACCCTTGCGAGCTTCCAACTCCCCGCCAACTATTGGGGTTATCGAAGCCGTTGCTGAACATGAAGGCGTTGATACAACCGAACTGCCGCCACTCAGTACGGTTATCGACCCAGATGCTCTTGATAGCTTGTTTGCGTACTCAACCGACGAATTTCCACATCCGAAAGGACGGGTTGTGTTTCAGTACTGTGGGTACACTATTGCCGTACACTCCGGCGGCCAGATTGTCGTCGAGGCGTAAGGTGAGAAGCGACAGCACGACAGCTCAACCCAAAGGATAGATTCGGCAGGTATCCGTGTCGCTGCTCATGCGCGCCGGGTTTCACTACATCTCTGGTGGGGTGTCTATTCCATATAACACCGCAAGGTAATCAAACGTTAGATCTCACGCGGGAGTGGACCTTAGCTACCGATAAAGGTCATCTAAGCCGATTGAGTGTCGATAGTCGGCGGAAATCGTACTAATACTCAGCAGTGAGACCAGGTCGTCTAAAATCATAAGGCTAGGTAAGCGAACGTTCAAGGAGCTGCATCGTCATTGTTAGAAGGCAGGCCTCATGACGGTACCGCTCACCTCATCCGATCAGGCGGCGACATGGCTGCACCCCGACCAGGTTGAGGCGTTGCGCACCGCATGTTACAATGATCGCTTCCAATCAACACACTGGCAGCGCAACGAGGCAATAGTCGCGGTCTTGTACGATACCGGTCTCAGAGTCGGCGAACTCGTCCAGCTCGACGTCGACCACGTCGAACTGGAAACCGGAGCGATACAGGTCCCCGCCGCGGAATCGCCCGAAACACAGACGCCACCCTCACCCTCTTCGGTGCCGCTCAAACTTGACCCGGAACACACACTCGGGACGAGGCGACTCCTTACCTCTTACCTCCATCACCGCGAGGACAACAGCGCAGTCCTGTTTCCATCTCGGAATGGTGGTCGGCTGACGCCCAAGGCGATCCGAGATCTGGTTGCTAAAACGGTGGAATGTGCCGAGATACACCCGTACACACCAACTGGCCGGGGAGACTCAGCCGATATTTCCCCACAAACGCTCCGTCACAGCACTGCCTGGCGACTCCTTACGGTCGAGAATCGGTCGCTCTCCGCTGTCCGTGACCGATTGCGTCATACCGCTCTCTCGACCACCAGAAGCCTCTATGCTACCTTCACGGGCGACGACGACCGCCACACCGAGATCCGTTCACCCTCCCAAACGTCTCATGAGATACTACCGGAAACAGAAATTCGGGGGGCGATGCTGGACGCCGTTCCCGATCTCCTGTTTGTGTTCGACACGGATGGGCAGATTCTCTGGTGGAACACTCAAGCGCCAGATATCACCGGGTACGGAGCAGCCGAGATCGCTGAGATGCACCCGCTGGATTTCGTCGCGCCAGCGGACAGAGAGCGGATCGCAAAGGCGATTGGTCGGGTAACTAACCACGAGACGATCGAACTCGAAGAAACCCACCTCGTCACGAAAGACGACGACTATCTCCCCTACGAGTTCACTGGAGCACCGCTCACTGACGACGAAGGAACCGTCTGGGGCGTCGCAAGCGTAGGACGCGACATTTCGGCCCGCAAACGATTCGAACGCATCTCAGACGGATTTTACACACTAGACACCGACTGGCGGTTCACTTATCTCAACTCCCATGCCGAAGAATTGGTTGGTAGATCCGAAGAAGCGTTGCTCGGAACCGTCTTCTGGGAGGCGTTCCCCGTCGCAACCGAGCTACAAATCTATGAAAAGTTCCACACGGCGATGAAGACACAAGAGTCGGTCTCCTTCGAGCAGTACTATCCATCAGCTGACACCTGGATTGAGATCCGTGCGTACCCCTCGAAAACAGGCCTCTCGGTCTATCTCCGGAATATCACTACCCGGAAAGAGCGCGAACGAGAACTCGAACAGTATCGAACGCTCACGGAGGCAGCGAACGACGTCATCGTCACGATCGACGACGAGAGCAGTATCCAGACGGTGAATCCTGCTGTCACGGACGTCTTCGGATACGGGCCCGACGAGCTGATCGGGGAATCAATCACGACGCTCATGTCCGATAATCTCGCGGCTCAGCACGGAACTGCGCTACAGCGGTACCTCGAGACCGGGGAGCAAACCATCAACTGGTCGAACGTCGAAGTTTCGGGGCTTCGTGCGGACGGGTCGGAGGTTCCGCTTTCAATCTCGTTTAGCGAAGCCGAATACAACGACCAGCGGTTTTTCACCGGCGTCATTCGCGACATCACCGAGCGCAGAGAGCGCGAACAAGCACTCGCCTATCGGAAAGCGCTGCTTGAGGCCCAGCTGGAAACGACGGTTGATGGGCTGTTAGTCGTCGATTCCGAGCGGAACGTTCTCTACCACAACGAGCGCTTTCTGGAGCTCTGGGACATCCCCGAAACGGTCGCCACCAGTCGATCGGATGACACCCTCCTCAAGTGTATCCATGACACCCTCGCTAATCCGGACGAGTTCCGAACGAAAGTCGAGTATCTGTACGATCATTCCCACGAGGAGAGCCGGGACACCATCGAACTGGCTGATGGCCGATGGTTCGACCGGTACTCCGCACCAGTCGACTACGACGGGATCCACTACGGCCGGTTGTGGGTGTTCCGGGATATCACTGATCGATTGGAACGCGAACAGGAACTCGAGCAGCAACGAACCGCGTTGGCACAACTGGACCAGTTCAACACGCTCGTTCACGATCTTGTCCACGCAGTGGTTGAGGAATCGACGCACACTGAAATCGAGCAAACTGTCTGCGAGCAGCTGGCTGCCTCAGACTTCTACCAAGCAGCTTGGATCGGAGGACAGACGGGGAGGGCTGCTGAAATCACACCCCGAGTCGAGGTCGGTATCGATCCCGACGCCGTGTCTAACAAGACTACAGTGACCGAGGTGGATTCGGCACGGGGGATTGCAAATCGAGCAGTCGAAAACCAAGAGGTTTGTGTTAGGCAAACTCGAAGCGAGCCAGTCGGAACCGCATGTGCCGGACAGCGTGAAGCCATCGACACCAAATCCGTACTGGCCGTTCCGATCAAATACAAGGATGCGTTGTACGGTGTTCTCGTGGTATACGCCACCGACTCGACGGCATTCGACGAGCGTCAGCAGGCTAGCTTCGCTGATCTCGGCGAGACAATCGGCTTCGCGATTGCAGCGGCCGAGCGAAAAGACGCACTCGTTGCCGAGAATGCCCTTGAGCTCACACTCTCAATTCGGGACCCAGATCAGTTCTTCATCCAGGCCGCCACGCGATTCGACGCGATCGTATCGCTAGAAGGCATCACCGGTCGAACCGATGATTCGTATCTCGAATATTTCACCGTGACCGGCGCTTCACCGGGAGCGATTCGTGATCTTGCGGATCAAAGTGGGATGCTCGATCACGTCCGCGTAGTGAGCAGTCACGAAACTGAGTGTCTCTGCGAAGTAGGTGTGGCGGACTCGTCGATTACCACAATTGTCGCTGAATACGGCGGGATGGTCACCGCCATGACTGCCGAAGGCGAGTCCGGGACGGTTCGTATCGACCTCCCACGGACAGCTGACGTGAGCCGTGTAATCGACGCCCTAGAGGCGACTGTGACCAATGTCGAACTACAGGCCAAAGAGACGGTCGACCGGCCGCTGCATCCCCAACGTCGGTTCCAGGCAGCCGTCACTGACCGTCTGACGGATAAACAGCGTGACGCACTCGAGGCCGCCTACCTTGCCGGATTCTTCGAGCAACCACGCGACAGCACCGGCGAAGACATCGCCGAATCCATAGGAATTTCCCCATCCACGTTTTATCAGCACCTCCGAGTTGGTCTGCGAAAGCTGGTCGGCCCCATTGCCGATCCATCGACAGCGTATGACTGACCGGGGCATACCGAATTTAAGTGGCGTAATCTATACTGACGACGAGTGAGAGTACTTGCTCATGTGAAAACAAGAGTCCATCCACATCCATGGTCTGATCGCGGTGACACGCGAGCATCTCGCCGACCAGTGAGAGATAGAGATACCGGCAGAGGCGTTCGACGCGCACGACGACTATGGAGTCTGACCCACGGCGATAGCCGAACGGAAAGACGCACATCCGAAGGCTGTTAATCACCTATTGAACGGATTACTGGTACGATCTGACGCTCACGACGCTGATAATCGCTGAATTCACAGACCTACGTCATCCAGTACATCAACAGGGCGCGGTCATTACGTGGAAACTCACAACGTGATCGCATAGCGATTCCAGCGTTGAGATATCCACGGCCATAATCAATTACTCCTCGATGACCTCTCTTTGCGGCTTGGACGTCCGAGAGATCGTTTCCTGATGAGGATTAACCATCGCTAGTGAAGAATTGGCCGCATGTTGGCTAATCGTTGACAGTATTATGTAGGGCTACGGAAACCCCCGATAACGAGGCAGTCGATGGTGGTTTCGAGTGATTCGCCAGCGAGGTTCAATGATCGAATAAGGCCGAAGGTGTGAGCGGCCTGTTCCAAGCCCTGCTTGGATATGCCGCGAAACTTCTGCAGCCACGGTGTGACGAGCGAAAACAGACACTCGGTCTGGTTGATGTGGACGCCTTCTGCGGACACATATCGCTCCTTGTGAACGACCGTTCGGTGATCGAACTCCATCTCTCGAGACGCTTGCAGGCCGTCAGTCCAGACCTCTCCTAACTCCGTAGAGAGGTCTGCAGCCTCCAGGATTACGGGTTCAAGATCCCCGCTGTAATCGATTCCCGGGTGGTCGCGAATTACGCGCAGCGAGTCACGGCACGCCGCGACGAGCGTCAGCTGGTCGCCGTGGCGTCCCCGCCATCGCGACCGCCCTGATCCGGACGATCCGCCGCGACGACGGCTCTCTCGCGACGGATCTTGGCCTTTGTACCCCGAACAGACAGCACCGCACTCGTCGACCTGTGTCGGTCCGTCGATTGTCTACTCGAGAAGCTCCCAAACGACCGGGAAACTGCGATGGATCGCGGCTTCCACCTCACGAATCGCGTAGTAGACCGTCCTGTACGCCCGGCCGAGCAGCGGCGCGATCTGATTGATGTTAAGCAACGTATCTGCGTACAGCGTGAACGCGAGAAGCACCTCACCTGCGGCGAGGTGCTTCTCGTGAAATGGTGTTACGTAGGTGTACACCGGTTTAAAATTGCAGTCACGACACCAGACGCGGTCAAGGTCAGACCACGTTCTGGACAGCGTTGTGCCTGCAGCGTGGACAGGACGTGTACTCCCAGAAATCCTTGAGTCGTCGCTCGATGCACGCATCGAGCGGCTCGGTGTCGATCTCGACGACGCCCAGCTCGATCAGCTCTCGAAACATCCCGCCGAACGCCGGCTGAGCAGAAGACATACCGCTAGATTATCGCCGACTCAGTGTAACTACACGGACTTCCCGCAGCTTTGCATAAGAGCGAGAGTGACCTGGCAGCCTCGACTGTGCCGAACTCCTCCATCACTTCCGAGGCTTTCAGGAGATTGGGGTTCACGGAGGCCCGGCATACTTGTACTGACGGAGAGTATCGGCTGCTATGGCGGGCGATGAGGAGCCGGTACAGCAGTGTACGGTAGCTGAACCAGTAGATCTCCGCACTGCACTGAACACGGCCGCGATTGAACATCTCGGCGTCGACGACCACCGAACGATCGTAATCTATCAACAGACGATTCTCATGGTTATCGTCACAGAGGGGGAAGCGACCGCAGCACAGGCGTTCGACGTCGAACTCTGGAAGGAATCCCCGAACCACCCCGACCGAGATCCAGAAGAGCTACTTACCGAATTTATCGACGAACTGGTGGCGACTACGGACACGGTTCGTCGGTAATCGCGAGACGATGACGGTCAGGGTTGTCCATAGATCGGACTCTGGTGAGTCACGATTCTCCGTTCGAGTAATACCACGTCCAAAACCAGCTTGGCGTGGTTGACCGGATGTCAGCGATAATCGCTTCCCACGGGTGCTCTCCCCAAAACGCTCGCGTGTAGGTGTTCGGTACGTTCACAGCGTCGCTCACGAGCAGCAGCGACCCAAAGAGGTCGTATTCGGGGAGAAAAGCGATGCTCCCCCATCGATATCGTGGTCGAATGCGACCGAGGACTCGCCATGGCAGCGCCGCTTGGAGGGCCGACAGCTCGGTGTCGGTGATACCGACCTCACGAACGGTATCAGCCGTGATGCCTCCTTGGCGCGTCCCATGTGCAAGGACACCTTCGAGGAGGGCTGTCGTCCGCTGCCGGAGCGCACTGTGTTCCATCGCCTCGTCGTCTTGTTCCTGGGCGAGATGTGTTAGCGCGTGAATCGACGCCGCCTTCTCGAACCCCTCTTGCAGATACGGATGGCGCCAGGTCGGGGAGTCGAAGCGATGCTGGTAGGCGTGACACAGCTCCGAGGCGAGCACCGCGGACGCCCGCGCCACGGGAAGACGGCCGCCACTGATCCCGATGTGACCCGTGTGAGCGGCATACCGGCCTCCAATCCAGAAGAACGTCAGCGACTCAGGGGGGTCGTTGGCGAGCAGCGTAAGTCGCTCTCGTCTCGATAGGTCATACACGAGGTGGTCACGCCAGTGATCTCGGTACGACATTGAATCCACGTCGAAGAGGTCGTCGTAGAAGTCGACGAGGGCTAAAAAGCAAGTCTGAATATCGGCCTCGGTGGCGAGGGGGCTGTCGTCGTGGGAGAGCCGCTCTGACAGAGGCGGTTGCTCTGGAAATCGACGCCGGTACTCCTCAATTGCATCGGCGCAGGTTGATCGGAGTCGAGAGAGAAATTTCGCCTTGTCCATCTTAGTTCGATGAATATGTTCTGTGATCAAACCGCACTAGACGGTAGTAAGGCGTATGCACTGAGTCGTTGTCCACGAACTAATCTCTACTAGGATCATGCTCGTCTAAGTAAGACAAGCAATACGATATAGTCGGGTCGGTGTGAAGGGCACCAATGGTTTGTTCAATAGGCGTATAGACTTCAGCTATGCCTGAAATTCCTGAGGAAGAACAGTGTATCGCGATAACACAATCCGGAAGTCGCTGTAGTCGAATAGCAAAGGGGGACCGCTTCTGTTTCCAGCATGACGATCGAATGAGATAATTGACGGAGCCGATTCGAGTTCAGACGGACTTCTAGTTATTGTCTCGGAACACCTCTCTACTGCGCCAGAGCAGCTATCCGGAGTCCAGCGAGATGTTGCCCAGAACGTCAACGATATTGTCGCACACGCTGGCGGTGTCGGGCAGGCGCTAAGATCTCTGGAGTTCACAGATGCAATCAACGGATTTCGGTCGACCGTGACAACTACTGGACCCTCAGCTGGCACAGGCGCTTTAGTTGGCGGCGCCGTGGGCTCACCATTCGGACCAATTGGGATTGCGGTTGGAGCGACAGTAGGAAGCTGGTACGGTGTATACCACAGTACGAAAGATGGTCGAGCGATAGCCGCTACGGTTGTTGAAGATGAAGATATCCCAGAAGATGCGACGATCAATTCATCTGAACACCCAGCGATCGTAGATTTGGCACCGGTTCAGCTCGCGATGAAAAGCGCACTCGAAACAGAAGGAGGTCAACCTGAGTGGCTCCGCAGCACCCTCACTCGAGAACGAGACATGGGGGCCGTTTCAGATGCACTTGAGGAACTGGAAGCCTACGACTCCACCGAGGAAGGTCATAGTTACTTCATCGAACATGAGGAGCACGGAGTGATCTTACAGGTTGTCTTCGGTAAACCACTAGATGCTGAATGAGCCCGAAATAATCGTCCCAATGGGTACTTTGATTCCATCTTACATGGCCAAACCCCTCAGTTCACCACCTCCGAATAGAGTTGGGCTGACCAAGGGTACCGCGTTAGTTGATGTGGTTCTATCTCTGATGCACGGCTGAGTCCTGCGAGGGAAGTGTTTTACTGCTGCGCTCACAATGTACACACATGAGTTCCGACTCCGAGAAAAAGCGCGTCCAGTTCCGAGCGCCGCGAGGGTTGGTCGATCGGGCCGATACCCTCGCAGCAGTGTTCGAGACGGACCGGACGGATATTCTCATCTCTGCTCTCCAAGAGTACCTCCGAGACGCGGCGCACTCCGACGAGATGAAGCAGGAGATTGCGGAGGCCTACTACGACGACGACATCACCTTTGAGGAGCTGAAAGCCCTTGTCGGCCACGAGGAGGCAGCGAACTTCCGGCTCCTGAAACAACAGCTGAGCGAGGCGTTCGTCGACGACGTGGCGGAGGAGCTGGCCGACGGCTAAATGGTACGCATCGTCGCCGATACGTCCGCCCTCGTCAGTTTAGGGACCGTCGCAGATTCCATGCCGAACCCACTCGACCTGCTGCTTGATGCGCACGACGTCATCCTCCCCGAGCAGGTCGTCGACGAACTCACCGAGACGGCTTCCTATGACGATGCCTCGGGTCAGGCGGCACAAGCCGTCCTCGATCGACAGGTCATGTTCGAGGTTCGCAGCGTTGAGCTCGATGAGACGTTTCCACTCGATGACGGCGAGAACGCGGCAGTCACACTGGCCAATGACGTCGATGCCGTCCAACTGCTCTGTGACGAGTTCAACCGACTCGCGATGGTGCATGCGTCACTAGCGGATACACGCCTTGTGACGACGCCGATCGTCCTTACAGCGCTCGTCCGAAACGACGTACTCTCCCCAGAGGCTGCCGAGGGGTTTCTTGACGAGATGAGCGACGCCCGTAGCTGGTCAGCGAATACCTACGTCGCACGGGCGAGGTCCACACTGCAACAGCAACGACAAGACGAGTGAGACGACCTGTACCTGCACGTCTTGGATAGACACCAATGGGATTCTACTCTACATTCACGCCGAGCATTCGCTTCGTCCGTCCCCAGAGCGACGAGCCCTCCGACTGGGTGCCGTCGTCAACTGAACGGGAATCAGCAGTTTCGGGTGTCGACACCTCCTGATCAGTTCGAGTGGCCTGTGCCGCTTCCATCTCTTCGAGTTCTGCTTCGAGTACATCGATACGCTTGGTCTTGGTTTCCAGGGTCGCTTCGAGTGTGTCGACGCGTTCTCGCAACAGCTGATTCTTCTCGATGAGATACGCTCGACTCCGCTCTGGGTCGTCGCTGGCGGCGACTCGGCCGGTGGTCGTGTCCGTCGGCTCGGACGTCTCTTGAGACTGCGGCTCGTAGAACTCTGAGGTAGTCTGGAGTGCACGCTTGATCGTCTTCTCACCGTACGTCGACCCATCGGCGTAGTGCACCTCGTCCCATTTTTCGCGCATCAATCCGGACTGCTGGAACAGCTGATCCATCCGCGACCGGTCCCCACCAGTCCAGAACGCCAGCAGACAGCACAGGGCCATATCGGCCTCTGAATGGCTGTCATAGCCGGACGTCCTACCGTTCCAGAGCCGGTCGAACTTTGAGCCGTTCGACGCGGTCCGTGCTTTCCGCAGGAGTTCCTCGTCGTCAAGATCGACATCGACTGTCGGTTCAGACGCATCCTCGGCCACAGGACCGCGACGATCTGTCTCGGACGTCGTGTCTGGCTCGGGGTCCTGGATGTACTCGCGGTGAATCGCCTCGAGGGCATCCTGTCGACGCGCGATGCGTCCAGGAGTGACCTCGACGTGGTCGCCGGTGACGGTGAAAAACCGGGCCGTGTCGTACAGCTCGACGCTCCCCCGTCGATTCCGACCATCAGGGAGATCACCGGTGATGAGCACATGATAGCCGGTTCCGGACGGCGAAATCTCCGTGTAGGAGTCAAGCCGTTCGATGATATCCCGTGCAGTGTCGTCGACGTCGCCGGACTCTGGGTCGCGGCAGTCGTCGAGGTCGACGCCGACGATTGGGTCGTCGTCAGTAAAGACGAATCCGATACCGTCGGCATTCCCAGCTGCGGCGTCGTCGCGTGCTGCCTCGAGGGCTGTCCACGTGTCCGGGTCGGTCGCCGATGCGAACGATCCTCTCTCGGGCGTCACTGGGACCTTCGTCTGTTTACTATCCCGCTCTTCGGCCCGCCAGCACACCCACTGGTCGCGCTCCCGGAGTGCTGCTGGAATCGCATCGAAGTTCATCGAGCACTCGGTGGTCATCCGTCCCACCCCTGCCAGCGGTCCGCAGTCGGCGTTCCCAAAACCATATATCTATTATGATATGATGGGCAATACCCCGGTCGCTGCAGCCAGCCCCTATGTCCCCCTGTCTTTCGAGACCTCAGTTCAGTCTTTACTGGTTGGTTGTGACGAGGCGTCTGGTTGGACAGGCACGCCGTACCGCGGTTCTGTATGGACACCCATCGTTGGTCGAATGCGCTGGTTGGACACTCTGGTTGGACACTGGCGGGAAAGCAAGCATTCGTGGCCCGAACGGGGCACGAATCCGAGGTTGGACATGCTCGCTTCTGCTGCCCGTCGGCACTGGAAACTCGGGGGTTGAACTGTATCATGAATCTGGTTGGTTGTCTGAGTCGAGGAGCATCTTGCTGTCTGGCGTCAGGGTGATTCCCGTGTAGAATTGGACTCGGTCCCCATCCTGGCGCGCCCGTTCGGTCTCGAAGTCGACGACCTTCCCCAGCTTCCGGGTGAACCACCCTTTGTCAGTCGTCCCATCGAGGTCATGCTGGGCGAGCCAGTGAGAGTACGACTCAAAGAGACGGTCTTCCGAGACCATCGCGTCCGGGGCTTCGCGAACGTACATGGCAGCAAACGCTTCGACGGCATTGCTATGCGCGTCGAGGTCCACCGACGGATCGGCAGCCACCGGGGGAGGTGTTTCAGCACCGAGACGACCGTTGCCCGCAGCCGAGTCCACAACTGGGGCATCTCCACCTGTCTCGGAGGCTGGCCAGAGTGATCCATCATCGAGGCAGTCCGACAGGGCATATGTACGACCGCTCTGGTAGACCACCGGTTGTCCGTCTGCAGGGACAACTACGACGATGAAGGCGTCCCGGGCCACCGTTCCGTCCGGCAATTCGTCATCGGGGATGAATGGACGCTTCACCGGGATCCACGCATCCTGGAACTCCGCTTTCGAGTCGTAGTAGTGGGTTTCACCTGGCTCGTACACTGTATACTTCCCAGTCTCTCGGTCGTAGCTGTACGTCGCCGGGAGGGCGTCTTTGGAGAGCTGGCTGTCTGCCGGGATCCGAGCGAACTCCGTCTCACCGTCCGAGAGGACGTACTCGTCATCATCGTGCATCCAGACCGTCCGGTTCGAGTCCCCTTCCCGTGGCCGAACAGCCGTTACGCCTCCACGGGTCGTCGCGCCACCACCGAACGTCAGGCGCTCATCGCAGGTGTAGAATCGCTCGGTACCGTCGGCCATCTCTCGGATGGGTGGCAAACAGATGTTCTCGACCCGCGCCGCCGTCTGGCCTGTCGTATCTCCTGGCCGGACGGCGAAGATCGGCGTTCGACCTGCCTCGCGAGCCCGGGCGAGGTTCCGGAGAACCTTCACGGGCCGGTCGGGAGTCGTCGTCTCGGCTTCGATGGTGAATGTGGTCTCGAACGCGGGATGAGTCGCCTTCGCGTCCGGCTGTTCACTCCCATCCTGCTCAAGGATGCTGACGCTGAACCCGCGTTCGGTGAGGGCACGTTCGGTGTCGGTGAGTAAGGCGTCGTGTTCCGCCCCACCAGCTGCCCGGACAGTCCCCGTCTCGGGCCGGATTGCATCCTCGCCGTCCTCGGACAGCCGCGCCACTACAGTGTCGGCCTCCACGTCCAGGTCGACCTCGATCAACCGGGAGGTGTCACGGACGTCTAGCAGGTCGACGGGGTCGACCTCGATGTCGAGATGGGCCTCGTCGTCACGATCGAGACGCTGCAGTAGCTCGTCGTCGACGACGGTGGTTTCCACCCAGCCGTTCTCCTCGCGGACGCTCTCCCGGAGCTGTACTGCACGGATCGCTTCCGCCATCGTCTCGGCCAGCACCTTCTCCGGGTTAGCGGCGTCGTTCGAGTCGCTATAGAGGAGGTTCTGTAGAATCTCTGCATCGGTCAAGGGGTCAGTCCCGTACCGAGCGAGACTCTGCCCGATAATGTCGTCGACGGCATCGGCCGATCGGAGCGGTGGATAGGGTGGGAACGAACGAATCAGGACGGGATCGGAGTATTGGCCTCCGCCCAGTGGGAGCTTCGTCCAGGCCTGGTACTGATCAGTCGAGATGAGGTCCTCGACCGTATAGCCCTGAAACCGTTTCATCAGAAGCCGCGCGTCGTCGACGTCGTTCACTGAGAAGGAGAGGAGCGTGTCGCAGTTGTTCTGCATCGACTTGAGGGTGTCTTCGTCGAACTGCGACGGGTACTGGGACGCCAGAGTGACCGAGAGGCGCATCGACCGGGCACGGGCGAGCATCGATTCGATGTCGAGGTTCTCACTCGCGATGTCGTCGAACTCATCACAGAGGACGAAGTACGGGTCCGGCTCGGAATCCTGTCCATAGGATCGGTGCTGGATGGCGCTCCAGAGGTTCCGCATCACGCCGAGCGTGACCATCTTCTTGATGTCCGTATTCTCGACGGGCGTGGAGACGATGACAATCCGGTCGTTGGCGACGATGTCGCGGAAGTCGATCGTGCTCTCGCGATGGGCGATGATTCGCCGAATGACTGCGTTCTCGACCCACGACTTGATGCGCTTCAGAAGCGGACGGACTGTCTCGTCGTCCATCTGGGCGATTTCGAGACAGAACTCACGCACGTAGGGGTCGTCGACGTCGAGAGCGAACTCTTCGCGGCGCTCAGCGTTCAACAGAGTGAAGTACATGTCGATCACCGAGAACGGCCTCTCGGACTGCATCATGGCGCGCGCCATCGACTCGGTGATCGACTCCATGTTCACCCCCCAGTACTCGTCCGTGTCGAAGATCGCTTTCAGGTTCTCGATGCGGTTCTCGATCTCGTTCTCACGCTCTGTCGTGGTATCGCAGTCGGGGAGTTCGAGGAAGTTGAGTCCGACCGTGCGGTCATGTTCGACCGATCCGGGTTCGATCCAGACGACGTCGTCGAGACGGTGCTCGGGGAGCATCCGGAGGAGTTCACGGGAGTCACGGGCCTTCGGGTCGACGTAGACGAATCCGTAGCCAGCGTACGCCCACTGGACCATCATGTTGAGCAACGCAGTGGTCTTGCCGTACCCAGTGGTGCCCGTGATCCAGAGGTGGCGGAAGAGCGATTCGAAGCGGAGGGGAGCCTCGCGGAACCCGCGGTGTGCGTCCTCGTCATAGCCGATCCAGAGGGGAGCCTGAGCGGTCTCGGCACCTGCCTCGAACATGTCCCGAACGTAGGAGCCAGCGACGACGCCCTCAGTCGCTGTGTCGGTGATGGTGGGTTTCCCACCGACGGAGGCCGTATCGGTGACTGAGACATCGTACGACTCTCCCAATCGTGAGTGGAGAGATGCATCTGGACCGGAGATCGAATCCGCTTCCATGGATTCGAGTTCGGAGATCGCGGCCTCGCCGTCCGCCCGAGCTGCGTCTGCTGGTTCTGTCTCCGGTTCGGTGGATTCGTCATTTCCGAAGAGCCGTTCAAACACCATCATCGCCTCCCCGCCCGATCTCATCCGCACCGGAGTTTCCACTGGCCACGTACTGCTCGAACTCGTGATTGTCACCCGATTCCCGTTTGGAACCATGGTCGTCAGCCCACGACTGGTCGTCAGGCTGAACACCTCCTGAAGCGGACATCCGTGCTGAGAATGCGGGAACATCAGCGGGGACGCCGACCCCAGCGGCTGTCTGTGACCAGTCCACAGTCGGGTTCTCCACAGCCTCGTTGGGAAGATGGACGAGTCCAGCGAGCTCGCGTAATGTGAGGACGTTCATCCGCCCCCACAGCGCACGTTTGAACCAGCTGTTGGGAGTGAGTGCGCGCATCGCGGTGGTCTCGAGGACGGCCGGGAGATGAGATGCAGATGCGTATCGAGGGATGAACCCCTGGTTGGTGTGCTCGTGATCAAGTGCGGTGACCGCGTCGGCAACGCGGCTGAGTCGGTGCTCGGCTGTCGAAGCGTTCGGTGCAATGGTTACGACACGGATCGTCGTCGCGAACGCCGGGCGACCCAGTTGAGCCACGATATCGTCGGCGGCCTGAGTGTCGCGTTTCGACTGGAACACCTGGGGGTGTAGATACCCTTCGACGGTACCCTGCCGACGGGCTTCTGCGATGTGAGTAACGTCGCCGCCTCCGACCCGACCGAGCAGCCCTCGCCGTGTCCACGTCCGGGTAACTGGCATAAACACGGTCTGAAGGACGGTCGTCTCGTCGTCACCGCCGATGAGGCGGGAGAGGATCGTTCGGTAGGGGTCGTCATCGAGTGGCGGACGAGAGTCGAGGTGTTTGACTGGATACGTTGCGTCCTGTCGGAGTTCGAGGTGGCAGCCAGCGACGGACTGCTCCGGGGAGATGTCCGGGAACCCGGTGCCGGTGACTTGCTGGGTGTCACTGTTGGGGTAGTGTGCGTTGACGAGGGCAATCGCGTCCTGCAGATCGGGTGCCCGAAGATAGAACTGGAGCTTCCCATCGGTGAACCAGATTTCAGCCGCGTAGACCGGTGCGTCCCCTCGATGGAGCGACCCGGCGGGCGCGGTATGGAAGCCACGGAGGAATCGCGGCCCTGCTGCAATGCCGTCGGTCTCGGGATAGGGTCGAATACGGATCAGAGACTCATTGTCGGTCGCCTCGTGGACCCGTTCGATGAGGTCTGGTGTGAGATCGGTGCTAGTCGGCGTTGCCGTCGTAGTTGTCGGGAACATTGTCGGAAAGGTCGTACGTGGTTGGCGTGCTAGTCTCGGCGACGGTCATCGGTGAGAACGGTGAGCATCCACTCGGGGAGGACGTTGAGGACGGCATCGCGTGCCTGGGAGTGGTATGGAAGCCGCAACCCCACGAACGCGAGCGCGACGCCAGCAGGAATCGCAGCGAGAATTCCTCTCGTGGTCGGAGCGACGATGCTGGGGAACGGGATGCCAGCGACGATGGTTAACAGACCGGGCAATAGTCCAACTCGACCAGTAATCATCCACCATCCGCGAGCGGGTCGCCAGATGCCGATAGCGAGATCGTGGCGAATCGCGAGGTCGACATACCAAGCGACACCAGCAGCGCCGATCAACCAGACAACTGCCGTGAATAGCTGCGCAAGCGGTGTTGCTGGAAGCAGGCCTGTCGAAAGGGATAGAAGGCCGAGTGCACCGATGCCTGCAGTTACACCCACGAGAAGGAAAACTACCCACGGACGGTGTTCACGGGAGCAGTACCCGCGCGGATCGTATCGGATGCGCTCGACCGCATGGGTGGTATACCCGACACCGACGAGGCCACCGACAATCCACGGGTAGGAAACAAGTGTGGAAGAGACTTCACTGGCAGTCGTGACGACTGCGCGAGCCCAAGCCCAGCCGGTAGCTACGGTATCGCTGAGAGCTCCGACGACGCCGGTTACGGAGGCGACGAGTGCAAGAAGTACGACTAGTCCGACGAGACATCCGGCCATACGACGGGCGAAGAGCGACGTCGCAGTCGGATCCGACAGCCAGTACGCAACATAATCACGCCAAGTAGGCGGATGGTCACGCTCACGAACTCGCTTGGCGCAGACGTCGGCCTTCCACGCGTCAGTCGGTCGATTCGCACACGAGTGACACAGAAGAACCCGATTTTCGATATTGTATACGTTGTCGACGATATCTCGAATGACGAACGGCTCACCATCTTCTAAATCGCCACCTACGGGGTGATGCACTGTTTCCTGACAGGCCTCGCAAGTGGCGCTTTCCCGCCCGAGTACCTCGTCCATCACTGCTGGAAGATCATATTCCAGTGTCAGAGGCGTGCGGACATTCGCCGTCCGCCGCGTTTCCCTGATGGGTGTGTACTCGTCGGGGTCCATGTGAGGACATGTCGTGCGAACTGTATTGGTTCTCATGCCGCGACGGTCACCGTCGGGAACCGTATCGAAGAGCGCGAACCCGCTCATTGCGCCGAACCTCCATGTTGGTCACTAGACGTATCGTCCGCTTCGATGATTGCCTCCTCTTCGGGAAGTGCGGTGACACGAAGTGGGTAGGTCCCGCCCTCGTCGATGTCCAGGAGGGCAGTGCTGAACCCAAGACCTTCCTTGCCGACAACAGCGTCACGGACGAACGTGGCCTGTGCGTCGGTCAGACCAAGCGCGTCGGCGTGTTCGGGAGTGAGATTCCCCTGGCGGTGGAGGAGCTTGATCGATGACTGGTTGATGAACGTCTCGGCTCCGTCGGTATCGTAGAAATCGGTGAGTTCCTGGGTGACGAAATGCAGCGACAGGTTGAGGTGGCGAGAATGGCGGGTCGTCCGTTTGAGCCACTCGACGCTCCCCGGTGACTCGACGAGGTAGTGGGCCTCGTCAATGGCGATGATCGTGTTGCCTGATTCGGCCTTGAGGCGCTCGTAGACGGCGTCGTACATCGGTTGCATCACGAGTCCCGCGAGTGCTTCGTCGGAGCCACCGCCGAACTGCTTCAAGTCGAGATAGATGACGCGGCTACCCGTGAGGTCGACCTCGGTCTGTCCATTCAGAAACGCGAACTGACCGCCGGACGTGAACGGCTCCAAGTTCAGGCGGAGATCCTCGGCGTGGCTCTGCCACTTGTCGAGTTCGCCGTCTGAGTAATCGTCGCCGTTGAGGACCTCGGTCGGGTCGGAAGCGACGTCACCGAGGACAGCCCGCACGTCTCCCACCTCGGGACTCTCGTGATGGTGGGTCGTCGGGTCGGCCGTGATACCGTTCTGGGCGTACGCTTCCCGAATACACCGCTCAAGAACCTGCCGTCGGTCGCCGAGTGGAGCACCGACGTACCCGAAGAACGATTCGAAGAAGGCCATTACGGCGCTAATGCGCTCGATGAACGGACTGACGTTTTCCTGTTCGAGGAGGTAGTCCGGTGTCGGCCGGATCTCGAGTGGGTTGACTGTCCGGGTGCCGCCGATGACGTAGTGCTCAGCGTCGAGACCAGCTGCCAGACTCGCAAACCCACCGACCGGGTCGATCATGACGATGTCTGTGTCGCGGTCCTTCGCTACGCGGCGAAGTAGGAGTCGTTTGGTGTCGTACGACTTCCCCGAACCGATCTCACCGGCGACCAGCACGTTATACCCGTTCTCACGGCAGAACCGATCGAGATACACGGGGGCGTCGGTCGTTGCGTGATAGCCGTAGAGGACGCCGCTCTCTTCGATCGTAGTGCTCGCAGCGAATGGGAACAACGCACCGGCGGCTTGCCCGAGCATGGGCGTCGTCTGTCCGAGGTCGTCCTTCGCGACCGGGCTTCCCGTCACCAGCGAATCGCCCTGTCGATACGCTGCGGACTTCGTCGTCAATCGCTGACGCTGCAGTTCACCACGAATACTGGAAACCGTGGTCTCGACCTGTTCTTTCGAGTCACCGCGGATGGTCAGATAGACACCGACATCGAGGATACGCTGGGCGTTCTCCTGCAGCTGTGTGTACACTGCTTCGTGGTCTCGGATACGGCGCTCCGTCACTGTCGCCTTTGCTGAGCCGCGATCCTGCGCCTCGATGTGGTCCACTTTGAGTGACTTGATTGCGCTCTCGAACCGCAGGAGCGACGTGCGAGGATCCTCTGGATCGGCGTAGATTGTCACATCGACGTCCGCGCTGGGATGGGTGCAGATACGGTCAAGCAACCCTGGCGACGCAGTCTCCGGGAATCCCGTCACGAACAGAATCTTGACCCACCGCTCACCCGTTCGTGCCGTGTCGGTCTCCAGACGGATACCGGAGGGTGCGACTCGTGTCGCGTGCATCCTTTCCCGGTGGGGGTGAGTCCCACCGTCAGTAGGTACGTCTTCAGTCCCGTCGTCTGCTGTCGTTTCGGTACTGACTCCCGGAATGAGTGCACCTAGTTGAGAGAACACGCTCATAGCCGGCCACCATCCGTTGTAGTGAAACCCTTGGTGTCGTTCGATGAATGCGATTCTTTGGTATCCTTTTCGCTCATGATGACGGGCGTCGTGCGAAGGTGAGGACCGTCGTCAGGGTACTCGGTCCGGCTGCCGGACCAGTATTCCTCGACGAGCGTGGCGAGGTCTGCCGCAGTAACAGGATGGGCGGAGACACCTTCGACACTCGTCAATTGCTCTGTGAGGTGGGTGCGCCGGTCACGAAGGATCGTACGTTGTCGCTCCTCGATCGCTTCGCGACGCTCGTCTCGCAGCAACACATCGGCGACCACTGAACCAAGGTACCTCCCGATGAGCGGGAGACTCTGCAGGCGGCTAACCCACGCATTGTCCTCGAGGCTGACCTCCTGAATTCCGACCGGGACGATGGCGTGGTACTGGCGGACGCTCGTTCCGCGTTCGTGGAACTCCTGCGGTCGACGCCGTCGGTACACTTCGACGATTTCGGAGAGTGCTGGCGTCGACTTGACGTCAGGGTCGGTCCGGCGATCGTCGTACGTAGCGGTCATCCGAGCTGGGTCGACGCGCCGCGCCGACGAGTGTATCTGCACCGAATAGTCGAGTGCATTCAAGACGGCGCCAAGTCCTCGGGCCGCTCTGTTCCATTGAGCTTGGTCAGCGAGCGCAAGGTTTGCTGGATCGATGCGGACGGCACCGACGAGGGTTTCGTCCTGACGACGAATCGCATCGGCTTCTGTTTCGACCGCGCGGACGTGGGTCAGCTCCCGTGCATCCGGTGGCGTCTCGGTACTTGTCTCAGCGGTTGTGTTGGTGAATGTCATAGTGTTCTCTCGTCGATGGTGGGCGACGAACGCGGTGATGAGGCCGACTGGAGTTCGGTGGTCGGGACAAACGTGCACATACGCCCCAGCGAGACCGAGAACGGCGAGCGCGAGCGCGACGCCAACGAAGAACCGGCCGGTCACGATGACGACGATTTCGAGTGTGACCATCGCGACGATGAGCGCTGGCACGAGAAACAGGAGGTCGGCATTCGACACCTCAGTGAATGCGAGGAATCCTGAGTCAGAGCCAACGTCATCGAGAATCCGGCGTTCTGGACCGTCGCCTCCTGGACCAAGGTCCCTCATTGCGACCCTCCTTCACCGCGAGCGTCGAATACCGAGTCACGACTGATCTGCGTCTCCTCGGCCGCACTAACACCCCAGTCCTCGCCGGCAACTGGTTTCGTATCGTACAAGATTCCATCTTCGCCCCGGTGGAGGACACCTGGATGGTCACCGTCTGAGTCGTAGGCAGCGGCAAACCGGTCGTGCTCCCGAACGATTAGCTGTCGAGTCTGCCCCTTAGATTCGATTGGCTGGAACTCACCATCAGAGACGTATCCGGGTTGGTATCGTTGTCCGTCCGAGAGGTCTCCCTCTCCGTCGACTACAACTAAGTCGAATCCCTCGATGGCATCGGCACTTACGTCAGTTTTAGCACTGGAGGTGCTGCCAGTCGTAGTACCACCAGAGCTTGGGCGACCGCCGGTTGGCGTTCCTACGGAAGCGAGACCACCGCCACTGCTACTAGACGTCCCGGGACCGAGCGCGCCGGCAGCGTTGGTACCACTCTCGGCTCCGACTGCGGCACCGCTTCCATCTCCGTTACGACTGGACGTCCCCCGATCAAACAGATCGCTTGGAATACCACTGCTTGCGGCCGAACTGGCGGCTGAACTCGCGCCGCCGACGTTCGGCATCGACGCTTTGCCAGCAAGCGTCTTTGCACCGGATTTCGCTCGTGAATACATGGCGACACCACCGATGCCGGCCATGATGCCACCGGTCGTCCTGGCCGCTCGTGATCCCAAGAGCATCCAGAGGGTCGCAACCAGCGCCGCGAGCTGAGTCACGAAGGTGACGACGGCAAACGCGATCGTACCGGCGACCGTGCTGAAGCCAGCAACTCCGACCGCACTTTCGACGAAGCCCATCGTCCCGGTCGCGATGTACGCCCCCGCACCGAGGACGAGTGCCGCCGGGAGTGGGAAAAACGCCGCGCGGATGAAGATACCCCATCCCTTCTGACCGAAGTGTCCGATCGTCTGCATCACGCCGCCGGTGTCGAACAGCATGAGCGCCGAGAACACCGGGAGGAAGACCATGAACGTGAGACAGAGGAAATACGCGAGAAGGGTCGAAATGAGGAGGATAGTCACGATCGCCGCCGTCGCAACCCAGAGCAACCCTGCGAGCAGCCCCGTCCCGAGGAGGGTCCCGATGCCGGACTGGGGACCCATCACGAGCTGATCTCCACGTGGCGCGACGGCGAGGATCAGCCCGTTCGCGAGGTGGAGGATAAACGCCCCGACCCACCACGAACCGAGAGTAAGGAAGAGATTTCGGACGAGATTCTGTTCGATTAGAAAGCCCTGTGTGGCGAACGTTGCCTCCGGCCGAAACCGACTCGCGAGTGCAACGCCGGCACCGACGATCCACACGAGGAACCCGAGCGGCAGGCCGACCGACGTCCAGCCGTTGTACGCGCCGGCCAGTGGCTGGTTCGTCGGAGGCCTGAAGACTACGATCTCGCTGCCGCGCATCGGCACTGGTCGGCGGAGGATCAGTTCGACCGTGCTACGGGCGAGTTTCTGCGTTGCATCGAGCGCGCCACCGAGGATGCTTCGCTTGGTGTTCTCGATGACGTTGCAGATCGCACCTCGAATTGGCCCTTTGCCGGCACAGGGAGCGTACGAAGTCGCATTCTGGGACGCGTTCGCCGAACGATTGACTCCCGGGATGGGATGGTTCGAAGGCGTTGTTGTCGCACTCCCATTCGAAGACGTCGACGTCGTTGTGTTGGTCGGAGGATCGCCAGGAGTCGTTCCAGGATCGGCAGCGAACACAGGCGCTACGAACCCGGTCAGGAGAAGCGTGATGGCGAGAACCACAGCAATACGGCTGCTGACTTGGGGATGAGATGCGGCGCCGATATCGGTCGTGGAAAGCATGAGAATGAACGGTGGCGTTGGTGTCTGCCGTGCCTCTGTGGAACCAGTTCGGAACGTCTCCCAGTGTCAGAACCACGGCGTCAGTTGGGCACACTGTGCGGCGTTGAAGCCAGCAGCGCCGGCGGCCTGTTCGCCGAGAACGATGATGAGGCCGAAGATAGGCCCGGAAACCATCGCCATAGTACCGGTGCGCCGATGCTCACTGGACCGTTCCGGGTTGCGGGACATCCCAGCACGGGCATGCTTGAATCCGCCGTAGAGCAGGCCACCGAGGAACAGGACTCCGGCCCCGGTTTGCGCCGCCCACTCGAACAGGGCGATTGCAGGCGTTCCACACAGACCGCCGCTACTTGACTGGGCAGCTGCGAGCCCGGTCATCGCAGCGAGGGTCAAGAGAGCAGTCACAGCTGGCGTCAAGACTCGAACGCTCCCAGCGAGGTTGTGTTCGATGTGGTCCCGAACACGAGTTGCCCAGGCAGACGTCTCCGAGTCGTCGTCAATGCTGGATCTCATGGCTTGACTACGAATCGTAGTACGAATCATAGCGACTTATATTCTTGGTATCGTTGAATAGAGTTTACTACGATTCGCACACCAGGACGACCCACTAATCGTCGCAAAGTATGTACAATGATATGGGAAGCGCCTCCAGATAAGGGAAAATGGAACTAACAACCCTCGATGAAGCGATCCTGGACGAACTCAACGAGGGTGCCCGAACGCAAGGGTTTCTCGTCGACGCGACGGGGGAACCGCGATACAAGGTACACGAGCGACTGAAGCTGCTGGTTGCTGCAGGGCACATCGAAAATATCCACGAGAACACGGCACTCTACGAACTGCGAACCGATCCGCGGAGCGATGGTGAGAGCTGATACTGTGACAGCGCAAGTTGAACAGTCAAATCCACGGGCTCGAGTCAATGGACCCCGACGATTATGCGGGTGAGAACGCTACTGTGAAGCATGAATGACTGGGTGACGGAGGGAATCGAGGATCCCATTGAAGAACGTCAGCGAATGCGTGAGCTGCTCTCCCAGGAGACTCGGCATCTAATTCTGCAGCTAATCCTCGGCCATCCGGCTCACCTCATGTCGGAAGCCGAGTTTGAGTATATGATTCCAAAGAACAAGGCTGCCATCCTCGACCACCTCGAGACGCTACAAGCGGCAGGGATTCTCGAAGTCTATGTGCATGAACCGAACGCGTCGACCCGAGATCTCCCATCGAAGTTCTGGGGACCGACCGAGCGCGGGGTCGAAATTCTCTACGAGCACAAATTCCTACGCGGCGTTCCGGTTGCGCGTGCTATCTACGAGAAGACGCGGAAGTCAGAGCGTGTGTTGCGTCACGAAAATGCACCACGACCAGCGCTTCCCGTCGCAGTCATCGAAGCCCTTGATTTCGACGAACCGGAAATAGACGCACCTGACGCGCGAAAATAGAGTTTGAGTCTGCGAATCCGGTGTGAGTGCCTCTGAACTGTGAGTTCTCGCACACCAGACGGTAGCTCTTAGCTACCATGGTCGGTCTTAGCGACCGGTCAATCTTTCCCGGAGATTGAGTCGACATCGTGTATTGAATTACGCTATCTATCGGCTATCTCGTAGCTACGCCCCTTTCGGAGCTTTCATAGCTAACACTCTTATCGTTGGAATCCCTATCCTCTTCTCAAGGATGTCGATCGATAGGGAGACGTTCGAGAACGCGAGTGAGGACGAGCTTGAGGGGCTCTCCGTCCCGGACCAAGTACTCGGGTTCTTGGCTGCAAACGACAATCGGGCGTTCAAGGCTCGTGAAATTGCCTCGCAGATCGGGCTCGACGAAGGAGCGGTCAGCACAGCTCTCTCTCGGTTGAAGGACCGCGAACTCGTCGAACACAAGGCAACGTACTGGGCGGTTACCGACGATGAGGACCGTCTTGACGGGTATAGTGGCTACGAACGAGCAACGGCGCTGTTCAACGAGCAGCTGGGTGAAGAGGACAAGGAGGCCTGGCGTGCGCACTCGCCGGACGAACGACATCCGAGTCTCGAGGACGAATCGTGACGGACGAGGACAGTACTCCAATCTACGAACCTGGCGACATCGTGTATGGTGACGACCCGTTCAAGGGGGAGGAAGAAGCGCGCCCGTGGCTCATTATCTCGAACCACGATACCCGACCGTTCCACGGCGAGCAATACATCGCACTCACGTTGACGACGAAATCCTGGTTAGACGGACTCATCGAGATTGCTGCAGAGGACTGGGTGCGTGGTGGAACGCCAGAGGAGAGCCGGATCGTCCCGTGGGGGGTCCAGTCGCTCGAAAGCGAGGATATCGATTTCTGGCAAGGCCGCATCGCTCACAGTTTACTTGAGGCTAGCATCGAAGCTCTGATTGACGAACTCTCGTAGCAGCTCATCGGAACAATCGGCATCGGCGCGCCAGTGGACTGAATATTGGGAGTAGCGTCCCGGTCGGAAGGTGTTCTCACGATCCAACTTAACCAACAGATTCGTATGAAACTCGCAATTGTTGGTTGATTCTTCGCGAACCACATTACTGAGTTCAGCTGGGGAAGGTGCAGAGATATGCAGCGAAGTCTGCTACTTATAGAGGTTGGCAGAGCATCTCACAGTATTGTACGAGTCCTCTCCATTCATTGGCAGATACAGCGGATGTATCTTGCCCGTCGTTTCTATCAACTGATGAGGATTTCGACTGAGTTCACTAGGTATATACTGCTTGGAAGACTTCTTTCGGGTATGAGCCTCGAAGAGACGGTTGATTACCTCGCCGAGGAACTCGATCTCGAGCGAAGTGACCACGTCCGAGAGGTCGGTCGGTCAGTCGCGGAGCTCCGCGACTAAATAAAACAGCTTTCGGCTTTGTTGAAATCCTTAGTAGAGGATCGGTTTCAGAGGCTCTGCTGAGTACACAGCGCGAGTCGGTCACGGTATTGAGCAGCCACGTGGAGGTGTGCCAGACACTCAAGCGACCGTCAGCAGGAGGAGCCAATACCCGGCGAGTCATACGCGCTACGCGCGTTCGGTACCATAACGGCGCGGCTTTTATTTAATTCCACTTGCCCGTTAGAACGGTGTGTTCGCTCCATCGCGCAGCATCGCTTGCCGGTTGAGTGTTCGTGATTTCTCCGAGCTCTCCGGCCGCAGTCCTGCGGTTAACGAGAATTACGGATTGAGGACTACGATTGAATCCGTTGAACCGTCGTTCCAAGCAGGGCTGAACGACAGTCAAATTTCTTTGTCCCTTCCTGTCGATACTGATATATGGGCAACGCACTGGCTCTTGTCGCGGTGGGTCTACTCGCGGCTCTGTTCTTTGGCGTTCTCCCAGTTGTACTGACTCTTGTCGTCTCTCAACTTCTCGAAATACTGGATCCTACTGTCCTTGTCGGGTTGTCCGCAGTCGGAGTAACAGTGCTCTATGCCGCTCTTGTCTGGTTCCGGCGTTCCTTCTGGGTGGCAGTAGTAGACATAGGAGCGTTGTGTCTGGTTACTGTTGGGTGGGGTGTCTCTAAGTTTGCAACCGCAATTCGAAGACTCGGAACTATCATCTCATTTATGGGATGGGTGAAGGCGGTCTTGGGACTGTATCCGGGAAAGGACTTCATCAAAAACCGACGAGAAGACGTTGTTCAACGGGGAATCAAGTATCACGAGCGCGGTGACGTTGAAATCAAGGACTCTCCCGAAGCCCTCGCTCGGGACACGCGGCAGGCATACGATGACGCCGGGCGTCGGCTTTCGAACGGGGAGGCAGTTCTCGGACTCACGCTTGCAGGTGTAACGCTCCTTCCATCTAATTCACCCATAGTTCCATACTCAGAACTACTCAGTTCGCCAGCGGTTGGTGCGAGCCTATCGGTGACCCTCGTACTAGTAGTTACCCTCCGCCTTTCGGCCTTGGACATGGTATTAGTTCGTGACCCCGCGGACTCGGGAGAACTCGCTCGATTGGCGGTTTACCGGGATTGGAACAGAACCATGTCAAGCGGTGCTGAGGTTGTCAAGACGCTTTTGATGTTTCGAGTCATGCGAAGCATCAACGACTCGGCCTACGACTTCTATCTTGACTGGGTATTTGAAAAAGACATTAACGGAGAGGGTGCAGGAACGATTGAACTTCTACTCGAACTGAGAAGGCCGATGTTCGCTTTCCACATCGCCGAACGCGAGGGAATCTTACCGTCTGAAGCGAGCCTTGAACTCTACGGGTGGGACGTATTCTCGCAATTCAGTTTTGGCCCCGGAGAAGACCACTCGCCATCGGATGAAACCCCAACTTCTCGATTTGACGCCGTGTTGCTTCCATTCCTTCGCCTCAAATACGAAATCAGGGATATGGTTCGAATTGTTAGAGCCTACCAGTTTGCTGAGAAAGAGGAAATGACTCCCGAAGAAGCAAGCAGAGAACTCTACGATGAGAACGTGATACCCGAACCAACTGACAGATATGAGGGCGAACAGGAGTCTGACGATTAGAGATGACACTCCTTGATCTCAAACAAGAACTAAGCGGGTTGAGGGAGGTTGACTGATACAATGGGGAAACTCGAAAATTCAGTGAGATGGATATGGAGCAATCGAGTATCCTTGGCCGCCTACTCTCTTGTTGTAAGCGGCATCATCTGGGCAATTACTGAGTATGCAGGATGGGTAAACCTTGTTTCAATCAACCCACCATACCAAGCAAATAGTTTTGCTCAAATCGCTGGTGCTGTAGGTTCAATCGTTCTTAGTTTCGCATTGGTGCTTCTCTACGCCCAGCAGACAGAAATTCAAGAGAACCAAGAGCGACTGATGGAGCAGGAGTTCAAGCCGTATCTTACTGGTGAAATCACCTCCTTGAATGTCGTTTCTGCTCAATTTGCAATTCGAAATAGTGGGAACGCAACTGCATACCATGTCGAAGCAGAATGGACTGTTGCAGGAGAAACACGGTCTTGGGAAATTCCCAGTCTACCTCCCGGAGAGGAATACGGTTTCCCAGTAGTTGTTGATGGTGACAACTGGCTACTGAATACTGATGAAATCCACGACTATCTTGATGAAAATGATTCTTCAACCGAGATAGAGTACGATATTTGGTGCTATGATAGGTTTGACGAGAGGATTCATTTTGACGGGAGCGTGGATTTCGGAGTTCTCTCGGAACGGTCTGAAGCCAATGAAATCTGGGATGAAGAACCGCTAGAGGAACTAAGCAACGAAGTCAAGAAAATCCGAAAAGATTTCAAGAAACTCACCAGATACGAAAGAAATCGTGATAGGGCGGCGAATTGGAAGCACCGAACTGAGCAGACCAAAATTCTGTATGAACTAATCCAAGAACACGATGAGATTGACAAATCCCAACTAAATAGTCTATCTGGAATCAGTGAAGGGAATGTTGAATATCGGCTCAAAGCCCTGAGAGACATTGGCGCGATTAAATATGATGAGGACAGAGGTGTAGCAAGTCAGCCTCCGTCTGCTGGACAGAACCGAACTCTCGATGAATTTGTTCGCTAAACGGCGATGTGCTGTCTGTAATAGCGGAAGTACGCAGTACGACATTGTACATCTCAGTTGGAATGAACCCGGTCGATTAAGACTCTGTGAGGACTGTTTGGATGACTTGATGAACGCCGATGCTACCTGTGTACACTGTGGGTCGTATGCGCAGTACGGGACGTGGACGACAAAACGGTGGGACAAATATGGCAGTGTCAATGCTCAAGACATACAGAGAGTTCCCAAGTACCGGCTACTATGCAAACTACACTTTCAGGAATTGCTCAACAAGGTAGAGTCGAGAGCGAGGCAGGCTCGGTTAACTGACTTTGAGTAGGCGTTAAGTGATGTTCTCGTACTTGATGAACAACCGCTCCTCGGTCATCTCGCTGTCGAGCACATCGACACAGTTGCGCAACCACTCGATGAGGCCGCGCAGGTCGTCGTCCAGTCCATCCTCGTGTTCGGTGGCCCGTTCCAACTCATCGGCGAGTCGCCGGCCCTCGTTCTCTATTGCCTCGGTGACGTACCCGCGCCGAAACGCGTGCCGACCGACCGAGCCGGGGCACTTGCTCGACGTGTTGTAGGACGTTGCCTCGCACTCATCGAGGTCGCGGTCCATCGGGCACTCTCCGGTGTAGTGGCAGGGCCGAGTCACGGTGTAGATGTGCCGCTGGATGGTCGAAGGCTCGCATCGTTTCCCTCGCGTGGATATGAGTAGGAGCGCCGAGGCCGAAAACGGGGGTAACCCGGTGACACTGAACAGCATCTCCTACGGTCAGACCCCTGCAGCTGCCGTCTATAGGAGGGCAACGACGGACACGCCTGATAATTCGGAGGGCATCCCTTAGTTATTTCCGTGACAGGACGGGAACATTCGTGCTGAACTCACGCTCTATATGCAGCACGTGATCCCTGTCATCCGATGAGGGTTTCAACAAAGCACAGATCTCTGAAATACCGGCTGACGAGTCCTGACTCCCTGCTTTGTTGGCTTCGCCTGACTGAGGACGACGAACAGGAAACCGTAGTGCTGTCGCTCACAAAAGGAGGCGAACAGGCCGGAGAGCAGCCGCCTACTCCGGCGGTGGGCCGTCTTGGAACGCTGCTAGTGACACGGCCCGTGTCGTGGTTGGAGTGTCGCCAGGCCTAGTGGGCTCTTCTAGTGGTGCCTCGACGGCTTCGATCGCGAACGACCACGTATTGGAGCCCCATACGGCACTATTAGCGATCTCCTCCGCGCCCAGGTCGACTACACCACTCGTCGGAGCGTCTTCAGCGTGGAACACGTCCGCGCCGTGTGCTCCTTCGCCCTCGTGGCAGCTGACGAGGTCGTCATCGAGGAGCCGAGAGAGGGTCTTGGCGACGTGCCGCTTCGACACGTCCGTCGCCTCCGCGAGCTCTCGGGCAGTAGCAGACTGTCGCGACCGGAGGGCTTCTATGATGACCTGCTGCACGTCGGTCGCAACCCACTCGACGCCAGGCACTCGGCAGTCCGCGAACCCAGCCGGCACGGCACTGGTGTGGACGAAGACGGTGGCTGTATTGTCGGGGTCGTCGGCGTCTCGTGCGTATCGACCAGCGGATTGTGCGACGTGATTCTCGCGAACGGAAGCGAGAATCTCGCTGGCCGTGTCGGCATCGGGACCGACGAAGCCACGTCCATGTGCGCGTTGCTGTTCCCCATCTGCTGACTCCACGGTTTCTGGCTCGGCGTGGAGGTCGCACTCGGCGAGGAGGTTCAACACGTAGTCGTCGCCCGGGTCGATCGATCCGTGGACGAGTCCCACGTCGCGATCGCCGAACTCGTCGCGGGATCGCTCCTCGCCGAAGTGCATCGTTTCGGGGTCGTCGACACCGACCTCTCGCATCAGCTGTTCGACCTCGTGCTCGACGCTCGCGGCAGTGATGCAGGTGTCGAACGCGTCGCCGAAGTGGTGATCGAGGTGATCCAAGAGCACTCGCGTCGCATCGGGGTTGAAGTACTCACCACTAGCGAGCGGCCGGACGGCGGCGCCAACTTGGACGACCTTGAGGCCGCGCTCGTATCGCCGCCAGAGTCGGCGCTCGTCGACGTCGAGGACGCGATCGGGGACGATGTCCGTAGTGGTGTTGCGTTGCCACAGCGGGACGCTGGGATGGGCGTCGAGACCGACCACGCACCGCGCCGTCGAGAGGTCAGGAACGTTCCGAACGGTACGTACGCGGTTGTTGTCGTCGACGACGACGGAGACCCACGTCCGCGACCAGCCGTCGTCGTCGCGAGCGTTAGCATCGAGTCGGGGCGGGTCGTGAGTGACGGTACCCACGCTACGCCCGTTCTCGTCGAAGCCCTGCGCCAACGCGGACCAGATAGCATCGGTCAACGCGGGTGCGAGCGTGTGGGCGTCGGGATGTTCGAGATACCACTCCCGGTCCGGTTCGTAGTTGAACACGGCCGCCGTCGCGTTCGCTTCTCGAAGGACGTCACCGTGGACGCCCTGTCCGTACGCAGTCCGCGCTAATTGGACGAACGACTCCCATGTGGTCACCGGCGCGCCCGCCGCTTCGAGGAACGCCGTAACGGCGCGCTGAATGCGGTCGTTTGTGAGGTGGTCGCCGTCGACGGCGAAATCCGGCCGCTCGTCGAAGATGACGTTACACGACTGGGTGAGCCCGGGCACGTACGCGAACTGGTGCGTCGCGTGGATCACGTCGACGGCAGGATCTCCCTCCTCCGTTCGTGGGAGTCCGTCCCACTGGCCGATTGCGGGGCACGGGTCGTCTCCACGAGAGCACGGTAGTTCGATGTCTTGGTCGTTGTGTTCGGCGAGATACGCGTGGGCGGTCGAGAACGGGACACCACGACCGTCACAGACAGCGTCGAACCACTGGGAGGCGGGCGTCCGATTCATCGTGATCTCGACGGTCTCGTCCTTCTCGTCCTCCTCCGACGGATCGTGGATGCCGTGGGCCACGGGGCACGCTTCCTTTCGTCCCCGAAGGACTGCGTGCGTCACACCGCTGGCTTCTCGACTGTGTTCGATGGCAGCATCGCGAGCGTCTCGGGTCGGGCTGAAGTGGACGACCGGCTGTTCGCCGGTACAGTCCGCATGGTGAAGCCAGGGCTCGGTCGCGACGGTGTAGCTCTTACCGAGTCCCGTCGGGGCGTCGATGACGACCTCCTCCTGATGCCGAATAGCGTCAAGTAGACGATTCCAGAGACGCTCGCGCGCCTCGTCGGTCGACGGCCACTCGATATCTTGAGCCGCCGCAGCACGCTGCCGCTCGTCGTCATCGAGGGCGTCCAGCTTCGCGAGTGGGAGCGCGCTCACTGGGTCGGCACCGTCGGGTTCGTACTTCGGAATGTGGGCACCGCGATCGCGGAGTGCGTCGACGGCGGCCCAGAAGTCCTCGTCGCTCGGATACTCGGTTTCCGAGGAGATGATCCTCTCCTCGAGGGCGACGACCTGGAGCGCATCGAGGCCGTGCATCCCCTTGCGGTAGACCCAACCACGGTCAACCTGCGCAAGGCGAGTACCGCTCTTCGACTGCGCCCAACTCGGATCGAGATCGAGGCTCCCGTCGCTCCGTTCGTGGGTGACGGTCGACCGGAGCTGGATGTCGGCCGGTCCGGTGTGCTGGATGGCGTCGAACACGTCCTGGATCTCGGACGTGGTCTCGATGTCGGCGAGTTCGGCCTTCGACAGGTCGGGCGTGCGGTCGAGTTCGTCCGGCCGATCACCGGGAGCGGTGGCACGTGCCGCGTCGAGGGCACCTGGATGGGTGGCGACGATGTCGTCGACGATGCCCTGGATGTCTCTCGTGGACGTCTCGGTACCGGGGATGTGGTCACCAGTGACCGTGGTGTACCGATGACCGGGATACATCTCGAGTTCGGCATCCGGCCATTCCGGGGACGAGAGGTCGATCGTGAGCGTCGTCACGCCCTCCGGGAGACGGAAGCCACCGAGTGCGTGCGCGCCTGTCCCCGACGGAGACCACTCGCAGAATGTCCCGGCCAGCTGCTCCAGGAGATTGACAGCGCCCGGGGCGATGTCGCCGGTTTCTGGGTCGCGAATGTCGTCGAAGTCGAGGAGGCCAACGTGCGGTTCCCTGGGCACGTCTTCCTCGGGATCCACCCAGGCGTACTTCTCGTCGTCGTCCCAGTCGTCACGGTCGGGACCGGTGAGGTAGTACGCGAATCCGAGGTCGTCGTCGTGGTCGACCCAGTTGCTGGCAGTCTCAAAATCGAACCAAGCGTTGGGGTCCTTCGCGCCGACGAACGCGTAGCCGACGGCTTGATCCGAGTACCCCCAGCTGGGGTTCCGGGGCACCTTTCGGTCGTCGCTGTACTGCCAGAGCAACCAGCGGGCGCCATGTTCGGCGAGATCGGTGGGGAAGGTGTTGGGCTCGACGCCGTGGAGGTCGACCGCCGCATCGTCTTGCCGGCCGTTAGTGGCTAGGTCTGCGTACGTTGCTCCCTCTGCTTGAGGTGTCGAAGACGCCGCAAACGAAGGGTTCTCAGCGGTTTCCGTCTCGTCGGAGTTCGAGTCTCCGGTGTCCACGCCCAGTCGCTTGACGTGGTGGTCACAGAGCGAACCAGCGCCGACGGTGGTCGTGGCTTCCTGCTCGCACGACGGCATCGAGCACTGCTGGTCCGCGGGGACGGTGCGCCTCACGCGAGCACCCCCAAATCGACGGTATGGCCACTGTGGGCCTTTTTATACGCAGGATTTAACCAAAGTACAGTAAGCCTAGGCCGGGATTTGAACCCGGGCTCTCGTCCTTACCAAGGACGCGCTTTACCGCTAAGCTACCCAGGCGCGTACCACTGCTTTGCCCGATTTGTCTTTAGGCGTTTCGATTTCGACAGTCCGTGCCAGACCGAGGCACGCGACGTCACTCGCTCCCCCACCGAGTCGACTCACGAGTCGGCCGACGAGGCGACGCGGTCCTCCGCCAGCGCGGCGACGCGCTCGCCGGCCGACTCGGGGAGCGCGCTCACGGGCGGCATCGGCTCGTCGCCGTCGCGCGCGAGGTTCGCGGCGTACGTGAGCAGTTCCGCGGGCGCGAGCGCGCCGACGGCCGCCGTCCCGGTGACGACGGCCAACTCGAACACGTCGGCCTCGAGGTTCCGGTCGAGTTCGCCCGCCGCCCCGTCGGCGGCGTCGCGCCGGAGCGTCTGGTCGCGCCCGAACGCGCGGACCGTGTCGACGGCCTTCTCGGCCGCGCCGGTCCGCGCGAGCAGGTAGAAGCCGCGCGAGACGAACACGTCCGCCGCGAGCACGTCGAGGTCGGCGTCGATGTCGCCGACCGCGTCCAGGTCCACCGCGGCCCACGGCTCCTCGTGCGCCAGCCGGCGGGTGAGCCGGAGCCCCTCGTAGATGAGCTGGACGCCGGCGGCGTGTTCGCGGACGCCGTCGACGCCCCCGTCCGGGTCGAGCGCCCTGGCGCTCACGAGCGTCAACACCCCGGGCGTCATCTCGGCGTCGGCGAGTCGGCCGGTCAGCGTCTCGTGGAGGGGGACCGGCTCGATGTCGGCCAGCGCCTCGCCGGCCGCCTCGCGGACCCGCACGGCGTCGTCCATCGGTTTTCCCTTGCGCCGGCACGGGCAAAGGCCTTTGGAAACGGCCCGCAATCCCGGCGCATGATACGCTCGGCGACCGTCGCCGACGGCGCGGTCCGCGCCGTCACCATCGACCGGCCCGCGGTCCGGAACGCCCTCCGCCCGGCCGACCTCGACGCGCTGGAGGCCGCCGTGGTCGAGGCGACCGAACCGGTCGTCCTCCTCCGGGGTGCCGGCTCCGCCTTCTGTGCCGGCGCGGACCTCGACGTGGTCGCCGCCCTGACGGACCCGGCGGCGTTCGCCGCGCACGGCCAGCGCGTCGCGTCCGCCATCGAAGGGGCGTCGTCCGTCGTCGTCGCCGGCGTCGACGGCGCGGCCCGCGGCGGGGGTGTCGAACTCGCGTTGGCGTGTGACGTGCGCGTCGCTACCCCCGAGGCCACGTTCGCCGAGACGGGCGTCCGCCTGGGGCTGTTCGGTGCGTGGGGCGGGACGGTCCGCCTCCGCCGGGTGATGCGCGAGGGAGACGCGCTCGACTTCGCGCTCTCGGGACGCGCGCTCGACGCGGAGGCGGCTCTGCGGACGGGGCTGGTCTCCCGCGTCGTCCCGGACACCGCCACCGTCGCGGCGGAGTTCGCGGAGGGTGCGCCCGAGGCGCTGAAGACGCTGAAAGAGCGGCTGCGCGACGACGCTCCCCGCGACGAGCGCGAGCGGGCCGAACGCGAGGCGTTCGCCGCGCTCCACGACGCCCGGTTCGGCGCGTCCGACGGGCAGCGCTGACGTGACCGGAAACGTTGAACTACTCGGTCACATACTGGAGGGCATGACCGGTCCCCACGACCACGGTACTCCCGTCACGCGGCGGCGCGTCCTCGCCGGTGCGGCGACGGCGGCGCTCGTCTCGACCGCCGGCTGTCTCGGATTCCTCGGCGGCGGCGGTGGTCCCGAGGCGTCGAACCTCCCGGACAGCGGCGACCAGTCGCTCCTCGAAGACGTGCAGTCGTTCCCCTCCGAGGGGACCGAACACGTCGCCTCGGGGACGAACGTCGACTACGCGCGACTGCCCCCGCTGTCGGGACCGCACTACTCGAGCCCGCTCGAGGTCGGCTTCTACGACCAGCCCCGGCCGCTCGGCAACGTCGTCCACTCGCTCGAACACGGCGCGGTCGTCGTCTACTACCGTCCCGACGCGCTCACCGAGGAGGCGCGCGCGAGCCTCCAGAAGTGGGTCAGGAACCGCACCGACCCGTGGGGGAGCGTCATCGTCGTCCCCTACCCGTACGAGAACCCCCAGTCGCCGTACGCGCTCACCGCCTGGCGGCACATCCTGCGGCTCCAGGAGTACGACGTCGAGGTGATGCGGGCGTTCTGTGCGGAGTACCTCGGCCGCGGTCCCGAGAACCCGGTCCGGTAGTGCGGTCGCCGTCGTGGCGGAGTCAGACGAGAGTCGACGCGTGAGCGCTCGCCCCCCCCAGGAGGTAGAGCGGGACCGCAGCTACGACGACCCCGACCGCCGCTATCGTCAGCAGAATCGGGACGACGACGAACAGCGCGCCACCGAGCGCGGTCAGGGGAGCGCTCACCGCGAGTAACCCGAACAGAACCACGGCGAGACCCGAGAGGAGACGCGTTCCGACCGCGTCGCCGCGGGCGTCGGTCCGTCCGACGGCGGTCACGACCGGCAGTGCGGCGACACCGAGCGACAGCGTCGCGTGGAGCACGTCCGCGTCGAGCGACGCGCCGCTCGCCACTGCGACCACCGCGGCGGCGACGCCGCCGCCGACCAGTCGGCCGACGGAGAGCCGCGTTCTGACCCCTGGACCCGTCACAGCGGTCCCGAGCGCGGCCAGCACCCCACCGGCGACGCCGCCGACGAGGAGGTTCCCGGTCAGCGCCGGGAGGGCGTCGCCCTCGAGCAAGAGAGTCGCGGCGAACAGGGCTGCCCCGCAGACGGTGACGGCCGCGCCGAGTCGCGTGGGGTTCCGCTCGGTGGACGGGTCGACGGTCCGCCGAACCAGCGCCAGACCGCCGACGAGCACCCCGCCAGGCAGGAGGACGAACAACAGGAGGTTCCGGGCGACGACGCCCGCGAGCGCGTCGAGCACCGCCGCCGACCCGAGTAGACCCGGTACCGGCGCTCCGGCCGGCGCGAAGACGACGAACGGGCCGTCGCGCGCGTCGGGGAGTCCCGTCGCGGTCAGCCGCCGGCCGTCCACCGCGCCGAAACCGTGCGCGACGGTCGTTCCCGGCGGACCGACGACGGTCAGTTCGTCCGCGCCGAGACCCCAGTAGACGTACGCCCCGGGGTCGTCGCGGAAGTAGGTGAGCAGGCTCGTGCCGGCGGGGCCGTCGCGGACGACGCCGAGCGTCCGGTAGCGGACCACGAACGCCCCGTCGACGACGCGCGCGGAGCGGAGTTCGTGGTCGATACCGGCACCGTAGCGGACGCCGAAACTGTCGCCGGCGACGGCGCGAGCGAGCGACGCGTTCCCGGCGAGCGAGTCAAGGACGGACCCGTTCGTCGGGACGACGCGGGCGGTCCACGTCGCCGAGCCGTTCCGGTGGACGCGGACGGTCGCCTCGCTGCGCCGGACGTCGGTGTCGAGTCCGTGGCTCGCGGCCGCGCGGACGAACCCCTCGTCGCAGGGGGGGCAGGCCGAGACGGGCGCGGGACTCGCGGCCGCCGGGACGGCCGCGGTGACGACGAGGAGGAGCGCCAGCGCGGCGAGCGCGACTGGGAGGGAGGGGCGGTCGGAACGGGACACGGCGGACGGTTCCGTGCGGCCGGTAAATGCTTTCTCACGCGTCCGGCGCGAGTGGCGGGGGACCGCGAGCGGGACGCGACGCGGATTCGAACGGACTCGAACGGGTTCGGGTCGACGAGCAGGTTCCGACTCGGGTGGGCTACAGCGACAGTTCGGGCGGCGCCGGCGGCATGGAGCGCTTGTGTTTCGAGGACTCGTACAGCTCCTCGACGCGCGCGATCTGGTCCTCGGTCACGTCGACGTACCGGACGGTGGCGGCCGTCGAGAGCGGCCCGTCGACGTGGAGCGCGAGCACCGCGTCGAGCGTGTCGTAGTCCATGCCCAGTTCATCCTCGTCGGTCTGTCCGGTCCACATCTCCGCCGAGGGGGTCTTCATCACCAGGTCGTGGGGGACGCCGGCGTACTGTGCGAGCTGGCGGACCTGCTGTTTGTAGAGGTTCCCGATGGGGAGGCAGTCGACCGCCCCGTCGCCGTACTTCGTGAAGTACCCGGTCGCCGACTCGCTCCGGTTGCCCGTCCCGAGCACCAGTTTCGACTCCGCGTTCGCGAGGAAGTAGTTGAGTACGGCGCGGACCCGAACGCGGACGTTGCTCTCGGCCATGTGCTCGTCCGTGGCCGACGGGAGCGCGTCGTAGAACGCCTCCGCGATGGGCTCGATTTCGACCACGTCGTACTCGATGCCGAGGTCCTCCGCGACGCGTTCGGCGTCGCTCATGTTCTCGTCCGTGCTGACCTCGCCCGGCATCACGAGGCCGTGGACCGCGTCGGCCCCGAGCGCGTCGACCGCGAGGTACGCGACCGTCGTGGAGTCGATGCCGCCGGAGAGGCCGAGCACCGCGCCCGACATCCCGGCGGTCTCCACCTGCGATTCGACGAAGTCGGTGACGTGGTCGTACGTCGCCTCCAGTTCCGCGTCGGACAGCCGGAGGTCGAGCGGCGTCTCCTCGCTCAGGAGGACTGATTCGCTCATCGAACGCTCGTTCGGCGTCGACGGACTAATAGCCACCCTCCGTTCGGGCGTCGGTGACCGCTCGTCCAGTTCCCTCCCCGGCGCGAGGGACCGATTAGTTGAAGTGTCGCGGTGGGGAACGAGTGGGTGCAGAGAGCGCCGTCGGTCCACGCAGCGAGGCGACGTGGGTCTCGGCGCGACCGAAGGGAGCGCCGTTGGTCCAGTGGTAGGACATTAGCTTCCCAAGCTAATAGCCCGGGTTCAATTCCCGGACGGCGCATCGAACGCTCTCGCGTCCGTTCACGGGTTTCTTCTACCCGGAACGCACGAGCGTAGTCCGCGACGAGGTTCTCTAGAAGACGCTCCGATGGGTCCGACCGGAGACGGCTCAGTTCGTCGGGAGCCCGAACGACTCCACCACCCGCACTGGCCGACAGAAGAACGGCCGAAACTGGAGATTACGAGTGGACGTTCTCGTGGCACTCCCCGTGGATGTGTCCGACGCGCTCCTCGGCGGGCGTGCCGTCGGTCTTCTCGTCCGCGGTGTGCAGTCCGCCGCAGTTGTCGTTGCTCGTGTCGTGGTCCGCCGCGGCTACGCCCGCACCGGCACCGGCCACGAGAGCCAGTACGAGTACGAGCCCAACCACGAGTCGTGAGATTCGCATGGTACACTGTCGGCGACTCTCAGTGGGAGAAAAGTCCTTCTGGTATGGGAGCCGAACGAACCGGATAGACGCGAGATAATTCGCCGTCTCGGACGTGACCAACGGCTGGACTCTTCGGCCGACTACCAGCTTCACCCCGTCTCGATTCGAGTTCGTCGCCGGCGGCGGGTTTGAGTACCGGAGGGGGGCCGTTCCGGACTACTCCACCTCCAACTCCGCGCCGCAGTCCGGACAGACCAGCCCCGGCCCCTCCTCCCCAATCCGCATGTCGCCGCGGCCGCAGTCGGGACACTCGACGTCCGCGTCCAGCACAGGAATCCGAGCGATGCGCACGTCCTCGCTGTCGCGGGGGGCGCCGAGCGCGAACGCGACCACCTCGTCGTCCGAGTCGTTCTTCCCTGACTGGAACTCGCCGGGCGCGAACCGAACCGCCTCGCCCGCCTCGACGGTCACCTCCCCCTCGCGCGTCTCGAACGTCGCCGTCCCCTCGACGACGAGGAACACCTCCTCCTGGTCCGGGTGGGCGTGGAGCGACCCGCTGAACCGCTCGCCGGGTGCGAGGACGTAGTGGTTGATTGCCACGCTCGACGCGTCCAGTGGCTCGGTCAGCGCGCGGCGGACGCCGCCGCCGTCGGCGGCGGTCGGTTCCGCCTCGGCTATCGAGACGTGCTCCATGGCCGCGGGTTCTCGTGCCGGGGGCAAATCGGTTCGCTCCGCGCGACGCGGTTCGGCTGTGGGAGGCGGCGCCGACCGAAACGCAGAGGGTGTCGCCTCGCCTCCTCCGGGTCGTGGACACCGTGTTTCACGTCTCCACGACAGAGCAGTTCTCGTACGTCGACGCGAAGGTGCGGAATCTCCGGGAGGACGACGCCGTTTCGGTCGACCGCATCGTCGTCGTCGTCGACAGCGGCGCGGTCGTCGACGCCGCGGCGGGCGGGATGCGCGCGAAGGCGACGGCCGTCCTCGACGCGGGCGCGGCGCTCCGCGTCTGTTCGAACGCGCTCCGCGGGGCCGACGCGACGGTCGAGGAGTTACCCGCTGGCGCCGAGGCGGCCTCCTCGGGCGTCGGCGAACTCACGCGCCTCCAGGACGTGGGGTACGCGTACATCCGCCCGTAGCCCGGACCGTACCGCCCGTTTTTATAGGGTCCCGGTCACCCTCTCGTGGTATGGTTCCGCTGCAGTTGGGAGTCGCGTTCCGCCTGGCCCTCCTCGTCGTGCCGTTCGTGGTCGTGTTCGGCGTCGCACGGCTCGCGTTCCCGCGGCTGTTCGAGCGGCTGGCGGAGGCGGGCAACTGGTCCGCCAACGGCGAGTCGGTCCTGCTCGCGTTCGCCAACGGCACGGCGGCGACCCTCGGCGTACTCGTCGGCATCGAACTCGCCGGGTTCCTCGAACTCGTCTCGCTCGTCCTCGTGCTCGGTGGCGTCGTCACCGGCGTCGCGGTGGAGCGCCGCCGTCGGCCGCGCGCGCCCGCACAGACCGAACTGCTGACGGTGGTGGCGGCGCTGCTCGCCATCGGCGTCGCCGCGCTCGGCGGGTCGAGCGGGCTCGTCCGCGCGACGGCCCTGTTCCTCGCGGCGCGTTCGTGGCGTCGCGCGCGCGGCGGTCGTCTCGGTTCTCTCGCGCGGTCCCACCGCGATGCACGGCAACTGACGCCCGCCGTGCGCGCGACGGTCACCTCGCCTCTCTCGCCCGCGCTTACTCCGGGTCGCGCCCGCCGTCACCGTCGCCGCCGAGCCACTCGGTCGGGTCACGGTCGATGTACGCTCGGAGCCGGGCGGTCGCGTCGGCGTCGTACCGGAGGACGCGCCGCCACCACGGCCCCCGTCCCGAGTCGTTCGAGAGGTCGGTCACGAGGTGGTTCGCGTCCGCGCCGGCCGCCGGCGTCGACAGCGGGACCGCGCGGTCGAACAGCCGCGACGCGTCGGTACCGCGCACGAGGACCGCCGCGTCGAACGTCTCCCGACGGAGGTGAGCGTTCGAGGCGAACCGCTCCCGGTCGGTCGTCGACAGGTCGCGGTACGCCTCGCCCGTCGTCGCCTCTCTCACCTCGAACGCGCCGACGACGAACGCGCCCCACTCGGGCGGGAGCCAGTCCGCGGCGCTCCCGTCGCCCGTCTCACCGCTCTCTCCCCTCTCCTCGCGGTGGACGGTCAGCGTCGCGTAGAAGAACAGGAAGTCGCCGGGTTCGAGCCGCGAGAGGGGACCGGCCTTCACGCCGTGCGGGTCGCCGTAGGTGTACCGCTCGCCGCCGTGAACGCCGACGAACTCCGGGTCGCGGTGGACCGGCGAGTCGCGCGCGTCGGCCGGAACGTACTCCGCGAGGCCGAGGTCCGCGTACGTCGGTACCGGTTCGGCGGTCGGCTTCCGTTCGGGGATGGGGACGTAGACGAACGAGCCGTCCCCGTACACCGGTCCGCGGCGTCCGGGGAGGTTGGTGTTGGCGGCGACGTTGATGGCGACGGCTCGGGGCACGTCCGTCCGTGGGACCGCACCGGCAAAAACGGTGCATCCCCGGGACGCTCGGTCGCTTCGCTCCCTCGCGTCTCGCTGTCGTTATCGACGGCCCGGCCCGAGGGCCGTGCCACGCCGTCTCGCTCCCTCCAGTCGCTTGACCGCACCCCCACTTCTCTGCGGCGCGCCCCGGAGAGCGCGCCGCACGGCCTCCGAGACGCTCGGTCGCTTCGCTCCCTCGCGTCTCGCTAGTCGTCCGCCTCGGGCGCGTCCGGCGGCGAGAGGTGGCGTTCGAACTCGTCGAGCACCTCGATGTCGTCCGGGACGGGCGTGTCGAGTTTCCGCTCCTCGGCCCGGTTGGTCAGACGGTCCTCGATGGGGTCGGCCTCCTCCTCCCAGCCGGGTTTCACCTTCACGCTCTTGGCGGGCGCGCCGACGGCGATGTGGTGGTCGGGCACGTCGCCCTGCACGACGCTCTTCGCGCCGACGACGCTGTTCTTCCCGATGCGCATGCCCGCCCGCACCATCACGTCATAGGTGAGGCGCGCGTCGTCGTCGATGACGGTGTGGTAGTTCTCCACCGCCGTCTGGTCGACGATGTCGTGGTCGTGGCTGAACACGTGCACCGAGTCGGAGATGGACACCCGGTCGCCGACGGTCAGCTTTCCCCGGTCGTCGAGGTGGACGTCGTCGTGGACGACGACGTTGTCGCCCAGTTCGATGTTGTGCCCGTAGGTGAACGTGATGCCCTTGAACAGCCGGAGGTCCTCGCCGGCCTCCGCGAACAGGTGGCGCGCGAGCATCCGCCGGAAGCGGAGCGCGAACGCGATGTTGTCGGCCATCGGCGTCGCGTCGAACTGCCGCCAGAGCCACTGGAGGTGCTTCGAGCGGGTGAACCTCTCCTCGTCCTTCTCGGCGTAGTACTCCGACTCCAGCGTCGCGTTGCACGGGTCGTACCCCTGGAGGCGGACCCGTTCCGCGGGCGTCACGTCGCCGCCGGCATGCCACCGCTCGTACGCGTCACGGTCCCCGAAGAGGTCGATCAGCGTGTCGCGGACCACGTCGCAGGTGTCCTCCGCGCCCGAGAGGCGTTCGTCTACCCGTTCGATGAAGGCCGTGAGTCCCTCCTCGGCGTCCTCCGGGAGCGAGACGTGACGCTTGGTCATGTCCTCGGCTTGACTCGGGGCGGACAAAGGGATTCGGATGTGCGCAGTCTGCGAGAACCCGACTGTCTTGCCGAAGCGACAGCGGTTAGGACCCCGACTCCGACTGCTCACCCATGCCCGACGCGCCCGACTCCGACGCCGGCCCGGACGCGGCGACCGCGCCCGAACGAGCCGACGACCCCGACGCGGTTCGGGAGCGGACGCCCGCGTGGACCCGCGAGCAGGCGGGCCGACTCGCCCGCGTCGACGACGCCGTGACGCCCGTCATCTACCCGCCGGTCGACCCGATTAGCGACGAGGTGTACCTCTGGGACACGTGGCTGTTGCGCGAACGGGACGGTTCGCTCGCGGACGTGGGCGGCTACCGCGTCGCCTTCGCGCTCACGGCTCCCCGCGACCTCCTCCCCGGCAAGCGTCACGACGTGGCCACCGTCCGGTGTTTCTACTCCGCAGACGGCGAGCGCTGGGCGTCGGCCGGTCCCGTCTTCGAGGGGAGCGAACCGCTCGGCTCTCGGCAGTGGGCCGGTTGTGCGCTGTGGGACCCCGACGGTCCCGGCCCGTCCGACCTCTACTGCTACTACACCGCCGCCGGCGCGCGGGGGGAGGCCGACCTGAGCTACACCCAGCACGTCGCGCTCGCGACCGGCGGGACGCTCGCGGTGGGCGGCGACGACCTGACGGTCGAGGGGACGTTCACCCACGAGTCGCTCCTGCGACCCGACGGCGTCCGCTACGAGACGGAGGAGCAGTCGCGCGGCATGATGTACACCTTCCGCGACCCGTGGTTCTTCGAGGACCCGGCGACCGGCGGGACGCACCTGCTGTTCGAGGCGAACGCCCCCGTCCCCGAGGGGAGCGACGCCTGCGACGGCGACCCGGTCCCACAGGAGTTCAACGGCGCCGTCGGCGTCGCCCATTCGCCGACGGGCGACCCGACCGAGTGGACCCTCCGTGACCCCCTGCTCCACTCGACGTGCGTCAATCAGGAACTCGAACGCCCCCACGTCGTCGTCCGCGACGGCCGCTACTACCTGTTCGTCTCCAGCCACGAACACACGTTCGCGCCCGGAATCGACGGGTTCGACGCCCTGTACGGCTTCGTCGCCGACTCGCTGCGCGGGGCGTACCGCCCGCTCAACGACACGGGCCTCGTGCTCACGAACCCGACGAACGCGCCGTTCCAGGCGTACTCGTGGCTCGCGTTCCCCCACGCCGAAGAGCTACTGGTCACCGCCTTCTTCAACTACTACGACTTGGAGGGACGGACGCTCGACCAGGTGGCCGACCTCCCGCCGGACGAACAGTTCCGTCGCTTCGGCGGCACGCTCGCGCCGACGGTCCGCGTCTCGCTGGAGGGCGACCGTAGTCGCGTCCTCGGCAAACTCGCGCACGGTCACATCCCGCGCCCGGACGAGGCGCTCCCCGACCTCCCGACGCGGGAGGTGCGACGCGACCCGTCCGGCGAGTACGGCGACTCTCGCTGAGCGGCCGACCCGCCCGATTCCGCTCCCGCCTACCGTCCGGTCGACGTCGGCCACGTCCCGGTCGTCGGCCACGCCTCCACGTCGACGTCGGCGCGCCCGCCCTCGGCGAACGCGGAGACGCGGTCCGCGTCCGGCCGCGTCGGGTAGACGCGGGTCGTGAGACACCGCCGCTCCTCCGCGAACAGTTCGAGCGTCGACCCGTCGAGGAACGCCCGGAGCGACAGGCCACCGCCCTCCTCGGCGTCCGAGCCCGCCACGTCCCCGACCGGCATCCGCCGCTCCGTCCGGTCGACGCGTTCGTCGCCGCCGCTCGCGCGCCGGTCGACCGTCACCGTCTCGCCGTCGTAGCGGACGACGGTCCGCTCGCTCGCGGCGGGACTCTCGAACACCGAGAGACCGACGGCGTCGGCGTCGCCGAGGCGGAGGGTGCAGTCGAGTTCGAGCGCGCTCCCGCGCACGTCGAGGGGCCGGCGCTCGTCGTCCAGGTGGACGCGCTCGGCGAGCGAGCGCTCGCCGCGCAGGGTCGCGAGTTCCGTCGCGGGGCGCTGTCGGAGTTCGCCGTCCTCGGTGTCGAGTACCCGCGGGAGCGACATGGTCCCCGACCAGCCGGCGTCCCACTGGGCCGACTCGTCGCGCGTCTCGGGGAGCCACCCCCACGTCACGTACCGGTCGCCCTCCTCGTCCCGCAGGGACTGCGGGGCGTAGAAGTCGCCGTGGTCGAGCAGTCCCGACTCGCGCACGTCGAAGGAGGGCTCACCCCCCGGACCGTGGTCGCTCCCCTCCTCCGCGCCGGTTCCCAGGTCGGCCTCGCCGAGGTAGTACGCCACCCGGTCGTCGTCGGAGACGTGCAGCAGGCGGGCGTCGTCGAACGTCAGGAGTTCGGGACACTCCCAGACGGGGGCGCCGCGCGGTCCCTCGCCGGCGTGGAGGACGCCGACGTACTCCCACTCCGTCAGGTCGTCGCCGCGGTACAGCAGGGCCGCACCGCCGCCCCCGTCGACGCCGGAGCCGATGACGTGGTACCAGACGCCGTCCTCGCGCCAGACGCAGTGGTCGCGGAACTCGGCGGCCCAGTCGACCGTCTCGTACACCTCCAGTCCCGCGGGCGGGGACTCGATGACCGGGTTCTCGGGGTGTTTCTCCCACCGCCGCAGACCGGGGCCGTCCGCCGTCGCCAGACAGGGAAGCTGGTCCCGGTTCCGGCCCCCCGTGTACAGCAGGGTCGGCGTGCCGTCCGTATCGACGACGGTACACCCGGACCAGCAGCCGTCCCGGTCTGGGCCGTCCGGGTCAGGCGCGAGCGCGACCGGTTCGTCCGCCCAGTGCACCAGGTCGTCGCTCACGGCGTGCCCCCAGTGGATGGCGTCGTGGAACGGCCCGGCGGGGTTGTACTGGTAGAAGACGTGGTACCGCCCCTCGTACTTCACCAGCCCGTTCGGGTCGTTCAGCCAGTTCGCCGGCGGCGACAGGTGGTACGCCGGCCGGTGGTGGTCGCCCGCGAGGCGGTCGCGGAGCGCGGTGAATCCCTCGCCCGTCGTCGGTCGGCCCGTGAACGCGGGGAGCGCGTTCCGCCCGAGCGTCGCCAGCGCGTTGCGGACCAGTCGCTCGCGGGCCGCCGCGTGGTCGTCGTCGCCGCCGAATCGGAGGGGGCCACCGAGTCCGAACACGCCGCCCGCGCCGACGCGCCACTCCACGACGGCCTTCTCGCGGTACGCGTCGTCCTCCCCGTGGGTCGCGCAGGCGAGCACGTCCCCCCGGGCGGGGAGGGGACCGTCGTACCGCGCGAACGCCGCCTCGACCCCGGGACCGACCAGCGCGAAGCGAGGCGGCGACCCGGTCCCGCCGAACTCTTCGAACTCCTCGAATCCCTCGAACAGCGGGTGCTCGCGGTGGAGTGCCCGCACGTGGTAGCCCGCCTCGGCACCCGGGTGAATCACCCCGGCGGCGTCCGGCGCGACGGGGTCGATACCGAGCGGTGCGACCGCGGAGAGCGCCCGCGCGCTCACCACCAACCCCCCGCCCCCGCGGAGGTACTCGCGTACCGGCGGCCCGGCGGCGCCGACGTCCACGCCGCACGCGTCGAGCGGGTCTGTCCGGTGCCACCACAGCACGTCGAAGTCGTCGAGGCCGGCGTCCCCGGCCGCGACCGCCGACAGCGACACCGTGTCGACCGCCTCCGCGACCCGTTCCGCGACGGCGGCCGCCGTCCCTCGCTCGACGCTCCGCCCGTCGGCCGCGAGCATCCCTACCCGTACCGGAGCCGTCTCCATACCACGACGATTCACTCGCCGGCGAAAAAGCGTTCCCGTCGCGGTCGGTCTCGGGAGCGGCCGGCCGACGCCCGCACGGGGCGACCGCCCCGCCCGTCGACCGCGTCGGATAAGTGCGACCGGTCCGAAGGCCGGCACATGCAGTACCGCGAACTCGGAGACTCCGGCGTCGAGGTGAGCGAGGTCGCCTTCGGCGCGTGGGTCGTCGGCACCGACTGGTGGGGCGACCGGAGCGACGCGGAGGCCGTCGAGATGGTCCAGTACGCGCTCGACCGGGGCATCACGTTCTTCGACACGGGCGACGTGTACGGCCACGGCCGCTCGGAGGAACTCGTCGGCGAGGCGCTCTCCGAACACCGCGACGAGGTCACCGTCGCCACGAAGGTGGGCTACGACTTCTACAACAACCCGCAGGCGGGCCACGGCGAACTCCCGAAGGACCTCTCGCCCGACTACCTCCGCGAGGCCGTCGAACGGAGCCTCGACCGGTTGGACATGGAGTACGTCGACGTGCTGTACCTCCACAACGCCGACGTCGACGAGGTGACCGACGAGGTGCTCGAGACGCTGTACGAGATGCGCGAGGACGGCCTGTACGACGCGCTCGGCTGGGCGCTCGGCCCCTCCATCGGTTGGCTCGCGGAGGGGGACCGCGCGGTCGAACTCGACTTCGACGCCGTCCAGACCGTGTTCAACCTGTTCGAGCAGACCCCCGGCCGACACTTCATCGACACCGTCCGCGAGGAGGGGTCCGACACCAGCCTCGTCGCCCGCGTCCCCCACTCGTCCGGACTGCTGAACGAGCAGGTGACGCCCGACACGGAACTCGGGACGGGCGACCACCGCGCGCACCGACCGGACGCGTGGTTCGAGACGGGGTGGGAGAAACTCGACGCCGTCAGGTTCCTCGAACGCCGTGGGGAGCACGACTCCTCTGGCTCCCGGACGCGGCCCGGGAACGACGGGGAGCGCACGATGGGCCAGGCCACCATCCAGTGGCTCCTCAGTCACGACGAGGTGGCGTCGGTCACCCCGACGTTCCGCTCGCGCGACGACATCGACGAGTGGGCCGCCGCGCCCGACACCCCCCGGCTGAGCGACGAGGAGGTCGCCCGCGTCGAGGCGTTGTACGCCCGAAACTTCGGCGTCGACCGGGACGACGGGATGGACCCGGAGAACTTCCGCACCTCCGTCGACGGCGACGACCTGCGCGAGGCGGGCGTCCTGCCGACCGAGGAACCGGCCGACTGAGGCGGGGGCACCGACACACCGATGCGCCGACTCACCCGGGCGCTGCTCGCGGCGACGCTTCTCGTCCACGCGGTACTCGCGGCCGCCGTCTACCGGGACGCCCGCGGCCGCGACGCGTCCGGTCCGGTCTGGGCCGCCGCGACGCTGGCGAGCGGACTGGTCGGTCTCGCGGAGTACGTGCGACGGCGCTGACGGGACCGGTCCGTTCTCGCGCCCGACGACCCCCCTGTTTCGACTAGAAACCGACCGACCGAGCGGCGACAGGCTCCCGACGGTTCACGTTCGCTCCGCGTGCTCGTCGCCCGTGTGTACCTCGAACTGCGCCCCGCCGCTCTGACTCTCGACGACCGCCACCGTCCAGCCGTGCGCCTCCGCGATGTCGCGGACGATGGCCAGACCGAACCCCGTCCCGTCCGACGCGGTGGTGTACCCGCGGTCGAACACGCGGTCACGGTCGTCGGCGGGGACGCCCGGGCCGTCGTCCGCGACGTAGAACCCGTCGCCGTCGGAGAGGCGTCCGATTTCGACCCCCACGTGGTCGCCGGCGTGGTCGACGGCGTTCCGGAAGAGGTTCTCCAGCAGTTCGCGGAGCCGCGACTCGTCGGCGTCGACCGAGCCGAGGTCGTCGCCGACCGTCAGGTCGCCGTCGCTGGCGTCGACGACGTCCCACGCGTCGCGAGCGAGCGGCGCGAGCGACACCGGTTCGGTCTCCCCGACCGAGCGGCCGTGGCGGGCGAGTGCGAGCAGGTCGTCGATGAGCGCCTCCATGCGGTCGTGCGCCTCCATCACGTGTTCGAGGTGCGGGCTGTCCGCCCCGTTCTCTCCCTCGCTCATCGCGAGTTCCAGCCGTCCCTCCGCGACGTTGAGCGGGTTCCGCAGGTCGTGACTCACGACCGACGCGAACTCCTCGAGCCGCTCGTTCTGCCGGGCGAGTTCCGACTCGCGCGCCCGTAGTAGCTCCTCCTTCTCCGCCCGGTCGAGCGCCGCCTTCACGTTGTCCGCGAACGCGCGAGCCAGTCTGGTGTCCGCCTCGCTGAACGCGTTCGGTTCCGTCGCCCCGGCGAGGAACACGCCGTGGTTCCCGAGCGGGAGTATCATCTCGCTCCGTATCGGCGCCTCCGACTCCGACGCCAGCCCCGCGTCGCGCACCTCGTCGTACACCTCGCCCTCGTCGGTGCAGAACACCCGCCAGCCGGCGCTGCCGGGATCGAGGTCCGGCATCTCGCCGAACGTGTCGCGCGCTTCCGCGGTGACGCTCACGGGCACGAGCCGGTCGCCGTCGGACGAGAGGAGGTACACCGCGTTCGTCCGCAGTCCGAGCACCTCGTGGGCCGTGTCCGTCGTCGCCGCGGCCACCGACGCGGTGTCGGTCGTCATCAACTCGCGCGTCGCCTCGTGGAGTCTGTCGAGGCGGCGCTCCCGCTCCAGCCGGTCGAGCGCGCTCGCGGCGTTGTCCGCGAGCAGCTCGAGGAGTCCGACCGCCTCGTCGTCGAGTTCGCGCCCCCCGTCGCCCCCGGCGATGAGCACGCCGTACCCCGCTATGGGCACGATGACTCCCGTCCAGAGGTCGTCGTCGCTCCCCACCCGGTCTTCGCCGTCGACGCGGAAGGTCCTGCGGTTCTCGTACACGCGGTACACGAGCCCGCCTGGGGCGTACGCCGGGGGCCCCTCGAAGCGGTCGTGCACGGCCGTGGTCGTCGCCTTCGGGACGAGTCCCGCGTCCTCCTCGTTGAGGTAGATGCCGACCAGCGGGAGGCCGAGAACGTCTTCGGCCGTGTCGACCGCGACCCGGCACAGTTCCTCGCGCGTCGACGCGCGCATCAACTGCCGTGTCGTCGCGTACAGCGACCGGAGTCGGCCGGCATCCGTCCCAGCGGCGTTGCCGGTGTCCATCGGTCTGGCTTACGAACGCGTACTGATAAATGTCGCCACTCGCCACTCAGGTGTGATATCTCGTAGCTAACAACGAGGTACGCAAACCGGCCCGAACCGGTGTTATCTTCGCCGCCGGTTCACGCCAGAAACACGTGGCGCGGCCGGTCGGCGAGGACGTCGCGTCCCCACGACACGGTGTCGCGAAAGGCGTCCGAACGGAAGAACCCCATGGCGTCCTCGCGCGACGCCCACTGGCTCGCGATGAACATGTCGTTCTCGTCCTCCCGGTTCACCATCAGGTCGGTCTCGTGGTGGCCGTCCGTGTCGGCGAGCACCTCGCCGACGGTGTCGAACTTCTCGACGAACTCCGCGCGGTGGTCGGGCTTGACGGTGTAGAACATCCCCATCGTTCCGAACCCGGACTCCTCGCCGGCGCGCGCGACGATGCCGGGGAGTTCCGAGAGGAAGCCGGCGGCCGTCTCGGCGGCGCTCGCCGTCTCCCAGATGCTCACGACCGCGGCGCGGTCGGCGTGGGTTCCCTCGTAGACGGCGGTCTTGACGTGCGTCCCGTAGTGGTCGAAGTTCTCGCGGAGCCCCTCGACCTCCTCGAACAACTGTGCCGGGTCGCTCTCCGAGTACAGCACCGTCGCGTACACGTCCTCGCCGTGCGGCTTCCCGGCGTAGATGTCGAGGTCGGTCAGTTCCTCCCTGATTCGCTCCTCGTCGGTCGCGTCGCCCTCGCCGTCGGCGTCCGCGTGGTCGCCCTCGGCGTGAGCGTCCGGTTCGCCGTGCGGGTGGTCGCCCTCGCCGCCGTGCCCCTGCCCGTGCGGGTGGTCGCCGCGCGGCGGGGAGGCGTGCGGCGATGCGTCCCGGCTCCGGTCCCCGTGTGCGCTCGTCGGCACCGGGTCGCCGTCGAGGTACGCCGCGAGGTCCGAGGGGGGGAAGCGTCGGCCGACGTAGAACTGTCCGAACTCGCCGTACTTCGCGGTGGCCTCGTCGAAGCGCATCTCGTAGACGATGTCCTTGATGTCCGTCGGGTCGGCGCCGAACAGGGTGACGCCCCACTCGTGGTCGTCGAACCCGACGGAGGAGGCGATGACCTGTGTGATGCGGCCGGCGTACTCCCGGCCGACGTCGCCGTGGCCGGCCATCAGGTCCGCGCGCTCCTCGAAGCTCAGGTCGTACCAGTTGTGCGTCTCGCCGCGGCGCTTGCTCATCGGGTAGAACGCGACGTACTCGTCGTCGGGCACGTCGGGCTCGAGTTTCCCCTCGATGTAGCGGCGGAGCCCCTCGTCGACGTCGTCCTCGTTCCCCGCGAAGTAGTCGTCCGAGACGTACCCGGACACCTCGGTCACGGAGACGTAGGAGGTGGGCTGGTCCGTGAACGCCGCGAACGCCGTCGACTCGAACCGACGCTCGGCCGCCGAGAGCGCGTCGAGCGTCGGCCGGAAGTGGAGCACGAGGAGGTCGGCCTTGTGACCCAGCACCGAGAACACGGCCGAGGCACCCTCGTCGGCGTCGGCCACGCGTTCGTGGCGGTCGAGGTAGGCCGTTCCCTCCTCGAGGGCCTGCTCGCGGGTGCGCTCGGGCGCGTCGCGCCACGCGTCCCAGTCGACCGTCCGGAAGTCGTGGAGGACGTACCAGCCCTCGTCCGTCTCGGGTGCGTCCGGCATGCCCGCAGGTTGGAGCGCGGGGCGTATGCCTGTTTTCCTTCGCCTCTGTGACCCCCTAGTTCTCCTCGATGGCGTCGATGACGACCGCCGCCACCACCGCGAGGCGCGGGTCGATATCGCCCGATACGTCGACGCTGTAGCGGTCGCGCAGCGAGAACGCGCCCGAGATGCTGCCCACCTCGCTCCCGTCTCGCCCCTCGACGGTGTACGCGAACGGGAGCAGCGTCGTCACCCGGCGCCGGAGGAACGCGTTCAGCCAGCTATCCTCCTTGACCGTCGCCACTACCCCACCGTCGGGACCGAGCAACTGGTACTCGTGTCTCAGGAACGACGTGACGCTCCGCTCGACGGAGCCGACTCGCTCGCCGGTCCGCGTGTCCTCGATGTCGTACGCGGCGGCGGTGTCGAGCACCGAGTCCGCCCGCACCCGGAACCGCTCCTCTCCGGAGTCGGGGTCGGTGAAGCGGAAGTCCTCCTTCAACCGGAACTTCTGTTGGGCCGATTCGAGGATGGGGTCGTCGCCCTCGTAGACGACGTACTTATTCCCGATGGACACCCGCTGTCTGACCTCGTAGTGTGACCCCTCGAACATGGCGGGTGTGTCGCCGCCGGCGGCATGAACCTTCCGCGCCGCCGGGCGGCCACGGGGCCACGGCGCGTCGCCCCCAGCAGCCGTCCCCGACTGCGGGCTCCGAGCGTCGGACCCGAACCCCTTTGTCCACGCGCGGACTCCGGTGATGTGATGAACACGCTCCTGTGGGTCCTCGCGGGCGTGCTCCTGTACTCGGTCGTCGCCATGGGGTTGCAGGCGCGCGGCTACCTCCCCAGCGCCGTCCGGGTCCAGGGCCCGCTCACGACGATTCACACGACCTACGGGCGGAAGCTCCTCGACCGACTCTCCCGCCCGAAGCGGTTCTGGCGCGCGTGGAGCAACGTCGGCGTCGGGGTCGCGCTCGTCGTCATGTTCGGGATGTTCTTCTTCCTCGTGCAGGCGGCCATCTCCACGCTCCGGAGTCCCGTGGTCACGCAGGCGAACGAGCCGTCGAACTTCCTCATCGTCCCGGGCGTCAACGACTTCCTCCCGCTCGCCGTCGCGCCCGAGATCGTGTTCGGACTGCTCGTCGCGCTCGTCGTCCACGAGGGCGGCCACGGTCTGCTCTGTCGGGTCGAGGACATCGACATCGACTCGCTCGGTCTCGTCCTGTTCGCGCTGATTCCCGTCGGGGCGTTCGTGGAACCCGACGAGGAGAGCCAGCGGCGCGCCGACCGCGGGGCGCGTTCGCGGATGTTCGCCGCGGGCGTCACCAACAACTTCGTCGTCACGGCCGTCGCGTTCGCGCTGCTGTTCGGTCCGGTCGTCGGCGCCATCACTCCCGCCGCGGGCGTCGCGGTCGGCGGTGTCTATCAGGGGACGCCCGCCGACGAGGCCGGCATCGCGGGCGGCGACCGGGTCACGGCCGTCGGCGGGACGCCGGTGGCGAACGAGTCGGCCCTGAACGCGGTGCTGGCGAACACGAGCGACCCGGTCGTCGATGTGGAGGTGAACGGCGAGGAGACGGTCACCGTCGAGCGCTACGTCGTCGCGGCCGGGAGCGTCCCGGGGAACCCCGCGAACCTCACGGTCGACCCCGACGACGACCCCATCCGCATCCGGTCGGTGAACGGCACCGAGGTCCGGACGATGAGCGCGTTCCGCGAGGCGGCCCGCGAGCACGAGTTCGCCCGGCTGGACACGAGCGCCGGCGTCCGGACGCTCCCGCTCGGCGCGTACGCCACCGTCCAGTCGGACGGCGCGTTCGCGGCCGCCACCGACGGCGCGCTGGCGAACCGGTCGGTCGTCGTCACCCGAATCGCGGGCGAGCGCGTCCTCGACTTCACCGACCTCGGCCGGGTCATCGACGCGCACGCGCCGAACGACACCGTGACCGTCCGCGCGTACGTCGACGGCGAGTTCCGGGAGTACGAGGTGACGCTCGGTCCCAACGAGGCGACCGCCGACCCCGACGACGCGCTGCTGGGCGTACTCGGCGCGCAGGGCGTCTCCGGGCTGGTCGTCGACGACTTCGGCGTCCGCTCGTACCCCGCGAGCGCGTACCTCGCGCTCCTCGGGGGCGAAGGCGGCTCCCCGCCGGGCAACTTCGGCGGCGTCGCCGGGTCGTTCCTCGGACTGGCGTACGTCGCGCTGGTGTTACCGCTCGCGGGCACCATCGGGTTCCTCCCGTACAACTTCGCGGGCTTCTACGGCGAGTTCACCAACTTCTACGACGTGACCGGCCCGCTCGGCGCCCTCGGGGAGACGCCGGTGTTCCTCGCGGCGAACGTCCTGTTCTGGACCGCCTGGATAAACGTCCAGCTCGGCATCTTCAACTGCATCCCCGGCTACCCGCTCGACGGCGGGCGCATCCTCCGGATGGTCGCCGAGGGCGTGGTCTCGCGGCTCCCCGTCTCCGACCGACACAGCCTCGTCCGGACCATCACCGTCTCCGTCGGGCTGACGATGCTCGGTGCGCTGCTCGTCATCATGTTCGGGCCGCAGTTGCTCGCGGGCTGAGCCGGCCTCCGGCCGCGCACCGCCGTCCGTCCGGGCGCTCGTTCTCCCGGCCTCAGTTCGAGCCGCCGTCGGCGACCGCTTCCGCTCCCTCCTCGTCGACCGCGCCCTCCGCCGTCTCGGACGCGTCGCCGCGGTTCATCCGGGCGTGGAACGCCTCCGGCATGTCGGGGATGCGCTCGAACTCCCCGAAGTCGCGCTCGTGGTGGCGGATGACCTGCTCCGCGATCCAGGCCGAGTAGTCGTCGTCGAACCGCCACTCCTCGTCCGGCGCGTCCACGGCGAAGCGCTCGTCCGTGGCGAACGCGACGTACACGTGGTAGAATCCCAGGATGACGTCGGCGAACTCGCGGGCCTTCCCGCCCGTCTCGACGCGCTTCTCTGTGAGGTGCTCGCGCCCCGCGTCGGTGAGTTCGAAGTACTTCCGGTCGGGTTCGTCCGCCCGTTCGACGCGCTCGGCCCACCCTTCGTCCTCGAACTTGTAGAGGATGGGGTACACCGACCCGTACGACGGTTCCCAGTGGCCTCCGCTGATCTCAGTTATCTCCTTGAGTATCTCGTACCCGTACCTCGGCTTCTCCTCGAGGAGTTCGAGGACGAGATACGAGATGAGACCGCGCGGTGGGCCGCTCTTCCGCATTACTCCTCGTATTCGGAGTTCGCGGCCTAAGGGTTTCGGTATCACCGACCTGACTGACCGGCCGGTCAGCCCTCGGTCTCGGAGACCGCCTGCTCCTCGATCAACTCCGTCGACTGCTCCTGTTGGGCGGTCGTGAACGGCGTGATGGCGGCGGTTCGCCGGGCGACGATCGAGAGCCGGAGGATGAACGCGAAGACGAGCGCGAGCGGCGCCGAGGCGACCACGATGGCGACGGGAATCAGAACCGAGAGGGCGACCCCGGACAGGGGGAACTCGATGTTCCCCGCGAAGAACAACAGCATCGTTATCGACGTGAGCTCGGCCGGCACCCCGGCGTACAGGAGCGTCCGGGACAGGTACGAAAGCTCGTCCTGCAGGTACAGCGTCTTGAAGTACTGCCGGGCGACGTCGATCTGCTGGATTCGGACGACGAGGTCGTCGAACACGTCGTCCAGTTCGGCCGGGAAGTCGCCCTCGTGGGCCGTCTGGATGCTCCGTATCCGGTATATCTCCTCGGAGTAGTTCGTCCGAAGCGTGACCGAGAGCGCCTCGAAGATACCGACGTCCGACCGTCGGAGCACGTGGTCGGTGTGTCTGAGGTTCCGCCCGAGGTCGTCGAGCAGGGTGGATATCTCCTCTTCGACCTCCTCGTCGGTGATCTCGTCGGCGTGGCTCTGGGCCGACTCGATCGCCCCCTGTGCGGTTTCGAGGAGCAGTTGGAGGAAGTCCGACGGCGTGACCGGGGCGACTTCGCGGGTCAACGCCTCCTCGACCGCCTCCCGGTACTCGTTGACCCCCTCGATCTCCTCGCGCAGGCCCCCGGGCGTGTTCATGTGTCTGGAGACGACGAGTTGGTTTATCGAGATGACGATGGTGATGAGGGTGAGGTTGCCGCCGATGAGGCCGCCGAAGACGTAGAACATCGGCTGGAGGTCGCCGCTCCCGACGCCGAGCAGCAGGTCGACGGTCAGGAAGAACGCGAGGAAGGCGACGAGCAGACAGCCGGCGACGAGGACGCGGTCCTCCAGGAGGAAGAACCACTCCCGCGGGCGACGCAGTACCTCGCCGACTCCCTCGCTGAGTTTCGGCGCCGTGTAGACGTCTCCCTCCTCGTCGGCTTCGCGCTCCGTGGCGGCCTCCCGCTCCTCGTCCGACTCCGCCCCCGCCGTCGGCTGCCGCTTCTGGATGGACTCGCCCATCACTCCGAGCCACTGGGCTGTCGCTCATGAACGTTCGGCCTGCCACTCCCGCGTCGACGGGCGGTCTCGGGGGGTCGCTGGCCGCCCTCACCCGTCCCGTCGCAGGCGGGCCACGACGAACTCCCGCTCCAGTTCCCCGAGGAACTCGCCGAGTCGCGGTCCCTGCGTCTCGTCGAAGAACAGGCGGTAGCCCGCGGTGAACAGGTCCGCTACCTCCACCCCGTGCCGGCGGGCGGTCTCGTATATCTCCCCCTGTATCGCCTCGCCGTCGTGCCCCTCGGCGACGAACGCCGCGAGGTCGTCGAGCGCGTCACGGACGGCCGGGTCGAACTCGTGGGTCGGGAGATCGGTCTGGAGGCGGTAGTTGTACTCGTTGTCGAACCGCTGGGCCCAGCGGCGGGCGCGTTCGACGCGTTCGAGCGCGTCCTCGATGGCCCACTCGGGGGTGTCCTCGTCGAAGTGGCCCTCGTCCATCGCCATCTTGACGCGGAACTCGCGGTCGTCGACCATCCCGAGCACCGCGGCGAACGTGTACGGGAGACGCACCCGGTCCGCGCGCACGTCCTCGACGACGAACGGGTACGCCCGCTCGGCCAGCGACGCGATGGTCTCGTCGTCCTCCTCGCCGAAGTACACCCGCTCGAAGCGGTCGAACTCGTTCACCAACTGGTCCACCCGCTCGGTGTCGAAGTCCTTCGCCTTCTTCGGGTTCCGGGCGAAGAAGTAACGCAGCACCTCCGGCTCGATCAGGTCGAGGACGCCCTTCACGGTCACGACGTTCCCCTCCGACGACGAGAGCGCCTCCCCGTTCAGCGTGAACCACTCGTACACCATCGGCACCGGCGGGTCGATACCGAGGACGCTGCGCGCGATGTCCTCGCCGCTCGGCCACGACCCCTCGGCGTGGTCCTTCCCGAACGGCTCGAAGTCGACGCCGAGCGCCTGCCACTGGGCGGGCCACTCGAAGCGCCACGGGAGCTTCCCGTCCCGGAACGTCGCGGTGCCCTCGTGCCCGCAGCCCTCGATGTGCCGGCCGCCGGCCTCGATGCCCGAACAGCGGTACTCGACGGTCCGCTCGTCGAGGTTCACCGCGGTGATGTCCTGCGTCAGGACGCCGCACTGCGCGCACTGGGCCATGAACGGGACGTAGTCCTCGTCCACCTTGTCCTGGTACTTCGAGAGGACCTCGCGCGCCCGGTCGGCGTTCCGCAGGACGTGTTCGACCACGTCGTCGAACGTCCCGTCGGCGTACAGGTCCGTGTTCGACAGCATCTCGACGGGAACCCCGACCATCTCCGCCGACTCCCGGAGCAGGGCGGCGAAGTGGTGGCCGTACGAGGGGTGACTGTCTCCGAAGGGGTCCGGGACGTCCGTGTACGGCTTTCCGAGGTTCTCGCCGAGCGCGCTCGCGTCCACGTCGTTCAGTCCGACGACGTTCCAGTCGGCGTCGGCGAGCGTCCGTGGGAGCCGCCGGAGCGCGTCCTTGTCGTCGCTCGTGAACACCTGCCGGACGGCGTGGCCTCGCTCGCGGAGCACCTCCGCGACGAAGTAGCCCCGGAGTATCTCGTTGAAGTTCCCGATGTGGGGGATGCCCGAGGGGGAGACGCCGCCCTTGACGACGATGGGGTCGTCGGGGTCGCGCGCCTCTATCTCGTCGGCCACCTCGTCCGCCCAGAAGGCGCGGTACTCGGTTCCGTCGTCCTCCCCGTCCTCGCCGCGCCCGACCGCGTGCGGGTCCGTGTGCCCGTCGTCGGCTCCGTCCGTGCCGCCGGTGTCGTCCGCGCTCATCGCTGTGCCCAGTAGGACGGTCGCTCGCCCGCCTCGGGGACGATGTCGGTCCCGGTGTGCTCTCCCCGGAGCACCGCGCTCTCGACCGAGGCGGGGTCGTTCCCGTCGAGGACGACGGCGCGCATCCCGGCGCGCTCGATGAGTTTGGCCGCGAGGATGTCGACGGGCGCCGACGCGCCCGCGTCCCGGCTCATGGGCACGATGACCTCGACGAGTTCCGTCGGCGTCAACTCCTCGAACTGGACGGCGTCGTCCACCTCGTTCGGGTCCGCGTCGTAGATGCCGTTCGCGCCGGTGGCGTACACGAGCAGGTCGGCGTCGATGTACTCCGCGAGCGCCGCGGCGACGGCGTCCGTCGTCTGGCCGGGCATCACCCCGCCCATCACGGAGATGTCGCCCCGGCGGATGGCGTCGCCGGCCTCGTCGTAGTCGCGCGCCGGTGTCGGGTCCACCCCGCTACCGAGCGCCGCGACGAGCAGTCGGGCGTTGATGCGCGTCACGTCGATACCGATCTGGTCGAGTTGGACCTCGTTCGCGCCCAGGTCGCGGGCCGCGCCGATGTACTCGCGCGCGACGCCGCCGCCGCCGACGACGAGGCCGAGCGAGCACCCCTCGTCAGCCAACCGTTCGACGGCGGCGGCGTAGCCCGCCACCCGCTCCGGTTCGAGGTCGGGGGCCAGCACGCTCCCGCCGAGCGAAAGGACGACTCTCATTACACCGGCGTTGCTCCGATTCGCTCTTAAGGCTCCCGAACCCCGCCGGCCGTCTCTCTTTCGTTCTCGGAGAGGAAACCACGCAGTAACCGGCCGTAATACCGCTCTACGAAGATGAACTGTCGTGGTCGTTTATGTGTTCCTGACTGGGTGTGAACGTCATGACACGACCGAGACGGCTGACACGGCGAGGTGTGCTCCGAGCCGGGGCGGTCGCCGCGGGAGTCCTCGGTCTCGGCGCTCCTCGACGGGCCGCGGCGCAGTCGGACGACCGTTGTTACTACCAGGTGGACTTCGTCGCGGGCGACCCCATCGAGACGCTCGGTGCGACCCCGGACGCCTTCTACGGCCGCCAGAACCGCCTCGTCCAGTACGTTCACGGCGACGGCGGGGTGGTCGTCGAACGGGACACGTGGCTCAACTCGCTCGACCCCGAGATACACGCGTGCGTTACCGCCGCTCCGATTCGCGTCGTCGACGGTACCGCGACCGTCGAGTTCACGGTCGCAGAGGGCTGTGAGCGCACTTTCTCGCTCGTAGCGTACCCGCTCGACGGTGGGGAGTTCTCGTTCGACGCCGAGCAGGACCTCCTCGACGCGGCGACGGGGACGTTCGGACCGGGCACCCACGAACTCACGGTGTCGCTCCCCTGTGACGGCTCGGAGTCGCTGACCGGAATCGGGGAGCCGACGACCATCACCGAACCGGGGGTGTACGTTCTGGTCGACGACATCGAAGTCACCGACGGGGGTCCGGGTATCCGAATCGGGAACGAGGCGGTCGGCTACCCCGACGGCGTGACGCTGGTCGGTAACGGACACGCGGTCCGCGGACCGGGGGTCGACACCGAGACGTGGTCGGGGCCGACCGGCGTCCTGATGGGCGAGTACTTGTCCGGCGGTCCGGCCGACGTCACGGTACGGGACCTGACGGTCACGGACTTCGGGACGGGCGTCTCCGTCGGCGAAGCGCGGAACTGTCTGTTCAGGGGAGTGACCGTCGAGAACAACGCGACGGGCGTCGAGTGCCTCTCGGCCGGCCCCCTCACCTTCGAGGGGAACCGCTTCCGGAACAACGACTACCGGACGAGCGACGGCGAGCGGGTGTACGGCTGGGGAGCGTTCTTCGCCACCGAGGGGAGCGGAGCGAATCGGTTCGAGTCCAACCGGTTCGTCGACAACCGCGGTGGGTTCTCGTTCTTCGACAACAGCGGGGGGAACACTTTCGTCCGGAACTACTTGGCTGCCTCCGACGTCTCCGTGAGCGAGTACTCGGGGAACAACCAGTTCGTGTACAACGTCTTCGAGTCGAGCGGCATCACTGTCGGGCCGACCACTGGGGGGAACGCCATCGTCGGAAGCAGGATGCGAGGAGCGGGCATCACCATCTACGGCGGGAAACTGGTCGGCGACCCGGGCGGCGACGGGAATCTGGTGGTTACCACCACCGTCGAGGGGAACGACGGCGACGGAGTACGCCTTATCGGGGCGGACGGCAACGAACTCCGAGGGAACACCGTGCGGGACAACGCCGGCGACGGCATCTCACTCGCAGACTCCGACGACAACCTCGTCGAGGACAACACTATCTGCGGAAACGCCGGCGCGGCGCTCGCCATCGACGACGAGTCCACCGACAACGTCGTCCGGAACAACACTACCGACTGTTGAGCGTTCCCGGCGGCCGAAGGCATATGCCCGTCCGCCTCCCTCCCTCGACCATGCAGGTGCTCAGCGTCGTCGGGCCGGGGTCCGACGCCCTACTCGACTCGGTCGCGGTGCGCCTCGACGGCCGCGTCGCGACCGTCCGGCGAGACGAGTCCGCCGGCGGATCCGCCTCCGAGGGGCCGGCCGACGCGACGGTCGCGCTCTCCCCGGACGGGGGCTGGAGTGCGAGCGGGACCGACGACTCCTTCGGCGCGCTCCTCGACCGACTCGCGCCGGAGTACGACTACGCGCTCGTCGCCGGGTTCTCCCGCCTCCGGGTACCGACCGTCGTGGTCGGCGACCGCGAGGTGGCCGGCGACGTGCTCGACCGGGTGACGGGCGCGGACGAACTCGACCCGGACGCGCTCGCGACCCGAGTCGACGACACCGAACCGTACGTGACGCTCGAGGCGTTGATTCGGCAGACGAAAGCGTCTGCCGAGGCCGACCGCGCGGGCGCCATCGCGACGTTCACCGGCCGGGTCCGCGCGCGGGACGGGCCGGACGACGACCGCACGACCCACCTCGCGTTCGAGAAGTACGAGGGCGTCGCCGAAGACCGGATGACGCGTATCGAGCGCGAACTCGCGGAGCGCGACGGCGTCTTCGACGTGCGGATGGCCCACCGCGTCGGCGTCATCCCCGAGGGGGAGGACATCGTCTTCGTCGTCGTGCTCGCCGGCCACCGCCGGGAGGCGTTCCGGACCGTCGAGGACGGTATCGACCGGCTCAAGGACGAAGTTCCCATCTTCAAGAAGGAGACCACGACCGCGGAGGAGTTCTGGGTCCACGAGCGCGCGTGAGCGACAGCGCCGTCACGAGGAGCGGTAGAATCAGGCAACAATAGCCGGATAACCCCGCGTCCGTCCTCCGTCTGACGAGCGTCGTTCACAGCCGAAGTAAGCATCCTACTGATTCTATAAAACGTCTAAACGCCTCTCGAACCGTTCTGAAAGGTCCAGTTTTCGCCAATTCACGGCCGTGACGGCGTGAAGGGGTCCGAATTACCCCCAACGGACTCTCCTTTATATGTCCCCGTAGCGGCTTGGTGGAATCGAGGTGACATAGATGAGCGCAACTGCGAACCCCTCCACCGACGCCACCGACGCCGATAGCCAGTCAGAGTCCAAGGAAGAGCGCCTCAAGGGCTACCTGCTCGACCGCGCCCGCGACGGCGAACTCTACTTCAAGAGCAAGTTCATCGCGGACGAGGTCGGCCTCTCCCCCAAGGAAATCGGCGCGCTGATGGTGAAACTCCGCGACTCGGCCACCGAACTCTCCATCGAGAAGTGGTCGTACACGAGTGCGACCACGTGGCGTATCGAACCCGCTTCCACCGCCTGAGACGGCGCGAGCGCTCGGGTCCCCGCGGTCACCGGCCCCGCACCGTTCCCCGCCCTCCCATTTCCCGTTTTCGGCAGCGTTCGTCCGGTAGCGCCCCGCTCGTGGCCGCCGGGTTCCCTCCCGGGAACGACGGCCCCCGATAAGGACTTATGACGTCGCCGCTCTAACACGGGGCGATGAGCGACGCGGACTCCCGCGACGTCCCCCGTCCCCCCGAACTCGACGCGGTCTTTCACCTCTCGGACGTCCGGACCGACGGCGAGCGGGTCCTCTACTACGGCGTGAGCGAACTGCGCGAGCGCGACCTGCTCAAACGCGTCTGGCCGGCGTTTCGCGAGCGCGGGTACGAGGTGCAGGCGGCCCGCACCGACAGCGGCCTCGACGTCATCGTCGCCCGACCGTACTCGAACGGCGTCGACGGCGTCCCGTGGCTCAACCTCCTCCTGTTCACGGCCACCGTCGTCTCGACTCTGCTCGTCGGCGCGTTCGCGTGGTACTACATCCCGTTCTCAGCCATCGAGCGGAACCCGCTCGTCGTCCTGCGGGCGTGGCCGTTCACGGCCGCCGTCCTCGGGGTGTTGATGACGCACGAACTCGGCCACTACGTGCTGGGGCGGTACCACGACGTGGACGTGTCGCTGCCGTACGTCATCCCGTTCTTCATCCCGTTCGGGACGATGGGCGCGGTCATCCGGATGCGCGGCCAGATGCCTGACCGGAAGGCGCTGTTCGACATCGGGGTCGCCGGCCCCCTCGCCGGACTCGCGGCCACGGTGGTCGTCACCGTCGTCGGTCTCTCGCTCGGTCCGATGACGGTCCCTCCGGACGTGCTCTCGGCCGGCGGGCAGGTCATCGTCTTCAACAACCCGCCCCTACTCGACATCATCGCGGCCGCCATCGGCCAGCAGACGGGGTACGCCGACCCGACGAAGACGGCCCACCCGGTCATCATGGGCGCGTGGGTCGGGATGTTCTTCACCGTCCTGAACCTCCTGCCGGTCGGCCAACTCGACGGCGGCCACATCGTCCGCGCGATGGTGGGGGAACGACAGGAGACCGTCGCCGCACTCGTGCCCGTCGCGCTGTTCGGTCTCGCCGCGTACCTCCACTACGTGGAGGGGTTCGGGCTGAACGAGTCGGTCGGGCTCTGGGCGTTCTGGGGCGTGTTCTCCGCGTTCATCGCGTACCGCGGTCCAGCCCACCCCATCGACGACTCCCGGCTGGGACCGAAACGGATGGCAGTGGGCGTCCTCACGTTCGCGCTGGGGCTGCTGTGTTTCATGCTCGTACCCATCCAGGTGATGACCGTCTGAGTGGTCCGAGGGACCGTCGCTCGCGGTCCCGTCGAGCGTGACGCCCTCGCCGGTCGTCGTCCGTCGCGCTCAGTGGCCGTACCCCCGGTCGGGGAGCGGGTCGCCGTCGAGCGTGACGCCCTCGTCGGTCGCGGTCCCGACCCGCGTGAGCGGCGTCGGGGACGCCTCGCGCGCGGCGTCGAGGTCGACCTCCGGGAGCGTGAACACGAGTTCGAAGTCCTCGCCGACGAACAGCGCGCGCTCGCGCACCTCCTCGTCGTCCTCGCTCACCTCGCGCACCGCGGGGTCGACCGGAACGGCCGCCTCGCGCACCGCGAACCCGCAGTCGCTCGCCTCCGAGAGCTGGTGGAGCGAGCGGGAGAGGCCGTCGCTCGAGTCCATCATCGCCGTCGCGTACGGGCGGAGCGCGACCCCGGCGGCGACGCGCGGGGTGAACCGGAACAGCTCGTTCCCCCGCTCGGCGTCGCCGCGCTCGAAGAACCGGAGGGCGGCCGCGCTCCGTCCGAGCGTCCCGGTCACACAGACGGCCTCGCCCGGCGACGCGCCCGACCGGGGGACCGGGTCGGTCGTCGCACCCAGCGCGGTCGTGGCGACGGTGAACTCCGCGTGGCTGTCGAGGTCACCGCCCACGTACTCGCCGCCGACGCCGGCGCAGACCTCGCGGGCGCCCCGGACGAACGCCCGGAGGTCGTCGGCGGCGAACGACGGGGCGGCGTAGACGGCGACCGCCGCCTCCGCCTCGGCCCCCATGGCCGCCACGTCCGACAGCGAGGCGCCGACGGCCCGCCACCCCGCCGTGTAGCGCGTGACGCCGTCGGGGAAGTCCGTCGTCTCGTGGAGCATGTCCGTCGTGAGCACGTGGTCGCCCACGACGGCGCAGTCGTCACCAGCCGCCGGCAGGTCGGCCGCCAGCGCCGCGAGCGCCTCGCGTTCGTTCATCGGGCCGGGTTCTCCCGCGACCCCCGAAACCGTTTCCCTCTTCGCGTCCCGCTCGGCGGGCCATCCGGCCGTTTCGACGGGTTGATACGCCGCCCGGGCGTCGCCCGCCCATGGACCAGGACCAACTGCGCGCCACGCTCGTCGGCTTCCTCGGCGCGTTCGCGGTCTTCGCGGTCATGCTCTACTTCGTCGGCGTCGACGACCTCCTCGCGGAACTCGCTCGCGCCGACCCCGCGATGGTCGCGCTCGTGGTGGGCGCGACGCTCGCCTGGCTGGCGGCGTGGGCGTTCGCCCTCTACACGGTCCTCGACGTACTCGGCGCGGACCTCTCGCTCGGCAAGTCGTTTCTGGTGTTCAACGGCGCGATGTTCTCGAACAACGTCACGCCGTTCGGACAGGCGGGCGGCGAACCGGTCACGGCGCTGCTCATCTCGAAGGTGGCAGACACCGAGTACGAGCGCGGTCTCGCGGCCATCGCGAGCGTGGACACGCTCAACTTCGTCCCCTCGGTCACGCTCGCGCTCATCGGGGCGGCGTACTTCGCTACCGAGACGACGTTCGGCCGACAGCTCCGGGTCGCCACCGGCGTCCTCGTCGTCCTCGCCGTCCTCGTCCCCGGCGCGGTGTTCCTCGGTTGGCGGAACCGCTACGAACTGGAGGCCCGTGTGGTCTCGGCGCTGACGCCGTTTCTCCGGTGGGTGACGAAGGTCGTCCCCGGCGTCTCGCCCCCCTCTGAGACCGCCATCGAGTCGCGCATCGGCCACTTCTTCGGGGCCATCGAACGGGTCGCCACCGACCGGCGCGGCATCGCACTCTCGCTGTCGGCCTCGACGCTGGGGTGGGTGTGTCAGATGGTGGGGCTGTATATCGCGTTTCTCGCCATCGGCGCGCAGGTGCCGTTCTCGACGATGCTGTTCGTCGTGCCGATGGGCGCCATCGCGGGCGTCACGCCGCTCCCGGGCGGCGCGGGCGGCATCGAACTGGTGCTGGTGACCGTCCTCTCGGCGCTCCCGACGGTCGCAATCGGGTCCGGGACGGCGCTCGCGGCGGTCGTCATCTACCGGGGGGCGGTGTACTGGGTCCCCGTGGTCATCGGCGGGACGGTCCTCAGCCTCGCCGGCGTCGACAGCTTCGGGTGACCGGGCGCGGATACCCCGGACCGGCGGCGTCGACGGGCGCGGACCCGCCGTCGGCCCGTCACGACCGCGATACGACGGCTTTAAACGGAACGACGCAGAATCCGCCCGTATGGTTACCCTCTACGACGTCCCGGCGGACGACCTCATTCGGGAGGTCGCTGCCCGGCTCGAGGACCGAATCGACGAACCCGACTGGGTGGAGTTCACCAAGGCCGGCTCCGACCGCGAACTCCCGCCCCAGCAGGACGACTTCTGGTACGTCCGGACGGCGTCGCTGCTCCGGAAGGTCGCCGACAAGGGCCCCATCGGCGTCGAGCGGCTCGCGACCGAGTACGGCGGCGCCAAGCGCGGCTCGACCCGCTACCGGGTCTCGCCCCCCGAGCACGTCGCCGGGTCGCGCAAGCTCATCCGCGTCGCGCTCCAGCAGCTCGAAGACGAGGGGTTCGTCGAGACGGCGAAGGGCGAGGGTCGCCGCGTGACCGCCGAGGGGCGCGCGTTCCTCGACGACGTCGCCGGCGAGGTGCTCGCGGACCTCGACCGTCCCGACCTGGAACGCTACGCGTAACGCCGCCGTTCGACGGTTCTCGTGGCTCTCCGTCCGACGAGCGCTCGCTCCGTCCGGTCGCCGCGCGACCGGAGAGCGAGTCGCTGTCGGACGGTTTATGGCTTCTCGAATCCGGATATCGGGTATGGCTCTCGTAGCTGTGGTCCGTCTCCCGGCCGAGGAGTTCGCCCTCACGGAGACGCTGAACGTGCTCCCGGGCGCGGAGTTCGAGTGCGAACGGGTCGTCGAGACGGGTAACGGGGTCGTGATGCCGCTCCTGTGGACGCGGGGCGCCGACCGGGACCGACTCGAAACGGCGTTCGACGACGACCCGACGGTCGACAACTGGGAACTGTTCGTCGACCTGGGCGACGAGTGGCTCTACCAGATGGACTGGGTCGACATGGTGGAGATGCTGTTCTACATGCTCACCAACACCGGAGCGACCGTGATGGAGATGCACGGCGTGAGCGACGAGTGGATGCTCCGCATCCTCTTCCCGTCGGACGACGACTTCGACGACACCCGCGCGTTCTGCGACACCCACGACCTCACGTTCGAGGTGGTCTCGACGCGCGAGATGGAGGGGGAGCCGTCCGGCCGGTTCGGCCTGACCGCCGAGCAGATACGCGCCCTCCGGGCGGCGTGTACGGCCGGCTACTTCGAGATTCCCCGCCGCGCCACGCTCGAGGAGGTCGCGGACGACCTGGACATCTCTCACCAGGCGCTCTCCGAGCGTCTCCGTCGCGGCCACAACGCGCTCATCCAGGACACCGTCCTCATCGGTCCCCTCCCGGAGGAGTGACTCGCCGAGCGGGAGAGCGTCGGAGACACGAGGGTACGCGGACACCGGATACGGGGTGGTCGTACGGCCGCGCACGACCGGTACGGCGGGCGCTTCGCAGGTCCTCGGTCGCTACGGTGGAAACCCGAACCGGGCGGCGCGACGACGCTCGGTCACCCGCAACCGTTTTGCCGTCCGCACGGTAACCGCTACGTGACATGAGTGAGAACCCCGACGACGAACGACTGGAGGAACTCCGCCAGCAGAAGATGGAGGAGCTACAAGAGCAGGCAGAGGGTGGGGCCGACGAGGAGGCGCAGCAGGCCGCACAGGAGCGCGCCGAACAGCAGCAGGACGCGCTCCTCAAGCAGTACCTCACCGACGGCGCGCGCCAGCGGCTCAACGCCGTCGAGATGAGCAAGCCCGACTTCGCACAGCAGGTGAAACAGCAGGTGACGGCGCTCGCCCAGAGCGGCCGCATCAACGACCGGATCGACGAGGAGCAGATGAAGTCGCTCCTCAAGGAACTCCAGCCGGAGAAGAAGAGTTTCGACATCCGTCGCCGCTGAATGGACCTGTCGCTCCTGTACAGCGGCGGCAAGGACTCCTCGCTCGCGGCGCTCGTCCTCGACCGGTTCTACGACGTGAGACTCGTCACCGCGCACTTCGGCGTCACCGACGACTGGGAGCACGCCGCCCGCGCCGCCGACGCGCTGGGGTTCTCGTTCGAGACGTGCGAACTCGACCGGACCGTGGCCGAGACGGCCGTCGACGCCATGCGCGCCGACGGCTACCCGCGTAACGGCATCCAGCACGTCCACGAGCACGCGCTCGAATCCGTCGCGGGGACGGACGTCGACGCGGTGGCGGACGGAACGCGCCGCGACGACCGCGTCCCCACCGTCTCGCGGGCGTTCGCCCAGTCGCTGGAGGACCGCCACGGCGTCGACTACCTCTCGCCGCTCGCGGGGTTCGGCCGGTCGGCCGTCGACCGCCTCGTCGCGGAGACGCTCGACGTGGAGTCGGGGCCGAGCGAGCAGGTTCCCAAGGCAGACTACGAGGGTGAACTCCGCGAACTCGTCCGCGAGGAGTACGGCTCGGCGGCGGTCGAGGAGGTGTTCCCGGCGCACGAACAGACGTACGTCCGCGGGACGCGCGAGTAACGCGGCGAACCGCACCGTTTTCACCCCACCCGGCGAGCGACGGGTATGACCGTCCCGCTCTCGCCGGCTCTCCTCGTCGCCCTCGCCGCCGCGGTGCTGTGGGGCGTCTACCTCTTCGCGCTGAAGCGCTACTTCGCGGGCGTCCCGGCGACGACGCTCACGGTGCTCGTCAACGGCTGCGCGCTGGCGTGGTACGCGCCGGTCGCCGCGACCCGTGTCTCGCCCGCCGACCTCCCTACTCCCTCGGCGCTCGGCGCCGGGGGCGTGCTCGCGCTCGCCGGCTGCGTCCTGGGCGTCGGCGTCGGCTACGTGCTGTTCATCGAGGCGCTCGCGCTCGGCGAGGTGTCGTACGTCACGCCCATCAACAAGGTCGCGCCCCTGTTCGTGCTCCCCCTCGAACTGGCGTTGCTGGACGCGGTGGTCCCGCCGCTGGCCGTCGCGGGCGTGTTGGTGGTCACGCTCGGGGTGTACGCCGCCAACTACCGGGGCGGCGACCCGATGGAACCGCTCCGTCGGGCGGCGACGGCACGACCGGCGCAACTCGCACTACTGTCCGCGGTCGCGTACGCCGTCGGCGACGTGTCGAAGCGCGCCGCGCTCGACCGGGTCGGACTCCCTCCGGAGGCGCTCGTCCCCGTCGTCCTCGGGGGCGTCGTCCTCCTGCTGCTCCCGAGCGCCGTCCGGTCGTGGCCGGCCGAGCGGCCCGCGTTCGGAACGTTCGTCGCCGCCGGCCTCCTCGTCGCGGCCGCCGAACACCTCACGTCGCTCGCGTTCGACGGCCTCTCTGCGAGCATCGCCTCGCCCGTGGTGAACACGCAGGCCGTCGTCGCGGTGTTGCTCGGCGGCGTCGTGCTCGGGGAGGAGCGACTCCGCGCCCGCCTCGTCGCCGCCGCGTTCGCGGTGTGCGGCGTGGGACTGCTCGCCGCGTAGCCGGGAACGGGCGGCGTGCGACCGTCCGCCGGGGAACCACGAGATTAAACCGCCCGCCACGACAACGCCGACGCATGCCCACCTACGAGCGCCTGAAGGGGTTCCGGGACTTCTACCCCCCCGAGATGGCGGCCCGCCGGGAGGTCATCGACACCGTCGAGGACGTCGCCCGGCGCTACGGCTTCCGCGAGATAGAGACCCCGCGGCTGGAGCGGGCGGAGATGTGGACCGACAAGAGCGGCGACGACATCGTCGACGAACTGTACGCGTTCGAGGACCACGGCGGCCGGCACGTCACGCTCGCGCCGGAACTCACGCCGACCGTCGCGCGGATGTACGCCGCGAAGGGGCAGGAGCTGTCGAAGCCGGTCAAGTGGGTCTCCACCAGACCGTTCTGGCGGTACGAGGCGGTCCAGCAGGGCCGCTTCCGCGAGTTCTACCAGACGAACGTCGACATCTTCGGTTCCAGCGACCCGACGGCCGACGCCGAGATACTCGCGACGGCCGCCGACGCGCTCACCGAACTCGGACTGACGGGCGAGGAGTTCGAGTTCCGCGTCTCGCACCGCGACATCCTCGGGAGCCTCCTCCGCTCGTTCGAGGCGGACGTGGACGTGCCGGCCGCCATCCGGGCGGTCGACAAGGCCGAGAAGATGGACGAGAACGAGTACCTCGACCTGCTCGCGGACGCCGGTCTCGGCTACGAGGAGGCGCGCGAGTTCGACGACCTGCTCGGCGTGCGCGACCCGGCGAACCTCGACGACCTCACCGACTTCGCCGGGAGCGACGACCTGGACGCCGCCGTCGAGAACCTCCGGGCGGTGCTGGCGGCCGCCGACGACTTCGGCGTCGGCGACTACTGCGACCTCTCGCTGCGGACCGCGCGAGGGCTCGACTACTACACCGGCACCGTGTTCGAGTGCTTCGACGCCACGGGAGAGGTGTCCCGCTCGGTGTTCGGCGGCGGGCGCTACGACGACCTCATCGAGACGTTCGGCGGCCAGCCGACCCCCGCCGTCGGGGTCGCGCCGGGGTACGCCCCGCTCACGCTGTTGCTCGAACGCGCGGACGTCCTGCCCGAGGCGGCGGTGACGACCGACTACTACGTCCTGCAGGTGGGCGACACGCGCGATGTGGCCGCCCGCGTCGCTCGCGACCTGCGCCGGCGCGGGCACGCCGTCGAGACGGACGTCTCCGACCGGAGCTTCGGCGCGCAGATGGGATACGCGGACTCCATCAACGCCGAGACGGTCGTCATCGTCGGCGAACAGGACCTCGCTGACGGCAACGTGACGCTCAAGGAGATGTCGTCGGGCGACCAGACGACCGCCCCCGTCGACGCGTTCCCCGGCGAGCACGACCGCCCGACGTACGACGACTTCGTCTGACCCGTGGTCGACCGTACGTACCCGCCGGCGCTCTCGGCGGGGGACACCGTCGCAGTCGTCGCCCCCTCGCACGCGCCGCCGGAAGGGGCCGTCGAGCGGGGGGTCGAGCGCCTCGACTCGTTCGGACTGGACGCCCGCGTCTACGACACCGCCCGGCGTGACACCGCGTGGCTCCGCGACCACCCCGACGAGCGCGCCGCCGACGTCCACCGCGCGTTCGAGGACGACGAGGTGGACGGCGTGATGGCGGCGATGGGCGGCAACCTGGGTCTCCAACTGGTCGACGCACTCGACCCCGCGGTGGTCCGCGCGAACCCCAAGCGGTTCTACGGGTCGAGCGACAACACCCACCTCCACCAGTTCCTCAACGCGGCCGGTCTCGTCTCGTTCTACGGCGGACAGCTGTTCCCGGACCTGGTCGCCGACCCCGAGATGCACCCGTACACACGCGAGTACGTCTCGAGAGCGTTCGGGGCGACGCCGTTCGACGAGGTGGCGGCCGCCGAGGAGTGGACCGACGAGTACTACGACCTCGAGTCGGACGAGCCCCGGACGTGGTTCGACTCGGACGGCTGGACGTGGCACGCCCCCGCCTCGGCCCGGGGGCCGGTCGTCGGCGGCTGTCTCTCGATGCTTCAGACGCAGTTGATGCTCGGCGAGCCGTCGTACTTCCCCGACGTGGTCGAACCGGGGAGCGTGCTCGCGGTGGAGACGTCGGGCGAGACGCCCGAGTCCGCGGTGCTCGAACGGTTCCTCGTCGCGCTCGGCGAGCGGGGGGTGCTCGACCGGGTCGAGGCGCTCCTCGTCGGCCGGCCCGAGACGCCGGGGACGGTGCTGACCGTGGGCGTCCGGGAGCGGTACCGCCGCGAGCAGCGCGAGACGGTCGCCGAGACGGTCGACGAGTACGCCGACGTGCCGGTGGTGTTCGACCTCGACTTCGGCCACGCGGCGCCCGTCCTCCCGCTCCCACTCGGCGCGCCCGTCGAACTCGACGCCGACGCGCGGGCCGTCCGGTTCCCCGACCCCGCGGAGGTGTGAGCCGGTGCGTGCGTTCCGCATCGCGTACGACGGCCGGTCGTTCCGCGGCTTCCAGCGTCAGCCGGACGTGTCGACGGTCGAGGACGCGGTGTTCGACGCGCTCCGGGCGCTCGGCGTGTTCGGAGGCGGGGAGGAGAAACCGGAGGGGTACGCCGCCGCCGGCCGGACCGACGCCGGCGTCTCGGCGGTCGCCCAGACCGTCGCGTTCGAGGCGCCCGACTGGCTCACGCCCGCGGCGCTCGGGTCCGAACTCCCCGCGTCGGTCCGTCCGTGGGCGAGCGCTCCCGCACCCGACGGGTTCCACGCCACCCACGACGCGACCCGGCGGACGTACCGGTACCACCTCCACGTTCCCGAGTCGGGTTCGCCGGCGTCGGCGTCGCCCGCGTCGAAGTCCGCGCCGTCGGACGGCGCGGACGCCGCGCTCTCGCGGGCGCGGCAGGCGGCCGCGGCGCTGTCGGGCGAACACGACTTCCACAACCTCACGCCCGACGGGACGGGCACCGTCCGGACCCTCGACTGCTCGGTCGACCGCGACGGCGCGTTCCTCGTCGTCCGCGCCGCCGCGGACGGGTTCCCCCGGGAGTTCGTCCGCCGACTCGCCACCGTCGTCCGCGGCGTCGCCACCGGCGCGGCGGGCCTCGACCGGGTCGAGCGGGTCCTCTCGGACGAGCGCCTGAGCGGCCCCGCGGGCGTCGCGGCCGCCCCCCCGACGCCGCTCGTGCTCGCGGACGTGACGTACCCGGACCTCGCGTTCGAGACGGACCCCGACGCCGCGTCGAGCGCGCGGGCCGTGTTCGAGCGGACGCGCCGCGACGGCCTCGTCCGGACCCGGACCGCGACCGACGTACTGAACGCTCTATAGCCCCCGCTCCCCCTCGGACCGGTTCGGACGCCTCATCGCGAGGCTTTCCCCGCCCGGGTCGAGTCGCCCCCACATGTCCTACGAGGCGGTGGTGTTCGACGTCGACGGCGTGTTGACGCACCCGACCCCCATCGAGACGAGGCGGGCGGCCATCGCGGCGGCGTTCCGCTGGTTCGACGCGCACCCGAGACGGAGGGGGTCGACAGCGTCGTCCACGGGAGCGTCGGCCGCGTTCGGGCGGTGTGCGAGCGATACGACGTCGACCCCGACGCGTTCTGGGCGAAGCACGAGGCGTACGCCGCGGCGACCCAGCGGACCGCGATGCTCGCCGGTCGCAAGCCCCTCTACGCGGACGTCCGGTCGACGCTCGACGGGTACGCCCGCTGTGAACCGGACCCGACTTACCTCGACCGCGCGCTCGACGCGTTCGGCACGCGCGACGCGCTGTTCGTCGGCGACGGCAACGCCGCCGTCGTCGCGGCCGACCGCGCGGGCGTCGACTCCGCGTTCGTCCGCCGCCCGCACCGGGTGGGGTACGAACTCGCGGCGGACCCGACGTACGAACTCGACTCGCTCCGCGACGTCGCCGCCGTCGCCGGGACGGGTTCGAACGCCGACCCGCCGGAACCCAACCGCGTCGCGTGAGCGCGGACGGGCGGCGTCACTCCCACTCGGCGGGCCACAGTCCCGCGGCTCGCATCCCCGTCTCGTACTCCTCCTCCCGGAACGCCTCTTCCAACTCGTACGCGTCGAGCGTGGGCGCTTCGGTCGCCTCGTCGGCCAGTTCCCGGAGCAGGAGCGCCGCGAGGATGCCGTGTTCCCTCACGTTCCGGTCGTCGACCTTGTCTCGCGTGTCGGCCTGCGTGTGTCCCCAGCCGCGGCCCCGCTCGCCGCTGTCAGAGTGCAACTGGACCGCCGGCACGCCGGCGCGCACGAACGGCCACTGGTCCGAGAACGGGTGGGGTTCCTCGCGCACCTCCACCGGCTGGTTCGCGGCCGCGCACACCCGGCGCGTCACGTCTTCCATCGCCTCGGAGGTGTGCGTCATCGCCACCAGGTCGCGGAACCGGCCGGCGCCGTCGAGGTTGAGTACCGCCTTCAGGTCGTGCGTCTCGGTCGTCGCGGCGAGGTGCTCCGCGCCCACGAGCCCCGTCTCCTCGCAGCCGACCGCGGCGAACCGGACGCCCGTGTCGAGGTCGGCCTCCGAGACGATTCGCGCGGCCGTCACCAGCGCCGCGACGCCGCAGCCGTTGTCGAGCGCGCCCTCGGCGACGTCGTGGGCGTCGTAGTGCGCGACCGCGAGCACGTCCTCCTCGCTCTGAGGTCCCGTCCGGGCGAGGACGTTCTGGCTCTCGCCGGGGACCGTCTCGGCCTCCACGCCGAGTTCCACCTCGCGCTCGCCGGCGTACTCGGTCAGCCACGCGCCCGTCTCCTTGCTCACGCCCACCGCGGGGATGACCGCCTCACTGTCGAACGTGAGCGACCCCGTAGGCGGTAGTTGGCCGGGGACGTGGTTGACGAACACGAACCCGACCGCGCCCGCCTCCGCGGCGTAGCCGAACTTCTCCATCCGGTGGACGAACCGGCTCCCCTTCGGCGTCGTGGTGCTCGCGACGGCCACCTTCCCCTCCACGTCGGCCGCGTCTATCTCGTCGGGCGTCCCGTAGCCCACGTCCACGAGTTCGCCGCGCACCTCGCCGGCCGGGCAGTACGGGAGCGCGATGGCGTCGAACGCGCGCGACTCCTCCCCGACCTCCCCGACCAGTTCGAGCCGGGTCGACCCGCGTCGCCACTCGTTCGTCTCGAACGGCTGCTCGCGCACGTCGGTCAGACCGGCGTCCTCGAACGCCTCCGCGACGAGCGCCGCGGCGCGCTCCTCGCCGGGGCTCGCGCCCATCCGGCTCCCGATGGCGGTCAGGTCGGTCAGGAACTCCCAGGGGCGGTCGTCGACCCACGTCCGGCCGACGGCGTCGGCGATGTCGTCCATGGTGGGCAGTCCCCCAGCGACGCCAAAAGTCCGGGGGTGACGGCCACGCCGGCCGGCGGAGCAGTTACCTCCGCTGCCGCCGACGGACGAACCGTGTCCCGCTTCGCACGCCCTCTCCCGGTCGCTCTCCTCGCCGCGGCGGCGACCGCCGCCGGCTTCGCCGCGGCCCGCCTCGGTACCGGGTCGCCCCTCCCCGCCGGACTCCTGTGGTCGGCGCGTTCGTCCCGGCGGCTCACGCCGCCCGAACCGTCGCGGTCACGGGGGTCCGCGACGACCCCGTCCGCTGGCTCGCGCCCGCCGCCGGACCGCCGCTCGGTCTCGTCGCGTGGGCTGTATACGCGCTCACGCGCGCCGGCGGTCAGTCGGACTCGCCGACGTGGCTCCTCGCCGTCGCGTACGCGCTCGGCGCGCTGACGCTGACGGCCGGCGGCGCGGCGGTCGGCGCGCTGGTGCGCCGACGCCGGTCGGGGCCGATGCGGATCGACTCCTGAGGATGTGGACGTCGGCTCCCGGCGTCGTGGTCGACGCCGGGAGCCGAGTCGTCGAGCGTCAGTTCGAGGGCGTCGTCGATGGTCACCACGAGTTCGAGTCGGATGCGGGTCCCCGCTCGCGACGGTCGCGTCGGGTCGATGGTCGGCGTGAGTCCCCCGGCCGAACGCCTCGCACGGGCCGATAACCGGCGTCGAGTCGCAGAAAAACGAGAGCAGTGAGAGCGGTGACGTCCGAGGTCGGAGCGAGGCCTACGCCGTCGCTTCGACCGACCGCTCGGAGAGCAGGTCGAGGAACGCGCCCGCGAACGCCGGGAGGTCGTCCGGGACGCGCGAACTCACGAGGTTGTCGTCGACGACCACCTCCTCGTCGTGGTACGTCGCGCCGGCGTTCTCCACGTCGACCTCCAGCGACATGTACCCGGTCACGTCGCGGCCCTCCAGGACGTCGGCGCTGATGAGCAACTGCACGCCGTGACAGACCGACGCGATAGGCGTGCCCGCCTCGTCGAACGCCGCGATGAGGTCGGCGCTCTCCGGGGCCGACAGCCGCATCGACTCCGGGGCGCGCCCGCCCGGAATCACGAGGAAGTCGTACTCGTCGGCGCTCGCGTCGGCGACGCGCAGGTCGGCCTCGAACTCCTGCCCGTGTTTGCTCTCGAACGACTCGCCCTCGGGCGTCGCCACGTCGACGTCGTACTCCGCCTCCTGCAGGCGGTAGTACGGGTAGGTGAACTCCGCGTCCTCGAACCCGTCGCCGGTGATGATGAGTCCGCTCATGGCGTGTCGACGGTGGGTGGTTAGACGGTTAAGCCGCCGCCCGGCACCTGCAACTCGTCTACGCGGCGGGCGGTTACGTGCCAGCGCCGACGGACACGCTCGCGTCGTCCCCCGGTTCGGTCGTCGCGGTCCACTCCGTAGCGTCGGGTCGAGCGGTGCGCCCGCGGGGCCCGACCTCGCGGTCGGGCCGTACCCGGAGCGTACCGTGCCGTCGCCCGGAATCGCCGCGCTCGCGGCGGTTCTGCCACGCCGGGAGCGCAGCCAGTATGCCGCCACTGTCACCGGTGTACGGTCCGATTTCGCCGTCCGGCCTGCCGGTAGGGTCGCTCATTTCCTTCAGCAACGTGTGGTTTCCGTCCGGGGCCTAGGAAGTATTTATATCGTAACAAAATCTCGGCGCGTCGAGCGGACGGCACGATGGACTGGTCTCGTCGCGTGGCGCGACATCTCGGCGCGAACGTCCGAGTCCACTGCGCGTTCCTCGCGTCGGTGCTCGGCTTCGGGGTCCTCCTCGCCTTCCTCCCGCCGACCGTCGTGCGGGTCGGACTCGGGGTGGGAGTGGTCGGACTCCTGTACTGCGCGGTAATCACCGCCCCCGAACGCGACGACGGGGGGCGACCGGGACCGCTCTCGCGGGTCCCGGACTGGTGTCTGTTCCTCGTCCCCGCGGGCGCACTCGTCGGGGGTCACTTCTACGCGAACGGGACGACGGTCCTGCGCGCCGTGTTGCTCGGGGCGCTCCTCGTGGTGTTCTTCTACGTCTGGTTCGTGCTCCCGGCGGCCTGGTACCACAAGGTGCGCTGCGACGGTCGAAGCGGGGACCGCGACCCGCCCGGGTCGAGTCTGACGGTGCTCGTCCCGGCGTACGACGAGGAGGCGTGCATCGGGCGGTGCCTCGACTCGCTCACCGGGGCGCGGTACCCCGGGCGGAAGGAGATACTCGTCGTGGACGACGGGAGCACGGACGGGACGTACGCGGAAGCGCTCGCGCACGCCACCGACGAGGTGACGGTGCTCAGGAAGCCGAACGGCGGCAAACACGCCGCGCTCAACTACGGGCTCCAGTGGGCGACGGGCGACGCTATCGTCACCGTCGACGCCGACTCCGTGGTGGCGGAGGACGCCCTCGTGCGCGCCGTCGCCGACCTGGAGGCGGACGAGTCGGTCGGGGCGGTCGGGGGGACGGTCAAACTCCACTACACGGACTCGCTCGTCGAGAAACTGCAGGCGCTCGAGTACGCCATCGGCATCAACACGTACCGCCGCGCGTTCGCGACGCTGGGCAGCGTGAACGTCGTGCCGGGCTGTCTCGGCTGTTTCCGACGGAGCGCACTCGAGGCGGTCGGCGGCTACGACGGCGACACGCTCACCGAGGACTTCGACGTCACGGTCAAACTCCTCAGGGCCGGCTGGCAGGTCCGCGCGATCGAGGCGGTGACGTACACCGAGGCGCCGCGGACGTGGGGGGACCTCTACAGACAGCGCATCCGGTGGAGTCGCGGGAGTCTCGAAACCCTGTACAAGCACGCCGCGGCGCTCCGAAGCGGGAAACGCGACGGGTTCTCGGGCGTCGTGTTCCCGTACCAGGTCGTCTCGTTTCTCGCCCTCCCGTTCGTGACCGTCGCCGTCGTCGGAGCCATCGGCGCGGAACTGCTCCGGGGCAACGTCGCCTACGTCGCGGCGATGGTGGCGCTGTTCACGCTCGTCCAGTCGCTGGTCACCCTCTTCGCGCTCGTCGTCGAGGAGGGCGACCCGCGACTCATCCTCTACGCGCCGGTGGCGATTATCGCGTACAACTACCTCCTCAGCGGCATCGTGCTCAAGTCGCTCCTCGATGCGGTTCGGCGGACCGAGCGGCGCTGGAACCGCGTCTCGCGGCGGCCGTCGGAGCCGGCGGGAGAGGCGGACGACACGTCCGCGGCGTATCGCTCACCGACCGTCGAGGGGGAGGTGACCAGTGACTGACGCTCGCCGGCGGACGTTCCTCGCGGCGCTCGGGTCGACCGTGGGCGGGACGCTCCTCGTACGGTCGGGAGTCCGTCGGGCCGAATCGCTCCGCCGCGAAGCCACGGGGAAGCGGGCGGCGACACCCGAGCGGTCGTCGGTGGACCCGGCCTCGCTCCGGCTGTCGAACTCCGGCCGGCAGGTCGTTCGCGGGAGCGGGACGCGTCGCCCGGGACTCGGGACGCCCGACGGCTGGCGGGTCCTCGCGGGCGACCTCTCGGCCGACGCCGGGGACGGGACGGCGGACGGCGAGTCGATACGCCTCACGCCGGCCCCGACCGGTCGCATCGAACACGTCTTCGAGACCCCGTTCGACTTCGCGCGGTTCGACCTCTCGTTCCGGGCGCGGTTCCCCGCGGGACCGGCGAGCCCGCTCCGAGTGCGACTGCTCGCGCCGGACGAGCGGAACCAGTTCGTGAGCTATCGCCACCCCCGCAACCCGCTCCCGGACACCCCGCTCACGGTGGGGGTGGGACCGACGAGCGAACTCGGCTCGCCGAATCCGGCGGACGTGAGACGGCTGCGCGTCGAAGTCGTCTCGGGCGATCGACCCGTCGTTCTCGGCCGGTTCGAGACTCGGCCCAAGGCGACGACCGGGCGGGTGATGCTCGTCTTCGACGACAACCGTGCGAGCGTCGCCACCGCCTACGAGGAGTTGCGCCGTCGCGGGTTCGCGGCGGCGACCGCGGTGATTCCGGACCTGGTCGGCGTCGGCGGTCACCTGACCGGTGACCAACTCGACGCGTACCACGACGACGGGTGGGACCTCATCGCGCACCCGCAGTTGGACCGTCCCCTCCCGGCCCCCTCCCGGCGTACCCCCGGGAGCGACAGCGGGCGGCGGTCGTCGAGACGAAACGGTGGCTGGTCGAACGGGGGTACACAGCGGGCGCGGACCACTTCGTCGCACCGTTCGGCCGGGTCGCCCCCGAGACGCTCGACATCGTCTCGGAGTACCACTACACCAACTACCTGACCAGCGACGGGCTGAACGGCACCCCGCCCGCCGACCCGCTGGCCATCGAACGGGTGTCGGTCGACGACCCCGTCCACGCGACCGAGCAGATACGACGGGCCGCGCGGCTCAAGATGCTCGTCGTGGTGTCGGCCCACACCGTCGGGAACCGGACCGACGACCACGTCTCCCGTCGGGGATTCGTCGACGTGCTCGACTGTATCGAGGAGAGCGACGTCGAGGTTACCACCCCGACCGCGCACTGGGAGACCGTCCGGGACGGCGTCTGAGTCGCCGAAACCCGTCGCCCCCGTCGAGTCACCGACGGGCGGTCCGGCCTCCCCGACCGTCCACGGCGGCCGACGTGCGCGGTTTCGTATCGCGAATACGAGTTTATCGCGAGCCGGTTCGCTCTCCTCACGGGGCCCTCCCGGAGAGGGATGCTCGGCCCCGGAGCGCTGCCGGCCGAAGAGGACGGCCCGGTCGGGTGTCCCGGTTTGGCAAGACTTACCAGCGCGCACGGGAACGCACGGTCATGAGTTCGGTTCCCGAGCGGTCGGAGATAGACGTGGCGTACAAGTGGAGCGTCGACTCCATCTACGCGGACGACGACGAGTGGGAGGCGGCGTTCGCGGACGCGCGGGGTCGCCTCGACGAGATTCGCGCCTACGAGGGCCGGACGACCGAGAGCGCGGCGACCCTCCGCGAACTGATGGAGACGTACGAGTCGGTCGCCCGCGAGGTGGCGCAGGTGGTCCAGTACGCGAACCTCCGGTCGAGCGAGGACACCCGCGACCAGGAGTACCAGGCGATGGCGTCGAAGGCGGAGTCGCTGGGGTCGGAGGCGTCGAGCGCGTCCAGTTTCATCGAGCCGGAACTCCAGGAACTGGAGTGGGCCGACGTGGAGGCGTTCGTCGACGAGGAACCCGCGCTCGCGGAGTACGAGCAGTACTTCGACGACGTGTTGCGGATGAAGCCCCACACGCGCTCGGCGGAAGTGGAGCAACTGCTCGCCGACCTCGGCGAGGTGACGAACGCGGCGAGCGAGGCGTACTCGATGCTGGCGAACGCCGACCTGACGTTCCCCACGGTCGAGGGGCCGGACGGCGAGGACGTCGAGATATCGCAGGGCAACTTCACGACGCTGCTCCAGAAGCCCGACCGCGCGTTCCGTCAGCGGGTCCACGAGGAGTTCTACGAGGAGTGGGCCGACGTGCGCAACACCGTCGGGACGACGCTGTCGAAGTCGGTGAAGAAGGACGTGAAGATGGCCGAGGCACGCGACTACGACACCGCCCGCGAGGCGGCGCTCGACGGACCGAACGTCCCCGTCGAGGTGTACGACAACCTGGTGAACACCGTACGAGACAACCTCGACTCCCTCCAGCGGCACGCGGACCTGAAGCGGCGGGCGCTCGGCGTCGAAGACCTGGAGATGTGGGACCTCTACATGTCGCTCACGGGTGACGAGGGCCCCGAGGTGAGCTACGACGAGGCGAAGGAGTACGTCGTCGAGGCCGTCGCGCCGCTGGGCGAGGCGTACCAGGAGCGGATGGCCGAGGGGCTCGAGTCTCGCTGGGTCGACGTGTACGAGAACCGGGGGAAGCGCGCTGGCGCGTACTCCGCGGGGACGTACGACACCCAGCCGTTCATCATGATGAACTACCAGGACGACGTCGCCTCGGTGTACACGCTGGCGCACGAACTCGGCCACTCGATGCACTCGGAACTGGCCAAGCACGAACAGCCGTGGCAGGACGCCGACTACGAGATATTCGTCGCGGAGGTGGCCTCGACGGTCAACGAGACGCTGCTCACGAACTACCTGCTGGAGAACGCCGAGAGCGACGAACTCCGCGCGCACGCGCTCGACCAGTACCTCGAACGCTTCCGCTCGACGCTGTTCCGACAGACGATGTTCGCGGCGTTCGAACAGGAGATACACGAGACGGCGGAGGCCGACGAACCGCTGACGCCGGACGCGTTCGACGAGATGTACGGGTCGCTGAAGGCGGAGTTCTACGCGAACGCGTCTGTCGACGACCACATCCGTCGCGAGTGGATGCGCATCCCGCACTTCTACTACAACTACTACGTCTACCAGTACTCGACGGGCATCTCCGCGGCGGCGGCCGTCGTCGACCGCATCGAGACGGAGGGCGAGTCCGCGGCGGCCGACTACCGCGACGCCCTGAAGGCGGGCGGCAGCGAGTATCCGATGGACGTGCTCGCCGTCGCCGGCATCGACATGACCGCCGCCGCCCCCATCGAGTCGGCCATCGACACCTACGACCAGTACCTCGGCCGCGCCGAGGACCTGCTCGGCCTCTGAGCGCGAACCGATTATCGTCGGCGGTGGGCCGTTGCGAGCGGCGACGCGGTCGTACACAAAAACTCCCCGGCACCCAAAGCCACATTAACGGCCACCACCAAACACGGCCGAGAAATGTCTCGGAGTCCGTCCCTTCCCGACCGGCCCCGTCTCGAACTCGACCCGGACATGAGCGACGGGGAGCGGTTGGAGGCCCTTCGCCAGCACTTCGAGCGCATCGTTCAGGTCAACGACGAACTGAACGAGCGACTCGCCGACGCCGAGGGCCGTCAGGAGGAACTCAGCGAGGAGGTCAACGAACTGAAGCGCCGCAACGAGGCGTTGAAGACCTCCTCGCTGTACGTCGCCACCGTCGAGGAACTCACCGACGACGGAGCCATCATCAAACAGCACGGCAACAACCAGGAGGTGTTGACCGACGTCTCCTCGCGGCTGGAGGACGAACTCGAGGCGGGTGACCGCGTCGCCATCAACGACTCGTTCAGCGTCCAGACGGTGCTCGACCAGGAGACCGACGCGCGCGCACAGGCGATGGAGGTCGACGCCTCCCCCGAGGTGTCGTACGCCGACATCGGCGGCATCGACGAGCAGGTGCGCGAGGTGCGCGAGACCGTCGAGGACCCGTTGCTCAACGCCGAGCAGTTCGACGCGGTCGGCGTCGAACCGCCGAGCGGGGTGTTGCTCCACGGGCCGCCGGGGACGGGCAAGACGATGCTGGCGAAGGCGGTCGCAAACGAGACGGACGCGACGTTCATCAAGATGGCCGGCTCCGAACTCGTCCGGAAGTTCATCGGCGAGGGGGCACGGCTCGTCCGCGACCTGTTCGAACTCGCGGCCGAGCGGGAACCGGCGGTCATCTTCATCGACGAGATCGACGCCGTCGCCTCGAAGCGGACCGACTCGAAGACGTCCGGGGACGCGGAGGTCCAGCGGACGATGATGCAGTTGCTCTCGGAGATGGACGGGTTCGACGAGCGCGGCGAGATCCGCATCATCGCCGCCACCAACCGCTTCGACATGCTCGACGAGGCCATCCTCCGACCCGGTCGGTTCGACCGCCTCATCGAGGTGCCCACCCCCGCGGTCGAGGGACGCGAGCGCATCCTCGAGATCCACACGCGCGACATGAACGTCGCGGACGACGTCGACTTCGCAACCCTCGCGCTCGACCTCGACGACTACTCCGGCGCGGACATCGCCGCGCTCGCGACGGAGGCGGGGATGTTCGCCATCCGCGAGGACCGCACCGAGGTCCGGATGACCGACTTCGAGGCCGCCCGCGAGAAGGTCGAGTCCGACGGCGAGGGGAGCATCACCACCGAAGGGTTCGGCGCGTACCGCTACTGAGCCGGGTCGGCGTCCGGACGCTCCGTCCGTTCGACGCTCTCGGCCTCCCTGTCTCGACTCCCCGCTGTCCGCCCGGGTTCGCGACCGCCGCTTCGACATCCACTTGACCCCCGATGGTCCACGCTCTGTATGGACATCACCGTCGTCGCCGGCACCGGTCACGGCCGGACGGCGATTTCCGCGTACGACGCGGCACTGGCGGACGCGAACCTCCACGCGTACAACCTCGTGACGGTGTCGTCGGTCGTGCCCGCGGACGCGACGGTCCGGGTCACCGAGTCGGCACCCTCCCTCGGTCCGGCGGGTAACCGACTGACGGTCGTGCAGGCGCGCGCGGCCGCGACGCCCGGCGACGCCCACGAGACGGACCGAGTCGTCGCCGGACTCGGGTGGGCGACCGGGCCGGGACCGGGACTGTTCTACGAGGCCGACGGGACCGACCCGGACGCGGTCCGTCGGACCGTCGGGGAAGGACTGGCCGACGGGCGGGCGCTGCGCGACTGGACGTTCACCGACGAGGAGACGCTGGTCGCGAGCGCCGAGACGGACACCGGGGCGTACACGGCGGCGGTCGTGCTGGCGGCGTACGGGGAGAGCGAACCGGTCGCGTAGCACTGGCGACGATTTTATACCGGGGTGCCCCCTACCTCGGCTCATCCTGATGAACGGAAACACCCCATACGCAGGCGCGCCCGGCGTCGTCGAGGCCGGCCAGCCGGAGAAAGTCGAACTCTCGACCGACCAGAAGGACGCCCTCCGGCGGGCGGTCGCGGGCATCGTCTCGCGTACGGAGTCGTACCTGCCCGACAGCTACGCCGTCGGGTCGGAGCTCTCGTACGGCGCGAACGGGCCGCAGGCGACCGTCGCGGTCCGTCCGCCGGTCGGACACGCCGTCAGCGCGGGGTTCGAACCGGACCTCGACGACCTCGAGTCCGGTCTCGACGAGACGGACCGGAACGAGGTGGCACAGGGGCTCGCCGCCAGCGCGGCCGCGCAGGTGATGAACGCCGTCGGCGGCGAGTTCGAGCCGACGGCGCGGTAGCCGGTCCGTCGCTCACTCCTCGCTCTTCTCGACCGGCGTCCGGTAGAACAGCCCGTAGCTCACCACCAGCGCGGAGGCGAGCCCGCCGACGGCGACGGCCCGCGTCGTCATCGTGGACGAGAGCCCCGCCACGCCGACCGCCGCTGCCAGCGGCAACGGGACCAGTACGAGCAGGAGGTCCTACCTCGACGGGACCGACGAACCGGCCGACAGGTCACGGTCGGGCACAGGTGGTCCGAGACGACGCCCCGCGCCACCTTGGTTACGCGCTCGCTTCGACGGGATAGGCGGGCCTTTCGCGTCCGGGTCGGCTCACGAGTCGGGTCCGCCCGGTCCCGCGCGTCCGAACCGGGACTCGGGCCAGCGTTCGCGCGCAATCGGGGCGCGGTAGAACAGCCCGTAGCCGCACACCAGCGCCGACAACGTTCCCCCGGCGACCACGCCCGTCGTGGTCGACGCGGCGAGGAGCCACGCCCCGCCGATACCGAGTACGAGACACGCGGGAACCAGCGCGAGCAGCAGGTCGTACGTCGATACCGCGAAACCGCTCTCGGTCGATGGGGTACCGTAGCTCACGAGCGTTCACCTCCGGCCGACGGTACGGACCGACTCCACTTTAGAATTTCGCCGCTCACCGTCTCAAGAGGGTCGAGAGGGTCTCTATAACGCTACGAAGCTCTGAGGGACGTTCAGAACGACCCCGCTACTTCCCCCAGAACGGCTCCCGTTTGCGCCGCTTGTCGAGGTAGGCGTTGAGCGCCTCTAACTCGTCGGCTCGAATCTCCGAGGAGAGCTCCTGTTCGAGTATCTTCGCGTGCTTCTCGGGCAGGTCGATCCAGAGTTCGTCCCCCTCCTCGATCTGCCGGCCGACCGTCGGGCCGTCGATGGCGACCGACACCCGCTCGCCCGCCCGCGCCTCGTCGACGTCCTCGCCCTGGTTCTGGATGCCCGAGAGCCCCCCGACGCGGACCGGCTCGTCGCCCTCGAACTTCGCGACGTTCCGGTTGTTCTGGAGCGTCCCCGAGACGACCTCGACGCCGACGACCGCGGGGTCGTTCTGTCTGAAGGTGTGGTCCTGCAGGATGCGGAACCGGGCCGGCCGGTGGATGTTGTCGAGCACCGTCTCCTGTTGGGCGCGCTGAAGTTCGTCGACGTACTCCTCGTACTCCTCGACGAGTTGGTAGATGACGTCGTCCTCGAACAGTCGCACGTCGCTCCGCTCCAGGTCCTCCTCGGCGGCCGGGAGCACGTCGACGTTGAACCCGAGGACGACCCGGTGGGTCTCCTCGTTGGCCGTCTCTGCCACGGTCACGTCGCGCGGGGCGACGTCGCCCACCTCGGCGCGCAGGATGGGAACCTCGGCCTCCTCCAGGGCGTTCGCGACGGCTTCGAGGCTGCCGAGCGTGTCCGCCTTCACCACGACGCCGTCCTCGGCCGTCTGGACCTCGATGCGCGCGAGTTCCTGTCGCACCTCCTCGACGACGCTCGCCTCGTCGTCGCCGCGGACGACGCGGACGGGCGCGCCCGCCATCGCCCCGTCGAGGTCCGGCGCGGCGATCTTTACCCCGGCGGCCGCCGACACCGACTCCACCTTCTCGAACCGCTTCTCGGTGCGCATCTCGGCGTTCGGCCGGGGCTGGAGGAGCGCGCGCACCTCGGTCACGATGGGGTCGTCCTGTCCGCCGACGACGATGGTGTCGCCCGTCCGGACGGTGCCGTCGTACAGCACCACGTCGAGCGTCGACCCGAAGCCGCGCTCCTCTTTCACCTCGAGGACGGTCCCCTTGCCCGGGCCGGCGGTGTCCACCTCCATCTCGGCTTTCATGTAGCGCTGGGAGAGTCCCATGAGGACCGCGAGCAGGTCGGACACGCCCTCGCCCGTCATCGCCGAGAGCGGGACGACGCCCACGTTCTTCTGGAAGTCCTGGACGCGCCAGTAGAAGTCCGCGGAGAAGCCCGCGTCCGAGAGGTTGCCGATGAGTTCGTAGAGGTGCTCGTCGAGCATCGAGCGCGCGCGGTCCGACTGTGCATCGTACGTCTGCTGGATGGGGGCGTCCTCCTGTGGGTTCCACCCAGGCGTGGTGTCCACCTTGTTCGCGGCGACGACGAACGGCGTGCCCGTCCGGCGGAGGATGTCGATGGCCTCCTCGGTCTGGGGCTGGAACCCGTCGTTCACGTCGACGACGAGCACCGCGATGTCCGCGAGCGCGCCGCCGCGCGAGCGGAGCGTCGTGAACGAGTGGTGACCGGGCGTGTCGATGAACAGCAGGCCCGGGAGGTCGAAGTCGGTCGGGTCGACGAGCGCGCCCGAAATCTGGGAGATGGTGTCGAGCGGCACCGCCGTCGCGCCGATGTGCTGGGTGATGGCGCCGGCCTCGCCCTGCTGGACCGTCGAACCGCGTATCCTGTCGAGAAGCGTCGTCTTCCCGTGGTCGACGTGACCCAGCACGGCCACGATTGGCGTGCGGAGCGACCCGGCGTCGGCCATCGACTCTCCGTCGGCGTCGGTGTTGGTGTCTGCCATGGCGAGTGTCCCCCGGAAGAAGGTCCTTGTGACTCGTAGGTTCCGCCGCGGAAGTAAGCGCTTCGACTCGTCGCCCGGTCGTGTCAGCCGTCAGTCCCTCCGGATTCGACGGGGAGTGACGCGAACGGACCTTCCGGCCGTGTCGGGTTTTCGGTCCGCCCCTCGTCTGACGGTGGCGTGGCGTTTATCAGGGTCGACGGAGTGAGACGAACTATGGCAGACATCCTCGCCGAGAACCTCTCGGGGAAGGCCGTCATGGGCTCCGACGGGACCGAACTCGGCATGCTGTACAACATCTCGATGGACATCAAGACGGGGGCGCTCAGCGACCTGTTGGTCACGCCGAACGACAACATCCCGGCGGGTCGCGTCCCGTTCGAGTACGACGAGAACGGACGCATCCTCGTGCCCGTCGACCACGTGCAGGCAGTGAAAGACTACATCGTGGTCCGAACCTCGTAGGCGAACCGTATGCAGATCCTCGACTCTTCGGCGTTCATCCACGAGTACCACACCGACGAGCCGACGGCGTCGATTCCGCTGGTCCAGGAGGAACTGGAGGGGGAGCACGCCTACCGCTTCGACGCGATGGAGGGGGCCGGCATGCGCATCCACGTCCCGGACGGCGAGACGGTCGAGCGGGTCCGGCGCGCCGCGGGCGACACCGGCGACGCCGGGACGCTCTCGGAGACGGACGCGCGGCTCATCGCGGCGGCGTTCGAACTCGACGCGACGCTGGTGACCGACGACTACGCGATGCAGAACGTCGCGGACAAACTCGGCGTCACGGTCACCGTCATCGCGCGCGACGGTATCGACGAGCGGCGCGACTGGACGTTCCAGTGTGCCGGCTGCGGCCGCGAGTTCGACGAGGACCGCGACCGCTGCCCGGTCTGCGGGAGCGACCTCAGTCGGAAGAACCCCGCGTAGTCCCGCGTCGCGGGTCCGCCGGTTCGACGGAGTCCGCGCGTTCCGCGCGCCTCGCCGGTTCCGCCGATTCGCCCCGCGTCGTCGGCTCACCGCCGCTCAGAACAGACCGACCTCGTTCGCGTACTGCAGGCCGTACAGCGTGCCGTTGTACAGGCCGTGCGCGAGCGCCGGCACGACGAGCGTGGCGTGCCGTTCGTAGAGGTAGCCCAGGACGACGCCGAGTAGCAGCGCGATGAGGACGTACGCCGACCGCTCGACGACCGTCCCCGTCCCGGCGACGAAGTGGATGGACCCGAACAGCGCCGACGCGATGCCGATGGCCGCCGGGGCGTCGAGCGCCCGCCGGAGTTCGCCCTGCACGACCCCGCGGAACACCAGTTCCTCCCCCGGGCCGACGACGAGAATCGAGACGACGACCATGTAGAGGAAGTACCGCGGCGCACCCTCGCCCGGGGCGAGCGCACGGTTCTCGGCGACTTCGACGCCGACGGCCGCGAGTGCGAACAGCAGCGCGTACTGCCCGACGAGGAGGACGACCGCCCCGACCGCTCCCCACCCGACGTCGCTCGCCGAGGGGACGCGTGCCCGGAGCACGTCTCGGTCGCCCGCGTACGTCACGAAGAGGAGCGCCGCGACCCCGAACCCGACGAACTGGCCGACCGTCCGGACGGTGTACAGTTCTGGTTCCGCGGTGAGTCCGAGCGCCCGTCCGAGGTCGTCGAACGCCGAGACGAACACGGCCGCCGACACGTACGCCGCCGCGACGACGAACAGCGCCTGCGCGAGGCGGACCCCGACCTGGCGGGGCCGAACGTCCACGTTCCAGCTGGCGGACTGGTCGGACATCGGTCACTCGACGTCCAGCCGGCGCTTCTCGCGGACCGCGTCGGCCTCGTCGAACTCGCCGCCGCCCAGCAGGCCGCGCGCCGCCTTCTTCCCCCACTCCACCGCGGGCTGGGTGAACGTCGACACGTCCGCGAGTTCGCCGTACAGTACGCAGGCGGCCTCCATCGCGTACAGGAGTTCGCCCAGGCCGCGCTCGTCGACCCGGTCGATCTCCAGCCGGACGTTCTCCCGACCGGCGGCCGCGAGGCTGGCCTCCGTCGCGCGGAACTCGGCGTCGAGCAGGTCGCCCAGCGAGGAGCCGCCGAGGTACGACAGCCCCTCCAGGTCCGTCTCGGGGATGAGTTCGTCCGGCCCCGCCGTCGGGCGGACGAGCGTGACCAGTTTGTCCGCGGGCCCCGCCCGGTACAACTGGAGCTGCGAGTGTTGGTCCGTCGCACCGAGCGCTCGCGCCGGGGTCTGCCCCCGGCCGTCCTTCCCGAGCGACTCGGCCCAGAGCTGTGCGAACCACTCGGCGAACCGCTCGAGCGACTCGGCGTACGGCATCACGGCGTTGACCGCCGCGCCCCGCTCCGCGAGCGCGTACGCCGTCGCGCCGTACGCGTACGCCGGCGACTCGTACAGCGACCCCGAGAGCTTCTCGGCCTCCGTCGCCCCGCCCGCCAGCAGCGCGTCGACGTCGTGGCCGGCGACGGCCGCCGCGAACAGGCCCACCGTCGAGAGCGCGCAGAAGCGGCCGGGCACGCCGTCCGGCACGTCGAGTGCGGGCAGGTCGTGCCGCTCGGCCATCGCGCGGAGGTTCCCCTCCGCGCCCGTCGTGACGACGGTCCGGTCGGTCCAGTCGACGCCCGCGGCGTCCATCGCCTCGCGGACGACGAGGAAGTTCGCCAGCGTCTCCGCGGTGGTGCCGGAGCGCGACACCACGTTCACCACCGTCTCCGAGAGGTCGAGACGGTCGAGCAGCGCCGACACCCACGCCGGGTCGACGTTGTCGAGGTAGTACGCGTCGACGGGAGAGTCGAGCGCGTCGGTGACCGTCGCGGCGCCGAGCGCGCTTCCACCGATACCGACGGTCAACACCGCCTCGGGGTCGAACTCCTCGGCGGCTCGGCGGATCGGGTCGGGGTCGCACGTCTCCGGGAGGTTCAACGCGGCGTAGCCGTGTTCGGCGTCGCGCCTGCCGCGGGCGATGCGCTCGTGGGCGTCCGCTACCCGGTCGTCCACCTCGTCGAGGGCCGCGCGGTCCAGCCCCAGCGTCCCGTCCAGCGCGTTCCCGATGTCGGCTCGCATACCCGGAGTGGGGAGGTGGAGCCCGAAAACCGTTGCCGTCGGCTCTGGGACGTTCGCGGCGGCCGTCGCTGCGGTCCGCCGCCGCCGCGACACGCGAGGTTTACCCCACTCCGTCCCGTACGGTGGGCGATGACGGAACGGTCGGATACGGCCGGGTCGCGGGCGTCCGGAGAGGCGTCCGAACCGGTCGACGGGGGCGGTCACGGGACGGCGTACCGCGGCGTCTTCGGCGCGTTCCCGTACGCCCTCCGGGCCAGCGAGTCGCGCCTGTTCAAGTCGTACGTGCTCCTCGGTGGGGCCGCCGCGGCCGGACTCTCGCTCCTGTTCCTGCTCGCGTTGGTCCAGCTCATCGGCGCGACGGCCGGCGCGCGGTTCTCCATCGTCCGGGCGTTCTTCGTCCTCGTCGGACTCGGAGCCGTCGCGCCGGTGGTGGCGCCGGTGCTGTTCGTCGCGCGGGCGCGCCGACGGGGCGCTCGCACCCACCCGGCGTACGACCCCGCACTCGCGGCTGCCGGCTACGTCTTCCTCCTCAGTCTCTACCTCGGAACCGTCGCGGCGATGCCCGAGACGTTCGTCCTCGACGGCGAGACGGTGTCGCGCCCGCCGCCCGCCGGCGCGTTCGCGCCGCTCGTGGCGTCGCTCTACGCGCTCCCGTCCACGGCGGGCCTCGTCGTCCGGCGCTCGCGGCGGTTCTCGTCCTCGTCGTCCACCGCGTGTTCCGGTAGCGGCTCCGACACGCTGATGTCGGTCACGCGGTATCGCCGTCTCGTGTCCTCAGAGACAACCGAGCTCCTTCGGTCGATTCGTCGGTGGCTACTGGTCGTCGTCTCCTGCTCGGGGTCGGTGTGCTAACTCTGGCTCACACTGGCTGGCTACTGACTGCGGCCCGTGTCCTGTACTGGCAGAGTCTCGTGTTCGGCGCCGTGGGTGTACTCGGCGGCGTCGCCGCGGGGGTTGCCGGGGTGACCGTACTCCGTAGCTACTCCTCCTCTGCCCTCGGTGGGCAGTCTGTCGAGTAGTGTCGGACGGTCGCTCGACCGCCGACCGTGGTCCGCCGTCGGTACGGACGCGCTCTCCGTCGAACGGGACCTCCTGCTCCTCTCGGTTGTCTCCGACGTGCCTGGCTCGCGACGATTCGATACAGCGAACCCCGGTTCATCGAACCGAGTGCTCTCTCACCGGTCACGCGCTCGGTTCCGTCGAAACGCGGCCGGTTCGGTCCGACGGGAGCCGCTCCGGCGACCGTCCGGACGCGAAACCCCGAAATGGCCGCGACGCGTACCCGCTCTCGATGACAGACGACGAACTCGACATGGACGCGCTCGAATCCGCGCTGGAGGGCGCGTCCCTCGACGTGGCGGGCGAGAGCGAGCGGAAGGAGGGGACGTTCCTCGTGACCCACGCGGACGAGGGGTCGGCCGTGGTGCGGGACGTCGACTCCGGACAGGTCCACACGCTCTCGACGAACCCGGGCGTCGAGGAGGGGGACGTGGTCGACGGCGCCGTCGCGCCCGACCCGCCGATGAACGTCTCCTGGCAGCTCGTCGACATCGGGGAGCGCCGGACGATTCCGGTCGAGCGCAGTCGGGAGTCGCCCACGCGGCAGTCGCTCGACGTCGCCGCCGACCGGCCGACGGGCGAACTCGCCCGGCGTGAACGCGCCGGCGAGGGAGAGATTCACGTCATCTCCGTCCCCGAGGACGAGACGGAACAGGCCGTCGAGGACGTGCTCTCGGACGAGGTGACCGTCGCGCGGGCGGCCCGACTCGGCGTCGCCCGCGTCGAGGTGCGCTCGTCGCCGGGCGTCGTCGTCGTCCGGTACATGCCCTGAACGAGGCGGATTCCGACGGGTCGGGTGGGCCGAGGTCCATCGACTGACGGGAGTGGGGTGCGGGCGGGTAAACTGCGTGCCGCGATAGGAACTTCGACACCGACCGACACCGAACGCTCTGAGCAGGCATTGAGAGGGCCGGTCGAGGCTCGGCTACGCGGACAGGAGCCACTGCTACTCGGTAGGTCGGTACCCGGGTCCGGCCGCTGTCTCACGGCCGCTCGACGCCGGTGAACTCGAACCGTGCGCCGCCGGTCGACCCGTCGACGAGGGCGACGTCCCAGCCGTGAGCGCCGGCGATGTCCCCGACGATGGTGAGACCGAACCCGGTCCCAGAGGGGGTGGACGTGTACCCGGCATCGAAAACGCGCGACCGCTCCTCCGCGGGGATGCCGGGGCCGGTGTCCTCCACGTAGAAACCCGAGGGGAGCGGTCCGACGCGGACGGTCACGTCCGTGCCGCCGTGCTCGACGGCGTTCCGGAAGAGGTTCTCCAGCAGTCGCGCGAGGCGGTCGGGGTCTGCCAGGAAGCGCTCCGACTCGTCGAGCACCTCCGTCTCGAGCGTCGCCTCCTCGGTCGGAACGTGCCCCCACGCCTCGCGGGTCGCGAACTCGAGGTCGACCGGCTGTCGATCCTCGATACGCTCTCCCTGCCGCGCCAGCGTCAGGATGTCGTCGATGAGCCGATCCATCCGGTCGAGGGCGTCCGCGACGTTCTCGAGAGTGTCCCGGCCGTCCGGATCGGTCGTCTCCCGCCACAGCTCCAGCGACCCGACCGCGACGGAGAGCGGGTTCCGGAGGTCGTGGGCCAGCATGCTAGCGAACTCGTCGAGCCGTTCGTTCTTCGCCCGGAGCTGGTCCCGCTGGCGTTCGAGTTCGCGCTCGTCGCGACGGTGGACGAGCGCGTGGTAGATAGACCGGACCAGCAGGTCGTCGGTGAGCTGGTCCTTCACCAGGTACTCGTCGGCCCCCTCGTGGAACGCCTCCATTCCCATCTCCCGGTCGCGCACGCCGGTGAGGACGATGACGGGAACCGTGTCGTCGACTCGGCGGAACGCCCTGAGCGTCTCCAGCCGTTCGCTGTCGGGGAGATTCAGGTCCAAGAGGACGACGTCGACGTCGTCCTCGTCGAGGTGGTCCACCCCCGACGAGAGCCGCGACTCGTGGAACAGCCTCATCGAGGTAGCACCATCACCCCAGCCCGGGTCGTCCTCCCCCCCTCCTTGCGCCCGCCCGAACGTCCGCTCGATGAGTTCCGTCGCCTCCCGCAGGAGTTCCTCGATGTACCGAACGTCGCCGGGGTTGTCCTCGATCAGGAGTACGCTGAGTGTGTCGTCTGGCATGGGAGTGGGTCGGTTACTCGCCCGGTTCGGGCGGTGGGGGACGTCGGACGATCGTGAACCAGAACTCCTCGAACGACCGGACGACGTCGAGGAACTGGTCGGGGTCGACCGGCTTGACGACGTACGCGTTCGTGTAGTTCTCGTAGCTCTGCACGACGTCCGATTCCACCGACGAACTCGTCAGGACGACCACCGGGGTGCGTTTCAGGTCCGGGTCCGACTTGACCTCCTTGAGCACGTCGATACCGTCGACCTTCGGCAGGTTGAGGTCCAGGAGGACGATGTCCACAGGCGGGGCGGACTCGTGGTCGCCCCGCCTGTAGAGGAAGTCGAGCGCCTCGGTGCCGGTGGTGGCGACGTGCAACTCGTTGGTGACGCGGAGGTCCTTGAACGCCTCCTGGGTGAGTCGGACGTCGCCGGGGTTGTCCTCGACCAGCAGGACGTGGATCGGCTCGCCGTCCCGTGGGTGCTTCATCCGGACCTCCCCGCCGACTCAGCGGTCGGGAGCGTGAAGTAGAACGTCGTTCCCTCGCCCGGTTCGGAGTCGACCCATATCTCCCCGCCGTGGCGGTCGACGATCCGTTCACACAGCGCCAGTCCGATTCCCGTTCCCGGGTACTCCTCGCGGGTGTGGAGCCGCTTGAACACCTCGAATATCCGGTCGGCGTAGTCGGGGTCGATCCCGATTCCGTTGTCCGCGACCCGGAACAGCCACTCGTCGCCCTGTCGGGTGGCGTCGACTTCGATGCGCGGCGGGTCGTCGCCGCGATACTTGATCGCGTTCGAGACGAGGTTCTGGAACAGTTGTTCCAGCAGGCTGTCGTCGCCGACGACGGTCGGGAGGTCCCCGACGACGACGTCGGCGCCGGTCTCCTCGACCCGCAACTGGAGTCCGCCGAGCACGCGGTCGACGACCGTCCCAGTGTCCGTGGGTTCGAGCGGTTCCGTGTGTTGCTCGACGCGCGAGTACGCCAGCAGGTCGTCTATCATCTCGCGCATCCTGTCCGCGCCGTCGACGGCGAAGTCGATGAACTCCTCGGCGTCGTCGTCGAGTTCGTCCCGGTAGCGGTCCTCGAGCAGTCGCAGGTAGTTGGAGACCATCCGGAGCGGTTCCTGTAAGTCGTGTGATGCGACGTAGGCGAACTGTTCGAGGCGCGCGTTCGACGCCTGTAGCTCGTCGATCGTCCGGGTCAGCCGCCGCTCGTACCGATTCAGTTCGATCGCGTCCGTCAGGATGTTCGCGACGGCCTGCACGAAGTTGACGTCGTGTTGGGTGAACTCCCGGGGAGCGGTGTCGTGTGTCCCGAGCACACCCCAGGGGTCGTCGAACGGGCCGATGACCGTGCTGATTCCGCTCACTACGCCGTGCTCCACGAGCAGGTCCGGGCCGGCGAATCGGTCTTCGGTCGCCAGGTCGTCGACGACGACCGGTTCCTCCGAGGCGAGCGTGTAGCCCGCCTGTGACCCGACGTCGACGTCGACGGTCGCCTCGCCGACGTACCCGTCCGTCCAGCCGCACCCCGAGCGCAACAGGAGTTCGTCGCCGCCGTCGAGCAGTTCGAGCACCTTGCAGTAGTCGTTGCCGAGCGTGTCGGCGACCGCCTCGACCGTCTCGGCGAACAGCACGTCGAGTTCGGGGTCCTCGAGGGCGCGTCGCCCCAGTTCGGTCACGACCTGCTGTTGGCGGACACGGGTCTCCAGGTTCCGCTCGTACTCCTTCCGGTCGGTGATGTCGCGGACGACGCCGACGCGGCCGGTCCGGCCGTCGTCCAACTCGAACAGCGCGAACCGGCTCTCGACGACGTACGGGTCGGCGTCGGCGGGGTAGATGTTCTCTTCGACCACCGCGACCGGGTCGTCGCCGGCCCCCAGGTCGCTCCGCCGCTCGTTCGCGACGTCGATGAACTCGTCGCCGAAGACGGTCGAGGCGTGCGTCCCGATGAGGCGCTCGCGGTCGTAGCCCGTCATCGACGCGAACCCGCCGTTGACCATCTCGAACCTGTCGTCGGCGTCGAGGACGTAGATACCGTCGTCGACCGTCTCGACGACGGTCTCGTAGCGTTCGAGTTCGCGCTCGCGCTCGACCCGGTCGGTCACGTCGCGGACGACCCCGATGCGCTCGTGTTCGCCGTCGGCGTCGGGGAGGTGCGCGAGCGTCGCCTCCGCGCTGAAACTCCCGCCGTCGGCGGTTCGGACGGTCGCTTCGAGCCGCGCCGAGTCGCACTCGCCGTCGATCAGTCCCGTCTGGAGCCGCCGAGCCGTCTCGGTCGTCGCCTCCTCGACCACCTTCGAGGTGGGTGCTCCGAGCAGTTCCTCCCGGTCGTAGCCGGTCAACTCGGTGTACGCCTCGTTGACCATCGTGAATCGGTCGTCGCTGTCGACGACGTACACCCCGTCGTCTATCGTCTCGAGGATCGCGCCGTAGCGTTCGAGTTCGAGTTCGCGCTCCTTCCGCTCGGTGATGTCCCCGACGACGCCGACCACGCTGGTCGGCTCGTCGTCGTCGTACGCGAACTCGCCGTGGACCTCGATCCACCGCCGCTCCCCGTCCCGGCGGACGATTCGGCACTCGAACGTCCACTCGCCCGCGTCGACCGCCGTCTCGAATCCCTCCTCGACGCGCTCTCTGTCTGCCGGGTGGACGTGGTCGAGGAACCGCTCGAAGTCCCACTCCTCGGCCCCTTCGTCGTACCCGAAAATCCGGTCGTGCTGGGGGGAACGAACGGGGGCGTCCCCGCTCGGCAGGTCGAGTTCCCACGCCCCCAGTCCCCCGGCGTCGAGGGCGAGCCGCAGTCGTTCCTCGCTCCGCGACAGCGCCTCCTCGGCTCGCTTGCGCTCGGTGACGTCGAAGGAGGCGGCGGTCAGACCGACGACCTCGCCGGTCTCGTCGCGGAGCGGTTCGACCGTGAGGTCGTACGAGACGAGGTCGCCCGCCTGTTCGTACGTGACCTCCTCGCGGACGCGCTCGCCGGTTTCGAGCGCCTCCCGCTTGGGTGCCATGACCGCCTCCGCCGCGTCGGGCGGGAGCAGTTCGTCGTCGCGTTTTCCGAGCACGTCATCGGGGTCGAACGCCTCGGGGGGGTTCGCTATCCAGGTGTACCGCAGGTCCGCGTCCAGTCTGAACGCGGTGAGCGGCGAGTTCTCCAACGCGACGCGGAACTGCTCCTTCTCGGTCCGGAGTTCCCGCTCAAGGCGCTTGCGCTCGGAGACGTCGGTGAGGTAGACCGAGACACCCGTCTCGGACGGGTACACCCGCACCTCGAACCACGCCGAGTTGGTCGCGGAGTACCGCTCGTCGGCGAACGGTTCACCCGTCTCCGCCGCCCCGGTGAGCGTCTCCCGGTCGAGCATCGCCCCCCGGTCGGGGAGGGCCTCCCAGATGACCTCCCCGAGGAGGTCGGCCTCTGATCGCCCGAGGATCTCTTCCGCGCGAGGGTTGACGTGGGTGAATCGCCACTCCTCGTCCAGTCCGAAGAAGGCGTCCGTCACCCGGTCGAACACCTCGGTGAGCCGGTCCGCGAGTTCGTCGCGCTGGCGCTCGACTCGGTTGGTCTTCGTCTTGAGCCGGGTGATGTCCTCGCCGGTGACGATGACCCGCTCCACGTCGCCGTCGGGCCCGAGCACCGGAGCCGCGTTCACCGAGAGCCACCGGCGCTCGCCCTCCGGCGGTTCGATCCCGATCACCTGCTCTAACACCGAGTCGCCGGTCGCTCGGACGCGGGCCGACGGCGACTCGGCGGGGTCGAGGGGGTCGCCGTCCGCGTCGTAGAGACCCCACTGGTCGGCGTTCTCCGGCCCCTCGACGAGTTCCTCCTCGGAGTGACCGAGCAGGTCCTGTGCCCGCTGGTTCGCCAGCACCGTCTCGCCCTCGGCGTCCTGAACGGCGGTCGCGACCGGCGACGTCCGGAGGAGTTCCTCGATCTGGTCGCGCTCGCGGTCGAGTTGCCGCTCGTGCTCCCGGCGGTCGGTCATGTCGCGCGTCACCTTCGTGAATCCGATGAGCGTCCCGTCGTCGTCACGGATGGCCGTGATGTCGACGCGGGCCCAGAACTCGGAGCCGTCGTCGCGCACCCGCCACCCCTCGCCCTCGTAGCGACCCCGGTTCCGCGCGCGCTCCAAGTTCCGCTCGGGGGTCCCGCGCTCGCGGTCCTCCTCGGTGTAGAACAGCGAGACGTGCTCGCCGAGGACCGCTTCCCGGTCGTACCCCTTGATTCGCTTGGCCCCCTCGTTCCAGCTGACGACACGGCCGTCCGGGTCGAGCCTGAAGATGGCGTACTCCTCGACGGCCCGGACGAACGTGCCGAACGACGCCGGGTCCGGCGGGAACTGGTCCTCGCCGTCCGTCCGGCGGGGGCGAGTCGGTCCCGGCCGCCACCAGACCCGGCGTCCGTCGACCGTCCTGCTTCGAAGTTCCCCCCGCTCGACGAGTTCGTCGAGCGCCCGACGCGCCGCAGTCTCGCCCGTTTTTCCCAGCCGCTCCGCGACTTCGGCCGCGGTGAGCGGAGTGGCGGGGTCGTCCGACTCGTCGAACACGTCGAGCGCGTTCCCCTCGCTCCCGCTCGGCAGTCGGTCGACCGAATCCATGGTTTCAATTCACAAGGAACTGGTATAATTGTACTTGTGAACGAGTGGCAACTTCTCGCTCGCTCGCCTCGTCTCTGTGGCTACCTCGTCGGTGGCCGACCCGGTTGGTTCCCTACTCCGGGGCGGCCTCGCTCTGGACGTGCCACCCGCCCTTCACGTCCTCGCGGCGTTCGACCAGTTCGACCGCGGTGTCCTCGCCGACCCGGTCGCCGCCCTCGACGGCCTCGACGCGGAACGTGAGGTCGAGCGAACTCCCGCAACAGCCCACGTCGACGAACTCCTCGCTCTCGTCGCCGACCGCCGGTTCGGCGAAGACGCGCCGGAGGTAGTTGCGGTACCGGTCGGTCGCTATCTGGTCGCGGCCCCACTCCGAGAGGCCGTCCGGGTACGACAGCACCAGTCGGTCGCTCGTGTGCATACGTCCCCGTTCGGGTGCCAGCTACATCCGCGTGTCGCCGGCTGGCGTGCGGGTCGCCATCCACCGCTCGCATTCCGCTACCCGTCCGTCCCGTCGCGTTCGCGCCACTCGCGGTCGAGCAGGCCGTAGTAGTGGGTGTCCTCGTACGCGCCGCCGACGTAGGCGTCCTCCCGGCCGACGCCCTCCTCGACGAACCCGACGGTTTCGAGGAGGTGGCGCGAGCGCTCGTTGCTCGAATACGCGTTGGCGGTCACCTTGTGCGCTCGCAGCTCGTCGAACGCGTAGCCGACGACCAGCGAGAGCGCCCCGCGGGCCCGTCCCTCGCCGCGGTAAGCGGGGTGGAGCCAGAAGCTCACCTCGATCGTCCCGGCCTGCCAGTCGATGGGGTCGACCTCGACGACGCCCGCGCGCTCCCCCGCGGCCTCGACGACGAACGCGAGCGCGTCGTCCCGCTCGTTCGCCTCTTCGAACCACCGCTCCTCCTGCTCGCGGGTGCTCGGGTACCACAGTCCCAGGGCCGAGCGGACTCGCGGGTCGTTCACGCCGTCACGAACGAACGACAGGTCGTCGCGCTCGAGCGCCCGGAGCGCGACCCGCTCGCCGGCGAGGAACGGTTCGGTGGCGGTCGGGTCGCCCGCGTCCGCCGGCTCGGAACGGGGGTCGCCACGCTCGTCGCGGTCGTCGCGGTCGTCGGCCATGCGTGAGGCTGACGCGTCCCGCGGGCTTGCGTGTTCGGGCGAAACCCGCCTTCCTTTCGGACTGAGACATAAGAAGGCTTATTCGGGGCGCGGGGAGACGGGCGTGCATGGCTCGTTCGAGGTACCGGAGGTGGACTACACCCGGTACACGAACCGGCAGCTCGCGGCGGTTCCGCTCGCGGTGCTGGTGGTGGCCCTCCTCGTCATCGCCGGCTTCTACGCCGCCACGGGCACGCCGGTCGACCCGGGCGTCGACTTCTCGGGGGGGACGGAACTCCGCGTCGCCATCGACGGTCCCGCGGGGGAGGCGCGAGAACAGATACAGTCGGCGTTCACCGCGACGCCCGACAGCGTCCAGACGGTTCAGGGGAGCAGCGTCTACGTCGTCACGTTCGAGGCGTCGGACGTCTCGGCCACGCAACTCAACCGGGAGGCGGAACAGGCCGGCTTCGAGGTCCGGTCGGTCGACTCCATCTCGCCCAGCTTCGGTGCCGACAACCAGGGGCTCGCGCTCGTCGGCGTCGCCGTGGCGTTCCTCGGGATGGCCGTGCTCGTGTTCGCGATGTTCCGGACGTTCGTCCCCTCCGTCGCCGTCATCGTCTCCGCGTTCTCCGACATCGTCATCCCGGTGGCGCTGATGAATCTGCTCGGCATCGAACTCACGCTGGGAACGGTCGCCGCGCTGCTGATGCTCATCGGGTACTCGGTCGACTCCGACATCCTGCTCAACAACCACATCCTCCGGCGGTCGGGCGGTTTCTACGAGTCCACCTACCGAGCGATGCGGACCGGGGTGACCATGACGCTCACCTCCATCGCCGCGATGGCCGTGATGGCCGTCGTCGCGACGCTGCTCGGCATCTCGCTGCTCTCCAGCATCGGCGTCATCCTCGTGTTCGGTCTCGCGGCCGACCTGATGAACACCTACCTGCTGAACCTCAGCCTCCTCCGCTGGTACAAGTTCGAGGGGGTGGCGCGGTGAGCGCCCTCCGCGACAACTGGCGCGTCGGCCTGCTGGTCGTCGTGCTCGTGCTGTCGACGGTGTTCCTCTTCGCGCCGGGACTGGCCGCGGAGGACGGCTCCGGACCGGGAGGGGGAACGGTCGGGAACGACTCGCTGACGAACCTGGAGTACGGGCTCCAGCTCTCGGGCGGGACGCGCATCCGCGCGCCGCTCGTCGGTATCACCGCCGAGGACGTCCAGTTCGGCGACGCGAGCCTCTCGCAGGTCGAGCGGCGGGTCGCGGAGAACGTCGAGGGCGTCGACGCGACGGACGTCATCGCCAGACGGACGACCCAGACGAACGGGACGGTCGAACTCGTCACGGAGAACGCGTCGGCCGACCAGCTCGCGGCGGGGCTCGAGGCCGCCGGCTTCCCCCACGGCGAGATACGCGACGGCGTCACGGAGGCCACCCGACAGGAGACGGTCGACGTGCTGTCGTCGAAGATCAACGAGGCCGGTCTCTCGGGCGGCGACGTCCAGACGGTGACGACCGCCGGCGGCGAGGTGTTCGTGCGCGTCCAGGTTCCGAACGAGGACCGGCAGGAGGTGCTCGACCTGGTGAACTCCCGCGGGACGGTGCGCGTGCTCGCGTACCACCCCGTCCAGCAGAACGGGTCGACGGTGTACACCAACACGACGGTCCTCTCGCAGGGCGACTTCCAGCGCGTCGGCGGCGCCCAGGAGGGCGGCGCGCAGGTCGGCCCGCACGTTCAGGTCGCGGTGCGGGAGAACCAGGCACAGCGCGTCCAGCAGACGCTCGTCGAGACGGGCGTCGCGCGGCAGGGCGGGACGACGTGTACCTACGAGGCCAACCCGAACGGGACGCAGCCGTGTCTCCTCGTCGTCCGCGACGGTCGGGTCGTCTCCTCGTTCGGGATGGACCGCCAGCTCGCGGCCTCCATGCAGTCGGGCGAGTGGGCGAGCAACCCGACGTTCATCCTCGTCACCGCCAACTACTCCGACGCGCAGGACGTGGCGGTCGACCTGCGCGCCGGCGCGCTCCCGGCGCAACTCGACGTGGGACCGAACGGGTCGGGGAGTTCCTCGTACATCTCGCCCGCGCAGGGTGAGGACTTCAAGCGCGACTCGCTCATCATCGGCCTCATCGCGGTGCTCACCGTGAGCGCGGTGGTGTTCCTCCGCTACGGGGAGTTCGACGTGGCGGCGCCGATGGTGCTCACCGCGATGGCCGAGGTGTACGCGCTCCTCGGTTTCGCCGCGCTCATCCAGTACCCGCTCGACCTCTCGGTCATCGCGGGGTTCATCGCCGTCATCGGGACCGGGGTGGACGACCTGGTCATCATCGCCGACGAGGTGATGAGCGAGGGCGAAGTCAACAGCAGGCGCGTGTTCCAGTCGCGGTTCCGCAAGGCGTTCTGGGTCATCGGAGCCGCCGCCGCGACGACCATCATCGCCATGTCGCCGCTCGCGGTGCTGTCGCTCGGCGACCTGCAGGGGTTCGCCATCTTCACCATCCTCGGGGTGCTCGTGGGCGTGCTCATCACGCGGCCGGCGTACGGCGACATCCTCCGCTCGCTGCTGACGGACCGGTAGTCGCTGCAGCGCCGCATCCGCGGGGGTGGGGTTCCAGCGTCTCGGAAGCTGACGGTGCGCCCGGCCGCCGGCGGGGACGCCGCGCGAGCGTCGTCGCGACCCCCCGGATTCCGACGGACCGCCCGACCGCCCCGGTCGCCGGGGCTCAGTCCCCGGCACTCGGTGCGACGTTCTGGTTCAGTCGGAACAGGTTCTCCGGGTCGTACTTCGCCTTCACTTCGACCAACCGGTCGTAGTTCTCGCCGAACAGCGCCCGCGCCGGGTCCTCGCCGAACCCCGGGAAGTTCCCGTACGTCCCGGACGCGACGGGGAGGTCCCTGAGTTCCGCGATGCCGTCGCGGGCCCACGCCACGTTCGCGTCGTCCGCCTCGGGGTCCTCCCAGTTCGCCTCGAACGTCACCATGTACGCCGGGTCGCGGTGCCAGAAGGCGGTCGCGTCCGGAGGCACGTCGGCGACGGCCCCACCGAGGTGCCAGACGTCGACCGTCGAGAGCGGCGACGGACTCTCGGCTTCGCTGCGGACCACCAGGTCGACGACGTCGTCCGAGAGGTCCGACACGTACGTCGCCTTCCAGTAGTACCGCAGGCCGTCCGGGTAGTCCGCGTCGAGGAGCGACTGGAGCGCGGTGTACTCCATGGGGCCGCTGAAGTCGACCAGCGGGTCGGCGAGTTCGCGGAGCGCGCGGAACTCGGCTTCCGCCTCCGCCGTCGGGCCGTCGTAACAGCCGAGGAAGACGACCGCCGGGTCGCCCCACGCCGCCTCCGGGAACTCCTCGAGTTCGGGCACGAACGCGGAGAACGCGAGGACGCTCCCCTCGCGCACCGCGTCGGCGGCGTACCCGCGGAACGCCCGCAACGCGCCGGCGTCGTCGCCGCGGTACCAGACGAACAGGCCGAACACCTCGGGGCCGACCTCGTGGAGTTCGTACTCGAAGGCGGTGACGACGCCGAAGTTGCCGCCGCCGCCGCGGAGCGCCCAGAACAGGTCCGGGTGTTCCGTCTCGCTCGCCGTCAGCACCTCGCCGTCCGCGGTGACGACCTCCGCGGAGACGAGGCCGTCGAGCGCGAGTCCGTACTTCCGGCGGAGGTGGCCGACGCCGCCGCTGAGCGTGAGTCCCGCGATGCCGGTCTGCGAGACGACGCCGAGCGGGGTCGCCAGCCCGAACAGTTGCGTCTCGCGGTCGACGTCGCCGAGGGTGGCCCCGCCCTGCGCGCGGACCCGCCGCGCGCCCGGGTCGACGAACACGCCGTCCATCGCCGAGAGGTCGACGACGACGCCGTCGTCACAGACGGCGTTCCCGCTCACGTTGTGCCCGCCGCCGCGGACCGCGAGGGGCAGGTCGTGGTCGCGGGCGAACGCGACCGCCGCCACGACGTCAGCGGTCCCCGAACAGCGCGCGACGACCGCCGGATTCCTGTCTATCATCCCGTTCCACACCCGCCGCGCCTCGTCGTACCCCTCGTCCGCCGGGAGGAGTACCTCGCCGCCGAAGCCGGCGACGAACGCGCGGAACGCGTCGGCCGCGACGCCCGCGGGGGCGTCGGTGTCGGATGCGTCTCTCTCCAGTTCCATGGGTCCGAGTACGACGTCGCGGAGGATAACCTAGAATTACGGATAGGTTACGTGCTGCGTCGGTCAGCGAGGTACCGGCGGCGTGCGTCCGGACGGTCCGCCCCCCGCTACCGAACGACGCGCGGGAACGAGCAGCCGGCGCGTACCTCCGAGCGGTCAGAAGTCCGCGAGCGCGGACTGTTCGGCCGCCGCCAGCACGTCCTCGCAAGTCGCCCACGACCGGCGCGCGCAGTCGGGGAGGTCGCCGTGCTCGCGGACGTACGTCCGGAGGAACGCCCGCGTCGTCCGGTCCGAGGGGTAGCCGCTCCCCACGCTCGCCTCGTGTGCCGCGTCGATGGCCGCCACTCGTTCGTCTCGCTCCACCTTGGCGACGACGCTCGCGGCGCTCACGACCGGGTACGACTCGTCCGCGCCGTGTTCGGCGGTCACCTCGACGGCCACCCCCTCCTCGGCGAGGGCGTCGTGGATTCGCCGGCCGAACCGGTCCGCGTCCACGTCTCCGGCGTCGACGACGAGTCGGTCGCCCGCCTCGGCGATGACCGCGGCGGCCTCGGCCTGCGCCGCCACGGTCAGCGAGTTCATGTCCGTCGCGGGGTCGTCGATTCGGTCCACCCCGACGACGCCGACGCCGACGTTCGCGTCCGGGTCCGCCCGGAGCGCGGCCGCCAGTTCCTCGCGGCGCGCGGGCGCGACCCGCTTGGAGTCGTCCACGTCGTCGGGGAGCGTCGCGGGGTCGACGCGGACCGCCGCGGCGACCATCGGCCCGAGCGCCGGCCCCTTCCCCGCCTCGTCGACGCCGACCACCACGCGCGTCATGGGGCACGAGTCGCTCACCGGCGGCTAAGTCGTTTCGCCTCCCCGGCTGTCGGAGTGGAGAAGGGGAACCCGGTATCGCCTAGCGTCAGGCGACGGCGTCGAGCGCCGCCGCGAACCGCTCGCAGATGTCGTCGACCTGGTCGCGCGTGACGACCAGCGGGGGGAGGAACCGGACCGTGCTCCCGTCGCGCCCGCCGAGTTCGACGACGAGTCCGCGGTCGAAACACTCCGCCCGGACGGCCTCCGCGAGGTCCGGGTTCGTCGGTCGCGCGCCGTACGCGTCGGGGTCGGCCGCCGCGTCGACGAGTTCGACCCCGAGCATCAGGCCCCGCCCGCGGACGTCGCCGACGGCGTCGTGCTCCCGCCCGACGGCGTCGAGTCGGTCGAGGAAGCGCTCGCCGAGGTCCGCCGCGCGTTCGTCCAGGTCGTTCTCGACGATGTGCTCGATAGTGGCGCGGCCGGCGGCCATGCCGAGCTGGTTCCCCCGGAACGTGCCGGTGTGTGCGCCCGACTCCCACGCGTCGAGGCGCTCGTCGTAGAGGACGACGGCGAGGGGAAGCCCGCCGCCGACGGCCTTCGACAGCGTCACCACGTCCGGGACGACGTCCGCGTGCTCGAACGCGTACGTCGTCCCGCAGCGGCCGAGTCCCGCCTGAATCTCGTCGACGACGAGCGGTACGTCGTGCTCGCGGGTGATGCGGCGGACCTCCCGCACCCACTCGTCGGGCGCGGGGAGGGTGCCGCCCTCCCCCTGCACCACCTCGAGGAACAGGCCCGCGGGGTCGGTGACGCCGCTCTCGGGGTTGGCGACGACTTCCTCGACGCGGCGGGCGATGGCCCGGTGGCCCGCCTCGCCGCCGAGTCCGAGCGGCGGCCGGTAGCCGTACGGGTACGGCAGGTGGTGGACGTCGGCCATCAGGTTCGGAATCGGCTCCTTGGCGTGCGTGTCGCCCGTCAGCGAGAGCGAGCCGTGGGTCATCCCGTGGTACGCCCCCTGGAACGCGAGCAGGCTCCGGTTCCCCGTCGCCGTCTTGACGAGTTTCGTCGCCGCCTCCACCGCGTCGGTGCCCGCGGGGCTACAGAACTGGATGCGGGCGTTGTCCGCGAACTCGTCGGGGAGGCTGTCGAACAGCGCGTCGACGAACCGTTCCTTGACCGGAGTGGTGATGTCGAGGGTGTGGAGCGGGCGCTTCGCGTCGAGCATCTCCCGCATCGCGTCGACTACGGCGGGGTGGTTGTGGCCGAGTGCCAGCGTCCCGGCGCCGGCGAGACAGTCGTAGTAGCGGTTCCCGTCGACGTCGACGAGCTCGACTCCTTCCGCCTCCTCGATGGCCATCGGGAGGTGACGGGGATACGTGCGGGCGCTCGACTCCCGTTCCGCCTGCTGGTCGAGCAGTCCGGCGTTGGTGTAGTCGGGGTCCATGAGGGGACGACTCGACGTGAGAGTACGCGCGGGTGGTCGATAGGCGCTGGGGTGGCGGAACTCCGACCCGGAACCGTGGTTCCGCGCTCGCACTCGTCGCCGTCATGGCCGTCGCTCCGTCCCCGCGGTGGACGCACGGTGAAAAGTGGCCGACCGGCGCGAGCCGTCTCAGTCGTCGCTCGGCGTCGGCGTCCCCGGCCCGGCCGTCTGCGCCGGTCGTCGCGTTCCTCCGGCGTCTCCTCCCGCTCCAGCCACTCGTCGGCCGACTCCTCCTCGTCGCGTTCCAGGAGTCGCTCGCGGATGTCCTCCCACGGTCCGGCCTCGCTGTCGTGGTACACGGTATCTACCCACGCGGTAGTGGTGTGTCCAGACGGAAAAATCGTCGGCCGACCGGCGACCCGTCGGCCGCGTCCGCTCCGGCCCGCGTCGGCCGTCAGTCGAGGAAGAACGCCTCGTCCTCGAACGGTTCGTCCTCCCCTTCCACGGCCAGCACGTCCAGTGCCGTCACCTCGGCGCCGACGCCGAGCAGGCCCGCGAGGCTCGGCTCCGTCCGCCCCTCGTCGCCGGATATCAGCTCCTTGATGTAGAGCCCGCCCTCGCCGTGGACCTCGACCGTCGCGTGGCGGGCGTCCTCGCGTTCGCCGTCGACGTCGTGGACCGTCCGCGTGCGCGTCTTCGCCGCCCGCCGGTGGTCGACGCGGTTCGGCGTGTACTGCTCGACGGTCGCTCCCTCCAGCGTCGACAGCGCGTCCGCGAACGACTCGGCGGACACGTCCGCGTCGAACGTCACCTGCGCGCGGTACCGCTTGCTCGCGTCGAGCCGCTTCACCCGCTCGACCATCTCGTGCGTGCAGAGGCGGAGCCCCTCGACTTCCACCTTCCCGTCCGCGAACGCGTTGATGTCGTCCTCCAGTCGCTCGACGTCGACCCGGCGACGGCGGGGTTCGTCCACCTCGACGACGAACGGCCGGCCCGTCCCGAGCATGAGCGCGTCGACGTCCTCGCGGCCCGCGCCGTGGAACGTGGAGTCGACCCCGTCCATCACCTCCTCGACGACGGGCGCGGTGAGTTGCTCGACGCTCTCGGCGTAGAGATAGCCGGTCCCGTCGCACGTCTCACAGACGCCGTCGCCGGTCCGGCCGGTGCCGTGACAGTCCGAACAGGGCCACTCCGTCTGGGGGATGTCGCGCTCCAGTTTCCGGTAGCGCCCGTAGACGAACGCGGAGTTGACCGTCGTCTCCACCCGGTCGGCGTCGACGTCGAGGAGGAACTGCACGTCCGGTCGCTCGAAGTCGACTTCGGTTCCCGTGAGCCGGCCGACTCGCTTGCCCACCTCGCGGTTGTACTCCTTTCGGAGCGGTTCGCCGGCGTCGGCGTCCAGTCCCGCCTCCTCGCGGAGCAAGTCGTCGTTCTCCTCCACCAGCGGCGGGGCGCGGGTGCCGACCTGGTAGGTGGCGAACTCGACGTCCTCGACGGCGGCCGCGGCGCGCGCTGCCCAGTCGTCGAAGTCGGCACAGACCCCCTCGCACACCCAGCAGCCGTCGGGGTCGCCCGGTTCGAAGTCGGCGTCGTCCGCGAGCGCGACGGTCGTCCGGAGGCCGCGGCCGCGCTCGCCGTTGCCGAGCCCGAACGACAGGTCCGCGAACGGGCGGCCGAGACAGTTGTCGCAGAGCGGCCCGGTCGCGAGCAGGTCGCGGGCCGCGTCGAGGAGGCGAGTGTCGTCCATGCCGCCCCTCGTCGGGGCGGCCACTACGCTCTTTCGTTCGTCGGGCCGGGCGAAAACGGAGGAGGACGACGCGCCGGGGACCGGCGCGTCCGGCGTCAGCGGGGTCGTGGCGGCCGCGTCAGCGGGGACCGGGTGCGGCGGCGGGGGCTGGTTAGGCGGCGTCCGCGGCGGCGCCGTCGGGGGGGTCGGGGGGCGTGCTTCTGAGCGCCTCGACCGTCACGGCCGAGACGCCGAACGCCTCCTCGAAGCGGGCTTCGACGGCCGCCGCGTCGTCGAACTCGGCGTCGAGCGCGACCGTCGCCTCGACCTCGACCGTCAGGTCGTTGAGACCGGGCTGGATGCCGCGCAGGTCGAGCGACTCGACCGTGCGGACGCCGTCGACGCGGCGGAGTTTCGTCTCGACGCCCGCGGCGAGATCGCCGGGGGCGGCACGGGACACTGCGACTGTCAGGCTGGCGTCGGCCAGTCGCGTCAGTTGGACTGACATACGCTCCCGGCGCGGGTCGAACGCGCCAGTCGGCCACTCCTCGCGCGGGCGGCGCGCGAGTCGTTCCGAGGGAGTGGCCGCGAAACCGCGAGCGGGCGCTGGGAGCGAAACCGAACGGGTACCGGGGACAAAGGGGCGTCCACCTCCGTTCGGGTTCGCACCCGGCGCGTCGTCGCGTTTACGCGGCGATGGAGGCGGACGGTACGTGGAGCCGAGTCCCCTTCTCCCCGTTAGCGTCGGCCGCCATCGGGGAGGACCGCCACCCGCCATAGCCGTCGCTGCCGACTCCGGCAGACGCGGCGATGATGCAGGTGACGGGCATGGGTGACTCGTTCGACTCTCGTCGCTACCGGCCAATGTTACCCCTCGACTTAACGTTTCTCCACCCCTGCTAGGGGTTGTCACTGTGTCGGCGAACGGACAGTCGGCAAATATCCCCGCTATCGCGGCCTGCGAGTGCCGACCGAAGGGCTTTCCGGCCGAACCGGTTTCCTCGACGTGGAATGTCGGAATGTGCTATCGGTGGGACGGTCGGTGGGACCGGATGGTCGAGTCACGGCCGGTGGGACGTCGTGCGGGCTTTGTGGACCCGGATCGTGGCGTCCGGGAGTGCGGATTCGCAGTGACCACCCGATACGGGCGGGAACACGAGGACGAACAGGACCCCGAGACGGTCGACTCCGAGGCGGTCGACGAGGACGACCTCGTCCGCACCGAGGACGGCGAACTCATCCACGAGGAGTCGGGCCTCGTCGTCGAGGAGGACAACGTCGACCGCGGGCCGGAGTGGCGTGCGTTCAACGCCACCGAGCGCGACGAGAAGAGCCGGGTCGGTTCGCCCATGACCCAGACGATGCACGACAAGGGGCTGACGACCAGCATCGACTGGCGCGACCGCGACGCCGGCGGGAGCCAGCTCAGCCCGGAGAAGCGCTCGCAGGTCCAGCGACTCCGGACGTGGCAGGAGCGTATCCGGACGCAGGACGCGGGCGAGCGCAACCTCCAGCTCGCGCTCTCGGAGGTCGACCGGATGTCCTCCGCGCAGGGCGTCCCCAAATCCGTGCGGGAGGTCGCGTCGGTCATCTACCGGCGCGCGCTCGACGAGGACCTCATCCGGGGACGCTCCATCGAGGCGATGGCGACCGCGTCGCTGTACGCCGCCTGCCGGCAGGAGGGTATCCCCCGCTCGCTCGACGACTTCGTGGGCGTCGCGCGGGTCGACCGGCGAGAGATCGCGCGGGCGTACCGCTACATCTCGGGCGAGTTGAGCCTGGAACTCAAGCCGGTCGACCCCAAGGAGCACGTCCCGCGGTTCTGCTCGAGCCTCGGCCTCTCGGACGACGTGGTCCGGCGGGCACAGCGCATCGTCGAACGGACGACCGCGCAGGGGCTGCACGCCGGCAAGTCGCCGACCGGGTTCGCCGCGGCGGCCATCTACCTCGCGTCGATGCTCTCGAACGAGAAGCGCACCCAGTCGGAGATCGCCGACGTGGCGGACGTGACCGTCGTGACGGTCCGGAACCGCTACAAGGAACAGATGAACGCCATCGACGTCGGCTCGCTGTAACCGGACGCCGTCCGGCGCTCCGGTTCCGGTCCGCGTCGTAGATCGCCCTGATTCTCCTCCGTACACGCCGCCTACGAGGACGGCGAGACCAGCACGGACGGCGGCGGATAGTCGCCGTCTGCCTTCGCGACCCCTCGGTTGGAGAGAGGTCCCAGCCCCGGTACTGCCTCTCGGGCGCGTATCCGTCCGTAGCCGAGCGGCCGTTGGCGATTCTTTCCGTGGGGTGTGTTAACGCTTAATATATAGTTATCCTATCGTGGACGGCGGATTCTGTAGCACGGTCCGCCTTTCCACTATGACAGACAGCGACTCGGAAGACGAGACACCGTATCGCATCGACCGACGGACCGCGCTCAAACTCGCCGGACTGACCGGCAGTGGCATCGCGTTTTCGGGACCCGCCCTCGCGGGAGGCGGTGGCACGGGTGGCGCGGCCGGTACCGGTCGGACGTCGCGCGGGTGGGAGCGAATCGACCCGGAACGGACCCCACCGTGGACGGAGTTAGGCGCCGCTTCCCAGGGGCGGGCCCGGGACCTCTGGTTCGTGGAGTTCGCGTCCCCGCCGACCGCCCGGGGCGGCAGTCCCGCAGCGCACGCCAGCGAGCGGGCACAGTTCCGTGCAGAGGCGCGGAAGCGAGGCGTTTCCTACGCCGAGCGACGCGACTTTTCGACGCTGTGGAACGGGCTGTCGGTCGGGGCCCATCCGTCCGCCGTCGCCGATTTGCGCGGTCTGGACGGCGTCACCGCGGTCTATCCGGTGGCGGTGGTCGAGCGGACCGCGGCCGGACCCGGCGCGTCCTCGCCGGAACTCGGGACCGCCCTCGAGATGACCGGCGGTGACGTCGCCCACGGCTTCGGGCTCACCGGGCAGGGACTCAGCATCGCCGTCGTCGACACCGGCGTCGACTACAACCACCCGGACCTCGGTGGGAGTGGCGACGAGACCGTCACCTACACCGCCCGGAGCGAGAACGACCGGACGCTGACCGACCAGCGCGGCGACCCACACCCTCGCATCAGCCACGGGTGGGACTACGTCGGCGAGGAGTTCGACGCCAGCGACCCGGAGTCGCCGCCGCCCGAACCGGACCCCGACCCGATGGACGCGCACGGGCACGGCACCCACGTGTCCGGTATCGCGGGGGCCGACGCGGCCGGCGCCGACGGCGTGACCGGACTGGCTCCCGAGGCGACGCTGGGTGCCTACAAGGTATTCGCCGAGGGGTCGACTACGGCCGACGTCATCGTCGAGGCCATCGAGGACGCCTACGAGGACGGCATGGACGTCGTGAACATGTCACTGGGTGCGACTCTGGTCTGGGGTCAGGAGTACCCGACCACCGCCGCGAGCAACGAACTCGCCAACCAGGGCGTGGTCGTGGTCAACTCCGCCGGCAACGACGGCGGCCTCGGCATGTGGGGCCTGAGCGCGCCGGCGAACGCCCACGACATCATCAGCGTCGCCAGCGCCGACAACGTCACGCTGCAGGCCCGCGTCTTCGACGTCGACGAACTCGCGGACCCGGTCCCGTTCGCCGAATTCGGCGGCGAGAACGCGGAAGCGCCGCCCGCCTCGGGCGAGTCCGCACCGCTCGCCCTCCCGGCCCGGTCGACCGTCGACGGCGAGACCGGGTACTTCGGCTGTGCGCCCGAGAACTTCGCCGACTTTCCGGCGGGGCACGTCGCCCTCGTCCAGCGGGGGGGCTGTTTCTTCTCCGAGAAGTACACGAACGCCGTCGAGGCCGGCGCGTCGGCCGTGGTCATCTACAACGACGAACCGGGTCTGTTCTTCGGCACGATGCTCGACGCCGGCGTCGAGGGACGCTGGAGTGCGGCCATCGACCAGTCGAGCGGCGAGAGCCTCGTGAGCCTCCTCGCCGCCGGGGAGGAGGTCCGGCTCACGTTCACGGACGACGTCGTCCGCGTCCCCAATCCGACCGGCGGGCTGCTCTCGTCGTTCACCTCCTACGGCCAGGACGTGGAACTCGCCTTCGGGCCGAGCATCACGGCGCCCGGCGGGTTCATCGTCTCCACCTGGCCGCTCGACGACGGCGCCTACGCCACCCTCTCGGGCACGTCGATGGCCGCCCCGCACGTGGCCGGTGCCGTCGCGCTCCTGCTCGAAGCCGAACCGGGTCTGACCCCGTTCGAAGTGCGGGACAGGCTCCAGAACACCGGCGACCCCGCGCTGTGGTCGCTCGCACCGTCCCCGGGGCTCGTGGAGCACACGTTCCGGCAGGGGGCGGGGATGCTCCGAATAGACCGGTCCCTCGTCGCGGAGCAGGGGGTCGAACCGGGCCAACTCGCGCTCGGAGAACGGCCGTCGGTGAGCGCCACGCTCACGCTGACCAACGACGGCGACCGGGACGTGACGTACGCCGTCGACCACCAGGGGACCGTCGACGCGGCGGTGAACACCTACAGCCCGTTCTTCTTCCTCCCCGGCGGGACCGTCGACGCACCCGACTCGGTGACGGTGCCGGCCCACGGCTCGGCCGACGTCGACGTGACAGTCCGGGCGCCCGGTTTCGGGCTGCCGGACTACCAGTACGGCGGGTACGTCGTCCTGACGCCTGACGACGGCGACCTGGACACGCTCCGGGTGCCCTACTCCGGTTACGACGGGGACTATCAGGACCTGGACCTGTTCGGGCACTACGTCTGGCCGGGCGCGCAACCCGAGTTCAACCACGTCCCCTCGCGGATGTCCCGAATCGTCTACGACGACGAGGGCGACATCGGGGGGTTCGAACCGGTCGAACCCGGCTACGAGTACGCCCTCCGCGACGGCGACCCGCCGGTCCTCGAGGCGTTCTTCGGACACTTCCCCCAGACGATGAGGATGTGGGCCGTCCACCAGGAGAGCGGGACGGAGTGGCTCGTCCACGAGGAGGAGTTCGTCCCTCGGACGCCCGAGGCTGACACCTACTCGCCGTTCATCTGGGACGGGACGACGCCGGCCGGGAACAGCAGGAACCGACGACCGACACCGAGTGGCACCTACACGCTCCGGCTCGAGGCGTTGCGCACGCTCGCGGACCCCGACGTCCCCGAGTACCTGCAGACGTTCGAGTCGGACCCGTTCGTACTGGACGCTCGGCCACCCCGTGAGCGGTCGTCGCTCGCGGACCCCTCCGTGGCCGGTTCGACGGGCGGAGACTGAACGCCGAGCACGGTGTCGGCCGTGCGACTGTGACGGTTGGGTGCGGTCTCCCCTCCGTCGTCCCTCTTCTGTTCGTCTCCGTCGGGAACGAACTCGTTCGCTCGACGCGGGCGACGACCCCGAAATAGCGGGTCGGGAACCGTGCGACGGCGCGGCGAGCGACACCGTAGTACGGTCGACGAACCGGAGGGGAGCGATGGGAGGGAGGAGCGACGCGACCGTTTCGAACCGAAACGCTTTGCACCGGTCGCGGGAACCTCGCGAGCATGAGTGACACGCTGGTCGTCCGCGGCGGGACCGTCCACACCCAGACCGAACGTGGCACCGTCGAGGGAGACGTGCTCGTCGAGGACGGCGATATCGTCGCCGTGGGCGACGTGGACGCGCCGGCGGACGCGACGGTGGTCGACGCCGAGGGGATGCACGTCACGCCGGGCCTGGTCGACGCCCACAGCCACGCGGGGATGGCCGAGTGGGGCGAACCGGAGGACGGCGACTTCAACGAGGGGACGAGCGCGACGACGCCCCACGTCAACGCGCTCGACGGCTTCCACCCGCGCGACGAGGAACTGAAGGGGGCGTTCCAGAACGGCGTCACCACCGTCTCGGCGCGGATGGGCAGCGGGAACGTCATCGGCGGCATCATCTGCTCGATGAAGACCCACGGGCTGACCGCCGACGAGATGTTCGTGAAGGAGGACGGCATGAAGGCCGCGATGGGGGAGAACCCCAAGCGCTTCCACGGCGAGCGGATGGACCGTCAGCCGTCCACCCGGCCGGGCGTCGCCGCCACGCTCCGGCAGTCGTTCATGGCCGCCGAGGACTACATCGACCGGCGCGAACAGGCGCGCGAGGAGGGAGAGCCGTTCGAGCGGGACCTCGGGAACGAGAACCTCGCGCGCGTGCTAGAGGGCGACCTCCCGCTCCGGGTCCACGCCCACCGCGCGGACGACATCATGACCGTGTTCCGCGTCGCCGACGAGTTCGACATCGCGGACGTCTCCATCGAACACGCCACGGAGGGCCACGTCATCGCCGAGGAGTTCGTCGCGCGCGACGTGCCCGCCATCGTCGGGCCGTCGTTCTCGTCGGCCTCGAAGTACGAACTCCGGAACATCACGTTCGAGACGCCGGGACTGCTCCACGAGGCGGGCGTGACCGTCGCCATCCAGACGGACGCGCCGGTGCTCCCCCAGCAGCACCTCGACGTCTGCGTGGGGCTGGCGGTCCGCGAGGGCCTGCCCGCGGAGGCCGCGCTCGACACGGTGACGACCAACGCCGCCGAAATCCTCGGCATCGAGGACTGCGTCGGTACGCTCGCGGAGGGGACGGACGCCGACGTCGCCGTCTGGGACGGCCCGTTCTACCGGGTCGACACGCGCGCACAGCACGTCATCGTCGACGGCGAGCACGTGTTCGACCGCGAGGCCGACAGCGTCGACCCGCGCGAGGCGTACGAGTGGTGAACGCGGCTCCGCGTCTGCCCGCGCCCGGCGACCGGCCGGCGGTCGCCGCCGCGGATGTCCGCAACCGCGAGTCTCACTACCCTGGGCGGCCGAGGTGGTGTATGGACGACAGGACAGTCCTCGGCGGTCGGACGCGCGCGCGTGCCGCGACCGCGTCGTGACCGACGCCACGACAGACGCGACAGACGCCGACGGTATCGACGGCCCCGAGAGAACCGACGAGCGCGACGGCGCGGACACGACGGACGAGTCGCCGGAGTACGACGAGCGCGAGGTGCGGACGGTCGTTCTCAGTCTCGTCGCGGGCGTCTTCTTCGGCGGGATGGGCGGCGGCGTCGCGTTCCCCACCATCCCGACGCTCGGCACCGTCCTCGGTATCGCGCCGGTGCTGGTCGGCGTCATCCTCTCGGTCAACCGCTTCACGCGCCTGCTCATGTCGACGCCCGCGGGCGACGTGCTCGACCGGGTGGGGACGCGCCGGCCGATGATTCTCGGCTTCCTCGTCCAGGGGCTCGTCCCGTTCGGCTACCTCGTGGGACTCCACCCGCCGTTCGGGCTGAGTTCCGCGACGGTGTTCTTCCTCTCGCGGGCGTCGTGGGGCGTCGGGTCGGCGTTCGTGTTCGTCGGCGCGTTCGCCACCGTGACCCACGTGACGACCCCCGAGAACCGGGGCCGGTGGGTGGGGTACATGCGCGGCGGGCAGAGCCTGGGGTTCCCGACTGGTCTCGTCCTCGGCGGCATCGTCACCGACCTGTACGGCTACGACGCCGCGTTCGCGACCGCCGGCGTCGCGGGTCTGTTCGCGGCCGTCGTCGCCTACCGCGTCCTCCCGAACGTCGCGCCGGACGTGGAGGGGGGGAGTAGTCTGCGCGAGGTGCCCCGCCTCGTCGCCGCCGACGCGCGCATCGGCGCCGTCGGGGTGGTGAACTTCACCGTCCGGTTCCTCTACGCGGGCGTCCTCCTCTCGACGGTCGTGCTGTACACGGAGCGCCACGGCATCTCGCTGGGCGGTCTCGCCGGCACCGGGACGAGCGGGCTCGTGATGGCCGTCTCCGTGGTGTTCCTCTCGCTGTCGACGCTCGCGGTCGGCCGGTACGCCGACCGCATCGGGCGGACCGCGACGGTCGTCCCGGGACTCGGCGTCATCGGGACCGGGTTCGCCTGCACGGCGCTCCTCCCCACCGTCGCGGGCGTCGTCGCGGGCGTGGCGCTCGTGGGCGTCGGCGCGGGGATGACCGGCCCGCCGCTGCTCGCGTACCTCGGCGACATCGCGCCCGGCGGCGACGTGGGCAAACTCGGCGGCGTCTACAACGTGTTCGGCGACCTGGGGTCCACACTGGGTCCGCTGGTCGCGCTCCCGCTGGCGGGGTACGTCGGTCTCTCCGGCGAGTACCTCGCGTGCGCGGGACTCGTCGCGCTCACGGCCGTCGTGGCCGCGACGACGCTCACCGCCGACCCCGCCGAGGTGAGCGGGGTGCCCGCCGACGACTGAGCGGTCGGCGCGGTGCGTCCCGCCGAGAAGTCGGAGTCGAAATCGGTTACAGCCCGTCGCCTCCGGTCAGCGCGGAGAGGGCGTCCGAGACGTCGTCGCGACGGATGTACAGCACGACGAGACCGAGGGCGAGCAGACCGACGCCCCACCAGACCGACTCGATGGGGACGAGCCAGAGCACGATGCTCACGAGTCCGGACGAGACGAGCGACCAGCCGATGGTCGTCTGGTACGTCACGGGTCCGGTCCGTCCCCGAGACGGTTACGTGCGGCGGCCGACCGAGCGGGTGGTGCCGACCTGTTCCGCCTCGCGAACGCTTTTCCCCTCCGCCGCGCCACCCGCTGGCGTGACGCTCCTCTGTACCGGCTACGAGCCGTTCGGCGACCACGAGACGAACCCCTCCGGCGGCCTCGCTCGCCGTCTCGACGGCGAGACGGTCGCCGACCACCGGGTCGTCGGCGAGACGCTCCCGGTCGCGTTCGGCGACGCCGGCGACCGGATGCGGACGCTGCTCGCCGACCACGACCCCGACGCGGTCGTGGCGACGGGGCTGTCCGCCGGGCGGTCGGCGGTCTGCGTCGAGCGCGTGGGCGTGAACGTCGCCGACGCGGTCGGCACCCCCGACAACGCGGGCGACGACCCCGTGGACGAGCGCATCGACCCCGAGGGGCGGGACGCCTACCTCGCCACGCTCCCCGTCCGGCGGACGGTCGAGGCGTGCCTCGAGGCGGGCGTGCCGGCGCGCGTCTCGAACACCGCCGGCACGCACCTCTGTAACGACCTGCTGTACGAGACGCTCGCCGCCCTCGACGGCCGCGAGGACCCGGTCCCGGCGGGCTTCCTCCACCTGCCGGCGACGCCCGAGCAGGCGGCGCGCGACGCACGCGAGGGGGAGGCGGCTCGCGGCGGGTCGGTGCGGCCGAGCCTGCCGCTCGACCTGTCGGTCCGGGCGGTCGAACTGGCGTTCGAGACGGCGCTCGACGAGTGAGTGCGCCGGGTGTCGACCGCCCGGCGGTCCGACGCCTCGGTCGTCCGCTCGATTACTCCACGTCCACCCTCGGCTCCCCACCCACCGCGGGGCCGCCCCCGCCGGACGCGAGCGACCGGTCGGGCGACCCCGGCGGTCCGGACGACCCGGCGGAGTCGGTCGCGCCGGTCGTGTCCGTCGTCTCGGTGGCGGACGACCCCTCAGGGGCGTCGAGCGCCGCCAGCGCCTCCTCGCCGGCCGCCGTGATGCGGTAGATGGTCTCGCCCGTCACCGCTTCCACGTACCCCTCGGCCTCCAGCGTCGCGATACGCCGCTCCACCAGCGGGATGTGTAGGCCGGTGTTGCCGGCGACGAGCGCGGGGTAGTCCGCGCCCGCACCACGTAAGTACCGCAGGACGCGCTCGTCGGCGTCCGTGAACGCGGGGGGCGATGGGGAGTTCGGCATCTGTGCGTGATACGGTAGCATAGTACAAGAACCCGCCGGCCGGGTGGTCCCCGTGGCGCGCCGGGACCCCGACGCTCATGGTAGTGTAGTCGTACTCCCCTCCATGCGATTACCGGACAGCGTCGTCGGGGACGCACAGACGAGTGGGTTCGCCTGGGAGACGCTCACCGAGTTGGTGGACGTCGGGAGCCGAATGGCGGGACAGGAGGGCGAACGCCGCGGGGCGGAGGTCGTCCGCGACGCGTTCGAGACCGCGGGGCTGCGCGACCCGCACCTCGACGAGTTCGAGATTCCCGGCTGGTGGCGCGGGAGTTCCTCGCTCGTGGTCCACGACCCCCACGAGCGCGTCCACGACGGGCAACAGGACGTGCTCGCGCTCCCGGGCTGTCCGGCGGGCGAGGTGACCGCGCCCGTCGTCGACGTGGGCGACGGCACGTACGACGAGTTCGAGACCCGCGCGGACGACCTCGACGGCGCCGTCGCGCTGGCCTCCTCGAACACGCCCGACGACCACGACCGCTGGATTCACCGGATGGAGAAGTACGTCAACGCCGCCGAGTACGGCGCGAGCGCGTTCGTCTTCCGCAACCACATCGAGGGGTCGGTCCCGCCGACCGGCGAAGTGGGGTACCACCAGCGTCCGGGTCCCATCCCCGCGGTCGGCGTCTCCCGCGAGGTGGGGTCGCGGCTCGCGCGCTACGCCGAGGAGGGCTGTGAGGTGACCGTCTCGGTCGACTGCCGGAACGAGGAGAGCGTGTCGCGGAACGTCGTCGCCGACGTGGGTCCCGCCACCGACGAGGCGGTGTTGCTCACCGCTCACGTCGACGGACACGACATCTCCGACGGTGCGAACGACAACGGGGCCGGGTCGGCGCTCGTCGCGGAGGTGGGCCGCCTGCTCGCCGACGTCGACCTGGACACGCGCGTCAGGCTGGTGACGTTCGGCTCGGAGGAGATCGGCCTCTGGGGCGCGTACCACTGCGCGGCGACCACGGACCTCGACGACGTGAAGTGCGTCGTCAACCTCGACGGCGCGGGGAGTTCCCGGTCCCTGCGGGTGGGGACGAACGGGTTCGACGCGGTGGCGGAGGTGTTCGAGGAGACGACGGACGACGCCGACGCGCCGCTCTCGACGGGCGACACCATCTCGCCGCACGGTGACCAGTGGGCGTTCGTCCAGGAGGGCGTCCCGGCCGTGATGACCTCGGCCGTCTCCGACCAGTCGGGACGCGGGTGGGGCCACACCCACGCCGACACGCTGGACAAACTCGACTCGCGCGACCTGCGCGACATTGCCACGCTGGTCGCCGACGCGGTGGCGCGCCTCGCGGACGACGACGTCGAGACGCCCCACCGGACCCGCGCGGAGATGCGCGACGCCATCGACGAGGGGTACGAACAGGAACTGAAGATGGGCGGGCGCTGGCCGTACGACGACCTCGACTGAGGCGGCAGAGCGAGCGACGGCGCGGGAGCGTCCCCCGTCGTCTGTCCTCTCAGGCCATCGTCTCCTCGACGGTCACCTCGTACAGCGCACCCTCCCAGCGGGCGAACGCGTTCCGGTCGAGCGGCGAGGCCGACGCGCGCAGCCAGTAGGCGAACTCGGTGACCGCCTCCCCGGCGGGGTTGTCGGACTCGTAGTACCCCCGTTCGAACAGGTCGGCCGCCACGGCGCGTTGCGCGTCTGGCAGGTCGGCGGCGCTCGCGTCGACCACCCGTTCGCCGACCACGTGGTCGTGGAACGCCGCCTCGTGGCTCGCCACCCGCGGTAGCCCGTACCGGTACGTCACCGTCGTCGCGGTGCCCGTGTCGTCGTGGTACAGCGAGACGACCGCGCCCTCGTACTCGACCGCGTACCGCTCCCCGTCGAGGAACCGGCAGTCGTCACGCGCCGACGCGGAGTCGAAGACGTACGGGTAGCTCCTCCCGTACCCCGGGTCACCGGGCTCCCAGTCCTCGACGGCGGCGTCGACGACGCCCCGCTCCGGGGGTGTGAGGCCGTCGTACGGAATCGGCTCGCTCGCCGGGTCGCCGCGGACGGGTATCTCCGCCTCGAACCGGTACGTGGTGACCGACCGTTCGCTCACCTCCGACTCCTCGACTCGGTAGTAATCGCCGTCGAACGCGACGTACGCGCCGGCCGGCAGCGGCGGTCCCTTCCACGCCTCGACGTCGGTCGACCCCCCGGCGGCGTCCGCGACGACGTCGCGCTGTCGCTCGGTCAGGGTCGCCGAGTCGAGCGTCCAGCCGTCGGCGACGGCGGCGGGCGTCGCCTCGAACGCGGTGAGCGCGACGACGTGGTAACAGCACGTCCCGGACGCCGTCGTCTCGGCCGTCTGACTCGTCTCGGCCGGTCGGCCGGTCGTAGTCGGCGACCGGGTGGTCGAGGGAGAACGTGACTCCGTCGGCGTGGACGCCGAGTCGCCCGGCGCGTCGCCGAGACAGCCGCCGACGAGGCCGGCGAGTCCGACGAGGACGCCGCGTCTGGTGGAGGGCATCGTCGTGACGGGGACTCGCGCCGGTAAGTACTTTCAGGTGGCGCGGCTCGCCCGCGGCGTGCCGGTGGTGGTGGCTTTTAGACGACCCGCGCCGAGGTGGCCGGTATGGACCCAGACCTCGACCGGTTCGAGTCGCGCCGCTCGACCGTCTACGGCCAGCGGGGCGTCGTCGCGACGAGCCAGCCGCTCGCCTCGCAGGCGGGCATCTCGACGCTCGAAGCCGGCGGGAACGCCTTCGACGCCGCCGTCGCCACCGCCGCGGCGCTGAACGTCGTCGAACCCACCTCGACGGGCCTCGGCGGCGACGTGTTCGCGCTGTACCGCACCGCCGACGGCGAGGTGGGCGCGATGCGCTCGTGCGGCCCGGCCCCGGAGGGGGCGACCATCGACGCCGTGCGCGAGGCGGTCGCCGACGAACGGGGGGTCGACCCCGCGGACGCCGAGATGCCGGCGACCGGCGCGCAGGCCGTCACCGTCCCCGGCACCGCCCGCGGGTGGGAACTCACGGCCGACGAACTCGGGACGAAACCGCTGGGCGAACTGCTCCAGCCCGCCATCCGGTACGCGACCGAGGGGTACCCCGTCTCGGAGGTGGTCGCCGCGCAGTGGCAGCACGGCGAGGACCTGTTCGACAGCGACCACGCCCGCGAGGCGTTCCTCTTCGACGGCGAAGCTCCGGAGGTGGGCCAGCGGGTCACGCTCCCGCGGCTGGGCGCGACGATGGAGCGCATCGCCGAGGAGGGCGCGGACGTGGTGTACGAGGGCGACATCGCGGAGGCCATCGCGAACGAGGTGCAGGAGGGGGGCGGGTTCATGACCGTCGACGACCTCGCGGCGTTCGAACCGGAGTTCCTCGACCCCGTGAGCACCACGTACAACGGCGCCGAAATCTACGAACTCCCGCCCAACAACCAGGGACTCATCGCGCTGGAGGCGCTCAACGTCGCCGAGGAACTCGGCGCGGGCGAGCACGACATCGACTCGCCCGAGCGGGTTCACTACTTCGCGGAGGCGCTGAAGCTCGCGTTCCACGACGGCCACCGCTACATCACCGACCCCGAGTTCGAGGAGCACCCGCCGCTGGCGTCGAAGGACTGGGCGAAGACGCGCGCCGCCGAGGTGGGCGAGCGGGCGAACCACGACGTGAGCTTCGGCGTCCCCGACGCGAACGCCGAGGACGCCGACACCGTCCTGCTGTGCGTCGCGGACGACGAGGGGAACGTCGTCTCGTACATCAACTCCCGGTTCGCCGGCTTCGGCTCGGGGCTGGTCGCGGGCGAGACGGGCGTCGCGCTCCAGAACCGCGGGTCGTCGTTCTCGCTCGACCCCGACCACCCCAACTCCCTGGAACCCGGAAAACGACCGTTCCACACCCTCATCCCCGCTATCGCGCGGTTCGGGGAGGACGACTGGGCGGCGTTCGGCGTGATGGGCGGGTACATGCAGCCGCAGGGCCACCTCCAGGTCGTCTCGAACGTCGTCGACTACGGGCTGCCGCTCCAGGCGGCGCTCGACCGGCCGCGCTGGCGCTACCGCGCGGACGACCGGCTGGGACTCGAACCCCACTTCGACGACGCCGTCGCGGCGAAACTCGTCCGCAAGGGCCACGACGTGACGACGCTCTCGCCGGGGCTGTTCGGCGGCGCACAGATAGTGCGCAACGAGGACGGCGTGCTCTCGGGGGCGACCGAACCGCGCAAGGACGGCAACGCGCAGGGGTACTGAGCGCACCGTCCCCCCTCGTCGTGCCGCCCGCCGCCGGCCGCGGCGCGGGACCGGCGCTCCCGACGCACCGACACACGAATACGCTCGCGCGGTCTACCCCGCCGTGTGCCACAGCCGCGTCGCTCGACGGAGTCGCCCGACCGGTACGGCTTCGACGATACCCGCGACTACCTCGGGGCGGCCGTCGGCCGACTCCTGCCGTCGTGGGTCGCCCGCCGTGCCGTCGCCGTCACGGTGGCGACGGACGCGGCGCGCTACGCCCCCGGCGACCCGGTCCGAATCCGCGCGACGTTCCGGAACCGTCTCCCCCTCCCGATAGCGGTCGCGACGCCCACCCGCCGGGTGTGGGGGTGGTCGGTCGACGGCCACCTCGAGGCCGAGGACGTCCCCCGCCGGGAACCGGGCGGCGAGGGGTCGCTCTCCTTTCGCGCCCGCGAGCGGAAGACGTTCGAGTGGACGTGGAGCGGCCGAGTCAAGCGCGTCGAGGACGGGCGGGAGCGCTGGCGACCGCTCGCGCCCGGGGAGCACGAACTCCGCGCGTTCCTCGCCACCGCACGCGGGACGCCCGACGCGACGACGACCATCACGGTAGCCTGATACCGTCCACCCATCGCACTCCGGACACAACTCGGGTTCAGGGAACGTTTTTCACCGACTCGGGTGAACGGCGTCGCATGCGGACTCACACCCTCCGGCACTCCCCGTCGGCACGCTCGCAGTCCGACGACATCGACTCCCGTGCCGACTCTCCCGCTCGGGTGGTCGTCGGATGACGACCTGGCGGACGGCCGACCCGTCGGCCGCGCTGACCGACCCCGCCGACGCCGCGCCGCCCCGCGAGACGACGCTCGCGGACGCGCAGGGGGCGACGAACTTCGTCGTCTTCGACCCCGCGTGGCTCCCGGACGACTGCTCGGTCGCGGCGGTCACGCTCCGGCCCGAACAGTCGCCCGGCCGCCCCGCCGACGTGACCGCCGAGGACATCGGACAGACGCCGTGGAGCGACGGTAACCCCTGCAGCGTCCGGGTCGTCGTCGCGGGCGACGGCCGCACCCTCCGGTGCAAGCAGTTCCTCTACGACTGGGCGCCGCCGGCCGCGAGCGTCGCGCCGGTGTGGGAGACGTCCGACCCGGCGCCGGTCGACTCCGGCGACGCCGTCGGCTGGCTGGGGACCGACTACAAGGACAACCACGGCGCGTGCGTCCAGCGGGACCGGACCCAGATCGAACTCTCGGTCGTCGAGGGCGCGTTCGACGACGCGGAACTGACGCGCGTCCTCGACGGACTGACCCCCGCTGCCCCCGAGACGGCCCGGGAGGTTCGGGGCGTCCCGTTCCACCGGCTCAGTTACTGGACGCGCTACCGGTGTGAGCCGGTCAGCGTCCCGCACGGGCTGTGGGACCACAGTCCCACCCGGCCGTACCACGAGAGCAGGCCGCTCTCGCCCGTCGGACTGTGCCGCGAAGCGCCCGTGCCGCCGCTGACGCCGGCCGACGACGAGGCGTTCGTCCTCGACTCCGCCGTCGCGTTCCCCGAGGCCGACGCCGTCGAGTGCGTGTTCCGCCGCCGGGAGAACGGGAGCGACCACCTCTGGGTGACGGCGGCCGCCGCGGGGAGTCCGCTCGCGCCCGCCGTCCCGCCGACGGCGAGCGAGCAACCGGCCGAGACGCGCCGTACCGTCGACCTGCGCGGGACGAGCGTCCACTACGCGGCGCTGACCGAGCGGTGCGGCGCGTGGGAGGCGGTCTGGACGGAGGAGGGCGTCGCCTACGCCGCGTGGGCGGGAGCGTCACAACACCTCGACGGCGCCGGCTTCCGAGCGCTGGTCGACGGGCTGAACACCCCCTGACGGGGGGAGGAGTCCGGCTGGACCGCGACGCGACCCGGGTGCTCGGGTGGCCGCGTCAGTCGTCCGCGGTCGCCGACCCGGACGTACCGTCCGCTTCGGTCTCGTCCGCCTCGGGCACGCCCCGGTAGACCGACGTGCCGTCGCCGCGGTGGAGGTGGCAGGCTGCGTAGTGCTCCTCGACCCCGATTCGCGGCTCGACGACGTAACTCGGCACCTCGCGTGCGCAGACGCTCGGCTCGGAAAACGCGCTCAGCAGACGGTCGGCCGCCGCCTCCCACTCGTCCGCGAGTACCTCGTCGATTGCGGCGTCCACGATGCGGCCCGGCTCTCCCTCGGGGTAGGCGTCCGGGAAGAACTCGGCCTCTATCTCCTCGACGCGCGCCTCGCGGACGGCGTCGCCCGCCTCGGGTCCCTCCCCCCCCTCGGGGAACAGGTCGGCTTCGACCCCCTCCCGGTCCGGCAGTTCGAACGTCCGGCGGTCGACCGCGCGGGTGAACGTCCGCACCTCGTTCCACACCGGGTCGGGCATGTCGTACTCGTCGGGCTGAATCAGCTTCGGACAGCGGGTCCGGAACCGGCAGCCGGACGGCGGTTCGATGGGCGAAGGGACGTCCCCCTCTAGCACGCCGCGGGTACCGGTCGCGCGCGGGTCCGGGACCGGGATGGAACTCAACAGCGCCTCCGTGTACGGGTGCTGTGGGTTCTCGAACAGTTCCTCGGTCTCGGCGAGTTCGACCAGTTTCCCGAGGTACATCACGGCCACCCGGTCGGAGATGTGCCGGATGACGCTCAGGTCGTGCGCGATGAACAGGTAGGTCAGCCCGAACTCCTCCTGGAGGTCGCGCATCGTGTTCAGCACCTGCGCCTGAATCGACACGTCCAGCGCGGACACCGGTTCGTCGCAGACGATGAAGTCGGGGTTCACGGCGAGCGCCCGCGCGAGGTTGATGCGCTGGCGCTGGCCGCCGGAGAACTGGTGGGGGTAGCGGTTGTAGTGCTGGGGGTCCAGCCCCACCTTCTCCAGCAGTTCGCGCGCGCGCTCCTCGCGTCCGCCCTCGTACAGGCCGTGCGCCCGCATCGGCTCCTCGACGATGGGACCGACCTTCATCCGGGGGTCGAGGCTGGACTGGGGGTCCTGGAATATCATCTGCATGTCGCGGCGCTTCTCGCGCAGGTCCCCCCCCGACAGCGTCGCCAGGTCGTCGCCGTCGAAGTACACCGCCCCGTCCGTGGGGTCGAGCAGTCGGAGGACGGTCCGCGCGAGCGTCGACTTCCCGCAGCCCGACTCCCCCACCAGCCCGAGCGTCTCCCCCTCGCGGATGTCGAACGTCACGTCGTCGACGGCCCGCACCGGCGGCTTCGGGAAGAACGAGTCGAGCAGGCCGCTCGACTGGCTGAAGTGCTTCGTCAGCCCCTCCAGTCGCACCAGCGGTTCGGACTCGTCGGCGTCGGCGCGCTCACTCACCGCGCTCACCTCCGTCGGCGGCGTCGGCGGTTTCGGCGGTCCCGGCCACGTCGGGGGTTTCGCCGGCCTCGTCGCCCGCCCGGAGGTCCGAGAGCCCGCCGGCGAACGCGGCGGTCGCCTCGGTCTCCAGCGGGTCGCTGTCCCAGTACCCCTCGTCCTCGTACTTCAGACACGACACCAGGTGCGGGTCGCCGCTCGGCTCGCTCTCGTCGTGGTACGTGGGGTGAACCGCCGGACAGACCTCGCGCGCGTCCGGACACCGCGTGTGGAACCGACAGCCCGAGGGCGGGTTGATGGCCTCGGGCATCACGCCCGTGATGGGGTCGAGCGCCTCGACGGTCCGGTCCGGGCGCGGAATCGAGCGGAGCAGCGCCTCCGTGTACGGGTGTTTGGTGTCGTAGAACAGGTCGTCCACGTCCGCCTGCTCGATGACCTCGCCGAGGTACATCACGTTCACGCGGTCGCATATCTCCGCGACGACGCCCATGTCGTGGGTGACCCAGACGAACGCGGTGTCGTACTTCCGGCGGAGGTCCTCGACCAGTTCCAGGATCTGTCCCTCGACGGTGACGTCGAGCGCGGTGGTCGGCTCGTCGGCGATGATGAGTTTCGGCTCGCACGCGAGCGCCATCGCGATGAGCACCCGCTGGCGCATCCCGCCGGAGAACTGGTGTGGGTACTCGTCGTACCGCTTCTCGGGTTCGGGGATGCCCACCTCCCGGAGCATGTGAATCGCGATATCCTTCGCCTCGTCGCCGCCCACGTCCCGGTTGAGTTCGATGAACTCCCTGAGCTGTGAGCCGACCTTGAAGACGGGGTTGAGCGACTCCATCGGGTCCTGGAAGATGATGGCGATCTCCTTCCCGCGGACCTGGGTGCGCATCTCCCGCTGGGTGAGCATCTCGTCGGAGCGCTCCAGCCGGCCGTCGGGCGTCTCCACGATGTCGACCAGTTTCCGACCCTCGAACGTCACCGTCCCGTCGACGATGCGGCCCGGTTCCTCGACGAGGCGCATGATTGACTGGGCGGCGACGGACTTGCCGGCGCCGGACTCGCCGACGAGGCCGACGAGTTCCCCCTCGCGCACGTCGAAGCTCACCCCGTCGACGGCGCGGACGGTCCCCTCTTCGGTGAAGAACTGGGTCTTCAGGTTCTCGACTGTGAGTAGCGTGTCTGTCATTAGTTGTTGATCCGCGGGTCGAGCGCGTCGCGCAGGCCGTCGCCCAGCAGGTTGAACCCGACCACCGTCACGAGGATGGCCACCCCGGGCCAGATGCTGAACCACGGGTTCGGGAGCATGTAGTCGCGCGAGTTCGACAGCATCTGTCCCCACGAGGGCGTGGGCGGCTGTGCGCCGTAGCCGAGAAACGAGAGGCCGGCGACGATGAGGATGGAGACGCCCACCTGGAGCGTCGCCTGCACGAGCACGGGCGCGAAGCTGTTCGGGATGACGTGTCTGAGGATGATGCCGCTGTCGCGTACGCCGGCCGCGCGGGCGGCCTCGACGTAGTCCTCCTCGCGCACCGACAGCACGCGCGAGCGGATGAGCCGCGCGAACGTCGGGATGTTGGCGATGCCGACGCCGATCATGGCGAACGTGAGGCTGCGGCCGAACGCCACCATGAACACGATGACGAGCACGAGGAACGGGATGGCGTACAGCGTCTCCACCGCGCGCATCAGCCCGTCGTCGACGTAGCCGCCGTAGTAGCCCGCCACCGAGCCGACGAGCATCCCGACGGCCATCGCGATGCCCGTCGAGACGACGCCCACCGTGATGGCGATTCGGGTGCCGTAGAACAGCCTGACGAGCACGTCGCGCCCCCGGTGGTCGGTCCCGAGCGGGTGCGCCCACGTCCCCGGTTCGCCGGGGTACAACTCGTTCGTGAGGTACACCGGCGGCCGGAGGATGGGTGCGCCCGTCTCGGCGACGGGGCTGACCCAGACGGCGCTCGCGATGGCGTACTGGTCGATGCCCACCGCGGCGAACGCGTCGTACTGGCCGAGGTACTCGAAGACGATGCCGTCGACGAACGCCACGAACGCGACGAGCATCGCGGCCGCGATGATGACCAGCCCGGCGAGCGCCGTCGGGTCGCGCCGCACCTGCGAGAGGGTGTAGCGCCACCCGACTCGCGCCTCGGGCCGCTCCGCGCCGACGGCGCCCTCGCCGTCGTCCGCGTCGAAGGTGGTACTCGAACTGGATTCGTTTGTCGTTGCCATAGTCAGTCAGCGTCCTCGAAGGTGACGCGCGGGTCGATGTACGCGTAGGAGAGGTCGGTCAGGATGACGCCCACGACGAACACGAGTCCGAACACGAGCGTCGTCCCGACGACCAGCGCGAAGTCCTGGTTGTTGATGGCGGTGATGATGAGCCGGCCCATCCCGTTGATGGAGAACACCGTCTCGGTCAGCACCGCGCCGCCGATGGCGCTCGTGAGTTGGAGACCCAACAGCGTGATGAGCGGGAGCTGTGCGTTGCGGAACGCGTGCTTGCGGAGGATGGTCGTCTCGCGCACGCCGTACGCGCGGGCGAGCTTGACGTACTCCTCGCCGAGCACCTCCAGCATCGAGGAGCGCTCGATGCGCGTGAGAGCGGCCATCTGGAGCGTCCCGAGCGACAGCGTCGGCAACAGCAGGTGCCGCCCGGCGGCGACGAGCACGTCGAGCCGACTGGTCGCTCCCCGGACGCTCTCGGGGGGCGCCCACGGCATGACCAGGTTCGTCGCCGGCAGCACGTCGAGCTGGTACGCGAAGATGATGATGAGCATCAGTCCGATCCAGAACGACGGCGTCGAGACGCCGAGAAGCGCGACGACGCGCGAGACGTGGTCGGTCGGCTTGTTGCGCCGCTTGGCCGAGACGATGCCGAGCGGCACCGCCGCGACGATGGCGAACAGGAAGCTCGAGGCGAGCAGCAGCAGCGTCACCGGTAGCCGCTCCGCGATCTTCTGGGTCACCGGGACCTTGTAGTAGAAGCTCCGACCCAGGTCCAGGTGGAGCACGTCCCAGAGGTAGTTCAGGTACCGGACCCAGACGGGTTTGTCCAGCCCGTACTTCGCCCGGATGATGGCCTCCTGCTGGGCGCTCGGCGACGGGCCGAGCATGATGCTCACCGGGTCGCCCGGCATCGCCTCCATCAGGAAGTACGTGATGGTGGCGACGCCGACCAGCACCGGGATGGCCTGCAGGACCCGTCGGACCGTGTACTGTGCGCGGCCCATCTGTCACGGGGCTCCCGCGGGGGGGCGCGTCGAGTCAGTCGGTTTCGTATTCATTTCATGCTCGTGCTGAAACGCTGAACCCGGTTGGACGGGTGCCGTCACCCGTCACTGGGTGTTCTGCGACGTGGTGAGGTGGAACGAGTCCACCGGGTGGGCGAGGAAGGTGCCCACGTCGTTCCTCACGCCGAAGCTGTTCTTGAGGTTGTACGCGGGGATGTGCGCGCGGTCCTCCAGGATGGTCGTCACCGCCTCGGTGTACAGCGTGTTGCGCTCCTCCCGGGCGGCCGTCTGGCGCGCCTGGTTGATCTTCTCGGCGGCCTCCTTCCCGGCGTCGCTGTTGTCGCCGTAGAACGTACCGTTGGTGACGCCGAGGGTGTCCTCGGTCCGACCGAACATGTAGTAGGTGAACGAGTCGGGGTCCGGGACGCCCGACCAGCCCAGCGTGTACATGTTGTAGTCGTCCTCGCTCCCCGAGACGTACTGGTCGAGGAACGCGCCCCAGTCCAGCCGCTGGACGGTGACGTTCCGGAAACCGGCCTCCTTGAGGCCGTTCGACACGGTGATGCCGATCTGTTCGCGCTTGTCGTCCGGGGGGACGATGATGCGCCACGAGTAGTCGCGGGAGACGCCCGCCTCATCGAACAGCGCCGTCGCCTCGTCGATGTTCTTGTCGTGGGGAATCTGTGACCACTCGTCGACCGGGAACCCCCAGTCTTCGGCGACCGCCGCCGGGAACGGGCTGTACTGGCGCACGCCCGTCGGTTCGACGTAGTTCGACACCGCCTGGTCCATCGAGAAGGTGTAGTCGACCGCCTCGCGGACCAGCGGGTCGACCGTCGGCCCTTCCTTGCAGTTGAACGCGAGGTAGAAGTAGCCGATGCCGGGGACCTCCTCGATGCTCGCGTTCTCGATGCTCTCGACGGTGGAGTAGAGTTTCGGCGGAATCTCCTCGATGACGTCGTTCTCGCCGTTCCGGAGGGTGGTGACGCGGGTCGTCGCCTCCTCGACGGGCGTGAAGTGAAGCCGCTCGCGGGCCGGCTTCGGTTCGCCCCAGTAGTCGTCGTGGCGCACGAGGTCCGCGAAGTCGCCCTCCTGCCAGCTGTCGAACCGGTACGGCCCGGAGCCGACGGGGTTCGACGTGTTGAACGCCTCCTTGTCCTCCTCGCGGACGGCCATCGGGACGATGCTCCGGCCGGCGAGCGTGTTCATGAACGGCCCGTACGGGTACTTCAGGTCGAACTGGACCGTCGTCTCGTCCTGCACCGTGATCGAGTCGATCATGTTGACCTCCGAGGCGTTCTCCGTCTCCTCGGTCACGGGCGCCTCGAAGCTGTACTTCACGTCCTCGGCGGTGACGGGGTCGCCGTTGTGGAACGTGGCGTCGCCCGTCATCGTCACGACGTACTGGGTCGCGTCGTCGGACACCTCGGGTTCGCCGGTGGCGAGTTCGGGCACGATGCCCGTCGACTCGTCGTACGCGTACAGCCCCTCGAACATCTGCGAGGCCACCTGCGAGGACGGGACGTCGTTCAACACGACCGGGTCGAACTCGATGAAGCTCTTCACCAGGCCGATGTTGAGCGTCCCGCCCTGGCTGGGTTCGGCGGTCGACGTCTCCTCGGCCTCCGCCGTGGTGGCCTCGCCGGCCGCCTCCGTCGGCGTCTCCTCGGTCCCCTCGGTCTCCTCACCACCGCCGCCGCCAGCACACCCGGCGAGGACGACGGCGCCGGTCGCTCCGGCGCCCGCGATGAATCGTCGGCGGTTCATCCTGTCGAACACGTAGTCGATGTCTTCGTCTTTCATTGTCGTACCTGTACGTTGGTACTCCCTCTTGGTGACCTCCCGGATAAAAACGTGACGTTCCTGATTTCGCCGAAACAGGTGTTGTTGGGTGTTAGTGGGCTTCTAACGGAGGTTTTAGTACACGTAATATAGTAAATAAATGTACTGGAGGAGGCGGTATTCGTGGTCGGACCGGAACGCACAGGAGCGCCCGCCGCCCAGCCGTCCCATGCGCCAGTTCGTCGTCTGTGGACACGACGCTCCGACGACTCCCTCGTTCCCGCTGGACGACCTACCCGGGGGGGCGGGGCGTCTCGACCTGTTGTGCCGGTGTGTGAACGCGGGACTGTTCCTCTCGCACGGAATCCGCGGCGACAGCCGCGTGCACCTCGTGCTCGGGGACGAGTACACGGTGCGGTTCGACGGCGCGAGCGCGCGCGGACTCCACCCCGACGAGCGGAGCACGGCCGCCCGGGTGCGGGCGGCGCTCGAACGCCGCGCGGATGCCATCGGCCACATGCCCGCGGAGGTGAGCCCCGGCGTCGACCTGTTCCGGATGGGGCTCGCGGAGACGCTGTCGTCGCTCGACGGCACGCTCGTCCACCTCCACGAGGACGGCACGGCGGTGCGCGACCTCGACCCGCCGGCGGACCCGGTGTTCGTCCTCTCGGACCACCGCGACTTCACCGACGCGGAGGCGTCGCTGCTCGCCGACCGGGCGGACGAACGGGTCCGCCTCGGTTCCGAGGCCATCCACGCCGACCACGCCGTCGCCGTCGCGCACAACTACCTCGACACGCGCGGGTACACCGACTACTAGACACAGAGACGGCCGGACGACACGACGGTACGCGCGGCCGTCGCCGGGCCTTCCGGAAGCGTTAAAAGAACTCGTAGCCACGCTTTGGGTGCGGGCCGGTGGGGTAGCTTGGTATCCTTCGGCCTTCGGGTGGCCGTAACCGCAGTTCGAATCTGCGCCGGCCCACTTCTCCCGCACTCACCGACCGCGAGCGGCGCGTCGGCACACCGGCCGGCGCGTGCTGCGCGTCCGCTCGGGAACGGCCCCCGGACTTAGTTCCCTCGCGCGACGAGGGGCCGCATGGCCGACGGACTGCTGATATACGGGTCGTACGGCTACACGGGGAACCTCATCGCCCGGGCGGCGGTCGAACGGGGGCTCTCGCCCGTTCTCGCCGGGCGGCGCGCGGAACCGCTCGAGACGCAGGCGGCGGGGCTCGGACTCGACCACCGCGTGTTCACGCTGACACACCCGCGCGTGGTCGAACGGGAGGTGGCCGAGTTCGACGCGGTGTTGAACTGCGCCGGCCCGTTCTCGCGGACGGCCGACCAGTTGATAGCGGCGTGTCTGGAGACGGGGACGGACTACCTCGACATCGCGGGGCAGATAGACGTGCTGGAGTCCGTCGCCGCCCGCGACCGGGAGGCCGAACGGGCGGACGTGACCCTGCTCCCCGGCGTGGGGTTCGACGTGGTGCCGACGGACTGTCTGGCCGCGCACGTGGAGGCGCGCCTGCCGTCGGCGTCGCACCTCTCCATCGCCATCGACGGGCTGGGGACGTTCTCGCCGGGCACGCTCAAGTCCATCGTAGAGGGGTTATCGCGTCCGGGCGCGGTCCGCGAGAAGGGCGAGATTCGTGAGGTGCCGCCGGCGTGGAAGACCAGACGGGTCGACTTCGGCCACGGCGACAACCCGGCGGTGACCGTCCCGTGGGGGGACGTCTCGACCGCCTACTACACGACCGGGATTCCGAACATCGAGACGTACGCCACCGTCCCCGAGTACGCGGCCGACGTGATGCGCCGGACCGACAGCCTCGTCCCCCTGCTCGGGTCGCGCCCGGTCCAGCGGGCGCTCGAAGCACTCATCGACGCGGTCGTCTCCGGCCCGACGGCGGAGGAGCGCGCCGGGAGCGTGGCCCGGGTGTGGGCGGAGGCGTCCACCGACGAGGGCGACCGGGTCGCGTCCCGGCTCCGGACCCCGGACACGTACGACGTGACCGCCGAGACGGCGGCCGAGTCGGCTCGACGGGTGCTCGACGGCGCCGTCGCGTCGGGCTTCCAGACGCCCGCCTCGGCGTTCGGTCCCGACTACGTGCTCGCGTTCGACGGCGTCGAGCGGACGGACGTGGACGGCGCGTCGGGGTCCGCCGCAGACGGCGGGTCGTCGGTCGGACCCCGGGACTGACCGCCGCCGGTCACACCCGCAGGCGCACCGTGTTCTCGCCGATGGTCGACACGTACCGCCGCTCGAGTTCGTGGACCTCCCGGTTCACGACGCCGCTCCACCCCAACTGGTCGAGGACGTCGGGGTCGGCGTCGGGGCCGACTTCGACGTAGAGCGCCCCGTCGCGCACCTCGTCGACGGTGCCGACCCGGTTGCCGGTCTGTGCGACCACCTGCTTCCCGACGTGGTCGTCGGCGTCGGACGTCATACGACGGTCGTTCTCGCGCCCGCGTGTAGAGGTTGCGGCCGGCTATCGCGCGCACCGCGACCCGGAGAGCGCGCCCGGGGTGCCGGGTAGCTCTCGCCACCCGGCCGGCCGGTTCACTTTCAAGTGGTACCGTCGAACGGCGAGTGTGCCATCGGTTTCGTCGGTCACGAGCGGGGCGAAGCGCATCTTCACGGAGTTCTCCGAGAAGAACGTGACGTTCATGGCGGGGGGTATCGCGTACAACGCCCTCGTCTCGCTCGCTCCGATGCTCCTGCTGCTCCTGCTCGTCGTCTCGACGATGGGAGGCGGTCTCGAAGCGCGCATCGTCGCCGTCGCGGGCGAGTGGCTCCCCGGCCCCATCGCCGACGTGGTCGAGCGGATGTTCCGGGACGACTCCTCGGCGACCGGCGCCTCGTTCGTCGGACTGGTGGTGCTGCTGTGGGGGACGCTCAAGATATTCCGGAGCCTCGACACGGCGTTCTCTGAGATTTATGAGAGCGAGGAGGAGAACTCGTTCCTCGACCAAGTGACGGACGGACTCGTCGTCCTCGTCGCGCTCGTCGTCGCCCTCGTGGCCACGGTCGGCGCCACCGCGGGGTTCTCGGTGCTCGCCGACACCGTTCCGTTCGTCGGGGTGTTGTTCCCGCTCGTCCTCGTGGTCGGGCTCGTGCTCGCGTTCCTACCGATGTACTACCGGTTCCCCGACGCCGACGTGAGCCTCCACGACGTGTGGCCGGGAGCGGCCTTCGCCGCGGTCGGGTGGGCGGCGCTCCAGGGGCTGTTTCAGGTGTACCTCGTGTTCAAAGACCCGGGTGCGGACAGCTTCTTCGGGGGCGTGCTCGTCGTCGTCACCTACCTCTACTTCTCCGGACTCGTGCTCCTGCTCGGCGCGGTGCTCAACGCGGTGCGCGGCGGCCACTCGTCGGGCGCTCCGGGCGGCGTCGGACGGGGGGCGGGCGGCGTCGACACCGCTCGCGAGGAGTCGCTCGACGGCGAGGCGCTCGCGTCGTACCTCGACGGACTCCGGGAGGACCTCACCGGTCGGTACGACGGGATGCGACCGACTGCGACCACCGACGGCACGACCACCCGCCGGCGACTCCCGGACGAAGTAGACGTGGTCGAACGGACCGAGACCGACGGTGACGAGACCCGACGGACGGTGACGCTCCGGTGGCGGACCCCGTCCGAGTCGGACGACTAATCGGACGAACCGACTCGACGAGCAGCCGGACCGCGCACGCCCCGTCGGTCACTCCGCCCGCCGTTCGACGACGTCCTCGCCGTTCCCTCTCGTCGGGGCGGCGATGACGACCTGACCCGGGATGACGGTCACCTCGCAGTCGTCGACACTGAACGTGACCTTCCCGTCCACGCGCGGCTGGTCGCCGGTGAGCGAGGCGGCGCACGCGTCGAGACGGTCGGGGTCGACGCGGGTAGCGAGCGGGTCGATGTCGATGGGCGACACCCCGCGCACCTCGGCGAGCGCGAGAGCGAGTTCGACCACCAGGTCGTCGTCCGGTTCGTAGTCGAAGCGGTACACGCCGACGTCCTCGTCGTACCACAAACTGTCGACAGATCGGTGTCTTTCGTGCATCGTTTCTCGGTTTCCTCCGTTGCCGGTAGAGGGGCTTGCACGACTGTTCGTCTCTGTATTAAAAAATCACTCGATGATTATTGCAAAAAATGGGACGGCAGCCAGTTCTGGGAATATTCCCACGGCTGGGAATCGAGTGGGCGACGACGGCCGAACGAACGGCTACGCGGCCGCCGAGTTCGCCCGGACGGCGTGGCGTGTTCACTCGAAGGCCAAACGCGCTCAGAACAGGGTCACGTACTCCGCTTCGGCCGCGTACCGGTCGAACAGGTCCGCCCCCCACTCGACCGCTTCCTCGCCGTAGAGTTCGACGAACGCGTGCGAGACGCCCGCGTCGTCGTGAGCGGTCAGTCCGACGGCCCGGTCGAAGACGAACAGTTCGAACGGGCAGCAGTCGTGCGCCCGAACCGACAGCCCCCCGGACGCGGCCGCTTCGCGCGACTCGGACCCGTACTCGGAGAACAGCCTGTCGACCACGGCCCGGTCGAAGATCGCGTCGATGTCGGCCCCCGACTTCGCGCTCCGCACGCAGAGGTCGACGTACAGCGGGGAGACCACGGTCGAGAACGTCCGCATCGAGTCGGCATCCCGAATCAGGTCGATGACGCGCTTGACGGTGAAGTGTGCCTGCCCCGACGGCGGGTCGACCACGTTCGCGTCCGCGAGCAGGTGGAGCGGGACGTCGACCTCGTCGAGGTCGGCGTCGCGGAAGAACGACTCCGCGCGCCCGACCGCGCAGAGTTCCCGACGGAGCGCCGTCACCTCCGCCTCGACCACCGACCCCATCGCGGTGAGTTCGTATCCCGCCTCCTCCCGGGTGACGATACCGAGGTCACTCAGTCGGTCGAGCACCCGGTGGACGGTGGAGCGGGACGACTCGAGGTCGCGTTCGAGGTCCCCCGAGCCGGCCGGTCCGTCCGCCAGCCGTTCCAGCATCGCGGCGCGCTTCACCAGTTCGGCGACGTCGTCGTCGTCCACGGGAGCGTCACCTCCGGACTGGTCGGTCGGTCGGTCGAGTCGAAGCTGTCATCGTGTGACCCGGAGTGCTCTCTCACTCAGTCGCCGTCTGCCTCGACGGCCTCGACCTCCGGTTCGATGTCGTCCGCCGACAGCGAGAGGCCGTGTCGGGCCTCGGCGTGCGTCTGGACGAGTCGGACGACCTCCTCGCGCGAGTCCGCCCGGACCACGAAGTTACACCCCTCCTGGTAGCACTCGAATTCGACCGGCATCTCGACAAACATTCCGAGCATGCGCTGATAAATACTACGGCAGTACGCGAGCCAGCAAGTGACCGAAACACGACGAGGCTCGCGGTTCGGGCGAAGCGGAACCCACAAGGGACCGCCGACACACCCTCCGGTCGGAACTGCCGACATGGCTCACTCGGAGCGACTCATCGTGGTGTGCGGGCTGCCGGGGACGGGGAAGACGACCGTCGCGGAGGAGATCGCGGGGCGGGTCGACGCCGACCTCCTCCGTACCGACGTCGTCCGCAAGGAGGTCGTCTCGACCCCCGAGTACACGGACGCGGAGACGCGGCGCGTCTACCGGGAACTCCTCGACCGGGCGGAACGGAGGCTCGCCGCCGGGCGGTCGGTCGTCCTCGACGGGACGTTTCGGGAGGCCAGCCTCCGCGACCGTGCCCGGGAGACGGCGACGGCAGCGGCAGCCGAGTTCGAGGTGGTGCGAGTCGAGTGTGAGGAGGCGGTCGTCCGCGAGCGTATCGCCGCCCGCGAGGGCGACGCGAGCGACGCCGACTTCGACGTCTACCGCCTCCTCCGCGACCAGTTCGAACCGGTGTCGGACCCCGGTCTCACGGTCGACAACTCCGGAGACCTCGCGACCCTCCGGAAGCGCCTCGACGAGCGGTTCTGACCCCGGGGCCCGGCGCGTCGTCGGTCGGTCGACGCGACCGACGCGGCAATAAGATTCAATACAGACTCCTGTGTATGGAAGCCCATGACAGGGAAGGGGGAGGCGCCCGCGCTCCAGACGGCGCTCGAAGGCGCACTCGACACCGCACAGGACACGGACACGCGATACTACATCCGGACGGCGCTCCAGTTGTACGCGGCCGAGCGGCGCTGACGCGCTCGTCGGGACGAGACCGAACCTTTTTGCTCGCCAGACGACTCCGCTCGGTCGATGACCGCCAGCCGCGGCCGCCGCCTCGCACTCGCCGGCGTCCTCCTCTTCGTCGTGACCGTCGGGGCGAGCGCGGTCCTCGCGACCCCCGCTCCCGCCGCGGGACAGTCGGCCGGGAACGACACGGACGGACGCCAGACGCTCGTCGGCTCGCAGGGCGGCGGCCCGGGCTGGCACCAGTACGGCAGCGTCTACCTCGTCGACGGGAGCGACGTGGCGTGGACGGAGGACTCCGCCGACAGCTACTTCGACGTCCAGCGACTCGAGGACGGCCGGGTTCTCGCGGGGTTCATGGACGGCGGGTACGAGGACTGCGGGCCGTACGACGCGCCGTGCGCTCACACCGGCTTCCGCATCATCGACCCGGACGCCGAGGGCGGTCCGACCGTCGTCGAGGAGTACGGTTTCCCCGTCCGAACGGAGTTGAACAGCGAGATTCACGACGCGGAACCCCTACCCGGCGGCGGGTACGTGATGACCGACATGGACGCCGAGCGACTCGTCGTCATCGAGGACGGCGAGGTGGTCTGGTCGTGGAACGCCTCCTCCGTGTACGACGCGCCCGCGGACCCGACCACGACCGACTGGCTCCACATCAACGACGTGGACCGTATCGGGGACGACCGCTTCCTCGTCTCGGTCCGCAACGCGAACCAGCTCGTCGTCGTCGAGCGGACCGACGACGGTGGGAGCGAGGTGGTCGAGTTCGTCAACGCCGACGACGGCGGGAGCGACGCCTCCTGTACCGGGAACGGACAGCTCCGCGACACCGACGGCGACGGCGACGTTCGCTGCGGCGACCCCGCCGTGTTGAACCACCAGCACAACCCCCAGTGGCTCGGCGACGGCGCGGTGCTCGTGGCCGACTCCGACAACGACCGCGTGGTCGAACTCCACCGCACCGAGGGGGGCGACTGGGAGGTGGCGTGGGTGCGCACCTCGGCGGGCGGGCAGGAGTTCCGCTGGCCGCGCGACGCCGACCGCCTGCCGAACGGCCACACCCTCGTGACGGACACGCTGAACAAGCGCATCGTCGAACTCGACGAGAACGGGACCGTTGTCTGGAGCTACCGGACCGAGCGTATCCCGTACGAGGCGGACCGCGTCCCCCGGGAACTGACCGGTGGGCAGGACGCCGACCTCCCCCGTGCGACCGCGGGCGGGTCGGCCGGGGAAACGGGAGCGACGCCGGAGTCGGGCGTGCCCGGCCTGTCGACGCTGGTGGTCGGACTCCGCGCCGCCGCGCCGTGGATACCCGTCTGGTTCGCCGAAACCCAGATCGGACTGACGCTGGTCTCGCTCGCGCTCGTCGTCGCCGGCGCTGTCGTTACGGCCCGGGAGCGGCTGTAGTCTCCCGCGTCCGGGGGCGCCCCCGGCCGGGTCACTCGGCTCGTCCGGTCGACTTTTCTCGCCGCGGGCTGACTCCGGCGCATGGACGACAGCGACGCGGCCGGCGACCCCGACGGCCTGGCGTGGGAGACGCTCGACACCGAACGCGAGTACTCCTGTCCGGGGTTCGACGTCCGGCGCGACGACGTTCGCCTCCCGGACGGCGAAGAGACGGCGTACCACTACGTCGAGGAACCACCGGCGGTCGTCGTCATGCCGTTCACGCCCGAGGGTGCGGTCGTCCTCATCGAGGAGTGGCGGCAGGCGGTCGGTCGCGTCAACCGGGGACTTCCAGCGGGGTCCGTCGAGGGCGACGACGCGGACCTCGCGGCGGCCGCGCGCCGGGAACTCCGCGAGGAGACCGGCTACGAGGCGGACACGCTGGAGCGCCTCGTCACGGTCGAACCGAGCAACGGCATCGCCGACTCCGTCCACCACCACTTCATCGCGCGCGGGTGCACGCCGACGGCCGAGACGGCGTTCGACGCGGACGAGAGCATCCGGCCGTTCACCGCGGAGTACGAGACGTTCCGCGACGCGGTCTGCTCGGGAGATGTCCGGGACGGCCGCGCGGTGCTCGCCGTCTCCCACTACGAGGCGAACGGCGCGTCGCCGACCGGGCCGTAGTCGTCCCCCGGCGGGTGAGAAGCGTCTTGACACCGGGGGCCTACGTGGCGGTATGAGCACGCACGCATCGCGGCTCCGCACCCTCGGCGCCGGGTACGGACTCGGACTGGGCGGCGCAGTCCTCGCGCTCGTCCTCTCGCTGTCGGCGGTCCTCCTCCTCGGTCTCCTCGGCGTCACGTCGCTGTCCGCGCGGCTCGGCGTCCTGTTCGTGTTCGGCCAGTACCTCCCGTTCATGGGGTTCCCGCTGGCGTACTTCCGCTGGCGGGGACTCGACTGGGCGGCCATCCGCCGCTACCTCGGCGTCCGGGTCCCGACGCTGAGGGAACTGGGGGTGGTCGTCGCCGGCCTGTTCGCCGTGTTCGCGCTCGCGCTCGGCATCTCGGTGCTCGTGACGCAGGTGCTCGGGCTGGAGGCGGCGAGCAACTCCTCCGCCGAGGTGGCCCGCGACGTGCCGCGGCTCATCCCGCTGTTCGTCGTCGCGTCCCTCCTCGTCATCGGCCCGTGCGAGGAGATGCTGTTCCGCGGGACGGTCCAGAGCCGCCTGCGCGAGTCGTTCTCCGCGCCGACGGCCATCACGCTCACCGCGGTGTTGTTCGCCGCCATCCACGTCACCGCCCTCACCGGCGGCATCGGCGCCCGACTCACCACTATCGTCATCCTGCTAGTCCCGAGTTTCGTCTTCGGGGCGGTGTACGAGTACACGGACAACCTCGTCGTGCCGACGCTCATCCACGGGCTCTGGAACGCGTTCATCTTCACGACCATCTGGCTCACGGTGACGTACGGCGACGAACTCGGCTCGGGCGAGGCGGCCTCCGTCCTCGGTCTCGGTCTCCTCCCGGTCGGCCTCTGAGGCCGACGCGGTCGGTCGACCCGCTCGCGTCCGGCCGTGTGCTCGACACGTGACGCGCACCCGCCGCCCGCCGCGCGACCGCAACCCCTTCCCGTACCCGCCGCACACGCCGACGCATGCGCGAGCAGTTCGAGGTCCGGGCACACGACGCGGCCGGCCGCATCGGGGAGTTGACGGTCCCCCGCGCGGGCGTCACCGTCGAGACGCCCGCGCTCCTCCCCGTCGTCAACCCGAACATCCTCACCGTCGAGCCGTCGCGGCTCGGCTCCGAGTTCGGCGCGGAGATCCTCATCACGAACTCCTACATCATCCGGAACGACGAGACCCTGCGCGAGCGGGCGGAACGCGAGGGACTCCACGAGATGCTCGGCTTCGGCGGGGCCGTCATGACCGACTCCGGCTCGTTTCAACTGGCCGAGTACGGCGAGATATCGGTCACGACCCGAGAGATACTGGAGTTCCAGCGCGACGTCGGGAGCGACATCGGGACGCCCGTCGACATCCCGACGCCGCCGGACGCGAGCCGCGAGCGGGCGGAGGCGGACCTCGACACCACCGCGGAGGCGCTCGCGGACGCGGCGGCCGTCGAGACGGGCGACATGCTCGTGAACGCGCCCGTCCAGGGGAGCACGTATCCCGACCTGCGCGAGCGTGCCGGTCGGGCGGCGGCGGCGACCGACCTCGACGTGTTCCCGGTGGGTGCGGTCGTCCCGCTGATGAACGCCTACCGCTACGACGACGTGGTCGACGCGGTGGCCGCGGCCAAACGGGGGCTCGACGCCGACTGCCCCGTCCACCTGTTCGGCGCGGGTCACCCGATGATGTTCGCGCTCGCCGTCGCGCTCGGCTGCGACCTGTTCGACTCGGCCGCCTACGCGCTGTACGCCCGCGACGGCCGGTACCTCACCGTCTCGGGGACCGAGCACCTCTCGGACCTCGACTACCTCCCGTGTTCGTGCCCCGTCTGTCACGAGCACTCGCCCGACGCGCTCCGCGCCGCGGAGGGAGCGCGGTTCGAGCGCCTGCTCGCCGAGCACAACCTCCACGTCACGTTCGAGGAACTCCGGCGGGTGAAGCAGGCCATCCGCGACGGCGACCTGCTCGAACTCGTCGAGAAGCGCGCCCGCGGCCACCCGGCGATGCTCGACGGCTACCGGGCGCTCCTCGACCACGGCGCCCAGCTAGAGCGGTCGGACCGCGCGAGCAAGGGGGCGTTCTTCGCGCTCTCGCACGAGTCCGCCCGCCGACCCGAAGTCGGGAGACACCACGACCGACTGCGCCGCCTGTCGGTCCCCGACCGCCTACTCTGCTCGGAGTACGGCGCGCCTTCGGAGCACGAGTACGACGCCGTCTGGCGGGTCGTTCCGCCGTTCGGCCCGTTCCCGCGCGCACTCTCGGAGACGTACCCGCTCACGGCGGAGACCCCGGGACGGACGGACGAGGCGGCCGAACGCGCCGCCGCGGACGGCGTGCGAGCGCTCGCCGAAGCGAACCCCGCGACGGACGTCACGCTCGCGCACGACGGCTGGAGAGCCGACGCACTGGCGCGCCTCCCCGACTCGGTGACGACGGAGGACCTCTCCGGACTGGGGGGTGCTGGCGCGACCGACGGTCGTCGGGAGTGAGCGAGAACCGGGGAGTCAGACCGCGGCGACGCGCAGTGTCGCGACCGTTCCGCCCTCGTCCCCGTCGCGGAGGGTGAACTCCCCGTCGAGCGTCTCGGCGACGGTGCGCGCGAGCCACAGCCCGAGTCCGCTCCCGTGGTCGACGTCGGTGATGTCGCGGTCGCCGAGCACGACTTCCCGCTCCGCCGCCGGGATGCCCGGTCCGTCGTCGACGACGACGAACGCGACCCGACCGTCGGCCGCCCGGACCGCGACGTCGACGGCGGGCGCCGGGCCGGCGTGTTCGGCGGCGTTCTCCGCGAGTTCCCCGACGGCCCGACCGAGGCGGCCGTCGTCCGCCACCCGCGCGTCGTCGTCGACGGTCACGCCGACGGCCGCGTCGGGGTTCGTCTCGCGGGCGACGGCCGCCGCGTCCGCGGCGATGGCGGCCGCGTCGGTCGGTCGCGCGTGGGACGGGCGCTCGGTGTACTTCGCCATCTCGCGCGCCTTCACCGCGAGGTCGTTGATGGCCCGAGCGCGCTCGCGGAGCGTCTCGGCCGAGTCGGCGGCGGCCGACTCCGCGTCGACGGCGTCTGCCAGTATCCCCGCGTGCCCGAGGATGACGTTCGACCCGTTCCGGATGTTGTGCCGGAGCGCCCGGTTCAACACCGCCGTCCGGCGGCGCTCGCGCGCGAGTTGCTCCGCACGGACCCGCCGGGCGTCGTAGACGCCGATGATGATGTGCGCGCCGGCCCCGATCGCCAGGAGCGTCCCCAGGACGAACGCCGGCGACTGCACCACGCCGCCGTCGGCCCGTTGGAACGCGAACAGCGCGAGCATCACGCCCCCGAGGACGACGATGCCGAGGAAGTTCCACGCCGCGATGCGCGTCGCGTTGCGCGTCGATATCGTGCTCCGGTAGAGGAACCCCCCGACGGCGGCCAGTGCGAGCGCGACGAGCGTCCCGAGCGCGGCCAGTCCGACGCCCACCGCCGACCCGCCGGCGAGCAACTGGCCGGCGGTCGGGACCAGGAGGCCGACGCCGCTCAGCGAGATACTCGCACAGGCGACGGCCCGTCTGACGCCGCGCTCGGGGGTCGGCGGCTCCAGCGTCGAGAGCACGCCGAACTGTCGGAGTACGCCCACTACCCGTCCGTCCTGACCGGTCCCGCGAGTTCGTGTGTCTCCGGTCGCCATACCGACCGACGAAGCACGGGCGCGACGAATAACGGTTCGCTCCCGACTATCGCCTCCGATACCCCCACGGTCGTCGAAACGACACGAGCGGCGGCGACGGCGGGAACGAAAGCGAATAAACCGTCGGTCCCGCACGCTCGGGCATGACCGACTACTTCGAGGTCCACGAGCGGGACGGGGCCGCCCGACTCGGGGAACTCCGCCTCTCGACGTCCGTCGCCACGCCGGCGCTCGCGGGGGGGTCCGACGCCGCCCCGGACGACGACGCGGCCCCCGCCGACCGCGTCCCCGTCCGCGACGCGGGGAGCCTCTGGAGCGCCGACCGCGACGTGCCCGCGGGCGACGACGCCGTTCTCACCGTCCTCCCCCACCGCGCGTTCCCGGCCGGCACCCGCGAGCAGGTGGTGGACTCGTTCGCCGTCGACGCGCCCGACGTCGGGGGACCGAGCGCCGCCGTCGTGACGAGCGACGCGCCCGACGCGGCGGGCGCCGCCGACGCGCCGGTCGACGCGTACGTCCTCTCGGACGCCCAGGGGTTCGTCGGCCACGCGAGCGCGTTCGTCGAGAGCGTCGTGCGCGTCCGGGAGGCGGTTCCGGCGGACACGGCGCTCTACCTCGCCGGGGTGGCGACGCCCGCGAACGTCTCGACGCTCGCCTACGCCGGGGTCGACCTGGTCGACGACAAGCGGGCGCGAGTCAAGGGCTCGCAGGGGAAGTACCTCGCCACCGACGGGGAGTACTTCCTCGAGGATCTGGAGGAACTCCCCTGTGCCTGCCCGGCGTGTGCGGTCCCCCGCGAGAAGTTCGACCGCGCGGCCTGCGAGGCGCACAACGTCAACGCCCTCGCCGCGGAACTCCGCCGCGTCCGCCGCCGAATCCGCGACGGCCGCCTGCGCGACTACATCGAGGGGCAGGCGCGCCACGAGCAGTGGCTGACCGCGGCGTTCCGCGAACTCGACCAGGAGTACGGCTACCTCGAACAGCGCACCCCGGTCGTCCGCGACGCGGAACTGGCGGCCGCCTCGGGCGACACGCTCCGGCGCGTCGAGATTCAGCGGTACGCCGAGCGCGTCACCGGCCGGTACCGGAACCGGTTCCGAAACCCGCTGGTGCTCGTCCCGTGTTCGGCGCGCAAGCCGTACTCCGAGAGCCAGAGCCACGCCCAGTTCCACGACGCCGTCCAGTACCGCGCGCACCTCGCCTCGATGACCTCGCCCATCGGCGTCGTCCCGCAGGAACTCGAACTCACCTACCCCGCCCAGCACTACGACACCGTCGTCACCGGCCGCTGGTCGGAGGACGAGACGGCGTTCGTCGCCGAGGTGCTCCGGCGCTACCTGGAGCGCAACGACTACCCGCGCGTCGTCGCGCACGTCCCCGACGAGGGGTACCGCGAGGTATGCGAACGCGCCGCGGCGGAGGTTGACACGCCGTTCGAGTACACCGTCGAGGACCACCCGACGACCACGGATTCGATAGCGAACCTGATGTCGACGCTCGACGGCGAACTCAAGTACACCAAGCGGGAGCGCCAGCACAACACCGTCCGCGCGCTCGCGGACTACATGCTCGGCGACGGCGCGGGCGACGACCTGTTCGACGAACTGAACACGACGAGCCGCTACCCCAAACTCCAGGTGCGCGACGACGACGGCGAGCAGTTGGCGACGATGGTGCCCAACTACGGGGTGCTGGCGTTCACGCTCGCGGGCGCGCGCCGGTGGGTCGAGAGCGACGCGCCGACGAAGCGCGTCGAGATAGACGGGTTCGTCCCGCAGGGGAGCGTGCTCGCGCCGGGCGTCGTGGACGCGGACGCCGGGATTCGGGTCGGCGACGAGGTGGTCGTCGAGGGACCGCGCGCGTTCGCGGTCGGCCGCGCCGAGATGTCCGGGCCGGAGATGACCGGGTCGACGCGCGGCATCGCGGTGCAGGTGCGGCACGTCGAGGAGACGTAGGCACGCCACGCGAGAGCCACGCTGACTGGTTTGTGGCCGCTCGCGCCGTCTCCGGCGAACCGTTCTGTGACTGGTGTCGGAACGTGCCGGGTACGACGCCTCGTCAGCGTCGCCCCGCGGACGCCCTCCCCGGTCTCACCGCCATCGCCATTCAGGGTCGCCGGCCTCCTCGTCGTCCTCGGGTTCGGGACCACCGCGGTAGTCGGGTGGTGTCTCCTCACGTCGCTGTCGGCCGTCCTCGACGAGGAGGTGCCAGACGCCGAAGACGGCCCGCGAGCGGAACGGGTACCTCCCCGCCGGCGTTCGTGCCGGTGTGCTCCCCTGTCGGTATCCCACGACCGGCGCCGCCGAACGAGACGACGGGGTCGTCGACCGCGAAGCGAACGCCTACAACCCCGCCCGCACAGTCGCGGGTATGGACGACTCGGACGAGGTGCGCGTCGGCGTCGACGTCGGCGGCACGTTCACGGACCTCGTGACGGTCCGGGACGGCCGCGTGCGCGTCGACAAGACGCCCTCGACGCCCGCCGCTCCCGAGGAGGGGGTGTTGACCGGGCTGCGCGCGCTCGACGCCCCGCTCGCGGACGTGACGTTCCTCGGCCACGGCACGACGGTGGCGACGAACGCCGTGCTCGAGGGCGAGTGGGCCGACACCGCCCTGCTCACCACCGAGGGGTTCCGGGACGCGCTCGAGATCGGCCGGCAGACCCGGCCCGACATCTACGACTTCGCCGCGGAGAAGCCCGCGCCCGTCGTCGAGCGGGACCGCCGGTTCGAGGTCCCCGAGCGGGTCGACGAGCGCGGCGACGTGCTGGAACCGCTCGACGAGACGGCGGTGCGCGACCTCGCGAGCGACCTCCCCGACTCGGTCGAGAGCGTCGCAGTCGCCCTCCTCTTCTCGTTCGAGCACCCCGACCACGAGCGCCGGGTCCGCGAACTCCTCCGCGAGGCGGGCGTGACGGCGTCGGTGTCGCTCTCCTCGAACGTGCTCCCAGAGATACGCGAGTACGAGCGCACGCTCGCGACGAGCCTGAACGCCGCGCTCAAACCCGTGATAGACGCGTACCTCGGGTCGCTCGCGGACGCGGCGGCGGACGAGGGGTTGACCGCCCCGCTGCGCGTGATGGGGTCGAACGGCGGGCTGATGGCGGCCGAGGCGGCCCGCGAGCGCCCGGTGAACACCCTGCTGTCGGGACCGGCCGCGGGCGTCCGCGGCGCGACGCACGTCGCCGGTCGCCGGGGGACCGAGGACCTCGTCACGATGGACATGGGCGGCACCTCCTGTGACGTGTCGCTCGTGCGCGACGGCGACCCGCTGGTGACCACCGACACGGAGGTGGGGGAGTACCCGGTGTCGGTTCCCACCGTCGACATCCACACCGTCGGTGCCGGTGGCGGCTCCATCGCGCACGTCGACGCCGGGGGTGCGCTCCGGGTCGGCCCCGCATCCGCGGGCGCGGATCCCGGGCCGGTGTGTTACGGCCGCGGCGGCACCGACCCGACCATCACCGACGCGCACCTCCTGCTCGGCCGCATCGACCCCACGGGGTTCCTGCCGGACGCGCTCTCACGCGACGCCGACGCGGTGCGAGAGGCGTTCGCTCCGCTCGCGGACGCCGTGGACGGGAGCGTCGAGGACGCCGCCGCGGGCGTGCTGAGCGTGGCGAACGCGAACATGGAGCGCGCGCTCCGCGTCGTGTCGGTCGAGCGGGGGTACGACCCCCGCGAGTTCGCGCTCGTGGCGTTCGGCGGCGCGGGACCGCTCCACGCCACCGCGCTGGCGGACGCGCTCGACATCCCCGAAGTCGTCGTCCCGCGCGCGGCGGGCGTGCTGTCGGCGCTCGGCCTGCTCATCAGCGACGTGACGTACGACTACGCCACCTCGATGGTCAGACCGTGGACGGAGGTGGACGCGGCGACGCTCGACTCGCAGTTCGCCGAGTTCGAGGCCGAGGGGCGCGAGGAACTCGAATCGGCGGGGCGCGCGCCGGAGGAGACGCGCTTCGAGCGCACGCTCGACCTCCGGTACGCCGGCCAGTCGTTCGACCTGTCCGTCCCCGTCGAGGGCGAGGCGACCGAGGCGGAACTCGACGCCGCAGTCGAGCGGTTCCACGAGGCGCACGAGCGGCGCTACGGCCACGCCTACCGCGAGGAACCGGTGGAACTCGTGACGGTCCGCCTCCGTGCCCGCGGGACCGTCGACCCGCCGGACCTGACCGTCGCAGACCGCGACGGCGACCCGGCCGACGCGCGGGTGGAGACGCGCGAGGTGGTGTTCGACCGCGACCCGCGCGACACGCCCGTCTACGACCGGGCGCGCCTCCCGACCGAGACGGCGTTCGGCGGGCCGGCCGTCGTCGAGGGGTCCGAGAGCACCGTCGTCGTCCACCCCGGACAGCGCGCGCGGGTCGACCCCGACGCGAACCTCGTCGTGGAGACGGGGGGTGAGTCGGATGGGTGACCCGGGCGATTCGAACGCGGCGGGCGAGTCGCCGACCCGCGACGTCGACTCGGTGACGCTGGAGGTCATCCGCAACGGATGCGAGGCGGTCGCCGAGGAGATGAACGCGAACCTGGTGCGGACGGGCTACTCGCCCAACATCAAGGAGCGGCGCGACTGCTCGACCGCGCTGTTCGACGCCGACGGCGAGATGGTCGCGCAGGCGGAGACGATGCCGGTCCACCTCGGCGCGATGCCGTTCTCGGTCGCCGCCGCCGTCGAGGCGTACCCGCCCGAGACGCTCGCGCCGGGCGACTCGGTCCTCCTGAACGACCCGTTCCGCGGCGGCGCGCACCTGCCGGACCTGACGCTCGTGACGCCCGTCTTCGACGAGGCGGGCGAGGCGGTGGTCGCGTTCGCCGCCAACCGGGCGCACCACGCCGACGTCGGCGGGTCGACCGCTGGCAGCGTCGCGGCCGACTCGACCGAGATATACCAGGAGGGGCTCCGCATCCCGCCCGTCAAGTTCGAGCGGGGGACCGGCGGGGTCGACGCGGACGGCCTCCCCGAGAGCGAGGTGCGCGAGGACGTGCTCTCGACGATTCTCGCGAACGTCCGCACGCCCGAGGAGCGTCGGGGTGACCTCCGCGCGCAGACCGCGGCGAACGCCACCGGACGGCGGCGGTTTCGCGACCTGCTGGCGACCCACGGGGACGACCTCGCGCCGGCGCTCGAGGAGATACAGGACTACTCCGAGCGGCGGATGCGCGCGGAACTGGCCGCCCTGCCGGACGGGACCTACTCGTTCGCGGACGCCCTCGACGACGACGGCCGCGGCACCGAGGACCTGCCCGTCGAGGTGACGCTCACCGTCGACGGCGACGGCGTGACGGTCGACTTCGAGGGGACCGCACCGCAGACCGCCGGTCCGGTCAACGCCGTCTTCGCGGTCACCGCGTCGGCGACGTACTACGCGGTGCGGTGCGTCACCGACCCGGACATCCCGCCGAACCACGGCTGTTACCGGCCCATCGACATCCGCGCGCCGGAGGGGACCATCGTGAACGCCGACCCGCCGGCGGCGGTGGTCGGCGGCAACCTCGAGACCAGCCAGCGCGTCACGGACGCGGTGCTGGGAGCGCTCGCGGAAGCCGACCCCGAGGCGGTCGTGGCGGGGTGTCAGGGGACGATGAACAACGTCACGCTCGGCGGGACCGACCCGCGGAACGACGGCCCCTACGCGTTCTACGAGACGCAGGGCGGCGGGTTCGGCGGCCGGGCGGCCGGCGACGGCATGGACGGCGTCCACGTCCACATGAGCAACACGCTCAACACCCCGGCGGAGGTGCTCGAAACCGCCTACCCGCTCCGTATCGAGCGGTACGAACTCCGGCCCGACTCCGGCGGCGCGGGCCGCCACCGCGGCGGCCTCGGCCTCCGACGGGACATCCGCGTCCGCGACCACACCGCGCGGTTCAGCCTGCTCGCGGAGCGCCACGAGTCCCGCCCGTACGGCCTCCTCGGCGGCGGACCGGGTGCGACCGGCGCGGCGTACCTGCTCGACGAGGACGGGGCCGACGAGAAACTCTCGGCGAAACACACGCGCGACCTCCTCCCGGGGTCGGTCGTCAGCGTGCGGACGCCAGGCGGCGGCGGGTACGGCGACCCCGCGGACCGGGACCCCGACGCCGTCGCGCGCGACCTCCGACTCGGGAAGCTCACGCCCGAGGCGGCGCGCGAGGAGTACGGCTACGACCCGGACGCCGGCGAGAGCGCCGGCGACGAGTGACACCGGGCACCCGAACCTGTGAAGTGAGGGGCGGCCGGCGGCGAGCCGTTCTGCCGCAGCGGCTCAGCGAACCACGTCGACGACGCGCCCCTCGCCCATCGCCGCGAGCACGACCCGGTCGATACGACCCGACTCGTCGTGTTCGAGCGCCGCCTCGGCCACCGCCCGGGCGACGCGCTCGTCCGCCGGGTCGTCCACCTTGTTCACCAGCGGGACGGCCGCCGCCCCGTCGGGGACGCCCTTCAGCCCGCCCTCGGGCGAGGCGAGCACGCGCCCCACGGCCTCGGCGGTGACGTCGTCGCCCTCGCTCAGTCCGGTGAGCGCCGCCACGCGCTCCGGTCGGTGAACGGTCGCCTCCGCGAGCGGTCGCCCGACTGCGTGCGCCGAGGCGACCGGGACCACGGCGTCGGCGCTCGCGGGCACCTGCGGTTCGCGGTCGCTCGGCGCCTTGAACTCGCGCATCCGCGCGCCGTCGGCCTTCACGAGCACCGGGCCGTCGTGAGCGGCCGCCAGGTCCGCGACGACAGCGGGGTCGTACCCGCGGTAGCGGTCCTCGCGCTCGCGCTCCGGAACGAGTCCGAGCGGCCAGTCGTCGGACCCGGCGTCCGCGTCCGAGAGCGCGTCCACCGGTCGGTCGGTGACGGCGACGCGGGCGACGTGGTCGTCGAAGATGGGGATGCGGACCGTCGCCGTGACGACGGCGCGGTCGAGGCGGGCCGCGAGCGCGTACAGCGTGGTCTTCTTCCCGCCCGCGCCGACGACGGCGACGAGGCCGTCCGCCGGGAGGGCGTCCTCGGGGGTCATCGTGCGTCGGCGACCGCCGCCGCCAGTTCGTCCGTGTCGGGGAACGTCATCGGCTCGCTCGCGCTCCACGCGTAGCGGACCTCCCGGTCGCCGTCCACGACGAACGCCGCGCGGCGCGCGATGCCCGCGAGCGGGCCGTCCGCGACGCGGACGCCGAAGTCGGCGACGACCGAGTTGTTGAACCCCGAGACGAGCGGGTAGTCGAGGTCGTACTCGTCGATGAACGCGAGCAGCGACCACGGCGTGTCGGCGCTGACGCCGTACGTCGGCGCGTCGGTGTCAGCGAGGTCCGCCCGCCAGTCGCGCAGGCGGCAGAGTTCCTCCGTGCACGTCCGAGAGTAGACGCCCGGGTAGAACGCGAGCGCGAGCGGTCCGTCAGCGAGCGCGTCGCGCAGGTCGAACGTCGCCACGTCGTCGCCGGTGTAGCTGCCGCGGTCGGCGGCCGCCGCGGCCGCGGGCGTCGCCATCGGCGCGGTGACCGCCGGGGCGGTGTCGCCGGGTTCGAGCATGGTCGGTCTCCGGGGGCGGCGCGCAAAACGCTTCGCCCGCCCGGCGGGCCACATCCGGTCCCCGACGGGTCGGCACGACTCGCTCTCTCCGCGTCACTCACGGAGTCGCTCGTCGGCCGCCTCGAACTCCGCCTCCGTGTTGAGGTTCTCGAACGTGTCGCCGTCGGCGCGTCCGAGAACCTCCGACTCGGGGACGACGACGTGCTCGACGTCGAACAGCGGCGCGAGTATCTTCCGGTCGCCGCGGTCGAGCGCGGCGTCGCAGGCGTCGGCCATCGGGCCCGCGCGGTACACCGCCTGGGTCGTCTGGTACCACTGGTCGTCCAACTGGGGGACGGCGGCGTCGGCGCCCGCGTCGGCCGCGCGCTCGAACAGGTGGGAGGCGAGCGCCGGGTCGACGAACGGCATGTCGCACGCGACGACGAACGCCAGCGCGTCCGACCCGCCCCAGTCGGCGACGGCGCGCAGGCCCGTCCCGATGCCCGCCATCGGCCCCGCGTCCGGGTCGGGGTCCTCGGCGTAGCGGACCGGATTGGGGTAGCCGTCCATCGCCGCCTCGATGGCCTCGCGCTGGTCCGTCCGACAGTTGACGACGAGGCGGGCCGTGACGCCCGCGAGGCGGTCGGCGACCCGGCGGAGCATCGGCGTCCCGGCGAGGGGGGCGACCGCCTTGTCGCGCTCGCCGAACCGGGTCGAGCGGCCGCCCGCGAGCACCACCGCGTAGCGCGTGTCGCTCACGCCTCCCCGTCGGCCCGTCGCGGACCTAAGGGTTCGGGGTCGCCGTGGCAACCCTTATTCGCGTCGCTCCGCTTCCCACAGGTGATGCAGCGACGGACGCGCGTCCTCCGGGTGGACCTCTCGGCCGGGACCGTCGAGCGGGAGCGGGTGCCCGAGCGGTGGCGTCGCCGCTTTCTCGGCGGCAAGGGCCTCGGCGCGCGCTACCTCTACGAGGAACTGCCGGCCGGCGCGGACCCGCGCGGCCCGGAGAACCTCCTCGGGTTCGTGCTCGGGCCGCTGTCGGGCTACCTGCCCGGCGAGTCGCGCTACGCCGCGGTGACGAAGTCGCCGCTCACCGGCGGCTTCCTCGACTCCTACTCCGGGGGGACGTTCCCCGACAGGCTGGCCGGGTCGCTCCCCGACTGCCTCGGCGTCCTCGTCACGGGCGCGGCCGACCGACCGACGGCGCTCGTCGTCGGCGACGGCGACCCGAGACTGGAGTCGGCGGTCGGCGTCGACGGCGCGCACACCGTCGAGACGGACGCGGCGTACCCGGACGCCGCGGTGGCGTGCACCGGCCCCGCGGGCGAACACGAGGTGGCCTACGCGACCATCGCGTCCGACGCGGGCACCCACCACGCCGGCCGCGGCGGCGCGGGCGCGGTGATGGGCGCGAAGAACCTCGAAGCGGTCGTCGCGCACGGCGACGCGCCGGAGACGCCGCCGGAACTGGTCGAGTTACGCGAGCGCGACGCGGCGGTGTACGCCGCGGACGACACCGGCCGCTGGCAGGCGGCGAGCGAGACGCTCGAGTCCGTCGACTTCGCGGCCGAGGTGGGCGTCCTCCCGGCGCTGGGCTGGACGGAGACGGCGGCGGACGCGGAGGGAATCGGCATCGAGGCGGCGACGGCCGCGGCGGTCGGGCGCGAACACCCGGACGAGGCGGTGCCCGGCGGCTTCCGCGTCGAGACGGACGAGGGGGAGACGGTGCCGCGGGGGGCCGCGCCGATGACGCTCGGCGCGGGGCTCGGGGTGGACGACTTCGACGCGGTGGCGACGCTCGCCGGCGTCTGCGACCGCCTCGGCGTCGACGTCATCACCGCGGGGAACGCCGTCGCGTGGGCGGTCGACGCGGGCGAGGCGTGCTTCGACTTCGGCGACGAGGCGGCCGCGCGCGACCTCATCGAACGGGTGGCCCGCCGGGCGGACCCGCTGGCCGACGCGCTCGCGGACGGGGTCGACGAGGCGGCCGCCCGCCGCGGCGGCGACGCGTCCATCCCGACGGTGAAGGCGATGGAACTGCCCGCGTACGACCCCCGCGGCGCGCCCGGGATGGCGCTGGCGTACGCCACCGCCGACCGGGGCGGCTGTCACCGCCGGGCGCGTCCCGTCGAGGAGGAGGTGTTCGGCGCGGAGTGGAGCGCGGCCGACCGGGTGCGGGCGGTGCTCGGCGCGCAGACGGCGCGGTCGGTGCTGTGGAGCCTGGTGGTCGACGACTTCGCGGGCGAGGCGCTGTGGGGCGACCTGGGCGCGGAGTGGCTCGACGCGCTCTCGGTGCCCCACGACGACCTCCCGACCGTCGGCGAGCGGGTGTGGACGCTCGTGCGCCTGTTCAACGCCCGCGAGGGGTTCGACCGCGCGGACGACGCGCTCCCGCCGCAGTTCACCGAGCCGCTGCCCGGGGAGGACGCGCCCGCCGCGGGACGCGCGCTCGACCCCGAGGGGTTCGAGCGCCTCCTCGACGCCTACTACGCCGCCCGCGGCTGGGACGAGCGGGGGGTTCCGACCCGCGAGACGTGCGAGCGGCTGGGACTCCCGACCGACGCGCTCGACGGGGGCGACCGACCCGACGGGGACGACGGACCGGACGCCGACGACCCGACAGAGCGGCGGACCGACGGCCGCGACCCCCGGGAGGTAGACTCCGATGACTGACCGAATCGACCTCGACGAACTGGCGGTGGACGACGGGACCGAGGAGACGGAGCGTCCCAACCGGGGGGACTGGTTCTGGAAGGACGAGGGCGACGGCGGCCCGACCGACGCGGGCGGCGCGGAGGAGCGCGAGGGACCGGACGCTCCGACCGACGAGACCGGCGACGCCGATACACCCGCCCGCCCCGCCTCCGACGAGGAGCCGTCGGCGGAGGAGCACACCGCGGACGCGGGCGCGGACCTCGACACGAGCGCGCCGCGAGTCCCGTACGCGGACGACGACAAGCCCGTCGGCATCCCCGTCGAGGGCGGCGGCGCGGGCGGCGTCTCCTCGGACGCGCGCGAGCGGGAGACGCAGGAGCAACCAGAGGCGGCGGGTCCCCACGGCGGCGGCGCCGACGACCTGACGATGGCGTTCTCCTACCGCGCGCTCCAGGGGCTCGCCGACCTCCACGTCGCGCTCGCGGACGCCCAGCAGTGGACCGACTGGCGCGGGCTCGTGGGGGACGTGGACGCGCACGTGCTCAACAAGTTCCAGCGCGACCACGGACTCGACTTCGACTTCTTCAACGGCACCGGGACCGGCCCGGGCGAGCGGCTGGCCGAGGTGGACGAACGCTCGATGTTCCACGCCGAGCGCACGGTGCTCGTCGGCGTCGAGTCCGCGGGGGAGCGGGCGTGGGCCGAGGCGGCCGGCTGGGAGTTCGTCCCCCTCGCGGAGGCGGCGGCGGCGGCCGACTGGCGACTGGTCGACGGTGCGGAGGGGTCGGAAACCGCGGACGGGACCGGCGGGACGGGCGGCGAGGCCGACGAGAGCGACGACCGGTCGGTGTGAGCCCCCCGGAGCCGCCGGGGGAGTAGTTTTTTCATCGAACGCGACGATTCGTCGTGACATGGGAATCCGTGACGCCGTCCGACGTAGCGGCTACCTGACGGCGATGATCGTCGCCTTCGGCCTGTGGGCGGGCGTCATCGCCGTCCGGACGTTCGACACCATCGAGGGCGCGTGGCTCGGCGGGGGCGAGGTGGCGGTCGGCGACTTCGTCGGCCAGTCGCTCGCGTCCGGCATCGTCGGCATCGTCGTGCTGGTGAGTCTGGTCGCGATGCTGTTCGTCATGCTCGGCGAAGTCGGCGAGGCGGAGCCGGCGCCGTCGCCGTGGCCGCCCGAGGAGGAGCGGTAGCGCCCGATGCAGTACGAGTGTACCGAGTGCGGGCAGTTGGCCCGCGTCGGTCACGCGAGCGGCGCCGTCGAGCGGCAGTGCCCGGTCTGTGACGGCCCGACCCGCTGGGAGCCGGCGTTCGAGGGCGAGGGGGTGTCGTTCTGATGGCGCTGTCGTTCGCGGTGAGCGACCGCCTCCGCGCCGCCGCCGACGAGTGGGCCGAACAGCGCATGATGGACGAGACGGACGCGCTGGAGGTGAAGGTGGAGCAGGCGCTCCTCGAGGTGGAGCACCTCGTCTCCGGCGCGACCGACGTGGCGTTCGAGGTGGAGGCGGGCGACGGCGAGCGAGCGCGCGTCCGGTTCGCGCCGAGCGACGACCTCGCGGCGTTCCTCGACGAGCAGAGCGAGGCGTCGGGACTCGACCCGGCCGACCTGCTCGAACTCCACGTGGACCTGTTCTCGAACGTCTTCCTCGACGGGGACGCCCGGCGGCCGCCGAACGCCCCGCCACCCGAGTGACGAGGGGTCGGACCGGGGACCGAATTCCCCGGGACAACAGCTAAGGGTCCGGCGCCGGACGGTGTGTGTATGGCGCACGAGGACTCCGGCTGGCGGCCGAAGGGCGGACTCCAGGAGTACAAGGGGTACGAGGTCTGGGAGTACGAGGTCGGACCCCACCAGCTCAACCCGGGCGAGGTCGACGGCGAGGTCGACCTGGAAGGCGTCGACCCCGAACAGCCCGAGTAGCCCTGGCTCCGCTCTCGGCCTCGGAACCGTCGCGCCCGCTCAGGTGACCGTCAGCGGGAACGCGCGCTTCTCCCGCGGCGGGACGACGAAGTTCGCCCGCGAGCGGACGCGAATCACGTCGAGGATGCCGTTGTTCTCCCGGTCGGTCACGTCCGGGTGGTCGTCGCGCAGGTACCAGCCGTTCATCGACTTGCGGGTGCGCCGGAACTGCGCCAGCTTCCGCTGGTAGGAGACGAAGTGGACGCCCGGGACGCCCCCGTCGGTGGTGTTGAAGTCGCGCCGGAGCACGAGCGGCTCGCCGTCCCTCCGAACGCGCGCGACCTTCTCGTGGTGGCCGACCACCCCCTCCTCGCGGGCGTGTTCGACGACCCGGTCGGCGAACGGCACGTCCGTCCCGAGCGCGTCCACGTCGTCGGGGGTGAAGTCGGGCGAGAACATCCGCCTGACTCGCTCGGCCTCGTCGAAGCCGAACCAGCGCTCCAGGTCGAGCGTCAGGTGGCTGAGGTGCATCGTCGTCCCGTCGGCCATCGGGCCGTCCGGGACGGCGACGCGGTCCTCGCTCGCCTGCGTCCCCTTCCGCCCGGAGAAGAAGCCCGTGAACATCGGCGCGTCGCTCGTGAGCGCGTCGCTCGGAATCCCCTCCGTGTCGGCGTGCTCGGCGGGCAGGCCGGCGCCGAGAAAGCCCGTCCGCCGCTCGCTGCGGACGAACACGCCCGAGAGGTCCGCCTCCATCGGCGCCCCCCGAACGTCGACCGCTTCCCGAACAGCGCGGACTCGGCGGCGGCGAGGTGTGAGGGGACGTCCGACTCCAGTACGAGCGCGGCGTCCGGGCGGAGCAGGTCCGGGTCGTCGGTCCGCGAGAGCACCTGCGGGTGCTCGATGGGGACCCGGTCGAGTTCGCCGTTGTCCGCGAAGTAGTTCGACCCCCACGCGAGCGAGTGGAACAGGCCGTCCGGCGCCCAGTCGTAGGCGGCCTCGACCGACCGGAGCGCCCGCTCGACGTCGCGCGCGGCCGCCCGGGACGGCTCGCGTTGCAGGTCGAGCAGCAGCACGCGCCGGTACCGCGCCTGGAGGTCGTTCCCGTCGGCGTCGGTTCGCAGGTGGCCCGTCTGCGCGAACTGACGGCTGGGAACCCGGGCGGGATTCGCGTCCATGTCCAGTCCCGGCGGGGCGGCGGTACTCACGCAGCCCGCGACGCCCAGTCCCGCCGCCGCGGTCAGTCTCCCGAGCAGGTTCCGTCGTGACCGCATCGGAGGATGAAGGGCGCACGTACGCAAAAGCCGTTCGCCCACCGAGCGTGACGACTCCGCGTCGAGCGTCGGGACAAACGCTTTGGTTCCGTAGCGCCCGATACCACACGTCATGGGCCTGCCGCTCCACGCCGGGTTGAACCTCCCGCTCGCGCCGGGGACGGCGCTGGGCGTCATCGCGGTCGGCGTCGCGGTGCTCGCGGTCGCCGCCTACGACGCGTACTGCGCGTACGACGGCCCGCAACGGGACGAGGGGGTGAGCGACGGTGAGCAGCGAGTCGGTCGGGAGCGACGTCGGAGAGGGACGCGTCGCCTCCGACCACGACGGGACCGACGGACCCGAGACGGCGTCGCGGGCGCTCTACTGGGTCCGCGTGGCGACGTACCTGCTCGCGGCGCTCGTCGGCCTCTCGGTGCTCGTCGTCGGCACCGTCGCGGTCATCGCCGAACTGAAGGGGACGTGGCACTGGGCCATCCACCTCGAATCGACCATCAGCTACATGGGCGTCTTCATCGGCGTGCTGCTGGTCGCGCTCGTGCCGTTGCTCGCCGTCTCGTTCACCGCCCGGGTGGTGTTCGATGCGTAAACTCCGTAAACTCTCCCCCTCGCGGCCGTCGAGCGTTCGGCTGCTCCGCTGGTTCGCGGTCGTCTCGTTCGCCGGACTCCTCTGCTCGGTGCTCGGCGTCGCGGCGGCCGCCGTCTCCGCCGAGTCGGTCAAGAACTGGGGGGCGTACTTCTTCATGGAGCAGGCGATGGCCGTGGGGACGCCCGTCGCGGTGGCGTTCTTCGGGCTGTCGGTCGCGTCGGGGTTCGGTCTCGTCTACGCCGCGGGCGCGGAGACCGACGTCTAGGGCCGGCGTCACCGGGACGGACGCGATGGGGCACGGGGGCGCGTCGGGTCTCGGCGTTCCGACCGCTCGAGCGTCAGACCATCTGTGCGACCAGTTCGTCCTCGAACGCGCAGACGCCGACGAGCACGTCCGCGGCCGCGAGGAACAGGTCGTTGTCCGTCTCGGCCTCGATGTCGTCGGCCGCGGCCTCCGCCCACCGCAGGAGGTGCTGGTCGAGGAAGACGCGTTCGTAGCCGAACGCCTCCTCGGCCCCCGACCGCTGGCGGTCGACCAGCCAGCGGAGGAACGCGAGTTCGACCGCGAGGAAGTCGTTCTCCTCGCCGTACTCCTCGGGCGGGGTCCAGCCGGCGGCCGAGTAACTCGACTCCACCTCGGCGAGTCCCTCGCCGATGAAGTCGGTGTCCTCGCGGTAGTACGTCTCGTGGAGCAGGACGGGCGGACGCGGTCCGACGAACACGTCCGTGTACTCGCGGTTCAGGTCCGCGTGGACCGCCGCCGGGTCGCGGTCCTCGTTCTCGGCGACGAACCGACGGAGGCGGTCGAACCCGGCGTCGAGTCGGTCGTTCACCTCGGCGTCGGGGGTCACCACGTCCCCCGAGAGGAGGCGCTCGACGAACGCCTCGGATGGGGCGTCGTGGAACACCTCGACGAGGAAGTCGACGAGTTCGATGCGGGCGTCGTACACGGCGATGTCGTCTGTGCTCATGCGTTGTCGAAGAGGAGCGTGGCGCGGCAGTCGGCGCAGTACTCGAAGACGCTGTGCTCGCTGTCGGGGGCGACGCCCGCCACGAGGTCGCCCACCTCGGACTCGATGTGCGCGGCGGACTCCGCGCTCGTGAACGGTTTGCCGCAGTTGACGCACTCCAGCATCTCGCCCTCGTACACCGTCTCCCAGCGGGGGTCGACGGCGTCCGGCCGGTTCTCGGGCAGTCGCGCGAGGTCGAGGCCCGTCTCCATGGTGATGGCCGTCTCGGGGCAGCCCTCTTCGCAGAGCCCGCAGTTGACGCAGTCCTCGTGGGCGAACTGGAGGTTCCCGTCGTCGGTCCGGCGGATGGCGTCGGTCGGGCACAGCGTCGAACACGTGGGCGTGAGGTTACAGGCCTCGGACACTTCCATCAGGCCGAACGTCTCCAGCCCCCGAATCACGTCGCGCTCCGGTTCGGTGAACTCGACGACGCGGCGGACGGACTCGAGCGCCCAGTCGTGGGTGTTGTACTCGGGGTTCGGCTTCCCCTCCCGAATCACGCCCGTCGAGCGGTGCTCGCCCTCGGGGACGGGCGTCGCGTCGAGCCCCGAGACGAAGGAGTCGAGGTCGGCGGCGAACCCGTCGGGGTCCGCGGGGTCGGGCGCGAGGAACGCGACCCGCTCGCCCAGTCCCAGGTCACCGGTCGCCGCGTTGAGTCGCTCGACCAGGTCGGCCTTCGGGTCGGGACCGGAGTGGAGACACGAGTCCCCGCAGCCGACGACGGCGACGCCGTCCGCGCCCGCCGCGAGCGCGTGGAGCGCGTGCGCCTCGCCGACCGTGTCGGTGCAGTTGACCCGGACCGGGAGAATCGGCGCGTACGCGTAGTCGTCGCCGGCGGCCGCCCGGCGGCCGTACTCGCGGAGCGCCTCGGCGGCGTACTCCGAGCAGACGAACGCGACGACGGGCGTGTCGATGCCCTCCGAGCCGCCGAACAGCCAGCCGCCCTCGTCGGTCTCGCGGTCGAGCAGCGCCTCCACTTCCCGCGCCAGCCGCTCGTTCGACGGCTCGCGCAGCGTCACCGCGCCGGTCGGGCACTCCGAGGTGCACGCCCCGCAGTCCTGACACGCCACGAGGTCGAACTCCACCTCGTCGGGCGCGGGTCGCTCCACCGCGCCGTGCGGGCAGGCGTCCGTGCAGGCGGTACACCCCTCCTGGCTCGACTCGCCGGCGGCGCACACCTCCATGTCCAGGTCGAGGTGCTTCGGCTTCTCCACCCCGCCGAGCAGCGACTCGACCGCGGCCACCGTCGCGGCGTCGACCGGGCCGGTGTAGTAGCCGAGGCGACCGCCGCGGGCCGTCTCGGTCCCCGCGGGGTGGACCACCTGGTCGGCGTCGAGCGCGCGCTCGACGCCCGAGAGGTCGATGGCGTCGGTCGGGCAGCAGTCGGTCCACTCGCCGTCGGGCGCGTCCGGGTGGACGTCGACGGGGCGGCGCGTCACCATCCCGTCGGGTCCCTCGCGGACGCACTTCAGACAGGAGATGCAGTCCTCGGTGACGCGCGCCTCCAGCGTGAGCGTGAACTCGCCGAACCGGCCGTCGACGCCCGCGACCCGGCCGCGTTCGACGTCGACGTCCGAGAGGTCGACGTCCGCGTCCGCGTACTCGCGGCCGTCCGCGACGAGCGTCACGTCGGCGGTGTCCGCGAGCGCCGCGGCCGTCTCGGCGTCGCCGACGACCGCCACCCGCTCGCCCGCCTCCCGCGAGACGGAGCGCGAGGGGGCCTCGTGGTCGAGGCCGGTTCGTCGGGCGTTCACCAGCCGCGCGGTCTTGTCGGTGGCGTCCGCCCGGTCGTGGACCCACCCGGCCTCCTCGCGGTGGCCGACGAACGCGGCGGCGTCGGGGTGGAGGTCCTTCTCGTCGACGAGCCCTCGGAACCTATCGCGGCAGCCGTCGTCGCAGGCGGTCACGACCAACTGGTCGAGTTCGTACTCGTCTATCAGCCCGTCGACCGCCGGGAGCGCGTCGCGACACAGCGTCTCCGAGGACGCGACCACCTCCACGTCTCGGACGCCGTCCCGGACCGCCTCCAGGTCGACGTCGCACGTGCCGCCGCACGAACAGACGAATGCCCCGACGTTCATCGCTCTTGGACAGCGCGGTCACGCCGATATACCTTACGCTGGAGCGGAGTTCCCGGACGATGTTACCGCGTGTCTTAGGCCGGCCTAATATTTTTGGTTACGTCCGTGGCGAAGATTAAAGGAGAACCCGCACGTTGGTTTCCCTCGATAGCCGGTAGAACGTGGTGCGTGACAACATGACACAATGAGCACGGAACCAGTCTCACTGGACCTCGACCGGCGTTCGTTCATGAAAGCGAGCGCGCTGGCGGGTGCAGTGGCGCTCGGCGGCGGCGGCGCTGGACAGGCACTCGCCCAGAGCGAGGGCGAAGCGGACGGGACCGACACCGACCACACGGAGTTGACCAAGACCATCTGTAACTTCTGTGCGGTCGGCTGCGGCTTCAAGGGCGAACGCGACGGGAACGCGTTCGTCGGCCAGGAGCCGTGGCACGAACACCCCGTGAACAACGGGTCGCTCTGTTCGAAAGGGGCGGCCATCTACGGGAGCGAACACTCCGAGAAACGCCTCAAGCACCCCCTGTCGAAGACGGGTGAGACGTGGTCGAAGCTGTCGTGGGGACAGGCGTACGACCGGGTCGTGGGTGAACTCTCCCGCATCAAAGAGGAGTTCGGACCGGACAGCGTGATGTGGCTCGGGAGCGCGCACCACTCCAACGAGGAGGCGTACGCGTTCCGCAAACTCGCGTCGTTCTACGGGACGAACAACTGCGACCACCAGGCGCGCATCTGCCACTCGACGACTGTGGCCGGCCTCGCGAACACGTGGGGCTACGGGGCGATGACGAACACCATCAACGATTATCGGAACTTCGATATGAATCTGATAATCGGACAGAACCCCGCCGAGGCCCACCCCATCGCGATGCAGCACATCCTCGAGGGGCAGAAGCGCGGCGGGAAGATCGTCGTCGTCGAACCGCGGTACACCAAGACCGCGGCCCACGCCGACTACTTCTACCGCCTCCGCCCGGGGACGGACGTGGCCCTGATGATGGGGCTCATCAAGTACCTCCGCGACAACGGCGAACTCGACGACGAGATGATAACCGAGCGGGTGCAGGGGTGGCCCGACGTCGAGAACGACCTCGACGACTACGACCTCGAGACCGTCTCGGACATCACGTGGCTCTCCGTCGAGGAACTGCAGGAACTGGGCGACCTCGTCGCCGAACACAGCCCGAAGATGCAGATCGAGTGGGCGATGGGCGGCACCCAGCACAACAACGGCACACAGAACATCCGGTCGTACGCGCTGACCTCGCTCGGCTCCGGGTCCGCGGCCCAGTCGGGCGGCGGACTGCAGGTGATGCGCGGGCACGCCAACGTGCAGGGCGCGACCGACCTCGCGGTGGCGAGCCACATCCTGCCGGGGTACTACTCGGTGTCTTCGCCCGGGTCGTGGCGCTACTGGGCGGACGTGTGGACGAAGAGCCCGTTCACTTCCGGCGAGGTGACGTTCGACGAACTGTTCGACCAGTACGACCTGTTACCCGAGGACCTCTACGAGCAGTCCGGGTCGTACGTCGACTACGGCGAGAGCGGGGGCGAGGCGGACAGCGAACGGCCCAGCCCCCGGTCGATGATGTTCCAGCTCGGCCTCACCGTCGCCCGGTGGTTCGAGGGGGCGCTCCCGCAGGAGAAGCGCCTGAACCAGACGCCGCTGTTCCAGCCGAACCGGCTGAAGGCGGCGGTCATCTGGGGGCACTCGGTGAACTCCATCTCGGAGATGGAGAAGATGAAGGAGGCGATGGAGAACCTCGACCTCATCGTCGTCGTCGACCTGTTCCCCTCCGTCGCCTCGGTGCTCCCCGACCTGGAGGACACCGAACTCGTCGTGCTGCCCGCGTCGAGCCAGTACGAGCACCACCGGTCGGTGACGAACTCTCACCGGTCGGTTCAGTGGTCCGAACCGGTCCGCCCGCCGAGCCACAACTCGAAGCCCGACCTGCAGATCATGCAGGAACTGGCCGACGGACTCGGCTTCGGCGACCACTTCGACTGGGGGAGCGGCACCGGGATGTACAACGGCAAGTCCACCTACGAGCAGTGTCTCCGCGAGGTGAACCTCGGCGTCCGGACCATCGGCTACTGCCAGGACCCCGAGCGCCTCCAGCAGCACCTGGAGTACGACCACGCGTTCTCCGCCGAGGACCTGCAGGCGGACCTCCCGGGGTCGCCGGTCGACGGCGACTACTGGATGCTCCCGTGGCCGTGCTGGGGCGAGGGCCACCCCGGGACGCCCATCATCTGGAACGACGACCTCGACCCGCGCAACGGCGGACAGGACTTCCGCGCCCGCTGGGGCGTGCAGGCGCCGACGCCCGACGAGTGGGAGGAGATGGACACCGACCAGTCGTACCCGCTGCAGGAGACGTACGACCAGGGCGGCGAGGACGCGCTGAACATGCTCCGCGCGCCGTACGAACCCGACTGGTGGGACGGGGAGATACGGGGCGTCCCGCAGTACCCCGGGTTCGCGACGACGCTGCCGGACGACGTGTCGAACCCCGACGCGCTGACGCTCCCGTACGAGTACGCGCTCCGGGAGGACATGTCGGTGTACGACACGGCGGTGGCGATGAACGAGCAGTACGACGCCGGCTTCGACGAGGCGTTCTACGAGCAGTACGACTACAAACAGCCGGACGCGCCGACGGGACGCGGGCGGGCGCGGGCGGTCGTGTGGAACTTCATCGACACGACGCCCGTCCACCGCGAACCCATCGAGAGCCCCCGGCCGGACCTGGCGCAAGACTGGCCCGCCAACGGGCAACAGACCAACTTCTACCGGCTGAACCAGAACAACGCGGCGGTCCAGCAGGAGGCGATGCAGAGCCTCGTGGACAACGGACTCGCCGACGAGGGGGACGAGAAGCGCTGGACCATCATGACGACCGGTCGGCAGGTGGAACACCAGGGCGGCGGCGCGGAGTCGCGCTCGAACATCTACACCGCCGACCTCCAGCCGCACATGTACGCCGAGATTCACCCGGACATGGCCGAGCGTCTCGACGTGGACGGGGGTGACCTCGTCGTAGTCTCGACGACGGACCGCGGGTCCATCCTGGTGAAAGCCCGCGTCACCTACCGGCCGAACGCGGACGAGACGTTCCTCCCGTTCCACTGGGGCGGCATCCTCCGCGGCCGGTCGCTCGAGGACAAGTACCCCGACGGGCACGTCCCGTACGCCATCGGCGACTCGGTGAACGTCATCACCTCGAAGGGGTACGACGTGGAGACGCAGATGCAGGAGACGAAGGCGGCGATGGTCCGCGTCCAGAAGGCCACGCAGCAGGTGGTGAACGACCTCTCGATGCAACCGATAGAGGAGGGCGGCCTCGCGGACAGGGTCATCGACATCGACAGCTACCAGTACCCGCAGGACCGCGAGAACGTCGGCCTGCAGAAGGACTTCGACGTGCGCGACTACAACACGGTGCAATAACTCATGTCGACAAACAACTCGGAAGACCAGGTCATGGGCCAGGGGGTGATGAGTACCGGCGAGGGTACTCGCATCTTCCCCGACGTGGAGGCCTGCATCGACTGCGGCGGGTGCGTCGTCGCGTGCAAGCGCACGTGGGACGTCCCCCGCGACGAACAGCGCATCAGCATCTCGACGATGCTGGAGGGCCAACCGGCGGAACCGCTCCAGGAGTACAACGCCGACAGCGCGGGCGCGCTCGGACAACAGAACGCCTCCCCCGGCGAGACGTCCATCCCGATGCAGTGTTACCACTGCGAGAACGCGCCGTGCGTCTCCGTCTGCCCGACGGACTCGCTCATCAAGAAGGAGGACGGGTTCGTCGACGTGCGCGACAACCTCTGCGTCGGCTGTCAGTACTGCCTGTCGGCGTGCCCGTTCGGCGCGCCGCAGTTCCCCGAGTCGAACGACGGCGCGGCGAGCATCTTCGGCAACGGCGGGACGATGGACAAGTGCACGATGTGCGAGGAGCGCCAGGACGTCGGCAAGGGCCCCGCCTGCGCCGAGGAGTGCGCGACCGACGCCATCCTCGTGGGCGACGCCGGCGAGATCGCGGACGAACTGGAGGAACGCGGTTCCTCTCCGTTCTTCAACGACGTCGCCATGGACATCGTGTTCGGTGAGGAGGACGCGCAGGTGTTCGACCAGTGAGCTACCGCGACCACCTGCCCCACACGGAGGGGTACAGCCGCCTCGCCATCGGAATCAACGCGGTCGTCGCGATCGCGGTGACGCTGCTCGTGCTCTGGTGGGCGTCGGGGTTCGGTCCGTTCTACGAGCAACTGTTCCGCATCGCGCCCGTCGCCGACGGCGCGAACGCGGGCGTCGGCGCCGACTGGACGCAGGGGAACCAGATCGCGTGGCTCGACTTCCTCATCGCGCTGACGCACGCGGCGGACGTCATCATGGGCGTGTTCATCCTGTTCATGGTGTTCCTCCACTGGGGCGCGTTCCGCCGTCTCGCCGCGCGGATGGACTCGGAGCCGTCCGGGCGCTCGGACGCGGTGGCGGCCGACGGCGGGCGCGAACGGAACGGCGGCCGGGCGGCCGACGCGGCGAGCGACGCGACCCGCGAGCGAGAGGGGGGTGGTGAGCCGTGACCACGCTCGACCACGGGAAGTTCACCCGGATGACGACGTGGTTCCACACGCTGCTCGCGCTCGACGTGTTCGTGCTGTTCTTCTCGGGGTACGGCATGATGTTCAACGACGAGCTCTGGTGGCTGGTCGGGCTGATGGGCGGCAACGCCGGCGTCTCGGCCGTCCACCGCGTCGCCGGGGGCGGCCTGCTCGCGCTCATCGTCTTCTGGATGCTGATGATGGTCACCACCGGAACCGGACGGAGCAACTTCGGCGAGATCCTCCCGACCCGAGACGACGTCGACGCGTTCGTCCAGGACGTACAGTTCCTGCTGGGGAACGCCGACGAGCGACACCCGAACGCCCGCCAGTTCGCGGGCGGGACGGCCGAGGAGGTGCCGCTGTTGACCTACGTCGGGAAGGGCGTCGTCTTCATCTTCGCGGCCGAACTCACCTTCCTCTCCATCTCGGGCGTGCTCATCTGGAGCAAGACCGGCGTGATGGAACTGCTGGCGACCAAGACGGCCGCGGCGGCGTTCGTCACGTTCCACGGCCTGCTCGGCGTCATCATGCTGATGGGCGTGATGTTCCACATCTTCGAGCACGGGTTCCACCCCGCCTTCTACCCGGTCGAGGCGAAGGCGTTCATCCCGCGTTCGATGATACCGGAGTACCACGGCGACACCGACGGGACCGGCATCGAGCGCCTCCCGCTGTCGCCGACGTGGATGACCGCCTCGACGGTCGTCGGCGCGCTGACGGTCATCGGCATCACCGCGGTGCTCATCGGCAGCCTGTTCGACGAGGGTTACCCGGTCCCGCGCGAACTCGCGGTCGGCGGCGGCCCGACGAACCTGCTGCTCACGGTCGGTATCAACGCCGGGGTGTTCGTGCTGTTCCTCGGCATGGTGTTACAGATGTACGGCAACCTGCTGCGCGTGCGGTGGGAGCGCAGGCTCGAGGCCGACGAGTCGACGACCGCCGCGACCGACGGCGGCCGCGTCGGGGACGAGTAACTGGCTCCGGCGGTCTCGGGTCCGAACCCGGCTTCCGCTCCCGTCCCTCGACGCTCGCGTCCCGCGTCTACCGACTGACGCCGAGGTTCAGACTCTCCTCGGTGAGGTCGACGCGCACGTCGTTGTTCGTGTGGGTGTTCGCCTGTTCGACGTTCCGGGTGAGCACCTCGAGGATGTCCTTCGGCTCCGGGTAGACGAGCATGTTGCCGTCGTCGTCCTCCATCACCAGTTGGGTGTCCGAGAGCTGAATCTGGTTGTCGTCGATGGAGGCGACGATGACCGGGAGCGCCTCCGCGCCGCCGGTGTCGCCCTCGCCGACCATGGTGATGTAGATGGCGTCCAGTCCGATGAGGTCCTTGTACTCGCGGACCGTCTCGGCGCACTGCACCATGTCCTTCGTCACCTCCGTCTTGCTCGGGTTGCCGTGCTCGCCCTCGTAACAGTGCTTGCAGACCCGCAGTTCCATCCGCATACCGCCGACTCGGCGGTGGCCGCGGATATACGTTTGCCACTCGCGACGTCCCGCGGTCCGCCGCCGGAATTTAATAGCGAACGCGGTAATCGGGAACCATGGCCAAGGCACTCGACCTCGTGTACAGCGTGCTCATCCTGCTCGCGGCGGTCGTGGGCATGGTCGGAACGGTGTACGTCACGCGCGGTCCGGAGGGCGACGACACGCGCAGGCTCGGGTTGACCGCCGCCGCGGTCGTGCTGTTCGTCGCCGCGCTGGTCGTCAGCATCCTGCTCGTCGCGTAACCGCGTAGCGGCGCGTCAGTCGTCGGCGGTCTCGGCGGCCGCCTCCCGACCCGCCGCGCGCGCCTCGCGTTCGTCCGGCGTGAGCAGCGGCGTCCCGTCCGCCTTCGGGCCGAGCGTCGGGCCGAACGGGCCGCCGTCGCTCGGGTCGATCTCCCGCCTGGTCCGGTAGTCGGTCGAGCGCTCGACGGGGACGCGCCCGACGCTCGTCACCATCTCGACGTACTCGTCGAAGCTCCGGAACTCGCCGAACTGCCCGCCCGCCCGCTTGGTTATCTCCTCGGAGAGGATGGTGCCCATGAAGTCGTTCGCGCCGCACGAGAGCGTCTTGAGCGCCTTCTCGTTGCCGTACTTCACCCAGGAGGTCTGGACGTTCTCGACGTTGTCGAGGAACAGCCGCGAGACGGCGATGAGCAGTTCGTCCTCGTCGTCGCTCGCGCCGCCCTCGACGACGCCGTGTTCGTACAGCGGCGTCCGCTCGTGGACGAACGACAGCGGGACGAACTCGGTGATGCCGCCGGTCCGGTCCTGTAACTCCCTGACTCGCTCCAGGTGGAGCGCGCGGTGCATCTCGTTCTCCACGTGGCCGTACATGATGGTCGCCGTCACGTCCAGTCCCGCGTCGACGGCCCCCTCCATCGCGTCCATCCACCCCCGCGTGTCTATCTTCCCCGGGCAGATGACGTCGCGAACCTCGTCGACCAGAATCTCCGCGGCGGTGCCGGGCGCGGAGTCGAGGCCGGCGTCCGCGAGCGTCCGGTACACCGACTCGTAGCTCCAGTCGGTGCCGCGGCGGGCGTGGTACGCCTCCTCGGGCGTCATCGAGTGGAGGTGGACGCCGTCGACCGACATCGCGCGCATCTGTTCGACGTACGTCCCCGGGTCGGTCGCGTACGCCTCCGGCGGCTTGTAGTTCACCGCGCTCGCGGCGTTCTCGACGCCGCGCAGTACCTCGTGGTGCTCCTCGTTCAGCGCGAATCCCGGGTGCAGGCCCGAGACGGAGGTGACCTCGTACACGCCCCGCTCGACCGCCGCGCGGACCGCCTCGCGCGACTCGGCGGGCGTCTTGGTGAACCCGCCGTGGTCCCCCCCGTGGTCGGCCTCGAACTGGTGGGCGGTGTCCTTGAAGTTGCAGAACAGACAGCCCGTGTTGCACGCCGTCGTGACGTTGTTGTTGAGGTTCGCGACGAACGTGACCGCGTCGCCGACCTCCTCCGCGCGGCGGCGGTCCGCGAGTTCGAGCACCGCCTCCTTGCGCGCGGGGTCGATGCCCGGTCGGTCGGTCCCGGTCGTCAGCAGTTCGACCGCGTCGTCGACCGTGAGGCGGGTGCCGTCGCGCGCGTTCGCCAGGGCGTTCTCGAACGACTGGTCCGTCTCGGGGACGTACTCGAAGCCCAGGTCGTCCGGGTCTAGCGCGGCCGCCGACGGTCGGTTCATCGACGTGCCCAAGACGGTCGACGGGTAAAAACGAGGCGGTACCGGCCCCCGTCGGGGTGACCGGAGCGCTCTTGACGCCGGAGCGTCCGGTGTCCCCATGGACCACGGAGCGCGCGGGAGCGACGGCGACCCCGGCCGGGACTCCGTCGAGTTCCTGGCGGACCTCGCGCTCGACGGCGAGGTGTCGTTCGGCGCGTCGGACCGCGACATCCACGCCGGGGGGTACGAGACCGCCCCCGAGGACGAGGTGACGCCGGACGCCGTCGTCTTCGCCGAGTCGACGGCCGACGTGTCGGCGGTGCTGGCGGCGGCCGACGAGCGCGGCGTGCCGGTGACGCCGTACGCCGCCGGGACCAGCCTCGAATCGCACGTGACGCCGGTCGAGGCGGGCGTCAGCCTCGACCTGACGCGGATGGACCGCGTGCTCGACGTCCGCCCCGACGACCTCACCGTCGAGGTGGAACCGGGGGTCATCGGGGCGGACCTCGACGAGCGAGTGGCGCGCCACGGGCTCACGTTCCCCCCGCTCCCCTCCTCGGGGGAGATATCCACCGTCGGCGGCATGATCGCGACCGACGCCTCCGGGATGGGGACGGTGAAGTACGGCGAGGTGGGCGACTGGGTGCGCCGGCTGGAGGCCGTCCTCGCGGACGGGACGGTCATCGAGACGGGGACGCGCGCGGCCAAGACGTCCAGCGGCTACAACCTCACCGACCTGCTCGTCGGCTCCGAGGGGACGCTCGCGGTGGTGACCGAGGCGACGCTCGAACTCGCGGGCATCCCCGAGCAGGTGCGCGGCGGGCGGGCGGTGTTCCCGACGCTCGACGACGCCACCGCGGCGGTGCGCGACGCCGTCGCGTCCGGGGTGGACGTGGCGAAGATAGAGTTGATGGACGCCGACGCGGCCCGGATGGCGAACGCCTACTCGGGGACCGGCATGCCCGAGCGCCCGATGGCGTTCGTGGAGTTCCACGCCAACCACGGCGTCGAGGAGGAGGTGGCGTTCTGCCGGGCCGTGTTCGAGGCGCACGACGTGGAGTCGTTCGAGGTGAGCGAGGGGGAGGAGATGGACGCGCTCTGGACCGCGCGCAAGGACATCACGTACGCCGGCGAGAACTGGCGGCCGGAGATGGACATGGGCCACTCGGGCGACGTGACCGTCCCCATCTCGAACTACCCCGCCATGATACGCGCGGTGAAGGAGGCGGCGGAAGCGTACGACCTGTTCATGCCCGCGTTCGGCCACGCGGGCGACGGCAACCTCCACTACTTCGCGGTGTACGACCACGACGACCCCGACGCGGTCGACCGCGCGGAACGGGCGTACGCCGACCTCGTCGACCGGGCGCTCGAACTGGACGGCACAATCACCGGCGAGCACGGCGTCGGGCGCGGGAAGCGGGAGTTCCTCCGGCGCGAACACGGCCCGGCGGTCGACGCCATGCGCGCGGTCAAGGACGCGCTCGACCCCAACGGCACGCTCAACCCGGGGAAGATATTCCCGGACGAGTAGCCCCGACTCGCTGGCGCACGTTCGCACGAACGTGCACACATCTCGGCGCTCGCAGCGACGGATGCACAGAGGACTGAAAGATTCTTACCGCGGGGGGTCCCCTCTCCCCGCATGACGAGCGTCAAGGAGTTCCTCGTCGAACGCCCGCCCGGCGACGGGCGTCTCGGCGCGGGCCGGTTCGCGTTCACCGACGACTACTCCGTGTTCGACTGGGGGAAGATGCCCGACCCGATTCCGGGGAAGGGTGCGTCGCTGTGCACGATGGGAGCGTTCAACTTCGAACTGCTCGACGCCGCGGGCGTCCCCACCCACTACCGCGGGGTCGGCCCGGACGCCGCTCCGCTCGCCGAGGCCGACGGGCCGCCGCGCGAACTCGCCGTCGACCTCGTTCCGATTCCGGACCTCCCGTTCCGCGACGGCGCGTACGACTACGACGCCTTCCACCGAGACGCGGGCGACGCCTATCTGGTGCCGCTCGAAATCGTCTTCCGGAACGCCGTCCCCGTCGGCTCCAGCCTCCGTTCGCGGGTGGACCCTCGGGACGTGGGTCTCGACCGCGAGGCGTGGCCCGAGGAACCGGTCGACCTCCCCTCGCCGGTGGTGGAGTTCTCGACCAAGTTCGAGGAGCAGGACCGCTACCTGACGCGCGCCGAGGCCGACCGCATCGCCGGCGCGGCCGCCGTCGACGACCTGGAGACGCTCGCGCGGCGGGTGAACGAGACGGTGACGGAGCGCGCGACCGAGACGGGCTTCGACCACGAGGACGGCAAGATCGAGTGCCTGTACGCCGACGGCGAGGTGCGCGTCGCGGACGTGGTGGGGACGTTCGACGAGAACCGGTTCGCGTACGAGGGTCAGGAGGTGTCGAAGGAGGTGGTGCGCCAGTACTACAAGCGCGAGCACCCGGACTGGGTCGACGCCGTGGGCGACGCGAAGGCGCGCGCGGACCGCGAGGGCGTCGCCGACTGGCGGACGCTCTGTGAGCGTGACCCCCCGTCGCTTCCCGAGGGCGTGGTCGACGCCGTCGCCGACGTGTACGCCGCGGGTGCGAACGCCTACACCGGGGACGCGTGGTTCGACGCGCCCGCGGTGGGCGCGGCGGTCGACCGCGTTCGCGACCTGTAGCGTCGGCGTTCTGCGGGTCGACGTCGTCCCCGATAGAGCGCGTGTCGAGACACGGGCGAGACGCCGGACGAACCGGGTTCGGGGGGTCGGAGCGTTACTCGGCGGGCGGCGCGGCGGCCGGCGCCTCCGTGGCGACGCCGTCGAGGTCGTACGCCGCGGGGTCGGCCTCCTCGCGGAGGTGAGTCCGCCCGCGCCGGACGACGAGGGCGTCGTCGAGGTGGGCGCGAAGCGCCGCGACGAGCACCTCGGATTCGAGCGGCTGCCCCCGTGATTTCAGGTCGTCCACGTCCGCGCTCGGTGGGACGGCGAACCCGCGCTGGGCGATGACCGGCCCCTGGTCGAGGTCGGTCGTCACGTAGTGGGCGGTGACGCCCGCGACGCGCGCGCCGCCCTCGACGGCCTGTCGGTACGCCTCCGCGCCGGGGAACGCCGGGAGCAGCGACGGGTGGACGTTCACGATGCGGCCCTCGTAGCGGAACACCACTTCCGGGGAGAGGATACGCATGAAACGCGCCAGCGCGATGCAGTCGACGTCGTACTCCGTCAGCACCGAGAGGAGGCGGTCCTCGTCGTGCGAGCCGTTCTCGTCGCCGACGTCGACGAACGGCACGTCGTACTCCGCCGCGAGCGGTTCGAGCGCGTCGCGGTTCCCCGCCACGACGGGCACCTCGGCGTCGAGCGTCCCGTCGGCACACGCCTCCAGCACCGCCCGGGGCGCGTGCGCCTCCTTCGTCACCAGCAGGCCGATGCGGCGGGCGTCGCGCTCGTCCGGGAAGCGAACCCGCACGTCCACCCCGAGGTCGTCTCCCAGCGCCGCGAGGTCCTCGCGGAGCGTCGCGGGTTTACACACCATCTCCGCGGTGTCGACGTGGAGGCGCATCCGGAACACGCCGTCGCGGACCGCCTGGTCGAGGTCCTCGATGTTCCCCCCTCGCTCGAACAGCAGCGAGGTGACGCGCGCGACCAGTCCGGTGTCGTCGTCTCCCACCACCACGATTTCGGTCAACTCTCTCACTGGTCGCACACCTCCGGAGCGCTCGAACGGAACACGTGCCCGCTTACCTCGTTTTTACCTATGGCTCTGTCGCTTCGGGCGACGGTCGCCACGCACGAACGTGTATACGAATCGGGACCCAAAACCGATTTTAGGCACGACCGCGCAGTTCGAGTCGATGACCGCCTACACCGCGACGGTGACCGTACGGCTGAAGCGGGGCGTGCTCGACCCCGAGGCCGAGACGACCAAGCGGGCGCTCGAACGGCTCGGGTTCGACCTCGACGCGCTCCGGTCGGCCGACCGGTACGAACTCGACCTCGACGCCGAGGACGCCGCGTCGGCGCGCGCGCGCGCCGACGAGATGGCGGAACGGCTGCTCGCGAACCCGACCATCCACGACTACGACGTGGACGTGACCGAGCGATGAGTCCGGCCGCTTCGCCTCCCGTTCGCGCTCGCCACCGGGGGTGGCTCGCGTGACGGTCGCCGCCGCTCCGACGCCGACCGCCAGCGGCTGTGCGCCCGGAGGTGCGGCACCGTGACGGTCGCCGTCGTCCAGTTCGGCGGGTCGAACTGCGACCGCGACGCGGTCCGCGCGCTCTCGCACCTCGGCGTCGACGCCGAACGGGTGTGGCACGAGGACGGCCTGCCGGCCGACACGGACGGCATCGTCGTCCCCGGCGGGTTCTCCTACGGCGACTACCTCCGGGCGGGCGCGATGGCCGCCCGGACGCCCGTGATGGCGGAGGTGCGCGAACGGGCCGAGGAGGGCGTCCCGGTGCTGGGGGTCTGTAACGGCGCGCAGATCGGCTGTGAGGCGGGGCTCACGGAGGGGGCGTTCACGACGAACCGCTCGGCGCGGTTCCAATGCGAGCACGTCCGCCTCCGGGTCGAGCGCGCGGACACGCCGTGGACGGCGGCGTACGAGGCGGGCGAGGTCATCGAGGTGCCCATCGCGCACGGCGAGGGCCGCTTCGAGATTCGCGAGGACCGCCTCCGGGACCTGGAAGCGGTGGACCGCGTGCTGTTTCGCTACTGTGACGCCGACGGTGCCGTCACCGACGCGGCCAACCCCAACGGCTCGACCGGGAACGTGGCGGGACTGCTCGGCGCGCGCGAGTCGGTCGCGGTGATGATGCCCCACCCGGAACGGGCGACGCTCCCCGACGTCGGCGGCACCGACGGGCAGGGCGTCCTGCGGGCGTTCGCGTGAGCCGAGTCCCGGCTAGTCCCGGCACTCGACGAACGTGTCGCTCGCGAGCCACCGGCCCGGCAGCGACACGTCGCGGAGTTCTACCCACCCTGACGGACAGACGACGCATTCTATCTCCCCTGTTTGGGTCATCGACTCGACGAAGGGGCCGTGTGGTATTGGTTACGAACCCATTGCCATCTGTGTAGGGTCCTACTACTTACCCGAGCGGTCGGGAATGGACCGCTTACCGAGCCAGCGGGGCCGCGTAGGACGACTCTTCTTCGAGTACCAGTTCCCACGTCCGTTCGCACTCGCAGGACACCTGTTCGAACACGGCGGGGTCCTGACGCAGGTCGAAGTCCTTGATGGCCGTCTGGACCCGGTCGTCGCACTCGCCGCAGTTGTGCGGCCCCCGGTCGCTCCCGTGTCCCACGGGGTCGGAGACGACGATTGCGTCGGTTCCGGCGGTCCGTTCGAGCACCGCCGCGACCGACCACAGCCACGGGGGTCGGTAGCCCCCCCGGAAGTGGAGTTCGTCGACCATCGTGTAGCGCTGGACGTTACAGGGGTTCATCGAGACGGTGTGACACCCCTCGACGCCCGCACAGCGTTCGACCGACGACACCATGTCTTCGAGCGCCTCCGACTCGGTGAGGAACGGCGGCTTCATCAGCAGGTACGCCTTCACGCCCGCTCGTCCGTCGGTGTCGGTCGCCTCGTCGGCCGCGCGCGCCTCGGCGCAGGCGGCCTCGAAGTCGGCGAAGTCGAAGTACTTGTTCACGCAGTCGTGGCGCACGCGGTCCGTCGCGGTCTCGAGACCGACGGCGACGTCCGCGTCCAGCCCTCGGCCGGTGAAGTCGGCCAGTTTGTCGGCGTCCACGAAGTCGGGGAGCGACTCCACGACGATTCGCTCGCGGTCCGCGAACGTCTCCGCGATGGCCGCGCGCGTCTCGGCGGGCACCTCGCGTTCGTCGAGGAACGACCCGGAGGTGTATATCTTCACGAGGTCTGCGGGCTCGTCCGCGTTCTCCGTCTCGTGGTCGAGACACGCCGCTATCTGGTCCATCAGCGCCTCGTGGCTCACGCTCCCCCCTTCGACGGACTCGGCGACGTACCCGCACATCGTGCAGCCGCCGGCGCGCGCCCAGCGGCAGCCGCCCGTGTTGAGGATGATGGTGAGGCTCGTCCGGACGCCCGCGGGCGTGTTGTCCTCGTCGAGCCACACTCGCGTCGGCTCGTGCGGGTCGTACTCGGCGTCGTTCTCCGCCCGGATGTCGCGCATCACCTCGTTGTGCGCGTCCATCCCGCGTCCCCGCTCGTACACCTCGGGGCTCGGCTCGCTCATGCGCGTGAGTGGGCGGGTCCGGGGGAAAACGGCTTCGTTCCGGCCGGTCGCGGCGGGGTCGACGCGCCGAGTCGACACCGGCGCACGCCCGCCGATACCGTGGCGGGTCCACGGGAGTCGACGGGCGAACACACTTGTCGGCGCGCGCCCGCCTCCGAGGCGTGAAGACCACGTTCTCGCTCCCGTACGGCCACGACACGCCGCTCCCGCCGGAGTACGTCGACGAGGTCCGGACGCCCGACGCGCTCGTCGAGCGGTTCGTCCGCGAGCGGACAGCGCCGGGGGACGCGGTGTTCGACCCCTTCGCTGGGTTCGGGACCACGCTGACCGTCGCGGAACGACTCGACCGGGTGCCGTACGGGCTGGAGTACGAACCCGACCGCGTGTCGGTCATCGCCGACCGTCTCGCGGACGCGACCGGGATTCGGCAGGGGGACGCGCTGGCGTTCGACCCGGCGTCGGTCCCGGACTGCGCGCTCTGTTTCACCTCGCCGCCGTTCATGACCGAGACGATGCGAGCGAACCCGTTCCGGAACTACGCGGGCGAGTCGACGTACCCGGCGTACCTCGACGACGTCGCGGCCGCGTTCGCGCGCGTCGCCGGGGCGGTCGCCCCCGGCGGGTGGGTCGTCCTCGACGTGGCGAACATCCGCGACGACGACGGCCTGACGACGCTCGCGTGGGACGTCGCCGACGCCGTCGCTCGGGTCGACGCGCTCTCGTTCGAGGGGGAGGTCGTCGTGACGTGGGAGCGGGCGGCCGGTCACGAGGGGGCGGCGTACGGTTACGGCTACGACCACACCTACTGCCTGCAGTTCGAGCGGGTCGACTGACTCACCGCCGCCACAGCCACGCGCCCGCACCGAGCAGCGCCCCGACGACGTTCGCGACCTGGTCCGCGGGCGACGCCGCCCGCCCGGGAACCGCGTCCTGTGCGACTTCCACTCCTCCGCCGAGCGTAGCGGCGACTACCACTGCGACGACGACGGCGTTCGCCGGACCGCTCGCGTCGGGGCCGCGGGCGCGGGCCAGCAGGTAGGCGACGGCCGCGTACCCGGCGCCGTGGAGGAGTTTGTCCGCCCCGACCGGGCCGACCGTGACGCCGCCGGTCGGTCCGGCCGGGAGCGGGACGAGCGAGGCGACTACGACGACGCCCGCGACCGCTCCCGCGCTCGCCCACCGCCGGTCGACCCGCATCTCGTGTCGTCCTCGGCGACCGGGGAAGATAACGTCCGCGCTCGTCGGTCGAGCGCGTCGGAGGTGTCACTCGGTTCGGCTCGGGACGGCACGGGCGGCTTCGGTGCGTCTCGGCGGCGGGGAGCCGACCCGAACCGTACCTTTTTGTTGCCACCCCTCGCGCCGTGAGGCGTGAGCGACTCCCCGCCTTCCCTCCGCGAGACCCTCTCCGGCGGCGTCGGCTTCGCCGTCGTCGTCCTGTACGCCCTGCTGGTGGTGTACTCCGTCGTCTTCGCCGCACAGTTCCTCCTGGCCGTCTACCTCGGCGCTATCGGGTTCCTGCTCTGGCTCCTCTACCGCCTCGTCCTCGCGCACGAACGGGTCGCGGCCGCACAGGAGCGCCGCGCGCGAGCGGCCGAGACGCGCGCCGGACTGGACTCGGCGGCCGTCCGACCGGGGGGCCCGAGCGGCGAGTCCGCCGGTCAGACCGCCTCCGACGCCGGCGCGGACGCCGGCGACGACGAGCGCCGCGGGCAGTGAGAGCGAGGCGACGCCGCACCTACAGCAGGAATCGCGCGAGGTGAAGACCCGCCATCCCGGCGGCGATGGTCCACAGCACGTCCCCGGTCCGCCACGCGACGGCGGCGGCGACGGCGCCGCCGAGGAGGCGCGGGTCGGCGAGCGCCGACGGCGTCGCCGCCGTCGGGACGAACGACGGGGCGACGAGCGCGGCGAGTACGGCCGCGGGAACGTACCCCAGCGCGCGCTGGGCCCGCGGGGGGACCGCCGCGACGCGCCCGAACAGGTAGATGAACGACAGCCGGATGGCGAACGTGGCGACGCCGACGACGAGGATGACCAGCCACACCGCGACCGGTCCGTAGGTGGTGGTCACGCGCCGTCCTCCCCCGAGTCACGTTCGCCGCCGCGTTGGCCCGGTGCGCCGAGACCGGCCGACTCCGCCGCCAGTCCGGCGGTGACCCCCGCCACCGCGCCGGTGAGCAGTCCGGCGTTGAACGGGAGACCGACGCCGAGCGTCGCCACGGCCGCGGCGGCCGCGCCGGCGACGACGCGCGGACGGTTCGAGAGCGCGGAGACGAGCAGCGCGAGGAACACGAGCGGCACTGCGAACCCCAACTGCCAGCCGTCGGGCACGCCGGCACCGAAGGCGATTCCCGCGGCGGTCCCGGCCTGCCAGACGACCCACAGCGTCCCCCCGACGCCGAGGTAGTAGTACGGTCTCCGCGTCCCGCTCGACCGCTCGGCGGGTTCGTCGCCCGCGTCGCCCTCGTCGGCGTAGCGCGCCATCACCAGCGCGTACGCCTGGTCGGTGAGCAGGTACGCACAGGCCGTTCGCACGCGCACGGAGAGGTGGCGAAAGTGCGGGGCGATGGAGGCGGAGTACATCACCATCCGGAGGTTGACGACGACGCCCGTCAGGACGACGACGACGAGCGCCGCGTCGCGCCCGAGCAGGTCTATCGCGGCCAGTTGCGACGCGCCGGCGAAGACGACCACCGACAGCCCGAGCGTCTGGAGCGGCGTCAGTCCGGCCTCGACGCCCGCGACGCCGGCGACGAGTGCGAACGGGACCATCCCCACCAGCAGGGGGAGCGTGTCGACCACGCCGGCTCTGAGGTCGTCGGGGAGACGTGTGCCCATGCCCGAGGGGTGGGAGGCCGCGTGATACCGTCGTCGGTTCTCCGTCCGTGCTCCCGAGCCACGTCCGCTCCGCCCGTCCAGTCGCTCCGCGACGGCCGACCGCGGACCGGCGTGTCCGACGGTGGAACCGCCACTGGTATACCCGCGAGCGCCCCACCTACCGCGCATGAGTGACACGCTGGACCGCGACCTCTACGAGCGGACGAAGGCGCTGCTCGAACCCGGTGACGTGGACCTCGCGGGCGCCATCGTCCACACGACGTTGACCGGGGACGAGGACCTGGAGATGCACGAACTCACCGTCTCCATCAACGACGTCATCGCCGACCACGCGGGGGCCGGGGAGACGTACATCCACGCCGGCAACGACGACTCGGAGTTCGCCTCCAACCAGTTTCAGGGACGGGCTCTCGACGACGAGTCGTTCGTGTGGGAGTGTCAGCAGTTGCTCCGACAGGGGACGTTCGACCTGGTGTTCTACTTCGAGGCGGACGTCGACAGCGAGTCGCTCGCGACCGACCTCCGCCGCCTCCCCGCCGTGGACCGCGTCACAACCGTCCCGTAGTCCCGCACCCCGGCCAGCGGACGGGAGACGCGGTATGAACCGACTGCTTACGTCCCAATTTACGCGGTCGCGGGCGCCGCCCACGGCGCTATCCTCTGCTTATCGGGGTGACCAGTTCTCACAGGCGGCATATACCTATGAGTATATGGGTGTTGGTCGTGACTGGGTACTCCCCCCTGACGGATCGGTGCGCGGGTCTCGAACCCGAGACCGCACGCCAGTCCGCGGGGCCGTGGTGCCCGATTGCGCCGACGCTCCGCCTTGCCCGGACGGGGCGTCGGCACCGACGGACGCCGCACCCACTTCGTGGGCTCCCCCATCCCGGCGTCCATCGCTCCCTGACGGCGGTGGCACGCGCCCTCTGGGCGCGTGCCTGCCACGGCCGTCGACGGTTACTCGACCAGTTCCGACGCCCTCCCGAGCGCGACGTTTATACTCCACCACACCCGAGTGCCGTCGATGACACACGCCGAGACCGACGCGGCCCTCTCGACGCTCGACCGCGCCGTCGTCAACGCGTTCCAGGGTGGCTTCCCGGTCGTCGAACGCCCGTGGGGTCACGCCGCGGCGGCGTTGACCGAGCGCGGCGTCGACGTCACCGGCGAGCGCCTACTCGCGGCGGTCCGGGACCTCGACGAGCGGGGGGTCCTCTCGCGGTTCGGCGCGCTGGTGAACGCCGAGGAAATCGGCGGTACCGCGACGCTCGTGGCCATGCACGCGCCTCCCGACCGGTTCGACGAGGTGGCGGACCTCGTGAACGACCGCCGGGAGGTGGCGCACAACTACGAACGGGAACACCCTCACCTCAACATGTGGTTCGTGGTGAGCGTGGCCGACGAGGCACGGGTCGAGGAGGTGCTGACCGCCATCGAGTCGGAGACCGGACAGGAGACGTACAACATGCCGAAGCGGCGGGAGTTCCACGTCGGCGCGAAGTTCCTCCTCGACGGGCCGATACCCGACGGCGACCTCGACTGTTCGGACGCCGGCCCGGCGGTCGTCCCGACGAGGCGGTCGGCGCTGACGCCCGCGGAGCGGGACCTCGTGGTCGAGATACAGGGCGGTCTCCCCGTCACCGAGACGCCGTACGCGGACGTGGCCGCGGCCATCGGTCAGCCGACCGGCTGGGTCGTCGGCACCGTCAAGCGATTCCTCGCGGAGGGGAAGGTGCGCCGCGTGGGCGTCATTCCGAACCACTACGCGCTCGGGTACACCGAGAACGGAATGACCGTCTGGGACGTGCCCGACGGCGTCGTCGACGAGGTGGGCGAGGCGGTCGCCTCGCTCGACTTCGTCACCCACTGTTACCGCCGACCGCGCCACGAGGGCGTCTGGCCCTACAACTTCTTCGCCATGACGCACGGCCGCGACGAGGGCGAGAGCGAGGCGCGCGTCCGGCGGGTCCGGGACGTCATGGCCGACCACTGGGGCGTGACCGACGACGACTGGGACACGCTGTTCTCGACGCGCATCCTGAAGAAGACCGGTATCAGGCTCGACGAACGGGCCGACGCGCAGGTCGACGCCGGAGCAGAGGGCGCCCACTAGCCGGAGCCGAGTCAGGAACAGTCCACATGATTCCGCTCCTCCACGACTTCACGGACGAGACGGTGCTGGTTTTCGGCGGCGGGAGCGTGGGCGCCCGGAAGGCGCGCCGGTTCGCCCGCGAGGCGCGGACGCTCGTGGTGAGTCCGGCGTTCGTCGACGCCGACTTCGGCGACGCCGAACTCGTCCGCGCCGCGCCCGAACCCGCGGACGCGTCCGACTGGGTCGAGCGGGCCGCCCCGGCGCTCGTGGTCGCGGCGACGGACGACGCGTCGGTGAACGACGCGCTCGAACGGGCGGCGCGAGCGGGCGGCGCGCTGGTCAACCGAGCGGACGAGGCGGGCGGGCGCGACGCGGGGAGCGTCGTCGTTCCCGCGACGGTCCGCGACGACCCGGTGGTCGCGGCGGTCGCCACCGGCGGGACGGCCCCGGCGCTGTCGCGGTACCTCCGCCGGCAGGTGGCCGCCGACCTCGCGGGGGCCGGCGCGATGGCCGACCTGCTCGGGGAACTCCGCGGGGAACTGAAGCGGCGTGGCGTCCCCGAATCCGAGCGCCGTACGGCCATCAGAACCGTGGTCGAGAGCCCCGCGGTTTGGAAGGGTTTACAAGACGGCACCGCCAAGGGCCGCCGAGAGGCCGAACGGGTGATGGAGGGCATCGAATGACTGAGGCAGGGGTCATCTCGGGCGTCACGGTGAGCCACGCGCTCGCGAGCGTCGCCGAAATCGAGTCCGCCGGCGGCGGCGACGTCCGCGAGGTGGTCGCGGGACTCCGCGCGCGGGAGGCCGTCTCGGAGGCGTTCGCGCTGTCGACGTGTAACCGCGCGGAGGCGTACGTCGTCACGGAGAGCGCCGCGGCGGGCCGAGAGGCGCTCGCCGACTTCGCCCCCGACGTACGCGAGGGAGCGGTCATCCACCTCGACCACGAGGAGTCGCTCCGCCACCTGATGCGGGTCGCCGCCGGGTTGGAGTCGCTCGTGCTCGGCGAGGACCAGATCCTCGGACAGGTGAAGCGCGCCCTCGCGGAGGCGCGCGCGGTCGACGGCGTCGGGCCGGTGCTGAAGGAGGTGGTGACGAAGGCGGTCCACGTGGGCGAGCGCGCGCGCAACGAGACGGCGATCAACGAGGGCTCGCTGTCGCTCGGGTCCGCGGCGGTCGACCTGGCCCGCCGGGAGACGGACCTCGCGGGCGCGACGGCGCTCGTGGTCGGGGCGGGCGAGATGGGAACGCTCGCGGCGCGCGCGCTCGACGACAGCCCCGTCACCCGGGTCGTCGTCGCGAACCGGACGCTCCCGCACGCGCGACACGTCGCGGAGGACCTCGAGACGGAGGCGAGCGCGGTCGAACTCGACGCCCTCGACGAGGTCCTCGCACGCGCGGACGTGGTCATCGCGGCGACGGGCGCCGACGGGCACGTGCTCGACGCGGCCGACCTGGCGGACGCGGACGAGACGGTGTGTATCGACCTCGGTCAGCCCCGTGACGTGGACCCCGCGGCCGACGGCGGGCCCGTGTCCGTCCGGGACATCGACGCGCTGGAGGCGGTCACGGCCGAGACCCGAACGCGGAGGCGCGCGGAGGCGGAGGCGGTCGAGGCGATGATAGACGCGGAGTTCGAGCGCCTGCTCGAGTCGTTCAAGCGCAAGCGGGCCGACGAGGCCATCTCCGCGATGTACGAGGCGGCCGAGCGGACCAAGGACCGCGAGGTCGCGGAGGCGCTGACGAAACTGGAGTCGCAGGGCGGGCTGACCGCCGAGCAGCGCGACACCGTCGAGGGGCTCGCCGACGCGCTGGTCGGTCAACTGCTCGCGGCACCGACGCGGAGCCTCCGGGACGCGGCCGCGAACGACGACTGGACGACCATCCACACGGCGATGCAGCTGTTCGACCCCGAGTTCGACGCCCCGTCCGTCGCGTCCGACGGCGAGACGTCGGGCGCGTCGGGCGTGCCCGAGAGTTCGTCGGACGACTGACCGGTCTCGACCCGGCGTCCGAGCGACACGACGCCGGTTCGTTACACGCGCCCTGCGACGCCGGAAACCGCTGTGAACGCCGATGACCCCGCTAGCAGGGTTTCTTCCTCTCCGTACCTGCCGAGAGGGAAAGGGTGATGTGGTAGGCTGTTGCACATGGTTGTATGAGAGAGTCTGGTATGGGGGTCGGTCGCCTGACGACGGCTCCCGTGGAGCGGGGGGTGGAATCGATGTGCCGCGTGACCGACTGCGGTCACCCGGAACTGGTGGTCGGGGTGGCGCTGTTGTGTCTCACGGCCGCGTTCTTGCTGTTGGGGGGAGCGGTCCTCGTTCGACTGCGCGACGCGCGCGAGGCGGTGTCGACGGAACGAACCCGGACGTGCGCGGAACGCGACGCGTTCGACCAGTTCAGACGCCGCGTCGTCCGTCTCGAACCGAACAACCCGCGTCCGCCCGACCCACCCTCTGCGGGTGGGGGGGTGCTGGCGGCCGCGGGCGCGTCGACGGCCGACGGCGCGACTCTCGGCAACGCGCGTGACGCGTACGAGGAGACGGTGATGGCGACGGCGCACTACGACGAGGAGTACGGCGAGACGCTCACCGAGAGCCTCGCCGCCGAGTTCGGCGACGGCGTCGCGGGCGCGATGGTCGGTGAGGGGGCGTTCACCCCGCAACTCCGGGCGACGCTCGTCGGCGGCGCGGAGCGCGCGCGCGAGGAACGAGAGGAACTGCTCGCGGACCTCGACCGGGAGGAGGCGAGCATCGACGCGGTGCGCGACACGCTCGCTCCGGCCGTGACCGCCGCCGAGGAGGTGACCGAGGCCGACCTCGACTACGCGTCCTACACGGACCTCGTCGCGGACTACGAGCGGCTGGAGTGGCACGAGGGACGGGTCGAGGCGCTCCTCCGGGACCGGCAAGCCACCGTCCACGAGCGCGAGAGCGAGCGGCCCCACTGGTACGAGTACCTCTACGGGCGGCTCGCGTCGCCGTACCCGGTCATCGGGGCGGCGACGGAGACGCTCGCCGAGTTGGCGACGGCGCGCGACGCCCTCGCGAGCGCGGCGAGCAGGCGGTAAGGCGACGCGGCGCGGGAAGCGCTTTTCACGTCCCGGTCCGTGCGTCAGAGCATGGCCGAGGTACTCGACGACGACGAGATAGCCGAGCGACTCCCCGACGGCTGGAGCCACGAGGGCGACGAGATCGTCCGGACGTACGAGTTCGACTCCTACCTGGAGGGAGTGGGATTCGCCGCCGGCGCCGGCGGACTGGCCGAGGAGGCGTTCCACCACCCGACGCTGACCGTCGAGTGGAAGGAGGTCACCGTCGCGTTGACCACCCACGACGCCGGCGGCGTGACCGAGAACGACCTCGACCTCGCCGCCCGATTCGACGAACTGGCGGACTGAGGCGATGGAGGCGTCGTACGTCTTCCGGGTCCGGTTCACGCTCTCGCCGCGACGGGTCGAACTGGACCCCGACGAGTTCGAGACGACTGTCCGGATTCCCGCCCCGAGACCCGGCGCGGACGGCTGGCTCCTGTTCCGCGACGCGCTCTGGCGCGGCGAGGCCAACGACGCGACCCACGCGCGCGAGTTGGTTCGCGAGCGGCTTCCCGAGGGCGTGGAGGTGCTGTCGGCGACGTTCAGCGAGTTCGAGACGGACCCGGCGTACCGCGAGGCGCTGGAGGAGGCGGTCGCCGCGGACCTCGCGGCGTTCAGGGCCGACTCGGCGCGCGAGGCGCTCCACAAGTACTTCGGCTCCTCGATTCACGTCACCGAGTGACTGCCCCGCCGTCCCGGGTCGGCGGCGGGGGACGCCCCGTTCGGTTCGTTCCGAGCGATTACACACCGAATACTCACGTCTGTGTGCGGTCTGTATGCGTGACCGGGACGTCGAACGCGGGAGAAGGTACTTACCGCGTAGTCCCGTAGAGAGGTACCCCAGATAATGGTCCCCGACGCGTACGACTTCTGGTTGTTCGACTTCGACGGGACGGTCGTCGATGCGGAGTGGGCGTACACGCGCGACGTGTTCGACCGGGTGAGCGACAGGCTCGGTCGAGGGTTCACCGACCGGCAGGCCGAACTCCTCTGGCACGGACTGACGGGCGCTCGCGACCCCCTCCTCCGCGAGTGGGGCATCGACCCCGACGAGTTCTGGCCCGCGTTCCACGCCGTCGAGGACCCACAGCGGCGCGCCGAGGCGACGTTCCTCCACGACGACGCCGAACGACTCGTCCGCTCGCTCCGCGAGCGGGGGGTTCCGGTCGGCGTCGTCACCCACTGCGCCGAGTTCCTCGTCCGGCCGGTCGTCGACCGACTCGGCGTGGCCGACTGGTTCGACGCGTTCCTCTGCTGTTCACACGAGACCGGTTGGAAACCCGACCCGGCGCCCGTCGAGGCGGTCATGGAGACGCTGGGCGTCGGCCCCGCCGACCAGCGCGGCGTCCTCCTGGGCGACGGCGCGAACGACGTGGGTGCGGCGTGGAACGCGGGACTCGACGCGGTTCACGTCGAGCGACACGGCCACGAGCGCCGCGGGCGCTGCGTCCGCGCGGACTACCGAGTGCGCGACTTCGACGAACTCCCGCGCGGGAGCGACGTCGAGTGGAGCGCGCGGACCGAGCCGAGGGGAACCGGCGGCGTCGAAGCCGGCGACGCCGGTCCGTAGGTCGCGCGGGTCACGTCACGTCCGGCGGTCGCCGCCGACCGGGTTGCACGAGGACGCGCCGACGCACACCGACGCGAGCGCCCGCAAAGCAAAAGCCGTGCCGGCACGACCTCTCGCCGTGCCCGCGTTCGCCGTCGACTTACACACGCACAGTCGGTTCTTCCACGGGTTCGTCGGCGAACCGACGCGGTACGACCCCGTCGGACTGCGACTCGACACGCTCGCGGCCCGACTCCGTGGACTCGACGCGCTCGCGGTGACGAACCACGACTACGCCTACTCGGCGGAGACCGGGTTCCCGACCCTCCCGGGCGTCGAGGTGTCGACCACCCGCGGCCACGTCCTCGTCGTCGGGCCGGACCCGCCGGCCCGCCCGCCCCCGAACCGACTGACGCCGACCGAGACGGTCGACCTCGCACACGACCGGGGGTGCGCGGCGGTTCTCGCGCACCCGTTCCGGAACAGTTCCGCCCGGGGGACCGACGCCGACTTCGACGCGGTCGAGGTGAACGGCAAGAACCCGAGACAGGCCGAGCGGACGAAGCGGCTCGCGGCGCGGCGCGACCTCCCGCTGGTCGGCGGGAGCGACGCGCACTACCCCGTCGAGGTCGGGCGGGCGTACACGAGAATCGAGTCGGCCAGTCCCGCGCCGGCCGACGTGGCGGACGCCATCCGCGACGGGCGGGTGACCGCCGTGCTGGACCTCGACAGTGCCCATCACCTGCTCTCGCGGGCGTACAGAGCGTTGCACGACGGTAAGGGGTGGATGGACGAGTCGGAGCCGGCGACCCAGACGCGCGACGCGTGACCGGGAGCCGCGCGACCGGTCAGCCGAGCCGTTCGTCGAGGATGAGCCGCGTCTTCGTCCCCTCGACCTCCGACAGTTCGCGCGCGCGAGTGATGAGTTCGTTCACCGCGCGGGTGTCCACGCAGTCCACGATGAGGACGATGTCCTCCTCGCCGGACACCTGCCAGACGAAGTCCACCTCCTCCCACTCCGCGAGGCGCTCGGTCACCGCGCTGGTGTTGACGTTCATGTCGACGCTTATCTCCACCATCGCCTTCACGTTCCCCGTGCGAGTGGTCACGGTGAACCGCTCGATGACGCCCTCGTTCGTCATCCGGTCCACGCGGTTGCGCACCGTCCCCTCGCTCGTCCCGACGCGCTCGGCTATCTCGGTGTACGGCGTCCGCGCGTCGCGCCGGAGGACGTTCAGGATGCGCCTGTCGAGGTCGTCCATGCACGCTCGTGTCGTCGGCACACCTTACCGATTACGAATTTCGTAACGCAGCTTCGAACGACGCACTTATGGTCGCGGACGTGTGCGTTTCTCGTAATGGCGGACGCCTACGTCGCGCTGGCGGACGGCCGGGTCTTCGAGGCTCGCGCCCGTGCGCCCGGCCGCACACGTGGTGAACTGGTGTTCACGACCGCGTACACGGGGTACGAGGAGTCGCTCACGGACCCCTCCTACGAGGAGCAGGTCCTCACGTTCTCCTACCCCCTCATCGGGAACTACGGCGTCCGAGAGGAGCGATTCGAGTCAGACCGCGTCCACCCCACGGCGGCGGTGGCGCGGGAACTCACCGACGACGTGGCCGAGTGGCTCGAATCCGAGGACGTTCCGGCGGTCGACCACCTCGACACGCGCGAACTCGTCACGTCCATCCGCGAGGAGGGGGCGATGGCGTGCGGCATCGCCGCCGGACCGGACGCGAGTGCGGAAGCGGCGCGGGACCAACTCGCCAAGTGCAAGGGGATGTCCGAGCACGTCGACATCGGCGCGCAGGTGACGACGGCGGAGCCGTACACGGTCGTCGGCGGCGGCGAGTACGACGTGGCGCTCGTCGACTGCGGCGCGAAGGGCTCCATCCTCTCGTCGCTGACCGACCGCGGTGCGGACGTGCACGTCCTCCCGTACGACGCGGACGCGGCGGACGTGACGGCGCTCGACCCAGACGTGCTGTTCGTCTCGAACGGCCCCGGCGACCCGGCGAACTTCGGTCCCACGCAGACGCTCGTCGAGGAGTTCGCGGGCGAGATTCCGCTCGCGGGCATCTGTCTCGGCCAGCAGATCGTCGCGCGGGCGTTCGGCGGCGACACGGAGAAGATGGCGTTCGGCCACCGCGGCGTGAACCAACCGGTCCGCGACCTGGAGTCGGGACGGGTCGTGATGACGACGCAGAACCACGGCTACTCCGTCGCCGACCCCGGAACGCTGGAGGTCACGCAGGTGAACGTCAACGACGACACCGCCGAGGGGCTGACGAGCGCGACGCACGACGTCATCACCCGCCAGTACCACCCCGAGGCGAACCCCGGGCCGCACGACTCGCTCGGGTTCTTCGACGAGGTGCTGGACATGGCCGACGAGACGCGGGCGCCCGTCACCGCCGACTGACGCGGCCCGTTCCACCCGGGGGAGCGTTCTCGCGCGACGCTCCGCGTCTCGTTGCTGGGACCTCCCCGTGAATCCCGTTCTTCGACCCCCGAGCGCCGCCGCCACCCGCCCCGCCGAATCGGCGGGCCGTCCAGGTGTCCGTCCGAGGAGAGGGTGACCGCGACGGCGCAACAGGTCACTCCGAGACCGACCCCGAGGAGCGTCCACACGGCGTGCGCGCCGGCGATGAAGGGGGCGACGGCGGCGACGACGCCGAGCGCTGCGAACGCGGCCGCCCAGCGATTTGACCCGCCCGAGACGCTCCGCCGCGCCTCGGCTTCGTTCGGGCTCATGTCGCCTCGCGGTTCGCGGTCCACCCGCATACGTGTCCGCCACGAACAATTGGATATACTACAAAAACGTCCTTCCGAGAACGTTCTTGGTCGTGTGTGATAGTCTATCGTCCATGGCATCCGAGACGGACGCGTTCCACGAGGCGGTCCCGCTCGCGGAACTGGAGGAGGAGGGTCGAGCGCTCGTCGCGGCAGACGGCGTCCCCATCGCGCTGTTTTACCACGAGGGCGAGGTGCGCGCGGTCAACAACCGGTGCCCCCACATGGGAACAGAGAGAAAATTTGACAGGAGGGCTTAAAACATGTCCGAACCAGACAATTACGTAGAAGTGGCCACAGTAGAAGAATTGAAAAACGCAGATAACCAGAGGTTAGTGAAGCAGGCAGGTGGCGTCCCTCTGGCTATTTTCCTGCATGAAGGCGAGATATTTATTGTGGAAAACCGGTGCCCCCACATGGGCTTCCCGTTGACCGAGGGGAGCGTCGACGAGGGCGTGCTCACCTGTCACTGGCACCACGCGCGTTTCGAACTGTCCTGTGGCGACACGTTCGACCCGTGGGCCGACGACGTCGACACGTACCCGACCGAGGTGCGCGACGCCGACGGGAACGCAGTGACCGTCGGCACGCTGGACGAGCGTGGCGAGTCCAGCGACGGCGTGGTGTACGTGAACCCGACGCCGACCCGGTCGGAGCCGCCGTCGGTACACTGGCGCGAGCGGCTGGACGACGGACTCGAACAGAACCTCCGGCTCGTGCTCGCGAAGAGCGCCGTCGCGCTCCTGGACGCGGGCGTCGACCCGAGAGAGACGGTCGAGACGGGCGTACTGTTCGGCACCCGCTACCGCGAGGGCGGGTGGAGTTCGGGGCTCACCATCCTCGTCGCGCTGGCGAACCGACTGGACGACCTGGAAGACCAGGACCGCAAGCGCGCGCTGTATCAGGGGTTGACCGAGGTGGCGGGCGACTGCGCCGACCAGCCGCCGAAGTTCGACCAGGAGGAGTTCGCCGCGCGGGACGTCCCGTTCGAGCGGCTCAAGTCCTGGTTCCGAGAGAACGTCGAGGTGCGCGACGCCGACGGCGCCGAGCGGACGCTTCGCACGGCCGTCGCGGCCGGCTGTTCGCCCGAACAGCTCACCGAGATGCTCGTGTCGGCGGCGACGGACCACCGCTACCTCGACACGGGCCACGCGTTCGACTACGTGAACAAGGCGACCGAGGCGCTCGACCTCGTCGGCTGGGACCACGACCACGCGGACGACGTGCTCGCCTCGCTCGTGCGCGGGCTGGCGAGCGCCGACCGCGCCGAGGAGCGGTCCTCGTGGCGCCAGCCGGTCGACCTCGCGGCGATGTGTGAGGACGCGTTCGACCGCCTCGACGACCTGGTGGCCGAGGGCGAGGGCGACGACTGGACGAAACCGGACGACTTCACCGAGCGCCTCCACTCCGCGGACGCCGAGGTGGTGTTCGACGCGCTGGAGGAGGCCATCAGGGAGGGGGCGACCGTCGAGGAACTGGCGAGCGCCGTGACGTACGCCGCAGGTCGGCGGGTGGCGCTGTTCGCGACCAACAACGAGTTCAACGACTGGAACACGGTCCACCACACGTTCACGTTCGCCAACGCGGTCCACCGGACCGCCCAGCGGACCGACGCGACCGAACTGTACCGCGGGGTGTTCGACGCCGCGGTGAACGTCTACCTCGACCGCTTCCTCAACACGCCGCCGGCGCCCGAGCCGTCGCCCGAACCGGACGCCGACCCCGACGAGGAACTGGAGGAACTCGCGTTGAACTTCGAGACGCAGGGACAGGTTAACCGCGCGGGCGCGCACGCCGCCCACTTCCTCGACGCCGGCGGCGACCCCGAGCGGCTGAAGGCGAAACTCGGTCACGCGCTGGTGCGCGAGGACACCGGCTTCCACACCTTCCAGGCGTACGAGGCCGCCTGCCGCCAGTTCGACCTGCGAGACGACGAGGACGAGTGCCGCGACATGCTCGTCGCCGCGGCGCGCTACATGGCCGCCCACTACCCCACGCGCCGGGAACGCGAGCAGACGTTCTCCATCGCCGCGCGCCTGATGCGCGGCGAGCAGGTCCACGGCGACGACGACGCCGAGACGGAACCCGACGCGGAGGTGGCGGCGGGCGACGACTGAGCCCCGGTCGACACGGCGGACCGTCCTCCGCCGCCGCACACCGGTCGAGTCGACCGTTCGGCGGAGTTCGTCGGCAGAGCGTGGACGGGAGACGCGGACCGAAGCCGTCTTGGTTCCAGTCGAACACCCACCGCACATGAGTACGGACGACGCCGGCGCGCGCGCGGACGACGCGGGGACGCGCGCGGCGAACTCGACCACGAGAACGCGCTCCAGGACGTCATCGCGGTCGACGCCGACGACAACCCCGAGGGGACCGTCAACCGCCTCGACGCACACACGGGCGAGGGAGTCCGCCACCGGGCGTTCACCTGCCTCGTCTTCGGACCGCAGGGACGACTGCTGCTCGGTCAGCGCGCGCCCGGCAAGCGCCTCTGGGCGACCTACTGGGACGGGACGGTCGCCTCTCACCCCGGCGAGGGTCAGACCCAGCGGGAGGCCACGCGGGAGCGGCTGGCGGAGGAACTGGGCGTCACCCCCGACCAGTACTCCGACCTGCGAATCACGGACAAGTTCGAGTACAGGCGCTACTTCGAGAACGCGGGGCTGGAACACGAGGTGTGTTCCGTGCTGAAAGTGACGCTCGAGGACGCGACGCTCGACCCCGACGAGGCGGAGATAGCCGGCCTCCTGTGGGTCGACTACGACCACCTCCACGACAACCCCCAGTGGTACCGTCAGCTCAGGCTCTGCCCCTGGTTCGAGATCGCGATGCGCCGCGACTTCGAGTGAGCGCGGGCGCGGGCCGACCGGCGGGTCGCGGCACGCGTGTCGAAACGCCGTAGTCCCCGGCGCTCGAAGCCGAGGTATGCCAGCCGCCGACCCGACGCTGTACGACGACCTGGACGGACAGGTCGCGCTCGTCACCGGCGCGAACCGCGGCATCGGCCGCGAGATAGCGCGCGGACTCGCCGACCTCGGCGCGACGGTGTTCGCCGGGGTGCGGAGCAGGACGTACGACGTGCCCGACGAGTGGCACAAACTCCCCCTCGACGTCTCCCAGGAGGGCGACGTCCAGAACGCAGTGAACGTCGTCGGCGACGAGGCGGGCCGCCTCGACGTGCTCGTGAACAACGCCGCCGTGGCCCACTCGACCGGCCCGCTCCACGAGGAACGGACCGCTCACGTCGACCAGTCCATCTCCGTCAACCTCCGCGGACCGATACTGCTGTGTAAGTACGCGCTCCCGCCGCTCCTGCGGACCGAGTCGCCCCGCATCGTGAACCTCTCGTCGGGGATGGGGGCGCTCGGGGAACCCCAGTCCGGCGGGTCGCCCTCCTACCGGGTCACCAAGACGGGCATCAACGGCCTCACGAGGTACCTCGACGGCGAGTACGCCGACGAGGGCCTCCTCGCCAACGCGGTCTGTCCCGGCTGGGTCCACACCGAGATGGGCGGCGAGGAGGCGCCCCGGTCGCCCGAGCGGGGAGCGGAGACGCCGGTGTGGCTCGCGCGGTTCCGCGACGGTCCAGCCGGCCGGTTCTGGCGCGACCGGGAGGTCATCGACTGGTGAGTCACCGCCGCGAGACGCGAGACGAGAACGGTAGCGGGTGACCGGTCGGGGTGCCGCGACCCGCACCGTTTAGCCGCCGCTCGTTCCTACTCCGGGCATGAACGTCGCGCCGTTCGAACTGGAGCGGTGGTTCGCGGAGCACGAACACGGGGCGGACATCATGCTCGCGGAGTCGGGCGTCCGCTCGTTGTCGGCCGACCGGTTCGACCTCGACCCGGGGAAACTCGGCTACGTCATCCCGACGAACGGCGACCCGGCGTTCCGCGCCGAGGTGGCCTCGCGGTACGACCGCTCGGCCGACGAGGTGCTGTTCACCTGCGGCACGCAGGAGGCGAACTTCCTCGCGTTCCTCGCGCTCGTCGGCTCCGAACACGGCGACGAGGCGGTGGTCGTCACCCCGACCTACCAGGCGCTCCACGCGGTGCCCGAGGCGTTCGGGTCGGTGACGCGCGTGTCGCTCGACCCCCCCGAGTGGGAACTCGACCCCGCCGCCGTCGCGGACGCGGTCACCGACGAGACGGCCGTGGTCGTCCTCAACAACCCGAACAACCCGACCGGGCGGTACCACCCCGAGTCGGTCGTCCGAGACCTGTACGACGTCGCCGCCGAACACGACGCGTACCTGCTGTGCGACGAGGTGTACCGCCTGCTGGCCGACGACCCGCTCCCCCCCGTCGCCTCGTTCGGCGAGTACGGCCTCTCGACGACGAGTCTCACCAAGGCGTACGGCCTCGCCGGGACGCGCTTCGGGTGGCTGGCGGGGGCGAAGGAGGTGGTCGACGCCGCGTGGGGCTGGAAGGACTACACCACCATCTCGCCGTCGCTGCTCGGCCAGCACGTCGCGCGACAGGCGCTCGGCGACCACGAGGAGGACATCCTCTCGGAGAACCGGGCGCTCGCCCGCGAGCACCACGCTCTCGTGGCCGACTGGCTCGACGACCACGGCCTCGGCTGGCGCGACCCGGTGGGGGTGAACGCGTTCGTCACGGTCCCCGACGGGTTCGACGGGTCGCGCGACTTCTGTCGCACCGTCGTCGAGGAGGCGTCCGTCGTGCTCGCGCCGGGCGACGTGTTCGGCTACGACGACTACTTCCGGCTCGGCTTCGGACACGAGACGGCCGACCTGGAGGCGGGGCTCGCGCGCGTCGGCGACGTCATTTCGCGCTGACCGCCGCGAGGCGCCGTTCGCGGCGTTCGCGCGCTATCAAACCGTTTATACCGCGCCGACGGGAACCGGCGGGTATGCCGCGAGAGCAGAAGCAGGTCCGCGAACTGCAGGAGGGGAGCTACGTCATGATGGACGACGCGCCGTGCAGGATCGACGGGTACAGCACGGCCAAGCCGGGCAAACACGGCAGCGCGAAGGCGCGCGTCGAGGGGCGGGGCGTGTTCGACGCGAAGAAGCGCTCGTTCTCGCAGCCCGTTGACGCGAAGGTGTGGGTGCCCATCATCGAGCGCAAGCAGGGGCAGGTCGTCTCCGTCTCGGGGAACGACGCACAGATAATGGACCTCGACACGTACGAGACGTTCACGATGCGGGTTCCGGAGGGCGAGGAGTTCACGCCCGACGAGAACATCGAGTACCTCGAGTACGAGGGCCAGCGGAAGGTCGTCTGAGGGGGCCGTGACGTTCCCGTTCCCGGGCGCACGCGACGGCCGCGACGGAACGGCGGCGGCCGACTACGCGCTGGTCGGCGCGCCGCTCGACGCCTCCACGACGTTCCAGCCGGGGGCGCGGTTCGGTCCCGACCGCGTCCGGCGGTTCGCGGCGACGTTCGACGACTACGACCGCCGGACGGACGCTTACTTCTCCGAGGCGGCGGTCCGCGACGCCGGCGACGTGCGCGCGTGGGACGTGACCGAGGCGTACCTCGACCACCTGACCGCGGAACTCCGCGCGGCCGTCATCGACGACGCGGTCCCGCTCCTGGTCGGCGGCGAGCACACCGTCTCGTGGGCCGGCGTGCGCGCGACCGAACCGGACGTCGTCGTGGTGCTCGACGCCCACCTCGACCTGCGCGACGCGTACGACGGCAACTCGTTGAGTCACGCCTGCGTGACCCGCCGGGCGCTCGACGGGTTCGGGGACGGCGAAGACGGCGCGTACCCGACCGTCGAGGAGGCCGTGGTCGTCGGCGCCCGGACGGGGTCGCGCGAGGAGTGGGAGCGCGCCGACCGCGCCGACGTGACCGTCGTCCCGCCCGAGGACGCCGCCGACTGGGACCCCGACTTCGACGGACGGGACGTCTACCTCTCGGTCGACGTCGACGGCGCCGACCCCGGGTTCGCGCCCGGCACGGGGACGATGGAGCCGTTCGGCCTCCACCCGCGCGAGATGCGCGACGCCGTCCGGGCGGTCGCCCCACACTGCGTCGGCTTCGACGCCGTGGAGGTGAACGACCGCGACGACGGGCAGGCGGCGGCGCTCGCGGGCAAACTCCTCCGCGAGTTCGTGTTCTCGCACGCCGCGTCCGGCGGCCCGGGCGACGGTTCGCCGCGCGATTCCACCGAGTAATCGCCGTCCGAGTCGCAGGCTACAAGCCCCGCGCGCCCGCACCGCCGCCGATGAAGCTCTCCGAGTTCGTCTCCCGACTCGACGCCGAACTGGACACGGACGCCTACGCCGACCTCGACGCGAGCGCGAACGGCCTGCAGGTCGGCCCCGACGAGGGGACGGTCGAGCACGTCGCGCTCGCGGTGGACGCGGTGCGCGCCACCGTCGAGGCGGCCGTCGACGCCGAGGCGGACGTGCTGCTCACTCACCACGGCGTCGTCTGGGGCGGGCTGGACCGGCTCACGGGCCGCGCGTACGACCGACTCGCCCCGCTCGTCGCGGCCGACACCGCGCTGTACGTCTCGCATCTCCCGCTCGACGGCCACCAGGAACTGGGGAACGCCGCGGGAGTCGCGGACGTACTCGGACTGACCGACCGCGAACCGTTCGGCGCGCTCGGTCCCGAGTACGTCGGACAGCGCGGCGTCGCGCCGGACCCGTTCACGAGCGACGACCTCGCGGCGGTGCTGACGGCCGAACTCGACCACGCCGGCGAGGGGGTGCAGGTGCTCGACTTCGGCCCCGAGTCTATCCGCGACGTCGCCGTCGTCACCGGGAGCGGGAGCGACTGGCTCGACGAGGCCGCCGACGCGGACGTCGACGCGCTCGTGACCGGCGAGCCGAAGGGGAAGCTGTACCACGAGGCGCGCGAGGCGGGCGTCTCGGTGTTCCTCGCGGGCCACTACGCGACCGAGACGTTCGGCGTCCGCAGCCTCGGTACGCTGCTGTCGGAGTGGGGCCTCGAGAAGACGTTCATCGACCACCCCACCGGGCTCTGAGCGGACCGGCGGCGGCCGCGGAGCGACCGACGCGCCCCCGGCTCCGAGAGGGGCAACTTCCGTACTCGAGCGGACTATCGACGGCTAGCGGAGAGAAACGGGGAACGGAGCGAGGCTGGGACCCGCCCGGGCGGTGCCCTGCTCACGTCTCGCGGTCACCGGCCGCCGGTCACGGCGGCGCGGTCGGTTCGTCGGCTGGCGAGTAGTCGACTGGTAGCCGGACTACCCGGTGAGACCCTCGTCTCGTACGTGCTGTCGAAGCTCCGCGGCTGAATCGAACCCCCTGCCACAGGTGTGACAGAAGTAGCGGTCTGACCCGGTCAGGCTCATGAGATGGGGTAGCATAGGGCCGAACGACTCTTCAATATGCGGGCTCGCGCAATTCTTCACCGGAGACCGAATACTCGCCGAGCCTCGAGAGCGAACCCACGGGACTGAACGGGGGTGCCTCCGGCGCGGTAAGCCGCAGCGCCACGATTTCTCCCGTGGCTCGACTCGCCGACGGAGTCGCGCACCCGATAAACCCTTTTGTCCCTCCGTCCACCCGTCACACCCGTGAGTACCGAGTACCCCGTCGCCGTGCAGACCGTCGTGTTCAAGCACCACTCGCTGGAGGAACTCCTCCCCGAACTCGACGAGACCGGCATCGACACCGTCGAACTCCTCGACTCGCACCTCTCGCCGGACGACGGCGAGGAGGCCATCGCCGCGGCCGAACGCGCGCTCGAGGCGGCGGGCGTCACCGTCTGCGGCTACGGCGTCGTGGACCTCGAGGACCCCGCCGAGGTTCGCGCGCACGCCGCGTTCGCGGACCGCTTCGGCGCGGGGTACCTCGGGGTCAACTACCCCCCCGGCCGCGACGACATCACCGAGGCCCTCGTCGAGGCGGCGGAGGAGTTCGACGTCGACGTGGGCATCCACAACTACTCGTCCGTCCACCACGACGACCTCTCGACGGTGTTCTCCTCCATCGCGGACGTGCGCGACGTGCTGGAACGGTACGACCACCCCCGCCTCGGTCTCTGTATCGACACCGGACACTTCCTCGTCGCCGACGTCGACCCGGAGGAGGTGATTCGCGAACTCGGCGACCGTATCGTCGCCGTCCACCTGAAGGACACCTCCGAGGCGGAGATAGAGGACCTGCCCGGTGCGGGCAGCCTCGACCTGCCCCGCCTCGTCGCCCTCCTGGACGAGCACGCGGACCTGACCGCGCCGCTCGTTATCGAGTACGAACTCCCCGAGGACCGCGCGACCGAGGCGCTCCGCGAGGCCGAGGCGAACGTCCGCGCGGCGACGGAGTAGGGGGAGAGCGGAGCGCGAGACGAGACGAGAGAAGACGGAGAGGAACTGATTTCAGCCGGTGCGCGCTACTCGACGGTGGCCGATGACGAGCACACCGGGCCGAGGCGGGGTGGCACCCGACCGACGACGAGCCCTATGAGTGCCGAGGCCGTACCATCTCCCGTTACGCGGAAGCTACTTCAGGTGACGGGTAGCTCTCTGCTGTATGGCAGACGGTGGCATCCGCGTCTCCGGCGAGCACCCGTGGTACTGGGAGTACGACGGCGACCCGGTGCTCCTGGTCGGTGGGACGAACACGGACAACCTCTTCCAGTGGACCGGCGACCGCCTCCGAGACCACCTCGACGACCTCGTGGCGGCGGGCGGCAACTACGTCCGCAACACGCTCTCGGACCGCGGGGGTAACGACGTCCACGCATTCGCCGAGGTGAACGACGGGCTGTACGACCTCGACCGGTGGAACGGGGCGTACTGGGAGCGCCTCGACGCGTTCCTCGACGAGACCGAGAGACGCGACGTCGTGGTCCAACTCACCCTCTGGGACCAGCACGACCTCTCGACCGACCACCCGTGGTACCACGAGAACAACGTCAACTACGGCCGCTACGACTCCGGGATGGCGAGTCCGAGCGACCTGTACGGGGCGGTCGAGCGCAACGAGGCGGTCTACCCCTACCTCGAACGGTTCGTCGACCGCGTCCTGGAAGCGACGCTGGCGTACGACCACGTCCTCTACAACGTCGGAAACGAGTGTACGGCCGGCGAGGCGTGGGAGCGCCACTGGGCGGAGTACGTCCACGACGCCGCCGAACGAGTCGGCGAGGAGGTGGCGGTGACCAGCATGCACATGTGGCCTGGTCGGTCCGTCGCGACCGCCCTCCGCTACCCCGAGACGCTCTCGTACGTCGAGGTGTCGCAGGCCAACCAACGCTCAAAGGGGTACGCCGGGCAGGCCCACTGGGACCACCTGCGGTCGTGGCGCGAGGAGGTCGCCGACGCCGTCGGTCCCCGGCCGTTCAACAACGTGAAGGTGTACGGCGGGGCGGCGGCCGACGACGCGTACGGCCCGCCGGCCGACGCCGTCGCGCGCTTCTGGCGGAACGTCCTCGCCGGCTCTGCGTCGGTCCGCTTCCACCGCCCGGTCGGCGCCGACGGCCGCTACGGCATCGGTCTCACCGACCGCGCCAAGCCCCACATCCGGTCGGCGCGGCTCCTGACCGACGACGTCGACCTCTTCGACCTGACGCCCGCGACCGACCTGCTGAGCGACCGTGCGCCGGACGAGGCGTACTGCGCCGCCGACCCGGGCCGGGCGTACGTCGTCTACTTCCGCGACGGCGGGACCGTCGACGTCGACCTCTCGGCCGCGGACGGGTCGCTCACGGCCCGCTGGCTGGACGCCGATACGGCGGCGTGGGCCGACCAGTCGTCCGTCCGGGGGGAGAACGGCACTCCCTGTCGGCGCCGGGCGCGGGGAACTGGCTCGCCGTCGTCCGAGCGTAAACGTCGACGGGCGGCGCCCGCGGAGCGACGGACGTTTTGTACGCTCACGCTACCGGGACGGGTCTCTCCTCACTGCAGGCCGTGCCGCTCCCCCTCGGCGTCGCGTTCGCCGCGGTCGGTCTCGTCCTCCTCGGACTCGCGGCCCGGGACGTCCGGGCCGCGCTCCGCTTACCGGGGACGCCGTCCGATTCCAGTCGATACCCTGTCCGACGACTCCGGCGTGGTGAGCGCTCCGCCGGGCAGCCGTCTCGGCGGTACTGGGGCCGTTCGTCCTCGTCGTCGGGGCGTTCGTGCTCCTGCCATCACTGGACTCCCCGAGTGGTTCGCGTCCGGCGGAACGTCCGGACGGAACGCGTCGCGGCTGGAGCGACCCGCCGCGGCCGACGGGAGCGAGCGTCCGCGCGCCTCCAGACGAGAGCGGTGTGGGGCTCGCCGCACCGGACAGATTGACAAGCGGCCGGCCAAACACCCGTCCCGATGACGACCGTTCTCAACGGCGTTCTCGGCGGGCTGGCGAGTGCGCTCCTCGCCGCGACCGCCGTTCGGCTGCTCGCTCCGGGGTCGTCGGCGGCGGCAGCGGTGGTGGCCGGCGTCACGGGTGAGCGCGGCGACCCGTCGCGGCTCGCGACCCTCGTCGCGCGGCTTCTGTACGGGAGTACCGCGGGGGGCTGTCTCGTCGCACTCGACCTGTTCGTCGTCGGACTGCTCGGCGTCCCTCCCACCCTCGGCGAGGCCCTGGGTGCCGCCCTCGGCTGGAGCCTCGTCCTGCTCGTCGGAGTGACAGCCGCCTGGCGCGCCCTCCCGGTGTCGCCTCCACTCCGTCCGTACCTTCGGGGGATTCTCGTGTTCCACCTCGTCTACGGCTTCGCGCTCGGGTTCTGGATTCGCACGACCTGGCTGACGTGACCCGACCGGCCCGGTCGTGAGACGGGTCGTCGGGCGTCGTAGAACCGCCCTCGCCCCGTCTCCCGGTCGGGGGCCCCTCGGCTTGAGAGTGCCGGCACGCGGGCTTTGGTTCGAGCGGGCGTTCGTCCGGGGTGGACACGCTCTCGCACGACCAGACGTCCCTCTCCGGCCGGAGCGTCGTCACGGGGGCCACAGCGGTCCTCCTCTCGTGTGCGCTGGTCGCCCCGGGTCTCGTCGTCCCGGCGTACGGTCGGGCGGTCTCGTTCCTCCTCCTCGCCGTCTGCGTCGGAGCGGCCGTTCGCTTCACCGCCGCGACGGTCGCCGCGGCCCCTCGCCGGGACCCGCCCGCCCGGGCGTCGGAGCCGTTACCCACGGTCAGCCTCGTCGTCACGGCGTTCGACGAGGCGGACGTACTCCCCGCGACGCTCGACGCCTGTACCGACGTCGACTACCCCGACGACCGGTTACAGGTGGTCGTCGGATACGAGGCGGCGTCGACCGACGGGACGGGGTTGGTTGCCGAGGCCCACGCCGACGCCGACCCGCGCGTCACGGCGGTCGAGCGTCCCGGGCCGCCGGGAGGGAAGGCGAGCGCGACGAACCACGCGCTGACCGCCGCCACGGGAGATATCGTGGGCGTACTCGACGCCGACCAGCGCCTCGAACCCGACGCGGTGGCGCGTGCGGCCCGCTGGCTGCGCGACGAGTCGGTCGACTGCGTCAAGGGTCGGTGTCTGGGGACGAACCCCCACGACTCGCTCGTCGCCCTGTGTGCGACCGCCGAACGGGGACTCGTCGAGCGAACCGAGTTCGTCGCCCGGGACCGACTCGGCGGGTTCGGTATCTTCACCGGCGGCCAGGCGTTCTTCCGGGCCGGAGCGCTCGAAGCGGCCGGGGGGTTCGACGAGTCGGTGCTCCTGGAGGACCTGGAGATGGCGTACCGCCTCCAGCGCGACGGCGGCGCCGTCCGGGTCGACCCCGGTATCGTCACCCGGGAGACAAACCCGGCGCGCGTCTCCGCCTGGTGGAACCAGCGCAAGCGGTGGGCGCGCGGGGGCATGCAGGTCGCCCGCCGCTACCTCGGGAGGGACCTGCTGTCCGGCCCCCCGTCCCCCGTCGCGCGCTCGGACTTCGCGGTGACGCTCGGGTCGCTCCTCGCCATTCCGCTCCTGGTCCTCGCGGCACCGGCCGCGGTACTCTCCCGGGGGACGGGGGTGGCGCTCGGCCCGTTCGCCGGCTTGCTCTGGGGGGCGTGTTCCTCACCCCGTTCGCGGCCTGGTACGGCACCGTCGCTCTCGACGCACGGGACGGGTACCGACACCGCCGCCGGGAGTACGCGGCTCCCCTGTTCCTGTGGCCCTACGTGGCTGTCCAGGTCTGGGCGGTCGTCGCCGCCTTCCTCGATGAGTTCGTCCTCCGACGACCGACGCGCTACGTGACGAGCTAGACCGTCGGACGAGCGGTCAGCCGTCGACGTCCTCGCTCGAATCGAGCCCGAGTGCGCTCGCCACGTCAACGAGACCGTGGCCGAACTGTCTGTCCCAGCCGGAACCCCCGAGGTCCTCGGCGGTGGAGCGGAGACGCGCCCGCGCCGCCCTGTTGCCGGCCACGCCGTCGGCGTGGGTCAACACCTGCGCGGCGGCGCCGCTGACGTGGGGACAGGCCATCGACGTGCCCGACTTCCGCCCGTAGCCGCCGGGGACGGTCGAGTAGATGCCCACGCCCGGTGCGGACATCCCGATCGCCTGCCCCCGGTTGGAGAAACTCGCCAGCGCGTCGGTCCCGTCGGTACGGGTGGCGCTGACGGCCATCACCGACCCGTACCTGGCCGGGTAGCTGACCCGTCCGCCGTCGTTGCCGGCCGCGGCGACCAGCAGTACGCCCCGCGCGTAGGCGTCGGCGCACGCCCACTGGACCGTGTAGGAGAAGCCGCCACCCAGACTGAGGTTCGCGACGTCGATGCCGTTGTTCGCGGCCCAGACGATTCCCCTCGCGATCGCCGCCCACGACCCGGTGCCGGTGCTGTCGAGCACCTTGACCGCGTAGAGCGCCGACCGGGTGCTCGCCCCGACCACGCCTCTCGCGTTGTCGCGCGCGCCGGCGATGCCAGCACAGTGCGTGCCGTGACCGTTGTCGTCGTCCCACCGCCGTCGACAGGTACTCCCGCTCCCCCGACACCGCGTCCCGAACGCGACTCCGCCGGCGACCGACAGGTCGGGGTGGTTCGAGTCGATGCCCGTGTCGACGACGGCGATGCTCGCTCCCGTTCCCGTCCGTTCGTTCTCGTGTGCGACGTCGGCGTCCACTCGGTCGATTCCCCAGGGGAGCGTCTGTGCGACCGCCTCGTACGTGCCGTTGGGTTCGACGTAGGCGACGTCTGACCGCTGATAGAGCGCGTTGAGTTCCCTGACCGAGAAGACGCCCGCGACGGCGTGGCGCCGGTCGGGCCGTTCGAACTCGACGACCCGTCTGACCTGCTCGGCCCGCACTCTGGCCCGGTCTCTCGCCGCCGCCGTCCGTGCGCCGACGACGAACTGTCCGTACTCGTCGGCGCGTCGTCCACAGACGGCCCGGGAGAGGTCCTCGACCGCCAGTTCATGGGTGCCTGGACCGAATGTCCCCGAATCCGCTGCGACGAGTTCCTGCCGCGTTCCGAACGAGAACTCCCCGCCGGGAAGCCGATACACCGCGAGCGAGAACGTTCGCTCGCTCCCCTCAGTCACCCGAAACCGGACCGATGCGGCGTCGCCGCCGACCTCGATGGGGTCGGCGGAGACGCACTCGCGTATCGCGGGATCGAGCGAGTTGAGCCAGGTGTCCCGCTCGATGACCTCGGCGCCGTCGGCGTGGACGTACTGGACGAGGCGGTTCTGCCGGCCGTAGAAGTCGTCCGGGCGCTCCCCGAGCGTCTGGATGGGGTCGCCCGCGACGAAGTCGACTTGGTAGTAGCAGTGGTCGGTCGCGTCGTCCTCGTTCGACTGGGCGGTCCCGACTCCGGTGCCGACTCCGAGTAGCCCCGTCGCCGCACCGGTCCGGAGCGCTGCGCGTCGCGTGAGCTGAGTGTTTCGCGGCACCGTGTACTCCGTTTGCTATCGAACCGACGGTGCAATAAAACCGAGATTCCAGTTGGTTGTACGTTCTCTCTGACTGGTCGCGGCTGTCCGCTCGATTCTTGTCACCTGTTTACTGGGTACGGTGACGACCCGCCGCCGGACCGGCTCGCCACCGGTACGACGGTGCGGGGTAGCGTCACGACCGCGCCGACCGCGACGGCGGCCGGAAGCCGGGTGCCTCCCGACCGGAACGGACCGGACGCGCGGCGGGGCGGTCACCGACCGTCCCGCGGGAGAGTTAACCGGCCGTGGGCCGACCTCCTACCGTGACCCGGAGACTCATCGTCGACACGGACACCGCGGGCGACGACACCCAGGCCGTCCTGCTGGCGGCGCTCGCCGACGCCGTCGAACTGGAGGCGCTCACTATCGTCGCCGGGAACGTCGAGTTCGACTACGAGGTCGAGAACGCGAAGTACACGCTCGAACTGGCGGGCGTCGCCGACGAGGTTCCGGTGTACGAGGGGGCGCGCCGCCCGCTCGTCAAGGAGTTCGACCACGTATCGCACGTCCACGGCGAGGGCGGACTGGGCGGGGACCTCTACCCCGACACGGGCGTCCCCTCGGCCGACGGCCACGCCGTCGACGCCATCGTCGAGGCGGCCCGCGGGTCGCCGGGCGAGGTGAGTCTCGCCTGCATCGGCCCGCTCACGAACGTCGCGCTGGCGCTCCGCCGGGAACCCGACCTGAACGACCTGCTCGACGAGGTGTGGGTGATGGGCGGCGCGGCGAACACGCTCGGCAACGATACTCCCTCCGCGGAGTTCAACTTCTGGGTCGACCCCGACGCCGCGAAGGTGGTCGTACACGAACTCGACGTGACGCTCGTGGACTGGGGACTGACCGTCCGACAGGGGATGCTCGCGGGGGAGGACCTCGACGCGCTGACGGCGGCCGACACCCCCTACGCCGACTTCCTCGCGACCATCACCGAGCACGCCCGCGCGTTCTCCCGGGACCGACTCGGCGTCGACGCCGCCACGTTCCCGGACTCGCTCACGCTCGCGTGTCTGGTGAACCCCGGTCTCGTGACCGAGGCGAACACCTACTTCGTCGACGTGGACGAACGCGAGGGGATGACCCGGGGGTACAGCCTCGTCGACGAACTCGGCATCACCGACGGCGACCCGCGCACGCGCGTCGTCGAGTCGGTCGACGAGGCGGCGTTCGAGCGGATGCTCTCGGACATGGTTCGCCACGGCGACCCCGAGCGGTCGGTGTGAGGCGGCGGTTCCGGTCGCCGGGCGTCGGGACGACGGTGTGTCCACTCGTCGCCGGAATCCGGTAGCACGGCGGTACGAACCCGGCGCTGGCAAGCACGGGCCATACACGAGTATACGGCGTAGGTGTGACGTGACCGCTCCGAACGTCCTTCTCGTGGTGATGGATACGACCCGCCGGAAGACGACGGTGTCCGACGGGGAGTTCGAGTCGCTCCCGAACCTCGCGCGCATCGCCGAGGAGGGGACGCTGTTCGACGAGGCTATCACGACGGCGCCGTGGACGCTGCCGTCGCACGCGGCCATGTTCAGCGGCCAGCGCACCGGCGACCACGGGACCCACGGCGGCACGCAGTACTTCGACCCGGACGTCGCTCCGCTCGCCGACCGACTGCGCGCGAACGGCTACCAGACCGCCGCCGTCTCGAACAACACCTGGGTGACGCCGGAGTTCGGGTTCGGTGCCGGCTTCGACGACTTCTACGTCCGGAGCGAGCCGTTTCCGGCCGGGCGGGACCCGGCGGCCGTCCGCAACGAGTTCCGGGCGGACCCGCTCGAAACCGCGACCGAGTTGCTGACCGGCGGAAACGGACTTGCGACGGCCGGAAACCTCCTCTACGACCGGTTCCTCCGCGACCGGCACGACGACGGCGCGCGGCTCTCGAACTGGCGGATTCGACGGTGGCTGGACGACGAACGCGACCCCGACCGACCGTTCTTCCTGTTCGCCAACTACATCGAACCACATCTCCCGTACGACCCGCCCGAGGAGTACCTCCCACCGGGGTACGACGCCGCGCTCCCCGACCGCGTCGACCAGGACCCGTGGGAGTACCTCGCGGGCGACGTCGACCTCACCGAGACCGACTTCGAAGTGCTCGAAGCGTTGTACCGGGCGGAACTGCGCTACCTCGACGCGAAACTCGGCGACCTGTTCGACCTGCTGGAGGCGGAGGGCGTACTGGACGAGACGGCGATACTCGTCGTCGGCGACCACGGCGAGAACATCGGCGAGCACGGGTTCATGGACCACCAGTTCTGCCTGTACGACACGCTGCTCCGGGTCCCGCTGCTCGTCCGGCCGCCCACGGGGTCGGCGGTCGACACCGTCTCCTCGCCGGTCGAGGTGCGCGACGTCTTCCCGACGATACTCGACCTCGCGGGCGGCGACCCGCCGACCGACCCGACCGTCTCCGACCGGAGCCTCCTCCCCCTCGTCGACGGCCGGTCGGACGGCACGCACCGCGAGTACACCGTCTCCGAGTACGTCGAGCCCCGGCCGACGACCGCGACGCTCGAGGAGCGCTTTCCCGACTCGCCCGTCGACGTCGCCCGGTACGACCGGTCGCTCCGCTGTGTTCGCACCCGGAAGTGGAAGTACATCCAGGCGACCGACGGGCGGGACGAACTGTTCGACATCGAGACGGACCCGGCGGAGGCGACCGACCTCGTCGACGAACGGTCCGACGTGCGGGACCGCCTGCGACGGACGCTCGTGAACGAGCGCGGCGCGCTCGACCCGGCGGACGAACAGCGGTACGACCCGAGCGCGGAGACCGAAGCCCGCCTCGACTCGCTCGGCTACATCTGACCGGCGAGCCGGCACTGGCTCGCGGCCGGAGCGACGGTGCGCGACCGACCGATACGGGGACTACCGGATGGTCCGCGGCACCTGCTCGATGACGTCGGTCGCGACCACGCCGACTCCCTTCTCGGCCGTGGCGAGTTCGCCCGCCTTCCCGACGATCCACGCCCCCAGTTCGGCGGCGTCCGCGCGGTCCAGGTCCTGCGTGAGGAGCGCGGCGACGATTCCGGCCATCGTGTCACCCGTGCCGGCGATGGACAGCGCCGGCGTCCCCGTCTCGTTCGTCGACCGCTCGCCGTCGGCGACGACGACGTCCACGTCGCCCTTCACGACCACCACGGCGTCGGTGTCTGTCGTGAACTCCTCGACCGAGCCGTACTCGTCCTCGATGCGCGTGACCTCGTCGTCGTTCGGCGTGAACACCGTCCCCGACAGGTCGGCCTCCAGCGCGGGGCCGACGGCGTCCGCGTCGACGACCGTCGGCACGTCCGTCGCCGACACCGTTCGCCTGACCGCCGACCCGTCGGCGTCGACGAGTCCCGGACCGACGACGAGCGCGTCGACCCACTCGCCGAGTTCGCGCGCCGGGTCCACCGCCTCGTCGTCGAACCGGCGCCCGGGGTACCGCCCGGCGAGGAGGTTCGGCGAGTGGCTCGCGACGATGGGGTGTATCTCCGCGGAGACGAGCACCTTCGCGAAGTCACTCCCCGCGCGGAGCGCCGCCGTCGCCGCCAGCGTCGGCTGCCCCGGGAACTCGACGCTGCCGCCGATCACCCCGACGCGTCCGCCGGTGTCTCCAGCCGCGTTCGCCGACCGCGGGAGCGTCTGCAGGAGTTGCTTCATCCTCTCCCGGTTCGCCCGTCGGCCGTATAGGTCTGGTTCCCGACCGCACTTCCCCGGCGCGCGCGGCGTTCGGAGTGAGAGTCACCGACGTGCGGACGCCTGCCCCCGCCGACGGGTACGACCCCGGTAACTACCGATATACGGTCCCGTGACGTACCGACACCTCACCTTCGGCGACATCCGGTCCCGTCGCCGTCACCTCGACCCGCCGACCGAGGGCGGGAGGCGTCGCGCTCGACGCCCGGGACGGACGGCCTGCCGCGCGAGCGCGGGTGGCGCCGGGAGGGGGACGACAGGCATGAGATACGCGGACGAGACAGCCGGTTCGAGGCGACGAACGACGGCCCGACGCGCCGGCGGGCGCAGCGACGCCGCGCGGCCCGGACACATCGGGGGGCGACGCCGGCGCGAGCGAGCGTCACCCCCTCGCTCGCCTCCAGCGGAGTCACGGCAACCGGGCGGTTCGGCGGCTGGTGGTCGACGCCCGACGGTCACCGGTCCCGACCGCCGACCGCGCCGAACGCGAGGCGGACCGGGTGGCCGACGCGGCGGTGGGGACGTGGGCGACCGGACGCGACGGCGCCGCTCCCGAGCGGCCCCGCTCCCCCGCCGGGAGCGGGACGGCCGACGCCGGCCGCCTCGCGGCTCACACGGGGAGGGGTCGCTCGCTGCCGCGAACCGTCTCCGACCGGCTCTCCGCCGGACTCGGGCACGACTTCTCCCGGGTACGCGTCCACGCCGACGCGAACGCGGCGGAGGTGGCGGAGCTACTCCACGCGAGAGCGGTGACGTACGGCGCGGACGTGTTCTTCGGCCGGAACGAGTTCGCGCCGCACACCGACGACGGACGACGCCTCCTCGCGCACGAACTGACACACGTCGTCCAGCAGGAAGGACGCCGTCCCGTCCCGCAGCGACAGCAGGTGCCACCGGAACTCCTGCGCCGACCCGACTTGGGAGCCATGAGCGACGCGGACCTCCAGGCCCGGTACGACCTGATAACGGCGACGCGTGCGACGTTCGACCAGGAGACGCCCGTGGCCGACCTGCTAGAACAGGAAGCGGGACGCGTCGGCGTCGAACTCGGACGCCGGCGGGCGCTCGCGGCGGGGCGGACGTTCACGCCCGAAGCCATCGCCCGGATGCGAAACCACTTCGTCGCCAATGCGACCTCGGCGAACCCGGCGAGCTGCATCGCGACGCTGAACGAGGGAGTGCGGCTGCTGTTGAACGACCCGACGCAGGCCGTCGACAGCGAGGTCCACACCACGATGGGCGAACTGGCTCGTTCGGGCCTGGTCGAGTCCCGGGAGGTCGTCGAGTTCGAGGACTCGCGGGGGCGGGTGACCTCGGGCGTGCGCCGCCCCGACCGGCTCCACGAGAGCGTCTGGGACACGCTCGTCGGGATGGCCGGCGGCGACCCCGGGTGGAGCGTCTTCGGGCTGAGCATCATGGACGGCTACCACAGCGTGACGCTGACGCTCGACAACACGGACCCCTCGAACCCCCGCGTGTACTGGTCGGACCAGTGGCGTTCCCGCGGCGGGTGGCAGGAGTTCACCCGCGCGACGCTCGACGCGGAGATAACGCGGCTGACACAGCGGTGGTGGGACGGCAAACCCGCGGGGCGCAAACCGCGGACCCGGACGACGCTGTGGCGGCTTCGCAGCAGCGAGGCGGCTCCGGTGGCTCCGAACCCGTGACCGCCGGGACCTGTTCGAACCTGGAGTATTCGGGCGGTTCCGGGAGAATACCGCTTCCAGAGTAAATATTTTCGACCCGGCGCCCGACCCGTCTACCAGTGCAAGACATCGACTTCGACGGACTCGTCGAACGCGACTGGGACGTGGAGACGGACGCGGAACCGGTCCGGTTCGCCATGGTCGGTCTCGGCTGGTGGACCCGCGAGCAGGCCATCCCCGCCGTCGAGGACGCCGACTACGCGGAGACGACCGTGCTGGTCACCGGGTCGCCCGAGAAGGCGGAGGACGTCGCGGCCGACGTCGACTCGGTCACGGCGACGCTCTCGTACGAGGAGTACGCCGACGGCGAGGCGACGGACGAGTACGACGCGGTGTACGTCTGCACGCCGAACGCGCTCCACCGGGAGCACGTCGAGGCGGCGGCCGCCCACGACAAGGCCGTCCTCTGTGAGAAGCCGCTCGAAGCCACCGTCGAGGAGGCGGAGGCCATCGTCGAGACGTGCGAGTCGGCCGACGTGCCGCTGATGGTCGCGTACCGCGTCACGACCGGGCCGGCCGCGCGCCGCGCCCGCGACCTGATTCGAGACGGTGCCATCGGCGAGGTGGTCAGCGTCCTCGGGCAGATGTCCGACACGATACTGGACTCGGTCGGACCGGACTCCTGGCGGCTCGACCCCGACCTCTCGGGCGGGACGACCATCAACGACATCGGCATCTACCCGCTGAACGCGATGCGGTTCGTCCTCGACGAGGGACCGCGGGCGGTCCAAGCGACGACGACGACGGCCCAGTCGGAGTTCGAGGGCGCCGACGAGCACGCGGCGTTCACGCTGGAGTTCTCCGACTCGCTGCTCGCGGCGTGCGCGGTGAGCCACAGCGCCGCCGTGGAATCCAGCCTCCGGTTCGTCGGGACCGAGGGCGAACTCACGCTCGAGGGCCTGTTCTTCCCCGACGCGGAGAAGGTGCTGCGCCTGTCGCGCGGCGGCGTCGAGGCGGAGTTCCGCCCGGACGCTCCCAACCAGATGCTCGAGGAGTTCGACTACTTCGCGAACCACCTCCAGCGCGGCGCGGCGTTCGAGGCCGACGGCGAGATGGGGGTCGCCGACATGCGCGCCATCGAGGCGCTGTACGAGTCGGCCGAGACCGGCGAGCGGGTCGAACTGTAGGCCGGGACCGCAGCCGACCGCGCGGCCTCTCACGGCCGTCCACGGAGGGCCGGACGGCGGGGGAACGCCCGGCGAGTGGGGACCGTCTCAGGTTCGCGCGGAACGGAACACTCGTATCGTGTCCCGGTTTGCGGACTCGACCTCCACCTCGACGAGCCCCAGGTCGGTGAAGATGCGACTCCAGTCGCGGTAGTAGAGCGGGAACTCGTCGTTGACGTAGTTCACCTCCGGACCGGTCCCCGGCGGGTGCGTGGTCTCCGTCTCGATCTCCGCGGTGACGAGGAGGTCGCCCGTGACGCGAGCCAGTTCCTCGAACACCCACTCGTCGTCCGGAGGGAGGTGCTGGAGCGTCTCCACGGAGTAGACCGCGTCGAACTCCCCATCGGCGAACCCCCCGACGACGTCCTGGATGGCGTCGCGGTAGAACGTCCCTGCGGCGGCGAGGTCGGGGTACGCCTCCCGCATCACGTCGAACGCGTCCCTGTTGACGTCGATGCCCGACAGGTGCTCGTAACCGTGCTCGTGCAGGTGCGAGAGGTGCCGACCCGAACTGCAGCCGAGTTCCAGAACCGACGCGCTCCGGTTCAGGAACCGGTCGAGAACACCGCGAATCGACTCGCTGGTTTCGTTCGGACCGTAGTAGGCGTAGTACCCCGGCGAGAACTCCCCGGACTGCTCTGCCCACTGGCGGCGGACCTGTTCAGAATTCACGTGTACGGACTCCTGGGAGCGCGTATAGGCCCGTCGAACTCGACGTGGCGTCGAAACGGTGAGTTATCCAGAGGCTACGGCTCGTTGTGCCGAATCGGGTACCGAACCACTCTCGACTTCGGCAATCCAGCGAATGAGGCCAAATTCGGAGTATGTGTGGCCGTTCGTCGCTCGATACTCCGAACCCGTGGACGAATACGGAAGGCTTTTCACGCCACTGGGCGTGAGTTCGGACGCAATGGCAACCGGTACGGTCGACTTCTTCAACGACACTGGCGGTTACGGTTTCATCGAGACTGAGGACTCCGACGAGGACGTCTTCTTCCACATGGAGGACGTCGGCGGCGAGGACCTGACGGAGGGAACCGAGGTAGAGTTCGACATCGAACAGGCCCCCAAGGGACCGCGCGCGACGAACGTCGTCCGCCTCTAACGGGAGTCCCGACCCGTCGCTCCGAGCGACGCGCGTTTCCGTTCTTTCGAGCTATCTCGTCGTCGAGCCCCTCGCTTCGCGGCGCGAGCGACGGGCCGGGTCGACGGCGCGGCGGCGCTCGCTCGCCCGCTGCGTCACTCCTCTCGGAACTCCCGCATCCGCTCCGTGTAGTCCCAACTGTAGACGACCCGCGGCTGGATGCGGATGCGGACCTCCTCGCGGTCGTCCTCGAGCAGCCACTCGGCGAGCGGGGAGTCGGTCCCGCCGAGGTAGCGCCCCATGAGGTCGCGAAGCACCGACTTCTCCCGGTCGGTGGAGAACGACGCCGTCCCGTTCCCCCTGACCCCGCGGTAGGGGGGCTCGTTCGTCGACACGTCGAACGCGCACTCCGAGTCGTTCTGGATGTAGCCCACGACGTCCGCGTTCGCCCACGTCGCACACTCGAACGACCCCTCCCGGTAGCGGTACCACAGCGTGACCACCCACAGCGACCCGTCCGGCCGGTGGGTCGCGAGCCTGACCGGGACCGTCGTCTCCCGGAGGAACGACTCCACCTCGTTCTCGCTCCACGCCCCGCGGAACCTCGTCATACCCGGTCGGTTCGCGCGGCGGCCGCAAAAACACTCGCACCCGCCTCTCTGCCGGGCGTCGTCGGCAACCTGATTCTCCTCGGGAACATCGTCTTCCGGGCGCCGCTCATCGCGACACTCGCGCTCGGCGCGGAACTCGTCGGCGTCGCCCTCTGGTTCGCCATCCGCCGCACCGGTCCGTCCGAGGAGCGACTCGAGGAGGAGACGCCGACTGCCCTCGCGGAGTACACCCAGTCGGACCGCGACTACCAGCTGGTGGTCCCCGTCGCCGACGAGACGAACGTCGAGCAGTTGATGCGGACCGCGACGGACCTGGTGGCCGACCGCGACGGCGAACTGCTGGTGATGAACGCGGTGACGCTCCCCCGACAGACCCCCTACGCGGAGGGACGCGACCGGGTGGACGAGGGCCGGCCGGTCGTCGAGCGGGCGATGGACGTGGCCGAGGAGGCGAGCGTCCCCGTGAGCGGCACCATCAAACTCACTCACGACCCGACCGACGCCATCCTGAACACGGTCGAACAGCACGACAGCGACGCAGTCCTCATGGGGTGGGGCGGCCGACGGCCGAACCGCCGCGACATCGTGCTCGGGAGCACCGTCGACGCCGTCGCCACCGAGGCGGACGCCGACGTCTACGTCGAGGAGGTGTTCACCGGCGACGGCGACGTCGACTCCATCCTCCTCCCGTGGGTCGACAGCACCCACGCGGGCCTCGCGGCCGAGACGGCGGCGGCCGTCGCCCGAGCGACCGGCGCGCACATCGACGTCGTCCACGTGGTTGAGGACGGCGACCACGACGGGACCGAGGAGACGCTCGCGAACGCCGAGGAGACGCTGACCGAGCAGGCGGAGGCGTTCGACGAGTCGACGCTGGAGTTCGACACCCGGACCGTCGAGGGCGGTGACATCGAGGACGTCCTCGTCGAGGAGGCGAGCGACCACGACGTGACCACGCTCGGCGCCACGCGCGAGGGCATCCTCGAGAAGTTCGTCTTCGGCTCCGTCCCCGAGGGCGTGGCCGACCGGGTCGACAACACCACCATCATCTCCCAGCGGAACGTCGGCGTCGACTCGCGGCTCAAGCGGCTGTTCTCGTAATCCGGCGTCGGGCATCCTCCCCTTCCTCCTCTTCGTCGCGCGCCGTCGGTCGACGCGCTCGACTCAGCAGTCGAGTTCGCGTCGGATGCCCGCCGCGAGACAGCCGGCTCCGACGACGACGAGCGCCGCGCCGGCGGTCCAGGAGGGCGACCACGGAGTCGGGAGGTCGACCAGCCAGAGTCCGGCGACCAGCGCGACGCCGCCCCCCACGACGAGTTCGACGAACCGTTCCATCGGGGGAGGGAGGTCCGACGACCGGGTGAACCTACCGCCCGCCTCCGCCGGCCGTCGAGCGACCGTAGAGGTTAGTGGCTCCCGCCCGTGGGGGGTAGGCGTGACCGACACCGTCCTCGTCTACGACGACGACTGCGGGTTCTGTACGTGGTGGGCCGAGTTCTTCGCCGCCCGCACGGGGGTGCGACCCGTCGGCTTCTCGGAACTCGACCCGGCGCTCCGGCAGCGCCTCCCGGACGACTACGAGGCGTGCTCGCACCTCGTGACCGACGCGGCCGTCTACTCGTGCGGCGCGTCGGCCGAGGAGGCGCTGCTCCGGACCGACGCCGGGTCGCTCCTCCGACCCGTCGCGGACCGCCTCCGGCGCGTCGGCGCGTACCGGACCGTCCGCGAGCGGGCGTACCGGGCCGTCGCTGACACCCGGTCGCTCTGGGGGAACGTGCTCTCGAAGTCACCGCCCGCGAGGAACGACCGCTAGTCCCGACCGCTCAGCCGGCGTCGGCCGGTCGACCCACTCCCCGAGCGCGGAGGTCCGACAGCGAGACCGGGGGGACGTACGTTCCGACGCGCTCGCGCTCCCACCACTCTCCCGTCTCCCCCCGCTCTTCGGGTGTTGTGAACCGGTAGCGGTAGCGCGTCACCCGGAGCTTCTCGGGCGGGTCGTCCGGGAAGGGGTCGCGCTCGACGAGCGAGCGCGTGCCGGGGTCGTGCTCCAGGAGTCGCGCGAGGAACGCGATGAACCACCGCTGTCGGGGGCCGGGGCGGGGGCGCATCGCGGCGAACCAGAGCTGCCAGTCCAGCCGGAGGTGGTACGGCGTCCACTGGCGCGGGCGCTCGTCCGTCCGGACGGGCTGGCCGTGGAACTCGTACGCGCGCCAGTCGCCCGCGCCGGGGTCGTCCGCGCTCGTCCCCTCGACGACGAGTTGGTGGCGCTCGCTCGTGACCGACCCGAACGCGCCGTAGGCGTTGACGAGACTGAGCGGGTCGTACGACGCGTTCATCGCCTGCGACTCCGAGAGCACGTTCCGAACGGGTCGGACGCTCAGCGCGACGACGAGCACCGCGACGAGCAGCGCGCTCGCCTCGAGGTACAGCGGCGGGGGGGCGGCCGCGGGCGCCTCGACGGGGAGGACGCGCGCGAGCACCCCGTCGCTGAACGCCGCGACCGCCTGGACGACCGTGAGCGCGTTCAGCCACGAGAAGTTCCCGGTCGCCATGAGCCACCCCTGAAAGAGGACGGTCGCGGCCCCGCCGACCGCGGCGTACGGCTGGGGGGCGAAGTAGAGGAACGGCACCGCGAGTTCGACCACGTGGTTACCGAGCGTCTCGACCCGGTGGACCCGGTCGGGGAGGTGGTGGGCGTACCAGCTCCCGGGGTTGGGCATCGGCTGCGTCTCGTAGTGGTAGTCGAGGCAGGTCAGTTCCCGCCAGCAGTCGTCGCCGCGTATCTTGATGAGTCCGGCGCCGAACATGTTTCGGAACAGTACCCACTTCAGCAACCAGACGACGACCACCGGCGGGCCGGACGCGCCCGCGCCGAGGAAGACGGCGAGAAACCCCGTCTCGAGGAGCATCGACTCCCAACCGTAGCCGTAGAACACCCGGCCCGCGTTGACGAACGAGAGGTACAGCGCCCACATCGCGGCCCAGAGGAGCATCGACGCGGGGACGGCGTACGGTTCGGCGAGCGCGTACGGGACGCCGACGAGCGCCGCGAGCGCGAGCGCCACGCCGGTCCAGGCGGCCGCGCCGACGACCCGGTCGTCCGGCAGGAGGTGAAAGAGGCCGGGGCGGTCCCGGAACGCCGCTCGGTCGGCGTACTCGCTCAGGGGGAGGAGGCCGTCCTCGCCCGCGAGCGGTCGAAACTGCCGCGCGGCGACGAGGAACGCGACGAGATAGACGGCGGCGAGCCCCCGCTGGAAGACGAATCGAACGAGCCAGTACCCGTCCGCGCCCCACCCGCCCATACGCCGACGCGAGTCGCGGCGCACGCAAATGCGTACCGGCACCCGGGTCGGCCGGCCGTCCCGCGACCGAAAGGCCTGCCCCTCGCGAGCACGAACGCCGCCCATGGCCGACCGCTCGTCGGACGGGTTCGCCGCGTTCTTCCGCCGGTACGTCAAGAGCTGGCAGCACGCGCTGGCGACGGCGCTGCTCACCGCGTTCGGGACGCTGACGTTCCTCCACTGGGGGTTCGCCGTCGTCGGACTCGCCGTCTACGCGCTCCCGCCGGTCGTCCTCTACCGACGCGACGCGTTCGCCGACGTATCCGACGCGTCCGGCGCGTCCGGCGCGGCCGTCGAGGGACCGGCGGATGACGGTTCGACGGACGGAGACACCCCTGCAGCGTCGGACGGGCGCGAACGACCCGACGCGTCCGCCGTCGCGGACGACGAGGGTGAGGGGGACGACGGGACCGACGACGAGTCGGACGCCGACCGGATTCGAGCGCCGTGGTCGACCGTCGAGACGCCGACGACGGCAGACCTGTCGGACGCCGCGCTGGCGGGGTCGTCCGGTTACGCCGTCGGCGCCGGCGGGGTCGTCATCGCGGACGAGGGCGACGGGGAGTGGACGCGCGCGCTCCCGGACGGGCCGGGTGCGGCGGGGTCGGACCTGACCGGCGTGGACGCGACGGCGGACGGGGAGGCGGCGTGGGTCGCCGGCGACGGTGGCGCGCTCGGTCGCCTGCGCGCGGGGACGGGGCGCCACGAGGACCACTCCGACCCGGCGGGCGTGACGGGCGGCTGGACGGACGTCGCGGTCTGCGGCCCCGCCGGTCGGGAGACGGTGCTCCTCGTGAACGGCTCCGGACAACTCCTCCGTGGGACGTACCACGACGGCGAGGTGGCGTGGGACGCGCCGGCGAAACCCGGGAGCGGGTCGAGTTTCGCGGGGGCGTCGCTGGCCGACGGAGGGCGCGGCGTCGTCTGCGACACGAACGACGGCGTGTTCGAGACGCGCGACGGCGACGACGCGCGACGAATCGGTCTCGACGGGGCGTCGGGGACGCTCTCGGCGGTCGTCACCACCGCAGACGGCTGTCTCGTGGCCGACGACGACGGCGTACTCCACCGCTACGACGGGACGAACTGGACGCCCGACCGTCTCGGTTCGGCGGCGCTCCGGGCCGTCGACGCCCGGGAGGGTCGCGAGGCGGCGGTCGACGGTGACGGCGCCGTCTTCGAGCGGACGGCCGCGGCGGGGTGGGAGCGGCGGGCGACGCCGGCGCCGTCGCTGTCCGGCATCGCCGTCGGCGACGATCGGTCGGTGGCCGTCGCTCCGGGCGGGACGCTCCTGGAGTCGGAGCGGTCGTGACCCGCGACGCGTTCGGCCGCCCGTTCCCGTCCGGTGGATGCCGACTTGTGGCTGGGTAGTAACACGGCTACAAGATACTAATGTGCCGTCGGTGTTGTGGAGGTGTGCAGTCACCAGGACACATCGGAATGGCGCTCCTGCTCGCGGCGCCGGTCTGGTTCGTCTTCGACGACCTGAAGGCGAGTCTCGCGTTCGCGGCGCTCGCGGCGTCGACCGGAATGTTCCCGGACGGCGACATCGTGTTGATGCGCTACTTCTTCGTCGAACACCACGGGCTGACGCACAGTTTCGTGTTCACCATCCCCGCCGCACTCGTGTTGGGCGCAGTCGTCGCGGGGGTCTACCTCCTGGTCCGGGACGGGAACGACCCGCCGGCGAGGGCCGTGTACGCGTTCGCGGCGGTCGGGTTGTTCACGGGGATGCTCGCGCACATGTTCGGCGACTTCCTTACGACGCCGGACGTCGCCCCGCCGCTGAAGCCGTTGTACCCCGTCTTGGAGACGCAAGTCATCCTCGACGTGGCGTACGTCAAGTCGAACCTGTGGAACCTCGGAACGCTCGTGCTCGGCGTCGCGGTGCAGTCGACGCTCGTAATCAGGCAGTACTTCGGTGGTCGATACTCATGAACGAGAATCGACGTAACTTCCTCTCGACGACGGCGGCGCTCGCAGCGGCCGGTCTCGCCGGCTGTTCGTCCGACTCCGGCGACAACAAGGCGCTCGGCCAGCCGACCAAGACCGTCACCACTCCGAAGGGGACCCAGCCGCAACGCCTCCCGTTCGGCGAGACGGTCGAGTTCCCGCGCGTGGCGCTCACGCTGTCGGCCCCCCGGGCGATGAAGACGTACGAGTGGAGCGAGTCCGGCGAGACCAAGACCGCGGACGCCGGCGAGGGGAAACAGTGGGTCATGGTCGGCGTCAGGGCCGAGAACGTCGCCGACAGGGAGGCTCGCCTCCCGCTCACGCTCGACTTCAAGGGCGTGCTCGGGAAGCGGATGTTCCACCCCGGTCGGAACAAGAGCAGGACCGCGAAGTACATCGGCGGGAAGGCGCCCCCCGGCGAGGTGCACGAGGGGGACATGGGATTCCTGGTGCCCGAGAGTGCCCAGACCGACGGCTTCCGCGTGCTGTACGAGGAACGGCGCACCAACGGTCTCCAGGCGGTCTGGTGGGAGCCCTGACCGGCGCGGACCGCCCGTCGCCCCCGACTCTCGGCCGACGAGTACCCGCTCGGTGTCGCCGGACCGGGTCGGCGGTGTGCCGGTCGTCTCCCCGAGCGGTCGCCGTTACTCGGCGGGCCGCTCTTCCTCCTCTCCCTCGTCGCTCTCGTCGTCGCCCGACTCGGTGACGGCCGGTTCCGCGTCGTCGTCGACGCTCCGCGGTTCGGCGTCACCGTCCGCCTCGTTCACCTCGTCCGCGTCCGAGTCCCCGTCGGCGGCGTCCTCGTCCGCTCCGTCTCCGCCGAGCGCCGCCTCGTCCTCGTCGTCTCGCCCTCGTCGGCGGCGCCCTCGGCGTCGGTCCCCGTCCCGACGACGTCCCGCTGGTCGACGTCGTCGGCGTCGACGTCGCTGTCGAGTTCGGTCGCGGTGTCGGTCTCGTCGATGTCGGCCGTCCCGGTGGTGACCACGTCGGACGCGTCGCCCTCGCCCGCGGGGCCGTCGTCGGTGTCCGTCTCCACGCTCCCGATGTCCGGCGAGGTGTCGGCGACTGACCGCTGGTCGACGTCCGCGTCGTCGAGCGTCGCGTCGGAACCGCGGCCGGAGCGACGCTGGAACGCGGCGAGTCCGAGCCAGAACCCGGCGGCGAGGAGGCGAACGACGCCGCGCCGTCGGTCGCCGCGTCGGAACGACTGGACGGCCCGCAACAGCGTGATACCGCCGCTCGCGGCGGAGAACGCGCCCGACCTGATGCCGCTCTTGAGTGCGCCCTTCACGCCCGATGCCTCTCCGGTGTGCGTCTCGTCGCTCATGCGCTCCCCGCTTCTCCCGCCAGACGCAAATTCATACCGGCAGGTCGGTGACCGGGCTCCCGCGGTGGGCGCTCGGTGCTCGGTCGGGTGGCCGTCGCGTGGCTTATCGGTCGCCGGGTCGTGCCGCCGCCATGGAGACGACGCGAATCCCGGCGAAGAGCGCGGCGGCAGTCGCCGTCGAAGAGGGGGAGACGCTCGGGGTCACGACGCCCGAACCGCGGCAGGTCGCCGACCTGGTCGCGTTCGACCGCGACGACCCCTCGACGGCGTTCGCCCAGTCGTACACCCGCGACCTGAACGGGAAGCTCCGCATCTCGACGGGCGACGCCCTCTACGCGACCGACGGGGGCGAACTGCTCACCATCGCCCGCGACGACTGCGGGGTCCACGACATCATGTTCGGCCCGTGTACGGCGTGGATGCTCACCGACCGACCGACCGGCGAGGGACGGCAGGACGAACCCGGCGGCTGCCGGGAGAACCTCGCGCTCGCGCTCGCGGAACGGGGCCTCGACGTTCCCGTCCCCGACACGATGAACCTGTTTCAGGCGTCCACCGTGACCGACCAGACGTACTTCGACGTGCGCGAGAGTCCCGCGGCCGCCGGCGACACCGTCGAGTTCCGTGCGGAACGGCCGGCGACGGTCGCGGTCTCCGCGTGTTCGGCGAAGGGCGTCGCCAGCGGCACGACGCTCACGCCCATCGACCTCCGGGTGCCGGACGGCACGGCCGTAGACCTCGCGTCGGTCCACGACGACCGCCCCTCGTGAGCGGGTGAGGCGCGCGACTTATCCGGCCGAACCCGCTTCTAGCGCGTGGATGTGGGACCTCCGAACGCGCGCGGAAGTCGAATCGGCCCTCGAGGCGGGGCGGTTGCGGGAGTGGGAGGCGCAGCGGTACCGGGCGTTCGACGCGACCATGACGGACGACGAGTCGCCGTTCCCGTGTTTCTTCGCGGTCGACGCCCACCGAGCGGGCGACCTCCGGTACCTCTTCGCCCCCTCGCCGGCGACCGAGACGGGTCGCCGGGCGGTGGCCGACGGCCTCGCGGCGTACCTCGACGAGGCGCGCGACATCGGCGACGTCACGTCGCTGGCGGTCTTCTTCGACCCTCCCGACGAGGAACTGCCGACGGCGGAGTACGTTGACCGGTTCTGGGACCTCCTCGCGTCGCTCCACCGCCGGGACCCCGACCCGTGGCCGTCCGACGTCCCCGTGGACCCGGCGGACCACGAGTGGGAGTTCTGCTACGCCGGCGAGCCGATGTTCGTCGTCGGCCGAGCGCCGTGTTACGAGCGCAGACACAGCCGGTACACCCCGCACGGCCTCGAACTCACCGTCCAGCCGCGCTGGGTGTTCGACGGACTCGGCGGCGACACCGAGGCGGGACAGGAGGCGCGGCAAGTGATCCGGGAGCGCCTCGACCGGTACGACGCCATCCCGCCGCACCCAGACATCGGCGACTACGGCGCGCCGGAGGTCCACGAGTGGGAGCAGTACATGCTCCCCGACGCGAACGACGAACGCGTCGACGAGTTCCCCGCCGAGAACTGGAGCGCCTGACGGTCAGTACGTCCGGTGGCTCGCGGAGCCGACGTCGATGCGGACGAGCGTGTTCTCGGCCGCCCACGCGTCCCCGTCGACCTCGTACTTCCGGTTGATGCGTCGGTTGGTCTCGCGGAAGGCGTCCTCGTCGTCGACGACGGTCGCTCGCCCGAGGAGGGTGACCGACCACTCCGGGATTCCGCCGTCGGTCTTCGCGACCGACAGCGAGACGAACGGGTTCTCGCGGAGGTTCGCCAGCTTCCGCCCCGTCGTCGCCACCTCGACGGCGTCCGCCTCGTACCGGTACCACACCGGCGCAACGTGCGGTCTGTTCGCCGCGCACGTCGCCAGGTGTGCGACCAGCGGTTCGCTCGTCAGTAGCTCCGCCGCTTCCTCGGGTACGACACTCATACAGGGGGATACGCGGATGGGACGTAACTCGGTTGCGGGCCGCCGACCCGGGAACGCGGTTCGACCGCTTGCCTGCGAAGGCAGTCGTCTTACCGAGGCTCCGCTCGACTCTCCGACGAGGGAAACAATGGCTGCAGACACACTCGACGAGCTGTTCGAGCACGAACTGGAGGACATCTACTTCGCGGAGCACGAACTCCTCGACGCGCTAGAGGAACTCGCGGAGCAGGTCGGCGAGGACGACATCCGTTCGGAACTCGAGGAGCACCGCGAGGAGACGGAGGGACACATCGACCGCCTCGAAGAGGTGTTCAACATGATCGGCGAACCGCCGGAGGAAGAGGAGTGCGAGGGAATCGAGGGACTGCTCACGGAGCAGGAGGAGTTCGCCGAGAGCGACCCCGACCAGCGCGTCCTCGACCTGTTCAACCTCGCGTCCGCCCAGAAGACCGAACACTACGAGATCGCCGCGTACGGCAACCTCACGCTGCTCGCGTCGCAGCTCGGTCTCGACGAGGCGGCGGACCTGCTGGAGGAGAACCTCCGCGAGGAGGAGGAGGCGCTCGACTCGCTCTCGCAACTGACAGAGAACTACGACTTCGAGTCGGTCGACCGCGAGTAAGCGTCCCCCGGTCGCCGGACGCCGCCGAAGCGAGGGAGTCCGCTCCGTTTTTTCGCGTTGTCTCGCCGAATCGAGTACTCGAGTCCACCGTCCTGCGCCCGTACCGTCGCCCGTCAGCCGGTGGTGACGATTTCGACCACGTCGCGGTGGTCGAGTTTCGCGTCAGCGCCGACCTGTCGGCCGCTCCGACAGTCGACGGCGTGGAGGAACCCGTCGCCGATGTCCGAGTGGAGGTGGTACGCGAACGCCTCAGCCGTGGCGTCGCCCGGCAGGACGAAGCAGTCCCGGAACGGTCCCTCCGTCCACTGCCCGCTCGCGCTCCCCGGGAAGACGGCCTTCGCGCCGAGTTCCTCGAACAGCGCGGTTTCGAGCGCCCGCTGGACGCCCGTCCCGCCGAACTCGTCGACGAACTCGCGGACCCGGTCGAGTCCCTCGCGCTGCCCGGCCGAGACGTCCCCCACGAGGTCGAACTCGTCCGACCCCGGCGCGTACGACACCGCGCCGGCGTCGGCGGCCGCCTTCAGCGCCTTCTCCGCGTGCGCGCTCGTCGGGACGACCGTGAGGTGGTCGTACTCGGGGTCGGTCGTGATCTCGCGGTAGTTCGCCCGCGCGGCGTCCGTGTCCATCTTGTTCGCCGCGACGACCATCGGCTTGGTCCGCTCGCGCATCTCGCGTGCGAGCGCGAACCGGTCGTCGTCGTCCCACGTCGACGGGTCGAGTTCGAGGCCCAGCGAGCGCACCACCTGTTTTATCTCGTCCTTGTTGGTGCGGAAGGCGCTCATCTGCTCCGCGAGTACCGACTCGACCGAGATTTCGTCGCCGGGGTTCGGCCCCTGGTGCGTGGACTCGAACTTCTCGATACCCTTCTCCAGGATGTCGAGGTACCACTGGTCGAGTTCCGCCTCGAGGAAGTCGACGTCCTCGCGCGGGTCGTGTCCCTCCGTGGGTTCGCCCTCGCTGTCGGTCGTCCCCGAGAAGTCGACCACGTGGACGAGCACGTCCGCCTCGTTCAGGTCGGTGAGGAACTGGTTGCCCAGTCCCTTCCCCTCGTGTGCGCCCGGGATGAGTCCCGCCACGTCGACGAGTTTCACCGGGACGTACCGGGTGCCGCTCTCACAGAACCCCTGGCTCGGCTGGCACGTCTCGTCGAACTCCGGGGCGGCGCAGTCGACGCCGACGTACGCCTCGCCGACGCTCGGGTCGATGGTGGTGAACGGGTACGCCCCCTCCGGTACGTCGTTCGTCGTCGCCGCGTTGAAGAAACTCGACTTCCCCACCGACGGCTTCCCCACGAGTCCCACCGTGTAGCTCATTACCCCCGCTGGGCCGCTGGCGCGGGAAAGCGTTTCTACCCGACTGCGGCGTGGTGGCCGGTGACACGGGGCGCGTCGAGCGTCGGCCGTCCCGGGGGCGCTCCGGTCCGTCGCCGCTCCGCGGCATCGGCCGTTATCGGCGTCGTTACCGACCGGTCGCGCGTGGACGACGGTCGACTCCTGCTGGCGCGGTGACGTACGTCAACCTCTCTCTCGGAACGCCTTTACGCCGGAATCACCTCACTGAAACCATGAACTACGATTCTGCGCTCGACCGGGCTTACGACTCGCTTCCGGACAGCCCCGCCGAGGCCGGCGACCGACTCCAGGTCCCCGACCCGGAGGGACAGACCGACGGGGCGTTCACCCGGCTGACCAACCTCGACGCCATCGCCGACGCGCTCTCGCGCGACCCCGAGCACGTCCACCGCTCCATCCAGCGCGAACTCGGGACGAACGGCCAGTTCGAGAACGGCGTCGCCCGCTACAACGGGTCGTTCTCGGTCGCCGACTTCGAGCAGGCCATCGACGAGTACGTCGCCGAGTTCGTCACCTGCTCGGAGTGCGGTCTCCCCGACACGGTGCTCAAGACCGAGGACGGCATCGACATGCTCCGGTGTCAGGCCTGCGGCGCGTTCCGGCCGGTCGAGAAGCGCTCGGGGTCGGCCTCGCGCCAGCGCGCCCGCCCCGACATCGAGGAGGGCGAGACGTACGAGCTGAAGATCACGGGGACCGGCCGCAAGGGCGACGGCGTCGCCGAGAAGGGGAGCTACACCATCTTCGTCTCCGGCGCGCAGGAGGGCGACGTGGTGAACGCGTACGTCCACAACGTCAGCGGCAACCTCGCGTTCGCGCGCCTCACGTAAGCGGGCTGTTCGTCCCTGCCGGTCGCGCGTCGAGCGAGCCGATTTTCACGCCTGAGTTCCGGTCCGTCACCTACTCGTACCACCGTCGGGAGCGACGGCCGTGGACCGACTCGACGTGGCCGACGGCTTCGACGTGCACGCGTACCGCTCGAAGCTGAAACTCCTCAGGCAGACGGCCGACTCGATGACGCTGGCGAACCGCGCGGAACTGGCGTGTCCGGCGTGCGACCGGTCCTTCGACAGACTGTTCGTCAGCGAGCGGTCGACCGTCACGTTCGACAGCCCGCCGACCGGGCCGCTGTGTGTGGTGCGGACGGACGACCGGACGCTCGTGCTCGCGCACTGAGCGGGAACCGGGGAGGCGACCGAGCGACGGCCCCGATTCGAGCGCTCGGAGCGCGGCCTACAGCACCCGGTTCCGCAACTCCTCGCCCGCGGTGAACCGCCGGTAGTTGTCGGCGATGATGTCCGTCCAGCGGCCTATCTTCTCCGGCGTGCTCCCCGCCATGTGGGGCGTGACGACCACGTTCGAGAGGTCCCACAGCGGCGAGTCGGAGGGAAGGGGCTCCTCGGTGAACACGTCGAGGGCGGCGCCGCGAATCGTGTGGTTCTGGAGCGCACGCGTCAGCGCCGCCTCGTCGCAGACCGCGCCGCGCGCGATGTTCACGAGCACGCCGTCCGCGCCGAGCAGTTGGAGTTCGTCCCAGCCGACGAGTCCTTCCGTCTCGTCGGTCAGCGGGCACGCCAGCACGAGGTAGTCGCTCCGGGCGCAGACCGCGGCGTGTTCGTCGGCCGGGAACGCCTCGTCGACGGCGTCGGGCATCGTGTCGACGTCGCGCTTCGTCCCGAGCACCTCCATCCCGAGCGCACTCCCCACCTCCGCGACGCGGGTGCCGATGGCGCCGACGCCGAGGACGCCGAGCGTCTTCCCCCGGAGTTCGCCCCCCTCCTGTCGCTCCCAGCGGTTCGCCGCCTGCTGGCGGGCGAACGTGTGAAGCTGGCGCTCGAAGGTGAGCATGTAGCCGAGCACCTGCTCCGCGATGGGTTCCGCGTGGACGCCCGAGGCGTTCGTCAGCGCGACGTTCCGCTCGCGGAGCGCCTCGCGGGGGTAGCTGTCGACGCCGGCCGACAGCGCCTGCACCCACCGGACGCCGTCGGCGCGCGCGAGCAGGTCCTCCGAGAGGCGGCCGGTGACGAACGCCGCCGCGTCGCCAGCGTGGGTGTCGGTCTCGGACTCGGTTGCGGCCGTCACCACCGCCTCGGCCGGGAGGCCGGCCTCGACGAGCGAGTCGCGCAGCGTCGGCCCCCGGTCCGGGCTGACCGTGTGCGTCAGGAGGAGCGTGGGGTCGTGACTCACGCGTGCGTTGTCACCGCCGGAGACGAAAAGCCCCCCGGTGCTGACGGTACGAGACGCCGCGTCGCCTGCGCCGCTGCGTCGGGTTCTCGACAGCTCTCGTCAGTTCCCCTCGCGGGATTCGAAGTCGAGCGCGACCGAGTTGATGCAGAAGCGCTCGCCGGTCGGTTCTGGACCGTCCTTGAACACGTGGCCGAGGTGGCCGTCGCAGGTCGCACACAGCACCTCGACGCGCGACATGCCGTGGCGGTCGTCGTCCCGGAGCGTCACTTTCGACTCCTCGGCGGCGTAGAAGCTCGGCCACCCGCACCCCGAGTCGTACTTGGTGCTCGAATCGAAGATGACCGTCCCGCAGCCGGCGCACCTGTACACGCCGTCGTCGTCCCGGTCGACGTGTTCGCCGGAGAACTGGGCCTCGGTCCCCCGCTCGCGGAGGATCTCGTACTCCTCGTCGGAGAGTCGCTCGCGCCACTCCTCGTCGGTTCGCGGCAGGTCGGTGGCCGCCTCGCTCGTCTCGTCCGCCTCGCTCGCCGGGTTCTCGTCGGTCTCGCTCATGCCGTCCTCTCGGCGCTCCGAACGGATAACGTCGTTCCCCGGCGGCGCACCGGCCGTCCCACCGCGGGGACGACCGTCGCGGCCGTTCACCGACAGACGGCGACCACGTCGTGGAGGTCGGCCACGTCGTACGTCGGCGTCACGGAGAGGTCGTGGTCCTCGCGGTGGGGCCGACGGACGAACGCGGAGTCGATGCCGGCGTTGTGCGCCGCCTCCACGTCGCTCTCGTTGTCGCCGACGAACAGCGCCGTCTCCGCGTCCAGGTCGGCGAGCGCGCGGTCGACGTAGTGGCTCTCCGGCTTCTTGCGCGCGAGGCTCTCGACGGTCGGCTCGCGGCCGTACGCCGCCTCGAACAGGTCGCCGACGCCGAAGTGGTCGAGCACGTAGTCGACCGTCTCCTGCTGGTTCGAGGAGATGATTCCGAGCGGGGTGTCGAGGTCGCGGAGCACGCTCACGTCGTCGTACAGTCGCTTGCGGCCGGCGTGTATCTCGCGCCGCTGGGCCTCGAAGGCGGTCCGGTCGCGGACCGCCCAGAACTCCCGCGGCGTGAGGTCGTACGCCGCGCACACCTCCCGGACCTGCCGCGGGGTGACGCCGACGACCATCGACTCGACGTGGTCGGGGTCGGGGTCGCCGACGGCGAGCGACTCGAACGCGTCCCACGCCGCCTCGTGGAGGACGTCGTAGCTCGTCCGCCCGACCAGCACACCGTCGTTGTCGAACACGACCGCGTCGTACATCCGGTACCGGCTCTGCGGTACTCCGAGAGAAAAGCGTTCCGCGACCGATCGCCGCCGGTCGCGGGACCGAACGGTCCGTCCCACCAGTTCTCAGCGGCCCCCCGGCGTCGCGTCCGGGAGATGGACGCGCCAGACCGAATCCGGACTCGGCTTGCTTGCCGTTGACGACCGAACGGGTAAGCCGCTCTCCCACCGAACGGGACGTGTGTCGAATGTCGCCGACAGCGCCCACGGCGTTCGCGAACCCGAGCCGACGTCTCCTCCCGGCGACCGGTGCGGGTACGTCTACGAGTTGAGCGACCCGCTCGCGAGCCAGAGCGCCGCCTGCTGCTGGCGCGAGGCGGTGGACGACGAGGGGCAGTGTCGGTGGCACCTCGACGGCGACAAGGCGGGCGTCCTCGGAGCGGAACAGTTCGCCGACGAGGGGGACCTCTTCGGCGCCGTGCTCCGCGGCGCGCGGATTCCGGACGACGCGCTCGCCGGCCGCCGGTTCCCCCGGAGCGACCTCTCCGGGACCGACCTCTCGGGACGGGACCTGAGCGGTGCCGACCTGAGCGGTGCCGACCTCTCGGGGGCCACCTTGCGAGGCGCCGACTTCAGCGACGCCACCCTCCGGAACGCGGACCTGACCGACGCGGACGCTCGCGGCGCGACGTTCGAGGGGGCGAACCTGGAGAACAGCGAACTCACCCGGACGGAACTCCGGAACGCCACCATCGAGAACGCGGCGCTCTACGAGGTCGGCTTCTCCGACACCTGGATCAACCACAGCACGGAGTTGGGTCGCCTCTGCCGCTACGAGGCCGAGGAGACGAGCATCGAGCGCGACGAGCGCACGATACGGTACCACGAGGCGGCGGCGTGGACGTACCGCGCGCTCCAGCAACTCTGCGAGGAGAACGCGCTCCCCAACGAGCACCGCCGGTTCTACGTCCGCGAGAAGGAGGCCCGCCGGAAGCTCGCGTGGGAGACGGGCGACTACCCGAACGCGGTCAAGGCGGAACTCTCCCGGTGGGTGATGGAGTACGGCAGCAACCCGTGGCGGGTCGTCGGCGTCTCGGCGCTCGTCGTCCTGCTGTTCGCGGCGCTGTACCCGCTCGTCGGGGGGATACGCGACACCACGACCGGCACGCTCGTGGGCTTCTTCTCCGCGAACGTTCCGGCCGACGCGCCGGTGTGGTACTTCACCGGCCCGTTCCTGAAGGGGCTCTACTTCAGCGTCGTCACCTTCACCACGCTCGGGTTCGGCGACATCCAACCCATCGGACCGTGGGCGCGCCTCCTCGCGACGACCGAGGCGGTGGTCGGCTCGGTGCTCATCGCGCTCCTGGTGTACGTCCTCTCGCGGACCGTCACCTGGTAGTCCGTCCGTGTCGGGCCGGGGTCGTCGGTTCCCCAACGCCTACCCCCTGCCGGGCCGTACGGCGTTCGATGACGCACATCGGCATCGTCGGCGCGGGGATGGCCGGCGTCGGCGCGGCGGACGCGCTCCGGGAGACGGGCGCGACAGTCACGATACTGGAGAAGTCGCGCGGCGTGGGGGGGCGGGCGGCGACGCGCCGGCGGAACAACTGCCGGTACGACCACGGCGCCAACTACGTGAAGGACGCCGACGAGCGGACGGTCGACCTGATTCACGACCTGGGCGAGTCGGGGCTGGTCGCGCTCACCGACCCCGTCTGGACGTTCGGGGGCGACGGCGACCTCACCCCGAGCGAGCGCGACCCGGAGACCAAGTACACGTGGCAGGCGGGAATCACGCAGTTCGCCAAGCGCCTGCTCGCGCGGGGCGACGCCGATGTCCGCCACTCCGTCCGCGTCGAGTCGCTCGCGCGCGCCGACGAGGGTTGGACCGCCACGGACGCCGACGGCGACGACCACGGCCCGTTCGACGCGCTCGTGTCTACCCCGCCGGCCCCCCAGACCGCCGACCTGCTCGCCGCGACGGACTGGCCCGGCGGCGCGGAGTCGGGGGCGCTCGACGCGCTCCTGACGGCCGCGGGGGCGGTGCCGTTCCGGACGATTCGCACGGTCGTGTTGAACTACGGCTTCGACCTCGACGTGCCGTGGTACGGCGCGGTGAACACCGACGACGCCCACCCCGTCGGCTGGCTCTCGCGCGAGGAGTGCAAACCCGGACACGTCCCCGACGGGGAGTCGCTGCTCGTCGCGCAGATGAGCCCCGACTGGTCGGTCGACCACTACGACGACGACCTGGCGGAGGCGGCCGACGCGGTCGCCCGACGGGTCGCGGACCTCGTCGGCGACGACCGACTCCGCGAGTACCGCTGGGCTGACGACCAGGGGTGGCGATACGCGCTCCCCGACGACGCGGCGGACATCGACCCCAGCGCGGTCGAAGCGGCCCGCGACGCGGGGCTGTTCCTCGCCGGCGACTGGATGGCGGGGAGTGGCCGCGTCCACGAGGCGCTCTGGAACGGGGTCTCGGTCGGCGAGACCGTCACGGAGCGGGTCGTCCGCGGAGAGGAGTAGCCCCTCGACCCGCCGGCGCGCTCCGCCGTCGTCGCACTCGGCGCGCCGGTCGCGTCCGAATCCGCCGCTGTCGAAACCGACTCCCCTCGCACGGGCGAACGTCCACTCCGACGCGATGTCCCCCTCCGCTCGCGACGCTCCCGGGTCCGACCCCGACGGCGCGGTCACGGTGACCGCCGGGGCGCGCCTCCACTTCGGCTTCGGGAACCTCTCGCTCGCGCACGAACGCCTCTACGGCGCGGCCGGCGTCGCCGTCGACCGGCCGCGGGTCCGCCTGACCGCCGCGCCGGCCGGCGTCGTCGACTGCGAGCACCCGCTCGCCCGCGAGTACGCCGAGCGAGCCCGCGACTTGCTCGGCGTGTCCGGCGCTCGCGTCGAAGTGCACGAGACGCTGCCGCGACACATGGGGCTGGGGAGCGGGACGCAACTCGCGCTGGCCGTCCTCGCCGGCGTCGCCCGGTCGTACGACCGGGAGCCGCGGGTGCGCGAACGCGCGCCGGCGCTCGGCCGCGGAGGACGTTCCGGCGTCGGCGTGGCGGCGTTCGAGGCCGGCGGTGTCGTCCTCGACGCCGGCCACCCAACCGAGCGGTTCACCACCGACCGGCCGGCAGACGGCGACTGGCGCGTCCCGCCGGTGGTCGCGCGCCACCCGGTGCCGGACGACTGGCGGTTCCTGCTCGTCGTGCCCGACGCCGTGCCGGGGCGCGCCGACGACGCGGAGGACGACTCGATGCGGGCGGTCGTGGAGGCGGCCGACCCCGGCGTGGCCGACCGCATCGCGGGCGTCCTCCAGCGGCGACTCCTCCCCGCGGCGGCCGAAGGGGCGGTCGAACGGTTCGGCGCGGCCGTCCGCGAGGTGGGACGGCTCAACGGCGCGTGGTTCGCCGACGAGCAGGGCGGCGTGTACCGCCCGCCGGTCGGCGACCTCGTTGCGGCGCTCTCCGGCGACCCGGCCGTCTTCGGCGCCGGACAGTCCTCGTGGGGACCCGCCGTCTACGCCGTCACCGACGCCGGGCGGGCCGACGCGGCGCGCGCGGCCGGCGAGCGAGCGCTCGACGCCGCCGGCGTCGCGGGCGACGTGTCGGTCGTCCGCGGGCGAAACGTGGGCGCGACCGTCCGGGTCGCGGACGAGGAGTAGGCGAGTTCACACTGTACGCGGCCCGCGGACCGGCGCAACGACTAAGCGCGCGGCGTCGCCACTCGACTCCATGACACGTCTCCCGTTCGGCGTCGCGCAGTTGGACTCCGTGCTCGGCGGCGGGGCGCCGGAGGGAACCGTCGTCCTCGCCGCGGGCGAGGCCGGGGCCGGCGCCCGCGAGTTCGCCTACACGAGCGCCGCGATGAACGCGCTCGTCGACGCCGACCCCGACCTGTTCGACCTCTACTACGGCGACCTTGACCCGGAGGCCGACGCGCCGCCGGAGGTCCACTACCTCTCCTTTACCGCCGGCCGCGAGTACGTCGAGCGGGAACTCCGGTACACGATGGCCGACGAGATCGTCGACGCCGCCGCCGAGGAGATACGCTTCGCCGACCTCTCGCCCGAGTACTTCCAGCTCTCGACCATCCCCCGCGAGTGGTACATGGGGGAGACGACGTCCATCTCGGAACTCGGACGGCAGAACGCGACGCGCGAGGGCGTGCTGACGGCGCTCGGCGAGTACCTGACCGAGCACGCCCCCGGGAATCTCGTCGTCGTCGACGCCGTCACCGACCTCGTCGGCGCCGCCGCCGGCGACGTGACGTGGGCGGACGTGGCGATGCTCGTCCGCGGGCTGGGGAAGGCCGCCCAGTCGTGGGGCGGGCTCCTGCTCGCGCTCGTCAACACCGACACCATCGACGACAGACAGTTGGGTCAACTCGTCGACGGCAGCGGCGGGACGCTCCAGTTCGGCTGGGAGTCCGGCGGTTCGCGGCGCGCCCGGACGATGGTCGTCCGGGAGTTCCGGGGGGTGCTCTCGCAGTTGGAGGCCGAGAACATCGTCCGCTTCGAGACGGAGATACACGAGGGCGGACTCGACATCAGCGACGTGCGCAAGATACGGTAGTCGGCCGGCCGTCGGCGGAATCAGCTTCGAGAGTTGACGGCGTAGGTTCTTATGCGTCCCTCACAGCGTGTGGGGTGATGACGGGGGAACTACTGGACGGACTACCCGAGGGGCTTCGGTCGTGGGTCGACTCGCGCGCCGAGGAGACGGGTCGTCCGCCGAGCGAGGTGCTGGCGCGGGCCGTGACGGTCCACCGGCTGCTGGCCGACTACGACGGGCCGCTCCCCGGCCCGGCGACCCTCGACGCAGCGGACGCCGGCCCGGCCGGCGAAGAACTCGCGGACCTGGCGGCCCGCCTCGACGCGACGGACGAACGCGTCGACGCCGTCGCCGACGAGTTCGAGGAGAAGCTGACCGACGTGCGCGAGCGTGTCGTCCAAGTCAAACGCGAGGCGGACGCGAAGGCCGACGCGGACCACGACCACCCGGACCTCCGCGGGTCCGGCGAGTCGGCGGCCGCGCTCGCGGACGACGTCGACCGGGTCCGCGCCGAGATGCGGGGTATGGAGTCGCGCTTCGAGGCCGGGTTCGACGGCTACGAGGACGTACTCGGGTCGCTCACGGACGCCGTCGACGACCTCGACCGGAAGGCGACGACGCTCGCGGCGGCGCTCGTGGACCTCCGCGCCAGCGCCAGGAAGGCGGACGCGCGTCGGACCCGCCGAGAGGCCGCCGCCGAACTCAAACGCGAGGCCAACCGGCTCGGCATCGAGCGGGCGGCCTGCGGCGACTGCGGGTCGACGGTTCGACTCGGGTTGCTCACCGCTCCCGAGTGCCCGCACTGCGGCGCCTCGTACGACGGAGTCACCCCGTCTCCCGGATTCTTCGGGTCCGCGACGCTCGCCGTCGGCGCGCCCCCGGCGCTACCGGACGGAACCGCCGGGGCGACGGAGCCGAAACCCGCGGACCCGCTCGGGGAGGGAAGGGAGTGACCCGGAACTGGTCCGCGGACGACGACGGGACGGACGGCGGTTCACCGGACGAGAACGGCGGACGCGGGGGCGGTCAGTTCGACTTCGGGGACGTCGAGTCGGTCGACGGCGAGGCGGCTCGACCCGGCGAACCCTCTCGCGACGCTCGGGCGAGCGGCGGAGACGCCACGCCGACCGCCGAGGAGGGGGTCGCCGGCGACGACCGGCGGGTCCCCTTCGCGGACCTCTCGGCGGACCTCGCCGGGCGCGAGCGCCGCCGACCCGCGGACGACCCGTTCGAGGAGATAGACGTGCCGGAGTTCGACGGCGACGTGTGGGCGGCGCTGGACGACGAGTGCGAGGCGGACGAGGGGGGGGTGTCCGCGCTCGACGGGGACGGCCGCTCGGAGCGCGTGGTGGACAAGCGGACGTACTGCCAGGGGTGTCGGTTCGTCTCCGCGCCGCCGGACCTCTCGTGTACGCGCGAGGGGACGGACATCGTCGAGGTGCTCGACGGCGACAGGCTCCGCGTCCGCGGGTGTCCGATGGCGGACGGGCCCGACGGGACGGACGGGACCGGCCCGGGCTGAGGACCGCGGCGCGGGGTTTACCCGCCTCGCGCGCCGACCGTGGGGGCATGCAGTTCTGCGACGACTGCGGCTCGATGATGGTCTCCGAGGACGGGGCGATGGTGTGTACCGCCTGCGGCGCGACGGACGAACGCGACGAGGAACTGGCGGCGCAGTTCGTCTCGACGGAGGCGCAGAGCGACGACGACGTGATCGAGACGGAGGAGGGGGCGAACTTCGAGGGGAAGCCAACCTCGAACGACGTGACCTGCGAGAAGTGCGGCCACGGCGTCGCGTGGTACACCATCAAACAGACCGGCGCGGCGGACGAACCGCCGACGCGCTTCTTCAAGTGCAAAGAGTGCGGCTACCGGTGGCGCGAGTACAACTAGGGCGGCGTCGTGCCTCCCGGACCCGCTCCGCGGAACCGCCGGTCACTCCGGGAGTTCGGCCGAGCAGTTCCGGCAGTAGTCGAACCCGAACTCGTTCCGCTCGCCGCACTCGGGACAGACGAGGTAGCCGGTCCCGTCCTCGTAGACGACCCCACTCTCCGACTCCCCGTCGGACTCGGACGGGAGCCGGTAGCCGAGTTGTTCGAGCGTCGACTGCTCGCGCTCCGGTCCCGAGAGCCCCGGCACCCCCCCGAACCTCGTCGCGTCGCCCCCGGCCTTCCAGACAAGCGCGCGCCCGACCACCAGCAGGCCGACGCTGACCGCGATGTACGTGAAGTGGGCGGTCGACGCCCCCTCGACCGGGTCGCCCCCCGGGAGGAACAGGTCCACGGCGACGACCAGGAACACGAGCATGCCGAGCAGGTAGCACAGCAGTCCCGCCCCGTACCACAGTAACGTCGTTCGCGTCAGCCCGCGCATCCGACAGGGTTGGGTCTCGACGACCGTATTTCCTTGCCCCTCCGCGCATCCTCGCGCCACTCCGGGAGTCACCCGGACACCGGCGGACGAGGGTTTATCTCGCCCGCGCGACGACCGCTCGTACCGACATGTCCCTCCGCGACCGCGTCCGCCCGTGGCACGGCCTGCTGCTCCTCGTCTTCTGCGTCGGCTTCGCGTCCTCGCTCGCGCGCGACGGTCCCGTCACCGTCGGCCCGGAACTGCTCGCCCCCGTCGTCTCGGGGCTGTTCGCCGTCGTCGTCTTCCAGTTCACCGTCGGCAACGTCTGGGGGTACGCCGTCGAGTACCGCAACGTCGGGGGTCGGTGGAGCGACGCGCCGTTCCTCGCCCCGTTCGTCGCCGCCCTCCTCGTCGCGGTGGCCGTCGTCCTCGACTCCGCGTCGCTCGCCGCGGCGGCGTGGGTCGCCTTCTGGGCGTTCGTGGTCACGGCCGGGGTGACCGCGCTCGTCGTCTGGCTGGCGGTCGGCTACCGCGAGCCCTCACAGCCGGTCGGCTAACCACTCGCCGACCACCTCGCCCACCGTCCCGGCCTGCCCGACGAAGAAGTGGTCCGCCGAGCGCTCGACCGCGGCGTGACCGAGTTCGCGCGCCCGTTCGACGACGGGCTCCCAGTCGGCCGTCGCGTCCCGGGTCGCATACACCACCTGCACCGGACAGCCGATTCCGTCGAGCGCGGCCACCGCGTCGAGGTCCGACGCGAGCCGCGCCGTCGGCGCGAGCGTGCTCACCGCTCGCACGTCCGTCTCCGCCGCCGCGAGCAGGGCGACGCTCCCCCCGAAACTGAAGCCGAACAGGCCGGCTCGCTCGTACCGCTCCGTGGCCCACCCGACCGCGTTGCGGGCGTCGGCTCGCTCGCCGTACCCCTCGTCCCAGTCGCCGTAGTCGAACCGGAGACAGTCGATACCGCGCGCGCCGAGGGCGTCGCTGACGGCGCGCAGGCGCTCGTCGCCGCGGTTCCCGCGGTGTTGCGGGTGGGGCGGACAGGCGACGACGCAGGCGGGCGCGTCCGCACTGTCGTCGTCCTCGGCCCCTCCCGCCCGGTCGAGCGTGCCCCGTACGTCCCGACCACCGGGGACGAGTACCGGCTCGCGCTCGCGTTCGTTCACGCCGGCCGTTCGGCCGGGCTGCCGCTTGAGCACGTCGGTCGGTCCGTGGGGAGGGGGCGCGCGACGCTCGTCCGTCGTCCGCCGACGCCGCCCTGGACGCACCGGTCGCGCTCCGCGTCCCGGGCGGTCAGGTCGGACCGGAGGACGCGACCGCCAAGTACCGTGCTGGGTGGGCGGGAGCGAGAGTCGGCGGGCCGCCGGCGGCGCGACACTCCTCGTCCGGGTGAGATTTATACGCCGCCTTCGCTAGCATCGGGGTATGGGAGTCCTCTCTCGCGCCTCGTACGTCATCCGCTCGAAGGTGAACGCCCTCCTCAACCGAGCGGAGGACCCGACCGAGACGCTCGACTACAGCTACGAGCAGATGCGCGACGAACTCCAGCAGGTGAAGCAGGGTATCGCGGACCTCACCACCCAGAAGAAGCGGCTGGAGATTCAGAAGCGCCGCCTCGAGGAGAACGTCGAGAAGCACAACGAGCAGGCGCGCGAGGCCGTCCAGCAGGACCGCGAGGACCTCGCCCGGCGCGCGCTGGAGAAGAAGAAGTCCAAGATGAACCAGATCGAGGACCTCGAGGGCCAGATACAGAACCTCCAGACCACGCAGGACAGCCTCGTCGACAAGAAGGACGAACTCCAGGGTCGCATCGAGGAGTTCAAGACCAAGAAGGAGACGATGAAGGCCCGCTACGAGGCGGCGGAGGCGTCGACGCGCGTCTCGGAGGCGATGACGGGCGTCGGCGACGAGATGGAGGACGTGAGCCGGTCCATCGAGCGCGCCGAGGAGCGCACCGAGGAGATGGAGGCCCGCTCGCAGGCGATGGACGAACTCCAGGACACCGGCGCGTTCGACGACGCGCTCTCCGACGAGGACGAACTCGACCGCGAACTCTCGGCGGGCCGGACCGACCGCGAAGTCGACGCCGAACTGGAGACCCTGAAGGCCGAGTTCGGCAAGGCCGACGCGGCGACCGACGGCGAGGCCGAGGGGACGACGGACGTCGAGACCGAGGGGACGACGGACGTTGAGACCGAGGTGGACGACGCCGCCGAGGACGCCGACGCCGAACCGAGCGACGAGGAGGTCGAGGCCGAACTGGAGGAACTGCGACAGGAGGAGAACGGCGAGGCGAACTGACCGCGCCGGCACGACCGACTCCCGGCGACCGCACCCAGGTCCCCGTCCGCGACCGCCGCTGATTTACCACCCGCTCACGAATCCGACCCATGAGCGACGAGTCGTCGGACGGCGACCAGCCCAGCGACACCATGCGCGGGCGAGTGGGGGGGAGCCGTACGAAGCTCTGGTTCTTCATGAACGGGGGCCGGTGGGTGGTCACCGGCCTCATCGCGGCCGTGTTCTTCGGGGCGCTCGTGCTCGCGAGCCACCTCGACCTCGCCCCGGTTCGCACGCTCATATCCGAGAAGAACACGCTGTGGTGGGTCTTCTCCCCGATGATCGGGGCCATCGTCACCGGCGTGACGCTCGTCATCACCATCAGCCAGCTCATCCTCTCGCAGGAACTCGGCGCGCTCGGCGACCAGCGCGAGCGGATGGAGGGGGCGATGGAGTTCCGGACCGACGTGGAGTCGTGGCTCGACGAGACGACCGGTCCCCCCGACCCGGCGTCGTTCATGGAGGCGCTCCTCGACGCCGTCCAGACCCAGGGCGAGGACCTGAACGACGCCGTCGCCGACTCCCCCGACGACGACCTGCGCCAGGAGGTCAACGACTACGTCGACGGCCTCCTCGACAACGCCGAGGAGGTCGGGGCCGGGCTCAGCGACGCCCAGTTCGGCGAGTTCGACGTGGTGTTCTCGGCGCTGAACTTCAACTACTCCTGGAAGATATACCAGGCCCGCCGCATCCGCAAGCGCCACGAGGCGAGCCTCGACGACGAGGTGGACGGGCTACTCGAGGACATCGTCCGTCTGCTCCGCTTCTTCGGACCGGCCCGCGAGCACTTCAAGACGCTGTACTTCCAGTGGGAACTGGTCAACCTCTCTCGCGTCATGCTCCTCGCCGCGGTGCCGGCGCTGTTCGTCGCCATCTCGGTCCAACTGTTCGTGAACGGTTCCGTGCTCCCCGGTGCGACGCTCGGCACCGAGAACGTCACCTGGCTACTCACGGCGTGCGCGACGCTCACGCTGCTCCCGTTCTTCGTGCTGCTCTCGTACATCCTCCGCGTGGCGACCATCACGAAGCGGACGCTCGCCATCGGGTCGTTCATCCTCCGGGACACGGAGCGGTCGGACGACATCAGCTGGGACTGACCCGAGCGCCCGCTTCGACCCGCGCGCCGCCCCCGCGCCGGTTCCCGGGGCGCGCCGTGTGCGGTGTCCGCGACGCGCGAGTTACGGTTACGCCTCGCGCGCGCCCGTCCCCGGCCGGTCGAGGTCGGACAGGCGAATCTCGCCCTCCGGCAGCGGGACGCCCTCGTACGGGTCGTCGGCGAGCAGCAGGCTCCCGTCGAGGTCCGCGTAGTCGAGCAGCGGCGCGAGGTGACAGCCCGCGGCGATGGCGGCGTTCGTCTCGACCATGCAGCCGAGCATCACCTCCAGTCCGTGCGCGCGGGCCGCGTGGACCATCCGTTTCGCCTCCAGCAACCCCCCGCACTTCATCAGCTTCAGGTTCGCGATGTCACACCGGTCCGCGATGCGCGGGATGTCCTCCAGCGTGATACACGACTCGTCGGCCGCGATGGGGAGCTTCGACGCCTCGTAGGCGAACTTCAGCCCCTCGGGGTCCTCCGCGGGCACCGGCTGTTCGATGAACTCGACGCCCATCTCGGCGAGCCACTCGCTCTTGCGAGCGGTCTCGCGGGCCGTCCACGCCTCGTTGGCGTCCACCCGGACCGTCGCGTCGGGCGCCTCCTGGCGGACGGCCGCGACCAGGTCCCGGTCGCGGTCGGTCCCGAGTTTGAGCTTGAGCGTGCCGTACCCCCGCTCGACCGCCTCGCGGGTCTTCTCGCGCATCACCTCCTCCTCGTCCAGTCCGATGGTGAACGAGGTGTCCGGCGTCCGCGCCGGGTCGAGTCCCCACAGGCGGTACAGCGGCACGTCCAGCCGCTTCGCCGCGAGGTCGTGGAGTGCGACGCTCACGCCGCAGCGCGCCGCCGGGTTGCGCTCGACCACCTCGCTGGTCCGCGCTTCTATCTCCGCGAGCGCGTGGGGGTCGCCCGCGTCCTCGACGGCCGCGAGCAGGTCGGGGAGGACCGCCTCGACGGTGCCCGCCGTCTCGCCGTAGTGGCTCGAGGGCGCGGCCGCGCCGACGCCGACCGTCCCGTCGTCGTCCTCGACTCGCACGACGACGTTCTCCGTCGTCGCCGTCGTCCCCCGCGAGATGGTGAAGTCGTGTTCAAGCGGGAGCGACACCCGCTCGAACGACGTCGAGAGGCTCACCGAATCGCCTCCAGTACGTCGTCCGCGCCGAACCGGATGAGGTCCGCCGCGGGCGCGTCGAGCGCGTCCGAGAACGCGGCGACGGCGTCGCGCGCCTCGTCGTCGCCCTCGACGTCGGACGTGTTGAGCGCGCCCGCCACGACCGAGGCGTCGTGGACCGGCGCGGCGAGCGACTCGTACAGGTCGACGTACTCGGGGACGGGCGGAATCGCGGTGTCCTCGTAGCCGTGGATGGCCTCCCGGCCGGTCTCGTGACAGAGGACGAGCCTGTCGGGCATCGACCCGTGGAGGATGCCGCAGGTGACCGCCGAGTACGCCGGGTGGACGATGCTCCCCTGCCCCTCGACGACGAGCAGGTCGTGTTCGTCGCCCTTCGCCAGCACCATCTCCTCGACGGCCCCGGCGGTGAAATCGGCGACGACGCGGTCGATGGGGTTGCCCCAGCCCTCTATCATGATGCCGGTCTGGCCGGTCGGAATCGCGCAGGCGTCGACGCCCGCCTCCTCGGCGGCGGCGACGAGTTCCATCGTCGCGGTCATCTTCCCGACCGAGCAGTCCGTCCCGACCGTGAGCACCACGTCGGCGCTCACCTCGTCGGCGCGTCCCTCCGCGACGGCCAGTCCCTCGCGCGGTTTCCGCACGTCGTGGAGGCGGACGCCGTGCTCGGACGCGAGTTCGGCCAACTCCTCGTCCTCGCTCAGGAAGTAGTGGAGCCCGGCCGTCACGTCACAGCCGTCCTGGATGGCGGCGCGCACGTCCGGTCGCCACGACTCGTCGAACGCGCCGCCGATGGGCGAGATGCCGATTATCAGCCCGTCGACGCGCCCCTCCACGTCGTCGAACGAGGCCACGATGGGTGCGTCCGGTACGTCCGGGAGGTAGTCCGGCACCCGTTCGCCCGCCCGGTCCCGGTCGAGGACGGCGACGATGTCCTGGTCCCCGTAGCGGATGATGCCGTTCGCGGTCTTCGACCGCCCGGGGAACTTCTCGTGTGCGAGCACGACGACGCGTTCGCTCATGCGCGGCGGGTCGTCGGCGGGTGGCTTAAATCGGTTCCCCGCGGTCGTTCCCGCCGATTGGCGGCCGTCGTTCACTTCCGTGCCGTGGTGCGCTCTCGGGCCGCCGCTCCTCCGTCCCGCTCGTCACCCGACGCGTCGACGCGGCGGTCGGAGATACCCCGTCTCGTTGCCGACTCCGCGGGGGATTACCGTGGCGGGAACGCTACGGGGTGTATGAGCGGCGACGAGGGGATGCACCTCAACCTCTTCACGATGAACTCGGTCGAGCACGTCTCGCCGGGGTCGTGGACGTACCCGGGCGACCAGTCGCACCGCTACACCGACCGCGACTACTGGACGGACGTGGCGCGCACGGCCGAGCGGGGCGGCTTCGCGGCCGTCTTCTTCGCGGACGTCCGCGGCGTGTACGACGTGTACGGCGGCGACCGGGAGACGGCCGTCCGGAAGGCGATTCAGACGCCCGCGAACGACCCCAGCTACCTCGTGCCCGCGATGGCGGAGGTGACCGACTCGCTCGGCTTCGCGGTGACGCGCTCGACCACCTACACTCACCCGTACCAACTGGCGCGCGAGTTCTCCACGCTCGACCACGTCACCGACGGCCGGGTCGCGTTCAACGTCGTCACCTCGTATCTCGAATCCGCCGCCGCGAACCTCGGGCTGGACGAGCGGATGGAGAAGACGACCCGGTACGACCGCGCGGCGGAGTTCATGGAGGTGTGCTACCGGCTCTGGGAGGAGTCGTGGGACGACGACGCGGTGGTCGGGGACGCCGACCGGGGGGTCTACACAGACCCGGACGGCGTCCGCGCCATCGACCACGAGGGGGAGTTCTTCGACGTCCCCGGTCCGCACGGCTGTGAGCCGTCGCCCCAGCGGACGCCCGTGGTCTTCCAGGCGGGGTCGTCGGACCGAGGGCGCGACTTCGCCGCCGCGAACGCCGAGGCGGTGTTCTGCTCGCAGCCGACGGAGGCGGGCGTCCGCGAGTACGTGGAGGACCTGCGCGAACGTGCCGCGGACCGCGGGCGCGACCCCGACTCGCTCGCGTTCTTCCCCGGCGTCGTCCCCGTCGTGGGGGAGACCGACGCCGCGGCCGAGGAGAAGTACGACCGCCTCAGATCGCACGTCGACGTGGAGGCTGCGCTCGCACTCCTCTCGGGGTTCCTCGACATGGACCTCTCGGAACTCGACCCCGACCAGCGCATCGAACACATCGAGACCGACGCCATCCAGGGGACGATGAACACGTTCACGACGTCCGACCCCGACCGGGAGTGGACCGTGCGGGAGGTGGCGGAGTTCTCGGGGCTGGGAACCACCTCGCCGGTCGTCGTCGGGTCGCCCGAGACCGTCGCGGACGAACTCGCCCGCTGGTACGAGGACGTCGGCGTCGACGGGTTCAACGTGAAGGAGGTGGTTCGGACGGGGAGCCTCGACGACTTCGTCGACCTCGTCTCGCCGGAACTCCGCGAGCGGGGACTGCTCGCGGCTCCCGACCCGGACGAGACGCTGCGCGAGCGACTGTTCGGCGGCGACGCCCGCCTGCCCGCGGACCACCCGGGCCGTCGGCCGCCGGCCGACCGGTAACGCGGGAGAAACACACAACCGTCGGGCGATTTACTCCGGCATCCGCCGCCGACTGCGCCACGGTTAAGTGTACACACCCACTGTCCCAAGACGACGCTTCGTCTGGAGGGCCGGAGCGTCAGCGGGGACCAATTCGGGCGGCAGGCGTGCCGCACTCTCTTTCGGCACGCGCCGCCCTCGTTCCTATCGACCGCGAGACCCGTCAGTGACGGCTTCGACCGGTTCGGTACACGCGGCGAGAGATCGACGAGCGACGCTACTCCGCCGGCGGCAGGAAAAGGACGACCGACACCCGTCGACTCACTCCGTCGGGGGTCGCAGGAGGATTCCGTCGAGCATCGCCACGCCGGCGAGTGCGGAGCCGACGGTCCCCGCGACGCGGAAGGGAACCGAGAGGGCGAGCGTCGCTCCTACCGCCAGCAGCAGCGTGAGGCCCATCACCAGCAGCCGGAGGTCGGGCCGGGCGAGCGCGTCGAGTGGGAGCACGGTAATTACATCTCATTGGGTGCGGGTGTATCTTGGGGCCGACGTAACCGACAGGTAACAATACATCTGTCGAGTCTATGTATTCCTGACGGGCGGTCGTACCGCAGTCCGTCAGTCCGGTTCCGACGATGCGAGGGAAGGGATTCGAACCCTCGAACTCCTGAGAGAGCGGATCTTAAGTCCGCCGCCTTTGGCCAGGCTCGGCCACCCTCGCGCGTCGGCGCTTTTCGCCCGAGGGGCTTGCCGGTTTCGCTTTTCCCCCCGCCGTGCGGGGACGGACGACAGCCGTGTTTATGTGGTCCGACGAAGAGGGGAGAGCCACCCGTGAAGGAGCGTTCCGCTCGCGTCGGCGCCGCCGCTCGCGAGTCGTGGCGGACGGACGCGTCGGGTCGAATTCGGACGGAGGAGGTCGGGTGACGGGGTGAAGCCGCTCCGGAGCCGGCTTCCCGACCCCGCGCCTCAGTTCGTCGGGACGGTTCTGTCGTTCGGGACCCTCGGGTTCGTCTCCGGGGCCTGGCAGATACTCCTCGCCGAACTGAAGGCGGTTCTCGACCTCTCGCCGGGGGCCGTCGGGGTGGCGCTCGCGGTCGGAGTCGTGGCCGCTCTCCCGGCGATGGTCGTCAGCGGGCGGCTCAGCGACCGGTTCGGACCGCGGGCGCTCGTGGCGGGGACCGGCGTCCTCGTCGCCGTCGGACTCGCCGGGTTCGCGTCGACGCGGACGTACCTGACCCTGCTCCCCGTCGTCTGCGTCTACTACGCCGGCTTCGGGAGCTTCGACGTGGGGATGAACTCGGCGGCCATCACCGTCGAACGACGGGCCGGCGAGTCCATCATGTCGTACTTCCACGCGGCGTTCAGCGGGTTCGCCGCCGTCGGGGCGCTCGCCGCCGGCGGACTGCTCGGCGCGGACCTCTCGCTGTGGGTCGTCTACGCGGGGCTCGCGGTTCTGGCGCTGGCGTTCGCCGGCGGGGTCTCCACCGCGCTCGGCTACCCGGACGGGGAGCACTCGGAACCCGCACCCAGCGGCGACGACTCGACGCGCTCGCTCTTCTTCGAGCCGACCGTCCTGCTGGTCGCGTTCGTCGTCGCCCTGGCGTTCTTCGCGGAGGGGGCGCTCGGGAACTGGTCGACCATCTACCTCCGGACCGAACTCGCCGTCCCGGCGTCGCTGGGAGCGCTGGGCGTCGCCGCGTTCCACGCGGCCCTGGCGGTGGGGAGACTCGGGGGGGCGCGGGTCGCGCAATCGGTCGAGTCGCGCCGGCTGATACGACTCTCCGGCGGCGTCGGTGCCGTCGGCATGGTGCTCGCGCTCGCGACGACGGCTCTCCCGCTCGTCGTGTTCGGGTTCGCGCTGGTCGGCCTCTCGACGGCCGTCGTCGCGCCGCTGGGGTTCTCGCTCGCGGGCGACCTCGCGCCGGGCCGCTCGGGCGAGGCGAGTTCGGTCGTGACGTTCGTCGGGTACGGGGCGCTCCTCTTCGGCCCGGTGCTCATCGGGGGCGTCGCCGAGGCGGCGACGCTCGGGACCGCGCTCGCGCTCGTCGTCGTGTCGGGCGGCGCGATCGCGACGCTCGGCGCGCGGATACCGTCCCCCGAGGAGCGTTGAGTCGGGGGCGCTCGCGCGCGGTGTCTGTCTACCAGTCGACGCTCAGCGTCCCGTCGCCGTGCGGGTCCGGGGCGAGTTCCTCGTCGGTACGCCGGTCGACGACGTGGATACAGCCTCGCCCCTTCTTCGCGGGACACACCTCGGCCGCGCGGACGTTCTCGGCCAGGTCGTCCTCGCTCACGTAGTACGACTCGGGTTTCGCCATCCCCGAGACGATGTCCATCTCCCAGTTGTCCGCGACCTCGGCGCACTTGCCCGCGCCGAAGCAGGCGTTCGCCTCGAAGATTATCTTGTACGGCTTCTCCTCGACGGGCGGTCCCTCCCCGCCGTAGTCGCTCGCGGTCTGGACCTCGGCGTCCAAGTCGCTCATACCCGGGGTTGACGCAGCGCGGTCTTTCGTCTGTCGGTCGCGCGGGCACGAGAACGACGGCGACTGTCGTGCGGTCCCGCCGACGCGCGTCGCTCCGCCTCGCACGCGTCTCGTCCCCTACTCCTCGGCGCTCACCAGGTCGTCGTACCGCGCGCCCGTCTGCTTCAGCGTCTCCGTGGAGTAGAGGCGTTCGTGGGCGAACGGGAGGTGCTCGGCCGCGAGTTCGTCTATCTTGGCGTCGACGGCGTCGGCCTCCCGGCCGTGAATCATCGTGAACAGGTTGTACGGCCACCCCTGCTCGGGCCGACGCGGACGGTGGTAACACAGCGTCACGTACGGGAGTTCGCCCACCCGCTCGCCGAGTTCGTCGAGGCGGTCGTCGGGGACGTCCCAGACGACCATGCAGTTGTTCCGGAACCCGGTGACGACGTGGTTGACGATACAGCCGACGCGCTTGATACAGCCGTCGGCGAGCAGGCGCTCGACCGCCGCGAGGACGTCCGCCACGTCGGCGCCGAGGGCGTCGGCGACGTCGCGGTACGGCGTCGGCGACAGCGGGAACCCGCCCTGGATTTCGAGTAGCAGGCGCGCCTCCAGGTCGCTCAGTCCGCCCGTCGCGTCCTCGGAGATGCGGGTCGCCGACGCGTCCGTGGCGTCCGCCGACTCGCGCGCGAACGAGTCCGCGTTGAACACGGGGAACTCCAGGTCGATGTAGTAGTCGGTGAGCATCGGGAGGTTCAACACCTCACAGCCGGTTCGCGCCTCGACGTCGGTCAGGATGGCGTCGCGCCGCTCGCGCGTGCTCGCGGTGACGACGAACCACATGTTCCACTCGTGGTCGCGCCGGTAGTTGTGGTTCACCTGCCGGTAGCCGTTCACGACCGCCGCCACCTCCTCGAACCGGTCCTCGGGGGCCCGGACGGCCGCGAGCGTCGAGGAGCCGATGACCGGCGGGTTGAGCACCGCGCCGAACCGGCGGAGCACGCCCCGCTCGCGCAGGCGGCGCACGCGCTCGACGGCCTCGCGTTCGGTCACGCCGAGGTCGTCGGCCACGGCGCGGAACGGCCGCTCGACGACGGGGAAGTCGCTCTGGTACTCGTCCACGAGGCGGGCGTCGACGCCGTCGAGTCCGTCGCGCCAGTCGTCGCCCTCCAGCGTGCGCATCGCCGGGGGTTAGTCGCCGCGGTATCTACCGCTTTCGGAGCGCGGCGGCCCGGTCGCGCTCGGCGCGTCGTCGTCCCGACGGTGCGTCGCCGCTCTCGCTCGCGCCCGAACGGGACGTTTTTGCGCCGAGAGCCCAACGCACGCACATGGCACAAGCGACCGAGGAGTTCGGGGAGTGGCCGCTCAAGCGGCTGATGACGGAGGTCTGCGGCTCCGGTCCCAAGTCCGCGGACGACATGACGCGCGAGCAGGCGACCGAGGCGCTCCGCCGCATCTTCGCCGGCGAACCGGACCGCACCACGCTCGGGGCGTTCTGGCTGGCGAACCGCTGGAAGCGGAACGACCCGGAGGAACTCGCGGCGTACGTCGACGAGATGTGCTCGCGCGTGGAGTACGCCGAACCCGACGCCGACCCGGTCGACTGCGGGGCGAACTACGACGGCAAGGGCGACACCGCCGTCCTCGGCGTCGCGGCGGCCGCCGTCGCCGCCGGCGCGGGAACGCCCGTCGTCGTCCACTCGGGTGACCGGGTGCCCACGCAGAAGCAGGACGCCTACAAGCACGTCCTCGACGACCTCGGCGTGCGGACCGACCTGACGCCCGCGGAGTCGGCCGACATGACCGACGAGACCGGCGTCGGCTTCTACTACCAGCCGGCGTTCAACCCCGACGTGCACGCGCTCGAAGAGCGGCGCGACATGATGGGGGTGCGGACGTTCCTCAACACGGTCGAGACGCTGGCGAACCCGTCGGGGGCGTCGGTCCACCTCGGCTCGTTCTACCACCTCGCGTTCGCGAAGAAGGTCGTCGACACGTTCGAGCGGTCCGAGCACCACGACCTCCACCGCGTCATCATGTTCCAGGGGATGGAGGGGTACGACGACATCCGCCCCGGCTACACGAAGGTGGCCGAGTGGACCGACGGCGCGTTCACCGACTACGAGATAGAGACGCCCGAGTACGGGATGGACTTCGAGGAGGCCGACCTCGAGGTGTCGGACGTGGCCGCCGACTCCGCGCGCCTCACCGAGGAGGTGCTCGCGGGCGACCGGACGGGCCACTGGTATGACGCCGTCGCGCTCAACGCGGCGTTCAGAATCTACGCCCGCGAGGACGCGACCGACCTCGAGGAGGGGCTGGAGATGGCCCGCGCCAGCATCGAAGACGGCGACGCGGCGGCCGTCCTCGACGACCTACAAGCGTTCTGACCCGGTCGGCACGCGGGACTCCCCGAGACACCTGCTCTCCCGGCGCCGTCCGTCGCTCGACAAGGCCGAACCGTCGCCCCCGCCCGTTCCGTCGGCTCGTCCCCGAGTACGGGACTCGTCGGTGGGAACTCGCGCGGCCCGCAGTAGATTGATAACCCGACGAGCGAACCCGCCGTCATGACAAGTGACGACGCGGGCGAGGCGACGACGCGCGGGAAGGACCTGCGCGCGGTGCGGCGGGACCTCCACCGGTACCCCGAGGAGGGGTGGACCGAGTTCCGGACGACGGCGCTCGTCGCCGCCGAACTCGACCACCGGGGGTTCGACCTCCACCTCGGTCCGGACGCGGTGGCCGTCGAGGAGCGACTGGGCGTGCCGAGCGACGACGACCTCGCGGCCGCGAGGGACCGCGCGCGCCGCGAGGGTGCGCCCGAGGCGTACCTCGACCGGATGGGCGACGTGACGGGGCTGGTCGCCGTCAAGGAGTACGGCGACGGCTCCGGCCCGGTCGTGGGGGTGCGCGTCGACATGGACGCGCTCGCCAGACAGGAGGCGACCGACGACGACCACCGGCCGGCCCGCGAGGGGTTCGGGTCGACCCACCCGGGCGAGATGCACGCCTGCGGCCACGACGGCCACACCGCAATCGGGCTCGGAGTCGCCCGCGAACTCGACGAGCACGGCGGCTTCGACGGGACGCTGAAGCTCTTCTTCCAGCCCGCTGAGGAGGGGGGCCGCGGCGGCCTCCCGATGAGCCGGACCGCTCACCTCGACGACGTGGACCACCTGCTCGCGGTCCACCTCGGTCTCGACGAGGAGACGGGCACCGTCGTCGCGGGGTACGACCGCCCCCTCTCGAACGCGAAACTCGACGTGACGTTCTCGGGTGCGCCCGCCCACGCCGGCGGCGCGCCCAACGAGGGCCGCAACGCGATGCAGGCGCTCGCCACGGCGGTGCAGAACCTCTACGCCATCCCTCGACACGCGGACGGTCCGACCCGGGTGAACGTCGGGATGGTCGAGTCGACCAACGCCCAGAACGTCATCAGCGAGGAGGCGACGATGCGCGTCGAGGTGCGCGGCGAGACGGCCGACCTGAACGAGTACATGCTCGCGCACGCCCGGCGGATGCTCGACGCCGCGGCCGCCATGCACGACTGCGAGGTGGAGACGGGGCTGTACGGGAAGACCACGACGTTCGAGAACGACGCGGAGATGGTCGAGGCGGTGCGGACCGCCGCTGTCGGGGTCGACGGCGTGACGGACGTGCGCGACCGCAAGCCGTTCGGGGGGAGCGAGGACGCGTCGTTCCTCGTCCGCCGCGTGCAGGAGAACGGCGGGACGGCGACGTACGTCGGCGTCGGCGCGTCGAACACCGCGGGTCACCACACCGCCTACTTCGACATCGACGAGGAGTCGCTCGACATCGCGGTCGGCGTGCTCTCGGACACCGTCCGGTCGCTGTGAGACGCCGGTCGAACTCTCGGCGCTGATAGCCGGTGGCGTACGTTTATCAGCCGTTCCGCGTCACCCGCACGCGTGGCTCTCGGACCGGCGGCGATGTACGGGCTGTTCTTCCTCGCGGCCAGCGCCGTCGTCGTCCTGCTCGCGCTCTCGACGCACGTGCTCGGCCGGCGGGTGGGACACGAGCGCGCGCTCCCGGCGACGCTCGCGCTCGTCGGCGGATTCACGGCCGTGGGTGCGGTCGGCGGACTCGGCCCCGCGGCCGCTCGGGTCCCCGTGCTCGTCGGGTTCGCGTCCTCTACGTCCCGGTGGGCGTCGGCGGTCCGCTCGCGAGGGTGGTCACCGGACGCGGCTGGCCGGAGGTGTGTCGGTCGCTCGTCGGCGGCTGGATGACCGCGCTCGTCGTCGCGCTCGTCTCGCAGGCGACCGGGGCGTCGTTCGACGCGCTCATCGGTTCGACGCCGGGACTCCTCGGCGTCGACTGGTACCTCGGCTTCCTGCTGTACATGGCGTGCGTCGGCCTGCTGGCCGGCGCGTTCACTGCCGGTCTGCTCGCGGTCGGCGCCCCCGGCGACGGCGAGGCGCCGGCGGCGACGTGAGGCGCTCTCGGTTCCCCGCTCGCCTCACTCGTCCAGTCGAATCGCGACGCCCACCAGCGTCTCGCCCGCGGTCACCGTCGCCTCCCGCGTGACCGAGTAGACGACGCCTCCCCGGTCGGCCGTCGCCGTCTGGAGCGTCTCGTAGCTCGCGGGGTCGAACACCTCGCCCACCTCGTCGCCCTCCTCGACTTCGGTCCCGATTTCGACGCCGTCGGCGGCACGAAACAGTCCCGAGTCGGCCGCCTTCACCCGACCGAGGTGGTTGCGGGCGCGAACCCCGGTCCACTCGGGGACGTCAACACCGTCGTCGAGGACGCCGGTCTCGCGGAGCACGCGTTTCGTCCCCTCGACGCCCGTTCCGATGGCGTCCTCGACCAGTTCCTTGTTGTGTGCCAGTTCGGGCGTGATGGAGGGGATGCCCTCGCGCGTGGCGGCGACGCGGAGCTTCCCGCCGAAGTTGCGCTGCTCCCACTCCTCGTCGGCGTCCTCGCCCGCCGCCTCCGCGAGCAACAGCCCGGTGCCGAACGCCTCCGCCAGCCGGCGGCAGTCGTCGTCGCCCTTCAGGTACACCGTGTGGGTGAGCATGTCGCGGCTCCCCGTGTGCAGGTCGACGATGTAGTCGGCGTCGCCGACGTACGTCCAGAGCGCGTCGGCCATGCGCTCGTGGATGCTCCCGTCGGGGTCGCCCGGCCAGCAGCGGTTCATGTTGTTGTTCACCGAGTCGTACGCCTCCGGCGTGGTGTACGAGACGGTGTCGAACGTGAGCGGGTCCGCGACCGGAACTGCTACGACCGTGCCGTTCAGGTCGCGGTCGAGCAGGTATTCGTGGAGGCGGCGGAGGACCGCCGCGCCGTTTATCTCGCGGCCGTGTTGGGCCGCCTGCGCGTACACGACCGGGTCGCCCGAGCCGTACGTGTGCACCGTCGTCTCGACGGCGATGCCGGACGGGAGGCGCGCGAGCGTGACGCGTTCGCGGTCGTAGTCGGCCATACGCGCCCCGTCGGTGGCGGGGGGCTTGTAGCTACTCACCGGCGTCGAGCGACGACTGCCGAGACCACTGGAACCGCCGAAATCGGGCTTTCAGACGCGCTACCGCGTGCGGTCTGCGGCCTCCTCGGACGTGCGCCGTCCCCGCGAGCGAGCGACGACGAGTCCTCCCACCAGCAGGACCGCCGGGAGCAGACTCCCGGCTCGGGCGACGACCCACGCGAAGACGACCGACCACCCGGCGAGGAGCGGGAGGCACCACGCGACCGGGAGTCCGCCGCCGCCGGCCTCGCCCCCCGGGAGGACGAACAGCGGGAGGTGCCAACACCCCCACACCACTCCGACGACGAGTCCGGCCGGGAGGACGCCCACCGCCTCCGACACCAGCGGCTGAAGGTAGCCGCGCCAGCCGACCTCTTCGGCCAGTGGCTCGCCCACGACGACGTTCACGAGGAAGACGACGGGCACCAGCAGGTACTCCCCTCGCCCCGGGAGGTCGCCCGGTTCGACGGAACTGCGAACGCCTTTTCACGCTCGTCCCCCCATCCCCGACGATGAGCGACGACCTGCCGACCGTGACGTTCCAGACGAACCACGGCGAGTTCACCGTCGAACTGTACCCCGACCGCGCCCCCCGGACGGTCGAGAACTTCCTCAACCTCGCGGAACACGACCCGGCCGCGAGCGACGACCCCGCGCCCGACACGACGACCTGGGAGGACCCCGAGACGGGCGAGACACGCGGCGACTCGCTGTACGAGGGGAGCGTGTTCCACCGCATCATCGACGACTTCATGATTCAGGGCGGGGACCCCACCGGGACCGGCCGCGGCGGCCCCGGGTACGAGTTCGACGACGAGTTCCACGACGAGCTCCGACACGACGACGAGGGCGTGCTCTCGATGGCGAACTCGGGCCCGGACACGAACGGCTCGCAGTTCTTCATCACGCTCGGCCCCCAGCCCCACCTCGACGACCGCCACGCCGTCTTCGGCAAGGTCGTCGACGGCCTGGACGTGGTGCGCGAGATCGGCAACGTCCAGACCGGTCGAAACGACCAGCCGCGCGAGGACGTCGTCGTCGAGTCGGTCACCGTGAACCGGTAGGCGTCGACCCGCCCGCCGGACGCTGCAGCACGACCGCTCGACGCTCCGCGACGTTCCGGTCTTTTGGATACCACACGAGTACCCTCTGTGTTCCTATACGTTCCCAGTATAGTTCTTGATAGCGAGGCGAGAGCCCTTATCCCGTCTGCCCGGCGTCCGACACACGATGCGACCGCGCACGTCGGTGGTGGTTCTCGCGCTCGTACTCCTCGCCGGGGCGGGCGGGACCGCGAGCGCCGAGACGGTTTCCGGGGGGACCGCGCCCGTTCCGTCCGGTGAGGGGACGGGGGTGGCGATAGCGAACGCGACCATCGACGGGACGACGAACTCGACGCTGACGGTCGGCTACCGTGTCGGAACCGACGTGAACCTGACCCCGGTCGAGCTACGGGTGTACGGGCCGAACCACTACCGCTACTACGGCCTCGACGACCGCGAGGGGACCGTCGAAGTCACCGTCGGGGCCGATTCGCTCGTCGGGGGAACGCACCGGTTCCGGGCGGCGGTGGTGAACGCCGCCCCGGTTCACGACCCGGCGCTGGCGACCGACACGGCCGTCGTCGAGAGCCTGTCGCCGGTGTCGCTCGTCTCGACCGCCGTCGACGCGTCCGGCGACGACAACGTCACCGTCACGGCCACCCTGGAGAACCCCACGGACGCGCCGGCCGCCTACGACGTCGCACTGTACGAGACCGGGGTCGTCGGCTCGGTCCTCCACTGGAACGAACACGACTCCGTCTACGGCGAGCAGGCCGTCCGGCGCGTCGTCGTCCCCGCTGGAACGACGCGGACGTACGCGCTCAACGGGTCCCTGCGGACCGTCGCGAACGGGTCTGTCCTGCGAGTCAACGGCGAGACGCCGTGGACGCTGGCGGGCGAGACGGTCGCCCGGGTCGCCCGGCGTTCGGCCCCGCCCGACTCGGACGCCCCGGTGTCCGACGGGAACGAGAACGGGACGACGGCGGGCGGCGACGACCGTCCGCCGGCCGACACCGGTCGGGCGTCGACGGGGGGCGGCGGCAGTGACGGCGGAGCCACCGCACCCCCCTCTGCGGACTACGAGGCCGTCGCGACCGCCGACGGGGCGACGGTTCTCGTCCGCGACGCGCCGGAGCGAGTCCGGTTCGAGACCGACGTACCCGGGGTCTCGGGTGCGGGGGTCGCCGTCGACCGGGTCGAGTTCTCGTTCGACGTCGACGCGCCCGACGTCCGCGTCGAGTTCGGAACGCCGACCGGCACCGTCGAGGGAGGTCCGCCGCTCGAGGGGGCGCACGCACTCGCGTACGTCCCGACGACCGCGGTCGGACCGGTGGACGAGCGACTCGACCGCGCCACGGTCCGGTTCCGGGTCAACCGGTCGGCGCTCCCCGCGAACGCGACGCCGGACGACGTGGCGTTCTACCGCTCCCGCGACGGTGGGTGGACGCGGCTCGAGGCGGAGCGGGTCGACTCGAGCACGTACGAGGCGAGCGTCGTCGGACTCTCGACGTTCGCGGTCGGCGTCGACAGTCCGTCGAACGCGACCGCGGACGGGAACCGGAGCGCGGACCCGGACGCCACGGGCCGTACGACCCCGACGGCCACCGCAATCGCGACGCCGTCGTCCGTTCCGACGACGCCCGACGGGAACGCGTCGTCGACACCTCCGACGCCCCCGGCGACGACGGGGTCGACGAGGACTACGGGGACGCCGGCGTCGCCGGAGACCGGAAGCGGCGAGGACGAGACGGCCACGACCGCACCGGGATTCTCGGCCGTCGGAGCGCTGGCGGCTCTCGCGCTGACCGGGGCCGTGCTGCTCGCCCGCCGGTCGGACGAACGGTAACGGTAAACCCCGGCCCCGCGACCGGCCGGTACGGATGCTCATCACGCTCGAAGGGCTCGACGGGAGCGGCAAGACGACCGCGTGGGAGGCCCTGCAGGACGTGTACCCCGACGCGACGTTCACCCACGAGCCGACGGACTCGTGGTACGGCGAGGCGGTCTACCGGTCGATCGGCGACGACGACGCCGACCCGCTCGCGGAACTGTTCCTCTACACCGCCGACCACGCCGACCACCTCTCGCGGGTCGTTCGCCCGGCGCTCGCCGACGGACGGCTGGTCGTCTCGGACCGGTACGTCGACTCGCGGTACGCCTACCAGGCGGCGAGCCTCGCCGACTCGGGTATCCAGCGCCCGCTCGAGTACGTCCGCGGTATCCACCAGGCGTTCACGCGCGAACCCGACGCCACCGTCTACCTCGACGTGGACCCCGAGACGGCCGCCGCGCGCGCCGGTGCGACGAACAAGTTCGAGCGCGCGGCGTTCCTCGCCGAGGTGCAGTCGAACTACGAACGCCTGCTGGAGGCGGAACCGGGCCGGTTCGTCCGCGTCGACGCGTCCCGCTCGCCAGAGGAGGTGCTCGGCTCGGTCGAACGAGCCGTCGCGCGCCTGCTCGACGACGGAGGCGGCGAGGACCGCTGACGCGCCGGGCGGACGGGGTGTTTTGTAGTCGCGCGCCGTGTTCCCCCCATGCGTTTCGCACCCCCGTCGACGCTCGTCATAGCGTTCCTGCTCGTCACCGCGGGCTGTAACGGTCTCGGCGCGAGCGAGCGGGCGGTGCCCACCGTCGCGCCGCAGTTGAACGGCACGCCGACGGACGCGCCGACCGCGACGCCGCCGGTTGACGCCCCGCTCCCGCCGGGTGTCACGCCCGACGCCACCGACGAGGTGGACGAGCGCGCGCTGTACGTGGCACACGACCGGGCGCTGGAGGACACCCCCGTCACGGTCCGCGAGAGCCAGGCGTGGCTCGCGCCGAACGGGAGCGTGCTCGGCTGGTACACGGCCACGGCGTGGACGAACGGCTCCCGTCAGCGGTACGAAGCGGTCAACGGCGGGGTCGACCCGGTGGTCGTCCGGACGCAGGCGTGGGAGTACGCCTACTGGACCGACGGGAACGTGACCGTCGCGAAGGAGACGCTCCCCAACGGTCTCACGGAGACGCGCGTCATCGACAGCGGCGCGCCGTCGGTGTTCGCGGGCGTCGAGAGCGTCGACTCGGGTCGGTACGTCCTCGCCGCGATTCTGTCCGGTCGGGAGCTGAGCTACGTCGGCGTCGAACGACGGAACGGAACGGCGCTCCACGTCCTCGCCGCGCCGGTCGAAGACGGTCGGCTCACCCTCCGCGTGACCGCCGACGGCGTCGTCCGCTCGCTCGTCTACCGCGCACCCGGCGGCCCGGGGAGGGCGAACACCACGTCGCTCAAGCGGTTCTACGCGTTCGACCTGAACGAGACGGTCGTCGAGACGCCCGTGTGGGCCGCAAACGCGACCGGATAGTCGCGGGGGCGGCCGACTCTACGCTTATCTCCGCCGGGCGCTTTCCACCCGCTATGCGCGCGCGGCTCCCGGTCGCCGTGGTGCTCGCCCTCCTCGTCACCACCGCCGGCTGTAGCGGCCTCGGTAGTCCGGCGGACCGCGACCCGCGGACGGTGAAGCCGGCGCTCCGCGGGACGCCCAGTCCGACCGCCACCCCCACGCCCGCCCCGCTGTACCCGTCGGGCGTGACCGCCGACGGCGTCGACGCGTGGACTCTCGCGAACGCCCACCACCGCGCGGTCCGCTCGCGGGGCGTGACCGTGCGCTCGAACCGGACCGTCACCGCCCCCAACGGGGCGACGCTCGCGACGGTCCGTACGGCGTCCACGCAGGTCGACGGCGAGCTCCTGTACAGCCTGGACGTGGGCGGCGTCGCGCCCGAGACGGTCGGCGTCCCCGGCTTCGACTTCACGCTGTGGACCGACGGGGAGGAGACGGCCATCCGGCGAAGCCGGCCGAACGGGAGCGTCGAGTACGTCCACTTCGCCGGCCGGCCCCCCAGTTCGCTCGCCGGCCCCGCGACGGGACGCGACGCGGTCTACCGCGTCTTCGCCAACGTGAACGCGTCGGTCGTCGGCGTCCGCCGAGACGCCGGCGAGACGGTAGTCCTCGTCCGCGCCCGGGCCGACCGCGTCGACCGGGTCGGCGACACGACGCTCCGGAACTACTCGCTCGCCGCGGGCGTCACCGAACACGACGTCGTCCGGTCGTACGCGGTGCGCTACGAGGAGGCCCGCGAGGGCGCCGGGGTCGTCGCGGTGCGCGAGTCGTTCCGCGTCTCCGACGTGGGGAACACGACCGTCGAGCGGCCGCCCTGGGTGGCGGAGGCGCGCGCGGCCGGCTGACGGCCCGGGCTCGAACGGATTCGAGACGGTTCGGGCGCGACGACCGCGGCTTTATGCGACGACCGCGGCAGGTACGGACGTGTCCCGACGCGTCCTCGCGCTCGCGTTCGTCCTGTTGGTCGCGGGGTGCGCCGGCCTCCCCGGTGGCGCCTCCGACGACGCGGGTCCGCGGACGGTGAATCCCGACCTCCGCGGGACGCCGAGTCCCACCCCGTCACCGACGCCGCTCCCGACGCCCGACGGCGGGCTTCCGCCCGGCGTGGCGACGGACGGGGTGGACCCGGAGCGACTGGCCGCCGCTCACCGCCGCGCGCTGTCGAACCGGTCGTTCGAGACCGTCCACCGCCGGACGGTCACCCACTCGAACGGGACCCTCCTCGTGCGGACGGTCGCCAGCGTCCGGGTCGACGACCGGGCCCGGCGGGTCCGGCTGACGGTCACCGACCGGGTCGAGGGCGGGAACGCCCGGACGGAGACGGTCGCTCACTGGACGAACGGGTCGGTGACGGTTCGGCGCGAGACCCGCTCGTCCGAACCGCCGGAGGTGGTGGTGACCCGCGGCGCGCCGTCGCGGCCCATCACGTCCGACGCGACCGGGGGGGAGCGAGTCCGGACGCTCGCCGACCTGCTGAACCCGCGCCTCGCCGGGACGCGCGTGCTCGACGGCCGCGAGTTCGCGGTCCTCCGCGCGACCGCCGGGCGAATCGAGCGCGAGGGCCTGCCGGACGCCCGCGCGGTCGACCTCAGACTCCTCGTCGCGCCCGACGGGACGGTCGTCTCGTCCCGACTCGCCTACCGGACGACGCAGTTCGACCGGGAGGCGCGGGTCGTCGACCGCTTCCGCGTCACGGGCGTGGGGAACACGACCGTCGACCGCCCCGAGTGGGCGGTCGAGGCGCTCGCGGAGACCGGCGAGAACGAGACCGAGACTGACCCGACCGGTACCGACGACGGGACGGCCACCACGACCGCGAGCGGGTGAGGAGGGGGACGCGACGGCGGCGGACGCCGTTCGCGGCTGCTCGGCGGTTCTCGCGGAGTCGCAGGTTCAGTTCGCCTCGGGCAGGTCGTACTCCTCGGGCGGCGGGACGTACAGCAGGTCGATGGTGAACCCGAGCGCGAGCGGGAGACCGACGAACGTGGCCAGCAGCAGCACCGCGCTCTCGAACAGCGGCGGGATGACCGCCCCGGCGACGAGCGTCGTCACCGTGAGCACGACCGGCGTGACGAGCAGCGAGTACGCCACCCACCCCCACCGAGTCTGCAGCCGGATGCGGAAGAAGCGCGCGAGCACCGCCGCGAGCAGCGTGTGTATCGCGAGCACCGCCGCGGCGAGTACGAGCGCGACCAGCGAGGCCATGCGCGATGTAGGCCCCTCACGGACTTTGACCTGTCGGGACCGGCGTGCCCGCCGCCGAGTCCTCGACAGCGGACGGGGAACGAGCGAACCGACGACTCCGACCCCGACGACCGGAGCCGGCGGCCGAGGCGACGGTCACCCGTCCGGCGGCGCTCGTCGCGCACCGCCGGCCGGTGCGGCCCGCCGGGCGACCAGCCCCACCCCGAACGCGAGGAAGAACCCGAGCAGACCGAACGTCGCGGCCGGTTCGCCGACGGTGTCGAGGAGCACCTGTCCACCGAGTATCACCACCGCCGCGACGACGAACGTCACCAGCCAGTCGCGCCCCACCCGCTCGAACGTCGGGCTGGTGGTGAACAGGAGGAGGCCCGTGCCGACGAACGCGCCGGCGACCGCCGGGCCGGCCGCATCGCGCGCCGGCGTCTGCGCGACGACGCCGAACCGGAGTGCGGCCACCGCGAGGAACCCGGCGACGACGAACGCCAACTCCACGAGGAACGCCGGCCGCCGGTCGCGTTCGCGCTCGACGGCTTCGCTCACGGTCACTCGCTCATCGACACGTACGTCTTGGTGTCGCTCACGCCGTCCAGCGACCGGATGTCGCTCGCGACGGCGTGGAGGACCTCGTACATCTCCTCGGCGGTCACCTCCGCGATGACGTCGTACTCGCCGGCGACGACGTGCGCCTCCGTCACCGCGTCCAGCCCGCGAACGGACTCCACGACGCGCTCGACGGTCCCGGGGCCGGTCTTCACCATGACGAACGCACGGACCATACGTGTGGTAACACTTAGCACGGATAAAACCCTTCCGCCGAGCCGGTCGGAACCGTCTCCGGGCGCGGGGGTACAGTTATTTTCTCGGGTGCTATAGCATCTCATATGAGATTCATCGTCATCGGGGCCGGTCGCGTCGGACTCCGGACCGCTCGCGTCCTCCGGGAAGAGGGACACGAGGTGGTCATCGTCGAGCGCGACGCCGAGCGGGCCGAGCGGGCCCGAACGGCCGAGTTCACGGTGTTCGAGGGCGACGGCTCCCACGAGGAGACGCTCCTCGAGGCGGGCGTCGAGGAGGCGGACGCCGTCGGGGCGCTCACGGGCGACCTGAACGTCAACTTCGCGGCGTGCATGATCGCGAAACACTTCGGCTGCCGGACCGTGATGCGCATCGACGAGGACTACCGCGAGGAGATCTACCAGAAGTACGCCGACGAGGTGGACGAGATCGTCTACCCCGAGCGGCTCGGCGCCATCGGGGCGAAGAACGCCCTCCTGGGAGGGAACATCCGCGCCATCGCCGACATCGCCGAGAACCTCCAAGTGCTGTTGTTCACCATCTCGGCGGAGTCGCCGATGCGGGGCTACACGCTGAGCGAGGTGTCGCTCCCCTCGCAGGCGCGCATCCTCGCGTTCGGCAAGTCCGACGAGCCGATGGGCATCCCGCTCCCGGACGACTCGCTGGAGGAGGGCGACCGGCTCGCGGTGCTCGCCGACTTCAACGTCCTCGGCGACGTGCGCCAACTGCTCGTCGGCGACGACTCGGCGGCGACGCTCGCCTCCGCGACGGAGGCGGAGCGATGACGGTCGTCGCCTACGTGATGGTGAAAGCCAGCACCGGCGCGGCCGACCGGGTGAGGGACGCCATCGAGGAACTGGACGGCGTCGAGGAGGCGCACATCGTCGCCGGCGACATGGACTTCGTCGTGAAGGTGAACGTCGACGGCCCCGCGCAGGTGAAGGAGGTCACCGCCGACGGGATACAGACCATCGAGGGCGTCGAGGACACGAAGACGTACATCGCGATGGACTGACGGGCCGCTCGTCGGTCCCGACCACCCCGTTCGTCCGCGCGTTCGGCAGTCGCGTCGAACGGGCCCGGCCTCCGTCTACAGGTATCGACGGACGTCGCGGCGGTAGCGCCGGTACTCGTCGCCGAACTCGCGCTCCAGCCGCCGCTCCTCGCGTCGGACCACGGCGTGGCAGTGGAGCAGCACGAACGGCAGCGCGACGGCCGGCCACGCGGCGTTCGAGAGCAGCGTGACTCCGACGTACAGCGCCGTCCACGCGACGTACATCGGGTTACGGCTGACGGCGTAGGGACCGCCGGTGAGGAGTTCCGACGGGTTCTCGATGTCCTGCCGGCCGGCCGTCCGGACCGCCCAGCCGACGAGGAGCAGTCCGCCGCCGACCAGTCCCCCGCCCGCGACCCGCGCGAGGCGTCGGTCCCCGTCGACCAGTCTCGCCGGGCGGAGCGCGTGCGCTGCCATCGCCACGAGGAGGCCGGCGACGTGCGACTCCGGGACCGGGACGTTCGACCACCGCCACCCGTCAGCCCGCTCGCCGTCCATGCTGCACGGAGGGCACCGAGCGTCAAGTACGGTGAGGTGGGTGCGACCCTGTGGTGAGCGGAGCCAGCGGGGAGCGCGGCGACTCAGTCCGTTCGACTCAGTAGCCGTCGCTGCCGCCGGCCGCGCGCGCCCGGTCGATGAGACCCGTCACGGGGTCGGTGTACTCGTAGCCGGGGACGATGCCCTGCACGTACGTCCCCTCGACGTAGTCCACCACGGCGACGGCGTCGTTGACGCCGCGCCGCTCGTCGACGTCGGCGAACCCCACCTCGACGACCGCCGTCTCGCCCGTCCGGTGCGTCTCCGGGGAGAGGTCGTGGTCCGCCTCGGTCACGTCGCCGATGGCGGCGACGCGGCGCTCGAACGTGTCGTACCAGCCGTCCTCGACCACGTCGGCCACGCCGTCGACCGCCACCGCCGAGAGCGTCGGGACGCTGACGGTCACGTCGAACGCGAGTCGGCCGTCGTCGCGCTCCGCGACGGCGACGCGGCCGTCGAACGGGGTGCTCGTGACGGCGAACGCGCCGCCGGCCGGGTCGCCGAGGGCGTCGTGGTCCCGCGCGGCGCGTCGGACGCGGCCGGGGACCTCGTCGCTGTCGGTCACGCCCGGAGGGAGGTGGTCGGCACGCATAAGCGGCGCGCTCGCGTCCGCCCGAATCAGCAGGGGGACATCTCGTCGCCCCGCACGCGACGGACGCCGGTGGGAGTGACCTCGTACACCGCCTCCGACGCGAAGTCGGCGTACACGGTCCCCTGGTCCGTCTCCGTTGTGTACGCGTACGGTACGGTGACGGCGACGCGGAGGCCACCCGCCGTCACTCCCGTCACGGTCGCGTCCTCGCTCGGACCCGCCCCCTCGTTCGTCCCCCAGTCGGTCAGACACGGCGCGCCGTCGAGTCGCTCGGCCACGTACGCCTCCTCGGCGTCGAGCGCGCGTTCCTCCGCGAGCGGGACCGACAGCGGGGCGCACGTCGCGACGAGGACCGCGAGCGCGGCGAGCAGTGTCCGTCGCTGTGGCGTGGAGAGCATCGGTTCGCGTCGGTGTCTCGGCACGCCGGGCAAATCCCTTGTGCCGACGCTACGCCGGGCGGGGGGCGCTCGGGCGTTCGCGCCGGCGTCCGAGTCGGTGGCAGAGCACGCCGACTAACGCGGGGCTTTTACCGCCCGGCGGCAAGCGCGGGCATGGCCGACACCTTCCACGACACCGACGGCCTGGTCGCGGCGCTGGAAGCGGCGTCGTTCGACCGGCCGCCGGCGCTCGTCGCCAACGCGCACATCACCGGCGTGAGCGTCGCCCGGGCGCTCGCGGCCCACGACGTGCCCGTTATCGCGCTCGACCGGAACGGGGACGGGGTCGCCCCCGCGTCGGCGGCCGTCGACTTCGCGGGCGCGGTCACCTACCCGCTCGACGACCAGGACGGGTTCCGCGCGGACGTGGAGCGCGTCGTCGACGCCGCCGGCGTCGACTGCGTCGCGTTCGCCTGCATGGACGAGTGGGTGCGCGGGTTCGCCGCGACCGAACCCGCGGGCGTCAGGCTCCCGTTCTCCGGCGTCGAGGGCATCGAGCGCGTCCTCGACAAGGACAACCTCTACCACCTCTGTGAGGAACTGGGCGTGCCGTACCCCGAGACGTACCGGCTCTCGGAGACGCCCGCCGACGAGGTGGTCGACGCGCTGGGGTTCCCGCTCGTGGTCAAGCCCGCCCACAAGCGCAGGTTCGAGGAGGCGTTCGGCACGAACGTCATCGAGGTCGGAAATCGAGCGGAGTTCGACGACACCGTCGCCGCCGCCGAGGACGCGGGCGCGACCGTCCTCCTCCAGGAGAAGGTGCCCGTCGAGACGGGCGCGGACACCTCGCTCGCGAGCTACGTCCCGCCCGACGGCGACCCCCTCGCCGTCGTCGGCAACGCCGCGGTCCGGTTCCCCCGGCAGTTCGGCACCTCCTGTCTCGTGGAGACTGTCGACCGACCGGAAGTCCGCGACCGGGCGCTGTCGGTGCTGGCGGAGACCGACTACTACGGCATCAGCGAGTCGGAGTTCGTCTACGACGAGGACCGCGAGGAGTACGTCCTCCTCGACATCAACACGCGGCCGTGGAAGTGGATATCCATGACCGTCGAGGCGGGCGCGAACCTCCCGATGGCCGCCTACGCGAGTGTCACCGACACGACGTACGAACCGGGCGAGCGGCGCGACGCCCGCTGGGTGTACCTCCGCGACTACCTCGAACTCGCGACGACCGACCCGGCGTTCTGGGACGTGCTCTCGCGCGCGGAGTGGACGAGCCTCGTCTCGGGCGCGTTCGAGGGGGAGCGCGGGCTGACGACGGGCGTCTACCGGCCGTCGGACCCCGGGCCGGCCGCGGCGGTCATCGAGACGCAGTTGACCGACCGCGACTACTACTGCTCCTGTTAGGACCGGGCGAAAAACGAAGAGACGAGCGAGCGGGGTGTGGTCGCTCAGGCCGCCTCGACGGCCTCGGCGACGGCGTCGAAGTCGGGCTGGGTCTCGGGGTCGTCGGCCTCCCACGTGTAGGTGATTTCGCCGTCGGCGTCGACGACGAACACCGCGCGGTTCGACAGGCCGTAATAGCCGATGTCGTCCATGTCGATGCGGACGTCGTAGTCGTCGATTATCTCCTTGTTGGTGTCGCTCACCATCCCGAACTCGAACCCCTCCTGCTCTTTGAACTCCTGCTGGGCGAACGGCGTGTCGACGCTCACGCCGTACAGCGTCGCGCCCAGGTCGCGGTAGCGGTCGATGTCGTCCTGGAAGCTGGACATCTCCTCGCGGCACGGCGGCGTGAACGCCCCCGGGAAGAACGCCAGCACGACCGGCGCGTCCTCCGACAGGCGCTCGGAGAGGGTCGCCTCCTCGATGTCGTCGGTGACGAGCGGTGCCGTGAAGTCGGGTGCGTCGTCGCCTTCGTCGGGCATGCACTCCCCGCTCGGGGCGCGACACGGAACACCGTTCCGGCCGCCGTGTGACCCCGACGCACGGCTCACAGCAGGCGGAGCGTCGCCGTCCAGAAGTCGGCGAACGCGTCGTCGAGCGCCGCCTCCGGGTCGCCCGTCGCGTCGCTGCCGGCGACGTGGTCGGCGTACTCGTCGAGTTCCGGGACCACGGTCCGCTCGCCCACCAGGATGACTCGCTCGACGCCCTCGACGCCGGAGAGCGCCGCCGCGCACTTCTCGACGTGGTCGGCGACCTGCGCGTCGCGCTGGCGCTCGAACCGGGCCTGCGAGAAGCCGCCCTTGTCGTGTTCGTCCATCACGTCCGTCTCCACCGTCTCGAGTTCCACCCGCTCGTCGCCCTCGTAGGTGCCGACGGCGAAGGTGTCCGTCCGGGCGAGCGCGAACGCGAACCGCCCGGTCGGCCGGAACCACGGCGCCTCGACGCGGAACCCGTCGTCCCACGCCGCGAACGGCTCCGGCGGTAGCGGCGGGTCGAGCGCACACGAGACGAGTCCGGCGTCGTCGCGGTACACGAGCGTCGGCGCGGCGCGGCGGACCAGCGGCGCGCGCTCGCCAAGCGCCGCCTCCACTTGCTCGGGCAGGCCGCCGTGCTCGCCGTCGGCGGGGACGAACGCCGAGAGCGCGCCCTCCGCGCCCGTGTCGACGCTCCGGAGCCTGTCGAGCACGGTTTCGAGCCGACGGCGGCGCAGCGTCTCGACGCCGCGAAACGAGAGGTCGGCCTCCCCGCCGGCCTCCGCGCGTTCGATGCGGTCCTCCAGTTCCTCGATGCGGTCCTCCAGTCGGTTGACGCGCTCTTCGGCCTCCTGTCGCTTGCGCGCGGCCTCGCCGCGTCGTTCCTCCTCGGCCTCCATGCGCGCCACCGCCGAGTCGCGCTCCTCCTCCAACTCGTCGATGCGCGCCTTCAGCGACGCGCGGCCGAGAAGCCGGTCGAGCATGTACTATCCCGACGCGCGACCCGGCGGGAGAAAAAGACGGCGACAGCGGCGCCCGCCAGCTACGCGTTGTCCTCGTCTTCCCACCCGGTGTAGCGGATGAGGTCCCGCGCACGCTCCGCGTTCGCGAGGAGTACCTCCAGTCGACCGGGGACGGAGAACTTCAGGTCGTCGGGCACCGCCGCCCGCGGCACCGCGAGCGTCCCGCTGGCCACGTCGTCGTCGCCGACGACCGGGAAGTGGCGCGTCCCCACTTTCATCACGAGCGGGCTGTCGAGGCGCTCGACGCCCTCGCCGGTGGCGTACAACTGCTCGTTCACACGCTCGTGGTCGGTACGCTTGATGGCCGCCGTCTCCGACTCCCGGGGCTGAACGTACATCTCGCCCAGGTAGTAGCCGCTGGAGAACTGTTCGAACATACTATATGAGTGTGTCTACCGTGTTAAGTGTTATCGAACAGCATTTTATAGACCCGCAGTGCGCCCCCTCCGCGTTCTCGGGTTCGAGAACCATCGTGCCGTGGCCCTCGGGCGAACCTGGGTCGCGCGTTCCGCTTTCGATGGGTTGAGGCGGTCGGGGGCGAACGAGTAGCCATGCCCGAGTTCAAGCGGTTCGGCGAGGGGACGTACCAGCTCCCCGGCGCACAGTGCGTCGAGAGCGTGGCGACGGCGCTCGACGTGGGGTACGAGGCCATCGACACCGCGCAGGGGTACCAGAACGAGGCGCTGGTACGCCGCGGCGTCGAGCGGGCCGGGTCGGACCCCGAGGACGTGTTCGTGGCGACGAAACTCGACACCGACAACCTGGGGTACGACGACGCCGTGACCACCGCCCACGAGTCCGCCGCCCGGCTGGGCGTCGACACCATCGACCTGTTGTACGTCCACTGGCCCATCAACACGTACGACGCCGAGGAGACGTGTGCCGCGCTGAACGACCTGGTGGACGAGGGCGTCGTCGAGCGGGTCGGACTCTCGAACTTCCGGCCGGACCAACTCGACGAGGCGAACGAGCACCTCGACGTGCCCATCTTCGCCCATCAGGTGGAGTGTCACCCGCTGCTCCCCCAGGAGGAACTCCGCGAGTACGCCGTCGCGGACGACCACTGGCTGGTCGCGTACTGCCCCATCGCGCGGAATCAGGTCGCCGACGTCCCGGAGATACGCGAGATAGCCGACGCGCACGACGCCACGCCGGCGCAGGTGTCCATCGCGTGGCTGCTGTCGAAGGAGCGCGTCGCGGCCATCCCCAAGGCGACGAGCGAGGAGCACCTCCGCGACAACCTGGCGGCGCTCGACGTCGAGTTGACCGACGACGAGGTGGCGACCATCGACGGCATCGAGGAGGAGCGTCGCCTCGTCGACTTCGAGGCGGCGCCCTGGAACGACGCCGACGCCTGAGCGGGCGACTCCTCCGCCCGCCCTCCGACCCGCCCCCAGTTCGTCCGTTCGCCCCGATTACCGACTCACGGTTCCGGGGCGTTCCCCCCGTCGGTCGCGGACTCGCCGCCGGGCGTCGACGACGCCCCGTCCGGGTCGTCGCGGTCGGTCCGCCCGCCCGCCCGCCCGCGCCGCACCGAGTCGCGGAGCGTCTCCCACTCCATCGCGGCGAACCCGACGACGATGACCACGAAGCCCACGGCCGTGTTCGCCGCCACCGTCTCGCCGAGCACGAGAGCGCCGGCGACGGCCGCGACGAGCGGGACGACGTACGAGTTGAGGTTCGCGCGCGTCGGACCGACCACCCGGATGAGCCAGAAGTACGTCGGGAACGCGACGGCGGTGGCCACGACGACGACGTAGCCGACGGCGAACAGCGTCCGCGGCGTCCACGACACCGTCCACGCCTCCCCCAGCGCGAGGCTCGTCGCCAGCGCGCCGCCCGCGCCGAGCAGCATCGCCCACGCGGTGAGCGACACGTTCCCCATCCGCGGGTCGACGCGCCGGAGGAGGACGCCCCCGAGCGCCGCGCTGACGACGGACGTCGCCACGAGCGCGCGCCCCGTCGACACCGACGCGAGGTTGGCGGGGTCCGGCGCGACGACGAGCAGCGTCCCGGCGAACCCGACGAACAGGCCGACCGTCTGCCGGGGACCGAGTCGCTCGCCGAGCAGTCCCCGCGCGAACAGCGGCGTGAGCACCGGGAGTGCGGCGAACAGGGTGGCGGCGGCCGCGCTGGTGACGGTCCGCTGGCCGACGAACAGCGCGACGCCGTTGAGCCAGGTGAGGAACGTCCCGGCCACGAGCACGCCCCGCCGGTCGCCGCGGGTCCGCGGCCGGTCGAGTCGACCCGTCGCGGCGAGTGCGCCGAGCAGGAGCAGGCCCCCGCCGACGAACCGGAGTCCGGCGAACAGCGCCGGCGGCACCGTCGCGAGCCCGCTCTTGATTCCGACGAACGACGTTCCGAACGCGAGCACCGTGACGGCGAACGCGGCGAGCGCGCGCCGACGGCTCGCGGGGAGGCTGGGCACGGCCCGACTTCGCCACCACCCCTCATGCCTCTGTCGGCTTTAGTTTCACCACACGTTCGGCTGAGTCTTATCCCCGCAGCTCACCAACTACCGGGTGTCATGTCAGACCAGACGGAGTCGGAAGTCGACCCCCCCACCGAGCCGCGCGGGCGCCCCGCGACGGTCCGGCTCGTCCTCGGCGTCGCGGTGCTGTTCGCGCTGCTGGGCGGCCTGCTCGTCCGCGTCGCGGCGGGCGCGAGCCTCGACGGGTTCCTCGGCGGCGCGCTTGCGGTCCTGCTCGTGACGGCCGCGGCGGCCGTCTTCGGGCCGGAGACGCTCCGCGCCGCGGCCGAGCAGTTGCGTCCCTAGCCGGTGTTCTTCATCCCGGCGGCGATGCCCTTGACCGCGAGTCGCAGCGCGCGCTCCTCGGCGTCGGTGCGGTCGTTACGACCCAGCAGGTCGGCCTGCAGGAGGTTCAGCGGGTCGACGTACGGGTTCCGCCGGTCGAGGTTCTCGCGGAGCCACTCCCGCCGGAGGAGTCGGTCGCGCCCGGTCACGGCGCGCACCAGTTCGACCGCGCGGTCGTACTCCGCCTCGATGCGCGGGAAGAACCGCTCGCGGAGGTCCGGCGGGGCGAGCGCGGCGTACTCGGCGGCGATCTCCAGGTCGGTCCGCGCGAGCGACAGCGCCACGTGGTCGACCGTCGTCCGGAAGAACGGCCACTCCTCGTACATCGTCCGGAGCGTCTCCAGGTCCCCGCCGCCGTCGAGGTAGCCGTCGAGTCCCGCCGCGACCGAGTACCACCCCGGCAGGATGGTGCGCGACTGCGTCCACGAGAACACCCACGGGATGGCCCTGAGGTCCTCGACGGTCCGCTCGCCCGTCCGCGAGGCGGGCCGCGAGCCGAGGTTCAGGTCGTCGATGACCGCGATGGGCGTCGTCGCCTCGAAGTAGTCGACGAACCCCTCCGTGTCGAGCAGGTCGCGGTACGCCGCTCGCGCCGCCTCGCCGGCGGCGTCCATCGCCTCCTCCCACTCCTCGTCGACGGGCGGCGCGTCGCCGGTGAGCGTCCGGAGGCGCGCGCGCAGTTGCGCGTCGAGCATCTGTTCGAGTTCCCGCTCCGCGACGTTCGGGTTGGCGTACTTCTCGGCGATGGCCTCGCCCTGCTCGGTGAACTTCACCTCGCCGGTCGCCGTCTCGGGCGGGAGCGCCAGCAGCGCCTCGTTCATCGGGCCGCCGCCGCGCGAGATGGAGCCGCCGCGGCCGTGGAACAGTCTGAGGTCGACGCCCACGTCGTCGGCCACCTCGGCCAGTCGGCGGGCGTTCCGGTGGAGGTCCCACGAGGCGGCGAGCGGGCCGTTCTCCTTGTTGGAGTCGGAGTAGCCGAGCATCACCTCCTGGACCCCGCCGCGGGCGTCGAGCGCCGCGCCGTAGGCGTCGTTGTCGGTGAGCGTCTCGAATATCTCGCGCGCGTTCCCCAGCGCGGACGCCGTCTCCAGGAGCGGAACGACGTCCACCCCGCAGTGCTCCGGGAGCGAGACGACGCCAGCCAGGTCGGCGAGGTAGAGCACCTCCAGCACGTGCGACGGCTCCTCGGTCATCGAGATGCAGTAGGTGTCGATGGCCTCGACGCCGTACTCGGCCTGCCAGCCGGCGAAGCGGTCGAACCGCTCGCACACCCGCGCGGCGGTGTCCCCGAGGCCGTCGGTCGTCAGGTCGCCGACCGACTCGCCCAGCACCGACTCGGTGAGCACCTCGACCCGCTCCGCCTCCGGGAGCGCCCGGTAGTCGATGCCCTCGCGGTCGAGGACCGCGGCGACGGCGGCGGTGTGGTTCTCCCGGTGGTCGCGCAGGTCGAGCGCCGCGAGGGTGAATCCGAACGTCTCGACGCGCCGCCGGAGCGGTTCGACGTGGTCGGCGACGAACGCGTCGTAGCCGTTCGCCCGGAGGTCGGCCGCGAGCGTTTCGAGCGCCGACTCCAGCCCACCGGCGTCCGCGAACTCGCCCGGGCGCAGGTCGCCCACCCGGTCGAGACGGGCGCGCAGCAGGTGGACGAACCGCCGGTACGGCTCCTCCGGGTACTGCTCGTCCAGCGACTCGGCGACCCGCGGGACCGCCGCCCGCGCGTCGTCGACTCGCTCGCGGAAGGCGTCGGTGTGGGTCACCCGCTCCGACTCGTGGCTCGCCGCGCCCGCGAGGTCCCGGAGCGCCGTCTCGTAACGGTCGAGCACGGCCGCTCGCTGGGCGGCGAGCGTCTCGGCGGTGACCTCGGGCGTGACGTGCGGGTTGCCGTCGCGGTCGCTGCCCGCCCACGAGCGGAACTCGAGAACCGGCGGGACGTCGAGTCCGGCGTGCGTCTCGTCGAGTACGTCCCCCAGCGCGTCGTACGTCTCGCCGACCACGTCGAACAGCGTCTCCTCGAGGTACCAGCGCACGTCGCGCGCCTCGTCGAGCGGCGTGGGTCGGTGCGGGCGGACCTGCCGGGTCGCCCACAGCGACTCCACCTCGGCGTCGAGGTCAGCGCGGCGGTCGGCGGCCTCTCGGTCGTCGAGGCGTCGCTCGTCGAGGTCCGCGAGCGTCCCGGCGACGCGCCGGAGCTTCGCCTTCACCGTCTTCCGGCGCGCCTCCGTCGGGTGGGCGGTGAACGTCGGGACGACCCGCGTGTCCGCGAGCGCCCGGGCCGCCGTCTCCCGGTCCACGTCGGCCAGCGCCTCGGCCGTCGCGTCGAGGCCGTCCGCGAGCGTCCCGTCGGCGCGCCCCCGCCGGACGGCGCGGATGCGCTCGCGCTCCTCGGCGACGTTGACGAGTTCGAAGTACGTCGTGAACGCCCGCGCCATCGTCCGGGTCGTCTCGGGGTCGAGCCCCGACAGTCGCTCGCGGACCGGTGCCCTGCTCTCGGCGTCGCCCCGCCGGTACTCGATGGCTCCCGTCCGCACGTCCTCGACCGCCTCGAACGCCTCGGCGGTCGTCTGCCGCCTGATGACCGCTCCCAGTCTGTCGCCGAGGTCGCGTACGTCCCGTCTCACGGCGCGTCCGTCTCCTGCCATGCGTTCACACTGAGCGCACTGGGTCGTCAACGTCGGGCTTCGTAGAAAAATTGCCTCGGTTTCGAGTTAAGCTTCGAGCGTCCCGGGGGTGGGGGCCGTGCGGGACACGGACCGCACGGCCGGTGTGGACACGGAAACGGCGACCGCTCCCCCGGCGGGCGCCACTGACGGGTTGGCTCAGGCGTTCAAGTAGCTCGCTATGAGGGGTCCGGACGGTTACTTTCGCCTCGGGAGCGCCGGAGCGAGCGTCGGCTCGAATCCGGAAAATCTCGGGTACTGCGGCCTGTCACACCTTTCGTCAGGCTTTTGCGTCGGCGCATCCGAGTCGGGGCCATGAGCGCGAACGACGACAAGTATCCCGGCGAGTCGGGTCGTCGCCGGTTCGTCAAGGGCGTCGTCGGCGGCGCGGCCCTCGCCGGCGTCGGCGCGGGCGGGTCCGCCACCATCAACAGCGTCACCACCGCCCCGGGTGCGGGCGGGGGGGCGACCCAGGCGATGGCCATCGAGAACACGGACGGGCCGGCGCCGCGGGGAATGCCCCAGATTCCGCTCGAGATCGACTCCGAGGGGTACGTCAGGGGCCTCTGGCCCGACGTCGGGACCGAGATGCAGAACGGCGTGGAGATCACGGTCGCGGAGATGGAACTCGGCGGCAAGACGTACTCCTCCGAGTGGTTCCAGTACTGCGGCATCCAGACGTTCGAACCCATCGTCCCGGACTACGACGGTGACAACTACTTCCGATCGGGGGCGGACCCGTCGTACACGTGGCAGAGCGAGGAGATGAGCGAGGGGGACCGCTTCAGCGTCGACCTGTTCTCCGACTACGAGTCGTGGGGCAACGGCATCGGCGTCGACGGCCTCGGCAAGCCGGCGACGGGGACGTGGCGCTCGCAGGAGTCCGAGGACACGCTCACCATCCAACTCCTCCGGTCGCCCGTCATCGAGGAACTCGCGGCGACGGGGTCGGCCCGCGGGGCCGACGGCGAGACGTACGAGGCCTCCTCGGACGTACAGCAGTGGCTCCAGGCGTCCACTGCCGAGGGATTCATCGCGTGGCTCAACAAGTGCACCCACTTCTGCTGTATCCCGGGGTACAAGACCAACGCCGGGTCCGCGAAGTTCGCCGCCGCGGACGAGGTGTACTGCCCGTGCCACCAGTCGGTGTACGAACCGTTCAGCATCGTCGAGACGCTGTTCACCTCGCTCCCCCGACCCGACGACGGCGGGTCATCGGGTGGCTCCTCCGAGGAGTAACCGCGACGCCGCCCCGGCGGTTCGGGTCCGTCCGCTCGCCGTCGCTCCCGACGCGCTTTTCTCCCCCGCCCCGTCACCTCGGCGCATGAGCGACGACTCGGTGGACCCCGACGCGGCGTTCGAGCGGGAACTGGCCAACGCGCGGGCGCTGCTGGCGGCCGACGACGTCACGGCGGTCCACGTCGGCGTCGTCCACGGCGACGAGGTGGAGACGACGACCGCACGGACCGGTGACGACCCGGAGACCGAGGGACTGCGCGCGCTCTCGCTGCTCGCGGCCCACCTGCGGACCGTCGCCGAGGAGGCGGGCGTCGACTACGAGACGGTGGCGGTCGACGCGGCCCGACTCGCCGGCGAGGTGGAGGAACTACCCGACGCCCGGGGGGACGACCCCGACTCGGACGCGGAGTTCTGAGCCGGCGGCCCTCGCCGGGTCGAGCCGACGAGTCCCGTTTTCCAGCCGAGTCGCTCACGGAGGAACTCGGCGCGCGCCCGTGCGGTGTGATACCGCCGAACGGTCCTACGACAGGCTTATGTCGATGAACACATTCGTACATTACAAGCCCAATCCGTCCACTCATGACCACAATACAAGAGTACGTCCGGCGCGTGACCGACGGCGAGGACCTGACCGTCGAGGAGGCGCGCGAGGCGTCGACGCTGGTGTTCGAGGCGGCGACCGAGGCGCAGATCGGGGCGCTGCTGGCTGCGCTTCGCGCGAAAGGCGAGACGGAGGCCGAGATAGCCGGCTTTGCGCAGGGGATGCGCGAGGCCGCCCGGACCATCGACCCGGACGCGCGCCCGCTGGTCGACACCTGCGGGACGGGCGGGGACGACCACGACACCATCAACGTCTCGACCACGTCGGCCATCGTCGCCGCGGGCGCGGGCGTAACGGTGGCGAAACACGGCAACTACTCCGTCTCCTCCTCGTCGGGGAGCGCGGACGTCCTCGAGGTGGCGGGCGTCGACGTGGACGCGGAACCGCCGGCGGTCGAGCGCGCCATCGAGCGCGACGGCATCGGGTTCATGCTCGCGCCCGTGTTCCACCCCGCGATGAAGGCGGTCATCGGTCCGCGGAAGGAACTCGGCATGCGGACGGTGTTCAACGTGCTCGGCCCGCTGACGAACCCCGCGGGCGCGGAGGCGCAGGTGCTCGGCGTCTACAGCCCCGAGTTGGTCCCGCAGATAGCCGAGGCGCTCACGCACATGCCGGTCGACCGGGCGCTCGTCGTCCACGGCGACGGCATGGACGAGATAGCGCTCCACGGGCCGACGACCGTCGCCGAGGTGGACGGCGACGAGGTGACCGAGTACACGCTCACGCCCGAGGGTCTCGGGCTGGACCGCGCCCCGGTCGCGGACATCGCCGGCGGCACGCCCGAGGACAACGCCGGCGACCTGGAGGGTATCGTCCGCGGCGACGTGACCGGGCCGAAGCGGGACGTCATCCTCGCCAACGCCGGCGCGGCGGTGTACGTCTCCGGTGAGGCCGACAGCGTCGAGGAGGGGACGACCGCCGCCGCGAACGCCATCGAGGACGGCCGCGCGGCCGAGACGTTCGAGACGATGCGCGCCGCGTCGGGGCCCGACTGAGATGACCCGCGTGAAGATCTGCGGCGTGACGAACAGCGCGGACCTGCGCGCCGTCGCGGACGCCGGCGCGGACGCGGTGGGCGTCATCGCGGACGTCCCCGTCGACACCCCCCGGGAGGTCGACCCGGCGCTGGCGGCGGACCTCACCGCGCGCGCGCCGCCGTTCCTGACGACGACACTCGTGACGATGCCCGAGACGCCCGAGGCGGCCGCGGACCTCGCCCGGACCATCGCGCCCGACGTCCTCCAGATTCACGGCGAGTTCGACCCGGAGGAACTGGCGTTCGTCCGCGCGGAGACGGAGACGAAGGTGGTGCCGGTCGTCGACCACGCGGACGCCGACCGCGCGCACGAACTCGACGAGGTGGCCGACGCCGTGCTGGTGGACTCGACGACCGAGACGGGCGCTGGCGGCACCGGCGAGACGGGCGACTGGGCGGCGGCCGCGGCCCTGGCACGCGAACTCGTCTCGCCGGTCGTGCTCGCGGGCGGGCTGACTCCCGAGAACGTCGCGGACGCGGTGCGGACCGTCGAGCCGTTCGCGGTGGACGTGGCGTCGGGCGTGGAACGGTCGGGCGGCGCGAAAGACCACACTGCCGTCTCGCGGTTCGTCCGCAACGCCGGCCGCTCGCTCGGCGAGGCCGAGGAGGTGTACGGGTGAGCGACCGGTCGACCGCGGGCGCGTCTGCGGGCGGCGCTCCGCTCGACCGCTCGCGGGCCGAGTTCGTCGACCTCGCGTCGTCCGTCGACGGTCCGGCGGTCGTTCGCGCGGCGGCGACGCTCGACGCCGAGGTGGAACCGCTGACCGCCTACGCCGCGCTCGCGGACCGGGCGGACCACTCGTTCCTCCTGGAGAGCGCGGAGAAGGTCGCCTCCAGCGACCCCGCCGGGGCGTTCTCGGGCGACGACGGGGGCGCGGACCGGCACGCCCGCTTCTCGTTCGTGGGCTACGACCCCGAGGCGGTCGTCTCGGTGTACCCGGACCGGACCGACGTCGAACGACTCGGTCCCGCCGCCGAGTACGTCGACGTCGGCGAGGGCGACGTGGTCGACCGGGTGCGCGCCGCGATGCCGGACGTGGCGCGGGTCGGCTTCCCCGACGCGGACAGACAGACGCTCGACGGCGGCCTCGTCGGCTTCCTCGCGTACGACGCGGTGTACGACCTCTGGCTCGAGGAGGTCGGTGTCGAACGGCCCGACCCGGTGGTGCCGGACGCGGAGTTCCTGCTCACCACGCGGACGCTCGCGTTCGACGACCGCGAGGGGAGCGTCCGGCTGGTGTTCACGCCCGTCGTCGGTCCCGACGACGACCCCGGCGCGGTGTACGACGAACTCGCGGCCGAGGCGGCCGATGTGGAGGGGACGCTCCGCGCGGCGACCCCGCCGGAGACCCGGGGAATCAGAAAGACCGGCGAGACGGCCGGCCCGCAGGCCGAGTACGAGGACGCGGTCCGGACGACGAAGGAGCACGTCCTCGACGGCGACGTGTATCAGGGCGTCGTCTCGCGCACCCGGACCGTGACGGGCGAGGTGGACGACCTCTCGCTGTACACGTCGCTGCGCGAGGTGAACCCCTCGCCGTACATGTACCTGCTCCAGCACGGCGACCGCTCCGTGGTGGGTGCGTCGCCCGAGACGCTCGTCTCGGTGCGGGGCGACCGGGTGGTGTCGAACCCCATCGCGGGTACCTGTCGGCGCGGCTCCTCGCCCGTCGAGGACCGGCGGCTCGCGGGCGAGATGCTCGCGGACGCGAAGGAGCGCGCCGAGCACACGATGCTGGTGGACCTCGCGCGCAACGACGTCCGCCGGGTGAGCGAGGCGGGGAGCGTCCGCGTCGACGAGTTCATGAACGTCCTGAAGTACAGCCACGTCCAGCACATCGAGAGCACCGTCACCGGTACTCTGGCTCCGGACGCCGACGCGTTCGACGCGACGCGCGCGACGTTCCCCGCCGGCACCCTGACGGGCGCGCCGAAGGTGCGCGCGATGGAGATTCTCGACCGCCTCGAACCCGAGCCCCGGGGCGTGTACGGCGGCGGCGTCGGCTACTACTCGTGGACCGGCGACGCCGACTTCGCCATCGTCATCCGGACGGCGACGGTCGAACGCGGCGAGACGCGTGCGGACGGAACCGGGGACGACGAGGCGCGCGCACCGGCGGAAGCGGAACTCACCGTCCGCGCCGGCGCGGGCATCGTCGCGGACTCGGACCCGGCGAGCGAGTACGAGGAGACCGAACAGAAGATGGGTGGCGTCCTCGACGCGGTCGATAGCGTTCTGGTCGACCCCGACGCGGAGACGGGGGTGGAGCAGTGACCACTCGCGTCACCGTCGTCGACAACTACGACTCGTTCACGTACAACCTCGTGGAGTACCTGAGCGCCCCGGACCCGCGCCCGACGCCGGCGGACGGGAGCGCCGGCGTCGCGGCGGGGGGTCGACGCGCGAGTGGAGAGCGGGAGACGGACGAGTCGGTCCGCGTGGCGGTGCTGAAGAACGCCGCGTCGGTCGACGACGTGCGCGCGACCGACCCCGACGCAATCGTCATCAGCCCCGGCCCCGGCCACCCGAAGAACGACCGGGACGTGGGGGTGACGGCGCCCGTCCTGCGCGACCTCTCGCCCGAGGTGCCGACGCTCGGGGTCTGTCTCGGGCTGGAGGCCGCGGTGTACGAGTACGGCGGGAGCGTCGGCCATGCGCCCGAACCGGTCCACGGGAAGGCGTTCCCCATCGACCACGACGGCGAGGGCGTGTTCGTCGGGCTGGAGCAGGGGTTCCAGGGCGGCCGGTACCACTCGCTCGTGGCGACCGACGTCCCCGACTGCTTCGCGGTGAGCGCGACCACCGACCACGACGGGGAGTCGCTCGTGATGGGCGTCCGCCACCGCGAGTACCCCATCGAGGCGGTGCAGTTCCACCCCGAGTCCGTCCTCACCGGGGTGGGGCGCGACGTCGTCCGGAACTTCCTGCGCGGGGTCGCGTAGGGCGTCGGACTACAGCAGGAACGTCGTCACGAACAGGAACGCGCCGACGGCGAGGGCGGCGAGGAGCGCTATCTTCCACGCGAAACTCATCACGACGCGCGCGACGAGCATCACGACGAGGAACGCCACCAGCGCGAGGAACACCTTCCCCAGCGTGGTGTCGAGCGGCGCGGGCAACTGGAGCAACGCGGCGGGTACCTGGGTGGCGAGTGGTCCGAGTGTCGCGGACATACGGTCGGCTTTCGCCCTCCGGTATATATCCCTTGTCCCGGTCGGGCGACTCCCCGAGCGTCCGTTCCCGTCGCGTCGCATTTGATTCCGGCTCGTCGGCCGGGGACGAAACCACTTTCACTCCCCACTGTAGTCTTATACTCGCGCCGTCTCACCGGACAGGTGACCGGACCCGCTGTCACCCGCCAGCGATTGCTCCGGTATCACAAACGAGATTGAATTAGCACAAATTCCTCTGAATCCGCATCGTTTATGCCGATGGGTTCGAATGGTTTCCCGTTCAATCTCTACCATGAAGGGTTACTACGAGACCGCCGTATCTGGGGGATACACGGCCTGTGTCGCGGAGGGAGTGCACGAATGAGCCGCGCGGACATCGACGCCGACGACCTGCGCTTGCCCATCAAGCGCACCGAGGGCGAGACGCTCCGGGAGCGGCTGACCGCGAACGCGTACGACAACATCCTGCCCGCGCGCTACCTCCGGAAGGACGCGAACGGGGAGTTGACCGAGACGCAGGAGGAACTGTTCGAACGGGTCGCGAAGAACATCGCGCTCGCGGAGGCCGTCTACGAGGCGGAGAAGCGCGACGTCGAGGTGACGGTCACGCCCGACCAGTTGAAGCCGGACCACCCGCGTCGGGACGAACTCGCCGCCGAGGTGTTCGGCACGGGCGTCACCGCCGACGACGCGGACGCCGAGACGACGCTGTCGGTGTACAACGTCAACAAGTTCGCCTACGACACCGTCGTCCCCGAACTGCCCGACGCCGTCGCCGCGCACGTCGAGGAGACGGCCGACGAGTTCCAGGACCTGATGGAGCGGCTCTCGTTCATGCCGAACTCGCCGACGCTGATGAACGCGGGCGACGAACTCCAGCAGCTGTCGGCCTGCTTCGTCGACTCGCCCGCCGACGACATCGACGACATCCACCAGACGGCCAAGGAGGCCGCGCAGGTGTTCCAGTCCGGCGGCGGCATGGGGTACGCCTTCTGGAAGCTCCGCCCGTACGGCGACGCCGTCGGTTCGACGGGCGGTATCGCCTCCGGCCCCATCACGTTCATGCGGACGTTCGACCAGATGTGCGAGACCATCGCGCAGGGCGGCGCGCGCCGCGGCGCGCAGATGGGCGTCATGCGCGTCTCGCACCCGGACGTCATCCAGTTCATCCACGCGAAGAACAAGGACGTCAGCCTCGCGCAGACGCTGAAGCTCAACGACCCCGACGACTACACCCACACCAGCTTCGCCGACGCGCTGGAGGAGGCGCGCGAACTCATCGACGACGACGGGCGCGTCCCCAAGCACCTCCGGAACGCCGTCGAGGGGCACCTCTCGAACTTCAACATCTCCGTCGGCGTGACCGACGACTTCATGGAGGCGGTCAAGGCCGACGAGGAGTTCACGTTCACCAACCCGCGCACCGAGGAGCCCCACGTCGCCACGCCCGAGACGAAGGAACTGTACGACATGTTCGGGCTGGGCGAGCACGTCGAGGTGGGCGAGACGCTGTCGATTCCCGCCACGAAGCTGTGGGACCACCTCGTCCAGGGCGCCCACGAGAACGGCGAACCGGGCGTCATCTACCTCGAACGGGTGAACAAGCTCCACTCGTTCGACACGGAGAAACACCCCGACCACCGGATTCTGGCGACGAACCCCTGCGGCGAACAGCCGCTCGAAGAGTACGAGGCCTGTAATCTGGGACACATCAACCTCTCGACGCTCGCGGCGACGGACGCGCCCGACTGGCGGGTGTGGCGCGAGGAGCACGCCGGCGAGTACGACTCGGAGGCGGACGCCGTCGAGGCGTTCCTCGAGGAGGCCATCGACTGGGCGGAGTTCGACCACCGCGTCGCGATGGGGACTCGCTTCCTCGAGAACGTGGTGACGATGTCGGACTTCCCCGTCGAGAAGATCGAACAGAAGGTGCGCGACATGCGGAAGATCGGTCTCGGCGTCATGGGGTTGGCGCAGTTGTACGTCCAGTTGGGCGTCCGCTACGGGAGCGACACCGGCAACGAACTCGCCCGACAGCTGATGACGCACATCAACCACGAGTCGAAGTGGGCGAGCCACGAACTCGCGGAGCAGCGCGGCAGCTTCAACGACTGGGCCGACTCGAAGTACGCGACCCCGACGGAGTACGCCGACTGGTTCGAACACCACACCGGGCTCGACGCCGACGAGTGGACCGACGGCTTCCCCGTCCGCAACCACAACACGACGACCATCGCGCCCACCGGGACCACCTCGATGGTGGGCAACACGACCGGCGGGTGTGAGCCCATCTACAACGTCGCCTACTACAAGAACGTCTCCGACGACGTGCAGGGCGACGAGATGCTCGTCGAGTTCGACGACTACTTCCTCCGGGTACTGGAGGCGAACGACGTCGACGTGGACGAGGTGAAACGCGAGGCGCAAGAACAGATGGCGAACAACGAGTTCGACGGCGTCGACTCGCTGTCGTCGGTTCCGGACGCGATCTCCGAGTTGTTCGTCGTCACGGGCGACCTGGACGCGAAAGAGCACGCGGGCGTGCAGGTGGCGTGTCAGGCGGGCGTCGACTCGGCCATCTCGAAGACGGTGAACGCGCCCAACGACTCCACGCTCGCGGACGCGAAGGAGTCGTTCGAGTACATCTACGACCACGGCGGCAAGGGCGTCACCTACTACCGCGACGGCACGCGCTCGAAGCAGGTGCTCACGACCCGCGCGGACAACGCGGAGTTCGCCGACGAGACCGAGGCGGCCGAGGCGCTCGTCGAGCGGATCACCGAGGTGTTCGGCGGCGTCGAGGCGTTCCTCGACAACGAGGACGTGCGCGCCGCCCTCGACGAGGAGGTGGAGAGCCTGCTCGAGGCCAGCGAGCGGTCGGTCACCATCGACTACACCGAGAAGCGCCCGCGGCCGGACTCGCTCCACGGGGTCACCCAGCGGGTCGACACCGGCTACGGGAAGCTGTACGTCACCATCAACGAGGACGAGAACGCGCGGCCGTTCGAGTTGTTCGCCAACATCGGCCACTCGGGCGGATTCACGAACTCCTTCACCGAGTCGCTGGCGAAGGTCATCTCGACGGCGCTCCGGTCGGGCGTCTCGCCCGAGGAGATAGTCGACGAACTGCAGGGCACCCGGAGCCCGAAGATAGCGTGGGACAAGGGCGAACAGATACAGTCCATCCCGGACGCCATCGGCACGGCGATGCGCCGCTACCTCGACGACGAGGTGGAGAAGGGGTACCCCGAACAGCAGAGCCTCGACGACGTGGCCGAGGAGTCCGTCGACGCGGGCGCACCCCCGGCCGACGGTCCCGAGGCGGACGGGGGCGCGCGGGTAGACGCCGGCGCGGCCGCGGACTCACCGGAGGCCGCCGCGTCCGCCGGGGAGACCCGCGAGACCGACGCCGTGGACGAACTCATCGCCAACGGCGAGTCGCCCGAGTGCCCCGACTGCGGGAGCATGACGCTGTACTACTCGGAGGGCTGCAAGACGTGCGAGTCGTGCGGCTGGTCGGAGTGTTGAGGTGACGTAAGCAACGTAACGGAGTAAGCAGTCCGCCGCCTCTCGGTCTCACGCCGATTCTTCCGACGCCCCGCCCCCTCGTCGCCGTCCGGGGGGCGGGGAGGCCTGCACTCGCGGGCCGAAGCGTCTCCGGCGAGCGGCTCTCACCGCGGGTAATGTCGGACGACACGACGCGCCGAGCGGTGCTCAGCGCGGTCGGGACCGCGGCGGTGGCCGGACTGGCCGGGTGTTCGAACGACTCCTCGACCGGGACCGGGACGGCCGGCGGAACCGACGCGACGACGGCCGGCGAGACCGGAACGGGGACGCCCGCGTCCACCGCGACCCCGACGCCGGAGCGGAGCGCCTCGGGCTCGACTGCCGGCGACGCCGACAGCGTCTACACGGCGGTGTACCGCGACACCATCGACGCCGTCGCGCTCGTGCGCGCGCCGGGCGGGTCGCAGGGGTCGGCGTTCCTCTACGACGAGAACCACCTCGTCACCAACTACCACGTCGTCGGGAGCGCCGACCGGATGAGCGCGCAGTTCGGCGACGGTACCTCCGAGGTCGGCCGCGTCGTCGGGCGCGACCCGCGGAGCGACCTCGCGGTCGTCGAGATATCGACCGTCGACGGCGCCACCCCGTTGACGCTGGTCGACTCCCAGCCGACCATCGGCACGCGAGTCGCCGTCGTCGGCAGCCCGTACGGCCTGCAGGGGTCGCTCACCTCCGGGGTCGTCAGCGGCGTCGACCGGCAGGTGCCCAGCCCGCAGGGCGACTACCGCATCCCGAACGCCATCCAGACGGACGCGCCGGTCAACCCCGGCAACTCCGTCGGTCCACTCGTGAACCTCGACGGTGAGGTGCTCGGCGTCGTCAACTCCGGCGGCGGCGACAACATCGCGTTCGCCATCTCAGCGCCGCTCGTCCAGCGGGTGGTGTCGGGACTCGTCGCGGACGGGAACTACGACCACCCGTACCTCGGGGTTCGGATGGCGACGGTGACCCGGTTGGTCGCGCGGGCGAACGACCTGCCGAGCGCGGAGGGCGTCCTCGTCGTCGAGGTGCCCGACGGAGCGCCCGCGGCGGGCGAACTCCGGCCGTGTACCGGGGTGGAGCGCCTCGAGGGGTTCCGGGTCCCCGTCGGCGGCGACGTCGTCCTCGGCGTCGACGGCGAGCAGATATCGACCGCGAAGGACCTCCGTGCGTACCTCGCACTCAACGCGACGCCGGGCGAGACGGTCCCGGTCCGGGTCCGGCGCGACGGCGAGGTCACGACGGTGCGGGTGGAGGTGGGGGCCCGACCCGAACTCGACGTGAGCGGGGGTCGGTAACCGGACGCCCGCCCCCACTCGACCGGACAGCAAGAACTGTTCGGGGGCGACGGTTTAAGCGGGTCCGCGCGAACCCACGGGCATGAGCGAGCAACAGCGCCGCGAGGAGTCGCCCGACGAGGACGCGGGACAGTTCGCCGGCGAGAAGTCGGAGAACCTGCGCAGCCGCGAGGTGACCGAGGGGGCCGAACGCGCCCCCCACCGGGCGATGTTCCGGGCGATGGGGTACGACGACGCCGACCTCTCCTCGCCGATGGTCGCCATCCCGAACCCGGCGGCGGACGTGACGCCGTGTAACGTCCACCTCGACGACGTGGCGGCCGCCGCGCGCGAGGGAGTCGAGTCCGCGGAGGGGATGCCCATCGAGTTCGGGACGGTCACCGTCTCGGACGCCATCTCGATGGGGACCGAGGGGATGAAGGCGAGCCTCATCTCGCGTGAGGTCATCGCGGACTCGGTGGAACTCGTCTCGTTCGGCGAGCGAGTGGACGCGCTCGTCACCGTGGCGGGCTGTGACAAGAACCTCCCCGGGATGATGATGGCGGCCGTCCGGACCGACCTGCCGTCGGTGTTCCTCTACGGCGGGTCCATCCTCCCGGGCGAACACGAGGGGCGCGACATCACCGTCCAGAACGTGTTCGAGGGCGTCGGCACGTACGCCGAGGGGGAGATGAGCGCGGAGGAACTCGACGAGATGGAGCGGCACGCCTGCCCCGGCGCGGGGTCGTGTGGCGGGATGTTCACCGCGAACACGATGGCGTCCATCTCCGAAGCGCTGGGCCTCGCGCCGCTCGGCTCCGCCTCGCCGCTCGCGGAGTCCGACGAGCGCTACGACGTGGCCCGCCGGGCGGGCGAACTCGCCTTGGACTGCGTCGAGGCGGACCGCCGGCCCTCCGACGTCCTCTCGAAGGCGTCGTTCGAGAACGCCATCGCCGTGCAGGTGGCGATGGGCGGGTCGACGAACGCCGTCCTCCACCTGCTCGCGCTCGCGGCCGAGGCGGACGTCGACTTACACATCGAGGAGTTCGACGAGATATCCCGACGCACCCCCAAGATAGCGAACCTCCAGCCCGGCGGCACGCGCGTCATGCGCGACCTGCACGAGCAGGGTGGCGTCCCGGTCGTGATGCGCCGCCTGCTCGACGGGGGGTATCTCGACGGCGACGCGATGACGGTCACCGGGCGGACGATAGCCGAAGAGCTCGACCACTTGGAAGCGGAGGGTCGACTCCCCGACGACGAGGGGATAGACGCGGACTTCCTCTACACGGTCGAGGAGCCGTACAGCGAGGAGGGGGCCATCAAGATACTCACCGGCAACCTCGCGCCCGACGGCGCGGTGCTGAAGGTGACGGGCGACGACACGTTCCACCACGAGGGGCCCGCCCGGGTGTTCGAGGCCGAGGAGTCCGCGATGGAGTACGTCCAGTCCGGGGAGATAGAATCGGGCGACGTGCTCGTCATCAGGAACGAGGGTCCTCGCGGCGGCCCGGGGATGCGCGAGATGCTCGGTGTCACCGCCGCCGTCGTCGGCGCGGGCCACGAGGACGACGTGGCCCTGCTCACCGACGGGCGTTTCTCGGGCGCGACGCGCGGTCCGATGGTCGGGCACGTCGCGCCGGAGGCCGCTGAGGGCGGCCCCATCGCACTCGTCGAGGACGGCGACACGGTGACCGTCGACATCCCGAATCGGGAACTCTCGGTCGACGTACCCGACGGGGACCTGGAGCGGCGCGCCGCCGAGTGGGAGCGGCCCGCACCCGCCTACCCGGGCGGCGTGCTCGCGAAGTACGCCCGCGACTTCGGCAGCGCCGCCAACGGCGCGGTGACGAACCCCGTGGCGAAACTCGACGAGGAGTAGGAGTCCGCGGCTCTCGGACGGTCACTCGCGCTCGCCGGACCCCGAACTCGACCCCGAGCGCGATGCCCCGCGGTGCAGCGTCTCGTGGACGCCGAGGACGAGCGCCGGCACCACCAGCATGAACAGGTGTTCCTCCAGGGGGATGGCGAGCAGTTCGACGCCCGTCCGCATCGGTATCTCGAACACGCCCACCTCGAGCGTGTACCAGTCCCAGACGTACGCCACCGGGTACACCGCGGCGATGGTCTTCCCCGCCCGGCGGAGCGCGTTCGCGCGGACGAGCAACGCGAGTGCGGCGGCACCGAAGACCACCTCCGTCGCGAGGTAGGTGTAGGGACCGAGGACCGTGATGTCTGGGAGCGGCGCGCCCGCGAGCGGGCGGAAGAACACCGCGACGAGCAGGACGGCGAGGAAGAGGTACGCTCCGCGGACGAGCAGCATGGTCGCCGTGGTCGGCCCCTTCGCGTACGCGAGGCCGACGACGACGCCGAAGACGAGACTCGCCAGCGGGGCCGACGGCGGGAACGCGCCGGTGACGGCGAGCGGCACCACCGCGAACAGGCCGAACGCCATCAGCACGTACGCGAGCGACCGCGCCCGCCGCCGCCCGAGCGCCACGGCGACGGTTCGCTTGCCGATGGAGCGGTCGTACGCGTAGTCGGTGGAGTCGTCGACCACCTTCACGCCCGCGAGGACGACGAGGAAGACGCCCGCGAACGCGAGCGGCCGGGCGACGACGCCGCCGGTCTGGGCGGCGTAGCCACCGAGGATGCACAGCGCGACGCCCGTGGGGTAGCCGAGCGTCGTCGTCACCGGGTTGGTGTCGAGTTGGGGGGCGTGGAGGTAGCCGATGAACCACGTCGGGAGCGCGAGCGCGGCGGCGACCGGACCCGACGCGAGGAACAGCCAGCCGAGACAGAGCGCGAACCCGACGGCCGCGCCGCCCAGTCCGAGCCGACAGCCCACCTCGCTCAGCGGGTGGTCGTCGTCCTCGCCGCGGCGGTAGAAGTCGACGTAGCCGTCCTTGACGTGGGCGGTGTAGACGGCGAAGAACATCGCCGCGGCGTGGACCGCCGCCACGAGCGGGTCGAACGACCCGGCGAGCGCCGCGCCGAACAGCGCGGTACCGACGGGCGGGAGCATGAACACCGGGTGGACCTGCGAGGCGAACGCCCGCGCGGCCGACGAGACACCCGTCCCGTGGCGTGCGATGGCCATGTGAACAGGTGGGTCGTGTCAATCATAAACGGCACGCCCGGAACGAGTCGAGCGAGTGCAGCGACCCCCCGGCGTGTTCGAGGTCGCCCGACCCGACGGACCGGACGGCGAGCGGACGGGGGCGACCCGAGCAGTCGCTCTCGGCGCGTCGAGCCGCGAAAAGTGGGACCGCTGAGACTCGAACTCAGGTCCTACCGACCCCATCGGCAGAGGATACCACTACCCTACGGTCCCGCACTCCAACCCAGACGAGGGCGGGGGTTAAGCGCTTCGTTTCGCGTGGAGCCGCGCCGACGGTTCACTGGGCGTCCCCTGGCTCGGCGGGTCGCTCAGTCGTCCTCGCGCGGCACCACCAGGTCGCCGTCGTCGCGGACGGCCATGCTGGCGAGCGCCGACCCCTCGTACGCGGCCAACCCCTCCAGCCGGCCGATGACGTAGCCGTCGTGTTCGGACTCGACGGTCGCTATCACCTCGCCGTGCGGAGAGACGACGTCGGCTACGGGGTCGCCGGCCTCCACCGCGTCGCCGGGTTCGACGCGGTGACGAGCCAGCCCCGCCGTCTCGGTCCGCGGGCCGACGAAGCGGTGGACGGGGTACTCGACCGGCGCGTCCGGAACCCCTGCGCCCGGGTCGCCCACCCCGTCGGGGAACGTCTCCAGCAGACCGAACTCGACGCAGACGCCGAACGTCCCCGCGACGCCGGCCGCGCGGGCGTCCTCGCTCACGACGCTGTGCCCGCCGAGTTCCGCCGTGACCGAGGGGATGCCGGCGGTGTTGAGCGCCGCGCCGGCCGTCGACCGCTGGAGCGACTGTTCGAGGTACTCCTCGGCGGGGTACTCGGTCAACACCGGCAGGCCGAGCGACTCGACCAACCTGTCGAGGTCCTCCGCGAGCGCCTCCGCCTCGGATTCGGTTCGCTCGTCGCCGTACAGCACCCGGTCGCGGATGGCGAACGGCATCGAGCCGACGCCGGCGGTGTGGCAGTCGACGAGCAGGTCCGCCGAGTCGACGAGCGCGTCGTACAGCAGGCTGTCGATGCGTTCTTGCGTCTCCGGCGGGCGCGTCGAGTCGGCTCCACGTCCGGGAAGTAGCGGTTGGGGTCGTCGTCGCCGTAGTACGACGTGCGCTCGCTGCGCCGGAGGCCCGCCGGGTTCACCACCGGGACGACGACGACGGCGCCCGCGAGGTCGGCCGCGAGCGCGCGCGCCTCGCGCGCGACGTCCTGTGCGACGGCGACGCCCGTCGCCTCGTCGCCGTGGACGCCGCCCGTCACCCACAGCGTCGGCCCGTCGGAAGCCCCGTTGACGACGGTCACAGGGAGGCGCTCCGCGCCGCCGGTCGGGAGTCCCGTGGCGTCCAGCCAGCCGTCGTCGGTCTCGCCGGGGAGCGCGCTCGCGCTCCCGACGGTCGCGCGCTCCGCCCCGCCGTCTCCGTCGTCCGGGTCCGAGTCCGCAGCCGGGTTCGAGGCCATGCGGGCCGGTCGGCACGGCGCGGGAAAAAGCCGGGTCAGCCGGCAGTCCGCGACGCGCCGAGCGTGAGGCGACGGCGCGTGCAGGGTTCGTGGGCCTACACGAGCACGCGTTCGAGCGAGACCACCTCGCCCGACTCCGCGTCCGGGTCGCCCACGAGCGTCCCGAGACAGACGGCCGACCCGTTCGGCGTGTAGCACGCCAGCAGGTCGCCCTCGCGTGCGTCCCCGTCGGCGTCGAGGACGCCCGGCGCGTACACCGGCGCGCCGTGAGCCACCTGTTCGGCCGCGCTCGGGGCGACAGTCAGGCGGGGGAGGTGCGTCAGCGCGCGCTCCGCGGGCGCGACCACCTCCCGGAGCAGGCTCTCGTCGCCCTCGGCGGCGAACGCCACCCCGTCGACGAGGTCCTGGAGCGTGTGGAGGTCGCGGTCGTCGAACGGGTCGGTCGCGGTCCGGCGGAGGTGGCCCATGTGCCCGCCCGTCCCGAGCGCCAGTCCGATATCGTGACAGAGCTTCCTGACGTACGTCCCCGACTCGCAGCGAATCGAGAGCAGCACCTGCCGCTCGGTCGAGTCGAGTACGGCGAGGTCGTACACCTCGCGGGTGCGCAGCCGTCGCACCACCGCGGACTTGCGCGGCGGTTTCTGGTACAGTTCGCCCTCGAACTCCGCGACGACGGGTTCGAGGTCGGTCGGCGCGGGCGCGTGGAGTTCGAGCACCGCGACGTACTCCTTGGCCCCTTCGAGGAAGACCTGCGCGAGGCGAGTGGCGTCCCCGAGGAGCACCGGCAGACAGCCGGTCACCTTCGGGTCGAGCGTGCCGGCGTGGGCCGCCCGGTCGACGCCCGCGGCGTCGCGGACCCACGCGCTGGTCTGGTGGGCCGTCGGTCCGGCCGGCTTGTCGAGGTTGACGACGCCGAACGAGCACAGGTCCTCGACGGACCGGTCCGCGGGAGCGGGGCGCATCGGGGTCAGAAGTCGTAGACGACGCTCTCGACGGGCGCCTTCCCCTCGTCGCTGTCGGGGTCGTACGAGTCGATGGCGGTGGTCAACATCCCCAGGATGCCCTCGGCCGACCAGCGCGCCGTGTTGTACGAGATGTCGTAGATGGTGAGGTCGTCGATGTCGATGTTGTAGTACTCGGCGTACCGCTTCGCCTCGCTCGCCTCCCGGCGGCGGGTCTCCTCGCGCACCCGTTCGGACGGTTTCTCCTCGCGCTCCGCGATGCGCTCGCACCGCACGTCGAACGGCGCGGCGAGCCAGACGCGGAGGTCGGCGTGGTCGCCGGCGAGCCAGCCGGCCAACCGCGATTCCAGGAGGACGTCGTCCTCGTCGGTGGCGATACTCCGGAGGCGGCGGTCCAGGTCGCGGTCGATGCTCTCGTCGTTCTCCGCGAGTTCGTTGAACTCCACGGGCGTCATCCCCCGTTCGGCGGCGAGTTCCCGAAAGATGTCCCCGCCCGAGATGTGGTCCAACTGGAACGCCTCCGCGAGCGCCGCGGCCGCGGTGCTCTTCCCGCTGCCCGGCGGGCCGGAGATGGTGAGCAACATACTCGGATTCTGCCCGTCGCCCCCAAGAAGGTATCCATGTCTCCGACGCGTGCGTCCGCCGTTCTCACCCGCCACGACCGCGAGGCCGCCCGGTCACTCCGCGTCGTCCCCGTCGTCTTCGGCCGTGTCCCCCTCCCCGGCGTCGCCGCGCGTCGCGAGTCCCGCGAGGTGACCCGCCTGCTCGGTGATTATCTCCTCGGTGCCGAGGCGGGCGGCGCTCTCGCTCCCGGGCAGGCAGAACACGGGCACCCCGTTCGCGATGCCGGCGGTCGCGCGGGTCGCGACGACCATCGTCCCGATGTCCTCGCGCGACATGGCGCGGAACAGTTCCCCGAAGCCGGGCAGGTGTTTCTCGAACAGCGGTTCGACCGCCTCGACGGTCACGTCGTCGGGCGTCACGCCCGTTCCGCCGGTCGTGACGGCGCAGTCGACGTCGTCGCGGGTGACGATGTTGTTCACGGCGCTCTGGACCCCGTCGTAGTCGTCGGCCACCAGTTCCCGCGTCGCCAGTTCGTCGCCGGCCGCTTCGATCGCCTCGCGGACGGCGTCGCCCGACGGGTCGTCCTCGATGCTCCGGGTGGAGGAGACCGTCACGATGGCGTATCGCAGCGTCTCCAGGTCGTGTGCGTGGTGTTCGTGGTCGTGGTCGTCCGGGTGGTGGTCGTGTCCGTGGTCGTGGTCGTCGCTCACGGTCGGCGTTCGGGACCCGGTCACAAAACGGAAGCGCCGCGCGGGCGGCACCGGCGGCACCGGGGGTCGCCCCCGGTCACTCGGCTCCGGTCGTCTCGACCGGGAGCGTGTCGGGCGTGACCCGCTCCGACCCGGCGTACACGTCTTCGCACTGCTCGCGCGCCCACGCCACCGCCGCGTCCGCGTCGTTGACGGCGACGCCCCGGACGCCGGTCTCGGTGTAGACGACGACGCCGGCCTCGCGGTCGTCGACGACCCAGAGACCGAACCTGAAGGGGACGTCCGCGACCCGCAGGTCGACCTCTCCGTCCTCGATTCGTCGGCGGAGCGCCGGTCCCTGGACGGCGACGAGTTGGTCGAACAGGTCCGGGTCGACGAGCAGTCGGGGGACGTCCTCCTCCCCTCCGTCGGTCATCGCCGCGTGGAAGGCGTCGAGGTGGCCGGTGAGCGCGACGGGCGCGACGCCCGTGAACGACCCGCCCTCTTCGACGCTCTCGAACAGTCGGTCGAGGACGCGGTCGGGCGCGACGGGCGTCGGCTCGGTCACCGTCGCGCCGTCGAGGAACGTCGTCCCGAACGGGGTGTCCGCCGGCAGCGCGTCGAGGAGGCGCGCGCCGTCCGCGAGGCCGTCGAGTTGGCCCCGGTATCGGTCGTGGACCGCCAGCGCCTCGCGCCCGAGCGTCGTCGCCCGGTAGCCGCCGTCGACGCGCTCCGCGAGACCGGCGTCGGTCAACTCCCGGACCGCTCGGTCGAGCGTCGTGCGCGGGATGTCCAGTGCGGCGACGAGGTCACGCTTGTCGGTCGGGCCGTCGGTGAGCGCCCGCAGACAGCCGCGCCGTTTGGCGAGCACGTCCGCGACCGTTTCCCCCTCCGTCGACATGTGTCCGTGTATACGACCCGGGGGGTATCGGTGTTGCGCTCGTCGTCTCGGTCGAATCGCCCGGAGTGAGCCACTTCCCGACGAGTGGGAATTCTCCCGGTCGGTGGGGTAATGAGCCCGCGGTCGAAGCCCAACACGCCGGTCCCCCTGAAGCGCCCTCCGGGCACCGGTCCGTCGGGTGCCCATCCCCCGACGAGCCACCCTCCTCCGTCGCGGGACAGCACCGACGGGTCGCCACGGGTCGAGTCCGCGTGAGGCAGTGTTTTGGTCCCAGCGGCACCACGGCCACTCGTGAACGCAGTCCAGTTCTCGGAACACGGCGACCGCGACGTCATCGAGTACGGCGAGTTCCCGGACCCCGACCCCGGCCGGGACGAGGTACTCGTCGACGTGAAGGCGGGCGGGCTGAACCACCTCGACGTCTGGACCCGACGGGGACTCCCGGGCGTCGACCTGGAGATGCCTCACATCCCCGGGTCGGACGCCGCCGGGGTGGTCCTGGAGACGGGCGAGGACGTGACCCGGTTCGAGGCGGGCGACCGCGTCGCCGTGAGCGCCGGGGTCTCGTGCGGGACCTGCGAGTTCTGCCGCGACGGCGAGGAGTCGATGTGCGTCCGTTACCGCATCCTCGGCGAACACCTGCGCGGCGTCCACGCCGAACTCGCGGCGGTGCCCGAGGACAACCTGGTCCCGGTGCCCGACGGCGTCGACTGGGCCGTCGCGGGGTCGGCGTCGCTCGTCTTCCAGACCGCCTGGCGGATGCTGATTCACCGCGGGGAGTTGGAGGCGGGCGAGACGGTCCTCGTCCTCGGCGCCTCGGGCGGCGTCGGTCACGCCGCGGTCCAGATAGCCGCCCACGCGGGCGCGGAGGTGTACGCGACCGCATCGAGCGAGGAGAAACTCCGGTACGCCGAGGAGTGCGGCGCGGACCACGTCGTCAACTACGAGGAGACGAACTTCGCCGACGAGGTGCGCGAGTCGACGGGCCGGCGCGGCGTCGACGTGGTCGTCGACCACGTCGGCGCGGAGACGTGGCACGACTCGCTGAAGTCGCTGGCGAAGGGCGGTCGGGTCGTCACCTGCGGGGCGACGACCGGCGGCCGACCGGAGACCGACATCAACCGCATCTTCTGGAACCAGCTGTCGGTCGTCGGGTCGACGATGGCGACGCCGGGGGAGGTGGACGACGTGCTCGAACTGGTGTGGGACGGCACGCTCGAACCCCGTATCCGCGAGGTGCTCCCGATGAGCGAGGCGGCGCGCGCACACGAGATGCTCGAGGACCGGGAGGGCTTTGGGAACGTAGTCGTAAAGCCGGACAGTGAGCTCTGACTCCCGAGCGGACCGCGCGAACGCCGACGGCGGCTACGTCCACCGCCCGGACGACTGGGACGACGACGACCGGGCGAGCGACGGCGACCCGGCGGGGGGCGCTGAGGAGGACCTCGGCCGCGCGGGCTGGGTGCTCGTCGGCGTCGTCGTGTTCGCGTTCCTCGTCGTGCCCGGCGCCATCTACCTCCGCCCGACCGCGCCGACGGAACTCGGCTTCGACTTCCTCGCCGCGATGCTCGTCCTCCCGTTCCTCCCGGCGCTGCTGCTCGGGCTGACGGCGGTATGGAGCCTCGCTGTCGGGCGCGAGCGGCGATGACTCCGCAGAAACGCTGATGAGCGAACCTAGCGTCTGGGGGCCGTGAGTCCCACCGAAACGCGGAACAAGCGAATCGCTCGGCGCTACGTCGAGGAGGTGTGGAACGGGGGCGACGTCGACGCCGCGAGCGAGATACTCGCGGACGAGCAGTCGTACCACGACCCGACGTACGACGGCACCGAGGACCTCGCGGCGTTCGAGCGGTTCATCCGGGACTACCGCGCGGTGTTCCCCGACTTGCGGTACGACGTCGAGGAGTACGTGGCCGAGGCCGACAAGGTGGCGTTCTGGGGTCGAGTCACGGGGACGCACGAGGGGGCGTTCATGGGGTTCGACCCGACGGGAAACCGCATCGACGTGATGGGAATCAGCGTCGTCAGAGTCGAGGACGGGAAGATAGCCGAGCGGTGGGCGAACTTCGACCTGTTCGGGATGTTTCGCCAACTCGGCGTCGACCCGTCGAGTCTCGTGACCGGGTGAGCGACTCCCGCCGGCCGTCCCCGACCGAGTCGGAGAACTGCGCCTCCCCTCGTCGACGTGGACGACCCGCTCAGTCGTCGTCGCGCGCGCTCGGAGGCTGGTCCATCCCGCCCACGTCGACGACGTCGTTCCCCTCGGCGCGCCGCTGGCGCTCGCGCATGTTCTGGCGGGTGAACTGGGGGCGCGCCTTCAGGCCCCGCTCGCGCGCCCGGAACGAGCGGTAGAGGAAGAACGCCATCGGGAGCGTCAGGAGGACGATGCCCGCGACGATGTACCGGTCGAGCGGCTGGCGCTGGAACGAGTAGATGATGGCCGCGGACAGCAGGCCGACGGCGGTGAGGATGGAGTAGGAGATGCGCCGTGCGAGCCGGTCGAGCACGTCGTTGTCGTCTTCGAGGCTGACGTTGACCGTGAGGTCCTCCCGCTGGACGCTGTCGAGCACCGAGTCGAGCTTCGGCGGCACCGTCACCAGCGCCTCCGTCGCGTCCCTGACTTGCCGACCGGCCCGCCGGACGAGCCGTTCGGCGGTCGCCTCCAGGTACCCCTGTTCTTCGAGGTAGTCGGTCGCCACCTCGATGAAGTCGAACTCCGCGTCGAGGGTGACGCAGACTCCCTCGACGACCGTCGCCACCCGGAGGACGAGCGCCATGTTCTGGGGGAGGCGCAGCGGGAAGTCGTAAATCGTGGACTCCACCTGCTCGATGACCTGCTGGACGCGGTACTGCTCGATGTCCTCGCCGCGCACGTCCGCGATGGCGAGTTCCATCACGTCCGCCATCACGCCGCGGTCGGCCTCCGGCGAGAGCGTCCCCATCTCGACGAGCGCGTCGAGGATGCCGTCGATGTCCTGGTTGGCGATGGCGACGTAGAAGTCGATGATCTTCTCCTGGATGTACGGGTCGACGTGGCCGGACATCCCGAAGTCGTAGAAGATGATGCGCCCCTCGTCGGTCACCGAGAGGTTCCCCGGGTGCGGGTCGGCGTGGAAGACGCCGTCGTCGATGATCATCTGGAGGTACACCCGCTGGAGCGTGGTAGCGAGCGCCGTCCGGTCGATGCCCTTCTCGTCGAGCGTCGCGGTGTCGCTTATCTTCGTCCCCGGGACGTACTCCATCGTCAGCACTCGGTCCGTCGAGCGCGCCGGCACCGTCCGGGGGACGACGACCCGGTCGTTGTCCGCGAGGTTGCCGCGGATGGTCTCGAGCATCTCCCGCTCGCGGGTGTAGTCCATCTCCTGCCGGATGGTCCGGTCGAACTCCTCGGCGAGGTTCTCCAGCGAGAACGCCTGTCCCTGGCCGACGAACCGAGCGACGACCGGCATCGACCACTCGATGACGCGCAGGTCCGCGTTCACGAGCGCCTCGATGCCGGGACGGCGGACCTTCACCGCCACCGCCTCCCCCTCGTACTCGCCGACGTACACCTGCCCGAGGCTCGCCCCCGAGATGGGGTCGGTGTCGAACTCGTCGAACGCCTCCTCGACCGGTCCCAGCTCCGCCTCCAGCACCGCCCGCGACTCCGGCCACGGCGCCGGCGGCACGTCGTCCTGGAGCGACGACAGCACGTCGATGTACTCGGGAGGGAGCACGTCGGGCCGCGTCGAGAGTATCTGGCCGAGTTTGATGAACGTCGGGCCGAGCGTGAGCAGCGTGTCGAGCAGCACCTCCGCCCGGTGGGTCCGCATCTCGGCGGTCACCTGACGCGACCGGCCGAACAGCAGGAACCGGTTGCGGTCGCGCGCGTACGCGAGGATGAGCGGGAGGAAGCGGTACACCACGACCGGGAACCGTCGGTACGCGCGGAGCGAGGGCAGCGTGACCACCCGTGTTACTCGTCGTCCGAGACCGGGATGGTCCGCTCGGGAGCGGCCGTCCGCTTGGGGAGGCGAACCTCGAGGACGCCGCGGTTCATCGACGCCTCCGCGCCCTCGTCGGTGGCGTCGGGTGGGAGCGGGAGGTCCGCGTCGAGGAACAGCGGGCGGTCCTCGCGGACGTACTGGAACTCGCGTGGCGTGTCCTTCTCCCGGCGGGCCTCGATGCGGAGCCGTCCCCCCTCGAAGGCGACGTCGGTCGTCCCGGAGGACGCGCCCGGCAGGTCGACGACCAGGAGGTACGCGCCGTCGCTCTCCAGCACGTCCGCGAACACCGCCTCCGGAAGATCCCGGAGGGCGTCGCGCAGGTTCGTCATGTACCTGTGTACGGGCGGGCGGTCGAAAAACCCCGCGGTGGCGCGCCGACTCGTGCGTGTGTGTGTCTCCCACAGATTCTTGTACCCGTAGCGAGTGAGTTCGTCCATGTCGACGAAGCGCCTCACCGGCGACGACCGCTCGTCCACCATCTCCCCCGACCCCCCGGACACGTCCGTCTCGCTCGCGACCATCCCACCGGACGACCCCGAGGAGGTATTCGCGCCGGTCCGGCCGGTGGCGCTCGTGCGCGGCGCGGTGGGCTACGTCCGCGACCTGTTCGACTGAGTCCCGCCTCCGGAGCGTCGCGGAGCGTTTCCCTCTCCCCGCTCGCGAGTCGCGTCGCCGTCGCGCCCGCGCCGCCCGACGGACGACGCCACTTTTCCCCCGGGAGGGCCAACCCGCGCGTATGAGTCACGACCGCACGGAGGCCGGGTTCAAACGGCGGACCCGGATCGCCGCGGCCCGCGAGCGCTTGCTCGGGGCCGTCGCGCCCCACGACCGGACAGAACGGGTGCCGCTCGCAGAGGCGGACGGACGGGCCGTCGCGGGCGAGGTGACCGCGCCGGCGCCCGTCCCGGGGTACGACCGCGCGGCGATGGACGGCTGGGCCGTCCGCGCCGCGGACACGTTCGGCGCGTCGACCCGGTCGCCGAGCGTGCTGTTCACCGCCGACGAGGAGGTGGGACCGGAGGAGGCGGTCCGCGTCCACACCGGGAGCGCGCTCCCGCCCGGCGCGGACGCCGTCGTCATGGTGGAACACGCGGAGACGGTCGGGACCGAACTCGAGGTGGTCGACGCCGTCGCGGAGGGGGAGAACGTGGGCGAGACCGGCGAGGACGTCGCCGACGGCCAGACGCTGTTCGAACCGCCACACCGCCTTCGCCCCTCGGACCTCGGCCTGCTGAAGTCAGTCGGGTTCACCGAGGCGACGGTCGCCGAGCGCCCGCGCGTCTCCGTGGTTCCGACCGGCGAGGAACTCGTGCAGGCGGACCCCGACCCGGGAGAGATAATCGAGACGAACGGGCTGACCGTCTCGCGGCTGGCCGAGCGCTGGGGCGCGGACGCGACGTACCGCGACGTCGTCACCGACGACGAGGACGCCCTGCGCGCCGCGGTCGAGCGGGACCTCGACCACGACGCCGTCGTCACCACCGGCGGGTCGTCGGTCGGCGAGCGGGACCTCGTCCCGGACGTGGTGGCGGACCTCGGCGAGGTGCTCGTCCACGGCGTCGCCCTCAAGCCGGGCCACCCGGTCGCGCTGGGCGTCGTCGAGGAGACGCCGGTGGTGATGCTCCCCGGCTACCCGGTGGCGTGTATCGTCAACGCCGTCCAGTTCCTCCGGCCCGTCCTGAAGCGGCTGGGTCGGCTCCCCGCGGACCCGCTCCCGACGCGGCGGGCGACGCTGACGCGGAAGGTGACGAGCGAGCCCGGGGTCCGGACGTTCGCCCGCGTCGTGCTCGAAGACGGCGACGACGGGGCCGAGGCGACGCCGACGCGCGCCTCCGGGTCGGGCGTGCTCTCGTCGGTGGCGCTGGCGGACGGCTGGGCGGTCGTCCCCGAGTCGCGGGAGGGGTTCGACGCCGGCGAGACCGTCGACGTGGAACTGTGGGAGGCGTGGCCGTGAGTCGAAAGGAGTTCCGCGACCTCGCGCCGCCCGAGGAGGCGCACGCCGCCATCGACTCGCTCGACCTGACGCCCGACCCGGAGACGGTGCCGCTCGACGAGGCGCGCGGGCGCGTCCTCGCCGAACGGGTCGACGCGGACCTCGACGTGCCGGGGTTCGACCGCGCCTCGATGGACGGCTACGCGGTCCGCGCGCGAGACACGTTCGAGGCGGGCGAGGCGTCGCCGACGACGCTCGCGCTCGCGGGCGAGGTGCACGCGGGCGAGGAGCCGAGCGTGACCGTCGAGGCGGGGGCGTGCGCGGAGATATCGACGGGGGCGGTGATGCCCGACGGCGCGGACGCGGTGGTGATGGTGGAGGAAACCACGGAGTCCGACGACGGCATCGAGATTCGGACGTCGGTCGCGCCCGGCGACAACGTGATGTTCGCGGGCGCGGACATCGCCGCCGGCGCGCGCGCGCTCGGCCCGGGCACGGAACTCACGCCGCGGGAGATCGGGCTGCTGTCGGCGCTCGGTCGGGAGGCGGTACCCGTCCGCGGGAGACCGGTGGTGGGAATCGTCTCGACGGGCGACGAACTGGTCCGGCCGGGCGACGAGTTGCACAGCGAGCGCGGGCAGATCTACGACGTGAACAGCTACACCGTCGCCGCCGGCGTCGAGGAGGCGGGCGGCGAGGCGCGCCTCTACCCCCACGCGGGCGACGACTACGACGCGATGGGCGACCTGCTCGTCGAGGCCAGCGAGGAGTGCGACCTCGTGCTCTCGTCCGGGTCCACCTCCGCGTCGGCGGTGGACGTCATCTACCGCGTCATCGAGGAGCGGGGGGACCTCCTGCTCCACGGCGTCGCGGTCAAGCCCGGCAAGCCGATGCTCGTGGGCCGGGTGGGCGAGTCGGCGTACGTCGGCCTCCCCGGCTACCCGGTCTCGGCGCTCACCATCTTCCGGACGTTCGTCGCGCCGGCGGTCCGGCGCGCCGCGGGCAAGCCCGAACCCCGGACCGCGACGGTCGAGGGGCGGATGGCCGTCCGCGAGCGCTACAGCGAGGGGCGGATGCGGCTGATGCCCGTCGGTCTGGTCGAGAACGGCGAGGGGAACACGCTCGTCTACCCCGTCGACAAGGGGTCGGGCGCGACGACGAGTCTCGTCGAGGCGGACGGCGTCGTCGTGGTCGACCCGGACACGGAGTACCTCGCGGAGGGGGAGGCGGTCGAGGTGCAGTTGTTCTCCCCGGACGTGCGCGCGCCGACGCTGTTCGGCGTCGGCGAGGACGACCCGGCGCTCTCGCGCCTGCTCGACCGGCTCACGCGACCGCGCTACCTCGCGCTCGGGAGCCGGGAGGGACTGCGCCGACTGCGCGACGGCGTCCCCGACGTGGCCGTGAGCGCGGGACCGTCAGAGCGCGAAGTGGAGGCGACCGACCTCGGCGGGTGGACGCGCGAGTGGGGGTTGCTCGTTCCGCGGGGGAACCCCGATGAGGTGACGGGGCTCGCGGACCTGGTCGACCGCGACCTGCGGTTCGTGAACCGCGACACCAACTCGGGACTGCGCACCAGCCTCGGGAACGCCGTCGCGGCGCTCGCGGAGGAGCGGGGGACGGACCGGCGCTCGCTGGTCGAGGCCGTCGACGGCTTCTCCCGGTCGGTGCGCGCACACGAGTCGCCCGCCCGGCGCGTACTCGCCGGCGACGCGGACGTCGGTCTCGGTCTCCGCGCCACGGCCGACCGACTGGGGACCGGGTTCGTCCCGCTCGGAGAGCAGGCGGTGCGCGTCCACGCCGACCCCGACCGGGTCGGGAAGCCGGGCGTCGCGGAACTGCGCGAGGAACTCGCGGGGCTGGAGGCGGTGCTCGACGGGCTGACCGGGTACGAGACGCGGGAGTGAGCGACGAGGAGGCAGTCGGCGGACGAGGGTAGGACCCTACGGGGTCGGCGTCGCCTTCTGGAGGGCCGTCTCGGCGATGTTCCCCCCGTAGTCGGCCGAACGGGACAGCGAGTCGACGATGAGTCCGAGCAGTTGCGCGCGTGCGGGGTCGAGGTCGCGGAGGAGTTCGTCGATGCCGCGGGCGCGCGCGTCGATGTCGCGGACCGACGCGCGCGCCTCGTTCGCCAGCCGGGCCGCCTCGTCGGTCTCCTCGGCGAACAGGGCGTCCATCGCGCGGTCGACCACGTCGGCGGCGCTCGAGCGGAGGTCCGCGATGGCGTCGACGAGTTCCTCGGGGAGCGCCTCGTCGTCCCCGTCGACGCCGAGTTCGAGCGTCAGGTGGGCGATCTTCGTGGCGTGGTCGCCGATGCGCTCTAGCTGGCGGGCGCTGGCGTGGTAGTCGAAACACGTCTCCCGTCCGACCCCCAGTTCCTCGGCCGCCTTCGGCGTGCGGAGCGTGGCCCGGAAGATGCGCGAGACCACCATGTACAGGCGGTCGACGTCGTCGTCGCGCTGGACGACGTCGCGCGCCATGTCGTCGTCCCCCTCCGCGAGCGCCGCCACCGCGTCCTCCAGCATCGACAGCGCGATGAGCCGCATCCGGGTGACCGCGTTGTGGATGGACAGCTCCGAGGAGTCGAGCAGGTCCCGGATGACCACCCGGTCGCGCGTCTCCTCCAGTACCTCGAGTCCGACGAGGCTCTGGACGGCGTCCCGGAGCGTGCGGCGCTGGTCGTTGGTGATACGGCCCGACTCCAGCGCGATGATGTCGAACCCGGAGACGTACATCGTCATCACCGCGCGCGTGAGTTCCTCGCCCTCCAGGTCCCCGATGTCGAGCGTCCCCTCCGTGCGCTCCTCCTCCGACTTCGGCGTGAGGAACAGCGAGTCGCCCTCGGGGTAGAACTCGACCGTGCTGCCGGCGCTCACGCCGTTCTCCGTCGCCCACTCCTTCGGGATGGAGACGGTGTACGTGGAACCCCCCGTCACCTGCACCTTCCGGGTCTCGACCATGCCTCTGGTTCGGGCATAGTTCCCTATAAAACTGCTCATAAGTATATAGCAACGTCGAGTGTGGCGACTTCCCTCCGGATTCGGTCGCGCTCTGGCGGCTCAATTTTCGGTCGCACGGAACGAGTACCGGAACGGGGTAGACGAAATCCCCGGGCTGCGCCACCGAGACGACTGTAGTAGTGGGGAGCCGACGTACTTGACTCGTGTGAACGATACGCGAACACCGGTCTATATGGGGCTCATAGCAGGGTACATAGACGACTCTGCACACCGTCCACGTGATGGCGAACGAACCGTCGAATTCGGTCGCGGACGGAGTATCGCGTCGCAAGTTCATTGTCGCCACGGGCACGACGGGTGCGGCGGGACTCGCGGGCTGTGTGGGCGGCTCGGGAGGCTCGACCACCGAGACGAGCGGGGGTGAGGCGACGGCAGCCGCCGCCGAGACGACGGGAGCGAGCGAAGCGTCGGCCCAGTCCGCGGCCGCGAGCGAGTCGGACGCGACGGGCCCTCTCACCGCGGACGGCTCGTCCACGGTCTACCCGATAACCAGTCTCGCGGGGTCGTACTGGAACTCGAACCCGCCGGCGGACGACGCGGAGTACTGGGGGCCGGACCAGTACGACATCGAGACGGACGAGGCGCTCGCGGACTACTGGGCGGGCCTCTACGGCTTCGAGGCGACGGAGGGGGCGCCGCCGTTCAAGACGAGCATCGGGCTGAGCCACAGCGGCGTCGGACTGGAGAAACTCCGGAACGAACAGGTCGACATCGGCGACTCCAGCGCGCCCGTGTCCGCGGAGTTCCCCGACGCGAGCGAGTCGGAACTGGAGCCGTTCACGAACCACGTGGTGGGCGTCGACGCCCAGCCCATCGTCGTGAGCCGGGAGGTGTACGACGCGGGCGTCACGAAGCTCACGATCGACCAACTCCGGAAGATCTACACGGGCGAGGTCGAGAACTGGTCGGAGATCGAGAGCTACTCCGGCGAGGACAAACAGATACAGGCCATCGGGCGCGCCGAGGGCTCGGGCACCGACACCGCCTTCCGTCTCAACGTGTTCGGCGACCCGAACGCGAAGATACCGGGCGTGGACGTCCGCAAGGGGGAGAACCAGCAGGTCAAGACGCTGGTCGAGAAGTCGAACAACGCCGTCGCGTACATGGCGCTGGCGTTCGTCGACGAGGAGACGGTTCCCCCCGTAGCGCTCGAGATAGAGGGTACCACCTACAGGTACGGGGAGAACCTCGGTGCGAAGGAGTACCCGCTGTCGCGGGACCTCCACGCGTACACGTGGGGGGGGACGTCGAAGAAGGAGGCGGCGTTCATCCGGATGATACTCTCCGACTACGGACAGGAGAAGTTCGTGACGTCGAGCAACTACGTCGCCCTCACCGACGAACGTCGGGAGGAAGAGCTCGGCAAACTCCCGGACACGGACGCCTGACCGCGGCCGCTCGGACGATATAGACGCTCCCCCCGTCGGCGGTGTCGACGCACTGACGCGCCGCTCGGCCCTCGATGCTCCCTCTCTCGGAGTACGTTTATCTATATAGGAATAATAGTAGGGTACTTACTCGGACATGGACAACCGTCGCTCGATGCCAGGTAGCCCGGTTCCTCGGCGCGCCGTTCTGGCCGGCGGCGCCGGCGTCGTCTCGTCTCTCGCGGGGTGTATCAGCACGAGCGCGACGCCCCCCGACGTGAACGGTGACGCCGAGGACGACTCCGGTGGCGGCGGGTCGGGCGGGACCGAACTGTTGAAGGCGGGTGGTTCGTCCACCGTGTACCCGATCGCGAACAGAGCGAGTTCCTACTGGAACTCGAATCCACCCGCGGACGACGAAGAGTACTGGGGACCGAGCGAGTACGGTATCGACACGGACCAGGCGCTCGCGGACTACTGGGCGAGCCAGTACGGCTTCGACGCCGGGTCGGAGGGGAGTCCCCCGTTCAGGGTCAGCGTCGGCCTGAGTCACAGCGGGACCGGTCTGGAGAAACTCCGGAACGAACAGCTCGACATCGGCAACTCCAGCGCTCCGGTCGCGGCCGAACTCACCGACGCGAGCCAAGACGTCCTTGACAACTTCGTGAATCACGTGGTGGGCGTCGACGCCCAGCCCATCGTCGTGAGTCAGGAGGTGTACGACGGGGGCGTCACGTCGCTGACGGCCGACCAGGTCCGCGCTATCTACAGAGGTGAGATCGAGAACTGGTCGGAGATCGAGAGCTACTCCGGCGAGGACAAACAGATACAGGCCATCGGCCGCGCAGTCGGGTCGGGCACCGACACCGCCTTCCGGGCGAACCTCCTCGGCGACCCGAACGCGGAGATGCCGGGCGTGGACGTCCGGAAGGGACAGAACCAGCAGGTGGCCACGCTGGTTCAACAGTCGGACAACGCCGTCGCGTACATGGCGCTGGCGTTCGTGAAGGACACCACGCCCGCCGTCACGCTCGTGGTCGACGGGAAGGAGTACGAGCCAGGGCGGAACTTGGGAGAGAGCGGGTATCCGCTCGCGCGCGACCTCCACATGTACACGTGGCAGGACACCTCGAAGATGGAGGCCGCCTTCCTCCGGATGATACTCTCGGACTACGGACAGCAGAACTTCGTCGCGCCCACGGGCTACTCGACGCTCTCGGACGACAGACAGGAGAACCAGCTCTCGAAGCTCCCCGCCCCGGGGGGTAACTGATGGCGACGGCCGAGACGTCGATCGCAACCCGGTTCGAGAACCTCGACCCGGGGGTCAAACTCATCGGCGCTGCCGCCGGCGCGACGCTCGTCGCGGCCCTGGTCGCGTTCCTCGTCGCACCCGCGTTCACCGTCTACCCGATCCTCGCGTTCCTCGCGGTGGTTGGCTACGGCTGGTACGCGCGCCAGGAGAGCACGGCGCAGGTGCTCATGTTCCTGATGACGGGGTCGACGGTGGTCGTGCTCGGACTCATCACGGTGTACCTGTTCGTGCGGTCGGCCCCGGCGTTCGGACACATGGGTCTCGACATCCTGTTGCGGACGCAGAGCCCGATGTGGAGTCGGTCCGCGGACGTCTACTCGCTCGCGCCCATGCTCTGGGGGACGTTCCTGACCACGCTCATCGCCATGGTCGTCGCGGCTCCACTCGGCGTCGCGGGGGCGCTGTTCATCAGCGAGATCGCGCCCGGGTGGGCGCGCGAGATAATCAAGCCCGCCGTCGAGACGCTCGCGGGCATCCCCTCCATCGTCTACGGGTTCCTCGGGTGGATGGTGGTGACCGACTACTTCTACAACGAACTCTCGCTGACGGGCTACGGCAGCCTGTTCGTGGCGGGTCTCGTCATCGGCGTCATGGCGCTCCCGACGGTGGTGTCGGTCGCCGAGGACGCCATCTCGAGCGTCCCCGGCCCGATGAAGGACGGGGCGCTGGCGCTCGGTGCGACCGACTGGCAGACCATCAAGAGCGTCACGCTCCCGGCGTCGTTCTCGGGCGTCTCGGCCGCCATCCTCCTCGGCGTAGGTCGCGCCGTCGGCGAGACGATGGCCGCCACGGTCATCCTCCCGCACCAGCAGGCGTTTCCCGAACCGTTCTACGACGTCTGGGGCGGAACCGAGACGCTCACGAGCCTCATCGCCAGCCAGTACGGTATCGCGAGCGGGCTCCAGATGAGCGCGCTGTTCGCCGCGGGTGTCGTGCTGTTCGTCACCGTCCTGTTCCTGAGTGTCGGCTCGCAGTTCATCGAGGCGCACATGCGCGAGAAACTCGGGGGTGAGGTCTGATGAGCCTCGACACGTCGACCGACCGGCGGCTGGTGACGTCCGACCGCTCTTCGACGCTCCGGCGTGCGGGGGAGTTCGTCGCGGGGGAGCGCTTCTCGTCGGACTGGTCGGCGTCCTCGTCGTCTTCGGCGTCGTCGGTCTCGAGACGCCCGTGGCAGGGACGCCGCTGTACCGGCTCGTCGGCCTCGCTCTGGTCGCACTCGGGGTCGTCACCCTCGGACTCGGCGCCGCGTCGCGTGCCGGGGTGGTCGACTCGCACCCGGACGACAACGTCGGTCTCCCGACCGGACTCGGGTTCGGCGTGGTCGGGTTCGCCGTCGGGGGGCTGGTCGCCTCGCAGATGTTCGGTCTCGACACCGCGTGGCCGCTCGCGGCGCTCGCCGTCGCCGCCGCCGTCGCCGCGGCGACCGTCCTCCCCTCCGAGGACGTGGGCGTGACGGTTCCGGTCGGCGCGTTCGCCCTGGCGGTCGGGCTTCTGGTCTCCGGGGGCGTCATCGCGCCCGGCTGGACGTGGCAGCCCATCGAGAACTCCGCGACGTACCCGGCCGACATCGCCGTCCCCTTCCTCGCGGTGGTCTCCGGGCTGGCCGTCGCGTGGGTCGGAGCCCGCGCGCGGAACGGGTTCGGCACGCAGGGCCGACAGGCCGGGGCGTACCTCCTCGTGGGCGTCAACGCCGTCGCGATGCTCGCACTCCTCCTCCTCCTGGTCGGCTACGTCGCAAGCCGGGGGTTCGACCCGATGACGCGCGGCATCAAGTTCGGACTGTTCTGGGTGCCCCGGTTCTGGTTCTACCTCCCGCCGATCGAGGAGTACGTCGTCTTCAGCACGCCGCTCGTCTGGTTCCACTGGCCGTTCACGATGGAGGGCGTCGCACTCACGAACGAGATAAACGGCATCGCGCCGGCCATCGTCGGCACGGTGTGGGTGGTCGCCGGCGCGGTCGCCTTCTCCGTTCCGCTCGGCGTCGGAGCGGCCGTCTTCCTCACGGAGTACGCCGAGCAGGGGCGGTTCACCCAACTGGTCGAGATATCCACGAACGGTCTGTGGAGCACCCCGAGCATCGTCTACGGCCTCTTCGGGCTGGCCTTCCTCGTTCCGCGCCTGGGGAACACCACCTCGCTCCTGTCGGGGATGCTCGTCCTCGGCGTCATGATGCTCCCGCTGGTGGTCATCACCAGCCGCGAGTCGCTCAAGAGCGTCCCGGACGAGTACCGGGACGCGAGCGCGGCGCTCGGCGTCGGCAAGTGGGAGACCATACGGAGCGTCGTCCTGCCGGCGGCGATGCCGGGCGTCGTCACCGGCGTCATCCTCGGCGTGGGCCGAATCGCCGGCGAGACGGCTCCCATCCTGCTGGTGATGGTGGGTGACCCGTTCCCGAGCGTCGGCGCGAAGGTGCTCCAGTCGTTCCAGTTCACGGCCTCGCCGCCGTTCGTGACGAACCCGGCGCTGGTACAGCCGGCCAGCGCGTTGCCGTACCAGCTGTACGCCATCATCACGGCGGGCGTCGGCCAGCGCGAGTCGTTCGCGTGGGGGACGGCGCTGGTCCTCCTGCTCGTCGTCATCGGCTTCTACGCCGTCGGAATCGCATCCAGAATCTACTTCAGACGGAGGCTCAATCAATGAACGAGACCGATCCGCTCCAGGACGAACAGACCATGGACTCGACGACCACCGACTCGACCGGCCACTCCGACGGCTCCTCCGACCCGCAGACCGCGCAGGTCGACGGCGAGAGCGAGGAGCGGATCCGCGAACAGTGGATCGACTACGAGTTCGACGGGCCGGCGAAGTTCGCGACCGAGGACCTCAACGTCCACTACGGCGACGACCACGCGCTGAAGGACATCTCCATCGAGGTTCCCGAGAACAGCGTGACCGCGCTCATCGGCCCGAGCGGGTGCGGGAAGTCGACGTTCCTCCGGTGTCTCAACCGGATGAACGACCGCATCAAGAGCGCGCGCGTCGACGGCTCGGTCGTGTTCGACGGGGAGGACATCTACCGCGACGGCGTCAACCTCGTCGAACTCCGCAAGCGGGTCGGTATGGTGTTCCAGTCGCCGAACCCGTTCCCGAAGTCCATCCGCGACAACATCTCGTACGGCCCGCGCAAGCACGGGGACATCCAGCGGGGGCTTCTCGCACGGCTCACCGGCCGCGACGACGCCGAGGAGGAGGAGGAACTCGTCGAGCGCTCGCTGCGGCAGGCGGCGCTGTGGGACGAGGTCTCGGACAGACTCGACGACAACGCGCTCGGCCTCTCGGGCGGACAACAGCAGCGGCTCTGCATCGCGCGGGCGCTCGCCACCGACCCCGAGGTCCTCCTGATGGACGAGCCCGCGAGCGCGCTCGACCCCATCGCCACCGCGAAGATCGAGGACCTCATCGAGGACCTCTCGGAGGAGTACACGGTCGTCGTCGTCACGCACAACATGCAGCAGGCGGCGCGCATCTCCGACCAGACCGCCGTCTTCCTCACGGGGGGCGAACTCGTCGAGTACGGCGACACCGAGCAGATATTCGAGAACCCGCAGTCACAGCGGGTCGAGGACTACATCACCGGGAAGTTCGGGTAGTTCGAGTTCGAGTCGTTCCGGTCCGTCCGGGAGTCCCGGTGGTCTCGGTAGCCGAGTCGCGTCCCGCCCCTTCCCTCGCGGGGCGAATCGGCGTGACGCCCACGCCGATGCCCATCGTGTCGATCGTCACGACGACCGGCCCGGCGGGCGGGCACACCGCCCAGTCGTACCGCCCCGAGCGCTCGCCGCTCTCCACCCGTATCTCGTAGCTGCTCGCCGGGGGACGACCGCCGGCCGCACCGCCCACTCGCCCCGACCGAGGCGGAACTCCGCGTCGACCTGCTCGGCCTCGTCTCCGGCCACCCGAACCGTGACGAGCCGGAGGTACCCCGTCCGGTTGTGCACCCGGAGGTCGCGCCAGAGCAGGTCACAGAGGAACTCCGGGACGGAGGCGTCGAAGTACAGCGCGCCGTCGGCGACCGGTCGCCACTCGTGACGGCGTTCCACGCCGTCGACGCGCGCGGAGACGTCCACCTCCCTCGTCCTGACGGCCAGCGGGAGCGTCACGCGCGACCGTGCCGGGGCGCGGACTCGGAGGCCGGCGAACCGGGGCGAGGAATCCTCGCCGCTAGTGGTCGCGAATTCGACCAGTCGCGCCCGGCCGCCGTTGTCGACGACGAGCGGGTGGACGTTCCGCCCGTCGCCGCCGACGAGCGCTGCCGTGTCGCTCTCCACGAGTTCCGTCGCGGCGTCGCCGCGGTACCGGTCGCGCGGCGTCACGCTCACGTCGAGGTCGACCCCGAGGTCGCCGGCGTCGGGGTCGACCATCCACTCGAACGTCCCTTGCCGACCGTCGGCCGTCCGCACGCTCACCTCGTACGTCCCCGTCCCGACGAGTACGTCGGACAGCCTCACCTCGCCGGCGGCCGGGACCCGCGTGACCCGGTCGAGCACGGTCGTCTCCCCGTCGCGTATCGTCACGGCCGCGCGGGCGCCGTCGTGCCGCTGGTTCGTGAGCACCACGTCGCGCGGGCGGTCGAGCCGTTCGGCGTCCGGCCCGACGTACGGCGTCGGGGTTGCCGTCGGCGTGGGCGTCGGGGTGGGCGTCCCTCGGAGGGCTGGGTTGACGGTCCGAGCCTCGCCCGCTCCGCCGCGTTCGCCGAGCGCGCTACAGCCCGCGACGCCCCAGAGCACCCCCGCCGCGACGCCGAGCACCGAGCGCCGGTTCATACCGGTGAGTAGTGGGGCGCGACCGGCATGAATCCACGGACGCGACGGGTCTCCCGTGAGGTACGTACTGGTGGGTACGGGTCGTCTCCCGCACCGACCGGGCGCGCCCCGGGACAAGGCTTACCCTCCGTCCGGGAAGACGAGTGAACATGCCCAGGGAACAGTATCAGGACCGCCTCGACCAACTCCGCGAGGACGTGCTCTACATGAGCGAACTGGTCGCGGACCGTCTGCGGATGGGGATGGACGCGCTCGAACTGAAGGACGAGGAGACGGCCCGGAACGTCATCGAGGGGGACGCGGAGGTCAACGAACTGTACCTCGAACTCGAACAGGAGTGCGTCGACCTGGTCGCACTCCAGCAACCGGTCGCGGGTGACCTCCGATTCGTCGCCGCCTCGTTCAAGATCATCACCGACCTCGAACGCATCGGCGACCTTGCGACCAATCTCGGGGAGTACGCGCTCGAGGCCGAACGCGACGTGTTCCCCGACGTGGACGTGCTCCGAATCGGCGAACGGACCCTCGTGATGCTGGGCGACGCGATGGAGGCGTACGCCGCGGAGGACGGCGAGGCGTGTCACGCCGTTGCCGAGGCGGACGACGAAGTGGACGCGATGTGTGACGACGCGAGCGCGGCGGTCGTCCGGGAACTCATCCAGAGCGAACCGACGGACACCGACCACGACATCGAGTACCTCCTCCAGGACGTCTCGCGGTTGCTCCTCACGATCCGCGACCTCGAACGGGTCGGCGACCACGCCGTCAACATCGCCGCGCGGACGCTGTACATGGTCGAGAACGACGACTCGCTCATCTACTGACCGGTTCTCGGATTTCGTCCATCCGTTCGACGTACGGAGCAAATGCTGTCTGTTGGGTGGGATTGGCGGCCGAATCCACCGTTTCGGTCACAAGGCCTATCGGCCTCCTGTGCGTGCACCCGGTACAATGGTGGGTTCTTTCGGTTCGGGGTCGGGCACCTCCGAATCAGCGGACGGGGACCAGTCGACGGTCGGGCCGCTCGACGTGATGATGACGGGGGTCGCCGTCATCGTCCCGATAGTCGTGACGCTGTACGTCCTCGACGTTGCTATCGGGTTCGTCATCGACGCGCTCCAGCCGTTCATCGCGTTGCTCCAGTGGTTGGGGCTGTTGACGACCGTCGAACAGAACGGGTTCATCGCGCTGCTCATCGAGGCCGGCATCTACTCCGACATCGTCGGGATAATCACCGAACTCATCGCCGTCCTCGTCCTGCTCGGTATCATCGTTCTCGCCGGTCTGGTCGGACGGCACCGGTACGGCCAGCGCCTCATCGGACTGTTCGACCTGGCTATCGCGACCGTCCCCGGCATCGGGACGGTGTACAAGAGCGCCCGGCGGATGGGCGACGTGATGCTCGACGACGAGGGCGCGCAGAACTTCAAGTCCATCAAACTGGTCGAGTGTCTCAACGACGACATGTACACGCTGGCGTTCGAGACCAGCGACTCGCCGCCCACCATCGAGGACGCGACGGGCCACGAGAAGATGGTGTCGGTGTTCATCCCGCTCGCGCCGAACCCCGTGACCGGCGGCTTTCTCACGTACGTCCCGGCCGAGAACGTCCACGACATCGACATGACCATCGACGAGGGCGTCCGGAGCATCCTCACGAGCGGCATCGCCGCCGACGACGAGGAGGACGAACAGGAACTCACGGACCCCCGGGAGGTCACCATGGGTGACCTGAAGGAGGTCACCGACTTCCGGAAACTGGAGGACGCGATGTCGTCTGACTCGGACTCAGACTCGGACGGCGGAGCTCCGGACGCGGACCGACCGAAATCGGAGGAGGACGACTGAGTCGTCCTCCCGGGTAGACGCGGGCGGTCGTGAGACGGTCGGCTCACCCCTCCGGTCCCGGGCCGGAGCGGCCGGTCGTTCCCGCGGTCGTTCCTCCGGCGCTGTCGAGACGTTCCGGGCCGGAACGACCCGATCCGCGTTCCCGCCCCGCCCGTGCTACGCCGCGGACCGGCCGCCGCCGTGCTGTCGGGCGTGGTTCACTACGGCGGGTAGCCGGCCGCGTCGCGCGACGAGTATCGCGACTCCGAGCAGGACGTACACGCCGCTGAACACCAACAACCCCTCGAACCGCTGGAAGTACGGCAGGAACTGGAGGACGAACAGTCCGAGGAGGGCGACGGCCTCGCGCACGCTGACTTCGAAGTCGACGAGCAGGGTGACCGCGAAGAAGCTCTGGGCGGCGGTAAGCCAGATCTCGCCCGCCTGTTTCTGACTGAACCGGAGCGGACCGTACGAGCCGAGCGAGAGGCTGTACACGACGACGAGCGTCCCGATGAGTAGCGTCCACTGGTTGAGCTTCGAGGAGATGAGCGCGTTGAACGCCGCCGTCGTCCGTAACTTGCGGACCAGGTAGGCGCAGGCGATGAACTCCGGGCTCTCGCTCGCGAGCGGGGCGACCCACTGGATCATGAAGAACGACGAGAGACCCAGCGCGGGTCCGAGCGTCTCCAACCCCCGTGCGAACGGCTTGACGGCGACGAGGATGACGAACGCGGAGTAGGCGAACATCGCGAGGACCGCGGCGACTCGACGGGGACGGGGGAGCCGCTGGAGGTAGCCCGGGACGCCCAACTGCGGTTCGTGGGCGGTGTCCCCCTGAGGACGACGGCGACGTACGCCCCGTAGAGCCCGACCAGCACGACCGCGTCGAGCGCGTCGATGCCGCCACCGAACGGGATGAACAGGGCGTACACCGTCGCCACTCCGAGGAAGACGATCTCGACACTGATACGAGGCTCCAGCCGGACTGCGTCCGCGAGGAAGCCGCTCCGTCGCACGACCGCGGTGTCGGAACCGGTCCGGGTGCGATAGATCGCGTAGAGGGCGATGAGCGACCAGCCGAGGCCGACCAGGATGCGGTTCGCACCGGTCATGTTGGCGACGGCGAGGTTCGCGGCGGTCTCTGAGGCCGGCGTGCCCGGCGCCGCGCCGGCCTCCCACGCGTAGAGCGCGTCGACGGCGTACTCGGGCGCGACGGCGATGATCGCGAGGACGGCCAGCGCGAACGACCTCGGGACGTCGACCTCGGCGGTTTCGGCCCCCCAGGTGAGGACGAACGCGGCACCGACGACCGCGACGCCGCTCGCGAGAATGACGGCAGTCGTCGGGAGGGTCCCGACGAGTCCGGTCCCCCGGAGCGCGAGCCACGGGAGCGTCAGCGCGACGACGGCGGCGAGCGCGACGAGCGGGTGACGCAGTCGGCTTCCCATCGCGCCGGCCCAGGCACCGGTTCCAGTTATTCCTTGGGGCCCACGCTCACCCTCGGCCGCCGGGAGGGGCAGGGGCCGTCGAGCCCCGTGTGGGCCCCGTCCGTCCCTCTACTGGAACCCGATGCGGCCGCTCTGCTCGCGGCCGAGTCCCTCGGTGCCGCCGCCCTTGAACTGCTCCTCGATGCCCTCGTAGTAGCTGAGGATGTCCTCGGTGATGGTCGGCCGGACGCTCTCCATCGCCCGCCGGAAGTGACGCATCTCGACGCTCTCGGCCTCGTCGTCCTCTCGGAGCGCCTCGATGGCCGCCTCGCGCGCGATGGATTCGAGGTCGGAGCCGACGTAGCCGTCGGTGAGTTCCGCGAGTTCGCGCAGGCTCACGTCGGCCGCGAGCGGCGTGTCGCTCGTGTGGATCTTGAGTATCTGCTCGCGTCCCTCGATGTCGGGCTGACCGATCATCACGAGGCGGTCGAACCGGCCCGAGCGGATGAGCGCCGGGTCGATCATGTCCGGGCGGTTGGTCGCGCCGATGACCATCACGTCGCCCATCTCCTCTAACCCGTCGAGTTCGGTGAGCAGTTGGTTCACCACCCGCTCGGAGACGTTGTTCCCCATCTCCTGACCCCTGCTGGGTGCGAGGCTGTCGAGTTCGTCGAAGAAGACGACGGTCGGAGCCACCTGCCGCGCCTTCCGGAACGTCTGCCGGATGGCTTTCTCCGACTCGCCGACCCACTTCGAGAGCAGTTGCGGACCGCGCACGGAGATGAAGTTGGCGTTCGTCTCGTTGGCGACGGCCTTCGCCATCAGCGTCTTGCCCGTGCCGGGCGGGCCGTACAGCAGCACGCCCTTGGGCGCCTCGACGCCCATGCGCTGGAACTTCTCGGGGTCAGAGAGCGGCCACTCGACCGCCTCCTTCACCTTCTGCTGGGGGTCTTCGAGCCCGCCCACGTCGTCCCAGGTTATCTTCGGGAGTTCGACCAGCACCTCGCGCATCGCCGAGGGCTCCACCTCCGCGAGCGCGCCGCGGAAGTCGCGCCGCTTGACGATCATCCGGTCGATGAGGCTCGGCGGGATGTCCTCCTCGTCGAGGTCGATCTCGGGGAGGTAGCGCCGGAGCGCCTTCATCGCCGCCTCCTTCGTCAGGCTCTCGATGTCCGCGCCGACGAACCCGTGCGTCTCGTCCGCGAGGCGGTCGAGGTCCACATCGTCGGACAGCGGCATCCCGCGGGTGTGAATCTGGAGCACCTCCTTGCGCCCGCTCTCGTCGGGGACGCCGATCTCGATCTCGCGGTCGAACCGCCCCGGCCGGCGGAGCGCCGGGTCGACCGAGTCGACCCGGTTCGTCGCCGCGATGACGATGACCTGACCCCGCGTCTCGAGGCCGTCCATCATCGTCAGCAACTGGGCGACGACCCGCCGCTCCACCTCGCCCGTGACGTCCTCGCGTTTGGGCGCGATGGAGTCGAGTTCGTCGATGAAGATGATGGCGGGCGACTCCTCCTTGGCGTCCTCGAATATCTCGCGGAGTTGCTGTTCGGACTCGCCGTAGTACTTCGAGATGATCTCGGGACCCGCGATGGAGAAGAACGAGGCGCTGGTCTCGTTGGCCACCGCCTTCGCCAGCAGGGTCTTGCCGGTGCCCGGCGGGCCGTGGAGGAGGACGCCCTGCGGCGGTTCGATGCCGAGCTTCTTGAAAATCTGCGGGTGCTTCATCGGGAGTTCGACCATCTCCCGGACCCGCTGTATCTCGCCCTGGAGGCCGCCGATGTCCTCGTAGGTGATGCCGCCGCCGGTCTTCTCGAACCCGGAGATTGGCTCCTCGCGGAGTTCCACCTCCGTGTCCTCGGTGATGAGGACCACCCCCTCGGGGTCGGTGTCGACGGCGATGAGCGGGATGGCCTGTCCCGGCGAGCGCATGAACGGGTGGTTCGTGCTCGACATCACCGGGACGATGTCGCGCTCGACGACCGGGCGCTTGAGAATCTGGCGCTTCACCATGCCCGCGGCGTCCGAGCCGAACTGGACGGACGCCTCCTCGGGCGGCGCGAGCGTGAGCGTCTCGGCCTTCTGGGCCTCCGCCTTCCGGATGGTGACCCGTTCGCCGATCCCCACGTCGGCGTTCTGTCGGGTGAACCCGTCGATGCGGACGGTGTCGGTGTTCCAGTCCTGCCGGTCGGCGCGCCACACCTTCGCGGCGGTGGTGTCGGCGCCCTCGATCTCGATGATGTCGCCCGGCGAGAGCTTCAGATGCAACAGGGTGTCGGGGTCGAGGCGCGCGATGCCCCTCCCCGAGTCGTTGGGGTAGGCTTTCGCGACTTCGAGTTGGACTTCGTTCATTGTGTTGGATGCGAGGTGTTCGTGTGCGGAATCTGGGCTACGGCGGCGGTTAAGTGCTTTGCTACCGTGATTCGCCGCCCGTTCCAGGGAACGTGCGAGACCGTCTCACGGTACGTAGCCGGGCGTGAAAACATCACGGGTTCATACACGGGCTGTCACGTCTCCTCGGCCGCGACTCGCCGGCCGAGTCGCGCTGGTCTCCGCACGACTCACAGTGCCCGCGACGTTCCCACGGGGTCCGACGCTCGGAACGTTTTTTCGCCGCGCCGGCGTCCCCCGGCATGCGCACGCTCGCCTTCGACGGCCGGATGGGTGCGGCCGGCGACATGCTGCTCGGCGCACTGGTCGCGGTCGGCGCCGACCCGGCGGTGCTCGCCCCCGTCGAGGACGCCCTGCCGGTGTCGTACGCGTTCGAGTCCGTCGTGAAGAACGGCATCGCGGCGACGAGCGCCCACGTCGTCCACGACGAGGCGGACGACCCGACCGACGCCGCGGCCGACGCGCCGGCGGCTCACGACCACGACCACGGTCACGGCCACGGGACCCACGACGGGGCACGTGGACACGACGGAACCCACACGCACGAGCACGGGCACGACGGCCACGACCACCACGGCGAGGACGACACCGACTGCCCGCGCGGACACGACCACGCGCACCACCACGGCGCCGAGGGCCACGGTCCCCACCGGACGTACGCCGAGGTGGTCGACGTCGTCGAGGGGATGGCGCTCCCGGAGTCGGTCCGCGCGGACGCGCTGGCCGTCTTCGAACTGCTCGGGGAGGCCGAGTCGTCGGTCCACGACCAGCCGCTCGCGGACACGGCGTTCCACGAGGTGGGCGCGGACGACGCCGTCGCCGACGTGGTGGGCTGTTGTCTCCTGCTCGCGGACCTCGCCCCCGACCGGGTGGTGACGACGCCGCTCGCGGCCGGCGACGGCGAGGTCGAGTTCAGCCACGGCGTCTACCCCGTGCCCGTGCCGGCCGTCGTCGAACTCGCAGAGCGGGCCGACTGGTCGCTCCGCGGCGGTCCCGTCGACGCCGAACTGCTCACCCCGACGGGTGCGGCGCTGTTCGCCCACCTCGCGTCCGGCGTCGACCGCCTCCCGTCGCTCCGCGTCGACGCGTCGGGGTACGGAGCCGGCGACCGCGCGTTCCCCGACCGACCGAACGTGCTCCGCGCGCTCCTCGGCGAGGAGGACGACCCCGGGACGGACCGAGAGGACGAAGCAGGGGGAGGGGACGCGGCGGCGGACGATTCGGGCCTCGTCCGCGAGGAGGTGGCGGTGCTGGAGACGAACCTCGACGACGCGACGCCGGAACTGCTCGGCGGTCTCCACGAGTCGCTCCGCGACGCCGGCGCCCTCGACGTGACGGTGCTCCCGGCGACGATGAAGAAGTCGCGCCCCGGCCACCTCGTGAAGGTGGTCTGTGCCCCCGCCGACGCCGCGGCGGTCGCACGCCGACTCGCGGTCGAGACGGGTACGCTCGGGGTGCGCGACACGGGCACGACCCACCGCTGGGTCGCCGAGCGGACGGTCGAGACGGTCGAGATTCGAATCGACGGGGCGGCGTACGACGTCCCGGTGAAGGTCGCGAGCGCGGCGGACGGCGACGCCTACGACGCGAGCGCCGAGTACGACGCCGCGGCCGCCGTCGCCCGCGAGGCAGGGGTGCCGGTCCGGGAGGTGCTCCGGCGAGCGGAGGCGCGAATCGCCGACCGGACCGATCCCGACGACCCGGACGCGTAGGCGCGCCCGCCGAGGCCGGTACACCTCACGAGCGAGGCGCAACGGTTAGGGTCGTGTTCGCCCAACTCGGGCCCGTGCGCCTCCCGGCGACAACCCTCCTCCTCGGGCTCGCGGCACTGGTCTGCGTCCAGATACCCGCCGTGTACGCCGAGTCGCGCGTCGCCGCGCTGGTGTCGTGGCCGCTCGTGGTGCTCGTCGCCGCGCTCGCGGTGCTCACCGCGCTCGACGCCGCCTACCGCCACGGCCGCGAACGCCTCCGCGCGTAGCGCTCCCATCCCTCGTCGCGCGACCCGACACGACTTGTCCCGTCGGCCCGTTCGGTCGTCCGTGAGCGACGCGCACGAGTACGAGTGTGACACGTGCGGCGAGCGGTTCACCGCGCGCGAGGCCGTCCGCTCGGAGACGATGGGCGGGCTGGACCCCGCGAAGTGGCAGACGCTGAACTGTCCGGGCTGCGGCGCGCGGGTGAAGACGGTGTTCGTCGGGCGGGAGTGAGGAGTCCCTACTTTCCGCCGCCCTCGCCGTTCTCGCCGTACTCCGCGAGAGCCTCGTCCATCGTCACGTCGCCGAGCGCGACCCGTCGCGCGAGCGCGGCGTCGATGGTCACCTCCCCGCCCGACCGCTCGCGCGACTCGTTCTTGACCCGCTGGAGCTCTCCGGGCGTGGGCTTCACGTCGCGCGTCTCGACACGCTCGCCCTCGCGCCGGGCGATGTTGACCGCCGCGAGCACGTCCGCGACGCCCTTCGCCGTCGCCCCGGCGCCGAGCGAGGGGGTCGTCCCCGTCTCGTCGACCAGTTCGACCGCCACGTCCTCCAGTTCGTTCACGATGCGCGCGCTCCGGAGTCGGTCACCGTCGCCGACGCGCACGAGCGCGTCCGGTTCGTCCTCGACTTCGGCGCGGACGGTCTCGACGGCGTCCGCCAGCGGGACGTGGAACGCGGCGACGACGGTGTCGCCCGCGAGCACCGCGACGCCGGGCCGGTCGCCGGGGTCGACCCCGACGACGAGTCGCTCGTCCGCGCCCCGGAGCACCCCGAGCGCCTCCTCGACGCCCGCGCGAGCGTCGTCCGCCGTCGTGGTGACGTGGTCGACGCTCTCGTCGGGGTACGAGGCGCGGTCCTCGGCGGCGGAGATGACGACCGCCGCGCGCTCCGGGAGGTCCTCGTCGAGTTCGGCCGTGGTGAAGGTGGCCCCCCGCTCGCGCAGTTCGGCGACCGCGGCGTGGTAGAGCGCGAAGTCCTCCGTGGCGACGACGATCACGTATCGCGCGGGGGTAGGTCGGTGACGGGCTTTACCGTGTCGCCGGTGGGTTCTCGCCGGTCCCCTCCCTGTCGACCGGTCGTGCCGTCGCGCGACTCGGGGTCTTTTTAGCCGGTGACGACCGAGACGCTCGCGTGTCCGCGCCCCTCACTACCGGCAGTCCGGCGTTCGACGACCTGCTCGGCGGCGGCGTCGAACGCGGCGTCGTCACGCAGTTGTACGGCCCGCCCGCGACGGGCAAGACGAACGTCGCGCTCACCGCGGCCGCCGAGGCGGCCGCGGGCGGTAAGTCGGTGCTGTACGTCGACACCGAGGACCTCTCGCTGGAGCGGTTCCGCGACATCGTCGAGGCGCGCACCGACGAACCGGTGGAGGAGGCGACCAGCCGACTCATCGTGGCCGAGGCGATGGGGTTCGACGAGCAGGCGGAGGCGGTGAAGGACGCCGAGGAGTTCGCGGAGCAGGTGGACCTGGTTGTCCTCGACTCCGCGACGGGTTTCTACCGGCTCGAGCGGTCGGCCGACGCGACCCGTGGGGACGCCCTCCGGGAGGTCGCTCGACAGGTGACGCACCTGCTGTCGCTCGCGCGCAAACACGACCTCGCGGTGCTCATCACGAACCAGGTGTTCACCGACCCCGACGAGGACCGAACCCGCCCGCTCGGGGGGAACACGCTCGAACACTGGACCGGCGTCGTCGTGCGTCTCGACCGGTTCCGCGGCGGTCGCCGGCGCGCGACGCTGGAGAAACACCGCTCGCGGCCCGCCGGCGAGAGCGCGCGCTTCCGCATCACCGACGCCGGCATCGAGGACGACGAGGAGGTCTGAGCGGCGAGACGAGCGGTCGACCCCGGCACGGCCGTCCGCGCAAGCGCCGTGCGGCGGGTCGACAGGCCGCGAGGCCGGAGTCGAGCGATTCAAGTAGTCGCCGGCGGTTCTTCCGGGTATGAAAGACCAGAGCGGACGGCGCAAGCGGAAACGGACGGGCGGCCGACGACGCATCGCGCGGAACAAGAAACGCCACCAGTTGGGGCGCGAACCCGCCGAGACGACGGTCGGCGAACCCCGGTTCCAGGTCATCGACTCGCGCGGCAACGCCCAGAAGGTCCGCGCGCTCTCGACGAACGTCGCGCAGGTGTCGGGCGACGGCGGCACCGAGGAGGCGGAAATCCTCGGGGTCGACGACAACCCCGCGAACGTGAACTACGTCCGCCGGAACATCATCACGAAGGGCGCGGTCATCGAGACCAGCGCCGGCACCGCCCGTGTCACCTCCCGCCCCGGCCAGTCGGGGCAGGTGAACGCGGTCCTCGTCGACGAGTAGCGCAGTACCCGGACCCGGGCGTCCCCGACTCGGTTCTCCCCTCTCCCGCCGTCGAGCGGTCGCGCCGTCGGCGCGGGTCAGCCGCTCCCCGGCATCGGCGCGAGGCTCGCGGTGAAGACGGCGCGCTCGTCGGTGTCGTTCCGCGCGCCGTGTTCGACTCCCCGCTCGTGGAGGACGACGCCCGGTGCGGCGACCGACTCCTCGGCGCCGTCCTGCAGGACGGTGACCGTCCCCTCCAGTACGTGAAAGACGTTGGTGCTGTCGCCGTGTTCGTGCGCCTCGAGTTCCGCGCCGGGACCGAGCGCGAACGCCTTGACGAGCACGTCGTCGCTCACGACCAGTTCCGCCGTCTCCACTGCGCCCTCGCCCGGCGTCAGGTCGGCGAGCGCGTCGGTGAGTCGTTCCATGGCGGACCGTCGGACGCCCGCGAAAAAAGCGTGGCGAGCGCTCGCTCGCCGTCGTCACCGACTACGGCTTGCCGCCGTTACCGTTGCCGTTGCCGCGCCCGTTGCCGTCGTTTCCGTTCCCGTTGCCGTTACCCTCGTCCCCCGCTCGTCGTCCTCCTCGTCGCCGTCACCGTTACCGTTCCCGGCGTGAGCGGGCTTCCCGCGGTCGTCGTCCGCACCGTGGTCGTTCCCGCGGTCGCCGTTACCGTTCCCGTTGCCGCGCTCGTCCGCAGGCGCCCCGGCGTCGTCGGGGCGACCGGCGTCGGCCGGCTTGCCGACGTCGCGGGGCGACTTCTCGCCGGTCGCGACGGCGCTCACGGCCTCGCCGAGCGTCGTGTTCTCGCTGAGGTTCCCCTCGCGGTACAGTCGGATGACCTCGTGGACCGCGGAGGCGGTGGCGCTGGACGGTCCCGGGAGCGCCATGGGCGGTCCGTCGGCTTCCGTCTCGTTGGTCGCGGTCTCGTTCGTGGTGGTCTCGTTCGTCTCGTTGCCCTCCGCGACGGCCTCGAAGCCGCCGTCGAGCGAGACGGTTCCGTTCTCGACCGCGTAGGTGAACTCGCCGGTCACGTTCTCGCCGGTGACCGTGAGCGTCCCGTTCGCGTTCGTCGGTTCGAACGCAATCGTCCCGTTCGCGTCCGTCGTTCCGACGGCCGTCCCGTCGGCCGCGACGGCGAGTCCCGTAGCGCCCGACCCGTTCGCCGTGACGGTCAGCGTCACCGTCCCGTTGGCGTACGCCGCGTCGGCCGCGTACGCAGACGGGTCGTCCACCACCGACTCGGTCACTCCCCCTGTGCTACCCGGTCCGGTCGCCGCCGCGCCGACGCCGGCGCTCACGAGGAGCGCCGCCAGCACGGCCGCGAGTAGTCTCGTGGTCGTCATCGCGGCGGAACTCGTCCTCCAGTAGTAATAAATTGGGCACCACTAGATATCTATTTTGATATCGGTGCTCGCTACGCCGTCAGCTCCTCGGCGACCACGTCGGCGTCGAGCAGGTCGGGGTCGACCGCGAGGTCGGTCTGGGCCGCCGCGAACTCCGGGAGGGAGTCGCGACTGTAGACGACCACGCGCACCCCGGGACTGCGCTCCTTCGCGACGGCGACACTCGTCGCCTCCTCGACGTCGGTGAGGACGTACAGCGTCGCGTCGGCGATGCCCGCCTCGTCGAGCGTCTCGCCCGTGACGACGCCCTCGACCCGGACCACGGTCGCGCCGTGGGCTTCGAGCGCCGCGGCGATGCCCTCCCCGTCCGCCCCGGCGACGACGGCCCTGTGTGCACTCATGGCTCTCGAGAGCGGTCGGTCGGTGAAAAGGCGTGTCATTCGCCGCGCGTCGGGACGGTGCCGTCGCGCGGCCGCCCTACTCGTACTCGATGGTCGCGGGGGGCTTGTGGGTCACGTCGTACACGACGCGCGCGACGTCGTCGTTGGTGCCGGTGATTCGCGACTGGATGCGCTGGAGCGTCTCCCACGGGAGGTCTTGTGCGCGGGCGGTCATGCCGTCGCGCGACTCGACCGAGCGGACGGAGACCACCCAGCCGTGAACGCGGTTGTCGCCCTTCACGCCGGTCGCCTTGCCGATGACGGCGGCGAACGCCTGCCACGGCTCGTGCTCTTCGACCTCCTCTTCGACGACGTGACACGCCTCGCGGGCCACCTCGACTTTCTCGGCGGTCACCTCGCCGACGACCCGGACCGCGAGCCCGGGACCCGGGAACGGCATCCGCTCGGCGACCACCTCCTCGAGGTCGAGCGCGCGCGCCACGTCGCGCACCTCGTCCTTGTAGAGGTCGCGCACGGGTTCGACGATGCCGTCGAAGTCCACGGCGTCCGGGAGACCGCCGACGTTGTGGTGGCTCTTGATGTTCCCCTCGCTCTCGATGCGGTCGGGGTAGATGGTCCCCTGCACGAGGTAGCGCGCGTCCGACTCGCGCGCCTCGCGCTCGAACTCGCGGATGAACTGCTCGCCGATGACGTGGCGTTTCTCCTCGGGGTCGGTGACGCCCGCGAGCGCGTCGAGGAACCGCTCGCGCGCGTCGACGACGCGCAGCGAGTCCATGTACGCGAACGTCTCGCGGATGCCCTCGGTCTCGCCTTTCCGCATCAGCCCGGTGTCGACGTACACCGGGGTGAGTTGGTCGCCGACCGCCCGGTACGCGAGCGCCGCCGCGACGGAGGAGTCGACGCCGCCCGACAGGGCGATGATGGCGTTCGCGTCGCCGACGGCCTCGCGTATCTCGGCGGTGGCCTCCTCGACGAACGACTCGGCGTCGACCATCAGACCGTCACCTCCTCGCTCCCCTCGCCCTCACGCGGGTCGGACTCGTCGAGCACCGCGTCGAGCAGGCCGACGAACGGCGGCGACGCCCGGTCGGGGCGCGAGCGGAACTCGGGGTGGAACTGCGTCCCGAGGAAGTACGGGTGCCCGTCGCGCTCGACTATCTCCATCCGGCGGCCCGCTCGCCCCGAGAACGTGAGGTCGTCCGCCTCCAGTCGCTCGATGTACTCGGGGTTCACCTCGTAGCGATGGCGGTGGCGCTCGACGCACGCGTCGGCGTCGTACACCTCGTGTGCGAGCGTGTCGGGATCGATGACGGTCTCGTGTGCGCCCAGCCGCATCGTCCCGCCCATGTCCGCCTCGTCGGCCTGGTCGGGGAGCAGGTCGATGACCGGGTGGGGCGTGTCGGGGTCGATCTCCGCGGAGTGTGCGCCCGTCAGCCCGAGCACGTTCCGGGCGTGTTCGACGACGGCCATCTGGAAGCCGAGACAGAGCCCGAGGAACGGCACCTCGTGCTCGCGGGCGTAGCGGATGGCCTCGATCTTCCCCTCGGTCCCCCGGGAGCCGAACCCGCCGGGGACGACCACGCCGTCGGCCGCTCGGAGGCGGGCGGCGTGGTCGTCGGACGCGTCGTCCGACGCCATCTCGTCGGAGTCGACCCACCGGACGTTCACCTCGACCCCGCGCTCCAGCCCGGCGTGTTTGAGCGCCTCGTGGACCGACATGTACGCGTCCTCGAGGTCGTACTTCCCGACGAGCGCGATGTCGACCTCGCCGGTCCGCTCGCGCGTGACGAGGGTGCGCCACGTGTCGTCGCGCTCGGCCGGGGGGAGCGCCTCCGCGGCGAGTCCGAGCCGCTCCATCACGTACTCGTCGAGTCCCTCCTCTTCGACCATCAGCGGGACGTGGTAGATGTCCTCCACGTCGGCGTTCGAGAACACCGCGTCCGTCGGCACGTCACAGAACAGCGCTATCTTCTCCTTCGTGCTCGGGTCCAACCGGTCCGAACAGCGCCCGACGAGCACGTCCGGCTGGAGGCCGATGGAGCGGAGTTCCTTCACGCTGTGCTGAGTGGGCTTCGTCTTCTGCTCGCCGTTCTTCGAGTAGGGGACGAGCGTGACGTGAGTGAACAGCAGGTCGTCGTCGTCCTCCTCGTGGGCGAACTGCCGGAGCGCCTCGAGGTACGGCATCCCCTCGATGTCGCCGACGGTGCCGCCGATCTCCACGAGGCAGACGTCGGTCCCCGCGGCCGCCTCGCGGATGCGCCGCTTGATGTCGTCGGTGATGTGCGGGATGACCTGGACGGTCTTCCCGAGGTAGTCCCCCGCGCGCTCCCGTTCGATGACGTGTTTGTACGTCTTCCCGGTCGTGATGTTGTGGTCCGAGGTCATGTCGACCCCGAGGAAGCGCTCGTAGTTCCCCAGGTCGAGGTCGACCTCGCCCCCGTCTTTCAGCACGTACACCTCGCCGTGCTGGTACGGGTTCATGGTCCCCGCGTCCACGTTCAGGTAGGGGTCTATCTTCACCGCCGTCACGTCGAACCCGGCGTTGGCGAGCAGACGACCGGTGGAGGCGGCGGTGATGCCCTTCCCCAGTCCGGACATCACCCCGCCGGTGACGAAGATGAATTTCCGACCCAGTGACGGGTCGTACCCCGTTTCCTCTGTCGGCATACCGACTGTGCGGAAGGGCGGTGGAAAACCGTTTCGAACCGGGCGACGGGTCGAAACGAACGGCGATTCTCCCCCCGTTCGTGTTGCGAATCTCCACCGCTCCCGCCCGCAGTTTTTACGTCGCGCCGGCCCGAACACGTGACGTCATGAAGGTCTTGGTCGCTGGCGGGACCGGGTTCGTCGGCTCGAACCTCTGTCGGGAACTGGACGAACGCGGCCACTCCGTCGTCGCCATGGCCTCCTCGCCGGACGAAGCGGAGACGGACGGCGTCGAGGTGGTCATGGGCGACGTGACCGCCTACGACTCCGTCGCCGGTCACGTGAAGGAGGCCGACGCGGTGGTGAACCTCGTCTCGCCGTCGCCGCTGTTGAAGCCCGACGGGGGCAACGAGATGTACGAGGAGGTCCACCTCGGCGGCACCGAGAACCTCCTGCGCGCCGCCGAGGAGGGCGACGTCGACCGGTTCGTCCAGATGTCGGGGCTGGGCGTCGACCCCGACGGGCCGACCCACTACCTCCGCGCGAAGGGGAAGGCCGAGAACGCCGTGCGGGCGGCGGACCTCGATTCCGTCGTCTTCCGCCCCTCCATCATCTTCGGCGAGGGGGCGGAGATTCTCACGTTCCCCAAGCGCCTCAAGCGGATGGTCGCCCCGGCGGTCCCCGTGTACCCGTTCCCCGGCGGCGGCAAGACCCCGTTCCAGCCCGTCTGGATCGGCGACCTGGCACCGATGATGGCCGACGCCGTCGAGGAGGAGAAACACGTCGGGGAGACGTACCAGATCGGCGGCCCGGAGGTGCTCACCCTCGCCGACATCACGAGGAAGGTGTACGCCGCCGAGGGGAAGTCGATACGCATCGTCCCGCTCCCGATGCCGCTCGCGCGAGTCGGACTGACCGTCCTCGGGTCGGTCGGGTTCCCGATGGACTCCGACCAGTACCGCTCGCTGAAGGTGGACAACACCGTCGACCACAACGACGTCGGCGAGTTCGGCGTGACGCCGGCCGAGATGACGACGTTCGACGAGTTCCTCGGGCTGGGGGGAACGGCCGGTCGGCGTGCGGACGCCACGGTCTGACGCGCTCTCTCCGGCGGTCGGCGCGGAGGGCGAGGCCGGGAATATAAACGCGACCCACGCGCTCCGCGTCGCCCGACGCGACACTCGCACCTCTCGATTGACTACGTCCGAGTCTATCGGTTTCGCGAGCGCGACGGGCGCTTCGTCTCACTGTTGATACCCGCATCACAAGTTTTTTCCATGCCGTCAGGCTCTTTTTCGCCTAATGAGGAGGGGAGACTTATGAAACTGGCACTCGTCGGCTTCGGACAGGCGGGGGGTAAGATAGTCGACAAGTTCGTCGAGTACGACCAGCGCACCGGCAGCGACATCGTTCGCGCCGCGGTGGCGGTCAACACCGCGAAGGCGGACCTGATGGGACTCGAGAACATCCGGTCGGACCAGCGGGTGCTCATCGGACAGTCGCGCGTCAAGGGCCACGGGGTGGGGGCCGACAACGAACTGGGTGCCGAGATCGCCGAGGAGGACATGGACGAGGTGCAGGGGTCCATCGACTCGATTCCCGTCCACGAGGTCGACGCGTTCCTCGTCATCTCCGGGCTGGGCGGCGGCACCGGGTCGGGCGGCGCGCCCGTCCTGGCGAAACACCTCAAGCGCATCTACACCGAACCCGTCTACGGCCTCGGCATCCTCCCGGGGTCGGACGAGGGGGGAATCTACACGCTCAACGCCGCGCGCTCGTTCCAGACGTTCGTCCGCGAGGTGGACAACCTGATGGTGTTCGACAACGACGCGTGGCGCAAGACCGGCGAGTCGGTGTCGGGCGGCTACGACGAGATCAACGAGGAGATAGTCAAGCGGTTCGGCATCCTGTTCGGCGCGGGCGAGGTCGGACAGGGCCAGGAGGTCGCCGAGTCTGTCGTCGACTCCAGCGAGATAATCAACACGCTCAGCGGCGGCGGCGTCTCCACGGTCGGCTACGCGAGCGAGGAGGTCGAGGAGACGTCCTCGGGCGGCCTGCTCTCGCGGCTCACCGGCGGCGACGGCGACGAGAGCGACCTCGACACCGCCCACACCACGAACCGGATCACGTCGCTGGTCCGGAAGGCGGCGCTCGGTCGACTCACGCTCCCGTGCGAGATAGAGGGGGCCGAACGCGCCCTGCTCGTGCTCGCCGGCCCGCCACAGCACCTCAACCGGAAGGGCATCGAGCGCGGGCGCAAGTGGCTCGAAGAGCAGACCGGGTCCATGGAGGTCCGCGGCGGCGACTACCCGGTCAGCGGGTCCGGGTTCGTCGCGTCGGTCATCCTCCTGTCGGGCGTGACGAACGTCCCGCGCATCAAGGAACTCCAGCAGGTCGCCATCGAGGCGCAGGACAACATCGACGACATTCGCACCGAGAGCGACGAGAATCTCGACAACCTGGTGAGCGATGACGACGACGAACTGGAATCGCTGTTCTGAGGTGGCGACGGCGGTCGCCGTCGTCGCGCTCCTGCTCGCGGCCGTCGCGCCGGCGGGAGCCGTCTCGGTCACCGAGACGGAAGGCCCCGACAGCACGGAGGTCGGTTCGCAGGTGACGGCGACGGTGACGCTCTCGCAGCTGTATCAGAACCCCTCGCTGGAGGAGTGGACCCTCGCCGGCTCCACTGACCTCACCGACGTGACGTGGACGGTCACCTGGTACGACCAGACCGGCGCGAAGGTGAACCAGCAGTCGTTCGACGGCGGGGACTTCTCGGGCGCGACCGTCAGCGCCGCCGAGAGCCACGCCGAGGTCCGAGTCCGCGTGAGCGGGACGGTGCCGCGGGTCGGGAACTACACGTACGACCCGCAGCCGTCGTTCGCGCTGGTCTCGCTCGAACAGACCCGCTCGGGCGGGGCGTCCAACGCGATACTGACCCGGAACGCGACGCACTACACCCCGGCCAGCAGGGAGGCGCGGCAGGCGCTCGACACGGCCGCGGGTACCATCGAGGAGGCCGGGAACCCAACCGAGGCGCAGACCACCTTCGAGAGCGCGGTGAGCGCGTACAACGCCGGGAACTTCGACAACGCGGTGTCGCTCGCGAACCGCGCCGGGGAGGAGGCGTCACGGTCCCAGAGCGTCCAGCGGCGGAACCAGCTACTGCTGTACGGCGCCGCCGGCGTCTTCGTCCTCGGCGTCGTCGTGGGCGGCGGGTTCCTGTTCTGGCGCTCCCGGCAGGACAGCTACGACAAACTGGGCTGATGACGGCGACGCCCGTCCTCGTCCCGTTCGCCGCCGACCGCCCGAAGACGCGCCTCGCGGGTGCGCTCTCGCACGCCGAGCGTCGCTCGTTCGCCGGCGCGATGCTGACGGACGTGCTCGGCGCACTCCGCGCCGCCGACTTCTCGCCGACGGTCCTGACCACCGACCCGCTGGAGCGGTCGGTCTCGCAGACCGTCGACGACCGGCCGCTCACCCCGGCGGTGAACGCGGCGCTCTCCGACCACGACCCCGACCCCGACCGGCCGCTCGGCGTCGTCATGGCGGACCTCGCGCTCGCCACCCCCCGGGCGCTCTCGCGGCTCCGCGCGCCCGGCGACGTGGTCGTCGCGCCCGGTCGCGGCGGGGGCACGAACGCGCTCGTGGTGCGCCATCCGGGGTTCCGGGTCGACTACCACGGCGCGTCGTTCCTCGACCACCTTCGTGCCGCCCGGGCGGTCGGCGCGAGCGTGCGCGAGGTGGACTCACACCGGCTGGCGACGGACGTCGACGAGCGGGCCGACCTCGCGGAACTGCTCCTCCACGGCGACGGCGCGGCGCGCGACTGGCTGGTCGACGCCGGCTTCGAACTCGCGGCGACCGACGGCCGCGTCGGCGTGACGCGGGCGGAGTGACCGACGCGCCACGCTCCCGCCCTACTCCCGCTCGCGTTCGAGGCTGGTCACGATGCCTTTCGCCGCCGCCATCTCCTCTTCGTTCACGCCGTGGCCCATCCCCTCGTAGATACGCTCGTCCACTACCGCGCCGAGTGACTCGAGCACCTCGCTCGTCTCGTGGATGCGCTCCAGGGGGATGTGCGGGTCCGAGTCCGAACAGCCGACGAACGCCGGCGTCCCGTCCAGGTCGCCGCCGTACTCGCGGGGCGTCCCCTCCGGACCGATGAGACCGCCAGAGAAGGCGACGAGTCCGCCGTACCGGCGGGCGTTGCGCGCCGTCCACTCCGAGGCGAGACACGCGCCCTGCGAGAAGCCGAGCAGCGCCACCCGGTCGTGGCCCACGGCGTCGGCCGCCCGGTCCACGAGCGCGCCGACGAACGAGAGCGCGGACGTGAGGAACGGCTCGTTCTCGTCTAGCTCGGCGAGGAACGACTGCGGGTACCAGGTGTTCCCGGCCGCGCTGGGCGCGAGGTACGCGACGTGGTCGGTGCCGAACTCCTCGTGCATGCCGAGGATGCTCCGGGCCGTCGCACCCCGGCCGTGGACCGTGACGACCGCCGCGCGCGCGTCGTCGAGGTCCGCGCCCGCCGTGACGACGGGCTGGTCGGCGTGCGGCCCCTCGACCCCGTCGAGCGCGAAGTCGGCTCCCGTCATCGGCCCGTCACCGTCCCGGCGTCCGCGTCGGGGTCGGTTTCGGGGCCGAGCGCGTCGAGCGGCGGGAGCGCGGACTCGATGCGCTCGCGGTCGTCTTCGAGCCACGGCGGGAGTCTCAGCTCCGACCCGAGCGCGTCGACCGACTCGTCGCGCGTGAACCCCGGCCCGTCGGTGGCGAACTCGAACAGCACCCCGCCCGGCTCCCGGAAGTAGATGGAGCGGAAGTACTGGCGGTCCTTCACGGGCGTCGCGTGCAGTTCCCGCTCGCGGAGCGCCGCCTGCCACGCTTCCTGGGCCCGGTCGTCCGGGACGCGGAACGCGACGTGGTGGACCGACCCGATGCCGCCGCCCGCCCGCCCGGCGTCCGGCCGTTCGAGGAGGTCCACGACGCCCGCCCGGTCGCCCGCCGCCCGGAAGCGGGTCCGGTCGCCTCGCGCGTCGGCGCGCTCGAACCCCATGAACTCGAGTAGCCCCGCGGTCGGTTCGGTTTCGGCGAGGCGGAGCGTCACGCCGTAGAAGCCCCGAATCTGGCGGTCGGCCGGGACGGGCGACCCGTCCCACGGCTCGACGCCGCCGAACCGGTCGGTCTCGACCAGTTCGAGTTCTCCCCCATCGGGGTCGGTGAACGGGAGGACGCGCGCGCCCAACCGCTCTTCGGTACCGCGGACCTCCGCGCCGCGGTCCGTCAGCCGCTCGCGCCAGTAGTCGAGGCTCCCCTCGGGCACGGCGAACGCCGTCGCGCTGACCTCGCCCGTGCCGTTGCGCCCGCGTCGCCCCTCGCCGAACGGGAAGACGGTGTAGACGGTGCCGGGGGTGCCCGTCTCGTCGCCGTAGTACAGGTGGTATGTGCTCACGTCGTCGAAGTTGACCGTCCGCTTGACGAGGCGGAGACCGAGCACGTCCCGGAAGAACCGGACGTTGGCGTCCGGGTCGCCCGACATCACCGTCACGTGGTGGAGTCCCGCGACCGGGTCTGGTTTCGTCATGATACCGGGTACGCGGGCCGCCGGCATAAGGCCTCGCTGGCCGTCGCGTCAGCCGGTTACACGCGCGTCACTACCCGGACACGCGGTACGGTTCGCGTTCGGGCCGCCGTGACTCGGCGCGGGTCGCGACTCGGCCCCACCGGGGACCCGAACGCGTCGCCGGGACCGACGACGCTTTGCCCCTCGGGTGTCCAGTCCCCGGCGTGTTCCCCGGCGCGGCGGAGTACGACATCGCGGTCGAGGTGGACGACGCCGAGGTGGAGCGCCTGCTGTCGGTCACGCCCGACGACGTGTCGGCCGCCTCCGAACTCACGTTCGCGCGCAACGTCTTCCTCCCGCTCACGACGGCCTGCCGGTACACCTGCACGTACTGTACCTACTACGACGTGCCGGGCGAGGCGAGCCTCATGTCGCCCGAGGAGGTGCGCGAGCAGTGCCGGGTCGGCGCGGACGCGGGCTGTACGGAGGCGCTGTTCACGTTCGGCGACAAACCCGACGACCGCTACACGGCTATCCACGACCAGTTGGCCGAGTGGGGGTACGACTCCATCGTCGACTACCACGAGCGGGCCTGCGAGATAGCGCTCTCCGAAGGACTGCTCCCCCACTCGAACCCGGGCGACCTGACCCGGTCGGAGTTCGAACGACTCCGCGAGGTGAACGTCTCGATGGGCGTGATGCTGGAGACGACGGCCGACGTGTCCGCCCACGCCGGCGGGCGGCGGAAGACGCCGGGCCAGCGGCTCAACACCATCCGGGCGGCCGGCGAGGCGGGCGTCCCGTTTACGACGGGCATCCTCGTCGGCATCGGCGAGGACTGGCGGGACCGCGCGGAGTCGCTGCTCGCCATCCGCGCCCTCCACGAGCGGTACGACCACGTGCAGGAGGTCATCGTCCAGCCGGTGGTGCCGAACGAGCGCTCGTCGTACGACGCGCCCTCGACGGCGACGATACGGCGCGTCACCGCGATGGCGCGCGCCGCGCTCCCGGACGCGGTGTCGGTCCAGTCACCCCCGAACCTCGCGCCGGTCCACGAGTTGCTCGACTGCGGCGTCGACGACCTGGGCGGCGTCTCGCCGGTGACGGACGACTACATCAACCCCGACTACGAGTGGCCCGCGCTGCGCGAACTGGAGGAGATAGCCGACCACGGTGGCGTCCCCCTGTACGAGCGGCTGGCGACGCACGACCGGTTCCTCCCGGCCCGCTACCGTCGGTCGGGATTCGACGGCGACGCGGCCGCGGACGACTGGCTCTACGGCGAGATTCCGGCGGCGTTCGACCGGGCCGACGCGCACGGCGAACGGTTCCGCGGCGTCGCGCGGCGCGACGGCCCCCTGTCCGTGTGAGCGCTCCCCCGTCGACTCCTCTCCACTCCTCTCGGGCCTCTACCGCGCCGAACCGGCAACCGTAGCCGCTACCGACGACGCCGGTCGACCCGACGACCGGAGCGCGCATCGGCTCCCGTGTCGCGGTTCCGCGCCGACCGGTCTCGTGGACCGCGTCACCACTCCGCACGAATGCTGCCCCTATCCGCGAGCGGGTGCAGAAATCGCCCGGTGACGAACCCCCATGGTCGTCCGTGGGGAAGGGGGTACCGTGAACGACGTCGAACGCTGGAAACAGGAGAAACATCCGCTCGACGTCGTCGACGACGTCCGCGAGTACGCCGAGGAGGGGCTCTCGTTCGAGGAGATCGAGGCGCGGGCCGGCGACGGCGAGTGGGAGCGACTCAAGTGGGCCGGGATGTACGCCCACGGGCGGCAGGACGGCTACTTCATGATGCGGACGAAGGTGCCCGGCGGTCGGCTCACCCCCGAGCAGGCCGAAGTCGTCGGCGAGGTGGCCGACGAGTACGCGACCGCTCCCCCGGAGCACGGCGGCGCAGAGCAGAACCCGGTCTGGGGCGACGCGTTCCTCGACGTGACGACGCGCCAGGACGTCCAGATGCACTGGATCGAGGTCGAGGACGTGCCCGACATCTGGGAGCGGTACGACGAGGTGGGACTCACCACCATCCAGGGCTGCGGCGACTCCGCCCGGAACGTGCTGGGGTGTCCGGCCGCCGGACTGACCGACCACGAGTGCTTCGACGCACAGCCGGTGGTCGACGCGGTGTCCGACTTCTTCACGGAGAACCGGGAATACGCCAACCTGCCGCGGAAGTTCAAGATGACCATCACCGGCTGCCGCGAGGACTGCGCGCAGTCGCAGATCAACGACGTGGGTCTCACCCCCGCCCGGAAGACCGTCGGCGGCGAGGCGAGCGACGCGAGCCGAGGCTCGTCGGACGAGTCCGACGGAGGTGAGGACCTCTACGGGTTCCACGTCCGGGTCGGCGGCGGCCTCTCGGACGGCCCCCGGATGGCGTCGCCGCTCGACGTGTTCGTCCCGCCCGAGGACACCGTGGAGTTCTGCCGCGCGGTCGCGCAGACGTTCAAGGAACTGGGCGACCGCAACAACCGCGGCGTCTGCCGGCTGCGCTACCTGGTCCAGCAACTCGGTCCGGACGCGTTCGAGACGGCCGTCCGCGACCGGTGCGCCGTCGACCTGCCGACGCGGGGGACCGACCGCACGGTCGGCTACACCGGCGACCACGTCGGCGTCCACGAACAGAAACAGGACGGCCTCTGTTACGTCGGGTTCAACGTCGTCGCCGGCCGGATCGGCGGCGACGAGTTCGCGGCGGCCGCCCGAGCAGCCGAGAAGTACGGCACCGACGACGCCACCGTCAGGCTGGCGACGGACCAGAACTTCCTCGTCACGCACGTCCCCGAGGAGCACGTGGACGACCTGCTCGCGGAACCGTTCGCCGCGGACTACCAGCCCGACCCGGGGCCGTTCTCGCGGGGGGCGGTCGGCTGTACCGGGTCGGAGTTCTGCAACTACGGCATCGTCGAGACGAAGCAACGTGTCCGCCGGTGGGCGCGCGAACTCGACCGCCGAATCGACACGCCCGACGACCTGGAGGTGGTGCGGATGCACCTGTCGGGCTGTTCGGCGTCGTGCGCCCAGCCGCAGATCGCCGACATCGGTTTCCGCGGGGAGACGGTGAAGGTGGACGACGACCCCGGGAGCACGAACGAGGAGGGCGACAGCATCGTCGAGGGGATGGACTTCGGGCTCGGCGGGAGCCTCGGTGCGGACAACGAGTTCCTCGACTGGGTCGAGACGGCCGTCCCCGCGGGGTCGGTCGTCCCGGCGCTGGAGCAACTGTTCGCGGCGTACGCGGACGAGCGGCGCGACGGAGAACGGTTCTACGAGTGGTGTCGCCGCCGGGACAACGACGACCTGCGGGCGCTCATGCAGCGCGCGGACGCGAACGTCGCGGGGGGTGTCGCGGCCGATGACTGACGAGCGCCGCGAGGACCCCCTGAACGCGCCCGCCGACGCCGCGCCCGAACTCGTCGAGCGCGACGGGGCCCCGGAGCGCGTCGCCGAAGCGGCGGGCGCGGACGCCGGTGAGACCGGCGACCGGCCGCTCCCGCGCGTCCCCGAGGCCGGAGGAGGTGACGACGAGGTCACGGTGCCGCCGACGAGCGGGGCCGGCGGCCACGGCAGTCCCGGTCCCGACCGGACGGACGCGAAACCTATCCGGTACTACCGGGTCGCGGGGACGGAAGGGGAGCGACCGAGGACGACGCGGCGGCCGACCGACCGGACGCCGAGGCCTGCGGGTGCGGCGGGGACTGCGGGTGTGACGGCGGGCGCGAGCGGTCCGAGGCGGGCGACGGCGCGTCGACTACGGGTACCGGAACCGACGGCGCGCGGCGGGTCGCCCCGGACGGCGGCGCGCGGCCGACGAACGTCGACGCCGACGGGAACCTGGGCGACCTGTCGTTCACGCCGGCGAGCGAGGGGACGAGCCAGGACGTCTACGCCGACCGGCCGGACGAGCGGGTCGGCGTCCCGGACGGGGTCGACCTCGACACGCCCGGTTACGCCATTCGGGGAGAGATGAACGACATCGAGACGCCCGACGAGAAGACGTGGTTCATGGAACTCGACGCGGCGGTCATCGACGAGGGGCGGTGCATCCAGTGTGGCACCTGCGTCGCGTCGTGCCCCTCCGACTCCATCGGAATCGGCGACGACGGCCTGCCGGAACTGGTGAAGATGTGCACCGGCTGTTCGCTCTGCTGGGACTTCTGCCCGCGGGGCGGCCTCCGGTACGAGCGCCAGTGGAAGACAACCGGCGGCGACGACAACGTCTCGGGCGCGGGCGACCCGATAACGGAGTTCTCCGCGCGCGTCGAGGAGTCGTGGCGCGAGAACGCGCAGGACGGCGGGGTCGTCACGTCCGTCCTCGTTCACCTCCTGGAGGCGGGCGAGATAGACGGCGCGCTGGTCGCCACCGAGTCCGACGACGAGCCGTGGAAGGCCGAGAGCTTCCTCGCGACGACGCCCGAGGAACTGGTCGCGAACGCGGGGAGCTTCTACAACCAGACGATGGCGCTCGGGAACCTCGACGTCGAGCAGTGGGAGGAGAAACTCCCCGAGAAAGACCCGGCGGACCTCTCGCTCGCGCTCGTGGGCACGCCCTGCGAGATAGAGGGCATCCGGGCGCTCCAGGACTTCGGGTGGGACTACGCCTCCCAGGAGGCGGGTGTGCGTGCTATCGACTACACCATCGCGCTGATGTGCACGAAGAACTTCAACTACGAGCGGCTCATCGGCGAGCAACTCGCCGAGAAGCGCGGCATCACGCCCGACCAGATCGGCAAACTCGACGTCCTCCACGGGGACATGATCGTCTACGACCGGGACGGCGACCTGCTGTTGGAAGAGAGCATCGAGCAGTTCCACGGCGCCGCGCTGAAGGGGTGTGACGAGTGCGCCGACTTCACGGGCTACTGTGCGGACCTCACCGTCGGGTCCGTCGGGTCGAGCGACGAGTACTCCAGCGTCATCGTCCGCACGGAGCAGGGACTGCGGGCGTGGGAACTGACCGAACCGGACCTCGATTACCACGACCTGGAGGACCGCTCGGCCGTCGGCGGCCTCCAGTCGTGGGACAAGAAGCGGGCGTTCGAGTCGCTGGAGCGCCCGTTCGACCCGGACGCCCCCCGGTTCATCGACTACACCGACCACGCCGAGCGGTACGGAACAGAGTTGAACCCCCACGAGGCGGACCACTGAGCGCGGCGGGGGACTAGCGCGACCCCAGCGCCCGACTGCACCGCTCGGTCACCCGCCAGCTTCTTTATAACCCTCTCCGAACGCCGGTTCGTCAATGGAGCAAGCCGTCCTGCAGTTCGGCATCGACGTGGGGGCGATTTTCCAGAACGCCGAGGCGTACCTCCGGAAGCTGATATTCTTCGTCGTCGCGTTCGTCGCGGTGTACCTGCTCGGAAGGCTGGTGCTCATCCCGCTCGCCCGCCGCATCATGGCGAACCGGGGGTTCGACGAGTCGGTTCGCGGCCTCGCGGACAGCCTGCTGGGCGTCGTCATGGTGTTCGTCGCGCTCGCGGTGGCGTTCATGGCCGCCGGGTTCCCCAGCTTCCTCACGGCCGCCGCGACGCTGGGCGGTGCGCTCGCGCTCGCGGTGGGGTTCGCCGCCCAGGACCTCATCGGCAACTTCGTCGCCGGCGTGTTCATCCTCAAGGACAAGCCGTTCGAGGTGGGCGACTGGATCGAGTGGAACGACATGGCCGGCCGCGTCGAGGACATCGACCTCCGGGTGAGTCGGGTGCGGACGTTCGACAACGAGCGCATCACGGTCCCCAACGGGGAACTGGCGAACAACGCCATCACGAACCCGGTGGCGTACGACACCCTCAGACAGAAGTTCGTCTTCGGCATCGGCTACGATGACGACATCGACCAGGCGACCGACGCCATCCTGGAGGAGGCGGCCGGCGTCGACGCAATCCTCGAAGACCCCGCGCCGTCCGTGCGGGTGGTCGAACTCGGCGACAGCGCGGTCGGACTCCAGTCGCGCGTCTGGATCGGCGACCCCGACCGGGCCGACTTCGTGCGGATTCAGTCCGAACTCGTCCAGTCGGTCAAGGAGCGGTTCGACGCGGAGGGCATCGACATGCCGTACGTCTACCGCCAGCTCACCGGCGAGGTGGAGGTCATCGAGCACGTCGCCGGCGACGAGGACGAGCAGTAAGCGCCGCTCGCGTTCTCGGCGCGCGCGAACGAGGCCAAAGACACATATTCCCCGGCGTTCCAGTAGCCGGCAACGTGAGTCGACCACTCCGGGCCCGGGCGTACAGCGCGGCCGAGGCCGCGTACGAGCGGCTCCTCCGGCGCGAAATCGACGGCGCGCCGACGCACGTCGCCATCATCCAGGACGGCAACCGTCGGTACGCGCGCTCGCAGGGGGAGGAGGCCCCGGACGGCCACCGCGCGGGCGCGGACACGACCGAGCGGGTGCTCGACTGGTGTAGCGAGTTCGGCATCGAAGAGCTGACGCTGTACGCGTTCTCGACGGAGAACTTCGAGCGGCCGCCGGAGGAACTCGAACCGCTGTTCGACCTGCTCGAGTCGAAGCTCCGCGAGTTCGCCGACGCCGACCGCGTCCACGAGCAAGAGGTGCGCGTCAGGGCGATCGGCGAGGTGGCGCTGCTGCCGGAGCGCGTCCGCGAGGCCGTCGAGTACGCCGAACGCCGCACGGCCGGCTACGACGAGTTCACCCTCAACATCGCGCTGGCGTACGGCGGCCGGAACGAACTGCTCGGCGCGGTCCGCTCCGTCGCGTCGGACGTGGCGACCGGCGCGCTCGACCCCGACGACGTGGACGCCGCGGAGGTGGAGTCGCGGCTCCACCAGGGGTCGGTCCGGGACGTGGACCTCATCGTCCGGACGGGCGGCGACGAGCGCACCTCGAACTTCCTCCCGTGGCACGCGAACGGCAACGAGGCGGCCGTCTTCTTCTGCACGCCGTACTGGCCGGAGTTCTCGAAGGTGGACTTCCTGCGCGCCATCCGGACGTACGAGGCGCGCGAGGAGTCGTGGCGGCGCACCCGGACGAAGCGGGCGGTGTCGCTCGTGCGCGCGCTCGCGGAGGTGGAACTGGCCGACGCCCGCGCCGTCGCCGGTCGGTTGGGCGAGACGCTGTCGGCGACGGACGCCGACGAGGTCGACGAGGTCCTGGACGCGAACGCCGGGAGCGAGGCCGCGAACTGACGGCGGGCACGCCCGGTTCGTCGGCCGGACCGCCGTCGGTCCGTTCGCGACGAGCGCGGTCGACCCGCCGACTCCGTCGGTCCGCTCTCGCGTCGCTCGCTCTTCCAACGAACTCTGGACGCTCCGCTCGGCGTCCGAACCTACGTCACTCGCTCCGCTCGTGACGAGGGTCGGCCTACCGGTCTACCGACCGAACCGCCGCTGGCGGTTCTGGAAGTCCAGCACGGCCCGGAGGTAATCGCGCTCGCGGAAGTCCCGCCAGTTGACGTCCGTGAAGTACAGTTCCGAGTAGACGGACTGCCAGATGAGGAAGTCCGACAGCCGCTCCGCGCCGGTCTTGATGACCAGGTCGGGTTCCTCGGGGAACACCAGCCGCGACTCGATGTCCGCCTCGTCGATGTCCGCGGGGTCCAACTCGTCGGCCTCGACGGCCTCGGCGACGTCGCGGACGGCGGCGGCGAACTCCCGTCTCCCGCCCAGCCCGATGTTCACCCTGACGGGCGCGTCCGCCCGCTCCGTGTCCCCGGGCGTCCGGACGGCCAGCGGGCGCGGGGACTCCACCTCCGCGAGTTCGCGCGCCAGCGTGTCGACCACCGCCTCGTCGAGCACCGACACGGTCACCGTCACGCGGTCGGCGCCGTACTCGAACGCCCACCCCAGAAACCGCTCCAGGGTGTCGTACGCGCCCTGTTCGAGCAGGTCACGCTCGGTGAGGACCACCGCGACGTGCGCCGGCGGGGCGGCGTCGTGCCGGCGGTGGCGGACGGCGAGGTACCTGTCGTAGATGCCCACTACGACACCGGTCGTCGGGTGACCGGTAAAAGGCTATCTCCCCGCCGCGACCGGCGGCGTCGGAGTGGACGAACGTGGGATGTCGGGAGCGTTAAGTGCGAGTCAGAGATACCGTCGGGCGTGAAACACCGACTCCGGCGTGCCGGGGGGTTCGCCGCGGTGGCGACCCTCGCGCTCGCGGCCCCCCGGTTCGGGTGGGCCGCCGCGGCACCCTTCGCCGCCGTAGCGGTGCTCGCCGCGTTCGTCGTCGACGACGGCCCGCTGTTCGAGTTGTTCGCCCGTCCGGGCGACCACGAGGACGGCCGGCTGAACGGGCTGGCGGGGTTCGCGCTGGCGGCGACCGGGCTGGCGATTCTGACCGCCGTCCAGGAGGCGCCGATGCCGGACGGCGTCTTCGTCGCGGCCGTGTTCGTGCTCGCGTTCGGAAACCTCGGCCGGGAACTCGTCCGGGCGAGCACGACCGACGAGTTCCTCACGACCGCCGGCTTCGTCGCCGGGGGTTCCTGGCGGGGGCGTTCGGACAGGTCGCCGTCGCGGCCGTCGACGGGTCGCTCGCGCCCGTCCGTCTCCCGGAGTTCGGTTTCCTCGCCGCGGTGGGGCGCTCGTGGCCGCGTTGCTCCGGTCGGTGCTGTTCGCCCGCGACGACGCGCTGGTGATGGTGTCCGTCGGCTTCCTCCTCTGGCTGTTCTCGGCGCTCGTCGGCACCGTCCCGGCGACGCTCGTCGCCGTCGGTCTCGGCATCGCGGTGGCGTTCGGCTGGCTGTCGTACGCGCTGGAGGCCGCCTCCATTCCCGGGATGCTCACCGGCGTCCTGCTCGCGGCGCTCACGGTCGTCCTCGGTGGGTACGGCTGGTTCGTCGTCCTCATCTCCTTCTTCTCGGTCGGCGCGCTCTCCACGAAGTTCCGCTACGACGAGAAGCGGCGCCGCGGCGTCGCCGAGGAGAACGATGGCGCGCGCGGGACGGGGAACGTCCTCGGGAACGCGCTGGTGGCGCTCGTGGCCGTGGTGGCGGCGGCGGCGGCCGCGCGCTTCCTGCCCGGCGTGGTCGTGTTCGGTTGGATGGTCCACGACCTGCTCGCGTTCGCGTTCGCTGGGTCGGTCGCGGCGGCGATGGCCGACACCCTCTCCTCGGAGTTCGGCGGCCTGTTCGACGACCCCCGACTGGTGACGACGCTCGAACCCGTCCCCCCCGGCACCGACGGCGCGGTGACGTGGCAGGGCGAACTCGCCGGCCTCGCCGGCGCGGCGCTCGTCGGGGCTCTCGCCGCGCTACTCATGCCCGTCGGGCCGCCGTCCACGGCGCTCGTCGTCGTCACCGCCGCGGGCGTCGTCGGGATGAGCGTCGACAGCCTCCTCGGGGCGACGGTCGAGGGCGAGCGGTTCGGAAACCAGACGGTGAACTTCCTCGCGACGCTGTCGGGCGCGCTCGCGGGCGTCGCGTTCGCGCTCGCCGCTTCGTCGTTGTGCTGGTGGTGTGACCGTGCCGCTCAGAACGGGGACCCCGGCGGACGGACCCGCCCTCCGCGCGCTCCAGTCGCACCTGCGCGAGCCGAGCCCGGACCTGCTGGCGCACGGTCTGCGGACGGGCGACGTGCTCGTGTGCGAGGCGGACGGCGTCCCGGTGGGGTACCTCCTCCCGGTCGACGGCGAGAACCTCCACGTCGCGGAACTGGTCGTCCACCCCGACCATCGGCGGGCGGGCCGCGCCGGTCGGCTGCTCCGGCGCGTGCTCGCGGCCGTCGACGGGCGGGTGACGCTGTTCGTCGCGCCGGAGAACGCGCCCGCGCTGGCGCTGTACCGCGGGATGGGCTTCCGCGAACTCGAGTGGCGACCGGGGTTCTACGAGGACGGCGACGCGCTCCTCATGGCGTGGACGTCGGACCCGTCCGACTCCACCGGCGGTCCCGGCCCGCGGGACGGGGGCGACTCGGGCGAGGCGGACAGCGGTCAGCGCTCGGGCGACGAGGCGGGCGAGCGCCAGTAGTGGCGGTAGAGCGGTCCGGCGAGGAGGAGCAGTCCGGAGAGCGCCGCGGCGGCGACCAGTCGCGGGTCGAACGCCGCGCCGACCCCCCCGGCGGCGACGCGGCCCGCCGACGCGCCGGCCACGGTGCCGGCGACGGCCCACGGCACCTCGCCGACGGTGGTTCCGGCGAGGAACGGACGAGGCGGACGCCGGCCAGCCCCGCGCCCACGTTCACCACGTCGGAGGGCGCGGGGACGAGCCGCGCGGCCGCGACGGACCGGAACCCGCCGCGACGGAGACGGCGCGCTCGCCCGCCCCGGCCGCGCGGACCGCGAGCGCGGACGCCCGCCCGCTCCCCCAGCCGCCGCGCCCGCGCCGCGCGAGCAGGTACGGCGGGACGCTCGTGAGCGTGATGAGCGCGAGCGCGAGCGGCGCGCCCGCCAGTCCGAAGCCGTAGCCGGCGACGACGGCGATGAGCGTCGTCGGCCACGCGAGAAACGGCCGGACCAGTGCGAGCAGGCACAGCGCCGCGGCCAGCCGGACCGGGTCGGCGGCGAGCCACGTCACCCGCGCGTACACGAGCGCGGGCGAGGCGAGCCACGCGGTCGCCGCGACGACGACGAGCGCGAGACCGGCGGCGAGCGCGCGGCGGTTCACGCCCGGCGCTCGGCGAGCGAGCGGCAAAAGCGGCGCGGTCGGTAGTGTGTCGTCCGACCCCCGCGTCTCCCCCGCCCTCCGAGCGCCGGCGGGCTTATGCCGCCGCCGGGGGAACGACCGACGACGTGCCGGACGAGAACGAGCGGCCGACCCGGAGTCGCGAGGAGACGGTCGAACTCGGCGTGGAACTGCTCGCGCACGTCGAGGACGACGAGCTGTCGCTGGCGGACGCGATGGACCGCATCGAGGCGGTGACGACCGACCCCGCGCTCACGCGAGAGATACTCGACACGGCGGACGTGCGCGGCGTCATCGACCGGGAGGACGCCCGCGTCCGGGTCCGGCGCACGGGCACGTTCGTCCGGTTCGACGCGCAGGTCGTCCAGCGCGAGGGGGAGTTCGAGTGCCGGCGCTGCGGCGCGGGCATCACCACCGGCCACTTCGTCCGGTTCGACGCCGGCGAACTCGGGCCGTTCGGCTCCTCGTGCGTCCGCAAGGTACTGGGGCGGGAGTAGCCCCCCACGAACCGGGGCGCGGTCGTCCCTCCGCCGGCGAGGCGGCGGTGGCCGCTACCGGCCCCGACGGAGTTCCTCGACGAGCCGCTCGATGAGTTCCGACTGGCGGTCGAGCCGCTCGCCCTGTCGCTCGACCGTCCGTCGGAGGTCGGCCAGCTCGGCGGCGGTGTCGTCCGTCGGCGTCGCCGTCTCGAAGCCCGACTCCTCGAACTCGTCCTCGACGACCGGCTCCCCCGCGGCGCTCCCGCCGTCGACCGACGCCGCGACGCCGACCGCCTCCGGGTCGCCGCTCCCGCCGACCGTGTCGGACGGCGGGTCCTCGCGCGTGGCGTTCGCCGCGTCCGTGACCGCCGCCGGCTCCGCCGAGAGGGGGTCCGGTCCGTCACCGAAGTCCACGTTGCTCGTCTCCTCGTCGTCGCCGTCGGCGTCCGCCGAGAGGTCGCGGAACGCGGCCAGCGTCGCCACGTCGTAGTGCGAACAGAGCGCGGTCGTGAGCGCCTCGCGGACGGCGCGCGCCTCCGCCTCCGGCGCCTTGAACCGCTCCTGTCGGTCGTTCGCCGAGAGGACGACCGACGTGGCGACGCTCCCCTCCTCGAACCGGAGGTCGGTCACGTCGTCGTAGTGGAACTCCTCGAACTCCTCGTCCCAGACGGCCGCGCCGACGTGCTTGACGAGCCGCGCGCTCGTGACGACGAGCGTGAGTTCCGAGAAGCGGAACGTCCGCTCGACCGTCTCGCCGGGGCCGGTGATACCGGCGGCGGACAGCACGCCCGCGAGCACCGGGTGGAGCACGCTCTCCATCCGTTTGCGGGGGAGCGTGACCGTCTCCTCGCCGTCCAGCCCGTAGTCGAGCGTCAGCTTCGCCTTCCGCCGCGACTCGGAGACCGAGACCCGCTCCGCGTCGTGCGGGTACTCCTCGACAGTCTCGTCGGAGAGTAGACCGTCCGCCCGGTAGACGAGCGTGTGCGTCGGCGTGACGACCAGTTCGTCGTCGCCCCCCAACTCGACCCGGGCGACCGCCTCCTCCCCGTCGAGCGCCCCCTGAACCAGGTCCGGCAGGCTCATGGCTTCGATTCACCGGTCGGATAGCTTAAATCCGTGGGTCAAATTGACGCATCGCGAGACCGCCGTGCGGCCGCGTCACGCGGTCGTCGCGGATGGGAAGGTTCAAGGGCGTCACCGCGCCACGTGAAGGTGAGCCGGGGTGGCTTAGCTGGACATAGCGCCGCACTCATAGGGTTTCGAGATTCGGTGCGGACCGCCTTGGAAGCCTCCGCCCCAACGGGGCCCGCCGAGCCTCGCACCTGGGTCATGCGGAGATCGTGGGTTCGGAGCCCACCCCCGGCATCCGTCCGCGTTCTCTCCTCCCGACGACCGCGTCCGAGAGCGGACTCGACTCCGAGTCGTCGGTCCCCCCGCCGGACGCCGACGGAGGCGCGCCGGACGAAGAACGGTCTCCTTCACGAGGTCGAATACCGCGCCGTCGACCCCGGTAGTCGAGCGGTCGTGTTCGCGTGACGGCGACCCCCACCTCGCCGAGCGTTCTCCGGTGCAGCGAGTCAGTCGTCGCGTTCCTCCCCTCCGTCCGCGGCCGGTGCTCCTGCCCGCACGATGCGCCGGTCGAGCACCACGTACGAGTCGGTGACCGTCTGCGTGGTCACCCGCTCTCGCGGGCGCTCGGTCCGGTCACCCAGCGCCTCCGTGGTGGCCCACCCGACCGTCTCGGCGCTCGTTCCAGAGCTCTGGTTGTCATCAGTTGACATACCACGCTCTCGGGACACCACCCAGATATGTACTGTGGAAGACGAGCGTAAACCTACACGAACTCGTCACCGACGTGACCCGGACTCACCCCATCGTCCGGCGTCGGCGACCGACTCGTCGTTCGAGTCGTTCTCGTTCGGCCGTTTTCGACCACCCGAGCACCTAGATGCCGTTCCCTCCCCCTGCCGCCCCGGTGACCGTCGCCAGCAGGTGGACCACGAGGAGTTCGGACCCGGGAACCAGAGCGGCGACCAGTACGTACCCCGTCGCGGACCACGGTCCGGTCGTCAACTGCCCCCACGCCTCGGCCACCATCACGAGGGCGGTCAGACTCACCACCAGACGAACGGCGAGGTACGTACCGATAGCTTGCGTGCTAGCCATACGCACGAAACGAATCTACTGGTATATAGTAATTAACCCGATACCACCGGCGTCCGGCCGGTACCCGAGCGTAGCGGGGCACGGTCGGGCCGACGACGGTAGTCTCGGAACCGCTCGCCGGCGGCGGGGAGCGACCCCGCTTTGACGAGGAGGACGCCCGTAGCTGGACGCGTATGAAAAACGGGGGTCCGCGGCTGGTGGGGTTGAGTGCCCCGACCCGCAGCGGGATGTGTGTCATACCGGCGTTCCGGCGGCTACTCGTTCGGTCGGCGACAACATAACCCTGCGGAAGAGTAAAACGCGTCTTTGAGTAACGGAGTCCGCCGTGTCGGCCGCTCGTCGGGGGGTTCGCTCGACGCTGACTGCCTACTCCCCGGGCCGTTCCAGCGCCCGCGAGACGTGACGGGCGCGTCGAACGCCGGCGAGTCGTCCACGGGCGTACCGCCACGTCGTCCGCCTCGTACTCGACGACGCCCGTCTCCCGCGCCTCCGGGAGGTGGGTGTGTTCGAGGTCGATTCTCACCCGCTCTCGTCGTTCGGCCGAGTGGTCGTGCTCCCGTTCCGAGCCTCCGTCTCGGCGACCGTGGCGGTGAGGCGGTCGAGAGGTACATCTCCCTGCCGTTCCCGGCGGTAGTACAGCGCGTATCGCGCGTCGGTCGTGAACGGCGTCCAGCGTGGTGTCGATGGAGGGCATCGTCGAGTCCTACTAGCTGATTTCCCATCTATTGAGCCTACGTTTAGTACTAGGTGGCAATTCTATTCGTAAACTCGTGTCTTAAATGAAGAGCAATCTATTATACCAGTTCGCTCGCCACGGGTAGCCATGGACGACAGTGGGGGAGACGGGCGGTTCGTACTCACCGACGACGCACAGGCATTCGAGACCAGGTTCGATAGCTGTCGGCCGAGCGTCGCCATCGTCAGGGCCATCGCGACGGTCGAGGGCGTTCCACCGACGCGAGTCGGCTTCTCGCTCCACGAGTACGTGGACGCCGACTCGCTCGACAGCCTGTTCACCCGTCCGCCCACGCCCGATTCGGAGACGGACCTGCGGGTCGAGTTTCCGGTCGAGGAGTACCTCGTCAGCGTCCGACCCGACCAGACGGTTCTCGTCACCCGGTGCGAGGACGCCTGAAACGCTCGCCGGGGACGGGGAGTTACTCCTCGGCGTCCGTCCGACCCTCGCGACGTTCGGCGATGTGTTCCCATATCTCGGTGCAGCCCGCACCGACGGGGACGTCGGTCAGGTGGTCGTCGTGCCCGCCGGTCCCGTCGCTCGACCCCTCCGCGTCGTCTCGGTCCGCGCTCACCGCTCGCGCTCCCCGGCGGCACTCGTTGCCGCCGCTCGTTCGAACAGTTCCGGTGCTACATCCGCGGACGCGTGTTCGGTCGGAAGTCGACGTTCCATACCGGCCGAAGGAGGCGGGGACGGGATAAGCCGCCGCACCCGACAATCCCTACCGTCGCTCCCCGGTACCGGACGCTGTTGCCGCCCTCCGACACGCCGGGAACGGCGAGATTCGACCGCCGTCACTCGGTTCGTCCGACTTCGTTCGTCGTCGGACGCGTCGCTCGTTGCGTCCGCCGACGCGGTTACCCCGCTCGGCCCCGAACGACGTCCGTGGTCGTCTCGTTACGCATTCTGGACGACGGCGCGTGGGTGTCCGTCGACGACGAACGACGGGTCCCGGTGAGCGAACTGTGGCCCATCACCGGTGTCTGTGAGTGCGCGCTCGCCGACTTCCTCGTGGAGGGGTTCACCGGCGTCACCGTCGACGGTCGGACCGTGAGCGTCGACGCGTACGGAACCTGTGTGCGCTGTGGCGCGTCGGCGACGGTCGGTCCCCTCCCGGCCGGCCGCGTCGTCGACGGGTCGTTCCACCCGCTCGCTACCGGTGCGGTCCGGGTCCCGTCGGCGGAGCGGGGGTAGCGGCAACGCTCTCTCCTATCGGGAAGCCGCGGGGAGGATTGACGGCGAGCGGCGCTTTACGCGTGTGGCTCGTCTCCGTACGCCCATGCCGACCGACGTGGAGCGATGGAAGTCCGAGGCGTATGGGGACGAGGTGCGAGAGCGCCTCTACGAGTTCGCGGAGGAGGGGTGGGAGTCCATCCCGGAGGACGAGCACGACGCCTGGTTCGAGCGGTTCAAGTGGTGGGGGCTGTACCACCAGCGGAACGGGCAGGAGAGCTACTTCATGATGCGCATCGGCACGCCGAACGGCGTGCTCGAACCCGGGCAACTCCGCGTCGTCGGGGAAATCGCCGACGAGTACGCCCGCGGCCCGGGCGAGAACCCCGAGTTCGGCGCGGCGTACGCCGACTGGACGACCCGCCAGTCCATCCAACTCCACTGGATTCGTCTGGAGGACGTCCCGGACATCTGGGAGAAACTGGAGGAGAACGGGCTGTCGACCCAGCAGGCGTGCGGCGACTCCTGGCGCAACATCGTCGGCTGTCCCGTCGCCGGCAAGGACGAACACGAACACGTGGACGCGCTCCCCGTCGCGATGGGGCTCCACGACACGTTCAAGGGCCACGAGGAGCACACGAACCTCCCGCGCAAGTGGAAGGTGAGCGTCACCGGCTGCCGGGAGGGCTGCGGGCAGGGGGACATCAACGACCTCGCCTACGAACCGGCCGAGAAGGACGGTCGCCGCGGGTTCAACGTCCGAGTCGGCGGCGGCCTCGCGCGCAACGAACCGCGCCTGTCCCGCTCGCTCGACGTGTTCGTCGAACCCGAGCAGGCGAACGCCGTCGGCGGCGCGCTCTCGGCGCTATTCCGCGAGTACGGCGACCGGGAGGACCGCTACAACGCCCGGATGAAGTTCCTCGTCGACGAGTGGGGCACCGAGAAGGTGCGCGAGACCCTTCAGGAGGAGTTCGTCGACTTCGAACTGGAGACGGCGGGCGAGGACCTCCGCGAGTCGTACACGTACAACTCCGGACGCGCGGACGGCGGTCACCACGACCACGTCGGCGTCCACGAGCAGAAGGACGGCGACTACTACGTCGGACTGAACGTCCTCGTCGGGCGGATGGGAGCGGCCGACGTGCTCGAACTCGCGGACCTCGCCGACGAGTACGGCTCCGGCGAGGTTCGGCTCACCCAGCGGCAGAACGTCCTCGTGACGGACGTGCCCGAGGAGAACCTCGACGCCCTGCTGGACGAACCGCTGCTCGACGACTACAGCCCGGACCCGCACCCGTTCATGCGCGGCTCCATCGCCTGCACGGGCACGGAGTTCTGCTCGCTGTCCATCGTGGAGACGAAGAACCGCCAGGTCCGGTACGCACGCTGGCTCAAGGAGAACGTCGACCTGCCGGACGGCGTCGAGAACTTCCACGTCCACCTCTCTGGCTGCACGGCCTCGTGCGCCCAGCCGCAGATCGCGGACGTCTCGCTGCGCGGGATGAAGACCCGCAAGGACGGCGAAGCGGTCGAGGCGCTCGACGTCGGTCTCGGCGGCGGACTGGGCGAGGACCCGCGCTTCGCCGACTGGGTCGAACAGCGCGTCCCCGCGGACGAGGTGCCCGGCGCCATCGCCAACCTCCTCGCCAACTTCGAGGAGCGCCGGGACGGCGACGAGAGCTTCCGCGACTTCGTGGAGCGCACCGACGAGGAGACGCTGGCCGACCTCGTCGAACCCGAGGAGACGGACTACGAGGACCCGTACATGCACAACACGAAGCTGACGTGGTACCCGTACGCCGAGGACGACTCGATGAACGACAGCCCCGCGCCCGCCCGCGTCGACGGGACGCCGCTCGCGGACGACTGAGTCGATGCCCGACAGGCTGCTCCGCGTCAACGCCTACACCACGTTCGACTACCTCGACGGGGAGGCCGAGGGTCACGACTTCACCGAAGCCGCGCCGGCCGTGCTCAACGTCACCGCGCCGCGGAAGAACCCCACCGAGGTGACGCTCGAACTCGAACTGGACAACACGGCTCTGGAGACGCTCCCGGCGCACGCCGACCGGGTCCACCTGTCGGCTGGCGAGGCACGCGAACTCGCCGAGGAACTCGAGGAGTACGCCGGCCGTGTCGAGGCGGCCACGGTGGCGTCCGACGAGGAGTAAGACGGCGCTACTCGGCGGTGCTCGTCTCTCTCGCACCGGGGAAGGACCGGTCGGCCAGCGGGCTATCGTCGTCGAGTCGGAGTTCCCCGCCCGAGGAGGGCGGGAGCGAGAATCGCGTGTTCCAAACCATACCACGACCGTCGACGCCGACCGTGCGCCTCAGCGCGCGAGCGGGGTCGTCCCGGGTCGTCTCCCCGTGAGAGCGTTCCAGGACTGCGCGCCGCGGAACCGGTCCATGGCCGGTCCGGCGCGCCGTTCCGCGTTCGGTCGGTCGTCCCCGTTCCATCCAGGGCGGGGACCCGTCGCGTCCATGTCTCGGGCCACCGCGTGACCCTACCGAGTCGGACGAGCGATTACTACGTAGTTACGGACTGCCTACGCGACCGGTTTCGAGGGGTAGGATCGGAATTCAGCGCCGAGAATTCGAGGAGTGGCTTTTTGACCGCGTTCGGACCAGTACGGGTGTGACACGCGAGCGAGACGCGGTCGACTACGCGGTAGTGAGTCTGGTCACACTACTCGCGTACCTCCACCTGCCGTTCCGGCCGGCGGTCCGGCGGACGCTCCGCGGGGCGGTCGGAACGGCCGCGTACCACGTCCGACAGTCACCGACCGCGGTCGTCGGACTCCTCGTGGTCGTCGCCGCCGTCGTCGGGGGCGTGTTCGTCGCCGGACTGGTCCGGCACGCGGCACGGTAACCGGGGGTGCCGGCAAGACGAGTGTCCACCCGTCGATTTACGGACCCGGACGCGAGCGGTGCGGTATGGACGAACCCATCCGCACGGCACTCCGCGAGGGCTGCCCGGCCGGCAGTTGGCTGTCGATACCGTCGCCCGTGGTGGCCGAACGGGTCGCGCTCACCGACACGGACTTCGTGGTCGTCGACACCGAACACAGCCCCGCGAGTATCGAGACGGTCGAGTCGATGGTCCGCGCCGTCGACGCCGCCGACGCCGGGACCGCGCCGCTCGTCCGGGTGGCGTGGAACGACCCCGTCAGAGTCAAACGCGTGCTCGACACCGGCGCGGCCGGCGTCATGGCTCCCCGGGTTGACACCCCCGCGGAGGCCGAGGCGCTCGTGGAGGCGGTCCGGTACCCCCCCGCGGGCCGGCGCGGCCTCGGCGCGACCCGGGCCTCGAAGTACGGCGAGGCGTTCGACGAGTACGTCGCGAGCGCGAACGACGAACTCGCCACCGTCGCGCAGGTGGAGTCGGAGACCGGCCTGTCGAACGCGGCCGACGTGGGAGCGGTCGACGGGGTGGACTCGCTGTTCGTCGGTCCCGCCGACCTCTCGGCCGCGCTCGGCGTCTTCGGCCGGTACGAGTCGGACCGGTTCGTCACCGCCGCGGAGTCGGTGCTGGCGGACAGTCCGGTCCCGGTCGGCACGCTCGCTACCTCGCCCGCGCAGGTCGACTACTGGGCGGACCTCGGGTTCGACTACCAGATCGTCGGCACCGACGGCGGAGCGCTCGCGCGCGGGTTCGACGCGTCGCTGTCGCGGTACCGGTGATGCGAGACCGTGTCGTTCGCCGGTCGGCCGAAACTCAGACCGGTCGGCCGCCCTCGCTCGTGCCGACGAGGTACGTCCCGAAGGTGAGAAGCGCCGCCGCGAGGACGAGGACGAGCGAGAACAGGCCGCCGCCGGTGTTCGGGGCGACCCCGGGGAAGAAGAGAGCCGTTCCGACGACCATCAACGCCGCTCCGATGAGCATCTGTCGTTCCATACTCGAGTTCGGGACGTGACGGTAATGAGGCTTACTTTCCGCGCTCGCCGCCGTCCCGGGGTTACGGCGCTCTCTCGCCCGCGCGCACCGCGACGTCGAGCCAGTTCTCCTCCGGCGGGAGCGGACACGCGAACGCGTCCGAGAACGCACAGAACGGCGTGTACGCCAGGTTGAAGTCCAGCGTCACCTCGTCGCCGTCGCTCAGGTCGGCCTGCGGGTGGAGGTCCATGTACCGCCCGCCGTCGTACGTCTCCTGTCCGGTCGTCTTGTCGCGAAACGGGACGAACAGCGCCTCCTCCTCCTCCTCCCGGCTGTAGGCGGTGAGCGTCGCGGCCTCGGTACCTCCGCTCTCGCGGGGCAGGGGGAACGAGAACGCGACCGCTCGGAGGTAGCGCATCGCCTCCCCGTTCCGGACGGTGAGGTCGACCGGTTCGGGGTCGTCGTGGACGCTCGCCGTCGCCGTCACCCGGTACGCCGGGTCGGGGTCGAAGTACGCCAGCCCCTCGAACGACTCGCGCTCCCCGGGCGAGAGCGGCGACTGGGGGTGGTCCGCGAAGAACTCGTCCTTCTCGGTGCGGGTGGCGCGCACCTCGTCGACCCAGTCGGTCTCGTCATCGGTCGGGGGCACGCCAGCGTGTTGCCGACCCAGACGTTTCAGTCTCGCGGCTTCGACGCCACTCGGGTTCGGAGACCGAGTTCGGAGGCGGCGAGCGACCGGCTGGTCGGTCGTATCGCCCGAGAACGCGAGAAGACTGCGGAGAGGTCGCGTTACCGCCGCAGCGCGAGCAGCGCGGCGCCGGCGAGCGCGACGAGTGCGGCGACGAGCGTGAAGCCGGGACCGCCGGTCGCGGTCTCCTCGGCCGCGGTCGTCTCCTCACCGCCAGCAGCCGTGGTCTCCTCCATCGCGGTGGTCTCTTCCATTGCGGTGGTCTCCTCCATCGCGGTGGTGGTTTCCTCGCTGGTTGTCTCTTCGCTTGTGGTGGCTTCGGCGGTGGATTCGGTGGTTTCGGTGGCGTTCGAGCCGGAGCCGACGGTGATGAACGCGGTGTCGCTCACCGCGTTGCCGTTGGAGTTGTTGTAGGCGGTGTCGACCGTGGCGTTGAACGCGCCGTCGCTGTCGTTGTCGCGGTGAATCTCGGCGATGGAGACGTCGTCGCGTTCGAACGCGGGCGACACCTCCACGGTGAGGTTCTCGTGGGACCCGGCGTCGAGCACCTCGGTGGTCCCGATGACGCCCCCGCTGGCGTTGTAGACGACCACGAACCCGCCCTCGGGCAGGGTGGCGGACTCGACCGTCACGGAGTCGGTCGCCTCCTGGTCGTTGTACGTGATGCTCGCGTTCGCCTCCTGGACCGTCGTGTTCGCGGCGGCCGCGGGGCCGGCCAGTGCGCCGGCGACGGCGAGAGCGGAGAGCAGTACCACAGCGGCGGTGAAGTGTACTCGATTCATGCTGGGTTCTCCGACGAGTCAGCGTCGGAACGTGTCTGGCCTATTCGACTAACGTAAATGAGTCCGTCGGTTTAAGCCCGGACTCTCAACCCGTATCGCGCTGATATACATCATTCGTCACGATATTCGAATTCGAACGTATTCGTCCCGTACCGACACGAACGCGGAAGTTCGGATTCGTTGTATTATGCTTCTTAGATTTACTGCGCTGATACAGCCGGCAGGCCGACGACCAAAATGTGTCTGTGAGTCGTGGCGTCGCTCGCTCGCCGAGGAACCGCGGAACGGTCGGCGCTACGCCGACATCCGCGCTCCCGAACGGGAGCTTTTAGCACCTCCTCCCCTCGGTACGCTCGTGCTCACCTGTTACGCCTGCGGTGCGCGCACCGACTCGGGACAGCGGTGCGACTGCGGCGAACCGCTGTGGTACGAGACGACGCCCGAGGGGTTCGCGTGGCCCGACCGCGATGGCGTCTGGGCGTTCGCGGACCTCCTCCCGGTCGACCCCCCCGAGTCGGGACTGGCGACGGGAGCGGGTGGGACGCCGCTCGTGCGTGCGCCGACGCTCGACGTCGAGGGGGCGCGCGTCCACGTGAAACTGGAGGGGACGAACCCCACGGGGTCGTTCAAGGACCGGGGGAGCGCCGTCGGCGTGACGGCCGCGCTCGAAGCGGAGACTCCGGCGGTCGGCACCGTCTCGCACGGTAACATGGCGGCGTCGGTGGCGGCGACGGCGGCGGGGACGGACCTCGACTGCGTGGTGCTCGTCCCCGCAGACATTCCCGAGGAGCGTCTCGCACGCGTCGGCGCGTACGGGCCGCGGGTCGTCCGCGTCGAGGGCGACTACGGACGTCTGTACCACGACGCCCTCGAACTCGGTCCCGCCGCCGGCATCGAGTTCGTCAACTCCGACTCGCCGCTCCGGGTCGCCGGGCAGAAGACGACGACCCTCGAACTCCTCGCGGCGTTCGCCCCGGACGCGCCGGACGCGGTCGTGATGCCGGTCAGCAGTGGCGGGCACGCCAGCGCCGCGTGGAAAGCGCTCAGGGAGGCCGAGGCGGCCGGTCTCGTCGACGACCCGCCGCGGCTCTACCTCGCGCAGGCGGCGGCCTGCGCGCCCGTCGCGGCGGCGTTCGCGCGCGGCGACGACGAGGTGACGCGCCTCGCCCCCGACGAGGTGGGCGAGACGGCGGCGTACTCCATCGCCAACCCCGACCCGCCTAGCGGGACGCGCGCGCTCCGGGCCGCCCGCGCCACCGACGGCGGGGTCGTCGCGGTGGACGACGACGACGTCCTCGCGGCGCGCGACTGGATGGCACGCACCGGCATGCGGGTCGAGGCGGCGTCCGCGACGCCGCTCGCGGCGCTCGGTCACCTCCGCGAACGTGGCGACATCGAGGCGGGCGAGCACGTCGCCCTCGTCGCCACCGGCGTCGGCTACGGCGGCGACGCGAACCCGCCGTCCGCCGAGACGGTCCGGCGGGAGGACCTGCGTGACGTGTTGAGCGGGTAGCCAGGCTCGTGACGGCGGACAAACCGCCGCTCGCCCGTCGCTCGTTCGTTCCACGGGCCGGACGAGCAACGCGCACTGCTCGGCTCGATTCGGCTCCCCTGGTGGACATAAAAGGGCGACCGAGGCGCGTCGCGCCGCGCCGAGGGAGGGCTTTTTAGAGGAAGTCCTCGACGTGGTCCGCGACCTCGTTCGGCGTGTCGCCGACCGGGACGCCGGCGTCGTTGAGCGCGTTTATCTTCGACTCGGCGGTGCCGGTGCCGGACCCGCTGACGATGGCGCCCGCGTGACCCATCCGCTTGCCCGGCGGGGCGGTGCGCCCGGCGATGAAGCCCGCGACGGGCGTGTCCATGTTCGCCGCGATGTACTGGGCGGCCTGCTCTTCGTCCTCGCCGCCGATCTCGCCGCACATCACGACCGCCTCGGTGTCGGGGTCGTCCTCGAACGCCTCGAGGGCGTCGATGAACGGCGTCCCGATGATGGGGTCGCCGCCGATGCCGACGGCCGTCGTCTGGCCGATACTCCGCTCCGTGAGGTTCGAGACGACCTGGTACGTCAGGGTCCCCGACCGGGAGACGAGTCCCACGTCGCCCGACTCGAAGATGTTGCCCGGCAGGATGCCGAGTTTGGTCTCGCCGGGGGTGATGATGCCCGGGCAGTTCGGTCCGATGAGCTGGGTGTCGACCTCCGAGAGGCGCTTGTTCACCTTCGCCATGTCCTGGGTCGGGATGCCCTCGGTGATGGCGACCACGAGGTCGAGCGGCGAGTCGAGCGCCTCGAACACCGCGTCGGCGGCGAACGCCGGCGGGACGAACACGACGGAGGCGTCCGCGTCCTCCTCGCGGGCGGCCTCGCGCACGGTGTCGTACACCGGGACGCCGTGGACCTCCTGGCCCCCCTTCCCGGGGACGGCACCGGCGACCACGTTGGTCCCGTAGTCCATCATCTGCCCGGCGTGGAACTCCCCTTCCCCGCCGGTGATGCCCTGTACCACGACCCGGGTGTCGTCGTCGACGAAAATACTCATTGGCGTGCCTCCTGGGCGTTCCCGACCGCACGCTGGACGGCGTCCTCCAGCGTCGATTCGACCTGCACGAGGTCGGTGTTCAGTATCTCCATCCCCTCCTCGGCGTTCGTCCCCGCGAGGCGGACGACGACCGGTTTGGGAATCTCGTCGAACTGGCCGAGCGCCTCGTTGATGCCCTTCGCCACCTCGTCGCCGCGCGTGATGCCGCCGAAGATGTTGAACACGACCGCGTCGACGTTCTCGTCGGAGAACACCATGTCGAGCGCGTTCGCCACCCGCTCAGCCTTCGCGCCGCCGCCAATGTCGAGGAAGTTGGCGGGTTCGCCGCCGTAGTGGTCGACCAGGTCGAGCGTCGTCATCACGAGGCCCGCGCCGTTGCCGATGATGCCGACGTTGCCCGACAGGCGGACGTAGTCGAAGCCGTAGTCGTTCGCCTTCGCCTCCAACTCGTCCTCTGCGGCCTCGTCCTCCATCTCCGCCAGGTCGGGCTGGCGGAACAGCGCGTCCTCGTCGATGTTCATCACCGCGTCGGCCGCGACTACCTCGCGGTCCGAGGTGACCATCACGGGGTTGATCTCGATGTCGGAGGCGTCCCGATCCTCGTAGAGGTCGTACAGCGTGGTGAGAATCGACGCCACGTCGCCGGCCACGTCGCGTTCGATGCCGGCCTCGTACACGACGCTGCGGGCCTGGTACGGGTGGAGACCGAACGCGGGGTCGATGTGTTCCCGGGCGATGGCCTCGGGCGTCTCCGCGGCGACCTCCTCGATGTCGACGCCGCCCTCGCGCGAGACCATGGCGACCGGTTCGCCCTCGCCCCGGTCCATCGTGATGCCCACGTACAGTTCGTTCTCGAAGTCGACGCCCGCCTCGACGAGGACCTCGTCGACGGTGTACCCCTTGAGGTCCATGCCGAGGATGGACTCGGCCGCCTCGCGCGCCTCCTCGTCGTTCGTGGCGATCTCGATACCGCCGGCCTTCCCGCGCCCGCCGACGTGTACCTGCGCCTTGATGGCCGCCGGGTAGCCGATGTCCTCGACCGCGTCCATGACCTCCTCGACGCTGGACGCGAGTCGCGACTCCGGCACCGGAATCCCGGCGTCGGCGAAGATGTCCTTCGCCTGGTACTCGTGGAGTTTCATTAGTGACTCAGCCGGTACGTCCCGCTTGGAGGAATTAGTAGTACCGAAACGTGCGGACGCGGTCCGGTCCGGACGGCGTGCGACGCCGCTCTCGTCGCGGCCCGCGACGCCGTTGCGGTACCCCGATACCGGGACGCTCCGGGCCGCTTCCGATTCGGGCGGGTCCGGAGGACGCCGGGCCGTCCCGCGTCACTCCACGCCGTCGACGTCGTCGAGGTCCTCGAACGGCCAGTTGCCGGTGTTGCGCATCCCCTCTTCGTACCCCTGCTCGACGGCCGCGTCGCGCACCTCCGAGACGGACTTGTGCTCGACCTCCCGGTCCGATTCGGCGAGTTTCACCGTACCGGTGGCGAGTCCGACCGCCAGGTCCCGGAGGTCCCGGAGGTCGAGTTTGTCGAGGGTGTCGCCGTGGGTGTGGCCCCACCCGCGGCCGCTCCCCTCCGAGAGCGACCGGGCCTGCGCCCCGGCGATGCCCTCCTGGACGAACGGCCAGTGGTCGCTGTGCGGGCGGATGCCCGAGTTGACGGAGACGGGGACCGAGAGCTCCTCGCTCGCCTCGCGGAACGCGTCGCCGATGGCGTCGAACCCGTGCGTGTGGACGTCGAGGTCGCGCGAGTAGCCGGCGCCGTCGACGTTGAGGATACACTTGACCTGGTCGTGGTCGTGGGTGGCGACCCAGTGGTACGCGCCGAACAGCCCCACCTCCTCCGCGCCGAACACGAGCAGTCGAACCCGCGTCTCCAGGTCGCCCTCCATCCGCGCGAGCAGGCGGCCCACTTCGGAGACGAGGACGGTGCCGACGCCGTTGTCGTTCGCGCCCTCCGCGACGTCGTGGGCGTCGACGTGCGCCGTGAGCAGGACCTCCTCGTCCGTGTCGGGGCCGACGACGGCCTCGACGTTGCGCGACTGTGAGGGTTCGTTTCGGCACGTAACCGACAGCGACGCCTCGACGGGTCCGTCCTCGCAGTAGCGGACGAGGCGGTCGCCCACCTCCTTCGAGACGCCCACCGCCGGGATGGAGCCGGGACCCTCGTCGTCGCCGATGCTGCCGGTCGGGGGGAGACACCCCTCGATGTGGTTGCGGAACAGGAACGCGGCCCCGCCGGCGTTGGCGGCCGCGCCGTACTTCTCGGCGCGGTGAATCCAGCGGCCGTACTCGTCGGGGGTGAGGCTCGACGCCATCACGATCTTCCCGTCGAGGTCCGCCTCCGCGAAGTCGTCGGGCAGGCCGTCGCCCACGTCGACGATCTCGGCCTCCACCTCGCCGCTCGGCGTCCCCGGGAGTTCGAGCAGTTCGTGTTGCGCGTCGAACGTGTGGACCCGGCCGGTGTCGACGGTGAGCGAGCACGACCCCCGCCACCAGCCCGGGATGTCGAACTCCTCGACGCGGGCCTCGCGGAGGCCGTGGTCCTCGAACGCGTCCCGGACGAGTTCCGCCCCCTCCGCTTCTCCCCGCTGTCCCGCCATCCGGTTGTCGACGTCGACGAGGTCACACAGCAGGTCCCACGAGTGGGTGCTGGTGTACGCGTCGCCGACGACGTCCGTGGTGAGCGTTGGCATCTGAACGGACGGAGGATCGGAAACGACGCACATGGCTATTTGGTTATCGGAAGGGAACGGGCGTCCCACTCGACGGGCGTCCGGCGTCGGTCGCCGTTGGGGTGAGTTATGACCCTGCGGCACCCCACCCGGAGCATGGACGAGACAGTCATCGACGCGAGCGAGGCGGTGCTGGACCGTCTGGAGGCCGACGAGGACGTCGCCTACGCCGAGGTCGGCGGGGTGTCGCGCCGGGTGACCGACGCCGTCGTGACCGACGAGGGCGTCCGGAGCGCGGCCGACATCGACGAGACGGGCGTCTGGTGGCGGCTGTTCGTCGAGGGGGCCGCCGACTACCGCTACGTCACCTCGTTCGAGGAGTCACACCTCGACGACGTCGTCGACCGCTCGCTCCGGTCGGCGCGGCTGCTCAACCAGTCCGCGCCGGCGTCGTACGACTGGGGGACGGTCCACCGCGCGACCCACCCGGGGTGGTCGCGCGGCGACCCCGACGCGCCCGGGGCGGACGCGGAGGCGCGCGCCGACCGCGTCCGGACGCACCTCGCGGACGCGCTCGACGGTCTCGCGCTCGACCGCACGCGGGCGACGCTCAGGGACGAACGCGTCGAGTCGCTCGTGACGACGACGACCGGGACCGCCGTCCGGACCGACCTCGACCGCTCGTCGGTCGAGACGACGGTCGCGCTCGCCGACGGGCCGACGCTCCACCGCCACGACGGGGCGACGACCGGCGGGGCGTTCTTCGACTCGCTGCCCGCCCGGTTCGCCGCCCTCGCCGACCGCGCTCGAACCGCGGCCGCGGCCGAGGCGGTCGGACTCGACGCGTCACCGCTCGAGGAGGGACGGACGGACGTGGTGCTCGGACCGCTCGCCGCCGGCGCGCTGATCCACCAGTTGGCGCACTACCTCGAGATGGACGCGGTGTACTTCGGAGCGAGTCCGTTCGCCGTCGGCGACCGCGTCGGCCCGCCGTCGCTGTCGGTCGCCGACACCGTCCAGCCGGGGTCGTGGGCCGCCCGCGCGTACGACGCCGAGGGGCGGCCGACGCAGTCGGTGTCGCTCGTCGACGACGGCGTCGTCACGAACCACCTGTACGACGTGGCCGCGGCCATCGAGGAGGACGGGTTCCCCGCGGGGCACACGGTTCCCAGCCTCGGTTTCGACGACCCGCCGCGAATCCACGCCCGGCACCTGGACGTGGCTGCGGGCGACGCGAGCGAGGCGGCCCTGCGCGCCGACGCCGACCTCGTCGTCGAGCGGTTCGGGACCCCCCGGCTGGAGAACGAGGCGACGCGGACGAAGCGCGCCAGCACGATGCCCCCGAGCGTGCTGTACGCGAAGGACATCGCGGCGACGACTCCGTCGGAGTTCCGCGACGAACACGCCGACCAGGCGATTCGGTTCCCGGTCGACGAGGGGTACCTCCTCCGCGACGGCGACCGGGCGTCGCGTCTCACCGGCGCGGCGGTCGTCTTCTCGCCGGCCGACCTGCGGGAGGCGACGCTCGGCGGTACGCGCCGGACCCTCACGGGTACCTGCGAGAAACACAAGTCGCGCCTGCCGTTCGCGGTGACCGCGCCCGCGGTGGCGTTTCGGACGCGGGTCGACGCATAAGTGGGGAAATATTGCTGCGACTGGCGGGGGTGCAGTCGGGCGGTGACCGACTTCATTACCGCTTGACTGCGGCACAAACTTTCCATGCAGTCGAAATTACGACCTGGATGTCTCCTACTCTACGGACGAGGTAGAGTTTTATAGACAAATGTATACCCACATCACGTCTCATGACAGAGCCACGTAGCGACCCGACACGTCGGCGGTTCCTGAAGCTCACCGCGGCCGGTGGGACCATCGGAACGACGGCGTTGGCGGGCTGTTCGGGCGAGAGCGAGTCGACACCCGCGGAGACCGAGAGCGGCGGCGGGTCGACCGACGGCGGCGAAACCGAGAGCGGCGGCGGCGAGACGACGGAGTCGTCGGGCGGCGCGGCGGGCGAGCAGCTCCCGTCGTACACCTACCTCAACAACCCGGCGAACTACAACGCCGCGCGCCACGACGCCATCAACCTCATCGGCACCCGGCTGAACGACCTGGGACTGGACGTGAGCGTCGAGGTGTTCGAGTGGGGGACGCTGTACGAGCGCGCGACCCAGCAGTTCGACTTCGGGTTCACCACCTGGAGCCGCGGACTGGGCATCTACCCCGGTACCCGGATGCCCGAGCAGTTCCACTCCTCGAACACCGAGCCCGGCAGCGGGAACTTCACCGGGTACGTCAACGAGGAGCTCGACCCGATACTGCTGGAACAGCTCCGGGCGAGCGACCGGTCCGAGCGGGTGGACCTGCTCCACCAGATTCAGGCGACCATCAACGAGGACGTGCCGATGCACCCCATCGTCCAGATGCCGAACCTGGTCGCGTACAACAACAACCAGGTGAGCAACTGGACCGACCACCTCATCGGCTACTACCACATGGAGCCGCAGGTCAACCTCGAGGTGACGGCCGACCACGGCGAACTCCGCGGCTCGTGGTCCGAGACGCTCGGTACCCTCAACGTGCTCGGGTACAACAACGAGACGAAGCTCATCCACCAGTTCGAGATGCTGTACGACAAGCTGGTGCGCAACAACGGCGACGTCGAGCCCGACCCGGAACTCAGCCTCGCCACCGAGTGGGAGAACCCGGACGAGACGACGGTGCGGTACAAGATTCGGGAGGGCCACTCCTGGCACGACGGCGAGGACGTCACTCCCGAGGACGTGAAGTTCACGCTCGACTACATCAAGGAGAACCAGATCCCGCTGTACGCGACCCAGTGGGAGATGTACGACTCCGTCGAACTCGACGGCCAGTGGGTGCAGGTCAACTTCGCGAACCCCGTCGGCCCGGTCCACCAGACGTTCTCCAACCAGATTCCCATCGTCCCCCAGCACATCTGGTCCGAACGGAGCGACCCGAACAACGCGTCGGTCACCGAACCCGTCGGGAGCGGCCCGCTGATGTTCGACTACTGGGACCAGGGGAGCGAAATCAGCCTCGTCAAGAACGAGAACCACTGGAACACGGTCAACTACGACCGCCGCATCTGGCGCATCATCCCCGAGAGTTCGACCGTCTGGTCGCTGCTCCTGGACGGCGAGCTGAACTACCTGCCGTTCTCGCGCATCGGCAAGCCGATGAACGACAACCAGAGCAAGGACCAGATCAGCGTCCAGCAGACCCCCGGCGACGGCTGGTGGCACCTGAGTCAGAACACCCGCCAGGCGGGACTGGACGACCCGGCGGTCCGGCAGGCCGCAGTCCACGCCATCCCGAAGCGGGCCATCAACGAACAGCTCCTGTACGGGTTCGCCACGCAGGGGTGGAACCTCATCGGCGAGTCGTTCGGCGACTACAGCAACCCGGACGTGCCGAAGTACCAGGAGGAGGACGGTATCGAGGTCGGCAAGGGCGTGATGGAGGAAGCCGGCTACACCTTCAGCGACGGCATGGCTCACTTCCCCGAGTGAGCCGCGGTCCCCTCTCGTAAACAATGGGCAAACTAAATTTCTTCGTACGGCGGACGGCGCAGTTGGTGGTGACGCTGTGGGCAGTGGCGACGGCGCTGTTCATGCTGTTCCGGTTGATGCCGGGAGACCCCACATCGTACATCGTCTCCCCGCAGATGACCCCCGAGGTGCGCCAGCGAATCATCGACAGCTACGGGCTGAACGACCCGCTGTGGGTCCAGTACCTCCGGTACATCGAGAACCTGGCCACGTTCAACCTCGGTCGGTCGTTCAACACGAACGCGCAGGTGTCCGACATCCTCGCGACGTACCTGCCGAACACGCTGGTGTTGATGCTGTCGGCGTTCGTGCTCGCGTACGCCATCGGCGTGACGCTCGGCGTGCTCACCGGCTGGTACCGCGGGTCGCGGTTCGAGAAGACCACGGTCGTCACGGCGCTCGTCGGGCGGAGCATCCCGAGCTTCTGGGTCGGCATCCTCGTCATCTGGGTGTTCGGGGCCACGTTCGGACTCATCCCGCTCAGCGGGATGACGAGCATCGGCACGGAACCGTCGGGCTTTCTCGACATGGTGACCTCGCTCGACTTCCTCCACCACCTCGTCGCCCCGATGTGCGTGCTCGCGTTCTACTACATGGGCTACCCGCTGCTCATCATGCGAAACAGCATGCTCGAGACCCTCTCGGAGGACTTCATCGACATCTGTCGGGCGAAGGGGCTCTCCGAACGCGCCATCATGTTCAGACACGCCGCCCGGAACGCGATGCTCCCCGTCCTCACCGCGGCCGCCATCGCCGTCGGCTTCGCCATCGGCGGGAGCGTCCTCATCGAGACGGTGTTCGGGTGGCCCGGAATCGGCCGCGAGATGATTCGGGCGGTCCTGCGACGCGACTACCCGGTGGCGCAGGGGACGTTCCTCGTCCTGGCGCTGTCGGTGGTCCTGATGAACTTCGTCGCGGACCTGCTGTACGGGGTGCTCGACCCGCGGGTGACGTACGACTAGAGACATGAGCCAACAACACGAACGGTCGATATTCGCCGACATCGAGGAGTACGAGTCCGACGAGGAGTTCAGCACCTGGCGGCGCAACGCCCGCCTGTGGCGGGCGACGCTCGCCGAGCAGTGGAACCTGCTGACCGACGACCGACTGGTCGTCGCCGCGATGGGCGTCATCGGCGCGTTCAGCCTCATCGCCCTCCTCGCCCCGTACCTCGCCCCCCACCCGCCCACGGAGCGACTGTACACCGAGGGCGGCCTCATCGCGAAGTGGATCGAGCCGTCGTTCCTCGGCGGCGAGGGCGGCTACGTCCTCGGCACCACCGCCCAGGGGTACGGCATTTTCAGCCAGCTGGTGTACGGCGCGCGGCCGGCGCTCATCGTCGGCCTGGTGGCGGCGGTGATGACCGTCGGCATCGGGACGATGGTCGGGCTGACGGCGGGCTACTACGGCGGCTACGTCGACGACTTCCTGATGCGGCTCGTCGACTTCGTCTACGGGCTCCCCCTGCTCCCGACGGTCATCGTGCTCGTGACCGTGCTCGGGCCGGGGCTCGACAGCATCATCTTCGCGTTCGTCTTACTCCAGTGGCGCACCTCCGCCCGGGTCATCCGGTCGCTGGTGCTGTCGCTGCGCGAGCGGGCGTTCGTCAAGGCCGCCCGGGTGTCGGGCGCGAGCAACTGGCGCATCCTCTCGCGGCACATCGCGCCGAACGTGCTGCCGATGGCGTTCCTCTACGGTGCGTTCGCCATCGCGTGGGCCATCCTGACCGAGGCGGGCGTCTCCTTCCTCGGGCTCGGCGATCCGAACAGCGTCTCGTGGGGCGTGATGCTCCAGGGCGCGCGCGTCTACAACGCGATGGCCGAGGGGACGTGGTGGTGGTTCGTGCCGCCGGGCGTCTGCATCGCGCTAGTCGTCATCAGCGGGTTCCTCATCGGTCGCGGCTACGAGGAGATCGTGAACCCCGAACTGCAGGTGGAGCGATGAGGCCGGCACCCCCCGCCGTGTTCCGCGTCGAAGCGACGGCGGACGAACCGCACGGGTCGGCCGGAGGTGGTCGCTGATGGCGATGCTCGAAGTCGAGGACCTCGAGGTGTACTACGACACCGAGGAGGGCGCCGTCCAGGCGGTCGACGGCGTCAGCTTCGAGATTCAGGAGGGGGAGAACCTCGGCATCGTCGGCGAGTCGGGCTGCGGAAAGAGCACGCTCGCGAAGGCCGTCATCGGCATCCTCCCGCAGAACGGCTACATCAACGGCGGCGAGATACGCTTCCGCGGCGAGGACCTCACGGACGTCCCCGAGCGCCGCCGCCGGGAACTCCGGTGGGACGAGATATCGATGATCGCCCAGTCGGCGATGAACGCGCTCGACCCGGTGTACACCATCCGCGAGCAGATCATGGAGGCCATCGAGGCGCACTACCCCAAGTGGGGGAAGACAGAGTCTCAAGAGCGCATCGACGAGATGTTCGACTTGGTGGGCCTCGACCGGGAGCGCCAGACCGACTACCCCCACCAGTTCTCCGGCGGGATGCGCCAGCGGGCGATGATCGCCATGTCGCTGGTGCTGGAGCCGTCGCTCATCCTCGCGGACGAGCCGACGACGGCGCTCGACGTCATCATGCAGGACCAGATTCTGAAGCGCATCAACGAGATTCAAGACGAGACCAACGCGTCGATGATGGTCATCACACACGACGTGGCGGTGGTCGCGGAGACGTGCGACCGGGTCGTGGTGATGTACGCGGGCGAGGTCGCCGAGGAGGGCCCGTCCGAGGCCATCTTCGACCAGCCGTACCACCCGTACACGCTCGGGCTGAAGAGCGCGTTCCCGAACATCCAGGAGGCCGACCAGGACCTCGTGAGCATCGGCGGGCATCCGCCGGACCTCCACGACCCGCCGGTCGGCTGCCGGTTCGCCGAGCGGTGCCCGCTGGCGACGCCGATCTGCTCGCAGGAGCCGCCGCCGGAGGTCGAGGTCGGTGGACTCCGGTCGTACTGCCACCACGTCGACGACATCGACGCGCAACTCCGGCCGGTCGCCGACCAGGCGGAGACGTGGCAGAACGCCCAGAACGACGCCGCCGAGGAGGGAGGTGTCGCCGATGACTGACGACGACGTGCTCGTCCGCGTCGACGGGCTGAAGAAGCACTTCCCCGCGGAAAGTGGCCTCGTCAGCAGTCTGATGAACACCGTCCGCGGTCAGGAGCCGAAGGCGGTCCACGCCGTCGACGGCGTGTCGTTCGAACTCCACGAGGGGGAGACGTTCGGCATCGCGGGCGAGTCCGGCTGTGGAAAGACCACGACCGGCATGTCGCTCGTGAAGCTGTACGAGCCGACCGACGGGAGCATCTACTACGACGGCGAGGACATCGCGAACAAGACCGGGTCCGAGCTGTCGAACTTCCGGCGGAACGCCCAGATGATATTCCAGGACCCCTTCGAGAGCCTGAACCCGCGGATGACGGTGTACGACACCGTGGTCGAACCCCTCCGCATCCACGACAGGCCGAACCAGCGCGCGCGCGTCCGCCGCGCGCTGGAGTTCGCGGGGCTCCAGCCGCCGGACCAGTACTTCGACCAGTACCCCCACGAACTCTCCGGGGGGCAGCGCCAGCGGCTCGCCATCGCGCGCGCGTTGGTCATCGACCCGGACTTCATCGTCGCCGACGAGCCGGTGTCGATGCTCGACGTGAGTCTGCGCGCGGGCGTACTGTCGCTCCTGGAGCGGATGACCGACGAGTTCGGCCTCTCGGTCGTCTACATCAGCCACGACCTCTCGCTGCTCCGCCACATGTGCGACCGGCTCGCCATCATGTACATGGGGAAGATCGTCGAGCAGGGGCCGACCGAGCAGATAATCACCGACCCGAAGCACCCCTACACCCGGTCGCTCATCGACGCCGTCCCGGTGCCCGACCCGAACTCGCAGCGCGAGCGGGTCGAACTGGAGGGCGAGGTTGGCGACGCCATCAACGTCCCGAGCGGCTGTCGGTTCAAGAACCGGTGCGAGGAGTACATCGGCCCGGTCTGTGACCAGGTCGTCCCGCCGCTCGAACGGAAGGCCGACGTGGACGACGAACGCGAGGTGGCGTGTCACCTCTACGAGAGCGCCGAGGGGTTCGACCCCGAGGCCGAACTCGACCGGGCCGGCAGTGAGGCCGGCGACCCGGCGCGGGCGTCGAGCGACGACTGAGCCGTCGAACGCCCGCGGCGGGTGCGTCTCCCCATCCCGTATCTCGACTCTACTGCCGGTCGCGACGCCGGTTCGCCTCTGCCTCGGCCTCGTACTTCTCCGCGACCCGCTGGTCTTGGAGTTTGCGCCGGTACTCCCAGACGCCGGCGACGACGATGATGGCGCCGAGTATCGCCCCGTTCACGGGGGCACCGGCGAGCGCGAAGTAGCCGAACGCGCCGACTGCGAACAGGAGCGAGACGCCGAGCGTCACTTTCGCCCAGCCGCGAGTCGGAGTGCGAGGCGTCCGCATGCGGGTCAGTTACCCGAGCGCCCGTATCAACCTTCGGTCCCGTCCGTCCGACCCGTCTCCCGGCCGACCGACTCGCCGGCGCGGCTTACGTTCTCGATACCGCCCTCTGCGGGATTTATACCACGGCCCCACGACGGTCCGGCGGATGAGAGCGGTACGCTTCAGCGAGCACGGCGGTCCCGAGGTGTTACAGGTCGAGGAGGTCGGGCGGCCCAAGGCCGACCCGGACGAGGTTGTGGTCGAGGTCGCCGCCGCCGGGGTCAACCCCGTCGACACCTACTTCCGAGAGGGGTCGTACGAGCCGTACGACCTGCCGATGGTTCCGGGCGTGGACGCGGCCGGTGAAGTCGTCGGCACCGGGAGCGACGTCGAGGGGGTCGCCGAGGGGGACCGCGTGTACGCGACCGGGCTGAGCCGCGACGGGCCCGGCGGCTACGCCGAGTACGTCGTCGTCCCGGCCGACCGAATCGCCGTGCTTCCGGACGGCGTCGACCCGGTCGAGGCGGGCGCGGCGGGCGTCGCGGCGGTGACGGCGTGGCGCGCGCTCGTGGACCACGCCGACCTCCGCCCGGCGGAGACGGCTCTGATACACGGTGGCTCCGGCGGCGTCGGCCACGCCGCGGTCCAGATCGCCGCCGCGGCCGGCGCGCGGGTGGTGACGACCGCCGCGCCCGAGTACCACGACCGGGTCCGCGGACTCGGCGCGGACGCGGTGCTCGACTACGACGAGGCCGACCTCGCGGGAGCCGTCCGCGAGGCGACCGACGGGGGCGTCGACGTCGTGCTCGACCACCGCCTCGACGACTACCTCGGTCTCGACGCCGAGGTGGCCGCCACCGGCGCACGCGTGGTGGGTATCGGCGAGCAGGACCCGAACATCGGGATTCCGAACTCGCCGCGCGCGCGCGCGAACGACCTGCAGGTCACGCTGATGTCGATGTTCAACACGCCGCGGCTGGCGGACCCGCTCGAAGCCGTCGCGCGGTTGTGGGCCGACGGCGAGTTCGGCATCGAGGTGGCGCGCAGCTACGACCTCTCGCACGCCTCGGCCGCCCAGCACGACGTGCTCGCGGAGAGCTTCTTCGGGAAACTCGTCATCGAACCGTAGCCGGTCTTCGCGTGCTTCTGCGGGTTCGGACGGGCCGGACGGGCCGGGCGGTTCGAACGGTTCGACTGGTTCCGGGCGGCGGTAGTTTTGTGCGGTCGGACGCCGACGGTCGGGCATGAACGCTCAGTTCGACTTCACGGACCGGGTCGTGCTCGTGACCGGCGCGTGCGGGGCGCTCGGGAGCGCGGCCGTCGAGACGTTCGTCGACGCGGGCGCGACCGTCGCGGCCTGCGACGTGGTGGCGGCCGACAGCGAGGACTCGCTGCTCGACCCCGACGGGATGGAGCGCGTCTCGTTCCACCGGGCGGACTTCACCGACGAGCGCGAGGTGCGCGACGCCGTAGAGGCGGTCGTCGAGGAACACGACCGACTCGACTTCCTCCTCAACATCGCGGGCACGTGGCGGGGCGGCGACCCGGTCGACGAGACCGACGTCGACCAGTTCGACCTCCTGTTCGGGGTGAACCTCAAGACGGCGTTCCTCGCGACGAAACACGCGCTCCCGCACCTCCGGGAGACCGAGGGAGCCGTCGTCTCCGTGTCGGCCCGCTCGGGGCTGGAGGGCGGCGAGGGGGACGCCGTCTACCGCGCGACGAAGGCGGGCGTGCGCATCCTCACCGAGTCGGTGGCGGCGGAGAACCGCGGGACGGTCCGCGCGAACTGCGTCATGCCGTCCGTGCTGGACACCCCGACGAACCGGGAGATGATGGAGCCGAGCGACGACTGGGTCCTGCCCGCCGAGGTGGCGCGCGTGATGCAGTTCCTCTGTTCGGACGCCGCCGCGCCGACGAGCGGGGCGGCCGTCCCCGTCTACGGCGAGGCCTGACCCCCTCCGTCGACACGCCGGCGCTTCGGCTCTCCCGCTCGGGTTCGCACCACCGTTCAACGCTCGCAGTGTCGAGAGAGGGGAGGGAGAAGAGTCCGGGGAGAAGTCAGTTCTTCTTCGCGCGCACGGTCTTCCCCCGCCGAACCATGTCCTCACAGTGGGGGCACGCCCGCGGTTGAGTGATTCCCTCCGGTTCGAACACTTTCACGTAACGCTCCGTCACGAACGACTGGCAGTTCTGACAGGTGGGCATACAGCGGGAGAGGACGACCGACGTAAACAGCTTCCGGTCCGCGGAGAGAGTATCGGAGAGATTTCACGTCACCGGTGGTCCCCGTTCGGACGCGCCTGACGCGGCGAGCGGTCGGTTCGACTCAGTTCAGGCCGTCGGCGGCGAGGTCGGCGTCCGGTACGTCGACGCGCATCGCCGCGTCGAGGAACCGGTCGAACCCCTCCACGTCGGCGAGGGTGACCTGCTCCGACCCCGGGACGAACGTGACGACGCCCGCGTCCACGAGCGCCGGCAGGTGAGCGTGATAGAGGCTGGTGTCGACGCGTCGGACGAACTCCTCGTCGACCTCGGCGCCGCCCGCCTCCCACTCGGCGACGCGCCGTGCGAGCGTCTCCCGGTCGACGATGGCGGACTCGCTCGTCAGGTAGTACAACACGTACCGCCGCCGCGGACTCCGCAGCAGTCCGAACAGGTCACTCAGCCGCGCGGTGTCGGGGGACCCCATTGGTTCACACGACGATACCTGCCGGTATAGTAGTTTCTTGTCTTACACGTTATGCATCTCAACAACGCAAGGAGAAGTTAAACGGACATTTTATTTCCCAACTTAAAAAGATAACTTAGTCATGTATAGGGATGCTAACTGTGGATCTTCGGGTCGTCACTCATCTTCGGCGTCCTCGCTCGCCTCGCGCGCGCCGTCTGGTTCGAGTTCGAGGTGGAAGTGGTTCCAGGGTCGTCTGGTCTCCTGCGAGAGGATGTCGTTTCGGTGAATGGTGAGGCCGAGGTCGTCGAGCGTCTCGGTGACCTGCCTGACGCGGTCGGTCGATTCCGCGACGGCCTGCACGTGGAGGTTCTCCTCGCCGGCCAGCAGTTCTCTGACGTTGACTACGCCCCGCACGTCGAGTGCTCGCTCGGCGATGGCCGCCTGCTGGTCGACGGGAACCGTGCCGACGAACACCACCACCAGTGGGTACCCCGCCACCTCGTAGTCGATGTCCGGGTAGTACCCGCGGATGATTCCGCGCTCTTCGAGGCGTTCGATGCGGTTCGCGACGGTGGTGCCGGTCACGTCCGTCTCGGTGGCGATGTCCGTGTTCCGGTTCCCTCGTGCGTCGACCTGCAGCAGGTGGAGGATTCTCCGGTCGAGGTTGTTGAGGCTGTGCTCCTCCATACGTCCTCTACGTTCTCCAGGATAGTGAACATTTCACACTGTCGACTCCTCGCCGGAGCGGCCGGTCACCGGCTGAGTCGTGCCACGGTGCGGCCGTCGGTCTCCGTGACGTCCACCAGGCCATCGTCCTCGAGGTCCGAGAGCAGTCTGCGGAGCCACGCCCGGCCGTACTCCCCGTCCGGCGAGTAGTCGACGCGAATCCGCGGACCCAACTCGTCGAGCGTCAGTTGCTCGTACTCGCCGAGCGTCCGGACGACCCGGCCGCGGAACTGGCGGCGACTCCCCTCGAACGCGGGCTGTTCGGGCACGTCCGGCGCGGTGAAGTCGCCCGTCTCGTACGCGTGACACCACCGCCGCCAGGGGCACCCCGCCTCGTCGCACCGCGGCGTCTTCCCGCACGCGACGCCGCCGAGTTCCATCACCGCGTTGTTCCAGACGCGCGACTCGCCGGCGGGCATGAGTTCGGCCGCGCTCGTCTCGAACGCGGCGTCGTCGTCGGGGACGTCGAACGCGCGGTGGAGCACGCGCTTGACGTTCGTGTCCACGACGGCGTTCCCGTTGTCGAACGCGAACGAGGCGACGGCGTTCGCGGTGTACGGGCCGACGCCCATCAGGTCCTGGAGGTCCGCCGGCGACTCGGGGAACGCTCCGCCGTACTCGTCGACGACCTGTCCGGCCGCCTCGTGGAGGTACGTCGCGCGGTTGTTGTACCCCAGCGAGTGGTCCGACCAGAACGAGACGACCGCGCTCCGCTCGGCGGCCGCCAGGTCGCTCACGGTCGGCCAGCGGTCGAGGAACGCCGCGTACGCCTCCTCGACGCGCGAGAGCTGGGTCTGCTGGCTCATCACCTCCGAAACGAGAATCGCGTACGCGTCGTCCGTCCGCCGCCACGGGAACGCGCGGTGGTCCCGCTCGTACCACTCCACGAGCGCCGTGCGGACCCGCTCCAGTTCCTCGCCCTCGGGGAGGTGGTCGGGCATCGTCACCCGCTTGGCCCACGGCCGAAAAAGCGCTGACGCTTCGCGGTGGGGTCGCGGCAGACAGTTTTACCCGACTGGCTCGTGTCCGACTCGAACGTGGCTTCACCCGTCCTCCGCGGCGTCGGCGCGGGCGTGTTCACCGTGCCGATGACCGCCGCAGCGACCGTCAAGCTCGGCTCGCCCGGTCTCGCCGCCGCGCTCCTCGCGGTCGGCGCCCTCGCCGCGGTCGGGTGGCTCCTCGACTGAGCGGCGCGCGTCGGAGCGTAACCGGTATCACTCGTCCGGCGCTCCTCCCGCCATGGGACTCAACGACCTCGACGAGGCGATGACCGGAGCGTACGCCGGGATGGACGAGACGGTCACGGTCGAACTGGACCGCGAGACGCGCAACGAACTCGCGCTGTTGCTCGCGGCGTTCGACGGCGACCGGGACGAACTGTTCCGGCGCGGTGTCCACGCGCTGTTCCGCCGGACGGTCGACACCGGCGACCTGGACTTCCACCTCCGGGAGGCGTTCGACGTGACGTACGACGAGTACCTCGCCGGGATGACGTACGACGAGATGACCGGGCAGGACCAGTACCCCCAGCGCGACGACGAGCGGCGCTACCAGATGTAGAACCACTTCTCACGGGGCCTCCTCGCTCGCGCGCCGTCGGCGCGCCCGTTCGTCGACCCCCGTTCATGAGAGAGCCGCTCGCTCGGGCTTCCAGCCCTCGCTCGCGGTAGAGTAACACGGTGTCTCCGTCGCGGGCGTAGGCGCGTCGAGGAGTCCCCTGACAGTCGTTCGGCCGGGAGTTCCTGCGTTCAGGCCGCGTCCTCGATGGCGTCGAGCAGCATCGTCGCGCCGACGTCTATCTCCCGTTCGGTCACGTCCAGCGGGGGGAGGATGCGGAGCACCTTGTACCCGCACGCCAGCGTCAGCAGACCCGACGTGAGCGCCTCGTGCTGGACGTCGTCGCGCCGCTCCTTCGAGTCGAACTCGACGGCGAGCATCAGCCCCTTCCCGCGGACGTCCGCGACGCCCGGCGCGTCGGCGTCCCGGAGCGTCTCCTGGAACTGCCGGCCGCGCGACACCGCGTTCGCCATGAGGTCGTACTCCTCGATGGCGTCGAGGGTGAAGACGCCGAGCATCGAGGAGACGATGTCGCCGGCTCCCCACGTCGAGGAGAGGCGCGCCTTCTCGTCCGGGAAGGTGTCCTCTGCGGCGATGGTCGCGCCGACCCGCGCGCCCTTCGCGGCCGCGATGACGTCCGGTTCGATGCTGTAGTGGTCGGACCCCCACATCTCGCCCGTCCGCCCGAGGCCGGCCTGTATCTCGTCGGCGACGAGCGGGATGTCGTGGTCCGCGCAGACCGCGGCCACCTCGTCGGTGAACGCGTCGGAGGGGAACCGGTAGCCGCCCTCGCCCTGAATCGGCTCCATGATGACGTACGACACCTCGTCGGGGTCGATGTGCCCGCGGACGGAGTCGAGCTTCTCCCGGAGGATGGACGTCTCGCCGTCGTCGACGAAGAAGCCGCACGAACACGACGAGGGGTCACAGCCGGCGTCGTCGCAGAACGGCACGTCGTGTATCCCGGAGAGTTCGGGGTAGCGCTTGCGGTACACCGACTTCGAGCGGTTGAGCGAGAGCGCGCCGAGCGTCCGCCCGTGGAACGCGCCGTCGAACGTGATACCGTACTTCCCGCCGCCGGAGTCGTCGTAACAGATCTTGATGGCGTTCTCGACGGCCTCCGCACCCGAGTTCGAGAGGAAGACGGTGTCGAGCCCGTAGTGGTCGGTGAGGTCCGTCAGTCTGTGCATCAGCTCCGTCGGACCGGGGAGCGTCGACTCGCCGGGGTCCGAGCCGTCCGAGACGTAGAAGTCCTGTCCGGCGATCTTCGTCGGGTCGACCAGGTCGAACTCGGCCATCCGGTCCATCACCTTCGGGTTGTTGTACCCCAGCGGCGCGGCGGCGACGTGTGAGGTGAAATCCAGCAGGACGTTCCCGTCGACGTCGGTCACGAACGGTCCCTCGGCGTCCTCGGTGATGTCCCAGACGAAGTCGTAGACGTACGTGGTCCGCGCGGCGACGTCGCGGTGGTGTTTCGCCCACCTGCGGGCCCGTTCGCCCGGCATGAGACTCACCTCCGGTTCGGCGGTGTCCCGGTTCACATCCCCCGGTAGGAACCCCCCCGGATAAACTCAGTGGTACCGATTTGCGTGGGTCGATAATCGGTCCGCTCACAGCACCGTGGCGAGCGCAGTGAACGCCCCGGAGACGACGAGCAGCACGGCGCTCCACCCGGCGACGCGGCGGGCGAACGGCCGCGGGCCGGCCGCCGCGAGGGCGGCTTTCACCACGACACTCGCCGCGGTGGCGAGCAGGACGACCACCACCGCGGTCCCCTGGTCGATGGTCCCGCCACGGTACAGGAGTACCGCCGACGTGGTCGCGCCCGCCGAGGAGACCAGCCCCGAGAGGACCGCCGAGACGTACAGCCCGGCCGTCCCGAACGTCGTCTGCGCGAGCGTGCTCCCGGTGAGGATGAGCAGGAACACGGACCCGAACGCGAGCGCGTTCCGGAGCGAGAACGGCGACTCCAGGTCCACGTCGACCTGTTCCCTCCAGTCGGCGGTCACGCCCGCGACGGCGAACCCGCAGAGGACGATGGCGCCCAGCGGGACGACGACGCCCACCAGCGCGGGCACGCCCGAGGCGACGGTGAACGCGAGCGCGATGGCGAGGTTGCGGACGGCCATCGCCGCGTCGGCGAGGAGAATGGCCGCCACCGCGTAGGAGACGGCGTCCTCCCGCCGCGAGACGTGGTCGAGCATCGTCCCGACGACGGCCGTCGAGGACGCCAGCCCGCCGAAGAACCCGGTCACCGCGATGCCGCGGCCGCCGTACGTTCGGACGAGCGCGTAGTTCGCGATGCCGATGCCCGCGACGGTGACGACCATCAGCCACGCGACGCGGGGCTCGAAGGGGACCCCGTAGACGACCCGCTCGCCGGCCGGCAGGACGGGGTAGACGACGAACGCGAGGATGGCGAACTCCGTCATCGAGCGGAGTTCGGCCCGCGAGAGGTCGCCCGCGAACGTGTGGAGTTCCCGCTTCAACACGAGCAGCGCCGCGGAGACGAACGCGACGGTCACCCCCTCGAGGACGAACCCCGCGGCGACGAGCGCGCCGACGCCGTACGCGGCGAGCAGCGAGACGGACGTCGTGAGCGAGAGCGACGGGTCGTCGGCCTCCTGACGGAGACCCCGGATTGCGAGCAGCGCCCCCTGCACGATGACGAGCGCACCCCCGACGGCTAGGAGCGCCTCGCCGACGAACTCCCGCTCCGCGAGGTGGGTAAACACCGCGCCGACGAGGCTGGTCAGCGAGAACGTCCGGATGCCGGCGGACTTCTGCGACCACTCGCGCTCGAGCCCCATGAACAGGCCGAGCAGGGCCGCTAGGACGAGACGCACCACCGGCTCGGAGAGGGGGGCGTCGACGATGGTGGTCTGGAGGAGCGGCACGACTGAACTATTGCGTACTACATAGACCTATTTAACGGTGTGGGCTGCGAGCCCCGGGCGGTCGACCGTCCGCGGGGTCGACTGCCGCGGTAGGCTTTTATCGGTACCGCGACCGATGAACGGCATGGCCCTCCTCGACGTGAATCGCTGGCGCACGACGTGGTGGGCGGTCGGGTTCGCGCTCGCGGCCGCCGTCGTCTACGTGGTCTACTCGTTCGTGGGCACGTTCGTCTTCGGCTTCTTCATCTACTACGCGACCAGACCGGTGTACCAGCGCATCCGTCGCCGGGTTCCGCAGTCCAGCGTCGCCGCCGCGGTGGCGATCTTCGCGCTCGCGCTCCCCGGTCTGGTGCTCGTCGGGTACGCCCTCCTCATCGTCGCCGCCCAGGTGACTGCGCTGACGGACAGGGGGGTGCTCGACCCGTCGCGCATCCCCGGCCTGACCCCCGAACTGGTCGCCACCCTCTCGAACCCGCAGGCGCTGCTCGAACTCGACTGGGGGCGATACCTCACCGCCGACGTCATCGGTCGCATCTCGGAGTCGCTCTCGGGCGCGCTCGACGCCGCGGCGTTCTTCGGGACCGCGCTGCTCCACCTGTTCATCATGCTCGCGCTGGCGTTCTACCTCCTGCGCGACGGCGGCCGACTCAGTCGGTACGTCCTCGCTCGATTCGCGGACGACAGCGGCGTGCTGGAGGCGTACGCCGGCGCCGTGGACCGCGACTACCGGAACATCTTCTTCGGCAACATCCTCAACGCCATCGTCACGGGGACCATCGGCGTCATCAGTTACTCGCTCCTCAACGTCGTCGCCCCACCCGGCGGGACCATCCCCGCGGCGGCGCTCGTGGGTCTGCTCGCGGGGGCGGCGAGCCTCGTCCCCATCGTCGGGATGAAACTGGTCTACGTCCCCGTCGCGGCGTTCATGGCCGTCAGGGGAATCGCGACGGGCACGAGCGGGGCGCTCTGGTTCGTGCTGCTGTTCGTCGTCGTCTCGTTCCTCGTCGTCGACACCATCCCCGACCTCGTGCTCCGCCCGTACGTCTCCGGACGGTCGCTCCACGTCGGCGCGGTGATGCTCGCGTACACGCTCGGCCCGTTGCTGTTCGGGTGGTACGGCATCTTCCTGATGCCGATGCTGCTCGTACTCGTCGTCCACTTCGTGCGGATCGTCCTCCCCGAACTCGTCGAGGGGACCCCGATACAGCCGTACGCCGTCGACCCGTCCTACTTCACCGACTGGAACCCGTTCGAGGCCGACGCCGAGATACAAGAGGAGTGAGCGTCCGGCGGCGACCCGCCCCGGTCGTCACTCGACGTCGACGTACTGGTCTTCCCACTCGCGGCGGGCGTCGATCTCGCGGCGCCCGCGGCGCGTCAGCGTGTAGTAGTTCGTCCGCCGGTCGCGCTGGCCCTTCTCGACGAGCCCCTTGTCGACGAGCGTGTCGAGGTTGGGGTAGAGCCGACCGTGGTGGATCTCCTTCTCGTAGTACTCTTCTAGCTCCTCCTTGATGGCGAGGCCGTGCGGCTCCTCCTGCCCGCCGATGACGTAGAGGAGGTCCCGTTGGAACCCGGTCAGGTCGTACATCGGTAATGTCCGAGTTATAGTTACTGTCGGTTCGAAATAAACATGTCGACTACCTCCTTGCCAGCCCGAACGTAGCGGTGAAAATCGCCCGCTCCTCGTCTGACGGACGTATAAGTATCGTGAACAGTACCGGGAAACGCGTAGTGTTTCGATGACGACATTGGGGGTCGGGGTGGGCTTATACCGCGCCGGTACGTAGTCGACGTATGCCCGAGGAAGTGCTGTTCGCGACGGAGAACGACCGGCCGCGCGGCGACGTCGCCGCGCTGCTGCGCGACGTGGCCGACCGGCTCGACGCCGACGGCGACCTCACCCTCGCCACGGGCGAGGAGTCACTGACGCTCTCGGTCCCGGAGACGGTGGCGTTCGAGGTCAAGGCCGAACGCGAGACGGGCGACGGTCCGGCCGAACTGAGTGTGGAGTTCGAACTGGAGTGGGTCGAGGGCGCCGAGAGCGAGAGCGACCGCTCGGGGGAGTTACGAATCGAGTAGAACGGCGCCACCACTGGGGGTGTAGCAGTCGGACAAAGGGGCACGCCGCGAAAACCGCGGTGCGTGCCGCCCTTGAATTGGTCCCCGCTGACGCTTCGGCCCTCCAGACGAAGCGTCACCCGTATCTATCGAGGATAACCCCATAAAGCTACCGGGCACTTCTGTCGTCAGATGTACTCCTCTTCGAGCACCCACCCGAGCGCCCGCTTGTAGTAGGTGAACATCTGCCTGACACGCTCGTGGCGCATCTCCTCGGAGTCGAGTTGCTCGGCCAGAAACTCGTACTGCTCGCGCACTTCGTCCTCGTCACGCATGGACCCCGCTACGGTCGTGACGCACTTGAATTGAAAGACCGGCGCGCGGAGGGAGTTCCGTTACGCGGCGAGGGGGACGGACAGGTCGCCCGACGTCGACGTGCCGGTCGGGGTGCCGGCCGGCGTCGCCGTCCCGTTGGTGGCGTTGCCGCTCGCCGACGCGTTGCCGGACCCGCCGCCCGTGCCCGCGTTCGCCTCGACGAACTGGTCGTACGTCGACTGCTCGACCACGACGACGTTGAAGTACATCTGGGAGTGTCCGCTCCCGCAGTACTCCGCGCAGTAGCCCTGGTAGACGCCCGTCTCCAGCGGCCGCGTCTTGATGGTGTTCTCCTGTCCGGGGATGGAGTCCTGCTTCAGGCCGAGTTCGGGCACGTGGAACGCGTGGATGACGTCTTCGGACGTGGTGGTGATGTACACGTCCTGCCCCGCGGGTAACACGAGCGTCGGCCCTTCCAGCCCCTCCGCGGCCGACGCGTTGACCTGACCGGCGGTCACCTCCGAGATGTTGTGCTCCGGGTAGTTCATCCGCCAGTTCCACTGGTACGCGACGGCCTCGACGTGTACGTCGCCCTCGTCGGGGGCGAGTTCCATGTTGTCGGTGTACGTCACGTCCGGGTTCGCGAGGACGCCGTAGGAGGCGACCCCGACGAACACGAGGATTATCGCCGTCGCGACGGTCCACGTGATTTCGAGCCGCCGGTTCTCCCGGGTCGGTTTCGCCTCGTCGGCGTCCTTGAACTTCAGGACGGTGTAGATGAGGATGACCTCGACGAGGAGCGTGATGGGAATCCCGATGTAGAGGAGTTTTCCGTTCAGCTCGTTGATGAGCTCCGCGGTGGTGGATGGCTGTGCGGCGGCCGTACCGACGAACGCCGTCAGCCCGACCAGCGCCGCAGAGAGGGCCCCGAGACGCGTACCCTTCATTGTGAGCGTGGTTCGAACAGCCCACGTAAATACCTGCTGTTGTCCCTCGAATCGGTCGCCCTGCGTGCGGTTTCGGCTCGGGAAGCGCCGGGTTGATATGCACCCAGTCGGTAGGTCACCACCGTGTATCCGAAGCGGCTCCCCGCCCTGCTCGCCGCGACGGCGATGGGCGTGTACCTCCTGCTCGTGGTCGGCGCGACGACGGCCGTCACGGAGGCGGCGACGGCGTGCGCCGCGTGGCCCGCGTGCGGGGACGGTCTGGCGCGCCCGACGACGCTCGCGGGGTGGGTCGCGCTCGGCCACCGCGCGGCCGCGTTCCTCGTCGGCCTGCTGGCCCTCGCGACGCTCGTCGCGGCGGTCCGCGAGCGGCCGTCGGCCCGGGTCGGCGTCCCGCTCGTCCTCGCCGCGCGCTCTACCCCGTCCAGTCGGTCGTGGGCGCGTACGCGGCCGTCGCGGGCGGCGACGCGCTGGTGACGGCGGGCGGCGTGAGCGTCACCGTCTCCACGCTCCACCTGGTCGGCGGACTCTGCATCTTCGCCGGTCTGCTCGCGGCGCTCGCGTGGGAACTGGAGGCCGAGACGGGCGATCCGACGGAGTCGAGGATCCCGACGCCCCCACCGGCGACCGACCCGCTCGACGCCGGCGACCGGCCGTCGGTTCCGTCGTGGGACGACGCGCCGCTCGCCCGCGCACGGATGACGGCGACGGCGTACTTCCGCCTGACGAAGCCCCGGCTGATGTGGCTCCTGTGTCTCGTCGCCAGCGCGGCGATGGCGCTCGCGGGCGGAGCGGGACTCTCCCCCCGCGTCGTCGCCGCCACGCTCGCCGGCGGCGCGCTCTCCATCGGCGCGTCGGGGACGTTCAACCACGTCCTCGAGCGCGACGTCGACCGGCGGATGCAGCGGACGAGCGACCGCCCGCTCGCGGTCGACCTGGTGTCGGTCCGCAACGCCGTCGCGTTCGGCCTGCTGCTCACCGTCGTCTCGCTCGCGCTGTTCGCGTGGGTGAACCTGCTCGCGGCCGTCCTCGGTCTCGTCGCCATCCTGTTCTACTCGGTGGTCTACACGCTCGTCCTCAAGCCCAACACCGTCCAGAACACCGTCGTGGGCGGGGCGGCCGGCGCGCTCCCGGCGCTCATCGGCTGGGCCGCCGTGACCGGAACCGTCGGCCTCGGCGGCGTCGCGCTCGCGGCGTTCATCTTCCTGTGGACGCCGGCGCACTTCTACAACCTCGCGCTCGCGTACAGGGACGACTACGAACGCGGCGGCTTCCCGATGATGCCCGTCGTGCGCGGGGAGACGGCGACCCGCCGGCACATCGTGTGGTACTTCGGCGCGACGCTCGGCGTCGCCGCGGCGATGACGGGGCTGGGTGCGCTCGACTGGCTGTACGCGCTCACCGCTGCCGGCCTCGGCGCGGTGTTCCTCTGGGCCGTCGTCCGCCTCCACTACGAGCGGACGCAGGGGGCCGCCTTCCGCGCGTTCCACGCCTCGAACGCCTACCTCGGCGCGGTGCTGCTCGCCGTCGTCGTGGACGCGCTCGCGGTCTGATGCACCATGAACATGCACGCCACCATCGCCGGCCACGACGTTCGACTCTCGCGGCGCGCCCTGCTCGCCGCGACCACCGTCTGTAACGTCGAACTCGCGCTCGTCCTGCTGTACTTCGGGCTCGCCGACGCCACGCTCACCTCGCCGCTGTTCACGCTGTACGGACTCGTCTGGGTGAACGCGGCGCTCCTGGTGTTCGCGCGGTACGAGCCGCCGCCGGTCGACGGCGCGACGCGCCGACGGGCGGCCGGTGTGGCGGCCGGCTACGCCGCGTTGCTCGCCGTGTTCGGCGGCGTCGTCGGGACGGCACCGCCCGCCGCGCCCGTCGGGTTCGACGTCGCGCTCCTCCCCCCGGGGTGGGGACCGGCGCTGACGTACGTCGGGAGCACCGTCGCGGCGGTGTTGATGCCCGCGAAAGTGCTCGGCTACGCGGCGCTCGCGTACCTCCTCTACGGCGCCGTCGCGGAGGCGTCGAGCGCGGGGGTCGCGGGTCTGGTCGGACTGTTCTCGTGCGTCTCCTGTTCGTTCCCCATCGTCGCGGGGGCGGCGGCGTCGCTGTTCGGCGGCGGCGGGGCACTGGCCGCGGCGGCGGCGGGGCTGGGGTACGGTCCCTCGACGGCCGTCTTCCTCCTCACCGTCGCGCTGTTGTGGTGGCGACCCAGGTTCGACGCGTCCGGGTCGGGCGGTCGGTCCGGAGCGTAGTCGGCCGGCGGCGCGCCTCCGGTTCGCTCCACCCGTCACCGAACGCACGGCGGGACTCTCCGATACCGGCGAATCCGTGCTCGACGCGCCGTTTTATGCCCGTCGAGCCACAAGACCCGCCCGTCCCATGACGACCGTCGAAATCGAGTACTGCGTCCCCTGCGGGATGCTGGACCGCGCACAGAACGTTCAGGCGGCGGTGCTGGAGGCGTACGGGCAGGAGGTCGACCGCGTCGCGCTCGTCACCGGCGACGACGGCGTGTTCGAGATTCGAACGGACGGCGACGTGGTCTTCGACAAGGAGTCCGACGAGTTCGACGTCGACACCATCGTCGACTCGGTCGGGTCCTACGTCGGCGCGACGGCGTAACACTCGCCCCGTCCTCCGGCGTCGACCCGACCGCGCATCCGCTTCGCATCCGCTCGCACCCGGCGGTGCGAGCGGCTCAGTTCTCCCGTTTTTCGGCCGTCAGGAACAGCCACTCGCCGTCGTCCTCGCCGAGCGCGCCCGGAACCAGCTCCTCGTCGGTCACGCGGAACCCGGCCTCGCGGAGGAACTCCCGGGTCGTCTCGGCACCGGGGAACGACCACTCCATGCGCGCGCCGCCGTCCAGCCAGTCGTCGTTCGCGCCCGACCACCCGCCCGTCCCGGCGGTGAGGAGCAGGCGCGCGCCGGGACGGGTCACGCGGGCGAACTCCGCGACGACCGCCGGGTGGTCGGACGTCGGGACGTGAATGAGCGAGTGGAGCGCGGTCACCGCGTCGGCGCTCGCGTCCGCGACGGGGAGCGCCGTCATGTCGCCGCGGACGAGGGGAGCGTCGGTCGCTCCGCGGGCGCGCCGGAGTTGCTCGACGGAGAAGTCGAGTCCCACCGCCTCGACGCCGTCCGGCAGGCCGTCGAGCACCGGCGTCCCCTGCCCGCAGCCGACGTCGAGTACCCGGCTCCCGGTCGGGAGCCCGTCGAGGAACCCGGCGACGAGACTCGCCTCGGGCGACCCGCGCGATTCGCCGTACTCGTCGGCCACCGCGTCGTAGCCGTCGCGGACCGCGCGCCGCTGCGCCCGTCGTTCGTCCTCGGGGTCGGTCACTGCCGGCGAGTGGCCCAGCGGAGAAAAATGGCTTCCGGTGGCGTGCGAATCGTCCCCACACCGCGCACCCGTCGAAGGTTCGCGTCGCTCGCACCCCGCACTCGCGCGTTCGCGCGCCCCCGACTCCGCCGTTCTTCCGAGGCCTCGTTCGCTCCCGTTAGTCGTTCACTCGGCCTCGCTGCCCTCTCGCGCCTGCGTTATACGCTCGCGCTGCTCGTCGGAGAGTTCGATACGGACCGCGCCGAGGTTGTCCTCCAGTTGCTCGACGGTCCGCGCGCCCACGATGGGGACGCAGGCGTAGTCGGGGCGCTCGATGAGCCAGCGGAGCGCGACCTGCGCGGGCGTCGCGTCGAGTTCCGCGGCCGTCTCGCGCACCGCGTCAAGGACGCGCCAGCCGCGCTCGTCGACGTAGGCGTCCTGGAAGTACTCGACGAGGTCCGCGCGCGACCCCTCGGGGCCGACCGCACGCCCGTCCTCGTCGCGCTCGTACTTCCCGGTGAGGAAGCCGCCGGCCAGCGGCGAGTAGGGACAGACCGCGAGGTCCTGGTCGGCGCAGACGTCGAGGTACTCCTCCGTCTCGCGGTGGGCGGCGTGGAACATCGGCTGGGTCACCTCGAAGCGTTCGAGGTCGTTCGCGTCGCTCGCCCACAGCATCCTCGTGAGCTGCCACGCCGCCATCGACGACGCTCCGAGGTAGTTCACCCGGCCGTCCTCCACCAACCCGTCGAGCGTCGAGAGCGTCTCCTCGACCGGGGCGTCCTCGTCGAAGCGGTGGATGTAGTACACGTCGAGGTAGTCGGTTCCCAGTCGGTCGAGCGTCCCCTCGATCTGTCGCCGGATGTGCGTGCGCGAGAGCCCCGAGCCGTTGGGGTTGTCCGGGTCGAACCCGAAGTACACCTTCGAGGCGAGCACGTACTCCTCCCGGTCGCGCCCGGCCAGCCAGTCGCCGATGTACTCCTCGGAGGTGCCGTTGGGGTCGCCGTACACGTTGGCGGTGTCGATGAAGTTCCCCCCCGCGTCCGCGAACGCGTCGAGCAGGTCGTGCGCCTCGTCCGCGCCCGTCTCGACGACGCCGCCGGACTCCATCCCGAAGCGCCACGTGCCGAAACAGAGGCCCGATACCTTCGTGCCGGTCGACCCGAGTCGGCGGTAGGTCATCTCGTCGGCCATACGCTCTCCTCGGTCGCCCGCACCAAAAAAGCGGGTCAGGCGGCGAATCGAGTCGGTCCCGGCCGCTCGCGTCCCAGCGTCGGGCCCGTGCGACGCCACGGGGGTCAGAACCGGTCGTCGACGTCCGGTCTGGGGCGGTGCGTCTTCCGCGCGCCGGCCGCGAGCGCCCCGAACTCGGCGGCGGCGGCGGCGGTCATCTCGGCGGCCCGTGGTGGTCGTCCGGGTCGCCTTCCGCGCCCGTCGCAGTCCGGACCGCGTCCGCGACCGACTCGTAGTTGTCACGGAGTACGTCCCCGACGAGCGCCGGGACGCCGGCGCGCTCGCAGAGTTCGCGGGCCGCCTCGCGCCCGACCCACACCGTTCCGGCGTCGACGTCCGCCAGGACGAGCGCGAACGGCACATCCTCGAACTGCGCGTCGAGGAACGCCTGCGCGCGCTCGTCGTCCCACGGGACGACCGCAGTGTCCTCGAGTCGGCGGAGCGCGCTCGCGGCCGCCGAACAGAACGGGCAGTCCCCGTCGAACACGAGGACGCTCCCGTAGGCGGGTTCATCGGTCCGGTGGCCGCTCTCACCGTTCGTCTCTGAGGAGTCGCGGGGCATCGTGGCGTCAGGTGTCGACCTTCGAGGTTCCGGGCGGCTGGCCGTGTTCCGCCCGGTGTTCGAGCAGTTCCTCGTACGCCTCCGCCTCGATGGTCACGTCCGACTTCGGCCTCGCCGTACACGGGAGGACGAACCCCGCCTCGCGGTCGGTGTCGTAGTACCGGCGCGCGTCCGACTGGTCGACGTCCCCCTCCACGAGTTTCGCGGCGCAGGTGCAACACCAGCCCTGCTGGCAGTCGGCGGGGAGCCACACCCCCGCTTCGCGGGCGGCCCACAGCAGGTACTCGTCCTCCTCCACCTCGACGTCGACCGTCTCGCCGGCTCGGTCTGTCTCGCTGTCGTCGGGCAGTTCGATGGTCAGTGTGTACGTCGTCACGTGAGGACCGAGAGGCCCTGCGGGCTCAAGCCGAGTCGTTGAAGCGGTTGTTCGTCGAGTAGGGTGCCTCGCCCGGTTCGCCCCGGACGAAGTGGCCGGCGGGATTGACCTCGCCATCGCGTTCCTTCGAGAGCAGTTCGATGAACCACGCCTCGTGGTCCATCTCCTCGTTGAGGATGCGCGCCGCCATGTCGTACGTGCGCGGGTCCGCGTCGCGGGTCATGTCACACACCTCGCTCCACGTCCGGATGGCGCACCGCTCGGCCTCCAGGAGAACCTCGAGGATGTTCTCCGCGCTGGGGTCGTCCGGGAGCTCGGCGTCCGGGCACGACGCGCGGTCCGCGAAGTCGCGGATGTCGTTCGGGAGCGACCCACCGAGTTCGAAGACGCGCGGCATGACGAGTTCGAAGTGCGCGCGGTCCTCGAGGCGCGCGTCCTCGGTTATCTCCTTGTAGTCCTCCTCGCCGGCGAGATAACAGCGGAGGTTGGTGTAGTAGTAGTAGGTCGTGAACTCCGCGCCGATGGCGTCGATGAGTTTCTCGCGGAGTTCCTCGGGGTCGACGCCCCGTTCGCGGACGACTTCCGCGCCGACGCGCTTGCTCGTGTCGCCGGGTTCGACCGACCCGGACGCGTGGGGTTTCTCGCTCATGGGTCCGGTCGTCGCTACCGGCCGCACGGGCCAGAACGTTTCCTTGGCTATGTCCAACTCCGCTTGTGGCAGATTCGGGAGTCTCTCTGTGCCGGCTTATTACCCGATGTTGACGTTCCTTCGTCGATTAGCACGTGCCAACTCCTCTCCCAACAGTGATATCGATGTGGAGCGTCCGCCCGACCGATGCGGGAGTTCGAGTTCGTGGTCCGGTTCGAGGCGGGTGCCGACGACCTCATGGACGTGTTCCGGGCGTACCCGTCGCTCACCGCGCGCACCTCCGTCTGCGTCTGTACCGAGGACGCGATGTGGCGCGTCGACCACCTCAAGGGGCCGGCGGAGGCGCTCGAAGCGGTCGAGCCGGTGTTCCTCGACGAGTCGCACTGCAACGAGTGTCTCGACGCGCCCGGGTGCGAGACGACCCGCTGGTACCAGGTGCTCGACCGGCAGTCCGACTCGCGGACCGTCTACAGCCGTCGTCACGAGGTGTCCGACTGTCGGTCCGTGCCGTACATCGTCGTCGACTACCTCGGCGACGGCGTCCTCTTCGAGGCGCGCCGGACCGGCAGCGAGTACCGGTGGAAGGTACTCTACCCGCAGGACCGGTCCATCGGACCGCTGTACGACGGCATCGAGCGGGAACTCCGTTCCGGACTCGAACTGGAGGTGTCTCATCTCCGGACGGCGGGCAACTGGGACGCCGAGTCGCGGGCGGCGGCGCACCTCTCGCACGACCACTGGGAGGTGCTGGAGGCGGCGTTCGACGCGGGGTACTACGAGCGGCCGCGGGGGGTGACCGTCGCCGAGTTGAGCGAGCGACTCGGCGTGCCCCGCTCGACGGTCCAGTACCGCCTCCGGACCGCCGAGGACACCATCGTCAGTCAGTTCGTCCGACAGTCGTTGTGACCCCGTCCGTCGGTCCCCGGCGGTCGTTCGCCGGGACACCCGGGGCGACGGTCCGGCGGCGCCCCGGTTCGGTACGCTTACCCGGCGCAGGGGCGGAGCCGTTCGCATGAGCGAGGAACCCGTCGTCCGCGCGACGGACGTGCGGAAGGCGTACGGCGAGACGGTCGCGCTCGACGGCGTCTCGCTCGCCGTCGACGCCGGCGAGGTGTTCGGCCTCATCGGGCCGAACGGCGCGGGCAAGACGACCCTCGTACGCGCGCTCACCGGGACGACCGACGCGGACGGCGAGGTGACGACGTTCGGCGTTCCACCCGCGGAGGCCGACGAGGCGGCGCTGGGACTGCTCCCGCAGGAGTTCTCGCCGCACGCCCGACTGACCGCGCGCGAACTCGTCGACTACTACGCCGGTCTGTACGACGAGGCGCGACCGACCGACGACGTGCTCGCGGACGTAGGCATGAGCCACGACGCCGACACCTGGTACGAGGAACTCTCGGGCGGGCAGAAGCGCCGGACCTGCGTCGGACTCACGCTCGTCAACGACCCGGACGTCCTCTTCCTCGACGAGCCGACGACCGGCATCGACCCGGCCGGTCGGCGCGCGCTGTGGGGCCTGCTGGAGGACCTCGCCGCCGGCGGTACCACCGTCTTCCTGACGAGCCACTCGATGGACGAGGTCCAGCGGCTCTCCGACCGGGTGGGGCTGCTGCGGGACGGCGAACTCGTCGCGGTCGGGACGCCGTCGGCGCTCGTCGCCGAGTACGGCGGGACCGCCCGCCTCGTCTTCGGCTTCGGCGGCGAGCGCGCGGCCGAGTCGACGCGGACCGCCGCCGCGGCGCTTCGAGACGCCGGGTTCGACGTCGACGTCGGCGCCGACGAGGCGGTCGTCGAGGGCGTCTCGCCGGAGCGAATCGGGCCGGCGGTCGCCGCGCTCGACGGCGCGGGGGTCGCCTACGAGTCGCTGACGTGGACGGAGCCGACGCTCGAGGACGTCTACCTCCGACTCACCGGCGAGACGTTCGAGGGGGCCACCACTCCCGGCGCGAGCGCCGTGGAGGCGGAGCAGTGAGTCGGACGCGGCGCGTCCGGAGCGAGGCCGTCGCCGCCGCGCGGTCGTTCCTCCGGCGGCGGACGGCGGTGTTCTTCACGTTCTTCTTCCCCGTCATCCTGGTCGTCATCTTCGGGGTGCTCGTCCGGACGCAGCCGGGCGGCGGCGGGCTGTTCGCCCGGTCGGACGCCTACTACGTGCCGGGCTACCTCGCCACCGTCGTGCTGTTCACGCCGCTCTCGCGCGTCGGGAGCGAGATCGCGCGCCACCGCGACGGCCACCGGTTCGAGAAGCTGGCGACGACGCCGCTCACCCGCGCGGAGTGGCTGCTGGCGCACACGCTCGTCAACGTCGGCGTCATCGGCGCGGCGTCGCTGCTCATCCTCGCGCTGGTGGTGGCGCTGACCGGCGCGAGCGTCCCGGTGACGCCCACGCTCCTCCTGCTCGTTCCGTTCGTCGTCCTCGCGGTGGCGCTGTTCTGCGGCTTCGGCGCGGTGCTCGGGAGCGTCGCGGACTCGCAGGACGGCGTCATCGCCGCCTCGAACACCATCGCGCTCCCCCTGCTGTTCCTCTCGGACACGTTCGTCTCGGGCGACCTGCTGCCCGACTGGTTCGGCCTCGTCGAGTCGCTCTCGCCGCTCACCTACTTCGCGCGCGGCGTCCGGACGCTGGTGTACGTCCCCCCGAGGGAGTCTACGCGCCGCCGCTCGGTACGTACGGGAACCTCGCGGTGCTCGCGGCGCTCGCGGCGGGGTTCTTCCTCGTCGGCGCGTACGCGGTGCCGCGGACCGCGTAGCGCGCTCGGCGACCACGGACTCGCCTCGGGTGAGCGCCGACGGCGTGGTCGACAACCGAAGCGACACCTCCGTCTACGGAGAACCTCGACTCCTACCGACGGAGAAGCGTGGGCGGGGGGACCGACGGCTCCTGACGACTCGCTCCGGCGGTCCCGGTCGGGTGTCTCGAACCCCAACCTCGGTCTCCGAACCGACTACCCGTTCGACGCTATGGAGGAGGCTCCTCGGTGTACCCGAGAACTCCGAAGTCGGCGCGCCAGCGACGCAACCGGCCGGCGTTCGACGCACGACCGTCCGCCGGCCACCGAGCGTCGGCCGTAGCGATGGGTAGCACATGGGGGTGGAGAGGCAGTGATTGACCGGTGGTAACCCCGCGCTTATTGAGTACATGGGGCCGAACGGTCGTTCATGTTTATCAACCATTCCCGCACACATAGCTTCCATGACAAGAAATCGAGGTGCGCGGCTGACGAGACGAACCGCGCTGCGGACCGGCGCGGCCGCGGCGGGGTTGCTCGGCGTCGGTACGGGACTCGGGAGCGCCCAGTCGGACGGTTCGTGTCCGTACCAGGTGGACTTCGTGGCCGGGGAACCGAACGAGGTACTGGGCGAGAGCGAGGACGACTACTACGGCCGACAGAACCGCCTCATCCAGTACGCCCACGGGGACGAAGACGGGGTCACGCGGCGCGACACGTGGCTCAACTCGCTCGCCCCGGACGTCCGCGAGTGCGTCACCGCCGACCCCATCCGAGTGAGCGGCGGGACCGCCTCCGTGGCGTTCCGGGTCGCAGAGGGATGTGAACGCACGCTCTCGCTCGTCGTCTACACGCTCCCCGGCGGCGCGTTCTCGTTTGGAGCGGCGGACGAACAGGAACTCGTCGACGCGGCGACCGAGACGTTCGGACCGGGTTCGCACCGGCTGGAAGCGGACCTCCCGTGTGGAGCGCCCGAGGACGAGGAGACCAGACTGACCGCGGACGACGCCGCGGAGGGCGACCTGTTCGGGAGTTCGGTCGCGCTCGACGGGTCGACGCTGCTCGCCGGAGCACCGAGGGCGGACGACGCCCTCGGGGCGGCCTACGCGTTCACCGAGACGGACGACGGCTGGGCACAGTCGGACCGACTCGCCGGCGAGCCGCTGCCCCCGGAGTTCCGCGAGGACCTCTCGGCTCCCCGGTTCGGCTCCGGCGTCGCCGTCGACGGCGACACGGCGTTGGTCTCCGAGCCGGGGTACCCGACGGCCGAGGTTTCGGGGTACGGTGTGGTCTTCGTCTACGAGCGCGAACCGGCGACGGGCGAGTGGGTCCGACGACAGCGGCTCGACCCGGGTCCGGCCAACACGAGCGCGGGGTCGGTGGACCTCGACGGAACGGTCGGGATCACGACCGGCGACGGCGGTGCCGTCTACATCTTCGAGCGGCACGCCGGCACGTGGGAGGAGGTGGAGTCGTTCTTCATCGGGTCGGAGGAGTACGCTCCCGCCGCCGCGGCCCTCTCGGGAGAGACGATCGTTCTGGGGTCGTACACGGACTACGAGGCGTACGTCTTCGAGCGGTCGGACGCGGGGAAGTGGGAGACGGCCGCGCGGTTCACGCCGGACGAGGGACTCGGCTTCCGGTCCCTGTTCGGCATCGGGGTCGCCGCTGCCGCCGACCGGGTCGCAGTCGCCGAACCGACGAAGACCGACGCGCCGGGAGCGGTGTACGTCTACGAGCGATCGGAGTCCGGATGGGACCGGGAGGCGAAGCTATCGATCAACGACACCTCGACCGGGTGGCCCCTCGCGCTCGGGGACGACAGGCTCCTCGTCAGCCTGGGGAGCGACCGGACGGACCTGTTCGAACCGAGCGACGGAACGTGGACGCGAGCGCGCACGCTCGACTATGGCGGGGGACTCGCCCTCGACGGGAACCGCGTCGCGGTCGGCAAACCCGACGAGAACGACGAGACGGGCGCCGTCTACGTGGTCGACCTCTGAGACGACGGGGGCGGCGCTCCGAGCGCACTCGCTCCCGGGCGGACGCCGGGGTGGTCTCTCGCGGGCAATCACCCCGACATCTCGGCATAGCTTCTTGTCGCCGCCGCGTCCAGTTCACCCATGGCGTCCGGAGACGAAGCGGACATCGTGGACGTGGCGGTGGTGGGGTGCGGCCCGGGCGGCGCGGTCCTGAGTTACCTGCTCGCGCGCAGCGGGGTCGACGTGGCGCTCGTCGAGCGGGCGGGGACGTTCGAGCGGGAGTTCCGCGGGTTCGGCTGGACGCCCGGCGTCGTCGACCTGTTCGACCGGATGGACCTGCTGGCGGACGTGCTCGCGCTCGACCACGAGACGGCCCGCGTCGGCGAGGTCGTCCTCTACGGGGAGCGCGTGCAGGTGTTCGACTTCGACGTGCTCGACACCCCCCACCCGTACACGCTGCTCATGGAACAGCCCGCGCTGCTCGAACTGCTCGTCGAGCGCGCCGGCGCGTACGAGAACTTCTCGTTTCACCCGGCGACGACGGCCGAGACGCTCCGGACGGAGGACGGCGCCGTCGTCGGCGTCGAGGCGCACGACCGGCGGGCCGACGCGGACGTGACGTTCCGCGCGCGCGCCGTCGTCGGCGCGGACGGCCGTTACTCGACCGTCCGCTCGGCGGCGGGCATCGACGCCGGCCTGTTCGACTCGCCGCTCGAACTGGTGTGGTTCAAGCTCCCGACCGACGCGGTGGAGTCGCGCGCCCAGGGACACCTGAGCGACGAGGGCGTCATGCTGTTCTTCGGGTTGGGTGGCGGGGAGCTACAGGTCGGCTGGCTCGTCGAGGAGGGGACGTACCCGGCGCTGCGCGAGGCGGGCATCGGAGCCTTCCGGGACCGACTCGCGCGCGCCGACCCGCGACTCAGCCCCGCGCTCGACGCTCACCTCGACGGGTTCGAGGACTGCTCCCTGCTCGACATCGCCCCCGGACTCGCCCCCCAGTGGGTCCGGCCGGGGCTCCTCTTGCTCGGGGACGCGGCGCACGTCGCCTCGCCCGTCGGCGCGCAGGGGAACGCACTCGCGATTCGCGACGCCGTCGTCGCACACGACGTGCTGTGCGACGCGCTCGCACGCCGGGGCGACGCGGACGCGAGCGGTCGGGGGTTCGCGCTCCCGGCGGCGGCGCTCGCCCCGTTCGAGGCGCGGCGTCGCCCCGACGTGGAGTCGGTCGTCGCCCTCCAGCGCCGGGCGGAGCGCGGGCTGACCTTCCTCGTCCGGAACGGCGACCGGCTCCCGGGCGGGCGGTCGCCGGCCTCGCGCGCGCCGGCGCGCTCCTCCCGAGGCTCCCGCCGGTCCGTGGGGCGCTCGACCGGTTCGCCCTCGGGTCGTCGCCCCGCGTGGCGACGGAGTGGTTCGTCGACTGACGGCCGACGCCGGTCGGTCGTCCCCTCCCGCGCCCGAGAACCGCCGAACGCGGCCGGGTGCACCGGGCGGCTACCGTACGGGTATCCTGTCTTCGGTCCCCGGCCGCTCGCTCAGACGCACCGGGAGCGTCAGTTCGTCCGCCTCGCCGTCGCGCAGGACCGTCACGTCCACCGTCTCGCCGGGACTGGTGTTGACGATGAGGTACCGCATCAGCTCCTCGTGTGCGCGCACCCGCTCGCCGTCCACGGCGACGATGACGTCGCCCCCGGTCGGGATCCGCCGGCCGCGGACGCGGCGGCGGCCGGTGCAGCCGCGCAGCGCCGTCGCCTCTGTCCCTCGCTCGCCGGCGGCGTCCGTCCGCTCGCCCACGTCGACCACGAGCACGCCCCGCGGGTCGTCGAGTCCGTTCGCGTCGGCGATGGTCGGCGTCACGTCGAGCGTGCGCACCCGGAGGTACGAGTGGCGGTAGATGCCGTCCGCGATGAGCGCGGGCACGACCCGGTCCACGAGGCGGGCCGAGACGGCGAACCCGATGTTGTCGCCCTGCTTCGCGCGGTTGACGCCCACCACTCGGTACTCGCCGTCGTCCGTCTCGGCCACCAGCGGTCCGCCGCTGTTCCCGGGGTTGATGGGCGCGTCCGTCTGGACCACGTCGGGGATGGCGAACCCGCCGCTGGTGCCCATCGACCGGTTGACGCCGGAGACGATGCCCGCGGTGATGGAGCCGTCGAGCCCCATCGGGTTGCCCAGCGCGGCGACCGGCCGGCCGGGGACGGGAACGTCGGTGGCGACGGCCAGCGCCGGCGCGTCGGCCGGCATCTCCCGCACCTCCACGACGGCGAGGTCCGTGTACGCGTCGGTGCCGACGACGGTGCCGCGTCGCCAGCGCCCGTCCGCGAACCGGACCTGCGCGGTCCGCTCGTCGCGCACGACGTGGTGGTTCGTCACGACGTGGTCGGCGTCGTAGACGAAGCCGGACCCCGCGCCCCGCGGGCCGTTCTCGCCGGCGTACACCGACACCACCGACGGGACGACGCGCTCGTAGAGTCGCTCGTAGTCGGGTGTCTGGTCGGTCATTCACCACGGGTAAGCGACGAGTGAACCTACGGCAGTCGGGGTTCGGCGGCGGCGGCGCACGACCGCGCGCGCGGTGCGACAGTCGTGCCGCGCGACCCCCGTGTTTATGCCCCGGCCGTATCTTCACCCGCGTATGAGTACGCAGGAGGCGTTCGAGCGGATTCGCGACTGCGGCGTCGTCGCGGTCATGCGGGGCGCACAGCCCGAGACGGTCGTGCGGACGGCAGAAGCACTGGTGGCAGGCGGCGTGACCGCCGTGGAGGTCACGGCCGACACGGCGGGGTCGACCGAGATGATTCGCACGCTGTCCGAGGAACTGAGCGACGACGTTCTCGTCGGCGCGGGCACCGTCCTCGACGCGGAGACGGCGCAGGCGGCCATCGCCGCCGGCGCGGAGTTCGTCGTCTGTCCGTCGTTCCACCGCGACGTGGTCGAGACGTGCAACCGGTACGGGGTGCTGGTCGCGCCGGGCATCATGACCCCCACGGAGGCCGTCGAGGCGTACGAGGCGGGCGCGGACATGGTGAAACTGTTCCCGGCGGCGACGCTCGGCCCGTCGCACCTCAGTGCGTTGAAGGGGCCGCTGGGGCAGATTCCCATCATGCCCACGGGCGGCGTCTCGGCCGACAACTGCGGCGAGTACATCGAGGCGGGCGCGGAGGCGGTCGGCGCCGGGTCGGCGCTCGTGGACCGTGAGGCGGTGGAGGCGGGCGAGTTCGACGTCATCACGGGGAACGCGGAGGCGTTCCGCGAGGCTATCGAGGCGGCCCGGGAGTAACTCGACGCGCGGCCCGCGCGACCGTGTGAGACTCCACGGTTATGTCCGCGGGCGGTGAATCCCCGTTCGTGTCGGGACTCGTCTTCTTCCGGACCGAACGCCGCGAGCGCGTCGTCGAGTGGTACACCGACGTCGTCGGCGCGGACGTGTGGCTCGAACAGCCCGGGTGCACCGTCCTCTCGTTCGAGGGGTTCCGGTTCGGGTTCTGCGACGGCGACGCCACCGAGGACTGCGGCGTCCTCACGTTCGTCTCGGCGGACCGGGCGGGCGTCGACGCGATGCGCGAGCGGGTGGGCGAGGCGGCGCGCGAGGACCCGCACGTGAACGAGGAGTACGACATCTACCAGTTCTTCGCGGACGACCCGGACGGCCGGACGGCGGAGTTCCAGACGTTCCTCGGCGAGACGCCCGACCGGGTGAGCGAGTAGGAACCCACCGCCGACGGTAGGTCAAACGGCTCTTTGACATTTACGAGCCATTAGGTGCCGGTGTCCTGTAGGGGTGGGTATGCGTCGGAAGACACTCCTCGCGGTGTGCTGTGCCCTCATGCTCGCGCTCGCCGGCTGTTCGGGCGCCGGCGGCGGGAGCGACGGGGGCGCGGTCGAACAGCGGTCCAGTGACCTGGGGGGAACCGAAGCGGCGGAAGCGACGATGACCGCCGCCCCCGACGGAACGGCCGCCGCGGGCGACGCGACCGGTGCCGGCGGGGGAAGCGGGAACGCCGAAGACACCGACGGCGTCGAGGTCCAACAGCAGAACCGCCAGATCATCCGCACGGCGAGGGTCCGGATCCGGGTCGAGGACTACGAGTCGGCGCGGAGCAACCTGACGGACCTGGCGCAGTCGACCGGCGGCTACGTCGGCGACGCGACCAAGCAGGTCCACGGCGAGGGGAACGACACGTGGACCGAGGGCCGAGTCACGCTCCGGGTACCCGTCGGCAACTACTCGGGTGCGCTCGCCGCCGTGGAGGCGCAGGGCGAGGTGGTCAGCCTGAACGAGGAGACGCAGGACGTGACCGAGCAGGTGGTCGACCTGCGGGCGCGTCTCGACAGCCTGGAGGCCGAGCGGGAGCGCCTGCGCGAACTGTACCAGCGGGCGAACGACACCGAGGAGGTGCTGGCGGTCCAGCGGGAACTCTCGGACGTGCAGACCGAGATAGAGCGCATCGAGGCGCGCCTCCAGAGTCTCGAACGCCGGGTCGCCTACTCCACCATCACGGTCCAGTTGTTCGAACCCCAGCCCGACTACCGGCCGCCGGACCGCGACCAGTGGTACGAGACGCCGCTGACCGAGGCGTTCCTCTCGTCCATCGACGGCGTGGTCGTCCTCGCGCGCAGCGCGGTCGTCCTCACCGCGTACGCGCTGCCGTACGCCGTCGTCGTCGGCGTGCCGCTGACGGTCCTCGCGCTGCTGTACCGGCGTCGGGCGGACCTGGTGTGACACGTCGCCAGAGCTACGGCGCGTCGACCGCCGGAACCGACTCGCACAGGTCCGTCAGCGTCTCCTCGTCGGGCGCACCGACGTAGTAACCCTCCGTCTCGACGGAGCGCACGCCGGCCTCGCGCGCCAGCAGTTCGCCGCCGACCTGCTCGAAGGGGTCCGGGTGGACGCAGACGACACCCGCGATGCTCCCGCGAGCGAGCAGGCCCCAGTCGACGCACGGCGACCACGTCTCCAGCACCCGCTTGCACCGCTCGCGGAGGTTCTCTCGTATCCCGGTCGCCGTCGCGCTCAGGTCGTCGTCGCGGACGGCCGCCAGCCCGCGGACGAGCGACACCGTCGAGCGCGCCAGCGGCCGGCCGTGACCGTCGGCGGAGAGCGGGTCGCCGTTCAGGGTCGCTCCCCCGTCACGGACGGCGACGTAGCAGTCGTCGGTCAGGGGTTCGTAGAACGCCGTCGCCAGCGCCGCCCCGTCGCGGTGGGCCGTCACGGCCGAGGCGATGGAGGGGTAGCCGATGGCGAAGTTGTTCGTCCCGTCGAGCGGGTCGACCAGCCACTCCACGTCGGTCTCGCCCGAGCGGCCGGCCTCCTCGCCGTGGACGGCGTGCGAGGGGTGACGCTCGGTCAGCACCGCGGCGATGCGCTCTTCGGCGCCCACGTCGACGGCGGCTTTCACGTCGTCCTCGCCGTACGCCCCCTCGGCGTGGCCGGTCCGGAAGCGGTCGCGGAGGTACGCGCCCGCCTCGCGGACCGCCGCCTCCGCCGTCTCCGCCAGCAGCCGGCGGTCGGTGTCCGTCATACCGGGCGGTCGCGCGTGGCCGGTTTGAGCGCGTCGATTGCGGCCGCGGGATGCGGCCGTCGCGGCCGGAGGGGGAAGGGATATGTGCGCACCTCGGCAGTCGTGACCCATGAGCGAACTGCCGACGGAGGCGTACTACGACCTCTCGCAGGTGGCCGAGACGGCCCTCTCGCCCGGCGACGACCGGGTCGCGTTCACGGTCCAGGAGTTCGACGCCGACGAGAACGAGCGGGTCGCCTCGCTGTTCGTCGCGCCGACGGACGGCTCGCGCGACCCCCACCGGCTCACCCGGGTCGCCGGCGCGTCCAGCCCGCAGTGGGGTCCCGACGGCGACCGACTGGCGTTCCTCGCGGCCCGCGAGGAGGACAGCGAGCGACGCGTCGGGCGCGGCGACGCCGAGGACGCCGACGGCACCGAAGACGACGCCGACGAGGACGAGGAGTCGGACGGGACCGACGCACAGGGGTCAGGCGGGGAGCCGGAGTCGCAGGTGTGGCTGTTCGACCTCTCGCTCGGCGGCGACGCCCGGCAGGTGACCGACTTCGCGGAGGGCGCCTCGGAGTTCGACTGGGGGCCGGACGGCGACCGACTGGTCGTCGCCGCGCGCGACCCGACCGAGGCGGAGCGGGCGTACCTCGACGAGCGAGAGGAGGGCGGCCCGGTGGAGACCGAGCGCCTCCAGCACAAACTCGACGGCGTCGGCTACACCGACACGGTGACCACGTACCTCCACGTCGTCGACGTCGAGAGCGGCGAGGCCGACCGACTCGACGAGGCGTACGCCGGCGGCGCGTACGCGGGCCTCTCGGGACTCCAGCCCGCGTGGGGGGCGACCGACCGCATCGCGTTCGCCGCCTACCACGGCGAGGACGGCGACGACACGCTCGCGCGGGACGTGTTCACCGTCCGACCAGACGGCACCGGCCTCCGGAGGCTCACCGACGGCGACCTCTCCGCGAACGGGCCCGAGTGGTCGCCCGACGGCGAGCGGCTGGCGTTCGCCGCGGGCGACCCCGACAACTGGTGTATCCCGACGCAGGCGTACCTCTACGAGGACGGCGCGTACGAGTCGCTCACCGCGGACCTCGACCGGACGCTCGCTCGCGGCGCGTCGCTCGACTGGGCGGACGACGAGACGCTGTACACGACCATCGGGGACGAGGCGCGCACCCGCCTCGCGCGCGTCTCGACCGACGGGAGCGTCGAACGCGTCTTCGAGGCGCAGGGCGACGAGCGCGCGCTCGGCGGGTTCGAGTACGGCGAGGAGCGCGCAGCGTTCACCCTCTCGCACCCGACCGAGGGACACGACGTGTACGCCGTCGACGCCGCGGACCTCGACGGCGACGACGAGCCGGAGTCGCTGACCCGCCTCTCGGCGGTGAACGCCGACCTCACCGACGAGTACCCCATGCCCGCGGTCCGGCGCGTCGAGTGGGACAGCGAGGGACACGACATCTCGGGCGTCGTCTACCACGACCCCGAAATCGACCCCGCGGACGGCGACCACCCGCTCGTGGTCGCCATCCACGGCGGCCCCATCAGCTACGACGAACCCGTCTTCAGCTTCGACCACGCCGCGCTCACCTCGCGCGGCTACGTCGTCCTCCGACCGAACTACCGCGGCGGCTCCAGCTACGGCCGGGAGTTCGCCGAGGCGCTCAAAGGGCAGTGGGGCACCCACGAGGTGACCGACGTGGCGAACGGCGTCGCGGACCTCGTGGACCGCGGCTGGGTCGACGAGGAGCGCGTCTTCGGCTACGGCTTCTCGTACGGCGGCATCTCGCAGGGGTTCCTCGTCACGCAGGAGCCCGACCTGTTCGCGGCCGCCGCGCCCGAACACGGCATCTACGACCTCCGTTCCGCGTTCGGAACGGACGACTCGCACAACTGGATGGAGAACGACTACGGTCTCCCGTGGGAGAACCCCGACGCCATCGACGCCTCCTCGGCCATCACCGACGCGGGCAACATCGAGACGCCGCTCCTGGTGACCGCTGGGGCGGAGGACTGGCGGTGCCCCCCCTCCCAGTCCGAGCAGTTGTACGTCGCGGCGAGGAAGCAGGGCGTCGAGGCCCGCCTCGTCGTCTACGAGAATGAGCACCACAACATCGGCACGCCCGACCGCGCCATCCACCGGCTGAACGAACTGCTCGCGTGGTACGAGCGCCACGACCCCGCCGTCGACGGTGAGGACGAGGCCGACTACGACCCGCACGGCCGCGAGGACGACGAGTAGCGGGCGTCGAACGCGGCGTGCGGGTTTCGGTTCCGGTCCGGGCTGGTTCCGGGTTCGGGTCGGGGTCGCTCGCCACCCGAGTAGCGACGACTCCGGATGCCGCGCCCGGGTCAAGCGCTATACGGTCCGCCGACCTGCGGGCGGCATGAGCGAACGGGAACGAGAACGCGGCGACCGAACCGAGCCGACCTCCTCTCGCCGCCGGGCGACGGGCGACTACAACCGGATGGCGAGGCGTCGAAGCACCGTCCACGGACTCGTCGAGTTCGACGTGACCGACGCGAGACGGTACATCGACGACGTCGAGGAGGAGACGGGCGAACGGCTCTCGTTCACCGCGTTCGTCTCGTTCTGTCTCGCCCGTACCGTCGAGGAACACCCACGGGTGCAGGCGTACCGCGACTGGCGGGGACGAGTCCACCGCTTCGACGACGTCGACGTGAACGTCCTCGTCGAGACGACCGCCGACGGCGAGCGACTGGGCGTCCCGCACGTCGTCAGGGCGGCCAATCGGCGGTCACTCCGGTCGATCCACGACGAGATACGGGCCGTTCAGAACGCTCCCGCGGCTCCCCTCTCGCGGCTGGAGTCGCGCGCGCTCACCCTCCCCGGGGTCATCCGACGGCAGGTGTGGCGACTCCCGCAGTGGTTCCCGCGGCGGTGGAAGCGCCTCGCGGGGACCGTCTCGGTGACCTCGGTGGGGATGTTCGGAGAGGGCGGCGGGTGGGCGGTCATCCCGACGAACTACGCGCTCCAGTTGACAGTCGGCGGCATCGAGACGAAACCGCGCGTCGTCGACGGGGAACTCGTCGAGCGCGAGTTCCTCGACCTCACGCTGGCGTTCGACCACGACGTCGTCGACGGGGCGCCCGCCGCTCGGTTCACGCAGCGGCTGAAGGAGCGCGTCGAGGGCGCCGACGGGCTGGCGGCGGCGAGCCGAACGTGACGGGCCGTCGTCGCCGATTCCGAACGACGTCGGCGACGGGAGGGGGGTCGGGAGCCCGAGCGGTCGAGTCGGCGAGGCCGAGCCTTCATGTCCGCGAGCGTCCAACCGACGACGGATGGCCGTACTCGGCGACCCGCTCGACGTCGGCGGCGTGACCCTCCCGAACAGGCTCTACCGCGCGCCGTTGCTGGAGTGTGCGGGCAACGGTCCCGACGCGGTGGACACGTTGATAGCCGACCTCGAACCGGCCGCGGACGCGGGTGCGGGGCTGGTCTGTCAGGGGGCGACCATCGTCCGCCCCGAGGGCGGGTGCGCCGCGCCGGGCATGACCCGCGTGCACGACCCCGACTTCGTCGCCGACCTCTCGCGGCTGACCGACGCGGTCCACGCACACGGCGGAAAGATAGCCGTTCAGTTGGAACACGGCGGTCTCCGGTCGATGGAGACGTGGCACGCCGGATTCAGGGAGGCGAACCCGGACCTCGAACAGCTCGCGGTGTCGGAGCCGCCGTGGCTCCTCCGGGCGCTCGACCGGGCGGGGTTCCTCTCGTACGACGCGCACGTCCTCTCGACCGACGGGGTGTACGAACTGGCGGCCGACTTCGGCCGGTCGGCGGCGTACGCCGTCGACGCGGGGTACGACGCCGTCCACCTCGCCGGCGCGAACATGGGCATCGTCCACCAGTTCCTCTCCCCGTTCTACAACCGCCGCGACGACGAGTTCGGCGACGGCGTCCGCTTCCTCGAACTCGTGCTGTCCGAAATCCGCGCGCGGGCTGGCGACGTCCCCGTCATGACGAAGGTGCCCGCCGAGACGGAGGCCCCGCCGTTCGTCCGCCGTCGCCTCTCGGCGGCCGACTGCGTCCGCGCGTGCCAGCGGCTCGCCGCCGCCGGGTTCGACGCGCTCGTCCCGGTGAACGGCTCCGTGTTCTGGGACATGAGCATCGTCCGCGGCGAGTTCCCCGGTCGGTCGTGGCGCGACGACCGGTTCCGCGAGGGGTACGCCGCGGCGTTCGGGTCGCGGACCCGAGCGGCGCTCGTCGCGCTCGCCAACTGGGTCGAGTCGCTCGCGTACGACTTCGAGCCGGCGTGGAACGCCGCTCTCTGCCGACGGGTCCGCGACCGGGTGGACGTACCGGTGCTCTGTGAGGGCGGCATCCGCGAGCGCGGCGTCGTCGACGGGCTACTGGCTGACGGGACGACCCGGGCGTGCGACGCCGTGGGGATGGCGCGCCCGTTCTACGCCGAACCCCGCCTGCCCGCACGCCTGCTCGGGACCGACGCGGCCGACGCGCGGGTCGCCTGCGAGAACTGCAACAACTGCGTCGTCCCGCAGGCCGCGGGGGAACCCGGCGTCTGCCGGACCCCGTCTGTGCTTCGGCGGGCGGGCGAACACCGGCGAGCGGGCGCGTACGACCGGCCGTCGGACTCGCCCGACACGGACGCCGGTCCCGACCCGTGACCACCTGCGGGCTCCTACTTCCGCTCACAGCCGCGCCCGGGCCGACTCGAACACGGGCAGGTCCACGTCGAGCACCTCCGCGAGCGCCGCCGCCGCGCCGAGTAGCCACTCCGCCCGCTCGATGCGCGACTCCAGGTCCCCCGGCCCGACCCGGTACGCCTCGACCAGGTCGTCGAGCGTCGCCCCCTCGACCCACTCCGCGAGGAGGCGCGCGGTCTTGACCGCCTCCAGCCACCCCTCGAAGTCGTCCGTCTCGCCCATCGCGGTGGTGAGTTCTCCGGCGCGCCGGCGCGCGAACTGGTACATCGCGGCGCGCTCCCGGTCGCCGAGGTAGCCGGTCTGCATGTCGGGGGTGTCGCACACCACCTCGAAGGCGGTCAGCGGCGTGACGTCGGCCGGGTCCATCGCCGCCATGGTCCGGAGGCCGGCGACGAGGCGCGCGCCCGTTGCGGGCGTGACGTACTGGCGCGACACCTGCGCGCCGAGGGGCGTGGCTTCGATGCCTCCGGCGTCCCCGCTCGCGGGCGCGAGCATGTCCATGTCGATGAGTTCCCCAATCACGTCGCCGACGACCCCGCCGAGGTCGGGGTTGGGCGTCCGGAAGGCGTAGAACGTCTCGCCGAGCACGTCGAGCACCTCCGCCTGCGAGGCGGCGAACCCAGTGGCGACGAGCGCGAGGACGTGCGTGCGGAGCGCCGCCCGGTCGCGGAGTTTCGACTCGACGGCCTCCGGGTCGGCCCCGACGTACCGCGCTTCGAGGTCCGCCCGCTCGTCGTCGCCGCTCACGAGGACCGCCTCGCCGTACGGGTCGAGCCCCGGCCGCCCCGCCCGCCCGCACATCTGGTGGACCTCCAGCACGGGGAGCCACTCCATCCCGTCGCCGGTGTACCGTTGCTGGTCGCGGACGACCACCCGCCTGGCGGGGACGTTCACGCCCGCCGCGAGCGTCGGCGTCGCGCAGATGACCGCCAGCCGGCGCTCGCGGAACGCCCGCTCGACGACCGCGCGGTGGGCCGACCGCAGGCCGGCGTGGTGGAACGCGACCCCCCACGCGGCGCACTCCGCGAGGCGCTCGCCCGTCTCCGTCCCGCCGGCCTCGCGCACCTCCTCTGCGGTCTCGGCCGCCGGCCTGCCGATGCCGGCGGCGTTCGCGAGTCGCTCGTCCGTGAGACGGTCGGCCAGGGTCTCCGCCTCGCGGCGCGAGCGGACGAACGCGAGCGCCTGTCCGCCCCCCTCGACGGCGTCGCGGACGAGCGCCGCCGTCGCCTCCGTGTCCGCCTCGACGCTCGGGTCGGCCGCGTCCGGGACCGCGACGGTCAGGTCGCTCCCGTCGTCGAACTCGACGGTTCCGCCGGCGTACACGCCGGTGCGGAGGTCGACCGGGCGCCAGTCGGACTCGACGAGTTCCGCGTCGAGCCACCCGGCGACGTCTTCGGGGTTGTCGACGGTGGCCGAGAGCGCGACCACCTGCGCGTCGCGGGTGCGGCGGCGGAGCGTCGACAGCGTCACCTCCAGCGTGGGGCCGCGGCCGGCCGCGCCGAGCAGGTGGACCTCGTCGACGACGATACACGCCAGGTCGTCGACCCACGGCGCGCCGTTGCGGATGGCCGAGTCCACCTTCTCGCTGGTGGCGACGACGACGTCGTACTCGGCGAGGTCCGCGGCGGGCGAGTCGTAGTCGCCCGTCGAGATGCCGACGTCCACGCCGGGGAGCGCGTCGAACTCCTCGTACTTCTCGCGGGCGAGCGCGCGGAGCGGGCAGATGTAGAGCCCGGGACCGTCGGCGGTGAGCAGCGCCAGTTCCGCGATGAACGTCTTGCCCGACGCCGTGGGAATGGCGGCGACGACGTTTCCGCCGGCGCAGACGCCCGCCTCGACCGCGTCCGCCTGTGGCGGGTACAGCTCCTCGATGCCCTCCTCCTCGAAGTGGTCGACGTGCTCGGGCGCGAGGGGGAGGTCTGCGAGACGCACTCGTCGCCACCTCGGGCCTCTCAGATAAAAACCTCCCGCGCGGCGCCGGGGTCGTCTGCGCTCGGACCGCGCTCCCGCCCCGTTCGACCGCCGCGTCCGCCAGTCACCGTCGGACAGGTCGGTGAGCGCCGGCGGTCAGCCGACCCGGCGCCACGCCGCGACGGCCGCGAGCGCGACGGCCACGAGCGCCGCGGCGACCACGAGCAGTGGCCGGTCCGCGACCGCCGCGCGGAGGAACGCGACCGCCGCCTCGTACACCGACTGCGACTCGCCGCCCCCAGCGCGAGCGCGCCGACCGCGAGGTTGAACAGGAGGCCGCCGCCCGCGGAGTAGGCGACGAACCGCCCCCGGTCCATCCCCGCGAACCCGGCGGGCACCGAGACGACCGAGCGGAGGACGGGGAGGAACCGCCCCCAGAACACCGACCACTCGCCGTAGCGGCGGAACGCCGCCTTCGACCACCGGAGTTCGCGCTCGGAGACGCGCACCAGCGGGCCGTAGCGTTCGAGCACCTCCTCGCCGCCGCGGCCGAACAGGTAGTAGGCGACGAGGCTGCCGACGACGACGCCCGCGGTGGTCGCGGCGACGAACGCCGCGAGCGACGCGGGCCCCGAGACGAGCGCGAGGGCGGCGAGCGGCAACACTACCTCGCTCGGGAGCAGGGGGAACAGCAGCGACGACTCGAGGAAGGTGAAACAGCAGACCGCGAGGTAGCCGTAGCGGACGATGAGTTCCTCGGCGACCGCGACCAGGTCGACCCCGAGCCCGAACACGTCCGCGCCTACTCGGGGGGCGGGGTAAACCCCGGCGGCCGACGGGGCCGCGTCAGTCGAAGAACCCGCCGCTGGCCAGTCGCTCGATACCCTCGCGGAGGCGCTCCTCGCTCGCCGCGTAGCTGATGCGGGCGTACCCCGGCGCGCCGAACGCGTGGCCGGGAACCGTGGCGACGTGTGCCTCCTGGATGGCCTCCTCGGCCCACGTGGCGTCGTCGTCGTCGACGCGCATCATCATGTAGAACGCGCCGTCCGGTTCGGGGACGTGGACGCCCTCGTCGGCGAGCAGGTCGCTCACCAGGTCGCGCCGGTCGCGGAACGCCTCGACCATCTGCTCGACCGCCGTCTCGGTGTTCCGGAGCGCCTCGACGCCCGCCCGCTGGACGAAGTTGGTCGCCGACGAGACGGAGTGGCTGTGGAGCTTCGCGGCCTGCGAGACGAACTCGCCGGTCGCGTGGAGGTAGCCGAGCCGCCACCCGGTCATCGAGTACGCCTTCGAGAAACCGTTCACCGTCACGGTGCGGTCGGCCATCCCGTCGAAGCTCGCGAGGCTGGTGGGTTCGACCCCGTAGGTGATCTGTTCGTATATCTCGTCGGAGATGACCGGCACGTCGTGGTCGACGGCTACGTCGCGCACCCCTTCGAGCGCGGCGTCGGAGAACACCGCACCGGTCGGGTTCGCCGGGGAGTTCACGACGACGAGCGCGGTGTCGTCCGAGACCGCCGCCGCGAGGTCGTCGAGCGCCGGTTCCAGCTGGAAGTCGTGGTCGGTCAGGTCGACGCGGACGGGCGTCCCGCCGGCGAGCTTCACCATCGCCTCGTACGACACCCACGCCGGGTCGAGCAGGACGACTTCGTCGCCGTCGTCGACGAGCGTCTCGACCGTCTCGTACAGCGCCTGCTTCGCGCCGGGCGTGACGATGACCTCGTCGGCCGTCGCGTCGACGTTGTCTCCGCGGAGCTTCTCCGCGATGGCCTGCTTGAGTTCCGGGACGCCGTTCGAGGCGGTGTACCCGGTGTGACCCGCCTCCATCGCCTCGACGCCGGCGGTCACGACGTTCTCGGGGGTCGGAAAGTCGGGTTCACCCACCGAGAGGTCGACCACGTCGACGCCCTCGGCCTCCAGTTCCGAGGCGGCACCGCTGATGGCGAGCGTCGCCGACGGTTCGACCCGCCCGACGCGCTCCGCGAACTCGTACTCGTACTCGCGGTCGCGGCTCACGCCGCCACCCCCGACAGCTCCTCGGCCATGTCTATCGCGGCGGTGACGGCCTCGGCACCTTTGTCGACCCGTTCGCGCGCCTCGGCCCCGCTCTGGCCGGGACCGGAGACGCCGAACGTGACCGGCGTGTCCCGGTCGAGGCTCACGTCGGTCAGCCCCGCTGCGGCCGCGCGTGCGATGACCTGGTCGTGGTCGGTGTCGCCCGAGACGACGGTGCCGATGACGGCCACAGCGTCGATGTCGTCCCGGCGCGCCAGCCGGTCGGCGGCCAGCGGCGCGTCGTACGCGCCGGGCACGTCGAGCGTCTCGACGACGCTCGCGCCGCGTTCGTCGGCAGTCTCCCGCGCCGTCTCCTCCATTCGGTCGGCGATGGACGCGTAGTACCGGGCCACCACCAGCCCCAGTCCGGTGTCGCTCATGCCCGGCCGGTCGGCGGGGCCGGTGAAAGGCGTACCGTTCCGGGTGGATGTCGCGGCGGCGCTCGCCTCTCACCACGGTCCGCCGCGCGCCGCAGCGACCACGCCGCGAGCGCTCGACACCGGTCGGAGGGCGGCGCGCGCAATCACAAAGGTTGTAACCGGTCGCGCGTGAGGGAGGGGCAATGAGCGACGACGCGCCCCCGGCGTCCCCCGACGACGGGGGGGCCGACGCGCCCTCGCACCCCGTACCCGACGCGTCGGCCGAGTCGGCGGACGCGGGCGGGGCGCCCGTCGCCGACGCCACCGGCGCCGCGGACACCGCCGACGGTTCGTCCGACGAGGCCGGAGCTCCGGACCCGGACGCGTCCGCCGACCCGGTCGGCGGGCGTCCACGTCTCCTGAGGCGGCTGCCGTGGACGCCGGCGACGACGGCCGTCGTCCTCGTCACGCTGCTGTCGGTCGTCGTCCGCCTCGTCGGCCTCGGAGAGCGAATCTTCCACTGGGACGAGGGCCGCGTCGGCTACTGGATACTCCGGTTCGACGCGACGGGGGAGTTCTTCTACCGGCCCATCATCCACGGACCGTTCCTCCCGGTCGTCGGAAACGCGCTGTTCGACGTGTTGCCCGCGTCGGACTTCGCCGCTCGCCTCCCGGTCGCCATGGTCGGGGGGTTGCTCCCGCTCGCGGCGCTGTGTTTCGCCGACCGCCTCCGCGGCCGCGAGCGAGTCGCGCTCGCGCTCGTGCTCGCGGTCGACCCGCTGCTCGTCTACTACAGTCGGTTCATGCGCTCGGACGTGCTCGTGGCGGCGTTCTGCTTCGGGGCGTTCGCGCTGACCGTCTACGCGCTCGACCGCCGGCGGACGCTCCCGCTGTTCGGTGCGGTCGCCCTCCTCGCGCTCGGGTTCGCCTCCAAGGAGAACGCGCTCGTCTACCTCGCCTGCTTCGCCGGCGGCGCGTTCCTCGTCGTCGACCACCGACTCCTGCGCACCGCCTCGCGCACCGGGTCGCTGCTCGACGCGGTCGTCGGCGGCGGGGTGGCCGCCGTCCACGTCGCGAACCAGTGGACCGCCGAGAGTCGGACGCGCGCGTACCTCGCCCGCGAGCGCGACGTCGACCCGGGCGCCGCGCTCGCCGGCCACCTGCTCGTCTGGGTGCCGCTCGGGGCGCTCGGGCTCGCGGCGACGTTCCTCGCGGTCGCGGGGTTCTTCTACGCGCCGCGCCCCGACCTCTGGAACGCGCTCGCGGGGACGGGCGACCCGGTCGGCCTGCTCGAGGAGGCGACCGTCGGCGCCGGCGAGCGGTTCTACGGGACGTGGGCGGCCGGGAGCCACTCCGACCACCCGTACCTGCCGTACCTCCACGACCTGCTGGAGACGCTGGTGTACGGGTCGGGCGTCGTACTCGTGCTCGCCCTCCTCGGGTTCCTCGCGGACGGGTACGGCGACCTGGGGAACCGTTCGCTCGTCGCGTTCGCCACCTACTGGGGGGCCGCGTCGGTCATCGGCTACCCCGTCGCGACCGACATCCAGGCCCCGTGGGCCGCGGTTCACATCGTCGTCCCGTTCGCGATACCCGCGGCGGTCGGGGCGGCGTACGTCGCCGATTCGTTCGAGTCGGCGCTCGCGAGCGAGGACGCGGTCGGGGTCGGACTCGCCGGCCTCATCGTCTTCGCCGCCGTCGGCGGCGCCGTCGCGGCGAACGCCGACTACTGGAACTCAGCCAGCGAGGAGGACAAGCAGGTGCTCCAGTGGGCACAGCCGGAGAACGACCTGAAGGGAGCGCTCCGGGACGTCGGAGCGGTGAGCCGCGGGAACGACGGGACGGACGTGCTGTTCATCGGGACGGAGGCGAACGGCGGTGACGTGCGGTTCTACGTCGCCGACGAGGGGAGCGTCCAGCGGATGCCACCCGGCGGGCCGGCGTGGCACTCCCGGCTCCCCCTGCCGTGGTACCTGGAACTCCACGGCGCCGAGGTGAACTCCACGAACCCGGACGACCGCTTCAACCGCCTCCCCGAGGAGATGCCGCCGGTGGTCATCGCCAAGCCGTGGGACCGGGAGGAACTCGCGACCCGCCTCGACGGCTACGAGGCCCGCGAGTACGACTACCGCCTCTGGGGCGAACACGTCGTCATCTTCGTCGACCGGTCGGCGCTCGAACGCGCCCGGCAGACAGAGGCGGCCGACCGGTCGCCGCCGGAGCCGCGGGCGATGCGCTCGGAGGAGTATCCACGCCCGTGGGTATCTCTCCCCTCGTGAGGCAAGGCTTATGCACCGAGTTGCCGAAGTCCCGCCCGTGACGCCAACGTGTCCCGCCCCGACGCTCGGCGTCGTCGGTGGCGGCCAACTCGGTCGGATGCTGGCCGAGGCGGCCGCCCCCCTCGGCGTCGACGTCGTCGTCCTCGACCCCACGCCCGACTGCCCGGCCGCACGGGTGGCCGACCAGGTCGAGGGCGCGTTCGACGACCCCGACGCAGTCCGCGAACTCGCCGACCGCGCGGACGCACTCACGCTCGAGATCGAACTGGCCGACCCGGACCTCCTCGAAGAGGTCGAAGCGGAGTACGACCTCCCGGTTCACCCGGACCCCGACACGCTCCGGACGATTCGGGACAAACTCGTCCAGAAGCGCGCGCTCGCGGACGCCGGCGTTCCGGTGCCCGAGTTCGTCCCCGTGGACGACTCCGACGCGCTGGCGGACGCCGTCGAGCGGTTCGGCGGCGCGATGTTGAAGGCCCGCACCGGCGGCTACGACGGCCGCGGGAATCTCCCCGTGGAGGCGGGCGACGACTACGAGGCGGCGCTCGAGGCCGTCGGCGCCGACGAGGGCGGCGCGATGGCCGAGGCGTTCGTCGACTTCGAGCGCGAGGTGTCGGTCATCGGCGCCCAGGGCGACGGCGAGACGGACGCGTTCCCGCTGGGCGAGAACGTCCACGAGGAGGAGATTCTCCGAGAGACGGTCGTCCCCGCGCGGAGCGACCCCGCGGTCGCGGCGCGCGCGAGGGAGGTGGCGCTCGACACGCTCGCGGAACTCGACGGCCGCGGCGTGTTCGGCATCGAACTGTTCGAGGTGGACGGGGAGGTGCTGCTCAACGAGGTGGCGCCCCGTCCCCACAACTCCGGTCACTGGACCATCGAGGGGGCGAGTACCTCGCAGTTCGAACAGCACGTCCGCGCGGTGCTCGGCTGGCCGCTCGGGTCGACCGACGCCCGCTCGGCGACCGTGAGCGCGAACGTCCTCGGCGACGTGGACGAGCCGCGTCCCGCCCGCCTGGAGGGCGTCGAGACCGTCCTCGACGCCGACGGCGCACACCTCCACTGGTACGGGAAGCGCGAGGTCCGTCCGCTCCGGAAGATGGGTCACGTGACGCTGTGCGGGCCGGCCGGGTCGGCGACCGACGGCGGCGACGCGAACGCGATGGGAGCGAGCCGCGACGACCTGCTCGCGACCGCTCGCGGGTTGCGCGACGCGCTCTCGTTCGCGCGCGACCCGGACGGCGCGGCGGAGACGGACGCCGCCGACGCGGCCGAGGCGGCCGACGGAGGGGTGACGAAATGACGACCGTCGAGGACCTCGTCGACCGACTCGAGGCCGAGGCGGCGGTCGACGCGGACCCGGAGACGACGCCCGACGTGGGCGTCGTCATGGGGTCGGACTCGGACCTCGACACCATGCAGGGCGCGTTCGACGCGCTGGAGGAACTCGGGTTCGCGGAGCAGACCGACTTCGACGACCCGCCCGGGGCGCGGTTCTCGTACGAGACGTACGTCGTGAGCGCTCACCGGACGCCCGACCTGATGTACGCGTACGCCGAGACGGCCGCGGACCGCGGGCTGGACGTTCTCGTCGCGGGCGCGGGCGGGAAGTCCGCCGACCTCCCGAACATGACCGCGAGCATCGCCTACCCGCTCCCGGTGATCGGGGTTCCGGTCCAGGAGAAGTCGGTCGACTCGGTCATCGGGATGCCGACCGGCGCGCCCATCGTCGCGGTGGACGCGGGCAAGTCGTTCAACGCGGCGCTGTCGGCCGCACAGGTTCTCGCCCGCGAGCACGCGGACCTGCGCGAGCGACTCGTCGCGTACCACGACGACCTCCGGGCCGACGTGGCCGACACCTCCGCGGCGCTCCACGACCGAGGCGTCGACGGCTTCCGCGAGTCGCGCTGAGCGGCGGTCGCCGTCGCCGACCGGGTCCCGGCGCGAGGTAAGCGACGTCGCCCGGTTTTCGACGGAGTGCGCGCGGACGCGTAAGTGAAGCGCTTATGTATCGGGCTACCGAACCCACGGACGATACGGAGAACCCGGAATGAATCCATGGATAGCAGTCGGCGCGCTGGCCTTGATGGGCGTGGGCATCCCGCTGGGGATGATGGTCGCGTCCGCGATACTCCGCCCGAGCGTGCCCGAACAGGGGAAGAGCGCCACCTACGAGTCCGGCGAGATCCCCACGGAGTCGGCGATCGGCATCCAGTTCAACATCCAGTACTACATGGTTGCCCTCCTGTTCGTCGTCTTCGACATCGAGACCGTCCTGTTGTTCCCGTGGACGGTCATCTACCGGCCCGCACTGGACGCGGGCGTCGGGTTGGCTGCCGTGCTGTTCCCGATGCTCGTGTTCATCGCGGTGCTGGTCGTCGGACTGGTGTGGGCGTGGCGGCAGGGCGCGGTCAAGTGGGCGAAGAGCCCGCGCGCGTCGCGACGGAAAACAGAACGACAATCATGAGTAGCGACAACAGGCCGTTCATCACGGACGACTCCGAGGTACTGACCGACACGCGCGACGCCCGGATGGCCGGGCAGGACAACCGCTTCAACTCGAAGCTCCGGGAGGCGTTCGGCTCCTCCCCGTTCATCCTCACCAAGTTCGACAAGTTCATGAACTGGGTGCGGGGGTCGTCGATGTTCATGCTGCAGTTCGGCATCGCCTGCTGCAGCATCGAGATGATGCACACGTACGCGGTCAAACACGACCTCGACCGGTTCGCGGCCGGCGTCCCCCGCGCGTCGCCGCGCCAGGCGGACGTCATCATCGTTCCGGGGACCATCGTCTCGAAGTTCGCCCCGCGGATGAAGCGCGTGTACGACCAGATGCCGGAACCCAAGTTCGTCGTCGGCATGGGTTCGTGTACCATCTCCGGCGGGCCGTTCCAGGAGGGGTACAACGTCATCAAGGGCGCCGAGGAGGTCATCCCGGTCGACATCCACGTCCCGGGCTGTCCCCCTCGCCCCGAGGCGCTCATCTACGGCGTCGCCAAACTCCAGGAGCGCATCGCCAACGGCGAGTCCTCGCCGGTGACGGTGAAGCCCTACGAACTCGAGCAGTTCGGCGACCTGGAACGCGACGAGGTCGTGGACAAACTCGCCGACCAGATAGACGAGGAGGACCTCGTCATGCGGTACAACTGGGCTGATTCGCCATGAGCCTGGAGCGCCGCGACCAGCCCGAGACGGCCGCCGAGGAGCGGTCGCCCGACGAACTCGCCGAGTTGCTGGGCGAGCACGTCATCGGGCGAGAGGAGCACATGAACGCGCCGGGGTACGTCATCGGTCCGGATTCGGTCCAGGACGTGCTCTCGACGCTCCGCACGGAGGCGGGGTACGACCACCTCTCGTGCGTGACCGCTCAGGAGTACGAGGACCGCTACGAGTCCATCTACCACCTCAAGAAGTACGACGACCCCACACAGGAGGTGAGCGTGGTCGTCCCGACGGACCGCGAGAACCCGGTCTCCGAGTCGGCCGAACCCGTCTTCCGGACCGCCGACTGGCACGAGCGAGAGGCGTACGACCTCGTGGGAATCGAGTACGACGACCACCCCGACCTCCGGCGCATCCTCCTGCCCGAAACCTGGCAGGGCCACCCCCTCTCGCTCGACTACGACCAGAACCGGCCCCAGATGGTGACGCTGCGCGAGCACGCCAACCCGCTCCAGGAGGACTACAAGGCCGAACAGGACAGCGACACGATGTTCCTCAACATCGGGCCGCACCACCCGGCGACCCACGGCGTCCTCCACATCGAGACGACGCTCGACGGCGAGCAGGTGGCCGACGTGAAGTCGGACATCGGCTACCTCCACCGGTGCGAGGAACAGATGTGTCAGAACGGCACGTACCGCCACCAGATCATGCCGTACCCCGACCGCTGGGACTACATCTCGGCGGGGCTGCTGAACGAGTGGGCGTACGCGCGGACGGCCGAGGACCTCGCGGACATCGAGGTGCCCGAGTACGCGCAGGTCATCCGGACGCTGGGCGCGGAACTGTGCCGCATCGCGAGCCACATGCTGGCGGTGGGTACGTTCGCCCTCGACGTGTACGGCGACTTCACGGCCATCTTCATGTACGCCATCCGGGACCGCGAGAAGGCCCAGAACATCCTGGAGGACCTGACGGGCCAGCGGCTGATGTTCAACTACTTCCGGCTCGGCGGCGTCGTCTGGGACCTCCCGGAACCCCGCGAGGAGTTCTTCGAGAAGATACGCGACTTCATGGAGGACCTCCCGGAGGCGCTCGAGGAGTACCACGACCTCATCTCCGCCAACGAGATTCTCCAGATGCGGACGGTCGACACGGGCGTGCTGCCGCCCGGAGTCGCGAAGAGCTACGGGGCGACCGGTCCGGTCGCTCGCGGGTCGGGCGTCGACTACGACCTGCGCCGGGACGACCCGTACGGCTACTACGACGAACTCGACTGGGACGTCGTCACCGAGGACGGCTGTGACAACTACAGTCGGCTCCTGGTTCGCCTCCGCGAAGTCGAAGAGTCGGCGAAGATAATCGAGCAGTGCGTGGACCTGCTGGAGGACTGGCCGGAGGACGACCGGACCATCCAGGCGAACGTCCCCCGGACGCTCAAACCCGAGGAGGACACCGAGGTGTACCGCGCGGTCGAAGCCGCCAAGGGCGAACTCGGCATCTACATCCGCGCCGACGGCACCGACAAACCCGGGCGGTTCAAGATCCGTAGCCCGTGCTTCTCGAACCTCCAGACGCTGCCCGAGATGAGCACCGGCGAGTACGTGCCTGACCTCATCGCGTCGCTCGGCAGCCTCGACATCGTTCTCGGCGAGGTGGACCGGTGACCGCGCCGCTCCAGACGGGGACGTTCCCGGACACCATCGCCGCGATGCTCCCGGTTGGGGGGCTGCTGGCCGACGTCATCGGCGCGCTCGTCGGAGCGTTTCTCGTCGCCAACTTCCTGCTCATCAACACGGCCGTCGCCGGCCCGTGGGCGAAACGGAAGATAACGGCGGCGTTCACCGACCGCATCGCGGTCAACCGCGTCGGGCCGTTCGGGCTGTTCGTCATCGTGGCCGACGCGGTCCGACTCCTGTCGAAGGAGCTCATCGTCCCCGAGGGCGTCGACCGGCCGGCGTGGGACCTCGGCCCGCTGCTCATCCCGTTCTCGGCGATGCTCGGGTTCGCGGTCATCCCGATGGGGAGCGGGATTCAACTGGCGGACCCCGAGACCGGGTTGGCGTTCGCGTTCGCGGCCGCCTCCATCGCCTCGCTCGGGCTCATCATGATGGGGTACGCCTCGAACAACAAGTACTCGCTCATGGGCGGGCTGCGAGCCGTCGCGGCCAATCTCGCCTACGAGATTCCGCTGGTCGTCACCGGCATGTCGGTCGTGTTGTTCACCGGGACGCTCCAGACGAGCGAGATCGTCGCCCAACAGGCGGAACCGCTGCTCACGGTCGCGGGCGTCTCCATCCCGCAGTGGTTCGCGTTCGTCAACCCGTTCGCGTTCGCGCTGTTCACCGTGGCCAACCTCGCGGAGGTCGGCCGGAACCCGTTCGACATCCCCGAGGCGCCGACGGAGATCGTGGCGGGGTACCAGACGGAGTACAGTTCGGTGTACTTCGTGCTGGTCTACCTCGGCGAGTTCATCCACATCTTCCTCGGCGGCGCGCTGGCGGCGACGCTGTTCCTCGGCGGCCCGGCCGGACCGGGTCCCGCGGCGCTCGGTATCGTCTGGTTCACGGCGAAGATCTGGGCGTTCTACCTGTTCACCCAGTGGGCGCGGTCGGCCATCCCGCGCCTCCGCGTCGACCAGTTCATCGAAATCGGCTGGAAGGGCCTGCTCGTATTGGCCTTCGCCAACCTCGTCCTCACGGCGGTCATCGTGGGGGTGCTCGCGTAACCCGTACCTATGATTGGAATACTCAAAGGCATGGCGACGACGATGAAGCACGCACTGGACGGGACGACGTTCACGGTGGAGTACCCCGACGTCGCGCCCGAGGTGAGCCCCCGGTTCCGCGGGGTGCACAAGTTCTCTCAGGAGCGGTGCATCTGGTGCCGCCAGTGTGAGAACGTCTGTCCGAACGACACCATCCAGATCGTGATGGACGAACAGCGGAACGGCGAGCAGTACAACCTCCACATCGGCCAGTGCATCTACTGCCGGCTCTGCGAGGAGGTCTGCCCGGTGGACGCCATCCTGCTCACGGAGAACTTCGAGTTCACCGCCGACACGAAAGACGAGTTCGTGTACAACAAAGAGCAGTTGAAGAACGTCCCGTGGTACAAGGGGATCGACCCGCTCAACGCCCGCGAACCCGACCGCGGCGCGTGGGTCGGCGAGGGCGAAGGCGAAGTCGACTACCAGTAGACCGGCGGACCGGTCGCGTCGCGTCCCCCGGGTGCTCCGTCGTTCCCCCTCTCTCCGCCGAGCGGCCGCGCTGTCCGTCCGCTCGAGGGGTGACCTCCGGCCGGCCGCCGTCCGACCGCTCCCGCACGCAGGCGTGTACGCGCGGAACGTTCTCGAAACCTTCAAACGCCCTCCGACGGGACGTTCGGGTAATGGTTGTAGAGACTATCGCGTTCGCGCTGTTCGCCCTCGTCACCGTGGGCTGCAGCCTGGGCGTCGTCCTCGTGAGGGACGTGTGGCACTCCGCACTCCTCCTGGGCGGTGCCCTGTTGAGCGTCGCGGTGCACTACGTGATGCTGGAGGCGGAGTTCCTCGCCGCCATGCAGATCCTCGTCTACGTGGGCGGGGTACTCGTCCTCATCACGTTCGCCGTGATGCTCGTGCGGACCGACAGCCTGGACGCGGAAACGGAGGCGATGCGCACGTGACCACGGTCGCGCGCGGTGCGCGCTCGCTGCTCGCGAGCGGAGGTGTCCGCTCGTGACTGACGGCGGGCGTGGCTCGAAACCCGAGTTGAAACTCGGGTCGCACCTCGTGCCCGGGTTGGCGGCCGTCGCGCTGTTCGTCGTGTTGGTCGTCGTGTTCGTCGGCGCGTCGTTCGGGACGGCGGCGGGCTTCGAGGACACGCACGTCGCGGAGAACGTCACCGTGACCGGCAACACCAGCGCGAACGTCACGACGGCGGTCCAGAACGGCTCGACGGTAGCGCTCGTCAACGGCAACGAGACCGTGGCCGTGAGCGACGACCCCGACGCAAACGTGACCATCGTCGAACAGGGCGGCCAGTTGGTCGCGCAGGTGACCGAGCCGACCAGCATCACCGCGAGCATCGGCTACGCGATGTTCAACATCGGCGAGGGCTCGGTCGACGCCGAGGGCTTCCTCGTCGCGTTCGAACTCATCGACGTCGTGCTCGTCGCGGCGCTCGCGGCGGCGGTGATGCTCGGCAAGACGGAGGCGGGACAGGAGGCGACGACGGCGCTCACCGACGGCGGGCGCGACGCGGTGCGTGACGCCGCGGACCGACTCGGGAGGGACGACGACTGATGGTCCCCGCCGAGTGGTACCTCGTCCTCGCGGCGGCGGTGTTCTGTATCGGCGTCTTCGGGCTGCTCACCCGACAGAACGCGCTGCTGTTCCTGATGTCGGTCGAGCTCATGCTGAACGCGGCGAACATCAACCTCGTCGCGTTCTCCTACTACTGGGGCAACGTCACGGGCCAGACGTTCGGACTGTTCACGATGGCGCTCGCGGCCGCCGAGGTCGCGGTCGGCATCGGCATCATCCTCGTGCTGTACCGCAACTTCAAGGCCGTGGACGTGACTGACGCGACGACCATGAGGTGGTAATATATGGCAGCATTCGACTACGCGCCGGCCATCGTCCTCCTCCCGTTCCTGTCGTTCCTCGTCTCGCTGGGGGCGGCGGTGTACGGCGAGGGGAAGGGGGTGCTTCCGAAGGGTGGAGCCTTCGCTGGCATCGCCGCGACGGCCGGTTCGCTGATACTCTCGCTGTGGGTCTTCCTCACCGTCAGCGCCGGCACCGTGTACGACCAGACGCTGTACACCTGGGCCACGGGCGCGGCGGGTGGGGAGGAGGCGCTCGAACTCACGTTCGGGCTGCTGCTCGACCCGCTGTCGGCGATGATGCTCGTCATCGTCTCGACCATCGCGCTGCTGGTCCACGTCTTCTCGCTCGGCTACATGAACGACGAGGGCGAGACCGGCCTCCCGCGGTACTACGCCGGACTCGGCCTGTTCACGGCGTCGATGCTCGGGTTCGTCGTCGCCGACAACCTGCTGATGGCGTTCATGTTCTTCGAACTCGTCGGGCTGTGTTCGTACCTGCTCATCGGGTTCTGGTTCCGCGAACCCGGCCCGCCGTCGGCGGCGAAGAAGGCGTTCCTCGTCACCCGGTTCGGGGACTACTTCTTCCTCGTCGGCGTCGTCGCGGTGTTCGCCACGTTCGGCACCGCCCAGTTCGCCGGCCCCGAGTCGTTCCCGACGCTGGCCGAGGAGGCGATCGCCGGCGAGGGGGCGGTGAACACGTTCTTCGGTCTCGACGCGGGCGCGTGGTTCACGGTCGTCGGCCTCCTCGTCCTCGGCGGCGTCATCGGCAAGTCCGCGCAGTTCCCGCTGCACACGTGGCTCCCCGACGCGATGGAGGGTCCGACGCCCGTCTCCGCGCTCATCCACGCGGCGACGATGGTCGCGGCGGGCGTCTACCTCGTCGCCCGGATGTACGGCTTCTACGCCGTCTCGCCGACGGCGCTCGCCATCATCGCGCTCATCGGCGGGTTCACCGCGCTGTTCGCGGCGTCGATGGGCGTCGTGAAACGCGAGATCAAGCAGGTGCTCGCGTACTCGACTATCTCCCAGTACGGGTACATGATGCTCGCGCTGGGGGCGGGCGGCTACGTGGCCGCGACGTTCCACCTCATGACTCACGCGTTCTTCAAGGCGCTGCTGTTCCTGGGCGCCGGGTCGGTCATCATCGCGATGCACCACAACGAGAACATGTGGGACATGGGGGGACTGAAAGACCGGATGCCCGTCACCTACTGGACGTTCCTCTCCGGGTCGCTCGCGCTCGCGGGCATCATCCCGTTCGCCGGCTTCTGGTCGAAAGACGAGGTGCTGTACGAGGCGCTCGTCCACGGGCTGGGCACGACCGGCGGGCTCGGAACCGTCTTCCTCGTCGCGTACGCGTTCGGTCTGCTGGCCGTGTTCTTCACCGGGTTCTACACGTTCCGGATGGTGTTCCTCACCTTCCACGGCGACGCGCGGACCGGTCAGGCCGAGGACCCCGAGTCGGTGGGCTGGAACGTGAAGGGACCGCTCGCGGTCCTCGGGGTGCTCGCGGCCACCATCGGGTTCGTGAACATGACTCCGGTCGCGGACGTGTTCAGCGTCGACGTCGAGTACCTCCACCGGTGGCTGGAGGGCCCCGAGGGGTCGGAGCTGATGGGCGCGCTCTCGGCGCACCACTACGAGGAACTGCTCCACAACGTCAACCCCGCGGAGGTGACCGCCGCGGAGTTCTCGCCGCTCATCCCGGGCGGCGTCTCGCTGCTGCTCGCGCTCGCGGGCGCCGGGCTGGCGTACGTCCTCTACTCGGGGGCGGAGCCCGAGGAGCACACGGCGAAACTCGGCTCCGTACAGGACCTCCTGTACAACAACTACTACCAGGACGAGTACCAGGTCGCCGTCGCCGAGCGGGTCGTCGTCCCGCTGTCGCAGGCGGCGGACACGTTCGACCAGGGCGTCGTCGACGGGGCGGTCAACGCCGTCTCCCGGGTGAGCCTGTCGTCTGGGTCGCGCGTGCGGCGGGTCCAGACGGGGCTCGTGAGTAACTACGCGGCGCTCGTCACGCTGGGACTGACGGTGTTGCTCGTCGCGTTCGGCATCTACGGAGGCTGGTTACTGTGATAATCGAAGCACTCATCGGATTCACGTTCCTCGCCGCGCTGGCGGTCATGCTCGCCCCCGACGAGTACGCCGGGCGGCTGGCGTTCGGCCTCAGCCTGCTCCCGGTCGTCGGGAGCCTGTACATGTGGTCGCAGTTCGACGCGGCCGGCAACGCCCTGCTGGAGGGCGGGTCGGTCGCGTTCGAGACGCAGGTCGCCTGGCTCACCGCCGGCGGCTACCAACTCCAGTGGCTAACGGGCGTCGACGGCATCAGCCTCCCGCTGGTCGTGCTCTCGACGGTGTTGACGTCGCTCGCCATCGTCTCGGCGTGGACGCCCATCGACAGCCGGCAGAGTCAGTTCTACGGGCTGATGCTGTTCATGGAGGCGAACCTCATCGGCGTGTTCACCGCGCTCGACTTCTTCGTCTGGTTCGTCTTCTGGGAGGCCGTCCTCGTCCCGATGTACTTCCTCATCGCCGTCTGGGGTGGTCCGCGGCGCAAGTACGCCGCCATCAAGTTCTTCGTGTACACGAACGTCGCCAGCCTCGTCATGTTCATCGGGTTCATGGCGCTCGTGTTCAACCTCGACGCGAACTCGTTCGGCCTGCCCGCCATCGCCGTGGCGCTCCGGTCGGGCGGGCTGTCGGGGACGCTCGGGCTCTCGCCGATGGGACTGAAGACCGCCGCGTTCGCCGCGATGTTCTTCGGCTTCGCGGTGAAGGTGCCGGTCGTCCCGGTCCACACCTGGCTGCCCGACGCCCACGTCGAGGCGCCGACGCCGGTGTCGGTGATGCTGGCGGGCGTCCTCCTGAAGATGGGGACGTACGCGCTGCTCCGGTTCAACTTCACGATGCTGCCCGACGTCGCCACGCAGTACGCGGGTATCATCGCCGTCTTCGCCGTGGTGTCGGTCATCTACGGGGCGCTGCTCGCGCTGGCCCAGCAGGACCTCAAGCGCATCGTCGCCTACTCGTCGGTGTCGTCGATGGGGTACGTCATCCTCGGGCTGGTCGCGTACACGGAACTCGGCGTCGGCGGTGCGACGTTCCAGATGGTCGCGCACGGCCTCATCTCGGGGCTGATGTTCATGGCCGTCGGCGTCATCTACAACGTCACCCACACCCGGATGGTGGGCGACATGTCCGGCATGGCCGACCGGATGCCCGTGACCGTGGGCATCCTCGTCGCCGGCGCGTTCGGCTACATGGGCCTGCCGCTGATGGCGGGCTTCGCCGCCGAGTTCTTCATCTTCCAGGGCTCGTTCGCCTCGACCGTGCTCCCGGCCGCCCCGCTCTTCACGGCGGTGGCGATGTTTGGCATCGTCATCGTCGCGGGCTACCTCCTGTGGGCGATGCAGCGCACGCTGTTCGGGCCGTTCCGTCTGGAGACCGACTACGACGCGACGCGCGCTGAACTCCACGACACGCTGCCGCTGATGGTGCTGCTGCTGTGTACCATCGCGCTCGGAGTCGCGCCGGACCTCTTCTTCGGGATGATAACGGACGCCGTGGTCCCCATCCTCGAAGTCGGGGGTGGTCTCTGAATGGCGTTCCAGTACCCGACGTGGGCGGCGCTCGCCCCCGCACTGGTGCTCGGGCTGACGGGCCTGCTGTTGCTCGTCATCGACAGCTTCGACCCGGACGACTCGCGGCCGGGGCTGCTCGCGGGCACGGCCGTCGTGGGCGCGCTGGTCTCGTTCGGCTACGCCGGCTGGTTCCTCGCCGCGGGTACCGGCCAGGAGACGGGGACGGGCGTCATCTCGCTGTACGGCGACGCGCTCGTCGTCGACGGCATGGCGCTGTTCTTCCAGGCCGTCTTCGCCAGCGTGACCGCGCTGGTCTGCGTCGCGAGTTACGACTACCTCCGCGGCCGCCAGTACCAGGCGGAGTTCTACAGCCTGGTGCTGTTCGCGGCCACCGGGATGTCCGTGATGGCGACGGCGAACTCGCTCGCCACCGCGTTCGTCTCGCTCGAACTCGCCTCGCTCCCGTCGTACGCGCTGGTCGCGTACCTGAAGAAGAACAAGGGGAGCGTCGAGGCGGGGCTGAAGTACTTCCTCATCGGCGCGCTCTCGTCCGCGGTGTTCGCGTTCGGCATCTCGCTCGTGTACGCCGCGACCGGGAGCATGCTGCTCCCCGAGGTGGCGTCGGGGCTCACCGACGCCGCCGACGGCGTCACGGGCGTCGCGGCGGTCGGCGTGCTGATGGTCGCCGGCGGCTTCGCGTTCAAGACCGCCTCCGTCCCGTTCCACTTCTGGGCGCCGGAGGCGTACGAGGGCGCGCCCGCCCCCGTCAGCGCGTTCCTCTCGTCGGCGTCGAAGGCGGCCGGGTTCGCGGTGGCGTTCCGCGTGTTCACGGTCGGCTTCCCGCTCGACGGCGCGGGCGTCGACTGGATGCTCCTGTTCCAGGTGCTCGCGGTCGTGACGATGACGCTGGGTAACTTCGCCGCCGCGACCCAGGAGACGGTCAAGCGGATGCTCGCGTACTCCTCTATCGGGCACGCGGGCTACGCGCTCATCGGCCTCGCCGCGTGGAGCGGCGCCGCGAGCGGGAGCGTCGAGGAGGGCGCCGTGCTCGGCGCGTCGATGGCGCACCTGTTCGTCTACGGGTTCATGAACACCGGCGCGTTCCTGTTCGTCGCGCTCGCGGAGCGGTGGGGCATCGGCCGCACCTTCGAGGACTACGCGGGACTCGGGAGCCGCGCGCCGATGGCGTGCGTCGCCATGACCGTGTTCATGTTCTCGCTGGCGGGCCTGCCGCCGTTCGGCGGCTTCTTCTCGAAGTACTTCCTGTTCGCCGGCGCGGTGGACGCGGGCTACTGGTGGCTCGCCGCGGTCGGCGCGATAAACAGCGCGCTGTCGCTGTTCTACTACAGCCGCGTCGTGAAGGCCATCTGGATCGACGACCCGACCGAGGAGTTCGAACTCGGCGGGACGCCGACCGCGCTGTATGCCGCGGTCATCTTCGCGGCGGTCGGGACGGTGCTGCTGCTGCCCGCGTTCGGGCCGGTCATCGAGACGGCACAGAGCGCCGCCGCCGCGCTCGTCCCGTAACGGAGCGCAGTCGGCGCCCGGCGGGTCGCTCGTCTCTCGTTCTCGCGGTTCCGTCGACACGATTCTGACTCGGTCGACCGTCGCCGTCAGACCGTCCTCGCCGTCCAGAACACCTCGACGGCGCTCTCGCCGGACAGGCCGACGACAACTCGGTCGCCGTCGACCGCCCGCGGGTACGCCCGGGTTTCCGTCGTCGACTGGAGGGTGACCGTCGACGGCCGCTCCGCGAGGCCGTGCGGTATCTCGTCGCCGTCGCTCACCGTCGTCCGGCCGCCGTTCTCGGTCCGGTAGCCGACGTTCCCCCGGCAGACCGCGGGTCGGTCCCCGTCGTAAACGAACGCCGCCTCGGCGTTCCCGACGAACGCGTTCCGGGCGACGGTGGTCGCCTCGTGGGCGCCCGCGACGACCGCGCCGCGACGCTGCGTCGGGTTCTCGGCGTCGAAGCAGTCGTTGCCGGTCACGCGTGCGCGTCGGTACCGCCCGCCGTCGGCGTCGAGTCGGATGCCGTCACTGCCGTCCGCCGTCCCCTCGCGGCCGTTCCCGAACACCCGGCAGTCCCGGACCGCGACGGACTCCCCGCCGCCGGCGTGGACCACGCCGGTCGCTCCGTTCCGGTACACCTCGCAGTCTGCGACAGTCACGTTGTCGACCGGGTCGCCCGTGTCGACGCTGACGCCGCGCCCGCCGTTACCGGCGACGGTCGTGTCGGTCACGCTCAGGTTCGCCTCCCGGGCGCTCCCGAGCACCGCGAGTCCGTGTGCCCCGTTGTCCGCGAGGCGGCAGTCGGCGACCCGGTGCTCGGTGGCGCCGTAGGAGGCGTCGTCCTTGTTGCTCACGACGACGCCGTGTTCGTCGTTGTCGACCGCAGAACAGGCCGAGACCGTCACGCGCCGGTCGCCCGAGTCGCGAAAGCCGATTCGGTTGCCGCGGGCGGTGCAGCCGACGGCGGCCATCAGTCCCGAGTGGACGTCCTCGTCGGGTGGTCCCTGCGCCTCGAACATGACGCCGTTGTTGCCGTTGTCGAGGGCGTGACAGTCCGAGACGACGACCGTCTCGGCCGCGTACCGGCCCGCCCCGATGCCGATGCCGTTCGCGCCGATGCGGCCGTCGGCCCACTCCCGGCCGTTCCGCTCGGCGACGCAGCCGTGGACGAGGCTGTCGACCATGAAGTCCGTCCCGATACCCGTCGCCGGCGCACCGTACGCGTAGAGCCCGCGGAGCCGACAGCGACGGACGTACTGGAAGTAGACGCACTTCTCGCCCGTGTCGTAGCCGTCGCCGCCGAGCGCCGAGCAGTCGACGGCCAGGTCGGCGACGGTCACGTCGGTCACCGGGTCGTCGGTGGTGCCGAACGCCTCGAACGCGGCGTAGCCGGCGCCGTCCGCGACCACCGTCGTCGCCCCCGCGCCGGCACCCAGGAGGCGGACGCCGTCGCGCAGCGTCACCGCCGTCTCGACCCGGTAGTCGCCCGCCGGGAGGAACACCGTACCGCCGCCGTCGGCCGCCGCGGCGTCCACCGCGGCCTGGACGGCGGGGGCGTCGTCGTCGTCGCCGTCGCCGGTCGCCCCGAACGCGGTCGGGTCGTACCAGGGTCGGCCGGCGAACACCGCCCGTTCGGCGGCGACGCGGTCGGTGTCGACCGTCGCTCCGGGCGTCTCGTCGTCGAACCGGTCCGGTCCGGACATGGTGAGTAGTCGCTCGGTGGCGCGGATATAGGTGGTCGTTCGGTCGTCTCTCCCGACGGCGATACGGGGGCGAACCGCGTCGCTCGACCGTCCGCGCGGTCCGCACCCGACCGACTCGGAGTACGGTAGGTTCTTGCCGCGTCATCCCCAGAGTCGGCTGTGATGCGCCGGCTGGTGCTCGGCTGTGGCGCGATCGGTCACGAGGTGGTGGAGTGGCTGGTCGGACGACCGGGCGACCTCCAGGTCGTGACGGCCGACAGCGGTCGGGTCACCGCGCTGCGCGACGAGAACGTGAGCGCGGTCGAGGCGGACCCTGCGGACCCGTCGAACTACCCGGACTTCGCGGACGTGGTCGTCGTCGCCGGCGACGACGCGACGACGAACCTGACGGTCGCCGACCGCGCCCGCGAGCGGTACCCCGACGCGTTCCTTCTGGCGTACGCCGGGACGGACGCGAACCGGGCCGACGTCGAGGCGCTGGAGGGACCCGCCGACGACGTCGTCGACCCCGTGAGCGTGACGGCGCGGCGCGTCCTCGACGCGGCGGTGGGCGAACCGGCCGAGCGGACGCGCCGACTCCTCCGCGCGCTCCGGAGCGTCGACGGCACGCTCGCGGTCGTCACCCACGACAACCCCGACCCCGACGCCATCGCGTCGGCCGTCGCGCTGGTCCGGGTGGCGGAGTTCGCGGGCGTCGACGCCGACGTCTGTTACTTCGGCGACATCTCCCACCAGGAGAACCGCGCGCTCGTGAACCTGCTCGACCTGCGGATGGTGACGCTCGACCCCGGCGCCGACCCGCGCGAGTCGTACGGAGGGTTCGCGCTCGTGGACCACTCGCGCCCCGGGGTGAACGACAGCCTCCCGACGGACGTCGACCCGGTGGTCGTCATCGACCACCACCCGCCTCGGCTCCCGGTCGACGCCGACTTCGTGGACCTCCGGTCGGACGTCGGCGCGACGTCGACGCTGCTCACCGAGTACCTCGACCGGTTCGGCGTCGGCGTCGACGGGACCGTCGCGACGGCGCTGCTGTACGGCATCCGGGTCGACACCCGCGACTTCACCCGCGAGGTGTCGGAGGCCGACTTCGACGCCGCGGTGCTCCTGCTCGCGCGCGCGGACACGGACGTACTCGACCGCGTGGAGTCGCCCAGCGTCGGCCCGGAGGTGCTCGACGTACTCGCGCGCGCCATCGACGAGCGCGAACAGCGCGGCAGCACCGTCGCCTCCTGCGTCGGGGAGATACGCGACCGCGACGCGCTCGCGCAGGCGGCCGAGCGACTGCTGAACATGGAGGGCGTGACGACGACGCTGGTGTACGGCTACCGCGACGGCACCGTCTACGTCTCCGGTCGGACCCGCGGCGCGGACCTCGACCTGGGCGAGACGCTCCGAGACGCGCTCGACCAGATCGGCTCCGCCGGCGGGCACGCCGACATGGCCGGCGCGCAGATCCCGCTCGGCATCCTCTCGGACGTCGACGAGGACTCGAAGGAGACGCTGACGGACGTGGTGCGCGACATCATCGCCGGCCGCTTCTTCGAGACGCTGGAGGACGCGCCGCGCGCGCCGACCGCCGACCGGACGGTGTCGTTCCCGGAGGAGGAGTGAGCGTCCCGGCGCACCCCGGCGGCCGCCGCTGGCACGCAAACTGCTTTGCCGACGGGCGGTGAATCCACGCGGGATGAGCGACTCGCGCGACGCGTGGGCGAAGGCGGCGGTCAAGGAGTACATGACCCGCGACGTGGCGACCGTCTCGCCCGACGACACCGTCGGCGCGGTGTCCGAGCGCATCGTCGAGAGCGAGGGACACAACGGCTTCCCCGTCACCGACGGCCGGACGGTCGTCGGCTTCGTGAGCGCGCGCGACCTGTTGCTCGCGGACACCGACGCGCCGCTGTTCACGGTGATGAGCGAGGACATCATCGTCGCGCACCCCGAGATGAACGTCAACGACGCCGCCCGGGTCATCCTCCGGTCGGGCATCCAGAAGCTCCCCGTGGTCGACGACGCGGGCAACCTCGTCGGCATCATCTCGAACACGGACGTCATCCGGAGTCAGATCGAGCGCGCGACGCCCGAGAAGGTGGGGAAGCTGATGCGCACGCTCGAGGAGATTCACGGCATCTCAGTGAGCGAGGAGCGCCGGACCGTCCCCCTCGCGACGCTCACGCCGACGCAGGGGCGGGTGTACGCCGACGAACTGGAGGGGCGACGGTACGAACTTGAGCGCGGGCTCTCGGAGCCGCTGGTCGTCATCGATAACGGCGGGACGCTCGTGCTCGCGGACGGCCACCACCGCGTGAAGGCGGCCGCGCGCCTCGGCATCGACGAGATGGACGCGTACGTCATCGTCGTCGACGGCTCGGTCGACCTCGGGATGCAACGGACCGCACGAAAGGAGGGGCTCGACTCCATCGCCGACATCGAGGTGGTGGACTACGCGCGCCACCCGCTCGTGGAGACGACGAAGCGCTTCCAGAGCGACGAGTGAAGCGGGACGAGTGAGACGGGACGCGGAGAGCGCGTGCCAGTGGAGAGACCGGCTACGCCTCCTTCTGGTGGTGCCCGGCGAGTTCGGACGCGTCCACTCTGACGGCGACCACCTCGCCGGTCGCGGTGGTCTCGCCCGCGGGACCGAGTTCGCTCGTCACCCGCGTCCGTCTCCCCACGTCGCCCTCGACCCGGGCGGTGAGTTCGACGGGTCGGTCCAGCGGCGTCGGCGCGCGGTAGTCGACGCACAGTTCCCCCGTGACGTACGCGATTCGGGGGTCGCTCCCGAGCGGGCGCCCCTCGCTCCGGTACGCGAACGTGATGGCGGTCCAGACGGAGTGACAGTCGAGCAGCGACGCGATGTGGCCTCCGTACATCACGTTCGGCGCGCCGGCGTTGAACGTCTCCTCGGGGACGACGCTCGCCACGAGCGTCTCCCCGTCGTCGCCGAGGGAGCTCTCCAGGTGGAGTCCCTCGTCGTTCGCCGGCCCGCAGCCGTAACAGGTCAACTCCGGCCACGACGCCTGCACCGGGTCGGCGCTCCCGTCCGACGTGTCCGCGCTCATACCCCGACGACGCGCCCGGCCGGCTTGAGCCTCCCGACGTTCGAGCGACTCGCGCCGCGCGACCGCGGAGGGACCGCCTCAGGCCCCGCTCGGGCTCCCGTCCATCTCCGCCGGATTCCCCATCCCCTCCTTGACGCCGACCGCGATGAGCGCGGCGTTCACGGGGTAGGCGGCGACGAACCCGACGGTGAGCGAGAACAGGAGCGCGGTCCAGAACAGCGGCTGGGTCCAGCCCGCCTCGCCGGCGAGCAGGAGGTCGGTTCCGATGGCGACTATCTCCATGACCGTGATACTCGGCGTCTCGCTCCACAGCGCGTCCCACACGGCCTCTCTGAAGCCGACGCCCTCCTGCATCAGCGGGCCGACGGTGAGGGCGAACCCGCCGAGGAACGCCAGCGCGAACGTGGTCACGACAACCCACAGCGTCGAGAAGCTGAGGATGATGGTCGCGGCCGTGATGCCGATGACCTCGCCAATCCCACAGCCCGAGTAGCAGTGCGAGGTCGAGCGGAACCCGCGTTTCCACAGCGAGTCCCCCTCTATCTGTGTCCGTCCGGTGAACCAGTAGACGGCGAGTCCGAGCGGCCCGGAGTACAGCACCGTCAGCGTCCACACGAACTTCATCGTCGAGGGGAGGTTCTCGTTCCGCTCGCGGATGTCCCACCAGAGGACGCCGGCCGACACGAGGTTCAACCCGAGCCAGACGCCGAGCGTCAACCAGCTCGCGAGCACCGGTTCGACGACCGCACGAATCGGTGCGAACGCCTGTTCTATCGCGTGTACGATTCCGCCGCCGTCCGACTGGAGCGCGGCGAGCGTCGACGGAACTCCAGCGGTCGCAGTCATTCGCCTCCCCGTACGGTCGCTCGCCTTTCGTGTGTTTCGGCCAGCGAGCCCAGGCTCGGTTCCGACCCGAGTTCGGAGTCCGAAGTGCGCTCCTCTGCCTGTGTGTCGGTCGACTCGGTCGCGGACGTCCTGCCCGACCCGATGCGGGCGCGGCGGTGCCCGGGGAAGGCTCATCCCTCCCGGCCCGCTCGTGACTGACGATGAGCGATTCGACCCGCGACGCGACCGCGGTCCAGTCGGCGGCGGGTGTCGACGACACCGACGGCGCCGGCGGTGCCGACCCGGCGGTCGTCGTCAGCGGCCTGACGAAGACGTACGGCGACGGCGTCCGCGCGCTCGACGGCGTCTCGTTCGCCGTCGAGCGCGGCGAGGTGGTCGGCCTGCTCGGTCCGAACGGCGCGGGCAAGACGACCTGTATCAAGTCGATGCTCGGACTCGTCCTCCCCTCGACCGGGACGGTCGAACTCGCGGGCGTCGACGTGTACGAGGAGACGCGCCGGGCGCACCGCCGCGTGGGCGCGATGCTGGAGGGGGCGCGGAACGTCTACTGGCGGCTCACCGTCCGCGAGAACCTGGAGTTCTTCGCGGGGCTGGCCGGCCGGCCGCGGTCGGCGGTCCGCGAGCGTCACGACGCGCTGCTCGACCGCCTCGGCCTCGGAGGCTGGGCGGACACGCCCGTGCGCGACCTCTCGCGCGGGATGAAACAGAAGGTGGCGCTCGCCGCCACCCTCTCGCGGGACGTCGAGGTGGCGTTCCTCGACGAACCGACGCTCGGACTCGACGTGGAGAGTTCGCGCGAACTTCGCCGGGAACTCCGGGCGCTCGCGCGCGAGACCGGACTGACGGTCGTCCTGTCGAGCCACGACATGGACGTCATCGAGGACCTCTGCGACCGGGTGATAATCCTCTCGGACGGGCGAGTCGTCGCCGACGACCCCGTCGCGGACCTGCTCGACGTGTTCCGCACCCAGACGTACCGAGTCGTCGTCGAGGGCGCGGCCGACGACGCCCTCCGCGAGCGACTCGCGGCCGAGTACGACGTGACGGACTGGGCCGTCGAGGACGGTCGAACCCGGGTCGAGGCGGCGCTCCAGTCGGGGAACCGCATCGCCGACCTGACGGGGACGCTCGTCGCGGCGGGTCACGACATCCGCTCCGTCGACACCCTCGACCCCGACCTGGAGGAGACGTTCGTCCGACTCACGCGGAGTGAGCGCCGGTGACCGGCGGCGCGGGCGAGACGGCGGCCGGCGACGGCGCGACGTCGAGCGGGGTCGGTCACCGCGGACGCCGTCGCGACCGGAACGGCCGGGGCGAACGGGACGCGGACGGGGTCCGGGGGAGCGCGCGGCTGTTCGCCGCGCTCGTCCGCAAGCAGGCGATACTGCTCGTCCGGTACCCGGTCGACACGCTCGGGGCCGTCGCGGGCGTGTTCGCGTTCTTCCTCCTGTTGTTCCTCGGCGGCCGGTCCATCGGCGGCGCGGCGTTCGACGACTCGCTCGGGGGGCTGGTCGTCGGCTACTTCGTCGTCACGATGGGAATCGTCTCCTACCAGAGCCTCGCGCAGAGCGTCACGCAGGAGGCGCAGTGGGGCACGCTCGAACAGCTGTACATGTCGCCGCTGGGGTTCGACCGCGTGATGGCGTTCCAGGCGGCGGTGAACGTGCTCTACAGTTTCCTCTGGGGCGGGCTCATCCTGCCGCTCATGCTCCTCGTGACCGGCGAGTCGCTCAGCGTCGACCTGCTCACGGTCGTCCCGGTGGCGGCGCTGGCGATGCTGTCGGTGATGGGCGTCGGCTTCGTCTTCGGGGGGGCGGCGGTCGTGTACAAGCGGGTGAGCAACGTGTTCAACCTCCTCCAGTTCGGCCTCATCGGGCTGGTCGCCGCGCCGGTCGAGCGGTACCCCTGGCTCCGCTCTCTCCCGCTGGTGCAGGGGAACGTCATGCTCGGTCGCGCGATGCGCGACGGCGTCCGCCTCTGGCAGTTCCCGCCGAGCGACCTGGCGCTACTCGCCGCCGTCGCGGCCGGCTACTTCGCCGCCGGCTTCCTCGTCTTCCGGGCGCTCGTCCGGCGCGCGCGCCGGGCCGGGAACCTCGGCGACTACTGACCGCCCGCGCTCGGCGCGAACCGGCCGTTCCCCCGCCCCCTCGCCGACACCGTCACTCGCCGTCGAACTCCTCGCGCCACGCCGCCGCCAGCGCCTCGGCCGCCTCGCGGTCCGGCGCGGTCTCGCGGCGGTACGCCGGTCCCTCCGGCGCCTGCTCCAGTCGGTCGAGTCGGACGACGACGCTCCCGTCCGTCCGCTCGCGGAGTCGGACGGTCGCGTAGCCGTCCTCGCGCTCCCACTCCTCGCCCGCCACGTCCGTCGTCGTCGCCTCCCAGTTCACGGGTGAGGAGAGGAACCGGAGCGCGCTTGAATCGCTCGGGTGTGCGACGGACGTTCTCGCGGCGGCGCGCGGTCGAGACGGGTTACTCCGTCACTGCGTCGAGGGGGTTGACGACGCCGGCGCCGTAGTACGCCTTCTCGTACCCCTCCGGGACGGTCGCGGTCCGCGTGAGCACGTTTTCGACCTGGTTCGGTCCGTAGTCGGGATTGGCCGCCTTGACCAACGCGGCCGCCCCGGCCACCTGCGGCGCGGCCATGGAGGTTCCGGCCTTCCAGCCGTACGACGGTTCCGCACCGAGGTAGTCGACCGGGACCCGGTCGGGGTCGTCGTCCTCGTCGTCGCCGTCCGGGACGCTCTCGTACTCGTACTCGACCGTCGCGGTCGTGTTGAGCACGAGGTCGTAGTACCAGGGCAGCGCGACGTCGTCGTCGTCGTTCGCCTCCCGGTACGCGGCGAAGCTGTAGTTGCCGCCCGGCGCGGCGACGGTGACGGCGTTCGTCCCGTAGTTCGTGTAGGCGGCCGGGGCCTCGGCCGGTTCCTCGCCGCCGTAGTCGCCGGCGTCCCACATGAACCCGACCGGTCCCGTCGCGGCGACGGAGCAGGCCTGCGCGCCCTCGTTCGGCACGCTGATGGCGAGGAGACACTCCTCCTCCCCGTCGTCGTCGAAATCGCCGCAGATGCGCCCGTCGTGCTGGAGGTCGGCCGCGTCGTTGCCGGCGGCGACGACGAGCAGAGTGCCCTCTCTGTTCGCGTACGTCATCGTGGTGTTGAGCACCTCCCCGTAGAACTGGCCGTTCCCCCGCCGGGAGACGGGGTACGCGCCCAGCGAGAGGTTCGAGACGTCGGCCCCGACGTTCGCGCTGTAGACGACGGCGGCGAGGATGTCCGCGAACGACGCCCCGGGCGCGTACGAGAACACGCGGCAGTCTATCAGTTCCGTCTCCGGTGCGGTCCCGCCGACGCCTATCTCGTTGTCGCTCGCGCCGACGATGCCGGCGACGTGCGTCCCGTGGTCGCCGCCGGCCGGCACCCCGGCCCCCTCGCCGTCGTCGGTGAAGTTCCGCGAGAGGTCCTCGTTCACATCCAGGTCCGGGTGGTCGGCGAAGACCCCGGAGTCGATGATGGCGACCCGGGTCCCCGCTCCGGTCGTCACGTCGCGCGCCTGGGGGACGTTCTGGCTCTGCTTGTCCCACTGGAGCGAATAGTAGGTGTCGTCGGTGATGTCCGTCTCCGCGACGGTCGGACTCCGTTCGTTCACGGTCGGGTCGGCGAGCGTGACCTCCACGTCGGGGGCGTACCCCTTCACCGCTCCCGACTTCTCGACCGCGCGCTCGCTCCCCTCGACCACGGCGACGTTCACGCCGGGCATCTCGTGTACCACGTCCAGGTCTCCGGGCGACCCCGGACCGGTCGTCTCCACGACGAACCGGTCGGTTCGCTCGGCGGCCACGACGGTGCTACCCGCGAACGCGCCGCCGAGTACGCCGCCACTCAACCTCAGAAACGTCCGCCGCGACTGGTGCGACATACCATGACACACCTAGTCGAGCGGAATATGTATTCTCAAACGACACTCGGGTTTACTTTGGTTTTCGCGAGATGTAAATCCATCTCGACACGAATCGGGACCCGGTTCGGCAGGGCCGCCGCCCGCTACTGCCGCGCGCGCCTCGCGCGTCCGCGACAGTCGGCACAGACCGGGAATCCGGGTTCGTCGCGTACCGCGTCGCTCGTCCTCGGTTCCGCGCCGCACGCCGAACACCGCTGTCGGGCCACCCAGACGAATCCCATGCCCCGACGACCGCGCTCTACGCACATGGTAATGGAGCGGATACGCGGCCGGTTGGCGGGGCCTACTCGACCGGCCGGCGAGCGCTTTCAGGAGGAGGCGGTTCCGACCCGGAGTCGCTCACTCCCGCCTCCGTTCACTGGTGGCCGGAGACGGGTCCCGGTCGGTACGGCTCCTCGAGGTACTCGACGTCAGAGTCCGACAGCGACACGTCGAGCGCCTCCACGGCGTCCTCCAGGTGTTCGACGCTGGTCGTGCCGACGATGGGCGCGTCCACCGCCTCCTTCCCGAACAGCCACGCGAGTCCGATCTGCGCCATCTTCACGCCCTTCTCGTCGGCGAGTTCCTCGACGCGTTCGTTCACCTCCCGGCCCCCGTTCTCGAGGTACGGGTGGCGCGCCGCCTCCGATTCGGACTTGCCGCGCGCGGTCTCCTCCAGTTCCTCGTGGGGGCGCGCGAGAAAGCCCCGCGCGAGCGGGGACCAGGGGATGACGCCGACGTTCTCCTTCTCACACAGCGGGAGCATCTCGCGCTCCTCCTCGCGGTACAGCAGGCTGTAGTGGTTCTGCATGGTGGCGAACCGCTCCAGTCCCAGCCGGTCGCTGGTGTGGAGGGCCTCCGCGAACTGGTGGGCCCACATCGAGGAGGTGCCGACGTAGCGCGCCTGTCCCCGCCGGACGGCGTCGTCGAGCGCACGCATCGTCTGCTCGATGGGCGTGTCGTAGTCCCAGCGGTGGGTCTGGTAGAGGTCGACCGTCTCCATGCCCAGTCGGTCGAGGCTGTGCTGGAGTTCCTGCTCGATGGCCTTCCGCGAGAGCCCGCTCGCGTTGGGGTTCTCGGGGTCCATCTCGCCGTACACCTTCGTCGCGACCACCTGTTCGTCCCGGTCGTACTCCGCGAGCACGTCGCCGAGAACCTTCTCGGACTCGCCGGTCGAGTAGACGTTCGCGGTGTCGAAGAAGTTGATTCCCAACTCGATGGCGCGCTCGACGAGGGCGCTCCCCTCGTCGGCGTCGAGCACCCAGTCGCGCCAGTCCGGGTCGCCGAAGCTCATACAGCCCAGACAGACCTTCGATACCTCCATTCCCGTGTCGCCGAGGGTGGTGTACTCCATGCGGAGGTCTCGTGGCCCCGGACCAAAAAGCCGCGTTCGCGCGTTCGTCCGGCGGCCGACGACGCGGCCCGAAGGACGTGACCCCTGTCCGGCGTCGGGGTACGCCCAAAGCTTATCCCGAACGACGAAAACCCGTCGCGTATGGCACGCGAGCCCTCCACCCACGACGGCGGCTGCCCGAAGTGCGGTCACACAGACGCGGAGGTCGGGAAGATGTCCACGACGGGCGGCGGCCTCTCGAAGATGTTCGACATCCAGACGAATAGCTTCCGCGTCGTCTCCTGCACCGACTGCGGCTACTCGGAACTGTACCGCGACACCGGGTCGACCGGGAGCGACCTCGTCGACGTGTTCTTCGGCTGATGGCGGCCGGAGGCGCCCTGTTCGCCCTCTTCGCGGTCGTCGCGGTGCTCGCGCCGCTCGCGCTCTGGTACCTGGTGCGCGCGGAACGCGAGCGGGACGCCGCGAACGTCACCGACCGACGGTCGGCCGAGCGGGCGGCGCGGAAGGACACGGACGACGGCCGCCGGTAGCACGAGTCGTCCGTCCGCGCGGTGCGACTCCCGCTCTCGTTTCCGGACTACCCGGATTCCTCGGACACCTCGTCGTCCTCCCAGCCCTCGGCGTAGACGTTGTCGTCCGGGACGCCGGCGTCCGCGAGGTCCTCCTTCGTCTCGACGACCATCTCGGGGACGCCGCAGACGTAGAAGTCGGTCGCCTCCGGGTCGAGTTCGTCCCCGATGTCGTCGACGACGCGTTCCTGCACGTGGCCGGTCGGCCCGTCCCAGTCCTCGTCGGACAGCGAGAACGTCACGCCGACGTTCTCGTAGCTCGCGTCGAACTGGTCGAGCGTCTCGCGGTAGATGAGGTGTTCCCGGTCCTTCTCGCCGAAGTAGAAGTGGGCGTCGCCCTCTCCCCGCTCGACGTAGTCTTTCAGCATCGCCATCATCGGGGTGATGCCCGTCCCGGTGGAGACGAACGCGGCGTCCCGCTCGGGGTCGCGCAGGTGGAGGTTCCCCTCCAGGTCGCCGAGTTCCACCTCGTCGCCCCGTTCGCGCTCGTGCATCCACACCGACGCGGTGCCGTCGTCGTAGCGCTTGATGGCGAGCGTCAGTTCGTCGGTCCCCGGGAGGCTCGTCGGCGTGTACGGCCGGACCACCTCCTCGCCGTCCCGTTCGAACTGGACGGTCGTGTGCTGACCGGGGTCGTACTCGAACGCCTCGTCCTCCGCCCGCAGGCGGAACTGCTTGACGCTCGGCGTCACCTGGTGGACGGAGACCACGGTTGTCGTGACCATACGGAGCGCACGGGCGGCGCGCGGTTAGGGGTGATGGCAGACCGGCCGAGTACCGACGCGCGCGCCGGTCACCGGCCCATCGTGTAGAACTCCTCGTTGGGCCGCCAGTCCGCGAACGTCGCCAGCCGGTTGCTGAGGTTGAAGAAGGCGGCCACCGAGCCGATGTCCCACACCTCCGACTCGCTGTACCCCGCCTCGTACAGCAGGTCCAGGTCGTCCGTCGTGACCGCGTCCGGCTCCTCGGTGAGTGTCACCGCCACCTCCAGCATCGCCAGCCGCTTCTCGCTCACGTCCGCCGCGCGGTAGTTCGATATCAGCTGGTCCGCCAACTGCGGGTCCTTCGCGTAGATGCGCACGAGCGCGCCGTGCGCCACGTTGCAGTAGAGGCAGTGGTTCCGCCCCGAGACGGCGACGACTATCATCTCTACCTCCTCGCGGTCCAACTCGGTCTCGTCGACCAGCGCGTCGTGGTACGCGACGAACGCGCGGAAGTGACTCGGTCTGTGCGCGAGCGCGGCGAACACGTTCGGGGTGAAGCCGGCGCGCTCCGTCTCCTCGGCGATGCGCTCGCGCAGGTCGTCGGGAATCTCCTCGTAGTCGGGGACCGGGAAGCGGCGCTGCGCGTCGTCGCTGAGTTCGGGCGTCGGCGCGCCGTCCGTTCCGTCGGGTCCGTCGCTCATGGGCACGCGTTCGACGGGTCGCCACTTAACGAGGCCGGACCCCGCGAGGCCGGACGTTCGCGGTCTACAGCGCGGAGACCGTCGCCGCGGCGACGGCGAACACGCCGAGCGCGAACAGCGCCCCGTTCCAGACGCGGCTGTCGGCGGTCGTCAGACCGAGACTCCACGTCCGCGGGTGCGGCCAGAAGAAGCGCACGCCCATCGGGGTCAGGACGTCCCCGAGCAGGTGCGCCAGGACGGAGCCGAAGCCCAGGAGAAAGCCGAAGGCGGCCGTCGACAGCCCCGCCGGAACCGCAACCGACAGCACCCGCGATAGCTCCCCGGCGGCGAGCGCGAAGGCGACACCCACGAGCGCGGCGAACGCGAGCGAGTGGGTCGGCCCGCGGTGCGATACGCCCGGAAGCCGGTGGTCGACGTCGGGGAGCATCGCGAGGTACAGCACCGTCGCGCCCGTCAGGAACGCGAGTACGACGTACCCGCCCGAGACGAGCCAGTACGCGACCGGCGCGAACGCGAGCAGCGACGCTCCGAGGTGGCCCGTCCGGTACACGTCTCCCGGTTCGCCGGGACGAGGATATAACCGATGGGGGCCGGCTCTCGGAGACGATAGCCGGCTCGGGGAACGTATATACCCTCGGACACCTCCCGGAGCGCATGGACCTCATCTCGGCGCTGGACGCGCTGCCGCCGTGGCAGGCGACCGGCGTCGTTCTCGCCGTCTCGCTCGGTGCGGCGCTCGTCGCGCAGTTCGTCGTCGTCCGGACGGCCCGTCGGTTCGTCGCCCGCACGGAGACGGCGTTCGACGAGATTCTCGTCGACGAGTTCGCCGTCCCGGTCGTGCTCACGCTCGCGCTGTGCGGCGTGTTCGTGCTCACTCGGGTGGAGGGCGTCGTCGCCGCGGTCCCCGTCGCCCCCGAGGCGCTGGACACGTTCTTCCAGCGACCGGCGCTGACGCTCGTCGTCCTCCTGTGGGCGTGGGCGCTGAATCAGGTGGTGAACCGCGCCGTCGACCGGCTCAGGGACGCCGGCGCGCGCTACGACTTCGCGCCCGTCTTCTCGAACGTGTGGACGCTCACCGTCCTCGTCGGGACGGCCGCCACCGTCCTGTACGTCTGGGAGGTCGACGTGACGCCCCTGCTCGCGGGCGCGGGCATCGCGGGCATCGCCGTGGGGTTCGCCGCGAAGGACACCGTCGCCAACTTCTTCGGGGGTATCGCGCTCTACTTCGACGACACGTACCGGGTCGGCGACTACGTCGAACTCGAGTCCGGCGAGGCCGGCACCGTCGTCAAGGTTGGGGTGCGCTCGACGACGCTCCAGACGCGCGACGAGGTGCTCGTCACGGTTCCGAACTCGCTGCTCAACGCCGGGAAGGTCATCAACCAGTCGGCCCCCCAGCGCCGCCGGCGTATCCGCGTCCCCGTCGGCGTCGCGTACGGGACCGACCTCGACGCGTTCGAGGCGGTGGCGCTCGACGCGGCGGCGGCGGAGCCGCTGGTGCTCGACTCCCCTCGCCCCCGGATGCGCCTCCGGGAGTTCGGCGACTCGGCGCTGAACTACGAACTCCTCTGCTGGGTCGCCTCGCCCACGCGGGCGGCCAAGGCGACTCACCGGCTGAACCGCGCGATATACACCGGTGTGCTGGACGCCGACATCGAGATTCCGTACCCGAAACGAGACCTCACCGTCCGGGCCGCGGACGCGGCGGTGACCCCGTTCGACTCGCCCGCCGAGGCGGCGACCCACGAGACCGACGGCGGGGCCGACGCGTTCGCGAACGCGCACGACATGGACGTACACGACGCGGACGGTAGTACACCCGGCGGCGACGCCGACCCCGGGCGTTAAACCGACTCGCCACCACCGGTCCGCATGGCGTTCGGGCCGCTCGACGCGCTCGTCTCGACGTTCGGACCGTTTATCCTCCCCGTGCTGCTGTTCGCGCTCGGGCTACTCGGTTACCTCCTGCTCGTCGCACTCGGCCGCCTCACCGGCGGCTGAGGCCGGTCGGGCGGCTCGCCCTCGGCGACTCACCGGTTCCACGCCGCCTCGTCGGGGTCGATGAACCGCTCGCGCGCGTCGTACTCGCGGATACGGTCGAGGTCCTCGTCGTCGAGTTCGAGGCTCCGCGCCTCGTAGTTCGCCCGGACGTGCTCGCCGCTCCCCTTCGGGATGGGAACGTGTCCCTCGCGGGCGAATGCCCACGCGAGACAGACCGCCGCGGTGGTCGCGTCGTGTCTCTCCGCGATGTCGCTCAACAGCGGGTCGTCGAGGATGTTCCCGCGGCCGAGCGGCGAGTAGCCGACGAGGTAGGTGTCGTGTTCGCGCGCGTCGGCGAGCAACTCCTCCTGCGGGAGCAGCGGGTGACACTCCACTTGGTGGGCGGCGACGGGCGAGTCCAGCAGGTCTCGTGCCTCCGCCAGTAACTCGGGTGTGAAGTTCGACAGGCAGACGTGGTCCGTGACGCCCTCTTCGCGGAGTTCGTCCATCGCGCGGAGCGTCCCCTCGGGGTCGTACGCCGCCATGGGCCAGTGGACGTACAACATGTCGACGCGGTCGACGCCCAGTCGCTCCAGCGACTCGCGCGCGGTCCGCTTGGCGTCGTCGTACCCGAGGTTCTCCGCCCCGACCTTCGTGGCGAGCACCACGTCCTCGCGGTCCACGTCGGACCGGTCGAGCGCGTCGCCCACCGCTCGCTCGTTGTCGTACGTCTGTGCGGTGTCGACGTGGCGGTAGCCGACCTCCAGCGCCTCGACTACCGCCTCCGTGCACTCCTCGCCCTCGTTCCCGGAGGTGCCCAGCCCGATGTCCGGCAGCGTGAGACTCATCGCTCGCGGCTCCGCGCGCGCGAGCCAAAAGGGTGCGGGAGCCGGAACACTCGCCGTCTCGCTTCGCCGTGGCCGGACGCACCGGGACGGGAATCGACCGAAGGCGTCTCCCCTCCCCTCACCGCTAACCGTCGACCCGAATCGGTTTTACCGCCGCGCCCCCCGGTCGTGACGATGCGCACCGTCCGTCGCCACCGCCTCGCCGTCAACGCCGGGAGCGTCGCCGTCCTCGGTTCGCTGTCGGGCATCCTGCTCGCGACGCTCCTCGCGCCGTGGTTCGGGTGGCCCGTGGACGCGCTCTCGGACCTCGGCGTCGCCCCGCGGACCGCACTCCTGTTCAACGGGACGCTCCTCGCGAGCGCGGCGCTCGGCCTCCCGTACGCGTGGGCCGTCCGGGACGCGACGACCGGGTGGGAGCGGGCGTCCGGGGTCCTCCTCGCCCTGTCGCTCGTCCTCTCGGCGGCGTCGGCACGTTCCCGTCGGGCCACCCGCTCCACTTCCCGACGGCGGTCGGGTTCTACGTCGGTCTCACCGCGACGCTCGCGACCGACGGGTTCGTCCGTCGAGGGGCGGCGACCGGTCGGGCGACGCTCGCGCTCGCGGCCGTCCACGTCGGTCAGTGGTGGCTGTGGGACGCCGGTGTCCGACTGGGACCGGGGCTGGCGATACCCGAGTTCGTCGGGGCGACCCTCCTCGCCGTCTGGGTGCTCGCGCTCTCGCCCGTCGCGCCGTTCCGGTGGGGCCGACGGGCCGGGCCGGAGCGCTCGACGACGTGACTCACGTTCACGTGAACTGTTCGGTGAACGTCGCCACGGCGTCGTCGGTGCCGGCCACGACGAGGACGTCGCCCCGCCGGACGGTCGTGTCCGGCCCGACTTCGGTGAGCACCTCGCCGTCGCGCTCGATGGCGATGACCGTACAGCCGGTCCGGGCGCGGACGTCCGCGTTCGCGAGCGTCTCCCCACGGAGCGCCGGGGCCGTCGTGCGGACCAGTTCGATCTGCGTCTCGGGGCGCAACACCTCCTCGTCGAGCAGTTGCGAGGCGAGCATCCGCCCGGACACCGTCGAGAGCGCGAGGACGTACTCGGCGCCCGCGCGGTAGAGTTTCGGCACGGTGGCGTCGTCGTTCGCGCGCGCGATGACCTCCACGTGCGGGGCGACCTGCCGGACCGCGAGCGTGGCGAAGATGGTCGTCGTGTCCGAGTCGAGCGCGAGGACGACGCTGCGCGCCTCGTCGATGCCGGCCTCCTGGAGGGTGACGCGGTCGGTCGCGTCGCCCACCACGTCGACGCCGGGTTTCTCCACCTCGTCGACGACGACGGTGTCTTCGTTGGCGGCGAGTTCGGCGGCGGCCGAGCGCCCGACGACGCCGTAGCCCGCGACGATGACCGTCCCGCGGCGCTGGCGGCGCGTCTCCGAGAGCGTGAGTTCCTTCAGCGCCTCCAGTTGCGACTCCCGCCCGGCGACGAGGATGACCGTGTGCTCGTCGAGCACCCGGTCCGGGGCCGGCGGCGACTCGAAGTCGCCCTTCACCCACGCGCCGATGATGTTCGCGCCGGTCCGCTCGCCGATGCGACACTCCGCGACGGTCTTGCCGACGAGCGGGCTGCCGTGGTGGACGAGCAGTTCGGCCAGCTGGAAGTCCTGGCCGATTTCGATGCCCTCGCCGAGTTCGTCCGACACCGTCGTCGTCGCCTTCGCGCCCAGGCTCTCACCGAGGATGCGCCGCGGCGAGAGCACCTCGTCCGCGCCGGCGTAGCGGTGGTAGTCGGCGACCGACTCGTCCTCGACGAAGCTGACGACGCGGAGCTCCTCGGACACCTCCCGCGCCGAGAGGACGATGCTCGCGTTCCGCTCGTCGTCGGCGTCCGCGACCAGCGCGGTGGCCTCGTCGACGTTCGCGGCCCGGAGCGTCGCCACCTCCTCGGGGTTGCCGTGGACGACGGGCTCGTCGTCCTCGTACAGGTCGCGCGCGAGGTCCTCGTCCGCGACGACGAACAGGTACGGGGTGTCCGACGCCACCAACTCCTCTCGGAGTACGCGCCCCCGCGCCGTGTGCGCGCAGATGACGACGTGGTCGGTCAGCCCGTCGACTTCGTCGGGTGGCGTCGTCGAGAGCGTCTCCTCGAACAGCGGGAAGACGAACGCCGGCAGCGCCATGAAGATGAGCAGGACGCCGGTGAGGTCCATCGCGATGACGAAGAGGTTCATCACCGTCGAGTCCCACGGCGCGTCCGAGCCGTAGCCGGTGGTGGTGAACGTCTCGACGACGACCTGTAGCGAGTGGACGAACGACTGCTCGCGCCCCTCGAACGTCGCCATCGCCTCGTGGTACGCCACCGCGTAGACGACGATGACGACGGCGAGCCCCGCCAGATACGCCAGCGTCCGCCGTCGCCACTTTCCCATGGCCGGTTCTGGGGGGGCCGTCTGGTTAACGTTCCGGACGCCCCACCACGGTTTCCTCGGTCCGGCGCGAAGCGCCGGCGTGGACTCCCGCCACCGCGACGGTCTGCTCGCGTTCGCGGCGACGGCGACGCTGCTCGCACTCGCGCGCGTACTCGGCTACCCGCCGAAGCGGCTCGCCCGCCCCCGGTGGCTGGCGGCGGGCGCGGCCGGCGCGCTCGCGCTCGAACTGGCGATGGCGCTGGCGCCCGACCGGGCGCGAGCGCTGTGGGACAGCCGCCTCGTCCGGTGGACCGGGACGCTCCTCGTCGCCGTCGGCGGGCCGGCGGTGGCCGTCGTCGCCGGTCCGGCCGTCCTCGCCGCGCTGCTCGGGGGGCTGCTCGCGTACTTCTGTCTGCTCGTCGGCGTGCTCGCGGGGGTCGTCCCCCGCCCGAGACGTGGGTTTACGACGCTCCGCGGTGAAGCGCCACCGTGTCCGACGACGCACCTGCGGACGGGGCGAGTCCGTCACGGCGCGAGGTGACCCACGAGGCGACGGGACCGGTCAGGCTCGACGAGGACGACATCGACCCGGAGTGGGGCGACGTCGCCGTCTGCATGTGCGGGTTGAGCGACGACCGGCCGTTCTGCGACGGCTCCCACCGCGCGGTCGAGGACGAGGAACCGGGCCGTCGCTACAAGTACGTCGACGGCGAGCGCCGCGAAATCGAGGAGATACGGTACGCTGACGACCGAGACGCACGGAGCGCGAGTCGGTCGGAGTAGCCGGAGTCGAGGACTCGGAGGGAGACCCCGGGTTCAGGCGACGACGCCCGGAATCTCCGCGCCGACGTACAGCACGACGACGAGGAGCACCCAGACCGCGTCGACGAAGTGCCAGTACATCGAGGCGGTGGTGATGGAGACGTGCCGCTCCGCGGAGTACTGCCCCATCAGGCCGCGGACGAAGACGATGCCGAGCAGCACCGCGCCCATCGAGACGTGCAGGCCGTGGAGGCCGGTCAGCCCGTAGAAGGCGGAGCCGAACACGCCCGAGGTGAGGGTGAACTCCTCGTGCTGGATGAACTCGTAGTACTCGTACGCCTGCCCGCCGATGAACACGACGCCGAGCAGCAGCGTCAGTCCGAGGAGGCCGAGGAAGCGCCCGCGTTTGCTCTCGCGGATGGCCTCGTGCGCGAAGTGGAGCGTCACCGACGATATCAACAGCAGGGCCGTGTTGACGAGCACGAGCGACCCGACCAGCGGGGGGAGTTCGCCGGGCGGCCACGCCTCGCCCGCGCGGATGAAGAAGAAGTAGGTGAAGCCGGCGCTGAACGTGGCCACCTCCGACCCGAGGAACGCGATCATCCCCCACTGGAGTTTGGTCGCGGAGTGTTCGTTCGCGCCGCGCTGCCAGAAGTGCGAGACGAACGCGTGGTACAGCCAGCCGTACAGTCCGACGAGGAACAGGCCGACGCTCCCGACGAGCACGGCCGGCCCGGCGATGGGGGGAACGATGTTGGTGTCGCCGTACCCCATCAGGAACAGCGCCGCCCCGACGTAGATGCCCGCGGCCCCCGCCGCGGTGACGAACGGCCACCAGGAGGCCTCGCCGAACCCGCGCGGCCAGTCCTCGACCGCGGGGAGGTGGTGCCCGTCGTCGTGGGCGTCGTCCGTTTCGGTTGCCATACGCGGCGGTAGCCGGGCGGGAACCAAAAATCCCTCCATACGCGCCGGCGTCCCCGGGTCGCGGCGACGTCGTGGATACCCGCGGCCGATAGGACTACAACCCACGACGTGGTAGTCGTCCTCGCATGCCGGAGTGTAGGAATTGCGGATCTTTCGTTACCGAGCGATACGTTCGAGTGTTCGCACCGGAGGGGATGGCGGAGGTGCGCGTCTGCCCGTCCTGTGAAGACATGGTTCGCGACGGCGCGAGCGTCCGGGAAGCCCGCTCGAAGCGCGTCTGAACTGCTCCCGGTGGTCGGCCGCCGCAGCGACCACGCCGGGTGACCCGCGTCGCTTCCGCGGCGGTTCTCCTCTGTCGCGCCCGCCGTTCCAGCCGTGGGTCCGCCGTCGAGCGGCGGGGGAATCCGCAAGCTACTCGGGCGGCCGCTCCCAATCCCGTGTAATGAATCGCCGCGCAGTCCGGGCCGCCGCGAGCGCCGGGTGGCTCCTCGCGCTCCTCGCGTTCGCCGGCCGAGCGCTCGCGCACGCCGGCGGTATCCGCAGCGCGGCCGCGGAGTCGCTGGCGGTGCCGACGTGGCTGTTCCTCGCCACCGGCGGGGGCGTCGTCGGCGCGTCGTTCCTGCTCGCGTCGTTCGTCACCGACCGCGCGCTCGTCGCCCGCATCGACTCGTGGGGCGACTCGCTGCCCGCCCCGGTCGCGCCGCGCCGCTCGCCGCGCGGGCGGTGGGGCTGGCCGGACTGGCGCTCGTGCTCGTCGCCGGCTTCCTCGGCCCCGCCGGTCCGGGAGCGGCCGAGCGGAACGCCGCGGTGCTGGTCGTCTGGGTCGGCTGGTGGGCCGCCTACGTCGCGAGCACGTACCTCGTCGCGAACACGTGGCCGGCGCTCAACCCGTTCCGGACGCTCGCCGCGCCGCTCCCGTCGCTCGACCGACCGTACCCCGAACGGCTCGGCTCGTGGCCCGCGGTCGCCGGCCTGCTCGCGCTGGTGTACCTCGAAGTCGTGACGCCGCTCGCGTCCGACCCGCGCCTGCTCGCGGCGACCGTCGTCGGCTACGGACTCCTCACGCTCGCGGGGAGCGTCGTCTTCGGCGCGGAGACGTGGTTCGGCACCGTCGACCCCGTCTCGCGCCTGCTCGCCGCCTACGGCCGGGTCGCACCGCTCGCGCGGACGGACGAGGGCCTCCGCGTCCGCTTCCCGGGGATGGCGCTCACCGACGCCGACTGGGTCCGCGACCGGAGCGACGTGGCGTTCGTGGTCGGCGTCGTGTTCGTGACGACGTACGACGGGTTCGTGGGGACCCGCCTCTGGCGCGACATCGTCGTCCCGTTCGTCGTGCGGGACGTCCCGCCGCTCCTCGCGTACCTCGTCGGGATGCTCCTCGGGTTCGGCCTGTTCCTCGCCGCGTACCGGGTGTCGGTCCGGGCGGCCCGCCGCTACGCCGACACGTTCGTGTCGACGGCGGCGCTCGCCCGCCGGTTCGCGCCCGCGCTGCTCGCCATCGCGGCGGGCTACCACCTCGCGCACAACGTCGTCACGGGGCTGGCGCTCGCGCCCTCGCTGGTGGTCGTCGCCGCGTCGCCCCTCTCGCCGCCGCCGCGCCGCCGACGCTGTTCGTCCCGTCGTGGGTCGCGGGCGTCGCCATCGCGGCGGTGCTCGTCGGCCACCTGCTCGCGGTGTGGGTGGCGCACGCGACGGCGTACGACCTGTTCCCCGACCGCCTGCAGGCAGCCCGGAGCCAGTACGGCGTGACCGCCGCGATGGTGGCGTACACGATGTTCAGCCTGTGGGTCGTGACCCGGCCGGGGGGTGCGCCCCCGTTCGTATGAACGCGAGCGACGCACACGCGGGGACCGCCGACCGGGCGAGCGCGGACCCGGAGTTGGACGTCCCGTCCGACGTCGAGGTCCACGCGTGCGAGCGGTGCGGGGAGCAGTTCCCCCGCCGGCGCCAGCGCGACCTCCACCGCGGACTCGCGCACGCGGAGGCGTTGACCCCGGCCGAGCGGGAGGCGTTCGCGGACGCGAGCGCGGCCGAGCAGGCCGACCTCCGCCGGTTCCGGCTCGTCTCGCTCGGCCTGCTCGTGCTCCTGTACTTCGGGTTCCTGTTCCTGTACGCCGCCGTGGGGACGAGCGCCGCGTAACGTCCGTCCGTCCGTCGGTTCCCCGTCCCGCCCGTTCGGCCGGCCCGTCTCCGCTCGGTCGTCCGTCGAGACGCTCTCGCGCCGCCGCGTCGACGGGAGCGCAAGCCGCTCGTCGTACCGAGCGGAAAGTATTTGGGTCGTACGCGGAGAACTAAACGCGATGGACGGCGAGACAGTCGAGACGGTGACCGGGTGGGACTCGGCGCCGTTCGAGGGGGGGTACGCGGGGCTCCACGACCTCGCGTCGCGGGGGTTCACGGGCGCGGTCACCGACGGCGCGGCGTGGCTGTTCGCGCTGAACGGCCGCGTCGTCGGGGTGGCAGACGGCGACGTCGAGTCGTTCGCGGACGCCGACGGGACGGCGTACGCCGCGCCCGACCCATCGCTCCCGCTGCTGTTCGCGATGCGCGAGGCGGGCGGCGAGCAGAGGGCGCAGTACTACACGAACGACACGCCGCTCTCGGAGGTGGACGCGACGCTCTCGGCGGGCAACTTCACCGGGTACGTCGAACTCTCCGAGAACGTCCTCTCGGGCGACTACTACGTGGTGTACCACGGCGGCCGCTCGCTGGCGTGCGCGTTCGTCGGCAACGCCCGGCGGACGCTGACCGGCGACGAGGCGTTCGAGCGCGCGACCGACGAGGTGGGCATCTACACGGTCCACGAGGTGCCGGTCGAGGTCGTCGATATCCCCGACCCGGTAGCGGAGCCACGGGAGTCGGAGACGCCCGAGGAGACGGACCCGGACGGCGCCGATGCCGGGTCCGCAACCGCTGCCGGCGTCGCCGCGGCGGGGAGCGAGTCGGCGACGGACGCAACGGACGCGACCGACCCGACCCGGCCGAGCAGGCCAGCACGAACGAGACGGACCCGAGCGCCGCCGAAGGAACTCCCGGCGACGCCCCGTCCGACCGCACGAGCGACACGAGCGACGGCGTCACTATCGACCCCGGGCCGACCTCCGAATCGGACCGGGACGCCGACGCCGGAGCGGCCGACGAGGGCGAAACGGACGAGAACGAGGACGAGGACGCGACCGACCCCGCCGACGTTCCCGACGCCGCCGAGACGGGAGGGACCGACCGACCCGCGGACGCGGTCGACGACCCCGACGCCCCCGGGACGACGGCGGACTCGAACCCGAGCGCCGCCGCGCCCGACGAGTCGGTCGACGGGGGAGAGTCGGTCGGTGCCGACGGCGGAAGCGACACCGACGAGGAGCGCGACCCCGGTTCGGCGGACTCGGACTCGACCGCCCCCGACGAACGCGCCGCCGACGACTCCCGCGGCGACGCACGGCGCTCTCACGCCCGGCGGGACGGCGAGCCGACCGACGCGGTGTCGGGGGCGGAGTCTGACCCCTTCTCGGCGGAGGAGCAGTGGCGCGAGACGCGCTCGATTCCCGCCCTCGACCCCGACGAGGCCGAGGTGACCGGAGCGACGCGGCGGGACGACGCGGCGTCGCAGACCGGCCCGGGTCGCTCGACGGACGACGAGCCGGCGACCGACGCCGCCTCGGACCCCGACTCCGAACCGCGGACCGCGCCGACGGACGAGGGGTCGCCCGCGAGCGACGACGCGGACGACGCCGCCCTCGAACGGGCGCGGGCCGCCCGCGACGAGGCGCGCGGGGAACTCGACGACGCCCGCGCGGAGTTGGAGGCGAGCGAGGCCGAGGCCGACCGGTTGCGCGAGGAGAACGAGCGGCTGCGCGGCCGCGTTTCGGACCTGGAGGCCGACCTCGAGACGGCCCGCGAGGAGGTGGCGGCGGCACGCGAGCGCGCGCCCGACGCGCCGGTGGAGCAGACCATGCCCGCGGACCGCGCGCTCGCGGGGACGAACCTGTTCGTGCGGTACGACTCGAAGGGCGGCGCGACGCTGGAGGACGCGCACACGAGCACCGCCCCGCGCGAGGAGGTGAACGCGAACCTCCGGCTCGAACAGCACACCGACTTCGAGGCGGACGGCGTCGTCGTCGACGGCCGCCCGTTCGCGGAGTTCCTCGCCGACACCATCGAGTACGGCTTCGTCGAGTGGGCCGTCCGCGACCTGCTGTACGAGATTCGCGACACGCGGAACGAGTCGTCGATGCGGAGCCTGTTCGACGCGCTCCCGGCGGTCGACCGCGCGGAACTCCACGGCGAGGTCACGCTGGTCGACGAGGAGGGGAAGCGCGCGGGCGAGCGGTCGTTCGACGTGGTGTTGCGCGACCGGATGGGGACCCCGCTCGTGGTCGCCGACGTGACCGACTCGCGGGAGGCGACCACCGAGTCGATGCTCGACGGACTCGTCGAGAGCGCGAGCGCCGTCGCCGAACAGCACGACGACCTCGGCGCGGCGTTCTACGTCTCGGCGTCGTTCTTCGAACCCGGCGCGCTGGAGGCCGTCGCCGACGCGACGGGCGGCGGGCTACTCAGCCGCGGCAAACACAAGAGCTTCGTGCGCCTCTCGCGCAAGCAGGGGTTCCACCTCTGTCTGGTCGAGGCGCGCGAGGGCGAGTTCCACGTCACCGTCCCGGAACTGTAACCGCCTCCACCGGCGGCGCTCTATCGATGCCCGCGCCCCGGGCTACTCGGGGGTACCCGGGCCGAGAGAACCAGAACAGGACCGCGGCGTGACCGAACTCACCCCTCGAGTTCCGGCGGGTTCTCGATGCGCATGCCGCCGATTTTGTCGATGATGTCGTCGAGTTTGTCGTCGAGGTCCTCGACGAACTCGGCCGTCCGCTCGGTCGTGATGGCGCCCTGGCTCGACGGTTCGATGAGGTTCTCCTCTTCGAGGACGCGCAGCGAGTAACGCACCTTGTGGTGGGGATAGCCCGTCTCGTTCGACATCTTCACGATGCCGATGGGTTCGTTCTCGATGACCATCCGGAGCACCTGGAGGTGCCGCTCCAGCATGTCCACCTCCTTCTCAAGTCGATCTATCATGCCACGTGTTAACTTGTGAGTCGTGGGTTTAAACGTTCCCCTCTGTCCCGGAACGTCTCCGGGAGGTAACAACTGTCAGGGGACCGTCCGTCGTGTGAGTAGTTAACAGTTCCGCTCTCGACGGGGCGACGTTGCCCACGTCGATGGACATGGAGTAGGTGGAGACGCTCCTGATGGGCAGGAACGTGTTGATTCCTGACGCGTCGATGTTCCCGGGACCGCAATCGGTTTACCGGGGGCCGCGGAACGGGGGGACGGAATGACCGTCACTATCGTCGGCTCGCAACTGGGCGACGAGGGCAAGGGCGCGCTCGTCGACCTGTGGGGCGGACCCGCCGACGTGGTCGCCCGCTACCAGGGCGGCGACAACGCCGGCCACACCGTCGTCGAGGGTGGCGAGGAGTACGCGCTCTCGCTCGTCCCCTCGGGCGCCGTCCGCGACAAGGTGGGCGTGCTCGGCAACGGCTGCGTCGTGAACCCCGAGACGCTGTTCGAGGAACTCGACGCGCTCCGCGAGCGGGGACTCGACCCCGACGTGCGCGTCGCCCGCCGCGCGCACGTCATCATGCCGTACCACCGCCGTCTCGACGGCATCGAGGAGGAGGCGAAGTCCGACTCCGACCTCGCGGCGGGGACGACCGGACGCGGTATCGGACCCACCTACGAGGACAAGGCCGGCCGGCGCGGCGTCCGCGTCGGCGACCTGCTCGACCCCGACGTGCTCCGGGACCGACTGGAGTACGTCGTCCCGCAGAAACGGGCCGTCATCGAGGACGTGTACGGGCTGGAGGCGGGCGAGGAGTGTGACGTCGACGCGCTCCACGAGGAGTTCGCCGCGGTCGGTGACCGCCTCCGCGAGGAGGGGATGACGGTGAACTGCGGCGACTTCCTCCACGAGCGGCACGCGGCGGGAGAGAACGTCATGTTCGAGGGCGCACAGGGGACGAGCATCGACATCGACCACGGCATCTACCCGTTCGTCACGTCCTCGAACCCCACGGCGGGCGGCGCGGCCGTCGGCACCGGCGTCGGTCCCACCGTCGTCGGGCAGGGGGAAGTCGTCGGCGTCGTGAAGGCGTACCTCTCGCGAGTGGGGACGGGTCCCCTCCCGACCGAACTGGTGGGCGACGACGAGGACCTCGCCGACTACATCCGCGAGAAGGGCGGGGAGTTCGGCACCGTCACCGGCCGCCCGCGCCGCATCGGCTGGCTGGACGTGCCGATGCTCCGGCACGCGGCGCGCGCGAACGGGTTCACCGGCGTCGCCGTGAACCACCTCGACGTGCTCGCCGGACTCGACGAGGTGAAGGTGGGTCACGCGTACGACCTCGACGGCGAGACGCTCGACACCATGCCCGCGACGACCGAGCGCTGGGGCCGGTGCGAACCGGTCCTCCGCGAGTTCGAGCCGTGGCCCGAGGTCGACTGGGGCGAGGTGGCGACCGAGGGGTACGACGCGATTCCGGAGGCGGGCCGCGAGTACCTGGAGTACGTCGAGGAACAGGTCGACGCGCCCGTCTACGCCGTCGGCGTCGGTCCGGACCGCTCGGAGACCGTGGTCCGCGCGGACCCCTGGGACGAGGTCGAGGCGTAACACGTCGCCCCCGAGACGTCTCTCGTTTTGTGCGCGCGGCTCCAACACCACCCATGAGCGACGCCACCGACGACGCGGACAGTCCGGGCCCGGACCCGGTCGACGCGAGCGCGCGGCTGCTGCGGGCGGTCCGGGCCGGCGACCCGGTCGAGGGACGCGTCTCCGCGCTCGCCGACGTGGAGGAGGCGGCGCTGACTGCCCTCGACGTCCCGGCGCGCACGGCGTTCTGGCTCAACTGCTACAACGCCGCGGTGCAACTGCTCCTCGACACGGAGCCGGGGCTGTACGAGTCGCGCCGCGCGTTCTTCGCGGCCGAGGCGCTCCCGGTCGCCGGCCACGCCGTCTCGCTCGACGAGGTGGAACACGGCATCCTGCGCGGGAAGTCGAAACGCGGTTTCGGCTACCTCCCGCGCCTCTTCGCGTCGGGGTTCGAGCGCCGTCACCGGCTCCCCGACGTGGACCCGCGGGTGCACTTCGCGCTGAACTGCGGGGCCGAGAGCTCTCCGGCCGTCGCCGTCTACACGCGGGACGCAGACGCGGAACTCGACGAGGCGACGGCGCTGTACCTCGACCGGACCGTCGAGTACGACCCGGACGGTGGACTGCTCGGTGGCGGCGTCGTCCGCGTCCCCCGCGTCTGTCTCTGGTTCCGCGGCGACTTCGGCGGTCCGGACGGCGTCCGTGACCTCCTACGCGAGTGCGGTCTCGTCCCCGCCGACGTCTCGCCGCGGGTTCGCTACCTCGACTGGGACTGGTCGCGCCGCGCCCGCCGGTTCCGCGAGTAGCCGCGGGCCGGCGCGCCGGTCGCGGTGGTGTGACCCGACCGCGCTCTCCCCTTGCCGTGTCACCGGATGACGCCGAACCCGTAGGCTTTTGCCCGGGCCGCCACTCCGAGCGGACGATGAAGGAGTCGCTCTTGGACATCGTCTGCTGTCCGCTCGACAAGCACGACCTCGAACTGACCGTCGAGGAGCGGGACGAGGAGGACGGCGAGATACTCGCCGGGACGCTCGTGTGCACGGACTGCGGCGAGGAGTACCCCATCGAGGAGGGAATCCCCAACCTGCTCCCGCCCGACATGCGCGAGTGAGCGCGAACTGCGAACCTTTTTGCCCCGATGCGGTCATCCTCCCCCGTGCCAACGGACCCGCTCACCGTCGCGCTCAACCGTGAGCGACTCAACGAAGCCGTCGCCCCCGAGCGGTACACGGCCGACGGGTCGTTCGAGGTCCTCCTCCGCAACGAGGGCGAGGCGGTCCACGTCCATTTGCGGTTCCTCGGACCGCTCGCTAGTGTGGCCTCCGTCGCCACCTCGAATCACTACGTCGACCGGGACTCGACCAGCCGGGTCCGCATCGACGTGGCGGACCTCTCGGACCCGGTCACGGGCGGACTCGAGATCGTCACCGGGCACGGCGCGGAGGGGGAGGTGGTCGAGGTGACGGTCGAACCGACGACCCGGCGGGGTCCGGTCGACGTCGACGAGACCCTCTCGCGGCCCCAGCGCTCCCAGCCGTCCGAGGGCGGGCGCCCCCAGACGCTCGGCGACACGCTCGAGGGCGTGCTGCCCGACTCCGCGACGCCGACGACGTTCCTGGTCGTCGCGCTCGCCGTCGTGGCGCTCCTGTTCGCGCTCGTGCTCCAGTTGACGTTCCAGAGCCTCGCGCTCACGCTCGGCCTGCTCGCCGTCGCCGTCGCGGTGGGCGGGGCGCTGTACGTCCTGTTCTCCTGACCGTCTCCGTCTCGACGCTCGCTCACCCCTCGGGTCACGACCCCTCGCCGGCCTCGTCGGAACCGGTCGCGACGCCGCCGAGGTTCCCCTCCTCGTCGAACCGCTTCGCGCGGAGGTAGCGCGCCCGGTAGCGGTTCGCTCCCTCGGTCACGTCGGCCTCGCGTATCTCGTCCGTCCGCCCGTCGGCCACCGCGTCGACGACCGCCTCCACCTGCTCCTTCTCGCTCGGCGTGAGCGTGAACGTGTACTCTCGCTCCTCCTCCTCCTCCAGTTTCGTCCACGTCCGCGCGGCGGCGACGACGAGCGAGCAGGGCTCCCGGCACGGGAACGGCCCGTCGCCGCCGTCGACGGCCAGGTCGTCGCCCGCCTCGTACTCCCACTCGCGCCGCTTGAGACACTGCGAGTCGACGCAACACGCCGCCGCGACGTACTCGACCGCCTCGCGCGGCAGTTCGTCGACCACGTCGTAGATGCCCGTCTGGCGCTCGGCGGTCTCGCGCCAGTGGTCGACGTCGAGTTCCCCCTCCCGCTCGCGGTACCAGTTCGGGACCGTCGCGGGGTAGAACGTCTCGACCGCCTCGGTCGCGTCGTGCCAGTCGAGCGCCGGGAAGACCCACCCCGTCCGGAGCGTCGGCGCGGTCTTGAGCGGGCGGTAGCGCCCCCGCTCGTCGGTCTCGGCTAGCTCGCGGGCCTCCCGCGGGTCCTCGCGCGCGTCGAGCGCCTCGACGGTCTCGTCCGCGTCCGCGACGTGTCTGACCTCGTACCGGCGTGCGCCGTCGTCGGCGAGGGTGGTCTCGACGCGGAGCTGCCCCCACTCCGTGACGAGGCCGCCGCGGAGCGCCTCGTACCGGTCGGGCACCGGGCGGCCGGCGTCCTCCTCGGGGTCCGGCACCGCAGTCGAGTGGACGGGCGCGTCCTCCGCGCGCCGGAGGAACGCCCGCCGCGGCCGGTTCCTCCCGCCGACCTCGCGCTCCCAGAAGTACCAGTTCGTGACGTACGCGTTCCCGTCGGCGTGCTCGCGCAGGGCCGACTCCGAGAGGCCGCTCGCCTCGCGTTCGGGCGTCTCGAACCGGTAGCCGTCGGTCGCCCGCTCCACTCGGAGGCCGTCGAAGCCGACGCCGTCGGCGGCCGCCTCGCGGACGAGCGCGTCGGCGTGTCGGGCGGCCATTCAGTCGTCGGCCCCCGGGGAGGCGACGCGCGTCGTCTCGCGCACCCGTTCGACGGCCGCTCCCACGTCGGCGCCGGCGTCCGCGGCTCGCTCCAGTATCACGTCGGCCAGCAGCGGTTCGGTCCCGACGGCGCCCGCGTACCAGACCCGGTGGCCCCCGACTTCGGCGGGCACGTCGTACCCCGTCCGGTAGTCGTCGGTGAGACCGACGTCCTCGGGGATGTCCTCCTGCGTGTGGAACCCGTCGGCGACGAACAGCGGGACGAGCACGACGTCCTCGCTCTCGAAGTACTCCGTCAGGTCGTCGACCTCGGGGTCCTCGTCCATGTACAGCGCACGCACCTCGTCGAAGCGGTCCATCTCGCGGACGCGCCGGGCGTGGTACTCGATGGCCTTCGCGGAGTTCTCGTTGCGCTCGGTGCCGTGGCCGACGACGGCGAACCCGAACCCACCGTCCGACTCCGTCCGACGTGCGGACGACTGTGAGTCGTCAACCTCGCCCACGTCCGGGTCGCCCGTGACGCTCTCGGCGCGGCGGACGAGTACGTCCGTCATCGACTCGTGGGTGCCGACGGGACCGCAGTAGTGGACCGTCTGGCCGGTGTCGGCCGCGGTGTACGTCGCCGCGTCCGCCGAGAGGCCGTCCGACTCCCAGTCGTCGACGTCCCAGCCCTCGAGGCGGAGTTCCCGCGGGATGACCTGCTCGGTGAAGTAGCCCTCCGAGATGAACATCGGGACGACGTACACCTCCTCGGCCTCCACCGTGCGGAGCACCTCGCGGAGGCTCGGCTCCTCCTTCCAGAACCCCGTGCGCACCTCGTCGAACGCACCGGTCGCGCGGACCGTGTCGGTGTGGTCGTACGTCGGCGCGCTCGACTCCGGGTTGAGGTGGGACCCGTGCGCCACGACGACCAGCGCCTGACTCATGGAGGAATCCTGGGTCGCGCCGGCCTTAGCGCCTTCGACAGCGGGAAGCGGGAGGGCCGAAACGAGGGCGGTGGGAGGGCCAGTCAGCGGGGACCGGGTGAGAGGGGAGGGCCGGGCGGGGTGTTCAGACGTCGACGCAGGCGGTCGTTCCGGGGACGCACACCCGCCGGTGCGGGAGGTACGCTCGGACGGCCGTGGACTCGCGAATCCGGGCGAGGAGGTACCCCGCGGCCACGAGTGCGCCGCCGCCTGCGACCACGCCGGGGTACGTCGCGACGACCATCAGCGCCGGGACGGCGACCAGCAACGCCGCGACGACGGCGAGCGATTCGTCCGAGTCGGGAACTGCGGGCATCGGTTCCCTCATGCACGTGGACGTAGGACGGCCACCCCCAAATAGGTAATCTGAACGATATTTCTGTCGCGGGCGTTACTGAAACTCGTTTCCGCGGTGGTCGCGCCAGACCGCGTCGGCTGTCGTCGCGAACGACTGGTGGGGCGGGCACGAGAACGGGCGAGGACCCGGTCGAGCGGAGAAGACGGGGAAGGGGAGCGAACGGCTCAGGACGCGGAGCGCCGCCGCCGGGCGGTCGTCCGGTCGCGGGACCGCGACTGCGCGCCTGCGAGCAGGTAGCCGGCGGCGACACAGCAGACGGCGACCAGAGCGGCCACCGGTGCCGTCCACGCCAGTACGAGCGCCACCACCGCGAGAGTGACGCCGAGCGATGCCGAGAGCGACCCGTCGAAATTCGGGACTTGCGTCGTCATTACAGGTAAGCGTAGAACGCCCACCCCCAAATAGGTAATCTGAACGATATTTCTGTCGCGGGCGTTACTGAAGGGCGCTTCTGTTCTCCGGGCGAGAGCGCGAACTGCTCCTACTGTTCCGTTTATATTCCCGTAGAACTACCCTAAATCGTGGATTTTGGCGAGCGGCAGCAAGGGGGAGTGAAGCGGGGAGAGTCGAGGGAACAGGAGACTCACCGCCGAATCGTGGAAGCGGCGACGGGGTACGCCATGTTCACGCTCGACCTGGACGGACGCATCGAGTCGTGGCCGGCGACAGCGGAGCGGCTCTACGGCTACGGGACCGGTGAGGTCATCGGCTCGTCGGTGGGGGTACTGTGGTCGAACGAGGACGACGTCCTCGAACGGGCGGTCGTGGAACTCACCGACCGAGAGGGCGACCCGGTCGAGATCGAGGGCTGGCACGAGCGGGCGGACGGCTCCGTCTTCTGGGGGGCGTGCACGTTCGCGCCGATCCTGAACGACGTTCTCCACGGGTACACGGTCGTGACCCACGACGTCACGGCCCGGAAACAGTACGAGCGGATGCTCGAACGACAGAACGACCGGTTGAAGGAGTTCACCGACATCCTCTCGCACGACCTCCGGAACCCGCTCAATGTGGTCGCCGGCCGGCTCGACCTCTACCGCGAGACGGGGGACGCCGACCACCTCGACGCCATCGAACGGAGCGTATCGCGGATGGAGCGCCTCATCACCGACCTGCTCCGCGTGGCGAAGCAGGGGAACGTGGTCGAACACCCCGAGGTGACCGACATCGAGACGCTCGTCGCGGACGCCCGCGAGGGGGCGCTCCCCGACGAGGCAGTGGTGGAGTACGTCCCGGTCCCGCTGGTCGTCGCCGACACCGACCGCCTGCGGCAGGTGTTCGAGAACCTGTTCCGCAACGCCGTCCACCACGGCGGGGACGACGTGCGCGTCGAGGTCGGACCGCTCGGCGACGGGTTCTACGTGGAGGACGACGACCCCGGGATCCCCGAAGAGGCCCGCTCGCGCGTGTTCGACCACGGGTTCACGACCGACACGGAGGGCGGACAGGGGTTCGGGCTGTCGGTCGTCCGCACCATCGTCGGCGCCCACGGCTGGGACGTGACCGTTACCGCCGCGGAATCGGGCGGCGCCCGGTTCGAGGTGACGAACGTCAACTTCGTCGATTGAGGTCGGCGGCGGCACCGGTCGCGTATCGCGTGAAGGGGACCCTACCGCGCCGCCGCGGACCGTCGGGATTATGCGCCAGCGGCCGGTGCCGACGAGCGTGACCGTCGCCGAAGCGACCCGGACGGCCGTCCGGGACCGCCCGTTCCTGTTCGACGCGCTCCGCGCGGGCGTGGTGAACTACGCCGCCGCCGCCGAGACGCTCCCCGTCGACGCCGACACCGACGCGGTGGCCACCGCGCTCCGCCGGTACGCCGCGGACCTCGACGACGCCGACCCGTCGTTCGACGCCCGCGTCACGATGGAGCGCGGCGTCGGGTCCGTCTCGGACGCCGACGGCTCGGAGCGCGCTGCGGACGGCGAGACCGCCCTGCTCCGCGTCGGCGGGCGGAAGTTCGCCGGCGGCGGCGACCTGACCGCGGTGCTCGCCGTCGGGTCCGTCGGTCCCCGGGCGCTCGAACGGGCGCTGGGCCGCCTGCGGACCGCCGGCGTGAGCGTCGAGGCGGCCGGAGTCGCGCCCGACTCGCTCGTCGTCGTCGTCGGACGGCGCGACGGGGCCGGCGCGGTCCGGGCGGTGGAGGCGGCGCTGGAGGGGTAACGCTCCCCCCGACGCGGGCGGCGCGATGTTCGACCCTTTAACACCGGGGGGGTCGTAGCCCCGGCCGACACGCGATGTTGTCCGTGACCAACACCCTGACCGGCGAGGAGGAACCCTTCGAAGTCGACGGCGACGAGGTCCTGCTGTACGTCTGCGGGCTGACGGTCTCGGACGCGGCACACCTCGGCCACGCCCGCCTGTGGTTCCACGCCGACATCCTCCACCGCTGGCTTGCGCACCTCGGCTACGACGTGCGCCACGTCGAGAACTTCACCGACGTGAACGAGAAGATAACCGCCCGCGTCGGCGAGCGCGAGGGGTGGGACACCGAGGCCGACGTGGCGCGCCACTTCACCCGCGCGGTCATCGAGGACATGCGCGGGCTGAACCTCCTGCGCGCGGAGGTGTACCCCCGCGTCTCCGAGCACGTCCCCGAGATACTCGCGCTCGTGGAGACGCTCGTCGAGGAGGGGTACGCCTACGAGTCGAACGGGTCGGTGTACTTCGACGTGACGACGTTCGAGGGGTACGGCGACCTCTCGAACCAGGACCCCGAGGAACTGGAGGCACAGGGCGAGGCGGACGAACGCGCCGAGAAGCGCCACCCGGCGGACTTCGCGCTCTGGAAGGCCGACGGCGTGAGCGAGACGGCGGTGCGCGAGCACCGTAAGCACGAGGGCGAGGGGCCGCTACCGACCGGCGAGACGTGGGAGTCGCCGTGGGGGGAGGGGCGGCCGGGCTGGCACATCGAGTGCTCGGCGATGGCGATGACGCACCTCGGCGAGACCCTCGACGTCCACATGGGCGGGCGAGACCTGGTGTTCCCGCACCACGAGAACGAGGTGGCCCAGAGCGAGGCCGCTACGGGGCGGCGGTTCGCGCGCGAGTGGCTCCACGTCGGCCTCCTCCAGACGGAGGCGGACAAGATGTCGTCGAGCCTGGGTAACTTCTTCACCGTCTCGGACGCCCTCGACGAGTTCGGGGTGAACGTCGTCCGGACGTTCTACCTCGGCGCGCAGTACCGCGGCGACCAGACGTTCTCCGCGGACGCGATGGAGGAGGCAGAAGAGCGCTGGGAGCGCCTCGAGCGCGCCTACGAGACGGCGGTCGACGCCTGCGACTCGGTCGAGGCGCACGCGAAGGCCGAGGACCCGGCGCTCCGCGAGGCGGTCGAGACGGCGCGCGGGGCGTTCGCCGACGCGATGAACGACGACCTCGACGTGCGGACGGCGTACAACGCCCTGCTCGACCTCGCGGGCGCGGTCAACCGCCACGCCGAGGGGGGCGTCCCGTACGACTACCGCGCGCTCCGCGAGGCGGTCGAGACGGTCGAGACGCTCGGCGGCGACGTGTTCGGTCTGGAGCTGGGTCGGGAGGCCGACGGCGAGGTCGACCTCGCGCGCGACCTGGCGGACCTCGTCGCGCGGGTGCGCGAAGAGGAGCGCGAGGCCGGCAACTACGGCCGGGCGGACGACCTGCGCGACCGACTCGCCGCCCTCGGCGTCGACGTCGAGGACGCCGCGGACGGCCCGCGCGTCCGGTTCGACTGACGGCGCGCTCGGTCCCGTCGACTCCCGATTCTCGGCTCTCGACCGCTGGACCGCGCGTACACCGTCGTCCGGTCGCCCGGCCGGTCACTCCTCGGTCGCGTCCTCACTCTCGCCGTCGGCCGGGCCGGCGGGGACGACGAGCACCGGACGGTCCGCCATCCGGACCACTTTCTCCGCGACGCTCCCCAGGACGAACCGTCTGACGCCGCCCCGGCCGTGCGTCCCGACGACGACGAGGTCGGCGTCCGTCTCGGCCGCACGCGCGAGGATGCGCTCGTGCGGGCGGCCCTCCTCGACGGTCGCCTCGACGTCGACGCCCGCGGCCTCGGCGTCGGCGACGACGGCGTCGGTCGCCTCCCTCGCGCCCGCCTCGAGCGCCTCCTGGACGTGCCGCACCGCCTCCGCCTCCGCGCCGGTCGGGCCGACCGTGGTCGTGAGCGCCGAGGCGTCCACCACGCTGAGCACCTCCAGGCCCGCGTCGAACGCGGCCGCGAACGCGACGGCGGTCCGCTCGGCGGCCGCCGCGGCGTCGCTCCCGTCCGTCGGGAGCAGTACCCGGCGGTACTCGCCGCGCCCGCCGCCGCCCGCGTCGCTCTCGTGGACCGCGAGCACCGGGACCCCGGCCGTGCGGAGGACTTTCTCCGTGACGCTGCCGAGCAGGTAGCGCTCGACGCCGCTGCGGCCGTGCGTTCCCATGACGACGCAGTCGACGCCCGCCTCCTCGACGTACTCCCGGATAGCCGCGTGGGGGCTCCCCAGTCTGACCGCCGTCTCGGCGTCGACTCCCGCCTCGCGGACGCGCGCCGCGGCGTCGGCGACGATGGTCTCCGCCTCCTCGCGGTGCTCGCTCACGTCGCTCACCTTCGAGAGGACGTACGGGTTCACGACCGTACAGACGTGGACCCGCGCGCCCGTCCGGGTCGCGAGCGCGAGCGCGGCCGTCAGTGCCTCGTCCGCGTGCTCGCTCCCGTCCGTCGGGACGAGCAGGTCGTCGAATCCCAACTCTACCATGCGGGGTGATAGCAGTGACTTCGCAAAAAGCCGACGAACCGGAGTCAGACGGTGAACAGGTCCGTGTCGTCGGGAACCGCGAACAGTCCGAACCGGACGCCGCAGTCGAGCCAGCCGTAGCCGTACGAGTAGGCCGCGAGCGCGTTGACCGGGTCGCCCTCCGCCCGGAAGTGGCGGCCGTCGTCGAGGTACGACTCGGCCATCTCGCGGCACTCCAGCGCCATCCCGTGCAGCGGCGTCCCCTCCGGGGCGGCGACCGTCGCCGCACCGAGAGCGGCCTCGAGCATCTCGCCGTACCGCGTCGTCTTCTCGTCGAGGTCAGCGGGCATCTCTCGTTCGGAGTCTCGCCGTCGCCACCCTGAACGCTTCGACTGGCCCCGTCGCGTCGACACCCCAGCGACCCCACTGGACCGTGACGACCGGGCGACCGTGCGTGCGGGCGTCCGGACAGCACAACGTACATACCGGCGAACGGAGTAAGCCTACCCAATGAGTGACGCCTCCGACGCTTCCGACACCGTGGAACACCGAAGACTCATCGTCGCGGGCACCGGCTCGGCGGGGCTGACGGCGGCCATCTACGCCGCCCGCTCGAACAACGACCCGCTGGTGTTCGAGGGCGACGAACCGGGCGGACAGCTCACGCTCACCTCCGAGGTGGAGAACTTCCCCGGCTTCCCCGAGGGCATCAACGGTGCCGAGTTCATCACCGCGACCAAAGAGCAGGCGAAGCGGTTCGGTGCCGAGGTGAAGAACGGTATCGTCGCGCGAGTGGACGACTCCTCGCGCCCGTTCCGCGTCGAACTCACGAACGGCGACGTCTACACCGCCGACGCGGTCATCGCCGCCTCGGGCGCGTCCGCGCGGACGCTCGGCGTCCCCGGCGAGGATGAACTCATGGGGTACGGCCTCTCGACGTGCGCCACCTGCGACGGCGCGTTCTTCCGCGGCGAGGACATGCTCGTCGTCGGCGGTGGTGACGCCGCGATGGAGGAGGCGAGCTTCCTCACCAAGTTCGCGGACACGGTGTACCTCGCGCACCGCCGCGAGGAGTTCCGCGCGGAAGACTACTGGGTCGACCGGGTGATGGAACACGTCGAGGCGGGCGACATCGAACTCATGCGCAACACCGAGGTGACCGAACTCCACGGCAGCCGCGAGGACGGCGTCGAGTCGGTCACGCTCGTCCGGAACCCGGCGGGGCACCCGACCGACCGCCTCGACGACCCCGAGACGGAGGAGTGGGAGTTCGAGGTGGGCGCGGTGTTCTACGCCATCGGTCACACGCCCAACACCGACTACCTCGCCGACACGGGCGTGGAACTGGACGCGGAGGGGTACATCGAGACGAGGGGGGGCCACGGCGCGGGGCAGACGGAGACGGGCGTCCCCGGCCTGTTCGGCGCGGGCGACGTGGTCGACTACCACTACCAGCAGGCCGTCACCGCGGCCGGCATGGGCTGCAAGGCGGCGATGGACGCCGACGACTACCTCGAAGAACAGGCCCGCGCCGACGCGACCGGGGCGGAACCGGCGGCCGCCGAGAGCGACGACTGAGCGGGCCCGCGAGCCTCGTTCAGTCCTCGGCCTCGACTGGGGACGACGCGGCGGCCCTGATTTCCTCGGGGAGCGCACCGAGTTGCGCGAGCAGGGAGAACGTATCGAACCCCTGCCACGATTCGGCCATCTTCCCGTCTTCGAAGCGGACCAGTTCCATCCCCGTGACGGTCACCTCCTCGTCCGACGGTTCGACGCCCGGCATCCCCCCACCGTAGGTGCTCCGCACGGTGAACCGCGCAGTGACGAACTCGTCCGTCGCGACGAGTTGGTCTATCTCGACCGGTCCGTCGATCACGTCCTCTCCCCCCTCGGCCATCTGCCGATACCCCTCGGGGCCGCGGGGCCACTCGGTCCCGTCCGGCATCGACGAGTCGTGGAGGACGTAGTCGTCCGCGACGAGTTCGTCGATGACGTCGTAGTCGTGTTCGTTCCACACCTCCTCCGTGAAGCGACGGTACAGTCGCTCGTTCTCCTCGGCTGTCGTCATGGTCGTCCCGCCGGGTGCGGCGGGCGAACGTCCGGACGCGCTCGGAGGGCTTTGTTAGGGTATCGCACGCCGCGGAAATCGGAGGTTCTCCCCGTAGTTGGTCGGTATCGCGTCCCGAAGCCGGCGTCCCGGATGGAACAACTGGCCGGCCGCTCGACCGGGGGTGGCGGCCGGTTACGTTCCGCCCCGACGACGCACCGAGACGGCGGACCTTTACGTCTCGCTTCCGACGGGCGGGTATGGTCGACACCGAGACGTACACCGTCGAGGGACCGGACGGCGACAGCGACACGGTCGAACTCCCCGCGGGCCTCGTGGACCTGATGGCCGAACCGGGCGAGGAGCCGACCCACGTCATCACGGACGTGGTGCTCCAGGCGTTCGCACAGCAGGCGCACGCCATCGCGCACCACAGCCAGGGCGAGACGCCCGAGGACGTCGCCGAGATCAACGAGAAGGCCGAGGAACTGTTCGAGGAGCGGTTCGGGCAGAGCCTCGAGGAAGCGATGGGTCACTCCCACTGAGGAGTCCGTAGCGCCCCGCGGTCGACTCGAGCGCCCCGTTCTCCCGTCGGGCGCGCGCTCTCACACCGACGTGACCGCGAGCAGCGGCACCATCGCGCCCAGTCCGACGGCGATACCGGCGACGAGTTCCCGCCGGCCGCCGCCCGGCAGGTCCGCGCCGAGTTCCCTCGCCTCGGGGATGAACTCCGTGAGCACGAGGTATATCATCGCCCCCGCCGCGAACCCGAACCCGATGGGGAGGAACCGTCGCGCGAGCGTGACGAAGTAGAACGCGACGACGGCACCCAGCGGCTGGGGGAGCGAGGAGAACACCGCCCACCAGACCATCCGCCAGTTCGACACCTCCATCGAGCGCAGCGGGATGGAGATGGCCACCCCCTCTGGGACGTTGTGAATCGAGATGGCGACGGTCATGAACACCGCGAGCAGCGGGACGGTGAACCCGAACAGCGCGAACCCGACGGCGGGGTCGGTTCCGACGCCCAACTCCGCGAACGAGACGCCGACGGCGACGCCCTCGGGGAAGCTGTGGACCGTCAGGACCCCCAGGACGAGCAGCAGTTTCCGGTAGTCCGCCTCCTCGTACGTCCGGGGGTTGACCTCCGCGCCCTCGATGAGTTCGTGCGCGACGACCACGAGCGCGACGCCCGCGAGGAGGCCGATACCCAGGTCGGCGAGCGTGCCGTACGCCAGCCCCTCCGACACCAGCCCGAACAGCGACGCGCCGAGCATGATGCCCGACGCGAGCCCCCACAGGCCGACGTTCCATCGGTCGCTGATGTCGTCGAACAGGAAGAACGGGAGCGCCCCGAGCCCCGTCGCGAGCGCGGTGACGAACCCGGCCGCGAAGACGAACGCGAACGCGCCCAGCGAGACCATACTCCGGGTAGGGGTGTCGGACCCATAAACATCACGCAGGTGATAAATTTAGGCAGGCCGAAACCCACGTGGTCCGGTGACTCGAACGACTGGAATCTGATATCTCCCCTGCCGTGGCGCTCAGCAGTGCCAGCCGTGGTCGGTGTGGTTCAGCCGTTCGCAGCCGTTCTCGGTGACGACGACGAGATCCTCCACCCGGACGCCGAACTCGCCGGGGAGGTAGACGCCGGGTTCGACGCTGAACACCATCCCCGGCTCCAGTTCGCGGTCGTTGCCCGCGACGACGTACGGCTCCTCGTGGACGTCGAGGCCGACGCCGTGGCCCGCCCGGTGGACGAACTCCTCGCCGTAGCCCCCCGCCTCGATGATTCGCCGGGCGGCGGCGTCGACGTCCGCTGCCGTCGCACCGGGTTCGACGGCGCCGACGGCCGTCTCCTGGGCCTCGCAGACGAGCGCGTGGACCTCGCGCGCCTCGGCGCTCGGCTCGCCGTCGAACACCAGCGTCCGCGTCTGGTCGGACGGGTAGCCGTCCACGCGCGTCCCGAAGTCGAGGACGACCGGTTCGCCCGCGCGTATCTCCCGGTCGCCGTGTGCGTGGTGGGGCATCGCGCCGTTCGGTCCCGACCCGACGATGGTGTCGAAGGCGGTGCCCGTCCCGCCGTGGGCGGCGAGTCGTTCCTCGACGTACGACGCCAGGTCCGCCTCGGTCGTGCCCACGGCGTCCGACCCCAGTTCCCGCAGGTCGGTGAGGGCGGCGTCGGCCGCCTCGCTCGCCCGTCGGAGCGCGTCGAGTTCCGCGTCGTCCTTGCGGACCCGCAGGTCCGCCAGCGCCTCGCTCGCCAGCCCCAGACTCGCGCCGGGGAGCGCCCGCCGAAGGTCGAGCGTGAACCGGGCGTGCATCGTGTCGTCCACGAGCAGGCGCGCGTCGTCTGGAAGTCCGAGGTCGGCGACCACGGACTCGACGGCGGCGACCGGGTCGGCGTCGTCGTCCCACGTCCGCACGTCGGTCACCCACGACTCGGCGTCGACCTGTTCGCGGTACATGGTCGGCACGAGGAAGACCGGGTCGGGCGTCTCGGCGTCGTCGCTCGCGCCGGCCGCCGCGGGGACGAACAGGAACAGGTGACGCTCGCCCGGGTGTTCGTCGAACCCCGACACGTACCGGAGGTTCGTGCTCGGGAAGCAGACGAGACAGTCGGCGCCGCGCGCGGCGAGCAGTCGCTGGGCCTCGCGCGTCCGCCGCTCGTAGGGGGGGTCGTCGCTCATGCCCACCAGTTCCCCACCGGGCGCAATCAAGCCTCGGTCCGCGCCCACCCCCTCGCCGTCTCCGCAACGCCTACACCGTTCCCCCGTCACGCTCGCCCGTGAACGACGAGGACCGCTGGCTCGTCGCGTGGGGGGTCGGCTACGCCGCCGTCGGCGGGGCGTCCGTTCTCGTTCCGCTGTACGCAATCGCGCTCGGCGCGAGCCCGGCGTTCGTCGGGCTGCTCGGCGCCACCGCCGCGCTGGTCGGCGTTCCGGGCGCGCTGCTGTGGGGACGGCTCGCCGCGCGGACGAACCGCCGCCGGCCGTTCGTGTTGGTCGCGCTCGCGGCGACCGCGGGGACGCTCGCGCTCGTGCCGCTGACCGCCTCGCCGGCGGTCGTCCTGCTGTTGAACGCCGGGCTCTGGTTCGCCGTCGCGGCCGCCGCGCCCGTGTTGAACCTCATCGTCGTCGAGGGTGCGCCGACCGCCGAGTGGGACGCCCGCATCGCCCGGCTCAACGCGTTCCAGGGGTACGGCTGGCTCGGCGGCCTCCTCCTCGGGACGGCCTGGACCGCGCTCGCGCCCCGGCTGGGTGTCGGTCCGCTCGCCGGACAGCGGCTCCTGTTCGGCGTCCTCGCGGGTACGGCCGGCGTCGGACTCCTGCTCGCGCGGCTCTGGTACCCCGAACACCCCCGGACCGACCCCGAGTTCTTCCGCCGGGTGTTCCGCCGGCTGGAGCCGCGCGGCTGGGGGGCGGGGCGCGTCCTCCGCGCGAGCGTGTACGGTCCCACGCGAATTTACTGGTCGCTCGTCTCGTTCCGGCGGGGACGGCGTTCGTTCGCCCGGTTCCCGTCGGGGCTCCGGCGCTACCTGCTCACCGTCGCGGCGTTCTCGCTCGGCTTCGCCGTCTTCTGGGGGCCGGTCCCGGCGTACCTGCGGACGGACCTGAGCGAGGGGGCGGTGTTCGGGGTGTACGTCGCCGGCAACCTCGCCTCGGCGGTCTGTTACGCGCCGGCCGGCCGACTCGTCCGTCGCGTCGCGCCCGCCCGCCTCCAGTCCGTCGCGCTGGCGACGCGCGGTCTCCTGTTGCCGGCCGTCGCGCTCGTCGGTTCCGCCGCGGTCGCACTGCTGTTCCCGGCGTACGGCGTCGCGTTCGCGCTCATCGGCGCGACGTGGGCCGTCATCGCCGTCACCACGACGGGACTCGTCACCCGCCTCGCCGACGACGCGACGCGCGGGGAGGCGTTCGGCCTGCAGGCGGCGCTCGGCGGACTGGCCGGCGGCGTCGGCAACGCCCTCGGGGGGGCCGTCGCGGAGGCGGCCGGCTACCTCCCCGCGTTCACGCTCGCGGCGGCGTTCGTGTTCGCGGGCGTCGGTCTCCTGCTCGTCAGTCGCTGAGGAACCGCTCGACCTCCGCCCGCGTCGGCAGCGCCGTCATCGCTCCCTCGGCCGTCGTCGAGGTGGCGGCGACGGCGTTCGCGAACCGGAGCGCGGCCGCGAGGTCGCTTCCGTCCGCCCCGTCCGCCGCGGCGTCCCTCGCCGCGGACGCCTCGTCCCCGCCGCGGGGACGGTCCAGCGCCGCGATGACGCCGGCGGTGAACGCGTCGCCGGCGCCCGTCGTGTCGACCACGTCGGGGTCGAACCCCGGGTGCTCGGCCTCGGCCGGGCCCCACGGGGCGGCGGCCGTCGCGTAGCCGTACGCGCCCGCCTCTCCGCGGGTCACCAGCGTCGTGTGGGGACCGTCGTCCGAGAGCGCGCGCGCGAGCGCCGGCGCGTCGCCCTCGTACCCCGCCGGGCGGAGGTCCTCGGGGGACGCGACCACCACGTCCACCAGCGGGAGGACGCGCGCGAGCGTCTCGCCGTAGTCGAACGTCCGCCAGAGCCGCTGTCGCGCGTTCGGGTCGAACGAGACGACCGTCTCCTCGGGGGTGCGTTCCAGCACGTCGAGGACGGCCGAGCGCCCGGGTTCGTGCGCGAGTTCGACCCCGCCCACGTGGAGCCAGTCCGCCCGCGCGAGTGCGTCGTCGTCCACCGTCCCGGCGTCGAGGCGGACGCTCGCGGTCCCCTCCAGGTACAGCGAGAACGAGCGGTCGCCGTCGGCGTCGCGGCCGACGACCGCCAGGCCCGTCGGGGCGTCCCGGTCGCGCGTGAGGAACTCCCCGGAGATACCCTCGGACGCGAGGGTGTCGGCGAGGAACTCCCCGAACCCGTCGGTCCCGAGGCGGGTCCACAGCCCCGGCGGCTCTCCCAGTCGGGCCAGCCCCACCGCGACGTTCGCGGGCGCGCCGCCGGCCCGACGGCGGTACGTCTCGGCCGACCCGACGCCGCCGGTGGCGTCGGCGTGGAGGTCCACGATACACTCGCCGACGACGAGCCTCACTGTCCCACCCCGCTCGGCCGGTCGACGGTCGGCCGAGTCTCCCGGTCGGTCCGCGCTCGCCGTCCCCGGTCGAGCCGACCCGCTCGCTCCCCGGGTCGGACGCCGCCGACCCGGACCGGTCCCCTCGGGGGGCGCCTGTGTCCCGTGTGCATACTCACATTCCACCCCGACCCGGACCCACTTCGACCCACCGGACGCGGGACGTCACCGTCGCGTCCGGCGCTGCTTCGCGCAGACGCGTCACACCGGACCGCTCATGTCGACAGCGGGCGTAGCGGCGCCCGTGTCGGACCCTACGGAGAGCAGCGCCGTTCCGTCGGCGCTGGCGGACCACGTCACCCTCGCGGCCCGCGAGCACGGCGTCGGCGCCGACGCCGTCGGGACGCTCCTCGCGCGGCAACTCGACTCCGTCCGCGCGTACCCCGGGGTCGCGGACCTCGTCTTCGAGTACCGGCGCGCGTTCGGTCACGACCCGCTCGTGGCGCGCGAGGGCGACGCGTACTACCTCCTCGTCCCGCCGCACGTCCTCCCGGCGTTCGCGGCGTCGCTCGACTGCGACCCGGACGGGCCGGCGTGGGCGGCAGTCCGGACGGTCCACCGGCGGGCGTTCCTCGCGGCGACGGGCGTCGCCGACCACGGCGACTGGGACCCGCTGGTGCTCGTGGCCGGCGAGCCGGACGGGGAAGCGGGCGTGAACGCGCGCGACGCGTGACCGCCGCCGCGCGGACGCGACGGTTCCGCTCGGCCCGGTGGCCCCTCGCGTCGGGACCGCCGAGGCGAGGTCTCGAACCCGTCGTCTACTGGGTTCGGATTTCGAATCGTAACGCCGACGGGGCGGTCTACTCGACGACCGCGTACCGGAGCCACACGACGCCGTCGCGTCGTTCGACGGCGCGCAGTTCCAGTTCCGTGGGTCCGTCGTCGGGGTCGGGTCCCCGGACGAACGACCGCGCCACCGTCCCGCCGACCGCCACGGGGTGGACGAGGACGCTCACCTCGTCCACCAGCCCGGCCCGGAGGAGCGCCCCGTTGAGCGTCCCGCCGCTGTCTACGAGGACGGTCTCGACCCCGCGGTCGGCGAGCAGGTCGAGCGCGACCCGGAGGTCGACCCTGTCCTCGCCGGCGACGGCGTGCGACACTCCCGCCCGTTCGAGGTCGGCGAGGTACTCCGTGGGAGTGGTTTCCGAGCAGAGCACCAGCACCTCGCTCCAGTACGGTTGCGCTCGGACGTCGCGCCACCCTGACACCCGTCCACGGCTGTCGGTGACGACGAGCAGGGGGGCGTCGCCAGACCCACTGTCGGCCTCGTCCGCCGGTCCGGTACCGGGGTCGGGGGTGTCGTCGCCCGCACCTTCGATGAGGGTATCCGCGCCGACGAGGTGGGCGTCGGCGTCCCAGGTTCCCGCCAGTTCGTAGTACAGTCCCACGTCCGGAACGAACGCGTCGATGCGACCGTCGACGCTCGCCGCGTTGTGGACGACCACGTGCATCGGTACCGTACTACGTCCGAGCGACGGTAAAAACACCCAACCGATTCAGGGGGCGTACCGGTGGGGAGACGGGGAGACGACCTACCGAACCGAAACGACCCGGCGGTCGACTTCGAAGGTTCTTGCCAAGAGAGAGGAAGAACGACCCGCCCGTCGGTTAGCGTGCGATGGCAGTCCAACGGACCGGCCTGCGCGACGAGATGGACGCGTGCGTCGACAGTTGCATCGAGGCCGCCGAGGTGGGCGAGTGGTGCGCCGAAATCCTGCCCCGGTGCGCCGAGCCCTGTCGGAACGTGGCGTAACGTCCGGCGTCGCTCGCACGGCGACGGGTCGAGTTCTCCGTTCTTCCGTCCGGCCGAGCGCCGCGAACGCCGACGCCGGTCGTCTCAGAGGCCGAGCTGTCGGCCGAGGACGACGTGCTGAATCTCGGAGGTGCCCTCGCCGATCTCCATCAACTTCGCGTCGCGGTAGAAGCGCTGGGGGGCGAAGTCGGTCGTGTAGCCGTAGCCGCCGAGCACCTGCACGCTGTCTTCCGCCACCTCGCGGGCGGCCTCGCTGGCGTCGAGTTTCGCCAGCGCCGACTCCCGCGTGACCGACTCGCCCTCGTCGTACAGCGTCGCGGCCTTGTGGGTGAGCAGGCGCGCCCGCTCGGTCTTGCGGTACATCCCGACGAGTTTGTCGCGGATGGCGTCGAACTTCGCGATGGGCCGGCCGAACTGTTCGCGCTCGCCCGCGTACGACTTCGCGGCCTCGTAGGCGCCCTGCGCGAGCCCCGTCGAGAGCGCGGCGATGGAGATGCGCCCGCCGTCGAGCGTCTTCATCGTCTGGGTCCACCCCTCGCCCTCCGCGCCGAGCAGGCGGTCGGCGGGGAGGCGCACGTCGTCGAGGCGTATCTCGCAGGTTGGGGAGCTGTTCAGCCCCATCTTGTCCCAGACCGTCGTCACCTCGAACCCGTCGTCGTCCGGGTCGACGATGAACGTCGAGATGCCGTCGTAGCCCGCCTCGGGGTCGGTGACCGCCTTCACGAGCACGGAGTTCGCCACGCTCGCGTTCGTGATGAACTGCTTCGTCCCGTTCAGCACCCACTCGTCGCCGTCGCGCACGGCGGTCGTCTCCATGTTCGAGGCGTCCGACCCCGACCCGGGTTCGGTGAGCGCCCACGCCCCCATGCCCTCGCCCTCCGCCAGCGGGCGGAGCCACGTCTCCTTCTGCTCGTCGGTGCCGAACAGGTCGATGGGCTTGCTCCCGAGCGAGACGTGCGCGGCGTACGAGAGGCCGACGCCGCCAGAGACGCGTCCGAGTTCCTCCGTGACGAGCGCGTACATCAACTGGTCGCCGCCGAGTCCGCCGTACGCCTCGTCGACGGGCACGCCCATCACGTCGAGGTCGGCGAGAGCGTCGAACACCTCCGCGGGGAAGCGGTGCTCGTCCTCGATGTCCTGCGCGATGGGGGCTATCTCCTCCTCGCAGAACTCCCGCACCTGGTCGCGGACCATGCGGTGTTCCCCGGGCAGGTCGAAATCCATAGGCGAATTTTGCGACGTGCGGGTGATAAAGTGCGCGGAGTTCGCCCCTCGCCGACCCGGCGGCTCCGGCGGTCCGAACGCGCCGTGGCGCCCGTCGGTCGGCCGGCGAGGAGGTTTATTGTGGTACGGAGCGTCACAGTGACCGATGGAGCTGCGCCGACTCGTCCGCGGCAACGTCGACTGGCCCCGCCTCGAGGCGGTGGTCCGCGAGGTGGCGGCCCGGTACGGCGACGAGACGGCGCACGTCCGGTTCCTCGACGCGGACAACTGGCTCTCGACGCCGTTCGTCCTCGACGAGAAGTACTTCGTGAAGGTGGTCACGCGCCAGAACTCGCTGGTCCACGCGCTGTTCACCGCCGGTCGCAACATCGGCGCGTTCTCGGCGGGGACCGAGGGGTTCTTCGAGCACTTCGGGACGCCGTACGAGATGGCCGAACACGAACTCGCCGCGACCGAGCGGATGCGCGCCATCGGGGTCAACGCGCCCGACCCGGTCGAGGCGTTCGAGGTGGACGGCCTCGGGGTACTCGTGCTGGAGTACCTCCCCGAGTTCCGCCCGCTCGACCAACTCGACGTCGAACGCGAACGGGCGCTCGCGCCGACCCTGTTCCGCACGCTCGCGACGCTCCACGACCACGGACTGGCGCACGGCGACCTGCGCGCGGAGAACGTGCTCATCCTCGACGGCGACCTCTACTTCATCGACGCGACCAACGTCCGCGGCGACGAGGCGAACGGGGAGCGACCGCCGCCGTCGGGGCTCGCCTCCGAGTCCGCGCGCCGGTACGACCTGGCGTGCGGGCTGGCGGCGCTCGCACCGCTCATCGGTGCGCGCGACGCCGTGGCGGCCGCCCGCGCCGCGTACCCGGTCGACGACCTGCTGGGCGCTCGCGAGTACCTGGACTTCGTCAACATCCGCCCGGACCACGACTTCGACGCGCCGGGGCTGAAGGGTGAAATCGAGCGCCGCGCCACCGAGGACGCGGCCGGGAACGGCGACACCACCGGGACCGTGTAGGCCGGTCGGAGTCGCGCCCGTCCGCGGTCGGCGGCGACCCGGGGGTCCGCGAGGTTCCGCGACGTTACTCGGAGTCGGTCACGTCGATGGTGACCGGACCGTCGTCGCCGTCGTCGACCGTCTCGGTCGCGCCGCCGGCGAGGAACGCCTCGATCTCCTCGACGTTCCGCTTGTTCGCCTTCCAGACCGCGTCGAACACGTCGCCGACGACGGGGATGGAGCCGACGGCGGCGTCGACGGCCACGTTCGCGAGCATCTTGACGACGGTGTTGAGCGGGACGCCGAGGTACGCCGCCTCCGCGACGATGTACAGCGACACCGCGCCCGAGAGCAGGTCGCCAGCCCCGGGTACGATGCCGAGGACCGGGTCGAGGCCGATACGGAAGTCGGTCCCGGGGACGCGTACCGCCTCGTCCATCAGACGCGCGACCGTCTTCACACGGCGCAGCGCCGCCTCGTCGGCCGTGTTCGGCAGGTCCATCGTGTGGTCGTCGACTGTGTCGTCCATGTCCCCAAGACGACGCCTGATGCAGAAGAGGCTGGCGGCTAGTACGGGCCGGCTCGTTACCGGTCTCCGACCCGCTCACCCCGTCGTCGTCACCGACGGGCGAGCGGTTGCGGTACCGGTTCGGCGCGGCAGCTTCCCGCACATATATCACGCGCGTCGAGCAAGCGTTGCCTATGAGTTCCGACACCGACGCGTACCAACACTACATCGGCGGCGAGTGGACCGACGGCGAGGGCGACGACACCTTCGACAGCGAGAACCCCGCCACCGGCGAGTCGCTCGGCACGTTCCGCCGCGGGACCGAGGCGGACGTCGACGCCGCACTCGCCGAGGCCGAGGAGGCGTTCGAACAGTGGCGCGACCTCTCGCACATCGACCGCGCCGAGTACCTCTGGGACATCTACCACGAACTCAAGGACCGCCACGACGAGTTGGGCGAAATCGTCACCAAGGAGTGCGGCAAGGAGATTTCAGAGGGAAAGGCCGACGTGACCGAGGCGTGGCACATGGTCGAGTGGGCCGCCGGCGACGCCCGCCACCCCAAAGGCGACGTCGTCCCCTCGGAAATCCCCAGCAAAGACGCGTACATGCGCCGCAAGCCCCGGGGCGTCGTGGGCTGTATCACCCCGTGGAACTTCCCCGTCGCCATCCCGTTCTGGCACATGGCCGTCTCGCTCGTCGAGGGCAACACCGTCGTCTGGAAGCCCGCCGAACAGACCCCCTGGTGCGGGCAGATAATCGCCGAGATGTTCGAGGAGTCCGGCATCCCCGACGGCGTGTTCAACATGGTCCAGGGGTTCGGCGACACCGGCAACGCCATCGTCGAGGACGACCGGGTCGACACCGTCCTCTTCACGGGCAGCGCGGAGGTCGGCCAGGAGATAGCGTCGAAAGTGGGCGGCGAACCCGGCAAACTGGCGGCGTGTGAGATGGGCGGGAAGAACGCCATCGTCGTCACGGAGAACGCGGACCTGGACACGGCCATCCACTCGGCGGTGATGTCGAGTTTCAAGACGACCGGCCAGCGCTGCGTCTCCTCCGAGCGCCTCGTGGTCCACGAGGACGTGTACGACGAGTTCAAGCGGCGGTTCGTCGACATCGCCGCGGACGTCGCGGTGGGCGACCCCCTCGAAGAGGACACGTTCATGGGACCGCTCATCGAGTCCGGCCACGTCGAGAAGGTCACGCAGTACAACGAACTCGCGAAGGACGAGGACGTGAACGTGCTGGTCGACCGGACGGAGTTGGGTGCCGAGGAGATTCCGGACGGGCACGAGGGCGGCCACTGGGTGGGGCCGTTCGTGTACGAGGCGGACGCGCACGCGGACCTGCGGTGCACCCACGAGGAGGTGTTCGGGCCGCACGTCGCTCTCCTCGAGTACTCGGGGGACATCGAGGAGGCGGTGGAGATCCACAACGACACGGAGTACGGGCTGGCTGGGGCCATCATCTCGGAGGACTACCGGCAGATAAACTACTACCGCGACAACGCGGAGGTGGGGCTGTCGTACGGGAACCTGCCGTGCATCGGGGCGGAGGTGCAGTTGCCGTTCGGGGGCGTGAAGAAGTCGGGGAACGGCTACCCGAGCGCGCGGGAGGTCATCGAGGCGGTGACCGAGCGGACGGCGTGGACGCTCAACAACAGCTACGACATCGAGATGGCGCAGGGGCTGTCGGCCGACATCAAGACCAGAGAGGAGTAGACCGGCTCCGCCGGCTACGCACCGCTGCCCGGGTCGGTTCCTCCCTCGACGCGGCCGGCGAGCGCGTCGTTCATCCCCCGGTAGTTCGACTCCACGTTCCCGGGGACGACGAACCGCACGAGCAGTCCGGAGAGCGACTCGCGGTTCGACAGCCGCGTCCGGTCGCCATCGAGCGGGGTCAACTCGAACGTGTGTCTCCCCTCGAACAGCACGCCCCCGCCGACGCGCGCGACCCACTCCAGCCGGGTCGGCGGGTCGACGGCGGCGACCGTCGCCCGGAGCGTCCGCTCGCGACCGTTCGTCCTGACGGTCAGTCGGAGCCGTTCACCCTCCGCGAGTTCCCCCTCGGCGGCGACGACGTGCGGGTTCCACTCGGGATAGGCGTCGAGGTCGGTCAGCGTCGTCCAGACGGCCGCGGGCGGGGCGTAGACGTCGCGTTCGGTCCTGATGACGCGCATACGGACAGTTACGGCGGCTCGACACCTAACGGTCTCGTCGGGCCGGTCCGAAAGGAGTCGCATCCGTTCCGCTCCCGTTCGATATCGCGTGGCGTGGTGTCCGAAACCCCCGGAGCGGTCTGCTCAGTTCGCGTCCGGTACGGTCTGTGCATGTCGTCGCGCGGGGCCGGCGCGACGGCCGGGACCGGGAGTGGGAGCGGAAGCGGTGCCCGGCCGGCTACACGCCGGTGGATGGGCCGGGTGGCCGTCACCGGAGGGCGCCGGCGTCCGCGCGCGCCGCGGGAAATCCGCGGCCCGCGGGCCGGACCGAAGTCGGGCCAGGAACGGTCCCGAGCGCGGTCGGTCCCCCTGGGGAAGGGACCGGCCGGCGGTGGCCGTTCGGTCGGGAACGGCCGACGGTGCGGCGGTCCGGTCCGCGGTACCTGCTTCGGAGGGGGGCCGACACTTGAGTGTTCGCCCCCGATTTTCGCGACTGATTCTCGACGCGGCGGGCGGTTTTTGCGTGCTCGCGTCGAGCCGTGCGACGTGCTCGAACGGGTGTTCGCGGAGACGGAGCGCGACTGGGAGACCGACCCGGCCCCGGAGGGGACGGTTCGGATGGCGGTCGTCGGCTGCGGGAACTACGCGCGAACCGTCTCCCTGCCGGCGATGGAGGCGGCCGACTACTGTACGCCCACGGTGGCGGTCAGCGGGAACGCGGAGACGCGCGACGACCTGGCCGACGCACGCGGGGTCACGACGCTCGACTACGACGCCTACGCGGCCGGCGAGGCGGCCGACGAGTACGACGCGGTGTACGTGGCGACGCCCACCCGGCTCCACCTCCCGCGCGTCGAGACGGCGGCGGTACACGGGAAGGCCGTGCTGTGCGAGAAGGTACTGGAGACGACGGTCGAGCGAGCCGACGAACTCGCCGCCGCCTGTGCCGACGCCGGCGTCCCGCTGATGACCGGCTACCGGATGCAGACCGACCCGGTGGTGCGTCGCCTCCGGTCGTTCGTCCGCGCCGGCGGACTCGGCGACCCGGTGCGTGCGTCGGGCGACTTCACGTTCCCCGTGCTCGCGGGGTCGAGAGGCCCCGACCAGTGGCGACTCGACGCGGCTCTCGCGGGCGGCGGTGCCCTGTTCGACGTCGGCGTCTACCCGCTCAACACCGCCCGGTTCCTGCTCGACGCCGACCCCGTCGCGGTGTGGGGCGACACTCGCTCGACGGGGGCGGCGTTCGACGACGTCGACGAACACGTCGACTTCGGGGTGTCGTTCGGCGACGTCGTCGGCCAGTTCTCCGCCTCCTTCTCGGGGTACCCGAACACCGAACTCACCGTCCAGGGGAGCGAGGGCCGCCTCACGGTCCGGTCGGCGTTCGAACCCGCGGCCGACCGCCACGTCGTCGTCGAGACAGACGAGGGGCGCGTCGAACTCGACGGGGTCGGGAGAGACGAGACCCGCGAGGAGTTCGACTACTTCGCGCACGCGCTGCTGACGGGGGAGAGAATCGAACCGGACGGTGCCGACGGGGTGACCGACGTTCGCGCGCTGACCGCCGTGTACGAGTCGGCGGCGGACGGACGACGCGTGTCGCTCGACGGTTGATGTCACGCGAAGGCGGGAGGCGGGTGTGTGGCGCCCCGCGACGGACCCCTGGTCACGGGCGCGCCGTGGGCGATGAGTCGCGGCGGAGTGGCGCGGCGGAGTTTGTCTGCCGACTCACGACGAGAAAAGCGTCGGTTCGTCGGCGTACGGTCGTTGTGGCGTTCGCCGTATAAACCCTCCGACAACGACCCGACGGGTCGGGGGCGCAACGGCTATTGTCCGGGAGCGAGAACGGGGCGGGTATGGTCCGGGTGCGGGCCGAAGCGCTCCTCGGCGGCGCTTCCGGTCTCCTCGACGAACCGCGGCGATACGTCCGTACCGAACGACTGGGCGACCCCGGCGAGGTGCTGTCCGGGGACGTCGTCGGCCGTCTCCTCGCCGTCGAGGAGACGCCGCTCGCGCACGTCGACCTCGCGCCCGACGTCCGCGAGCGACTCTGTCACGCGCTCGGCGGACGGCGGACGGTGTTCGTCCACTACGTCGAGTGAACGAGGCGCTCTCGAGCGTTTTGCACCCGCTGTTCTCCCGTCTCAGTAGTCGCGCCTGTCGCGCAGCGCCGGGAACTCCTCCCGGGCCGACGCGACCCGGTCGGCGTCGAGGTCCGCGGTCACGAGCGCGGGGTCGTCGCCGGTGGACGCGAGCGTCGTTCCCCACGGGTCGTACACCGTCGAGCGCCCGAGCAGTTCCGCGTCGTCGAACGTCCCGGACCCGTTGACCGCCGCGACGTACGTGAGGTTCTCCATGGCGCGCGCCCGCGGGAGCGTCCGCCAGTGCTCGACCCGGGGGTACGGCCACGCGCTCGGGACGAGCACCAGCGTCGCACCCCGGTCGCACAGCGCGCGGAACTGCTCCGGGAACCAGAGGTCGTAACACGTCGTGACGCCGACACCGAACCCGTACAAGTCGACCACGGGGAGTCCCTCCCCGGGCGTGAGTAGCCGCGTCTCGGCCGACTCGTAGCCGAACAGGTGGTGTTTCCGGTAGACCGCGCGTCGCTCCCCCTCGGCGTCGAACAGGACCGCTGTGTTCGCCAATCCCCCGTCGACGGGCACGTCCACGCCGTCGGCGGCGGAGGCGTCGAGGTCCTCGACGACGCTCCCCGCCAGCAGCGCCAGTCCGTGGTCGACGGCGGCGTCGCGCAGCGCAGTCAGCGTCGGCCCGGTCAGCGCCTCCGCCTCGCGGGCGTACGCCTCGAACGCGAAGTAGCCGACGTTCCACAGTTCCGGGAGCGCGAGCAGGTCCGCACCCCGGTCGGCGGCCGCCGCCACCGCGCCGAGCGCCCGCTCGCGGTTCGCCCGCGGGGACGCCTCATCGACGGCCAACTGCGCGAGCGCGAGTCGCACCTCACTTCCCCTCCAGGTCGGCCCGCAGCGCGGCCTCGAGGTTCCGGAGTTCGTCCCCGAACTGCCGCTCGAAGAACGTCTCGACGCCCGGGAGTCGCCCGTCGACGACGAACTCGTTCCGCAGTCGCGTCCCGCCCTCGGCGTCCTCGATGGTGTGTTCGCCCGTCACGCGGAACGCCCGCGACTTGCCGGTGAACTTCACGTACCGCGGCGGGTCGCGCTCCACGTCCTCCGTCTCGACGGCGATGGTCGAGCGGACGACGGGGATGGGGAGGCGGACGTGCCAGGTAGCGGCGTGCTCGCCGTGGAGTTCGTAGTCGTCGACCACGCTGATGGCCGCGGCGCGCTTCGCGGGGTCCGCGATGAACTCCCAGACGGCTTCCGGCGGTGCGTCGAAGACGAACTCCCTGCTCACGCGCACGGTCATCGGTGGCTCGCTCCGTGGTACGGATTGGATGTGAAAAAGGAGACCGGTTGCGCTCGCGTCCCCCGGGCGGACGGCGTCAGGAGAGTTCGACGCGCCACGTCGTCGAACGGGCGCGCCCCCACTTCTCGATCTCCATCTCGTCGGACTTCTCCGAGAGGCGGGGAAGCCGCGAGCCGACCTGTTTCGCGGAGAGGCCGATGGCCTCCGCGATGTTCTTCGCTCGGAAGTACTCCTCGCCGCGCGAGACGCTGTCGCGGAGGTACGAGAGAATACGCTTCTCCTCGTCGGTGTAGTCCGTCATCGCTCGTTGGACGCTATTGGACGCCCGTCGGCTTAACGCTTTACGCGCGACCCGGGCGTCGGGTTCCGTCGGTCAGTCGAACGCCTGGACGGCGACCACCGCGAGCGTGGCCGCGAGCATCGCGAGCGCGAACCCCCACGCCTTGATGACCTGCGTGGCGCCGACGAACATGAACCCGACACCCACGAGGACGCCCGCGCTGAGCGCGAGCGCGAGTCCGATTCCCATGTCGCTGGCGGCGGTCTCGGTAGCCATATCCGACGCTTCACCGGCGCGCACTTAGCCTTTGTTGAGTCGGGCCGCCGGCACCGCCGTTCCCCGCTCGCTCGGCCGAACGTGCCGGCGGCGTGACCCGCAGTTATCGGTTCGGCGAACCGGCGGGCCAGATTTTTCCACCGACCGTCGAATCGGGCGGTCATGAGCCAGTCGCGGGGGGTCGCATCGACGGTGAGGGTCGGGGCAGCGGTGGTCACGCTGCTCCTCGGGGCGGTCGGAGGCGCGTTCCTGCTGGGCGTCGTGGGTGCGCCGTCGGTCGTCGGCGTCGAGAACCGGTTCGGCGAGGTCACCGAGGAGCGGTCGGTCGTCGAGACGACCCTCACGCTCGCCAACCCGAACCCGGTCGGCGTCCGTCTCGGTGGGGCGACAGTCACGCACGCGGTGTCGATGAACGACGTCCGGATGGCGTCCGGAACGAAGGAGGGAATCGAGGTCGGGACGGGGAACACGACGCTCGCGTTCACGACGGCGATGAACAACTCGAAGATTCCCCTGTGGTGGGTGAGCCACGTCCGGAACGGCGAACACACCGACCTCCGGGTGAGCGCGAGCGCGCACTCCTCGCTGCTCGGCCGGACGGTCGAAGCGCCCGACGTCACCCGCGACGTCGACACCGGCGTCATCGAGGCGTTCCGGACGGAGGAGCGCCGACCGCTCGACGCGGGTTCTCCGGTCGTCGAGGACCCGGTGCTGTACCTCGAACGTACCGACGCGGAGTGGGGAACCGTGAACGAGGAGCGGACGGAGGTAGAGATGACGCTGTTCCTCCACAACCCGAAGACGTACCCGGTTCCACTCTCGGAAGTCGGCTACGACGTCGCGATGAACGACGTCGCGGTGGGCAACGGGAGCACGGGTCGTACGGCGGTCGTCCCGCCGGGCGAGACGGTGCCCGTGCGGGCGACGACGGTCATCCGGACCCAGCGACTCGACGAGTGGTGGGTCTCGCACCTGCGGGCGAACCAGGTGTCGGAACTCCGGATGCAGTTCTACCTCGTCGTCGACCTCTCGGCGGTCGGCGCGGGCGAACGGCGCGTCGAACTCGACGAGTTCAATCGAACGATAGAGACGGACCTGTTCGGAACGAAGAACGAGTCGAGCGACGCCGTCGACGGGAGGCGCGAGTCCACGGCGGACGAATCGGGGAGCGACGACGGCGCGGGGACCGGCGCGACGGACGGGACCGACACGCCCGGCGGAGCCACGGACGCCCCGGCGGCGACGACCACGCCGGGGGACGACGGGGAGGCCGGAACCGACACCGCTACGCCGGCGCCGTCACCCACTCCCACTCGAACGCCCGCTGGCGGGACGACTACCGACGACGGTGGTCTGCTCGCGCTCGGGTCGTGTGTTCGGTGTTAACCACGCGCCGACAACGCTTTACCGCAGGGGGCCGCACCTCGCCGTATGCCCCGGAGTTTCCCCGCTCCTGATCGAGTTCTCGGACGGTGACGTCTCCGTGTCGACCGACGGCGATACGGTCCTGCTGGACGTCGACGGACGCACCTACGAACTGAGTCGGGCGACCGCCGCCGACCTGCAGGCCGCCATCGGCGACGCCCTCACCGAACGACGCGAGTTCTTCCGAACCGCCGGCGAGTACCGCGCCGACGGGAGCTACGTGGTGTCGCGGAAGGCCGCCGACTCGGCGGGCAACGCCAAGGTGTTCTCCTCGTTCGACGACCTGCGTCGGCTGTACGACCGCCTGCCCACGGCGTTCACCGCCGAGGACGTCGGGCGGACGGGCATCACCGGGTCGCGCCGGCACATGCTCATCCGCCACTTCGCGGAGCACCCGGCCTTCGACTGCTCCATCGAGCGGCGGAACCCGCTGAGCGCGCGCAAAGAGGCGGGAGACGCGGAGGACGACTGAGCGCGACTCGGTCCGTCGAGCCTGCCGGCCGCGTCACCCTCCGCTCACTCGATGGTGACGTACTCGTTCTCCTCGTTGAGCGCGAGGTTCGCCGCGATCTCGGCGATGCGCATGGCGTACTGCGCGGTCTCCTGGAGGCTGACCAGCACCTCGCGCACCTGCAGGAGCCGCTCGTTCTCCATCTCGGGCAGGTCCGCCAGGATGTCGTCCTCCCGGTCTTTCAGCTCGCGGAACAGGTACCGGCACTCGATGGTGAGCGCGTAGTCGCGTTCGACGACGGCCTGCACCGCCATCACCGTGATGTCGTCGACCTGGTCGGTGAACTCCCGGATGCGCCGCATCGTGGACGACTCCACGCCGAGGGTGTGGCCGTCGGCCGCCATCGCGATGTCGGCGATGTCCTCGGCGTTGTCCGCGATGAGTTCGAGGTTCTTCGCGACCGAGCGGTAACCGATGAGCGGGAAGCCCGAGTCCAGCCCCACCGCGCGCGCGAGGTTCGGGTTCTGGTAGGCGGTGAAGATGAGACGGAGGAGGAGGACGAATATCTTGTTCGCCTGCCGCTCGCGGTTGAGCGCTCGCTGTGCCATGTCGGGGTTGCCGTGCGCGAGCGCCTTCACCGCCTCGCCCCGCATGGTACTGCCGGTGTTCTCCAGGCGTTCGAGGAGGTTGTCGAGCGTGAAGTCCTCGGGGTCGACCGAGCACCGGATGGCGATGTTCTCGGGCGTCTCCTCGATGACGCCCAGTCCCATCAACTGCGTCTCGGCCTTGTACACCGCGTTGATGTGGTCCGAGTCGAGCGCCCCCTCCTCGGTGGTGATGTTGATGACCCGGCGCCCGAGGACATACTGCGCGAGGATTGCGCGTTCGAGTGCGTCGGCGTCGAGGTTGTCCGCCTGGAGGGTGGCCTCGACGTCCTCGGTGCTCGCGGACTCCGGAAGGACGGTCAGCGTCCCCTTCCCCCCCATCCGGAGCGACACCTCGTCGCCCTTCTCCACGTTCTGCTCTTTCGCCCACTCCGCCGGGAGCGTCATCGCGAGCGTCGACGGTCCCAGCCGCTGTACCTTCCGGGTTTCCATACGCGGGATACGCCCTTGAACTACCTTAACCCTATCCCCCTGGTGATTATACACACCAGTACGAATTCATCCTTATCTTAGGTGACGGTCGACGCCCGGCTCAGACTATCTTCATCATCCGGCGCTCGAACTTCCCGACCCGGACCTTCACCCAGCCCCGGAGGTCGGCGTCGAGTTCCGGGTCGTCGGTGTCGACACGGAGCACGGGGAGGGCGTCGAGTTTGTCGCGCGAGGCGACGATATCGACGTCGCACCGCCGGATGACCGCCGGGGAGAGTTGGGGGTTGCCGCGGCCGAATACGAACCCCTGCCCGCCGATGGGCGAGACCACGATGACGTTGTCCTCGCCGAGCGCGTCGAGTATCTCCGCCTCCGTCGCGTCGCGGACGAGCACCTCACCGTCCCGGTAGACGTCGACGCCGATGGGCGACCCCTCGAAGCCGAGTTCGTCCTTCACGGTGCCGACGGTCGACCCCGGGCCGAGCACCCACGTCCGCCCGGCCCCGGCGCGCACGTCGTCCGCGACCCCCTCCGCGAGCGACTGGACGGTGCCGCCGCCGAGTTGCTTCGACGACTGGAGCGCCTCCGCCACCGGCACGAACGCCACCGCCCGGAGTTCGGGGTGGACCTCGCCCTCGCGGTACTCGTCCTCGTCGATGTCCATCACCTCGCGCCGCTCGGTCCGTTCGAAGGTGGCGGCGACGTAGGCGGCGTCCTCCGGCGAGACGGCGAACACCGACGAGTACACCTTCACGCCCGCGGGGACGCCGAGCATCGGGGTCTCGCCGTCCGCCACGACCTCGGCCACGTCGGCGGCGGTGCCGTCGCCGCCGACGAACAGCACCAGGTCGACGCCCGCCTCCAGGAACGCCTCGACTGCGGCGACGGTGTCCGCGGTGTCGGTGTCGGGACCGTCGGGGCCGCCGAGCACCTCGGGGTCGAAGCCGGCCGCCCGCGCCTCGCCGGCGCCCATCGGGTCGTCCCACGCGAGGAGCGTCGCGTCGGGGGCGCGTTCGCGGAGCGCGGTCAGCGCGCGGCGGGCCCTGTCGGGCGCGCGCGGTTCCGCCCCTCGGGCGCGCGCCTCGTCGACTTTCCCGTCGGTCCCCTTGAGGCCGACCCGACCGCCCATGCCCGCGATGGGGTTGAGAACGAACCCGATGCGCATGCGTGTGGTCGCGGACGGCGGCGACAAAAACGCGCCGGAGACGCGTCTCGCGGGACGACGCGGCGGGCGGAGCGTCACCGCGCGTTTCAGCGCCGATTCCGGCTCACAGCGACAGCGACACCGCGTACGGCCACGCGACGTTCGAGAGGCCGAGCAGCACGAGCGACGTGCCGAACAGCATGACGTTCTTGAGGAACTGGTTCATCTCGGTCTCCGTCCGGTCCTCGGGCGCGGCCCAGAAGTCGTGGAACACGAACGCCGAGGCGAGCATGAACAGCGCGATGCCGCCGGCGGCGAGCGTCGGGAACGCGCCGACGACGACGGCGAGACCGCCGAGCGACAGCAGGCCCCCGGAGAAGAGCACGCCCGCGCGCGGCATCGGGAGCCCCTTCGCCTCCGCGTAGCCGGTCATGTGGTCGGTGTTCAGGAAGTGGTTCACGCCCGTGAACGCGACGACGAGGCCGAAGACGAGGCGACCGAGGAGGAACACCTCGGCCGCACCCGGCCCGTCGAACAGGCCGGACCCTTGCAGAATGAGGTTCGTATTCATCCGCTCGTCGGTACGCGGCGCGCTCACTTATCACTTCCCTGATATTGGGGTAACCGGGTGACGTCCGCGTCACCGGCCCCGACCGTCGGTGGAGGGTTCCCCCGTGGAGGTCGGACGCTGGGCCGGTTGTCGGCCATCCGTGCCGGAATCGTCGCCACTCCGTCGACCGACCTCCGGTCCGGAGGGAGCGGCCGTATGACAGAGTTATTACCGTGGGGGGAGTACTCACACCGACCCAATGTCACTCCGGGACGTCATCGAAAGCGTCGAGGGGCGTGAGAAGCGGTTGACGGTGTTCGACCCCCCGTCGGACGACGTCGTGGCGGAACTGCGCGAGTACTTCGCCTCCCAGCAGGTCCGCATCGAGGTGGGCGAGAGCGACAGCGACCTGGCGGGCTACGCCGTGCTGTCCGACGAGAGCGACGACGTGGTGCTGACCGCCGTCGACCTGTCCGAACTCGACGGGTCGCCGGTCGCGGGCATCGGCGAGCGACGGCGGTTCTCGGCCGTCCTCGAACACCTCGCGGACACGACGTTCACCTCCTACGACGTGGACCAGATGCTCGCCGCCACGCGCGAGATGGAGGACCGCGCGTGGCGCAAGGGGACGGGCGAACTCCACGCCGGGTTCCAGCGAACCGCCGCGCTACGCGCGCAGAAGGGCGTCTACGAGGACCTCGCCACCAAGCGACTCGACATCCACGTCTACTGCGCGCCGGACCCGGACGTGCCGGAAATCCCCGGCGTCACCGTCCACCAGGAGGACACCCGCGAGATACGCGAGTCGTGGTTCGTCGTCTACGACGGCGACGGCGCCCCCGAGGACGCCTGCGCCTTACTCGCCGAGGAACGCGGCGGCCCGGACGAACGCGCGTTCTACGGGTTCTGGACGTACAACCCCGCCATCGTCCGGCGCGTCGTCGACCACCTGTGCGAGCGGTACCTCGCCACGGCCTGAACGGCTCCCGGAACGCCTCCGAGCCGTTCAGAGCGTGTCTCTGGGTTATCTAGTCAGACTGCTTATGATGGCTGGCGCGAATACTCCTCCGACGACCGCATGTCACGCAGACTCACCGTGCTCTGTCTCGTCGCGTTGCTCGTCGTCCCCACGAGCGTCGCGCTCGCGGTCAACGCGCGCTTCGAGACGACAGTCCCGGAACCGACGATTCAGCCGGGCGCCACGCAGGAGCTGACGTTCGAGTTGAGTAACGACGCCGCCGACCCCGACGACACCGCCGAGACCGCCGGCGACGTGGTCGTGACCCTCGAGAGCGGCGACACGCCCATCGAGGTACGCTCCGGCCCCCGGCTCCTGGGTACGATGCCGGACGGCGATACGCGGACCGTCTCCGTCCGCATCGACGTCCCCGCGAACGTCTCGGCCGGTGAGTACCGCCTCCCGGTGCGGATCGACTACGACGACGAGGACACGGACCGCACGACGCGCGTGCGCTCTATCACCGTCGTGGTCCGCGAGCGCGCCCGGTTCGCCGTCGAGTCCGTCGAGACCGACGCCTCGGTCGGCGCGAGCGGGACCGTCGCCGTCGAGGTGACGAACGTCGGCGAACAGGCGGCGAGCGACGCGGTGCTCGAACTCCGGTCGGCCAACAGCGACCTCACGTTCGGCGACGCACAGAGCACGCGCCGGTTCGTCGGGTCGTGGGCCGCGGGCGAGACGAAGACCGTCGCGGTCGACGTCCGCCTGTCCGAGACCGCCGAGACCCGCGAGTACGCCCTCGACGGGACGGTCGAGTACGACGACGCCGACGGCGTCGCCGCGACGTCGCGTCGGCTCTCGTTCGGGGTGACGCCGGTGGCCGAACAGACGTTCGGCGTCGCGAACCTCACGAGCACGCTCCGCGTCGGCGAGGAGGGGGAACTCCGCGGGACGGTGCGCAACACCGGCGAGCAGCCGGCGCGCAACGCCGTCGTCCGCTTCGAGACGACGAACCCGAACGTCTCCCCGCTCGAACCGGAGGTAGCCGTGGGGTCGCTCGCCCCCGGCGAGACCGCCGCGTTCGCGTTCGACGTCGAGGTGTCCGACGCCGCCGAGGCTGGCCCGCGGCAGTTCACCCTCGGCGTCCAGTACCGCGACGGCGAGGGGACGCGGCGCGAGAGCGACCCCATCGACGCGCGCGTTCCGGTGGCCGAGTCGCGCGACGAGTTCGCGGTGTCGGGCGTGAACGCCACGTACGAGACCGGTTCCGACGGGGTGCTCGCGCTCCGGGTGACGAACGTCCTCGACACCCCAGTCAGCGACGTGTCCGCGAAACTGTTCGTCGACGCCCCCCTCTCCGCGAGCGACGACGAGGCGTTCATCCCGGAACTCGCCCCCGGCGAGACCCGCGAAGTCGTGTTCCAGGTGAGCCTCGCCGGCTCCGCGTACCCCAAAGTGTACCCCGCGGAGGTCGACTTCCGCTACCAGACGCCCGAGGGTGACACGCTCATCTCCGACACGTACCAGGTGCCCGTCACCGCCGTCGAACCGACCGACAGCGGCCCGTCACCGCTGCTCGTCGGCGGCGCCGTCGTGGCGCTACTCGTCGTGGTCGGCGGGGCGTACTACCTCCGCCGTCGATGAACGCCGAACGCCTCGTCGCGGCCGCGTCCGACGCTATCACCGAGCAGCCGGGACGCGTCGTCCTCGCGTTCCTCCTCGCCACGGCGGTGTTCGCGGCGGGACTCGGCAGCGTCTCAACCGAGGCGGGGACCGAGCAGTTCGCGGCGGGCATCCCGGCCGAGGAGGCGCTCTCGAACGTCCAAGACGAGTTCAACCCGACGTTCGCGCCCGACACGGGGTCGACGCAACTCGTCCAGCGGAACCCGAACGCGCTGTCGAAGCCGGCGATGCTCCGGATGCTCCGGACGCAGGAGCGACTGGAGGAGACGGAGGGGCTACGCGTCGTCGCCACCTCCAGTGCCGCCGCCACCGTCGCGGCGACGCTCGACCCGTCCGCGACGACGACGGAGGCGCGCGTCCGGGCGCTCGAGCGGGCGACCCCGGGGGAGGTGAGGGCCGCGGTCCGCGAGAACGCCGACAACCCGGCGTTCACCGGTGCCGTCTCGGACGACTTCAACGCGGAGGCGGCGTCCGCCTCCGCGACCATTGGGGTCGTCACCCACGAGGTGCCGGGCGTCGCCGCCGACGGTGCCGCCGCGGGCCAGAGCGGGGAGAGTCCGCTCACCCCCATCCAGCAGCGCGTCCAGTCCGTCGTCGGCGCGACGGAGGGGGACATCACGGTGTTCGGGTCGGGCATCATCGCCGCCGAGTTCTCCGCGGTCATCGGCGACTCGCTGCTCATCGTGACGCCCGCGGCCGTCGTCCTCATCGTCGTCTTCCTCGTCGTCGCCTACCGCGACCTGCTCGACCTGCTCCTCGGGTCGTTCGCGCTGCTGCTCGCCATCGTCTGGACGTTCGGCTTCCTCGGACTCGCCGGCATCCCGTTCAACCAGGTGATGATCGCCGTCCCGCCGCTGTTGCTGGCCGTCGGCATCGACTTCGGTATCCACGCCATCAACCGCTACCGCGAGGACCGCCAGACCGGCCTGCCAGTCGGCCGGGCGATGGAAGTGGCGGGCAGGCAACTGCTCGTCGCGTTCTTCATCGTCACCGGGACGACGGTCATCGGCTTCCTCTCGAACCTCACGTCGGGACTCCCTCCCATCCGCGACTTCGGCTTCGTCGCCGCCGTCGGCATCCTGTTCACCTTCCTCATCTTCGGGGTGTTCCTCCCGGCGGCGAAGGTGTGGGTCGACCGTCGGCGCGAGCGCATCCCCATCCCGGTGTTCAGCCAGTCGCCGCTCGGCGCGGAAGGATCGTGGGTCGCCGGCGTGCTCCGCGTCGGCGTCGTCGTCTCCGAGAAGGCACCCGCGGCGTTCCTGGCGCTCGTCCTCCTCGTCACCGTCGCCTCGGGGGCGTACGCCACCGGCGTCTCCACGTCGTTCTCCCAGGAGGACTTCCTCCCCCCCGAGGAGACCCCGGCGTACCTCGACGCCCTCCCCGAACCGTTCGCGCCCGGCGACTACTCGGCCACCGCGACGCTGAACTTCCTCGACGAGCGGTTCACGGCGAGTCAGGGGGGGTCAGCCGTCGTCTACGTCGAGACGCACATGGAGCGCGACACCGCCCTCGAGGAACTCCACCGGATGGGGTCGGACCCCCCGAACACGTTCGTCCGGACCGACGGCCGCGCGGAGTCACAGAGCGTCGTCGCGGTCGTCGAGTCGCGCGCGGCCGACGACCCCGAGTTCCGGGAACTCGTCCGGCGGAACGACCGGGACGCGAACGGCGTCCCCGACGACAACCTCGGCGAGGTGTACGACTACCTCCTCTCGTCGTCCTCGCGGGAGGCGACGCTCCAGTACCTCGCGGAGGACCGCCGGAGCGCGCAGGTCGTCTACACCGTCGAGGGGGACGCCGACCAGGCGGCCGTGACCGCCGACGCCAGGCGGGTGGCCGAGCGGTTCCGCGGCGAGGCCATCGCGACAGGCGGAATCGTGGTCTTCCAGGCGGTGTCGGACCTCATCTTCGACTCGGCGGTGACGAGCCTGGCGACGGCGCTCGCGCTGACGGTGGTGTTCCTGCTCGTCATCTACCTCGTCCTCGAGGGGCTGCCGTCGCTCGGCCTCGCCAACACCGTCCCCATCGTCGTCTCGGTGGCGCTGGTGGCGGCGACGATGCGCGCCACCGGCATCTCGTTCAACGCGTTCACCGCGACGGTCCTCTCGCTCACCATCGGCCTCGGCATCGACTACTCGGTCCACGTCGTCCACCGGTTCGTCGACGAGCGGCGCGAGACGGACCTGGAGACGGCGCTCGAACGCACGGTCCGCGGCACCGGCGGCGCGCTGCTCGGGAGCATGCTCACGACGACGAGCGGCATCGGCGTGCTGGTGTTCGCGACGCTCAGCATCCTCGGACAGTTCGGGACGCTCACCGCCGTCTCGGTCCTCTACTCGTTCGTGGCGTCGCTGCTCGTGCTCCCCTCGACGCTGGTGGTGTGGGACCGGTTCGAGGGCCACGACCCCGACCGGCCCATCGGCCACGCCGAGCCGGACGACTCGAACGGCTCGTCACTCACAGCTGCGAGCGCCGACTGACGCCGTCGACCCCGGGGGTCAGAATCGGTCGGCGCCTACCGCCGCACTTCGAACCCGGTCTCACCCTCCGGGTCGCCGTACTCGACGTCCACGCCCTCGACGACGGCCGCACTGCTCCCGGTGTGGCACCACTCGACCAGCGCCTCCACGTCGTCGCTGGCCCCCTCGAAGACCGCCTCGACCCGGCCGTCGTCGAGGTTCCGGACCCAGCCGTCGACGCCGTGCTCTCTGGCCGTCTTTCGCGTCGTGTCGCGGTAGTAGACGCCCTGCACTCGTCCCGAGACCAACACGTGCGCGCGGATGCGGTCGCCGTCCGTGTCTGTGCTCATGGGCGGCGGTACGCGCGTCGCGGACGAAAAGCCGGCGGCGCTCCGTTCTCGGTGTCCGCTCCGGGCGCCCGTCGCCGTCGACGCGTTCTCCGGGACCGTCCCGGTCGTCGCTCGGAGGGGTGAATCCGGGGGACTCATGGGCGTGCCGGCGAACGGACGGGTATGAACCTCTTCGGAACCGCGGGAATCCGCGGGAGCGCCGCCGAGCGGGTCACCCCCGACCTCGCGCTCGACGTGGCGCGCGCCGTCGGCGCGGCGGCGCGCGAGGACGGCGACCGGGAGTTCGTCGTCGGCCGCGACGGGCGCGTCACCGGTCCCGCGCTCGCGGCGGCGGTCGAGGCCGGTCTGGAGTCGACCGGCGCGACGGTACGGCGGGTCGGGCAGGTGCCGACGCCGGCGCTCGCGTTCGCCTCGCGCGGCCGCCGCGGCGTGATGCTCACCGCGTCGCACAACCCCCCGCCCGACAACGGCATCAAACTGTTCGTCGACGGGGTCGAGTACGCCGAGACCGCCGAGGCCGACGTGGAGTCGCGCGTCGCCGCGGGGACGGCGACCGCGCGGTGGGACGAGTGGGGCGACGGGACGCGCGCCGACCCGCTCCCCGCGTACCGGCGGGCGGTCGCGGCGTACGCGAGCGAGTTCGGCGCCGACCCCGGCGACGTGCGCGTCGGGGTCGACTGCGGCAACGGGGTCGCGTCGGTCGCGACCCCGCAGGTGCTCCGCGCGCTCGGGGCGGGCGTGGTGACGCTGAACGCGAACGTGGACGGCCACTTCCCGGGGCGCGAGTCGAAGCCGACCGCCGAGACGCTGGCGGGCTTCCGGGCGTTCGTGCGCGACGGGGGCGCCGACGTCGGCATCGCGCACGACGGCGACGCCGACCGCCTCGTCCTCGTCGACGGCGACGGCGACGTCGTCCACGAGGACACCGTCGTCGCGGTGCTGGCGGAGCGGTACGTCCGGACCGCCGACGGGGACGACCCGGTGGTCGTCACGACGCCGAACGCCTCGGGACGCATCGACGAACGGGTCGAAGCCGCGGGCGGCCGGGTCGAACGGGTCGCGCTCGGCTACCTCCACGACGGTATCGCGTCGGCGCGGGCGGGCGGCGGGGACGTGGTGTTCGCGGCCGAGCCCTGGAAGCACGTCCACCCCGCGTTCGGCGGGTGGATCGACGGCGTGGTCAGCGCGGCCCTCCTGACGCGTCTCGTCGCGGAGGAGGGGCTGGACGCGCTCCGCGCGCCGGTCACCGAGCGGCCGTACCGCAAGGAGAGCGTCGCCTGCCCGGACGACGCCAAGCCGGCCGTGATGGCGCGGCTGACCGACGGCCTCCCGGCGGCGTTCCCCGACGCGGAGGTGAACACGGAGTACGGCGTCCGGCTCACCTTCCCCGACGCGGCGTGGGCGCTCGTGCGCCCGAGCGGCACCGAACCGTACCTCCGGGTATACGCGGAGAGCGACGAGGTGGACGCGCTCGTCGAGGCGGTGGCCGACCGCGTCTCGGCCGCCGTCGACCGGGAGACGTAGCACGCCGGGGCGTTCGCGCCGTCTCGCGTCCCACCGCCGCTCGCGCGATAGGGCGTGCCAGCGGCCGACACACCGGGCACAGGTAGAAGAACGATCGCCCGGGAGTCGCCGTATGGAACTCGTCGAAGCCACCGCCGACGACCTCGACGCACTCGTCACTCGCTGGTACTCCCTCGCAGAGGCGATGGAGGCGTACGACGAACTGAACGAGCTATCCTACGCGAGCGTCGAGGACGTCCCAGCCGATGGCTTCCGTTCCCATCTCGACGACGCGGACGTCACCGACTACCTCGTCGTCCACGAGGGCGAGACCATCGGCTTCGTCACGCTCCGGGAGGGTCGCCACCCCTCCCGGCAGTACTCGCAGTACCTCCGCATCGTGAACCTCGGTATCGACGAAGCCCACCGGAACGGCGGTCACGGTACGGACGTCGTGGAGCGCGTGAGGGAGATGGCCCGCGACCGGGAGTGTGACCACCTCACGGTCTCCTGTGAGTGGCACAACGAGGGCGCGCGCCGGTTCTACCGCGAGGCGGGGTTCCGACCGAAGCAGGTCGACTACGCGCAACCGGTAGAGTGAGCCGGGAGACGCCCCCGGGACGCGGAGAACCGGCGGCGCTGCCCGCTGACCGTCTCGTCTTCGTCTTCTGCTGAGGACCCCCCTGTACTCGGCGCGTCAGTTTCCAGCAACTGTCGAACGGTTCGACGGGGCCGCACTGCTCTCTCCCGGTCGTAGTCGGTCGCTCGCGACGCGCGCGTGGTGCGCCGGTCGGCCCAATACGACGATTTTAAACCGGAATGTCACACGAATACGGTATGGACCGGAGCTTCGACAGACGCGCGTTCATCAGAGGAGCCAGCGCCGCGGGCCTGCTCGGCCTCGCGGGCTGTGCCGGCGGCCCGACCGGCGAGGGCGAGTCGACGACCGCCGCGGAGGCGACCGAGACGGAAGCCGGAACGACCGAGGGCTCGGAGACGACGGCATCGGGGACCGAGGCGGAGACCACCGAGGAGTCGACCGAGACGGAGGGGTCGAGCGACGGGGGTCAGATTCACGTCGGGATGGTGTACGCGACGGGCGGGCTGGGCGACGGCTCGTTCAACGACCAGGCGCAGACGGGCATCCAGCAGGCCGCCGAGGAGTTCGGCCTGTCGTTCGACCAGTCCCAGCCGGACGAGGTGTCGCAGTTCGCCCAGTACCAGCAGCAGTACGCCCAGTCGACGGACCCCGACTACGACCTCGTGTCGTGTATCGGGTTCCTCCAGTCGGACGCGCTGGCACAGACCGCGCCGCAGTACCCCGACCAGGACTTCATGATCGTCGACGCGGTGCCGACGACCGAGTCGGGCGACATGTTCCCGAACGTCGCCGCCTACACGTTCAAGGAGCACGAGGGGTCGTTCCTCGTCGGCCAACTGGCCGGCATGCTCACGACGCAGTCGTTCTCCGCGGGCGCGGGCGGGACGACGGCCGACGCGGCGAACGTCGGCTTCGTGGGCGGCGTCGAGAGCGACCTCATCAAGAAGTTCGAGGCGGGCTACCGGGCGGGCGTCACGGAGGCCGCCTCGGACGCGGAGATACAGAGCAGCTACGTCGGGAGCTTCAACGACCCGACCGCCGGGCGGGAGGCGGCGCTCGCGATGTACAACGGCGGCGCCGACATCGTCTACCACGCCGCGGGCAACACCGGGACGGGCGTGTTCCAGGCGGCCCAGGAGACGGACCGGTTCGCCATCGGCGTCGACCGTGACCAGTCGACGACGAAGCCGGACTACGCGAACGTCATCCTCGCGTCGATGGTCAAGCGCGTCGACACCGCCGTGTTCAACGCGGCCGAGGCGGTCGTCAACGGCAACTTCGAGGGCGGCACCGCGGTCAGCCTCGGTCTCAGCGAGGAGGGCGTCGCCATCGTCTACGGGTCGGAACTCGGCTCGGCCATCCCCTCGGAGGTCAAGAGCACCATCGACGAGTCCCGGCAGGCCATCATCGACGGCGACATCACGGTGCCGACCTCCCCCTCGGAGGTCTGAGGCGGCGAACGGCCGACGTCGTCGGGGACTCGACGCGAACGGGACGACGGGCGGGCCCTCGCAGCCACGCTTTTGGCGGCACCGGGCGTACGCCGGCGCGTGCCAGTCGCTCCTACTCCCCGAGAGGTGTTTCGTCGGGCGGTGGCCGAGGGGGAACGGCGTCTCGACCAGTCGACGATAGAACTCGTCTCGACCAGCTTCATCGCCGGGTTCACGATCGTCTTCGGGATGGTCGCGCTCGGCATCGTCGAGGGGATGGTCGAACCTCTCGTCGGCGAGGCGGCGCCGATCGCCGGGGCGCTCGCGTTCGCGCCCGGCGTCGTCTTCCTGATCGTCGGCCGGGCGGAACTGTTCAACGAAAACTTCTTCGACCCGGTCGCGAAGGCCGTCGACGCCGACTCGTGGCTGCTCGGACGACTCCTTCGTCTGTGGGGCGTCACCTTCGTGTTCAACCTCGTCGGCGGCGCGCTCATGGTGTACGTCTTCTCTGTCGAGGGGGCGTTGAACACCACGACGACCGGGGCACTTCGCCACACCGCCGACGAGATCGCCCGCCAGACGGCCCTCGCGGCGTTCGCCGACTCCATCGCGGGCGGTGTGCTCGTCAGCCTGCTGTCGTTCTTTCTGTTGGCCGTCGATGGCGTCGGAAGCCGCATCGCTCTCGCGTACCTCGTCGGCTTCCTGTTGGCGCTCGGGTCGTTCGACCACGTCATCGTCACCGTCCTCCACCTCCTGTTGGGCCTCCTCTTCGGCGCCGGGTACGGCCCCGGAACGATAGCGGGGACGGCGGCCGTCGTCACGGCGGGGAACGTCATCGGGGGGCTCGGTCTGGTCACGCTCACGCACGTCGCACAGGCGAGAGGCGCGGACGCCTAGCCGGCCGTCTACAGCGGAGTTAGGGGGGAACGCGCCGGTCCACGACGAAACGCGGCGTTTATACTCGCCCCGTCGAAAGCCCCGACGAGATGCCAGAGGCCGTCCGCCTCGACGGAATCACGAAGCGCTTCCCCGGCGTCACCGCGAACGACGACGTGACCCTCTCCGTCGAGCGGGGGACGGTGCACGCCCTGCTCGGGGAGAACGGGGCCGGCAAGACGACGCTGATGAACGTCCTCTACGGGCTGTACGAACCCACGGAGGGCGACGTGTACGTGAACGGCGACGGGCTGGAACGCGACGACGGCGGCTCGTACGTCGACGACCCCCGGCGGTTCGACTCGCCGCGGGACGCCATCGACGCCGGCGTCGGGATGATTCACCAGCACTTCATGCTGGTCGACCCGATGACGGTGGCCGAGAACATCACGCTCGGGAACGAACCGCGCAAGTGGGGCGGGCTGTCGGTCGACCGCGAGGCCGCCCGCGCGGACGTACTCGACCTCTCGGAGCGGTACGGCTTCGACGTGGACCCCGACGCCACGCTCGCGGACGTCTCGGTCGGCGTCCAGCAGCGAGTGGAGATTCTGAAGGCGCTGTACCGGGGCGCGGACGTGCTCATCCTCGACGAGCCGACGGCGGTCCTCACCCCGCAGGAGGTGGAGGACCTGTTCGACGTGCTCGACGAACTCACCGACCAGGGGAAGACGGTCATCTTCATCACCCACAAACTGGGCGAGGCGCTGGAGGCCGCCGACGAGGTGACCGTGCTGCGCGACGGGCGGAACGTCGGGTCGGTCCGGACCGCGGACACCACCTCCGAGGAACTCGCGGAACTCATGGTCGGCCGGGAGGTCGTTCTGGAGACGGACCACGCGCCGGCCACGCCCGGCGACCCGGTGTTGCGCGCCGAGGGCGTCACCGCCGAGGACGACCGCGGGGTGGTCGCCGTCGACGGCGTGTCGCTCACCGTCCGCGAGGGGGAGGTGTTCGGCGTCGCGGGCGTCGACGGCAACGGGCAGTCCGAACTGGTCGAGGTCGTCACGGGCCTGCGCGACCCGGAGGCCGGTTCCGTGTCGCTCGACGGCCGCGACGTGACCGACGCGTCCCGGCGCGAACGAACGCGGCGGGGGATGGCGTACGTCCCGGAGGACAGACAGGAGCGCGGACTGGTGATGGCGTTCGACCTCGTGGAGAACGGCGTCCTCGGGAGCCAGCACGACGAACCGTTCGCCAGTGGAGGACGCATCGACTGGGACCGCGCGGACACGCACGCCGCGAGCGTCGTCGAGGAGTACGACGTGCGCCCGCCGGACACGGACGCCGAGGCGCGGTCGCTGTCGGGCGGGAACCAGCAGAAGTTCATCGTGGGCCGGGAGTTCGCCCGCGACCCGGACTGCATCGTCGCCTCCCACCCGACCCGAGGGGTCGACATCGGCTCGACGGAGTTCATCCACGACCGCCTCATCGAGTTCCGCGACCGGGGAGAGGCGGTGCTGCTCGTCTCCTCGAAACTCGACGAGGTCCGGGGACTCTCCGACCGCCTCGCGGTGATGTACCGCGGCCGCGTCGTCGACGTGGTCGACCCCGACGCGGTCACGGACGAGCAGCTGGGCCTGCTGATGGCTGGCGAGCGCCCGGACGACGTGCCGAGCCTGCGCGGCGGTGAGACCGAGGCCCCCGGCGAGGACGCCGAGTCGGTCGGAGAGCGAGAGCCGAACGACGCCGCACCCGGCGGAACCGGGACGGGCGAAGGTGACGCATGAGCGACGGCGATTCTGGACCGGGCTCCGGCTCCGGCGTCGGGGCGCGCGAGCGGGCGTTCGCTCTGCTCTCGCGGCTCGTGCGGGCCTCGGCCGCCGAGCGGCTGTTCATCTCGGGGTCGGCGCTGCTGCTGTCCGTCGCCATCGGCTACCTGCTCATCCTCGCGGCCGGGCGGATGACCACCTGCGGCGCGGCCGCCTACTCGCTGTTCGGCGTCGGGTTCTGTTACGACCCCCTCACCGTGTACGACCGGCTGTTCCTCGGCGCGTTCGGCAACCTCGCGGCGAACCCGCTCAACGGCCAGTTCGCCACGACGCTCTCGGAGACCACCATCCTCGTGTTCACCGGCCTCGCCGTCGCGGTGGCGTTCAAGGCCGGCGTGTTCAACATCGGCGGGCAGGGTCAACTCGTCGTGGGTGCGCTCGCCACCGCGGTGGCGGTGCTCGTGGTGGCGCCCGCGTTCTCGGGCGTCGTCGGGACGCTCGTGCTCGTTCCCTTCGGCCTCCTCGTCGGCGCGCTCGGCGGGGGGGTGTACGGCGCGATTCCGGGCGCGCTCAAGGCGTACGCCGACGCCAACGAGGTCATCACGACCATCATGCTCAACTTCGTCGCTACCGCCGTCGCGCTGTACCTCGTCCAGGACCACTTCAAGGACCCCGAGAGCTTCGCCACCCAGACCCGCCCGCTGCCCGCGTACGCCCGGTTCCCGGAGGTGGTGTTTCCCGACCGGGCGGGCGTGTCGCTCGTGGCGCTCGCGCTCGCGGTGGGACTCGCGTTCGCCGTCGCGTACCTGCTCGCGCGGACCTCGTTCGGCTACGACGTGCGGACGAGCGGGCTCCAGCCCGACGCCGCCGAGTACGGCGGCGTCGACGCCGCCCGGACGGTCGTCGCGAGCATGACGCTCTCGGGTGCGCTCGCGGGGCTCGGCGGCGCGGTGTACGTGCTGATGGTGCTCGGCAACTTCCAGACCGGCGTGCCCGACTACGGCTTCGACGGCATCACCGTCTCCATCCTGGCGGGCAACAACCCCGTGGGCGCCGTCGCCGCGGCGCTGCTGTTCGGCGTGCTGAAGTCGGGGAGCATCGTCGTCGACGTGGGGACGAACGTGCCGCCGCAACTGGTCGGCGTGCTCCGCGGGCTCATCGTCCTGTTCGTGGCGATGCCGGAGTTCTTCCGGCTCGTCGGCAGACGGCTCGGCGTCGACCGGCCGGAACGGGGTACCGTCGCCACCGACGGGGGTGAGCGCGAGTGAGCACGGTCGTTCCGCTCCTCGCACACAGGCGCGCTCGGAACGCACGATCGGGAGGTGTCCGCTCGTGAGTACGACCGTCGGCGGACTCCGCGAGCGCGCGGACGACGCCGGACTCCGGGTGTATCTCGGGCTCGCGGCCGTCGCGGCGGTGCTCGTCCTCGTCGCGATGGGGTTCGCCGCGCCCGACTCCACGGCCGGCCGGTTCGTCGACGTGCTGTTCGCGAACTCCACGCTCGCGTCCGCGCTGCGCCTCTCGGTGCCCATCGCCTTCGCGGCGCTCGGCGGCATCTTCGCCGAGAAGGCGGGCGTCATCAACATCGGGCTGGAGGGGCTGCTCATCATCGCGGCGTTCGCCGGCGTGTACGCCACCGACCTGCTCGGGAACGTCTGGCTCGGCCTGTTCGGGGGCGTGCTGGCGTCGACGCTGCTCGCGCTCCTGTTCGCGGTGGTGTGTATCGAGTTCCGCGCGGACCAGATAATCGCCGGGCTGGCGGTGTGGCTCATCGCGCTCGGACTGGCGCCGTTCGCCTCGCAGGTCGTCTACGGCAGCACGAACACCGACAGCGTGCCGACGTTCGCGACCCTCCCGCGCATGGGGATTCCCGTGCTCTCGGACGCCGTGACCGCGGAACTCGTCGGCGGGTACGCGCTCGTGGACGTCCCGTTCTTCGGGGCGCTGTTCAACGCCTCGCCGATGGTGTACCTGATGTTCGTCGCCGTCGCGGCGTCGTGGTGGACGCTCAACCGCACCGCGTTCGGCCGGCACGTCCGCGCCTCCGGCGAGAACCCGAAGGCGCTCGACACCGCCGGCGTGAACGTCTCGCGGGTGCGCTACGCCGCGGTGCTCCTCTCGGGCGTGCTGGCGGGCGTCGGCGGCGCGGCGCTGTCGCTGTCGCTCGGCCAGTTCACGGGGAACGGGCCGACGATGGTGAACGGGAAGGGGTTCATCGCCATCGTGGCGTACCTGTTCGGCAACTACAACCCAATCGGGACGCTGCTCTCGACGCTGCTGTTCGCCGGTCTCGACGCGCTCCAGCTCGTGTTGCAGGCGCGCGCGGTCATCGACGTGCCCGACCCGCTCGTACGGACCATCCCGTACGTCACCGTCGTCGTCGTGCTCGCGCTGTTCGGCCGGACCCGGACGCCCGACGCCGCCGGCGAACACTACGAGTCGGGCGAGGAGTAGCGCGAGGTCCTCCGGTCGGGCCGCCGACAAAAGCGCGGCGCGAGTCGAGCGAGCGGCGGCGACGTTTCGGGCGTCGCCGGTAGACCGGGCGCCGCGTCTCGTCTCCCCGGTCGCTCGCCCCGCCGAGCAATCGTTTCCTCCTTGCGGACACCATCGGCGTATGAATATGACGAACGACTCACCAACCGAGGCGAGCAACGAACGGCTGGTCGAACGGTTGTTGTCGGGGGTCTGGACCGAGCGGGACGTGACAGTGGTCGAGGAACTCGTCGCCGACGACGTGGTAGTCACCAACCCCTCGTTCGGGGTCGAACTACACGGCAGAGACGAGTTCGGCGGGATGCTGGAGACGGCGCTCGACGCGTTCCCCGACGCCGAGACGACGACGAACCGCCTCCTCACGGACGACGAGACGGTCGTCGTCCACTGGACGGTCCGAGGGACTCACGAGGGGCCGTTCCTGGGAATCGAGCCGACCGGGACGACCGTCGAGTGGGAGAACGTGAGCTTCTTCACCTGCGTTGACGGCCGAATAACGGAGTACTGGGCACTCTCGGACGCGGTGAGCTTTTTCCGTCAGCTGGGGACGTTCCCCGAGTGAGTCGTCCACCGTCGCGCCGTCGGCTACGCGTGGAGGCGCGTCGGCCGACCGAGCGCGAATAACGAACTTTTTGCCGGGGCGGACGCGAAGGGAGACAATGACCACGCACGAACCCGACATCGCCGTCGTCGGCGCGGGGACCGCCGGCTGTTACGCGGCCGCGACGGCGGCCGACGCGGGACTCGACGTCGCCGTCGTCGAGCGGAAGAGCGCCGAGGAGGCGGGACACATCGCCTGCGGCGACGCGCTGAAGGGCGCGGACGCGTTCCCGGACGCCATCCCCAAATCCGAGATACAGTCGGCGTTCACCAACACCGACGTGACCCACGGGCGGTTCGAGATACCCACCCACGACACGGTGCTCGACATCCCCATCCCGGGGGAACTCGCGGTCATCGACCGGTGGGAGTACGGACGCCTCATCATCGACGGGGCCGAGCGACGCGGCGCGGAGGTCCACTACGACACCGTCGTCCAGGACGTCCTCCAGGACGACGACGGACGGGTCACGGGCCTGCGCGCGAAGCGGAAGGGCGACGTCGTCGAGTACGACGCCGGCGTCGTCGTCGACGCGGCTGGGTCCCTCTCCATCCTCCAGGACCGGGCCGACCTGTCGGGGGCGACGTTCGACACGAACGTCTCCTACTCGCAGTTCTCCTCGGCGTACCGCGAGATACTCGAAGTCGACGAGGAGGTGGAGTGGCGCGACGCGCTCGTGTTCAAACCGACCGAACGGGCGGCGGGCTACCTCTGGTACTTCCCGCGTACGGGGACGGAAATCAACGCGGGGCTGGGGTTCCAGATGAGCGAACCGCCGATGAAACTCGTCGAGGACCTCAAGCGCGACCTGCGGGACCGCCCGGAGTTCGAGGGCGCTCGGGTGACCGACAAACTCGGGGCGGCGCTCCCCACCCGCCGCCCGTACGACTCGGCGGTCGCCGACGGGTTCCTCGCCGTCGGCGACGCGGCGGGCCACGTCAACCCCACCACCGGCGGCGGCATCGCTGGCGCGGCGTACGCCGGGAAGTACGCGGCCGAACAGGCCATGGACGCGCTCGCGGACGGCGATACGAGCGAGGAGGCGCTGTGGCACTACAACGAGCGCGTGATGGACCACTTCGGCGCGCGCTACGCCGCGCTCGACGTGTACAACGTGCTCTCGACGGCCGTCGACGTGGACGAACTGATGGGACTACTCGCCGCCCTGCCCGGCGAGAGCCTCGCGGAGGCGCTCTACTCCGGGACGACGTCGGTCGGCCCGCGCCTCGCGCTCCAGGTCGCCCGGAAGAGCTACGGCTACTGGAGCCAGATTCTCGACTTCTACCGGACGAAGCGCGTCGCCGACGACCTAATGGCGCACTACCGGCGCTACCCGTCCCGGCCGTCGGCGTTCGACGCGTGGCGCGACCGGCGCGACGACCTGATGGACGAGGTGTACGCGGTGACCGGAGCGGACCCGAAGTACTGACGCGACCGGTGGCGCGCCGGAGCCGACCGACGGACCCGGTCGCGGCCGCCCGATTCTCGCGTGCGTCGGCGTCGTGCGGGCGTCCCACTCCACCACACCGTCGTCGACCGGACCCCGGTCCGCGTGTCTCAGAAATACCCCGCCGGGTCGCCAACAGCGGGAACGGGGGACTGGAGGAAGGTCACGACAGCCCGATCAGCGGCGACCGTTCTCGGGTTGGCGCGCCGTACTCAACCGTCTTCGCCGGTCGGGCGCTCTGGCGACCCGCGCGCACGACGGTCGGTCACGGCCGCCGCGCGGCGACTTCGAGTACCGACCGCGAGAGGAGTTCGACCCCGATGTCGAGCGACGCCTCGTCGACGTCGAACGTGTCCGTGTGGTGCCCGCCGGGGTGGTCCGTCCCGACGCCGACGTACGTCGCGTAGCCCCCGTTGGCCTGCACTGCCTGCATCAGGTACGTCGCGTCCTCGCTCCCGCCGAGTTCGTCGCGGTCGAGCACCGAGTCGACGCCGTCGACGCCGGCGGCCACCTCGGCCACGACGTCCACCAGTTCGCCGTCGCTGGTCGCCGACGGGGCCATCCCGAGTCGGTCGGTCGTCACGTCCACGTCGTGCATCTCCGCGGCCGACCGGAGGACCGTCTCGGCCTTCTCGTCCATGTACTCCATCAACTCGGTCGTCTCGCCGCGGACCTCCCCCTCCACGAACGACTCCTCGGGGATGATGTTCGTCGCGGTGCCGCCGCCGACCAGCCCGGCGTTCACGCGCGTCGCGCCGTCGGCGTGCCGCGGGATGGCGTAGAGGTTCTGAATCGCCGTCGCCATCGCCTGCACGGTGTTCTTCCCCTGCTCGGGGTGCCCGCCCGCGTGAGCCGACTCCCCGTCGAACTCCGCGAGGAAGTGCGAGACGGCGAGGAAGCCGTCGACACCCGCGACAACCTCGCCCGTCGGGTGGTCGAGACCGACGTGGGCCGCGAGCAGGTACTCCACGTCGGCGAGTAACTCGGAGTCGGCCATCGGCTTCCCGCCGACCACCTGCTCCTCGCCGGGCTGGAAGAACACCTTCAGCGTCCCCTCGAAGTCGGAGGCGAGTATCTCGTCTATCACGCCGACGCCGAACGTGGCGTGGGCGTCGTGCCCGCAGGCGTGCATCCACCCCTCGTTCTCCGACCGGAAGCCGACGTCGGCGGGCGCGTGGTCGGCGTCGGCCTCGGTGATGGGGAGGCCGTCGATGTCGACCCGGACGCCGACGACCGGGCCGTCACCCCGGCGGACGACGGCGACGGCGCCGGTGCAACCGCCTTCGAGTTCAGCGAGGACGTCCTCGCGCGCGCCGGCCGCCCTCGCGCGCTCGAACCACTCGTCCATCTCGGCCTCGTCGGGGACGTTCATCCGCTCGGAGCCCAGGATTGAGGGGCCGTAGTGGAGTTCGTCCACGTCGCGCGTCTCCAGTTCGGCGACGATGCTGGCCGTGGTGTAGAACTCGCACCACGCCGGTTCCGGGTGGCGGTGGAGGTCCCTGCGGAACCGAACGAGGTCGTCGTGTTCGACGGCGAGACTCATGGACGAAGGTCGGTACGACCCGGCATAAAGCCGGGCGTCGCGGCGACGCGGTGGCGTGACGAAGCCGGTCGAACAGGGTGCCGACGAAAAATGCGAAAAGGAAGGGAAACGAGCGGAGCGGGCCGGAAGCGACCCCGAGTCAGGGCTCCGGAGGCTACGCGGACGAACCGCCGGCGGCGTCGTCCGCCGGGTCGAAGACCCAGACCATGTTGTTCTCGTGGAGGTCGGTGTCCTCGCCGATGACGACGCGACCGTCGTCCATGACGACGACGTTGTCGGGGTTGGCGATGGTCTCCTCGGGGTCCTGCTCGGCGTCGGCCAGCATGTCTTCGAGGGGTGCCGTGCCCGCGGCGTAGAGTTTCCCGGTGACGCCCTCGGTGTCCTCGGTCTCGGGCGACTCGTTCTGCGGGTTGAACTCGCAGTCCTGACAGACGGACGCGTTCGAGTTCGGCGCGGCGTCGGCCTGACAGCCGCCGCAGATGTTGGCCTGCGGGCCGCCGGTGACGGCCGGTTCCATCCGGCTCACGTCGTCCCCCTCTTCGAGTTGTAGCCGGTAGACCGCGCCGTAGTCGTTGCCCCGTAGCCGGATGTCCCCCTCGTCGTCGGCCATCGTCTCGGTGATTTCGGACATCGAGACGTACATGTAGTCGCCGACTTCGGCGTTCCGGCGGACGTTGATTCCCTCCATCTTCCGGAACTCGTCGGTCGCGCCGACTTTCGCGGCGGCGCGCTCGGCCTCGAGGAACGCGACGCGGTCGTCCGCGGCGTCGCCGTCGACCCACTCGTCGACCTCTTCCTCGGTGATGTAGCTGTTCTCGCCCTCCGTGTAGTCGGCCTGCGTGACGCCGTCGTACTCGGCGATCCACGACTCGATATCGGCGTTCGTGGCGTGCGCGAGTTCGACCCACTCGATGTCGAAGCCGACCGTGTTGAAGTCGTCGCCGCTGTCGCCGGTCGCCTTCGCGGCGTACAGCGTCCCCGCCGAGAGGTCACCCGCCTCGTCGGCGACGAACGTGAACAGCACCTTCCCCGTCCCGTCCGAGGTGGTGTACGCCGTCTTCTCGTCCGGCATCACCACCGCGTTCTCGTGGGTCGACCGGCCGAGCGTGAACTGCTTGACCGGTGTCGGGTCGCCGCTGCCGGGCTGGGTTATCTCGACGATGTAGCCGTACCGGTACGGGTTGGAGTACCCCTCGCGGAAGACGCCGTCGTCGTCGGGTTCGTGGCCGAGGTAGCGCGCGAGCGGCTCGGCGTCGCCGACGTAGTCCCAGTCCGGGCGTTCCACGCCGGGGTGCCCGGCACCGAGTAGTTCTCCTCGGAGGTGAGCGGCGTCCCCCACGGACTGACCGTCCCGAAGCAGTTGGTCATCGTCCCGCCGACGTCGCGGAAGTCGACGTTCGCCTTCTCGCCGACCTCCCAGGTCCCGCCGTCGCCCATCGTCAGGTGGCTGCGCGAGACGTCGCCCGGCACGTGCTCCCAGTTGGTGAACAGGTAGCCCTCGTTCTCGCCGCCGCCCGTGTCGCTCTCGCCGCCCGAGAGGGCGACGGTGAGCGTGTGCTCGCCGGGACCGAACGTCCCCGTCGCCGAGTCGACGAGTTCCTGGAGGGCGCGCTCTCGAAGGAGAACTCCCCGCCAGGGAGCGTGTAGGCGGCCAGCGAGAGCGTGATGTCGTCGCCCTCGGAGACGGCGAACGACACCGTCGCCGTCCCGTCGTTCGCCTCGATGGGCTCGGCCGTGACGCGCCGGCGGACGCTCTCCTCGAGCGAGTTTATCCACGTGTCCCGCTCGGTCACCTCGCCGCCGCTCGCGTGCGCGTACTGGATGAGGCGGCTCTGCGCGCCGTAGAAGTCGTCCTCGTCCTGGCCGAGTCGGCCCTCGACTTCGTCTTTCACGAAGTCTATCTGGTAGCTCCCGGCGCCGTTCCCGTCGTTCGCCCGCGCCGTCTCGACGTCGGCCATCGAGACGAACCCGTTGTAGTCCGGGTCCGTCCCGCCGGTGAGTTGCTCGCCGTCGGGCGTGTACGCGAAGCCGAGTCGCTCGTCCTCGCCGCGCGTGTCGTCGCCGCCGTACGCGAGCACCTGGTAGTTGCCCACCGCCGTCCGGACTTCCGTCTTCTGTTCCTGCGTCTCGGGGGGCTGGAGGCTCCCGAAGTCGCGCGGGAGGTCCGCCATCGTCGTCCCGGTGAGCGCGCCGACGCGCCCGAACTCCGTCTCGCCGTCCTGGTTCACGTCCGGGTGCTGGACGTTGAAGAAGAGGCGGTTCGTCCGCGTCAGGTACAGCCCCGTTATCTCCGCGCCGAGTACCGTCGTCGCGAAGCGGTTGAGGGTCGGTCCCCCCGCCGCCTCGTCGTCGCCGTCTGTCTGCGCCGATACTGCCGCCGGGGAGAGAGCGAGCGCCCCGAGCAGCCCCAGCGTCCCTCTCCTGGTGAGTTCCGACATGTACGCGACTCTCGTCGGGCCGTCCTCCTCAAAATTTCTAAGACCAAATGAGTGGAATATTGTCGCCGCCGGACCGGTCAGACGTCCGGGGTCCGGACCGGACCTCGCCCGTTCCCGGGGGAGCGGTCCCGGGCACTATGTTTACCCGGTGGTGTCGTGAGGGTGGCCCGTTTCCACCTGCCCGAGGGCGTTCGCCCTGCTCACCCCGCTCACTCCTCCTCGTCGTCGTGCAGTCGGACGGTCATCACCGGCTGGTCGGCGGCCCGGACGATGCGCTCGGTGACGCTCCCGAGCAGGTAGCGGTCGAGCCCCCGTCGGCCGTGCGTGCCCATCACGATGAGGTCGACCTCCTCCTCGTCGGCGTAGTCGAGGATGGACCGGTAGGCGGTGCCGGAGACGACCCGTTCGACCACGGGAACGTCCGCCGCTCGGGCCGCCTCGACGACGGTGTCGACCGCCCCCTCGCCCTCCTCCTCGAGCGCCTCGATGACGACGCTCGACCCGGCCTCGAGCGTGGAGTACGCCGTCGCGTCGACGACGTACAGCGCGTGAATCCGCGCGTCGAATCGTTCGGCCAGGGTCACCGCGTGTTCGATGGCGGCGGCCGCCGCCGCGCTGCCGTCCGTCGGAACGAGTATCTCGTCGTACATCGCGGGTCGAAATTCCCGCGACGGGGAGGTAAAGCCGACGGCGGTCGGCGTCAGTCCGACCGACCCGCGCGGACCGCCTCCTCGCACGCGCGCAGCGCCTCGTACCGCTCCGTATCGCCGAGCGCGACCGACTCGACGACCGTCCACGCGCCGTCGCGGAGCCCGAGTCCCTTCACCCAGGCCTCGGTGGCGAGCAACAGCCCGTCGGTCGGGCCGTCCTCGTCGACCGCGACCGCCAGTTCCACCGCGTCGGCGCGGTTCAGCGCCGCGATCTCGCCCGCCGACAGCGGGCGGTCCGGGAGCGAGGTGACCAGTGACACGCCGGAGAGGGGCGTCCGAGCGGAAAGAGGCTGTCGACCGCGTTCGCCCGGTGTCACCCGCGGGCGAGCGCGTCGTCGGCCGCCGACACGACAACGGCTAACGGGGTCGCGTCCGTCGACCCGGTCATGTCGGACGCCCCGAACGTACCGGACGCACTCGACGCCGATCTCGTCGCCGAGAAGGTCGCGCAGGCGCGGACCGCGGTCGCGGACCACGACACCGTCGACGCGTGGCTCACGTTCTGCCGCGAGACGGACGAGATGCCCGAGCCGTGTCTGCCGTACCTCCTCGGGTTCGACGTGGTGTGGCCGACCGCCGTCGTCGTCGGCCCGGACGACTCCGCGGTCGTACTGGGACGCCACGACGCGCCGAACGCGGAGCGACTCGGCGTCCACGAGGTCCGCGCGTACGACGAGTCCATCCGTGACCCGCTCCGGACCGTCCTCGAGGGGATGGGCGCGGAGACGGTCGCGCTCAACTACGACCGGACGACACCGCCGCCGACGGACTCACCCACGGGCTGTACCTCCGCCTCCGGGACCTCCTCCCCGACCGCGAGTTCGCGAGCGCGGGCGACCTCGTGGGCCGCGTCCGGGGGCTGAAGTCCGCGACGGAGCACGAGCGAATCGAGCGCGCGGCCGAGGAGACGGAGGCGCTGTTGCAGGCGGCCGCGAGCACGTGGACGCCCGACACGACCGAGGCCGAGTTCGCGGCGTTCCTCCACGACCGGATGCGCGAGCGCGACCTCGGGTCGGCGTGGGCGTGGGACTGCTGCCCCACGGTCCACATGGGCGGCGAGAGCGAGGTCGGTCACACGCTACCGGGCGAGCACGCGCTCGGCGAGGGGGACGTGCTCCACGTCGACTTCGGCGTCCGGACGGACGGGTACGCGGCGGACATCCAGCGGGTGTGGGTCCGCGGGGAGCCGAGCGATGACCTCCGCGCGGCGTTCCGCGACGTGCGCGCGGCCATCGACGCTGGGATGCGCACCCTCGACCCGGGCGTGCAGGGGTACGAGGTGGACGCGGCCGCCCGCGAGGAACTGACCGAGCGCGGGTGGCCGGCGTTCGAGCACGGGTTCGGCCACCAGGTCGGCCGGGCCGCCCACGACGGCGGGACGCTGCTCGGCCCGCGCTGGGACCGGTACGGCGACACTCCGCGCGGGGAGGTCCGCGTCGGCGAGGTGTACACGGTGGAACTCGGCGTGGCGACCGAACACGGCTACGTGGGGCAAGAGGAGATGGTCCGCGTGACCGACGACGGTCCCGAGTGGGTCACCCCACCCCAGACGGCGTTCGGGACGCTGTGACCGGCACGCCCCACCGTCGAGCGCGAGGCGGTCTCGTTCGTCTCCGCTGTCGTTCCCCGGGGTGAGGGACGTCCCTTCTAAGGGAATTCGCCCGACCGGGACGGTCAAGTATGCGGGGGTCTGACACCCTCTGTGAACTGGGCCACGCTCGGGATGCAGTTTGGGGTCGTCCTGGCGTTGGTCGCGGGCGGTCTCGTCACGGCCGCAATCGACCGCGCCCGGGGGGACGACCGGGAGGCGAGAGAGGGGAACGCGAGCGTCGAGAGCGCGGGGGTTCTGGCGTCGGTCCGCCATCGACTCCTCCTCGGCGTGCCGTTCGGCACGCTGACCACGGTGGCGTTCGTCCTCGGGGTGTACCTGTTCGTCCAGGGTGGATACGACCACTGGTACGCGCCCGTCGTCATCCCGTTCCGGGCGTGGTCGTACTTCGAGCCGCTGGGGCTGCTCACCGCGGGCTTCGCGCACGCGGGCCCGGGTCACCTCCTCGGCAACCTGATGGCGACGCTGGCGCTCGCGTCCGTCGCCGAGTACGCGTTCGGGCACTTCCCGACCGACCGCGGGACCGCGTCGTTCGGGTCGTGGCGCGAGCACCCGTACGTCCGGGCGTTCCTCCTCTTCCCCGCCGGGGCCATCGTCGTCGGACTCGCGACCGCGGTGTTCTCGCTCGGCCCGGTCGTCGGGTTCTCGGGCGTCGTCTTCGCGTTCGCGGGGTTCGCGCTGCTCTACCGGCCGTTCACGACCGTCGTGGCACTCACCGGGTCGGGCGCGCTCACCGTCGCGTACAACGCGCTCCGGTCGCCTGTCGTCGTCGCATCGGCTCGCCCGGCGTACGTCACCCCCTGGTGGGCGGGCATCGCGGTTCAGGGGCACGCGCTCGGCCTGCTGTTCGGTCTGCTGGTGGCGTTCGCGCTTGCGCGGGCGCGCGACGACGACCTCCCGCGTCCCCCCTACCTGTTCGTCGGCGCGCTCCTGTTCGCGGTCGAGCAGTCGCTGTGGGCGCTCTACTGGTATCGCGGGGGCGAGACGTACGTGCTCTACCGCGGGGCCGGCCTCGCGCTCGTAATCGTCCTCGCGGTGCTCGTGGCCGCCCTGGGGACGCGCCGGTGGCGGTCCGTCCGCGGCGCGTCGGTCCGCGAGGCGCTCGGCCGCGCGACGCCCGCGATGGCGGCCACGGCCTGCCTGCTCGTCGTCACCGCCGGACTCGCCGGCGCGGCCGTCCCCGTGAGTCTCACCACCGTCGACGACGACTCACTCCCCGGCCAACCGGTCGAAGTTCGCGGTTACGAGGTGACGTACGCCGAGGGGGTGGAGAACGGGATGGTGTCGGCGGTGCAAATGGAGGCGTTCGGCGAGACGACGAACGTGAACACCTCGGGCGTCATCGTCCGCAACCCCGAACGCGGCGTCTGGACGACGGCCGTGGCGAAGGGGCGTCTCGCGTTCGCCGGTCGGTCGACGGTCGTGCTCGGTGGACTCGGGTGGCGCGAGACGGTGACGGCCGTCCGCGAGGGGTGGCGCGCCACCGGCGGCAACGTCACCTACCACGTCCGCCTCCGGCACGACGGCGAGACCCGCACCGCGTACGTGGCCCCGCCGGCGACTGCCGGTCCGCGCATCGCTGGTCGGAGGGTTACGGTCGTGCCGGTCGACGAGACGTTCCTGCTTCGAGTCCAAGAGGACAACCAGACGACGTGGGCGGCCGTCCCCGACCAGAACGAGACGGTGTCGGCGGGTGGGCTCTCGTTCGCTCGCGAGGGCAAGACGGTGTACGCGATGACCCAGGACAACGCCACGCGGGTCCGTATCGCGAAGAAGGAGACGTACGGCGGCGAACGGCAACTGGAGTGAGTCAGGCCGCGTCTCGGTCCCCGTTCCACTCGACGCGGAACAGTTCCGCGTCCAGGTCGCGCCGTTCGGCCGTCTGGTGGTCGTACTGGCGCTCGAGTGTGAGCGTCACGTCGAACGCGTCGGTGACGGTCCCCCCCTCGTCGGCGGCGAACGACTCGACGAACGCGCGACTCCCGGCGTTGTGGACCGAGTAGGAGACGGACGCGAGGTCGGCGGCGGCGGCGAGGAAGCGCCGGTCGGCGTGCTCGTTCCCCGCCTGTGCGCCGAACGGCGGGTTCATCACCACGGTCGTCGGCCCGTCGGGACACAGCGGCGGCCGGGTCGCGTCGGCGTGGAGCCAGTCGACCGGCGTCCGCGCGCCGACGCGGCGCTCGTTCGCGCGGGCGACCGCGAGCGCGCCCCGGTCGAGTTCGACGCCGACGACGCGGGCGGCCCCGCGGAGTGCGGCGCCGAGCGCGAGCATGCCGGTCCCGGTCCCGAGGTCGAGGACGGTCCGGCCGGCGATGTCGCCCCGGAGGTCCGCGAGGTGGACGACGTGGGCGGCGATGTCGGCGGGGGTCGGATACTGTTCGAGCGAGGCCGTCGGGTCGGTGAACCCGGCGACGACGGCCAGCTTCCCTTCGAGCGTCCGTCTACTCACGTCGGACGTTGGCGGGCCCCGTCACCGTGAGACTGACACCCTCGCGCTCCGCGCGTTCGGCCAGCGCGGCCAGCGCCGGTTCCACCTTCGTCGGCTCCGCGACCTCCTCGGCGACGACGCGCACGCGATTCGCTCCGAGGAAGGAGGCGGCCCGGACCAGCCCGCGAATGCGGTCGGCCTCCGCCTGCGTCTCGATGGAACAGTCCGCCGCGAAACACGCCTCGATGCGGAGCCCGGCCGGCAGGTAGCCCGCCGCGTCGAGTTCCGCGCGGAAGTCGCGCAGGTACTCCGGCGCGGTCGACTCCAGCGTCGCGGCGTCGATGGTGACCGGCTCTACGTCCGCGGGTTCGCTCGCGGCGACCGCCCGCTCCACGTTCGGACTCGGTGCCGTGCTCGTGCTCATGCGTGTCCCCGGATAGAGTGCGGTAATACAAAAGCGTTTGTGAATGCACAGTGGTTATCTGGCGGGCCGGGTAGCTTTACCCGTCTGGCCGCTCGTAGGGTCAGAGACCGGTCGAACGAGCGGCCGATTCGGGGGCATATTCGCTTCGGTTCGCGTCGAGCGCGCGAACGCCGGGAAGTAGCGAACCGTCGCTCGAGTCCCGCGTATTCCGTCCACCGTGCCACCCAAAGTATTAAATAGGAGCCACGACACAAGACTTATAATGGAAGGTCCGAGCCGACAGCGACAGCGGGAGCAAGCGGAGTCTGAAAAGCAATCGGACGAGTCGGTAGAGTGCCCGGAGTGCGGGTCGGCCGAGGTCATCATGGACGCGGACCAGGGGGAACTGGTCTGTGACGACTGCGGGCTCGTCCTCGACGAACGCCAGATCGACCGCGGGCCGGAGTGGCGCGCGTTCAACCACTCCGAGCGACAGTCGAAGTCGCGTGTGGGCGCCCCGGTGACGGAGACGATGCACGACAAGGGGCTGACCACCACCATCGACTGGAAGGACAAGGACGCGTACGGGCGCTCGCTCTCCTCGGAGAAGCGGTCGCAGATGCACCGCCTGCGCAAGTGGCAGGAACGCATCCGCACGAAGGACGCGGGCGAGCGCAACCTCCAGTTCGCGCTCTCGGAGATCGACCGCATGGCGAGCGCGCTGGGCGTTCCCCGCTCCGTGCGGGAGGTGGCGTCGGTCATCTACCGACGCGCGCTCAAGGAGGACCTCATCCGCGGTCGCTCCATCGAGGGCGTCGCCACCGCCGCGCTGTACGCCGCCTGCCGGCAGGAGGGCATCCCCCGCTCGCTCGACGAGGTGGCCGAGGTGTCGCGCGTCGAGCAGAAGGAGATCGGACGGACGTACCGCTACATCTCTCAGGAACTCGGGCTGGAGCTCAAACCGGTCGACCCCAAGCAGTTCGTACCTCGGTTCGCCTCCGCGCTCGGCCTGAGCGAGGAGACGCAGGCGAAAGCGACCGAGATAATCGACGTCTCCGCCGAGCAGGGACTCCTGTCGGGGAAGTCCCCCACGGGGTTCGCCGCGGCGGCCATCTACGCGGCGTCGCTCCTGTGTAACGAGAAGAAGACCCAGCGGGAGGTGGCGGACGTCGCGCAGGTCACCGAGGTCACCATCCGCAACCGCTACCAGGAACAGATCGAAGCGATGGGCTTCCGGTAACGCTCCGGCCGCTCACCCCTCCGCAGTCTCGGCGCCTCGACTCTCCGACTTTTCGACGTACCGCTCACGCCGTCCGCCAGCCGCGCCGCCGGGTCAGGGGGCGACGAACAGCACGACGTTCCGGTTCCAGAGGCCGAGCCGGAGTTCGAACTGTCGGTACTCCCCGAACTGTTCGTGCACGTCGACGCGTTCGGACGACGTCGTGACGACGACCGGCGGCCGTTCCACGGGGAGTCCGGCGGCCGAACGGGCGCTCGCCGTCTCCGCACCCATCCGCTCGAAGTACCACTGGAGCGGGAGGCGCGCTCCCCAGCCCTCCTGGTCCGACGGGGGGACCGGCGGCCGGGAGTACTCCCGGTTCGTGTGGAGGGCGTCGCCGACGTACACCACGTCCGGACCGTCGTCGTTGTCTTCGATAGCGCGTTCTGCCGCCGCGAGCGCCGGGCGCAGGTCGTCCGCGGGCTGTGCGAACTGCGCGAACGACGACTCCCCCGTGGGGGCGGCGTACACGCCGGCGGTGGTCGCGCCGACGGCGACGACGCTCGCGGTGACGACGAGGAGGACGGCGACCAGTCGCGCGGGGTTCGTCCGCGCGCTCACACCGCGCTCCCACAGCGTACGGGCGACGCGCGCGAGTCCGACCGCGCCCGGGAGTGCGACCAGGGGGAGGACGTGGACGACGCTCCACGGCTCGGCGCGCATCGAGGCGACCGGGAAGACGAGCAACCCCACGCCGGCGGCGTACGCGCCGAACGCGACCGTCCCGCGGGTGTCGCGCCCGTACCGTTCCAGCACGAACCCGACGAGCCCGAGGACGACGAGCGGCCACGCTGTCGCCGCGAGCGTCCCGCCGAACTCGGCCAGCGAGGAGAGCAGCGGGTGGCCGGCGTTGTCGAGTCGGTAGGCGAACCTGAGCTGTGCGAACTTCTTCGGCGCGGCGACGAACGCCTCGCTCACGACCGCCGGGAACGTCGTGGGGTTCCACAGCCCCGGGCCCATCCCGGCCGCGCGGGGTGCGAAGAAGAACAGCGCGACGCCGAGGAAGACGAACAGCGCGCGGGCGAACGGCGTCGCGCGCGCGACGAGCCACGCCCGGCCGCGGCCCAGTCGCTCGCGCGCCGCGTCGGGCGCGTCCCGGACCCGCGCCTCGTCGAGGACGAGCAGGCCGGCGGCCAGCCAGACCACGGGGTAGGCCACGGCGAACCCCGATGAGGCGAGCGCGAGTGCGAGCGCCGCGGCCGCGAGGTACAGTCCGCCTCGCCACCCGGCGTCGCGGTAGCGGACGAGACCGCCGACGACGAGCAGGCCGAACGCGGCCGCGGGTACGTCGCCGCGGAGCGCCCGGGAGTAGTACAACAGGAGCGGGTCGAACGCGAGCAGCGCCGCGAGTGCGACCGTCTCGTCGTCCCGGAGCGTCCCGCGGAACAGGAGCGCCGCGAGCGGGAGCAGTCCGCCGACGAGCGCCACGACGGCGCGCGCGGAGAAGTCCGTGGGCTCGACGACCGCGAACACCCAGCGGTTCACGACGTAGAGGAACGGGCCGCCGGCGGCCGGTCGGTACTCGTACGCGCCCGACTCGAGGAACCGGAGCGTCCAGTACCCCACCCGGCCCTCGCCCCAGTGGAACGGACGCTGGCCGAGGAACGCGAACCGGGCGAGGAGCGCGAGGAGGGTGAGCGCGCCGACCGCGAGCAGAACGCGGTCGCGCGAGGCGGGCCGGCGCTCGGACATACCCCGCGGTCTCACCCCCGCGGTAGTAGGTCTTCGGGTTCGCGACGACTCCCCGGTGCCACCGTCGAGGTGGCCCGATTCCCGAGCGAACGCCCTCGAGCCGGGCGTCCTCGGCGGTTCTTCGCGCCGCTCCTCCCATGAACGCGCGCGGACAGTTATCACAAACGGTTTCAAGGGTCGGTGTGACCGGTCCATGTACCTACGCTCGTGGCTTCGGTCCGGGCGGACGGTCTCCCGTCGCGGATACGCCCTCCACACCAACCATGATCGGAAACACGGACAAGACTCGCGCCTCGCTCCTCTCGGCACTGCTACTGCTCAGCGTGTTCGCCGGGGTCGTCGGCGTCACGGGAACCGCAACGGCGAAACACGCCGACACCTCCGTGACGTTCGATAACCAGACGGCGACCACCACCGTCGTCGTAACGAACGTCACGCTGAAGAACGACGGCTACGTCGCGATTCACAACGAGAGTTTCGCCGACGACCGCGACAGTCTCCGCAACAGCATCATCGGAGTGTCCGAGTACCTCGAACCGGGCAACCACAGCAACGTAACGGTGACGCTGTACGCCGACGTCCCGGGTCAGTCGTTCGACCAGTCCGAACTGACCGAGAACACGACCCTCACTGCCGGTGTATACGGTGAAACCAACACCAGCGGCGGGAACACGACGTTCAACTGGATCACTCACGAGAACAACTCCAGCGTCCTCGACGGACCGTACCGGAACGACGACCCCGACAACCCGACCATCATCAACGACTCCGCGCTCGTGGTCGCCGAGAACGCCAGTGACGACACGTCCGGCGACGACGGCGGTGACGACGACGAGTCGTCTGACGACAGCGGCGACAGCGACGACTCGTCCGACGAGGACGGAGCGGCCGAGGACGTCGACGCGACGACCCCGAGCCTCACGTACAACGACCAGGAGGCGACCGACTCGGTAACCGTCGAGTCCGCCAGCCTCCCCGACGGCGGGTTCGTCGTCGTCTACAACTCGAGCGGGGGCGTCATCGGGACCACCGACGCGCTCGACGCCGGCGCCCACGAGAACCTCACGATAGAGCTGTCGTCCGCCTTCGAACGGGCGGGCGTGTCGGTGGCCGAGGTCCACCGGGACAACGATAGCGACGGGTCGTTCAACGCGACGGTCGACGTCGCGTACAACAACTCCAACGGCAACGCCGTCGCCGACACCGCCTACATCACGATGGGGTCGAACGACACCACCACCGAATCCAACGAGACCACCGAGACCACCGAAACTACCGAAGCCGAGGAGACGACCGCAGTAGAAGAGACAACGGCGATGGAGGAGACCACGGCTGCTGGCGGTGAGGAGACGACCGCGGCCGAGGAGACCGCGACCGGCGGTCCCGGCTTCACGCTCGTCGCCGCACTCGTCGCGCTCGCCGGCGCCGCGCTCGTCGCCGCGCGCCGCGAGTAGACGCTCCTCACGCGTCCCAGGAGAACCGACGACGTCGGTCTCTTCTTCCGTCCCCCACGAATTCCTTCTTCCGCCGCGACTGCTCGCCGCCGAGACGACGGCTCTGCGCGAGTCCACGACACCCCGGAGGACCGGCGGCTCAGTCGTCCCGTTCCAGTTCGTCCACGATGGGTCGGACCTTTGGCTGGAGTTCCTCCCACTCGGCGTCCGGGTCGCTGTCGCCCACGATGCCGTTGCCCGCGAACAGCGTCGCGCGCTCGCCGCCCGCGACGCCGGACCGGATGCCGACCGCGAACTCGCCGTCGCCCGTCCCGTCGAACCAGCCGACCGGCGAGGCGTACCAACCTCGGTCGAACGTCTCGGTCTCGCGGATGGTCGAGAGAGCGTCCGCGAGCGGCAGGCCCCCGACCGCCGGCGTCGGGTGGAGCGCCTCGACGAGCGTGAGTACGTGTTCGTCGCCGGCCAGGTCGGCCGCGATGGGCGTGTGGAGGTGCTGGATGTTCGTCAGCTTCCGCACGCCCTGCTCACCCTCGCGCACCTCGCCGTACGCCGCGAGCTGGTCGGCGATGGTGTCGACGACGAGCCGCTGTTCGTGCTGGAGCTTCTCGCTCTCGAGCAGCGAGCGGGCGTTCTCCGCGTCGGCCTCGTGCGTGTCGCCGCGCGGCATCGACCCGGCGAGCGCCTCCGTCTCGACGCGCCGGCCGTCGACTCGGACCAGTCGCTCGGGCGGCGGCCCGAAGAACGCGTCGCCGCCGGTCGGCTGGACGAGGAACCGGTAGCAGTCGGGGTACGTCCGCCTGAGCCGTTCGAGCACGTCGGGGATGTCCACCGCGCTCGCCAGCCTCACGTCGAGCGCCGTCGCGAGCACCACCTTCCGCAGGTCGCCCGCGCGGATGCGCTCGACGCAGCGCTCGACCTGCGCGGTCCACTCGGCTCTCGGCGTCCGCCAGCGCGTGCCGGTGACGCCGGGCTTGCCGCCGCTCGGGCGCATCATCGGCAGGTCCGACAGCGCCTCGTGGGCGGCGTCCAAGTCGCGCTCGGCGACCGCCGCCGTGGCGTCGGCACCGTAGCGGTTGACGGTGAGGTACGTCCCCTCGTCGCCGCGGGTGAGCTGGGTCGCCGGGAGGACGAACGACGCCGCCGGGAAGCCGGCCCACGTGGCGTCCGGGTCGTGGTCGGCGTCGAACGAGAGGCCCCCGAGCATCCGGGGTCGCGTGACCGCCGGCCCCTCGCGGTCGGCGTCGGAGAAGACCGTCGCGGCGCCCGCGCGCAGGCGCTCGAACCGGTCGGGACCGTCGGCGACGAGGCGGACGGCCGCGCCGCCGCCGACGAGTTCCAGCCCGGCGGGCGAGGCCCAGTGGACGCGCGGACTCGTCTGGTCGGCGAGGAACGCGCGAAACGAGACGTCCGACACCTCACGACTCCGGCTGACGAGCGTCGCGTCGGCCGCGGGCCGGGCCGGGACTCGCTCCCGTTCTTCGGCGTCCGGCTGGGTCATCACCGGCGGTTCGAGTGGGACGCTCTTGACCCCTCTGGTTACGGCGTCGCGGGCGGGTTCTCCCCCGTCACGACGGCCGTCCTCGACCGACTCCGGACGGTCGCTTCACGCGGCCGCCGCGCGAGCGACTAGCTGTACCGCTCCTCGTTCCACGGGTTCGCCGTGTTCGAGTACCCCCGCTTCTCCCAGTACCCCCGCTCGGCGTCGGTGAGGAACTCGACGCCGGTGACCCACTTCGCGCCCTTGTAGGCGTACTTGTGGGGGGTGACGACCCGGAGGGGGCCGCCGTGGTCCTCCGGGAGCGGGTCGCCGTCGTACCGGTACACGAACAGGACCTCCTCGCGGTCGCAGTCCGCGAGCGACAGGTTCGTCGTGTAGCTGTCGAGCGCGTGGAACATCACGTGTTCGACGCCGTCGCGCACGCTCGCCCGCTCGGCGAGGTCCGGGAACCGCACACCGGTGAACTCGCAGTCGAACTTCGACCAGCCGGTGACGCAGTGGAAGTCCTGCCGCTGTGTGACGCTCGGGAGCGACGTGAACGCCTCGTAGTCGAACGAGAGCGGCTCCTCGACCGCGCCCCACACCTCGAACTCCCACGTCTCGGGGCTCCAGCCGGGCGTTCCCGACTTCGAGAGCACCGGAAACCGTTCGGTCTTGCGCTGTCCGGGGGGAGCCGTTCCCCGCCGAACTCCTCGTGGAGACCGGTGACGTCGCTGACCATGCGCGCCCTTCGCGTCACGTTCACCAAAGGCTACCGACTCGGGCGCACCCCGGACGGAATCACGGCGAACACGAACTTCGATTCACGAACTGGTAATCAATGCCCCGGACTCGGCAAACAACCGTTTCGCGCACGGGAACCGCCCTCGCAGGATTTTTATACGGGCTCCGTAAACTCGCAGGTAGATGCCCAAAGTCGAAATCACCATCCCCGAGCACTTGGAGATGCAGATCGCCCAGATGGTCGAGCAGGGCGAGTTCGTCAACCGCGAGGAGGCCATCGAGGAACTCATCTCGACCGGGATGAAGGCGTACAAGACGAGCGGTCCGCAGGACGAGGACACCGAACCCGGGTTCGAGGACGACGGGATGATGGGCCACGACGACGAGTACGTCTTCTGAGGTCGTCGCGGTCCCCACGTCCCGTCGGCTGACAGCGACTCCCGAACAACGCTTAACTCGGGCGGTCGCATAGCCCCGCGCATGCACAAGGACGAGTTACTCGAACTCCACGAGCAGATGGTCACCATCATGGAGCACTTCAGCGGGCGCGAAGACGTCGACGAGACCCGATTCGAGGCGTACCACAGCCTCGGGGTCGACCCCTCGCACGTCCACAAGTCGAAGAGCGAGCACAAACACGCGGTGTTCGTGCTGGGGAACGCGCTCGCGTCGGCGATGTCGGAAGACGAGTTCTCCAACGCCGGCCGCGTGGGCAAGCGGATGGAGGAACTGGCACAGGACGCGGAGAACAAACTATGACCCCGGCGCTCCCCCGCTCCGCGGACCGCGGGGACGTCGAGGAACGCGTCGCGCGCGTCCGCTGGTTCGCGCGCCTGCTGGACGAGTCGGTCGAACTCCCGGTCGTCAACTACCGCATCGGTCTCGACGCCATCGTCGGACTCGTCCCCTCCGTCGGGGACGCCATCGCCCTGCTCGCCTCGCTGCTCATCGTCGGCGAGTCGTACCGCCTCGGCGTCGGCCGCCTCACGCTGGCGCGCATGCTGCTCAACGTGGCCGTCGACGCGGTGGTCGGGTCGCTCCCGGTCGTCGGGGACCTGGTGGACGTCACCTGGAAGGCGAACATGAGGAACGCGCGCCTGCTCGAACGCGCCGTCCTCGACGACTGACGCACCGTCCCCGTCCGACCTCGTTCCGCCGCCGCGGCCGCTCCTCCGTTCGCCTCGTTCCGCCGCGGCTATCACCCCGCCCCCCGTAGCGCCGCCGATGACCGGACGCGCGCCGAACCGGAACACGCTCTGGGCACGCGCACTCGTCGACGAACTGGCCGCGGCGGGCGTACGGGCCGCCTGCATCTCCCCGGGGTCGCGCTCCACGCCGCTCACCGTCGCGTTCGACCGCCACGAGGACGTCCGGGTGTTCTCGCACCTCGACGAGCGGTCGAGCGCCTACTTCGCGCTGGGGCGCGCCCGCCGGACGGGCGAGGTGACGCCGCTCGTCTGCACCTCCGGCACCGCCGCGGCCAACTTCCACCCGGCGGTGGTCGAGGCGTCGCAGGGGCGCGTCCCGCTCCTCCTGCTCACCGCGGACCGCCCCCCGGAGCTCCGGGACTCGGGCGCGAACCAGACCGTCGACCAGGAGAAACTGTACGGCGACGCGGTCCGCTGGTACCGCGACCTACCGGAACCCGAGGCGGAAGACAGGAAGCTCCGCTCGCTCCGCACGACCGCCGCCCGGGCCGTCGCGACGGCGGAGGGGACGCCCGCCGGTCCGGTCCACCTCAACCTCCCGTTCCGCAAGCCGTTAGAGCCCGCACCGGTCGAGGGCGACGTGCCCGACGACCTGCCGGAACTCGCAGCGCGGGGCCGCGACGGCCCGTTCGTCTCCACGACGCGCGGGCACGCCGTCCTCGACGGCGCGGACGTGCGCGCGGTGGCCCGCGCGCTGTCGGCCGAGCGGGGACTCGTCGTCGCCGGCCCCGCCGACCCGCCCGGGTTCGACCCCGAGGCGGTGACGACGCTGGCGCACGCCACCGGGTTCCCGGTGCTCGCGGACCCGCTCTCGGGACTCCGGTTCGGCTCCGCGACGCGCGTCGCGCCGGTGCTCGGCGGCTACGACGGCGTGCTCGCGGGTGACGGCGTTGACGACTGGCCCGACCCCGAGGTGGTCCTCCGGGTCGGCGCCTCGCCCACCTCGAAGCCGCTCCGGAAGTACCTCGCGCGGACCGACGCCAGACAGCTCCTCGTCGACCCGGCCGGGGGCTGGCGCGAGGCGGAGTTCACCGCGACGGACCTCGTGGTCGCGGACCCCTCGCGGCTCGCGGCGGTCGTCGCGCGCCACGTCGCCGGCCCGGACTCGGCCGACTGGCGCGCGCGCTGGGAGGCCGCGGAGGCCGCTCACTGGGACGCCGTCGCCGACGAGGACGCGTTCTTCGAGGGGCGCGTGCTCGCGGACGTGGTGGGACTGGTCCCGGAACCCGCGACGGTGTTCGTCTCCAACTCGATGCCGGTGCGCGACGCCGACCGGTTCGCCGAGCCCCGGGCGACGTCCGTGACGATGCTCGGCAACCGCGGCGCGTCGGGCGTCGACGGCGTCGTCTCGACGGCGCTCGGCGCGGGGTCGGCGACGACCGACCACCTGACGCTCGTGACCGGCGACCTGGCGTACTACCACGACACGAACGGCCTGCTCGCGCTCGGTCGGTGCGACGTGGACGCCACAATCGTCTGTGTCAACAACGACGGCGGCGGCATCTTCCACATGCTCCCCATCGAGGAGTTCGACCCGCCGTTCACGGGCCAGTTCAAGACGCCGCACGGTCTCGACTTCGAGGCGACGGAGGACCTGTACGACCTGTCGTTCGCGCGCGTCGAGGGCACGGACCGCGAGGGGTTCCGCGACCTGTACCGCGAGAGCGTCGCGAGCGGGGGCACGCACGTCGTCGAGGTGACGAGCGACGCGGAGGCGAGCCACCGCGTGCGCGAGCGACTCGCGGCCGACGTCGCGGAGCGCGTCCGGGCGCTCGACTGAGACGATGGGGGTCCGAGACGGAACGGTCGTGTCCGGCCGCGACGGTCGAGCGGATGGTCCGCCTCGTGGACTCGGCGCGCGGGCGGTCCGCCACGACGCTCCCGAGCATCGGGCAGACACCACCTCCACTGACTCCGACCGACGCCGACGGAGCCTGAACGGACGAAACCCGGCGTCTCGGAGCCGGAGCTACAGCGGGACCTCGACGATTCGTCCGTCGGTGGTCGCCAGGTACGCCCGGTCGTCACCGGCGGTCGGCGTCGGCGCGTAGCCGCCCGGGAGGCTCGCGCGCCACAGTTCGCTCCCGTCGGTCGCGTCGTGCGCGTACACCACGCCGGGCTTGCCGGCGTGCGAGACGACCGCTCCGCCGGCACGAGCGCGCGGCATCGCGAGGTCGGCGGCGGCCGTCGACCACCGCTCCTCGCCCGAGTCGCGGCCGAGCGCGACCACCCGGGACCCGGCGTTGGTGTACAGCGCGTCCGCGTCGAACGGCACGCCCGCGAGGAGTCCGCCGCCGTCGTACGACCAGCGCTCGCTCCCGTCGGCGTCGAGACGGAGGACGCGCTTCCCGCCGACGTAGAGTCCGTCGTGGTACCGGAGCGACGTGACGGGTGCGTCCGAGCGCTCCCAGTCGACGCTCCCGTCGGTCGCCGAGAGCGCCTCCAGCGTCGGCCCGGCGGCGGAGTCGGCGGACCCGCCGAACCGGTCGGGAGCGACGAACACCCGTCCGTCACCGACGGCCGTCGCCTCCACGTCGCCGTCCGGGTCGTACCGGAAGCGGCGCTCGCCGGTCTCCAGGTCGAAGCAGTCTGCCGCGCCGTACGTCTCCACGACGGCGACGCCGTCACCGACGACCCCGCCCGTCGCGTCCCCGCTCTCGCCGGTCCACCGGCGCGACCCGGTCTCGAGGTCCACCGCGAACACCGGGTGCGACGGATTCGAACTGACGGCGTCGTCGCTCGTCGCGAGCACGACCCGGCCGTCGTCGAACCCGACGAACGAGTGGAAGCCGCCGATGCCGGTCTCGTAGCGCCAGTGTTCCTCGCCGTCGGGGGTCAGCGCGTAGAGCCTGTAATCGCTCGCGCCGGTGCCGAAGCTCACGCCGGCGAGCGCGTACAGCGTCCCGTCGTGGACGCGGAGCGACGCGTCGAGGCGCTCGTGGTCCTTGTCGGGTACCGCGGCCGTGGGCGGTTCGAGCGTCCACGCCGTCTCGCCGGTCGCGGCGTCGAGTGCGTGTACCCGCGGGCCGGCGGCGACGACCACTCGGCCGTCGAGGTATAGGGGGTCGCTCCGCAGCGGCGCGTCGAGCGCGCGGGTCCACGTCGGGTCTGCGCCCTCGACGGTGACGTCTCGCTCCTCGCCCGTCGGCGAGCCGTTCCCGGTCGGGTCCGCGGTGGTCGGTTCGCCGGTGGGCGTCGGGTCGTCGGTCGGAACCGGGGTCGGGGTCGGGGTTCCACCGCCGCCGCTCCGGTCGGTACAGCCGGCGAGGCCGAGGAGGGCGGCGCCGCCGAGTCGGAGGGTGGTTCGTCGGGAGACCATGTCCCGACCTTCCTGACCGCCGATATGTGTCTTGTGGTGGCCGCGGGAGCACGGGGACGCGTCGGCGGGAGCGTGGCGACGTGTCCGGACGACCGACGGGCGGCGGCGCGGTCGGAGGACGGGTCGGCGGGACGACGGTGGTGTGAGCGAACGCGGCGTGGCGGGAGTGCGGACGGTGCGGTGGTACACCTTTTTGCGCGCTCCCCCCGGGCGTCCGGTCGTGAGCGACACCGTCTCCGAGACTTTCGACCCCGACCGCTGGGACCCGGTCGACGGCAGCGACGCGTTCGACGACGTCACCTACCACCGGGCGGTCGACTCCCCCACCGTTCGAATCGCGTTCGACCGGCCGGAGGTGCGCAACGCGTTCCGGCCCGGCACGGTGGACGAGTTGTACGCGGCGCTCGACGACGCCCGGAAACGCGCAGACGTGGGCTGCGTCCTCCTGACCGGGAACGGTCCCTCGCCGAAGGACGGCGGCTGGGCGTTCTGCGCGGGCGGCGACCAGTCGGTCCGCGGCGAGTCGGGCTACGAGTACCGCGAGGGCTACGAGTACCGCGAGGGCGACGACGAACTCGTCCGACAGGCGAAGGCCGGCCGCCTGCACATCTTGGAGGTCCAGCGACTCGTCCGGTTCATGCCCAAACCGGTCGTCGCCGTCGTCCCGGGGTGGGCGGTCGGCGGCGGCCACTCGCTGCACGTGGTCTGTGACCTCACGCTCGCCAGCGCCGACCACGCGAAGTTCCTCCAGACCGACCCCGACGTGGCGAGTTTCGACGGCGGGTTCGGGTCGGCGTACCTGGCCAAACAGGTGGGCCAGAAGCGCGCCCGCGAGGTGTTCTTCCGCGGGAAGACCTACTCGGCCCAGGAGGCGGTGGAGATGGGGATGGCGAACGAGGCGATACCCCACGACGAACTGGAGGACGTCGCGCTGGAGTGGGCCGACGAGATGACGGACAAGTCGCCGACGGCGATGCGGATGCTCAAGTACGCGTTCAACATGACCGACGACGGACTCGTCGGTCAGCAGGTGTTCGCGGGCGAGGCGACCCGCCTCGCGTACACGACCCCCGAGGCGCGCGAGGGGCGCGACGCCTTCCTCGAGGGGCGCGACCCCGACTTCTCGGCGTACCCCTGGCACTACTGAGCGCCGCCTCGCGGTCCGCGCCTCGTGGCTCGCGGCTCATTGGTTCCGATTCCAGTCGTCTCAGTGAAACTCTTGCCCGGCGACACCGTACCACGCCGACTGTCGAACCGATGCATCGTCCCGTCGAACCTCCAGCGCCCGGTCGGCCCGTGAGTTCCGACGACGCGAGTGTCCCGTGGCGCTCGCGCACCGTCCAGGTCGTCCTCGCGAGCACCGCGCTCGCGCCGCTGGGCGTCCCGCTAATCAGCCCGGCGCTCCCGGCGTTCCGCGACGCGTTCGGACTGACGGAACTGCAGGCGAGCTGGCTCGTGAGCGGCTACTTCGTCTCCGGCATCCTGCTCTCGCCGCTCGTCGGTCTGCTCGCCGACCGCGTCGGGCGCAAGCGCGTGCTCGTCGCCGGCCTCGCGGCGTTCGGCCTGCTCGGCGGTGGGATGGCGTTCGCGCCCTCGTTCGGCGCGGTGATGGCGCTCCGGGTCGCGCAGGGGACCGCCGCCGCGGCCATCTTCATCACGACGGTCACCATCGTCGGCGACAGCTACGAGGGGGTCCGGCGCAACGCCGTCCTCGGCGTCAACGTCGCCGTCCTCTCCGCGGCGGCGGCGGCGTACCCGGTGCTCGGTGGCGCGCTCGTCGCCGTCTCGTGGAACGCCCCGTTCCTCGCGTACTTCGCGGCCGTCCCGGTCGCGCTGTTCGCGTACCTCGCGCTGAGAGAGCCGCCGCGTCCCGCCGGCGACCGGGGGGTCGCGTACCTCCACGCCGCCGTCCGCGCCGTCGCCGCGCCGCCGACGCTGGCCCTGTTCGGCGTGACGTTCCTCACGGAGTTCCTGGCGTTCGGCGTGGTGTTCACCACCCTGCCGTTCGTCCTCGAACCGGCAACGTCGCCCCTGTTCGTCGGCCTCGTGCTGTTGGCGGCCGAAGTCGCCTCGATGGTCGCGGCGGCGCTGAGCGGGCGACTGTCGCGGCGGCTCTCGACGGCACGACTCGTCGCTGCCGGCTTCGCCTGCTACGGCGTGGGGTTCCTGTTCGCGTGGCTCGCGCCGACGCCGGCGTTCGTCGCCGTCGCCGTCGTATTCGTCGGGGGCGGCATCGGCCTGCTCCTGCCGAGCGTCGACGCGGCGCTGAGCGACCGGACTCCCGCGCAGTATCGCGCCGGCGCGTTGAGCCTGCGAAACAGCACGACGTTCCTCGGGCGGACGACCGGTCCCGTCGTCTTCGTCGGACTGGCGGTCACGGCCGGCGTCGGCTACGCGCCCCTCCTCCTCGCGGCGGGGGGCGTCGCCGTCGCGGCGGCGGCGCTCGCCGCGGCGAGCGGCGGACGGCCGTGAGGTGGGACGCGGCGCAACGAGAGCGACGCGGGAACGCCGGGACCCCGCCGTCCGTCGGTCACGCCGCCGTCGCGTCGGTCGACTCGGAGTCGACGCGGGAGACGAGCGCCCCACGAGGAGCACGCAGACCACCCCGACGGCGCCCACCGCGAGGAACGCCGTCCGGAACCCCCGCGCCTCGATGAGCGCGCCGAACAGCGGCGCGGCGACGGTGTTCCCGACCATGAGTCCGACGGTGATGACCGCGAAGTTCCGGCCGACGTCGCCGCGCTCGGAGAGCGCGTCGGCGAGTTTGTCGCGCGCGGGCATGGCGAGGCTCCCGACGCTGCCCGCGAAGACGGCGCAGGCGGCCGCCGCCAGCGGCGGGACCGCCATCGAGGCGAGCGCGAACACGAACGCCGTGACCAGCGCGTAGCTCCCGACGAGGATGGGACCGGGTCGGAACCGGTCGGTGAGGCCGCCCCCGAGGAGGACGAACCCGGCGCCGACGACGAACGACGCCGAGAGCGCGAGGTTCGCCGTCCCCGCGGCGAGTCCGTAGCCGTCGGTGAGCAGGACGACGACGTACGTCGTCACGCCCCACATCATCGTCGAGGCGACGAGCGCGAACGCCCCGAGACCGAGAATACCCGGCGCGGCGCGCATCGAGTCGACGCCCGCGCGGAGCCGCGAGCCGAGCGACGCCGCGCCGGCGTCCGCGGCCGAGCGGTGCGGCCGGCGGACCGACGGGGAGACGACAGGCGGAGCGTCGCGACGCAGACGACGCCGAGCGCGAGGCCCAGACCGCCGACGAGTGCGAACGCGTCGCGCCACGTCGCCCCGGGGAGCGCGATGACGGCCGTGATGAGCACGGGCGGCGCGGCGAACCCGAGGTTGCCGGCGAAGCCGTGGATGCTGAACGCCCGCGCGCGTTCCGACTCCGGCGTCGCGTCCGCGAGGAGGGGGAAGTGCGAGGGGTGGTGTCCGGCGACGCCGAGCCCGACGAGCGCCTGTCCGGCGACGACCCACTCGAACGTCGGCGCGGCGGCGATGACGAGCACGCCGAGCGAGCCGAAGCCGAGACAGAACCCGAGCGCGAGCGTCCGGTCGCGCGTGTCGGCGAGGTGGCCGTACGGAAGTTGGAAGACGGTGTTGACGAACGCCTGCACGCCGATGGCGAACCCCAACTGGGCGAGCGTCACGTCGAACGCGACGGCGAGCACGCCGAGGACGGGCGGGAACAGCACGAGGTACGCGTGGTTCACCGCGTGTGACCCGCTGACGAGACCGACCACGAGGGCGGTCTCGCGGCGGGCGGTCGAGGCGGCGGGGCCGGGCGAGGACACGTCGATGACCGGGAGTCGGTGACCGGAATCCGAGAAGCTACCGGTGGCGGTGAAGCGGGCGCCGCGGCCGGGGTGAAACCCGAACTTTCACCCCCGCGGCACGCCGACGGACACCAATGAGTACGGGAACGGAGGAACTGACCCGCCGGCGGGCGTGGCTCGTCGCCGCCCGCCCGCAGACGATGCCCGCCGCGCTCGCGCCGGTCGCGGTCGGGGCGGGACTGGCGCTCCGCGACGGCGTGTTCCGGCCGCTCCCGCTGTTGTTCGCGCTCGTCGGAGCCGCGCTCATCCAGGTGGGGACGAACTTCGCGAACGACTACTACGACGCCGTACAGGGCGCCGACACCGAGGCGCGCGAGGGGTTCACCCGCGTCACCGCCGGCGGCATCATCGACCCCGCCGAGGTGAAACGCGCGATGTGGCTCACGTTCGCCGCGGCCGTCCTCGTCGGCACGTACCTCGTCTCCGTCGGCGGCCTCCCCATCCTCGTCGTCGGTCTGCTGTCGGTCGCCGCCGGCGTCGCGTACACCGGCGGACCGTACCCGCTCGGCTACCACGGGCTGGGCGACCTGTTCGTCTTCGTCTTCTTCGGGCTGGTCGCCGTCGCCGGCACGTACTACGTGCAGGCGGCGGCCGCGCTCGGCGTCGAGTTCTTCACGCTGGTCCCGCGCGCCGAACTCGTCCCGGTGGCCGCGCTCGTGGCCGCGCTCCCCGTCGCGGGCATCTCGACGGACATCCTCGTCGTGAACAACGTCAGGGACAGAGAGGAGGACGCGACGACGGGCAAGCGGACGCTCGCCGTGCGGTTCGGCTACGGCTTCTCGCGCGCCCAGTACGTCCTCCTACTCGGGATGGCGTACACCGTCCCGGTCGTCTTCGCCGTCTCGACGGGCGACCTCACGACGCTGCTCCCGCTCCTCACGCTGCCGTACGCGGCGCTCGTGACCCGGACGGTCCTGACCGAGACGAGCGGCGAGGCGCTCAACCCCGCGCTGGAGCGGACCGGGAAGCTCCTCGCGGCGTTCGCGCTCCTGTTCGCCGTGGGGCTGGCGGTCTGAGATGGCGGTCGACCTCCGCCTCCGCGAGTACTCCCTCCCGCTCCGGTCGCCGCTCGTCACCGGGGCCGGCGAGATGTCGGTACGGCGGGTCGTGGTCGTCGCACTCGACGGCGAGGACGACGGCGGTGTGCCCCTGCGCGGCGTGGGCGAAGCGGCGCCACTCCCGCCGTGGACGGAGGGGTTCGACGCGTGCCGGGGCGCACTCGACGAGGTCCGCGAGACGCTCCACCGAGGGGCGACCGTCGCGCTCGACGACCTGCCCGCGGCCGCCCGACACGCGGTCTCGCTCGGTCGGGCCGACGCCGCCGCCAGACGCGAGGCTGTCCCCCTTTCGGCGTGGCTCGCGGACCGGGCGCTCCTCGACGTTGACCCGGTCGACTCCGTCCCCGTCAACGCCACCGTCGGCGACGGGTCGCTCGCGGAGACGGTCGCGGCGGCCGAGTCGGCCGTCGCGGACGGGTTCGACTGCCTCAAACTCAAGGTCGGCGCTCGCTCGCTGGACGCCGACCTCGACCGTCTCGAGGCGGTCCGGGCGGCCGTCGGCGACGCGGTGACGCTCCGGGCCGACGCCAACGGGGCGTGGGAGTTCGGCGACGCCGACCGGGCGGTGGACGCGCTCGCGTCGCTCGGATTCGAGTACGTCGAACAGCCCCTCCCGGCCGACGACCACGACGGCCACGCGGCGCTCCGGGGCCACGGGGTGGGTATCGCGCTCGACGAGTCGGTGAACGGGTCGGGAGACTGGCCCCGGCCGATAGCCGAGTACGCCGACGTGGTCGTACTGAAACCGATGGCACAGGGCGGCCCGGCCGCGACGGCGTCGCTCGCGCGACACCTCCACGCGCGGGAGGTGGCCCCGGTCGTCACCACGACCGTCGACGCCGTCGTCGCCCGGACCGCGGCGGTCCACCTCGCGGCGGCGCTCCCGGACGCCGACGCCCGCGCACACGGGCTGGCGACCGCCGACCTGCTCGCCGAGGACGTGGCCGCGGACCCCGCGCCGGTCGCGGACGGTCACGTCAGCGTGCCCGAGGGGCCAGGAATCGCCGGCGACGCGTTCGACGGACTGGCGTGACCGGGCGGGCCGACCGCCGCTCGGGTTCGCCGGTCCCGCCGCTCCGTCACTCCTCCCGCACGTCGACGACGCCCTTCATCCCGAGGTTCTCGTGGGGGGAGCAGTAGTACTTCGAGGCGCCCGTCTCCTCGAAGGTGTGGGTGAACGTCGCCCCCTCGGCGGCTTTCAACTCGCTCTCGTAGTCGCCGCCGTCCTCGACGACGTTGTGCTGACTCCCCCTTCCCGTCCACTCCCAGCGGACGGTCGTCCCGGGGGCGACGGCGACGGCCGCCGGGTCGAACACGAAGCCGTCGCCCGCGCCCACCCGCACCGTCACCTCGGACCGGCCGGTCCTGTCGACCGTTCCCTCGTAGTTCGGTACGTCCTCCATCCAGCCGCCGTACTCGCCTCCCGTCGAGCCGTCGTCGCCGAGACCCGACACGCACCCGGCGAGCGCGGCGACTCCGGAGGCACAGCCCGCGAGCAGCGCTCGCCGCGTCGTCCGCTCCGCGTTCCTCGTCATCGGGTAGCCTACTCGCCGGCCGGATAATGACTCCGACGACTTCCCGCGCCGCTCGTACTCGCTCCGGCTTCCCGGCGCGGGAAAGACTTTAGCTCCGACCCTCCGACCTGCATTGGCATGGCAAATCTTGTCAGGAACGTCGCCGAGACCGCGGCGGACCGCGGAGAGGCGACCGCCGTCGGGTTCCGGGGCGAGACGCACAGTTACGCCGACCTCTGGGGCATGGTCGGCGCGTTCGCGTCCGGTCTCGACGACGCCGGCGTCGGGCCGGGCGACCGGGTGGGGCTGTACCTCCCGAACCTCCCGCAGTTCGTCGTCGGGTTCCACGGGACGCTCCGGGCGGGCGGGGTCGTCGTCCCGATGAACCCCCAGTACAAGGCGCGCGAGATCGAGCACCTGCTGTCGGACTCGGACGCGAGCGTCGTCGTCTGTCTCCCCGACCTGGTGCCGTTCGTCGAGGAGGTGCGCGAGGAGACGGCAGTCGAGCGGGTGGTGACCGTCGGCGAGGCCGACCCGGAACCCGGGACGGAGAGCTTCGAGTCGTTCTGCGGCGACCCGGCGTTCGAGACGGTCGCGCGCGACGACGGCGACGTCGCCTGCCAGCCGTACACCTCGGGGACGACCGGGACGCCGAAGGGGGTGTTGCTCACCCACGAGAACCTCCGGTCGAACGCGGAGATGGCGGCGACGCTCCCGGTCGACGGCATCCGGTCCGACGACCGTCAACTGGGCGTGCTACCGCTGTTCCACATCTACGGGATGACGGTCGTGATGAACGCGACGCTGTTCGCCGGCGCGTCGTACCACCCGCTCCCCTCGTGGGACGCACAGGAGGCGATGGACCTCGTCGAGTCCGAGGAGCTCACGATGATGCACGGCGTGCCGGCGATGTACAACGACGTCGTCAACCAGCCGGACGCAGAGGACCGCTCGCTCTCGTCGCTCCGGATGTGCGGCGTCGGCGGCGCGGGCATCCCGACGGAGGTGCTCCGGCGGTTCGAGGACCTGTTCGACGCGGAGATATACGAGGGGTACGGGCTGACCGAGACCAGCCCGGTGACCCACTTCAACAGCCCCGGCGAGGGTCGGCGCGTCGGCTCCATCGGCCGGACGCTCCCCGGCGTCTCCGCGATGGTCGTCGACGAGGAGTTCAACGAGGTACCCCCCGTCGAGCGCGGTCCGCTCGACGAGGCGGAGACCGACCTCGACGACGTGACGGGCGAACTCGTCGTCGCCGGGGCGAACGTGATGAAGGGGTACCACGACCGCCCCGCGGACACGGAGGCCGCGTTCACCGAGCGCGGCGGCACGCGGTGGTTCCACACCGACGACATCGGCTACCACGACGCGGACGGGTTCTACTACGTCGTCGACCGGCAGACGCACATGATAAACACAGCGGGCTACAACGTCTACCCCCGCGAGGTGGAGGAACTCCTGTTCGAACACGAGGCGGTCGCCGACGTCGCCGTCGTCGGGATTCCCGACGACCGGCGGGGAGAGACGGTGAAGGCGTTCGTCGTGACGCGCCCCGGCGCGTCGGTCACCGCCGACGAACTACGCCAGTTCTGTCTGGACAACCTCGCGGAGTACAAACACCCGCGCGAGGTGGCGTTCGTCGAGGAACTGCCGCGGACGACGACCGGGAAGGTCCAGAAGTTCGCGCTCCGGGAGCGGTAGCGCGGGCGGGGTGCCGGGAGTCGCCAGCTTCGTCTGCGTTCGTCCTCGACCCGCGCTCGCCTCCACTCGACTGGCGCGGCCCCGTAGCCGCGGCGCCCGCAGGGAGCCGTCGTCCGAAACATAACAAGAGTTTAGGCGGACTCCGGCAATCCACGAGGTATGACCGAGCACACCGTGGAGTTCGTCGGCACCGGCGAGACGCTGGAGATGTCCGACACGCGGACCATCCTCAGCGCCTGCATCGACGCCGGTATCGCACAGGAGTACTCCTGCCGCGTCGGGATGTGCCTGGCGTGCTCGGCCGAGATAGTCGAGGGCGAGGTGGCCCAGCAGGCCGCGGTGGCCCGCGGACTCACCGAGGAGGAGGCGGAGCGGTTCGCGCTCACCTGCATGGCCCGCCCCCAGTCGGACCTGAAACTCGACCGCGGCAAGTACCCGCCGAGCATCGAGGACGAGGCGGCGGCGGGCGACGCGGCCGCCGCCGACGACTGACCCCAGTCTACCGGTTCTCCTCCATCCACTCGACGCCGAAGTCGACGAGCGGTCGCATCCGCACCAGCGTCGACTCGGCGTTCCCGACGCGGCCCCGCCGCACCGCGTCGCCGTGGTCTCGCTCGAACGCGGCCTCTATCTCGCGGAAGTCGTCCCGGCTCTCGGGCTCCTCGAACGTCACCCAGCGCCGCTCGCCGTCCTCCAGCACCGGCCCGCCGTTCGTCTCGACCGCCTTGTCGTAGTCGGCGCGGTACTCCGCGAGGTGGAGCGACGTGTTCGCGTCGACGCCGAGGCGGAGTACCGACGCGCCCATCTCGTAGAGCCGTCCGAGCGGCGACTCCTCGCCCAGCGGCGAGTCGTACGCGTGGCCCGCGACCACCCGCTCGGCGTCCGCGCCCCACGCCGCGAACGACGTGGTGGGGTGGCGGCTCCGGAGCGTGCCCGGGTAGTCGCGGAAGCACTCGGGTATCGCGCCCATCCCGCGCGTCGGCGTGAGTTCCGGCCGGTACGGCGGCGCGGTCTCCTGTATCGCCTCCATCCACTCGTCCGGGACGGCCGGGTTCTCCCAGTGGGAGGGGTCCGAGAGCTGCGTGGAGTGGGTCGGCATCGCGAGCGTTCCGGTCGCCGTGACGCTCCCCATCAGCGCGTCGACGGCCGTCGGCACGCCGCCGGGCATCCAGCCGACGGCCGACAGCGAGGAGTGAACCAGCACCGTCTCGCCCGCGTCGACGCCGAGGTCGCGCAGGTCGTCGCGGAGCCGCTCGGTCGTCAGCGGCGCGTCCGTCCGGTCGACGACGTCCCCTTCTGGCATACCGAGAGGGGGGACGCCGGCCGGGAAAACCGTGCCGCCCCCGTGCGACTCGGTCACACCTCACCCGACCGCGCAGTTGTTCGGGCCGAGTTCCGCCTCGAACGCCGTCTCGTCGTCCATCGCCTCGCGCCCGAGGTTGGTCGCGACGATGCGCTCGAAGTTCGCCGGCCGGGGCGGGAGGTTCGTGGCGACCCGCTCGACGAACGCCTCGCGGTCGAGCGACAGCACGTCCAGTCCCCGAACCTCGTCGAGCGGCGCGACGTAGCGTCCGTCGCTCGCGTCCGCGACGTCGGCGAAGTGGCCCGGCGCGACGACCGTCGCGTTCGGGAGCGCGAGCAGGCGGTCGTGGAGCGTGTCGAAGGCGGTGTCGGCGTAGTCGCGAGCGGCCGAGTCGCCCGATTCGAGATCGGGCCGTCCGACGCTCCGGAGGAACAGCGCGTCGCCCGTGAACAGGACGCTCCGCTCGTCTCCGTCGTCTCCGCCGTCGCCCCCGTCGACACCGTGGTCGGCGTCACCCGTACCCGTCTCCTCGTTCCGCTCGCCGGCCCAGAGACGGAACGCCGTCAGTTCGCTCGTGTGGCCCGGGGCGTGAATCGCCTCCAGCGTCGCGTCCCCGACGCGCAACTCGTCTCCGTCCTCCACGAGTCGCGCGTCGAACGTCACCCCGCGGTCCCGCGCGCCCGCCGGTAGGACGACGGCGGCGTCGGTCGCCTCGGCGACGGCGCGGACGCCGCTCACGTGGTCCGCGTGGACGTGCGTGTCGACGGCGTACCGGAGCGTCGCATCGTGTTCCTCGGCCGCCTCGGCGTACCGGTCCGCGAACGCCCGCAACGGGTCGACGACCGCCGCCTCGTCCCCGGAGACGACGAGGTAGCCCAGACAGCCCGAGGAGGGGCGCTGGAACTGGACGACGGTCGCCCCACCGGGGGCGTCGAGCGGTTCCTCGAGGAGCACTCGCGCCCACGCGTCCATCCCGCCCGCGAGGTTCACCGCCTCGACGCCCGCGTCGGTCAGCAGGTCGGCTACCTCGGCGCTGGCCTCGCCGCGGCCGCAGACGGCGACGACCGGCTCCGCGAGCGCGTCGGAGACGAGCGCCGCCGGGTCGCCGGTCGCGCCCGCGGCGACGAACTTCACGTGGGGCACCTGCGCGGCCGTCACGGACCCGCCGTCGACGTGCCACGCCTCGAACTCGTCCCGGTCGCGCACGTCGAGGACGGACACCGCCTCGCCGGCCCGGAGGCGCCGCGCCAGCGTCTCCGGCGCGATGGTCTCGCTCATCGGCCCACCTCACTCCCGCCGCTCGAACGCGTGGCGCACGACGGTGGCGTCGTCGTCCCACTCGAACTCGTCGTGGACCCGTTCGAGCCGTCGTCGGTAGGCGTCGAGGTCCTCGGACCCCTCCGCGCGGGCGTCCGCGTCGGTCAGGTCGCCGAGCGTCCGCTCCTCGACGGCGACGAGTTCGAACGTCGTCCCGTCGACGTCGAACGTGTCCCCCTCGTCCGCGTAGCGGTTCCCGCGGTGCAACTGCGTGATGTCCCCGTCGAGCGCCAGCCGACGGACGCGCTCGTTCGGCAGGAGCGTCTCGGCGTCGATGTGAGCCATACGGGAGTGAGGAGCCGAGGCAACGTTAACCCCCGCTCGCGCGAACGTGTCGACATGGACGCCGACGCCTTTCGAGCCGAACTTGAGGAGGCGAAGGGGACGGAACTGACCCGGCTCGGGTCGAACAGATTCCTCATCGCGCTCACGGACGCCACGCTGGAGACCGAGGCCGTGTTGCGCGCCGCCGCCGCCAGCGAGCACGCCGCGCACGTGACGTTCGCCGGGTGGGCCGACGACGAGGACGACCCCGACGCCCGCGACCTGTTCGCGTGGGTCGCCGAGCGCGAGGCCGACCACCGCGAGCGCGTGCTGGGCGCGTTCGACGCCGAGGCGGGGGACGAGACCACGGCGGACCCGGGGGACGCTAGCGGCACGGACGCGGTGGAGACCGAGACCGCCGGGACGATGCACGCGTACCTCAGAGGCCGAGAGGACACCGTCGAGCGGGTCGCGGCGGGGCTCGTCGGCCGGCCGCTCGTGAGTCTCCGGAGCCACGTCCAGGTCGTCTCCTTCTTCACGAACGAGGCGGACGAGGCGCGCGCGGACCTGTTCCGCGACCTGCGCGCGGAGACCGAGGAGGAACTCGACCGCGGGCTGGCGTACCTCGGCGAGCGCTGCGAGGGCGACGACTGGGAGCGCGCGCGGATGGTCGCGGAGTACGTCGTGCAGGTCGCCTACGACGACTACGCCGACTCGCTGACGGGGCTCGGAATCGACCCGAAGCCGGTCTGTTGAACCCCGCCGGACGCGGCGGGCCATCGGAGTCGTCACCGCCCGTCTCTGTCCGTTCCGCACGGCCGGTGGAGCCGCCCCGCCTACGAATCTCGAAACCCGGCACGTCCCGGTCCGCACGAGCGTGTAAAACCGCGTGACAGCACCGGGACGGCTCACCCGAGAGATTGAAGGCGCGCCCCGTCCCCCACACGAACGATGCGACACGACAACCTCCTCTCGGCGGGGCAGTTGTGCCGGGAGGACATCGAGGCGGTGTTGGACCGCGCCGCCGCCATCGCCGCCGACCCGGGGAGCATGGCGGAGCGACACGTCGACCGGCTACTCGCGCTGTGTTTCTTCGAACCGAGCACGCGGACGAAGATGTCGTTCGACGCGGCGATGAAACGCCTCGGCGGCGACACCGTCGACATGGGGACCGTCGAATCGTCGTCCGTGAAGAAGGGGGAGTCGCTCGCCGACACCGTTCGCGTCATCGAGGGGTACACCGACGGCATCGTCCTCCGGCACCCGAGCGAGGGGGCAGCTAAGTTGGCGAGCGAGTTCGTCGACGTGCCCGTCGTCAACGCGGGCGACGGGGCGGGCCAGCACCCGAGTCAGACCCTGCTCGACCTCTACACGATGCGCGAGAACGCGGGGCTCGACGACCTCACCGTCGGCATCATGGGCGACCTGAAGTACGGCCGGACGGTCCACTCGCTCGCGGAGGCGCTGACCACCTTCGACGCGCGGATGCACTTCGTCAGCCCCGAGTCGCTGAAGCTCCCCCGGAGCGTCGAGTTCGACCTCCACGCGGCCGGTGCCCGGTTGCGCGAGCACACGGACCTCGACGAGGTGCTCGCGGACCTTGACGTGCTGTACGTCACACGCATCCAGCGGGAGCGCTTCCCGGACGAGAACGAGTACCAGCAGGTCGCCGGGCAGTACCGCATCGACGCCGACACGCTCGCTCGCGCCCGTGACGACCTCACCGTGATGCACCCGCTCCCCCGGGTGGACGAGATCGCCCCGGACGTCGACACCACCGAGTACGCGACGTACTTCGAGCAGGCGCACAACGGGGTCCCGGTCCGGATGGCCCTGCTCGACGAACTGCTCGGCGAGGGAGGTGCGCGGTGAGCGACCACGAACTCCGCGTCTCCAAGATCCGCAACGGGACCGTCATCGACCACGTGACTGCGGGGCAGGCGCTGAACGTCCTCGCCGTCCTCGGCATCGACGGCGAGGAGGGGTTCGGCGTCTCCATCGGGATGAACGTCCCCTCCGACAAACTCGGGACGAAGGACGTGGTGAAAGTCGAGGACCGCGAACTGTCGCAGGGCGAGGTGGACATCATCTCGCTGCTCGCGCCCGAGGCGACGGTGAACATCGTCCGCGAGTTCGAGGTGGTCGAGAAGAACCGCGTCGAACGTCCCGCCCGTGTCGTCGGCCTGCTGTCGTGTCCGAACCACAACTGCATCACCAACGCCGGCGAACCGGTCGACTCGGCGTTCGCGGTCGTCGACGACGGCGTCCGGTGTGAGTACTGCGGCGAGATACTCCGCCAGGACATCGGCGCCCACCTCGCGGTCAACTGACTCGCAGTCGAAACCACTTAGTTCCGACCCGCCGTACGGCGTGGTATGTCGAAATCCAAACTGGTCGTGCTGCTCGCTGTCGTGGTCCTCCTGTACGTCGTGCTCTCTTCGGACAGCGACCCCATCGAGGTCGAAGTCGACGAGTAACCGGAACCGAGCGACCGCGCCGCCGCCCGACTACGGCGCCGAACCACTTACCCCTCTCAGTCGCGTAGCCACGCGTCATGACCGGGTACGGGGTCGTCACCCGCAACGCCGAGGAGGTCGAGTGGTCGGCGTTCGACCGCGGCTTCTACGAGGTGAAAGACGTGACCGGCCGCTCGGCGGAACCGCTGTCGAACGCGGTGAACATGGTGTCGTGCTTCGGCGACAACGCGGCCGCCGAGTCGAACCCCGAACTCGTCCCGGTGAACGAGGCGGGCGAACCCGCGACCCGCGACCGGACGTACTTCGACTGGGCGTACATCTGCCCCACCCACGAGCGCTACCGGGAGGGTCTGCTCGAAATCGTCGAGGACTGCGCCGCCGCCAACCCGGACGTGCGCCTCGACGACGTGGGATTTCCGCGCGAGGGCTACTGCCGGTGTGAACGGTGCGAGCGACTGTTCGCCGAGAGCGACTTCGAGACGTGGACCGACTGGCGCGCGTCGGTGATAACCGAGTTCGTCGCGGCGGCCGCCGACCGCGTCCCCGGTCGAACGTTCCTCACGCTGTACCCCGACCCGTACCCGGGTCACCTGTTCGACCGGTCCGGCGTCGACGTGGACGCGCTCTCGGACCACGTCGACGAGTTCGTCGTCCCAGTGTACGACACCCACTACGGGACGACGTACTGGCTCGAAACCATCGCCAAGGGGTTCGAGAGCCGGCTCTCGGGACTGGACACGCCGTTCTCGGTCGAACTGTACGCCGTGGACGTCGACGTCGACGCGCTGATTCACGCGGCGGAGGTGGCGAGCGCGTACGCCCGCGAGGTGACGTTCGGCTACGACGCCAGTCAGGCGGCCGCCGCGCTCCGGCGGATGCGCGCCGACCGGCGGGAGGGAGTCACTCACGGTACGGGTCCCGACGAGACCGAGTGAACGGCGCTCGCCGCCGACCGTGTTCCCTCCCGGACCGACCCTACCCGAGCGGTCCGTACGTCAGCGTCCAGACGACGGCGATTCCGAGCACGGTGATGAGCGTCGCGAGCGCAGCCAGTCCGACGAGCAGTCGACTGGTCGCCCCCCTGTCCGAGACCATGTCCGGTGCAAGCGTCACGGGCATATAGCTCCGGCGTCCCCCGGTCGGCCCGGACGCGAGTGGGTTTTATTCGGTCTCCCCTCCGAGCTTCAGCGTGGACCTGTACGACCGGCTGTACGAACTGTACGCGGAGTTCGACACCGAGACGCTGCGCGCGTACCGGGCGTTCGTGGACCTGTTTCCCCCGCTCGACTCGCGCGTCGCGCTCGACCGGTGGGACGAGGCGAACGAGGACCTCCGGGAGCGTCGTGAGGCCATCGTCGACGCGTTCGACGGGGCGGGGGAGTCGAACCTGGGGGAGACGCTCGCGGACGTGGCGGCCCACGCCGACCGCGAGGCCGCGTTCACCGCGCTGGACCTCTACGGGAAGTACGGGCGCGGCGTGAACGCGCTCGTACTCGACGTGGACGAGACGCTCCGCTCGGCCGGCGACACGGACAACGAGATTCCGCGCGAGACGCTCCACCTGCTCACCGAGTTCGTCGAGCGGGACGTCCCGCTCGTCGTCTGCACCGGACAGACCCTGGAGAACGTCAAGGGATTCCTCGTCCAGGGGCTGGGCAACGGACTGGTCCACTCGGGCGACGTCTCGGTCGTCTACGAGGCGGGCGCGGGCGTGTTCACGCCGGGGCGCGGGGCCGACACCAAGCGCCTGCTGTACGAGGAGCTCGACCCGGACGTGCGGGGCGTCGTCGACGACGTGCGAGACGGCGTGCTCGGCGAGGCGCCCGAACCGGTCCGGCGGGGCTGTCACCTCCAGGGCAACGAGTTCAACGTCACGCTCAAGCCGAACTACGAGACCGGGAGCGAGCGGGCGGAGGAGGTCATCGACGCGGGCCTCGTCCACCTGCTCGACCTGGTGGGCCGGGCGGCCGGCGACCGGACCGACGTGGTCGACGGCCCGGCCGCGGCGCGCGCGTTCTTCGCCGACGCGGACCCCGAAATCGAGGCCGCGCTGGGGCGGGCCGGCGCGGACGTGCCCGAGGACGTTCCCGAGGTCCCCCTGTTCGAGCGGCTCGACGTGGCGCTCTACCGGGCGGACGCCGCCGAACTCGCGGCGCGCGACCTGGACAAGGCGGCCGGCGTCGCGGCCGGCCTCGACGCTCTCGGCGTCGCGGACCCGTTCGTCTGCGTGATGGGCGACAGCAAGTCCGACCTCCGCGCGATGGAGTGGGCGCGCGAGCACGACGCGGGCATCGCCGCCGCGCCCGACCACTCCTCGGCGGCGGTGCTCGACCACGTCCGGGCCACGGACGGACTCGTGTTCCCGCCCGGCGCGGCCGCCGAGATGCTCCGGACCGTCTACGCGCTCGACTGCCTCGCCGACCTCGACGTCGTCCGCGAGACCTGAGGTGTCCACGCGACCCCGCTCGTGTCGTGACACCACCGTCACACGCATTTCTGACGAGTGCTAGCACTGCGCACGCGAGAATTATGACCGTACGAGTCCAACAGTATTCATGGACTTCATCGAGAGTTACATCGACCGGATGAGCGGAATCGAAGGCGTCGAGACCCGCGAGCACCGCTTCGGCGGGACGGAGTTCCGCTTGGGCGAGGAGGACATCGGCCACGTCCACGACGACGGGACGGTCGACATCCCCCTCTCGCGGCCGCTGCGCGACGCGCTGGTGGCGGAGGGGCTCGCAGAGCGCCACCACGTGATGGGCGACTCCGGGTGGGTGACCTGCCACCTGGGGAGCGAGGACGACGTGGAGACCGCCGTCACGCTGACGACGCTCTCGTACGTCCGCTACATGCGCAAACTCGCCCTGAACGACTCGCCGCTCGCGGTCGGCTTCGACGCCGACGCGGCGCTCGCCGACCTCGACTTGAGCGACGAGGTGAAGGCGGTCGCCTTCCGGACCCGCCCCGCCCACGACGACCGGGTCACGGCGTAGGCGGGCGAGTGTTCGATTCTTCGGTTCGACTCTGCGTCTCGCGTGACTCGGCGTGGCCACGGAGACGATGCCCGGCGCACGTCCTCGCCCGGTTGACGGAGTCTTTAGGATGCCGCCGCCGGTAGACGAACGAACAGGGTTCCGAGCCAGCATGCGTGACATCCCCGGCGTCCCCGAGTTGACGGACCTGAATCCCCGCGACCTCACGCGCCGCCAGCGGCTGCTGGTCGTCTACCTCGCCGGTCTCGTCTCGGTCGTCCTCGTCTTCACTCTCACGTACTACTGGGGGATGCGGACGCTCGAAGACCGCCCCAGAACCGTCTTTCAGGCGTTCAACACGGTCATCGAGACGATGACCACGACGGGGTACGGCGCGGACTCCCCGTGGGAGACGTCGGCGATGAACCTGTTCGTGGCGGCGATGCAGGTGACGGGAGTGCTCATCGGGTTCGTCACGCTGCGCGTGCTCGTCATCCCGCTGTTCGAGCGGACGCCGCTCGACCTCGACGACCGTCTCACGGTCAAGAACGACCACGTCGTCGTCGCGGAGTACCGACGCGACACGGAGGTGTTGCTCGACGAACTCGAGGAGGGCGGCGTGGACTACGTGCTGCTCGAGTCCGACGTGGAGGAGGCCAAACGCCTCTCGGACGAGGGCTATCAGGCAATCAACGGCGACCCCGAGGAGCGGTCCGACCTCGACCGTGCGTCCATCTCGACGGCGTCCGTGCTCATCACCGACGCCGAGGAAGAGACCGCGAGCATCGTCCTCACGGCGCTCGAAGCGAACGAGGACCTGCGCGTCGTCAGCTTCACGCCCACGACGCGCCGCAAGGCGGCGCTGCACGAGATCGGCGTCGACCGGAGCGTCGCGCCACACGCGCTCATCGGCCGCCGACTGGCCGAGAAGGCGACGACGCCGGTCGCCGTCGACGCACCGACGAACGGGGACGCGGTCGCCATCCGCGAGGTGCTGGTGCGTCGCGACAGCCCGCTCCACGGCGTCCGGGTGCGGGACTCGCCGCTCGCGGACCACGCCGACCTGACGCTGGTCGCCGGCTGGTTCGACGGCGAGTTGCGCCTCCCGCCGTCGCCCGGGGACCGGCTGACGCCCAACACGGTGCTCGTCGTCGCCGGCCCGGCGGGGACGATCGACGAGGTGACGAGCGAGGTGGCGGGCGTCCGGACGCCGCGCGTCTCGGCGCACTCGCGGGTCGTCGTCGCCGGTTTCGGCGAGGGTGGCACCGCCGCCGTCGAGGCGCTCCCGGAGCACGTTCCCGTCACGACCGTCGACGAGTCCCGGGCGGCCGCGCCCGACGTCGTCGGCGACGTCACCGAACCGGAGACGCTCCGTGCCGCGGACGTCGGGGACGCGTCGGCGCTCGTCGTCACCGTGAACGACGACGCGACGGCGCTGTTGACCGTGGCGATGGCCCGGTCGCTCGCGCCCGACGTGGAGATACTCGCGCGGGTGACCGACACCGAGAAGGCGTCCGCGGCGTTCCGTGCGGGCGCCGACTACGTCCTCTCGGTGCAGCGCGTCTGCGCGCGGCTCGTCGCGGCCGAGGTCCACGGCGAGCGCGTGATGGACCCGGTGAGCCAGATCCGGCTCGTCCGAACCGACGCGGCACCGTTCGCCGGCGAGTCGCTGTCGAACGCCCGCCGCGACGGTCAGCGCGGGTGGACCGTGGTCGGGCTGGTCCGCGACGGCACCGTGTACACGGACGGGCGGACGACGGTCGAGGAGGGCGACGAGGTGTTCGTCGCCGGGAGCGACGACGCCATGCGCGAGTTCGACCGGACGACGGCCGACTCGTGAGGAGCGCCCCGAGGCGAGCGACGACCCGACCGCATTCGTCCGCCCGCGTCGGATCGATGGGGGCAACTAAGCCCCGGTCCCGCAGAGACGCGGGCGACGACCGTCGGGGAGCGACTCTCGCTGGACGGAACGCCGTTCGGCGACCGGGAGCTCTCGCGCCTCTGGTTCCTCGCGGCGCTGACGTGCGACGTCGGCGCCGTCGTCATCACCGTCGCGCTCGTCGGCGACGCGCCCCGGGTCGACGAGGCGAACCCGCTCGTCGACGCCGTCGGGACGTTCGGCCTCGCGGGACTGTTCGGGGTGAAGCTCCCCGTCTTCGTCGTCTTCCTCGTCTGTCTCGCCGTCGGACCGGAGCGCGCACACGCGGCCGACCGGCGGCTCGGCTACTACCTCCCGCCAGTCGCGCTCTCGGCCGTCGGAGCGTTCACGACGGCGCTCAACGCCCGACTCGTGCTCGGGTAGCACCCAAGTCGAACTCGAGTGGCGCCAAAGTAGAGTCCAAGTAGCGCCAGGTTCGCCTTCGGTACGCTCGGGTACCCCTGGTGAGAGCTACGTCCCGTCGCTGACTATCCGGAGTCGGAGGTCGAACGCGACGCTGTCGGTCATGATTTCGCTGCCCGCGCCCGCGTCGACCCGCCACTCGACCACGACGGTCAGCGCCTCGCCCGGGGCGAGCGGCGCCGTCCCGACGGTGTCCCGGTCGAGGACCCCGAACGGCACGAACCGGTCGGGGCCGCCGAGGAGGTAGCGCGTGCTCCCGTTCGCCCGGAGGCCGACCCGGACGGTCAGGGCGTCCGCGAGTTCGACCGCTCCCGCGCGGTCGAGGCCGCGCTCGGGCTCCGCGAGCCCGTTCTCGGCGGCTTCGACGTTCCCGGGTTGGAGACGGAGCGAGCCGTTCGCCGTTCCGGCGTTCCTGACGACGAGCGTGTGCGTGCCGGCGTCGCCGGGGGCGACCCCCGACGCGTCGAGCGCGTCCGCCTGCGCCCCGTCGCCGAGGCCGACGTCGACCGTGCCGGTGTTGGTCACGTCGAACCGGTAGCCGAGCGTCTCGCCCGCCCGTCCGACCTCCTCGCCGCCGGCGAAGAGGACCGCCACGACCGACACGTACCCCGTCCGCGTGACGGTCGTCGCCTCCGACGGGTTGTCGAACGACGCGGCGCGCGAGGCGTTCGCGTACGCGACCGTCGCGGCGTTCAGGGCCGCCCGCCGGCCGTCCGGACGGACGGTCCGGCGCGCCGCTTCGACCCACTCGCCGTCCGGCGTTCGCGTGCTCACTACGAACGTCACGGCGTCGACGGCGCCGTCCCACGTCGTCGTGCCCGAGACGACGCCCGACAGCGGGGGCACCGACCCGGCGTCGTTCCGCACGTCGGCCGGCGGGGTCGCAGACGCGGTCAGGCTCGGGCCTCGGTGTTCCCTCTCGCCGTCCGTCTCGTCGTCCTCGCCTCGGTCTGTCCCGTCACGCCCGGTCTCGGGTTCGTCGTCCCCGGCGCCGGGTTCGGGGTCGTCGGAGCCGTCGGGGTCGTCCGACGGCGCGTGGGTTTCGGTGTCGCCGTCCCGCTCGCTCCCGCGCCGTCCGTCGAGTCGCCATCGCCGCCGCCGCCGTCGCCCTCCGGCGTTCCGGCGGGCGTTGCCGCCGCGGTCTCTCCGGAGTCGCCGCCGGTCGCCTCACCGCCGCTCCCCGACGTGGCCGCGGCCGGCGGTGTCACCGTGGGGTCCGGTGGTACGGGCGTCCCGGTCGCCGCGGTGGCGTCCGGCGCTTCGCCGGCCGGTGCGGGACCGAGCGCCGGAGCCACCAGTCCGAAGCCCGCGCTGGCGGCGACGGCGACGACCAGTCCGACGAGAACGGCTCGCTTCGTGAGCGCGGGACGAGCGTCGTCCGTCATCGGACGGCTCCTCCACCGAGTGCGGCCGAACCGTTCGTCGCCGTAGCCGTCTTGTTCCCGGGTTCGGGGGTCGCCGTGTCCGTCGGCGACGCCGTCTCGGTGGCGGTGACCGTCCCGGTGGAGCCGTCACTCGCCGTCGACTCGGCGGTGGCCGTAGTCGTCGGCTCCGGCGTCGTCGTTTCCGTCGCCGACTCGGCCGTCGGCGGCGACTCGGTCCACGTTCCTGCCCGTATCGACCCGCTCGTGGTCTCCTCGTCGGTCAGCGCGGCGTACGTCCCGCCGCCGGCCCCCCCGAGTACGGCTGCGAGGAGCACGCCGAGGAGGACGCCGCCGACGAGCCGTGCGTCCGCGCGCATCAGTCGCTCCCCTCGACGGCCGTCTCGTCGCCGGGTCGAACGCGGAGCAGTCGACGGAGTTCGTCGAGCGCGAGGAGACCGAACGGGACGACGACCAGCAGGCCGGTCCCGAGCGGCGTGCCCGCGAAGGTGACGACGTGGCCGACGAGCGGGAGGGTGACCCGGACGACGCCGACCACGTTCCCGGCCGGGACGAGTCGCGCGTCGGCCGCCTCGTTGGCGTCGCCCTTCGTTCGGAACCGAACTCCCTCGTCCGTGGTCACGACGTCGACGACCCGGTGCGTCACCGTCTCGTCGCCGCCCGGGCGCTCGAAGGTGATGACGTCGCCCGCCTCGACGCGGTCGGTGGGGACGTCGTCGACGTAGACGACGTCTCCCGCCTGAATGGTCGGTGCCATCGAGTCGGAGAGGACGACGTAGCTGTGGGACATCCCCCCGAGGGCCGGAGCCGCGTAGAGGACGAAGGGGGCGACGAGTGCGAGTAGGACCGCGAGAGTGGCGTATCTGAAAGGTTTCGACATGGTGGCCGTGTACTGAAATACGAGGGTGGCTAGCTGGCGGGGGCTGAGCTACGGACTCAGTAGTCCTGAACGAGTTCGAACGCGATGTCGAACGTCAGGCTCTCGCCCGCGATCTCGTTTCCGGCGTTCTTCGGCAGCCGGGAGATGACCTCGACGTACGTGCTGTCGCCGTTCGACAGGGGAACGGACGCGCCCTCGTCGTCGGCGATCCGGCTCACCTTCCCCCGGTTGAGGAGAGTGCCGTCGTCCTCGTTCGAGTCGACGTCGTCGTCGGCGTCCGCGCGGAGTTCGATGTCGACCACGTCGTCGAGCGTCCGGTCCTCGGACGAGTCGATGGTGACGTACCGGCCCGAGTCGCCCTCGAACTCGGGTCCGAAGCTGAATCCGGGGGTGAGCAGGATACGGTCGTTGATTCCCGGGGTGGATTCCCGACCCGTCACGTCGCCCAGCCCGTTGTAGATGGCCTGGCCGCCGAAGCCGAACGTGCCCGAGACGACGCCGGAGGACAGCGTGAGTTCGACAGTGGTCTCGTCGGCAGCGAGGTAGACTCCGCTCACCTCGCTGATGTCTTTGCTGCTCCCCCAGCCGCCGTCGAACGGTACGTACTGGTACCCGGAGGTGCCGCCCGTGATCTGGAAGTCGGCCGTCCCGTCGTCGTCGTCGTCGAAGGCGAGCGCCATGTTGTCGCTGTCACTCGCCGCGCCCAGTTCGGCCGGGAGTTCGACGGTGATGTCGACCGTGTCGCCCCCGACGTCGACCGTCGTCTCGACGGGGTCGACGCCGAATTCGGAGAGGGCCACGTCGTCGTCGTCGCCGTTGTCGACGTAGCCGGCGACCTCGGACGTGAACGTCCGGACGTTCGACCGTCCCTTCCCGCTCCGACGGACGTTCGTCACGTACGCGCGGAGGTTGGCGTCGACGTCGCCCGCGTTGTGCACCTGCGTGTTCGCGGTCCGCATCTCGCCCGGAACGATACCGTCGACGTCGACGGTCGCGGCCGTGCCGCTCCCGACGGTCAGGTCGAGCGTGCCCGCCGCGATCGTGTTGTTCTCGCTCTTCTCCTCGTCGCTGAACAGCGCCATCGTTCCCGCGCCGGCGCCCGCACTCGCGAGGCCGATGGTTCCGATGGAACCGAGCACACGACGATGATTCAGTTCGAATCCGGAGTTGTCTTGGTCGGACATGGGTTTGCGGTTTCGCGCGGTATCGCGCCGCGCCTGTCCCGACCGTCAGTTGGATACCATATCTACATTGACAGATTACACTTCTATGACGGAGTGCATACACACTGTACGACGACGGTACGCGCCGTAGGACGCGTTTGTCGTCGCCGAAGCGGCCGCCTACGCCGATCGTGCGGTGCGTCCCCGCGCGAATCCGTCTCACAGCAAGTGTTATATGTGAATACATATTATTTACCATATGGCGACTGCCTTCGAACCGGGCACCGGGGGGGAACCGGGGCCGGAGCCACGGATTTCACAGACGAACGCGTTCGAGATACTCGGCAACGAGCGGCGTCGGTACGCGCTCCACCACCTCATGCGCGAGGAGAGCGCGGACATCCGGGAACTCTCCCGGCACGTCGCGGCGTGGGAGAACGGCATCGGCGTCGAGCAGGTGGACTCGAAACAGCGCCGCCGGGTGTACGTCGCGCTTCACCAGACCCACCTGCCCCGCATGGACGACGCGGGCGTACTCACCTACGAGTCGACGCGCGACCAGATCGAACTGACCGAGGCGGGCAAGGACCTCCGGGTGTACATGGAGGTCGTCGAGGGGGACGACATCCCCTGGAGCGAGTTCTACCTGGGTCTGAGCGCGTTCGGGGCGGCGCTCGTCGCGGCAGCGTGGACGAACATCTACCCGTTCACGCTCGCGCCCGACATCCTCTACGCCGGGGTCGTGGTGACCCTGCTCGCGTCCGCGAGCGCGGTCCACGTCCTGCACACGCGCGGGACGCAACTCGGCGCCTCGGAGACGCCCCCGCTGGTCGAAGAGCGCACGTAGGCGTAGCCCGGGCCGTCCCGGCGGACGGCGCGGCGGCGAGCCCCGTCCGTTCCGAAACCATTACCGGATTTCGAGTGAACGAACGGCTATGAGCAGAGACTACGGCTCGCTCCACGACCCGAACGCGGAGTACACGATGCGGGAACTCTCCGGGGAGACGATGGACGTGCGGGCCAAGCGCGGCGGCGGTCGCGACGTGGAGATAACCGACGTGCAGTGCACGATGGTCGACGGGAACTTCCCGTGGACGCTGGTGCGAGTGTACACGGACGCGGGCATCGTCGGCACGGGGGAGGCGTACTGGGGTGCGGGCGTCCCCGAACTCGTCGAGCGGATGACGCCGTTCGTGGTCGGGGAGAACCCGCTCGACATCGACCGCCTGTACGAACACCTCGTCCAGAAGATGTCCGGCGAGGGTTCCGTCGAGGGCGTCACGGTCACCGCCATCTCCGGCATCGAGGTGGCGCTCCACGACCTGGCGGGGAAGATTCTCGACGTTCCGGCGTACCAGTTGCTCGGGGGGAAGTACCGCGACCGGATGCGCGTCTACTGCGACTGCCACACCGAACAGGAGGCGAACCCGGAGGCGTGCGCCGACGAGGCCGAACGCGTCGTCGACGAACTCGGCTACGACGCGCTGAAGTTCGACCTCGACGTGCCGACGGGGTTCGAGAAGGACCGCGCGAACCGCCACCTCCGCCCCGGCCAGATTCGACACAAAGTGGACATCGTCGAACAGGTCACCGAGCGCGTGAAGGACAAGGCCGACGTGGCGTTCGACTGCCACTGGTCCTTCTCGGGGAACTCCGCCGAGCGACTCGCGCACGAACTGGAGGAGTTCGACGTCTGGTGGCTCGAAGACCCCGTCCCGCCGGAGAACCTGCAGGTACAAAAGGACGTCACGGACTCGACCGTCACGCCCATCGCGGTCGGCGAGAACCGCTACCGCGTCACCGAGGAGCGTCGCCTCATCGAGTCGGGAGCGGTCGACATCATCGCGCCCGACCTCCCGAAGGTCGGCGGGATGCGCGAGACGCGCAAGATAGCCGACGTGGCGAACCAGTACTACGTCCCGGTCGCGATGCACAACGTCGCCTCGCCCGTGGCGACGATGGCGGGCGTCCACGTGGGCGCCTCCGTCCCCAACTCGCTGGCCGTCGAGTACCACAGCTACGAACTCGGCTGGTGGGAGGACCTCGTCGAGGAGGACGACCTCATCGAGGACGGCTACATCACCGTCCCCGAGGAACCGGGGCTGGGAGTGACCCTGGACCTCGACACCGTCGGGGAGCACATGGTCGAGGGTGAGACGCTGTTCGACGAGGCGTAGTGAAACGGAACCCCGTCGAGTGCGCGGACCCGCGGTCCGTGCAGTTCGACGGGGCGTAAGCCGAATCGAACTCGCCGAACTCGTTTCAGCGTAGTTCGACGAAGCGTAGCTCCGTCCGTCGCACTGGGAACGGGACCAACGCCGGCGGAGCAGGCACGAACCCTGTCGGGGACGCGACGTGCAACGCTGTCGGGTGACCACCGCTCGCTCATCCTCCGTCGAGCGCGCCGCGGAGCCGGTCGATTATCCGCCGCCCCTCGCTCCGGGCGTCCGCCTCGAGCAGTTCGAGTTCGTCGCCCACCGCGAGTTCGCCCGGGTCGACCACGTCCGCGCAGATGCCGCCGCGGCGTTGCTTGAGCGCGCGGGCGACGCCCTCCTCGCCCGCCACCGCTTCGACGTGCGCGCAGGGGGGCCGGGGGCGCGTCCCGCGGAACGTAGCCTCACCGACCCGGAAGGTCGCCCCGAGCAGGTCGTGGAGTTCGTCGGTGCCGACGCCCCCGAGGACGACGTTGCGCCGGTGGCGGCCGTCGGTCAGGTCGATGCCGTACTCCTCGCGTATCTCCCCGAGTGCGCTCGCGGCGACGAAGGTGACCTCGCACACGTCGAACGGCGAGTAGTAGCCTCGGCCGGTCTGGTAGCGGTCCCCCTCGATGCCGCCCGTCACGCAGGTGACTCGCTCGCGTTCGACCATCGGCGCGGCGTCCTCCGACGCGGTGAACAGTTGTACGACCGTCGCGTTCATGGGGGGCAGTGGACGCCGCGGGACAAAGCCGTTCTCGCGGACCACAGCGGACACGTCCGTCGGGTCGCGGGGCTCACGAGCGAGGGCAGTCGAGACGTCCGACGGCCCGTTCGAGGACGCGGGCTTACGGCCAGGTGCCGCTGTTCTCGTAGGCTCTGACGACCCGCCGGATGGCGACGACGTACGCGGCGGTGCGGAAGTTCGGCAGGTCGTGCGACTCGAACGCGTCGGTCAGGTCGTCGAACGCCGAGACGATGTAGCGTTCGAGTTCGTCGTTGACGCGCTCTTCGGGCCAGTAGAACCGCTGGCGGTTCTGGACCCACTCGAAGTACGAGACGGTGACGCCGCCGGCGTTCGCGAGGATGTCCGGGAACACGTGGACGTTCGCCTCGGTGAGGACGTCGTCGGCGTCGGGGGTGAGCGGCCCGTTCGCGGCCTCGACGATGACGTCCGCCCTCACGTCCTCCGCCAGGTCGCCGTCGATGGCGTTCTCCAGGGCGGCCGGGACCAGCAGGTCCACGTCGAGCGTGAGCAACTCCTCGTTCGTCATCGACTCCTCGGCCTCGGCGTACTTCGAGACCGACCCCGTCTCGTTCTTGTGCTGTTTGACGTCGCGGGCGTCGAACCCGTCGGAGTTGTAGATGGCGCCCGAGGAGTCCGAGACGGCGACGACGTTCGCGCCCAGGTCCTCGATGAGGTACGCCGCGATATGGCCCGCGTTCCCGTACCCCTGGACGGCCACGTCGGCGCCGGTCATCTCCTTGTCGAGGTACGAGAACGCCTCGCGCGCGGTGAGCATCGTCGACCGACCGGTCGCCTCGACGCGGCCCTCGCTCCCGCCGTTGTCGAGCGCCTTCCCGGTGACGACGCCCGGCGCCGTCGACCCCTCGAGCGTCTCGTAGGTGTCTTTTATCCAGTTCATCTCCCGCTGACCCGTGTTCACGTCCGGGGCGGGGATGTCCGTGTCCTCTCCGATGAACGGCCGGAGTTCCTTCGCGAACGAGCGAGTCAGCCGTTCGAGTTCCTCGGCCGAGTGGTCCGACGGGTCGACGACGATTCCTCCCTTGCCCCCGCCGTACGGGATGTCGACGACGGCGCACTTGTACACCATCCACCCCGAGAGCGCCTTCACCTCGTCGCGCGAGACGTTCGGGTGGTAGCGGATTCCCCCCTTGTACGGGCCGCGGTCTCCGTTGAACTCCGAGCGGAACGCCGTGAACCGCTCGAGGGTGCCGTCGTCGAGTTCGACCGAGAGGTTGAGTTCGAGCACGCGCTCGGGATGTTTCAACCGCTCGATGACGTCGTCCCCCGTATCGAGGTAGGCGGCGGCGTCGTCGACCTGTTCCTGGAGGCTCTCGAACGGGTTGACTTCCCCTGACATCGTTCGGCTATCCCGCCTCACGGTGTTAGGTCTGTCGACAACGTTCGTCGAGGTTCCCCGCCGCCGTCACACGATTCGACTCTCGTTGTGACTAGGGACTCTCCCGGCTGACTCGAGCGTATTAGTGTATATTATGTCCTTGGTGAAGTTAGTATCATTAATACTTTGTCGGTCGCGGGTCGAGTGAGCTACTACCGAGCGGCGGGCCGCGCCCGTCCCGACCGAACCCATGCCGACAGGAACCCTCGACACGGAACCCGAGACGGACGAACGGAACGACGACCCGGCGGAACCCGAGAGCGCGCTGGAGACGGCGCGCCGGCAGTTGGAACACGCCGCCGCCCACCTCGACGTCGACCCCGGCGTCGTGGAGCGACTCAAACACCCCACGACCGTCCACCGGGTCGCGGTGCCACTCGAACGCGACGACGGCTCCATCGAGGTGTACACCGGCTACCGCGCGCAACACGACGACGTCCGGGGCCCGTACAAGGGCGGCCTGCGCTACCACCCGGACGTGAGCGAGGAGGAGTGCGTGGGCCTCTCGATGTGGATGACGTGGAAGTGTGCCGTGATGGACCTCCCGTTCGGCGGCGGCAAGGGGGGCGTCGTCGTCGACGAACGCGACCTGAGCGACGGCGAGAAGGAGCGACTCACCCGCCGGTTCGCCGAGGAACTCCGGGCGTTCGTCGGCCCGCAGAAGGACATCCCGGCGCCCGACATGGGCACCGACTCACAGACGATGGCGTGGTTCATGGACGCCTACTCGATGCAGGAGGGCGAGACCATCCCGGGCGTCGTCACCGGGAAGCCGCCCGTCGTCGGCGGGAGCGAGGGCCGCAAGGAGGCCCCCGGCCGGAGCGTCGCCATCGTCGCCCGCGAGGCGGCCCGCTACTACGGCGACGACCTCGACGGACTCACCGTGGCCGTCCAGGGGTACGGCAGCGTCGGCGCGAACGCCGCGCGCCTGCTCGACGACTGGGGCGCGTCCGTGGTCGCGGTCAGCGACGCGCAGGGGGCGATTCACGACCCCGCCGGCATCGACACCCACGCGGTTCCCTCGTTCGAGGAGGAGGCGGACGCGGTCACCGACCAGCGAGCGCCGGAAACGCTCACCAACGCGGAACTGCTCGAACTCGACGTGGACGTGCTCGTGCCGGCGGCCGTCGGGAACGTCGTCACCGCCGACAACGCGGCCGACGTGCGCGCCAACGTCGTCGTCGAGGGGGCGAACGGCCCGACGACGTTCGCCGCCGACGAGATTCTCGCCGAACGCGGCACCCACGTCATCCCCGACATCCTCGCGAACGCCGGCGGCGTCACCGTCTCGTACTTCGAGTGGCTCCAGGACATCAACCGCCGCACCTGGTCGCTCGAACAGGTGAACGAGGAACTGGAGTCGAAGATGCTCTCGGCGTGGAACGACGTCCGGGCGGAGGTCGAGAAGCGCGAGGTGTCGTGGCGCGACGCCGCGTACGTGGTCGCGCTCTCGCGCATCGCGGAGGCGAAGAGCGTCCGCGGTCTCTGGCCGTAACGGCTTACCGCTCGTCGGCTCCCCCGCGCGACTCGCCCTCCCCGCTGGCGCTCCCGTCGCCCTCTCCCTCCGCCGCCCGCGCGTACTCCATCACCCGTTCGGCCTGCGCGACCAGCGGGGCGTCTATCATCTCGCCGTCGACGGCGAACACCCCGCGCCCCGCGGCGTCCGCCGCCTCGCGCGCGTCGAGGACCTTCCGCGCCCACGCCACCTCGTTCTCGTCCGGCGTGAACGCGTCGTTGACGACGGGCACCTGCGCCGGGTGGATGACCATCTTGCCGTCGTAGCCGAGGCCGGCAGCGAAGCGCGTCTCCTCGCGGAGGCCCGACTCGTCCTCGAAGTCGGTGTACACCGTGTCGATGGCGTCCACGCCGGCGGCCGCGGCGGCTGTCACCACCCGCTCGCGGGCGTACAGCACCTCCGTTCCCTCCGCGGTCCGCGTCGCGCCCACGTCCGCCGCGAGGTCCTCCGCGCCGAACGCGACGGCGTCGGTCGGCCCGGCGTCGGCGACGGCGGCCGCGTTCACCACCCCCCGTGCGGTCTCCACGAGTGCGATAATCGGGACCGGGCAGTCGTGTTCGCGCAACTGCTCGCCGAGTCGCTCGACGTCTTCGCCGGACGCCGTCTTCGGGAGCATCACCGCGTCGAAGCCACCGTCGCCCTCGTCCGCGAGCGCCTCCAGGTCGCGGTACGTCTCGGTCCCGGTGACGCGCACGCACACCTCCGCGTCGGGCGCGAACGACGGGTCCGCGAGCAGGTCGCGGACGGCGGCGCGCGCCTCGGCCTTCCGTGCGGGCGCGACGGCGTCCTCCAGGTCGAACACGAGGGTGTCGGCCCCGGTTCGCGGCGCCTTCCGCATGAGTTCCGGGCGGTCCCCCGGCGAGAACAGCACGCTCCGTCTGACCATACCGGCCGTTCGGGCGGTCGACGTTTCAATTCCCCTCCCCGCGCTCCTCACGGCGCGCGTGGTTCGTCTCACTCGTCTCCGCTCGGCCCCGCTTCGACCCCGACGGTTTTGCTCCCGGCGGGCGACTCCCGCGCATGGCCGGGAAGTACTACGAGGAGTTCGACGTGGGCGAGACCATCGACCACGAGAAGCGCCGGACGGTGAGCGAGCGGGACAACCAGGCGTTCTGCGACCTGACGATGAACCAGCAGCCGCTCCACCTCGACGCCGACTTCGCCGCCGGGACCCAGTTCGGCGAGCGCGTGGTCAACGGCATCTACACGATGGCGCTCGCGACCGGGCTCTCCGTCCCGGATACGACGGACGGGACCATCGTGGCGAACCTCTCGTACGACGGCGTCGAACACCCGAACCCGGTGTTCCACGGCGACACGGTGTACGCCCGCTCGACGGTGACCGACAAGCGCGAGACGAGCGACGGCGAGCGGGGGGTCGTCACGATGCGCGTCGAGGCGTTCAGAGTCGAGGACGGGGACGAGGACACGCTGGTCTGTGAGTTCGAGCGGACGGTCCTGAGCCTGAAGCGCGAGCGCGCCGAGTGAGCGGCGGCGTCGGGAGACTTATTCCGACCCCCGCGACACCCGTAGGTGTGACCCGGCCCTCCGACGCCGGACCGACGACCGACGGGTCGTCACCGGCCGGCACCCCCGATAGCACCGCCACCGACCCGGACGCCACGACCGGGGAGTCGCTCCCGGACGGCTTCGACTGGCTCTCGCTCGACCCCGACGAGCGGGTCGTCTGGACCGGCAACCCGCACCCCACGAGTCTCGTCCCGGCGCTCGTCGTCGGGGTTCCCCTGCTCGTCGTCCTCGTCGGCGCGGTCGTCATCGCCTCCGAGTACCTCCGTCGCGAGAACACCGAGTACGTCGTCACGACCGACGCGCTGTACAAGAAGCGGGGCGTCCTCTCGCGGGACGTCAAGCGCGTCGGCTTCGAGAAGGTGCAGGACACCTCCTACACGCAGGGGTTCTTCGGCACGCAGTTCGGCTACGGGACGGTCGAGATATCCACCGCCGGCGGCTCCGGCGTCGAACTCAGCTTCGACGACGTCGCCGACCCCAAGCGGGTGCAGGAACTCGTGAACGAGCGCATCCGCGCCGGCGAAGGGGGGCCGAAGGCGGACGGGACCGCGGCCGTACTCGACGACATCCTGACCGAACTGCGGGCCATCCGCGCCGTCGTCGAGAACGGGTCCCGCGGCGCCGGTGACTCCAGTACCGTCGCGGACCGGCCGGACGACCCCGCTCCGCGCGGCCGGGACGCGGGCGACGAGCCGGAGCGATGAGCGACGCCGCGGCCGAATCGGGACCCGACCTCCCCCCGTCGCTCCCGCTCGCGGCCGACGAGTCGGTCGCGTGGAGCGGACGCCCACGGCTCTCGGCGGCCGCGCCCGCGTTCGCCGTCGGTGTCGCTATCGTCGCCGTGAGCGTCGCCGCCGCCGTCGCGCCGGGGACCCCCTTCATCCTCCCCCGCTCGTGGCGCTCGCGGGGGTGCTCTTCGGCGCGGTCGTCGTCGCGTGGCCGCTGCTCGCGCTCCGCAACACGCGGTACGTCCTCACCGACCGCGCGGCGTACGTCAAGCGGGGCGTCGTCGGCCGGTCGGTCTCGCGTGCGCGCCTCGCGATGGTGCAAGACAGCGGCTACTCCCAGCCGACGCTCGGCGCGCTGTTCGGGTACGGGACGGTCGAACTCCGGACGGCGGGCGGACGGTTCGACTTCCGACGGGTGGACGACCCGGCGGCCGTCCGCGCGCTCGTGGACCGCCAGCGCGGCGAGGTGGGCACCGACCGCGTCCCCGGGTCGCCCGAGCAGTGGCGCGCCGTCCTCGGCGAGGTGCGCGCGCTCCGGCGGGCGGTCGACCCGGAGCGCTGACGCGCCGCTTTTGTCTCCGGCGGCCCTCCTCCCGCCATGTCGATACAGGCCGTGCGGGCCGCAGAGCACGCCCTCGCGTCCCGGCTCCCGGCGTCGGCGACGCTCGCCCGCTGGGGACTGGGCGCGATGCTCGTCGTCGCCGGCGTCCACAAACTCGTCGACCCGGCGGCGTGGACGGTGTACGTCGTCGACTGGCTCGAACCGTTCGTCGTCTCGCCGTTCTGGTTCATCGTACTCAACGCCGTCTTCGAACTCGTCGTCGGCGCGGCGCTCGTCGCGGACCGCTACGCCTCGCTGGCGGCGCTCGTCGCGGCCGTCTCGCTGACGGGTACGGTGGGGTACCTCGGAGTGGTGTGGGTGACGGCCGGGGAGTTCGGTACCGCGATGATCCGCGACTTCGGCCTCGCGTGGCTCGCGTGGGCCGTCTTCGCGGCCGAGGCGCGCCGGGAAGAGCGTGGGGGACCTGCGGGACCTACGAGACGAGGAGAATCAGGCGGGCGTTGATACCGACTGCGACGAGCCACGGGAGCGCGAGGAGGAGGGGGATGACACCCCGGTAGACCGCCGGCAGGACGGCCCGCCACGCCAGCGCGAGGAGCGTTCCGGGGAGTTTCAGCGCGAGCATCGCGGTCCACCCGTGCGCCGCGAGCGTCGACGCGGCGACGGGGTTGCGCTCGGCGAGGCCGATGGAGAGCCCGTAGTGCGTCAGGAGGACGTCGCCCGCGAGCGAGAGCGCGACCACCGCCCACAGCGCGCGTTCCCGCCGGGCGAGCGTTCGGAGCACGGCGGCCGTCCGGCCGGTCGGCTCGGTCGTCGGTTCCATCGCCGTCCGGGCGGCGTTGCGCAGCGACACCGTGTTCACCTGCTCCACACACCGGACGCCGGGGCTATTGTTATCGACGCGGTACCGTCCCGTAGCCGGCGCGGTACCGGGCTGTAGCGCCCGCCTTTCCGCCGCCGCCGCCCGCGTAGCCGAGCACTACACCGTCACAGGACGGTGCCGTGTTTCTTGTCGGGCAGCGACTTCTCGACCCCGGCGTAGAAGTCGAACCGCCGGACGAGTTCCTCGCGCAGGTCCGCGGGCGGGACGACTTCGTCGATGACCACCTCGCTCGCCATCCGGTGGACGTCGATGTCGCGCCGGTACTCCTCGCGGAGTTCTCGCTCCCGTTCGGCGCGTTCGTCCTCGTCCTCGATGTCGTTCAGTTTGTTGGCGTAGACGGCGTTGATAGCCGCCTCGGGACCCATGATTCCGATTTCCCCGGACGGGAGGCCGATGACCGACTCGGGGTCGTACGCCGGCCCGCCCATCGCGTAGATGCCCGCCCCGTACGCCTTGCGGACGACGACGGTCTGTTTGGGGACGGTCGCGGAGGAGGTGGCGTAGATGAACTTCTTCCCCTTCTCGAGGATGGCGTCCTTCTCGACCTGCGACCCAGCCATGAACCCCGGCGTGTCACAGAGGTACAGCAGGGGGACCTCGTAGGCGTCGCACGTCCAGATGAACTCGGCGGCCTTCTCGGCGGCGTCCGGGAAGATGGCCCCCGAGCGCTGGGTGGGCTGGTTCGCCACGACGCCAACGGGTCGGCCGTCGATGCGGGCGAAGGCGGTCACTATCTCGGTGCCGTACTCGGGCTTCAGTTCGAACACCGACTCCGCGTCCGCGACCCGCGCGAGGAGGTCGCGGACGTCGTACGGGCGGTTCGGCGCCTCGGGCACGAGTTCGTCGATGCCATCGGGGCCGTACTCGGGCGGCTTGGGGTCGCTCCGCGGCGGGGTCTCGCCCGCCTTGTCCGGGAGATACGACACGAGGTCGGCAACCAGTTCGCGGGCGTGTTCCTCGTCCCGCGCGACGAGGTCCGCACTCCCGGAGTGTTTCGCGTGGACCGCCGGTCCGCCCAGGTCCTCCATCTCGATATCCTCGCCGGTCACCATCCTCACCATCCGGGGGGAGGCGATGGCCATCGCGGACATCCCCTCGACCATGACGGTGAAGTCCGCGAACACCGGCGTGTACGCCGCGCCGGCGATGCAGGGGCCGTACAGCACGCAGATCTGCGGGACGCGTCCCGAGAGCATCGAGTGGTTGTAGTAGTACTTCCCGATGCCCTCCCGGTTGGCGAAAAAGCCCGTCTGCTCGTCGATGCGGCCCCCGGAGGAGTCCATCAGGTACAGCACCGGCTTGCCGGTCTTCAGCGCGCGCTGTTGCATCCGGAGGAACTTCTCGACGCCGCGGCGCGCCATCGACCCCGCCTTCACGGTGAAGTCGTTCGCCATGACGTGGAGGTCGCGCCCCTCGAACGTCGCCGCGCCCGTGACGAGACCGTCCGCGGGCAGGCGGTTCCCCTCGTCCGGTTCGTCCACGTCGGGGCTGTTCGGGTGCCACTCGTCGAACGCGGCGAACTTCCCGTCCTCGAACTTCAGTGCGCTCCCGTCTCCCTCGCCGCCGAACCAGAGGTCGAGGCGGTCGCGGACGAACAGTTTCCCCTGCTCGGGGAGGCGCTGCTTGTACTTCTCGGGACCGCCCTCGAGGATGTCGGCGATCTCCTCGCGCAGCGCCGCCTCCCGGTCGGTCGGCCCCAGGTCGTCCTCGCGGGGGTACTCCCGCTCGGGTGGCTCGGCGGTCGCGGCCGGTTCGTCGTCGTCGCCGGCGTACACCTCGATGCCGGTACCGAGGTGTTCCGCGAGCGCGGACGCGATGGCGCCGGCCTCCTCCGCGGTGGCCGCGGCGCCGACGTGCACCTTCATGGACGGTGTTGCGCAAGAATTGCGGAAAGGGTTTTCCATACCGTGGTCGCGCCCGGGGCGGGGCGTTCGTTCCAGACGGTCGAGAGCCGACGCTCGGCCGCGTTCGGACCGACCCGAACTCAGGTGGCCTCCCGCGGACCGACCCGTGCCACGAGCGTCGGCGCGGCGATGGTGAGGCCAGCGAGCAGCGCCGTCGCCGTCACGGCGATGGGGAGCGACGGCTTGAGCAGGTACATCCCCGTCCACAGCGCCCCGATCGGGAGACCGACGAGGAGCGCCCCCATCGGCGCCAGTTCCCGCGACGGCCGGACGAGGTACCACGCGACGCCTCCGCCCACCGAGGCGCCGAACCACTGACCGATGTGCCACAGCGAGTTGGCCGGCGGGAGCGCCCCGGCGACGAGCGCGGCCGCACCGATAGCGCTCCCGAGCGCGAACACGCGCAGCGGACGGTGGCCGCCGACCCGGATGACGAGTCCGAGCAGGACGAGACCGGCGAGGACGCCGGCGACCACGTCGACGACGTAGTGGACGCCGATGACGACCCGCGAGAGCGAGACGAGGACGACGGCGAGTGCGGCGACGGTCCACCGCTGGGCCACGGTCCCGAGGTTGAGGTGGTACGCGAGCGCGCCGAAGACCACCGTCGTTCCGAGCGCGTGCCCGCTCGGGAAGGCGAACCCGTCGCCCGTCAGGGCGCTCCTGACTGCGCCGTCGACCACCACCGGGAGCCAGTCGGGAATCGTCGCCTCCATCGCGCCGTCCGGTCGAGGGGACCGGAAGAGGTTCTTCAGGAGGTCGACGAACGAGAAGCCCGCGAACGTGGTCGCGAGGACGAACGCGCCGCCCGAGGGACTCTCGACGAGCGACCGCTTCACCCCGACGAGGAACACCAGCATCGCGACGAACAGGAGGAACCACGGGTCGCCCAGTTGCGTGAGGAACCCGAACCCGATGAGGACGGGAGCCGAGGAGGTGAGGCCGGAGACGCCGAACCCACGGGTGGGGATGACGGCGGTCGAGAGGGTGACCCAGGTGGCGAAGGCGGCGAACGCGACGGCGACGATGACCGCCACCCATCCCCACCGCTCCTGTGAGTCGACGTTCACGCGTCGACCCCCCGTGTCCGAACGTTCGTGAACCGGTTCGGCGACGCCCTCGGGCCGTTCCGCCCGGGTGTCCCGGCCGCGGCACTGTCCACCCCTCCTCGCTGGAGTTCCGACCGAGCCATACGTGCCGCTTTACACTGCTACGTATTTGAGCGGTGTGGCACCCGGCTCTCGACGTGACGCGACGGTGCGGGCCGGAAGTGGACGTGAGCGTAGGTGTGGCTCTTCGGCGCCGACGCGGGGTTCTCACCGGCGTCGGCCCCCTCGTCCCGGTCGGCACGACGGCGGTGTGAGCGGACGGAGCGACCGACGCGCACGGCTCGGACTCCGAACAGAACGTCCGTTCTGCGAGAAGTAAAGTCGGTCCAGTCACACGGTCCGAGCGTGAGTCCCCCTACCGACGACGTGATCGAATCCCTCGCGGGACTGCCGACGATGGCCCACCCGACCGTCGCGCCCGACGGGAGGGAGGCGGCGCTGTACTACGACATCGACGGCCGGAACGAACTGTACCGTCTCGACCCGGAGACGGGCGAGTTGGAGCAGTGGAGCGACGGCGAGGTGCCCCGCGACGCCAGACACGAAATCGAGTGGAGCGCCGACGGCGAGCGGGTGTTCTTCCACCGCGACGAGGACGGCGACGAACAGAACGACGTGTACGCCATCGACCGCGACGGCGCGGTCGAGGCGGTCGTCGAACAGGACGGACAGGTGCTGCTCCAGTCCGTCGGCGAGGACGGCGATACGCTCCTCTTCGGGTCGAACCACGACGGCCAGATGAACGTCTACCGGCACGACCTCCCGTCGGGCGAGACGACGAAGCTGACGGAGTACGACCGGGCGGTCTGGACGGCCCACCTGTCGCCCGACTGCGAGCGGATGGCGTACGCCACGAACGAGTCCGACGACTACGACAACGTCGACACCTACGTCGCGAACGCCGACGGCACCGACCCCCGGAACCTGGGTATCGGCGAGACCGGTGCCGAGTCCGCCCCGGCCGACTGGCGCCCGGACGGCGACGCGCTCCTCGTCTCGGACAACACGCCCGACATGAGTCGGTGTGGCGTCTACGACCTCGCGACCGACGAGGTGACCTGGTTCGGCGACGGCGCACACGAGGAGCGGCCGGCGTTCTTCCTCCCCGACGGCGACCGGTTCCTCGCCACGCGCGTCCGCGACGCGGAGGCGGTGCCCGTCGTCTACGACGCCGAGACGGGCGAGAGCACCGAGTTCGACGTCCCCGGCGGGGCGGCGTCGCTCCAGAGCGACGAACCGCTCGACGACGGTCGCGTGCTCCTGCTCCACACGACGCCGACCCGCCGGCCGGAACTGCTGGCGTACGACCTCGACGCCGGCGAGCACGAGACGGTGCTCGAAGCCGAGTACGGACCGTTCTCGCCCGACGACTTCGGCGACGCGGAGTACCTCACGTTCGTCTCCGACGGCGTCCCGGAGACGCCACAGCGGGCGGTCGACCACGACCCGTACGACGAACTCGAGATCGAAGCGCTGCTGTACGACTCCGGCGCGCGTCCGTCGCCGCTCATCGTCAACCCCCACGGCGGTCCCCGCCACCGCGACACCAAGTCGTTCGGTTACCGGACGCAGTTCCTCCTCTCGCGCGGCTTCTCAGTCCTGCAGGTGAACTACCGCGGCTCCACCGGCCGCGGCCGCGAGTTCGTCGAGGAACTGCACGACGACTGGGGCGGCGCCGAACAGGGCGACGTTGCGGCCGCGGCCGAACACGTACTCGCCGAGTACGACTGGCTCGACGAGGACCGCGTCGTCGTGTACGGCGGCTCGTACGGCGGGTACTCGGCCTACTGGCAGATGGTCCAGTTCCCCGACCTGTACGCCGCGGGCGTCGCGTGGGTCGGCGTCAGCGACCTGCGGGACATGTACGAGAACACCATGCCGCACTTCCGGTCGGAACTGATGGTGAAGTACCTCGGCGAACCGGACGAGAACCCCGACCTGTACGAGGAGCGCTCGCCGGTCACCCACGCCGGGAACCTGAGCGCGCCGCTGCTCGTCGTCCACGGCGTCAACGACCCGCGGGTGCCCGTGTCGCAGGCCCGCATCTTCCGTGACGCGCTGGACGACGCCGGGTTCGAGGAGGGCGAGGATTACGAGTACGAGGAACTCGGCGAGGAGGGGCACGGCTCCTCGGACATCGACAACAAGATTCGGAGCCTCGAACTGCTCGACGACTTCCTCGACCGCCGCGTCGGGACGGCGGTCGAGTCGCCCGCGAGCGACGACTAGCGCGGGTTCGGTCGCTCCGTCTTTCGCGCTCTCTCCGCCGGTACTCCTCTGGACGACTCGGCCGGAGGACCTCCCCGTCCACGAGAGCCGAGCGCTCGTGAGCTCACGAGTCGCAGTACGGTTCGTGAAGGCCGTTCACCGCGGTCTCACTCCGCTCCGCGTCGTTCGCATCGCGCTAGTCGAACATCTTGTCGTCGAACTCCGGGATGTCGAACCCGCCGTCGCCACCCCAGCCGTCCATCACGCGGCTCTGGTACAGCGCCATCGCCACCTGCGGGACGGCCTGCGGGGGGACCGGCGACGGCTGGTCGAACGCGTCGGCGGTCCACTCGTTGTACGCGTCGACCACGTCCATCGCGTCCTTGAAACTCCGCAGCATCAACTCCTTGTACCGGTCTCTCATTGCCCGGACCTCGCGGCGGGCGAAAGTGGGTCTGTCGGTTCGCGCCGCTCACGCCAGCACGCGTTCGAGGCGCTCGACGAGCGACGCGTTCCCGACGTGGACGGGGACGCGCTGGTGGAGGGTTTCGGCTTCCACGTCGAGCAGCGACCGCTCGCCGTCCGACGAGCGGCCGCCGGCCGCCTCGAGGATGTAGCCGACGGGGTTCCCCTCGAACTGGAGGCGGAGCTTCCCCTCGGGGGCCGACGACAGGGCGGGGTAGCCGAACACGCCGCCGTAGGTGAGCACCTGGCTCACGTCGGCTATCATCGCGCCGCCGTACCGGAGCTTCAGCTCCGGGTCCGACTCGACGTCCTCGACGTACGACGCGAAGTCGGCCGGCCAGTCGGGGACGCGCCCGCCGAACCCGTACACCGTCGGGTCGTCGGGGAGGGTGACCGGACCGAGGTCCTCCCGGTCGCCGTCCCTGACGAGGTAGTCGCGCGCCTCCCCGCCGCGGGCACAGACCATCGAGGTGACCGGACCGTAGAGGACGTACGCCGCGCCGAGCAGGTCGCGTCCCGACGCCGGGAGCGGGCCGTCGTACACGGCCACGATGGTCCCCATCGGGTTGTTCGACTTGAGGTTCGAGGAGCCGTCGAGCGGGTCACACGCCACCGAGACGCCGCCGTCACCACCGTCGACGGTCCCCTCCTGCTCCTCGCTCGCGTACGTACCGACGTCGTCGAGTGCGGTCAGCCGGTCCGCCAGCAGGTCGTCGGCGTGTGCGTCCGCCGCCAGCATCGACTCGCCCGACGGGTTCTCCTCGTCGAGGTACCGCCGCCGGCCGGGGAGACTCGCGCGGACCTCGGGGGCCGCCGCCGCGACGGCGTCGAACACCCGCTCTGCGGCCGACGTCACCAGGCCACCTCCTGACGGAGCGCCCCGGTCGCCTCAGTCATCCGCCGGCGCGGCCCGCTCGTCGAGCGCCTCCTCGGCCGTCTTCCCCTCGAAGATGACGGCTTCGAGCGCGTCCAGGATGGCCTCGGGGTTCTCCCGCTGGAACACGTTCCGGCCGACCGCCAGCCCGGACGCCCCGTTCGCCATCGCGGACTCGACCGTCGAGAGGAACGCCTCGTCGTCTGCCTTCGACCCGCCTGACATGACGACTTTCGTCGGCCCGGCCATCGTCGCGGCGTGCGCCATCGCCTCGCCCGACCCGGGGTACTTCACCTTCGCGATGTCCGCACCGAGTTCGAGCCCCAGCCGCGCGGCGTACGCGATGGTGTCCGGGCTGGTGTCGTTCTTCAGGCCCTGACCGCGGGGGTACGACCACATGACGACGCCCATCCCGCGCTCGCGGGCCGTCTCCTGGGCGTCGCGGAACTCCTCTGCCATCTCCACCTCGTTGTTCGACCCGCCGTACAGCGTGAACCCGACGGCGTCGGCGCCGAGGTCGGCGGCGTAGTCGGCCGACCAGTTCACCGCGGAGTCGGGTTCGCCCATCCAGAGGTTCGAGGTGCCGTTGAGCTTCGCCAGCAGCGCCACGTCGTCCTCGTAGGAGGGGTAGTACGCCTCGGCCATCCCCTTGCCCACCGCGAGCGCCGTCACGGCGTCGTGGGTCGCGAGGTCGAACACCGACTCGGGGTCGGCGGTCGCCGGGTTCGGCTCGAAGTCCACCGGCCCGTGCTCCAGCCCGTGGTCGTACGCCAAGATGAGCGCGTTGCCGTCCCGCGTTATCGCGTCGTCGGCCTGAGGAAGCATCTCGTCTGTGGTCGGCACGCCCCACCACATAAGTATCGCGACGTTACGCCGTGAAAATTTATTCGTAGGCGAGTATCGCGTTCCGCGGGCGGGGGCAGGCGGAGGATACCGCCCGCGATAACGACCCGGTAACGGGTGGTGAGGCCGCGTCGCGCGGTCACCGGCCCCTCCCGGGAGTCGGCGACGGAAGGGTGAACCGTCCGGCGCGCCAGACTCCCGTCGATGGACGATTCGCCGTCGGTCGACGGGGTGTCGGTCGAGTCGGGCTTCCGGGACGCGAACGGCGTCCGCCTCCACGTGGTCGCGGCCGGCGACCCCGACGGCCCGCTCGCGGTTCTGCTCCACGGGTTCCCGGACTTCTGGTACGGGTGGCGGCGGCAGCTCCCCGCGCTCGTCGACGCGGGCTACCGGGTGCTCGTCCCCGACCAGCGCGGGTACAACCGGAGCGAGAAGCCGCGGCCGCTGGCCGCGTACGCGCTCTCGACGCTCTCGGACGACGTCGCCGCGCTCGTCGCGTCGGCGGGGCGCGGGACGGCTCACGTCGTCGGCCACGACTGGGGCGGGCTGGTCGCGTGGGACCTCGCGCTCCGCCGGCCGGCCGTCGTCGACCGGCTGGCCGTGGCGAACGCCCCGCACCCGGGCGCGTTCAAGCGCCGACTCGAACGCGACCCCCGACAGCTCCTGCGGAGCTGGTACGCCGCGCTGTTCCAGTTCCCCCGGCTCCCCGAGTGGGCGCTGACCCGCGACGACGCCGCGCTGTTGACGCGGCTGCTCACGGGGAGTACCGCCCCCGGGACGTTCGACGACGCGGCGCTCGCGCGCTACCGCGAGGCGTGGGCGCGGGAGGGGGCGGTGCGCGCGATGGTGAACTGGTACCGGGCGCTCGTCCGGGCGTCCGACCACCCGACGGGCCGAGTGGGAGTTCCGACGCTCGTCTGCTGGGGCGAGCGCGACCCGGCGCTCCGCCCGCGGCTGGCCCGCGAGAGCGTCGAGCGCTGCGCCGACGGTCGGCTCCGCGCGTTCCCGGACGCGTCGCACTGGGTCCACCTCGACGAACCCGACCGGGTGAACGCGGCGCTCGTCGACCACCTGAACGGGGCGTAGTCGGGTTCGGCCGGGTCGGTCGCGGGGCGTCTCCGGGCGAGACCGCCGTGTCGCCGGGCGACGACCGGTCCGACTCCAGCTACCCCAGGTACGTCTCGGCCGCGTCGCGGAGGTCACGGAGCCACCCGACCTCACAGCCCAGCGCGTCCGCGACCGCCTCGGGGTCGGCCGTCGCGAGCGACCGGACCGACGTGATGCCGGCCTCCGCCAGCGTCGCGCTCGCGTCGGCGTCGACGCCGTCGAGCGCGTCGACCGGCGTCGGCCGGGAGCGGTCGCGCCACGCCGACTCGGCGGCGATGGGGTCGCCCGACCCGTCCGCTTCGGCGGCGGACCGCGTCGCGGCGTCGACCCACGCGGCCTCCGCGTCGTCGGTCTCGGCGGCGTCGGTCGACTCCCGGTTCTCCCAGTCGCCGGAGGACGCGGCCACCCACGCCCGCTCGCCCTCGTTGAGTCCGCGTATCTGCGCCGAGCGGCGCTTCAGGTCCTCGCTGTCCTCGGACTCGAACGACCACGCGAGCGAGTACTCGCGGCGGATGCGCGCGGCGACACCGGGGTTCACGCCCGCCTCGACGAGCATCCGGAAGGAGACCGCCTTGCCGCGGATGTCGGCGGCGTCGAACGACGCGTCCGCCAGGACGGCGGCCGTGGCCGGGCCGACGTGTGTGAGCGCGACCGGGTCGACGGACTCGTCGGGCACGAACGTTCTCGCCTCTGCGTGCGTGTCGTCGTGTGGGTCCTTAACGTTTCTGTGCGGTTACTCGGGGGCCGATAATTGCGGCCGACGCCGTCGCCGTCGGTGCCTTCTCGCCGCGGGTTCGAGCGGGACTCGCTCCGACGGCGGCGTGGGCGGCATCCTTACGGTCGGCGGCGGTCTGAGACTCGGGTATGCGCGGACGCACGGACATCGACACCGTCGCGGTCATCGGTGCCGGAACGATGGGAAACGGCATCGCACAGGTGGTCGCGACCGCCGGCTACGACGTCGTCATGCGGGACGTCGAGACCGAGTTCGTCGAACGGGGGTTCGACGCCATCGACTCCTCGCTCTCGCGGCTGTTCGAGAAGGGGACCGTCGAGGAGGACCCGGACGCCATCCGGGACCGCGTTACCGGCACGACTGACCTCGACGACGTGGCCGACGCGGACCTCGTCGTCGAGGCGGCCGTCGAGGACATCGACGTGAAACGCGATATCTTCGCGGACCTCGACGAACTCACCGACGAGGACGTGGTGCTGGCGACGAACACGTCGACGCTCTCCATCACTACCATCGCCGCCGCGACCGACCGCGCGGACCTCGTCGTCGGCCTCCACTTCATGAACCCCGTCCCCGTGATGAAGGGGGTCGAGGTCGTCGTCGGGGAGAAGACCGACCCGGCGGTCGCGGAGTTCGCCCACGAGTTCGCGGCCGGCATCGGCAAGGAGACGTGGGAGAGCGACGACAAGCCCGGCTTCGTCACCAACCGCATCCTGATGCCGTGGCTCAACGAGGGCATCCGGGCGTACGACGAGGGGGTCGCCTCGAAGGAGGACGTCGACCGGGGGATGAAACTCGGGACGAACGTCCCGATGGGACCGCTCGAACTCGCCGACCACATCGGGCTGGACATCTGTCTCGACGCGAGCCGGACGCTCCACGAGGAACTGGGCGACCGCTACAAGCCCGCGTACCTCCTGAAGCGGAAGGTCGACGCCGGCGACCTCGGCAAGAAGACCGGGAAGGGGTTCTACGAGTACTGAGACGCCCCTCTCGCCCGTTCGCCGGCGTGATACTCGTAACCCTTTTTTCTCCCCCTCCCTCCGCACCGGACGAGTTGCCCACCTCGCTCACCAACGTCCTGGCGCTGCTGTTGCTGCTCGCCGCGCTCGGGTCGGTCGGCGTCGCCCTCCGCCTCCGTCGACACGACAACGGCGGGCGGTGGCTCGCGGTCGCGATGGCCGGGGGCGCGTGGGTCGCCGTGCTGACGGCCGTCGGGTTCTACGCCGGGTCGTCAGCGCGTCTCCTGCTGGCGCACAAGGTCAGGTACGTCGGCTACGTGGTCATCCCCGCGAGCTGGTTCCTCTTCGCCGCGTCGTTCAGCGGTGCCCGTCGGCTCGCGGACCGACGGGTGGTCGGAACGCTCTGGGGGTTCGTCCTCCTCACCCTCGCGGTGGTCGCGACCACCCACTACCACGGCCTGTTCTACACCGGCGCGGCGAGCTACCGCGTCGTCGACGGCTTCCCCCACCTCAGCGCGGCCCGCGGCGCGTACTACCGGGCGTACCTCGCCGTCGCGTACGCGCTCATCGCGGTCGGCACCGGTCTCGTCGTCTCACACGCGGTGCGCACCCGACGAGCGTTCCGCCGACAGGCGCTCACGCTCACCGCCGCAGCGCTCGTCCCGTGGACCGTCAACGCCGCCTCGCTCGCGTGGCCGATGACGTTCCCGTTCGACCCGACCCCGCTCGCGCTCCCCGTCACGGGCGCGCTCGTCGCGGCCAGCCTCAGACGACAGCGGCTGTTCGGCACCGCTCCGGTCGCCCGAGACGTCGTCGTAGACCGCCTCGACGACGGCGTGCTCGTCCTCGACGGGGACGACCGGGTCGTCGACTTCAACCCGTCGATGGAGGCGTTGCTCGTCGACGGGACCACGGTCGGCGACCCCCTCGCCACCGCCGCGCCGGCGTCGGTCGTCGCGGCACTCGACGGCGAAGCGACCGACGACGGGGTCACGCTCGACGGCGCCGCCGAACCCAGGACGTACGACGTTCGCGTCGCCCCGCTGTCGGCCGGCACCGGTGCGGACGTCGGGCGGGTCGCGCTGTTCCGCGACGTGACGCTCCGCGAGCGGCGCGAGCGGGAGCTGGCGGCGCAGAACGAGCGGCTCGACCGGTTCGCGAGCGTCGTGAGTCACGACCTCCGGAACCCGCTCAACGTCGCGGAGGGCTACCGGGAACTCGCGGCCGCGGAGCGGGAGTCGCCGCGCCTCGACCGCGTCGCCGACGCCCACGACCGGATGGAGACCATCATCGAGGACCTGCTGTTGCTCGCCCGCGGTGAGGAGATGGAGCCGCGGACGGTGTCGCTCTCGACGCTCGCGCGGGACGCCTGGGAGTCGGTCGAGACGTCCGAGGCGACCCTCACGGTGCGCGACGACCGCCGTCTCCGCGCCGACCGGACCCGCGCCCGTCGGCTGTTCGAGAACCTGTTCCGGAACGCGGTCGAGCACGGCGGGCCGGCCGTCCGCGTATCGGTCGGCGGCACGGACGACGGCTTCTACGTGGCCGACGACGGGCCGGGAGTCGACTCCGCGGTCGCGGGCGACCTCTTCGAGGCCGGCCGCTCGGGCGCGGACGGCACGGGGCTCGGGCTCGCCATCGTCCGGACGGTCGCCGCCGACCACGGCTGGTCGGTCGCGCTCGACCCGGACGCGGCGGGGGCGCGGTTCGTCGTCTCGGGCGTCGCCGCGGCGGACAGTCGGAACGACTAACCCGCGGCCGGCCCCTCCGGCGGGTATGAAAGCGACCGCGACGGCCCACCCGATTCAGGGGCTCGTCAAGTACCACGGGATGCGTGACCCCGAGCGGCGGCTCCCGTACCACGACTCCATCAGCGTCTGCACCGCGCCCTCGCGGACGACCACGACCGTCGAGTGGCGACCGGACGCGACCGAGGACGACTACGTCGTCGACGGCGAGACGGTCGAGGGCCGCGGCGCGGAGCGAATCGAGATGGTCGCCGACCACGTCCGCGAACTGGCCGGCGTCGACCACGCGGTCCGGGTGGTGTCGGAGAACTCCTTCCCGTCGAACGTCGGGTTCGGCTCCTCCTCGTCGGGGTTCGCCGCGCTCGCGACGGCGCTCGTCGAGGCGGCGGGGCTGGAGCTGACCCGTCCCGAGATATCGACCGTCGCCCGCCGCGGCTCCTCCTCGGCCGCCCGCGCGGTGACGGGTGCCTACTCCTACCTCTACGCCGGGCTGAACGACGACGACTGCCGCTCCGAGCGGCTGGAGACCGGCGAGGGGGCGGACGGGTTCGACCCCGAGACCGACCTCCGGGTCGTCACGGCGCTCGTCCCCGCGTACAAGGAGACGGAGGCGGCCCACCGGGAGGCGGAGGCGAGCCACATGTTCGACGCGCGGCTGGCGCACGTCCACGAACAACTCCAGCGGATGCGCGACTCGCTCCGGCGCGGCTCGTTCCACGACGCGTTCGAACTCGCGGAACACGACTCGCTGTCGCTCACGGCGACGACGATGACCGGACCGGCGGGCTGGGTCTACTGGCAGCCGGAGACCATCGCGGTGTTCAACGCTGTCAGGGAACTCCGCGCCGAGGAGGACGTCCCCGTCTACTTCTCGACGGACACCGGGGCGAGCGTCTACGTGAACACGACGGCCGACGCCGTCGACCGCGTCGAGGAGCGCATCGCGGCCGTCGGCGTCGAGACGGACGTCTGGGAGGTCGGCGGCCCCGCCGAGGTGCTCCCCGAGTCGAAGGCGCTGTTCTGAGTCCGCACCCCATCGGTCGGCGGCCCGAGCGGCCGACCGGCCGCGGGACTCCCCGCCTCCGTTCGGCAGGCGGGGGAACTCGGCGCCGGTACCCTCTTTCGGGTCCCACCCCTACGACCGGTGATGCACGTCGTCGTTCTCGGTGCCGGCTACGCCGGCCTGTCGCTCGCGCGCCGCCTCGAGTCGCGGCTCCCGCCCGCGGTCGACCTCACCGTCGTCAACGACGGGCCGGAGCACGTGCTCGTCCACGAACTCCACCGCGCCATCCGTCGGCCGCCCATCGCCGAGGCCATCACGGTCCCGCTCGCGGACGTGCTCGACCGGGCGGACGTGGTCGACGCGCGGGTGGCGGACGTCGACCCCGAGGCCGGCCGCGCCGACCTCGACACGGGCGAGACGCTGTCGTGGGACTACGGCGCGGTCTGTCTCGGCTCCGAGACGGCGTACTACGGTATCGACGGCCTCCGGCGGTACGCGACGCCGCTGAAGTCGCTGGCGGACGCCGCGGCCATCCGCGAGGGGTTCACCGACCTCTGTGACGCCGGTGGACGGGCGGTGGTGGGCGGCGCAGGACTCTCCGGGGTACAGGTCGCGGGCGAGTTGACCGCGCTCGCCGACGAACGCGGGCGCTCGGTCCCGGAGGACGTGGAGGTGGTACTCGTCGAACAACTGGACGACGTCGCCCCGCACTTCCCGTCGAACTTCCGACGGGCGGTCCGCGCGGAACTGACCGACCGCGGCGTCGACGTGCGGACCGGAACGACCGTCGAGCGCGCCACCGAGACGAGCATCGAGACGGCGACGGGTTCGCTCGCGCACGACCAGTTCGTCTGGACCGGCGGCATCACGGGCGACGACGCGACCGGTGGGGACCGACCGACTGTGCGGGCGGACCTCCGCCTGACGGACCGGACGTTCGCGCTCGGCGACGCGGCCCGCGCGACGGACGCGAACGGGGAACCGGTGCCCGCGAGCGCGGCGGCGGCGGTCCGCGAGGCGAAGACGGCCGCGGAGAACGTCGTGCGACTGGTCCGACACGACCGCCGGGGGTCGACAGACGACTTCGCGCCGCGGCTGGCGCGCTACCGGTTCGACGTACCGGGGTGGCTCGTCTCGGTCGGCGACGGCGCGGTGGCGCAACTCGGGCCGACCGTGCTCCGGGGCGCGGCGGCGCGAGCGACCAAGACGACCGTCGGCGCGGGCTACCTCACCTCCATCGGTGCCGTCCGCAACGCCACGGACCTGGCCGAAGAGGAACTGCTGTGACGCCCCGTCGGAGTCGTCTCCCCGTGTCTCGTCCGGTCTCACGCCGGTAACGACGGCCACTACGTCTTTGTACTCCCAGAGTGGAGTGGGCGGCGTGAGCACCGCGACGGGCGACCCGTCGCGGGGGGAGCGGGCGACCGCCGGTGGACGACGGGCACGGGAGGGAGGATGAACGCGACACCTAACACGAACCCGACGGACGCGGAGCGGAGCGAGCGAACCGACCGCGGGACCGACGGCCGACTCTCGGTCGTCTGTCTCGGCCCCGGCGGCCACGCCGAGATGACCGTTCGCGCACAGGAGGTGGTGCTGGACGCCGACCGCCTGGTCGGGACCGCCGCGGACGTCGAGCGACTGCCCGACATCGTCACGCGCGACGCCGCGGTGGAACCGGTCGACGACGGCGAGGACGACCGCCCCCGACGGGCCGTCGAGCGCGCCGAGGCGGGCGACCACGTCGCACTCGTCTCCGGCGGGCCGAACGTGTACGCACTCGCCGGCGCCGCGTTCGCCGCCGCCGAGTCGCTCGACGCGTCGGACCTCGACGCGGAGGTCGTCCCCGGCGTCCCGGTGGCACAGGCGTGCGCCGCCCGACTCGGCGCGCCGCTGGGGAGCGACGCGGCGTCGCTCTCGCTGTCGGACCGCCTCGGCGAGTGGGCCGCGGTCGAGTCCCGCCTGCGCGCCGTCGCAGACGCGGGGTTCGCGCTCGTCCTCTACCACCCCTGGACGGCCGACTGTCGCGACCGCTACGAGCGGGCGTGTGACGTCCTCGAGGCGGCGCGACCGGCGGACACGCCCGTCGGCATCGTCCAGGCCGCGGGCGAGGAGGCCGAGCGGGCGACGGCGACGACCCTCTCGGAACTCCGCGCGTACGGCGAGACGGACCTCGTCGACGGGACCACGACGGTCATCGTGGGCGCACCCGAGAGCCGGCGCTGGCGCGACTGGTTCGCCGCGACGGCCGACGACCACGCCCTCTGAGCCGTCGAGTACCGCCGTCACCCCCGGAGCCACCCCGGTCGCCGTGACCGTGCGAGCCGGAGGTCGAAACTGGACGAACGTGGATATATACGCCTCATAAGCCCTCATATTCTGGGTTTCGCACTTAGGGAACCCTTAACACTGCCACCGAATCACACACGACCGTGCCAGCTCTCGATATCGACCCGTACCGGGCCTCGATGGGACTGTTCGAGTGCGTCGACTGCGGCCACCGCGAGGAGGCGACGACCCACCCCGGGTCGTGTGCGGACTGCGGCGGCAGCGTCCAGAACATCGCGATCAGCCGGGAGTAGTCCGGCCCCCCACCGGCCTTTCCCGTGGTCCGTCCGGGCGCGTCCGGCGACCGTCGCCGTCGGCCGAACGCCCGGCGAGCGGGGAGCTTAACAGCCTCGCACCGCTACGACGGGTGATGAGTGACACGGCGGAGGCGAGGGGGATGGACGCCTTCGCGGCCCTGGGCGAGCCGGTTCGGGCGGCGCTCTCCGAGCGCGGGTTCACCACGCCGACGAAGCCGCAGCGCCGCGCCATCCCGCCGCTCGCGGACGGTCGGGACGCGCTCGTGCTCGCGCCCACCGGCACGGGCAAGACGGAGACGGCGATGCTCCCGGTGTTCAGCGCGCTCGCGGAGACCCGACCGGCCGGGCTGGGCGCGCTGTACGTCACGCCGCTGCGGGCGCTCAACCGCGACATGCGCGAGCGGCTGGAGTGGTGGGGGAAGTACCTCGACCTCGACGTCCAGGTGCGCCACGGCGACACCTCCGACTACCAGCGGAGCAAGCAGGCGGACGACCCGCCGGACGTGCTCGTGACGACGCCCGAGACGCTGCAGGCGATGCTGACGGGCGAGAAGCTCCGGACCGCGCTCTCGGACGTCCGGCACGTCGTCGTCGACGAGGTCCACGAACTCGCCGCCTCCAAACGCGGCGCACAGCTCACGGTCGGGCTGGAGCGGGTGCGGGCGCTCGCGGGCGAGTTCCAGCGCGTCGGCCTCTCGGCGACCGTGGGCGACCCCGAGGAGGTGGGTCGGTTCCTGACGGGCGACCGCGGCTGTGAGATAATCGAGGTGGACGCCGGGACGAACGTGGAGTTCGCGGTCACGACGCCCGAGGTGACCGACGACGACGAGCGGCTGGCGGGCGAACTCGCCACGGACCCCGAGATAGCCAGCCACGTCCGGGCCATCCGCGACATCGTACGCGAGAACGAGTCGACGCTCGTGTTCGTCAACACTCGTCAGACCGCGGAGGCGCTCGGTTCGCGGTTCAAGACGCTGGACGAACCCATCGGCGTCCACCACGGGTCGCTCTCGAAGGAGGCGCGCATCGAGGTGGAGGACGCGTTCAAGGCCGGCGACCTCGACGGCCTGGTCTGCACCTCCTCGATGGAACTCGGTATCGACGTGGGTCGGGTCGACCACGTCGTCCAGTACAACTCCCCCCGCGAGGTCGCACGCCTCCTCCAGCGGGTGGGCCGCGCGGGTCACCGCCGCGGCGAGACAAGCCACGGCACCATCGTCACCGCCCACCCGGACGACACGCTCGAAGCGCTCGCCATCGCCCGGCGCGCCGTCGCGGGCGAGGTGGAGTCGGCGGGCATCCACCACGGCAGCCTCGACGTGGTGGCGAACCAGACGGTCGGTCTGCTCATGGACTTCGGCGAGGTGGACGTTCGGGACGCGTACGCCCTGATTCGCAGCGCGTACCCGTTCCGCGACCTTCCCGAATCCCGGTTCCGCGCGGTCGTGGCAGAACTGTCGAGTAACCGCCTCCTCTGGCTGGACGAGGAGCGGGACGTCGTCGAGAAGTCGGGCGGCACGTGGCAGTACTTCTACGCCAACCTCTCGATGATTCCCGACGAGGAGACGTACGACGTGTACGACATCTCCTCGCGCCGGCAGGTCGGTACGCTCGACGAGCGGTTCGTGGTCAACTTCGCCGCGCCGGGCGAGACGTTCATCCAGCGGGGGGAGATGTGGCGCATCAACGACATCGACGACGAGGAGAGCGAGGTGAACGTCGCGCCCATCGAGGACCCCGCCGGCGAGGTGCCGTCGTGGACCGGCCAGGAGATTCCCGTCCCCCGGGCGGTGGCGAGCGAGGTGGGCGAGATGCGCCGGGTGGCGGAACCGCAGTTCTCGGGCGGAGCCTCCCGCGACTCGGTCGCCCGCGAGTTCGCCTCGCGCTACCCGACGGACGCGCGCACCGTCTCGGGCGGCCTCGAAGCCGTCGAGCGACACGTCGAGGCGGGCCACCCGATGCCCACCGACGACCGCATCGTCGTCGAGGGACGCGGGCGCTCCATCACGCTCAACGCGGCGTACGGCCACGAGGTGAACCGGACGCTCGGGCGACTCCTCTCGGCGCTCGTCGGCCAGCGGACCGGGTCGTCGGTCGGGATGGAGGCGGACCCCTACCGGGTCGAACTGGAGGTGCCGTCGAAGGTTGACCCGGGGACGGTCATCGAGGTGTTGGAGGAGACGGACCCCGCCCACGTCGAGGCGCTGCTGGAACTCGCGCTGAAACACTCGGACACGCTGAAGTTCACGCTGGCGCACGTCGCGGCGAAGTTCGGCGCGCTGAAGCGGTACCAGGGGAGCGGTCGGTTCGGCGCGGACCGCCTGATGGCCGCCCTCGAGGGGACGCCCGTCTTCGACGAGGCGGTTCGCGAGGTGTTCCACACGCAACTCGCCGTCGAGGAGACGGCCGACCTGCTCGCCGCCGTCCAGTCGGGCGAGGTCGAACTGGTGGCGGCGCGGGGGCGGACTCCCGTCGGCACCGGCGGTCAGTCGTCGGGGCGGGAGCTACTGGTCCCCGAGAACGCCGACGCGTCGGTCATCGAGACCATCAAGGAGCGCATCGCGAACGACCGGGTCATCCTGCTGTGTATGCACTGCAAGGAGTGGGACCACACGACCAAGGTCCGCCGGGTGCGCGACCGGCCGGAGTGTCCCGAGTGCGGGTCGACGCGGGTCGCCGCACTCAACCCGTGGGACGACGAGGCCGTACAGGCGGTCCGGACCGACGAGAAGGACGACGAGCAGGAGAAGCTGACGCGCAAGGCGTTCCGGGCGTCGAACCTCGTCCAGGCGCACGGGAAGCGGGCGATCGTCGCGCTCGCGGCCCGCGGCGTCGGCCCGCACAACGCCGCCCGCATCATCGCCAAACTCCGCGAGGACGAGGACGACTTCTACCGGGACGTCCTGAAACAGGAGCGCCAGTACGCGCGGACCCAGAGCTTCTGGGACTGACCCGCTCGCCGCCCCGCCGACTGCCCGAACTCGCGAGCGCGCGTGTGCCGCCGGGTTTCGGTTCGTACTTCTACCGCCGCCGGATACGCCCGGGCATGACAGCCGAGAGCGGGATCCACGTCGAACTCCGAGTCGCCGACGTCGAGTCGTGTCCGGTCGCATCGCTGGCGGGTCGGGTTCCCGTCGATTCGGTGGTCACGGACCTCAGACCCACCGACGACGGCGTGAGCGTCGTGGGTGAGATGACCGCGGGCGACCCCGCGACCGCCGAGTCGCCGCCGTCCCCGCCGTCCGCGACCGAGGTGTTCTCCGAGGGGCCACGCTCGGTCTACCGGTTCGACACCGGCGGCGACGACTGCCCGTGCGGGCGGATCCCCAGACACGGCTGTCCGGTCCGCGACGTCCGCGCCACGTCGGTCGGGCTCTCCGTCCGGTTTGTCGTGCCCGACGTCGGGACGCTCGAAGCCGTCATCGCCGACCTCCGGTCGCGCTGCGGGTCGGTCGAGGTCGGTCGGTTGGTCCGGTCGGGGCCGGACGACCGGGAGGAACTTCTGGTCGTCGACCGGTCGGCGTTCACCGACCGCCAGTACGAGGCGCTCCGCACCGCCCATCGGATGGGCTACTTCGAACGGCCCAAGGGGGCCACGGCCGCCGACGTCGCGTCGGAACTCGGCGTCTCGGTGTCGACGTTCAGCGAACACCTCTCGGTCGCCCAATCGAAGCTCACGGACCAACTGTTCGACGACGGGTGAGTCGCCGTCGCGACCGTGGCGAATGGTAAATAATCCCCCAGTGGATCGGGAAAGCGCGTATTCGGCGCTCCGCCCGAGATGACAAAGGAGACCATGCCCGAATCGATCTACGCCGAGATCGGCGGACGCGAAGCGGTGGTAGCGGTGGTCGACGACTTCTACGACCGGGTGCTCGCGGACGAGCGACTCGCGGGGTTCTTCGAGGGGATGGACATGGCAGAACTCCGCGCCCATCAGGTCCAATTCATCAGCGCGGTCGCGGACGGTCCGGTCGAGTACGGGGGCGCGGACATGCGCGAGGCCCACGCACACCTCGATCTCGACGACGACGACTTCGACCGGGTCGTGACCCACCTCGAAGCCGCGCTACGCGAGAACGGTGTCGACAACGACGCCGTCGACGCGATCCGCTCGGAGGTGGAGAGGTTGCGCGCCCCGGTCCTCGGTCGGTAGCCTACGCTCGGGGTGGACCTCCCCGGCCGCTCGGCCGTTCGGCCGCTCGACCGCTCAGTCCCCCTCCCACTCCTCGAGCGTCGCGGCGACGGCCCGCGCGAGTTCGTCGAAGTCGCGGAGTTGGAGGCCGTCGGTGGTGACGAACACGCCGGTGTCCTCGGTGCCGAGCCGAATCAGGTAGCCGTTCTCGAACACGCGGAGCGTGTAGCGGTACTCGCCGAGTTCCGACCCGTGGTACGCGTCGGTGGTCAGCTTGAAGTCCTGCCACTCGGTGCCGATGAACCCCATCAGGTCGGCGTCCCGTTCGAGGTCCTCCCGGAGGTACACCTGTTCGAAGTCGCTGCGCGTGAAGTACGTCACGGAGCGGAGGTTGTCGCCGACGGTCGTCCGGCACGTCGCGGTCAGTCGCTCCTCCGCCTCGTCGGGCAGCAGGTCGGTCTGGGCCATCGCACGCCGTTCGGACCGACGCCTGATGAAAGGGGTGGCAACCCGCTCACCGTGTCACTCGGTCGCACATCTCGGATGTATTTACTATCTGCCGGGCGGACCGTCGAGGTATGTCCGACCCGTTCGGCCGCGCCATCCTCGATTTCGCCCGCGACGAGCAGACGGAACCGTTACTCCAGGTCGACGGGGTGGAGGAACTCGAACACCCCGTCGAGCGGTTCTACTTCGAGGAGCGCGACCCCGAATCCGAGTACACCGAGTGGCTCGAGGGGTACCTGTCGGGACCGCTCCTTGACCTGGGAGCGGGCGCAGGGCGCGACACGCTGTACTTTCAGGAGCGGTTCGAGACCGTCGGGCTGGAGGTGTCCGAGCGCCTCGTGACGGCGATGCGCGAGCGCGGCGTCGATGACGCCGTGCTGGGAGACATGTTCGCGCTGCCGGCGACGTTCGAGCGCGACCGCTTCGCCGCGGTGTACGCGCACGGCACCCAGCTAGGTCTGGTCCGCTCGCGCTACCGCCTCCGGGAGTTCCTCGCCGACCTCGCGCACGTGACGACCGACGACGCGGTGGCGGTGCTCGACAACTACGACCCCGACGCCGACGCTGTGAGCGACCTGCTCGGCGCGCGCGCGGACCCGGAGCCGGGGCTGGGCTTTCGCGTGATGCACTTCGAGTACGAGGGCGACCGCGGAGAGACGCTCCTGTTCCGGCCGTTCTCGCCCGAGGTTCTCGAACGGGCGCGCGTCGGCACCGAGTGGACGCTGAGCGAGATCCGCTACGGCAACGACCACCACTACGACGCGGTGTTGACGAAAGCGCGAGGGGGGACGACCGACGCGGACGGGTGAGCGCGGCCGGTCAGTCGCTCGGGTCGACCGACTCCAACGCCGCCTCGAAGTCGGCCATCGTCACCGAGAGCGCGTCGGCGTGGTCGTTGGCGGCCTCGCCGTACTCGTCAGCGACGCGTTCGACGGCGCGCATCGTGGCGTCGCGCGCGACGGCGGTGAGGTCCGCGCCCGAGTAGCCCGCCGTCCGCGCGGCGACCTCTTCGAGGTCCACGTCGTCCGCGAGCGGCTTGTGCTCCGTGTGGACCCGGAGGATGGCGAGGCGCGCCTCCTCGTCGGGTTCGGGCACCTCGACGTGGCTCTCGAGGCGACCGGGGCGCAGCAGCGCGGGGTCGAGTGCGTCCTTCCGGTTGGTCGCGGCCAGCACCGCGAGGCTGGGGTTCTCGGCGGCCCGGTCGAGTTCCGTGAGCAGTTGCGAGACCACCCGCTCGCCGACGCCCGAGTCGCCCGCGAAGTCGCGGTCGCCCGCGATGGCGTCTATCTCGTCGAAGAAGACGATGACCGGGGCGGCCTGCCGGGCGCGCTCGAACAGTTCGCGGACGGCCCGCTCGGACTCGCCGACGTAGCGGTCGAGCAGTTCCGGGCCGGCGACCTGGATGAAGTTCACCTCCGACTCGCCGGCGATGGCGCGCGCGAGCAGCGTCTTGCCCGTCCCGGGCGGACCGTGGAGGAGCACCCCGGTGGGCGGGTCGGCGTCGGCGGCGTCGAACAGCGGGCCGTAGGTGAGCGGCCACGTCACCGCGCGCTCGAGCGCCTCCTTCGCGTCGTCGAGGCCGCCGACGTCCGCGAACGTGGTCGACGGCTTCTCGGCGACGTACTCGCGCATCGCGCTGGGTTCGACGCTCGCCATCGCCGCCTCGAAGTCGGCGCGCGTCACCTCCACGCTCCCGAGGTCCGCGTCCGCGTCGTCGTGGCGCGCGCGCCGGAGCGCGGTCAGTGCGGCCTCCGTGGTGAGCGAGTCGATGTCCGCTCCGACGAAGCCGTACGTCCGCGCGGCGAGGCGGTCGAGGTCGACGTCGGCGGCGATGGGCATCCGCCGGGTGTGGACGTCGAGTATCTCGCGCCGGCCGGCCTCGCCGGGGACGCCGATCTCGATCTCCCGGTCGAACCGGCCACCGCGCCGGAGCGCGGGGTCGAGCGCGTCCACCCGGTTGGTCGCGCCGATGACGATCACGTCCTCCCGGGCGTCCAGCCCGTCCATCAGCGAGAGGAGTTGTCCGACGACGCGGTTCTCCATCCCGCCCTCGTCCTCGCGTTCGCCCGCGATGGAGTCGATCTCGTCGAAGAAGATGATGGCGGGAGCGTCCTCGTTGGCCCGCCCGAATATCTCGCGCAGGCGCTCCTCGCTCTCGCCCTTGTACTTCGAGGTTATCTCGGGACCGGACACCGAGATGAACGTCGCGTCCACCTCGTTGGCGACGGCCTTGGCGATGAGCGTCTTGCCCGTCCCGGGCGGGCCGTGCAGCAAGACCCCTTTCGGCGGGTCGATGCCGAGGCGGGTGAACACCTCGGGTTCCGCCAGCGGGAGTTCGATGGTCTCGCGCACCAGGTCGAGTTCCTCGTCCAGCCCGCCGATGTCCTCGTAGGTGACGCCGCTCACCGGCTGAGACGGTGCCTGCTCCGAGCGGGCACCACCCCCGGTGCCGGTACCGCTCTCGGCGTCGGAGCCGGTCCCGTCCGTTCCGTCCGCGCCGCCCGCATCGCTCGACCGCCCGCCTCGGTCGCCGCTCGTCACGTCGATGTTCACCGGGCCGTCGTCCGTCCGCTCCGCCCGGTCGCTCGCGCCGCGGCGTTCCACGGTCACGTCCGTCTCGTCGGTCACGCGGACCGACCCCTCCGGGAGCGTCGCCGTGACCACGAACACGTTGCCTCCGAGGTGCGGGAGGCGGACCTGTTCGTCGACGCGGACCGGTCGGCCGTCGAGGTCGCGTTTGGCCGCCCGCGCCAGCGTCTCCGCGTCGATGTCGACCGAGTCGAGCGCTTCCGGTGCCCTGAGCGTCACGCGCTCGGCGTCCTCGACCTGTTCCTTGGTGACCCGAACCGTCTCGCCGATCTTCACGCCGGCGTTGGCGCGCGTCTCGGCGTCGACGCGGAGTTCGCCCGGTTCGGAACCCGTCCCCGCCGGCCAGACCTTCGCCACGGTGTCGCGCTCGCCGCTGATGCGAACCGTCTCGCCCGACAGCACCCCTAGCGCGCTCATCGCCCGCTCGGGGAGACGAGCGATTCCCCGGCCGGCGTCCCGTTTGGCCGCGCCCCGGACGGTCAACTCGATGCCGTCTCTACTCATGTCGGCGGCTTTGGAGGCGGGAGGCTTACCGCTTTCCACCGCGAGCGGACGACGCCTCCTCGCCTCCCGGCCGTCTCAACGGCGCTGCTCGCGACACAGCGAGCAGAACTCGTCGATTCCGTCGACCGAGGGCACCGTCATCTCCGCCTCGAACGACCGCTCGCTGACGAACGTCCGCGCCCACCTGCAGTGTGGCGGCTCGGCGAAGTGCCAGGTCCCGCCCGATTTCCGTGCGACTCTCATCCCTACGACGGTTCTACGTGGTATCCAATAAGTATTTTACTCGATGCAGAGACACACGGGACTAGACGGATTATCGATGCTTCCCGTCGACCCGCCTGCGACCGAAGGGCGGCGGCGGTTCGCATCGACGGTTCTCCCCCGTCTTCGACCCAGTTCGACGCCCGCGTTACGCCCCGGTGTGGCTCACCCGGTCTGGCCCTCGTTCCCTCCCTCTCCCCACCCGAACGCTCGCCGTCGTTTCCGGCACACGGTGCAGAACTCGTCGAGGTCGCTCGCGGAGGAGACGGTCGTCTCCTCGTCGAACGACTCCTCGCTGGCGAAGTTCTGCGCCCAGCCGCAGTGCGGCATCTCGGCGAAGTGCCAGAGTTTCCCGGACTTTCGAGCGACTCTCATGCCCGTGCCACACGTACGTGGTCGGTACTAAGTATTCAGACAGTATCCGTGATAAGGCGGCGGTTACGCGGACGCTCGCCGTCCTTCCCGGTGGGGTAGGGACGTCCTTCCCGGGGCAATCCGCTCGCCTCCGTCGTTGGTCACCGTGGGGCGGTCGGGTTCGTTCGCTTCGACGTGGCGGGCGAGCGGCGACCCCCGAATCCATCCGGGACCTCGCCTCGTCGATATCCGACAGTCGCGGCGGAGGCCGGTGTCCCGCCGCGTGGGGTCCCCCGTCCGACACACGCCCTGCCAGACCACCGACTTGATGTACGCGCGGGGATTTCCCCCGATATGGACGACCAGGAGGTCTCGGACCAGTACGCCCCGGAGGCGGTGGAGTCCGCCGTCGCGGAGCGCTGGGACGAGACGGACGCCTACGAGGCGGCGAAGGCGGCGCACGCCGACGACCCCTCCTTCTTCTTCGTCGACGGGCCGCCGTACACGACGGGCCAGATGCACCTCGGGACGGCGTGGAACAAGACGCTGAAGGACGCGGTCATCCGCCGGACGCGGATGGAGGGGTACGACGTCACGGACCGGCCGGGGTACGACATGCACGGGCTCCCCATCGAGACGAAAGTCGAGCAGGAACTCGGCTTCGAGACCAAGCGCGACATCGAGGCGTTCGGGATGGAGGCGTTCATCGAGGAGTGCCGGGAGTTCGCCGAGCGCAACCGGGGGAACATGGACGAGGACTTCCAGTCCATCGGCGTCTGGATGGACTGGGAGGACCCCTACCGCACCGTCTCGCCGGAGTACATGGAGGCGGCGTGGTGGGCGCTCTCGCGCGTCCACGACCGCGGGCTGGTCGAACAGGGCAAGCGCGCCATCTCGCAGTGTCCCCGGTGTGAGACCGCCATCGCGGACAACGAGGTGGAGTACCACGAGATCGAGTCGCCCAGCATCTACGTGAAGTTCCCCCTCGCGGACCGCGAGGGGAGTCTGGTCGTCTGGACGACGACCCCGTGGACCGTCCCGGCGAACGCGTTCGTCGCCGTCTCGCCCGACCTCACCTACCAGCAGGTCCGCGCGACGAGGGACGGCGAGTCGGAAGTGCTCTACCTCGCCGAACGGTGCGTCGAGAGCGCCCTCAAAGAGGGCCGGTACGACGACTACGAGGTGCTCGCGGAGTTCTCGGGCGAGGACCTCGTCGGCTGGGAGTACGACCACCCGCTCGCCGAGGAGGTGCCCGACCACGCCGACTTCGAGGGTGCCGGGCAGGTGTACACCGCCGACTACGTCGAGGCGGACCGCACCGGCCTCGTCCACTCCGCGCCCGGTCACGGGCAGGAGGACTTCGAGCGCGGGCGGGAACTCGGCCTCGACGTGTTCTGCCCCGTCGGTGGCGATGGCGTCTACACCGAGGCGGGCGGCAAGTACGCGGGGCAGTTCGTCCGCGACGCGAACGACGACATCGTCGCGGACTTGGACGCGAAGGGACTGCTGCTCGCGTCCGGCACCCACCGCCACCGCTACGGCCAGTGCTGGCGGTGCGACACGGACATCGTCTTCCTCGCGACCGACCAGTGGTTCATCCGCATCACCGACATCAAGGAGGAGTTGCTCGACAACATCGACGACAGCGAGTGGCACCCGCCGGGCGCGCGCGACGGCCGCTTCCGCAACTTCGTCGAGGACGCGCCCGACTGGAACATCTCCAGACAGCGCTACTGGGGCATCCCGCTCCCCATCTGGGTCCCCGAGGACGCCGAGAACTACGACGCCGAGGACCTCGTCGTCGTCGCCACCCGCGAGGAACTCGCGGAACGCGTCGACCAGGACGTCGACCCCGAGACCATCGACCTCCACCGCCCCTCCGTGGACGACCTGACCATCACCGAGGGCGGGGCCACCTACGAGCGCGTGCCGGACGTGTTCGACGTCTGGTTCGACTCCTCCGTGGCGAGCCTCGGCACCATCGGCTACCCCGGCGACGAGGAGGCGTTCGAGCGCCTGTGGCCCGCCGACCTCATCATCGAGGCGCACGACCAGACGCGCGGCTGGTTCTGGTCGCAACTCGGGATGGGGACGGCGGCGCTCGGTGAGGTCCCCTACGACGAGGTGCTGATGCACGGGTTCACCACGCTCGGCGACGGCACCAAGATGAGCAAGTCCCGGGGCAACATCGTCACACCGCAAGAAGCCATCGAGGAGGTGGGCCGCGACCCGCTGCGGTGTTACCTGTTGAGCCACGAACAGCAGGGACAGGACCTCGCGTTCGAGTGGGCCGGCCTCCACGAGATGCAGTCGACGCTCAACATCCTCTGGAACGTCTTCCGCTTCCCGCTGCCGTACATGCGCCTCGACGGCTACGACCCCGCCACGGCGGACCTCTCGGACGGCGACCTGTCGGTCGTCGACGAGTGGGTGCTCTCGCGGCTCCAGAGCGTGAAAGCCGAGATGAGCGAGGCGTGGGACGACTACCGCGTCGACGACGCGCTGAACGCCCTGCTCGACTTCGTCACCGGCGACGTGTCGCGCTTCTACGTGAAGGCCATCCGCGAGCGGATGTGGGAGGACGAGGACTCCGCGAGCAAGCGGGGCGCGTACGCCACGGTGTCGTTCCTGCTCGACGAGGTGACGCGCCTGCTCGCGCCGTACGCACCGTACCTCACCGAGCGGATGTACCAGCACCTCGACGGGGAGGCGACGACGGTCCACGAACTCCCGGTGCCCGCGGTGGACGAGACGCTCCGCGACGGGGACCTCGAACGCGACATGGCCGTCCTCCGGAGCGTGGAGGAGACGGCCGCGAACGCGCGACAGCGCGCCCAGCGGAAGCTTCGATGGCCCGTCACGCGCGTCGTCGTCGAGAGCGACGACCCGGCGGTCCGCGAGTCGGTCGAGCACCTCGCCGGCCTGCTCGGGGAGCGCGTGAACGCACAGAGCGTCGAGGTGACCGACTCGTACGGCGAACTGGTCGAAGTCGCCGAACCCGAGATGTCGAAGCTCGGGCCGGCGTTCGGCGCGGACGCCCAGCAGGTGATGGCCGCCGTCGAGGGCGCGGTCCGTTCGGAACTGGAGACGGACGGCAGCCTCTACGTCACCGTCGGCGGCGACGAGTACGAACTCGACGACGAGATGGTGTCGTTCCACTCGCAGGCCCCCGAGGGCATCGTGAGCGCCGAGTTCGAGGGTGGGACGGTGTACGTCGACACCGAACTCACGGAAGCCATCGAGTCCGAGGGGTACGCCCGGGACGTGGTGCGGCGCATCCAGGAGATGCGCAAGGACCTCGACCTGGAGGTGGACGAGGCCATCCGCGTCTCGGTCGACGCCGCCGACGAACGGGTCGCCGGATTCGTCGAGGAACACCGCGCGTACATCGCCGAGGAGACGCGGGCGGCGGACTTCGACACCGACGAGTTCGACCCCGACGCCCCCCAGTTCGACCTCGTCGAGGAGTGGGACGTGGAGGGCGTGGGCGTCACCATCGGCGTCGCGCGCGCCTCGCCCGAACAGACCGTCGACGACTGAGCGACCGGGCGCGCCGTCGGGACGCCCGGACCGACGACCGTGGCGCGCGCCCGGTCTCGACCCCCTCCCGACCGCGTCGGCCGCTCCCGTTCGGACTGCTCGTCCCGACTGCGAGCGTCCACCCGACCCGAGACGAGTACGAGTCTTAAAGTTCCGAACTGGAGTACGGGACAGTGGTGTTCGCGGAATTCGTCGATGGTGAACGAGGCAACGCCGTCCTCGGGTGGGCGATGGTCGGAATCGTCGCGCTGAGTGCCGTCGAGAGCCTTCTCACGCGCGCACTCCTGTGGGGTGGGTTCTCGCTGTTCCTCGCGGCCGCGGCGTCTCTCCCGGCGCTGGCGACCCGCGACTGGAGGGCGGTCGTCCCGTGGCCGCTCCTGGCCGTCGCCGCCGCCGCCGTGGTCGCCCGGGCGTTCGAGTTTTACACCGAGACCGCCGGGTTCCTCGCCGTCGCGGCGCTCGCGTTCGTGGTCGCCGTCGAGATCGACCTGTTCACTCCCGTCGAACTGAGCCGCCGGTTCGCCGTCGTCTTCGGGGTCATGACGACCATGGCGGTCGAGGCGCTCTGGGTCGTCGCCCAGTTCGCCTCGGACGCCCTCGTCGGGACGGCGTTCCTGCGCACGCAGACCGAACTCCAGGAGGACATCGTCATCGTCACCGTCGTCGGATTCGCACTGGGCGGGGTCTTCTACTGGTACTTCGCGAGAGTCGAGACCGAGGGAGCAGCCGACCGGCCGACCGGCCGGACGAGGACGCGATGACGCTCGGCGACGCGCTGGGAGCGTCGGACTCCCAGGAGCGACTCGTCGCGCGACTCCTCCAACTGGTACTGCTCGGGTTGATAGTCTTCGGGCTGGCGACGAGACGGACGGCGGTGGCCGCGACGGCGGGTATCGCGCTCGCCGTGACGCTCCTCCCGGCGCTGTTCCGGCGCGAGTACGGGTACTCGATGGACGCCGGTCTCGTCCTCTGGCTCGCCGTCGCCATGCTGCTCCACACCGTCGGTTCGCTCGGGGTGTACGACCGGTACCAGTGGTACGACGAGGTGACCCACTCGGTTTCGGCGACCATCGTCGCCGGTGTCGGGTACGCGTCGTTCCGGGCGCTGGAACGTCACTCCGCGGACGTCGACGCGCCGTCGGAGTTCTACCCGGTGTTCATCGTGGTGTTCGTCCTGGCGGCGGGCGTCCTCTGGGAGGTCGTGGAGTTCGCCCTCGGCGGACTGATCCCCGTCTACGGGGTCGACGACATCGTCACCGACTTCGTCTTCAACGCGGTCGGCGCGGTGGTCGTCGCCGTCTGGGGAACCGGGTACGTCGGCGGACTCGTCGCGTTCTTCGGCCGGTTCGTCCGGTCGAGTTGACCCCCGACCGGCCGTCGCCGTGACCCCGCCGAACGACGACGACCTCCGGGCCTCGGACGTAGAACGACGCGACGTCGTCACGGCGCGTGGGGACGCACGCCTCGTCCGAACGGCTACGCCGACGTGGCGACGAGGTAGAAGTACCGCGACCCGCCCCGGCTCACCTCGCCGCTGACTGTCACCTCGAACCCGCCGCCCTCGAGCATCGCCTCCCAGTAGCCGAGCGGGTCGTCCGTCCGCTCGTGCGTCGCGGCCAGTTCGAGTACGCCGAACTCCCCGCCGTCGGCGAGCACCCGCCGGGCCTCCCCGACCGCGCGCTCGGCCGTCCCGCGCGGCAGGTCGTGGAGGACGCGACACGCCGTCACCGCGTCCTGGGTGCCGTCGCGGACCGGCAGGCGTCCCGCGTCGCCGCGAACGGCCGCCGCGTCGAGACCGGCGGCCGCGGCGTTCCGCTCGGCGAGGCGCGCGCCGTTGCCCAGAATGACCCGCGCGTCGAACGTGTCGAGGGCCGTGACGCGCGTGCCCGCGAGCGACTCGACCCCGCCGCTCTCCTCCGGGACGTCGCCTGGCCACTCCGCGTCGACCCGCCCCTCGCCCGACAGCGCCAGTCCGACGAGCGAGCGGCCGGTTCCACAGCCGACGTCCAGCCAGCGGTCGGCGTCGCGCAGGTCCATCGCGTGCCGGAGCGGCGCGTACTTCCACGCGTCCGGCTGCCACGGCGCGGGGACGAACAGCCGCTTCAACGCGGGCTGGGCGTACCAGAGACCGGCGAACACCGCGACCAGTCCGGCGACGAACGCGGGCCGCGTGGCGAGGACCGTCCCGGCGACCAGTCCAGCCAGCGCGGCGGCGACGCCGACGGCGATGCGCCGGCCGCGCCGCCGCCAGTGGTACACCCCGAAGTAGTAGCGGGCCACGCTCGTGCCTCCCGTGCGACGGCCTTCGCCCTGTCGGTCGACTCGACGGACTTATCTGAACGACTTTGCAATCGTTCGAGTATGGCATCATCGACCCAGCGACTGGAGCGGCTCATCGCCGACGAGGTGGGCGAGTGCTGTGCGGGCGACGTGGACGAGAGGCTCGCGGAGTTGGACGCGCTCGCCGCCCGCGCCGGCGCGGGCGGCGCGCTGGCGGCGGACACCCGCGCGCTGTCGGCGCTCGGGAACGACACGCGCTACACCCTCGCCCGCCTGCTCGCGGCGGCGGACGGCGACCTCTGCGTCTGCGAACTCGCGCCGCTGGTGGACGTGAGCGAGTCGGCGGTGAGCCACGCGCTGTCCGACCTGACCGACGCGGGACTCGCGTCGCGCCGGAAGGAGGGGAAGTGGCGCTACTACGCCGCCACCGCGCGGACCGACGCCCTGCTGTCCGCGCTCGATTCGACCCGGGGGACCGTGGATGAGTGAGGCGGTCGGCTCCGAGAGCACCGACGGGACCAACGCGTCCGGCGCGGACCTCGGCGTCCTCGACCGGTACCTCACGCTCTGGATCGCGCTCGCGATGGCGCTCGGCGTCGGTCTGGGGTACGCCGTCCCGGGCGTCGCGGACGCGCTGAACGCGGTGACGGTCAACGGGACGAGCCTCCCCATCGCCGTCGGCCTGTTCGTGATGATATACCCCATCATGGCCGAGATCGACTACGACCGCATCCCGCGCGTCACGCGGACCGCCCGGCGGGAAATCGCGCTCACCCTCGGGTTCAACTGGCTGGTCGCGCCGTTCGTCATGTACGGGCTGGCCGTCCTGTTCCTCGGCGGGCACCCGGGGTACGTCACGGGTCTCATCATCGTCGGTATCGCGCCGTGTATCGCGATGGTGCTCGTCTGGAACGAACTCGCGGCCGGGAATCAAGAACTGTGTGCGGTCTGCGTCGGTGTCAACAGCCTGCTCCAGATAGCGCTGTTCGTCCCGTACGCGTTCCTCTTTCTCACCCTGATGCGCGGGACGGCCGTCGACGTGAGCGTCCGGCTCATCGCGGTGACGGTACTGCTCTTCCTGGGACTGCCGCTCGTCCTCGGCTACCTCACCCAGCGGGTCGCGTTCCGGACGGTCGGCGAGGCGGCGTACTACGAGCGAATCGTCCCCCGCATCTCCCCGCTCGGGCTGCTCGGACTGCTGTTCACCATCGTCGTGATGTTCGCGCTGAAGGGGGAGTACATCCTGACCAACCCGGGGGAAATCGCGCTCATCGCGGCCCCGCTGTTCGTCTTCTTCGCGGGGATGTGGGCGCTCGCGTACGGTGCGTCGGCGGCGCTGGGCTTCAGCTACACCGAGGCCATCAGCGTCGCGTTCACCGCGTCGTCGAACAACTTCGAACTCGCCATCGCCGTCGCCGTCGCCGTGTTCGGCATCGCGAGCGACGCCGCGCTGGCGACGGTCGTCGGCCCGCTCATCGAGGTGCCGGTGATGCTCGCGCTCGTCCGGGTAGCGCTGGCGACGCGCGGCCGACTGTTCCCGGACGCCGAGGGGGTGAGCGGCGTTGCCTACTCCGACTGAGCGCGGCGACGAGGACGACGACCCGCTCCGGGTCGCGTTCGTCTGCGTCCAGAACGCCGGCCGCTCGCAGATGGCGTACGCGTTCGCAGAGCGCGAACGCGACCGCCGGGAACTCGGCGACCGGGTCGAACTCCTGACCGGCGGGACGATGCCGGCGGACCACGTCCACGAGGAGGTCGTCGAGGCGATGGCCGACGCCGGGTTCGACGTCTCGGGCCGGACGCCCCGCGAAGTCACGCAGGCGGAACTCAGCGAGTCGGACTACGTCGTGACGATGGGCTGTTCGGCGGACGGCATCTGCCCGGCCACGTGGACCGGCGAGAGCCGCGACTGGGCCCTCGACGACCCGGACGGGAAGTCGCCCGGCGAGGTGGCGGCCGTCCGCGACGACGTCGCGCGGCGCGTCCGGGACCTGTTCGACGAACTCGAGGCCGCCCTCGCGTAGACGGCCGGGTCGCTCGGCCGTGGTCACTCCGCCGAGTCGTCGTCCTCGCGCGCCCACCCCTTCGCCCGTTCGACCGCCTCGCCCCAGCGGTCGTACCGTGCCTCGACGTCGGCCGCGGGGTCCGCCTCGAACCGCCGGTCGACGCGCCAGTTCGCGCGCAGCGAGTCGACGTCCGCCCAGTAGCCCACCGCGAGGCCGGCGGCGTACGCCGCCCCGAGCGCCGTCGTCTCGTCGACGGCGGGCCGGACGATGTCCGTGCCGAGCACGTCCGCCTGCATCTCACAGAGGAAGTCGTTGCGCACCGCGCCGCCGTCGGCGCGCAGCGTCGCCAACTCGATGCCGGCGTCGGCCTCCATCGCGTCGGTCACGTCGCGCGTCTGGAACGTGATGGCCTCGAGCGTCGCGCGGACGAGGTGCTCGCGGCGCGTCCCCCGCGTGATGCCGAGCACCGCGCCGCGCGCCCGCTGGTCCCAGTGGGGCGCGCCCAGGCCCGTGAACGCCGGGACGAGGTAGACCCCGTCCGTCGAGTCGACCGACCGCGCCAGCCGCTCGGTCTCGGCCGCGTCGTCGACGAGCGTGAGGTCCTCCAGCCACTCGACGGCCGCGCCGGTGACGAAGATGGAGCCCTCCAGCGCGTACTGCACCGCCTCGCCCGACCGCTGGAACGCGACGGTGGTGAGCAGGCCGTGTTCGCTCTCGACGGCCTCGCTCCCCGTGTTCATCAGGACGAACGACCCGGTGCCGTAGGTCGTCTTGGCGTCGCCCGCGTCGAAGCAGGTCTGGCCGAACAGCGCGGCCTGCTGGTCGCCCAGCGCGCCCGTGACCGGAACCGACGCGCCGAACACGCCGTCCGCGTCCGTGTGGCCGTACGCCTCCTCGTCGCTCGACGGGCGCACCTCCGGGAGACACGCCCGGGGGACGCCGAACTCCGCGAGCAGGTCGTCGTCCCACGCGCCCTCGTGGATGTCGTACAGCATCGTCCGCGAGGCGTTCGTGACGTCGGTGACGTGCGCCTCGCCGCCGGTGAGGTTGTACACCAGCCACGAGTCGACGGTGCCCACCAGCACCTCCCCGGCCGCCGCGCGCTCCCGGAGGCCCCCGTCTCCCCCGCCCGCGTTGTCGAACAGCCACTCGGCCTTCGTCGCGGCGAAGTACGCGTCCGGCTTGAGTCCCGTCGTCGCGCGTATCTCGTCGACCCGGCCGGCCGCCTCCAGTTCCTCGATACGTTCGGTCGTCCGGCGGTCCTGCCAGACGACGGCCTCGTGGACCGGGTCGCCCGTCTCCGCGTCCCACGCGACGGTCGTCTCGCGCTGGTTGGCGACGCCCAGGGCCGCCAACTGCTCGGCGTCGATACCGGCGTCGTCGAGCGCGCCGCGTATCACCCGCTCGGTGTTCCGCCAGATTTCGGTCGCGTCGTGTTCGACCCACCCCGGCTCGGGGTAGTGCTGTTCGTGCGTCTCGTAGGCGCTGGCGACGACCCGGCCGCCGTGGTCGAACACCATGAAGCGGGTTCCGGTCGTCCCCTGGTCTACCGCGCCGACGTAGGTGTCTTCGGTCATGTTCTCCCGGTCACCGCGGGTGACCCTCGACGGGGTGTGCGCGCGGCGCTCTGTTAAGCGTTCCCGACTCCCGCGATTCCGGCGCTCGTCCGGTCGTTCGGGTCGCCGACGCCCCACCCGCCGGTCCCGTCGGTTCGTGCGCGTGACGACACGGTCAAACCGCCGGCGACGCAACCGCGCGTATGAGTCCGAGCGCCGAGACCGAGGTACTGGTGGTCGGCGGCGGCGCCACCGGCGCCGGCGTCGCACGCGACCTGTCGATGCGCGGGGTCGACGTGGTGCTCGCGGAGCGGGGCGGCCTCTCGGCGGGGACGACGGGCCGGTCGCAGGGGGTGCTCCACTCGGGCGTGCGCTACGCCGAGAACGACCCCGCCGGAGCCGAAGAGTGCATCGAGGAGAACCGCGTCCTCCGGGACGTCGCTGGCGTCTGCGTCGCCGACACGGGCGGCTACTTCCTCTCGCTCGACGGCGACGACGGCGACTACTTCGACCGGAAGCTCGCGGCCGCCCGCGACGTCGGTATCGACGTCGAGGAGGTGTCGCCCGCCGCGGCCCGCGCGGACGTGCCGGGGCTGACCGACGGCCTCGTCCGGGCCATGCGCGTCCCCGACGGCGTCGTCTACCCCTCGCGGCTGGTCGCGACCACGGCGGCCGACGCCCGCGAACACGGCGCGGAGATTCGGACGCACGCGCCCGTCGAGGACGTTCACGTCGACGACGGACGGGTGACCGGCGCGACCGTGGCCGGCGACCGCGTGACGGCCGACGTGGTGGTGAACGCGGCGGGCGCGTGGGCCGGCGAGTGCGCCGCGCTCGCGGGCGTCGACGTGCGGATGCGCCCGACGAAAGGGGTCATGGTCGACGTCGCCTACGACGGACTCGGCCCCGTCCTGAACCGGTGTCGCGACCCCGCGGACGGCGACATCGCCGTCCCGCACCGCGGCCGGGCGGTGCTCGGGACGACGAGCGTCGCCGTCGACGACCCGGACGACTACCCGCGCGAGGAGTGGGAGGTCGAGCGGGTCGTCGCGGAGTGCGCGGAGATGGTGCCCGCGTTCGCGGACGCGACCGTCGAGTCGACGTACTGGGGGGTCCGCCCGCTGTACGACCCCGACGAGCGACGGCGAGCGGCGCAGGCGGCCGAGGCCGCGGCGGCGCGCACCGACTCCGCCGCCGCTGGCGCGTCGACCGAGTCGGGTGACGACGCGGCCGGCGGCGCGACCGGGGAGGCGCGCGGCATCTCGCGCGACTTCGCGCTGCTCGACCACGCCCGCGACGGCGTCGACGGGTTCCACTCCGTCGTCGGCGGGAAGCTCACCACCCACCGGGCGATGGCCGAAGCCGTCGCCGACCGGGTCTGCGACCGCCTCGGCGTCGACGCCGACTGCCGGACGGCCGGGGTCCCGCTCGTCGGCCGTGGAGACCCCGAGACCGTCGACGGGTTCGTCCGCGAGTTCGACGCCCGCTCGCCCGCCGACGCGGACGTGGTCGGCGAGTGACCCAAGAGCGAGTGAGTCGGCGAACCGGACCGACGACGCTTTGGCCCGTCCGTCCGGAGCCGCATCCGACCGAATGCCCGCTCCCGGCACCGACCCCGACGACGCGGACGCCGCTGACGACGACTCCGCCGGCCGCGCCACGGCCGACCCCGACTCGGTCGCGTGGACCGACCTGCCCGAGTCGCTCCCACCGCTCGCGCTCGACATCGACGGCACGCTGACGACGCCGACGCACGACCTCGACCCGCGGGTGTTCGAGGTGCTGCCCGCGTGGCCCGCGCCGGTCGTAGTGGCGACCGGGAAGGCGTTCCCCTACCCGGTCGCGCTGTGTCACTTCGTCGGGATTCCGGAGCGCGTCATCGCGGAGAACGGCGGCGTCGTCTGCGCGGACGGGCACGTCCGGTTCGAGGGCGACCCCGACCGCGTGGCCGACGCGGTCGCGGCGTTCGAGGCGCGCGGCGGCGACCTGGGCTGGGACGGCGCGAACACGACGAACCGCTGGCGCGAGACCGAGGCGGCCGCGCGGCTCACCGCCGACGAGGCGCTCTTGCGCGACGTCGCGGCGGAGTTCGACCTCGAGTTCCTCGACACCGGGTACGCGTACCACCTGAAGGCGCCCGGCGCGAGCAAGGGGTCCGCGCTCCGGGAGGTGGCGGACATCGTCGGCCGCGACCCCTCGTCGTTCGTGGCGGTCGGCGACAGCGAGAACGACGCGCCGACGTTCGCCGTCGCCGGCGAGAGCTACGCGGTGGCGAACGCCGACGAGACGGCGAAGGCGGCCGCGGACGTCGTCGTCGACGGGGTGCACATGGACGGGACGCTCGCGGTACTCGCGGGGGTGGTTGCGCGCGCGGAGCGGGAGTAGCGAGGACGGGAGACGGGAGGGGACGGGGCGTCGTCCGGCTCAGCGGTTCTCGAACGGGAGGAACGAGCCGTTGATGTCCCACTCGTGGATGCAGTAGACGTCGCCCGCCGAGCCGTCGACGCGCCACGCCTCCCACTCCTCGTCCCACCGCTCCTGTCGGCCGCACCGCTCGCAGGTCCGGTCGGTGGGGCGGCGTATCTGAACGGACATGCCGTCCGGAAGGCGCGTCCCGAGCATAAACCCTCGGACGGCGCCGGCCGGGAGTCGCTCGCCCGCGGGCGTCCGGCCGAGCGACGCCGGGGGACCGGTCGGTCCCGACGGTCGAGCGTACCCGGAAGCGGGTCAGCGGTCGGTCGGGGCCGCGAGGTCGGCGGCGACGATGCGTTCGGCGTCGGACGGGCGAGCCTCGCGTACGTACACGCTCTGGGGGTCGCAGTGGGTGGAGAACAGCCCTCGCCGGGGCCGTGTGCCGCGGCTTTATCGCCCCCGCGGTCCGACTGCTCGCATGGGATTTCACACGTTCGACGTCGAGCGCGCGGACGCGCTGGAGGACCCGGACCGCTTCCGCCACTGCTCTGCGGAGGAACTGCTCGCGGCGCTCGCGGTCCACGGGGACGCGACGGTCGCGGACCTCGGCTCCGGCACCGGCTTCTACACCGACGCGGTCGCCCCCCACGTCGGGACCTGTCACGCGGTGGACGTGCAGGCGGCGATGCACGACCGCTACCGGGCGAAGGGCGTCCCCGACAACGTCGAGTTGACGACGGCGGCCGTCGACGACCTGCCGTTCGCCGACGCCTCGCTCGACGCCGCGTTCTCGACCATGACGTACCACGAGTACGCGGGCGAGGACGCGCTCGCGGAACTCGCGCGAGTCGTCCGCCCGGGCGGTCGGGTCGTCACCGTCGACTGGACCGCCGCCGGCCCCGGCGAGGCCGGCCCGCCGACGGACGAACGGTTCGGCGTCGGCGACTGCGCCGCGGCGTTCGAGGCGGCCGGGTTCGCCGTGAAGCGAGCGGAGACGCGCCGTGAGACGTTCGTCTGCGTCGCGCGCCGCTGAGACCCCGTCGGTCTTCCACGCCCCACGGCCGCGCACGAGCGAGTGTCTGTGATCGGTGGCCGGCGTGAGAGGACGTGGGCGGGACGTTCGTGGTATCGCGTCCGGCGTTCCGCTCGACGGTTGCGACGGAACGGCCGGCTACCGATGGTCGTCCCAGAAGCTCTCTAGCCCGAACCGGAGCATGTCGGCGCTCACGGGCTGGAACTCCTCGCGCTCGGACTCGGGGAGATACTCCCGGACGCCGTTCCACGACTCGCGGGCGTAGCGGGCGTCCACGAGCGCACGCACCCCTACTTCCTCGGGGCCGCGGATGACCCGACCGACGGCCTGCCGCGCCTTCCGCACCGCGGGCACCGTCAGTGCGGTTTCGAATCCCTCCCCGAACTCGCGGTCGTACGCCGTCTTCACCGCCCGCGTCCGCGGTGAGGAGGTGTTGATGATGGGGACGCCGCAGACGACGGCGGCCGCGAGGCGGTCCCCGCGGTAGTCGACTCCCTCGGTGAGCGTCCCGCGGATGCTCGTCACCAGGACCTTGGGGTCGCCGGCGAAGAACTCGGCCTTCAGGTCCTCCGTCGCGGCGTCGGCGCTCGACTCGTCGAGCAGGACGGGCTTGTCGACGCGGTCGGAGAGGACGCCCGCCATCCACTCCGCCTCGCCGTAGCTCGGCATCCCGACGAGGACGTTCCCCGGCGTCGTCCGCGCCACCTCGACGGCCGCGTCGGCGTGCGCCTGCCGCGTCGGCGTCGCCTCCTCCCGGGCGCCGCGGTTCTGGTAGGTGAACTTGGGCGCGTCAACCGCGAACGAGGCCCGGTTCTCGGACGGGAACCCCAGCCCGTACGTCCGTTCCTCGACCGGGCGCCCCTCGTCGGCGAGGTAGTTCAGTCCGGTCACCTCGCGGAACACGTCCAGCGGCGCGAGCGTCGCCGACATGAGCACGCCGCCGCCGAACTCCGCGAGGCGTTCGCCGATGGCGTCGGCGGGCACGCAGTTGTGGAGCGCGAGGCGCGCGTTGTACGCCCGGCGCCACGAGTCCGGCGGCTCCGACTCGTCCCACGTCCGCTCCAGTTCGATCTCCCGGAAGTACGACTCGTGATCGAGGCGGTGCCACGCGTTCACCAGCCGCGCGGCCGGGAGCACCGCACGCTGCCTGTCCTCGTCCTCCGCCTCGTTCAGGATTCGGGACACGACCGCCGCGACGTGCTCCGCGCGCGCCCACACTTCCCCGTCGTAGCCCGCGTCGGCGGCCCACTCCGATAGCTCGTCCGGGGCGGGTTCCTCCGGGTCGCGAAGCGGTATCTCCTCGTCGCCGAGGTCGGTGAGGTCCGCGCGCCACCCCCGCCGCTCCCGGTCGAGGTACGCCCGCACGCGCCGGTCGAGTTCCTCCCGGAGGTCCGAGAGGAACGCCCGGGTCCGCTTCAGTTCGTCCAGCGTCACCTCCGCGTCCGCGAGTTCGCCGCGCACGAGGTCGGCGTCGGTCGTCCCCTCCGCGCGTTTCCCCTCGTCCTCGAACTCGACGGGCTGGACGACTCGCGTCAACTCGTTCTCCGCGTCGCGCAGCGTCGCGTCGCCCACCGCGTCGCTCACCAGGTCGCGGACGCGGGGTTCGAGCATGTGCGCCTCGTCGCAGACGACGAACGTCGACTCGTCGAGCAGGGGGGCGGTGAACGTCCCCGCGGTCACGGGGTCGAACGCGTGGTAGTAGTTGCCGACGACCACCTCCACCTCCGGCAGCAGCGCCCCCATCGTCGAGTGCGGGCAGGTTCCTCTGCTCGCCGACAGCCGGACGAGTTCGTCCGCGTCTATCAGCCCGGCGTCCGCGAAGTCGAACGGGACGGCCTCGCTCGGGTCGCCGTCCTCGGGCAGGTCGTCGAGGTACTGCGCGTAGAACGGGCAGAACTCCGTCCCCCCGTCGCCCGAGGCGCTCCCCCCGTGCTCGGGCGTCTCGGGCAGGTACGGCGTCGGTTCGCCCGCGGCTTCGAGGTACGAGACGCCCGCCTCGCCGGTGTCGGCGATACCCGTCTGCGCGCGGCGGGCCTGCTGGACGAGCGCGCCCGCCGTCGCGTCCCCGCCCTCGCCGGCGAGGTTCCGGGTCCGCTCGCGCAGGCCCTCGCACCGCTCGTACACGTTCCGCTCGTCGATGCCGGCCGTTCGCGCCCGGGCGTACGGACAGACGTCCGCCTTCCCGACGAGCGTCAGCCCGGAGACGGGCCGCCAGTCGTCGGGGAGGTTCTCGTTGACGGTCCGCAGGTCCGCTTCGAACTGGCGGAGTTGTTGCTTGACGCTCGTGAGCACGAGCACCCGCTCGAAGTCGCTGTCGGGGTCGCGGACGAGGTGGACGCCCGCGGTGAGCGCGAGCATCGTCTTCCCGGTGCCGCAGGCTCCCTCCAGCTGGAGGTAGCCCGAGTCGCGGGCCGCGGCGACGGCCGCCTCGACGCCGTCCTCCTGCTCGGGGTACGGCTCCGAGTGCCCGAACACCGCTCGCCAGTCCTCCGCATCGGTCACAGTCGTGGTGGCGCTCGACACGGCTTCAGTCCGTCGATGGCCGCGCTCTCCGGCATAAACGTTCGCGGCACGGTCGCCCGGTTCGGGTGCCGAGGTGGCGACCGCCTTCGACCCACCCCGCGCTCGGTGTCAGGGCCACTCGGCGGTCGCGTTGCCGGCCGACGCGAGCGCCGCGGCCGGGTCGACCAGTTGGGACCGCTCGTCGGCCGTCTCCCGGAGGATGCGCTCCACCTCCGCGGGCGCGAGGTCGCCGCCGGACGCCTCCATCCGGGCGACGGTGCCGGCGACGAGCGGAGCGGCCGCGGACGTCCCCCGGAGCCGTCCGGCCGCGTCGGTCTCGACGTCGCCGGCGGCGGTCACGTCCGAGGCGGAACTGTACGGGCGGACCCGTCCGGCCTCGCCCGCCGCGCCGACCGCGATGACTCCCTCGGCGGTGGCGGGCGCGACGGCGCTCCCCTCGGCCCCGCTCCCGCTGTGTTCGAGGCGGTGGGTCGCGGAGAACAGGTCGACCGGCCCGTCGCCGGGGTCGCGGGCGTAGACGCCGACGTAGTACTCTCCCCGGGAGAGTCTGGCGTCGATGGCCTCCGCGTTCCCCGTCTCGCGGACGGACTTCCCGACCACCGGGTCGTCCGGCCCCGGGAGGTCGCGGTAGAGGTAGAGGTCGTAGTCGGCGTCCCCCTCCCAGTAGAGCCGGAGGGTGACCCGGCCGCTCGTCGTCCCGTTCCCGAGGCGGTTGGCCTCCGTGTCGTCCGCGAACGCTACCCACCCGGCGTCGACCGACTCGCCACGCCAGTGTCGCTGTGCGTAGTTGCCCGCCGAGGTGACGAACACGGCCCCGTCCTCGGTCGCCCCCTCGGCGGTGGTGGCGATGCGGGCCATCCCCTCCGCGGTCGATGGGAAGTAGCTCCCCGCGTCGACGACGACGTCCACGTCGTTCGCGAGCAGCCACTGGACCGCCCGGTCGTACTCCGCGGGCGTCGGTCGCTGGCCGACGCCGACGAGGTAGAGGTCCGCCGAGTCCGTCCGGTCCGCGATGACCTCGGCGACCGCGGTGTCGTGTGCGCCGCCGCCCTCGAACCCGAGCAGTCGGTCCCCGACGCGGTGGTGCGCGCCGACTCTGCCGGCGAGTTCCGGGTGCGTGCGCTCGAACGAACTCCCGATGACGCCGACTCGGACGCCCGACTCGGAGTCGTCCGTCGGTACCGGGTCGCGGACCGGCCGCAGGGCCGGCGACCCGTTCGCGCTCGGGGCGGAGCTGTCCGCCGGGAGCACGGGCCGCGCGTCCCCCCCGCCCACCCCGGCGATGTGTACGTTCGACGCGCCGCCGAGACCGCTCGCCAGCAGAGCGACGACGAGCACTACCGCGACCAGCGGCGCGCGCCGTCTGCTCACGGGAGACTCCTCCCGTTCGGTCGCCGGCGGCCGTCGACCATCACTCGCTCCGCAGGCGTTCGACCGCGGCGAACGCCGCGACGACGAGCAATCCGCCGGCGAGGAACGCGACGCCGGGCGGGAGCAGCCCGAACGCCGGCCCGACCGCGCCCCCGACCGAGTCACCGACCCGCGGGCCGACCGCCGGGCCGCCGAGTCCCGTCCCGGTGCCGAACCCCCACTGGACCAGCGCGCTCGCCAGCCCGAGCAGGCCGAGCACCCCGAGCAGTCCGCGCAGCGAGTCGAGGAACGACGAGCGGTCCTCATCGCTCCCGACGGCGACGACGAGGCGCTCGCTCGTCGGTTCGTACACCGTCATCTCGCGCCCCTTCACGGAGTAGCGAGTCCCGGCGGACGCGACGAGGCCGGCGTCCCGGAGGTTCCCCAGGTGGTGGCGGACGTTCTGGACCGACGTGTCCGCGTGCTCTGCCAGTTCGGAGGCGGTGTGCGGGTCGTCGTGGAGGGCGCTCAGGAGCGACCGGGCGGTGTCCGAGGAGAGCGACCCGATGAGCGCGTCCGCGTCGTCGTCGTCGAGCCAGCAGACGCGCGTCCCCTCGGCGTGCTCGGCATCACCCCCGTCCTCGGCGTCGGTGCGCTCCGGCTCGTCGAGGCCGCCGGTCGCCGCCGCGTCCGGGTCGGTGGCGTCGTAGCCACCCTCCAGGGCGTCGGCGTCCGACGGGAGCAGGCCTGACATACGCTGTCCTTTCACACACGTGAACTAAACGTTTCCGTCACGTTTCGCGACGGTCCCATCGAATCCAACCCCGAGTCCCGACGGACCGTCGGTCGCGTCCGTACACGGTCGGACAGGTCCGTCGTTCGGACGCCACGTTCGTTCGCCGTTCGACCGGCGGGCCCGGTGCGCCCGCAGCGGCCCGCCGATTTACGGCCGTGCCCGACGAAGCACGCGCCACCCATGATATCTACCGACCGGATGGCGGCGGTCGACCGGAACGCCGCCGCGCTCGGCGTCCCGCAGAAGCAACTGATGGAGTCGAGCGGGAACGCGGTCGCTCGCGCCGTCCGCGAGCGGGCGGCCCCCGGCGACCGCGTGACGCTCGTCTGCGGCCGGGGGAACAACGGCGGCGACGCGATGGCCGCGGCCCGATTCCTCGAGGCGTTCGACCTGCGGGTCGTCCTGCTCGGCCGGCCCGAGACCCTCTCGACGACCATCACCCGGGAGAACTGGGAGGCGCTCGGGGAGGCCGAGATTCCGACCGAGGCGTGCACCGACTCCCGCGCGTTCGCGCTCGACGACCCGGACCTGGTCGTCGACGCGATGCTCGGCACCGGCGTGGCGGGCGCGCTCCGGGAGCCGGAGGCGAGCGCCGCGCGCGCGCTGAACGACTCGGCCGCCGACGTGGTCGCCGTCGACGTGCCCTCCGGCGTCGACGCCGACACCGGCGAGGCCGAGGGGGTCGCCGTCGACGCCGACGTCGTCGTCACGTTCCACGACGAGAAACCCGGACTCGACGCGCTCGGTGCCGAGGTGCGCGTCGCGGACATCGGCATCCCCGACGCGGCCGAGACGTTCGTCGGGCCGGGCGACCTGCTCTCGGTCCGCCGGGACGCGGGAGCGACGAAGGGCGACGCCGGGCGGGCGTTCGTCGTCGGCGGCGGGCCGTACACCGGCGCGCCGGCGCTCGCGGCGCAGGCGGCGCTCCGGGCGGGCGTCGACCTCTCGTTCGTCGCCGTCCCCGAGTCGGTGAAGACGCCGATTCAGGGGTACACGGAGGACCTCATCGTCCAGCCGTACGAGGGGGAGTACCTCGCGCCGCGACACGTCGACGACCTCGTGGAGACGGCCACCGCACACGACGACGTGGTGGTGCTGGGGCCGGGGCTGGGCGACGCCGACGAGACGCTCGACGCCGCCGGTCGGTTCCTCGAGTCGTTCGACGGCAGGGCGGTCGTCGACGCCGACGCGCTCCCGGTCGTTCCGGACGTCGACACCGACGCGACGCTCGTGTTGACGCCCAACCGGAAGGAACTCGCCGAACTCGGCGGGCCGGAGGTCGACGACCTGCGCGCGCACCGGGCCGACGTCGAGGCGCTGGCGGCCGACCTCGGGCACGTCGTGCTGGCGAAGGCCAAGGACGACGTGATATCCGACGGCGAGGTGACCCGCGTCTGCCGGACCGGGACGCCCGGGATGACCGTCGGCGGCACCGGCGACACGCTGGCTGGCGTGACCGCCGCGATGCTCGCGACCCACGACCCGTTCGCGGCCGCCTGCATGGCGACGTACGTCAACGGCCGCGCGGCCGAACTGCTCGACGACGAGGTGGGCCACGGCCTGCTCGCGTCGGACCTGCTCGACGCCATCCCGCGGGCCGTCTGGGGCGACGACGATGCGTGAGGACCCCGGCGGGGCCGGACGCGAGGGGGGCGACGGGAGTGAGGCGACCGGGGACGACCGCTCCTCCGACGAGGACGCAGCGACGCTGACCCACACCGACGAGTCGGGCGACGTGCAGATGGTCGACGTTGGCGACAAGCCCGACACCGCCCGGCGGGCCGTCGCGCGCGGCACGATTCACCTCCGCGCGTCCACCGTCGACGCCGTCAGGGGAGACGAGGTGGCGAAGGGCGACGTGCTCGCCACCGCGCGGGTCGGCGCGGTGCAGGCGGTGAAACACACGTGGGAGACGATTCCGATGTGTCACCAGATTCCCGTCACCGGCGTCGACACCGAGTTCGACGTGGCCGACGACCGGGTGACGCTCACCGTCGCCGTCGAGACGACGGGGAAGACGGGGTGCGAGATGGAGGCGCTGGAGGGCGTCACGACCGGGCTGAACGTGGTCTGGGACATGGTGAAGGCGGCCGAGAAGGACGACGACGGCCAGTACCCGGGCACGCGGGTGACGGACGTCGAAGTCGTCTCGAAGGAGAAACGCCCGCTCGACTGACGGACGCACGGCCGGTCGTCGCTCGGTCGCTCAGTAGCTGCCGAGGTCGGCCGCCAGTTCGCGCGCGTAGCCGAGCGGACCCGTCCGCGGCGCGCCCGCCGGTCGCGGGGCGGTCGCCTCGCCGTAGCGGTCGAAGACCGTCTCGATGCGGTACGCGAACCGGCGGGTCGTCGTCCCGTCCTCGCCGTCGCGGACCCGTTTCGTGACGACGCGCCGGTCGTCCAGCCGACGGAGCAGTCCCGTCTCGGCGTCGAGCGTCGCGGCGACGCGGCTCCCGTCGTGGACCGCAGTGGCCGCGAGCAGCGGCGGCACCCGGGCGTACGCGTCGGGGTCGTCAAGACCGAACGTCACCGTCTCGCGCTCACCGTCGTCGCTGCGGTCAAGTTCGCGCCACTCGGCCCGGTGCGGGAGGACGTACTCGCCGAACCCCGGGTCGACGCCGCCGTTCGCCGAGCGGTAGACCTCCGGAGCGTCGAACCGCGGCGGCTCGCCGGGGTCGCGCGGCGTCGGTGCGTCCCAGTCCGACAGCACCGTCCCGTCGGTGACGTGGTGGACCGAACTCCGCGGGAGCGGGACGTCGCCGTTCGCCGCGTTCGACCGCTGGATGCGCGCCCGGAGGTCCGGCGACGTGGGGCCCGGTGCTCCCGGCGGGACGCGCTCGGTGGTGTACACCGCGAGCGTCCGTCGACGCGAGTGTTCGTGGACGCGGCGGTACCGCGCGCTCGGGTACGGCGAGTCGTCGGTGCCGTCCGCGAGCACGGTGACGCGTGTGACCGCCCGGTGGTCCACCGCGTGCAGTCGCCGACCCGCCGCGACGATTCGCTCCGCCGGCGACCCGTCCGGCGTTCCCCCGTCCGGGTCGTACGGCCGGTGGTCGGCGACGCGGAGCGCCCCGTAGCCGCCGAGCGTCGCGGCCGCGGTTCCGAACGCGGCGAGCGCGCGCCGGCGGTTCACGGCTCCCCCGTCCCGGTCGCCGTCCGTCGTCTCCGCCTCCGTCCGGCGGGCCGTCTCGGTGGCCGGTGGCTGGTCGTCGCGGTCCCAGACGTCGAGTTGCACGGCGGTGTCCGGCCCGCCCGGGGGTTCCCAGACGACGCGGACGGTGCTCGCCTCGGCGACCGGGTGGACGAGCGAGTCGCCGGGCGCGAGGGGGAACCGTTCGACCGGGTCGTCGTCCGACCGGCCGGAGACCCACGTCGTCGTCCGGCGGTCGGTGCGGACGCTGAGTCGGCCGGTGTTGTCGGGCGTGATTCGGCTCCCGCGTTCGAGCCCGACACGGTAGGCGGGCCGGTCCGGGAGCCAGGTGAAGGCGGCGAAGACGTTCGGTGGCGCGGTCGGAGCGGCGGGCGTGGAGGGCGGGTCGGGCGCGAGACCGCAGCCGGAGAGGGCGGCGGCCCCGCACGCGAGGAGGCGGCGGCGAAACACGGCGACGCTCTCCGGCGAGGCGATATAGGGGTTCGCGCCCGGGAATCAGTCCTGAGACGCCGCCCCAACGCCGCGTCCGGACTCGGTTCCGGCCGCCGTCCCCCGTCGGGGGATACCTTTTAACCCCGGCACCGGTATCAGTACCCATGATTTCGCTCGACGAAGCCGTGACAGCGCGGCTGGAGTCCCACGGCGCGCGCTTCGAGGTGCTCATCGACCCCGACGCGGCGCTGGCGATCAAACGCGGCGAGTTCGACGGCGACCTGGAGGACGTCATCGCCGCGGAGGACGTGTTCGAGAACGCCTCGCGGGGCGACCGACCGGCCGAGGAGGACGTCGAGGAGGTGTTCGGGACGACCGACCCGCTGGAGATAATCCCCGAGGTCGTGAAGCGCGGCGACATCCAGATAACCGCCGAACAGCGGCGCGAGATGCAAGAGCAGAAGCGGAGACAGCTCATCAACACCATCACGCGCAACGCCGTCAACCCACAGATGGACGACGCCCCTCACCCGCCCGAGCGCATCGAGCGCGCACTCGAGGAGGCGGGGTTCAAGGTCGACCCGATGGAGACGGTCGAGTCGCAGGTGGACGACGCGCTCGACGCGCTCCGGCCGGTCATCCCCATCCGGTTCGACGAGGTGACCATCGCGGTCCAGCTCCCGGCCGACCACGCGGGCAGCGGGCAGGCGAAGGTGCGCGAGTTCGGGGACCTGGAGCGCGAGGAGTGGCAGAACGACGGCTCGTGGGTCGGGGTCGTCACGTTCCCCGCCGGACTGCAAAACGAGTTCTACGACCTGGTGAACGAGGTGTCGAGCGGCGAGGCGGAGACGCGCATGGTGAAAGACGAGGACGACCTCAACACCCGGTAGTCCGACGGCGGTCGCCGTCGTCGTCTCATCCCTTCTTGAACCCGACGAGGAAGCCGCCCGTGAACCCCGCCGACACCGACAGCGTCGAGAGAATCGTCTCCAGCCACGACGGCGGCGTGCCCGCGGCGGCGTCCTCGCTGGCGCTCACGATGCCCGCGGTGAGCTTCTCCCAGTCGACGACGATGATTTCGCGCGACTCGAGGAACTTGAACAGCGCGAGTTCGAGCCCCACGATGACCGCGATGAGCTTCGCGACCTTCTTGGCCGCGAACCCGATAATCCCCCCGATGACCGCTCCGGACCCGAACTCCAGCCCCAACTGTTTCGGGTCGAGTTGTATCTGGAGCGTTGCGACGTCCAACATACCCCCGAATTACCGGCTACCGTTAAGTCGTTTGTGGGTCCCTGCTCCGGCCGGCCGACCCGGCGGGAACTTCAAGTCGGCGGGCCGCGTACCCGCGCGTGTGCGACACACGGAACCCGGACGACTCGAGCGGCGTGGGACCCAACGCGAGGTGACGGGCGCCCGTCCCTGACGGCGTGCGAGCCGTCGTCGCGAAGCGCGTCGACCGCGGGAGCGCCAGCCTCGACGAGATAACCGACCTCGCGAGGGCGGCGGGCTACGAGGTGGTCGGGACGCTGACGCAGACCCGCGAGGAGGACGCTGCCTACCACTTCGGCGAGGGGAAGGCCGACGAACTCGCGACCCTCGTCGCCGAGACGGCCGCGGAGGCGGTCATCGTCGACAACGAGGTGGGACCGTACCAGACGTTCAACCTCGGGCAGAAACTCCCGGAGGGCGTCGAAGTAGTCGACCGGTTCACGCTCATTCTCGACATCTTCGGTCAGCGAGCGAACACGCGGAAGGCGCAGCTCCAGGTCGAACTCGCGCAACTCCGCTACGAACTCCCGCGCGCCGAGGTGAAAGCCAGCCTCGCGAAGCGGGACGAGCGCCCCGGGTTCATGGGACTCGGCGAGTACGACGAGTCGCGCGAGCGCGACATCAAATCGCAGATATCGCGCATCAAGGACGAACTCGACGACATCGCCGACAAGGAGAAGGAGCGGCGCGCGCGCCGCCGGGAGTCCGGGTTCGACCTCGTGGCGCTCGCGGGGTACACCAACGCGGGCAAGTCGACGCTGATGCGCCGCCTCGCGGCGGAACTCGACGTCGACGAGAACGAGGACCGCCACCCTGACCTCGACGACACCGCCGAGTCGGAGGACATGCTGTTCACCACGCTCGGGACCACCACGCGCCGGGCGGACACGGGCAAACGCGACGTGCTGCTCACCGACACCGTCGGGTTCATCTCGGACCTCCCCCACTGGCTGGTCGAGTCGTTCCAGTCCACGCTGGAGTCGGTGTACCAGGCGGACCTCGTCCTGCTCGTCGTGGACGCGAGCGAACCGGTCCAGTCGATGCGCGAGAAGCTCGTCACCTCCCACGACACGCTGTACGAACGCAACGAGGCGCCCATCGTCACCGTGTTCAACAAGGTCGATAGGCTCTCGCCGGAGGAACTGCGCGAGAAGCGCGAGGCGCTGTCGGCGCTGGCTCCCAACCCGGTCGCTGTGTCCGGGCTCACGGGCGAGAACGTCGACGAACTCCGCGAACGCGTCGAGACGGAACTCCCCGACTGGAAGCGCGAACGCCTGCTGCTCCCGCTGACGGACGGGGCGATGAGCCTCGTCTCGTGGGTCCACGACAACGCCCACGTCGAACGCGAGGAGTACGACGAGGACGGCGACCACGTCACGCTGGAGTTCGAGGCCCGGCCGGCGGTCGTCGAGCGGTCGCGGGCCCGCGCGGCCGAACTCGAGCGGGCGGCCGAAGCCGGCGCGGAGTCGGCGTAGCGTCGTCCTACACGGCCGGAACGGGGGCCGTAACTATCCCCCGCGTTCCGGTCGGTTCGGTCGAGATGAGCGAACGCCTGTTCCACGTCGTGTGCCGCGACTGTACCGTCGAGTCCATCCGTCGCTCGGCAGCCGACGCCGAGAACGCCGCGACGTCGCACGCGCAGACCACGGACCACCGGGTGTCGGTGGGTCGGCTCGAGTGAGACTCGAATGACGTATCAGGGGGCCGGTCGTGGCCCTACGCATGAGTGACGATGCGGCCGACCGGTTGGCGGTCTGTCGAACCGCCGCGGAGCGCGGCGGCGACCTCGCGCTCGACTCGTTCCGGACGGCACTGACCGTCGAGACGAAGGGCGACAGTCACATCGACGCGGTGACCGAGGCCGACCGGGCGGTCCAGCGGACGGTCATCGAGTTCATCGGCGAGCGCTACCCCGACGACCCGGTGGTCGGCGAGGAGGACGACGCGCTGAAGGAGGTCCCCGAGGAGGGACCGGCGTGGGTGGTCGATCCGATCGACGGGACGAACAACTACGTCGCCGGCAACCGCAACTGGGTGACCAGCGTCGCGTTCGTCCGCGACGGCGACCCCGTCGCGGCGGCGAACGTCATGCCCGCGACGGGCGACGTGTACGCGGCGGGCGCCGACACCACCATCCGGAACGGCGACCCGGCGACGACGAGCGACCGCGAGGACCCGGAGTCGTTCCTCGTCCACCCGCTATTCGGACTCTCCGCGTCCCACCGTTCGAAGCTGGTGTCCGCCGTCGAGACGGGGATGACGGAGTTCGGCGACGTGCGGCGGTTCGGTTGCGCGCAGGCGGCGCTGTCGGGCGTCGCCTGCGGCGAACTGGAGGCGGCCGTCTCGACGGTGAGGCTCAACGACTGGGACACCGCCGCGGGCGTCCACCTCGTCCGGCGGGCGGGTGGCGTCGTCACCGACGCGCACGGCGACCGGTGGACTCCCGGCGCCGAGGGGTTGCTCGCGTCGAACGACGCGGCCCATCCCCGACTCGTCGATGCGTTCGGGTTGTCGGGGTCCGGGACCGGGAACGGTCGCTGAACGGACGACGCGTCCGTCGTCTCTCGTCGGACGCCCTCGTGTGCGCCCCTACCGGAGCGACTCGACGACGCTCAGCAGGTCGTCCTTCTCCTGCACCCCGACGAGGCGCTCGGCCGGTTCGCCGTCGGCGTAGAACTGGAGCGCCGGGATGCCGCGGACGCCCGCCTCGCTCGCGAGCGCCTGGTGCTCGTCGACGTCGACCTTCAGAACGGTCAGGTCATCGACCTCCTCGGCGAGTTCCTCGACCGTCGGCTCCAGCATCTTGCACGGGCCGCACCAGTCGGCGTGGTAGTCGACGAGGACGATGCCCTCGCTCGTGAGGTCCTCGAACTGCTCGGTGCTCTCGACGTGAATCGGGCTCGACTGCTGAGTCTGACTGCTCACGGTGGCCGTTCGGTCGGCCGGGTGATAACGGTTCCACACGCGTGTCGGGGGGACGCACGACCGCCGAAAGGGGAGCTTATCGGCCCCGCGGGCGTGGACGCGCGCCCGTCACACCTGATACGAGAGGAGGACTCCGTCGTCCACCCGCTCTACGTCCGCGAGTTCCAACGCTGCGAACCCCTCGAGGAACCCCTCGCCGTCCGCGAGCGTCGGCGCGTCGCGGCCGCCGACGAGGAGCGACCCGACGTACACGGTGAGTTCGTCGACGAGTCCCGCCTCGAACAGGGAGAATATCAGCTCACCGCCACCCTCCACCATCAACCGGTCGACGCCCCGCGACTCCAGTTCGTCGAGCGCGGCGGGGAGGTCGACTCGGTCGCCGCCCGTCTCGACGAGGGTGGCGCCCGCGTCGCGGAGCGCCTCCGCGTCCGCGGGGTCCGCCCGGTCGGTGACCAGCACGTACGTCTCCGCCTCGTCGTCGAGGACGCGGGCGTCCGGCGGCGTCCGGGCGCGCGAGTCGGCGACCACCCGCGCCGGGTTGCCCGGGCGGCCGTCGCGGAGGCGGTGGACCCGGCGGTCCTCCTCGTCGAGCGTGAGGTGCGGGTCGTCCGCCAGCACCGTGCCCACGCCGACCATGACGGCGTCCGCGGCGGCCCGCACCCGGTCGACCCGGTCGAAGTCGGCCGGGCCGCTGATGGCGACCTGTTCGCGGCGCCGCGAGGAGAGTTTCCCGTCGACCGAGACGGCGGCGTTGACGTGGACGTACACGACCCCTAGTTGCGGTAGCCGAGCGGCTTCTTCTGTTCGACTTCGATCTCGACGTGGACCGAGTCGGGGAACTCCATGTGGCCCACCTCGCGGGCGATGTGGTCGTTGCCGTGGATTTCGAGGCGGCGGGCGAACACCTCGTACCCCCAGGTCCCGAGTTCGCTCCCGGGCGAGAGCTGGTCGTACAGCGGGACGCGGACGTGTTCGGACGGTTCGGTGTGTGGTCCCTTACACTCCGCACCCTTGCGTTCGAGCATCTCGCGGAGGCCGTTCACGGTGTCGTCGAGCGCGGCCCGGTCGCCGCTCTGGAACCGGAGTTTGGTTACGAAGGTCATGGGTGGCTGGGTACGTCTCCGACTACGACCGCCGACGCGTAAAAGCGCATCTACCTCTCCCGCGCCGGGCCACGTGGCCCCGTGATGCCCCGCGTGTGCCGGCCGCGCTCGCCGCTCCGATATTCTCTTAAGACGGGGTAGCTTATCTGTGTGCAATGTCGGTCGAAGCGACTAGCGCCGGAGCCATCCTCTTCCGCGACACCCGCGGCCGAAGGGAGTACTTACTCCTGAAGAGCCGACCGGGGGACTGGGAGTTCCCGAAGGGCGGGGTCGAGGGGGAAGAGGAGCTCCAGCAGACCGCGATTCGAGAGGTACAGGAAGAAGCAGGCATCTCCGAGTTCAGGCTCATCGACGGGTTCCGCGAGGAGTACGACTACGTCTTCGAGGCGGGCGGGAACACCATCCACAAGACGGTCCACCTGTTCATCGCCCACTCGTTCGAGGCGTCCGCCGAACTGTCGAACGAGCACCGCGACCTGCAGTGGCGCGACTACGAGCAGGCGCTCAACACCATCACGCAGGACGGCCCGCGCGACATCCTCAAGGAGGCGCACGACTACCTCGACGCGCTCAGCGCGGACGAGGACTACCTCCTCGGACAGCAGTCCTCGTAGACGGCGAGGGGCGGAGGAGGTCTCGCCCCTGTCCCGTTCGCGGCTCTCGGAGCCGCCGGTCCACCGAAACCGCTATCGGCGCGTCCGTCCGTGGACCGAACGTGTACCTCGGCGCGGGGGACAGCGAGTTCTCGTTCGAACTCCTCGTGTGTCGGTGGGCCGAACTGGCCTGGCACCCCGTCGACGGCCCCCGGCCGGTCGTCGTCGCCCGGCAACTCGGGACGCGCGAGCGGCGGTGGGACACGGTGGTGCTCGAGGTCGACCCCGGCGCGTTCGCCGAGCGACGGCTGTTCGGCGAGCGGGGGCTGGACAGGGACCTCCTGCGCGTCGTCCGCGGCGCGCCCGCCGACTACGAGTGGTACCGCGACGCGCTCGCCGACCCGGGGTTCCCGTGGCGCTACGTCCGGGAGGCAATCCACCGCGCCGCGGAGCGCGACTTGGTCGAGGAGCGGACCGGAGCCGGGGGGCGAGTCGAGTTCCGCCGGGTGCGCGAGTACCCCGACTGGGTCGAGCGGGTGGTCGTCGTCGAGAACAAGCCCGACCTCGACGCGAGCGCGGCCCGCGCGCTCGCCGACCAGTTGACCCACGACGTGGAGGCGGGCCTCGCGGACGAGGTGTGGGTGGCGACCGGGGCGACGGGCCGCCGCGTCTCGCCCGCGCTGCTGGAGGACATCCCGGTCGAGGTGGGCGTCCTGGAGTTCGACTTCACCGACGGCGTGACCGCCGACGCCGGCGAGGTGCTCTGGCACCCCTCGCGGCTGGACGCCGACGCGGACCCCGACAGGCGGCGCGTGCTCGCCGAGCGGGCGTACGGGACGGGCTGGCGGAGCTTCCACGGGACGATGCGGCCCGACTGCCGCGCGTTCACGCTCCGGCGGGAGGGGCGCGCGCTCGTCCCGTACTGCGAGGCGAAGGGGTGCCACCAGACGACCGCGGAGTGTTCGGGCGGCTGCCCGTCGTTCTCGCCCGAACCGCCGGCGTGGCGCACGCGCGGGTGGCCCGTCGAGGGCGGACCGGGGAAGGGGATTCGCGCGCTTTTGGACCGGCGGCGCGCCCGCGAGCGCGCGGCGGCCGCCCGAGGGCGGCGAGGGGGACCCGAGGCGCCCGAGCCCGGCCTCGACCCGTGACTGCCGCTGTCGAGACGCCGTGGGCTGTCACTCGCTGACTTCCACGTCGACGGCGTCGCGGTCGACCGAGAGCCGGAACGTCGGGACGGTCCGGTACTCCACGTCTACGACGCCCTTCCGGCGGAGGCTCTGGAGCGCCCGCCGGACGTCGCCCGCCTCGGGGTCGACGCCGAAGCGGTCGCGGACCCTCTGGAGGACGGAGACGACCGACGCCGAGCGCTCGTCGGGACCGGGGACCACCTCGAACACCTGCGCGTGGAGTTCGGGCACCCGGATGCGGTCGGGAACACCGCCCTCGCCGCCGTCGTCCTCGACGCCGGGGTCGACGCCCGTCAGGTCGGCGGCCTCGCTCGTCGCCCGGATGAGACTGTTGTCGTCCCGGTAGTAGTAGTCCGAGAGGTGGTTCTCGAGGTACCGGTGGACCTCGCTCCCGCTCTCCAGCCCCCACCGCTCCTGCAGTTCGGCGTTCTTTGTCGGCTGGAGGCGGACCACGTCGGCGAGACGCTCCAGTTCCTCGTCGGTGAGGCTCATCGGCGGGGGATTCCGACTGGGAGTATTTGGACCCCGCGATTCCGCCGAGTCGCCGCCACGATCCGGAGCCGGAGCGACGAGGCGGCGAGAGGCGCCGGGCCGGCGGCGGACGCCTCCGAGACGACGGCGCAGTCGTCGCGGTGAGCGGGGGGAAACGGACGTCGAGGTGGGTGAGTGGTCGTCCGATGGTTCCAGCGTCACCACCGGTTCGCCAGGGTTGTCGGTGACCGTCTCGGTTCGTCGGGCGCGGGACGGACAGTACCGTTTAGTCCGTTCCTGCCGACACCAGTGTCATGCCGATGCCCGAAACGCTCCGTGTCGACACGACGGGTGACGTCGCCACCATCACGGTCGACCGCCCGGAGAAACTGAACGCGCTGAACGCCGAGACGCTCGAAGCGCTCGAGACGGCGCTCGATGAGGCCCGCAGTGCGGACTCGCGGTGTCTCGTGCTCACCGGCGCGGGCGACGACGCGTTCGTCGCCGGCGCCGACATCGCGGCGATGAAGGAGTTCTCGACGCCGGAGGCGCAGGCGTACGCCGAACTGGGTCACCGCGTCACCCGGGAACTGGAGACGTTCCCCGCGCCGACGGTGGCGGCCATCAACGGCTACGCGTTCGGCGGCGGCTGCGAACTCGCGCTGGCGTGTGACCTCCGCGTCGCCGCCGAGGACGCCGTGCTCGGACAGACCGAACTCGACCTCGGCATCGTTCCGGGCTGGGGCGGAACCCAGCGGCTCCCGCGACTCGTGGGCGACGAGGTGGCGCGCCGGCTCGTCTTCTTCGGCGAGCGCATCGACGCGACCGACGCGCTCGAGTACGGACTCGTCGGCGAGGTGGTCGCGCACGACCAGCTGACGAGTCGCGTCGAGGAGCTGGCCGCGGAACTCGCGGCCCGCCCGCGGTTCGCGCTCCAGGCCGCGAAGGAGGCCATCAACGCCGCCGGCGACCACTCGCTCGACGCCGGGCTGGCGTACGAGCGCCGGGTGTTCTCGGGGCTGTTCGGGACGCACGACCAGGTCGAGGGGATGGAGGCGTTCCTCGAGAAGCGCGACCCCGAGTTCGAGTAGGCCGTCGCCGAACGGAGGGACGCGACGGCGCACGACGGCGGGCGTTCGGGTGGACTCTCCCCACGACCCGACGCCGTCGAGCGAGCGAGGCGACCGGACCGACGGAGTCGAAACTGGAAGCCGGGAGACCGTGGTCGGGCCCCGTCAGTCGCCGAGGCCGGGCGAGAGGCTCGCGTCGTCGCTCACGTCCACCGTCTCCTCGACCTGCGTGACGACGAGGACGAACGCGACCACGGCCAGTACCGCACCGACCACGAACGGCGTGGCGAACCCGAACGTCCCGCCGACGAGGTAGCCCGACGCGAGCGGGCCGATGGCGACGCCGAGTCCGAACGCCATCGTGAGCACGGACAGCGTGGTGCCGGACTCTCCCTCCTTCGCGAGGTCGCCCGCGAGCGCGAGCGACGGCGCGAACACCATCGCGACGCCGACCCCCTGCACGAACCGGACGAGCACCATCGCCGCGGGGGCGGCGACGCCCGCACCGACCAGTTGCGCGGAGACGAACCCCTGCGCGAGCGTCGACGGGACGAGCAGCGCCGTTCCCGCGACGAGGAACGGTTTGCGGCCGTACAGGTCGCTCCCGCGCCCGACCGGTATCTGGAAGAACACGTTCGCGAGCGTGACGGCCCCGAACTCCAGTCCGAACAGGAGCGGGTCCTGCCCGAGCCTGGCGTTGATGCTCTCCTGGAGGGTGGCGAACAGCGAGATGCCCACCCCCATACAGACGGTGGCCAGCCCGAGAGTGAACACGGGGTCGAGCAGGTGTCGCCCGTCGGGGTCGAAGACGGCGAGCGCGAGGTCGCCGCTCGCGGCCGCCTCCGTGCGCTCGGGGTCCGAGACGAGCGCGGCGACGAGCGCGAACGAGACGACGGCGCCCGCGACGGCGACGGCGAACGCGGCGTCGAACGAGTACGCCTCCACGACGACGCCGGCGACGATGGGACCGAACCCGAAGCCGACGAGCCGGAACGTGTTGAACACGCCGAAGTTCCCCCCGCGGTCGTCCCCGTCGGCGAGTTCGTTCACGAGCGCGACGGTGGCGGGGATGGTACACGCCGCGCCGACTCCCTGCACCACCCGGAGGGCGACGACGGTCAGGTAGTTCGTCGCGAACAGGAGCGCCCCGCTCGCCCCCCCGAGCAGCACGAGACCGGCGAGCACGAACGCCTTCCGTCTGCCCGTTCTGTCCGAGAGTCGGCCCGTGAACGGCTGGGCGAAGGAGTTGAGAAAGCCGAACAGCGACAGGACGAACCCGATGAGTAGCGGCCGCGTCACGGTCAGCGTGACGCCGCCGGCGCCGTACGTCCCGGTCAGTCCGCCGAGGGGAATCTGGTTGCTCCCGACGAACAGCGGGAGGACGATGATGAGAAACGAGTTGCCGATGGCGTCGGCCATCCGCGCGAACCCCAGCGCGAGCACGCGACGGTCCGTGTCGAGAACACCCATCTACCGCGGCTACGAACGGCGCGGGAAAACCGGTTCCGACTCCCGGTCCGCGTTGCCGGCTACCGGGCGGGGGCGGCAAGGTTTACGCCGTGAGCCGACGATGGTTCGAGTATGTCACGCGTCAAACTCTCCCGCGTCGAATCGCTGTTCGAGGAACTCTCGTATCCCATCTCGCGGGCCGAGGCGGCCGACGAGTTCACCGACACCACGGTCACGTTCGCCGACGGCGAGGGGAACCTCGGGAAGTACATCTCCGAGTGCCCCAGCGCCCAGTTCGCGGGCTCGGACGAACTCCTCGCGGACCTCAACAACGTCCTCCCGGTCGAGGCGGTGGGAGAACCGGGACAGTCCGAGGGCGACGCGTGACCCCCGCGACCAATCCCGCCGTTTAAGTACTGCGACCGACGAGGGGGCAGGTATGGAGTTCTGCGACGAGTGCGGTTCGATGATGAAAACCGAGGGGGAGACGTGGGTGTGCCCGAACGGCCACGAGAAACTCCGCGACGAGGCGACGGAGGCCGCGATGACGACGACGCAGGGACAGGAGTCGGGCGAGATCGTCGACGTCTCCGAGATGGACGCCTCGGAGGTCGGGCCGACGGTCGAACAGAAGTGCCCGGAGTGCGACGAGGTGCGGACCGTGCGCTACGAGATGAAGCAGATACGCTCGGCCGACGAGTCGGAGACCCGGTTTTTCACCTGCACCGTCTGCGGGCACAAGTGGCGCGAGGACGACCACTGAGCGGTCCCGGACCGAACTGAGCCGAACTGGTGGAGGACCGAGACGAACTGGCCAGAGCGGTCATTTCTCCCGGATTTCGTCCCGTCTCGCGGGCAGTAGCGCGTCTCCGGCGAGCGGGTGGTACACCCCACACGCCGAGCACGTTCGCTCCGACGCGCGGTCCTCACGGCCGCGGAAGAGGGGGAGACGCACGGGAGAACGCGAGAGACGAGTACCGTGTCGAAGTAGACGGACGCGGCGACGCTGACTGCCGTCGAGGCGACCAGGCCGACGAGCGCGGTGTGCGTCCGGGTTACTATCCTCGTTACTCGTCGTCCTCGTCGGGGTCGACGACCTTCTTCCCCGTCTCCTGGGGCACCACGCGCCGGTCGGCGTCCGTCCACTCGCGCTCCAGTTCTCGGCCCTCGAACAGGCGGTCGAGGAACACCGCGAGGCCGGCCACCTCCGAGTGGGGCTGGTTCGTCACGCCGACGTTGAAGTCGGCGCGCTCGTAGAAGTCGAACGGCACCTTCTCCCCGCCGACGACGACGAGCAGCGGGCCCTCGGCGTGCGCCGCGCGCACCTCGGACTCCACGTCCTGCACCCGCTCGCCGTACATCGTCAGGTGGGCGACTGGTCCCTCCCAGTCGCGCGCGAACGCCCGCTGGTCGTCGCGCAACTCCACCTCGAACGGGCCGCCGAAGCGGTCGGTGACGCCCCGGACCGTCTCGGCGGCCTGCCCGGCGTTCGCCGGGAACACCACCCGGTCGGCGCCGAGCGCACGCGCGGTCAGGCCGACGTGGGTGGTCATCCGGTCGTCCCGTCCCGGCCGGTGGCCGTACCGGAGGACGGTGACGTGGCTGTCGTGCATACGGGGAGACGGTGCGCGTCGGTAAAGGGCGGTTCGTTTCGGTCGCGTGGCGGTGCCGCTTTGTCCGGGTGGCCCGAACGTCGGTCGATGACCGGATGACCGAGCGACCCGAGGTACGCGCGGACGTCTCGGACGCCGACCTCTCCGGACGAACGGCGCTCGTCACGGGGTCGACGTCGAGCGTCGGTCGTGAGACGGCGCTCGCGCTCGCCCGTCTCGGTGCGGACGTGCTCGTCCACGGACGCGACCGGGCGGCCGGCGAGGAGGTCGTTCGAGCCGTCGAGGCCGCCGGGAGCGACGCGACCTTCCACCGCGCGGAGTTCGCCGACCCCGCCGAGGTGGACGCGCTCGCCGACGCCGTCCGTGCGGAGTGCGGGACGCTCGACTCGCTCGTCCACAACGCCGGCGCGCACTTCCGGACCGGTGCGCTCGTGGACGCGGGAGCGGCCGACGTCGAACGCACGTTCGCCGTCAACCACCTCGCGCCGTTCAGGCTCACGACGCGGCTCCGCGACCGCCTCGCCTCCGACGCCCGCGTGGTGGTCGTCGCCTCCGGCGTCCACTCGCGGGCGACCGGGGCGTTCGACGTCCGTTCGACCGAGGGGTACGACGGGCTCGACGCGTACGCCCGCTCGAAACTGGCGAACGTGCTGTTCGTCCGGGCGCTCGCGCGGCGGTTCGACGGGCCGACGGCGAACGCCTGTCACCCGGGATTCGTCCCCGGGAGCGGCCTGTGGCGCGACGCCTCGCTCCCGGTGTCGCTCGCGGTGGGCCTGCTCGCCCGCCTCCCGGCCGACTCGTCCCGTTCGTCGACACGCCCGCGAGCGCCGCCGCGACGCCGACGTACCTCGCCGCCGCCCCGGCCGTCGCGGCCGTCTCGGGCGCGTACTTCTCCGACTGCGAGCGGACGGAGCCGTCGCCCGCCGTGCGGCGTGCGGGCGCCGCCGCGGACCTCTGGGCGCTGAGCGAGGAACTGACGGGGCTGTCGTGGGACCGCTCGGTGAACCCCACCGACGAGTAGTACTCGGGTGCCGGACCGCTCGACCGCCCCACCGGAAGACACTTCAGCCGACCGTCGGACCGACGGGTATGGACCTCTCGGACCGGACCGTCCTCGTCACCGGCGGCGCGGGCCTCATCGGCTCGCACCTCGCGACTCGACTCGCGGCGGACAACGACGTGCGCGTCGCCGACGACCTCTCGACGGGGAAGCGCGAGCGCCTCCCCGACTCGGTCACGTTCCACGAGTGCGACATGACCGACGCCGGCGAGGTGGCCGACGCGGTCACCGGGGAGGTGGACCTCGTCTTCCACCTCGCGGCGCACCCGTCGGTCAACGACGCGAACCCCCGAAGACAGGTCGAGGAGAACGCCGAGATGACGTACAACCTCCTCGAACGCATGGCCGACGTCGGCGTCACGGACGCCGCGTTCACCTCCTCTTCCGTCGTCTACGGCGAGGCGCCGCGGCCCACCCCCGAGGACTACGCGCCGCTCGAACCCATCAGCGAGTACGGCGCGTCGAAACTCGCCGACGAGAGCCTCCTCTCCGTCTACGCCCACAAGTACGACTTCACCGTCTGGACGTTCCGGTTCGCCAACATCGTCGGGCCGGGGGCGCGCGGGAGCGTCGTCCCCGACTTCATCGAGAAACTCCGCGCGGACCCCGACTCGCTCACCATCCTCGGCGACGGGAGACAGGAGAAGTCGTACATGCACGTCGACGACTGCGTCGAGGCGATGTGTCACGTCGTCGAACGCGCCGACGCGCCCGTGAACACGTACAACCTCGGGACGCGCACGACCACCTCGGTCACGCGCATCGCGGACATCGTGAGCGACGTGCTCGGCGTCGGCCCGGAGTACGAGTACACCGGCGGCGAACGGGGCTGGGCCGGCGACGTCCCCCGGATGCGGCTCTCGGTCGAGAAGCTCTCGGCGCTGGGGTACGAACCGCCGGGGTCCAGCGACGAGGCGGTCCGGCGGGCCGCCGAGGACCTCTCGGCGGAACTGTAGCGCGTCGACCCGTCTACAGCGTCACCTCCATCTCCGCGTCGGCGTCGGACTCGCGGGCGACGAGCCACCCGCGGACGACGTACTCGCCGCTCTCGGCGCCCTCCCACGTCGCCTCGAACTCCCTCGTCTCCCCGGGTCGGAGTTCCTCGTTGCCGAGCGCCATCGCGAACGTCCGCTCGTCGCTCCAGCGCCACACCTCCTCGCGGTCGCCGGCCCGTTCGGCGACGAACTCCGCGCGCTGGCCGTCAGAGAACGACAGCGACACCGGACCGTCGCCGGCGTTCTCGACGGTCAACCGGAGCGTCAGCGCCTCGTCCGTCGGTTCGACCGTCAGCGTCGCCCGAAGCATGCGTGTGGGTTTCGCGACCGGGATGATAACCACGACGGCCACGGCGGTCGCCCTCGCCGCCGGCCGCGTCCGCGGTCAGTTCGCTCCGTGTCAGGCCGTCGCGTTCGCGGCCGTTCAGTCGTCCGAGGAGTCGTACCCGAGCGCGGCGGCCACGTCGAGCAGACCGGCGCCCTGCTCGGCCGCCGAGAGACCGATGTCCTCCGCGCTGTCCGTCAGCGTCGTCCGGATGCCGGAGCCGTTCCCGCCGGCGGCGGCGAGTTGACCGGCCGCGCCGGCGACGTGTGGCGTCGCCATCGACGTCCCCGAGAAGGTGTCGTACCCGCCCGGGACCGTCGAGTAGACGTCGGTCCCGGGTGCGATGATATCGACCGGGTCGCCGGTCGAGGAGAACCCCGACAGCGAGTCGTCCGGGGCCGACGAGGAGACGGCCATCGTCTCCGGGTAGGCGGCCGGATAGCCGACGCAGTCGGAACACGGGCCGTCGTTGCCGGCGGCGGCGACCAGGACGACCCCGCGGTCGACGGCGTACTGGCAGGCGTCGCGGAGCGTCTGAGACCCCGTGGAGGCCCCGAGGCTCATCGACCCGACGTCCCACCCCTGGTCGGCGACGTACTCCACGCCGGCGGCGATGTCCGAGTACGACCCCGACCCGCGCTTGTCGAGCACCTTCACCGCGTGCAGCGTCGCCTCCGTCGAGACGCCGCGCACGCCCGCGGTGTCGTTCACCGCGCTCGCGATGCCGGCGCAGTGGGTGCCGTGGTCGTTGTCGTCGTCCCACGCCTCGGCGTACGGGCCGCGCGACTTCACGTACGCCTTCCCGGCCCCCAGGTTGCCGACGAGGTCCGGGTGGTCGGAGTCGATGCCGGTGTCGAGGATGGCGACGTCGGCGCCCGCGCCGGTCGACCCGTTCGCCGTCGCCACGTCCGCGTCCACCCGGTCGACCCCCCACGTGAGCCGCTGGGCGAACGCGTGCATCGTCCCGTTCTCCTCCACGTACCGTACGTCGGGCCGCCGGCGGAGCCCCCCGACCGCGTGCTCGTCCACCCGGAGCGTGAGCGCGTCGAAGCCGAACTCCCTGACGACGGCCGACGCGGCGGCCTTCGCCGCCCGGCGCCCGCTCTCGGCGCCGTACCCGACGTTCACCTCGACGGTCGACCCGCCGCCCCCCGCGCCGGCCGACGCGGTGCCGACGAGTCCGAGTCCGCCGACCGCCCCGCCCGTCAGTTTCAGTACGTTCCGTCGGGTCGTGCCGTCGCCGTCGTCCATGCCACTCGTCTCCACGACCCACACGTTTGAATCTTCTGCAGGATATTGAAACCATGCATGGAAATCAGTGAAAACTGTCTCGAACTGGTGTGAGGCGATGGACACGCCTAAAGCCGCGCGCCGGCTATCCAGTGGTGTGCAGGTCGTCGGATACGAGGCGTCGGCCGGTGCGCTGTTCGTCGGCGACGGCGCCGGCGGACGCGGGGAGACGGACGTCGAGCGGGTTCCGCTCGACCCCGGCGAGCGACTCGACTGGTCGCTCGGGAGACGCCACTGCGCGGGCACCGTCCACGAGGGCGTCCACCGGACGTGCCCCGCCGAGGCGGCCCCGTACTGCCCCGACCACCAGTCGACGTGGGTGTGCGCGCGGTGTACCGGGACGTGCCTGAAAGACGAGATGGACTGTTTCGACGACCACGCGGTGTACCTCGCGGCGTTCGCGCCGGCCACGTTCAAGGTTGGCGTGACGAAGGAGTGGCGCCTCGACACCCGCCTGCGCGAACAGGGCGCCGACCGGGGCGCGCACCTCCGGACGGTGGCGAACGGCCGCATCGCCCGCGAGATAGAGGCCGGTCTCGCCGACGAGATTCCCGACCGGGTGCGCGTCCCGACGAAAGTCGAGGGACTGGGCGAGGCGGTGGACGACGACGCGTGGGCGGACCTGCTGGCGGGGTTCGACCCGCTGGAGACGTTCGCCTTCGAGTACGGTCTCGACCTCTCTGAGCGGCCGGTCGCCGAGACGCTGGCGAGCGGCGATATCGTGGGCACGAAGGGGCGCGTGCTGGTGCTGGAGAACGCGGGGACGACGTACGCCGTCGACATGCGCGAACTCGTCGGCTACGAGGTGGAATCCGGTGGCGGGGACCGGCAGTTGCAGTCGAGCCTGGGCGCGTTCGGGTGAGCGCCGAGGCGACCGCTCCCGTTCAGCCGCCCCACTCCGCGTCCGAGAGCGTCCGTTGCACGGCCTCCTCGCCGACGGCGGCCGCCAGCCGCTCGAACCCGGCACGCTCCGAGCGGTCCGCGGCGTTCGCCACCAGCCGCGAGACGATGAACTCCGGCGTCGAGCGGCCGACCGTACCGAACCGGGGCTGGTAGTCCACTTCTAGCTCCAAGTTCTCGGTCAACCCCTCGGCGAAGATACCGTCGATGCGGGCGGCGTCCGGGAGCGGCGAGAGGTCGTCCGCTAAGTGGGTGACGTACACGCCGAGCGCACCCCGCTCGACGGTCAACTCCACGAGTCCGTTCAGCAGGTCCGCCGCGCGCCCCGGTTCGGTGATGGCCTCGAACTCGTCGACGAGCATGAGCGTCCGACCCTCGCCCGACAGCGGCGGCACGATGGACTTCAGCGTCGCCTCCAGCACGCCGGCGTTGAACGAGGCGTGCCGGCGGTGGAAGACGACCGTGTCGAACCGGCCGACGACGGCCGCCTCGGCCGGGACCGGCAGCCCCATCGACGCCAGGACGACCACGCCACACAGCGTCTCTAAGAGCGTGGTCTTCCCGCCGGAGTTCGCGCCCGTCAGCACCGCCACCCGGTCGCCCGTCGGGATCGACCCGCCCAGCGAGTGGTCACCGACGGCGTACGTGACCGGTTCGACCGTCCCCGGGAGGAAGAGGTTCCGCGCCCCGCGCACGGCCACGCCGTCCGCGCCGAGTTCCGGGCGCGTCAGGTCGTACTCGACGGCGAAGCGCGCGAGCGAGAGCAGGAACGCGATGTCCCCCACGGCGTCGACGGCGGCGTCGACGTCGCCGCCGGCCGCGTCGACGGCCGCCTCCAGGTCCGCCCGGACGGCCGACTCGCGCTCGGCCGCCTCCGCCTCGAGAGCCGACGAGAGGTCGCGCAGCGTCGCGCTCACGAAGTCGGCCGAGTCGACCGCCTCGTCGGGCGCGGCCGACCGGACGCGCCCCGGCGTGAGGTCCGTCCGCTCGGCGACGTACTCCACGACCGCGGACTGGAACGCCTCGGCGTCGCGCGCGCCCCGGTCGCGCACCGCGTCGATGACGTCGAACGCGGAGTCGGCGAGCGCCCGCGCGGCGTCGCGGCGCTCGCGGAGACGGTCGAGTCGCTCGTCCGCGCCGGCGGCGACGCCGTCGTCGTCAGTGAGCGCGCCGAGCGCGTCCGCCGCGTCCGCGAGCGCGTCCTCGTCGACGCCGTCGAGCGCGGCGAACGTGCCGCCGCGCAGGCCCGCCGCCCGGAGCGCGAGCGCCGTCTCGACGGCCGCCCTGTCGGTGCCGCCGGCCTCGTCGTACCGCTCGAACGCCGCGAGCACGTCCTCCCGGGCGTCCTCCGTCAGTTCCGTCCACGCGTCGCGGGCTTCGAGCACGTCGTCGAGGCGCGCCTCGCGCTCCGGGTCGGCCGTCAGCGGCGTGAGCACGCGCACCCGGTCGGCGGCGTGTTCGGTGACGGCGAACTCCGCGGCGAGCGACAGCAGGCGGTCGTACACCTCGCGCGCGTCCGCCGTGGCGAACAGGTCCATCCCGGCGCCGCCGTTCGCCCGCCGGAGCACCCGCGTCGCGCGGCCGCGCGTCACCCCGGCCTCGACCAGCGCGCGAACGTCGGCGGACTCGATGGCCGCGACGGCGCGCTCCTCCCCGAGCGCGTCGCGGAGCGTCGCCGCCGTCTTCGGACCGACGCCCCAGTAGTCCTCCAGTCGCATACCGGTCCGTGCGGCCCCGGTGGCTTGGCGCTACCGATACGGTGCCCGGTGGGTTCGGTACCGCCTGCCCGCCTCGTCGCGAGAACCCGACGAGTACGCGTCGTCTTCTCGTTTCCGCGGGGCGGTGGCTACGGGCTTCCCTGTGCGTTCGCCCCGCCCTGCTCCGCCCGGTCGCGGTAGACGCGGAGCAACTCCTCCAGAATCATGCCCGAGCGGTCGGTGACGTCGTAGTTCTCGTCGATGAACGCCTCCGCCTCCTCGAACTCGTTGCGGAGGCCGTACTGGCGGACCGTGATGACCGCGTTCAGGAAGTCGCGCCCCCCGTCGGCGCCGATGAGCACCGGTTCCTCCTTCAGGTCGAGTTCGTCCCGGAGTTCCCCGTAGTTGAACGTCTCGGGCTCCCAGTCGTCGCTGACGATGGCGAGGACGTACTCGGCCGAGAAGCGGTAGAACTCGGACTTGCTCTCGAACACGCCGTTCTCGACCAGCCGGTCGATCTCGTCGACGACGGCGTCCGGGTATCGGACGGTGTCCTTTGCCATGCGATTCCGCTCCTTTCGTACTCTCTACCAGTCGCAGGGTATAGAACTTTTGGGCGGCGGCCGGGAACCGATTCACTCCGTCTTCCCTCGTTTAAGCACGCGTTACGGTTTCTCTCCGGAGGAGGTATGATAGTACTACTTTCCTGAATAGCGATAATTATCCCGTCGAACGCCCGCGGAGCGTCCGACGCACGCGGGACGTTGCCCCGAGTCGAACCAGCGGGCGTCTCCTCGGTCGCCCGTGTCGTCGTCGCCGCGCCTCCTCTCTCCGGTCGGCCGCGCCGGAACCGGACGGTTCAGGTGCGACCGCCCCCGACCACGGTGCGTGAAGCGTCCGTCGCTCGACGCCGTCCGGGGGTTCGACCGCGCCGTCTACGTCGTCGCGCTCGGTCAACTCATCAACGTGTTCGGCGCGGGGCTGGTGTACCCCTTCGCGACCGTGCACTTCCACTTCGAGGTGGGCATCGCGCTCGCCGTCGTCGGACTCGGTCTCGGGGCCAAGAGCGTCACCACCGCACTCGGCACGGTCGTCGGCGGTTACTTCGCGGACGCAGTCGGGCGAAAGCCGGTGATGGTCGCGTCGATGGCGCTGTCGGCGTTCGCGCTCGCCGCGTTCGCGTTCGTCCCCGCCCTCGCGGCGGCCGTCCCGGCGAGCGTCGCGGGAGTCGCCGGCGTCTCGAGACTCGGACTCGCGTTCGTCGGCGTCTGCGTCGCCTCGGGACTGGTCGGCGGGCTGTACACCCCCGCGGCGTCCGCGATGACCGCCGACCTCACCGACGACGCCGAGCGCGACCGGGGGTACGCGCTGTTGAAGGTGGCGAACAACACCGGGTTCGGCGTCGGGTTCGTCGTGGGCGGCCTGCTCTACTCGGTGGCGAACGTCGCGGTGTTCGTCGGCGACGGGCTGACCTCCGGGGTGGTCGCCGTCGTCCTGTTGCTGTTCGTCCCCCGCGTCGCCGGCGCGGGCGAGGCGGACGGCACGACGGAGAGCGGGACCGACGACGCGTCCGACTCCGGGTCGGCCGCCGTGACCGGGTCGCTCGCGGCGTGGTGGCGCGCGGCGACCCGTCCGCGCGTGCTCGCGCTCGCGGCGGTGAACCTCGGCTTCGCGGTGATGTACGCGCAGATGCAGACGACCGTCCCGGTCGTCGCGAAACGGGGACTGGACCTCACCGCCTCCCAGTTGGGGACCCTGTACGTGTTGAACCCGCTCACCATCGTCGTCCTCCAGTTGCCGCTCGTGAGCGCCATCGACGACTGGCGGCGCACCCGCGGGCTGATGGTGTCGGCGTGCCTCTGGGCCGTCTCGATGCTGTCGGCGTGGGGGGCAGACGCGCTCGTCGTCCCCGACGGGGGGGGCCTGCTGACGCCGGTCGTCCTGCTCGGCGTCGGGCTGGTCGGCGGTCACCTCGTTATTCGGACGCTCGGGGAGATACTCCACTCGCCGCTCGCCTCGGCGCTGATGTCAGACCTCGGTACGGCCGCCGAACGCGGAACCCAGCTGTCGGTGCTGGAGACGGCGAAGCGGCTCGGGACCGGACTGGGCGCGTTCGCCGGCGGACTGTTCTTCGACTACGGCCTCTCGACGCTGCTCTGGCCGACGCTCGTGGCGGTCTGCGCGCTGCTCGTCGGCGCGCTGGCGGCGCTGGAGCGGTCGGTGACGCCCGAGGAGAACGGCGCGTACGTCGACGCGACGGGCGCGGACTGAAGCGGCGGGTCGACGCCCGCCGCCCCCCGGCGCGAGCGGTCGGAGCCGCCTACCTGCTCTGCCGGTAGACGAGGTTGCGCTGTATCTCGCTCGCGCCCTCGTAGATGACGGGGATGCGCGCGTCGCGGTACACCCGCGCGATGCGGCGGTCGGTGAGGATGGAGCGGCCGCCGTGGAGTTGCATCCCCCGCTCGGCGCAGTCGACGGCCGTCTCGGTCGACTTCAGTTTCGCCATCGCGGCCCACAGCCCGGCGTCCTCGCCGGTCTCGACCTTCTCGGCGGCGCGCCAGTTGAGCGCGCGGGCCGCCTCGAACTCCGTGCGCATGTTCGCCAGGTCGTGCTGGACCGACTGGAACTCCGACACCTTCCGGGCGAACGCCTCGCGGTCGTGGACGAACGCCCACGCCTCCTCGATGGCCGCGGCCGCGAGGCCGAGTCCGTGCCCGCCGACGACGACCCGGCCGTGGTTGAAGAAGTCCGCGAGCGCGTAGAAGCCGCCCCCCTCCGCGCCGACGAGGTTCTCCTCGGGGACGAAGCAGTCGTCGAAGACGATGTGGCCCTGCTTGGACGCGCGCATCCCCATCTTCTCGGGGATGTGTTCTGCCTCGTATCCTTCCCGACTGGTCTCGACGACGAACAGCGAGTAGTTTCCGTAGCGGTCCTCCCGGTCGGCCGTCTTCGCGTACACCGTCAGCCAGTCCGCCTCGACGGCGTTGCCCACCCAGTACTTCTCGCCGTTGAGTTCGTACCCCCCCTCGACCTCCTCGGCCGACGTCGTCATCCCGGCGAGGTCCGACCCCGTCTGGGGCTCCGACACCGCCAGCCCGGATATCTGCTCGCCCGCGGCGACCGGCGGGAGGTACTCCTGCTTCTGGGCGTCGGAGCCGTACTTGTAGACGAGTTCGTTGCCGAACGACGCGAGCATCAGCGTGAGGCCGATGCCGGCGTCCGCGCGGTAGAACTCCTCGGCGACGGCGAGCATCTGGTGGAGGTCGAACTCGCGGCCGCCGTACTCCTCGGGGATGTCCTGGCCGACCAGCTTCGCGTCCTGCCCCGCCTCGAGGACGTCCCACGGGTACTCGCCCGCGCGGAACGCCTCATCGGCGACCGGTTCGATGTGCTCGGCGGCGAACTCGCGCGCCTCCCGCTTCACGCCGCGGGCGTGTTCGGGGACGACCGACTCGTCGAGCAGGTCGAGGTCCGTGCTCATGGTCCCCTATCACGGTAGCGGACTATAACGGCCGTGAAACCCCGGACGGGTGGGAGCGGGTTTACTCGACTCCCGCTCACTCCTCCGTGTCGTCCGGCCCGTCGCCGTCCGTCGCGTCGTTCGCCCCGCCGGCGGCCGTCTCGTCGTCCCCGTCGTCGCCGTTCGTCCGGCCGGTGTCCGTCCCGTCCGGCGGCGCGTGTCCGTCGCCGGTCGACTCGCCGTCGGACTCGGAGTCTCCGTTCCCGACCGCCTCGTCGCTCCCGTCGCTCTCGGCGAGCATCTCGCGGACGGCCGGCCGCTCGACCGTTCCCGTCTCCGTCCGCGGGAGGTCGTCGCGGAAGCGAACCGCGCGCGGGAGTTTGAACCCGGCGAGCCGTTCGCGGCAGAACGACTCCACGTCGTCGGCCGACAGGTCGGGGTCCGCACGGACGACCAGCGCGGCGACGCGCTCCCCCCACTCCTCGTCGGGGACGCCGACGACGGCCGCGTCCGCGACGCCCGGGTGCTCGCGCAGGACCGCCACCACCTCGCCGGGGTCGACGTTCTCGCCGCCGGTGATGATGCGGTCGTCGAGTCGGTTCAACACGTAGACGTAGCCGTCCTCGTCGCGGTAGCCCACGTCGCCGGTGTGGAGACCGCCCTCGTCGAACGCCGCGTCGGTCGCCGCCGCGTCGCCGTAGTAGCCGGGCGTCACCGAGGGCCCGTCCACCACGAGTTCGCCCGCCTCGCCCGGCGGGCAGACGTTCCCCCGGTCGTCGCGCACCGTCAGGTCCGTCCAGAACTGCGGTCGGCCGACCGTCCCCGGGTGCCCCTCGGCCTCCTCGGGCGTGGCCGTCGTTATCTGTGAGGCCGCCTCGGTCATGCCGTACGTCGGGTGGACCGGAATCGAGTAGTCGTGACAGCGCTCGACGAGGTCGTCCGGGGCCGGCGCGCCCCCGAGCAGGACGACCCGCAGCGAGTCCGAGAGCGTGCCGCGGGCGTCGAGCATCCGCCGGAGCATCGTCGGAACGAGCGAGACCCCCGTCACCTCGTACTTCCGGAGGTCGTCGGCGGCGTCGCCGGGGTCGAACCCCGAGCGCAGGACGACGCTCGTCCCGTACAGCGTCGCGCGGTACAGCGGCATGATGCCGCCCGTGTGGTGGAGCGAGAGCGTCGCGAGGTAGCGGTCCTCCGGCGTGACGCCGAGGCGGAACGCCGACGCGACGGCCGAGGAGAGGACGTTCCCCATCGTGAGCACGACGGGTTTCGGGCTCCCGGTCGACCCCGAGGTGAACAGCGTGACGAGCGGGTCCGCGCGAGTCCACGTCGCGGGGTCGAACGGCTCCTCCGAGGCGGAGCGGAGGTGCGCGACGCGTTCCCACTGCGGGTCGTCCACCGAGACGACCGGAACGGGCGGCGACGCGCGGTCGGGCGTCTCGCTCGCGTCGTCGCCCGTCCGACCGGGGTCGGATTCCTCGCCCGCACCGCCCGTCGCCTCGACGGCCACCTGCTCGGTGTCGGCGCCGCAGACGAGGAGAGTGGCGTCCGCGCGGGCCACCTGCGGCCCGAGTTCGGCCGCGGTCAGCGCCCTCGAGAGGGGGACCAGCCTGACGCCCACCCGCATCGCCGCGTGGAGGAGCGTGACGTACTGTGGGCGGTTGCGCATGACGACGGCGACGTGGTCGCCGGCCTCGACGCCCAGCCCCGCGAGCCGACCGGCCACCGCGTCGGCGGCCTCGTCCAGTTCCGCGTACGTCCACGTCCGACCGGACCGGGCGGCGACGAGCGCCTCGGCGTCCGGCGTGGCGGCCACCCGGTGGGCGAGCCAGTCGCGCATACCCGTCCGGGTGCCCGGCAGCCTTACTACTCTTCCGCCTCGTGGGCTCCGCCCGCGAGCGGGCCGACGCTCGGCGGACTCAGCGGGCGGGCGTGACGTTGAGGTTGCTGTGGAGCAGGTTCTCGGGGTCGTACTCCGCCTTCAGCTCCGCCAGCCGGTCGAGGTTGTCGCCGTACGCCATCCGGGCGCGCTCTTCGCCCTCGACGAACCCCGGGAAGCCGGGGTAGAACGCCTCCCGTGTGGCCGGCGACTCGCGGAGGTCGCGCCACGACGACTCCGCCCACGAGAGGTGTGCCTCGTCCTCGGCGGGGTCGCGCCACGTCGCGCCGACGTTGACCAGGAACTCCGCGTCCCGGTGCGCGTAGGCGCTCCCGTCCGGGGCGACGTCGCTCACGGCGCCGCCGAGGTGCCACAGTTCGATGCTCGCCTCGCCCGGGGGACGCGCACCCGCGTTCGCGGTCACTCGGTCGAGCAGGTCGTCCGACGGCTCGTCGGCGTACAGCGAGTGCCACGAGTAGCGGTTCCCGACGGGGAACAGTTCGTTGGCTATCTCGTGGACCGCGAGGAACGGCAGCCGTGCGCTCATGTCCATGGTGGGCCCACCGTCACCCATCTCGCGGAGCGGGCGCATGACCTCCTCGCCCTCGGCGGGGTCGCCGGCGTACGCCGCGTAGAACATGACCACGGGCGCGCCGTGAACCTCCTGGGGGACGAACGGGAGCGGGGGGACCGACGTCACGATGGCCATCGACGTCACCTCGCGGGGAGCGTCGGAGACGTACTCGCGGTACTGGCCGAGCAGGACGCGGACGGTCTCGTCGTCGGGTGCCGCGTAAACGGGCTGGGCGACCGCCACCTCGGAGGGGAGTTCGAAGCAGTCGAACTCGAAACTCGTGACGACGCCGAAGTTGGCGCCGCCGCCGCGGACCCCCCAGAACAGCTCCGGGTTCTCCTCGGTGCTGGCGGTCAGCACCTCGCCGTCGACCGTGACCAACTCGACGGAGCGGAGCGTGTCGACCCCGAGGCCGTGCTCCCTGCGGACCCAGCCGATGGCGCCGCCGAGCGTCGAGCCCGCCACGCCGTTGTGCGCGGCGCTGCCGCAGGTGATCGCCAGCCCGTGCTCCCGGGTCTCCGAGAGGACGTCGCTGACTCGGCAGCCGGGGCCGACGCGGACCGTCCGGGCGTCGGGGTCGACCGAGACGTCCGTGAGCGCCGAGAGGTCGACCACCACGCCGTCGTCGACCACCGCGCTTCCCGTGACGTGGTGGCCGCCCCCGCGGACGGCGAGCGGGCGGTCGTGGTCGCGCGCGAAGCGGATGGCGGCGGCGACGTCGTCCGTCGACGCGACGCGGACGACGACCGCGGGGAACCGGTCGATTCGACCGTTCCAGACGGCGCGGGCGTCGTGGTACGCCTCGTCGTCGGGCGCGATTACCTCGCCGCCGACCGCGGCGCGGAGGTCGGAGACGAGCGACTCGTCGAGGGGTGAACTGATCATGGACATGTGTGAACGCGATTCCCGGTGGAGCCGAGAGTCAACATGTCGATCGGTCGGTGAGATAATAAACCACCCCTGACACGTGCGCTCCCGTATCGCGGCGTCGTCCCCGAGCGTCGCCGTTCACCGGCGCGCTCAGTGCTCGACGAACTCCACGAGGACGCCGCCGGTCGACTTCGGGTGGAGGAACGCGACGCGGTGGCCCCAGGCGCCGGGGCGCGGTTCCTCGTCGACGAGTTCGACCCCCATCTCGCGGGCGCGTTCGAGCGCGGACTCCACGTCGTCGGTCCCGAACGCGAGGTGGTGGATGCCGGGACCGTTCCGGTCGACGTACCGGGCGATAGACCCCTCCTCGCGCGGTTCGAGCAGTTCGAGGTAGGCGTTCCCGCAGTCGAGGAAGACGACGGTCATCCCGTCGAACTCCTCCTCGTGGACGTGGTCGACGCCGAGGAGGTCCACGAACAGGTCGGCGAGGGTCGCGGCGTCGTCGGTGGCGATGCCGGCGTGGTCGACGTGCATACCGGACGTCTCGTCGCCCGCCCCCTAAACCGAGCGGGTCGCCGCGACCGCTCGCCCACCGACTCCGGTCGGTCGCCGGGCTACACCGTGCTTCCCGGCTGCCACTCGCCGAACTCCTCGCGGAACACGTCGGATATCTCCCCGACCGTCGCGTACGCCTTCACCGCGTCGACGACGGACGGCATCACGTTCTCCTCGCCCGCGGCGGCGTCGGCCAGGGCGTCGAGGGCCGCTTCGACGGCGGCGTCGTCCCGTTCGGCGCGAACGTCCTCGGTCCGCTCGACCTGTGCGCGCTCCTCCTCCTCGGACACCTCCTCGATGTCCACGTGCGCCTCCTCGTCGTCCACCTCGAACTCGTTGACACCGACGATGATTCGCTCCCCCTCCTCTATCTCGCGCTGTCGCTCGTAGGAGACGTCCTGAATCTGGCGCTGGACCCACTGGTCCCGCACCGCGTCGAGCATCCCGCCGCGCCCGTCGACCTCCTCGATGAGGTCGAACGCGCGCTCCTCCAGTTCGTCCGTCAGGTGCTCGACGTAGTAGCTCCCCGCCAGCGGGTCGATGGTGTCGGCCGCCCCCGACTCGTGGGCGAGTATCTGCTGGGTCCGCAACGCGGTCCGGACCGACTGCTCCGTCGGGAGCGACAGCGCCTCGTCTTTCCCGTTCGTGTGGAGCGACTGCGTGCCGCCGAGGACGGCCGCGAGCGCCTGATAGGCGACGCGGACGACGTTGTTCTCCACCTGCTGGGCGGTGAGCATCGACCCCGCGGTCTGGGTGTGGAACCGCAACTGCTTCGAGGCGGGGCGCTCCGCGCCGAACCGCTCGGTCATTATCTTCGCCCACATCCGGCGCGCCGCGCGGAACTTCGCCGCCTCCTCGAAGACGTTGTTGTGGGCGTTGAAGAAGAAGGAGAGTTGGGGGGCGAACTCGTCGACGTCGAGGCCCGCCTCGACGGCGGCGTTCACGTACTCGATGCCGTCGCCGAGCGTGAACGCTATCTCCTGCGCGGCGGTCGACCCGGCCTCGCGGATGTGGTACCCCGAGATGGAGATGGTGTTGAACTTCGGCGTCTCGGCCGCGCAGAACTCGAAGATGTCCGTGATCAGTCTCATGGACGGCTCCGGCGGGTAGATGTAGAGGTTCCGCGCGATGTACTCCTTCATGATGTCGTTCTGGACGGTTCCCCGCAACTCCTCGCGGTCGACGCCCTGCCGGTCGCCGACGGCGACGTACATCGCGAGCAGCACCGCCGCGGGCGCGTTGATGGTCATCGAGGTGGACACCTCGTCGAGCGGGATGCCCTCGAAGACGCGCTCCATGTCCCGGAGCGAGTCGATGGCGACGCCCGACTTGCCCACCTCGCCGGCGGCCATGTCGGCGTCGGAGTCGTACCCCATCTGGGTCGGCAGGTCGAACGCCATCGACAGCCCCGACGACCCCTGGTCGATGAGGTAGCGGAACCGCTCGTTGGTCTCGCTCGCCGTGCCCATCCCGGCGTACTGGCGCATGGTCCAGAGCCGGCCGCGGTGCATCGTGGAGTAGACCCCCCGCGTGTACGGCTCTTCGCCGGGGAAGCCGAGGTCCGCCTCGTAGTCGAGGTCCGCCACGTCGTTCGGCGTGTACAGTCGGTCGACTTCGGGGCCGCCCGTGTCGGTGGCGAACGACTCCTGCCGCTCCCCGAACCGCTCCAGCGTGGGCGAGAGCGTCTCCTCCTCCCACTCCCGTTTCCCCTCGCGGATCGCCGCCAGGTCGTCGGGGTCGAACATGGTGTACGAGTCGGTACGTCGCCCCTTAAGGGTTCGACGTCGCCGGGCGCGCGACCGGCGAGAGGCGGGAGGACGGGTCCGGACACCGGAACTGGATTTATCACGCGGCCCGCCCACCCCCGGACGATGCCACTGGCACTCACCGCCGCGTACGTGCTGCACACGCTGTTCGCGGGCCTCTGGGTCGGCGCAGTCGTCTTCGTGACGTGGAAGGTCATCCCGCTCGCCAGGGACGGCGGCACCACGACGGACCTGCTCGCCGCGGCCGCCGGGGGGCTCTCGACGGTGACGCGCGTCGGCGCGCTGTTCTTCCTCGCGACGGGGGGGTACATGGCCGCCACCGTGTACGGGGCCGAGGGGCTATTCGCGCCGCCGCGCGGGCACCTCGTGCTCACGATGTTCGGCCTCTGGTTCGTGATGACGGGCCTCGTCGAGGCGGCGACGGGCCGGCTCACCGACGCCACCGACGAGAACAAGGTCCGGACCGGCGCGCGGGAGGCCGACACCCTCCTCAAGGCGGCGAGCGCCGTCGGTGTCCTCCTCCTCCTCCTCGGCGGCTACCTCGCCGCGCCGCCGCTGTGAGGCGACCGGCCGGTGACGTCGACTCTCGTCCCGTCAGGTCACGGGTCGCGCCCCGGACGCCCGAGACCGCTCAGAGCTCTCGCTCGACGACGTACCCCCACCGCTCCATGCCGTTGTCCTCGTAGAACGCGAGCGCCTCCTCGTTACCGAGTCGGTTCGCCAGCGCGACGTACTCGCAGTCGCGCTCGCGCGCCCACGACTCCACGCCGGCGAGCAGTTCAGAGCCGAGCCCCTCCGAGCGGCGGTCGGCGTCGACCACGAAGTCGTGAATCCAGGCGTGGCGGGCGTGGTGGAGGACCCGCTGGAGGGAGACCCCGGCGACGGCGACCAGCGCGTCGCCCTCGAACAGTCCGAGCAGCCGGTAGTCCTCCTCCTCGCGCCACGCCCGGACGAACGCCTCGTCCGCGTCGGTCCACAGTTGGCGCAACAGCGGGACCGCCGCCGCTCACCCCTCGTCCGTCGTCACTTCCGCGACCCGCGTCTCGGTCACGGTGACGCGTGCGTCCCCCCCGCCTAAACGGTACCGCCGGTGTGGCACGCCGTCCGGTCCGGGACCCGCGGCGACCCGTCCCGCTCCGTTCCGCTCCGCTCTCGACGGAGGGACGGGAGCTAAGTGGCGAGCGTGGGTACCCCCCGCCATGGTTCTTCCAGACGACGTCGCGCGATTCGTCCGCGCCGCCGGGCCGGAACACACCGAGGTCCAGCAGCGCATGGCCGACTTCGCCGCCGAGCACCGCTTCCCGAACATCGGCCCCGAGTCGGGGGCCGTGCTCCGCCTGCTCGCGCGGCTCACGGGTGCCGGGACGGTGTTCGAGTTCGGCTCCGGGTTCGGCTACTCCGCCTCGTGGTTCCTCCGGGGCGGCGCCGACCACGTCGTGCTCACGGAGTTCGACGCCGACGAACTCGACAAGGGACGGGAGTTCATGGCAGACGCCGGGCTCGCGGACCGCTGTTCGTTCGAGGAGGGGGACGCCCTGGAGACGGTCGAGCGCTACGACGGCCCGTTCGACGTCGTCCTCGTCGACCACCAGAAGGAGCGGTACGCCGAGGCGCTCGACGCGGTGGAGCCCAAACTCCGCGACGGCGGAGTCGTCGCGGCGGACAACATCATGCGCGGTCCCGTCGAGTTCGACGACGTACTCGCGCACCTCGAGGGCGAACGCGGCGCCATCGACGCCGACGACGAGTCGTCGCGCGGCATCGCCGACTACCTCGACGCCGTCCGGACCGACGAGTTCGAGACGCTCGTCCTCCCGGTCGGGTCGGGGCTCGCCGTCAGCACCAAGGTGGCGTGAGGAGGAGACGACCGGCGAGACGAGGGTTTATGAGCGAGAGGGGGACCATCCGCCGCGTGCGCTGACTGTTCGCTCCCCGGCGTCCGCGGCTGTGCGACGCAGCGTCGGGGGGAGTCGTGCGTCGCCTGCTCGCCCCCCTCGACCACCGGGTCGGCCACTCGCTCGGGGTGACTCCCGGGGACTCGCAGCGCCGACTACTCCCGCCGGCTCCCGGGCTGGGGGTCGACGTGCGGCTTCGGCATCAGGTCCGCGAACGGCTGGCCGTCGATCCACTCCACTAGCTGGACTAGCTGTTCGGTCGCCGCCTCGAACAGCTCCGCCCCTTTCTCGGGCGTCGCGTCCGTCTGGTCGCCGAAGACGCCGTTCCCCGAGTTGTCGATGGCGTCGTAGAACGTCCGCGAGCCGGCGGTCCGCAGTTCGGCGGGTGCGAGCGTCGCCCGGCCGCCCTCGTGGGCCGAGTCGAGTTCGCCCTCGCGGACGAGTTCCCCGGCGATGTGCATCACCATCGCCGTCTCCTTCGGCCCGCCGTGCGGACCGTTCTGCTCGAACGCCTCGTCCACGAGGTCCGGGATGGACTCGTCCCACATCCACTCGACGGCGTACGCCGCCTCGTCGCGCCGGAGTCGCCGCCCCACCTCGCGGAGGTGCTGGACGTTCCCGCCGTGGGCGTTCACGTACACCACGCGGTCGACGCCGTGGTACGTCAGGTTGCGGGTGAAGCTCTCGACGTAGTCGCGGAACACCTCGGGGTCGACCCACATCGTCCCGTGGAACTGGCGGTGGTGTTCGGAGACGGCGATGCGGACCGGCGGGGTACAGAGGTGACCCGTCCGGTCGGTCGCCGCGCGCGCGAGCGCCTCGGCGATGAGGTAGTCGGTCGCCAGCGGCAGGTGCGGGCCGTGCTGTTCGGTCGACCCGAGCGGGACGACGGCGAGCGACTCCTCGGCGACGTACTCGCCCAGTTCGGGCCACGTCTGGTCTGCGAGGTACACGCCGGTACTGTGCGGGGCCGGCGCATGAAAGGGCGGGAAGCGGTGGTGCGTTCGCGCGCGGTTCCGAACCCTCCCGCGCCGATACCGCCGCCGGCACCCCGGGAGTTCGCCACCCTTTTGCTCCGCGCCCGCGACTCCCCGCGTATGTTCGGTGGAGGCGGCATGAACCCGCGGAAGATGGAACAGATGATGAAGCAGATGGGTATCGACGTGACCGAACTCGACGCCGAGGAGGTCATCATCCGCACCGCGGACGAGGAACTCGTCTTCGACGGCGCGGAGGTCACGCGCATGGACGCGCAGGGCCAGCAGACGTACCAGGTCGTCGGCAACCCCGAGTCGCGTCCCCGCGGCGAGGGCGGCTCCGACGACGCGACCGCGGTCGAGAGCGCCGGAGAGGCGGCGGACGACGAGGGTGACGCCGGCGAGACGGAGATTCCCGAGGAGGACGTCGAACTCGTCGCGACGCGCGCCAGCGTGAGCAAGTCCGCCGCGCGCGAGGCGCTCGAAGCCGAGGACGGCGACCTCGCGGCGGCCATCTCGCGGCTGGAGTGAGCGGCGCGGCCGTCCTCCTCGTCCACGAGGCGTCCGACCGCGAGTACGTCCGTACCCCGGGCGAGGAACTCCAGACCGACCTCGGCGTGCTCACCGTCCCCGAGGACGCCGCCTCGGGCGACCGACTCGACACCCACCTCGGCGAGACGTTCCGCGTCCGCGCGCTCCGCGGCCCGGACCTGTTCGCGCACTTCGAGCGGACCGGCGCGCCGATGATGCCCCGGGACGTCGGTCTCGTCGTCGGCCACACGGGCGCGCAGTCGGGCGACCGCGTGCTCGACGCCGGCACCGGGACCGGCGTGCTCGCGGGCTACCTCGGTCGCCTCGGCGCGCGAGTGACCACCTACGAACGGGACCGCGACTTCGCCGCCGTCGCCCGCGAGAACATGGCGCTCGCGGGCGTGACCGACCGCGTCGAGGTGCGCGCGGGCGACGTGCTCGCGGCCCTCGACGACCTGACCGCGGAGGGACCGTTCGACCTCCTGACGCTCGACACGGCCGACGCGACCGCCGTCGTCGAACGCGCGCCGGACCTCCTCGCCGCCGGCGGTTACTGCGCCGTGTACGCCCCGTTCGTCGAGGACGCCCGCGCCGCCGAGGAGACCGCACGAGCGGCCGGACTCCGGGGCGTGGAGACGCTCGAGACCATCCAGCGGGAACTCAACGTGGACGAACGGGGGACACGACCCAGCACCGCCGGGGTGGGTCACACCGGCTACCTGACGTTCGGTCGGTCAGTGGGCAAAAATTAAAGGAGCGTCATATCCGAGAAGAGATGTGACCGCCTCCCGACCGGCTACCGACCGACCGCTCGTCGAGCGGCTGCTCGGGGTCGCCGACCCGCTCGTCGTCGGGCCGCCGCCTCGTCTCGTCCGCGCGGTCGTCGACGCCGTCTACTCCCGCGGCGGGAGGGCGCGGCTCCTGCTCTCTGACGCGGCCGCCGCCGAGGCCTTCGCGGAGTTTCTCACGGCGACCGGCGCGGCCGACGCGGTCGCCGACGGCCGTCTCGACCTCCGGACGCACCCGGCGCTCGAAGAGAGTCTCACGGTCGGGTCGGACGCGGCGTACGCGCACGTGACGGTGGGCGACCGCATCGAGGCGGTTCGCGTCACCGATGCGGGGACCGTGGCGTCGGTCCGCCGCGCCAACGAGGACCGCTGGTCGACCGGAGAACCGTTCTCGCTCGCGGTCCCGCCCCGCTCGCTCCTCGTGGCGTCGCTCCGCGAGGAGTGGCCGGAGGCGGGCGAGACGCTGGCGGCCGCGCTCGACAGCGCGGAGTCGCTCCGCGAAGACGGCCCGCTCGACCCGGTCGCGCTCTGCGCGCTCGTGGGTGCCCGCCACGGCGTGCTGTCGATGGAACTGGGCGAGTGGGCCCGGGACATCGACTTCTCCAGCCGGACCGAGATCGCCCGGGCGAAGAACAGGCTCGTCGACGCCGGACTGGTCGAGACCCGGCGCGTCCCGGGCGGCGTCGGTCGGCCGCGCCAGCGACTCGTGCTCGCGGACGACGCGCTCGCGGACCTCTCGCCCGCCGACCTCGTCGCGACGGCGCGCGACCGACTCGCCGAGTCGGCGTAGCCGGCCCGCCCGTTCGTCACCTCCCCCCGTCGCTCCGCACTGCCTCCCCTTCACTCGGTCGCGCGAATCAGGTCGAACAGCTCCGCCTCGAAGCGCTCGGCGTCGAACTCGGCGGCGAGTCGGTCCGCGACGCCGGGGGTCGCGGACTCGCGGACGGCCGTCGGGTACGCGCCACCGACGAGCAGGTACGACCGGTCGGCGGGGCGGACGGCGACCCAGCCGCGGACGCGGACGCTCGCGCCGTCGAGTCGACAGAGCGCATCGTAGCCGGCGGCCCGCGCCGCCTCGCCGGCCACGTCGAGCGAGCGCCGCTCCGTCCGACGGACCTCGGAGAGGCCGCGGTCCTCGAGCCGACCCGCGAACCCGGACTGGGCGCGCTCGGCGAGGAACGAGCTCAGCGTCCGCGAGGGGGGCGTACTCGGTCGGAGTTCCAGCCGGCTGGCGACGAAGAACCGCCACGGGTAGTCCAGCCCGGTCGCCTCCCGCACCCGGTCCCTGAGCCGCCCGTCCTCGTAGACGACGGTGTTCGTCTCGACGCGTACGACGCCCGCGTCGAACGCCGTGTCGCTCGCCCGCTCGACCTCGCGCCAGCCGCCGGCGTCGAGCGCCTCCGTCGGCACCGGTGGGGGGCTGGGTGGCATCGAACGGACAACGGCCGCGAGCGGCATAACTCCCCGGCAGGCCGGATACGCCAGGAGCGGGGCGGGCGACCGCCGCGCTCGTGCCGCTGTCGCGTGCGCCACACTCGGCCGCGCGGGGGACGTTCGCCGCGTCGGCGCGCCGGACTGCGTCGGCGCATTCGGTGATTTTAAACGACTCGCCACCCGACTCTCCACAATGGCTTTTGAGGAACTGCTGGAGGACCCGGTGATTCAGAAGTACCTCCACGAGCTCGTCGGCCCGACCGGCATGCCCGTGGCGGCCGCCCCGCCGGACGGGGAGGTCACCGACGAGGAACTCGCGGAGGAGCTGGGACTCGAACTCAACGACGTGCGGCGCGCGCTCTTCATCCTCTACGAGAACGACCTGGCGTCGTACCGCCGGGTCCGCGACGAGGACTCGGGCTGGCTCACCTACCTGTGGACGTTCCAGTACGACAACGTCCCCGAGAACCTCGAGGAGGAGATGCACCGCCTGCTGGAGGGGCTCGAGCAGCGCGAGGAGTACGAGTCGGACCACCAGTTCTACCTCTGTGAGGTGGACTCCATCCGGTTCGAGTTCGAGGAGGCGATGGAGTTCGGCTTCGAGTGCCCCGAGTGCGGGTCCCCCCTGGAGTCGATGGAGAACAGCCGGCTGGTGGAGGCGCTGTCGTGGCGCATCGACCAGCTCCGCGAGGAACTCAACGTCGACCCCGACGGGCCCGAGGCGCAGGCGTAGTCGATGGTCGTCCTCGCAACCAAGTGTTACGTCGACGGCGAGGCGCGCGGGCGCGCGCTCGACGGGATGACCTCGCTCGTCGCGAACGACGTCGGCGACCTGGCCGTCGAGTACGACGTCGGCGTCCGGCGCGACGAGTTCGTCTCCGTCACGGTGTCGGGCGAGGACGAGACGGTCGCGCGGAACGTCCTCCGCGAGCGGTGGGGTGAGGTGACCGACCACTTCGACGACGGCGAGACGTACCGGGGGACGCTCGAGGGGTGGGACGAAGACGGGTTCACCCTCGACGCCGGCCGCGAGGTCCGAGTCCCGGGGTCGGAACTCGGGCTCGGCGCCGGCTCGCCCCCGCAGGTCCGCGACCGGTTCGGCCTCGTCCAGCACCTGCCGCTCCGGTTCGTCTACCACGCGGACGGCCCGAACGAACTCGCGGACGCCGAGCGCGACCGGCTGTACGACTGGACCCGCGGCACCGGTCGCGTCAACGTCAACAGCGCCACCCGCGGCGAGGTCCGCGCGACGGTGAACCGCGCGGGTCACGCGCGCGACATCGTGACCGTCGAGCGCCTCGGCCTGCTGGAGCAGAGCATCGTCTGCGCGGAAGGGACCGACCCGCCGGGACTGCTCGCCGCCATCGGAAGCTACCTCCCCGCGGAGCTGAAAGCCGTCATCCCGTGACCCGGCGCCACCGCACCCTCGCGCTCGTCGCGCTCGTGGGACTCGTCGCGCTCTCCGGCTGTCTCGGCTTCTTCGGCGGCGGCGGCATCTCCGACGAGCGGCTGGACCGCGAACCCGCCGGCGGCGACTACGAGTGGAACGAGAGCGTCGACGCCCACATCACCGTCATGCAGGACTCGACGTTCGAGGCGGTCTACCGCGTGAACGGCACGACCGTCACGCTGTACCGACCGGACGGACTCGGCGGGCGGAACCCCCTCGACGTGCGCGCGGTCCGGTACCGGTACCCCAACGGGACGGTCATCAACGGGACGACGCTCGCGGCGCGCGGCGACGTCAGCAGGAACCGCGACGAGGTCACCATCACCCTCCCGGTGGACGCCGACGGCGACCGCCTCGCGTTCACCGCCGGGAGCACGCCCAAGCGGTTCTCCCTGCCGACGTACGTCGACGGCTCCTACGAGGTCGTCCTCCCGCCGAACCGGCGCATCGGCCTCCCCGTCTTCGGCCGTGCGTCGCCCGGCGGGTACGAGACGAGCATCGACGAACGGAGCCGGGTCCACGTCCGGTGGGAGAGCGTGACCACCGACAACGTGTCCGTGCAGTTCTACCAGCCCGGCGACCTGCAGATTCTCGGTGCGCTCGCGGGCGTACTCGGGCTCGTCGCCGTCGGCGGACTCCTCTACTACCGCCGCCAGATACGGGAACTCCGCGAACTCCGCGAACAGTACGGGCTCGACGTGGACATCGAGGACGACGACTCCGGACCACCGCCGGGGATGCGCTGACCGTCGCGGCGACAGACCACCCGGCGGGGCCGCGCCCGTCCGCCCGCGGGTTTATTCTCGACCCACTCCACGGGCCGGTATGAACGCCGCCATCGTCACCGTCGGTGACGAACTCCTCTCGGGCGACACGGTGAACACGAACGCGTCGTGGCTCGCCGCGCGACTCGCCGAGCGCGGCGTCGACGTCGAGCGGGTGACGACCGTCCCCGACAGGGTCGACGACATCGCCGCGGTGGTCCGGGAGTACCGTGAGGCGTACGACGCGGTCCTCGTCACCGGCGGCGTCGGGCCGACTCACGACGACGTGACCATGGACGGCGTCGCCGCCGCCCTCGGCGTCGGTCTCGAGGCGAACGAGGAGGCGCTGGCGTGGCTCACCGAGCACGGCGGCTACGCGGGCGACGACCTCGACGAGGGGACGACACACCTCCCGGCCGGCGCGCGGCCACTGCACAACGAGGCGGGCGTCGCGCCGGGGTGCGTGCTGGATGCAGTGTACGTGTTCCCGGGGGTCCCCTCGGAGATGCAGGCGATGTTCCTCGGCGTCGCCGACGAGTTCGCGGGCGAGCAGCGCTACGCGGAGACGGTCGAGACGAGCGAACCCGAGTCGACGCTGCTCGACCGGTTCGCGACGCTGCGCGAGGAGTTCGACGTGACGGTCGGGTCGTACCCCGGCGAGGGCGTCCGCGTGAAACTGACCGGCACCGACCCGACCGAGGTGGAGCGGGCGGCCACGTGGCTCCGCGAGCGGGTCGACCCGGCTGAGAACTGAACCACGGATCCGGTCGGTCGGGAGGGGGAGACCGGTCGCGGCGAGGTCAGCTGTACAGGTGAGCGAGCCACCCGGCCGTGATGAGCAGGCTGGCGACGAGCACGACGGCGGCCGTCTCGGTCACCGGGAGCGCCGCCTCGGCCTCGCCGGACTGCAGGAGGAGCAACAGGGGGTTCATCTCGCGCGGGGCTTCCCTCGCGCCCGACATAAGCGTGTCCACTCCCGCCGGCCGCTCACTCCCGGACCGCCCGATCGTACTCTGCGGCGAGACCGTCGAGCGCCTCGTGGTGCCGCGTGGTGTGCGGAGCGGTGAGCGGCGAGACGGAGACGCGTCCCTCCGCGACGGCGCGGCGGTCCGTCCCGACCGGGTCGGGGAGGCTCCCGTCGAGCATCCGGTCCCACGTCCGGTCGCGCAGCGAGACGGTGTCGCCGTCGCGCTCGGCGGTCATGTCGTAGACGGTCGACGGTCGGGTTATCTCCATCCCCGCGGGCGTGCCTCCCTCCGACCACGGCGCGTTCACGTTCAGGTAGTCCGTCCGCTCGAACACGCCCGCGTCGAGCGTGCGCTCGGCGAGGTAGCGCGCCGCCGCGACCGCCCCGCGGTAGTCGTCCCGCTCGGTCGCCATCTCGCGCCAGTCGGTGCCGCTGCCCGCGGGGACGTACAGCGAGACGGCCATCGCCGGCACGTCGAAGAACGCCGCCTCGACGGCGGCGCTGACCGTGCCCGAGCGGCCGAGGACGTACGCGCCGATGTTCGCGCCCTTGTTACAGCCCGCGACGACCATGTCCACGTCCGGACAGAGCGACTCCAGCCCGGCGACGGCGCAGTCGGCGGGCGTCCCCTCGACGGCGTAGCCGAGTTCGTGCTCGCGCACGGTCACCTCGTTCGAGAGCGTCCGCCCGACGGCGCTCCGGTCGTCGGCCGGCGCGACGGCCACCACCTCCCCCACCTCCTCGAGCGCGTCGTACAGCGCGCGGAACCCCGGGCTGTCGATACCGTCGTCGTTCGTCAGGAGGAACCACGGCTCCCCGCTCGTCTCCATGCGCCGGGGGTCGCGGGCGGCCGGCAAAAACGCGTCGAGTGGGCGTCCAACGCCCCGCGCGTCGGAGACACCGCAAGACACACGGCGACCCGGCGTTCACTGACGCGTATGGGACTCGGCAGTACCGCGAAGAAGGTCCAGAAACTGGCCGACCTGGCCGAGCAGTTGTACACGAAGGTGAACGAGATGCGCGCCGAGGTGAACGCGATGCGCGAGACGGTGGCCGAGACGGACCGGCGGGTGGGCGAACTGGAGGGGGAACTCGCCGAACAGCGGGCGCTCGTGGAAGCGCTCGCGCGCGAACAGGGTATCGACCCCGGAGAGGCGACGGCGGACGTCGACCGCGCGGCGGCGGGCGCGGACGTCGACGGTGGCGGAGCAGAGCCCACGACCGCGACCGCCCCCCGAGACGACCCGAACACGGAGCGGACTGACCGGTCGGACGGGGCGTAAGCGGGCCCGACCCACTTCGACGCGACGACCGGCACCGCTCGGGACGGGTCGAGGGGACCCGGCAGATGGTAAGATACGTAACCGGGGGCAACATTTGCGAGGACGTGACGACACACCGCGAGCCCCTCGACTCCGTGCTCGACACCGTCGGGGAGACGCCGCTCGTCCGGGTCCACGCCGCGCCCGACGAGGTCCCCGTCTACGCCAAACTGGAGTCGTTCAACCCCGGCGCGTCCGTGAAAGACCGCATCGGGAGGTACATGCTCGAACGGATGCTCGACGACGGAACGCTCGCGCCCGGCGGGACGGTGATCGAACCGACCGCGGGGAACACGGGCATCGGCTTCGCGGTGGCCGCCGGCCAACTCGACGTGACCGCCGTGTTCGTCGTCCCCGAGCGGTTCAGCGTCGAGAAACAGCAGTTGATGCGCGCGCTCGGCGCCGAGGTCATCAACACGCCCAGCGAGGACGGGATGGGCGGGGCCATCGACCGGGCGCACGCGCTCGCGGAGGAACTCGACGACGCCGTCGTCCCCCAGCAGTTCGCCAACCCGCTCAACACGGAGGCGCACTACGAGACCACCGCCCCCGAGGTGTACGACGCGCTCGACGACGGGGTGGGAGCGCTCGTCGCCGGCTGTGGGACGGGCGGGACGCTCATGGGCCTCGCGGAGTACGGCCTCGAACGGCACCCCGACACGCACGTCGTCGCGGTCCAGCCCGAGGGGTCGACGTACGGCGACTTCTTCGGCGAGGAGACCGAGGAGGGGGAGTACAAGACGGAGGGCATCGGCACCCACGACGTCGCCACGAACGAACTGTTCGACCCCGACCTGGTGGACGACCTCAGGACGGTCCCCGACGAGGAGACGCACGCCGAGATGCAGCGGCTCGCGGCCGAGGAGGGACAGCTGGTCGCTTCGAGTTCGGCCGCCAACAGCCTCGCGGCACGTGCGGTCGCCCGCGATATACGCGACGGCCGGGTGGACGCGCCGTACGACGCCGTCGTGACGGTGTTCCCGGACTCGAGCGAGCGCTACCTCTCGAAGGGCGTGTACCGCTCGTTCGCCGAGTGGGAGGGGTAGCGGCGCGTGCGCGTCCGGTACGGTCGGCGCGCTACCCGAGCAGCCGGGCGTGTTCGACCTTGATACATTTGTCCTGCGTCGTCTTCAGGCCGGCCGCCTCGGCCCGCGCGAGCGCGTCGTCGTCGGTGATGCCGAGCTGGAGCCAGATTCCCTGCACGTCCCCTCGGCTCTCCGTCCGCTCTGTGACCTGGTCGACGATACCCGAGACCTCGTCGCTGGGACGGAACACGTCCACGAGCGCGACGTCCTCCTCCACGTCCGCGAGCGAGTCGTACGCCTCCCGTCCGAGTATCTCGTCGGCGTACGGGTTCACCGGGACGACCTCGTAGCCGTGGCTCTGGAGGTACTTCGGAATCTCGTGTGCGTCCTTGCCGGGCGTGCTCGAACAGCCGATGACGGCCACGGGGTCGAGCGAGAGCAGGTCGCGCAGTCCGTCGTCGTCGGTGATGGGCATGCCCCCTCTTCGCTCGCGGCGTCGATAAGGACCACGGCGCGACCGGGCGTCGCGACCCGGACCGGCTCAGGCGTCGGCGATGCGGACCGTCGGTTCGCCGTCGTCGCTGGTCTCGACGACGCCGTCGAACAGTTGTTTGAGCGTGTTCATCGCCTGGTCGTCGTGGGCGGTCGAGTCGATGCAGTACACCCCCAGCCCGTTCACGCTCTGGATGCGCCCGGTGAACACGTGGAGGAACCGGAAGACGGTCTGGACGTCGGTGTACATGAGGAGCGTCGAGAGCGAGTGGAGCAGCGTCCGGTTGCGCTCCACTCCGCGGTCGTTGTAGAACTGTTCGAGGAACTCGGAGAACTTGATGCCGATACCGGTGAGGTCGACCGGCGAGGAGGTGTACTTCACCCGGTCGTCGTCGCCGGCGTCGCCGACGCCGTGCTGTCGGGTGACGGTGTCGACGACGGCGACCGGTCGCTCCTCGTACTCCACCCGGCGACCGAACCGTTCGAGCAGTCGCTCGGCGCTGTCTTTGGTCGTGACCATTATCGCTCCCTCCCCGCCACGCGTCCCCTCCGCGAGCACGTCGAGCGCGAGTTCGCGCTTTCCGGTCAGTGGTGCCCCGGTGAACAGGATGTTGGACCCGGGGTCGATGCTCGCCCCGAGCGGTTCGACCTCATACATAGGTGTTCTCTGCGATGGTGCCCGGCCCGGACCGTCGGTACCGAAGGCGTCCCCGACGGTTCCAGCGACCGGCGGTCATCGAGTAGTATTGGCATGCGGTGACCCGGTATTATTCTTTGTGATTAGCCGAGCCCCCACCCGGCGACGCGGGTGACCCGGCCGGCGACGAACGCGGCGGCGGCGAGGAACGTCCCGCGCTTGAGCCAGCGCTGTGCCAGCGCCGGGTCGCGGAACCCCCACGCTGTCGCGCCGAGCATCACCGCGTCGGCGGGGACGACGAGCGCGAGGTACGCCGCCCCGAACGTCCCCCGGACGTAGGGGAGGCCGCTCGCGGCGACGGCGGCGGCCATCGCCGCCACTGCGAGGCCCACCGACGCCCGCTCGCCCGCCACGATGGGGAGCGTCCGGAGACCCTCTTCGCGGTCGCCCGCCACGTCCTCGACGTCCTTGACGACCTCGCGGGCGAACGTCGCCACCGCGGCGAGTCCGAACAGCGTCCAGACGGCGGCGTCGAGTCCCTCGACCGCCGCCGCCCCGAAGAGGAACGTGCTCCCCGTCAGGTAGCCGACGACCAGGTTGCCGACGCCGGGCAGTCCCTTGAACAGTTTCGTGTACGCGACGAGCGCCAGGAGGTTCACCACCGCGATGGCGAGCGCGAGCCGCGGGAGCGCGACCGCCGCGACCACCGCGCCGCCGAACAGCGCCGCCGCGAACGCGAGCGCGCCCCGCGGCGTCACCCGGCCGCTCGGGATGGGACGGTCGGGTCGGTTCACCCGGTCGATGTCCCGGTCGAAGTAGTCGTTGACCGCGTTGCCCGCGCCGGTCGCGAACGCCGTCGCCGCCACCGCGAGCGCCAGCGCCACCGGCCGGTTCAGCCCGGCGGCGACGAACGCGCCGATGGCGGTGAGCACGGAGGCGGCGACGGCGTTCCCGAGACGGGCGAGTTCCCCGTAGCCGCCGACCGCTCCGCGCGCCTCCGTCATCTCGTCTGCGACTCCCGGGCCGGTCGGGATAAAGGACGCGACACGCGTCGCTCGCGGCGAGCGTTCGAACACCCTCGTAGAGACGTTCGCACGAGGGGTCGCCTCGCGGAACGGCCCGGCGCCACTTGCCCGTCAGTGGAACGATGCGACCGTCGTCCGGACAGCCCGGCGCCGGGTTCCCACCCCGATGTTGAGTCGACTCCCGACCCGCGGGCCCGCCACCACCCCGACCGCTCTGGCCGTCGTCGCCACTCGAGAGGAATCACGAGCAGTATCTCAGTTTTTGGAAGGGGGCGCCCCTCGTCAGCGGACCGCTCTCGTCGCCGGGGTCGCCGCCGTCCGCACGGTTAAGCCGCCTCGGTCGCGACTGGTTCGCATGCCGACCCGCCGCTTCGCCGTGCCAGACGCGCCTGTACCGGACCACACGCTGGCCGACGACGACGCGAACGTCCACTACACGTGGGACAACGCGCACGACCCGATACTCACCGTCGACCCCGGAGCTGTCGTCGAGTTCGGCTGTCGCGACGCCTACGACCGGCAGTTGTCGCCGGACGCCACCGTCGCGGACCTGCTCGCGGTCGACACCGAGGGGCACCCGCTCACCGGTCCCGTCGCCGTCGAGGGGGCGGCTCCCGGCGACGTTCTCCGGGTGGAGTTGCTCGCGTTCGAACACGAGGGGTGGGGCGTCTCTGCCGTCCCGCCGGGCGAACGCGAGGGGGGACTCCTCCCCGAGGACTTCCGCGAGGCCCACGTCCGCACCTGGGACCTCGACGGCGAGGCCGACGGCACGCCCGTCGCCCGGTTCGCCGCGGAGGACGCGCCGGACGTGGCCGTCCCCATCCACCCGTTCCCGGGGAACCTCGGTGTCGCCCCGGCGGCCGACGGTCCCCACGACACGATGCCGCCGCGGGCCGTCGGCGGGAACATGGACGTGAAACACCTCACCCCGGGGGCGACGCTGTACCTCCCGGTCGACGTCGAGGGAGCGCTGTTCTCCATCGGCGACTGTCACGCCGCGCAGGGCGACGGCGAGGTGTGCATCACCGGAATCGAGGCGCCGATGTCGGTGACGGCGCGACTCGACGTGGTGTCGGACCGCTCGCTCACCGGCCCGGAGTTCGAGACCACCGGGCCGTTCACCCCCTCCGGACGGGACGAACCCATGTACGCGACGACGGGAATCGCGCCCGACCTGATGGAGGCGACCAAGCGGGCGGTCCGGCGGATGATCGCTCACCTCCACGAGCGGCGCGGGTTCTCGGAGGCGGACGCGTACGTGCTGTGCTCGGCCGCCGTCGACCTCAAGATAAGCGAGGTGGTCGACGCGCCCAACTGGACGGTGACCGCCTACCTCCCCGAGTCGGTGCTCGGCTGACGGGCCGAGTCGGCACTCGACTACCGGAAACGAGCGGGAGCGGCGACGCGACCGCGGTCGACCCCAACCGCTAAGCCGGCGGGTGGAGTGCGGCCGGTGTGCGCGACCTTCACGTCCACTCGAACTACTCGGACGGCGAGTTCCTCTCCCGGATGGTTCGCGCCGCCGCCGCCGCCGGACTCGACGGAATCGGCGTCGCCGACCACTGCATGGTCTCCGACCGGGCGGAGGTACGCGACGCCCGGGCGGTGGCGGGGTTCAACTTCGACCGCACCGCCGACCGCCGCCGGCACGGCATCGAACGACTCCGGGAGACGGCCGACGTCGCGGTGTACGACGCCGTCGAGATGGACTACCACCCGGACGACGAGGCGGAGGTCCGCGCGTTCCTCGCGGACGAGACGTTCGACTACGCCGTCGGGAGCGTCCACCGGGTCGCCGGGCGGAACGTCCAGCACGAGGCGGTGTGGGCCGACCTGCCGGACGCTCGACTGACGGAGGCCGTCGAGGAGTACGTCGACGCGCTGGTTTCGCTCGCGGAGTCGGAACTGTTCGAGGTGGCGGCCCACGTCGACCTGCTGGAGCGGACCCCGGCGCTCCGCGGCCGCCTCTCGGAGGCGGACTACCGGCGGATCGCCGGCGCGTTCGCGGACTCCCCGACCGTCCCCGAGATCAACGTCGGGCGCGCGCTCACCGACGCGGGCGTCGTCCACCCCGCGCCCGCGCTGTTCGACGCGCTCCGCGCCGAGGGCGTCCGGTTCACCCTCGGCTCCGACGCGCACGCCCCCGCGGAGGTGGGCGAGCGGGCCGAGTTCCTCGACGCGTTCGTCGCCGAGCACGGTCTCGACCCGGTCACGCCCGCGGAGTTCGAAGGGTTCGAGGGGGCCGAGAGGTTCGAGGCGCCCGACGACTGAGCCGCCGGCGTCGCTCCGGTGGACGTCCGCCGCTCCGGCGGAGCGGGAGGGGGCGTCCGCGCGTTCCGACGCTGCGAGCGACCGAACGACAGGTCTTTGCGCGGTGATTTCGGTCTCTCCGTCATGAGCGTCACCAGCGTCGTCGATTCGAACGAGAGCGACCGACAGTACCGGCAGGTGGAGTTGACCCTCTGGCACCCGAACTGCTGGACGCTCCAGGCGACCGACCGGTTCCCGGAGACGCACGTCGTCGAGAAGTCGCTGTACCCGGCCGAGGAGGTAGTGAAGGGCGACTTCGTGCTCGTGAGCCGCGGCGAGACGACCGCCGGCGAGTTCGCCGCCGCCATCGACGAGTTCGACGTGGTCGAGAGCGTGACGGTGCTCCAGCAGTCGGACGACCGCGCGCGGGCGGTGGTGACGTACGACCGCGACAGCAGCGTCGTCCCGGATATCGTCAACTCGGAGTTCATGCCCATCGAACCGGTCCACGTCACCGAGGGGCGCGAACACTGGACGGTGCTCGTCCGGTCCGACGCGCTCGCGGGGGTCATCGAGTCGATGAAGGCGGAGTACGACGTGAGGCTCGACGCGGTCCAAGAGGTCGACCCCAGCGAACAGTTCCAGTTCGCGGACATGACCGACCGGCTCGCGGACGACCTCTCCGACCGACAGCGCGAGAGCCTGTTCACCGCCCGCCGACAGGGGTACTACAACTGGCCGCGCGGGGTGTCCGCGAACGACATCGCCGCGGACGTCGGCGTGAGCGGGCCGACGTTCCTCGAACACCTCCGACGGGGCGAACAGAAGGTGCTCAACGCCGTCATCGACGAGATGCAGTCGCGCAGCATCGACCCCTGACGGCCCGAGCCCGTTCGTTGTCGGGCCGTCGACTCGCTCCGACGCCGCGTCACGCCGACGCCAGCGCGCGGACGAACTCGTCCTGCCGGTCGCGGCCCGGTCGTCCTCCGTGAGTCCGTACTGGGGGGCGCTGAACTCGCGCCGCTTCCCGCGTCGGAGCCGCAACCGCCTCGTGTTCGTCCGGCGGTTCGAGTCCCCGCCTGTCGGCTTCGGGGGCGCCATCGACCGCCCACCCCCACAGGCGACTGGTCGGCAAGGGGAGCGAGACGGGCACCGGGAGGCGGTTGTACACCGAGACGCCGACCGGCGTGGGGTCGCCGGCGACGATGCGTCCCGGCGCTCGGAGCGACACCGAGAGTCCCCGGCGCGCGAGCGCCGCTGGAACGAGCGGCGCCACACAGCCGTCGCGCTCGCGCCCCTCGGACCCCATTCCGACGGCGCCGACTCACCTTACGCGAAAACACGCGTCGCCGTCTCGTACTCCTCGTCGAGCGACGGCAGGTAGTCGTCCGCGTCGGGGTCGATGCTGTTGACGACCACCGCCTCGGCGTCGCCGTAGGCGTGGACGAACCGCTCGCCGCCGAGGCTCACGGCGACGTGCCCGGGGAAGAACAGCAGGTCACCGGGGGCGAGGTCCTCGCGCGCGACTCCCGTACCCACCCGCCGCTGCTGGTCGGCGTCGCGGGGGAGGGTGACGCCGTTGACGCGGTAGGCCATCCAGACCAGCCCCGAGCAGTCGATGCCGGCGCTCGTCATCCCGCCCCACCGGTAGGGGGTCCCCAGGTACGAACGCGCGACCGAGCCGACGGCGCGTCCCGGGTCGGACGCGGACGGGTCGGGACGGGTGAGCGTCGACGCCGGAACCCGGTGACGGTCGCCCGTTCGCAGCGTGACCGCCGCCTCGTCGTTCTCCCGGGTCTCGACTTCGACTTCGGTTCCCACCGGGAGCGGGCCGTCGTCCGTCTCGACCCGCGAGGTGAGTACGTGGGTGGGGGTTACGTCCGCGGGGTCCACCACCGCGTCCGAGCGGACCCAGCCGACGTACCCGTCCGGCGCTCGAACGCGGAGCCAGTCGTCCTCCGCCTCGTCGTCGCCGTACGTCTCGACTGCCGACCCGCGGACGAGTTCGGTCACTCGCTCGGCGTCCTCCCCCGGGTCGCCGCGAACCGGCGTAGTCGGCGCTCGGGTCGTCCCCGCCTCGGCACACTCCGCGAGGACGCGCACCGACGACTCGTACTCGTCGGTCACGGCGTCGGTCCGCCGGAGCGCACACTCCCGGAGGTACGCGTCGGAGACGACGCCGACGACTCGCGGCCCCTCGGCCGACCCGGCTGATTCGACGCGGTCGGTCGTCTCCACGCGGAGGTCGAACACCGAGACGCGCCCGTCGGGGGCGTGGCGCACGCGTGTCCGCTGTAGAGCGAGTTCGAGTCGGCGTGACGCGTCCATCGTATCGCCCGCTCGTTCGACCGTCGGTGGTATCAACCCCCGCGTTTCGTGGCGACGAGTGGCGGTGGAGCGTGGAGGGGCCCGTCGACCCGGAGTGTTCCACGTATTTTCGCCCGACGACGCGAGCGGCCAAACCGCTCGACAGCCGTGGACCGGAATCTCGCACGCGGAAGGGAAAGCGTCATAAACGGCGCGCGAGAATACCAGCCCGTCGGGTAGAAATCACCCGAGGGCGCTTAGCTCAGTCTGGACAGAGTGCTTGGCTTCGGACCAAGTTGCCGTGGGTTCAAATCCTGCAGCGCCCATTCGTTCTCCGACCAACGCAACGACGCGACTATCACTCCGGCGGGCTCTCTTCCAGAACCGAGTCGCGACGAACCACCGCTGTTCCCCCCCACGTCTCGGCCTTCCAGACCCCTCCGAGTCCGGGGACCTTCTCGACGTCGTCGCGGGACACGAACCGCGAGACGTACTCGAGTGCGGCGTCCCGCGATTGGAACAGGCGCTCCGCGCGGACGTTCCGGTGTCCGCGCGTCAGGTAGGCCCGCCAGACCTGCGGTGCCGCCGACTCGCGCGAGGAGTTCAGTTGGATTCGCGTGCCGTCCGCCCGGTCCTGGAGCAGGGTTATCTCTCCCCACTCCACCAGGTCCCACACGGCCTGCGTCGCGCCCGCACCGAACATCTCGTCGTAGCCCGTGGGAGTGTGTACCCCGTCCGACGCCTCCTCCAAGTGCCGGACGATTCGGGCGTGAACCGACTCGTCCGCCGGCACCGTCGCTCGCTCCTCCATGGGTCAACTCCCAGGCGGCAGGGGGTTAGTTGTTACTCTCATACGTGGTGAATAGAACGTGGTTCCCGCTCACGTCGCTCGGTGGACGCCACGCCGGGGCCGTGACTCGTCCGCCGGCCCTACTCGTGCCCGGCCACCGGGAGGGGTTCGTACGGCTCTTCGAGGTACTCCAGGTCGGAGTCCGAGAGGTCGAGTTCGGTCGCCTCCACGGCGTCTTCGAGGTGGTCGACGCTGGTCGTCCCGACGATGGGCGCGTCCACCCCGTCCTGGTGGAGGAGCCACGCGAGCGATAGCTGCCCCATCGAGACGCCCTCCTCGTCGGCGAGTTCCTGCACTCGCTCGTTCACCGTCTCCCCGCCGCCGTCGAGGTACGGCATCCCCTGGAGGAACTCGTCGCTCTCGCCACGGGCGGTCGACCCCACGTCCTCGTGAGGGCGGGCGGCGACGCCCCGCGCGAGCGGGGACCAGGGGATGACGCCGACGTCCTCCTCCTCGCACAGCGGGAGCATCTCGCGCTCCTCCTCGCGGTACAGCAGGTTGTAGTGGTTCTGCATCGTGGCGAACCGCTCCAGTCCCAGCCGGTCGCTGGTGTGGAGCGCCTCGGAGAACTGGTGGGCCCACATCGACGACGCGCCGATGTACCGAACCTGGTTGCGCCGGACGGCGTCGTCGAGCGCACGCAACGTCTGCTCGATGGGCGTGTCGTAGTCCCAGCGGTGAATCTGGTAGAGGTCCACCGTCTCCATCCCGAGGCGGTCCAGCGAGTGCTGGAGTTCCTGCTCGATGGCCTTCCGCGAGAGCCCCGAGGCGTTCGGGTTGTCGGAGTCCATCTCGCCGTACACCTTCGTCGCGACCACCTGTTCGTCCCGGTCGTACTCCGCGAGCGCCTCGCCGAGAATCTCCTCGGACTCGCCGGTCGAGTAGACGTTCGCGGTGTCGAAGAAGTTGATTCCCAACTCGATGGCGCGGTCGATGAACTCCGTCCCCTCGTCGGCGTCGAGCGTCCACTCCCGGCCGCTCCCGAAGCTCATACAGCCGAGACAGATTCGACTGACGGTCACGCCCGTGTCGCCGAGCGTCGTGTACTCCATGACCGACCGTGGTACGGCCGACGGCAAAACTTCGCGTGTCGACCGGTTCCGTTGCCGGCTTCCCGGAACTCTCGGTTCCTCCTCGCAGGACCGCGAGAACCGGCCGCGCCGGCGTCCGCACGTTTTCACCCCTCACTGCTCGGTCTCGTACGGTTCCCCGACGGCCGCGGGCGTCCGCGTGTAGCCGGCGAACGCCGTCGCGGCGGCGAGCGGTTCCGGACCCGAGCACGTCCCGTCGCTGGACGCCTCGCGGTGCGGCCCGTCGCCGCCCGTCGGACCGGAGTTCTCGTCGGCATCTAGCGTCCTCCTGGTATAACGCGTGACCGCACATACGTCTATAATTTGTGCGGGGGCGGACCGGGCGGCCGGAGCGCGGGACGCGGTCGGTGTCCGTCCGGCGCCGGTCGGCGGTCCGAGCGGGGGCCGCGTCGGCTCGCGCCCGGCGGTGCGTGAAGAGACGACGCGGCTGCCGGAGAGGGAGGGGGCTTTACGTCCGGATTCCGTACCGGGGTGCGTGGAGTCCCCCTTCGACGTCCTCCGACTCGACCCCGACGCGGACGACGCCGAGATCGACCGGGCGTACAGGCGGCGAGTGCTGGAGGTCCACCCGGACCACGGCGGGTCGACGGAGGAGTTCCAGCGGGTGACGAAGGCCTACGAGCGACTCAAGACGGGATACCGCCCCGACGCCGACGGTCACGAGGGCAGCGACGGGGCACCCGAAGCCGCGGAGACGGGACGGGGCCGGCGCGAGCGGGAGACCTCTCGGGTCGAGTACCTCAACTACGACGTGCTCGCCGACCACGGGTGGACGCTCGGCGACGACGACCTGTTCGAGGAGGCGTCCGCGGCGGACCTCGACCCGGCGGACTACGGCCAGTTCCTCGTCGAACCCGACGAGTCGCTGCTCGAAGCCGCCGAGAATCGGGGATTCGCGTGGCCGTACGCCTGTCGGGGCGGCGCGTGCGCGAACTGCGCCGTCGCGGTGGTCGACGGGGAGATGGAGACGCCAGGGAACCACATCCTCTCGCCGGAGATGCTCGACCGGGGCATCCGGCTCTCGTGTATCAGCGCGCCGGAGTCGGACGAGATGCAGGTGGTGTACAACGTGAAACACCTGCCGGACCTCGAGGAACTCCGCCTGCCGGCCGACCGGTTCGAGCGAGCGCACGCGACCGACTGATTCTGCCGCCCGGTGCTCCGCCCGAGACGGCATCCCCTCTGACGCGTCGGCTACAACCCGGACACGCCGATACTCACCTCGGACATCCCGCCCATCAGCGCCCCGAACGCCGTCTCGTACCCCTCGTGGCGCGCGGTCTGGGGCCACACCGTCGGCGTCAGCGTCAGTTCGTCGCCCGACTCGACGGAGTCGACGACCGCGCCGTAGTGGTACGAGAGGTCGGGGTCGAGGCTACGAACCAGTTCCCCCGAGAACACCTCGGACCCGTCGCGCGTCAGCGTCGCGTCCAGCCCCATCGCGGGAACGAGCATCCGGTTGTACGGGGTGCGCGCCGACACCGCGAGGTACCGTCCGTCGCCGTCGACGCCCGGCGGGGGGCTGTCGAGCACCGTCGCGACAAGCACCGCGTCGTTGCTGTTCGCCTCCCCGACGACCGTTCCGGGGAGCGCGGCGGTCTCGGGTGCGAACGAGTCGGGGAGCATCTCCATCTCCACGGGTCCGACTGCCCCCCTCTCGCCGGCGTTGTCGAGCGTGCGGAACTCGATTTCGTCGCGCGTCGCGGCGCTGTACTCGAACTCGATTTCCACGTCCGCCGGGTCGCCCAGCCGACCCTCGTACGCGCCCGTCGTGCGCGTGCTCACCCCCCCGACCGACAGCGTGACGGTGTACGTCCCGTCGCCGTCGAGGCCGAAGTTCGCGCCGTAGTGAAACCCCATCGGCTGTGAGAGCATCGGGTAGATGACCTCCTGTGAGACGAGCGACCCCCCCTGCGTTATCTCGAGCGACAGCCCCGTCTCGGGGAGCACCTGTCCGGTCTCGGCGTCCCACACGCTCGACATGAGGTGGACGTCGCCGACCGGGTCGGTCCGCTCGACGCTCTCGCCGTTGACGTTCCAGAAGCGGTGCGCGTACGAGTACATCAGCCCGGCTTCGTACTCGCCGCTCGCCCCCGTCCCCGCCATCTGCATCCCCTCGACGTGGCTCGGGTAGTACACCGCGTCGGGACGGTCCGCCGGAACGGCCGGCACCGCGACTCCCCCGCTCCCGCCGCTCTCGCCCGACTGGAGCCTGAACCCCAGACACCCGGCGAGTCCGCCGACGCTCGCGACACCCGCAGTACCCGCTGCCCGGAGGTACGTCCGTCTGTCCATACCCCTCGTAAACGACTGGCCCAAATGTCGGTTGTGGTACGACAGGCGAACGCTGCCGTCGGACGAGCGAACGGGCGAAACGGTACGGGCGCGTCGCATCCTGGGCTGGTTCGCGTCGACCCGTTCACGAACGGCCTTCCCGACGCACTCGCCAGTCGACCCTCGCGGCGCTCGTGTCGCTCGAATCCGGACCCAGTCGGGGCGAGACGGTCGAGACGGACCGGGTTCCCGTCAGCCGTCGGCCGCGCCGCGGGGCGTCGGGAGCGCGCGGAGCGACCGCGGCGGGACGAGGAAGTAGCCCCGACTCCGGACGAAGATGTACTCGAGGATACCGTTGTTCACCCGCTGGCGGACCGCCGGCGTCGCCGCGGTGACGTCCTCGCCGTTCATCGCGCGCCGGACCTCCTCGAACGCGGTGATTCCCCGCTGGAGCGACGGGAAGTGGAGGCTCGCCACGTCGTCGTCCGCCGACTCGAAGTGGCGGCGCAACAGGCGGACGTTCCCCTCCTCGTCACGGTTCGCACGGGCGGCCTTCTGGGCGTGTCCCACGCGCCCGTACCGTTTCGCCTGTTCGACGACGTCGTCGAGGAAGCGGTCGATGCCGCTGTCCGGTCCGAGGTTCTTCCCCACTCCCTCGACGAGGTTCTCCGCGGCGTGGCCCGGCGAGAACATCTCCATCACCTGCTGTTCGTGGTCCTGTTCGCCGTACCAGTCCGCCAGCCGCTGGCGCCAGTTCGCCACCACCTTGGTCGTCCCGCCGGCGAACGGGCCGTCGTCGAGCGTGACGGACGACTCGCTCGCCTGGTTCTTCCGGAAGCCGGCGGCGAACCCCATGAACAGCGGCGACTCCGCCGGGACCGGGTTCGACTCCGGGACACCCTCCAGCCCCTCGGCCCTCTCGTGGGGGAGTCCCTCGCCGACGAACCCCGTCCGGCGCGAGTCGACGGTGAGGGCGTCCGTCAGGGGCCCGGGCAGTTCGACGCCGTTCACCTCGCCGCGCTCGCCTCGGAGCGCCGCGTCCGCCGCCAGTACCACGTCCGCGCGGTCCGACGCGAGGTGGACGAGCAGGTCCTGCTCGTCGAACTCGGGGGTCTCGAAACTCGACAGCGGCGTCGGGTGCGGGAGGTCGATGGAGTCGGGGAGCGACGCCTCGTACCGCTCGAAGTACGCGGGCGAGTACGCCGCCGAGTGGAGCAGCGCCTCGTGGCTCCACGCGTACGCCTCGTCGAGCGTGTCGAACGCCGCCGCGACCGTCTCGCGCGCGTCGGCCGACGGCGGGCCGTCGCCCGGCAGCGAACAGTAGAGCAGCACCTGGTGTCGCGGCAGGAGGTGGTTGCCGTGTTCGTCGGTCCGCACGTGGTCGTTCCACGCGTGCTGGCCGTCCGGATACGCGCCCGGCCCCTCTCCCGTCGGAACCGGGTCGCTCCCCGAGACCCGGTCGAGACACGCCGAGAGCGCCGCCGCACCCCCCGTGGCGACGGCCGCCTTCATGAACTCCCGACGCGGGAGGGACTCGTCGAGGGCTGTCATCGCCGGTCCTACCCGGTCCACACGAAAGGCGGTTGTGGTGCGTCCATCGAATCCGAGATTCGGGCCGACCCCTCACTCGCCGAGGAGCGAGTCGACGAGGCGGGTGAACCGGTCGAGGAACCGGTCGGGCAGCGACGGGCGGATGGCGCGGAGCGCCCGCGCCGTCGCGGCCTCGTCGCGCAGCTCCAGCGTGACCCGGTTGCGCGCGTCGCGCCGCTTCCGGACCACGCCCTCGGCGACCAGCCCGTCGAGGTGCCACTCCAGCGTGCTCCGGGCGACGTCGAGGCGGTCGGCCACGTCCGCGGGGCGCGCGGGACCGCCGGTGAGCAGTTCCAGACAGACGTCCCGGGCGACCTCCCTGCGGAACAGCGCGATGCGGCGGCGCTCCGTCGGGTCGCGGTCGGGCGCGAAGTAGTGGGTGCGGCCCGACACCTCCTCGCTGACGACCCGGCCGTCGCTCCCGAGTCGCTTGAGGTGGTACTGGACCTGTCCGGGCGCGAGGTCGAGTCGGCGGACGAGTTCGTTGAAGTGGAGGCCCGGGTGGGTGTCGACGAACGACGCGATGCGCTCGCGAGTGGCGTTCACGCAGGGCACCTCTGGCGACGGGCGGGGGGAGGGGGTGGAGCGAGCCCGTTCACGTCGCCGTCCCCCCGGTCGTCGTCCGCGCGTAGTAGACGGCCGCGATGACCAGCCCCGCCATCGCCACGTCGAGACCGTGTTCCGCGACGTGGTGGACCGACGGGTCGAGCAGCGTCAGTTCCGCGGCGACGGCGACGCCCGTCCGGGCGAGCAGCGCGCCCAGCGCGAGCGCGACCAGCAGGTACGACCGCGACCCGCGGCGGAGGAACGCCGCCAGCCCGCCGCCGAGGAGGACGGCCCCGCCGACGGCGGCGAGCGCGAGCACGAGCGGGTACCACGCCCCGTCCGGCCCCGCGGTCGAGAGGTGTAGCGGCGTCATGCACGCTTCCTTCGCGCTCGGCCCGTCTCGCTCTTTCGGTCGGTGCGAGCGGCCGAGGTCGGTCCCCCCGTCGGTCGCCACTGCCGGGCGACGACATAAGTAGGACGCCCTCGTCCGTGGCGGCATGCACTCCGGTTCCCGCCTCTGTCTCCTCAACCCGAAGAGCGGTACGGCCGACCACGTCGAGTACGTCACCGAGCAGATGGAAGAGCGCGGGTTCACCGTCCGGGAGACCGAGAGCGCCGACCACACCGTCGAGTTGGCCCGCGAGGCGGGCGATGACGGCGTCGAGGCGGTGGCGGCCTGCGGCGGCGACGGGACGGTGAACGACGTACTCAGGGGCCTCTACCGCGCCGACCACCTCTCGGACGTGACGTTCTCGGTCATCCCCGCGGGGACGGCGAACCTGCTCGCCGGCAACGTCGGCATCGGGAGCGTCGAGGACGGCGTCGAACTCTCCGACACCGGCGAGGTCCGGTCGGTCGACGTCGGTCTCGCCGGCGGCGAGCCGTTCGTCGTCTCGTGTATCGCCGGCCTCCCGGCGGACGCGAGCACCTCCGCGTCGGGCGAACTGAAGGAGCGACTCGGCACGCTCGCGTTCCTCGTCACCGCGATTCAGGAGACGCTGGAGTTCGAGGGGCTCGACATCCGCATCGAGACGGAGGAGACGCTCCCCGGCGACGAGTCGAGTTGGGACGGCGAGGCGCTGTGCGTACTCGTCGGGAACGCCCGCAAGTTCGTCGAAGACGACGGGCAGGCGAACATGGAGGACGGCCGCTTCGACGTGGTGGTCGTCGAGCGGATGCCCGCGAGCAGCCTCGTCGCCGAGGCCATCGAGCACCGCCTGTTCGGCCGGCAGACGGACGGCGTGACTCACATCCGCGCCCGCGAGGTCCACATCGAGAGCGACGGCGGGCCCATCACGTTCAGCCGCGACGGCGAGGTCAGCACGCACGACGGACTGGACATGGAACTGCTCCCCCAGTCGCTCGACCTGCGCGTCGGCGAGGCGTACGAACCCGCGCCGCAGTGACCGTCACCAGCCGCGCCCCTGTGACACTCGGTAACCGACCGGCCATCACCGATTTTCGGCCCGCGGGCGCAGGGTCGGCCGTGCGACTCTCGACCATCGTGGTGCTCGTCGGTATCGGCCTGTTCCTGCTCCCGCTCCCCGGGACGTTCGTCGGGGGCGCGCTGGTGATTCTCGCCGGACTCGCGTGGCGGTTCCTGCGGGAGTGAGACCCGGTCGGCCGGACTGAGGCGCCGGACGGCGCTCGCGGCGTTCGGTACTCTCCGGCGGTTCCCGACGGCCCTCGTTACGTCACGCCGCCGTCGCGTTCGTCGTAGGTGCGGTACGCTCCCGTCTCGGCGAGTTCGCGCAGTTCCTCGACGACGGCCCACACGTCGACGAACCGCGTGTACAGCGGGGCCGGACACACCCGGACGACGTTCGGCGGACGGAAATCGACGATGACGCCCCGGTTGCGCAGCGCCTCGCTGATGCGGTACGCCGCGGGGTGTTCGACCGCGACGTGGCCCCCCCGGCGGTCGCGCTCGCGCGGCGTCCCGACGGCGAACGACCCGCCCAGCCGTTCGTCCACCAGGGCGACGAGGTAGTCGGTGAGCGCGAGCGACTTCTCGCGGACCCGTTCGATGCCGGCGTCGTCGAGTACGTCCAGCGCGCCCTCCAGCGGTGCCGTCGACAGGAGCGGCGGGGTGCCGACCTGCCACGCGCCGGCGTCGGCCGCTGGCGTGTACGTCTCGCGCATCTCGAACTGCGTGGTCTTCTCGTGTCCCCACCAGCCCGCCAGCGCCGGCGTCGCGTCGTGGTGACGCTCGTGGACGTACAGTCCCGCGGTCGCACCCGGCCCGGCGTTGAGGTACTTGTAGCTACACCACACCGCGAAGTCGACGCCGTGCGCGCGCAACTCGTGCGGGACGACGCCGACCGAGTGCGCGCAGTCGAACCCGGCGAGCGCGCCGTGGTCGTGGGCAGCCTCGGCGATTCGTTCCACGTCGAGCAGTTGCCCCGACCGGTACAGCACGGCGGGCATGAACACGATGCCCACGTCGTCGCGGTCGGCCAGTGCCGCCTCCACGTCGGCCGCCGCTATCGTCCTGCCGTCGCGCGACTCGACGGTCGCGAGTTTCGCGTCCGGGTCGATGCCGCGCTGGCGGAACTGCGCGCGGACGGCGTAGTGGTCCGTCGGGAAGTCGAGGTCGTTCACGAGTACCGCGGGCGCCTCCTCGTCGGGCGCCGGCCCGGCGGGCGTCCCGGGGAGCGTGTCGAGGAACGTCCCGACGAGCGTGTGGATGTTGACCGTCGTCGAGTTCGCCACGGCCACCTCGCCGGCGTTCGCGCCGACGAGCGGTGCGAGACGGTCGCTCAGGTGCTCCGCGTAACCGAACCAGTCGGGGTCGGCCGCCTCCCATCCGCGAACCGCCAGGTCGCGCCACTCCTTTACGACGCGCTCCAGCGTGGCCTCGGCGTCCGCGGAGGCCAGTCCCAGCGAGTTCCCGTCCATGTACCGCTCTCCCTCGGGCACCGCGAACCGCTCTCGGAGGTCGGCGAGCGGGTCCGCCTCGTCGCGGCGCTCCGCGTCGGCCCGGTCGAACGTGTCCCCGTCGGCGTCGTCCATGCGACCCGGTTCGGAGGCCGCCCGCTTGGCTCCCGCGGTGTCCGCGAGACGGGAAACTGGTCCGGTAACAACGACGCCCGAAGTCAGAAACAAGTATTAACTGTCGGCCGATATAATCACCTGACAAACATGTATGTATATTGCCATCGGGCGTGTGACGGGACCGGTAGTCACACCCCGAGCTGGGGAAGCGAATGAGGGGACGACGCGCGCTCGTGGTCGCGTTCGCGTTCGTCCTCGTCGTCTCGGCCGCCTCGGCCGGCGTGGTCGTCGGCGTTCCGAGTGGCGGGGACGGGGCCGTCGCCGCCGTAACCGACTCGTCGGGGGCCGTCGCCGCCGACCGGCATGGGAACGCCTCGAACGTCAGCGTCTCCTTCGAGAACCAGACGTTCTACGGCCTGGACGTCACCGTCGAGTCTGTGACCGTCCCCGAGGACGGGTACGTCGTCCTCCACGACTCGACGACCCCGAGTCCGGAGACTGTGGTCGGGGTCGAGACAGTCTCCGAGGGGTTCGTCAACCAGAACGTCTCTCTCGAACTGTTCTCCAGTTCCCCGTTGGCGACGCTGAACGGGACCGAACCGAACGAGACGGCGACGTGGACGGTGACGGTCCACCGCAACACGGACAGGCTGGCACTGTTCGAGTACGTCGAGAGCAACGGGACGGAGGACCCCCCGTACGTGCGCAACGGGAGTGTCGTCGCCGACACCGCCACGATAACCGTCGGCGAGACCGCCCGTATCAGGTTCGACGACGCACAGGTCCCGAGGAACGCGGCGAGCGTGACGGTCGACGCCGTCTACCTCCCGGCCCCCGGAAAGGTCTACGTCTCGGGCGAGAGCCAGGGGGCCACCGACACGCTCTCGGCCGGGTGGCACTACAACGTCACAGTTCCGTTCACCTTTTCCGACTACTTCCGGGGCGGGAGCATGGGAGCCGGCGAGTACAGAGCGGTCGCAGTCAGGTCTGCAGAGCCCTCGATGGGATTCTTCCGCATCGAGCCCTACTACGCCAACGGCACCACCGTCTCGGACACGGCGAACATCACGGTCGGTCAGCCGCCGACGGCCGACGCGGGGTCGGACGTGACGGTCGACGCGGGCGAGACGGTCACCCTCGACGGTACCGGGTCGTCCGACCCCTTCTCCGGCACCACCCCACCCACCTACCGGTGGGAACAGGTCGCGGGCCCGACGGCGTACCTGAACTCGACGAGCGACCCGACGCTCCAGTTCACCGCCCCGGCCGTCTCCGAGGAGACGACGCTCGCGTTCCGTCTCACCGTCACCGACGTTGACGGGAACGTCGATACGGACCTCGTCAACGTCACCGTCCGCCCGAACGAGTCGGGTGCTGCCGCCACGTTCGACGTCTCCGACGCGAGCGCTCCGACGTTCGTCAGGCAGAACGAGACGGCGACGGTGAACGCGACGGTCACGAACACGGGGAACGCCCGAGCGACCGAGACTGTCGAGGTGCGCCTCGACACCGACCGCGACGGGACGCTCGACTCGACGCGAGCCAGCGAGTCCGTCTCGCTCGGCGTCGGCGAGAGCGAGCAGGTCTCCCTCGACGTGTCGGTCGCCGACCTCCGCGGCGACACGTACGCGTACGGCGTGGTCTCCGAGGACGACGAGGCCACCGGGACGATTTCGGTCGTCGAACCGACCGACGCCGAGAACGCCTCCGTCGTCTTCGAAGACCAGTACCTCGACGTCTCGGACGACGCCGGGAACCTCACCATCCGCTCGGCGACGCTCCCGGAGGGCGGTCAGCTACTCACCTTCCCGCCGGAGGGAGAGTTCCCCTACCGGGAGTCCGAGCGCATCCCGCCCGGCACCGTCCGGAACGTCACGCTGGGTCCCGAACAGACGAACGACCCCTTCCCCCGAGGGGGGAGACGGACGGGCGAGTTCAGAGCCGTAGCGGTCTACACCGCGTCGTTCGCCACCGGGAACCTTGGGTACGACCCCTACACTGTCGACGGTGAGGTGGTCGACGACGCGGCGAACATCACGGTCGGTCAGCCGCCGACGGCCGACATCTCCGTCGAGTCCCCGGTGTCTCCCGAGTTCGACGGCGAGGGGAACCTCCTCGTCCGGAGCGGTGACGGGGTCGAACTCTCCGGAGCCGGGTCCAGCGACCCCGAGGGCGGCGTGGTGGAGTACGAGTGGACGCAGGTGGCGGGCCCGTCGGTCGACTTCGAGACCCGGCGCGACGGGCTGTCGTTCACTGCACCCGCGGTTCCGACGAACACGACGCTCACGTTCCGCCTCACCGTCGTCGACAACCACGGGAACACTGACACGGAAACGTACGACTCGGTCGTGCGCGGGTCCGACGCTGCGGAGCCGAACGCCTCGTTCGCGGTGGCGAACCTGAGTGCACCGAAAACCGTCGACAGGGGACAGCCGATGAACGTCTCGGCGACGGTGACGAACGTCGGTGAAGAGACTGCGACCCAGACCGTCGCGTACCGCATCGACACCGACGGCGACGGCACGCTCGAATCCCTCAGGGTGAACGAGTCCGTGACGCTCGCGCCTGACGAGACTCGGACGGTCACCTTCGAGGTGCCCACCGGCGACCTCCCGACGGGGACGAACGCTCACGGCGTGGTCTCGGCGGGCGTCGGCCTGACGGCGAAACTCTCGGTCCGCGCGTCCGCGACCTACTACCAGGTGGACTTCGTCGCGGGCGAGCCGATGGAGTTGAGCCACGAGACGCTCTACGCGGACGCGGACCGCCTCCTCCGCTGGGCGCTCGGGAACACGCGAGACGGGTTCACGGAGCGCGGCACCGCGTGGGCGAGTCAGGACGTCCGCGACTGCGTGGACGCGCCGAACGTCGACCGGAACGGCTCCGTCGCTGACATCGCGTTCACGGTCGCGGACGGCTGTGAGAACGTGACGCTCTCGCTCGTTTCCTACGAGAAACCCGACGCGGGCTTCAGCCGCGAGACGGCCGACCAGCAGGAACTGTTCGATTCGACCACCGCCACAGTCGGTCCCGGCGAACACACCCTGACGGTCGACCTACCGTCCGCGCCCGAGTCGAACGCATCGGAGTCGCTCGACACCCTCGTTCTCGCTCCCTGACCCGGCGCTCGGTACCGCGTCGACCCACTCTCCGGCCGTCTTTGCCCGACACGCACTCCGCCGTCGGGTGGAACACTGGCGATGACATACGGTGTACGCCGCCGTGAGGAGGCCGACGCACGCCTCGCTCACGCCGAACGGACCGGTCGGCGCATTCGGCAGCGGCGAGACGACGGATGCGCCGAGCGGCGAGGAGACGCTCGCCAGGCGGACGAGCCCGAAATCCCGGTCGGCAAGCACCTCCACGTCCGCCGCGACCGTTCGGAGACCCACGTCCGTCCGGCGGGCCGTACCGCGAGAGAGTTCGGAGACGGCGGCGGTGGCTGGTCACTTTGTCGAATGTTAGCGGGTGTTTTCCACAACCATATGTCAAATACGATGAAGTTGGATTCGGGAGATGTTTGTACCTGCATCATGCCACCAGACTACGGTCGGAGTAGTGTGCGGAGCGGAACATGAGCGGAGTAGGTGAGCAGACTACGGGTCCCCGTCAGGCGGCCCTCGCAATCGCGCTCGCGGCGGTGATGGTCGGGTCGGTTCTCACTGCGGGCGTCGTCCTCGTTCAGCCGGCGAGCGCGGCGCCCCAGACGGTGTCGTCGTGTACGACCATCGACGAGCCGGGACACTACGTCCTGAACTCGGACATCGACGCGGGCGGCGAGACCTGTCTCGACATCACTGCGAGCGACGTGACGCTCGACGGGAACGGTCACACCGTCGCCGGGGCGGGCGGGGACGCCCGCGCGTTCGGCGTCTCCGTCAACGGGAGCGCCTCGCCGGTGTCGAACGTCACCGTCACCGACGTCACGGTGACGAACTGGTTCATCGGCGTTCAGATCACCGATGCGACCGACGTCACGGTCAGCAACGTCGACGCCATCGACGACAAGTACTACGGGTACTGGGTAGTCCGGTCGGAGAACGTCCGCATCGAGGATGCAACCGCGCGCGACCACACGCGCGGTGAGGGTGAAGGGTTCTCCATCATCCGGTCGAGCAACCTCGTGCTCGACAACATCCGGTCGTACGACAACGACTACGGTATCCACATCGACAACAACGCCCAGGACATGCGCATCGTCGACTCGGTCATCCGCGACAACAGCAACTGGGGCTACTACATGCGCGGGTACGTCGACTCCGAGCCGGCGAACGTCACGGCGAGCAACCTGACGCTCGGCGACGCCGTCGTCGACATTCAGGCGAGCCAGAACGTCGTGCTCGAGGGCGCAGACTCCCTGCCGGCCAGTCCCGGCGGCGGGCAGGTCGTCGGCGCGCCCCTCCAGACGTCCACCGCGGGCGGCAAGGCTCCCTCCGCGCTGAACGTCTCGGTCCACTACGGCAGCGCCGACGGGGTCGACGAGTCGAGCATCCAGCTCTGGCAGTACGCCAGCGACTGGTCGGCCTCCCCCGACCCGAACGTCGTCGACACGGACGCGAACACCGTCACGAGCGACGTCGACTTCACGACGAACAACCGCATCTACCTCGCCGCGGTCGGTGACGCCGCGGCCGAGGAGCCGGCTCCCGAGCCGGCGAACTTCGTGGTGTCAAACCTGAACGCGCCCTCGACGGTCACGCAGGGCGACGCGGTGAGCGTGACGGCGAACGTCACGAACGCGGGCGGGTCGGAGGCGACCCAGACCGTGGAGTTCCGCATCGACCTGAACGGCGACGGCACGCCCGAGGCCATCGGCGTGAACGAGTCGGTGACGCTCGCGGCCGGCGCGAGCGACACGGTCAGCTTCGAGGTGCCGACGGACGGCGTCCCCGCCGGGACGTACACGCACGGCGCGTTCACCGCGAACGACAGCGCGACGGCCCAGATTACCGTCGAAGAACCCGAACCCGACCCGACGGCGAGCGTGACGTTCGCGAACCAGTCGACGAACGGCACGACGGTCGTCGTCGAGTCGGTGACGATGTCCGACGGCGGCTTCGTTACTATCCACGCCGCCGACGGCAGCGTCGTGGGCGTCTCGGGCTACCTCTCCGCGGGCACTTACGAGAACCTGGAGATCGCGCTGTTCGACGTCCCCGGCACGGAGTTCGAGGACGGTATGAGCCTCGGGGAGAACCAGACGCTCGTGGCGATGCCGCACCTCGACACGAACGGGAACGAACAGTACGACTTCGTCGCCTCCGGTGGAAGCGCCGACGGGCCGTACACCGACGGCTCCGGTGCGGTCGTCGACTCGGCGGCCATCACCGTCGAGGACGACGAGATGGAGGAACCCGAGACGGTCTACTACCAGGTGGACTTCGTCGCGGGCGAACCGATGGAGAACCTGTCGGCGGACAGCCTGTACGCCCAGGAGGACCGGCTGGTGCGGTTCGCACACGGGACGAGCGAGGACGGTATCACGGACCGCGGTCGGGCGTGGGCGAGCGAGGGCATCCGGTCGTGTCTCGACCACGCGGGCGTGGTGAAGCAGGAGGACGGGACGGCGACGGTAACGTTCACGCTCAACGAGAGCTGTTCGGACGTCGAGCTGTCGCTCGTCTCGTACACCAAACCCGGCGCGGGCTTCAGCCCCGAGACCGCCGACCAGCAGGAACTGTACGATTCGACCACCCAGACGTTCGGCCCCGGCACGCACACCATCACCGTGACGGTGCCCAACGCCACCGAAAACGGCGAGGACGCGACCGACGTGAGCGCAACCTCCGCGCCGCTCGCCCCGGCCTGACGTCTCGGCAGTCGTTCGACCTCACAACTGACACCCTTTCTTTCGGCGCTTCGCTCGACCCTCCAGCGGCGTCGCTCCTCGTTCCCCCGCTCCGGCGATGGTGCGCGCTCGAACCGGTGGTGTTCATTATCACCCCACACGACGCCTCGCGTCGAGTCCAGATGCCACCGATGGACCTCGACTCCGACCTCGCGGCCGTCGTCGCCGACATCGAAGCGCTCGGCGTCCCCGAGTGGGGCGCGCTCTCCGTCGAGAGCGGACGCCGCGTGGAGGCCGACCTGTTCGGCAACGACCCACCGCGCGACGGCTCCGACGCAGGCGCGGTCCCGGACGACGGCACCCCAGTCCCGGCGACCGACTTGGCGTTCGACGGTCCGGGCGGCCCGCTCTCGATCCGGGTGTACCGTCCGACGGAGACGCCGGCCCCGACGCTGGTGTTCTTCCACGGCGGCGGCTGGTGTCTCGGCACGCTCGACTCGGCGGACGACATCGCCCGCGGCCTCTGTCGCCGGGTCGGCGCGGTCGTCGTCTCCGTCGACTACCGCCTCGCGCCCGAGCACCCCTTCCCGGCGGCGGTCGACGACGCGGCCGCGGCGGTGGCGTGGGCGCGCGAGTACGCCGGCGAGTTGGGCGGCGACGGCCGCGTCGGCGTCGCCGGAACGAGCGCCGGGGGCAACCTCGCGGCAGCCACCGCGCTGCGGGCACCGGGCGAGGACGACCTGGCGGTCCAGGCGCTACTGTACCCAATCACGGACCACGACTTCACGACCGACTCCTACGAGGAGAACGCCGACGGGCCGCTGCTGACGCGCGCGGACATGGAGACGTTCTGGCGGCGCTACCTCCGGAGCGAGGTGGACGCCGCGAACCCGTACGCGGCGCCGCTGCGCGCGCCGTCGCTCTCGGAGACGGCGTCCGGTGTCGTCGTCACGGCCGGGCACGACCCGCTTCGCGACGACGGCGCCCGCTACGCCGCGCGACTCGACGACGCCGGCGTCGACGTGACCCGCGGACACTATCCCTCGATGTGTCACGGCTTCCTCTCGTTCGCCGACCGGGTGCCCGCGGCCGACGCGGCGTTCGACGAGGCGGCGGCGGCTATCCGCTCGGCGTTCGACGGCTGAGCGCCTCGTAGGCCGCCCACGACGGGTCCGACGCCGGCGGGGTGACCCGCTCGCCGTCGACGTACACGCCCCTCCCCTCGCGCACCTCGCCGACGACGCCGACCGGCGTCCCACGGTCGTCGAGCGCCGCTGCCACCGCCTCGGCTGCGTCCGGGCGGGCGGCTATCACGAGCGTTCCGGACGTCGTACACGCCCACGGGTCGATACCGAGCGCGTCGCAGGCGGCGACCGCCGCCGGAATATCCGGGACTGCGACCGACTCCACGTCGAAGCGGACGCCCGCCGCGTCGGCCGTCTCGCAGAGCGCGCCGCGCAGGCCGCCCTCCGTGGCGTCGTGCATCGCCGTGACGCCGTTCACCGCGGTATCGCCGGGTTCGTTCGCCGCCGCTCGTCCCGCCTCGGCGGCCGCGAGGGCGTCGCGCGTCACGCCGACCCGGTCGAGACACGCCTGCGCCTCGCGGAGCGTCGACTCGTCGAGCGCGTCGAACGCATCGGGGTACAGCGTCGTCAACAGTCCCGCCGTCTCGACCGCGGGTCCCTTCGTGACGAGCAGGCGGTCGCCGGGCCGCGCGCCGTCCGGCCGTATCACGTCCGCGTGGTCGCCGACGCCGAGCATCGTCGCGGCGCCGACCCACGGGAACGACGCGCCGGGGTACCGGGCCGTGTGTCCGGTGGCGACGGCGACGCCCAGGTCGGCACACTCCTCGCTCACCGCCGACCAGAGCGCGGCGAACTGTTCGTCGGTCACGTCGGCGGGGAACGCGAACGACGGACAGATGTGGGTGGGCGCGACGCCGGACACCGCCACGTCCGCGAACGCGAACGCCAGCGCGAACCGGCCCGCGCGCGCGAATCCCAGGTCCGGCAGCACCGAGAGCGGGTCGGTCGCGGCGACGAGCGCTCGCCCGCCGACGTCGAGTACGCCGAAGTCGACGCCGTGGGCCGGCCCCAGCGGCACGTCCGCGCGGTCGGCCCCGAGGTTCGGGTAGATGACCGACTCGAAGAGGTCACGGTCGGCCTTCCCGAGTTCGCCGTCGTCCATGGCGCCCGGTGCGAGCGCCCCGGTGAAAAACCGCCCGTGTCCGGAGTCCGGGTCAGACGCGGGCGGGGGACGGGTTCAGAACCGCGGGGCCATCGGGTGGGGAACCTCGTGTTCGGTGCGCTCGACCGGTCGCTCCAGCGCGGCCACGCGCCCGTCGGGCCAGCGCACGGTGACGCGTTCGGGCGTCGCGTCGCCAAGCCCGAAGTGCGCGACCGGTTCCATCTGACAGAGGTAGCCCGACCCGGCACAGACGACGCGCTCTCTGGTCCACGCCTCCGTCTCCAGCGTGACGGTCGCTCCGCGGGCCGGCGCACCGTACTGGGTCGTGGGCCGGACGCGGAGCCAGTCGTTCTCGGTCGCGCCTCGCGCCGAGAACAGCGTGAGCGGCTGGGCGGCGAGTTCGCCGTGGACGAGCAGGAGTTCGAGCGCGCCGTCGCCGTCGAAGTCCGCGACGGCCGCGCCGGTTCCCAGTCCCCGTGGCTCCTCGGCCGCGCCGGGGTCGAGCCGCGTCCACTCGCCGGTCTCGCGGCGGAACAGGCGGTTCTCCGTCCCCATCGCGTTGACGAACAGTTCGTCGCGGCCGTCGTTGTCGAAGTCGGCGGTGACCAGCGTGCGGACCCGGGTGGGTTCGGCGAACGAGGACGGTGCGACGTCCCGGAACGTCGTCCCGCCGTCGGCGCGGTAGAGCCGGTTCGGTCCCTCCCACGTCCCGTACGCCAAGTCGCCGTCGGCGAGCGTCACCCCGCGGGCGCTCGTCTCCGGGTCGGCGAGACCGACCGCCTCGGCCACCTCTGTGAAGTGGCCGCCGTCGTTGCGGAACAGCCGGTTCGGACCGTTCTCGACGCCGACGAACAGGTCCATCCGCTCCGTCACGAGCGACCCGGCGTACAGCGAGCGACAGCCGGCCTCCACGTCGAGACCGACCGCCTCCGCCATGTCCGAGAGTTCGCCGTCGTCGCCGAGTTCGTAGAACCGCGACGGCGGCCCGTACGAGGCCACGAACGCGCCGTACCGACCGGTCCCGTACCGGTCAAGCGCGGCGACCGACCGCCCGGCGCGGAAGTTCCCCCGGTCGGCGTTCAGCCCGAGACCGAAGAGGTCGCGCCAGCGCACCGTCTCGTCGTCGGGGAGCACCTCGACGGGGTCGAGCAGCAGGTCCGTATCGCGGGTGTGACCCTCGTACTCGTCGGTGTTGTGGACGTAGAACTCCTCGCGGCCGTCGGCGTCGAGGTCGGCGGCGACTACGCCGATGGCGTGCCGACCGGCGTCCGCCACGGCCGGGGTAGCGACGTCGCGGAGTTCGCCGTCGCGCCACGTCAGCAGGCGGTTCTCCGGTCCGTACCCCGTCACCAGCGCGCACGGCCCGGTACAGCCGGGCGTGACCGCGACTCCGTAGCCGCGGTGCGGGCTGTCGTCGCGCAGGGCGTCGGACCGGTCCGCGAACACGCCGCCCCCTCAGAGTCGGGGGGATAAGAACGCACGGATTGCTCACACGATGAACAACCCTTTTCGGCCGCGAGAGCGAAGCGGCGCGCATGGCAGACGATGACCCCGAGCGCGAGCAGGCCGACGAGACGCCCGACCGAGCCGAGAGCGACCCCAACGACCCCAACGAGGGCGACGAGGGCGACGACGAGAAGTCGTTCCGCGAGCGCGTCGAGGAGATACGCGAGCGGCGCGAGCAGGAGCGCGAGGAGGGCGAGGGCCCAAGCCCCGAGGAGATGATGGGCGGCGGCGGTCCCGGCGGGATGGGCGGGGGCGGCGGCGGCAACCCGTTCGCGCAGATGATGGGCGGCATGATGGGCGGCGGCGGTCCCGGCGGGATGGGCGGCGGCCCTCCCGGTATGGGCGGTCCCGGCGCCGAGGAGGAGTCCGCCGGCAACGAGGAACTCGTGCGCGAGGTCCGACAGCTCCGCGACGAGGTGCGCGACGCGACCCGACAGCTCCAGCGCATCGCGCAGGCGCTCGAAGACGAGTAACGCGAACTCCTCGGGTACCGCGCGGTCGCACACCGCGTCGACCCCGGTCCACTGTCCGCCCGGTCCGTTCTCCCCCTGTTTCGACCTCAACTCCGGCGAGCGCTGCGAGCGCCCCGCCGACGGTTCACAGCCCGTCGTACACGTCGGCAAGCCGGTCGACGGCGTGTTCGACGCTCGTGCCGTCGCGGCGAGCGAGACAGGCCTCGGAGAGCGGCTCGCGTTCCGCGAGCGTCCGGTCGACGGCCGCCGCGAACGCGTCGACGTCGCCGCGCGCGAAGTGGTAGCCGGTGACGCCGTCCTCGACGGTGTCTTCGAGCGCCCCGGCGTCGACGCCGACGACGGGCGTGCCGCAGGCGTTCGCCTCCAGCGCGACCAGCCCCTGCGTCTCGACGGGCGACGGGAAGAGGAACGCGTCGAGCGCGGTGTAGAACGCGGGGAGGTCCTCGCGCGGGAGGAACCCGAGGAAGCGCGCGTCGACGCCGCAGTCGGCCGCCCGTCGCCGTACCCCGTCGCGGGCGGGACCGTCGCCGCCGAACACGAGCGTCGCGTCGGTGTCGGCGGCGGCAACGGCCGGCGGGACGGTCTCCAGTTCCTTCTCGAAGCCGTGCCGGCCGGTGTAGCCGACGAGCGGGCCGTCGGGCAGGTCGTACCGCTCGCGGAACGCGTCTTCCGTACCGGCGTCGACCGGACGGAAGAACTCGGTGTCGACGCCGTTGGGCACCACCTCGATTCGCGTCCGGGTACCGATGTCGCGCAGGTGCTCGTGGGCCGGCCCGCTCGGGACGACCACCACCGATGCGCGGTTCAGGTACCAGCGCTCGTACCGGCGGGCGACCGACTCGATGCCCGTGGCGACGGGACCGCGCGCGAGGTAGTCCGCGTACTCGGCCGTCGGCGTGTGGTACGACGTCACCAGCGGCAGGTCCGCCCGCCGGGCGAGCGCCAGCGCCGAGAGTCCCAGCGCGAACGGCGTGTGCGCGTGGACCACGTCGGCGTCGCGGACGGCGTCGGGGACGCCCGGCAGGCCGAAGCGGAACCCGTCGTAGAACGGGAACCCGACGCTCCTCGTGGCGTGCTCGCCGGGGCCGGGGTCGTACCCCGGCGCGCCGGGGTACACCACGTCCATGCGTCCGCCGCGCTCGGTCCAGCGCTCGCGCCACGACTGGACGGTGTAGGTGACGCCGTTCACCGTGGGCAGGTACGTGTCGGTGAACGCCGCGACCGTCTGCATGCGCCGGGATTCCGCGGGCCGTCACTAACCGCTTGCGTCTTCGGCCCGGCCGTGCGGCGGGGCCGCACGCCGCCGCTCCGTCAGCGCGCGAGCAGGTCGCGGTAGACGTCGACGAGTTGCTCGCCCACCCGGTCGAGCGAGTGCGCCTCGGCCGTCTCGCGGGCGTTCGCGCCGAGGCGCTCCCGCAACTGCGGGTCGTCGGCGAGCGTCTCCAGCGCCTCGACGAACCCCTCGCGGGTCGAGCGGAGCAGGCAGTCGTGGCCGTCCTCGAAGTACTCCCGGAAGACGGGGATGTCGCGCAGGACGCACGGCTTCCCGCACGCCATCGCCTCCAGGACGACGAGCCCCTGGTTCTCCTCCTTGGTCGGGAAGAAGAACACGTCGCCAGCGCCGAACGCGCCGGCCTTCTCGTCGACCCAGCCGGTGAACGTCACGTTCGCGGGCGGGTCGTCGGTCCACCGGCGGACCGTCGGGGACGCCTGCGGGCCGGAGTCGACGGTGCCGAACCAGACGAACTCGCGGTCCGTCCGCTCGGCCACCTCACAGAACGCCGTGAGCCCCTTCCGCTCGAAGACCGACCCGACGGCGAACACCACGACGCCGTCCAGGTCGAACCGGTCGCGGTAGCGCCCGCGCAGGGCGGCGTGGTCCGCCACCGAGTCGAGGTCGACGCCGTTCGTCATCGCGCGGACGGGTGCGTCGACGGGGTAGTCCGCGAGCCGTCGTTTCGTGTACTCCGACGGGCAGACGACGAGGTCCGCCTGCGAGTAGAACCAGCGGAGGTAGCGCCGGAGCGCGGGGGCCACGGTGGTCGACCCGCGGAAACTCTCGCGGAAGTCCTCGCTCGTCACGTGACAGTGGAGCACGAGCGGACGACCGTGGCGTCTCGCGTGGCGGGCGACCGCGACGCTCCCCGGCCCGATGAGGTTGCAGTGGGCCACGTCGTACTCGACGAGGGGGTCTCGCCCGCGGGCGGCGTTCCAGCCGCCGTCGAGCGCGTCGCCGCCGCGCCACGGCGAGGTGACCACCTCGACGTCAGCGCCGGTGGCGGCCGCGCGCGCGAGCGCCTCGACCTGCTGGTCGTGGGCGGTGCCGAAGCCCGCGCGGTCGAACAGGGGAGCCAGTTCGAGGTAGTCGAGGACGCGCACGTCTCCCCCCGCTTCGCCGAACCGCCCCTTTGACCTGTCGGAACCACGCGGCGTCCGTCCCGGCGCCGCGACCGCACCGGGCCGTTCTGCCTCGCTCTGCCCGCTCCATCCCGCTCCGAAACCGCTATCAGACGGCCGGACCGTACCTCCACCGACGTGTCCTCCATCGCCGAAGAGCGCATCGAGCGGCTGACTGCCCTCGCGCGCGAGGCGACGAAGGCGGGCGAACCCGACCGCGCCCGCGAGTACGTCCGCCTCGCGCGCAGGCTCGCGGAGCGGCACCGCTGTGGGTTGCCGCGGGCGCTCACGCGCTTCTCCTGTGACCGCTGTGACGCGTTCCTCGTCCCGGGCGTCAACGCCCGTACCCGGCTCCAGGAGGGGAGCCACGTCGTCGTCCGGTGCGAGTGCGGCGCGACCGCGCGGTACCCGTACTGACCGGTCTCGCGTCCCGACGCGCCTCGGGTCGGTCGCCGGTCGTATCGTAACCTTTCAGACCCTCAGGTCCGGACTCGAAGGCATGACGGACCACGACCTGCGCAAGCGGGCGCACGACCTCGACGTGACGCTGCGCGTCGGCAAGAACGGCGTCGAGTCGGTCGCGGACGAACTCGCGAGCCAACTCGCCGACCGAGAACTGGTGAAGGTGAAGTTCCTCCGCTCGGCCCGCGGCGGGAGCGACGTGGAGGAACTGGCCGCCGACCTCGCGGACCGCGTCGGCGCGGACGTGGTGGAGACGCGGGGGAACACGGCGGTGTTCCACTGATGCGAGCGGCGGGGGGAGTCGCTCTCGGGGGAGGGGCCGAACAGGTCACCGAGACGCCCGTCGACGACCCCGGCGGGGCCGACGTCGCCCGACTGGTCGCGAACCTGCTCCGGGACCTCGGTCTCCCGGAGAGCGCCGCGGTGGTGCTCGGGGGGGCGATAACGTTCCTGGTGGCGCTCGCGCTGGTGTACGTCGCCGGCCGCGCGCTCCTGCTACCGCTGGTGGACCGCGTCCTCGACTCGCGCGGGCTGGAGACGCACGCGCGCCGGCCGGTGATGAAGCTCGTCCACGCCGTCGTCGTCTTCGCCGGGGTGGCGCTCGCGTTCGGACTGGCGGGCTACGGCGACTTCCTCCAGTCGCTCGCGACCATCGCCGCCGCGGCGACGCTCGCCATCGGGTTCGCGCTCCAGGACGTCATCAAGAACTTCGTCGCCGGCGTGTTCATCTTCACCGACCGTCCCTTTCGAATCGGCGACTGGATCGAGTGGAACGACAACGCGGGCGTCGTCGAGGACATCTCGTTCCGGGTGACGCGCGTGCGGACGTTCGACAACGAACTGCTCACGGTGCCCAACTCGAAGCTCACCGACGACGTCATCAAGAACCCCGTCGCGAAGGACACCCTCCGCCTGAAGTTCCTCTTCGGCATCGGCTACGACGACGACATCGAGGCGGCGAGCGACATCATCGTCGAGGAGGCGGAGCGTCACCCGGACGTCCTCTCGGAGCCCGCCCCCTCGGTCCGGCTGACCGAACTCGCCGACAGCTACGTCGGGCTCCAGTCGCGCATCTGGATACGCGAGCCCTCGCGCGCCGACTTCGTGAAGACGCGCGGCGAGTACGTCGCGAACGTCAAGCGACGGTTCGACGACGAGGGCATCGAGATTCCGTTCCCCCAGCGCGACCTCTCGGGGAGCGTCGAACTCGCCGGCCCGACGGCGCTCGCGGACCGGTAGCGGACGGCTCTAGGTTCCGGCTCTCGCGGCGTCCCGGCTGGGCGAGACCGGAAGCGAGCGAGCCGTCGGGCGCGACGCCGTCAGCCCAGCAACCGCTGGGCGATGGTGTTGCGCAGGATCTCGCTGGTCCCCTCGTATATCTCGTTCAGTTTCGCGTCGCGGTAGTAGCGCTCGACGGGGAAGTCCTTCGTGTAGCCGTAACCGCCGTGGACCTGAATCGCCTCGTTCGCCACCTCGCGGCTCACCTCGCTGGCGTACAGTTTCGCCTGCGCGGCCGCCTTGACGTAGTCCTCCCCCTCCATCTTCAGGTCGGCCGCCTTGTGCATCAGGAGTTTCGCCGCCTGCACCTTGGTGTCCATGTCGGCCAGTTTGTGCTGGACGGCCTGGAACTCGGCGACGGGCTGGTCGAACTGCTCGCGGTCCTGCGAGTACTCCAGGGCGGCGTCGCGGGCGGCGACGGCGATGCCGACGCCGCGGGCGGCGATGGAGATGCGCCCGCCGTTGAGGGTCTTGAGCGCCTGCACGAACCCCTCGCCCTCCTCGCCGAGGACGCGCGACTCGGGGAGGCGCATGTCGTCGAACCGGAGTTCGGCGGTCGGACAGCCCTTGTCCCCCAGTTTGTGCTCCGTGTTCTCGACGACGAAGCCGTCGTCCTCGTCGGGACGGACGACGAAGGCGGTGATGCCACGGTTACCGGCCTCCGGGTCGGTCTTGGCGAAGGCGACGACGGTGTCGGCGACGGAGCCGTTGGAGGTCCAGAGCTTGCCCCCGTCGACGACGTACTCGTCGCCGTCCCGTTCGGCGGTGGTGGTCATCGCGGGCACGTCCGAGCCCGCGCCCGCCTCCGAGAGGGCGAACGCGCCGATGTCGCTCCCCTCGTTGAGCGGCGTGAGGTACTCCGTCCTCTGAGAGTCGTCGCCGAACTCGTACAGCATGTTACCCGCGAGCGAGGTGTGCGCCGCGACGACGGTTCCGAGCCCGCCCGAGCCGCGGGATATCTCCTGAATCCCCATCGCGTACGAGTGGTAGTCGAGCCCCGCGCCGCCGTACTCCTCGGGGAACGGCATCCCCAGCAGACCGAGGTCCGCCATCTCCGCGACGAGGGCCGCGGGGAACTCGTCCGACTCGTCGATGTCCGCGGCGCGCGGGACGACTTCCTCGTCCACGAACTCCGCGACCATGTCGCGGATCTGCGTCTGCTCGGCCGTGAGCCCGAAGTCCATACTCGACCGTGATACTCCCCGCCGTTAGGCCTTTTCGGTGGGTAGGCACGCTCCACACCACTTTTTAACCCCGGTTCCGTAGGCCACTGCATCCGAATGCCCGACGCCGACCGCCCCGCGACGACCGCTCCCGACGCCGACCTCGCGTGGTGTCACGAGGCCGTGCAGGGCGTCTCGCGCACCTTCGCGCTCACCGTGGACGTGCTCGAGGAGCCGATGGCCTCCTACATCTGTTCGGGGTACCTCCTCTGCCGAGTCGCCGACACCGTCGAGGACACCGACCACATCCCTCCGGACGAGCAGGCCCGCCTGCTGAGCCTGTACGACGCCGTGCTCGACCCCGACGACGAGACCACCGCCGCCGACTTCCGCGCGGCGGTCGGCCCGCACCTCCCGCCCGAGGCGGAGCGGTCGGCCGACTGGTCCGTCGTCGCCAACACCGAGCGCGTGGTCGCCACCTTCGAGGAGTTCCCCCCCGACGTGCGTGCCGCGATCACGCCACCGGTGCGCGAACTCGTCTCCGGGATGGCCGAGTTCGTCGAGCGCTACGCCGACGAGGGCGGCCTCCGCATCCGCTCGCGCCCGGAACTCGAGGAGTACTGCTACTACGTCGCCGGCACCGTCGGCAACCTCATCACGAACCTGCTCACGCGCGGCGACGTGTCCGAAGAGCGCGCCCGGACGCTGTACGAGACGGCCGAGGAGTTCGGCCTGCTGCTCCAACTCGTCAACATCGCCAAGGACGTCCACGACGACTACACCGAGGAGGACAACGTCTACCTCCCCGCCGAGTGGCTCGACGAGGAGGGCGTCCCGCAGTCGGACCTCACCGCCCCCGAGCACCGCGACGGGACGGCGACGGTCGTCGGCCGGACCGCGCGCCTCGCCCGGGGGCTGGTCGACGACGCCCAGACGTACCTCGAACACCTCCCGCTCGTCGACGGCAACACGCTCGACGCGTGGGCCATCCCGTTCCTGCTCGCCGTCGGTACTCTGAGAGAGCTGTCGGCGTCGCCCGAGCGCGCCGTCGACGGCCGCGGCGTGAAGGTGAGCAGACAGGAGGTGTTCGCGGTGGTCGCCGCGATGTCCGAGCACGGCAAGGAGTCGCTCCCCGAGTTCCGGTCGACCATCGCCCGCCGGCCGTTCCACCGGACCCCCTCGGCGGCCGACTGAGTCGGGTCCGGGTCGGTGACTTTCAGCGCGCTTTTGTACGGCCGTGCCGAACCCGGAGCCATGAGCGACTTCGAGAAGGAAGACAGGGTCGTCCTGCACGACGAACACAGCGAGTTCGACGGACAGACCGGCACCGTGACGCAGGTGATGGAGACGATGTTCGGCGACGCCACCTACACCGTCAGCTTCGAGGAGGGCCAAGAGCAGGGCGTCCCGGCGGACCAGTTGGAAGCGGCCGACGACGAGGAAGAGTAACGACCGCGTCCGGGTCTGCGTCTCGACCCCGTTGCGGCCGGTCGACGCACCGAGACCGGGGCCCGGCGTCCGTCTCCGGTCGTTTCTCGGACGTGCGTACGGTCCTCGGACGGCTCCGAAGCGTTAAGGGACGTTCGGCAGTTCGGGTGGAACGGCCCCTCCATGACCCGCCGTGCTGTCCTCGCGCTCGTCGCGCTCACGTGTCTCTGTAGCGCCGCGCTCGCCGCGCCGCTCGTCGCGGACCACGTCGCCGCTCAGCAGGTGTCTAGAACCGAGGTGTCGGTCTCGGACGCGCGCGTCACCGGCGACGGAAGCGTGGCGGTCGAGTTGCGGGTGCACAACCCGACGCCGCGGCCGTTCACGGTCCCCTCGACCCCGTCGCTAGCCTCCGTCGGCGTCTACGCCGACGGCGAGCGGGTGAACCTGCCGCGTCAGTCGACGCTCGACGGCGCGGTCGTTCCGGCGGGCGGGACTGCCACCGTGACGGTGACCGTCCTGTTGAAGGAGTCGTACCACGACGACCCCGCGGCGGCGGTCTCGGGTGCGGAACTGAGCGGCGTGCTGCCGGTCGGCATCGACGGGAACGACCTCGAAGTCGACGTCGAAGCCACCGTCGACGTGGAGGTCCGGCGGTGACCGCGCTCCGCCGCCCCGCGAGCGTTCCGGAGCGACTCGGGTACACCGTCCTGTTCGGCGTCACCGGCGGCGCGTCGACGTTCGCCCACTACCAGCAGACCGTCTTCCCCGGCGCTCTCCCGACGCCGACCCAGCTTCCACTCCTGCTGGTGCTCCTCTCGGGAGTGTTGCTCGCCGCGTTGCACCTCGACCTCCCGAGCACCATCTGGGTCGCCATCGGCGCGGTCCTGCTCTCGTACCCCGCGTTCGCGTTCCTCCAGTTCGCCCCGCAACTGCTCGAACGCTGGTCGGCGAACCAGTTCCTGTTCTTCTACGTGTACGGCGCCGGCGGTAGCAGCATCGGTCAGTGGCTCTTCTTCCAGCCGTTCCCGTTCCTCGCGGGCCTCGGCGCGTTCGTCCTCTACGAGGACGGGCCGTTCTCGTGACTCCCGTTCCGGTTCGTCCCGCGCGTCGGAGCGCGGAATCGAACGTTTTTGACCCCCACCGCCGTAGCGACTCCCCATGAGCAGCGTTCCCTTCCACTACGTCGACCTGCGGACCTTCTGTTACGCGACGGAGGACGAGAAGCGGGTCGAGCAGGCCCTCCGGACGTTCCTCCCGGAGGGGTTCGAACTCGACCGAGTCGCCAACGAGGGTCACCACGGCGACCGCATCGTCGTGCTCTCGGCGCGGGTGGAGAACGCCGACGACGTCCGCCACGTCCTCGCGGCCATCGCGGACCTCCCGGACCTCGACCGCGTCGTGGACGAACTCGATGAACGCGTGGACGACAACAACTCGCTGTTCCTCCGCCTCGACAAGCAGGCGGCGTTCAAGGGCGACGTCCGACTCGGTCCGGGCATCACGCTCCGCGGGAAGGTGGAGGCGTACCCCGCGAAACACGAGGCGGCCGTGGCGAACGCTCGCGAGACGCTCGCGGACCTCGCCGACGCGGCCGACGACCGCGACGGGGAGGCGACGACCGACACGTCCACGTGAAGCGGGCAGGCTCGGCGGCGTCGCTCGTTACGCCTCCTCGCGCCACTTGATGGAACACCCCCGGCTCGGCCGGTCCTCGTGTGCGACCGGGTCGCCCGCGACGGCGGCGTCGACGGCGTCGTACACGTAGTACTCCTCGGCTTCGGCGTCCGGTTCGAGCGCGTCGTCCAGCCGGCCGTGGTACGCCAACTCGAACGTCCCGTCGACGTTCGAGAAGACGAACGGGTCGGGCGTGCACACCGCGCCGTACGCGCGGGCGACCGCCTGACTCTCGTCGCGGAGGTACGCGTCGTACTTCACCTCGCCCGACTCGACGCGGGCTCGCATCTCCTCGAAGGAGTCCTCGGGGTACGCCTCCGCGTCGTTGGGGTTGATTCCCACCACCGCGCAGTCGTCGTACTCGGCGGCGACGTCGTTGAGCAGGTCGATCTTCGCCTTCGCGTACGGGCAGTGGTTGCACGTGAACACGACGAGCAGCGCGTCGTTGTTGGCGAAGTCCGAGAGCGCGTACGTCTCGCCGTCCGCGCCGGGGAGTTCGAAGTCGGGCGCCGCGTCGCCCCGCGCCAGTTCGGATTCTGAGTCCATCGCGACCATGCGGGTCGGTACCGTCTCGCGGGGCAAAACAGTTCTGTCGACCGTCCCGCGTACGCCCCACTCGACGGGGAGACGCGTCGAGACGCCCGAACGTCCCGCCGTCGGGTGGTGCCGGTCGATACCAACCTATATTACACACAGCCGATACAAGTAACTATGAAGCGAGAGGTCAGGATTCTTCACGTCGACGACGACCCTGGCTTCGTAGAGATGGCCGCGGCGTTTCTCGAACGGGAGAGCACGAACTGGCGGGTCGAGACAGCCACGAGTGCGCGAGACGGGACGGGACTGCTCGCCGACGGGGGCTTCGACTGCGTGGTCTCCGACTACAACATGCCGGGCGAGAACGGTATCGACTTCCTCGAGACGGTTCGAGAACGCGACCCCGACCTCCCGTTCGTCCTCTTCACTGGCAGGGGGAGCGAGGAGATCGCGAGCGACGCCATCTCGGCCGGCGTGAGCGACTACCTCCGCAAGGGCTCGAGCCCCGAGCGGTACTCGCTGCTCGCCAACCGCATCACCAACCTCGTGAGGCAGTACCGCGCGGAGGCGAAGCTCAAGGACAGACTCCGTCAGCAGGAACTGGTCGCCCAGTTGGGCCAGCAAGCACTGGCGGGCGCGGAGGTCGAGCCGCTGTTCGAGAGCGCGGTCAGAGAAGTCTCGGACGCGCTCGACAACGAGTACTGCAAAGTGCTGGAGTACCGCTCCGACCGCGACGACCTCCTCCTCCGGGCGGGTGTCGGCTGGCACGAGGGACTCGTCGGGACGGCGACGGTCGGTGCGGGGCTGGACTCGCAAGCGGGCTACACGCTCCAGTCGGAGGACCCGGTCGTCGTCGAGGACCTCCGCACCGAAGACCGGTTCACCGGTCCTCCGCTGCTGTTCGACCACGACGTCGTGAGCGGCATCAGCGTCATCATCGGGACGTCCGAAGACCCGTGGGGCGTCTTGGGCACGCACACGACCGTCGAGACGCGGTTCACCGACGACGACGTCAGGTTCGTCCAGAGCGTCGCGAACATCCTCGCGTACGCCATCCAGCGTGAGCGCCACCTCCGGGAGATACGCGAGAGCGAGTCGCGGTACCGGACGCTCTTCGACAGCATGTGGGACCCCATCGTCGTGTCCGACCGCGACCGGCGCCTCGTCGACTGCAACGCGGCGTTCACCGAGCGGTTCGGCTACACGCGGGAGGACATCGAGGGGCGGTCGTCGGAGATGCTGTACGCCGACAGAGCCGAGTTCGAAGCGATGGGAGACCGAGCCCGCGAGCGCAGGGACGAGTCCGGGTTCTTCGATACGGTCAGGTTCGAGACGAAAGCGGGGGAGGTGGTTCCGTGCGAGTCGAAGGTCTCCTACCAGCGGAGAGACGGGGAGACAATCGGGTACGTCGGGCTGATACGCGACGCCTCCCGCCGACCGACGCGAGAGCGGGAACTCGACGAGCGGAGCGACCGGCTGGAGGAGTTCGCGAGCGTCGTCTCCCACGACCTCCGGAACCCGCTCGACGTCGTTCGGGGCAGCCTGGAACTCGCGCGCGAGGAGTGCGACGGCGACCACCTCGACCGTGCGGCGGCCGCGACGGACCGTAGTCTCGCGCTGGTCGACGACCTGTTGCGCCTCGCCCAAGCGGGGGAACGCGTTCGGGACGTCGAGCGAGTGAGTCTGAAATCCTCCGTCGAGGACTGCTGGCGGAGCGTGGCGACGGGCGACGCCACCCTCGTCGTCGAGACGGACCAGGTCGTCCACGCCGACCCGGACCGGCTCGGACTGCTCCTGGAGAACCTCGTTCGAAACGCGGTCGAACACGGAGGACGGGACGCGACCGTAACCGTCGGTGGCCTCCCGGACGGGTTCTCCGTCGCCGCCGACGGCTCCGGCGTTCCGGAGGAGATGCGCGACCGGACATTCGAGGCCGGCTGCTCGACCACGCACGACGGGGCGGGGTTCGGACTCGACATCGTCGAGGAGGTGGCACGCGCCCACGGCTGGGAGGTTCGCGTCACGACGAGCGACGCGGGTGGCGCGCGCTTCGATATCACCGGCGTCACGGTCGACGACTGAGTCCGTCCAGCGCCCCGGTCGCGGTGGTCGCTCCGCCCGCTGCCGCCGTGCTCGCGTCCGGGACGCCGGTCGGCCTCGGTCACTCCCCGGCGACGAGCACCACCGCGACGGCGGCGAGACCGACACCGAGGAGTTTCCGGGCGGTCACCGGTTCGTCCAACAGGACGACGCCGACGAGCGAGGAGGCGACGAAGAACATCGCGAACACGGGCGCGACGACCGACACCGGTCCCATCGACAGCGCGCGGTAGTACGAGAGGATACCCACCGAGAGACAGACGCCCGCGGCGAGGACGTACACCATCTTCGGCTCCGAGACGTACCGCGCGACGCGCTCGTCGGTGAACGCGATGACGCCGACGGTGGCGACGACGAGGACGGCGTTGGCGACGAGCGCCCCGACGTTGCTCGGAATCGCGCCCGCCCCGGAGGTGGCGGCGCGCATCAGCGGCGCGACGAACGAGTACGCGAGGAGCGCGAGGACGGCCCACGGGAGGTAGTTCACGCCGCCCGGTCCGCCGGCGGCGCACTAAGCGGTGTCCCTTCGACGCGCCTCGACACGGACCGGAAACACTCGCACGGGGGCGAAACCACTTTGCCCGGGCACGCGGACTGCGAGTCATGGACGACCAGACGCGCGCCCTGCTCGACGCGCTCGTGGCCAACGCCCGCGAGTCGCCGGCCGACCTCGCCCGACAGACCGGTCTCTCCGAGGACGACGTCGCGGCACGGCTCGCGGACCTGGAGGCGGCGGGGGTGCTCCGGGGGTACGCCGCGGTGGTCGACTGGGACCGAACCGAGGAGGGCCGCGTCGAGGCGGTCGTCGAGGTGAACGTCGAACTCGACCGCGAGACCGCCTACGACGAGGTGGCCCGCCGCATCGCCGAGTCGCCGCTCGTCGACACGATGCGGCTGGTCTCCGGCGACTACGACTTCGAACTGTTCGTGCGCGCCGACTCGATGCAGGCCGTCTCGCGGTTCGTCGCCGAGGAGGTCGCCCCGCTCCCGGCGGTCACGGCGACGGTGACCCACTTCGTGATGGAGACGTACAAGGAGCGGGGCGTCGTCTTCGAGGACGGCGACGACGACGACCGACTCTCCGTGACGCCATGACCGACGAGACGGCGAGCGACGGACCCGACGGACGAGCCAGCGAGGGAACCGGTGACGGGGACGAGAGCGGGACGCCTGCGGACCGGTTCACCCCCGCCGACCGCGTCGCGCGCGTCCCCCCTCGGGTATCCGGGCGTTCTTCGAGGTGGCCGAGTCCCGCGAGGACGTCATCTCGCTGGGCGTCGGAGAGCCCGACTTCACCGCGCCGTGGCCCGCGCGGTCGGCCGCCGTCGCGTCGCTCGAACGCGGTCGGACCAGCTACACGGCCAACCGGGGGACGCCCGACCTCCGCCGGGCCATCGCCGAGCACGTGACGCGGTACGGCCACCGGTACGACCCCGACGAGGAGGTGCTGGTCACGACGGGGGCGAGCGAGGCGGTCGACCTCGCGTTCCGCGCGTTCGTGGACCCCGGCGACACGGTGGCGCTCCCGACGCCGACGTACGTCTCCTACGAACCCGGGGTCACGTTCGCCGGCGGCGACCCGCTCGCGGTCCCCACGTACCACGAGGACGACTGGGCGCTCACGACCGACGCGCTCTACGCGGCCGGCGCGGACGAGGCGGACGCGCTCGTGCTCTGTTACCCGAACAACCCGACGGGCGCGACGATGAGCGGCGACGACCTCGACGCCGTGGCGGACTTCTGCGTCGACAACGACCTGCTCGTCGTCTCCGACGAGATATACGCCGCGCTGACGTACGACGGCGACCACGAGTCGGTCGCCACGCGTCCGGGGATGCGCGAGCGGACGGTCGTCGTCAACGGCTTCTCGAAGGCGTACGCGATGACGGGGCTGCGCCTGGGCTACGCGCTCGCCCCGCCCGGCGCGACGGAGGCAATGACGACCATTCACCAGTACGGCATGCTGTCGGCTCCGACGACCGCACAGCACGCCGCGGTGGCGGCGCTGGAGCGGTGTGACGACGAGGTCGAGCGGATGCGCCGCGAGTACGACCGCCGCCGTCGGTACCTCACGGCGCGGCTGGAGGAGATGGGACTGCCGGTCGCCGACCCGGGCGGGGCGTTCTACGCGTTCCCGCGCGTCGCGGAGGCGGCGCCGGACGGCGACGACGAGGCGTTCGCCACCGACCTCCTCCGCGAGGCGGGCGTCGCGGCGGTGCCGGGGAGCGTGTTCGGCGCCGGCGGGACGGGCCACCTCCGGCTCTCGTACGCGACCGGGCTGGACGACCTGAAGGAGGCGACCCGGCGGCTCGAACGGTATCTCGACCGGTAACCGGAGACGACGACAGCGGGCATGGGCTCTCGGTCTCGAGACGTGCGGGCGTCGACGCGTCGGGGGCGGCCCCTCAGAACTCGAACTCCGCGTCGCCACCGCCCCCCGAGTCGATGTCGCGGAAGGCGCGTTCGAACTCGTCGTGTTCGCCGAGTTCGCCGACCCGGTCGTCGAGGTCGCCGCGGAGGTCGTCCACCCGTTCGCTGAGGTCGTGGTACTCCTCGCTGTCGGCGAGTACGGCGCGACCCCGCTCGGATTCGAGCACCGCCTTCTTCGACGCGAGCGCGAACAGTTCCTGTACGCCGCTGTCGTACTCGCTGCGCCGGAAGAGGCTCTCGACGGTGTCGGTGAGCGAGTCGCGGGTCACGGGTTTGACCAGGTAGTCGTCGAACCCCATCTCGACGATGTCGACGTCGGGTTCGACCGCGGTCACCATCGCGACACGGCAGTCGATGCCGCGCTCGCGTACGGCGACGAGCACCTCGTCGCCCGACAGACCGGGCATCCGGCGGTCGAGGAGGACCACGTCGACGGCCTCGTCTAACTGGTCTATCGCCGCTTCGCCGCCGTACGCGGTTCGAACGCGGTACTCGTCTCCGAGCCACGCGGCGTACAGGTCGGCGAGGTCGGATTCGTCCTCGACGACGAGCACGACGGGGGGTTCCTCACTCATGATACCGGGATTCGTTCGTCCATCGAGGCCGAGAACGTATCAAGATGGTCCTTGCGATCCGGTCGGTCGCGCGTCTCGGGTCCGGGCGTCGGAGACGGTCGCCGTACGGGCATCGTGTGTTCCGGGTGTCGTGCCCGCTACTTAGTCGTGTCTAGCGGTCTCACGCCTCACGGACCGGCGAGTCGAGCGGAGAACCCGAGGAAAGCATCGTGATGGGAGTGGCGTTCGTAGCGCCTGTGCCTCACGAACCGCGGTGGCCACCATAACCACCCAGCCACCGGTACACTACCACTCCGTGAAAGTCTATCGGCCGTCCGAGCGCGACCCCGCTCACTCGGGCGTGTAGTTCGGCGCCTCGTCGGTGATGGTCACGTCGTGCGGGTGGCCTTCGGTCTGGCCGGCCTGCGAGACGCGGACGAACTCGGCGCGTTCCTTGAAGCCGGGGAGCGTCTCCGCGCCGACGTACCCCATCCCGGAGCGCATCCCGCCGACGAGTTGGTGGAGTTCGCTCGCCAGCGACCCCTTGTACGGGGTGGCGGCCTCGACGCCCTCGGGGACGAACTCCTCGTCCTCCTCGGCGTCCTTGAGGTAGCGGTCGCCGCCGCCGGACTTCATCGCGCCGACGCTCCCCATCCCGCGGTACTGCTTGTACCGCTTGCCGTTCATCGTGATGACGCGACCCGGCGCCTCGTCGGTGCCCGCGAAGTACGACCCGAGCATCACCGCGTCCGCGCCCGCGGCGATGGCCTTGATGGCGTCGCCCGAGTAGCGGATTCCCCCGTCGGCGATGACCGGCACGTCGTGGTCCGCGGCCACGTCCGCCACTTCGGCGACGGCCGTTATCTGGGGCATCCCCGCCCCGCTCACGACCCGGGTGGTGCAGATGGAGCCCGGTCCGATACCGACTTTCAGCCCGTCGGCGAACTCCACCGCGGCCTCGGCGGCCTCGCGGGTGCCGACGTTCCCGACCACGACGTCCGCCTCGACGGTCCCCTTGATGGCCCGCGCGGAGTCGAGGACGTTCGTGTTGTGCGCGTGCGCGCAGTCGATGAACAGCACGTCCGCGCCGGCCTCGTCGGCGGCGACGGCTCGCTCCTCCTCGAACGGGCCGACGGCGGCGCCGACGCGGAGCGACCCGTCCGGCGCGCGGGCGGCGTTGCCGTGTTCGCGCCGCTGGAGGACGCCCTGCATCGTCACCAGTCCCACGAGACGGTTCTCGGCGTCGACCACCGGAACGCGCTCTATCTTGTGGTCGTACATGAGTTCGAGCGCCTCGCGCGCGGTGACGTCCTCGGAGGCGGTGATGACCTCGTCGGTCATCGCCTCGCGGACGGCGTCGGACTCGCCGACCTCCAGGTACGGCCGAATGTCGGTCCCCGAGATGATGCCGAGCACCGCGTCGTCGTCGTCGACGACCGGCGCGCCCGAGACGCCCTCGCGCTCCATCATCTCGTCGACCTCGCTGACGGTCTGGTCGGGTGCGGCGGTCACGACGTTCTCCCGCCGGATGACGAGTTCGTCCGCCCGCTTCACGCGCTCGATTTCGGCGACCGTCTCCTCGACGGTCATGTTCCGGTGGAGCACGCCCAGCCCCCCCTCGCGGGCCATCTCCGCGGCCAGTTCGCTCTCGGTGACGGTGTCCATCGCCGCCGAGAGGACGGGTATCTGGAGTCCGACGTTCCGCGAGACGCGCGTCGCCACGTCCGCCTCGTCGGGCTCGACGCGGCTCTCCATCGGCCGGAGCAGCACGTCGTCGAACGTCAGGGCCTCGGGCACCTCCAACTTCCGCGAGAACACGCCGCGTTCGTCGTTCGCCATATCAACGGTGACAGTCCGGGTCGCAAAAGCGTTGCGAGCGCGCGCCGCCTCGCCACGCGCTCGCACGCCGCCGGTCGTGCAACGTTTGCCCGTACCGACAGAGCTCGACGACGACCCGACGAACAACCCGGCACTCTACCTTCGATTCGTAGACTACTTTATAATGTACGCCGACAATACGTGTGACGCGTGCGTCCACGTCCCACACAATATTTATTGACGTTCTCTGGGTAACTGGTGGTATGGACTCCGAGTTCCCCCTCGGTTCACGCACTGTCGGTCGAGCGAGCGCCAGCGACGCGCTCGCGACATTTTTCCGGCAGTCGACCACAGCGTCGCGGGGGACCCGGACCGGAGGGGGTCGGGTGCGCTCCGACGTATGGGGACACGTCGTCGTGGACCCGTCTCCGTATCACCGCCCGGATTCGGGTGACGTCCCGGGCTATCGCTAGTCCATGAGCACGTCGAGACACCCAATCGCGCTCCGGTTCGAGCGCGCGGTCGGCGGGTCGACCAGACTGCTCGCCACCGTCATGGCGCTCCCGCTCATCGACGGCATCTTCCCGGCGCTGGTCATCGCCGGGGCACTCACCGTGCCGTTCGGCATCATCGAGACCGGCCTGCTCATCTTCGGCGGCTCCGCCACCATGGCCGTCGTCCTCGCCGACATGGAGGGGACGCCGCGCGAGAAGGCGACGTCCATCCTCCTGCTCGGGGCGGTGCTCATCCCGCTGGCGGTCGTCGAGGCGGCGCTCGCGCACACCATCGAGAGCATGCTCTCGCCGGTGTTCCACCGCTTCGCGGGGCTGGTCATCCTCGCCATCGCGGCCAAGACCGCCAGCGCGGAGGTCGGGAAGTACCTCCCGCGGCCGGGCGCCATCATCGCGCTCGGACTGGTCGCGAGCCTCGACCTCTCGAACCCGGAGTTCGTCGTCACCGTCCAGCCGGAACTGCTCGCGCGCGCGGCCGCCGCGGCGGCCGTCGGCGTCGGCTTCGCGCTCGCCGTCGCGCTGGCGGGCGAGCGACTGCGCGGTCACGTCGACATCGACCGCTTCCGGTTCGGGTCGGCCGTCGCGCTCGGGATGCTGGCGCTGACCGTGACCGACCTGCTGGAGACGACGGCGCCCGTCGCGCTCGGCGTTCTCTGCGTCACCGCCGTGTTCTCGTACGACCCCGGCGAGTCCGTTCCGGCCGACGAGGCGCCGGAGGCGGACGACGACGTTCCGCCCGCGTCCCCCGCGGTCGCGGGGGACGGGAGCGCGAGCACCGACGGCGGCGCGGTCAGCGTGGACCCGGTCGACGCGCCTGACGACGAGGCGAGCGAGGACCCCGACGACTCGAACTCGGACGGGGGAAGCGCCTCGCGCGCGCCGTGGTTGTAACCGAGACGCCCGGTGCGCTCGGGTCCTCTCTCGACGCGTCCGACGACCGCGGAGTTTACACCGCACCGCCCCGACGTCCGCCCATGGAGAACCGCGTCGTCGAGGGTCGCATGGTGACCCCGGAGTCGCTCGCGGAACTGATCGAGGGCGAGTCGGTGATGGAGGCCGAACCCATCGAGGATGCGGACCGCGACTGCCCGGAGTGCGGCGGCGACGTCCTGTCGGTCGGCTACATGCCCTCGGTCACCGAGTTCGTCACCGGGTACAAGTGTCAAGAGTGCGGGTGGAGCGCGACGAACCGCTGACCGGGGAACCGAAGACACTCGGAGACAATCGAAATCCCTTTACGCGATTCCGGGCAAGCGAACACGCACGGGGTCGTGGCCAAGCCCGGCATGGCGACTGACTCCAGAGGCTGACCGCCCGGTGACGAACTCCAGACTGATATACCGAGCGTCCGACTGATCATCGGCCGCGACGACGACCCTCTGGAGGACCGAGGCGCGAACCGGAGATATCAGTCGATCGGGGGTTCAAATCCCTCCGACCCCATCCTTCCAACTCACAACCGTCGAGAGCGTCGAACACGGCCCTCTCGATGATTTTTCATATAGACTTCACGAGTCCGGATGACACCCCCTCCAGCACCGACCACGAAATCGGATTCGCGTTCGGCAACCGGTGCCGGCAGTCTCGAGGCCGTCGAAGGGGAGTACGTCACGGACGTTTAGTTCCCGTCGGTCGAGCGGAGTCGGTCGCCTCTCGGGGAGACTCGGAGGGGGACGGAACTCTCCAACCTATCGAGGTTCGTAGACGAATATCCAGCCGTCCGAGCGGAGTGCGACCCTGTAGTCGTTGTACGCGAACGTCATCATCCCGACCTCCCCCTCCGTTTCCGGCGAACGCCCGAAGAACGTCCCTTCGAGCGTTTCGGTATCGTAGGCGTCGTACAAGGGCGGCATCTCGCGGTAGTCGAGCGCGTCGACGCCCTTGGCATCCGCGACGGCAGAGACGAGCACCGCGACGAACTCCCCGTCGCCCGTGTGTTCGTAGTAGGACTGGTGAACCTGCACCCACTCGTCGGTGTTTACGTACTCGTCGGGGTCCCCACCGTTGATTCGCATCGGTACGTCGTCGGGGGGCGATTCGTCGGTCTCGGCTGGAGCGGTATCGTCATTCGAGTCCGTCGGCATCGTCATCTCCCGCGCCGGTCTCGGTTTCTGTCGCGTCTTTCCGACGAGCGTGGTCCTCCTGCCGCTGGTCGAGTTCCGCGCCGGCACCGTCGAGGACGGCTTGCACCTGTTCGATGTTCCGCGCCCGGACGATGATGTCCTTCCCCTGTTGGTACTCAACGATGCCGAGGTCCGCGAGTTTGGGGACGTGTGAGTGATAGAGCGACAGGTGCACCTCCCGTCGCTCTTCGTCGGTCACTTCACCGGTGGACTTGTCCTGTTCCCACGCGACGATTTTGGTCGCCAATTCGGGAAGCGTCTCTTCGCTACTCTCGTTGATGAGCGTGTAGAGGAGGTACCGCCGACGGGGGTGATTGAGCGCGGTGAACACCTCGTCCAGTTCGAGGACGGGCGGCGCGTCCGGCCGTCTCTCCGTGGCCGTCGTCGAGTCCCCGTTGTGGACGTGAGCCTCGTCCTCCTCGTCGGGCGGGTCATCCACCATACCGGTTCCACTCTGCCCCGAACAAAAAAAAAAAGACTTGCCATATGATGTGGATTCGTTATACTCAGCGTGTGGATCGTTACCTCGTACAGACGACTCACCGGTCGGTGCGGTAGCTGGAAGCCGCTACCGGTTTTCGCGCCGCTCAGAAGCGGCTTCCGAATCGGCACCCCCGTTTCGCGTCGGTGAGTCGGGTCCTTCGGGTAGAGACTGGTCGACTGTAGACGGTGAGAACGGCCTCGCCGACACCAGCGGATACTCGACCCGTCCACCTCGGAGGTTACGTAGTGGCTCCGACTTCTCGGCTCCCCGTTTATTGATGAGCGTACGCGCGGCGGCAACCCTCCAACGCTCCGAGTGGGACACGAACGGGTTCACTCGGCCTCGTCCGTCGGCGTCCGCTCGCGTTCCTCGGCTCGCGACTCCGCGACGCCGAGATACACCGGTTGCGGCGTGAACTCGCCCCCGTCGTGCAGGAACAGCGCCATCGCCGTCGCGTAGTGGTTCCCGTCCGCCACGTAGGGAGGCCGTCCGTCGGGCGGTCGGAACACGGTCAGCCGTTCGGCTCCTCGCTCCCCTTCCGCGAACGCGGTCGCCCGCCGGCGGATGTACCCCACGTCGATGTCCTCGTACGTCTCCGGGAGGTCGTCCGTGGCGACGCGTTCGGCCGCCCCTCGAACCGTGCCGTCGGGCGAGAGCCGCCGCCACGACTCGTTCGCGGGTCCCTCGATGACGCGCAGACCCGAGAACGCTTCCCGATCCAGTTCCGTCCGGTACCAGTCGACGCGGTATCGCCAGACGAACGCGGCTTGGAACGGACACTGGCACAACAGCGCCCCGACCAGTTCCCAGTCGTGTTCCGTCCGACCCACGTCGACGTCTCGGTACGGTTTCCGCTCCTCGCGGCGGAGCCAGTTCCGCGCGACTTCCGGCAGCGACACCGGGTGCACCCGCGGTCTACCGCGGGCTGTACACGAATAGCTACCGACGGTTCGACAGGGTAGGATACCATTTAATCCAATATCCTCTGTAGATAATTATGCAGCCACAAACAGTTATCTCGTCGCCGAGCGTCGTGACACGCGGTGGCGGTACGCCCTCTCAGGGCTACATCCCCCCAAACGTTACTCCGTCCTCCGCCACTGCCTCGAAGGGGCTGGCACCCCCCGTGCCAATCGCTCGTGACCGGGCGGTCGTGTGGCAGCGGCCCTCTCGAGGCGACGGTCCTGTCTCCTGGCGAGCGCCGCCTCCGGCGGGGAAAGTGGCTCCCCGGTTCGGACCATGCCTGCCGACTGTGACTCCCACCACACCGTGGGTGCGCCGACGAGGCGAGGTGTCGGTCGTCCGTCCGACCGCCCCGCCGGTCGGTAGTGGGGTCCGCCGGTGCATAGTACCGGCCGTCCGTTACCTCCGTTCCGTTCGTTCCACCTCGGTTTAATACGCCCGAAACGTCCGTTCGGCCGGCATACCGCCCGCATCCACGGTCGTGAGCGGAGCACGGACGACCGGGAGAAATCCGGGGCAACCGGAGTGCGGAACGGGAAGCAACGGAGTCGGACGGCGCGATCCGTCCCGCTCGTCGGTCGAAGCCGGCGGGCTTAACCCGCTTCCGACGGAGACACCGACCATGGACGACATCTTCGTCGGACAGCTCATGTCGTCGTCGCTTCACACCGTCTCACCCGGTACGCTCGTCGAGGAGGCGGCGACGGCCCTGCTGGACAACGACATCGGCTCGGTCGTCGTGGTCGACGACGACGGCCACCTGGAAGGGGTGTTGACCACCACCGACTTCGTCCGAATCGTCGCCGAGCGGAAGCCGAAAGACGAGACTCCCGTCTCCGCGTACATGACCACCGACGTCGTCACGACCACCCCGCGCACCTCCATCCGCGAGGTGGCCGACGCGATGATCGAACACGGATTCCACCACATGCCCGTGGTCGACGACGACGGGGTCGCCATCGGGATGGTAACGACGACGGACCTGACGGCGTACATCTCGCACGTCCAGACGCCGAGTCCCGACTGAGTCGCGGGTCGCTCCCGCGGTCAGGCGAACTCGACGAGCGTGCCGTCGTACCGACAGTCCTCCAGCGCGTGCTTCGCCTCGATACCGGCCTCGTGGGGGGTCGCGCCGCTGCCGACACCCACCTTGAGCTGGACCTCGGCCTCCGTCGCGACGTGGTCGATGGCGTCGCGGTACGCCGCGACCGAGAGGTCGGGACAGGCGGCGATGACGTTGTCGCCGCCGACGAAGAACGAGAGCGCCCCGTGCGTCTCGCGCATGTACTGCATCAGGCTCGCGTACCCCTGTTCGATGCTGATGAACGAGTCGAACTCGTTGAGGCGGTCGGTGTACTTCCCCGTCGCGTCGTTCACGTCGAAGTGGGCCACGTGAACGTCGTCCCCGGCCGCCGCCCCGTGAAACGACCCGGCGAGCGCCTCGCTCCGGGTCGACGACTGGGCGCTCCCGGCGCTCTGGACGCGCTCCGTCGCCGTCTCGAGCGCGTCGATGGGTACCTCGTCGACGCCGACGCCGAGGCTCACGGTCACGGGGTAGCGATTCCCGACCGACTCCTGGAGGAGTTCGTGGTCGGTTCGGTCGAGTCCGTTCGTGACCGCGACCATGTTGTCGAAGCGCGTGAAGAAGACGTACCCCCCACGCGAGCCAACGAACTGTGCGAGGTCCGCGAACAGCCGGGACTGGAGCGTCTGGAGGTCCATCTCCCGGCGCGGTTCCGGCGTCACCGTCCACGGTCCGTAGTTGTCGATCTGCACCAACGTCAACTGCGTAGCCGTCACGATAGTGGAGGGTCGAACCCCCCGACACATACGCGTTACCGTTCCCGGTTTCGTGACGCGGGCGGCGCAGGTCCGGTCCCCTTCCCGTCTGGACTCGTCTGCACGGCGACGACCATCGCCTCCAGCGCGAGCCACGCCAGCGCCCACGTGAACACGCCGAGGAACACCAGCGCCGTCGTCGACAGGAGCGGCACCCACGCCGTCGCCGCCAGCACCAGCGACGACCCGACGAGCAGGGCCAGTACCCCGACGCCGAGGCTCACCAGCCCGCAGGCCGTGTGGCCCGTCCGCCCCATCGGCGCCGCGCCCGATTCTCCGCGCATGGTGGAACGTACGCGAACGACAGTGTTAATTGTTACCAATGAACACGTCCAGACGACGGTCGCGGTGCGGCGCGCCGGGGGCCGAGAACGGGTCGGCGCCGGGTGATTCAACACCCGTGCACACGAACGACGGGCGTGATACGCGGCGTCGTCATCGACGTGGACGGAACGGTGATGCAGGGCGAAGAGACGATTCCGGGCGCTCGCGCGGCCCTCGCGCGCGTTCGCGAGGCCGGACTCCCGCTCTGTTTCTGTACCAACAACCCGACGCGGACGCCGACCGCGTACGCGGACCACCTGACGGACGCGGGTGTCGACGCCGAGGCCGCGGAGGTACTCACCTCGGGAACGGTGACGGCGGCGTACCTCCGGGACCGCCACCCGGACGCCGGGCTGTTCGTGGTCGGCGAGACGGGTCTCCTCGACCAGTTGGCGGACGCCGGGCTGACCGTCGTCGCCGACCACGACGACGCCGAGGTGGTCGTGGTGTCCATCGACCGCGCGTTCGACTACGACCGGCTGTGCGAGGCGATGTGGGCGCTGGACGGCGACGTCCCGTTCGTCGGAACCGACCCCGACAGGGTCATCCCCGCCCCGGAGCGCGACGTCCCCGGGTCCGGCGCCATCGTCAACGCGGTGGCGGGAGTCGTCGGCCGGGAGCCGGATGCCGTCCTCGGAAAACCCTCGCCGGAGGCGCGCGCGCTGGCGCTGGAGCGGCTGGGCGTGCCGGCCGGGGACTGTCTGGTCGTCGGCGACCGCCTCGACACCGACATCGCGCTCGGGGCCGACGCCGGCATGACGACCGCGCTGGTCCTCACCGGGGTCACCTCGCGGGCGGACCTTGACGCGAGCGAGTACGACCCCGACTACGTTCTGGAGTCGCTCGCGGACCTCGACCGAGTACTGGCGGACGAGACGGAGTAACCCGACACTCGGGTAATCCTCTGTCTGGGGGACAGTCCGTCGTCGCCGCCACCGCCGAATCGGTCACGTGGCCGCCACGACCCTGTGCGTGTGGCTGTCTGACAAAGGCTTATATGGGTATGTGTGCTACCAACTGGCATGGACGAACGCGACACGCCGTACGTCTTCCGCGACGAGGGGGGTGACATCGACGACGTCGACCCCAACCCCGATGGCGCCGACGTGGTCATCATCGAGGGCCGCGCGATGACGTACCGACACTACCGCGGCGCGGAGTGAGCGGACGCGACCGACGAGAACTCGCTTTGGAGGCGACCGGAAGAACGGGAGAGCAGAGCGAACGCGCCGTCCGGCAGTAGCGCCTCAGAACGCGTCGCCGTGAGCGGTAATGTCGGCGTGCAGCGAGTCCTTGAGGGCGTCGTGGACGTGGCAGATGTCCTCGGCGCGCTCGACGATCTCCTCGAGGGTCTCGTCGTCGACGTCCTCCTCCACGTGGACGTCGAACCGAATCGCGGTCAGGTCGTCCTCGTCGTTCATGTCGGCGTCGGCGTCGATCTGGAGTTTCCCCAGGTCCTCGTGGCCGCGCTGGCGGCCGCCGACGCGGAACGCGGGCAGGAAGCAGGCGGCGTAGTCCGCGACGAGGACCTCCTGTGCGGTCGGCCCCTCCTCGCCGGTCGCGTCGACGGAGAGTTCGTAGTCGTCGATCTGACTGGTGGTCGCGTACCCTTCCTCGCTGACGGTGGCAGTCTCGATGTCGGCCATGGTGCAGTCGGTTCGACTGGCGCTCGCGGCGTAAACCTTGTCACTTCGGCCGTCTCCGACGGGAGACGCGGCTGGGGCGCCGTGACTTCGGCGCGTGAGCGGGCGTACCGGGCTGCCCGCCCCGCTCACTCCAGCGTGAACGACTCGTCGCCGTCGAGGACGTGTACCTCGGCGTCGCTCCCGGTCGCCTTCACCTCGCTCACGAACTCGTCCGTGTCGATCTCTACGGGGGGGAACGTGTCGTAGTGCATGGGGAACGCGTGGTCGACGTCCAGCCAGTCCACCGCGACGGCCGCCTGCGCCGGCCCCATGGTGAAGTGGTCGCCGACCGGGACGGCCGCCGCGTCGGGTTCGAGGTACGGCCCGATGACCTCGCGCATCTCGACCATCAGGCCCGTGTCGCCCGCGTGGTAGAACGCCGTCGCGTCCGGGTCGGACTCCTGCGTCGGCTTCTTGTCCGAGACGACGTAGCCGGCGGGCATCCCCCCCGACGCGCCGTACCCGGTGTCCAGTCCGTTCGAGTGGTCCGCGCGGACCATCGTCACGAACGCGTCGTCGAGTTCGACCGTCCCGCCGATGTTCATGCCGGTGGTGTCCTCGACGCCGTACTCGTCGACGAGGTACCCCGTCACTTCGGGGGTGCCGACGACGTGCGCGCCGCGGTAGCGGTCGATGTCGGCGATGTGGTCCGCGTGCCCGTGCGTGACGAGCACGTGGTCGGGGTCGAGTTCTTCGGGGTCTGTGTCGGTGTACGGGGCGTCGAAGAACGGGTCGATGAGCAGGTCCGTGTCGTCGAGCGAGACGCCCCACGTCGAGTGACCGTACCAGGTGAGTTCCATCTCCGTCATGCGGGCGCGTGTTGGGACGACTCTCACATAAACTCGTCCGCCGGGAGGTGCGTCGCTATCGCCTCGGCGCGGCAACCGGTCGACCGGATGTGTCGTCCCGGACCACGCCCCGACTCCGAACGGCTAAGAGGCGAGCGCCCGACGCGCACCCCATGCGTTACGCCCGATTCCGCGACCCGTCAGGCGCGGTCCGACGCGGTGCGTACGACGAGGCGACCGTCGAGTACGCCGGCAACACGTACGACGTCGGTGCGGACGACGTGGACCTGCTCGCGCCCTGCGAGCCGAGTAAACTCGTCTGCGTCGGCCGCAACTACGCCGCGCACGCCGCGGAGCGAGACGAGGCGGTCCCCGACCGGCCGCTGTTGTTCCTCAAACCGCCGAACGCCGTCGCCACCCCCGGGTCGACCGTCACGCTCCCGGCCGGGAAAGAGCGCGTGGAACACGAGGCCGAACTCGCCGTCGTCGTCTCCCGGCAGTGCCGGAACGTCGACGCCGCCGACGCGATGGACGTCGTCGCGGGCATCACCTGCATGAACGACGTGTCGAACCGGGACGACCAGGACCGCGAGCAGAACTGGGTTCGCGGGAAGGCGTTCGACGCGAGCGCCCCGCTCGGACCGTGCCTCGCGGACCCCGCGCACGTCCCCGCCGACGCGTCGGTCGAACTCCGCGTCGACGGCGAGACGAGACAGTCGGGCACCCGAGACCAGTTCATCTTCGACGTCCCGACGCTCGTAGAGGAGGTGACGACGTACCTGACGCTCGAACCGGGCGACGTCATCTCGACGGGCACCCCCGCCGGCGTGGGTCCGCTCTCGGACGGCGACCGGGTCGAAGTGGAGGTCGAGGGCGTCGGCGTCCTCGAACACGACGTGCGCGCCGAGTAGCGTCGTCGCCCGACGCTCCCCGACCGACGGGAAATCCGAGCGAGGCGCGTTACCGGCGCTCGGCTTCCTACTCCCGGACGGTGACGTCGTGGACGACCGCCTCTTGGGCCGCTCCCTCGCCCGTGTCGACGAGTCCGACGTACAGCGCCGCGTGCGTCCCGTTCCCGTCGCCCCCGCCGTACCGGCGCTTCAACTCGCCGAAGGTCACGAGCTCTCCGCCCGGCAGGAGGGTGAACGTCGTGACGTCGGTGACGGCTCACGAGGACGGAACACGGCGCCGTCTCGGTCGTCTCGCCCGGCCAAGGAAGATTACCAGCTACTGGTGGAACCGGAGTCGCTAAGTCGGTCTACTTGCGTCTCGCAAAATCTATCATTTACTATCATAAATATCTCGCCGGGGCAGACAGATGACCGACGAAGCGAACGCCGACGACGCGGAGCATCGGTCGTGGAACTTGTACCGACGGACGACCCTGAGAGCGGTCGGAGCCGGCCTGCTGGCAGCCGGCAGCGTCGGGTCGGCCAGTGCCCAGGGACCCCCCTACCAGGGACCGTTCCACCGGAGCTACGAGGGCGACCCGGTGACGGTCGGGGAGGTGGAGACGGTCACGACTGGCGACCCGTTCAGCCTCCCCGGCGACGCCGGCGAGGGGGAGGAGGGACTGCGGCAGGTCCCCCGAGGAACGCCAGAGGCGAAGGGCCACCCGACCGGCGGAGGCGGACCGGCCCAGACCGAGGCGACGGAGGGTGACCTCGTCGACGTCCAGTTCGAGGGGTTGGGGGCGGACGACGTCCGCGGGCTGGTTCCCTCGGACAACCAGGTCGCGGTCGGCGACGGGTACCTCGTCAACGCGGTGAACAGCCGCTGGGCCGTCTTCGACACGGAGGGGAACTTCCAGTTCCAGTACACCCTCGACGACTGGTGGCAGAACGTCTCGCCCGTCATCTACGAGGAGGAGGGCGACGAGGACGAGGACCCGCCGGCGGACTTCTTCGACGACTACGCCATCTTCGACCCGCGGGCCCGTTACGACGCGGCGGCGGACCGGTTCCTCATGGCCTGCGTGGAGTACAGTTTCAACACGGGCGTCGGGGCGCTCCTGCTCTCGGTGTCCGCGTCGGGCGACCCGACCGGGACGTGGTACAACTACCGCGTTCCGGCGGTCGTCGCCGACGGCGACGAGGCGGTCCCGGGGCTCGTCGACTTCCCCCAACTGGGCTACGACGAGGAGACAGTCTACCTCACCCAGAACTTCTTCACGGACGTCTTTCAGGAGTCGACGGTCGTCGCGCTCGACAAGGCGGCGGCGTACGCGGGAGGACCCGTGGACGCCAACCACTTCACCGACCTCCGAAACCCGGACGGCAGCCTCGCGTTCACCGTCCAGCCGGCGTCGGCAGAGGGGTCGACCACCGGGTACTTCGTCAACAGCCGGTTCTTCCAGGGGAAGACCCTGACCGTCTGGCGGAGCGAGAACGGGTTCGCCGACCCCGGCGGCGCCGGTCCCGTCCCGACCCTGTCCAACGACGCCGTCAGGGTCCGGCCGTACCACAACGCGCCCCCGGCGGAGCAACCGGACACCGAGGAGAAGATCGACCCCATCGACACGCGCATCCAGCGGGTGTCGTTCGACGGGTCGAACGTCTGGGCGACGCACACCGTGAACGACGGCCGGATTCGGTGGTACAGCGTCGACCCCGGAACCGGGAGCGGGGCGTCGGTTCTCCACGCCGGCGAGTTCAAGCGCGCGGGACGCTCCACGTACATGCCCGCCATCGAGTCGGACGGCGACGGCAACGTCGTACTCGTCTACAACTCGAGCAGCGGGAACGACCGGGACGGCTACGTGAGTGCGGAAGTCGCCACGGTCGACGGGGAGGAGGTCGACGAGTACCAGGTCTATCGGGCGGGCGAAGACGACTACGACTACGCGGACGGCGAGGCCGGTGAACCGGACAACGGCCCGCAGGTGATGCGGTGGGGAGACTACAACGGCATCGAGATCGATCCCGAGGGGAACTTCTGGGTCACCGCCCAGTACGCGCCGAGCAACGCGGACCTCGACGCGCCCGAGTACGTCCGTGACGACTTCTACGCGACGCGAATCGGGCGGATCGACGCCTCGGACTGACGGCTCTCGTCTCCCCTCCTCCCCCCGTTCCCGTTCTCCACTCGACCACGCGCTCTCGGAGACGGGTCGGTCCGTCGACCGACCGTGACGCGCGTTCCGCCGGTCTCGGGCTCACAGCTCCGAGACCAGGTCGCGCAGCACCGCCCGCGGGTCGTCCGCCTTCGCGACGCCGCTGGCGAGGAGCACCCCCGTCGCCCCGAGGTCCGCGGCCGCCGCGACGTCCGCGCCGGTCGAGACGCCGGCGCCGCAGAACAGTTCCACGTCGCGGTCGACGGCGTTCACCGACGCGACGGCCTCCTCGACCACGACCGGGTCGGCGCTCGCGACCGACACGTCCCCGCCGATGAGTTCCGGCGGTTCGACGGCGACGGCGTCCGGTTCGAGCGCCGCCGCCGCGCCCGCTTGGTCCGGGTTGTTCGCGCAGACGACCGTCTCGAGGCCCGCCCGCTCGGCGGCCGCGAGCGAGCCGTCGACGTCTGCCAGCGTGATGCGGCGCTCCGAGTGGTTCAGGAGCGTCCCGACCGCCCCCGCGTCGGCGGCGGCCTCCGCGAGCGTGCTCCCGGTGTGGCTGCCGTGTTCGACGGGCGAGACGTGCTGGGCCCACGTCTCGACGCCCGTCTCGGCGACGGCCGCGAGGTGGGCCGCCTGCGGGGCGACGGCGACGCGGACGCCGGACTCGTCGGCCACTTCGCGGGCGGCAGTCGACACCGCCACGGGGTCGCACGGGTACGCCTTCAGATTGACGAGAACGAACATACAGGACGAGCGACCCTCCGGGGGAAAGGCGTAGCGGTTGCGGCGCGCCCGCGCCGGGGTCGGCCCGGTCGCCACGAGCCGTCGTCAGGTGTCGTCAGTTGTCGTTGCGCTTCACCACGTCGCCGAGCGTCATCGTCCCCGACGACTCCGAGGACCACTCCGAGTCCTCGACGTCCGTCCCCTCGACCAGCGAGATGCCGAGCGCCTTCTCCAGTTTCTTCTGGACCCGGTCGCTCGGCAGGTGCTCGCCGCGTTCGAGTTTGCGGATGACGCTCGTCTTCTCGTTGAGGCGGTCCGCGAGTTCCTCCTGCGTGAGGCCGGCCGACTCGCGCGCGCTCCGGATGCGCTCGTCGAAGTCGGCCGCGACCGTGTCCATCTCGTCGAACATGTCCCGCCGACGACTCGACGAGTTCGACGAGGACGAGGACGAACTCGACGAGGACGAGGACGACGAACTCGACGAGGTGGAGTACTTCGTCGAGGTTGACGAGCCGCTCGACTCCGTGCGCACTTCGGTCCCGAACCCCTTGCAGTCGTCGCACAGCTCCAGCTCCGCACCTTCGACTTTCGTCGTGGTGAGCGAGGGCTTCTCCGCGCCGCACATCTCACACTGAGGCATACCCTCGCTTCGCCGGTGCCGGTGATAAACCCCGCGCCCGGTACGGCCGGTTCCCACCGGTAGGGAGTGATTCCGTCTCGGTAAGGTGTCGTTTCTCCCGGCGCGGCGCACGGTAAGGTCGCATTTCTTTTTCAATCTCGTTTTATCAGAACCTTTCAGATATCTTTACTGTGAAACAAACTCACGGTGTAGGTGTGATGTCCGAAGCATCCAACGCGACGAACTGGCTCGCGGACCACCCGAAGATGATGGGCGTGCTGTTCACGGCGACGCTGCTGCTCTCGAGCGCGGGAAACGCGGCGGCGGCGTACAGCTCTACGGCCGGTCCATAACCGACCGGAGTTGGTCGAACGTCATCTCGTCGGCCCAGTACAACTGACCGCGGACTGACAGGGGGATACGGCTTCCGCCGAACAGGCGGTCGAGCGAACCCGCGTCGATTTCTAGCTCCCGGGACGTCCCCGAGGAGATGTACTGTCGGTTCTCGCTCTCGCAGTGGAAGTTCGACATCGTCCCGACGTCGAAGTTCGGGGTCGGGTAGTACCGCGAGGAGACCCGGACCGAGTCGCCGTCGAGACCCAGCAGTTCCGTCACCATCACCGCGCCGGTCGGACTCTGACACAGCTGCACCCGGGGGTCGCCGACGATGGTGTACGCGCTCCCGGCGAACGGTCCGCGCCGGACGACGTCGAGCGCCGCGTCGAGCGGGAACCCGGCGTCGAACAGTCGCGCGAGGTCGCGCCCCACCTCGGTCGCCAGCGTGTTCGGCAACTCCATCAGCGACACCACGCCGCCGAGCGCGCCCGCCTCGACGAGCGCCATCCCCTGCCTGTGCGAGGAGCAGGCGTTGAGCAGGAACGCGTCGACGTCCGTCTCCCCGAGCGTCCGGAGGTCGAGGAACCCGTCGGAACACTCCATGCCGCGCTCGTCGACGTGACCGATGTAGTGGAAGAAGTCGTGGTCCGCGCGCAGCGTCTCGCGGAGGGCCCCGACCGTCAGGTCGCGTTCGCGGTGGACGTCGAACACGACGTGGTCGCGGAACCCGTACCCGTCGTCCATCTCCTCGCGCATCCGCTCGTCGTTGCAGACCACCGTGACCTCGATGGTGCGGTCGGACGACGGTGACCGGTTGAGGCGTCGCCGGTACGCCTCGACGGTGGGTTTGGCGGCGCGCGTCGGGAACCCGGGGCCGACCCACGACCGCGAGACGCTGTCGGCCTCTCGCGGAGTGACGGTCTCGTCACGGTCGTCGCCGACGTTCTGCGTCGGCCCGCGCGTGAACCCGTCGCCCGCGGCGACGGCCGACCCGGTGGTCGAGCGGGCGCGCGCGTCGCTCGCCCCCCGCGTCAGCACCTCGCCCGCCGCCGGTGCGGGGCACCCTCGCAGGAAGTCGTCGAGTTCCGTCGACCGGTCGCCGCCGGACTCGATCGGCGCCGGGGGCGGCGAGCGCACCGTCGAGAGGTCGGCCGCGAGGAACGGGAGTATCGAGGCGTTCGCTGCCACCGGCTTGACGTCCGTCGTCTGCGGCCAGTCGACGTACCCCTCGGTCGCGTCGGTCGGAACCTCGAGGTACCGGGCGGTCCGCTCGTCGACGTCGGCACGGTACCACGCCTCCCAGGGGGGGTCGAGCCGCTCGGTCAGCGACTCGTGGACGTGGAGGTTCACGTCGTAGAGGCCGGCCGAACACGCCCGGGTCGCGCAGTCGAGCGTGAAACAGTGTCTGAGGAGGCGGCCGAGTTCGACCCCGAGGTCCTCGTCCTCCCGGGGGAGGTCACGCCGGACGCCGCCGGCCGCGAGGTACGGCGTGTCGCTCTCGACCACGCCCGCGCCCAGGTAGTACGCGAGGGGGGCCGCGGAGAACAGCGGACCGTACTCGAACGGGAGACCGAGTTCCACCCCCGTATCGACCCGTCCCACGAGCGCGGGAACCTCGAATCGGTCGCCGAGCGCGAGCAACGGCGGGTGTCCGCGGAGCGTCGGGAACGACCGCTCGGGCGAGGTGGTCGCCAGCGCCGACCCGAACAGCGACAGCGCGGTGGCGAGGTCGGCCGGGTCCTCGGTCGTCGTGATGGTCCCCGCGGGCGTCTCGTGGCGCGAGCGCGCCCCGACGACGAGTTCCGCCGGCCCGCCGTCGAACTGGACGCGCGGGTACCGGTCGTCGTAGCCGACGAGCGCCGGACCCTCGACGGCGACGTACGTCTTCACCGGGGCCGTCGAGAGTTCGAGCACGTGCGGGCCGGGAGGGACCCGCGCCGCCCCGTCGGCGGTCGCCGTCGCGACCACCTCGTTGTCGGGCGTCCGGACGTACATGTCGGCGGTACACAGCGGCGTCACCGACTCGGCGTGGAACCGCCAGCACGCGTCGACCGGAACCGGGAACCGGTTCCCGGCGTCGACCCGGCTCGGCCCACCCACCGCTCCGTCGACGCGGAGCGGCATGCCGACGTCCTCGATGTGGTCGACGACGTCGTAGCGACCGCGGCCCGCGACCGACGCGAGCGTCAGCGCGTCGCCGACGGGCTCGCCGAGTTGCTCGCTCATGCTCACCGGAGCGGGTGCCAGTCGGTGGACCCCCAGCCGACGATGTGCCACCGCTCTTCCGGGACGGCGGTGTGCTCGGCGAACCGCAACTGCACGATGACGTCGAGGTGTTCGCCCAGACGCGTCGCGACGGTGTCCACCACGGGGTCCGACCGGGGCGTCGCGGCGTCGCCCACCGGACGGGGGAGGTGGAAGTGTGCCATGCCGCCCCGTTCGCGCGTCTCCGCCGCCGCCTCGCGGAGGACGTCGTCGGCCCGTTCCTCGCCGAGTCCCGCGCGGAGTCCGTCGACGCGGAACAGGCCGACGCGGAGGTACATGCTGTCCGTCCGCTCTCCGTCGCCGGCGCGGATGGCGTCCAGGAATCGGTCGGAGAACGCCTCGGCGTCGGACTCGGGGGCCGAGTCCGAGACACCGGGGTCGAACTCCGAATCGGCGTCGGAGCCGAGTCCGGCGCTCGCTCCACCCTCGTCGCGGGTGCGTCGGCGGGTCGTCGCCGCGGGGCTGCGGACGGCGTCGTCCAACCGAACCACCTCCGTCTCTCCGCTCGTCGGGTCGACGCCCTCGGGGAACCACCCCTCCGCGTGGAGGCCGTCGTGCGTGAGGCCGAGGACGCGCCGACGCGGGTTCGACGCCGCTCCGAAGTAACGCGCCGCGGCCACCCGGAACGCCTCGGTGGAGACGTCGCCCGTGACCAACAGTCCGCACCCGCCGGCCAGACGGTCGAGTGCGGCTTGCAGGGTCGGCTCGTCACCGCGGTTCCTGGGCCGGGACGGCGAGCCGCCGCCCGTCCCCGTTCCTGTCCGTTCGCTCATGAATTCGTTGTCGTAGTGAGAGAACAAAAGGATTCGCCCCGGTGAATCAGCCGAGATAACGACTGGTCCGAGCGGACTCGCTCGCGCGTTCGCTCGGACGCGGCCACGTTCGGACTCAGCGCAGGTCCGACCACGCGCCCCAGAACCGCTGGAGCGCGGTGAGGTGACCGACCACTGCGAACAGGGCGAGCAACAGCGCGACGACGCCGTAGCCCGCGACTACCGGGCCGGGGACGGCGGCGGCGACGACGGCCGCGACGCCCACGAGCGCGAGTCGGTCCGCGCGTCCGAGCAGGCCGCCGTACTCGCGGCCGATGCCGACCGCCTGTATCTGCGTGCCCAGGTACGACGTCATCAGGACGCCCGTGACCGCGGCCAACCCCAGCGCGTACCCGTCGATACCGGCGGCGAGGCCGACGAGCACCGCGATGTCGGCGTACCGGTCGAGCACGTGGTCGAGCAGGTCGCCGCCCGAGGAGGCGCTGCCCTGCGCCCGCGCGAGCGCGCCGTCGACCAGGTCGAGCCAGCCGTTCAGGAAGACCAGGACCGCGCCGGCGACGTACAGCACCGGGGCGCTCGCGGGCGACCCGACGCCGAGGCGACGCCGGCCGCGACGGCACAGCCGAACGCGACGACGCTCACGCCGTCCGGCGAGAGACCGAGCCCGCTTGCCAGGCGGACGAACGGGTCGAGCCCCCGGTCGGCGAGGGGGCGGAGCCTGTCGAGCGTCATACGTAGCCGATGAAGTCCACCTCGCCCGCGCTCGGGTCGCGCTCGCCCGCAGCGACGGCCGCGATCTCTTCGGCGGTCGCCTCGGGCGTGCGGTCCGTCGTGTCTAGCTCGTACACCGCGTCCGTCCCGTGTCGTTCGACGGCCTCGCCGAGCACGACGTCCAGCGCCTCGCTCTCGCGGTTCTCGCGCGCCTTCGCCTCGGACTCCCCCCGGTCGAGGAGCCGCCGCTCGAGTTCGTCCGGGCGACACCGGAGGACGACCACGCGGTCCGCGTCGAGGTGGTGCGCGAGGTGCGACTCCACGACGCCGTCCCAGTCGCCGAGGTCCGCGCGCACCGCGTCGAGGTCCGCGACGAGCGAGTCGCGCTCCGCGTCCCGCTCGCTCCACAGCCCGCGCTCGCGGACTCGCTCGTTGAGGTGGACCACGTCCGACCGGTCGAGCGCGTCGGTCGCACTCGTCTTGCCCGTCCCGGGCGTCCCCGTCACGGCGAGTCTCACGCTCACGCGTCGCCCCCCGCGCTCGCGTCGGCCGACGCCTCCGCCCGCTCCGCGAGCACGTCGTTCAGCACCTCGACCGCCCGCCTCGTCCCGTCCTCGGTTCCACACGAGAGGCGGATACAGCCGGGGAGGCCGAACGACGTGGTGTCGCGGACGATGACGCCCCGTTCCCGCGCCCGCTCTGCGACCGCCGACCCGTCGCCCACCTCCGCGAGCACGAAGTTGGCCGCGGTGTCGAACGTCGGCGCGTCGAGCGCGTCGGCGACGTACTCGCGCGCCCAGCGCGCCGACTCGACCGACCGCTCGACGTGCGCGTCGTCGTCCAGCGCGGCGCTCGCGGCCGCGAGCGCCACCCCGTTCGCCGCGAACGGGGTGTTCACCCGCGCGTACGCGTCCGCCCACTCGTTCGGCACGACGGCGTACCCGATGCGCAGGCCGGCGAGCCCGTACGCCTTCGAGAACGTCCGCGTGACCGCGAGGTTGTCGTGCGCGTCGAGCAGGTCGACGGCCGACGGGGAGTCGGCGTACTCGCCGTACGCCTCGTCGACGACGACCAGCGTTCGCCCGTCGACGCCGTCGAGCAGGCGGCGCAACTCCGCGCGCGGGAGTTCCGACCCGGTCGGGTTGTGCGGGGTCGTGACGTAGACGATTCGCTCGCCGTCGTACGCGGAGAGCAGGTTCTCCGCGGTCTGGGCGAAGCCGTCCGCCTTCGACAGGTCGTACTCCGCAACCTCGCCGTGGTGGTAGCGCGCGCTCATCCCGTAGTAGGCGAACCCCGGCGTCGGGACGAGCACCCGGTCGCCGGGTTCGAGCGTCGCCCGGGAGAGGTAGTCGAGCGCGCCGTCGGCGCCCGGTCCCACCCACACCTGCGCGGGCGTCACGTCCCACCGGTCGGCCAGCTTCTCCGTGAGGTCGGTGTGGGCGGCCGTCGGGTAGACGTGCGCCTCGCTGACGGCGCGCGTCGCCGCTTCGACGGCCCTCGACGACGGCCCGTGCGGGTTCTCGTTCGAGGAGAGCTTCACGAGGTCGTCGGGTTCCATCCCCAGGTCGCGTGCCACCTCTTCCGCCCCGCGCCCGGGGACGTACGGGGCGTTCGCGGAGAGGTCTCGCAGTCGCATGCTCGACACGAGTGGACGGCGCTTCATAAGGGTGCCCACACCGGCCCGTTCCGCGCCCGGAGACGCCGTCTGCCGGGTCGAGTCAGACGACTTCGAAGGTGTACACGCCGGTGAACTGATCGCACGCCACCACCAGGTCGCGCGCCGGGCAGTACTCCGCGCCCCACGCCCACGGGGCGTCGCCGAACTGGGCGAGCATCTCGCTCGGCGTCGCCTCGTCGGCCCGGTCGTCGGTCGCGTAGCGGTCGAGCGCTCTCGGCTCGGTCGGGTCGGTGAAGTCGTACAGGACGACCCCCTCGTGCCGGTCGCCGCTCACGAGCAGCGTCCGGTCGTCACGCGGGACGTGGTCGAAGTTGTGACCGGTCCAGTCCCACCGCTCGGTCGGGTCGGCCTCGCCGTCGCCGTCGGGGTCGGACGACATCTCGCGCGCGTTCGGCGACGTGACGAACCCGACGGGGGTCGGGTCCGACGGCGAGCCGTCGCCCCAACCGACGTCGAACACGTGTTTTCCGCCCGGAACCCCGTAGGGTACCTCGTCGCCGACGACGACGAGGTCTCGACGCGGGTCCGCCTCCGCGTAGTGACCGCCCGCGAATCCCGGTTCCTCGACGCCCGTCTCCGACAGCGGCGTGCGCTCGGCGTACGAGAACCGTCCGACCTCGGTCGGTCGGAGCGGGTCCGACGCGTCGAACGACGCGTACCCCTCGAACTCTCCGTCCTGGTAGGCGACGTGCAGGCGGTCCCGCCGCGGGTCGACGGTGACGTCGTGACACACGCCGGACGGACCGACGGCCCGTCGCTTCCGCGGCTTTGCCGGGTCGGACACGTCCCAGACGACCACTCCCGGGGAGTCCGGGTTCGTGTCGTAGTTCACCGTGTACACCACCGGCGCGTTCGGGTGCGGCTGGAGGTTGTGTGTCGTGCCGGCGTCGACCGACCCGACGACGACCGGGTCGTCCGGCGTGCCGTCGCGGTAGCCGTAGTCCACCGCGTCGAACGTCCGTCGCCCCTGCGCCGACCGGTAGTAGAGTCCGTCCCGACCGCCGAACTCCACGTCGGGGTTCGGAGTGCCGTCCGAGCCGAGGTGGTGGACCTGGACGGGGTCGCGCGGCTCGCGGAGGTCGAGCAGGTGGGTCCCGCGCCCGCCGAGCGCCGTCCCGACGACGGCGTACCGGCCGTCGTCGCGGACGCCGACCTCGGCGAATCCGGCACCGGGCTGTGACTCCGAGAGCGTCGCCTGCCCGAGTTTCGCCAGCCGCGGGTCCGCGACGGCGGGAGTCGCCGTCGATGTCGCCGTCGGTGTCGCCGTCGGAGTCGTCTCCGAGGTGGCGCTCGCGGACGACCGGCCGGCGGTCCCCCGCGGCGAGTCCGTCGTCGGGGTCGTCGCCGGGGCGGGAGTCGCGGTCACCGCACCGCCGGGGTCGTTCCACCCCCCGACGAGGGCCGCGATGACGTTCACGAATACGTCGAGCGGAAACGGCAGGCCGCTCCCGGCCGCGGGTGCCAGCGTCGAGGGGTCCACGTCGCGTCCGTCGACCGAGACGGTGACCTGGCCGGTGGCGCTGAAGGAGTCGATACGGCCGACGTACGCGTACTCGTCGTACCACCCGGCGACGGTCCCCCGAACCGTCGAGTCGGACACCCGGTCGTTCGCGTCGCTCACCAGACTGTCGACGATGGAGCCGGTGACCGACAGCTCGTACTCGACCGCCCCCTCGTGTTCGCGTCCGTCGATGCGGACGACGTGCCGGCGGCCCGAGCGAGTCGCGGTCGAGTCCGTGGCGAGGAGGCCCTCTCCCGCGAACGCGCCGGCACGGAGCACGGACCGGCGCGACCAGTCGCGAGCGGAAGAGTTGTTGGTGCCCATCGGTGTACTCTGTTCACGCGGTAGCTCGCGCGAGACCTACTTGTGCCGTGTGGTTCTCTCACCCCGATAGAACTTTCAGATTACTCTCTCGGCGCTTGATTCCCGACCCCGACGCCTGCTGGCAATCCTCGCGCCGGCGAGCGACGGCGTCCAACCGGTTCTCGGCCGTGTCTCCGCTCGCCTCGTCGCCGGAGGCGAGCGCTTCGACGGTGCCGCGACCCGGAGTTCGCCTCGGCGACCCCGTCGTCGCCCCGTCCACCTATCGTGAGCGGGTGAGCGCGGTCGCCCCCGTGTGGGCGGCCGGCATCCGCACTCGCCACCCCGCCGGTCGCGGGAGGTGCCGTCCCGCGCTACTGTCGCTGTTCTGCCGCCCGCCGCTCTGCCTCCTCGACGACGGCGGGTCTCCCCGCGAACGTCACGTCGATGCGCTCGCCCGCGTACTCCGTCTCGACGCGTCCGTGCTCGTGGAGCCAGGAGAGCACGGTCTGCGCCTCGTCGGTGTTGGGCAGTCGGAACGCGGTCCGGGCGGTGGGGAGCGCGTCGAGCACCGCCGTCGTGAGACGTTCCGTCCCCTCGCCGTCGAGCGCGCTCACCGCGACCGGGTCCGCGACGTCCGGCCGAATCGCCTCGAGGAGGTCGCGCCGCTCCGCGAGGGCGTCGTCGCTCGTCCGGTCGACCTTGTTCAACACCGGAACGACCGTCCCCTCCGCGTCGGCCGCCAGCACGCCCATCGTCACCTCGGCACGTCGGCGGAACCGGTCGAGGTCGGCCGAGGCGTCAACGACCGCGAGGACGGCGTCGCTCTCCGCTATCTCCGACAGGGTGGTCGAGAACGACCGCACGATGTCGTGGGGGAGGTCGTCGACCAACCCGACGGTGTCGGTACACAGCACCCGCCGCCCGTCGAGGGTCGCTCGCCGGGTCGTCGTCTCCAGGGTCTCGAACAGGCGGTCCTCCACCGTGGCGGTTCCCCCGACGTCGGCGTGGCCCGGGTCGCGGGCGTCGACCGAGAGGTCGTCCGCGAGGCGGTGGAGCAGCGTCGACTTCCCGGCGTTGGTGTAGCCGGCTATCGCCACGAGGTCGAACCCCTCGCCGCGGCGCTTCTCGCGCCGCGCGGCGGCGGTGTCCGCGATGTCGGCCAGCCGGTTCTCCAGCCGGTCGATGCGGCGTTCGGCGTCGAGGACGGGCGACCCCTTCTCGGTCGCCCGGTTCAACAGCGACTCCTCGGTCGCCCGGCGCAGCCGCGGGAGGTCGTACCGGAGCGTCGCCAGTTCGACCTGCGTCTTCGCCGCCTCGCTGCCGGCCCCGGCCGCGAAGATGTCGAGGACGAGGCGGTAGCGGTCGAGGAGGGCCGTCCCGTCGGGCAGCAACGCCAGCAGGTCGCCGTACTGGCCCGGGTCGAGTTGGCCGTCGACGACGACGGCGTCCGCGTCCGTCTCGGCCACCCGCGCGGCGACCTCCTCCGCCTTCCCGCGGCCGAGGTGGTACGTCGAGTCCTCCGCGCGTCGCTGGGTGAGTTCTGCCACCACCTCGTAGCCCGCGGCCTCGGCCAGTCCGCGTGTCTCGCTCGTGTCCGGTTCCTCGTCGGTCGAGCGGGCCGCGACGACGGCTCGCTCGTCGGTCTGTCTGTCTCCTGATTGCATCGGTTACGCGGCCGCCGAGTCGCCCCCCGCGAGAGCGGGCCCGCGGTGGGGCGACGCGCGGCCGGACGTCCGTCGGTCGGTCCGGGTTCGTCCGGTCGCCGTGCCGCCGCGCGCGCCCCCGCCGACGCGCCCGGTCAGCGCGCCGAGAAACAGGTCTCCATTCGGTCACACCTGATTCGCCGTGCCGGATAAACGTTCGGTGGGTGCGTCACTCCTTCACACTGGGTCCGGCGGCCGGCGGTCAGGCGGCCGCCGTCGGGTCACTCCGCCGAGAGTCCCACGCGAGACTCGATTTCCGCGACGACTTCCGCGAGTTCCTGCTCGTCCGCGTTGCCGCCGTACACCCGCCGGACGAGCGCCGGGAGCGCGTAGGCGTACTCGCCGCGCGTCCAGTGTTCGACCACGCCCGCGCTCCGGAGGCGGCGGTTGCGGGAGTACGCGAACCGCCGGTCGCCCGACCCGCCCGCGGCGCGGTGAGCGTCCCGGGGGGTCGTCGGCCCGGCGACGCGGTAGTGCGCGAGCATCGCGAGCGCCACGTCGGGTAGCGAGTCGAGTGCGGCGACGAACCCCTCGACCACCGTCTCGCGCCGCCGGAGTTCCTCGCCCTCGACGACCGACGCCAGTCCCGCCGCCTCCTCGAATCCACCGGGCGAGCGCGCCTCCGAGATATCCACGCCCCCCGTCCCGGACGCGTCGGTCGCCGCCGCGGCCGCGGCCGTGTCCGTCGCGTCGACGCCCGCTCCGTCCGTGGTGGGTTCGGCGGCCGGCGTCCCGTCGGTCCCCGACGCGTCCGCCGCGGTCACGGAGTCCGACCCGCCGGCGCGTCCCGACGCGTTCGGTCCCGCCTCGCCGGCCCCGTTCGACGCGGCCGCGTACTCGGTCACCCCGGACTGGTCGCGCGGCCGGTCGCGCCGCTCGGGGTCGGGCGCGCGGTCACGGTCGGTCTCCGCCGCCTCCCGCGCGAGGTTCCGTCCGCTCCCGCCGCGGTAGGACGCCTCGGACTTGCTGAGCAGCGCCTGTGCGAACTTGTCGGCCATCTCTGACATGTCCTTCGCCTCCTCCAGTTCGCGTTCGAGTTGGCTGATGCGCTGGCGCTTCCTGTCGAGTTCCTGCCGGAGGTCCGCGAGTTCGGACTCGCGCCGCTCGCGTTCGTCCGTGATGTCGCGGAGTTCCGACACGAGGTCGCCCGACACCGACTTGAGGTCGGGCCGCTCGAAGTCCTCCAGCCCGGGCGTCGCGCCCGCGTCGAACGTCTTCTTCCTGTGGAACTTGACCCGCCGGATGGACTCGGCCCAGTCGGTCATCATGAACGCCTCCCCGTCGTCCAGGTCTTCGACGGCGTCGCCGTACTCGCTCCCGAGGATGCGCGAGACGACTTTCGTGTCGTTGTCCCACGTCAGCCGGTGCCAGCAGAGCCAGTCGCACTGCGTGATGAAGTCCTTCTTCACGTCCGCCGGCCGCTGGGAGATGCCCACGATGCCGAGGCCGTGTTTCCGTCCCCGTTTCCCGATTTTGATCAGCGTCTTGCCCGTCGCGTCCATCCCCGCCCCCTCGGGGATGTACTCGTGACACTCCTCGACGAGGAGGAGGAACGGCTTCTTCAGTTTCTTCTCCTTGGCGAACAGGTGCCGCGCCGTCTCGCGGATGAGCGCCGACGCCGCCCCCTCTTCGAGATAGCCCGACACGTCGAGGATGATGGGGACGTTCTGTTCGAGCGCCAGACTCGCCAGTTTGTCCGCGTGTTCCTCCGACACCTGGATGTCGCACTCCTCGTCCGCGCCGGCGTGGAGTATCTCGTACTCCTGTTTCAACCCGTAGTACTCCCCGTCGCTGTCGACGATGAGCACGGGGAAGTTGTTGTCGAGCAGGTTCTCGACGACGACGCTCGCGGTGTTCGACTTCCCGCTGCCCGACTTGCCCGTGATGAACCCCCGCCCCGTGAGGAGTTCGACCACCGGAACGGAGATGGGCGTGCCGGGTTCGAGCCCCGACTCGCCGCCGGTCCCGTCGCTCACGTCCGCGACGGTGATGGTCTCGTCGCTCATCGGGCGTACCCTGCTACGCTCGCGGCATAAGTCTCCCCGTGCGTCGGACGCGCGTCGGACGCCCGCGGAGCGGCCGTTCTCGGCCGACTCGCCCGTCGCCCGCTCGGCTCGCGTTCACTCGAACTCGCCGAGCGACGCCTGCCCGTCGCGGGCGCGTCCCCGGGCCGAACCGCCGGTATCCGCGGGCGCGTCGCCCGTCGCCGCGTCCGTCCAGTCGTCCAGCGTCGGACCGGCGTCGGTCCGCTGGCTCCCGCTCCGCGGGGCGGCGCGTCCCGCCTCGCCGCCGTCCGCCCCGCCTCCCGTCTCGCCGTCGGTCTCGTACCCGCCGAGGGTCGCCTGCTCGCCCGCGGCGAACGAGAGGTTCGAGACGCGGACGCCGAGTTTCCTGACCGGGTCGCCGTCGAACTCCGAGAGCAGGTCGAGCGCCACGGTCTCTACGAGGTCCGGGTCGTCCACCGGCCCGGAGAGCGACTCCGCACGCGTGTTCACCTCGTACGGCGGTCGGACCGCCTTGATACCGATGGTTCGGTAGAGCGCCTCGCGCGAGCGCGCCCGTTCGGCCACGTCGGCCGCGAGGCCGCGGACCACCTCCTCCTTCCGGCTCTCGTCGTCCGTCGGACCGTCGAACGCCGACTCTCGCGAGAGGCTCTTCGGGCGGCCCGTCGGCGTCACCGCCCGGTCGTCGCGGCCGCGCGCCCGGTCGTACAGGTCGCGACCGCGCGCGCCGAACAGGTCGGTCAGGTCGGCCGGGTCGGCCGCGGCGACGTCGCCCGCAGTCTCGATGCCCGCGTCCGCGAGCGTCCGGGCCGTCACCGGGCCGACACCGTGGATGACGTCGACCGGGAGCGGCGAGAGGAACGACTCGACGGCGCCCGGCCGGACGACGGTCAGACCGTCGGGTTTCTCGTGGTCGGAGGCGACCTTCGCGGTGGCCATGTTCGGCGCGACGCCGACGCTCGCGGGGACGCCTACCTCCCGCTGGATGCGCTGTTTGACGTGGCGTGCGAACCCTTCGGCGAGCGTCCGCTCACCCCCGTCGACGACGTCCCAGGTGGTCCGGTCGCCCACGTCGAGGTACGCCTCGTCGATGCTCACCTCGCGGACGGTCGCGGCGCAGTCGTGTAACACCTCCTTCACCTCCGCCGCGACCGACTCGTAGAACCCCATGTCCACGGGACGGTAGTGCCCCGACTCGGACGGGTCGGGCGCGTCGGGGTCGCCGGGGTCCGCGTCGGCGCGCCGCGGGAGACGCTTCAGCGCGCCCGAGATGGCCTGCGCCGACTCGACGCCGAACGCCCGCGCCTCGTAGCTCGCCGTCGCCACCGCCCCCACCGTCTCGCCCGCCTCGTACCCCATGCCGACGACGACCGGTTCCCCCCGGAGAGCGGATTCGCGCAGGCGCTCGCAGGAGGCGTAGAAGCAGTCCATGTCGACGTGACAGACGACCCGCTCCGCGTCGTCGTCCGTCGGTGCTCCCGGGAGCGTCCCCTCCATGCCCGCCCGTTCAGGCCCGACGGTGCTTAACCTTCGCCTCGCGCGGCGAAAGTGGACCCGTCGCCCGGCGGTCGACACCGTCGCCCGCCCGCCGCGTCCCCCGAGTAGCGCCGTCGCTCCGCGTGCCGTCGTCGTGGAGAAGACGTGTCTCCTCCGAAGCCTCGTTCCGACTCAGCGGTCGTTCGTCCCGACCGCGGCGCTGTGTCCGTCCGAGGAACACGTCGCCACCCGGGAGGGCTCGCGCGAGAACGCGCGGTTCTCGCCGGACCCCTCGGTCCGAATCCCGGTGGACACCTCGTGAGGCGTGTCCGTTCCGCACTGCTCGACCTAGTAAGCGCTACTGGTGCGGCGACGGTCCAGTGACCGACCGCGCCGACTCACTTCAGCCGCTCCTGGAGGACGGACGGGTGCGCCGCGGTGACGCCGTCGATGGCGAGGATGTGTTCGCCGATGACCTCGCCGAGTTCCTCGCCGTCGGCCGCGCGGACCTCGGCCATGAACATGTGGTCGCCCGAGGAGGTGTACAGCGCCTCGATGGCGTCCACCTCTTTCAGCGCCCGAGTGGCGGCGACGTACTCCTCGCTGTCCACGTCGATGCCGACGAGGGCGATGGTCTTCCCCGAGAGTTTCTTGGGGTCCACGTCCGCGGAGTAGCCGACGATGACCCCGTCATCTTCGAGTTGGCTGATGTACTTCCGCACCGTCGGCTTCGAGACGCCGGCCCGGTCGGCGATTTCGGCGTACGACGCCTGTGCGTCCGCCTCGAGGGCTTCGAGGATGCGGTCGGCCGTCGAGGTCGTACTCATGCCCTCTCTTTTCGCGTCGCAGAAAAAATACCTTCCGAAGCGAAAAAAGGCACTCGCTCCTTCGTCTCGTCGCGCGGGGACAGACTAACACTGACCGACGGCCGCACTCTCGCGAGCGCGACGACTCACTGAAACGTCCGATTCAGCCCTCGAAAGAACGAGCGTCCGCGGTCGGGTGCGGCGCTACTTGTGCTTGTCGAGGAACATGTCGTACGAGCGCTCCCACTCGTACTCCTCGTCGAAGTAGCGCTCCGCGAGCGCTTCCTCGGGCATCTCGCCGATGTCGCGCTTCTCCTGCTGGTAGGAGGGGCGGTCCTCCTCCTGGTAGTAGACCCCGGTGAGGACCTCGCCCTCGTACAGTTTGTCCTCGGTCTCGCGCATCATCTCCTGTGCGTCCGCGCGGTTCGTCGGGTCGAACTCGTAGTCCTCGGACTCGTTGATGTCCGTGTACGGGACGTACTGGCGCGCGTCCTTGTTCCACGTCGGACACTGGGTGAGGAAGTCGACGTGCGCGAAGCCGTCGTGCTCCATCGCCTGCACGAGGATGTCGCGCGCCTGGTTCGGGTTCACCGCGGCCGTCCGGGCCACGAACGACGCGCCCGAGGTGAGCGCGAGCGACAGCGGCCGGATGGGGGCCTTCGCCGACCCGTGCGGCTGGGTCTTCGACTTGTGCCCCTTCGGGCTGGTGGGGGAGGTCTGCCCCTTCGTCAGCCCGAATATCTCGTTGTTGAACACGATGTACGTCATATCGTGGTTCTCCCGGGCGGTGTGCATGAAGTGGTTCCCGCCGATGCCGTAGCCGTCGCCGTCGCCGCCGGCGGCGATGACCTCCAGGTCGGGGTTGGCCAGTTTCGACGCCCGCGCGACGGGCAGCGACCGCCCGTGGATGGTGTGGAAGCCGTAGCTGTCGAGGTAGCTGTTCAGCTTCCCCGAACAGCCGATGCCCGTCACGAGCAGCGTCTCGTCGGGGGTGCGGCCCACTTCCGGCAGCGCCTGCTTCAGGGACTTGAGTACGCCGAAGTCGCCACAGCCCGGACACCACGTCGGCTGGGGCTCGATGGCCGGCGTGTACTCTTCCCGGTCGATATCCCGCTCTTCTCCGATCGCGCTGAATGCACTCATTGGTCAGTCACCTGCCGCGGGTACGAACTTGGTCTGGTGGTCGGGCGTCTCCGACCCGTCCTCGACGATGCTGGCCTCGAACCCCTGGACTATCTCCTCGGGTTCGAACGGGTTGCCGTTGTACTTGAGCAGCGAGGAGAGCTTCTCCCCGTACCGCCCGAGTTCCTTCTGGGTCAGTCCGCGGAACTGGCCGGAGGCGTTCATCTCGACGACGAGCACCTCGTCGACCGACTCGATGAACGCGGCGACGTGCTCGCGCGGGTACGGCATCAGTTCGCCGACGGTGAGCAGTTTCACCGACGTGCCGTTCTCGTTCAGCCGGTCGACCGCCTCCTCGACGGTCCCCTGCTGGCTGCCGAACGTGAGGATGCCGTACTCGGCGTCCTCCGGACCGTGCTCGACGAGGAGCGACTCCGTGTCGAGGTTCTCGCGGATGGCCTGCATCTTCTGGGTGCGTCGGTCCATCTGCGCGATGCGGTTGTCGGGGTCCTCGCTGATGTGGCCGGCCGGGTTGTGCTCGTTCCCGGTCACGAGGAACCGCCCGCCCTTCTGGCCCGGCACGGAGCGCGGCGGGACGCCGTCCTCGACGTCGTGCTGGAAGCGTTCGAACTGGCCGTCGTCCGTGTGGGGTTCGTCCTCGAGTTCCGCCTCGGTGAGCGTGTTCCCCATCGACGGGTTGGGGTCGCGGTCGAAGTGGCTCGCCGGCACGTTCGTCAACTCGCCCGACAGCTTCTGGTCGTAGAGGATGACCGTGGGAATCTGGTAGTCGTACGCGATTCGGAACGCCGTGCGCGCGTGGTCGTACGCCTCCTGGACGGTACCGGGCGCGAGCACGACGCGCTGGGAGTCACCCTGCGAGGTGTACAGGGTGTGTTCCAGGTCCGCCTGCTCGGGCTTCGTCGGCATCCCGGTCGACGGCCCGGCGCGCATCGCCTCGATGAGCACGAGCGGCGTCTCGGACATCTCCGCCAGCCCGAGCGGCTCGCTCATCAGCGCGAACCCGCCGCCGGAGGAGCCGGACATCGCCTTCACGCCGGCGTGCGAAGCGCCGATGGCGAGCGAGGCGGCGGCGATTTCGTCCTCCACCTGCTCGGAGATACCCCCGAGTTCGGGGAGGTTCTGGGACATGATGGTGAACACCTCCGTCCACGGCGTCATGGGGTAGCCGGCGATGAACCGGCACCCCTCGTCGATGGCACCGTAGGCGATGGCGTCCGACCCGGACATCAGGAGCTGTTCCTCGTCGTGTTCACCCTCGGGGACGCCGACGTCGGGCGCGTCCGTGTCGTACTCCTCCTGGACCGACTCGTACGCGATGTTGAGGATCTCGAGGTTGGGTTCGAGTATCTTCTCCGGCATCGCGTCGCTCATCAGCTCCTCGACCCACTCGAGCTCGATGCCCGTGATGGCGGCGGTCGCACCGACGCCAGCGGTGTTGCGCATGACCTCTCGGCCCTGCTCGCGCGCGAGCCCGCGCAGGTCGAGCGGGTAGACGTGCCAGTCGTTCTCCTCGACGCGCTCGTCGAAGTCGGGGATGTCCTCGGTGTCGACGAGTCCCTCGTCGTACACGATGACCCCGCCCTCGCGGAGTTCGTCCAGGTTCTCCGACAGCGGTTTGATCTCTTCGTTCCCGTAGTACGCCTCGTCCTGGGGGTTGCGCGCGAACGAGTCCCCGAGTGCGAGGAGGAAGTTGTACCCGTCGCCCCGCGACTTCACGGGGTCGCTCGAGGCGCGGACCTCGACGTACGTGTGGCCCCCGCGGATGCGCGACGGATAGTGCCGGTGCGTGAACACGTGGAGCCCTGCACGCATCAGGGCCTTCGCGAAGTTCTGGCTCGTCGAGGCGATGCCGTCACCGGACCCGCCCGCGATTCGCCAGATGAGTTCGTTGTCTGCCATAGTAGGTCAATGGCCTTCCGCCAAGGCCTAGTATCGGGATGGTAATCTAGCCCGAGTAAAAGACCTTGCTATAGGTTCTCACGGAACGTTCGTGAGGGATGCGGTCGTTCCGGCTCCACGCGCGACTGGATTACGTCCGTCTCTCTATATAAAATTACATCTGATAATCTCCGCTCAAACTTTATCCACGACGACGCGCCAGTCGCGCCAACCGATGCGACTCGTCCCGCTCGTACTCGCCTGTCTCCTCCTCGCCGCGCCGCAGGCCGCCGCGGTCCACCCGGCGTCCGTGAACGACGCACCGCTCGCCGACGCGGGTCTCGACCGTACTGTGCGCGCGGGCGAGACGGTTCTCCTCGACGGCGGCGGCTCGCTCGACCCGGACGGCCGCCTCGTCGGCTACGAGTGGCGGGTCGAGACGCCCGCCGGGACCGCGTTCCCCCCGACGGACCCGACGGACGTGACCGCGCGATTTCGCCCCCCGACGGCCGGACGGTACGCGGTGACGCTCGCGGTCCGGGACGACGACGGCGCGACGCGGACGGACACGCTGTTCGTCGACGTGCGCCCGCCGACCGACCCGGGCGAGGACGGCGGGAACGCGACGCCGTCCAACGCGGCGCCGGTCGGGCGTCTCGTCGGCCCGTCGACCGTCTCCCGAGGCGAGTCGGCGACGTTCGAGGCGGCCGTCGACGACCCGGACGGGCGGGTCGTCTCCTACCGGTGGACGACCGGCGAACACCGTCGAACCGTCGCGGAGGCGTTCGACCACCCCGTCGGAACGCGGGTCCCCCTGGCCGTGACGGTGACCGACGACGACGGCGCGACGGTTCGGCTCGAGCGGACCGTCACGGTGACCAACGGGAGCGGCGGGGCGAACCGCCCGCCGGACGCGTTCGTCGACGGTCCCGACCGGGTCGCGGTCGGCGAGACGGCCACGTTCGTCCTCCACGGGAGCGACCCCGACGGTACGGTCGCTCGCCACGAGTGGGACCTCCCGACGTCGGCGAGGGGGACGACGCTGACGCACACGTTCACCGAACCCGGGACGCACTCGGTACGCGGCAGAGTCGTCGACGAGGGGGGCGCGACCGACACCGCGACGACCGCCGTCGAGGTGTACGAGGAGGGGAGGCCGGCGGCGTCGCTCTCCGGCCCGGACGAGGCGCCGGAGGGGAGCGTGCAGACGTACCGCGTCGAGGCGTTCGACCCCGACGGCGGGCCGGTGACCGTCTCGTGGTCGTCCGGTCCGCCCAATCGGACCGGGTCGCGGTTCGAGAACGAGGTCCGGATGCCGAGCGCGACCGAGTCGCCCGTCACCGTCGCCGTCACGGTGACCGACGACGAGGGCGAGCGGGTGACCGTCCGGAAGCGGGTCGAGGTCACCGACGGCCCGACGGCGCAGGCGGGAGACGGGGACTCGTCGGTCCCGCTCGACGTGGACGTCCCCGTCGTCTGGACGCTCCACGACGACGACTCGCAGTCCTCGCCGTCGGACACCATCGAGCACGGCGCGTACGCGCTGAGCGCGACCGTCGAGGGCGAGACCGACGAACCGGTGACCGCGGTGTGGGAGTTCGACGACGAGACGGTGAAGACCGAGTCGCTCGGCCGCCTCGACGGGAGCGCGCGCTCCGCCGTCCGGCACGTCTTCCCCTCGCCCACCGGCGGTGAACGACTCCGGCGCGTGAACGTGACCGTCACGGACGCGGACGGCCGGACCGACACGGAAGGGGTGGCGCGCTCGGTCCGCACGCTCGCCACGCACGACAACGTCTCGTTCGCCGCGTCGGCCGACGGCCGGCGAGCGAGCGACGGTGGGACGCTCACCGTGCCGCCGGGGACGCGCGTGACGTTCGCCGCCGACCCGCTCCAGAGCTTCCGGGTCGAGTACGGCGACGCGACGGTCGAGGAGTTCCGGCGGGGTCCGACGTCCACCCGGTTCGTCCACGCCTACGAGACCGTCGGGACCTACACCGTCCAACTCACCACATCGCAGGGGCCGAAGGGGTACGGCGCCGCGCGGGTCACCGTCCGCGTGACTCGTCGAGCGACCTCCGGTTCAGAGACCCTGACGGCGGGGAGCGACCCGACGCCGACGCGCCCGTAGGGAACCACGACGAGAGACGGGGTGACGATGCACGGGCACGGACACCGCTACCCGCGCCGCTCGCGGTTCGCGCGTCCGCCGGTCACTCCTCGTTCTCCGGGCTGCTCGGGTGGTACTCCGTGTCGTACTCGCCGACCCGTCCGTCCACTCGGTCGGGGTTGATGCGCCCGCCGAGCAGCATGAAGTCGAGCATCGTACACCGGAGCATCGCCTCGACCACGGGAACCGCCCGCGGCGGGAGCACCGGGTCGTGTCGCCCGACGACCTGGATGTCCTTCTCCTCGCGCGTCTCCCAGTCGACGGTCGTCTGCTGTTTCGGAATCGAGGTCGGGGCGTGCCACGTCACCTCGCCGTAGACGGGTTCGCCCGTCGTGATACCGCCCTGCAGGCCGCCGTGGTCGTTGCCGACGGGCACCGGGTCGCCCTCCTCGCTCACCGTCTCGGGGCGGTCGCCGGCGTCGAACGCCCAGTCCTCGTTTCGGTCGTGGCCCGTCACGCCGCGCGCGTCGCGGCCCAGTCCGAACTCGAACGCCGTCGTCGCCGGGATGGCCATCATCGCGCGGCCGAGACGCGCGGGCACCGAGTCGAACCGCGGCGCGCCCAGCCCCCGGGGGACGCCGCGCGTCTCGAAGTAGACGCTCCCGCCGATGGAGTCCCCAGCTTCTTGATACTCGTCGATGCGCTCGCGCATCCGTTCTGCCGTCTCCGGGTGGGCGCACCGGACCTCGTTCTCCTCGGTGTGTTCGAGCATCTCCTCGAAGCTCACCTCCGGCGCCTCGACGTCGCCGATCTGGTTCACGTGCGCCTTCACCCGCACGTCGTACTCGCTCGCGTCGAGCACCTGCTGGGCGACCGCGCCCGCGGCGACCCAGTTCACCGTCTCCCGGGCCGACGAACGACCGCCGCCCCCCCAGTTGCGCGTGCCGAACTTCGCGGAGTAGGTGAAGTCGCCGTGGCTCGGGCGCGGCGCGGTGACGAACGGTTCGTACTTGCCCGAGCGGGCGTCCTTGTTCTCGATGGTCATCCCGATGGGCGTGCCGGTGGTGTAACCGTCCTGCACGCCGGAGTTGACCGTCACCTCGTCGGGTTCCCCGCGACTGGTGGTTATCATCGACTGACCCGGCTTGCGCCGGTCGAGTTCCCGCTGGATGGCGTCCTCGTCCAGTTCGACGCCGGCCGGACAGCCGGAGACGGTACAGCCCATCGCGGGTCCGTGGCTCTCCCCGTACGTCGTGACGCGGAAGAGTCGGCCGAACTCGTTGCCGTTCATTACCGGTGTCTCCGGACTGGGGGACATAAAGCCCGACGGACGCGGCGGGAACCGCGCGCCGCGCCTCCCACTGTCGTTCGGTCTGGGCGTCGGACCGGGGCTGGGGCTGGATGCCGCCCGACACCTCCCGGTGCGACTCGAGGCTCCTCGACCGGTCACGCCGGACGGAACTCGAAGCGCGCCCCCCCGTCGTCGCCCTCCGCCAGTTCGACCGCGAAGCCGTGCGCGGCCGCGGCGTCCTCGACGATGGCCAACCCGAACCCCGTCCCGTCGCGCCGAGTGGTGTACCCCTCCTCGAACACCGCCTCGCGCTCGTCGTCCGGGACGCCACGTCCGTCGTCCTCCACGTAGAAACCGCCGCCGTCGAGCCCACCGACCCGGACCGTGACGTCCTCGTCGCCGTGTTCGACCGCGTTCCGGAAGCAGTTCTCGAACAGTTGCGCGAGCCGTCCGGCGTCGCCCGTCACCTCGGGGAGTTCGTCGACGTTCAGCGTCGCGCCGGCCGTCGGCGCGTTCTCCCACGCCCGGCGTGCGGCCGCGTCCAGGTCGACCCGTTCGGCGTCCCGGTCCGTCTCACCCCCCCGTGCGAGCGCGAGCAGGTCGTCGACGAGCCGCGACATCCGGTCGAGCGCGCGCTCGACCCGGTCGAAGTCGTCGGGGTCGCCCGTCTCGCGCGCCCGGTCGAGGAAGCCGTCGGCCACGGAGATCGGGTTCCGCAGGTCGTGCGCCACCACCCGCGAGAACTCCTCGAGCCGTTCGTTCTGGCGCGCGAGCCGTCTCTCGCGGTCGGCCCGCGTGAGCGCCGCCTCCACCGCGGCGGCGAGCGACCGGAACATCGCCACCTCCGTCTCGTCGAACGCGTACGGCTCGGTCGACCCGGTCAACAGCACGCCGTGGTCGCCGAGCGGGACGATGAGTTCCGCTCCGACCGTCGTCTCGGGGTTGTACCGCTCCGGCGCCTCGCTCACGTCGTCGTACACTCGGGGAGCCCCCTCCTCGAACGCGGCCCACACGAGCCCCTCGTCCGGTCCGAACGTGGGGAGTTCGCCGAACGTCTCGCTCGTCTCCGCGCCGCGCGCGAGCGGAACCAGCGCGTTCCGCGTCGAGTCGTACTCGTAGAGGACCGTGAGTCCCATGTCGAGTACCTCCACCGCGGCCTCGACGGCTTGCCCCGCCACCTCCTCGCTCGTCGACGCGACGTTGAGCCGACCGGTCGCCTCCTGGAGCGCTCTGAGCCGTCGCTCGTACCGCTTTCGCTCGCTCACGTCCTCGTACGTCGCGATGACCTCGCTCGCGGCTCCGCTCGGGTCGTCCGTCGGACCCCGCACCGGTGCGGTCGAGAGTCGGACGTCGAGCAGGTCACCGGACCTGGTCCGGCGGGTGACCTCCCGGCCGTGGATGCGCTCCCCGTCGAGCGCACGGCGGAGGTTCTCCTCGAAGTCGGCGCGCTCCCGTTCGGGAACGACGGGCGTGGGTTCCCCGACCACCTCGTCGCTCGACCAGCCGAACACGCGTTCGGCCGCGCCGTTCCACAGCGTCACCTCGCCGGCGCGGTTCACCGCCGTGACGGGGACCGGCGTCGCCTCGACGAGCGCCTCCAGCCGTCGGCCGGCCGCTCGCGTCTCGTCGGACCCCCGCTCGCGTCCGGAGACGCCACCCGCGTACACCGTCAGCCCGTCGGCGTCGGGGAACACCCGGACGGTGACCCGGTCGCCGCTCCCGCCCGGACGTCCCTCGACGGTACGCGCCTCTCCGGTTCGGGCCGCGCGCCGGTACTCGGTCTCCAGATTCGTTCCGACGACGCCCGGTACCGCCTCCCACAGCACCTCCCCGAGCACCGACGCGGCCGGTATCCCGGTCAGCCCGGTCATCGCGTCGTTCCACAGCCCGATGCGCCAGTCGGCGTCGACCCCGTACACCGCCTCGGCGGTCCGTTCCAGCGCCCGCCGCCGCCCGTCGCTCACCCCGGTCACCGCGCGGACGCGGGCCGCTAGCCGCTCGCCGACGTCTCGGTCCGCCGCTCCGTCCGCGGTTCCGACGCGGAGTCGGGGGACCCCGGCCGCCCCCTTCGCGAGTCCCTCGGGCGCGCTCTCGGCGACGAGGAGGCAGTCGTACCCCCCGACGCACACGCGTTCGTCCCAGCCGGGTTCGGCCGCGACGCGGACCGACCCGACGGCGCGTTCGGATTCGAGCGCCGCCTCCACCGCCTCGACCGTCGCCGTCTCCCCCCCGAGAAAGAGCAGCCGAAGCTCCCCCTCCCGTTCGGTCATACGAGTTACATTCTCCGCCGACGTATGAACCCTACGGATAGCGAGACCGCCGGCGGGGTCGTCGCCCCGCTCGCCTACCAGGCCGCGTCGAGGAGCGCCCGCGCGTCCGACTCGCTCAGGTCGTACCCGGGGGGCGCGTTCGGTAGCAACCGGTCGTCGGCCGTCGCCGCCGCGGCCGCCGCGAGTGCGTCCTCGCTCGCGCCGTCCAGGTCGCGCAGCCGCGAGGGGAGGCCGAGCGCGTCCCGGACCGCCTCGACCGCCGCCACCACCGCGTCGTCGTCCGCGGCGTCGAACGCCTCGTACAGCGGGTCGCGTCCGGCACCCGCGTCGAGCACCGAGCGCAGGGCGTGCGGGGCGACGACGGCGTGGGCGAGTCCCTGCTGGACGCCGAACGCGTCGCGCAGGCCGTGCCCGAGGGCGTGGACGACGCTGAGCGTCGTCCGTTCGGGCCGGGAGACGCCGTACTGGGCGAGGACGGTTCCCGCGACGGCGCGGTCCATCGCCTCGGTCTCCGCGGTCATCGACGGCAGTCCAGCCCGGAGGCACTCCACCGCCCTGGCCGCCGTCGCGTCGGTGATGACCGACGCGTGCCGGGAGTACAGCGTCTCGAGCGCCTTGTCGAACCCGTTCATCGCGGACCCCGCCAGCGCGCTCTCGGGCGTGGTCTCGAACAGCGCGGGGTCGTAGAACAGCGCCGCGGGCGCGAGCGACTCGTCGCCCACGCCCGCGCTCACTACCTCGTCGCCGAGGTCCACCGTCGCTCCGGCGACGGTCGACATGTCCGCGCCGGCGAGCGTCGTCGGCACCGGGACGAGCGGCGTCGGGTCTCCCCCCTCGGGGACGGCGATTCCGCCCGTCTCGCGCACCTCGCGGCGCACGTCGTCGAGGCCGCGCCCGTCCGCGCGGAGCGCGCTCGCGACCGTCGCCGTGTCGAGGCTGGAGCCGCCGCCGACGGGGACGAACGCGTCCGCGTCGAGTGCGTCCGCGCGCTCGACCGCCTCGACGGCCGTCTCCACCCGCTTGTCGGGGGTCGTTCCGTCGAACGTGCCGACGTACCGGTCGCCCAGCCCCGCCTCGACCGCGTCCATCAGCGCCCGGTTCGCGCCGACGTTCGACCCGCAGACGACGAGCGCCCGCTCCAGTCCGCGGTCGCCGAGCGCCTCGCCGGCGTCGTCGATACAGCCCCGCCCGTAGTGGATGTCGCCCGTCCGGAACTCGAAGACGAACGGCTCTGGGTTCACGGGCGAGGGGTCGGCCGGCGGCCGCAAAACCGTGCCGGCGCGTTCGCCGCCGTACGGTCGGCCGCCGCCCCCCTACTCGTTCGTCCTGAGGTCGGACAGCCGCACCGCGGCGAACGGGACCAGTTGCTCGTCCGGGTGGAGGCCGCCGTGCATCCCGACGAGGTCGAGTTCGTCCGACTCCTCGCCGTGCCAGACGCTCACCTCGTCGGGGACGACCACCACGTCGCCGCAGTTGGCCCGGAACGCGGCGCTCGGCCCGGCGGGTCCCCAGAGGCGGGCGCCGAGCGCCTCTTCGCGTGTGAACACGAGCGCCGCCCGGTCGCCGGTGAGTTCGGCGTCGAGTCGGTCCCGGAGGCGGGCCGGGTCGCCGTCGTCGACGTGGAGGTGGACGTTGCGCGGGCCGCCCCCGAACCGCGGGACGCCGAACCGGTCGGTGCCGACCGCGTCGCGGACCGCCCCGTCGGTCCAGAGGTCGACGTTCCGCTCCGGGTCGGTGTCGACGTGGCCGTGGTCGGCGGTCACCACGAGCGCTGTCCGGTCGACGGCGTCGGTCGGGAGGTCGGTCACGAGCGCCCGGTCGAGCGCCGCCGCCACGTCCGCGACGACCGCCGCGTAGTCGGCGTGGCGCGTCCCCACCTCGTGGCCGGCGTGGTCGACGTGCGGGAGGTAGGCGTAGACGTACCCGCCGTCGGTCGCCTCCACCGTGTCGCGGAGGCGGCGCGCGAACGCCTCGAACGAGTCGTAGCCGGTCGTCTCTCGTTCCGGCGCCGCTCCGCCGTCGGCTCCGCCCCCGTCGTCGGCCGGGAGTACCGAGGCGGGGAGGACCTGGTGGACGGGGACGCCGGCGTCGGTCAGCCGGTCGACGAACGGGGTGCCGGCCGAGAGGTCACCCCGCTCGACTCCGAGCGCGTCGGTCGCGTCGCGGCCGTCCTTGAGGCGGAACGGGAGGAACTCGACGACCGCGTCGTGCTCGCGGCGGTAGCAGTTCCAGCCCACGCTCCCGTGGACGACGGGCGGACACGCGCGCTCGAACGTCGTCAGCGCCGCCGCCGTCTCCGAGGGGTACACCGAAGTCAGCGGCGTGGCCGTCCCCCGGTCGGCGACCCGTTCGAAGACCGTTCCGGGTGCGTGCCGCCGCCACTGGTCGAGGCCGAACCCGTCGACGAGGACGACGACCACCGTCTCCGCGCCGTCCAGAGCGCGGGTCGCGTCGTCGGGGAGCGTCGGCCCGTCGAGGCGGACGCCGAACTGGGAGGCCACCGTCGCGGGGACGTTCCCGAAGCAGTAGTCGTCGTACGCGGGGCGGAGGAACCCCGGCGCGAGTTCGTCCGTGCGGAGGCGGGCGGCGACGTCGTCGCGGAACACGGCTCGCCCGACGGCGGGAGCCGCCAAAGCCCCGGCGGTTCCGCAGACGAACCGTCAGCCGTCGACGCGGGCGTCGGCACCCAGGTCGGCGAGCGTCTCGAAGAAGTGGGGGAACGACACCTCGACGTGTTCAGCGCCGCGGACCGTGGTCTCCCCCTCCGCGACGAGACCGGCGACAGAGAGCGCCATCACGATGCGGTGGTCGCTCCGGCCGTCGACGGTCGCCCCTCGGAGCTCCGAGTCGTCGCCGTGGACGGTGAGCGAGTCGGGCTCCTCGGTCACCGAGGCGCCCATCTTCCCCAACTCCTCGGCCATCGCGGCCACGCGGTCCGTCTCCTTGTAGCGGACGTGCTCGGCGTTCACGATGCGCGTGTCGCCGCCGGCGGCCGCGCCGAGTACGGCGATGGTCGGGAGCAGGTCGGGCGTGTCGCCCACGTCCACCTCGACGCCCGAGAGCGACGCGCGCCCGACGCGTATCTCGCCGGCGTCGCGGTCCCAGTCGACGCTCGCGCCCATCCGTCCGAGGACGTCGACGATGGCCGAGTCGCCCTGTGCGCTCGGGCGCGCCCCGTCGACGGTGACTCCCTCCCCCTCGCCGGCGAGCGCACCGGCCGCGAGCAGGTACGACATCGAGGAGAAGTCGCCGGGCACCGCGTACTCCTCGGCCCGGTACGCCTGCCCGCCGGGGACGCGGAACCCGTCGTCCGTGCGCTCGGTGTCGACGCCGAAGTCGGCCAGCACCTCCCGCGTGATTTCGACGTACGGGGCGGACTTGAGTTCGGTCTCCAGTTCGACCGCGATGCCGTCGTTGGTCACGGCGCCCGCCATCAACAGCGCGGTGACGAACTGCGAGGAGACGTCGCCCGGGATGGCGACCGACCCCCCGGACATCGCCCCGCCGACGACGAGGGGCGCTTGCCCGTTACCGCGGGTCGACTCCGCGCGCCCGCCGAGTCGCGTCACCGCCTCGAGGAGCGGTCCCTGCGGGCGCGAGCGGAGCGAGTCGTCGCCGGTCAACACGACCAGCCCGCCCGCGAGGCCTCCGGTCGCGGTGACCAGCCGCATCGTCGTCCCGGAGTTGCCGCAGTCGAGCACGTCGTCGGGCGTCTCGGGACGGCCGGAGAAGCCCGTGACGCGGGCGGCGTTCGCCGCCTCGTCCCACGTCACCGCGCCCCCGAACGCCTCGACCGCGCGCCCGGTCGCGCGCGGGTCGGCGCTGTCCAGCGGGTCGCGGACGACCGTTCCGTCGCCGTACCCGGCTGCGAGGAGCGCCCGGTGGGTGTAACTCTTCGACGGCGGCGCGCGTGCCCGCCCGCCGACGCGGGACGGTGAGACGTGTGCGTCCATGGCTCGCCTCTCCGGCCGGTCGGGCAAGTGTGTACCGGACGCGGCTACTTCTCGCCGCTCCCCGTCGGTACCCACTCGTCGTTCGATTCGTCTTCGAGCGCACGGACGGTCACGTACCCGTCGTCGCAGACGACCACCTCGGTTCCATGGTAACAGAACCGGATGCTGCCGCCGACGCCGCCGTGGCCGTCGCGGTTCGGGAACAGGCGGTCGAGCGCCTCCAGGTCAACCTTCGGCCAGAGCGGGTCGAGTTCTTCGACCGGTTCGCCCGTCACGGCGGAGATCATCGCGAGGACGATGGTGCTCGGGTTTCGGACCGTGGGGTCGTATCGAGTCCGGTAGACGGTCTCGCCGTCGAACTCGACGCCGTACACACCCTCCTCGTTCGGCGCCGCCGGACTCCGATACTCGTCGCTCGATTCCTCTGTCTCCTTTGACAGGTCATCGGTTGGCCGACCGTCCTCGGGTCGGTCGTTTCCGCGGCTACTCATTCGTCAACACGACAAGACGATTCACCACCCGTTTACTCTGACTTCTAACTATTCAAGGTGTTTTTATATCCCCTCGCTTCGCACGCCGTCTACACGCGACGAGTCCCCCCGGGGCCTCTCAAACGACTTTAGTGCTCGCCGCCCCCCCTCTGCGAGCGTGGACCCTGACCTCTCCGAAGTCGACGACCTGCTCGGCCGGACGAGCGCCGACGCCTACTGTCTCGACGCCGCGAGCACCGACTCCAACCAGCTGTACCTCTCGGGGTTCGACGCCCCGGACCCGTTCTTCACCGCCTACGCGCCCGCCGGACTCGCGCTCCTCGTCTCCGGACTGGAGTACGGCCGTGCCCGGTCGGAGTCGCGCGCGGACACCGTCGCCCGCCTCGCCGAGTACGACTACCACGAACGCGTCGAGGAACACGGCGAACTCGCGGGGAGCGCGCGCACCTACGCGGCGTTCCTCGCCGACCAGGGAGCCGACTCCGTGCTCGTCCCCGCCCGGTTCCCCGTCGGCGTCGCGGACGGCCTGCGCGAGGCGGGCGTGGCCGTCGACGTCGACGAGGACGACGTAGTCCAGTCGGTCCGCGCCGTCAAGACCGACGAGGAGGTGGACCACGTTCGGCGCGCGCAGGCGGCGAACGAGGCGGCGCTCCGCGCAGCGGAGGACCTCGTCGCCGCGGCCGACGTGGCCGACGACGGGACGCTGACCCACGACGGTGACACCCTGACCAGCGAGCGCGTCAAGGAGGAGATAGAGGTGACGCTCCTGCGGCACGGCTGCGGGTTGGACGAGACCATCGTCGCCTGCGGCGCGGACGCCGCCGACCCGCACGACCGGGGGAGCGGCCCGCTCCGCGCCGACGAGAGCATCGTCGTCGACGTGTTCCCGCGCGAGAAGGCCAGCAAGTACCACTCGGACATGACCCGGACGTTCGTGAAGGGGGAGCCGAGCGAGGCGATACGCGAGCGGTTCGACTGCACGGAACGGGCGCTCGACGCGGCGCTCGCGGCGGTCGAACCGGGGGCGACCGGCGCGGACGTCCACGCGGCCGCCTGCGACGTGTACGAGGCGGCCGGCTACCCGACGCTCCGCTCGGACCCGACGACGGAGACGGGGTTCATCCACTCGACGGGCCACGGCGTCGGGCTGGACGTCCACGAACTCCCGGGACTCAACCCCCGGGGTGGCGAACTGGAGGCCGGACACGTCGTCACCGTCGAACCCGGGCTGTACGACCCCGCGGTGGGCGGGGTCCGCATCGAGGACATCGTCGTCGTCACCGAGGACGGCCACGAGAACCTCACCGACTACCCGGTCGAACTGGTGGTCGAAGACTCGTAACCGATAACTGGAGCGCCGGTACTATACCGTGGTTCCCCCCGACGGGAGTCGTGCGACACACGGGACTACGGATACGGATGGTGGTGGCGGGAAGCGTGCTGTTCGGATTCTACGCCGCGCTAGCGACCGTGGCGTACTCCGTCGGGGTGGGGCTCCCGCTCGTGTTGGCCGGGAGCGTCCTCTTCGTCGGCGTGCAGTACGTCCTCGGGGTGAAACTCGCGCTCCGCGGCGTGAACGCCGAGGAACTCGACGAGTCGGAGTGGCCCGGGATACACCGGACGGTCGAGCGGTTGAGCGACGAGATGGACATCGAGAAACCGCGCCTGATGGTCGGCCGGATGGGGGTCCCCAACGCGTTCGCCGTCGGGCGCAAGGGGAGGGGGACCGTCGTGGTCTCGGACACGCTCGTCGACCTCCTCGACGACGAGGAACTGGCGGGCGTCCTCGCGCACGAACTCGCGCACATCCGGAACCGCGACGTGCTCGTGCTCCTGCTGGGTCAGTCGATAGCGTCGATGGTGGGACTCAGCGTGTACTGGGTCATCGCGCTCGCGGGCGACTCGTTCGTCGGCACGCTCGTCGGCTGGGTGGTGAGCGTCGTGGTCGAACTCGTGGTGATGGTGTTCGTGCTCGCCATCTCGCGGTACCGGGAGTACGCCGCCGACGCGGACGCCATCCGAGCCACCGGGAACCCGGACGCGATGGCGTCGGCCCTGGAGAAGATAACCGCGGTCGGCTGCCACGAGGACGCCCCCGACGTCTCGGACAACCTGGCGGCGCTGTGTATCTTCGGCGGGCGACGGGGGCTCCTCGCGCGACTCCTCTCGACGCACCCGCCGACGGAGAAACGCGTCGCCCGCCTCTTCGAACGGACGGCCGAGTAGACGCGACTCGCCTCCGACCCGACGGTCGGCCGGCCGACCGGGTTTCGGCACTCAACCTCGGCGAGCCACGGCGACGGCCGACGGCGCGGACCGATACCCTTTCGGCGCCCGTCCCGATACACCCCCCATGCGACTGCTCGTCGTCGGCGCGGGAGAGATGGGTCGGTGGGTCGGACGCGCGCTCCGGTCCACGGCCGACCGCGTCGGCTTCGTCGACACGAACCCGCAGACCGCCACCGACGCCGCCGAGGCCGTCGTGGACGGCCGGGTCGTTCGGCCCGACACGGACGAGCGCTTCGACTGCGTCGTCCTCGCCGTGCCGATGCCGGCCACCGCCGACGCCGTCGAGCGGTACGCGCCCAACGCCGCCGACGGCGCGCTCGTCGACGTGTCCGGCGCGATGGGCGGTCCGCTCGACGCGATGGAGACCCACGCCGAGGGCGAGTACGCCAGCTTCCACCCGCTGTTCGCCCCCGAGCGCGCCCCCGGCCGGGTGGCGTACGTCCGCGGCCGGTCGGGGTCCGTCGTCGAACGGGTGAAGGAGGGACTGTCGGACGCCGGCAATCGGGTGTTCGAGACGACGGCCGCGGAACACGACGAGGCGATGGCGTCGGTCCAGACGGCGGCTCACGCCGCCGTGCTGGCGTACGCGCTCGCGGCCGACGACGTGGACGGGCGGTTCCAGACCCCCATCTCCGAGGGGCTGCGCGACCTCGCGTGGACCGTCACCGAGGGGAACCCCCGGGTGTACGCCGACATCCGCGAGACGTTCGGCGGCGCGGACGAACTCGCCACGGCCGCCCGCGCGCTCGCCGTCACCGACGAGGAGCGGTTCACCGAACTGTTCGAGCGAGCCGGCGAGCGGGTGCGCGCGGGCGGCTGGCGCCCCGACGGCGAGACCGACCGGACCGCCGCGGAGAGCGACGACGCCGACGAGACCGACGACGACGAGCGCGGCGGTCTCTTCGGCGGATGAGCGTCGACCGCGAGGAACTGCGCGATACGGCGAAGTACCTCCGGAACGTCCGGCCCGTCGACCCCGAGGAGGTGTACGAGTACCTCCCCGGTCGGCCGCACCCGGCGGTCGTCCGGCGCGCGCTCCGCGAGGAGGCGTTCGACCTCGCGCTGTTCGAGCGAGCGGACGGCACGTTCGTCCCGGCGAACGACGACCCGGCGCCGCGAGTCGACTGGAGTCCGGAGGCGTTCCCCGACGCGTACGCGCACGTGGTGGAGGACGTCCTCGTCGAACGCTACGGCCGCGACTGGGCGACGGGCGACTCGGGCGACCGTCTCCGGACGGCGATTCGCCGACTGAAAGAGGACTACTACCGCGGCCGCGACGTGGCGTACGACGCGGACGCGGCGCTCGGGTACGCGGTCTATCACCTCCCCGACTTCTACGCCGCGACGGGGTACGTCCTCGACGACGTGGCCGAGACGGGGTCGCTCCCCCGTCGACTCCGCGTCCTCGACGTGGGCGCGGGCGCGGGCGGACCGGCGCTCGCCCTCCACGACTACCTGCCCGACGACGCGCTCGTGGCGTACCACGCCCTCGAACCGAGCGACGCGAACGCCGACGTGCTCGACCGGATGCTCGCGGGCACGCGCCGGAACGTCCGGACGACCGTCCACCGGGACACGGCCGAGGCGTTCGACCCCGGGACGCTCGGCGAAGTCGACCTCCTGCTGTTCGGGAACGTGCTCTCGGAACTCGCCGACCCCGAGGCGGTCGTCCGGCGGTACCTCGACGCGCTCGCGCCCGACGGGTCGTGTCTCCTGCTCGCGCCCGCGGACCTGAACACTTCGACCGGGATGCGGGCGGTCGAACGGGCGCTGACGCCGCCCGGGGGCGACGTGGGCGTGTACGCGCCCGACCTCAGGCTGTGGCCCGACGCCGCACCGAGCGACCGGGGCTGGTCGTTCGACGAGCGGCCGGCGCTCGCGGTGCCGCGGTTCCAGCGACGGCTGGACGACGCCGCCAGCCGCGGTCCCGCCGACGAACCGGGGACGTTCACGAACGCCGACGTGCGCTTCTCGTACGCGGTGCTCCGAACGGACGACCGGCGGCGCGCCGACGTGCGCGCGAGCGCCGACCGCCACGCCCGCACGGCCGAGTCCGAGCGCCACGTCACCAACCGGGTGAACCTCCTCGCGGTGAAACTCTCGCGCGACCTGAGTCCGCGGGGGGCGAACCCGCTGTTCAAGGTGGGCGACGGGTCGGAGGAACTCGAACACTACGCGGTCGTGACCGGCGAGTCGGCGCTCAACCGGGCGCTGCTCGACGCGTCGTACGGCGCGGTCGTCGCGTTCGAGAACGTCCTCGTGCTCTGGAACGACGACGAGGGCGCCTACAACCTGGTCTGCGAGGCGGAGACGGTCGTGGACGTCGTCGCACCCTGAGCCCTCCGACTGCGCGAGCGACGCGTCTCCTCCCGTTCCTCCGGACGGCGTCACTCACACCTGAACGGAGACCGACGACGCCGAACGTGGTGTCCTCGTCGGTCGTCTCGCCCGTATCGACGCCCCTCCGCTCGGTCACGTGTCGGTCGGCGTGTGAAGAATCAGTCGTCGGCGGGCGCGGTCGGTTCGTCGGCGTCCTCGTCCGCGGTCGGCTTCTCGTTTCCTCGTTCCCACACCGCGTCCGCGGACGTCTCGTGCGGCGGCGTGTGGGAGACGTCCTTCATCGTGGCGTCGTCGGTCATCGTGGCACGCAGTATCAGCCAACAGTATTTCAACGTTTCATGGGGTGACGTATAGACACGTAATACCATATTAGGTGGATAATATTACGTTTCCACCGGGGTCATCGGCTCCGTCGGGACGGAGAGGACGGGTTATCGTCGGCGGAGTCGAACGGAGAACGTGAACGAATTCGACTCAGACGTCTACCCGATGCCGCTGTTTCCCCAACTCGCTGTCGACGACGTGGCGGCGTCGACGGCGTGGTACGCGGCGCTCGGATTCGTCGTCGTCTACTCGATGCCGGCGATGGCGCACGTCCGGTACCGGCGGTACGCGGACGTGATGCTCGTCGCGGACGAGACGAGGCCCGCGTCGAGCGCGTCCCCGGGGCGGGACGCGACGAGACGGGGGGAGGGCGTGCGCATCTACTTCACCCTCGAAGACGGGTCGGTCGACGACGTGGCGGCGCGGGCGAGCGACTCGGACGCGACGGTCGTCGACGGCCCGACGGAGACCGGATGGAACACCCGAGAACTCGCGGTTCGAGACCCCGACGGGTACGAACTCGTCTTCGCGGAACCGGTCGACGCGGACCGCTCGTTCGCGTCGGTGATGGGTGGGACGGACGAGGAGTGAGCGACCGCGCGTCCGTCGCCGGGGCCGCTCGCGTTCGTTCGGCCGCGCTCGTCTGACGTCACGGGTTCCGAACTCCGAACCGCGAGTCGAGCGCCTCGAACCAGCCCGTCTCGTCGACCGGTCGCTCGGCTTCCTCGCCGTCGCCGACCTGGGTCAGCGCCTCCGGCGAGAGTCTCTCGTGACCCTCGTCGGTCGCGAGGGTGACGACGGGGTCGCCCGTGAACGGCGACTCGGGCGCGGTGGCGAGGTACTCGCAGGTCGCCTCGAAGTGGCACGGCTCGCGCGGGACGTCCCGGAAGACGTACCGGTCGCTCCAGTCCTCCTCGCTCGCGTCCCGGTACTGGGCCCGGTAGTCCGCGTCGGGGCGGGGACTCGCGACGACGCGCCACGAGACGCCGGCTTCGTCCGTCCTGACACCGCCGTCGAGCGGGAGCGGGCGACGCATCGTCGGGATACCCATCCCGACGTCGACGAGGTACCGGCGGTCGAGCGAGACGACCGTCGTGCGGTGGTTCGCGGGCAGACGACCCCCGTCGTCGCTCACGACGCGCGCGGCGAGCGTCGTGGGGTCGAAGCTGAGTTCGCCGAGCAGCCACGAGAAGAGACCGTTGAGTTCGTAACAGAACCCCCCGCGGCGACGCGCGACGAGTTTCTCGTACAGGGCCGGGACGGCCAGCGACACGCCCTCGCCCTCGCGGACGCCGAACGGGTCGCCGGTGATGGCGAGCGTCTCGAACGGGACCGTCGTGACGTGCGCCCGCTGGAGTCGTTCGAGCGCGTCGTGGTCCGGTCCGCCGAAGTCGGCCGCGTCGACGCCGATACGCGAGAGGTACGGTTCGACGCCCATCTCCGGGCCTACCGCCGTCCCCGAGCCGTCGGTGACCATGGCGGCTAGGTGGCCGAACGGACGCTAAAGCGTTCGCTGAAGACGATTCCTGTAACTCGTGCGGAACGCGCGAGACGCGGCCACCCGCGGGACGTGAGCGACCCGCCTCGACCGGGTCACTTCAGCAACTTCGGTGCCTCGGGGGCTGGCCTGAGCGACCCGCCGGCCCGCTGCCAGTAGACGCCGACCGTGACCGCGGCGGCGAGGAGGAAGGCGCCGACCACCTGCGGCGGCGTGTGCGCGTCGAGGTAGAGCCGGTTCGGAACCATCACCACGGGCACGACCAGTAGCGGCCAGAACTTCCGGTCGACCAGCGTCAGGTACAGCGCCGGCAGGACCGAGAGGAGGACGTGCCCCGAGACGTTCCAGACCGGCGAGAGCGCGGCGTACGGGGCGGTCACGATGGCGAGTGCGACCATCTTTCCGGGGACGAGTTCACCCCAGTCGTACCGGTTCCAGAGGTACCACGTCACCGCGGCGACGATGAGTAGCCCGCTCGCGACCAGCGCGTCCATGGTCCAACTGTTCCCCTGCGTGGAATTCACCGGATTCGCCCCGGTGACGGCGAAGAACGCGACCGTAGGAACGAGCGCGAGCGCGCCCGCTCCCAGGAACGCGCCCACGCGGCGCCGGAGTTCCGACCGGTCGGCACCCTGGCTCGCCCACTCGTAGTGAACGAGTAGTAGCGTCCCGGCGCCGAGCAGCGTGATCGGGTGGAAGACGTACGGGTAGTACGTCATCACTTGCGACAGCAGGCTCATATCGGCGAAGGTAGGACTGCGAGAGGGCAAATGTCCTCTGGCCCCGAGAGGAGCCGTCAACCGGGCCCGACCCCGGTCACTCGACCCCGGGTCCGCCTGTCGCGTCGGGCGGACGCACTCCGAGCCGCCCCTCGACGAACGCGGCGACGTCGGCGGCGAACGCGTCGACCTCGTGCCAGTCGGTGTACTCGTAGTCCCGGGAGGTGTCAGTATCGCCCGTCGCCTTCTCGGCTATCTGCTTCATCAGCAGCCGCTTCAGGAACCCGTACTCCGAGTAGCGGAGCGCGCCGCCGAACAGACCGATTCGGTCGGGGTGCCAGCCGGTCGCTTCCACGAACTCGTCCACGTACCCCGCCGCCTCCGCCCGGTGCGTCTCGTCGTCCTGGGCCGACGACAGCGACAGTTGGAAGAACGCCGTCGGACGCGTCGCCAGCGCGTCCCGGTTCGCGGCGACGAACTCGCGGACCGCCGACTGGTGCCGCCCGACGTGAATCGACGCGCCGACGAGGACGGCGTCGAACGCCTCGACGTCGGGAGCGCCCCCCGAGTCGGCGTCCACCACCGTCGCGTCGTGCCCCCGTCCGCGCAACGCGTCCGCGAGTCGCTCGGCGACCTTCGCCGTCTGTCCCTCGCCGGTGCCGTAGTACACGAGGAATGAGACCATGTGAACTCGCCCGCCCACTACGCTCGCCGGAGAGAAAGAGGTAGGTGTTCCGAGTCGTCTCTGCGGTGTCCGAGGGTCGAGGCTCGACGGTCGGTGACCGGTCGACCGACGCTGGCCCGCCGACTCATTCCAACTCCCTGACGACCGACGCGGGGTTCCCGCCGACGACGACGCCGGCTGGAACGTCGTCGGTGACGACTGCGCCCGACGCGACGACGGCGCCGTCGCCGACGGTCACGCCGGGGTTGAGCACCGCCCGTCCGCCGACCCAGACGTCGTCGCCGACGGTGACCGGTTCCCCGTACTCGGGTCCCTCGATTCGCTCGCTGGCGTCTACCGGGTGGGTCGCCGTGTACACGTGTACGCCCGGTCCCAGCTGACAGTTCCGACCGATATCGACCCGGCAGACGTCCAGCACCACGCAGTCGAAGTTCGCGTAGAAGTTCTCGCCGACGTGGACGTTGTAGCCGTAGTCGCACCGGAACGGCGGCTCTATCTCGCACGACTCCCCCGACGACCCGAGCAGGTCGTCGAGCAGGTCGCGACGCGTCTCCGAGTCGTCCGGCGTCGTCCGGTTGTACCGCCGCGTGAGGGTGCGGGCTCGCTCGCGCTCCGCGACGAGTTCGGGGTCGGCGGCGTCGTACAGTTCCCCGCTCAGCATCTTCTCCTTCTCGGAGTCCACGGCCGTCCCACGGTCCACCCGGGCGAAAAACCCGGGGGTCAGCGCTCCCCGTCGACCGGCCGGGTCGCGACCGGGAGCGCCGACGGGCCCCTCACAGGACGCGGTCCCCTCAGCCGTCGTCGGGGTCGCCGAATCTGGAGTACGGACGCTGGTGGGTGTTCCGGACCAGGTCCTCGTCCGAGACCCGTAGCCCGAGTTCGTCCAGTTCTCTCCCGATTCGGCTGAGGTCGTCGCCGTCGACGCCGATGGCCCGCACGAGGACGTTCGCCTCGCCGGTCATCACCTCCTGTACCTCCACGACGCCGGGGACGTCCGCCGCCGCCGCGGCGAGCTGCTCTCGCTCCGGAATCGGGGCCGTACAGACGATGAGCGTGTACAGCTGGTACCCCGCCGACTCGTAGTCGACGTCTGCGTGGTATCCCCTGATCACCCCGTCCGCCTCGAGCCGCTGTATCCGGTTCCGGACCGTGCTCGCCGAGACGTCGAGCGCCGCCGCGACGTCGCTCGACGACGTGTGTCGCGCCTCCTTCTGGAGCGTGTAGAGGATTCGCCTGTCGAGCGCGTCCAGGTCTCGCGTAACCATTCGACCCCGAGTTCGACGCTCTCTCGTTTAACGCTGCCCCACTGTTGCTATCAGAACAGCACCCTGACCGCCGTCGGTTCTCGAACCGACAGACGAGTATTTAACTGTCGGGACGGGCCGACGCTTCTAAAGCGCTGGAGGTGGACGGAGCGGATACGGCCTAAATGAACACAACCGAGATCGGTCTCCGCCTCGTCGCCGGCGTCGCACTCATCCTCGCGAACGGGTTCTTCGTCGCCATCGAGTTCGCGCTCACGCGCGCCCGACAGTTCACCGAGGACGAGTTCGTCGGCGGCGACGCCAGACTCGAACGCGCCTGGGAGATGACACAGGAGCTGGAACTGTATCTGACGACCTGTCAGGTCGGAATCACCGCGTCGAGCATCGCGGTCGGCATCGTCGCGGAACCGGCGCTGGCGGCGCTGTTCGAACCGCTGTTCGCCGGGACGACGCTCGCGACCATCGGGGCCGGCGCGCTCATCGCGTACCTGATCATCAACCTCGTCCACCTCACGCACGGCGAGCAGACGCCGACCTACCTCGGGGTCGAGCGCTCGCGGATGGTGTGCCGGTATGGCGCCGCGCCCCTGTACTGGTTCTACGTGGTCATCTCCCCGCTCATCACGCTCGGGGACTGGGTCGCCAAGTGGACGCTGCGGCTGTTCGGCGTCGAGATGACCGGCGCGTGGCTCGAAGCCGAGGAGGACGCCATCGAGACGCGCGCCCAGTTGCGCAACCGGATGAGTTCGCTGCTCGAACGGGGAGAGATATCGGACGAGCGTCACGACGAGGTCCTGGGCGCACTCGGAGCCGGGACTGTCCAGGTGCGAGACGTGATGGTCGACGAGACGGACGTCGTCTTCCTCTCGACCGAGGCGTCGGTCGAGGAGAACCTCCGACGCGTCTCCGAGACGCCTCACACCCGCTACCCGCTCGTCGGCGCGGACGCCGAGGCGGTCGAGGGAATCGTCTACGTGCCGAGCGTCATCGACCGCATCGAGGGACTGAAGGCCGGCGAGACGAGTTTCGCCGATATCGCGGCGCCGCCGATGACCGTCTCGGCCGAGACGACGGTCAGCGACGCCATCGACCGGTTCCAGGCCGAACGTCAGGAACTCGCGCTGGTGCTCTCGGACGGCGACGTCGTCGGCCTCCTCACCGCGACCGACGCGCTTGAGGCCGTGATGGGCGAACTCGAGGACCCGCTCGACCGAAGCGCCGGCGGCGACCGGATCAGAGAAGGCGGGACGGCCCCGAGCTAACGGTTCCCGGCACCCCTCGGTTAGCGGGCCGACTCCGGACCCGTCCCCGTCCGGCGCGTCTCGTCGCTCCCGTCGAGGTCCGAGCGGGGGCCCCGTGATAGACCCGAGGAATTACTTGCTGCGGGACTTCCTCCCGCCGTGCGCCAAGAATTCGTCACCCTTCTGCGGGCCAACGCGGACCACGCCAGCGAGTTTCACTCCCGGTTCGACGGCGTGCAGGACGCGCAGCGACCGGGCGTCGTCACCGTCTGCTGCTCGGACTCGCGCGTCCTGCAGGACCACATCTGGGGGAACGACGAACCCGGACGGGTCTTCACGTGCAGCACCATCGGGAACCGGGTCGTCCAGCGGACCGACTCGGGCGACGTGGTCTCGGGGGACGTCCTCTACCCGGTCGAACACACGGGGACGGAGACCGTCGTCGTCGTCGGACACACGGGGTGTGGAGCCGTCACGGCCGCGTACGACGACCTGACCGACGAGGGCTCGGACGCCGAACCGGCGGGAATCGCCCACTGCCTCGGACTGCTGACGCCCCGCCTCGAAGCGGGGGTCGACCTACTCCCGCCGGACGCGGGCCGGACGGAGGCGGTGAACCTGCTCGTGGAGTACAACGTCGACCGGCAGGTCGAGTTCCTCGTCGAGAGCGACGACGTGCCCTCCGGCGTCGACGTGATCGGCGTCGTGTACGACTTTCAGGACGTCTACTCCGGGTTGCGCGGCGAAGTCCACGTCGTCAACGTGGACGGGGAGACCGGAGTCGAGACGCTCCGCGCGGACCACCCGGCCATCGACTCGCGAATCGAACGGCTCTGGGAGTACTGAGCCGTCGCCGGTTTCGGACCGGCGACGGCCGGGTCGCCGGTCGTCGGGCCGGTAGCACCACGTGGAGAGTCCGCCGTCACGCCGGGAGAAAACCCCGTCAACTGGTAGCCATACTTATCATTTCTCTCGGGTGAACCCGTCGGTATGGAGCAGACGATAACGAACCGCCCGTCGTTCGCCATGGTCGAACTCTCGCTCGACGAGAACGAGCAGGTGCGCGCGGAGGCGGGGGCGATGGTCAGTCACAGCCAGGGCATCGAGATGGAGACGAACGCCACCGGCGGGTTCCTGAAGTCGCTCAGCCGCGGTCTGTTCGGGGGCGAGAGCTTCTTCCAGAACACGTTCACGGCCACCGAACCCGGAACGGTGACCTTCGCGCCGCCGCTCCCGGGCGACATCGTTCACCACCGCCTCGACGACGAGACCGTGTACGTGCAGTCGGGGTCGTACATCGCCTCCGACCCGGCGCTCGACCTCGACACCGAGTTCGGGGGTGCGAAGACGTTCTTCGGAAGCGAGGGGCTGTTCCTGCTCCGCATCTCGGGGACGGGCTCGCTGTTCGTGTCCAGTTACGGTGCAATCGAGGAACGAGTGCTCTCCCCCGGCGAGACGTACACCGTCGACACCGGCCACATCGTGGCCTTCGAGGACACCGCCGACTTCACCGTCCGGCGCGTGGGCGGGCTGAAGTCGACGCTCCTCAGCGGGGAGGGGCTCGTCGCCGAGTTCGGCGGCGAGGGGCGCATCTGGCTCCAGACGCGGAGCCAGGACTCCTTCCTCGCGTGGCTCATCCCCAAGCTTCCGAGACAGGCGCCGCCGGCGTCGACGGGGTAGGTCGGTCACCTCCTCGTTTCTCCCCCCCGGTCGGAGACGGTACGGGTTCCGGCCCCCGGTGACGGGCTACCGGACGACCGTCACAGGGACGGGTGACTGACGCATCACAGTCTCCGCCACGCTCCCGAGGACGAGTCGCGAGACGCCCTCGCGTCCGTGACTTCCCATGAGGACGTGATCGATGTCGTGTTCGTCCGCGTACTCCAGTATCGTGCGGGCGGGGGGACCGGTTTCCACGGCGGTCGTGATCTCACAGCCGTGCTCCTCGGCCTGCGCTCTGGCACTCGCACAGCGTTCGTCGGCCCGTTCCTCCATCCGGTCGTGCCACGACCGCGCCTCCTGCAGTCCCCGAGCCTCGGCCTCGTACACGACGAGCACCGGGTCGATCACGTAGAGGACGGTTATCTGGCTGTCCGGATGTCTCGTGACGGCCCGTTCCAGCGCTCGCTCCGAGAGCGGCGAGCCGTCGAACGGGACGAGAATACGTTCGCCCATGGACGGTCCTGTCGGCGCGTACCCGAAACCGTTTCCCCGGTCGTTCGCTCGGACCAACGGTCCTTTGCCGCGACTCGAAGCCCCCCGAAGGATGATTGAGCACCTTCTCGGAGACGAGGTGAAGTCTTCCGGGTAGTACCTCGCAGAAGTGATTTCGAGGCCAACGACGGAATCGTGACCACGTTCGCGGTCGTGTCGGGGGTGGCCGGGGACGCACTCCCCCCGTCTATCGCGCTCGTTCTGGGTGGGGGAGCCTGTTCGCCGACGGGTTCTCGATGGGGACGAGTGACTACCTCAGTCGCCGCTCGGAACTCGATTACCAGCGCTCGGTCCGAGGGGAGACCCCGAACGCGCCGAGCGAGTCGGTCGACGGAGAGTCGCGGCGTCGAACGGCGCTCGTCACCTTCCTCGCGATTCTATCGTGTTCGGTGCCGCAAGGCGGAGTAGAACGGATGCGTTTCACGAGGCCTCGTCTGTTCGTCTATCGCACTATCGCTATTGTGTTGGCTGACGAAAGAGAGTAGCGTTGGTGTATCGCGCGATGGCCGAGGCAGAGTCCCGTCCACAACTCGCCGAGGTATATCGTCGGTTGGCTAAAACGGAGACCGACCACGCTGAATTTTGGTCGAAGAAACTCGCAGACGCCGGTGAGAACGACTCAGAGCCGAGACCGACATTTCGGGCGAGAACGTTGGCGTGGCTGGCACATCGCTTCGGCCCCGGCTTCGTCCTTTCGACGATGCGTACGGGCGAAGTCACCGGTGGGCAGGGGTACGCAACGCAACCGGAGACGGAGGGGACGGGACTATCCGCCGACGAGCGGTCACACGATAGACTGTTGGTGACGATTGCGGAACTACCGGGACGAGGAGCCGAAGGGGACATTCTGGCTCCGTTGGAGGGCCGCCACCGCTCGACGAGTGGAAACGCGCTTCGAGCGGCGGTTCTCGGCGCGAACGACGGACTCGTCTCGAATCTCAGCCTCGTGATGGGCGTCGCGGGTGCAGCCTTAGAATCAACTACGATTCTCGTCACGGGACTTGCGGGATTGATCGCAGGAGCAGGGTCCATGGCGATGGGGGAGTGGCTTTCAGTGCAGAGTTCTCGTGAACTCTACCAGCGCCAAATCGGCTTCGACGACTTCGTCGAGGGCGAGGAGGTCTGCTTCGGTGACGCCGTCGTCGGGATTGAACTGAACGGTGAACTCCCGAACGTCGGACTGGAGACAGAGCGCGTGCACACACTCTACCTCGCCGGGGGCGAGCGTCTCCGTAATACTGACGAGCGGAAGCGGAGGCGACCGAAGCAAGAGCTCCGTGGTGATAATTCATCGCGTGTAGACTGGCTCTAAGAGCGCTTAACCTCCGGAATTCTCTTCAGGTGAGCGGATATTCGATGGGCCGGTATCCGAGATAGCGGTGGACCCGTGGTATCGATTGCCGGTATTCGACCGGTAAAGTGAGCCACCGGTCCGACGGATGCGTGACGACGAGTTCTCGTGTTCTCGGGTCGTGGATGAGTGCCGAGGTGAGACGTGATGTGGTCCTTTTCACCGCCCCCGACCCGAGAAACAGCTATCGGAAGACTATTCTCTGAACCAAAACGGTACTATGCGGTTCGTGTCGCCGGATTACGGCTACCTCGACTCCCGCTGCTCAACCTTGTTGAGGTGGATGAAATCCGTAACACAATGCAGTGGAATAATATATCTTGGAAGGTCAGACTTTTGGAAACAAGAGATACAGACGCTTTCACGAGCCCGTATATATGGGCGTGCGCTACCGATGGTGAAGGCTTGTCGAAATCCTCGGTGAGTGAGATATCGCCATAGCAATACTGAATATAGCGTGTATCGTTCACCGACTTACCGACTCATAGTCCGTTGCTTTCCCGTTCAGGTTGTATAGATTTTCGGACGATGATTCTATCTGACTATGCCGCGTAGAGAATGTGGGTAATTCATTCTATGGGAGAAGCGACATCACCAGATTCGGGGAACGAAATGAGGATAGTCACATCCGCAGATGGTACTGTAATTACTTTCGAACGGACGGGAAGTGGGCCGCCGTTCGTGCTTGTGCACGGGGTTTGCGATGTTCACGAGTTCTGGGACCTGACTGGCGTCCGTTCCGCCTTCGCAGAACACTTCACCGTCTACGCGATGGACCGTCGTGGTCGCGGCGAGAGCGGCGATGCTGCCGAGTACGAACTGGAACGGGAGGCCGAGGACGTGGTTGCGGTCGTCGAGTCGATCGACGAACCCGTAGTTCTGCTTGGCCATTCCGGTGGTGCCCTCTATTCGCTGGAGGCGGCCCTGCAAACCGACAATCTACGCAAACTCATCGTGAACGAACCTCCAATCCAGGTCGGGGACCACAAATTCGACGTAGACAAAGTGGTCGCGGAAATGAAGCGGCTGTTGGAGGATGGCGGAAACGAACAGGCGCTCATGCTATTCCTGGAGCAAGAAGCCCACCTCACACCGAACGAAATCGACGTGGCTCGTTCGGCACCGATCTGGCAGGACATGGTGGACGCGGCCCAGACACTGCCCCGCGAGTGGCAAGCAATCGCCGACTACGAGTTTGAAGCTGGCCGGTTCGAAGACATGACCACGCCGACCTTGGTGTTGGGCGGTGGCGAGAGCCCACCGTTCTACAAAGACGCGACTGAAGCGGTCAACGATGCGCTTCCGAATAGTCGGCTCGTTAGGTTCGACGGGCAATCACACGAGCCAATGAACACCGCACCGGATCGCTTCATCGAGGAGGTACTCACGTTCATTCGAGAATCGGATTAACGAATCGGCGATCGGTCTCCACCTCATTCCTGCGTCGGTTCGAAAACAACGTCGCTAATGTGTTCTCGTTCACCGACCGAGGAACGAAAGAACAACTGCCGAAAGAAGAATTGACTATCCGAACGGCGATAAGAGCCCTGAAACGCCCGATATCGGCCACCTCGACTCCCGCTGCTCCACCTTGTTTAACTCGAATAGATCTACCATACCTGTGACTGCAAGAAACTCAGTCGTCGTCGGCAGTGTATGCGCCACCCCGGCGCTTGATTCGAGCGACCACCATGCGCTGTTCGTTTCGACGGAACGTCACAGCCAGACGGAACTCTCCAACTCGCACTTTCTTGTGCGGGCTGTTTTGGAGCGGTTCCCCGTAACCCGGTGGGTCACGCCACGGTGATTCGACGATCTCGTCCAATTTGTCCAGTATCCGGTCTTGCTCCTGCGGCGAGAGTGCGGCGAGGTCGTCCTGCGCCTTCGGTGTGAGGTCCCACGTCCAGTCGTTGTCACTCATCGCCGTCCGTCCCGAACTGCTCGCGTGCCTCCTCGGCGCTCATCGTGCGTCCTTCGCGGATGTCCTCCTCGGCTCGGAGGAGAGCGACGAGTTCGTCCCGGTCGAACGTCGGGAACTCGGTCGCATCCCTGAGCGTGTAGCGGATGAACTCGCTCCGGCTGTTGAAGCCACGTCCCTGCCACGTCTCGTCAATCTCGTCGAGGAACGACTGCGTGACCTTGAAGTTCACCGTAACGATCTCGTCGTCTCCGTTGTTTTCCGTGGTTGCTTCAGACATACGGTGGTATTACGTACGTGTTACCAAAGCCGTTTCGACGATCGTGTTCTCATTATGGACCATCGAAACTCACCGAAGGAGCGAGCCAGAAAAGGATATGTCGATAGAAATATAATTGAACGATATGGACAGTGCCCTCCGTAACACCCTGTGGAACCGAGCAGTGCTGCTCGTGTTTGCCCTGCCCGCAGTTGGCTACCTTGGATTCCTCTCACAATTTCTGGTAGGTGAGCCGACCGGGGTGCTTCGAGCGATCCTTCTCGCCCTGTTCGTGTTCGCGTTACCCGTCATGGCACTCTACGGAACCCTGCTTGGTGGGATTGCCCCGTCGACCAAGGACTCGGGACGGTCGGGTTCTTCCTCTTCGCCTACCTAGTCGCAGTTGTGCTTGTCTGGGCTGCCCGACGTGGCAAAAAACTCGTCCGAGGTCGCCGCCTAGCGAGGAACGACAATGAAACGTTAGAGTAGCGTGGGTGGGCCTGTCGTCCCCCGTCCGAACGCACCCCTGACTTCTCGACGGTGAGTGGCTCGTCGGTGGGCGGAGACTGCGCGATATAACGAATCGGTCACGACCTCAAATCTTGGAAAATGGAGGGGTCTACGGACAGCAGTTCGGGGTCAGTGAGACAGAATATGGTGCATTTCACCGAACGCGAACTGAGAGAACAGCAATCGGAAGGATATCTTTGGAACTAAACGAGTGCTATACGGTTCGTGTCGCCAGATTACGGCTACCTACTGCTCCGTTGCTCCACCTTGTTCAACTCGGATAGATCTACCATAGCCCGATTCGAATCATCTGACTCGTACCATAGGAGAATATTTAGTGGTAAGATTCTTGTTTCAGTCCATCATAGTTTCCTCCATGTCAGCGGAGACGGACCGGCAGGGTCGGCTGTATATCCCCAAGGAGGTGCGGGAAAAGTACGGGGAGCGGTATCACATCGTGACCTACGAGGACAGGATCGAACTCATCCCAGTCGCAGACGACCCGCTCGCCGCAGTCCGTGAGGCGGCAGGCGAACTCGGGGACGCGTCCGTCGAGCAGATTCGAGGGGACATCGAAGCGGAGGCGAAAGCCGAGGCACAGGGAACGGACGCCGATAGATGACGGTGCACGTCGAGACGGACTTTCTGCTCGCACTCGCCAAGGACTCCGACTGGTTGCAGGGGTCGGCTGAGGACGCGCTCGACGAGTACGAGGTCGAAACGTCGGCGTTCTCCTATCTCGAACTCGTCCTCGCCCGCGAACGATACGAGTTCGACTACGTTCCGCTCGTGGCGAACCTGCTCGAACTCGTTCCCGTGCGAGACGAAGAGGAGAAGCAGGTCGTCCTGAAGGCCGTGAACTACTACGACGAGGGGATGACGCCGTTCGACGCGTTCCACGCCGCGACGGCGGAGACGCGAGGGATGGACGTACTCTCGTCCGAGAAGGACTACGAGGACATCGAGGTGTCGAGAGTGCCGCTGGAGCCGGCTGACGAGGAATGACTCGGGTGTCCGTTTCGACCGTTGGAACTCCCGTTGACGACCAGTTTCACTCGCCGGTATCACTCTGACTTCTCTCGGGGACCAACCTCAAGACCACAAGCCAGTTAGACGCGTGTACCACTCCTAGAGGCACGTACCGTATCCCTCAAGGCGTTCTCGCCCGTTCGACGGAGTAGAGCGTGAACCGAACATCCATCCTCGCCATCGCCGCCGTGGCCGTCCTCGTCGGCGGCGTCGGCATGGCGTTCGCCGCGACGAATCAGACCACTACCGCAGATCCGGACATCTCCGAGGACAGGGCCGCACAGATCGCCGTCGACCACGTCGGTGACGGCGCCACAGTCGAGAGCGCCAGTCTCGAACAGGAGGACGGCCCCGTCTGGGAGGTCTCCGTCGCTCAAGACAACGGCCCCACGAAGGAAGTCGAAGTCGACGGTACCTCCGGGGAGGTCCTCGAAGTCGAGAACGAGGACGCTGACGACGGGATCGAACTCGACGAGATGTTCGAGTCCGACGACTGACGCCCTCGAAGTCCCCCCGATCCGAGAGCAGAGTCGCAAGCTGTGTGACCACGCTCTCGGCTGGCTCCGTTATCCGCTCGGATACTAGGACGTCGAGAACGAACGACGAGCGACGACTATCCACGCAGACGAGTATGCGGCATCCGTCACCACCAGCCCCGACTATCGAACGAGAACCGCTCCTCAACCTATCTAAGAATGCGTAACAATGAACCCGCCGATCGATCCGATAGTGAGAGACCGGACTACGGAACCCTCGCGGTCGTCACGACCACCGCCTTGGTCGTCATCCTGGCAGGTGTCCTCGTGTTCGATCTCGCGATCCCGAATCGAGGAGTCGGAGTGTTTGAGTCGCTCTCCCCCAATATCGGTGTACTCATCGGGTTTTGGGGACTGATCACTCAGTTCGGTGATCCCTGGTTTCTGGTCGGCTTGGCGACGCTCGTTTACCTGCTCGGAACCGAGCGTTCGCTCGCCGAGACGCCGCGCGACGGTGCCTTCGTCCTCGCGGTGACGTTCGCGGCGTTCTCGCTCACCGACCTGCTGAAGAACGTCTTCGCCGCATCCCGGCCCCCTGGAGCCGGGACCGTCACCGTCCCGACGTGGCTCCCACCGGTTCTCGAAGGGACGTTCAGAAGTATCACGACCGGCGGAGGCTATGCCTTCCCGAGCGGACACGCACTCGGCACCACTGCGGTGTTCGCGGCACTCGCCTCGCAGTTGAAGGTCGGCTCACCACCGGTCCGGTGGGCGGTCGCTGGCACGGGGGTCGTACTCGTCGCGGCCTCCCGGGTGATCATCGGCGTCCACTTCCTCGTCGACATCGTCGTTGGTGTCGTGGCTGGGGCGAGTCTGTTCGCGGTCGCAGCTTCGGTCGGTGACGAACGTCCGCTTCGGGTGTTCGCGCTCGGTATCGTCCTCGGCGCACTGGCTGTCATCGCTAGTTGACTTCAGCCACCTGGAAACGTCTGGAAGGCTGGCCAGTGGTTCGGGGCGTCGCTCGGCGGAGGTCGCGTGGTATCTCGTCTGTCCCTCGGACACGCTCGATCTTCGGGGAACGATCATCGCCGGCACGCCGATCGCCATCCTCTGGATCGCCGTGTATCTGCTCTCCCCACCGCTGATCGTGACGGTGGTCGGGACAGCGATCCTGGCGGGTCTGATCATCTCGGCTCCAACGCTATCGAAACGGGTGTCAGGGACGGCATGAGATGGGGACTCGTTACTCCGGACAGCGGGAACCGGTATAGCCGAGGAACAGTCGTCAATGAACCGGTGTGTAGTCAGGTGGAACGTTGGCTCACCCCCAGAAGTCGATGATCCGGTCCACGGCCCGATCGACGAAGCTCTCCCGATAGCGGACGAGGAGTTGAACCGTGAGTTCCTCGTTCGCCACCCGGTAGCGCGTCGTACGCCCGTCTTCGACCGGTTCGATGATCCCCTCCTCGACGAGGTTCGAGAGGTGCCACGAGATCGTCGCCGGGGTCACGCCGCCGGTCTCAGCGATCTCGCTATTGCGTGCCGGTCCATGTTCGAGGAGGTGGAGGAGGATGGTGCGGGTCGTCTCGTAGCGCAACACGGCGAGGATCGCTCGTTCCTCCTCGTCGAGTTCGCGGGTGACGAACACCCGACGCTGGCCTTGGTGCTCTTCGCTTTCGAGGACGTCGTAGTCTTCGAGTTCACCCAAGTGGTACTGGAGGAGCCCGGTTTCCATGTCGAGATCCCGCTTCAACTGACTGAAGTGGATTCCGGGGTTGGCCTTCACATGAGTGAAGAGTTGCTTCCGGGTCGAGAGCGGCAGTCCCTCGTCTTCGGGTCGCTCCCGGTTCCCGTCACCGGAGTCTTCCATCACTCACCACCGTCTGGGGCGGAGCGATGGTCGGGTCATTCTGGCTCCCAAGAGAATCGACTGAGAACGGTAACGAGGAGCAGAAGCGCGATGCCGAGAGAGAGCAGGCTCGCCAGTAGGTCGAAGTAGGGGATGCTCCCTTCGAGGAGTTCTTCGGCGATCGCGACGAGCATGTTCGTGCCGAGTAGCACCGTCAATAGCAGGAGGACCAGGAGTCGATTGATACGGGTCCGGTAGTACGCGATACCCACGAATGCGAGAACCACGAGGACGATCGCGAGCGTAACTGCGTTGACGAGGAACTCGACTTCAACCACGCGTGTTCCTCATTCGGAGAGGGAGACGAACCATCGACTCACAGGTCCGAAGCGGAGTAGCGTGTGAGTGGAGACGGGATCGTCTCGCTGCCTCGTCCCTGTCGAGAGTCAGACCAATTCGTGTTCTACTCTGGGGACTGGTCTCTCGGCACTTCAGGAGTATGGTACGGCAGTCAAAGAGCGGAAAACTTCGAATCTCGACCAGTCCGATCCGTCTGAGTGGCATCTCAATTTTCGGTATGTTATACACTGATCTTATCGGCTACTGGGATTCTTCACCAAAGATCCCGCGTTCGCCTCCGCGGCGGACGGTTCTCTGCCGGGGGGAGTGGAATCTCTTACCGCCCCATCTCGAACGCGTCGACGACTTCCTCGATGGAGTACACAGGTACGAAATCTTGTCCATCGAAATCTGATTCATCGCTCCACACGCTCGTGTCACGAGCCAGCGCACACGCGCACGGTAGCTGGTGATCGAGGTACTGTCCCGAGCGACTGCTACTCCATCACATTCGACGGCGCGACGCCACCGTGGTCGAGGAGCTCGCCGCGAACGTCACGAGCGTCGCGTCCACGTCCTCGGCGAGTGGGAGGAGGACACAGTTCATCGTGTAGAGGAGCGAGTCGCGCTGTCGCTGGTAGGCCGCGATCTGGTCGCTGATCTCGGGCGCGTACACGTCGACGTTCTCGGTGATGTCGTCCAACACCCCCTCGACGCGGTCCTGTTCGACCCGTTCTTCTTCGTCATCACCGACCGAATCTCCATGAGATTGAGGATCGACGTACAGAAGTCGTGGTCCTGGTTGAGGAACTCCGTCGCTACCTCCCCCCGACCCGGTTCTTCGGTGAGGCTAGCGACGAAGACGTTCGTGTCCACGAACGCCTTCATTCGCGTTCTCTGACGTCGCGGACCGCCTCGACCGAATCCACGTCGACGTCGGACAACCGACCGGCAAGGAGGTCACCGAGCCTGACCTCCTCTTCGTCTTCGGATGGCTCGTTGCTCGGTATCCTCGCGGTACTTCCCATGGTCGAGAGTTCGGCGGTCCCAGTTTAAAGTCCTTACCACGCGATCAGGGTCCGCGACCTCCTCAGCACCCCTTTAACGACTCTCGCGCTGCTCCACCTTGTTCAACTCGATCAGCAGCCGGAAGATGGCCTTCACGAGGTTCGCGTCCACGTCGAACCGTTCGGCGTTCTCGCCGGCGCGGTCCATCACCCGCTGTTCCTGCTGTTCGTCGGTCGTCGGGAGGTCCCGCTCGGCTTTCACCCTCGCGATGGTGTCGGCGACGTACGTCCGTCGCGCGATGAGTTCGACCAGTTCGCGGTCGATGTCCTCTATCTCCTCACGAAGTTCCGCCAGTTCCATCTCGTCGGGGTCGGCCGTCTCGGGGGTGTCGTCTGTCATAGAACGTGCGCTCCTCGGTTCCGCGTTCGCGTCGCCGTCGTCTCGCCGTCGCGGCGCGCCCACCGCTCGCGGACCCGCCGGAGTTCCGCCGGCGCGCCCACCGCCACGACGCTCGGCCCGGTCCCCGACAGCGAGACGCCGGTGCAGTCGGGCATCGCCTCGACCGCCGGGTCCGCCGGGAAGCCGAGCGCCGCCGAGAAGGCGAGGCCGTTCACCGTCATGGCGCGGCCGTACTCGCCCTCCGTCGCCAGTTCCACCGCGAGGTCGGCCATCGGGGCGACCTGCCGACAGCGGTCCACGTCGGTGTCAGCGCTGTAGGCGCGCTCCGGGGGGGTCCACACCAGCGCGTCGTGGTCGAACTCGTCGCGGACCCGCAGCGCGTCCTCGGCGTTGTCGGTCACGACGACGCCCCCGAGCATGCTCGCGGCGGCGTCGTCGAACGCCCCGGTGACGGTGACGCCGGCGTCGCGGGCGGCCTCCACGCCGACGAGACACGCCTCCGTCCTGGTCACGTCGGCGTCGGGGTCGTCGGCCACCTCCAGTCCGAGTGCGTCGAGCGTCGCCAGCACCGTCGCGTTCGCGGCCGCGCTCGAGGACTTCAGGCCCGCCGCGGTCGGCACGTCGCTCTCGGTCCGGACGGTCCCGCCCTCGTCGGCGCCGTACTCGGCCACCACGAACTCGACGCACCGCTCGACGAGGGTGGTGTCGCCGTCGGGGTCGCCCGCGATGTCGCCCGTCACGCGGTCCGCGTCGGGGTCGAGACGCACCTCGGCGGTCGTCTCGACGTCGAGCGCGAACGCGGCCCCGACGCCCGTCGCGATGGCGTTCACGACGGTGCCGGCTCCGGGTGCGACGGCGCGGCCCTGCATGGGGGTACCGGCGCGGTCAGCCGTGTTGAAACTGGCGGTCGCGCCGACCTTCGCCGGAGACCGCCCGCCGGCGGGACGCACCGGGTCCGGACGTGACTGCGACGGTACGTCGGCGTGGATACGGCGGCACGCAGACGCGACGCTTATTCGGCCGGCGACGGAACCCGGGGGTATGAGCGCACCGAACCGGAGCGACGTGTCGCCGGCGACGGTCACCGTCGCCCTCCGCGACGAGGGCGTCGAGGTCGAGTACCTCGACGGCCGCGTCACGTTCTACCGCGGCGTCCCCCGGCGGGTGTCGGGGTCGCTCACCACCGCCCCGGGCAAGGAGACGCACGTGCTCGTCACCGACCCGACCGAGACGGAGGGGGTGTTGATGTACGTGAACGACCTCAAGACGCACGACGACATCCTCGCGGACACCGGGGTCGGGCGTGTCATCCTGGAGACCGGCGAGACGGAGGAACTGTTCCCGGGCGTCACGGTGCGCCGCGTGGGCGGACAGCGCACCGAGGTGGAAGCCGACCCCGAGGTGGCCCGCGGCCGCGTGTTCGTCTTCGTCGAGGACGACTGGGGGGAGCAGAGCTACGAGTTCGTGACCGACGACGAAGACGAGGAGACGGCCGGCCCCGACGCCGCTCCCACCGGCGACGCCGCCGGCGGCGCCCCCGAGGAGGAGCCGGGAGCGTGAGCCTCCGCAAACGCTGGCGCGACTTCGACCGGAGCGCGGTCGGCGCGGCCCCCGAGCGCTACGGCGTGTACGAACTCGGCGACGCCGACGGGACCTCGCTGGGGCACGGCGTCGGCGTCCTCCGCGACGAACTCAAGGAGGAACTCGCCTACGGGGAGGCGGCGAAGGTCCGCTGGGTCGCCGCGGAGTCGCGCGAACACGCGGAGCGACTCGCCGAGGAGAACTTCTGACCCCGACGAGCGCGCCCGTCGGCCCGTCCGCTTACCCGCGAGGGCGACGTGGCGGCGAGGCCGGCGACGATGAGACGAACGCGGACGCGAAAGACCGCCTCGAGGGCCTCGCGCGCTCGGGTTCGACGCGGACCTGGACGGGTGAGCGTCCCCCACGGTACCACTAACTGACTGGCCGGAGTGCGGTACGCCGATGGACAGTCGGGAGGTCACCGAGGAGACGCGGAGCTACGGCGAGGTGCTCGAGGACGAACTCCGGAGCGCACTCCGCGAGATGGACCGCCCCTCGTCGGGCCTCGCCCTCTCGGGACTCACGGCCGGGTTGAACGTGAGTTTCGGAGCGCTGTTCATGGGGATGGCGCTCACGTTCTCGCCCGAGTTCTCGTCGGAGCTGGTGAAGCGGCTCGTGCTCGCGAACGTCTCCGCGGTGGGGTTCGTACTCGTCATCCTGGGACAGACGGAACTGTTCACCGCTCACACGACGCTGGGACTCCTGCCCGTGTTGAACGGGGAGGCCACGGTCCGCGACCTCGCGCGGCTGTGGGTCGTGGTCTACCTCGCGAACCTCGCTGGGTGTGCGGTGTTCGCCGGTCTCATCGCCGTCGTGGGCCCGCCACTCGCCGTCGTCGACCCGGCCGCGTTCGGGGCGCTCGCGGAGACGCTGGTCCCGTTCTCGGCGCGTACCACGCTCCTCAGCGGCGTCGTCGCCGGCTGGCTGATGGGGCTGCTCACGTGGCTCGTCTCGGCCTCGCGCGACTCCGTCGGGGAGTTCCTCGCGACGTGGGTCGTCGCGAGCGCCATCGGGTTCGGCCCGTTCCACCACAGCCTCCTCGGCTCGACGGAGGTGCTCACGGCCATGGCGCTCGGACGGGGGGTGACTCCGGGCGCGTTTCTCGGGTTCCTCCTCTGGACGACCGTCGGCAACGCCGTCGGCGGGACCGTCTTCGTCGCCGTACTCAACTACGGACACGCGGTGCGCGGCGGCGAGGCCGGCGACGTCGACCTGTCGGTCGGGCGGGACCGCGAGTGACCGACTCGCGTCAGACGGGTGACGGGTGGCACGCCGGCAGTGAGGCGACACGCTGGCGTACCCGAACGCGACGGGGGGCGGTCACTGGAGGTACGAGGGGTCCTCGGCGTCGCAGTTCTCCTCGTGTTGGCGAGCGTCCTCGCGGTCGTCGAAGAGGAGACCGCACCCCTCGCACTCGTACCAGGTCATGTCGTCCCGCTCCGTCTGGGTGACCATGTGTGCGAGTGCGTCCCGCGGACCTAAATCGCTACCGGGCGACCCGTCGAGGCGTTCGCGCGGTCAGAACTCCGGGAGGTCGTCGGGCGCCTCGAACTCGCTCTCCCAGTCGACGTAGTCGGCTTTCAACACCTCGCAGACGATTCGCCCCAGTTCCGTCAGCCCCGCGTTGATTCCCGACACCTGCTCCCAGGAGGTCAACGCCGGGTGGAGGTCGCGCTCCTTCCAGTCCTCGGGGAGGCCGGGCGCGTGGTACCCCACTCGGTCGGCGAAGTCGTCCCAGAAGAAGTCGAATCTGGAGACCAGTTCGAGGTCGACGACGATTCTCCACTCGGTCTCGTCGAGGTCCGCGTCCGCGGCCCACCGCTCGAACGCCTCGGCCCACGCGCCCTCGCGGAGGAACCGCTCGAGGTCCGCGCGGTGGTACTCGTCGCCCTCGACATCGGTGTCCTCGTACTGGCTGGGGTCGACAGCGTTCAGCGTCGGCGGACTCGGCGGGTCGGCGTCGAGGCCCATACGCGACCCTCGCCTGCCGGCGGCAAAAACCCCCCGAGCGGGGAAGTTATCCGGGCGCGACCGTACCCACGGGTATGCCACGACGACGGGAGTTCCTCGCGGGGGCGACGACTGTCGCGGTCGGACTCGGCGGCTGCATCTCGCTCGGGAGTTCCGGCGCGCCGCGCGGGTCCGCGGCGATGGAGGACGACCCGGTCGCGACGACCGCGTCCGACGCCGACGCGGCCGACGCGACCCTCGAGGCCACCGCGACGGAGGGGGCCGCCGCGGTGTACGAGCGGGTCATCCCCTCGGTCGTCGGCGTGCTCGTGTACGACGAGTCCGGTCCCCTCGGCAGCGGGTCCGGCTTCGTCCGCGGCGACGGCTCCGTCGTCACGAACGACCACGTGGTCGACGGCGCGACGGAGGTGAAGCTCCGCTTCCGGGGCAACGAGTGGGCCGACGCGGACGTCGTGGGGACCGACCCCTACAGCGACCTCGCGGTGCTCGACCCCGCCGATACGCCCGGCGACGCCGCCCCGCTCCCGTTCGTCGACACGGACCCCGAACCCCCCGTGGGGAGCGACGTGCTCGCCATCGGCTCGCCGTACGGCTACACCGGGTCGGCCTCCGAGGGGGTCGTCAGCGGCGTCGACCGCCTGCTCCCGGCGCCGAACGACTTCCTCATCGCGGACGCCGTCCAGACGGACGCCGCGCTCAACCCGGGCAACTCCGGCGGGCCGCTCGTCACGCTCGACGGGCGCGTAGCGGGCGTCGTCAGTTCCGCGGGCGGGGAGAACATCGGGTTCGCCATCTCGGCCGCGCTCGCGGGCCGCGTGCTCCCCGCGCTCACGGCCGACGGCGAGTACGACCACCCGTACATGGGCGTCCGTCTGCTGGAGGTCTCTCCGACGGTCGCGGAGGCGTACGGACTCGACGACATCGGCGGCGTCGTGATCACCGACGTGGTGCCCGGCGGTCCGTCGGCCGGCGTGCTCCGGGGCGCGGGCGGGACCGAGACGGTCGACGGGGTGCAGGTACCGACCGGCGGCGACGTCGTCGTCGGCATCGCCGGCCGCGAGGTCGAGACGCAGGCGGACCTCTCGAACGTCCTCGCGCTCGAGACGTCGCCCGGCGACACCGTCGACGTGACGGTCCGCAGGAACGGGAGCGAGCGGACCGTCTCGCTCGAACTGGGGGAACGTCCCGCCCCGGACGTCTGACCGGGACCGGCGTTACGGGTTCGCGTCCCGCATCGCGCCCCTGATGTCCTCGCTCGACAGGTCCATCCCGTGAGTGTTCTCGGCGTGGCGCTGGACCAGTTCTATCAGCTCCTCTTCGTTCCCGTCGCGAATCTCGAACTCGCAGTCGATCCCCATCTCCCGACAGACCACCTGCTTGACCATGGGTCCGATACGGTCGCGGGCGAGATAGTAGGACGACCCAGCGACGTCTTCTGGTCCGGTTTCGGGCACGAAAAGTCGGTATCCCGGAAGTCAGCCCGAGCCTCGGACCCGTCCGACTCACCCCGACGACCGAGGGTCGACTCAGCTGAACCGTTCCGCGACGGCCAGCGACTGCGTCCGCCGCTCCTCGACGGCCTCCTCGCGGAGCGCCTCCTCCTCGGGCGTCGGACACGTCACCCCTGGGACCGGGGTAGGCGTCCCGGACTCGTCGAGCGCGACGAACGTGAAGAACGACGACGTCGTCTGGCGTTCCTCGCCAGTCTTGGGATTCTCCGCGCGCACGTCGACCTTCACGTCGAGGCTCGTCCGCCCCGTGTTGAACACGTACCCCTCGACGACCGCCACCTCGCCGAGGTCGATGGGGGCGATGAAGTCGACGTGGTCCATCGACGCCGTGACGCACTGCCGCGAGGAGAACCGCATCCCGGCGATGGCCCCGCAGATGTCCATCCAGTGGAGCACCGCCCCTCCGAGCGCCCGGCCCAGGTTGTTCGTGTCGTTCGGGAGCAGCAGTTCCGTCATCTCGGTGTACGACTCGGCCAGTTCGACTCGTCTCGTCTCACCGTCGGCGTCGGCGGTCACGCGCGCCGGTTCGCCCGCGGCCGGTATACGCCCGGCGATTCCCGCGGTCGGCGACGAGCCCCCCGGTCGGCGTTCGACGCGTTCGGGCCTCGACGCCTGAGGCATTACAACCCACGGGTACGAACATCGGTGCGTGATAACGAACCGCGAGATTCGGTCCGCCGCGCTGCTCGAGGAGGCGTTCGCCGAAGTCGTCGACTCCGCACGGGCGAACGGGGTGCCCGCCCGGACCGTCGCGGCCGCGCTCCGGGAACGCGCGGAGTTAGTCGACGAACCCGGCGACGGCGCGCGTCGAGCGGACGAGTGAGAGCGAGCGCCCGAACGGCGTCGGCGCCACTTCCGTTCCGTCAGAGAGGGGCTCCCGGGGTTGCCGGAGCTACTCTTCGGGGTCGTCGTCCATCTTGACCGTCTCGGGCGGCTGGCCGGCGGCGTCGAGCACCGCGTCGCTCACGAGTATCGGGCACTCGAAGCGCGCCGCGAGCGCGATGGCGTCGCTCGGTCGGGCGTCGAAGACGAACTGCTCGGGCTCGCCGTCGTCGTACCGCTCGGCGTCGACCTTCGCGTAGAACGTCCCGTCGGACAGGTCGTCGATGCGCACCGAGTCGACCGCCCCGCCGAACTCCACCAGCACGTCCACCAGCAGGTCGTGCGTCAGCGGGCGCTCGAACTGTTCGCCGTCTATCGCCAATCGAATCGACTGCGCCTGGTCGCGCGTCACGAAGATGGGGAGGTACTCGTCGCGCGCCCTGAGAACGACAGCGGGAACCTCGTCGCCGTCCGGCCCCACGCCCACGCCGATGCCGGCGATGTCGGCCTCGTGATCCATGGACTCCCTTCGAAGGGCTGCTACGAATAACTACCGCGCGAGACCGTCGGCCGCGACGCTCCCGTTCCAGCGGGGGAGACTCCGATACACGTAAACGGGGTCGGGGAAAACCCGCGTCCAATGAGCGACGGACCTCGAACGCGACCCGGTCCGGGGGGAGGGGTCGCGTGAGTCCCGACTCCGACCGGTCGCCGGAACCCTCCGCCGGCGGGGCGGCCGACTCCTCGAACCGGCCGACGTCCGGCGATGGGAGCGTCCGCGTCGTCGGGACCGCGCACGTCTCGCAGGCGAGCGTCGACGAGGTGACCGCGGTCATCGAGGAGGAGCGCCCGGACGTGGTCGCGGTCGAACTCGACGAGGGACGGTTCCGCCAGATGCGCGGCGAGACGCCGGACGACCTGGACGCGGGCGACCTGCTCCGGGGAAACACGGTGTTCCAGTTCATCGCCTACTGGATGCTCTCGTACGTCCAGACGCGGATGGGCGAGCGGTTCGACATCGACCCCGGCGCGGAGATGCTCGCGGCCGTCGAGACGGCGGAGTCGCTCGGCGTCGACGTGGCGCTCGTGGACCGTGACATCCAGACGACCGTCCAGCGGTTCTGGGCGCGCCTCTCCGTGCTGGAGAAGTTCCGCATGGTCGGCGCGCTCGCGTTCGGCGTCTCCGACCCCCGGGTCGCAGGCGTCGTCTTCGGTCTCGTGGCCGGCCTCCTCCTTGGTCCCGCTATCGGCCTGTTCGGCGGCGCCGTCGGGCTGACCGACCCGCTGCTGGCTCGCGCCGGCGTCGGCGCGCTGGTGGGGGTCGTCGTCGGCTACGTCGGGTACGAACTCGCCTCGCGGCTCGAGGGGGGCTACGTCGGTCTCGCGGCCGGAGCGGGGGTCGGTCTCGCGGCGGGGAGCGTCGTCGCCGTCACGGGCGTCGGCGTCGCGTCGGTCGCGTCGCTTCTCTCTGGGTTCGTCCTCCGGACGCTCGGCAGCCTCGGGCTCGGACTGGTGGTCGGCGCCGCCGTCGGCGGACTCGTCGCCGTCGCCATCGAGGTGTTCGGCCTCGGACTGGCCGACGAGGACGAGGAGTTCGAGGAGTTCGACCCCGCCGACCTCACCGACGCGGACGTGGTGACGGCGATGATGGAGGAGTTCCGGGCGTTCTCGCCCGGCGGCGCGGCGGCGCTCATCGACGAGCGGGACGCGTACATCGCCCACGAACTCGTCGCCCTGCGCGAGGCGGGCGCTCGCGTCGTCGCCGTCGTCGGCGCGGGTCACCGCGAGGGCATCGAGGCGTACCTCCGGAACCCCGAGACGCTCCCGCCGGCGGAGTCGCTCGTCGGGAGCGCCGAGTCGCGGGGGTTCCCGTGGGGGAGACTGCTCGCGTACGGCATCTCGATCGGGTTCGTCGCCTTCTTCGCCCTGCTGGCGATGGCGGGCGTGCGCAACGAACAACTGCTCCTCCTGTTCGCCGCGTGGTTCCTCGTCAACGGCGTCTTCGCCGCGGGGCTGGCGAAACTCGCGGGCGCGCGCTGGTCGTCCGCGGCCGTCGGCGGGCTGGTCGCGTGGATGACGTCGGTCAACCCGCTGCTCGCGCCCGGGTGGTTCACCGGCTACATGGAGCTTCGCCACATGACGGTGAACGTGACCGACATCGGCCGGCTCAACGAACTCCTCTCGGACGAGACGAGACCGCTCGGCGCCGTCGTCTCGGACATGCTGGACGTGCCGCTGTTCAGACTCATCGTCGTGGTGGCGCTGACGAACGTCGGGAGCATCGTCGCCAGCGCGCTGTTCGTCCTCTACGTGCTGCCGGTGTTCTTCTCGTCGTTCGACGCGAGCGTGACCGAGTTGATGCTCGACGGGGCACGCCAGAGCGCGCGCATCGTCTGGGGGACCGTCAGGGGGCTGCTCGGGTGAGTCGGCGCGGCGGGCGGACGGCCGACGCGGGCCGCGGACGCGGCGGCTCACCCGGCGTGCTCTCGTTCTCCGGGCGGGAACTCCGCGACCTCCTGCTCGCGTGGCTCGCACTCGGGCTGGCGTTCGCGCTGTTCTTCGACCGGAGGGCGGTCCTCGGTGGCGCGACGGGCGGCGCGTACGGCGCGCTCGCCTCGGCGCTGTTCGTCAGCCTGTTCACCGCGGGGGTCGGCTTCCTGCTCCACGAACTCGGCCACAAGGTCGTCGCCGTCCGGTTCGGCCAGCGCGCCGCGTTCCGGGCCGACTACGGGATGCTGTTCCTGGCCGTCGTCTCGGGGCTCGCGGGCTTCCTCTTCGCCGCGCCCGGCGCGGTCCACCACGCTGGACGCATCACCGAGCGGGAACACGGTCTCGTCGCGCTCGCGGGTCCCGTGGTGAACCTCGCGCTCGCGGCGCTGTTCCTCCCGGTCGTCTTCCTCGGCGGTCTCGTCGGGTCGCCGCTCGTCGCGCACCTCGGGGGGCGCGGGCTCGCGGTGAACCTGTTGCTCGCGGCGTTCAACATGCTCCCGTTCGGCCCGCTCGACGGCAACACCGTCCGCCGGTGGAGCACGCCCGTCTGGCTCGCGGGCTTCCTCGTCTCCGCCGGACTCGCGGCGGCCTCGCTCGTGTTCGGCCTCGGGTCGCTGTAGCGCCCCGCTCCTCCCTCGGGGACGCCGGCTCGCGTCGGTAGACGACAGTCAGTCGGCCACAAACGTAACCGGGTTCTCGGGCGAGTCTCCACACCATGGAGAGTCTCAACCCGGCGACCGGCGAGACCGTCGAGACGTACGAGGAGCACACCGACGAGGAGGTGGACGCGGCGCTCGACCGCGCGACGGAGACGTTCGAGTCGTGGCGCGAGACGTCCGTCCCCCACCGGCAGGAACGGCTGTCGGAGGCGGCGTCGCTCCTCCGGGACCGGACCGACGAGTACGCCGAGTTGATGGTCCGCGAGATGGGCAAGCCGCTCGACCAGGCGCGCGCGGAGGTCGAGAAGTGCGCGTGGGCCTGCGAGTACTACGCCGAGACGGCGGACGAACACCTCCAGGACGAGGTCGTCGGCGTCGACCAGGACGCCCGCGCGTTCGTGAGCTACGAGCCGCTAGGGCCGGTGCTCGCGGTGATGCCGTGGAACTTCCCGTTCTGGCAGGTGTTCCGATTCGCCGCCCCGAACCTCGCGGCGGGCAACGTCGGCCTGCTCAAACACGCCTCGAACGTCTCCGGCTGCGCGCTCGCCATCGAGGAGGTGCTCGCGGACGCCGGCTTCCCGGAGGGGGCGTTCCAGACGCTGCTGATTCACTCCGACACCGTCGAGTCCGTCCTCACCGACGAGCGTTGCCGCGCGGCGACGCTCACCGGGAGCAACGCGGCGGGCGAGGCCGTCGCGGCGACGGCCGGCGGGGAGGCGAAGAAGACGGTGCTGGAACTCGGCGGGTCGGACCCGTTCGTCGTCCTCGACGACGCGCCGATGGAGGAGACGGTCGAACAGGCGGTGTACGGTCGCACCCAGAACAACGGCGAGTCGTGCATCGCGGCGAAGCGGTTCATCGTCCACGAGGACGTGTACGACGAGTTCAGGGAGCGGTTCGTCGAGGAGATGGAGGCGCTGACGGTCGGCGACCCCCTCGACGAGGACACCGACGTCGGCCCGCAGGCCCAGCAGGACCTGATGGAGGACCTCCACGAACAGGTCGAGGAGACGGTGGAGGCGGGCGCGGACCTGCTCACGGGCGGCGAGCCGTCGGACCGCGAGGGGGCGTACTACCCCCCCACGGTGCTCGAGAGCGTCCCCGAGGGGACGCCCGCCCGCGACGAGGAGGTGTTCGGTCCCGTCGCGGCGCTGTTCGAAGTGTCGAGCGACGAGGAGGCGGTCGAACTGGCGAACGACACGAAGTTCGGCCTCGGCGCGTCCGTCTGGACCGACGACCTGGAGCGCGGCGAGCGGTTCGCCCGCGAGTTCGAGTCCGGGCTGGCGTTCGTCAACTCGATCGTCGCGTCGGACCCGCGCGTCCCGTTCGGCGGCGTCAAGCGGTCGGGCTACGGCCGGGAACTGGCCCGCGAGGGCATCCACGAGTTCGTGAACCGGAAGACCGTCTGGGTCCAGCACGGGGTCGGCGAGGACGGGAGCGGAGACGGCGACGGGAACGGGGGCGAGTGATGCAGGTATCGGACCTCGTCGTGGCGTGTCTGGAGGCGGAGGGCGTCGAGTACGTCTTCGGCCTCCCGGGCGAGGAACTGGAGGACCTCCTCTTCTCGCTGCGCGACTCGAGCGTGGAGTTCATCCCGGTCCGCCACGAGCAGGGGGCGGCGTTCATGGCCGACGTCCACGGGCGGCTGACGGGGGAGGCGGGCGTCTGTCTCGCCACGCTCGGGCCGGGGGCGACGAACCTCATCACCGGCGTCGCCGACGCGCACCTCGACAAGTCGCCGCTGGTCGCCATCACCGGACAGGGGGGGCGCGAACGGCTGAACAAGGAGAGCCACCAGAAACTCGACGTCGTCGACGCGTTCGAACCGGTCGTGAAGTGGAACGCTCAGCTCTCGGACGCCGCGGGCGTCGCCGAGTCCGTCCGGAAGGCGTTCAAGGTCGCCGAGTACGAGAAGCCCGGCGCGACCCACCTCGAACTCCCCGAGGACGTCGCCGCCGAGGAGATAGACGGGAACCCGCTCCCGGTCCGGCGGCCCGTGGCCCGCCCGTCGCCGAACGCCGGGGCGCTCGCGGACGCCGTCGCGGCGCTCTCGGAATCGGAGCGGCCCATCGTGCTCGCGGGCAACGGCGCGGTCCGGGCGGACGCGGCCACCGCCCTCGACGAGTTCGTCGAGACCACCGGGATGCCCGTCGTCTCCACGTACATGGGGAAGGGCGCGCTCCCCGACCGGGACGAGCGCTCGCTGATGACGCTCGACTCCGGGCCGAACGCCGACGCCGGCGGCGCGGTAGAGGAGGCGGACTGCGTGCTCGCCGTCGGGTACGACATCGCCGAGCACGACCCCGAGGGGTGGAACCCCGAGGGCGACAAGGCGGTGGTCCACCTCGACGCCGAACCCGCCGAGGTGTACGAGCACTACAACCCGGACGTGGAGGTGGTCGCGGACCCCTCGACGGCGCTCGCCGACCTGGCGGACGCCGTCGGGAGCGAGTGGGAGCCGTGGTGCGCCGACGCCCACGAGCGGGTGTACGACCACGCCACCCGCCGGCCGGACGCCGACGACCCCGTGACGGTGGCGAACGTCCTCCCGCTGCTCCGCGAGGCGATGGCCGACGAGGACGTGCTCGTCTCGGACGTGGGGAGCCACAAGATGGCCATCGCGCGGCGGTTCCCGGTGTACGAACCGGGCCGGTGCGTCATCTCGAACGGGCTGGCGAGCATGGGCATCGGCGTCCCGGGGGGACTGGCGGCCGACCTGGCCGTCGACGCGAACGTCGTCGTCGGCACCGGCGACGGCGGCTTCCTCATGAACGCCGCGGAACTGGAGACTGCGGCGCGACTCGACTGCTCGTTCACCGTCGTCGTGTTCCGCGACGACGACTACGGCCTCATCTCGGAGAAACAGGAGGAGGGTCGCGGGGAGTCGTTCGGCACCCGGTTGGGCAACCCGGACCTCGTGACGTTCGCCGAGAGCTTCGGCGTCGAGGCGGTCCGCGCGCGGTCGCTCGACGCCGTCGACGACGCGCTCGCGGCGGTGTCGAGCGACGAACTCACGCTCGTGGACGTGCCGCTCGACGAGTCGCCGTAGCCCGTCGACTCCGCTCGACGCCGGGGTTCGGTGCGTTTTTCCCCGGGCGCCACCCCTCCGCGCGTATGACCGACGACGCGGACGGGAGCGAGGCGTCCGAGGAGACGGAGGAGACAGAGACGACCGGGGAGGACGAGGGACTCACCTACGCCGACGCGGGCGTCGACATCGCTGCCAGCGAGGCGGCCACGGCGGCGCTCGTCTCGGCCGTCGGCGAGAGCGAGGGGGAGGGCGACTACGCCGGTCTGCTCGACATCGGCGACCGCTACCTCGCGCTGGCGACCGACGGCGTCGGGACCAAACTCCTGGTGGCGGAGGCGCTCTCGGACTACTCGACGGTCGGCATCGACTGCATCGCCATGAACGCGAACGACCTCGTGGCCGCCGGCGTCGACCCCGTCGCGTTCGTCGACTACCTCGCGGTCGACGACCCCGACGAGACGTTCGCGGAGCAGGTCGGCGCGGGGCTCCGGGAGGGCGCCGAGCGCGCGGGCGTCGAACTCGTCGGGGGGGAGACGGCGGTCATGCCCGAAGTGGTCCGGGGACTGGACCTCGCGGGCACCTGCGCGGGCCTCGCCGCCAAGGGGGCCGTGTTCGAGGGACGCGCGCGGCCGGGGGACGCGCTCGTCGGCTGGCCCTCGTCGGGCATCCACTCGAACGGGCTGACGCTCGCGCGCGAGGCGGTCACGCGAGAGCACGCGTACACCGACCCCTGTCCGTTCGGCGGGTACGACACGCTCGGCGCGGCGCTCTTGGAGCCGACGCGCATCTACGCCGACCTGCTCGGGCCGATGCGCGAACACGGCGTCCGCGGGGCCGCCCACGTCACCGGCGGCGGGTGGACGAACCTCGAACGCCTCGGCGAGCACCAGTACCGAATCACGGACCCGTGGCCCGCCCACGACGTGTTCGGGTTCGTCCAGTCGGAGGGGAACGTGACCGACGAGGAGATGCACCGCACCTTCAACATGGGGACGGGGTTCGTCGCCGCGCTCCCGCAGGCCGACGCGGACGCGCTCGCGGGCGCGACCGACGGGCGCGTCGTCGGCGAAGTGACGGATGGCAACGACGTCTCGGTTCGCGGGCTGACGCTGTAGCGGCGCCGCCTCCCCCGCTCCGAGCGCTCACCCCGCGGCCGGAACGTGGACGCCCATCCGCGCGAGCGCGTCCCGCCAGTCGTCCGTCGCGGCGTCGTAGGAGACGGCCGACCGCACCTCGGGCGCGGCCGCGGCGAGCCGCCGGTACAGGTCGGGGTCCGACGCCAGTCGGTCGAGCGCGTCCGCGAGCAGGTCCGGGTCCGAGGCGGGGACCACCAGCGCGTTCTCGCCGTCGCGGGCGACGTCGCGGACGTTCCCCAACTCGGGCACGACGGGGACGACGCCCGTCGCCATCGCCTCCAGCAGCGTGAGCGGGAGCGCGTCGCGGTCCGAGGTGAGGACGAAGACGCGCGAGCGGCGGTAGTACTCCCGCGGGTCGTCGACCCACCCCACCAGATCGACCCGGTCGCCGAGTCCGTGACGGGCGACGGCCGTCTCCACCTCCGCGCGGAGCGAGCCGTCGCCGACGAGGGCGGCGTCGAACTCCCGTCCTCGCTCGGCGAGGCGGGCGAGCGTCTCGACGTACCGGAGCGGGTTCTTCTCGGCGCTCAACCGGCCGACCCAGAGGTAGTCGTACGGTCGCTCGTCGGCGGGGTCGTCGGGCGGGCGGTACTCCTCGACGGGAATGGGGTTGACGAGCACGGCGGTCCGCCCGGCCGGGACGCCGAGATGGTGGAGTTCCTCCTCGTACGCGGTCCCGGGGACGGTCACCACGTCGAACGCGCGCATGAGGCGGACGACGACCGGGGCGTACCACGCCTGCGCGTGGACGTCGACGTCCATGCCGATGATGCCGAGGTGGGCGGGCCGGCCGGTGAGCGCGCCGACCGCCAGCGCGAAGCAGCCGTGCGGGAACAGCGAGAACGAGGCGACCGCGTCGTACTCCCCCCGGACGCCCGCGACGAGTGCCAGCGCGAACATCGACAGCAGGTCGAGCGGGCGGACCCCGGTCGAGGGAACGGTCCTGAACCGGACGTCGCCCGGGTCGTCCGGGGCCGTGATGGACACCATCGTCACGTCGGCGACGGCCGTCAGCGGTCCGACGTGGCGGTCGACCTTCCCGAGGTTGCCCGTGAAGTCGGCGACCACGAGCACCGACGGCTCTCCCCCCGACGCCGTTCGACTCCCAGCGTCCATGCGACCCCCTTCACCCGACCCCCGGATAAGTAGTCGGTGTCTGAGTCGACCGAGTCGGACGCAGTCGGGGTCGGTGGCGGGTTCTTGCCTCCAGAGTGACACCGGAATTTATGCGCTCCCGTTTCATCGGCGAGACTGATGGAGACGTACTCTGTTGGGGTCACCGGGGCCGGTGGGTACATCGGGTCGCTCGTCGCCGAGGAGTTCCTGGCGGCGGGCCACGACGTGGTCGCGGTCGACGATTTCAGCGCCGCACAGGTGGAGTCGCTCGACGGGGCGCCAATCGTCGAGGCTGACGTGCGCGACCGGGAGGCGCTGCGCTCCGCCTTCGAGGGGGTCGACGCGGTCGCGCACCTCGCGGCCGTGAGCGGAATCCCGGCGTGCAGCGAGGACCCGGAGCGGGCGTTCGACGTCAACGTCGTCGGAACCGAGAACGTCGCGTGGCTCTGCCGGGAGCGGGGACTCCCGCTGGTGTTCGCCGGCAGCGTCGCGGCGCTCGGACCGCCGGTCGAGTTCCCCATCTCGGCCGCCCACCCGCGGAACCCGCGGAACCTCTACGGGCGGACGAAGGCGATGAGCGAGGACGACCTCCGCTGGCTCGCGGCGGAGTCGTTCCCCGCCCGGACGCTGCTGCAGGCCAACCTCTACGGCGACCACTACGTCGGCGGCACGCGGGTCGACAAGAACGTCGTCACGAACATCTTCGTCAACCGGGCGCTGCGGGGAGAGACGCTGCGGGTCCACGAACCGGGGTCGCAGATGTACGACTTCGTCCACGTCGCCGACGTGGCCCGCGCGTACGTGACGGTGCTCGACGCCGCCGCGGACGCCGAACCGGGGGCCGAAGAACTGGTGCTCGGGAGCGGGGAGTGCCTGAGCGTCATGGACGTCGCGGAGACGGTGCGGGCGGCCGCGCGCGACGTCTGCGGGGTGGACGTCGACATCGAACTCGTCGAGAACCCGCGGGCGGCGGAGGGGCCGGAGAACTTCACGGTCGACACGGCGGCGACCGAATCGCTCGGGGTCGACCCGACCCACTCCGTGGAGGAGACGGTCAGGCGGATGCTTCGACGGGCGGACTGAGACGGACTCCCTGGGTCCGCGCTCGGTCCGGGGCCGTGGTGGGGAACTGGGTCCGGCCCGCTCGGTGCGGCTGCCGGATTCAGCCGTCGACGTACTGTCCGGCGATCTCCAGCACTTCCTGCATCGTGCGGGGATCGTCGACGGCGACGTCAGCGAGGTTCTCGTCGGTGCCGAACGGCCATCCGCGCTTGAGGTTCAGGGTGCGGAGGTAGCTGGCGTGGCGCGCCTCGATGCTGTGGATACCCAGCGCGATGGGGGTCAACTGCAGGTCCATCACGTTGCCGCCCGTCGCGTCGAGTTCTGCCTTCGCGAGGTAGGGGGCCGCACCCGCGTACGCGGAGACGCCGAGGTCCTCGGCGACCTGCGCGAACCCGACGAAGTTCTCCACGCTGTCGTACACCCCGTCCGGGAGGACGAAGTCGTCCATCGACGGCGCGGTGATCTCCGCGTCCATGGAGTCGAGGGTGTTCTCGAGCGCCGTGACGTGGTATCTCTCGTGGTCGCGGACGTCCTCCAACTGCTGGTAGGTGGAGTACCGAAGCGTCGGCCGGTCGAAGTACTTCGCCACCTCGGACGTCTCGACCTCCTGTTCGGAGAACGTCCCGCCGCTCGACGCGAGTCCGCCCTCGTAGTAGGCCGCCTCCAGTCGCTCCAGCGTGAGCGCGTAGTTGAGGATGTCCGGGATGGTCGGGTCGCCGCCGTGGTCGGCGGAGACCTGCCCCATGCCGAAGGCGGCGCCGAGTCCGGCGACCGCCGCGCCCATGAAGCCGCGGCGTCCGAGGTCGAGCGCCGTGTTCATGGCTGTCTCGGGTGCGGGCCTGTCCTGTTCCGTCTCGGGGGTCCGGTCTTGGTCGCTCATGGTTGGTGCGTGTCGACCACGCACTCCCACCGATGCCCGTCGGACTGGTATTCTTTTTCCGGCTTCTTTCCCTATTTTCCGTATCTAATAGTCTTAATCTGGTACGTATATAGAAAGCTATCACCGTACGGCGGCCGGTCACTGCGACTCGGGTCGGAGGATGAGGACACCGGCGGCGTCCATCAGCGGTCGCAGGAGCGTGAACTCGACCATCACGACGGCACCGATGGCGAGGAAGTAGAGGAACCCGGCGACGGGACCGAGCGCCACCCGCGACCAGAGCCAGAAGGCGCCCGTCACCGTCCCGACGACGACGGGGAAACTGACGCCGGCCACGAGGGCGAGGTAGACGAGCGAGAGACACCACGTGCCCGCGGCGCCGCGGAGCCACGACAACGCGAACGCCGCGCGCTCGCGGACGGAGGGGAGTGGAGGGCGACTCACGGCCGTCGTGACGACGGACGGTCACAAAACGGTTTCTGAAACGCCCGTTTCATCAAGGCCCTGGCGTGTGTTCGACCGGCTGGATGTCTCACACGCACGTGAACGTCGACGACGTGGACCCGAACGGACCGCTGCGCTTCATGCGCGACCCGCTGGACTGTGAGAATTTCGGGTTCACCGTCGTCGAGGCGGACGCCGACTGGAGCGGGATGGAACACGACCACGCCGACCGCGACCACGAGGAGGTCTACTACCTCGTCTCCGGTGCGGGGCGTCTCGACGTCGACGACGAGACGGTCTCGCTGTCACCGGGCGACGCGGTACGCGTCTCGCCCGACGCCACCCGACGGCTCCACACGAGCGAGGAGAGCACGCTCGTCGTCGCGGGCGCGCCGTAGTCGGCCGGACCACTGCCCCGCGAGCGAGTCGCCACGCGGTAACAGTAGCGTTAACACACTTTACTTCGAACGACAGCGCGTGAAACGCACACGCCGTCGGCTGGCGGTCGCGGTCGTGCTCGCGTGTCTCGTCGGACTCTCCGGGTGCGCGACGGTCACGGTGACGAGCGAGGTGGAAGACGCCGAGACGGTCGCCCGCTACGAGGTGGAGATCAACACCTCCGCGACCACGTACGACCTCCTGAGCGAGGGGGCGGAGAACAACGGGTACGACGACTTCACCGCGAATCTCGTCTCCCAGGTCGGGGTTGCCGAGTCGAACGTGGAGTCGTCCACGAACGTCTCGGGCGGCGAGGTGACGATGCGTCTCGTGGCGACGGACGTGGCCGTGGATAACCTCTCGAGCGTGAACACGAGCGTCTCCGACGGTGTGCTTCGCTACCGCGACACCACGCTTCTCGAAGAGAACACCGTCTCCGAGGGACGAACACAGTACTTCGAGGACCTCGTCGTCGAGTACCGGTTGCTGATGCCGAACGAGGTGAGTAGTTCGACCGCCGACGAGACGAGTGGACGAGCGGCGACGTGGCGCGAGACGGGCGTCGGCGCGCTCACGTCGATGAACGTCTCGGCGTCGAGCCCCGCACCATCGTCCTCTACCGCCGACGTCTCGGGGTTCGGTGTCGTCGTCGCCCTCGTCGCGTTCTGTCTCGGTGGGCTGCTCGTGCGGCGTCGGTGACTCGGCGGGAACGCTCGTCCCCGCGAGCGCGGGACTCTTGTCCGTCGGCCGCCCTCTCCCGTGTATGACTGACCGACCGGTGACGCCGGTCGACGCGACGGCCGTCGCCGACCTGGTCGCCCGGGAGCGCCGGAGCGACCGCCCGGCGGTGTACGACGCGCGACGGGACCGCGCCCACAGCTACGCCGAGTTCTGTACGACCGCGTACAAGGTGGGAAACGTGCTCCGACACCTCGGAGTTCACGAGGGGTCGCGCGTCGCTGTCGAGGCGCGCGCCGTCACGCAACCGCTCCTCGCGTTCTTCGGGACCGCCCTGCTCGGCGCGACTGCCTCCTTCGACGCGGCGCCCGGGACCGACGCGCGCGCCGTCGTCGTCGACGCGGTCCGCGAGGGAGCGTTCGACGACCTCCCGGGGGGGTCACGGCTCCTCGTGTTCGGTGACGCGCCCGAGAGCGCCGGGACGACCCACTGGGAGACGGACGTCTGGAGCGAGAACCCCGCGTTCCCGCCGACCGACCACGACCCCGAGGCGCCGGTGCTCGCGGCCGACGGAGAGACGTACAGCCACGCGGCGCTCCTCGGTGCGGCGGACGAGGCCGCGACGGCGCTCGGACTCGACGCCGGGTCGCGGGTGGTGCTCGCCGCGCCGCTCTCGGACCCGCGGGCCGTCGCGGCGGGCGTCCTCGCACCGTTACTCGTGGGGGGTGCCGTTCATCTCCCGGCCGCGTCGGGGGAGGCGGAAGCGGTCGGCGCGTCCGGGGCGACTGCCGCGGTCACGGCGGACGGCGTGGAGGCCGGGGCTGCGGGCGTGTCGACGCTGACGCTCTCCGAGGTGTCGCTGTAGCCGAGGGCGGACGGGGGTAGTCGGACCGCTCGACCCACGCGAACGACCGACGGGGGCGTCGGTTCGGTACGCTGATCGGACGAGTGGGGGCTCTCCCCGGTCAGGACGCCTCGCGCAGTTGCTCCAACGCCTCGGGATTCTCCATCGACGAGAGGTCGCCCGGGTCCTCGCCGGCGTACACCGCGGACAGCGCGCGCCGGAGTATCTTCCCCGACTGGGTCTTGGGGAACCCCTCGACGAACAGCACCTCGCGCGGGCGGAACGGCTTGCCGTGCTCCTCGCCCACCAGTTCGCGCAACTCCGCCGCGAGTTCCTCGCTCGGGTCGACGCCGTCCTCGAGGACGACGTACGCGACGACGGCGGTGCCCGTCGTCTCGTCGGGGACGCCGACCGCGGCGGCCTGATTGACCGCGGCGTGGTCGATGAGGACCGACTCGATTTCGGCCGGACCGATCTTTCGCCCGGCGACGTTGAGCGTGTCGTCCGCTCGGCCGTGGAGGAACCAGAAGCCGTCCTCGTCCTTCTGCGCCCAGTCGCCGTGGTTCCACAGGGGCGGGTCGGTGAACTTCGACCAGTACTCCTCGAGGTAGCGTTCGTCGCCCTCCCAGAGGCTCTTGGTCATACTCGGGCAGGAGTCGCGCGCGACGAGGTACCCCCGTTCGTGGTCGTCCGCGACGGACCGGCCGTCCTCGTCGACGATGTCGACGTCCATCCCGAGGCCGGGCCCGCCGAGCGTGCAGGGTTTGAGCGGCTGGTCGGGCATCGGCATGAGGAAACAGCCGCAGATCTCCGTCCCGCCCGAGATGTTGATGATGGGGCACTCGCCGTCCCCGACGTGTTCGTAGAACCACAGCCAGCTCTCGGGGTCCCACGGCTCGCCGGTCGAGCCCAGTATCCTGAGGCTGGAGAGGTCGTGACGCTCGACCGGTTCCTCCCCGTGTTTGCGGAGCGCGCGGATGGCGGTCGGGGAGATGCCGAACGTCGTGACGCCGTGGCGCTCGACGATGTCCCAGAACCGGTCCGGCCCGGGGTGGTCCGGCGCGCCCTCGTACATGACGACGGTCCCGCCGAACGCGTGGTTCCCCACGAGCGTCCACGGTCCCATCATCCACCCGATGTCCGACACCCAGAAGAAGCGGTCCGCGGGCTTCTGGTCGAAGCCGAAGTGTATCTCCTTCGCGCACTGCATCAGGACGCCCGCGTGGGTGTGGACGATGCCCTTCGGCGTCCCCGTCGTCCCCGACGAGTACAGCAGCATCGACTCCTGCCCGCTCGGGAGCGACTTCGTCTCGTACTCCGTCGACTGCTCTCTCATCGCCTCGTGCCACCACTCGTCGCGCGCGTGCCACGATGGGTCGTTCCCCAGTCGCTCGTAGACGACGGTGCGCTCGACGTCCCCCCCTTCCTCGATGGCCTCGTCGAGCGTGTCCTTCAACGTCACCTCGGTCCCCCGGCGGTAGAAGCCGTCGCCGGTGAACACGACCGCACACCCGGCGTCGTCGAGGCGAGTGGCGACCGCGTCGGTTCCGAACCCGGAGAAGACCGGGACCGCGATGGCACCCGCCTTGAAACAGCCGTAGAGGATGGCGATGACCTCCGGCACCATCGGCATGTACAGCCCGACGGTGTCGCCCGTCTCGACCCCAGCGGCGTCGAGGTAGTTGGCGACACGGTTCGCCTGCCGGTGCAGGTCGTGGAACGTGACGTGCCGCTCGTCGCCGGGTTCGCCCTCCCAGACGCACGCTACCCGGTTGCGCGTCGCCGCGTCGGGGGCCGCGTGCCGGTCGAGCGTGTTGTGCGCGACGTTGAGCCGTCCGCCGGGGTACCAGTCGGTGAACTGCGGACCGTCGGCGTCGTCACCGGACTGCGTCCGGTTGCTCGCGGAGCCTCGCTCCGCGGTGTCGCGGACCGCGTCGTACGGCTGGCCGAACTCGATGCCGAGGTACTCGACGAGTTCGTCCCAGAACCAGTCGACTCCGGACGCCTCGACGCCCGGGAGGTCCGTCGTCGTCCGCTCCACGAGTTCCTCGTAGCCGTCGATGCCGTACTCCCGCATGAACCGTCGGACGTTCGTGGCCGCCGCGAACGCCTCGTCGGGTTCGTGGACCACCTCGTCCGTGTCGACGTCCGTTGGCACCATCTCGTCCGTGGTTCACCTGCGGCCGGGAAGTAGCTTTCCGGGCCCCGGCCCTCTGCTAGCCGAACCAGGCGGCGTCGACGGTGAGTCCGTCGACCCCCGCCGTCGCCGCAGCGTCGACGTCCGCCGGGGACTCGACGCCCCACCCGAACACGCCGAACCCGCGTTCGGCCGCGGCCGACACCACGTCGGTCCGGACGCAGTCGTCGACGTGCGGGTGGACGTTCGCACAGTCGAGGCGCGCCGCGAGTTCGAGGTGGGCGTCGGGGTGGCCGCCGAAGAGGTAGCCGGTCGGCACCGCGGCACCCGTCGCGGCGAACTCCGCCAGCGCCGCCGGCAGGAACGAGGAGACACGCGCGTCGTGACCGGCGTCGGCCAGTGCGGCGGCGACCTCACCCGCGACGCCGACCTGCTTCAGTTCGACCTGGAGCGTCGTGTCCGCAGGAACGGCGTCGAGGACGTCGTCGAACAGGGGGACGGGCTCGCCGGTTCCGAGCACGTCGAGTTCCCGCAGGACGGTCCACGGCGTCTCGCCCACTCGACCGTCGACGCCGGTGACCCGGTCGAGCCGTTCGTCGTGGAAGACGACCAGTTCGCCCGAGCCGCACCGCCGGACGTCGAACTCCACGGCGTCGAGCCGCTCTGCGCTCTCGGTCAGCGCGCGAAGCGTGTTCTCCGGGAACTCCCTCGCACAGCCGCGGTGACCCACGAGTTCGAGTGACACGGTCCCGAGTCCGTCGGCACCACGCTTAGTGCCCGGTGTTCGTTCCGGCGAAATTCGCGGCGGACCCGACCGGTGTGCGGGTCATCTACCGCATTGCTGCCTCGAGACCCACCGGCCGGATACCTCGACGAGACGCCGCGAGCGACGACGAACGCCCGCCGGAGGCGACGAGGGGGCGGTTCGGCCGCGTTCGTGGACCGGCCGTCGTCGAAGTTATAACTGGTTTGATGTCTGCGAACAGTAAATACACGGAACATGGATATAAGGGTCTGTGTAGTGTAGCCCGTTGGCGTGAGTTCCGATAGTCGAGACTCCGACAGGAGCGGTGAGAGTGGTAGAACGAACGCCCCCGTCTCGCGGCGGCGGTTCGTCCGCGTCGCGGGAGCGACGGGCGTGGCAGGTCTGGTCGCCGGGTGTTCGACCCGGGACCCGAACGCCGACGCGACGGACGCCGGAACCGAGGGCGGCGGCGGGACGACCGAGGCCGGAACCGGGAACGGCGGCACGACCGCGGGCGAGTCGGGCGGCGGCGAGGGTGGCTCCATCGAGATCGCGACCGCCGACGTGCAGGGTCACAAGGAGGGGTTCAGGCAGGCACTTCACGAGGGTGGACTCCCCGACAACGTCGAGGTCACGTTCCTGTCCACCTCGGGCCTCTCGGGCGACGTCCAGTCGCAGTACCGGCAGTGGCTCCAGGCCGGCCGGTCCAGGCCCGACATCATGCGGATGGACAGCGGGTGGACGATTCCGTTCATCCAGCGGGGACAGATAGCGAACCTGACCGAGGCGCTCCCCGACGACAAGGTCCGGTCGATCACCGAGAACTACTTCGCCGCCAGCGTCAACGCGGCGTCGGGACAGGACGGGAACCTCTACGGCGTCCCCTACCAGATCGGCCTGCCGACGGTCCAGTACCGGAAGGACCTCGTCGAGGAGGCGGGGTTCAACCCGACCGAGGAGAACTGGGCGACCGAGCCGATGTCGTGGGAGCGGTTCTCACAGGTCATCAGTCAGACCCACGAGCAGGCCAGCGACGTGGACTACGGCTACGCGTGGCAGGGGAGCAACTACGTCGGGCTGTCGTGCTGTACGTTCAACGAACTGATGTCGTCGTGGGGTGGGGCGTACTTCGGCGGGCGAGACACGCTGTTCGGCCCCGTCGGCGACCGGCCCGTCACCGTCGACGGCGAACAGGTGATTCAGGCGCTCCGGATGGGCCGGACGTTCATCAACGGCCAGGAGGACGAGTACGCCCTCGAGGGCTATCAGTCCATCTCGCCCACGAACACGCTCCAGTGGACGGAGGGTCCGTCCCAGACGCAGTTCCTCGACGGCAACTCGGTCTCGCTGCGCTACTGGCCGTCCGCGCTGCCGCCGGCGGCCGAGGAGTTCGGCGACGACCTCGGCGTGATGCCCATCCCGTACGGCATCCCGCAGAGCGAGGCACAGTACGAGGGGCTCGGCGGGACTTCCGCCGCGCTCGGCGGGTGGAACATGGTGTTGAACCCGAACACGGAGAACCGAAGTGCGGCGCTGCAGGTGCTCGAGGCTATCGACTCCGACCCGTTCCGGCAGTTCCAGCTCACCGAACTGGACCTCCTGCCACCGGACACCGCCGCGCTGGGGCAAGAGCAGATCGGGGACATCCCCGTCTGGGGCGAGTACGCCGAGACGCTCCAGATCGCCGGGGAGAACGCTATCCCCCGGCCGGTTACGGTCGTCTGGCCGGACCAGTCGCCCGCCATCGCCGAGCGGGTGAACGCGGTGCTCGCGGGCCAGCAGTCGCCCGACGAGGGAATGAGCCAGCTCAAGGATACGCTCGAACAGCTCGAGAACAGCGTCTGACATGGCGACCGAATCCGAGCGGTCGACGACACCGCGCTACTCGCCCACCTACTGGGTCGAGAACATGTCCGAAGAGCGGTTCGCGTACGCGATGCTCCTGCCCGCGTTCGCGCTCGTCGGGGCGTTCGCGCTCTGGCCGCTGTTCGAGACGTTCCAGATGTCGCTGCACGCCGACAACCTCTCGGGGTCGGGCTACGTCGGGGAGTTCGTCGGTCTGGACAACTACGTCCGCATCCTCACGGGGCAGTTCAGCGCCATCCTCGGCGCGCCGTTCCTCGACCTCGACCAGCCGTTCCAGAGCGCGCTCCCGGTGACGCTCATCTACACGGCGGTCGCTGTCACGTTCGAGCTCATCATCGGGTTCGGGATGGCGCTCGTGCTCGACAAGGATTTCTACGGTCGACGGTGGGTGCGCGTCGCCATCATCATCCCGTGGGCGGTGCCCATCGCCATCCAGGGGATGATATTCTACCTCATCTTCCTCCCGAGCGTCGGCTTCGGGACGGAGGCGATGAACGCCGTCGGGCTCTTCTCGGAGACGCCGTTCATCAACAGCATCGACCTGCTCATCATGGTCATCATGGCCGACGTGTGGAAGACGTCGGCGTTCATCGCGTTGCTCGTGCTCGCCGGCCTCCAGAGCATCGACCGGGAACTGTACCGGGTGGGGAAGGTCGCGGGTGCGAGCGCCTGGCAGCGGTTCCGGTACATCACGTTCCCGTTGGTGGTGCCCACGCTGCTCGTCGCGCTGCTGTTCCGGACCATCCAGTCGATGCGCATCTTCGGTATCATCCGGACCATCGGCGGGAGCGGCGGCTGCTCGACGCTCCCGTCGCTGTCGTGTCTGGTGGTGACGACGTTCCGGGGGTCCGGTCGCTACGGGACGGCCGCCGCGCTGGCGTTCATCACGGCCGGCATCGTCGCCGTCGTCGCGCTGGTGTACATCGCCGGCTTCGCCGACGCCGAAGGGGGTCGGATCTGATGGCGACCGTCTCCGAGGACGGCGAGAGCGAGGGGAACGTCGTCGAACGGGCCGCGAAGCGGGCGATAGAGCGACCGTGGACCGCCTACCGCGCGCTGTTCACGTTCGCCGTCGTGTCGTTCCTACTCATCACGCTGTTCCCGTTCTACTGGCTCGTCGTGCTGGCGCTCACGCCGCTGTCGAACGTCTCCAACATCGACTTCCAGGTGTTCGGGGTCCCGGTCCCGCTCCCGGTGCCGCAGGGGTTCAACCCCGGGGCGTTCATCGAGATGTTCACGCTCGTCCCGTTCCACCGGTACATGGCCAACAGCATCATCATCGGGCTCGTCACGACCGCCATCGTGCTGACCATCGCCAGCTTCGCCGGGTACGCGTTCGGACGGCTGGAGTTCCGGGGTCGGCGCGTCCTGCTGGTGTTGCTGCTCGCCGTCTCGTACTTCCCGCAGGTGGCGTTCGCAATCCCGCTGTTCCGGTACTTCACGGGCGGGGTCCACCTGTTCACCATCCCGGGAGTCGTCGCGGTGTACAGCCCGGACTGGTTCAACACGCCGGCGGCGCTCATCACGCCGTTCAGCGCGCTGTTCATGCCGTTGGCCATCTTCATCCTCACGACGTTCTACAGCCAGATTCCCGACGGCCTGGAGGACGCCGCCCGCATCGAGGGGACGACGCGCGTCGGCGCGCTGTTCCGCGTCATCATCCCCCTGTCGGCGCCCGGCGTCGCCACCGCGGGCGTGCTCACGTTCATCTCTATCTACAACGAGTTCTTCTTCTCGTTCCTCCTCACCAACGGACAGCCACAGAGCTGGGCCCCGATCGTCTGGGGAATCCTCCGGTACCAAGGCCAGTATCAGCAGTACTACAACCTGATGGCGGCGGCGAGTCTCATCGGGGTCATCCCCGTCGCGGTGCTCGTCGTCATCGCCCAGGAGAAGATTGTCAGCGGACTCACGTCCGGCGCACTCAAGGAGTAATCAGAACCAATGGGAGACGTTACACTCGACGGAATCACGAAACGCTACGAGGACGTCGTCGCGGTCGACGACATGAACCTGGAGGTCGAGGACGGCGAGTTCGTCACGCTCGTCGGCCCCTCGGGCTGTGGGAAGTCGACGACGCTCGAGATCGTCGCCGGGCTCACGAACCCCAGCGAGGGGAGCGTCACCATCGCCGAGCGCGAGGTGACGAACCTGCCGCCGAAGGACCGGAACATCTCGATGGTGTTCCAGAACATCGCGCTGTTCCCGCACATGAACGTCCGGAAGAACATCAGCTTCGGGCTCAGACTGCGGGACTTCAGCAGCGACGAGACCGAGCGCCGGGTTCAGCGAGCGGCCGAAATCCTCCAGCTGGAGGGAATGCTCGACCGGATGCCGGACGAACTCTCGGGCGGCCAGCGCCAACGGGTCGGCATCGGACGCGCCATCGTGCGCGAGCCGGAGGTGTTCCTGATGGACGAACCGCTCGCCAACCTCGACGCCAAACTCCGCGTCCACATGCGGACGGAGCTCCAGCGGCTCCACGACGAACTGGAGACGACCATCGTCTACGTCACCCACGACCAGGCGGAGGCGATGACGATGTCCGACCGCATCGCGGTGCTCAACACGGGGGAACTCCAGCAGTTCGCCCCCCCGCTCGTCTGTTACAACGAACCCGCCAACGAGTTCGTCGCCGGGTTCATCGGGTCACCGAGCATGAACTTCCTCGACGGGGAGGTGACGACCGACAGCGTCGAGACGCCCCACTTCTCGATCGCGCTCGACCCCGAGGCGGTCGGGGTCGCCGGCGGCGACGCGATCACGGTCGGCGTGCGCCCGGAGGACATCTACCTCCGGCAGACGGCGGCGACGGTCGAACGAGCGACCGCGCCCGTCGAGGCGACGGTCGACGTGCTCGAACCGATGGGCGACGAGATATTCGTCTACCTCCTCCTCGACGAGGACGAGGAGGAGGGGGCGACCGTCGAGGGGGAGACGGGAGCGCGCCGCTCGGACCAGTTGCTGATGAGCGTCGAACCCGACGTCGAACTCGACTCCGGCGAGACGGTCGAGGTCGCGCTCGACCGCGACCGCATCCACCTGTTCGACGCCGGCGGCGACGCCGTCGTCCACGGCATCGGCGGACCCTCCGGCGGTCAGCCCGAAGTCGGCCCCACCGGCGGGGAGGGACGGTAGCGTGACCGACCGCCCCGGCCTCCGGGTCGTCTCGTACAACGTCCGGGCCGCCGGACTCGACGACGACGCCGACGCGTGGGAGAACCGTCGTCCGACCGTCGCCGGCCTGCTCCGCTTCCACCGCCCGGCGCTCGTCGGACTGCAGGAGGTCCTCGCCGGGCAGTTGGCCGACCTGCGCGAGGCGCTCCCGGCGTACGACTGGCTGGGCGAGAGCCGGCAGGGGCCCGAGTCGGACGAGTACACCCCCGTCGCGTATCGCTCCGACCGGTTCGAACTCGTCGGGACCGACACGTTCTGGCTCTCGGAGACGCCCGAGGAACCGGGGATAGGGTGGGACGCCGACTGCCCGCGGGTCGCGACCCGCGCGCACCTCCGCGACCGGACGACCGGAGCGGACGTCGTCCACCTCAACACCCACCTCGACCACAGAGGGGAGCGGGCGCGCCGCGAGAGCGCGGACCTGCTCCGTTCGCGGGTCGAGGAGACGGACGCGTCGACGGTCGTCCTCACCGGCGACTTCAACTGCCCCGCCGACGCCGACCCCCTCCGGCGACTCGCGGGCGACGCGTCGCCGCTCGTCCGGGCGGGAGACGTCTGCGAGACCCCCCACCACGGCCCCGAGACGACGTTCACCGACTTCGAGTCGCTCGTCCCCGGCGGGCGCATCGACCACGTGTTCGTGAGCGAGGACGCCCGAGTCACCGGGCACGCGGCCGCGACCGACCTCCGGCCCGACGGCCGGTTCCCGTCGGACCACCTCCCGCTGGTGGTCGACCTCGAATCGCCGGCCCGGTCCGAGTAGTCGGAGCGACGGGGCAGTCTCGCCTGCGTCGTCTGCCGAGTTCACCGTCTCGGGGAGGATGGACCGGGGTCTCCGGAAGCGCCTTCCCTCCGGTACGAGTCGCGGTTGCGACTGGCGATGGGTGGCCCGTCCAACCGCTCGACCGCCCGACGGCCGGCGTCTGGCCGCGCAGTGAAAAAACCGAACGGTCGCCGCTTCGAACCGGACTGCCCGTCTCAGACGACGTCGCTGTCGGCGCTGATGACGTACCGGGCGACCTCCCGCATGTCCACGTCCTGGAACCGGACCCGGAAGTCCCACGACTCGCCGGGGGCCAGTCGCTGGACGTCCTCCTCCTCTTCGACGGTGTCGTTGAAGTCGAGCAGTTCGTTGTCGTCGTCGTCGTAGAGCGTCACCGACACTTCGACCGACTCGATGTCCTCCTCGCCGGCGTTCTCGACCGTTCCGGTGACGAAGGTGGTCGACTCCTCGCGGGTGAGCTGGTGGCTCCTGATCTCGAGGTTCGGGTCCTGCTGGTCGATCTCACCCGTGACGCCGTCGTACAGGTCGCTCTCGTTCCCGGTCGCGTTGCCAGTGCCGGTCCCGGTCCCGAAGCCCGTCGTGCTGAGGTTGATCGTGTACGCCGTGACGGCGGAGAGGTCGTCCGCTTCCTCGAAGAGGACGTCGAAGCCCCACGACTCGCCGGCCGGGAGGGTCGTGGTGTCCGCCTCCTCTGTCTCGTCGAAGAATTCGTAGAGGACGTCCCCTTGGTCGTCCTGTAGCGTCACCTGGGCCTCGACGTACGAGTATCCCTCGTCGCCCGTGTTCTCGACGGTACCCTGTAGTCCGACCGCGCTCTGGTCTTCGTACAGTTCGTGGTTCGTGACATCGAGGTTCGCGGGCGTCTCCCCGACCTCTCCGGTGACGTCCGCGAGGACGTCCTCGCCGGACGTCGTCTCTTCGCCGGAGGTCGTCTCCTCACCGGACGTCGTCTCGTCGCCGGCGGTCGTCTCGGCCGCGGTGGCCGTCTGCTCGGCTCCCGCGGTGGTCCCTTCACCGCCCGCGACTTCCGTCGCTTCACTCTCTTCGCCGCCGATGCAGCCGGAAAACGCGAGCCCAGCCGTGCTGGCGCCCGCTGCCTTGATGAACTTGCGTCGCTCCATGCACCTGTCGTTGCGCCGTCAGACGGATGCACGCTGTGCTTGTATCTCCGAGTCCGTCTGCGGGCGCCATTGCGATGTTCACGCTCGTTCAGCGGACAGGCGCTGGCTCGCCCCACGGCGCAACCGTCCGCGGAATTCTCGGTCCCCTGGCACGTGACGGCACCGGGACGGTCCCACGTGGGACCGCGTGACGCGGGCCTCCACAAACGACTTTTCCGACGCCCGCGTACGACCGCACATGTACGTCCGCGATGCCAAGAACCGAGACGAGGTCTGGCTACTCGACTGCATCGAGGAGATGGGGCTCGACGAGGGGTCGTTCCGCTCGCGGGACTACGTCATCGCGGTCGACGAGACGAACAACGAGCGGGCCGGATTCGGTCGCGTCCGGGTCCACAAGACCGACGAGGGGGAGTTCTGCGAACTGACGAGCATCGGCGTGTTGGAAGCGTGGCGCGGGCAGGGCGTCGGCGCACACGTGGTCGAACGACTCATCGACGAGGCGGGCGACGCCGAGTTCGAGGTGGTGTACTGCTTCACCGACCTCCCGACGTACCTCACGCAGTTCGGGTTCGAGCGAATCGACCCGGCGGACCTCCCCGACTCGATGCGCGAGCGGTTCGAGACGGTCGCCGGAGACGACGACGCGGTCGCACCGCTCCACCTCCCGGTCGCAGAGTTCGAGATGCCGGCGCGTCTGCGCGAGCGGTTCAAGACGGCCGCCCCGACGGCGTCCGGCGGCGAGACCGCCCCCGAAGAGACGGCCGAGGACTTCGGCATCGACCCCGACGAGGCGACGTACAAGTACGACACGGGTCGGTGACGCGGTCGACCTCGGGTCGTTTCGTCGGACCGCTGCCGCCGGATTGCGTGCCCCCGGCGACCCTCACTCTCCGCGGTCCTCGCCCTCCGCGCTCACGTCCGGTCGTCGAGGAAGTCGGTCGAGAAGACGATGTACGAGAGGACCGAACAGAACAGGATGGGCGGGAGGATGGCGAACCCCCACAGCGGGTCGATGCCCCACACCAACAGGAGTGCCACGTCGGCCAGTCCGATGAACAGGAACGGGAGCGTCGACAGGACGCCGCGCGTGCGGTTCCGGTCGGGTCCCTCGTCCACGCTCGTCGCCATGCCCTTCCTCCGCGCCGCGGACTGAAAAGCCGCCCGTTACCGTCCTCTCTCCTCGCTCACGCTCGGTCGGCGTCGTCGTACCGCGAGGCGACCGTCACCAGCCCGAACAGCGTTCCCAGGACCAGCACCGACAGCAGCGCGCCGTACAGCGCCATCCCGACGGGCGTCCCGGGGAGCGTCACCACGCCGAACACGGTGACGGCGTCGACCGCGTTGTTCGAGGCGAGCACGTACCCCGCGACGGCCGCGAACGCGGTGACGCTCGCGGCCGCGCCGGCGAGGTACCGCCGGCCCGACCCCCCTTCGCGCACCGCGCCGTCGGCTCGTCGGCTCGGGCCCTCGCTCCCATTGCGCCCGTCGCTCTGACCGGTCTCGGGACCGTGGTCGCTCACGCTCGGCGTTGCACCGCGACGGGCATGGCTCTGTCGGGATTTATGTGCCCGCCGCCGGTCGGTCGGATATGGCACCCGACCCGGACGCCGACGCGGCGGACGACCCGCTCGTCGCCGCCGCCCGCGACGCCCTCGCGGACGCGTACGTCCCCTACTCGGAGTACCGCGTCGGCGCGGCGCTCGAGACCGCCGACGGCAGCGTCTTCGTCGGCTGCAACGTCGAGAACGCGAACTACTCCAACTCGCTGCACGCCGAGGAGGTGGCCGTGGGGCAGGCGGTGAAGGCCGGCCACACCGAGTTCGCCCGCGTCGCTGTCACCTCGGCGGCCCGCGACGGCGTGACGCCGTGCGGGATGTGCAGACAGACGCTCGCGGAGTTCGGCCACGACGAGATGCCCGTCGTCTGTGACGCCGAGGGCGGCCTCGTGGAGTACACGCTCGGCGAACTGCTCCCGAACACCATCAGTCTCGACACGCTCACCGACGCCGCCGAGAAGCGACGGAGCGAGGACGAAGCGGACGGCGACGCAGGTGGGGAGTAGTCGGCCGCCGTCCGACCGGCTGGCGAACGGCGCGAACAGGACGCAGCCGCCAGAGAGGGAGAGTGACGCGAGCGCGTCGGGGACACTGCCGGTGTCCGCCCCGCGGACTCGGCCCGACTCGCGGGCGCCCGGTCAGAGCCGCCGGGCACCCGCGAGGTACGCCGGGTTCCGCGAGTATCGCCGCTCGAACGTCGTCTCGACGACGGCCGAGAGCTCCCACCCGGTCTCCGCCCGGAACAGGTCGCGGAGTTCCCCGCGCGAGAGCGACGCCCCGTACGAGCACGCTCCGTCGGGACGGGCGTCACACAGCAGGTAGTAGTAGCCGCCCGGACGGAGCACCTCGCGAACCTCCCGCAGGACGCGGTGCTGCTCGTCGGGACCGAGACAGTGGAGCATCGCGGAGTCGACGACGGTGTCGAACTCGATGCCGAGGTCCGCGACCCTGGCTGCGTCCCACACCAGAAACGACGCGTCGACGCGTCGCCACCGCGCCTTCTCCCGCGCCCGGGCGATGGCGCTCGGCGCGACGTCGATGCCGAGCACCTCGTGGCCGCGACGCGCGAGGAACAGCGACAGTTCGCCGGTGCCACAGCCCACCTCCAGCACGCGCCCGCGAACCAGACCGGATTCCGCGAGGCGGACGAACGCTCGCTGCGGTCGGCCGATGTCCCAGTTAGGCGGCGGGCCCCGGTAGGCGGCGTCGAAACCGTAGGCGGCCGCGGGGTTCGTCGCGTCGACCCCGGGGTCCGGTGGGGCGCTCATCGGTCCCCCCGACGGGCGCTCGCGGGAAAACCCTACCCCCGCCGCTGTCGGTCGGTCGTGGTGACGGGTTCCTCCCGTGGTTGTTCGCGGATGGCGTAGATCTATGAGTTGCGGTATCATCTCACACGACATGTATCGGATCCTGATGCCCATCGACAGCGACGAAGACCGCGTCGACGCGCAGACAGAGGTCGTCACGGAGTTGCTCCAGGCCGCCGACGGCGTCGAAGTGACGCTCCTGCACGTGTTCGACGACGAGGAGCGCGCCGACGGAACCTCGCCGTCGCAACTCGCGGCGGGTCGACGGGCGCGGACCCGCCTCGTCGACGCCGGCGCGACGGTCGAGGAACAGAGCGCGTCGGGGAGTCCGGCCGAGGAGATAATCCGGGCCGCCCGCGAAATCGGCGCGAACCAGATCGTCCTCGGCGGGCGCAAGCGGTCGCCGCTCGGCGCGGTCGTGTTCGGGAGCGTGAGCCAGGACGTCATCCGCGAGACGACCATCCCCGCCACCGTCGCGGGGTCGGTGGAGGCGCTCGACCGACCCACCCACCGGTGTGCGGACTGCGGCGAGGTGTACTACTCCGAGACGAGTTCGGAGATCGAGACGTGTCGGCGCTGCGGCGGCGTGAACGTCGAGCGCATCACCGACGAAGCCGACGAAGCCGACGAACCGGTCGAGCGGGCGACCTGACCCGACTCGACGTCTCGACCCGACCGGATTCGGGTCTACCGCCGTCACACTCCGGCGAGCGGTCGCTCGAGGAAGGCGTCCTGATTGGGGGGTCCGCCCGCTCGCCGCTGTCGAGTGGCGGGGCCAGCCACCGCAGGACGACCACCGGGTCGTACTCAGGGTCGACCCCGGCGTCCGCGGGGTCGACCGCCTCGAACCCGTCGTCGCTCGCGCCGGGGAACTGCATGGGCGACCGTCGCCCGGACGGCGCAAAACGCCGAGGGAGGCGGCAGTCGGGGGAGCCGAGGAACTAACAGCGCGGTCGCCGAACCCGCTGTATGGACGACAGCGAGGACCCCAACGACGAGGTCCAGTACCACCTCGAGGTGGGGCCGGGCGACGTGGCCGACACCGTCCTCCTCCCGGGTAACCCCGAGCGGGTGGACAAGGTGACCGCGCTGTGGGGCGACTCCGAGGAGGTCGCTCACCACCGCGAGTACCGGACCGCGACGGGAACGTACGAGGGCGAGAGCCTCTCGGTCACCTCGACCGGTATCGGCTCGCCCTCCGCCGCCATCGCGGTCGAGGAACTCGCCCGCGTCGGCGCGAACACGTTCGTCCGGGTGGGGTCGTGCGGCGCGATACAGGAGGGGATGGCGGTGGGCGACCTCGTCATCTCGTCGGGCGGCGTCCGGCAGGAGGGAACGAGCGACGAGTACGTCCGCGAGGACTACCCCGCGAGCGCGGACTACGAGGTGGTGTCCGCGCTCGTCGCGGCGGCCGAACGGCTGGGGTACGACTACCACGTCGGCGTCACCATGTCGGCCGACTCCTTCTACGCCGGGCAGGGCCGACCGGGGTTCGAGGGGTTCCGCGCCGCCGGGTCGGAGTCGCTCGTCGAGGACCTCCGGGCGGCGAACGTGAAGAACATCGAGATGGAGGCGTCGGCCATCATGACCGTCGCGAGCGTCTACGGCCTCCGGGCGGGCGCGGTCTGTACGGTGTACGCCAACCGGACGACCGGCGAGTTCCGGACGGAGGGCGAGTCCCGGGCCGCCGAGTGTGCGAGCCTCGCGGCGGCGCTGCTGGCCGAGATGGACCGGGTGAAGGCGGACGCGGGCGTCGAGCGGTGGCACGCGGGCCTCTCGCTGGAGTGACCCGTCGGCCCGGTTTCGACCCTCCTCGGCCGAACGGGTCAGTCGCACTCCAGTCGCGTGCGCGATAACTCGAGTTCGCGGGCGCGATTCGGCCGCCGTCGGTCGGGAATCGGTCGTCGGGAGACCGAACTCGTTTCAACATTCCTTTATCCGATGCCCGGGAAGCCCGTCGCATGAGCACGAAGGTCGTCGTCGTCGGCGCCGGGTACGCCGGGGCGGGCGCGGTCAAGGCGTTCGAAGACGAGATCGAACCGGGCGAAGCCGAACTCACCTGGGTGTCGGAACAGGACTACCACCTGGTCCTCCACGAGGTCCACCGCTGTATCAGCACTCCCGAGTCGGAGTCGAAGGTGACCATCCCGGTCGACGAGATAAAAGCCGACAGCACCGAGTTCGTCCGCGACCGGGTCACGGACGTCGACACGGACGAGCGGACGGTCGAACTCCGCGACGGAGACGGTATCGATTACGACTACCTGCTCGTCGCCGTCGGCTCCGCGACGGCGTTCTTCGGCATCGAGGGGCTGCACGAGCACTCGCTCACGCTGAAGGGTCTCGACGACGCCCGCGAGATTCACCAGGCCGTGGCCGAGGCGGGTCGGGCGGCCGACCCCGACGACCCGGCGCAGGTGCTCGTCGGCGGCGCGGGCCTGTCGGGCATCCAGTCGGCCGGCGAGATAGCGGAACTCCGCGACGCACGCGGACTCCCCATCGACATCAAACTCGTCGAGGGACTCGACGAGGTGTTCCCGGGGAACGACCCCGAGGTGCAGGGCGCGCTCCGCAAGCGACTCCTCCAGAAGGACATCGAGATTCTCACCGGCGACTTCATCTCGAAGGCCGACGCCGACGCCGTCTACCTCGGCGGCGGCGAGGACCAGGAGCCGGAGCGACTCGACCACGACGTGCTGCTCTGGACGGGCGGTATCACCGGGCGCGAGGAGTTCGCCGACACGGCCGACAGCGACGAGCGGTCGAAGCGCCTGTTCGCCGAGTCGACGTTCGAGACGAGCGACGACCGGGTGTTCGCGCTCGGTGACTCCGCGCTCGTCGAACAGGGCGAGGACGACGTCGCGCCGCCGACCGCGCAGGCCGCCTGGCAGGCCGCCAAGGTGGCCGGCGGGAACCTCGCGCGCGCCACCCGCGGCGCGCCCCTGAAGTCGTGGAGCTACTCGGACAAGGGCACCGTCATCTCGGTCGGCGAGGAGGCCGTCGCGCACGACGTGCCGGGCGTCCCGATAAACACGTTCGGCGGCCCGGTCGCGAAGACGCTGAAGAAGGGCATCGCCGCCCGCTGGATCGCGACGGTCTCGTCCGTGTCGCGGGCGGCCACCTCGTGGAACGACATGTGAGACCGTAGTCGGCTCGAATCTCTCCGTCCCGCCCCCGTCGCCCGGTGCTCGTTCGGTCCCGTCGCCCGGGCGTTCTCAGTGCGCCGGGTCCTCGGCGGGCGCTCTCATCCCGTCTATCTTGAGGATGAGCACGTTCGACGTCTCGTCCTTCCCGTCGACGGTGCCGGTGATCTCGAGTTTCGAGAGCGGCGTCGGCCCGACGACGACCGAGTCCCCCTCGTGGAAGTCGCGAACCGACCCCTGAAGCTGCACCTCCGCGCGGCAGAGTTCGGGGTGGTGGACCGACGTGAGGTCGATCTCCTGGACGTTCACCTGGTCGAGCCGCTCGCCCTCGTGGAACAGCGGCGTCGCCGCCGGCTCGTCGAGGTTCTGGAGGTCGAGCGCCTCGAACGCGGTCGCCGTCGGCTTGTATCCCCCTTTCGGTCCGGGGACGCCCTCGACCAGCTGGAGGGCCTTCAGGCTCTGCATCTGGTTTCGGATGGTGCCGGGGTTCCGGCCGACGGCGTCCGCGATGGTCTCCCCCTTCACCGCGTCCTCGGTCTCGCGGTAGAGGTTCACGAGTTCGTTGAGTATCTTTCGCTGACTGTCCGTGAGTTCGATTGACGACATTTGAGAGGACGTTTCCCGCCTGCGCGCATAAATCCACGGACCTTCGTCCGGGGCGGACCGCACCGACGTTCCTTTCCCGATGGACGTCAGCGACTTGGACATGCGTGGAAAACGCGTTCTCGTCATGGGAGAGGCGGGATTCATCGGGTCGCGTGCGAGTCCCTGTCGGTGCCCGAGGAGGGCGTCGAGCGGGCCTGCGTCCCCTCGGTAGCCGTCACCGGTGCGGGCGCGCCGCGCTCACTCGTCCGTCGAGCGAGCGGCCGGGGACTGCGCCCGTTCGACGTACTCGACGGTGACGGCGGCCCGCTGCCCCGTTCGACGCTCGACGGCGGTCGCGAACTGCTCCGGGAGGTCCGGGAACGAGGCGTCGGGCGGGCGCGCCAGCGTGACGGTGATCTCCTCCGGCCCGGACGAGAGACTCAGGTCCGTGAACTCGGTGTGGGTCGACCGGAGCGAGAGTCGGTCGTAGACGGGCGTCTCCAGAACCTGCGTGACGGCCTCGTTCGTCCGGTTCTCGAATGCGACCTGGTCGGCGATGACGACCCCCGGCCCGGCGAGCAGCAGGAGCGTCGCCGCGATCGCCGCGAGCACTCGCGGCGAACGGACCGTCCGCCGCAGGTCCGCGACCGTCCCGCTGGGTTCGTCATCCCAGGGGCGGTAGCCGCGCCCCCACAGGACCGCTATCGCGGCGACGTTGATGGAGACGACGTTGACGGTGAGCAGGACCGTCGCGCCGACGGCGAGTCCGGGGTAGCCCCACGCGACCCCGACGCCGACGGCGGCGGCCGCCGGGACGAGTGCCGCGGCGACGGCGACGCCGACGAGCGACTCCGGGAGGTCCGACGAGACGCCGAACCCGCCGGCCGCGCCCGCACACAGCCCGACGAGCAGCGTGAACACGCCCGGAGAGGTGAGGTTGGATATCTCCGAGATGGTTCCCACGTCGAGTATCGCGGGGGAGATACCGCTCGTCTTTATCGTCCAGCCGAGCGCTATCGTCCCGACGACGGCCAGCGAGAACCCGACTACTTGCCGGACGACGGCCCGACGGAACATCCTCATGTCGCCGAGCACGGCCCCGACGGCCGTGCTGACCGCCGACCCGAGTTGCGGGGAGACCACCATCGCCCCGACGACGACCGACGGCGCGCCGAGCAGGAGTCCGGCGGCCGCGATGGCGGCGCTCAACAGCGTCATCGCGTAGTAGGTGTACTCGCCGGGCGCGAGGTCGAGTGCCTTCCCCCGGAGTTCCTCGTCGACGATGTTCACCTCGCGCCCGTTGGCGTACTCGTCTTCGAGTTCGGAGAACCTCGCAGTCCGTGCGCTCTGTGCGCTCGCGACGATGGTGTACTCCTCCTCCCCGACGCCGGTCTCCCGGACGTCCTCGAGCACCTCGCTCACCGCCTCGGTCGGGAGCGGAAACTGCACCAGGTGGGCGTCCCCTTCCTCCCCGTCGTCCTCGGTCCGCGTGTGGACGTAGTCCACGCCGGCGTCGTCGAGCGTCTCGAACACGCCGTCGCGCCGGTCGTCGTCGACGCGGAGGTGGACGATTCGCATGGGCGAATCACGACCGCCTCCGTGATAGTCCCACTCCTCTCGCCCCGGGCGACGTCACTCCGGTAGCTCTTTGCTCCCCCTCCGGGTGGAACGAGTATGACGACGGTCCGACTCATCGGCGTCCCGACGGACTACGGACAGGGACGACGCGGCGTCGACATGGGCCCCTCCGCTATCCGTTACGGCGGCCTCGCGGACGCGCTCGCGTCGGCCGGCGTGGAGACGCGCGACGCGGGGGACCTCCCGGTCCCGCGCGCCGAGGAGCGCGACCCGGACTACCGGGTGCCGAGTGAGGGACGTGCGAAGTTCCTCCGCGAGACGGAGGAGGTGTGCAGCCTGCTCGCCGAGGAACTGGCCGACGCGCTCGCGGCCGGCGAGACGCCGCTCGCGCTCGGGGGGGACCACTCCATCGCCATCGGGTCGCTCGGCGGCACCGCGCGCGACGCCGACGTGGGCGCCATCTGGTTCGACGCGCACGGCGACTTCAACACGCCGACCACGTCGCCGTCGGGCAACGTCCACGGGATGCCGCTCGCGGCCGCGCTCGGTATCGGCGAGTGGGCGGGCGTCGAGTGGGCGAACGCGCCGGGGCTCAGCGAGGAGAACACCGTCGTCGTCGGGCTCCGCTCCGTCGACGACGCGGAACGGGAGGCCATCCGCGACAGCGATGTCACCGCCTACACCATGTCCGACGTCGACGAACGGGGCATCACCGACGTGGTGGAGGCGGCGCTGTCGGTCGCGTCCGACGGGGTCGACGGCGTCCACGTCAGCCTCGACATGGACTGGCTCGACCCCACCATCGCCCCGGGCGTCGGGACGCCCGTCCGCGGCGGCGTCACCTACCGCGAGGCGCACTACGCGATGGAGCGAGTCGCCGAGGCCGGCGTGGTGCGGTCGATGGAGGTGGTCGAGGTGAACCCGGTACTCGACGAGCACAACGAGACGGCCGAACTCGCGACGGAACTCGTCGCCAGCGCGTTCGGGAAGCGCGTGCTGTAGCGTCCGGCCACTTCGCGCTCGCGGACCGCGCGGCGCAGGCGCAACCCCCGCGTTTTTCCGAGGGTCGGGCGACGTGTCCACGTGCGTCTCGTCCACGTCTACGTCCACGACGACGAGCGGCCGGCGGTCGAGCGGACGCTCGAATCGCTCGACATCGACTACGCCGTCGTCGCGGACGAGCGCGACCGGACCAACCTCTTCCAGTTCCCGCTGCCGCAGGGCGCCGTCTCGGAGGTGCTCGAAGCGCTCCGCGAGGCGGAGATCGACGTCGAGGAGGACGCGTACGTCGTCCTCGCGACGGCCGAGACGGCGCTGACGCCGAACATCGACGAACTCCAGGAGCGGTACGCGGAGTCGTACACCCCGCTGCCCGCGTTCGAACTGCAGGCGAAGGCGCGGTCGATGAACTACGAGACGGTGTCGTTCCTCTGGATGGTCTTTCTGAGCGCCGTCGTCGCCACGGTCGGCCTGCTGGTCGGTTCGCCCGCCGTCGTCGTCGGGTCGATGGTGCTCGCGCCGCTCGTCGGCCCGACGCTCACCGCGAGCGTCGGCGCGGTCACCGGCGACCCCGGGATGCTCGCCGCCAGCGTCCGCCAGCAGCTCCGCGGGCTCGTCGTCGCCGTCGTCGGGGCCGTCCTCACCGCCGTCGTCCTCCTGTACGTGGGACTGATACCCGCGACGCTCGACGTCCCGTCGCTCGGTCTCGTGGCGGTCCGCCTCTCGCCGGCGCGCTCGCGGTCCTCGTCGGGTCCTCGCCGGCGCCGCCGCCGCCTTCGGCCTCACCACGGAGGGACCGCTCTCCATCATCGGCGTCATGATCGCGGCGGCGCTCATCCCCGCCGCCGGCGTCACCGGCATCGGCGTCGCCTACGGCGAACCGCTGCTCGCGCTCGGGACGGTGGCGCTGCTCGTCGTCTCCCTGCTCGCCATCAACCTCGGCGAGGCGGTCACGCTGTCCCTCCTCGGCTACCGCGACCTCCCGCGGCTGTTCGACCAGGGGGACCGCGCGCGCGACAGCAGCGGCGCGGCCGGCGCGGGCGACCCCGAGCAGGGGGAGGGTGCCTCCGGGTCGACGCGGGCCGTCCTGCTCGTCGTCGTCGTCCTGCTGGTCGTCACGCCGGCGCTGGCGGCGACCGGCCAGCAGGTCGCGCTCCAGCGGGAGGTAACGGGGGCGGTCGACGCGACGCTCACTCAGCGGCCGTACGACGACCTCTCGGTCGTCGGTATCTCCGCGGAGTACAGCTACCCGGTCGGCCTCTCGGCGACGCCCATCGTCACCGTGGACGTCGCCACGACGTCGAACGCCTCGTCGTACCCCCGCCTCTCGCGAGCGATACAGCGGCGCGTGCACGAGCGGACGGGCCGGCGGCCGACGGTCAGGGTGCAGTTCACGGAGTACCAGCGGACCCGGGGGAACGCGACGCGGTGGTTCGACGCCGCCCCGCGCCCGCGCTCCCCGTCTGCGTAGCGCGGCCGTCAGAACCCGGGGAATCGGCGGAGAGCCGCTACTCGCCCGTCCGGAAGTTTAGCAGTCGTTTACTCGTCGTCCGTGCGCTCGGGCGCGACGCGGGCCGCCGGGAGGACGTCGACGGCGGCCACCTTGTCGCCGTCGTCGAGGTCCATCACCGTGACGCCCATCGTGTTGCGCCCGATGGTCGAGATGCCCTCGACGCGGGTGCGGAGTATCTGGCCCGCCTCGCTCAACGCGAACAGGTGGTCGCCGAACGTGACCGCCTCCACCGCGCACACCGGTCCGTTGCGCTCGTTCGTCTTGATGTCGATGAGTCCCTTCCCGTTGCGCGACTGGACGCGGTACTCGTCGAGGTCGGTCCGCTTCCCGTAGCCGTTCTTCGTCACCGTGAGCACCCAGTCGTGCTGGTCGCCGTCGATGGCGGCGACCCCGGCGACCCGGTCGTCCCCGGTCAACTGGACGCCGCGGACGCCGCGGGCCGACCGGCCCATCGGCCGGACCTCGCTCTCGTCGAACCGGATGGCCATCCCGTCGCGGGTGCCGATGACGATGTCGTGCCCGCCGTGGGTCACCTCCACGTCCGCGAGCGCGTCGCCCGCCTCCAGTTTGATGGCGCGGATGCCCGTCGAGAGGATGTTGTCGAACTCGTCGCCGGCGGTCCGCTTGATGTACCCGCCGCGGGTGACCATCGTGAGGTACTCGTCGTCGTCCAGGTCGTCGCAGTTGACGACCGCGGTTATCTCCTCGCCGTCGTCCAGGTCGAGCACGTTCACGGCGGACTTCCCGCGGGCGGTCCGGCCCATCTCGGGCACCTGGTACGTCTTCAGCTGGTACACCTGTCCGTGGGTGGTGAAACAGAGCAGGTAGTCGTGCGTCGACGCGAGGAAGACGGAGGAGACGCGGTCGCCCTCCTTGAGGTCGGTGCCGATGATGCCCTTCCCGCCGCGGTTCTGCGCGCGGAACTGGGCGGCGGGCATCCGCTTGATGTAGTCGTCCTCGCTGACGACGACCACGGACTCCTCCTCCGGGATGAGGTCCTCGTGGGTGACCGTCCCGGTATCCTCGACGAAGCCGGTGCGGCGCTCATCGTCGTACTCGTCTTTGATATCCCTGAGTTCCTCGGTGATGACCGACAGCAGCTCCGACTCGGAGCCGAGAATCTCCTCTAGCCGCTCGATGCGCGCGGTCACGTCCTCGTACTCGTCCTCGATCTCGGCCGCCTCCATCGAGGTGAGCGAGCCGAGTTGCATCCGGACGATGTGTTCCGACTGCGCCTCGGAGAACTCGAACGTCTCCTGGAGGGCGGCCTTCGCGGCGTCGCGGTCCTCGCTCTCGCGGACGAGTTCGACCACGCTCTCGACGCGTTCGAGCGCCCGCAGTCGCCCCTCGAGGATGTGCGCGCGGTCCTCGGCCTCGCCGAGTTCGTACTCCGAGCGCCGGGTGACGACCTCCTTGCGGTGCTCGACGTACTCCTCGAGCGTCTCCTTCAGCGTGAGCACGCGCGGCTGGCCGTCCACCAGCGCGAGGTTGATGACGCCGAACGTGGATTCGAGGTGGTGCTCCAGAAGCTGGTTCTTCACCACCTCCAGGCTCGCGCCCCGCTTCAGTTCCACGACGACGCGCACCCCATCGCGGTCGGACTCGTCGCGCAGGTCCGAGATGCCCTCGATGACGCCCTCGTTCACGTCGTCCGCGATACGTTCGACCAACCGCGCCTTGTTCTCCTGATACGGGAGTTCCGTGACGACGATACGCTCGCGGTCGGTCCCGAACTCCTCCGTCTCGAACGCGGCCCGGACGCGGATGCGCCCGCGGCCCGTCGTGTACGCCTCCCGCACCGCGTTCCGGCCGACGATGTTCGCGCCGGTGGGGAAGTCGGGCCCCTCGACGTGTTCCATCAGGTCCGCCAGCCCGCAGTCGGGGTTCTCGATGACCTCGATGGTCGCGTCGATTATCTCGCCGAGGTTGTGCGGCGGCACCTTCGTCGACATGCCGACCGCGATACCGGTCGAGCCGTTGACGAGCAGGTTCGGGTACGCCGCGGGGAGCACGTCCGGTTCCTGCAGGCGGTCGTCGTAGTTCGAGGAGAAGTCGACCGTGTCCTTCTCGATGTCCGCGAGCAACTCCTCCGCGATGGGGGCCATCCGGGCCTCCGTGTAGCGCATCGCCGCCGCGGGGTCGCCGTCCATCGACCCGAAGTTCCCCTGCCCGTCGATGAGCGGGTAGCGCATGGAGAACTCCTGGGCCATGCCGACGAGCGTGTCGTAGATGGCGGAGTCGCCGTGCGGGTGGTAGTCGCCCATCGTCTCGCCCACGACCGACGAGGACTTGCGGTGGCCGGTGTTCGAGGTGACGCCCATCTCGTGCATCGCGTAGAGGATGCGCCGGTGGACGGGTTTCAGCCCGTCACGGACGTCGGGTAACGCCCGCCCCGCGATGACGGACATCGCGTAGTCGATGTACGACTGCTCCATCTCGTCTTCGATGCGGACGCGCTCGACCTGCGCCGCGCGGACGTCCTCGGGGTCTACGGGTACGTCTGAACTCATCTCTGTCTCTCCTCGGATACCTCAGATGTCCACCCACTCCGCCTCGGGAGCGTGGTCCTTGATGAACTGTTTGCGCGGCTCGACCGAGTCGCCCATCAGCACGTTGAACATGCGGTCGGCCGCCGCCGCGTCCTCGATATTTATCTGCTTCAGGATGCGCTTCTCCGGGTCCATCGTCGTGTCCCACAACTGCTCGGGGTTCATCTCGCCGAGCCCCTTGAACCGCTGGACCTGCGTGGGGCTGCCGCCGCACTGCTCCTCGACGATCCGCTCGCGCTCCTCTTCCGTCATCGCGTCGTACGTCTCGCCGCCGCAGCGAACCCGGTACAGCGGCGGCTTCGTCGCGTATACGTACCCCGCCTCCAGCAGCGGGCGCATGTGGCGGTAGAAGAACGTGAGCAGCAGCGTCCGGATGTGCGCGCCGTCCACGTCGGCGTCCGTCGCCATGATGATCTTGTGGTAGCGCGCGTCCTCGATGTCGAACTCGTCGCCGATGCCCGTCCCGACGGCGGTGACGATGTTGCGTATCTGGTCGTTCTGCAACACGCGGTCGAGCCGGTGTTTCTCCACGTTCAACACCTTCCCGCGGATGGGGAGCACCGCCTGGTTCTCCGGGTTGCGCGCCTGCTTCGTCGACCCGCCCGCCGAGTCCCCCTCGACGATGAACAGTTCGGCGTCCTCGGGGTCGCGCGACTGACAGTCGGCCAGTTTCCCGGGCAGGGCCGTCGAGTCGAGCGCCGACTTCCGCCGGGTCAGCTCTTCGGCCTGCTTGGCGGCCTTGCGGGCGCGGGCCGCCTCGGCGGCCTTGCTCACGATGGCCGTCGCGGTGTCGGGGTGTTCCTCGAAGAACGTCCCCAGCCCCTCGTGGACCGTCGACTCGACGATGCCTCGCACCTCGCTGTTGCCGAGTTTGGTCTTCGTCTGTCCCTCGAACTGCGGGTCGGGGTGTTTGATCGAGATGACGGCCGTCAGCCCCTCGCGCACGTCCTCGCCCTTCAGGTTGCCGTCGATGTCGTCCGCGAGACCGTTGTCGTTCGCGTAGTCGTTGACGACGCGCGTCAGCGCCGTCTTGAACCCCGTGAGGTGGGTCCCCCCCTCGCGGGTGTTGATGTTGTTCGCGAACGCGTGGACCGACCCCTGCAACTCGTCGGTCGCCTGCATCGCCACCTCGACCTGGACGACGCCGTCGTCGATGGTCGCCTCGTCCGCGAAGTAGATGACGTCGCGGTGCAGCGGCGTGCGCGTCTCGTTGAGGTACTCGACGAACTCCCGAATGCCCCCCTCGTAGCGGAACGTCTCGACGGTGCCGTCGCGCTCGTCGGTCAGCGTTATCTCGACGCCGGAGTTGAGGAACGCGAGCTCCCGGAGCCGGTTCGCGAGCGTGTCGAACGCGAACTCCGTCTCCTCGAAGATGTCGTCGTCCGGCCAGAACCGGATGGACGTCCCCGTCTCCTCGTCGTCCTCCATGGGACGGACGCGTTCGAACGCGTCGGCGACGGGTTCGCCGTGGTCGAACCGGTGTCGCCAGACCGAGCCGTCGCGCTTCACCTCCACCTTGAGGTGGCGGCTGAGCGCGTTCACGACCGAGACGCCGACCCCGTGAAGCCCGCCCGACACCTGGTACGACTTGTTGTCGAACTTCCCCCCGGCGTGCAGGACGGTCATGATGACCTCCAGAGCGGGCCGGTCGTACTTCTCGTGGTGGTCCACCGGAATCCCGCGCCCGTCGTCGGCGACCGACACCGAGCCGTCCCCGTGGACGGTCACCCCGATGGTGTCACAGTGGCCGGCGAGCGCCTCGTCGATGGAGTTGTCGACGACCTCGTAGACGAGATGGTGGAGGCCGCGAGCGTCCGTAGAACCGATGTACATCGCCGGGCGCTTCCTGACGGCTTGCAGGCCCTCCAGGACCTGAATCTGCCCGGCACCATATTCACTACTATCCCCTGAGCCTGACATAGGAACCTTACAGGGGGTAGTAGGTCACCAGGTATAAAGTCCCCGCACGCGCGCGCGGAACCTGTCGAGTCGAACGCACCTCACTGCCGCGGGGTCGTGCACACCGTACGCACGACCGTTCCGGGAACGCCTCGAGGGGTGAAGGGGAGGCGGCGAGGGTTCACTTTCACCCCGCTGAGGACACCGTTTTATGCCCCGGCCCGGTAGGGGTGGACACCGAATGACGTCGTTCCAGTCGACGCTCGGGGACGAGGAGGGGATCGCGGACGAACTTGCGGCGGGCCAGCGCGAGATCTCCATCGCCGAGTTCTTCGAGAAGAACAAACACATGCTCGGGTTCGACTCGGGCGCGCGAGGGCTCGTCACCGCCGTCAAGGAAGCGGTGGACAACGCGCTCGACGCGTGCGAGGAGGCGGGCGTCCGCCCCGACATCTACGTCGAGATCCGGGAGGTGGGCGACTACTACCGCCTCGTGGTCGAGGACAACGGGCCGGGCATCACGAAAGCGCAGTTACCGAAGGTGTTCGGGAAGCTCCTGTACGGGTCGCGGTTCCACGCCCGCGAACAGAGCCGCGGCCAGCAGGGGATCGGCATCTCCGCGGCGGTGCTCTACTCGCAGTTGACCTCGGGCAAGCCGGCGAAGATAACCTCCCGGCCGAAGGGGGACTCGGAGGCGCAGTACTTCGAACTCATCATCGACACGGACACGAACGAGCCCGAGATCAAGGCCGAGCGAACCACCTCGTGGGACCGTCCCCACGGCACCCGCATCGAGATCGAGATGGAGGCGAACATGCGGGCGCGCGCTCAGCTCCACGACTACATCAAGCACACGGCGGTCGTCAACCCCCACGCCCGGCTCGAACTGCGCGAACCGGGGATGGACGAGCCGCTGAAGTTCGAGCGCGGCACCGACCAGCTTCCCGCCGAGACCGAGGAGATTCGTCCCCACCCCCACGGGGTCGAACTCGGCACGCTCATCAAGATGCTAGAGGCGAGCGAGTCGTACTCGGTCTCGGGGTTCCTCCAGGGGGAGTTCACCCGCGTCGGCAAGAAGACCGCGGACAAGGTCGTCGCCAACTTCCGCGACCGCCACTTCGGCCGCGAGGCGGCGTGGGAGACGCCCGCGTCCGTCGACGTCGAGGCGGTCGTCGCCGACGCCGTCGCCGGGAAGGGGGCGGAGGCCACCGACGCCTTCGCCTCGGGCGTCGCCGACGCGCTCGCGGACCGCGACCTGACGGCCCACCACGAACTCGTCCGTCTCGTCGACGCCGCCGCCGCCGACGCCGAGGACGCGACGGGGAAGACGTTCGGCGACACCGTCCGCGAGAACACCGTCGACGCCGTCTGGACCTCGATGACCGCGGGCCGGGTCGGCGAAGCCGACGAGGCCGACGAGGGGGGCGAGGGGGGTGACGCGAGCGAGGCGGAGTCGGTGCTTCGTGCCCCGCTGTACGCGCTCGTCGACGACGCGACGAGCAGCCGGAAGGACGACGAGACGGTCGAGGGACTCGCGGAGCGGCTCGCCGCGGACTTCGCGTCGGTCGAGGACGACCGGCACCGGCTCACCCGCGACCGACTCGCGCGGCTCGTCGGCGACGCCGCCGACCGGATGGTGGAGTTCGACGACGTGGCGTTCGGCGAGACGGCCCGCGAGAACGTCGTCGACGCGCTGTGGGCGCGGATGCGGACGGTGCCCGACGACCTGCCGAACGTGAACGACGTCGCGGCCGACCGTGACACCGCCTCCGCGCTGCTGGAGGCGATGCGCGAGACGGACATCCTCGCCCCGCCGACGGACTGTCTCGCGCCTATCACGGCCGACCTGGTCGAGGCCGGCCTCCGGAAGGAGTACGACGCCGACTTCTACGCCGCCGCCACCCGCGACGCCGACGTCCACGGCGGCGACCCGTTCATCGTCGAGGCGGGTATCGCGTACGGCGGCGACCTGAGCGCGGACGGACAGGTCGACCTGCTCCGGTTCGCCAACCGCGTCCCGCTGGTCTACCAGCGCGGGGCGTGTGCCACGACGGACGTGGTGAAGCGAATCGGCTGGCGCAACTACGGGCTCGACCAGCCCGGCGGGTCGGGGATGCCCAACGGTCCGGCGGTCGTCATGATCCACGTGGCGTCCACGAACGTCCCGTTCACGAGCGAGTCGAAGGACGCGCTCGCGAACATCCCCGCCATCGAGGACGAGATCGAACTCGCGGTCCGCGAGGCGGCGCGCGAACTCAAGAGCTACCTGAGCAAGCGGCGCTCGATGCAGAAGCGCCGGGAGAAACAGGACGTGCTCGGGCGCATCCTCCCCGAGATGGCCGACAAGGTGGCCGCGGTCTGCGAGCGCGACCGGCCCAACATCGAGGGCGCGCTGGCGCGCATCATGAACAACGTCAGCGTCGAGCGCGAGCGCGAGGGCGGCACGGTCAGGCTCGTCGTCGAGAACCACTCCGACCGGACGGAGGAACTCGACGTGACGGACATCGTCTCGGTCGAACCCGCGGACGTGCCGGAGGAGGCCACCGTCGTCGACCTGGACGGGGAGTGGTTCGTGAAGTGGGCGCCCTCGGTGGCCGGCGGCGACGAGGCGATTCTCGAGTACACGGTGTCGGACGACGCCGAGTTCGACGTGAACGTCGACGGGGTCGAGACGGAGAAACTCACGGTGAACGCGTAAATGAGCGAGACCGAGTCACGGACCAGACTGAACGAGGAGCAGGCGCGCGAACAGCTACTGGAACTGGCCGCGGAGTTCTACGACCAGTTCGACCGCGGGGACATCCCCGAGATGACGCTCCCCACGCGAACCAAGAGCAACATCGTCTTCGACGACGAGGCGGGCGTCTGGGTGTACGGCGACCGGACCTCGACCCGCTCTGCCAACTCCGTCCGCGGGGCGCGGAAGCTCCTGAAGGCGGTGTACGCGGTGGAGTTCCTCGCCCAGCAACTCGACGAGAACCGCTCGTCGACGCTGCGCGAACTGTACTACCTCAGCGAGTCGTGGGACTCCGAGGAGGCGCAGTTCACCACGCAGGACGAGTCGAACCAGCTCATCGAGGACCTCGAAATCGTCTCGGGGGTCACCCGCGAGGACTTCCACATGCGCCCGGAGGAGTCGGGCGCGAAGGTGATGGGGCCGCTGCTGCTCCGCGAGCAGACCCGACGGGGTGACCGCGAGATACACTGTCAGGACGACGTGGGGCAGGGGGGGTACCAGATTCCGAACAACCCCGACACCATCGACTTCCTCGACAACGACGCCGAGTTCGTCCTCTGCGTCGAGACCGGCGGTATGCGCGACCGGCTGGTCGAGAACGGATTCGACGACGACTACGACTGTCTCGTCGTCCACCTCGGCGGGCAGCCCGCCCGGGCGACGCGGCGCATCACGAAGCGCCTGCACGACGAACTCGACCTGCCGGTGGTGGTGTTCTGTGACGGCGACCCCTGGAGCTACCGCATCTTCGGCTCCGTCGCGTACGGCTCCATCAAGTCCGCGCACCTCTCGGAGTACCTCGCGACACCCGAGGCGCGGTACGTCGGCATCCGGCCGCAGGACATCGTGGACTACGACCTGCCGACCGACCCGCTCTCGGACTCGGACGTGAACGCGCTGGAGTCGGAACTCGAGGACCCCCGGTTCCAGACGGAGTTCTGGGAGGAGCAGATAGAACTCCAGCTCGACATCGGGAAGAAGGCCGAACAGCAGGCGCTCGCCGCGCAGGGGCTCGACTTCGTGACCGACACGTACCTCCCCGAGCGGCTGACCGAGATGGGCGTGCTGTAGCCCCGCCGTCTACGACGACTCGACCAGCCGCTCCCGTTCCGCCTCCACGTCCCCACTCTCCGACCGCTCCGATTTCGGTTCGTTCGAGTCGGTTCCCGTCGACGCTTCGGACTCCCGTGCGTCCGCGCAGTCGCGACAGTAGACGTTCTGCCCCTCCCGGTACGTCCGGACGGGGAGACCGGCGGCGTACAGCCTGTCGCCGTAGCGCCGGCGGACGCCGGTGCGGACCCGGTCGCCGCACGCCGCGCACGGTTCGGGCGGGTTCCGGACCGGTTCCTCGGAGACGGCCTGCTCGCGGCCGAACGTCGAGGGCGACCGCCGCCGGTCGCGCGACGGGAGCGACAGCAGGAGAAGCGGGGGGAGAAGCAGCGCGGCCAGAAGCACGACCCCGGTGAGGAGCGACCCGTTCAGCGCGAAGAACCCCAGTACCCCGACGGAGACGATGCCGACGCCGACCCCGAGGACGGTCGGGAGGTCGACGCTCGGGCCGTCGTCGGGGTACGAGCGCTCGGTGCCGTCGGCGCGCACCTCGCGGCGGGGCGCGCCGGCGGTGTAGCGGTAGGCGCCGTACGCGAGGTTGAGGACGCCGCCGCTGACGAGAAAGAGGAGGACGTGCGCGGGCAGCGAGCCGAACCCGCGCCTGCGGAGGACGACCCGGTCGCCGTGGTCCGCCGTCGTCTCCCAGCCGGCGACTTCGAGGTCCTGCACCCGCCGGCGGAGCCACGCGCGGTCCGGGTCGGCGGGGTCGCTCGCCCCGACCTCGCTACCGCACCGGGAACAGTACGCGTCGCCGAGCGAGAGCCGTCCCCCGCAGGCCGAGCAGTACGACGGGGTCGCAGTCGACGGGGAGGGCGCCATACCTCGGAGTCGGCGCGGACCGACCAAGTAATTTGCGCGGCGGCCGCCCGCTCGGCCGACGCTCGCTCCCGCTCCGACGCGGTGGCGTCGCTACTGGCCCGGTCCGCCCTCGTCGAGCGCGACCGGAATCGACCGCCGCGCCACGTCGACGACGAACTCGGCCGAGTCGGCCGCGAGGAAGTCGAGCGTGTTGTAGTGAATCGGGACGACCAGGTCGGGGTCCATCCGCTCGGCGAGGTCTGCGGCCTCCGCGGCGTTCATACAGACCGACCCGGAGATGTTCGCAAGGAACAGCGAGACGTCGAGTTCGGCGAACGCGTCGAGCGCGTCGGAGTCGCCCGGCCAGAACACCGACGTGCCGCCGAGCATCATCCGGTAGCCGACGCCCGACCCCCTCGGGTGCGTGACGCTCCCGTCGTCGTGGACGTGCGGGCCGTCGTCCCGGTTGTACGCCGGCATCGACCACACGTCGGCGGTCCCGTTCGCCGTCTCGACCACGTGGTGGTCCTCCTCGGCGACCCGGACCACGTCGAACGGCAGGTCGCGCACCGGCGCGACGTCGCGGTCGATGCTCCCGGCGTCGATGCCCTCGTACACGAGCACCGTCGCGTCGGCGCTCGCGACGCGTTCGATGCCGTCCGGGTCGTAGTGGTGGTCGTGGGTGACGCAGACCAGGTCGCCGTCCTCGGGGCGGTAGTCGGTCGCGCGCGGGTGGGCCGCCTCCGTCGGGTCGCCGCCGCCCGGCGGCGTCCACTCGCCGGTGAGCACGCCGTACCGCCCGGGGTCGACGTAGGCGACGAACCCGTCTTCGGTCTCCAGCCGTGCGGTCGCGTAGCCGAACCAGTCGACGGTCAGGTCGTCGTGACGGACTGTCATACTCGTCCGTCTGTGCGCGGACGGCTTACAGGTACCGCTCGGCGAGCGGTCCGGCGGCGAACCACGCCGCGAAACAGAACAGCACCGTGGTGAGCGCGGCGAGGCGGAGCGCGGTCGCCGTCGACTCGCCGCCGCCGACGACGTAGCCGACCGTGACGAACAGCGCGGCGACGAACGCGGTCCCGAGCACGACCTGCACGGGGTACGCGGCGACGGTCCGGCGGACGTTCACGCCCGGCCGTGCGACCGGCCGGGGCAAGTGCCTTTCCCTACGAGATCCGCCCCCACGCCGCCGCGAGCAGGAGCGCCGTGAACGCCCACCCGAGGACGACGAGTCCGGCGACGACCCACCGAACCCGCCCCACCTCCCCCTCCTCCGCCCGCCCGCGGGCGTCGGCGAGGACGTCGGCCGGCGTGAGGCGGCGGGCGAGCCACGCGCCGGCGGGGACGAACAGGAGGTCGTCGAGGTAGCCGAGCACGGGCACGAAGTCCGGAATCGGGTCGACCGGCGAGGCGGCGAGCCCGACCGTGAGGCCGAGAACCGCCTTCGCGTACCACGGCGTCCGTGGGTCGACCATGGCGACGGCCAGCGCGTCGACCTCCCGCCGGAGCGCCGAGAGGCGGTCGCGGAGCCCCATCTCACACTCCACCGCCCTCACTGCGCGTCCGCCAGTCGTTCGACCCGGGCGAGCGTGTCGGCGTCGCTCGGCTCCTTGTCCTCGCGCACGCCGAGGAACCGGGGGAACCGGAGGGCGTACCCCGAGGAGTACGTCGGCGAGCGCTGTATCTCCTCGTACCCCACCTCGAACACCACCGCCGGCCGGAGGTCCACGTCCGTCCCCGACTCTCCGACGACGTGTGGTTCCAGCCGCCCCGTCAACTCGGCCAACTCCTCGTCGGTGATGCCCGTCGCCACCTTCCCGATGGTCTCGTAGCCCGCCTCGCCGTCGCGCGCCGACAGCAGGAACGTCCCGAGGAACGTCGCCCGTCGCCCCTCGCCCCACTCCGCGCCCGTGACCGCCAGGTCGAGCGTCTCCACGTCCGGCTTGCGCTTCAGCCAGTTCCGGCCGCGCCGCCCGGGGGAGTACGCCGAGTCCGGCCGCTTCAGCATGACTCCCTCGTGGCCGGCCTCGAGCGCGTCGGCCTCGAACGCCTCTATCTCCTCGGGGTCGTCGGAGACCAGAAGCTCCGAGACGCCCGCACCGAGCAGTTCGCGGAGCCGGTCGTGTCGCTCGGTCAGCGGCGCGTCGAGCAGGTCCTCGCCCGCGCGAGACTCGGACTCGGACTCGGACTCGCGTGCGCCCGACCCGTCGCCGGGAACGCCCGCGTGGAGGCAGTCGAACGCCCGGAGTTCGACCGTCACCTCCTCGCGCATCCGGTCGACGTCGTGTTTGCGCCGGAAGCGCCGGAGTATCTCCTGGAACGGGAGCGGCCGGCCGTCGCCGTCGACCGCGACGGCTTCGCCGTCGACGATGGCCGGCGCGGCGAGGTGCTCCTCGGCGTGTTCGACCAGTTCCGGGAGCGCGTCGGTCACGTCCTCCATGTTCCGGGAGAACACCGACGCCGACTCGCCGTCGTAGTGGAGTTGGACGCGCGCGCCGTCGTACTTCGTCTCGACGACGGCGGCGTCCCAGTCGTCGAGCGCGTCGGCCACCGTGCCCGTCTGTGCGAGCATCGCGCGCACCGGCCGGCCGACCTCCAGCGACACCGACTCTAGCCCGTCGACGCCCTCGTCTCGCGCGAGTTCGGCCACGCGGCCGTAGTCGTTCGTCACCTGGAGCGCCCGCTCGACGACCCCCACCAGCGCGTCGGTGTCGTCGCCCTCGACCCGGTCCTCGACGGGCGTCGTCGTCGCCGCGCCGAGGAACGCCGCCGCCACCGCGTCACGGACGGTGCCGCCGCCGACGCCGACGCGCATCTCGCCGAGCACCAGTCGCGCGAGGTACTTCGCCTCCCGGGGGCCGGCGCGGTTGAACAGGCCGAACAGCGTGTCCCGGCGGGTGTCCTCGCTGCCCTCGCCCGCCGCGGCCGCCACGGACGCGAGCGCGTCGAACACCTCGCCGACGGTGAGGTCGCCCCTGCCCCTGTCCCCGCTCCCGGCGCCGTCCCCGTCACCGCCGCCCGCGAACGCCGCGAGCCCGGTCTGCCCGCCGAAGTCGTAGCTCGCGGCGACGGCGCCGATCTCGCCGGTCTCGGCCAGTTCCTCCTCCACGTCGTCGACGGTCACGTTCGTCCCGGCCGCGCGGGCGATGGCCTCGTAACACAGCGCCGGCCCGACCGAGAGCTTCCGGGTGTCCCATCCGGGGAACACCCTGCCCTGCAGGAAGCGCGCGACGACGGCGAGGTCCGCGTCCGCCTCGGTCAGGAGGGAAGCGACGAGTTCGACGGTCCCGAGGTCGCTCTCCTCGGCTTCGAGCCCGTCCGCCCGCTCGGCGAACGCCGCGAAATCCATACCGGCGGGTCGGCCGGCGGCGCGAATAAGTCCGCCGACTCGCGGTTGCCTCGCCGGAGACCCGTCGCGTTCTCCGGGTTCCTTTCGGTGTCCAACGGGTTGAAGGGCCGGCGGAGCGTCCCGGGGATATGGCCGAAGGCGACGGAACTCTCGCGGGCCGGGTGAACGACGTGCTGGCGGTCGACGCGGAGGCGTTCGGCCGGCGCGCGGCGGCCGACGCCGAGACGGTGAAGGAGGAACTGCGCGCCGGGACGTTCGACAACCACCAGTCCATCGTGGGGCTGGAGTACGAGTTCTACGCCGTCTCCGAGGGTCGCTGGCGGACCGACGAGGGGGACGGGGAGGCGCACACGCTGTGTCGCGTCCCCCGTCGACTGCTGGAACTCATCGGCTTCGAGAAGGAACTCGGGCTCCACAACGCGGAGATGACGACCAGCCCACAGCCGTTCAACCCCGCGGGCCTCCGGGCGCAGGCGGCCGAGGTTCGCGCGCGGCTGACAGCCGCGCTCGACACGACGGACACGGAGGGGATGCGCCTCGTCTCCGACGGCATCTGGACGATTCCGCCGGCCGGCGAGACGGCCCGGGGGTACCTCGCGGACTCCATCGTCGACGACGGGGTCCGCATCGCCACGAACATGAGCGACGCGGTGCGGTACCACGCGATGGCGAACGGGTCGTGGGTCGAGGGGGGCTTCTCCGTCGACGCGCCGCACGTCGACCTAGTGGCCGAGACGGTGATGCCCGAGAGCCTCATCACCTCCATCCAGCCCCACTACCAGGTGCCGAACGCCGAGGACGTCCCCGTCTATCACGACCTGGCGCTCCGCGTCGCCGGCCCACTGCTCGCGCTCGGGGGCAACTCCCCGTTCTTCCCGCCCGACCTGTACGCCGAGGACGCGTCGCCGGAGGCGATTCTCCGCGACGGCTGGCACGAGAACCGCGTCGCCGTCTTCGAGTCGGTGATGAACACCGAGGGCCACGAGAAGGTGCGGTTCCCGGCCGACCTCGACACGGTCGAGGAGGCGGTCGACCGGGTCGCCGCCGACGCGACGGTCGTCTCGATGCCCGTCGAGGAGGGAGACCGGTTCGACGACGCGTTCGCGACGCTCCGGCGGAAACACGGCACCTACTGGCGCTGGGTCCGCCCGGTGTTCGACGGCGCGACGCGGTCGGCCGCCAACGCCCGCATCGAGTTCCGTCCCATCGCCGCCCAGCCGACGGTGCGCGACTCGGTCGCGTTCCTCGCGGCGTTCGCGGGGCTGATGGAGAGTCTCACCCGCCGCCGTCACCCGGTCGTCGACCTCGACTGGGAGACGGCCGAGTCGAACTTCTACGCCGCCGTCGAGGACGGCGTCGACGCCGACCTCCGGTGGGTCGCCACCGACGGGGCGTCGACGACCGACTCGGCGACGGTGTTCGACGACCTGCTCTCGCACGCCGAGGCCGGACTGGAGGACGCGGGCTGTTCGACCGCCGAGGTGGAGCGGTACCTCGACCCGCTCCGCCACCGCGCCGAGACGGGGCGCACGCCCGCGACGTGGAAGCGACGGGAGGTGCGCGACCGACTCGACGACGGCGCGTCGTTCGCGGACGCGGTCGAGGGGATGCAGCGGCGCTACGTCGAGAAGCAGGCGGCGACGCTCGTGGACGGGCAGTTCGCGGAGTGGTGAGCGAACGGACGCGACGGCGCCGGGTGGGAGCGCGGGGCCGCACGGGAGCGCCCGCCTCCGGTCGCGACACCTCGCTGTTTCTCGCTACTCCTCGTCGAGGAAGTCGCCGAAGTCCTTGTGCTGGGTTATCTCGACGCCGTCGACGGTGACGACGCACATGTTGATGCCGTTGCCCGAGGCGAGGTCGCGCTCGACCGCCGACTTGATGGCGCGCGCGGCGACGATCTGGGCGTCCTCGACGCTCAGGTCGTCGCTGTACTCCTGTTCGAGCACCCCGAGCGCGTACTGTGAGCCGGACCCGGTCACGGTGTACTCCTCCTCGCTCATGCCGCCGGCGGGGTCGATGGAGTAGACGTGGGGTCCCTCGTCGTCGACGCCGCCGAGGATGGGCTGGACGATGTAGAACGCGCCCGAGCGGAGGAGGTTCCCGACGAGCGTCGACAGCGCCTGCATGCTCATCTCCTTGCCGCGGCGCGCCTCGTAGAGGTTGGTCTCCGCCTGAATCGTCTGGATGAGGTTCTGGGCGGCCGAGACGGCGCCCGCGATGGTGAGCGCGCCGCGCGGGTGGACCTCCTCGACCTTCTGGACGTCCTTCGAGGAGACCATGCTGCCGAGCGAGGCGCGCATGTCGGTCGCGAGGACGACGGCGTTGCCCGCGCGGATGCCGACGGTGGTCGTCCCGGTCTTCATCGCCTCGCCGTCCTCCAGTTGCTGTGCCCGGCGGTCGGCGTTCGGGAACTCCCCCAGTTCCGGTCCGAAGACGGTCTCGTCGCCACGAAGCGGGTCGAGGTCGGCGATATCGCTCGATGGTCGCATTGAAACGGCGTAGGGGGTCGCCGCTGATAAAGCCACCCCTTCGGGAATCGCGCGGACCCCGACGCTACCTCTCGGTCTCCGTCGTCTCGTCGGTCGCTCGCGCGTCATCGTACGCCCGCTGAACGCGCTCGACCGCCCGCCCGACCGGGAGCGAGAGCCCGACCCGGCGGGTGGCGAGCACCAGCGGGAACAGCAGGATGCCGGCGAGGACGGTCAACTGGTGGAGGGCGAACAGCCCGGTCCGTCGAACCGATTGCGTCGCGGTCATTACCGTACCGAGGAGCTACTCCGCCGATATATAAGCTTTCGGGCTAGGGTCCGAAGTACGGGTCGACGCAGTCTTCCGATTTTTGTTACCAGGTTATTAATCGTTATGTTTCTCCCGCTCTCGCCCCGCGACCCGGTGCATCCGGAGCGGCGACCGGAGTAATCGTCATAACTTACGGCGAAGTAGCGGGTGGCGTGCGCGTTCCCACGCGCCGTCCGGAGTCGGGCCCGGCCGAGACGAACCACAAGAGTCGAAACCCCGCAGACCCTCCAGGAACGGTATGAGCAACTACCTCGTCGCGTTGGAGGCGGCGTGGCTGGTGCGCGACGTCGACGACATCGACGACGCCATCGGCGTGGCGGTCAGCGAGGCGGGCCGGCGACTGAACGAGACGGACAAGGAGTACGTGGAGGTGGAGGTCGGCGCGACGCCGTGCCCCGCCTGCGGGGAGCCGTTCGACTCGGCGTTCATCGCCGCGAGCACGGCGCTGGTCGGACTCCTGCTCGAGATCGAGATATTCAACGCCGAGAACGAGGAGCACGCGACGCGCATCGCCAAGAGCGAGGTGGGCGGCGCGCTCCGTGACGTCCCCCTCGACGTCATCGAGGTCGTCCAGACCGAGGAGGACGAGGACGAAGCCGTCTGACCCGGCCCGCCGTGGGTCGCCGGGGACAGTCGAAACATTTTCGTATAACTCGAAGTAATTGAGCGGCATGGAACTGCCGACGCCACAGGACCTGCGCGAACGCCGGACGGGGTTGGACCTCACGCAGGCAGCGCTCGCGGAGCGGGCCGACGTGTCCCAGCCGCTCATCGCCCGCATCGAGGGCGGCGACGTGGACCCTCGTCTCTCGACGCTCCGGCGCATCGTCGAGGCGTTAGACGAGGTGGAGGGGGACGTGGTCCGAGCGCGCGACCTGATGCACGACGGGATAATCAGCGTCGCCCCCGACGACGCCGTCAGGACCGCCGTCGAGGAGATGGACGCCGAGGCGTACTCACAGCTCCCCGTGTTACAGAACGGCATCCCGGTCGGCTCCATCTCCCAGTCCGACGTCATCCACGCGGGCGAGGACGCCGCGGACCTCCCCGTGAGCGAGGTGATGAGCGAGTCGTTCCCGACCGTGGGCCCGGAGGCGACCGTCGACGAGATTCGGAACCTGCTCGACCACTACAAGGCGGTGATGGTGACCGACGGCGGCGAGGCCGTCGGCATCATCACCGAGGCGGACCTCGCGGCGCAGTTGTCCTGAGTTCGGCGTCGCGCGCGGCACGACCCGGAGTCCCACGAGCGGGACCGGGACGGCGAACCCCGCGCCTTCAGAGGCTGTTCTTGATCTTCTCGAAGAAGCCCTCCTTCACGTCGACCTCCTCGCCGCCGGCCTCCGCGAACGCCTCGAGGGCCTCGCGCTGGTCGTCGTTGAGGCTCTCGGGCGTGACGACGTGGACCTCGACGTAGAGGTCGCCCCGGCCGCGCCCGCGCAGACGAGGCATCCCCTTCCCGGCGAGGCGGAACGTCTCGCCGCTCTGGGTTCCCGCCGGCACGTCGAACTCGACGGTCCCGTCGATGGTCTCCAGTTCCACGGTCGCGCCGAACGTCGCCTGCGGGAACGAGACGGGTTCGGTGAGGTAGAGGTCCGCGCCGTCGCGTTCGAACCGGTCGTCCGCCTGAACGCGCACGTCGATGAGCAGGTCGCCGTCGCGCGCGCCGGGTTCGCCGGGCGCGCCCTCCCCCTCCATCCGGAGCGTCTGCCCGTCGCGGATGCCCGCCGGGATGTCGACCGTGAGCGTGGACTCCTCGCGGGTGACGCCCGACCCGTTACACCGCGCGCACTCCTCGGAGTACAGTTCGCCCTCGCCGTCACACCGGGGACACGCGCGGGTCTGCTGGACGCGCCCGAGCGGGGTCTGCTGGACCTGCGTCACCTGGCCCTGCCCGCCGCACTCGGGGCACGTCTCCACGTCGGCGTCGGGCGGGTGTCCGCTCCCGTCGCAGTCGGGACACCGGGTCGGTCGCGCCGCGGTGAACTCCTTGGTGACGCCCTCGAACGCCTGTTCGAGGTCGATCTCCAGGTCGGTCCGGAGGTCCTTCCCCGGCCGCGGGCCGCCCCCGCCGCGACCCCCGCCGCCGAAGAACTGCTCGAAGATGTCGCCCAGGCCGCCGCCCATGCCGCCGGCGCCGCCGCCCATGCCACCGAACGGGTCCCCCTGTCCCCCCATGCCGCCGGCGCCGCCGCCGACGCCGCCGTGTTTCTCGGCCTGTTCGTACTGCTGGTGGCCCATCCGGTCGTACGCCTGCCGCTTCTCCTCGTCCGTGAGAACCTCCTTGGCCTTCTGTATCTTCTTGAACTTCTCCTCCGCCTCCGGGTCGTCGCTCACGTCCGGGTGGTACTCGGTCGCCTTCTGCCGGTACGCCTGTTTGATCTCCTCTTCGCCGGCGTCCCGCGAGACCCCCAGCACGTCGTAGAAGTCCTCGCTCATTCGTTGTGGGTAGTACATTGCTCGTCGTATTAGTAAATCGCGGCTCGGGGACGCGAGCGGTCGACCGACCGGAACGACGGCTCAGCGGGTCACTCGCCGGCCGCGAACCGTTCGACGGCGGCCACCACGTCGTCGAGTGCGAGCCGTCGGGTGCCGCCGTCCCGCGTCTCCAGTTCCACCTCGCCCGTCTCCCGGTAGGTGTCGCCCACGATCACCTTCGCGGGCACGCCGAGCAGGTCGCTCTCCGCGAACCGCTCGCCGACCGACCGGCCGTCGTCGTACAGGAGACAGTCGCGGCCGACGGCGTCGTCGTCGACGGTGAGCCCCATCGCCCCCGAGTACCGCGTCCCGAGTTCGAAGACGTGACCCACCTCGACGCCGCCGCTCGTCTCGAGACGGCCGCCGCAGTCGGGGCAGGCGTCCCCGCCGACGAGTCGGTCGAACCCGGGCGACTCCTCGGTCGCACCGAACCGACACCCGTCGGCGGAACACAGCGTCAGTCGCGCCTCGTTACGCTCGCGGAACTCGTCCACGGGCCGTGTGCGACCCACGGGTACTGCGTGTCGAACGCATCGACCGGTTCGTCACCTCCCGAGTGAAGAAACGTTCCTCGACACTGGGACGAACCCTCGAGGGGGGCGCTCGCGTCCGCGCCGACGCCCGTCGGCGGGAGTCCGGCGACCCACGGGGACCGGAACGTGACGGGGACGGGGATTACTCGCCGTCGTTCTCGTCGTCGTCGACGTCCTCGAAGTCGGCGTCGACGTACTCGTCGCCCTCGCCGTTCCCGTCGGGACCGCCCGCACCGCCCGGACCGGCCTGTCCGCCCATGCCGCCCGCGCCGTCGGGACCGGCGCCGGCCGCGCCGCCCGCGCCGCCGGGTCCGGCCTGCGCCTGCTGCTGTTGCTGGTACATCTGCTTGCCGATCTCCTGAAGCTGAGTGCTCAGGTCCTCGGTCGCCGACTCCAGGTCCTCGGTGGAGGCGTCCTCGTCTTCGAGCACCGCCTCGACGTCCTCGATGGCCTCGCGGATGTCCGCCTCCAGGTCGTCGTCGACGTTCTCCTCGTTCTCGTCGAGGAGCGTCTCCGCCCGCTGGACCGTGCTCTCGGCCTCGTTGCGGGCCTCGATGCGCTGACGGCGCTGTTCGTCCTCCTCTGCGTGCTGTTCGGCCTCCTCCTGCATCCGATCGATCTCGTCGTCCGAGAGGCCGGCGCCGCCCTCGATGGTGATGTCCTCCTTGTTGCCCGACCCCTTGTCCTCGGCCTCGACGTTCACGATGCCGTTCTCGTCGATGTTGAACGACACCTCGATCTGGGGCGTGCCGGCGGGCGCGGGCGGGATGCCCGTGAGCTGGAACTCGCCGAGCAGTTCGTTCTCCTCGGCTATCTCGCGCTCGCCCTGGAACACGCGCACCTGGACTGACGTCTGGTTCGCCGCGGCGGTGGTGAACACCTTCGACTCCTCCGTCGGGATGGTGGTGTTCTTCTCGATGAGCCGCTCGAACAGCCCGCCTTTCACCTCGATACCGAGGCTGAGCGGCGTCACGTCGAGCAGCACCAGGTCGTCGACGTCGCCCGAGAGCACGCCGGCCTGGATTGCCGCACCGAGCGCCACCGCCTCGTCGGGGTTGACGTTCTTCTTGGGTTCGACGCCGAGCACCTCCTCGACCTTCTCCTGGACCTGCGGCATCCGGGTCGACCCGCCGACGAGGATGACCTCGTCGATGTCGTCCCTGTCGTAGCCGGCGTCCTCGAGCGCCTGCTCCGTCGGCCCGACCGTGCGGTCGATGAGGTCGCTCGTGATGGACTCGAACGTCGCGCGCGTGAGTTCCGTCTCCAGGTGGACCGGTCCGGAGTCGGTCGCCGTGACGAACGGGAGGTTGATCGTCGTCTGTTTCCGGGAACTGAGCTCTATCTTCGCCTCCTCGGCGGCGTCCTTCAGCCGCTGGAGCGCCTGGCGGTCCTCGCGGAGGTCGATGCCGTGGTCGTTCTCGAACTCCTCGGCCAGGTGGTCGATGATGGCCTCGTCCCAGTCGTCGCCCCCGAGGTCGTTGTCCCCGTTGGTCGCGACCACCTCGTAGACGCCGCCGCCGAGGTCGAGCACGCTCACGTCGAACGTGCCGCCGCCGAGGTCGTAGACGAGGACGGTCTGGTCGGACTCGTCGTCGAGGCCGTACGCCATCGACGCCGCCGTCGGCTCGTTGACGATGCGCTCGACCTCGAAGCCGGCGATCTCGCCCGCGTCCTTCGTCGCCTGCCGCTGCTTGTCGTTGAAGTACGCGGGGACCGTGATGACCGCCTTCTCCACTTCGTCGCCGAGGTACTCCTCGGCGTCGCGCTTGATCTTCTGGAGGATCATCGCCGAGATCTGTTCGGGCGTGTACTCCTCGCCGTCGATGTCGACCGTGTACTCCTCCTCGCCCATGTGCCGCTTGATGGACTGGATGGTCCGGTCGGGGTTCTGGACGGCCTGGTTCTTCGCGGGCTTGCCCACGAGTCGCTCGCCGTCGTCGGCGAAGCCGACGACCGACGGGGTCGTCCGGTCACCCTCGCCGTTCACGATGATCTCGGGCTCGCCGCCCTCCATGACCGCGAACGCGGAGTTCGTCGTTCCGAGGTCGATGCCCAGAATCTTGTCACTCGCCATTGTTACATCCATCTACACGGCCGGACTCCGTTAAACGTTACTAGATACGGCGGCGCGCGTCCGGCGGGTGCCCCCTCGCAGTCGTGCGGTTACGACGGAGCGGAGCGAGACGAGTGAGAATACTTATCACGAACCGCGGGACGGCCGGTTCGCGGGCGGTGCCGCGACGTCGGACGACGCGTCCGACGTTGCGGACGGACGTCGGTCGAGTGCGCCGCCAGCCGTCGCACGTTCACGCCTCGCGGGCGGCGTGGTCGAGGTCCGCGAGGAACCGGTCGAGGACGGCCTCGCGTCCCGACGAGGAGAAGAACTCGTGAGCGCCCTCGTACAGCCTGACCCGGTCGGCCGGCGCGCGCTCGCCGATGGCCCGCGTACTCACTACGCGGTCACGCAGCGAGCAGTGGACCGCGCTCCCCGCGCGGAACGGCGGCAGGGTCGCCTGTCCCTCCCGGACCGCGCCGAGCCACGCGGGCGAGAGCCCCCGGTCGGCCGCGGCGTCCTCGGTCGGTGGGCGGAGGTCGCCTATCATCGAGCGGTCCCGCGTCAGCGGCACCACCCGCTCGGCCACCGGGAGCCGCGAGACCAGGGGGAGGAGAATCGTCGTCAGCCCGTCGCTCTCGACGCCCCAGAACGGCGCCGAGTACACCCGCGGGTCGTCGCCGGGGACGTGCGCCAGCGCCAGCCCGCCGAGGCTGTGACCGGCGCACGCGTCGGGGTCGACGCCGTCGCGGACGCGGGTCAACGGCTCGGTGTAGTCGCGTTCGAAGTCGGTCCCGTTCTCCGGGACGACGGCGGCGTGGACGGTCCACCCGGCGTCGGCCAACGCTCCGAGGAGCCAGTCGACCGTGGTGTGCCCCGGTCGGTTCCCCCACCCGAGCGCGAACAGCAGGTCCCGGTCGCCGTCCCCGCGGACGTGGACGCGCACCCGGTCACTCCTCGTCGTCCGTCTCGTCTTCGTCCCCGGCGCTCCCGTCGCTGACCGTCACCTGCGCCGCCTCGATGACCCTGTCGGCCATCTCGTACCCCGGCTTGTACACGTCCGCGACGGTCCCCTCGGGCCGGTCGCTGTCGACGCGCATCATCACCTCGTGGCGCTCGGGATCGACCGCCTCCCCGGGGTCCGGTTCGATGGGGGCGACGTTCTCCGCTTCGAGCACGCGGTCGAACGTCTCCAGCGTCGACTCGACGCCGGGGCGGATGTCCGCGCTCTCGTCCTGTTCGAGCGCGCGGACGAGGTTGTCGCGCACCTCCGTCAGCCGGGCGACGAGGTCCTCGGTCGCGCGTTTCTTCTCCTGCTCGCGGCGCTTCTCCGTCCGCTTCTTGTAGTTCTGGAAGTCCGCCTTCGCGCGCGTCAGGGACGACTCCAGGTCCTCGACGCGCGCTTCCGCCTCCGCGGCGCGCTCTTCGGTCTCGGCGACCTCGGCGGCGAGTTCCTCGTCGTACTCCGCGACGCGGGCGGCCAGCGCCGACTCGGTCTCGTCCGCGGCTGGCGGTTCGCCGTCCTCGGACTCGGTGTCTTCGGACTCGACTCCGGCCTCGTCACTCATGCTCGGACGAAGTCGTTCGGCGGAAATAAGGGTTGCAGAATCGACCGGCGCCGCCCCCCGGTCGCGCGGAACCGGGGTCGGAGCCCGTCCCGGCTACTGGTACATCCGGACAGACTGCGCCTTCGAGGACTTCTCCTCCTGTTCCCGTATCTGCTGTGCGAGCTGTTCTTTCGCGCGCTGTATCTGCGAGGCGCTCTCGTCGAGTTCCGTCGTCGGGACGTCGACGTCGGCGATGGGAGCGACGCCGTCCTCGAGGACCGCCTTCGCGGCCGTCGGGTCCGGGAACTGCGGGTCGCAGTCGACGACCAGCCCGACCGCCGTGAGGTCGGTGTCCAGCGCGTGGTTCAACAGCGCGCCGGTCGGCCCGGAGATGAGTCCCGCGTCGTCCGGCGGGCCGATGCCGACGCGGTCGAGCACCGCCGCACCCTCGCCCGTCGCGACCCCGCGGACCCGGACCGGAACCTCCTCGTCGGTCGGTCCCTCGCGCTTCAGCCCGGCGAGGTACAGCGGCGTGACCGACTCCTCGCGGAACCAGTCCGCGACGCACTCCGCGAACTCCTCCGCGGCCGCGGGTGCGACGGGGACGTCCGACTGGAGGACGAGCAGGTCGTGGTCCGCGGCGGCGTACAGCCTGACCGGCGTCCTGAGCGTGCTGTCGCCCTCGGTGTACGCGGCCGCTGGAGGCAGGCTCCCGCAGTGGACGTCCGCGTAGTGACTCATCTCGAACGTCTCGACGAGGTGGTCGGCCGCGATTTTCCCAACCAGCCCGGCCCCGGGAAACCCCTCGACGAGAACGGGTTCCTCCAGCGCCACGTCCGCCTTCACGTCGATGCGTGCCATGACGTCCCCACGCGGGCGGTCACCGTAAACCCGCGGACGGCGGCTCCTCGGACGGGACGCCGTCGCGAGGCGAGTCCCGGGCGAGACGCCGCCGCTCGTCGATGAGTCTGACCCGCGCCGTCGGGGAGGGTTTCGGCCGGTGCGCCGGCGTGAGCGGGATGTCTTCGAGACCGAGCCACGTGAGAGCACCGACGACTGCGAGGACGCCGATGGTAATCAGACGTCCGTACATGGTCATATAGTAGAATCGTAATTAGTCGTAATAAGCTTTTGGCTATTTTACACCACTCTGACCGAGAAGCCACCGTCGAGTCCCAGAACGTCCAGCCCATCGGACGACTCTCCCGGTAGACCGGGTCGTGATCGCCGCCCCGTCGACTCCGAAACCGACAAGCGCGCCTGCCGCGAAGCGGGCGCGTGAACCCACTCGACCGCTACGCGCCGCTCGTCGACGACGAGGCGGCGTTCCGCGCCGCCTGCGAGCGACCGCTCCCGTCGGTGGTCCGGGTCAGCGCCATCAAGGGCGACGCCGAGCGGGTCGCCGCGGCGTTCGACGCGGAGGGGACCGACTACGAGCGCGCCGGCTGGCACGACGGGGTCTTCCGGTTGGCCGACCGCTCGCCCGGGACGACGTGGCCGTACGCCCACGGCTGGGTCCACGGGCAGGAGGAGGTGTCGGTGCTCCCGGCGCTCGCACTCGACCCCGCACCCGGTGAGCGCGTGTGGGACGCCTGCGCCGCCCCGGGGAGCAAGACAACCCAACTCGCCGCGCTCATGGACGACCGGGGGACGCTCGTCGGCAACGACACCAGCCTCGGGCGCATCTCCGCGCTCCGGCACAACGCCGAGCGACTGGGCGTCACGAACCTCGTCGTCGACCACCAGGACGCGCGCAACTACTCGCTCGCGCACCTGGGGTTCGAGGCGTTCGACGCGGCGCTCGTGGACGCTCCCTGCTCGTGTGAGGGGACGGTCCGGAAGAACCCGGACGCCCTGGAGAAGTGGACGCTCGACCACGTCCACCAGGTCGCGGGCGTCCAGAAGGGAATCCTCCGGCGGGCGGTCCAGGCGACGCGTCCCGGCGGCACCGTCGTCTACTCGACGTGCACGTTCGCGCCCGAGGAGAACGAGGCGGTCCTCGACCACGTCCTCGACGAGGAGGACTGCCGGGTCGTCGAGTGGGACTGCCCGCTCGACGCCCGGCCGGGCGTGACAGAGTGGGACGGCGAGACGTACGACCCGCAGGTCCGGAACGCCAGTCGGGTGTACCCCCACCTGAACGACACCGGCGGATTCTTCCTCGCGAAACTCCGCGTCGGCGGGGAGGTGGCGGCGTGACCGGGACGGTCGAGGACGAGGGGGACGCCCCCGAGAACGACGGCGGGCGCTTCGACCGCCTGCCCGCGACGGAAGACGAGCGGCGAGTCCCGGGTCGGGCGACGCGCGCGGAGGTGCTCGACTGGTGGGACGAGCGGTTCGGCGTCCCGCCGGAGACGTTCGACGACCACACCTTCTGGGAGAAGGGGTCGGGCAAACTCTGGGCGTTCGCCGGCGACGTCCCCTCGCCCGTCGACGTCGAGGGGGTAGGGATGACCGTCCTCCGGACGCGGCAGGAACACTGGAAGCCGACGACCACCGCCGTCCAGCGCTGGGGACGGCTGGCGACGAAGAACGTCGTCGAACTCTCGCCGAAACGGGCCGTCGCGTTCGCCGCGGGCCACGACCAGGACCTGCCCGAGTGGGACGGCGACTGGGGCTACCTCGTCGCCGCTCACCGGCTCGCGGGCGACCTCGAACCCATCGGAGTGGGGCTGTACCTCTACGACGAACTCCGGTCGGTCGTCCCGAAGGGGTACCAGGAGGACCTCCCCGACCTCTCCGAACTCCCCGCCGACCGTGACTGACGGCTACGCAGACTCGCGGTCGCTCTCGCCCGTCCCGCTCCCCTCCTTCTCGCGTATCGTCCCGCCGCCCAGCCCCTCCCACGCGACCCGGTAGCCGAGCGCCGACAGCGCCGCACTCGCGTCTGCGACGCCGCGGTCCGCGAGTATCTCCTCCGCGTCGGCGTACGTCATCCCGGGTTCGAGGTCGTCACGGAGCGCCGACAGCACCGCTGGCCGCACGAGCGTCCCCCCGACCCGTCGATGCTCGGGAAACGTCACGTCGTCGAGCGCGTCGGCGGGGACGCGGTACTCGTCCGCGAGGTCGGCGACCGCGACCACGTCGGCGTCGGGCGTCAGTTCCGCCGGGAGGTCGGCCGTCACCTCCGCCTCGAGTTCCGTCTCGTACTCCCGGAGGACGTCCACCACGTCCTTGACGCGGACCGTCCCCGAGTAGGGAATCGCGCGGTGGTCGCGCGCGGCGACCTCCTCGCCGACGCCCAGCGACTCGTCGACGGCGACGATCAGTTCCACGTCCTCGACGCCGTCGAGTTGCGCGAGTTTCTTCTCGACGTACGCGGGCGTCCAGAACCCCATCACCTCGAAGAACACCCGGAAGTCGGCGTGGCGGTACGCGAACGCGAAGTCGGGAATCATGACGCTCGTCCCCACTCGCAGGGGTTCCGGCTCACGCACGAGGTCCCAGTCCAGTCCGAGCGCGCGGAACCGGGCGGCGAACTCCGCCTCGACGCCCGAGTCGAACGCCGGTTCCGCGAGCGGTTCGACGCCCGGCACCCGGACGTCCGAATCCGAGAGACGGAGCTCCCGCTCGCGCCCCCGGTCGTCTATCGCGGCCGTCAGCTCCCAGTCCGCTGCGGTGCCCGCGACGCTCCGGAGCAGGCGCGCGAACGCGGTGCCGTACCGGCGGCTCCGCCGGAACAGCGCGTCCGGGCCGGTGACGACCACCTCCCGCGTCGGCAGGCCGCCCGTCGGCCCGCTCCCGGTTCCGCTCTCGCCGTCCGCCTCGCGTATCTCGTACAGCAGCCCCAGTCGCTTCACGGCGCTCACGAGCGCCTTCGGGTCCGACGACCGCACCCTGACCTCGGTCGCGTCGAACAGCGCGGTCTGAGCCAGCGAGAGGTCGTACTGCGTACACAGCGCGTCGGGGTCCCACCGCGGGTCGAACGACGCGAGCACCTCGTTCTCCTCCCGGTCGGCGTACAGCGACGCCTCCACCGCGTCCGGGTCGGCGCCCAGTTCGTCCGCGGCCCGCGCCAACGCCGCGGTCCGTCCCCCGTCGTCGGCGACGCCGTCGACTTCCGCGGCGTCGAACGCGGCGCGTCGGGCGCGTCGCGGGGGGAGCGGCGCGTGCGTCTCGAACCCCGCCTCCCGCTCCAGCAGCGCCGCGAATCCCCGGACGAGTTTGTAGTCGTCCGCGTCGCGCTCCAGCGACTCCAGCGCCGCGTCCAGGTCGCCGCGCCGCTCGCCGACGTGACCCTGGTAGACGCCGAGGACGCGCGCCGCCAGCGTCCGGGCGTCGTCGTCGCCGACGACGAACCGCGGGCGGTACGCGCCGCCGCGCCGCGAGACGCGCAGGAGGTCCTTCCGGAGCACGTCCGCGAGTCGGGCGGCGGAGACAAAAGCGATTCGCGCCCGCTCGGGGCGCCCGGCGGTCGACGCGGCCGGGTCGGGTCCGCCAGCGCCGGCGGAATGGACAAGGCTCATACCGGGGGCGACGGATTCGCGCGTATGAACCGCCGGGGACTACTGACGCGGCTCGCCGGTCTCTTCGGAGTCGGCGGGCTGAGTGCGAGCGCGGGCTGTACGGACCCCGTCAGTCCGTCGGGTCCCCGGACCCCGCCGCGGTCCGTCCAGCCGAGCGGGGACGACTCGCTGGTCATCACGGACTTCACCGAAGTGGAGTCGGAGTCGGGGAACGTGCACGTCAGCGTCACGGTAGAGAACCGCTCGGGCGCCGAGCAGACCGGCGTCGTCGTCGCCGAGGTGCGCGCCGGCGACACGGAGACGACCGTCGACCGGGAGGTGACGGTCGCCCCCAGCGAGCGCACCGAGGTGACACTGGAGACCGACCTCGCGTACGCCGACTTCGCGAGCGACGGCTCCATCTCCGTGTCGGTCGAGTGACCGACGCGGCCGCCGTCCCCGGACCCCGCTCCGTCCCCCGACACCCGGACGCGGCGACGCCCGGGGAGCGTACCCGTCCGACCGCGTTCAGAACACCCCGGTGATGAACCCGAACCCCCTGATGACGAGCACGGCCGCCGAGAACGCGGTAGGTACGGCGTGTATTCTTCGCTCGATCCTCGGAGCTGTGGTAGCCGCCGTCAGCAGCATCGTCAGCGTGATGATGCCGACGATAACGGTGAGCGCGTCCGCGGCAGCGACCGGCCGGCCGTGACCTGGCTCGATTCCGTGGACCGCTCCGAGTAACACGGCACCGACCAACAGGCGAACGCTTCGGTGTAGAGCATCGTGTCGAACGGAGGCAATCGGTCGGATTGGGGGTTGTCGTGACCGGACTCGCCCGTAATACCGGGGCCTAAGTACCACTGTGACTCACGGGCGCGTGTGCGAACAAGCCTCAACATCCCGCAGGAGGTACTGGACTCGTTCGACGAGACGTGGACGGCCGAGGGAATGGAGTCGCGCTCGCGTGCCGTGCGCGAGGCGATGCAGGAGTACATCGAGCGACACACCAAACTGGAGGAGGTGGAGGGGGAGGCGGTCGCGGCCGTCGCGTTCGACTACGAACACACGCTCGTCATCGGGGAACTCCACACCGTCCAGCACGAGTTCGAGCGAATCATCCGGACGACCCACCACCTGCACCACGGGGACTGGTGTCTGGAGACCGTCTTCTGTACCGGGCAGGCCGACCGGATTCGGGAACTGGTGTATCAGCTCCGCGATTTCGACGCCGTGGGGCGGGTGAACGTCATGTTCCTCCAGCCGGTCGGCTGACGCGGGCACGCGTCTCTCGCTCGCGGTGCCCACGCTGCTCCTGTCGACTGTCACCGCCGCCGGTCGGCCACCCGCTCTTCCGCCGTCTCGTTCGTCACCAGTTCGTACAACACGGCTCGCTTCCCGCCGTCGGACCCCGGACGGAGCACCCGACCCAGGCGCTGGGTGAACTCCCGCTCGGACCCGCTGCCGGAGATGACGACCCCGACGCTCGCGTCCGGCACGTCCACCCCCTCGTCGAGGACGTTCGCGGAGACGACGCGGGTGTACTCGCCCGCGCGGAACTTCCGCAGTACCTCGCGGCGCTCCTCCGCACCCGTCTCGTTCGTGATGGCGGGAATCAGGAACCGCTCGGAGATGCGGTAGACGAGGTCGGTGTGGGCGGTGAAGACGATGATTCGCTCGCCGCGGTGTCGGTGGAGGACGCGCGCCAACTCGTCGAGTTTCGCGTCGGCGTTCATCATCACTTCGCGCGCGCGCTGCTTGGCGAGCAGCGCCTCCCGGGCGCGCGGGTCGTTCCCCGACCGCTTCACCAACTGCTGGTAGTCCGCCCCCGACCGGAACGTGATGCCCGCCTCGCGGACGTAGTCGACGAACGTGCCCTGCGCCGCCTCGTAGCGCTCTCGCTCCGCGTCGGTCAGGTCGACCTCCACCCGGCGGACCTCGTACTCCGCGAGGTGCTCGCCCGCCAGGTCCGACGCGTCCCGCTCGTACACCACCGGCCCCACCAACCCGGCGACGGTCTCGTGCGCGCCGTCCGGCCGCTCGAACGTCGCCGTCAGCCCGAGTCGGGCGGGCGCGGCGAACAGGCGGGCGATGTCGCGGTACCCCTCGCCGCCGAGGTGGTGGACCTCGTCGAAGACCAGTAGCCCGAAGTCGCCGCCGACGTCGTCCGCGCGGAGGTACGCCGAGTCGTACGTCGCCACCGTCACCGCCTCCGCGCGCTGTTCGCCGCCGCCGAACTGTCCCACGGGAACGCCGAACTCGGCGTCGAGTTCGCGCCGCCACTGCTCCAGGAGGTCGACCGTCGGCACGACGACGAGCGTCGGGACGCCGAGCGCCGCCACCGCCGCGAGCGCGAGCACCGTCTTCCCGCTCCCGGTCGGCAGTTCCACGACGCCCCGGTCGTCGTTCGCGCGCCACGCGTCGAGCGCCTCGCGCTGGTACGCGCGGAGGTCGTACCGGAGCGAGAGGTCGAGCGTCGCGGCGGGCGCGACGCGGTCGGTGACCGCGATGCCCCGCGCGTCGAGCGCGTCGCGGACCTCGCGGTAGCGGTGGGCCGGCGCGCGCAGCGACCCCGTCCGGGCGTCCGACTCGACGCCGGGCAGGTCCGCGAGCGCGTCCGGGTGCGTCCCCCGGTCCTCGTCCGCGTCGAGGACCACCGCACCGTCCGCGAACCGGAGCGTGACCGTCACGTCCGTCGGTGGGCGTCTCGGGCGCTTAGTCCCTCCGGGTGCGGGAGCGAGCGGCGAGGATGAGCCGGCGACTGCCGCCGGACGCAACACCCAGGTGTCCGGCCACCGAACCACGACCCATGAGTGACGACCCGAGCGACGTGGACGACCCGACGACCCCGGACGAGGCGGTGGCGAACTTCCTCGCGGACGCCGAGGACGTGCTCTCGGAGTACGCGCAGGGGTACATGGACGCCGACGACGCGGTGTCGCTGCTCACGGCGCACGTCGAGGACCTCCGCGCGGAGTACGAGACGACCGCCGAGGAGTGATGCGGCCCGGGTCTCGTCGGTGCGTCCGTTCCCCCGTCTCCGGAGTGGAAACGACTATCGGGGTCGGTGCCTCCGAGTAGCACATGACCGACTTCTCCGACCGGGTGGAGCGCATCTCCATCAGCGGCATCCGCGAGGTGTTCGAGGCCGCCGGCGCGGACGCCATCAACCTCGGCCTCGGCCAACCCGACTTCCCGACGCCGGCGCACGCGAAGGAGGCGGCCGTCGACGCCATCGAGGCGGGCCTGACCGACGGCTACACGTCCAACAAGGGGACGCGCGACCTCCGAGAGGCCATCGCGGCCAAACACGACCGCGACCAGGGGGTCGCGGTCGACCCCGGCGACGTCATCGCCACCGCCGGCGGGAGCGAGGCGCTCCACCTGGCGCTGGAAGCCCACGTCGACGCGGGCGAGGAGGTGCTCGTCCCGGACCCGGGGTTCGTCTCCTACGACGCGCTGACCAAACTCGCGGGCGGCGAACCCGTCCCGGTCCCGCTCCGCGAGGACCTGACGCTCGACCCCGCGGCCGTCGAGGAGCGCATCACCGACGACACCGCGGCGTTCGTCGTCAACTCGCCCGCCAACCCGACGGGCGCTGTCGCCTCGCCCGACGACGTGCGCGCGTTCGCCCGCATCGCCCGCGAACACGACGTGCTCTGCGTCTCCGACGAGGTGTACGAGCAGTTCGTCTTCGACGGCGAGCACCGCTCGCCCATCGAGGACGAACGCGGGAACGTGGTGGTCGTCAACGCCTGCTCGAAGACGTACTCGATGACGGGGTGGCGGCTCGGCTGGGTGACCGGCGCGACCGACCGAATCGAGCGCATGCTCCGCGTCCACCAGTACGCTCAGGCGTGCGCCTCCGCGCCCGCGCAGTACGCCGCCGAGGCCGCCCTCTCCGGCCCACAGGACGTGGTCGGCGAGATGCGCGACTCCTTCGAGCGCCGGCGCGACATCGTCCTCGACGGCCTCGCGGACGCCGGCCTCGACTGCCTGACCCCGCAGGGGGCGTTCTACGCGATGCCCGAGGTGCCCGACGGGTTCGTCGACGCGTGCATCGAGCGGGGCGTCGTCCTCGTCCCGGGCGAGGCGTTCGGCGAGCGGGGGGCGGGCTACGCACGCATCTCGTACGCCACCGACGAGGACGACCTGCGTGCGGCGCTCGACGTCATCGCCGAGGCGGCCGCGGAGGTGCGGCGGTGACCCCCGAGGACCTCCGGGCGACCATCCCGGTCTGCGACCGCGCCGCCTACTTCAACACCGGCGCGACCGGCCCGTCGCCCGAACCGGTGCTGGAGGCGGCGGCCGACTGGGAACGGCACCAGAAGGTGGACGTGCTCGCCGAGGAGAACCCCTACCCGGTCAGCTTCGAGAAGTACGAGGAGTGTCGCGAGCACGTCGCGGGCCACCTCGGGGCCGAGGCGGACGAACTCGCGCTGACCGAGAGCACCGCCGACGGCGTGAGCGCCGTCGCCGCCGCCCTCGACTGGGAGGCTGGCGACGCGGTGGTCCGGACGGACCTCGAACACCCCGCGGGGACGCTCCCGTTCGACAGACTCGCGCGCCGCCGCGGCGTCGAGGTGCGCGTGGTGGAGACGGAACGCGGGCGAATCGACGTCGACGCGTTCGCGGACGCCGTCGACGGCGCGAAGCTTGCGTGTTTCTCCTCGCTCTCGTGGAACTACGGCACGCACCTGCCGGTGGAGGAACTGACCGACGTCGCGCACGACGCCGGCGCGTTCGTCCTCGTGGACGCGGTGCAGGCCCCCGGGCAGGAACCGGTCGACTTCCCCGCGTGGGGCGCGGACGCCGTCGCCGCGTCGGGTCACAAGTGGCTGCTCGGCCCGTGGGGCGCGGGCACGCTGTACGTCGACGCCGACGCGGCCGAGCGACTCCACCCCGCGCAGGTGACCTACCGGAGCGTCGCGGACGCGAGCGCCACCGAGTACGAACTCGCGCCCGGCGCGTGCCGGTTCGAGCGGGGGACCGACTCGCTCGCGCCGTCGGTCGGGCTCTGCGCCGCCATCGACCTGCTGGAGGAGGTGGGTCTCGACGCGGTCCGCGACCGGGTCCTGACGCTCTCCGCGCGGCTGGCCGACCAGGTGCCCGAAGGGCGACTGCTCAGCCCCGCCGACCCGGAGTCGGGGCTGGTGACCGTCGACGTCGACGACCCGGAGGCCACCGTCGAGCGACTCCGCGACCGGGGGCTGATTCTGCGGCACATCCCCGACCCGGCGGCGGTCCGGGCGTCGGTCCACGCGTTCAACACCGAGGCGGAGGTCGACCGACTGGCCGGTGCGCTCGCGGACGAGTAGCGGTTCGGGCACCTCCCCCGAGGCGGCGGTCTCGGCCGCTCAGTTCGCGGTGCTGACGACCTTGACGACGTCGCCCTCCTCCAGTTCCGTGTCCTCGCCGATGCGGCGGTCGGCGCGCGCGTCGACAGCGTGGAGGTAGCCGTCGCCGATGTCGGAGTGGACGGCGTACGCCAGGTCGCGGGGAGTACTCCCCGCCGGGAGCAGGAACGCGTCGGGGAGGACGTTCCCCTGCGCGTCGGTCCACCGGGTCTCGTTCTGGACGGGGTAGGCGGTCACCATCCCGAGCAGGCCGTACACCGCCTCGTTCAGCGACTGCTGGACGCCCGTGCCATCGAAGCGCTCCATCACGTCGCGTATCTTCTCCAGACCCTGCCGCTGTGCGCCGCTCACCTCGCCCGTGACCTCGAAGTCGGGGTCGCCCGGGTCGTAGCGGACGACGCCCGCCTCCGCGGCCTTCCGGAGCGCGAGTTCGCCGTCGGCCGTCGCGGGAATCACGGGTTTGTCGGTCTCGCGCAGGCGTTCGACGTTCCCCTCGGGCGCGATGTCGGCCTTGTTGGCGACGAGGACGATGGGTTTCGTCCGCGCGCGCACGTCGCGAGCGAGGGCCTCTCGGTGGTCGTCCGTCCACTGGATGGGGTCCTCGGGGTACTCCAGTTCCCGGAGCGTCGCGGTCACGTCGTACTCGGTCGCGCCGAACCCCGTGAGCAGGTCGGTCAGCGCCTCGTCGATGTCGAAGTCGGGCGAGCGCGACTTGCGCTGGACCGACTCCCAGTTGCGGTCGACGATACCCGCGAGCCACTGGTCCATCTCCTCCTCGACGAAGTCCACCTCCTCGACCGGGTCGTACTCGCCGACCTCGACCGGGTCGCCCTCGGCGTTCGTCGCGCCCGCCGCGTCGACCACCTGGAGGATGACGTCGGCGTTCGTGAGTGCGTCGAGGAACTGGTTACCCAGCCCCCTCCCCTCGTGCGCGCCGGGGACGAGTCCGGCGACGTCGAGCAGTTCGACCGGGACGTACCGCTTGCCGCCGCGGCAGTTCTCGTCGCCGCACCGCTCCTCGCGGTCGAGGCAGGGACACCGCGTGCGGACGTGCGTCACGCCCCGGTTCGGGTCGATGGTGGTGAACGGGTAGTTGCCGACGTCCACGTCGGCCATCGTCGCCGCCTTGTAGAAGGTAGATTTGCCCGCGTTCGGCTTGCCCGCGAGCGCGACGGATAGCATACGCTCCCTTCGAGAGCGCCGCGAAAAGCGCCTTTCGGTCTCGGCCGTCACCGTCACGGCCGTCGACGGTCCGCGCGGCGCGGAACTGCGCGCTTTTACGTCCGCACCGGCTACCGACCGATATGACCGCACTCGCTTTCGACGAGACCGGCGTCGACGTGGAGTACCAGGGCACCGAGTTCAGACTGGAGAAGACGCTCATCGAGGACGCGACGGACAAGCAGTACGTCGACGTGACCGACCACGAGGTGTTGCAGATAATCGAGGAGGAACCGTCGTTCTCGGGGGAGCCCCGACGCATCGGTGACGTACTGTAATCGCCGCCGCCGCCCTCGTCGCTCCGGAACACGGGCGCTCGACCCGTCGGTCCCTCGGTTCAGCCCAGCCCGCGGTCGTCGGGCGCCTCCTCCAGCGTCTCCGCCCGTTCGACGAGGTGGTCGATGAGCCGGGTCGCCGTCTCCTCGACGGTCGCCAGGTCGTCGTCGGCCCGACCCTTCACGCGCACCGAGACCTGGTACAGCCCCAGTTCTATCTCCGGGACCGTGTCCCGTCCGTTGTCGGTCGCCTCGACGGCGTCGCCACCCTCACCCTCGTCGGCCGTCCCCGTGTCGTCGGGCATACACTACGCGTACTGCCCGCCGGGAAAAGGGTAGCGCCTGCGACTACGGCTCCGCGGACGGCGACCCGTCCGCCTCCGTGTCGAAGCCGAAGTCGGGGTCGGGAAGGGTCGCGCGGTGGAGCCGCCCGGTCACCTCGTCGGCGAGCGTCCGGAGGTTGGCGGCGTCGTCGCGGTTGTACGAGACCAGCGTGTCGAGTGCGCCCTCGTCGCCCGCCTCGTACTGGTGCCAGAGGCGAACCGCGTCGCGGCCGGTCAGGTCCGGCCCGTCGCGGGCGAGACCCACCTCGCGCTCGATGGGCTTCAGCCCGCCCGTCAGGTCGAGTCGCCGGCAGGGGTACATGAGGTCGAGGTGGGGCGTCGTCACGTCCAGTCCGAGGGAGGTTTCGAGGAACGGCACGTCGAAGCGCGCCCCGTTGAACGTGACGAGCAGGTCCGCCGCGTCGAACTGCTCGCGGACCGCCTCGCCCGTGAGGTCGCGTCCGCGCACGAGCGTCTCCGTCTCGCCGTCGCAGTGGAACGACACCGTCGTCACCCGGTCGCGGTCGTGCGAGAGCCCCGTGGTCTCGATGTCGAAGAAGCACGCGCCGTCGCGAAAGTCCTCGTAGAGCCGCCACCGCTCGCCGCTCGGGAACGCGGCGTCGAAGTACGCCGCGTCCCGGTCGTCCAGCCGCTCGGTCGCCTCGTCGATGAACGACTCGATGCGGCCGGCGGTCGTCGCGCCGACGCCCGGGGCGCGGTCCTGTCGGAACTCGCCCCACTCGCCGATGCCGTTCTCCCACATCCGCCGCTCGGTCCGCTCGCCCACGCCCTCCACTGGGATGAAACTGTTCCGAATGCGCACTCTGTGGCTCCCCGGGCGACCGCCGACCCTCACCGCCGGGCGGCGGGTCACCCGTGTCTCGACGTACCTCGGCGCGTCGCCGGGTTAAGCGTTCGGTCGGCGCTCGCTCCCTGCCCGTGCGCGCGGTACCGTTATGCCCGCTCCGACCCGACTGGAGGGTATGTGTGGCCGGTACTCCCTGTTCACCCCCCGGTCGACGCTCGAGGAACGCTTCGACGCGGCCGCGCCGGCCGACTACGGCCCGCGGTACAACTGCGCGCCGGGACAGGCGCTCCCGGTCGTCGCCGGCGACGACCCAGACGAGATGCGACGGATGACGTGGGGGCTGACCCCGTCGTGGGCGGACGAGCCGTTCGACCTCATCAACGCCCGCGTCGAGACCGTCGACGAGAAGCGCTCGTTCGCGGACGCGTACGAGTCCCGCCGGTGTCTCGTCCCGGCCGACGGCTTCTACGAGTGGAGCGAGACGCGACCGGAGACCGGGGACGAGGAGGGGGGCGAGTCCGGCGACGCCGGGAGCGGGAAACAGCCGTACCGCGTCGCGTTCACGGACGACCGGCCGTTCGCCATGGCGGGGCTGTACGAGCGGTGGACGCCGCCGGGCCGGCAGTCCGGACTCGGGGAGTTCGGCGCCGGCGGGGGCGGCGGCGACGCCGAGACCGTCGAGTCGTTCACGATACTCACGACCGAACCGAACGCCGTCGTCTCCCCGCTCCACCACCGGATGGCGGTCGTCCTCCGCCCCGACGCCGAGGCGGACTGGCTCTCGGGCGACCTCTCGAACGACGCGCTCCTCGACCCGTACGAGGACGACCAGTTCCGGGCGTACCCCGTGTCGACGCGCGTGAACTCGCCGGCGAACGACGACCCGTCGCTCGTCGAACCGGTGGACGCCTGAGGCGGAGCCGTCGAACGGCGCGCGCCTCCCCCCGCCGCCGAACGGGAAACCGCTTAAGCACGTTCGCCCCTACTCGCTCCCGTCAGCCATGTACGAGAACATCCTCCTCCCCGTCGACGGCAGCGAGGGGGCGACGGAACTGCTCCACCACGTCGGCGAACTCGCGCACTGGGCGGACGCGTCCGTCCGACTGCTGTTCGTCGCGGACACCACCCACGACAGCGTCACCGTCGTCGAGAGCGACGTGGTCGACGCGCTCGAACGGCGCGGGGACGCCGTCGTCGACGCGGCGGCGGAGACGCTCGACTCGCTGGGCGTGACGTACGGCACCGACGTGGTGCAGGGTGCGCCCGCGCCCACCATCGTCGACTACGCGGAGCGGTACGACCACGACCTCGTCGCGATGCCGACCCGCGGCCGGACGGGGCTCTCGCGCTACCTCCTCGGCAGCGTCACCGAGAAGGTGGTCCGGCTGTCGACGGTGCCCGTACTCACCGGTCGGATGGAGTCGACCGATAGCTGGACGTTCCCGTACGAGCGCCTCCTCGTCCCGACCGACGGGAGCGTCGCGGCGACGCACGCCGCCGAGCACGCCTTCGCGCTCGCGGGGCCGCTCGGTGCGGCCGTCGACGTGCTCTCGGTCTTCGACGACGCCTCGCTCGGACCGGACGTTCGCTCGACGCTGTCCGGCACGGGACTCGAACGGGCCGCCAGCGAGGCGGTCGAGGGCCTGGTCGCGGAGGCGGCCGACCGCGGCGTCGACGCCGAAGGACACGTCGAACACGGGCGCCCGGCCGAAGAGATACTCGACGCAGTCGAACGGTACGGCGTCGACGCGGCCGTCATGGGTACGACCGGTCGGCGCGGCGTCGACCGGGTCCTGCTCGGGAGCGTCGCCGAGAAGACGGTCCGCTCCGCTCCGGTTCCGGTGTTCACGGTCCCCCGCGAGTCGTAACTTCCCGCGCTTCCCGGCGCGCACCGGGCCTGACACCCGTCGACGTGCGAGGCTCCCCTACCGGCCGCGAGGCGAGGGCGGCCGCCGAGTCCCCTCGCCGCCCGCCGGGCGGGACGTCCGAGCCTCACTCGTCGTCGAGCGGGTCTTCGAGTTCGCCGGCGATCTCCTCGAACGCGTCCGTCGCGGTTATCACTCCGACCGTCCGGTCCCCGTCAACGACGAACGCCAGTTCCTGTTCGGCCTCCTGGAACTCGTCGATGAGGTCGCTGACCGGGATGTCCGGCGGGACGGTCAGCGGCTCCGAGGCGATGTCCGCGAGTCCGCGCTCGCCCCGTTCGAGCGCGTCCTGTGCCTGCACGAACGCCGGGAGGTAGACGACCCCCACGACGTCGTCGACGCTCTCGCCGACCAGCGGGAACCGGGTGTAGGGGTGCGTTCGGATGGTGTCGAGGTTCTCCTCGTAAGACCGCTCGGTCGAGAGCGTGGTCACCTCCTCGCGGTCGACCATGATGTCCGACGCGTGGATGTGGTCGATGGCGACGGCGTTGATTATCTCTTCGCGCCGCTCGTCGGACATGTCGATGTCCGCCAGCGCGCCACCCATCCGACTGATGAGTTCCCCACGCGTCTGGGCTCGTTCGCCCGCACCCTCCTCCGCTTCCTCTTCGGCCCACGACCGGGTCATCTCGACGCCGAACAGCGAGAGGATGGCCTTCGCCAGCCAGTCGGCCAGCCGGATGACCGGCGAGAAGATACGCGTCCACCAGTAGAGGATGGGCGCGCCGAACTTCGCCACCTGTTTCGAGCGCTCGATTCCGAGGTACGTCGGCGCCTGCTCGCCGATGGTGAGGTGGAGGAGGTTGATGATGGCGAGCGCGGTGATGGCGGCGAGCGCGGTGTGCCCGCCGCTCCCGCCCCCGAGCACGCCGCCCAGTCCGAGCGCGGAGATGACGGGGTTGATGACGGCCGCGAGCGCAGGCTCGGCGACCACCCCGAGACCGACGCTACAGATGGTGATTCCGAGCTGACACCCCGAGAGGAACACCTCGAGGCGCTCGGTCATCTCCCACGCCCGTTCGAGTCCGCGGGACCCCTGAAACTCGCTCTCGGAGAACTGGCGAACGCGAGTCATCGCGAACTCGATAGTGACGAAGTACCCGTTGCCGAACAGAAGCGCCAGTCCGGCTCCCAGCCGGGCCAGCGTCGCGACATCGACCATGCTACCTCACCCCACCGGGGAGCAGAGGTTAAACGCTGTTCCTTCGCGTGCCCGACACGCTCCTCCCGGGTTCGCTCTCGGTCGTCGACGCGTCGTCCGCCCAGCACGACGTGCCGGTCGGAACTCGTGCTCCGGGTATCATCCGCGTGTCCACAGAACCGACCGGGCGGCGCGAGCAGGCGAGTCCCCAGGCGCTGAGCCACATCAGTGTGAGCGCACGGTACAGAGAGCCGTCGACGTCGTCGAGTACGTACCCGAGACGGGGCAGGTCGCGCGGCGTTCCACTCGAGGTGGCGGGACGACCACCACCTCGTCGTTCTCGCAGTCGCCGCGTTCGCGCTGCTCGTGTTCCGACTGCGCCAGAGGCGCCCCGTCAGTCCCACTCGCGGGGGCGTGCGGAGATGTCCGCTCCGTAGCCTCCGTGTCTCGAGCGCTCGCGGCGCCTGTCGGTGCGAGTTGACTCCGACGATTCGATATAGCGAGATACGATTCACCCGTCTGCCCCCGAGCGCGAAATAGTCACTCGTTCTCGAATACCACATCCGTCACGGGTCGGGAGGTGTCCGGCTACAGGAGTCGATAGACGTGCCGCTCGTACGTCTCGCGGACGTTGTCGCCCCAGTTGTGGGTGTAGGTGTCGATGATGTCGTCCGCGACGTCGCCCCGGAGGTACTTCACGACGCCGCGCTCGCCGGTCCGGTCGCGCAGGTGGGTGGTGAAGAAGTGCCTGAAGTAGTGGGGCGTGACGTTCTCGGACGCCCCGGCGCCGGCCTCGTGCCAGCCCACCGCCTCGGCGTGCCGGCGGACGACCCGCTGGACCTGTTCCGGCGTGAGTCGCTCACCCCACCCGCTCGCCGTCCCGACGAACAGGGGGTCGGCCGGCGAGACGGAGTCGGGACGGACGGCCAGCCAGCGTAGGAGGACGCGTTCGAGTTCGTCGTCGACGGGGACGACGGTCCCGCGCTTGCGCTTGTTCGAGGCGGTACGCTCCTCGCCGTTGTACCGCTCGCCGACCGACGGCTCCGACGGGACGTACAACGAGTCCGGCCGCCCGTCGAGTTGGGCGCGCGTGCCGAGGTCGTACCCGTCCACGCCGCGCGACAGCGAGAGGTCGCGCAGGTCCAGGTTGCAGAGTTCGCCGACCCGCATCCCGGTCTTGAGCAGCGCGACGACCAGCGCCCGCTCCAGGGGGTGCCGGACGCGCGCCACGAACGCCCGCATCCGCTCGACGGAAATCTCCCGGCGGGTCGGGTCGGTGTCGATACGCTCGTCGAGTTCCTCCATCACGAGCGCCATCGGGTTCGCGTCGAACGCGCCGACCTGCGTCATGTACGCGTAGAACCGGTGGAGGTAGGAGGCGTACGCCGCCACGGTCGAGTCGCCGAGCGCCGGGTCCTGCCGGAGGTGGTGGACGAACGCCATGCAGTCGCGGTGGGACGCCTCGTCCGGTGGAATCGCTTCTCCGCGGGGAGAGTGCCGGTCGTCGCCGAGGAACGCCTCGAACCGGTCGAGCACGCGCCGGTACTCGCCGCGGGTCCGGGCGCTCTTGCCGTGGAACTCCATGTCCTGGAGGAAGTAGCCCACCGGGTCGTCCGGGTCCGCGGCGTCTGCGCTACTCATCGGTCACCACGTACCCGCCGTCGCGCCCGCTGTAGCGGATTCGGCCGGCCGCCTGCAACTCGTTCACCGTCTCGTCGACCCGCTCCTCGAACTCCGCCGCGGCGGCCTCGAGGAGCGCGTCCCACGACAGGGGACCCCCCCGTCGAAGAACCCCGAGGAGCCGGTCTTCGAGCACGTCACTCCGGGGGGAAGAGGGGGGAGGAGTGGACTCCTCGGGGTCGGACTCGGCTCCGCTCTCCTCGGCCGCGAGCCCCAGGTCGTGGCGCCCGGCCTGCACCATCGTACGGACGAACTCCGCCTGCGACATCCCCAGGTCCTCGGCGTCCGCGACCCACGTCTCCTTCTGGTACGCCGGGAGTTTGACCCGCACCTCGACGCGGTCCGTGTCGGGAGTACTCACGCCTCGTGGGTCGGCTCGTCCCCACTTCAATCCCCGTATTCCTGTCCTAACTCACTAAGACGCGATTACGTGGATTATCTACATCCTCTTTGTACGGCGATTACCCAATGTCCTTGCAGGTTCAGACCGCTCTCGAGGAACCTTCGTTTCGAGTGGAGGTGTTGATAGTTCCGTCGAAGGCCAACGTGGTGGGTCTTCGTGCGGCGACGACGGTCCGGTCTCTCGCAGACCGACGAGTCGCCGGACGCACACACGGTCCGTGAGTGTCTGGTCGGGTTTGATACGGTTCGGGTCCGACGGTCGTCCCGTGCCCACGAGCGAGGACGGAGTCACCACCGGGACGACGGGCGTCTGGGTCGGCGAGGACGACGTGGAGATGGTCGACGCGTTCGACTCGCGATTCAAGGACGAACGCGGCCGTTCACGAGCGATCAAGGACGCCATGCGACTGCTCCTCGCCGTCGACGAGGCGTTCGACAGCACCGACCTCGACCCGGACGCGTTCCCCTCGGACCGCGAGTTCCGCGCCTGGGTCAAACAGGCCGTCATCGACCAGGCGAGACGCGAGTCGGAGTGACATCTCTCCCCCGGGACACCCTACTCGCACACCGCTTCCCCGTCGACGGACGGGAGGGGTGCGACGGACACCGAATATCTACCGTATCACCTTATTTTACGACGATATATTACCGAAATCTCACTTATGAAAGCCGAGAACGTACTTATATCTGCTGGCGACGACGAGCGGGAGTCGAGACATGCGACTATGTGACTTCGCCCGGTTCGCCGGCGACACCGGTCGGATGAAGTTCACGCCCCGTTCGGCGACCCGCCCCTCCACCGAGAAGACCCGCCGCGGAGGTGGACGGTAGTGGCGTACGAGGACGTACTCGACCGGTCGCTCGCCGCCGACCGCGCCGAACCGGTCCGCATCCGGCGGCTGGAGTCCGTCGACGAGATCGAACGGTACCGCCGCTCGGAGACCGGGTCGAGTGTCGACTGGGACCGACTCGTCGCCGAGAACCTCCTCCAACCGGCCGTGACGATACACGACGTCGTCCGGGCGTCCTCCACGGCGTATCGGGGGGTACTGCGGGCGATCCTCCGAGAGGCCGTCGACGAACCGACGCTGGAGGCGATGCTCGAGTGACGACGCTCGGTCCCGCCGCGTGACGGACTCGAGCGTGGACGACCGTCGCCCGCGCCGGTTCGACGCGATTCACCCGCGAGCGGCTTCGACGACCGCACGAACGCGGGACTCCGACACCGGGTTTCCGACTTCTCCGTCGACCTTGAGGGCCGTTCCGACGATGACGCCGTCGGCGAGCGCGAGCGTCTCCCCGACCGTCTCGGCGGTGACGCCGCTCCCGACGAACACCGGCACGTCGAGTCCGTACTCGTCGCGCCGCGCCACCGTCGCCTCCAGGTCGGCCGCGTCGACGCCGCGACCCGTGCCAGCGCCGCTGACGACGACGGCGTCCGCGTGGCCACGCCCGACCGCGTCGACCATCGACTCCGCCGCGAATTCGCTCGACGCGAGCGGGGCCGAGTGTTTCACGTCGTGGTCGGCGAGTAGCCGGACGTCCGCGTCCAGTCGCTCGCGGAGGCGGACCGTCCGGTGGGCCCGCCCCTCGACGAGTCCCTGGTCGGTGACGCGAGCGCCGGTGTGGACGTTCACGCGCACGAACCGCCCGCCGGCGGCGGCCGCCACCGACAGCGCCGCCTCGGCGTCGTTCCGCAGGACGTTCACGCCGACGGGGACGTCCACCGCTTCGACCACCTCGCGGGTCGCCCGCGTCATCGACGCGACCACGTGGTCGGGCACGTCGTCGGGGTAGAACGGCGCGTCGCCGAAGTTCTCGACCAGTACCGCGTCCACGCCGCCCGCATCGAGCGCTCGCGCGTCGCGCCGGGCGCTGTCGAGCACCCCCGCGCGAGCGCCCTCGTAGCCTGGAGAACCCGGCAACGGCGGCAGGTGCACCATGCCGACGACCGGCGCGTCCGTTCCGAACGTGGATTCGAGCACGCGCCGAGTTGTGGCCGACGGGTCGAATGCCTACTGGTCGGTGCACGACCGGCGAAATCCGTCCTCTCACTGGCGACTGATTCCTGCCGGCTGTCGTACTTGTATATCCCATACCGCTATACCGAGTTAGTCACCTCGACGAGTCGGTACGGACCGTGCGCGTCCCACCAGGGCCTGGTCGGGAGCAGGTCGACGGCTCGGACGGCCCGGGTGGTCGTCGTCCACGGGAACGACGACGCGCAGGTCCTCGTCGACGTTCGCCAGCAGTTCTCGACAGGACCCACAGGGAGGGAACCGGAGTTCGTCGGCGTGGGGTGGTCGACGCGCGCTCGTCGGTCGGCGGCGACGGGGCGGTGTTCACACCGGAGGGGGTACACCACCGCGGCGAGTGTCTCTCGACCGCCGCGGCGTGTCGCTCGCTGGAGGGGACCTCCGTCTCTCGGCACGGTTTTGTGAAGGGACCGACTAGTGCGGCGTATGCTCGACCCGGACGTCTCCCGACCCGACCACCGCTCCCCGCTCGGACGAGTCGGGCGGGAGCGGTGGGGCGGGGGACCGCCGACGAATCCGCACCGACGTCGTCGCGAGGGGCGATGGTAGACCTCCTCTCCGTCGGCGGTCTACTGCTGGCGTTCTTTCTCGTGTTCATGAACGGCTTCTTCGTGGCCGCCGAGTTCGCGCTCGTCAGGATTCGGCCGACGCAGGTGAACGCGCTCGTCGAGCAGGGGAAGTCCGGCGCCGCCACCGTCCGGGAGGCGGTCGAGAGTCTGGACGACTACCTCGCGGTCTGTCAGCTCGGGATTACGCTCTCCTCGCTCGGGCTGGGGTGGATCGGCGAGCCGGCCGTCGCGGCGCTCATCGAACCAGTCCTCGGTTCGTTCTTCCCGCCCCCGACGGTCCACCTCGTCGCGTTCGCGCTCGGGTTCGGCTTCATCACGTTCCTCCACGTCGTGTTCGGCGAACTCGCACCGAAGACGTTCGCCATCCAGGAGGCGGCGCGCATCTCGCTGCTCGTCGCGCTACCGATGAAGTTCTTCTACTACCTGTTCATGCCGGGCATCGTCGTGTTCAACGGCACCGCCAACTACTTCACCCGGCTGGTCGGCGTCCGTCCGGCCTCCGAGACGGAGGAGACGCACACCGAAGAGGAGATACGGATGATTCTCACCCGGTCACAGGAGACGGGCCAGATAGACCTCGACGAGGTGGAGATGATAGAGAGCGTCTTCGACCTGGGCGACACGGTCGTCCGGGAGATAATGGTTCCGCGCCCGGACGTGGAGACGGTCCCCGCCTCGATGCCGGTCGAGGAACTCCGGTCGGTCGCCGCCGCGGGGACATACACGCGGTATCTCGTGCTCGACGACGAGGGTGAGCAGCCGCTCGGATTCGTCCACGTCAAGGACGTGCTCCGGGCGACCGGACCCGAGGCGGAACCCGAGGCGGCGCTCACCGCGAGCGACCTCGCCCGCGAGGTGCTCATCGTCCCGGAGACGCGGCGCGTCGACGAGATTCTCGCCGAGTTCCAGACGCGCCAGGGGCAACTCGCCGTCGTGATCGACGAGTGGGGGGTGTTCGAGGGTATCGTGACCATCGAGGACGTCCTCGAGGAGATCGTCGGCGACATCCGCGACGAGTTCGACCCGGAGACCCGGGCGCCGTCCATCGAGGCTCGGGGGGACGGGGCGTACACCGTCGACGGGGGCGTCCCCGTCCACGAGGTGAACGACACGCTCGACACGGCGTTCGAGACGGAGAACGAGACCATCGGCGGCTTCGTCTTCAGCCAACTCGGTCGCGCGCCGGAGGTCGGGGACCGGGTCGAGCGCGAGGGGTACCGTTTCGAGGTGGAGGCGGTCGAGGACGCTCGCATCGCGCGCCTCACGGTCCGGGAGGCGCGTTCGAGTCAGACGGCGGACGAAGGGTCGAACCGGGTCGACTAACGGAGGCGTCCCCCGGCGCTCCCGCCGCGCGCGAGACGCGTCCGACTCGGAGCGACCGGTGGAACGGTCACTCCAGCGCGAGGCGCATCTTCAGCGTGGGCGTCACCGGTTCGGCTTCGACGTCGGTTTCGAACCCCACCTTCCGGTAGAGGGCGACCGCGGGGTCGTTGTCGCGCTCGACCGTCAGCCAGACGCGGACGACGCCGACCGTCTCGGCGTACGCCAGCAGCGTCCGGAGGAGGCGCGTCCCGATGCCCGCGTCGTGGTACGACTGGTGGACGAATATCACGAGTTCGTGCCCTCCCGACTCGTCGGGGACCAGGGCGGCGTGTCCGACCACCCGATCGCCGTGGCGCGCGAGGAGGTGGTGTCCGGCGTCGAGACTGCTCAGCCACTCGCGGACGTCGTCCGGACCGGTCGGCGGAAGCCCCTGTGCCCTGTGAGACCGGTCGAACTCGTCGTACATCCGTCCGAGACCGTCGAGTTCCCCGAGTCCCCCCGTGCCCCCGACGACGGTCAGGTCGACCTCCCGGTCGCGCCCGTCGACGAACGCCCACGACGGCGTCGGCTCCGACGGCGGAGTCGTCTCCTCCACGTCGGAACTTACTGTACGTCCATGTAGTTTCGAATTCGGTACTGATTCGCTCATCGATCTGAGTGAATACTACTCGTCCGTCCGGGTTGATAACGCTTCGCGCTAGCTACGTGGTAATACCTCCGTCACTACCGTAGAGTGTAATCCACACACGAGGTATGGGAAGTATATTAAGACGCACGCGGTCCGGCGGTGGAGGCGACGTCAGTCGGGCCGGATGGCCGTCTCCACGCCGCGACCGAACGCGCGTTTGAGCGCGTCCGTGGCGGCGGTCGCCTCCGCCTCGTTCTCCATGAGGACCGTCTCGCTGGGGAACAGGTCCGTCCCGAGGACGAGTCCGTGCTCGCGGGCCGTCCCCCCGGTGACGGTGAGGTAGACGCCCAGTCCCGCCTCCGCGATGGCGGCCTCCTCCTCGACGCCGTCGCCGGGGTAGACGAACTCCACGCCCTCGAGCGCGTCCGTCCCGAGGACGGCCTCGACCAGCCGTTCGTAGCGCGGCGAGACGCACAGCGGCCCCTCGTAGCCGGCGACGAACTCGCGGTCGAGCGACGCGCCCGGGGGGAGGGTCTCCGGGAGCGCCATCAGCGTGTGGTTGACCGTGTCGCCCAGTCCGGTCGTCACGCGCACGTCGGTGTCGCGCGGGTCGATGCGGGCGTTCACGTCGGCGAGGTCCGAGACGCCCGACGGGTCGAGCGGGACCACCTCCTCCAAGACGAGGTCCGCCGAGTCGAACCCGAGCGCGAACTCGTGGGTGCGGAGCGCCCGGAACGGTTCCTCGCGACCGACGAGGCGGACCGTCGTTCCGGACACGTCGAGGCGGGCGCTGTCGAACACGACCCGCCGCGGGTGCCCCTCCCGGTCGTCGCGGACCAGCGTGTACTCCGGGCCGTCGCCCGCGGGGTCGCTGTAGGCGGCGAGGCGGTCGTAGACGCCCCGGTCGGCGGACTGGTGCCCCTTGGTGACCGCCTTCTCGTAGCGCAGCGTCGAGGCGACGCCGTCGGCGAGCGACTCGGCCTCCTCGCCGGCGACCGCGGCGAGTCGTTCGAGCGCGGCCTCCAGCGGTCGGCCCTTGCGCGGCACCGCGACCGACACCGTCCCTGTCATTACCGGTCGCACGGTCTCACCCGTCAAAAACGGCGCGTTTCCGGCGACGGGAGGGCCGTGAGAACGTGGCACGCGGGTCGCCCGCGAGCGTTCGTGGAGACGTCTCGACGACCCACGAGAACGGCCGAGAAGACGAGGGTGCTCGGTGCGGCGGCGCGAGTGTCTTACTCGCCCTCGACGTCGGCCGCGTCGGCCGCACCACCCGCACCGCCCGCGTTCGTCGCGCCGAACGCCGACGAGAGCCGGTCGCGGAACGCCTCGAACTCCTCCATCTCGGCGCGGATGGCGGCGAGTTCGCTCCGAACGTCGCTCACCTCGTCGTCGACCAGTCCCGAGAGCGACTCGACCTCGTTCTGGAGGCTCTCCACGTCGTCGCGCACGTCCGCGACGGCGCCGTCCTCGGTCGCGACCTCCTCCGCGAGGTCGTCGAGGTCGCTCCGGACCGCCGCGACCGACGACTCCAGGTCGGCGGTGGCCGCCGACAGGTCCGTCTCCACCTCGTCGACGTCACGCCGAACCTCGTCCAGACCGTCGTCGAGTTCCTCGCGTCGGTCGCCCGCCGCGGCGGCGTCGGCCTCGACGGCGGACAGCGACTCGCGGAGGTCGGCCACCTCGTCGTGGAGTCCCTCGACGGCCTCCTCCGCGGTGCCGTTCTCGTCGATGAACCCCTCCAGCGCGTCCGCGTAGGCGGCGACGTCCTCGACGTTCGACTGGAGCCGCGAGATGCGCGCGTCGACGCTCGTCGAGTGGTCGAGTTCGAGTTCCTCCCGGAGCGTCTCGCGGTCCTCGACGGAGACGGTCCCCGCGCGCAGTTCGGCGGCGAGCGCCTCCGCGACGCCGTTCGCGCCGACCCCCGGCGAGGCGCCGGCGGCCGCGGCCGCCGCCTCGGCGGACGACGACGGCTGGCCGTCCGACTCGTCCCGGTCGTCGTTCTCGGCCTCGGGTGTCTCGACGCCGCCCTCGCGTTCGTCCGCCGGCGTCTCGTCGTCGCCCGCGTGGTCGACGTCCGCCTCTCTGGCTCCCCCCTCCGCCGTCTCGCCCGTCTCGTCCGCCGGCGGAGCGTCGTCGTCGATGACCGTGGCGACGGCGTCGTCGTCCGCGCTCGCACCAGCGTCGGTCTCGGCGACGCCGGGGTCGACGTCCTCTTCGTCGCCGTGCGGTTCGGACGGTTCGGGGTCCGTCGGCGGCACGCCGCCGGGGACCGCGTCGCGGTCGCCCGAGAGCACGTCGCGGACGACCTGCGAGGAGTCCTCGCCGATGACCTCGGAGACGTCCCCGACGGGGTCGGCGTCGTCGTCGACCTCCTCGACCGTCGGCTCGCCGAGGAACTCCTCGCCCGCGTCGGGGTCGTCGGTCCGGACGCCGTACACCGTCGTCACCTCCTCGCCGGGGTCGACCCGGCGTCGGTACTCGACGCGGTGGTCCTGGTACGCCGTCCACCGGTCGGCGTCGTACTCCGGGTGGAACCCGACGCGGTCCATCGGGAACTCCGCCGGGACGTCGTCGACGACGCGGACCTCCGCCGCCTCGTCGCGTTCGGACCGGAGCGTGAACCGAACGGCGGGGACGGGGAACTCGTCGGTGGTGAAGGTCTTCTCGACGCTGACGCCGTCGTTCTCGACGACGACCGCCGCGCTCGTGTCGCTCCCTTGGCTCATACGTGAGCCGTTCCGTGGGCGGTACAAAAGCGCCACGGGCCGATTATCGACTCTGAATCGTGGCGGCCTCTGTCGAGGAGAGCGACGACGGACCGGCGCGTGTGAGGCGGGCGGCGGCAGTCGAATCGACGGGTCTCACCGGCCGGACGGGCGACCGGGGCGGCCGCGGGCACCGAGCGGACTACTCGGTGACGACGGTGACGGGAACGTCCGCATCGAGGACGACACGCTGGGTGTCGTCGCCGAACACCGCTTTCCCGGTCGGCGAGCGGTGTCGACCGGTGATGAACACGTGGTCACAGCCGCGCCGGTCGCGCTCGGTCAGGACCGTCTCCGCGCGGTCGCCGACGCTGCCGACCGCCTCGTACGCCACGTCGACACCCTCCAGCACCTCGCGGCCGATGTCGTCCGCGTAGTTCTCCGCTCCCTCGACGGCCTGTCCGACGCTGTAGGTGGTGGTGCCGTCCGATATCCGCTGGAGCTGTTCGCGCTGCTCGTCGTACTCCTCCTCGTCGGTCACGTGGACGAGCGTCAACTCGGCGTCGACGCCGGCGGCCAACTCGCCGGCCTCGCGAACGAGTCGCTTCGCCGTCTCCGTCGGCCCGACGACCGCCAATGCGTGGTCCATGGGCGGGGCATGCGGTCGTCCGGCAAAAGTCCGGTGGTCCCCGGGTTCGGCCCCTACAGGTCGGTGCGGTCGCCGATTTCGACCAGTTCCAGCCGGTCGGGGTACTCGAAGCTCCGGACGTGTTCGTGGAGCGCGGTCGGGTCGGCGGTCATCCCCTTCCACATGTCCCAGTGGCTCGGGAGCAGTCGGTCGGCCGCGAGCGCGTTGGCCACCTCGACCGCGTCGTTCTCGTCGCTGTACCACCGCGTGCGGACCGGTTCGCCCGTCTCCTTGTCGGCTATCCGGCCGACCGACCCGAACGCGACGACGGCGACGTCGACGTCGTACCGTTCCCCGAGCGAGTCGAACCCGTCGGCGGGCCGCGTGTCGCCGCCGTGGAACAGCGTGCCGGCGTCGTGGCGAATCACGTACCCCACGGGGTGAGTGGCGTCGGGGTCGTTCACCTCGACAACGTCGACGGTGAACTCTCCCACCTCGAACCGGTCGCCCTCGGTCACCTCGTTGAACTGGTCGTCGCTCACGTCCCACTCGTCGGTCCAGGCCTCCTCGCGAGCCACCGCGAGCGAGTCGTCGGCGGCGTACAGGCTCGCACCGGTGGCCTCCAGAATCGGCGCCTGGGAGGGACCGTGGACGTGGTCGGTGTGTTCGTGCGTGGCGAGTACCGCGTCCGCCTCCGTCACGTCTGCCGGGTCGAACGGGACCGGAATCATCCGCACGGTCCGGGGCGGGTCGCCCAGGCCGACGTACGGGTCGACCCAGAGCGTCGTCCCGCCGCTCCCCTTGAGAACGAAGCCGTTACAGCCCAGATACCAGACGGCGACGCCGTCCGGGTCGGCGTCGACGACGGCACGCGGGAGCCAGTCTCCCCAGTCCGATGTGGTCTCGCGCATACGTCTCTCCTGTCGGGCCGCCGGCAAAGCGTTGTCCACTTCGACCGGGGTCTGTACCTTGGCCCGAAGATATATACTTCCCGGAGTCGTGCTGTGATACGTGATGACAGTCGAACGATCTACCGCCGATTTCGCGTCGATGCGCCGCGGTGTCTCCGAGAGCGTCCCCGCGTTCGACGCCGAGGGGCTCTCAGAACTCCGCGCGGAGTAGTCTCCGTAGTACGCTCCCCGTCTCTATAATTAACGTTCGTTTCCTTCCGCCGCCGCCACCCCCGGGTCAGTCGCCGTAGAGGTGACAGGCGGCCGGGTGGTTCGATTCCGTCGAGCGGAACGCGGGGTCCTCCCACTCGCACACCGACGAGAACGCCGAGTCGAGGCGCTCGCGTGCCGCGTCCGTCTCTCCCGCCAGCGATTCGCCGACCGCGGCGCGAACCGCCTCCGCCGCGGTGTCGTCGCCGAGGTCCTCGGGGATTCCGTACTCGCCGCGTAGCGTCCCGCGGAGCGTCGCGTCGCTCACCGCCCCCGGGCCGACCGAGCGGTCGGCGGCCGCGCGTTCGCGCAGTTCGGCCGGGTCGACCCGGTCCGCCTCGAGCGCGAGTTTGAAGTCGAGCACCGCCCGGTACTCGTCGGTCGTCAGGCCCGTCTCGGCCGGCGGGACGACCGACGGACAGCGCGGGTGGAACCGGCAGCCCGACGGTGGGTCGGCCGGGTCCGGGACGTCGCCCGAGAGGTCCGTGTGCGAGCGGTCCGCCCGCGGGTCGGGTGTCGGTACCGCGGCGGCGAGCGCCCGGGTGTAGGGGTGCTGCGGGGTCCCCAGGACGGCCTCCGTCTCGCCCCGTTCGACCAGTTCGCCCGCGTACATCACCGCCACGCGGTCGCACACCTCGCGGACGACGCTCACGTCGTGTGAGATGAGCAGCAGCGAGAGGTCGAACTCCCGCCGGAGGTCGTCCAGCAACGCGAGTATCTCCGCCTGCACGCTCACGTCGAGCGCGGACACCGGCTCGTCGAGTACCACGAACTCGGGGTCGAGCGAGAGAGCGCGCGCGAGCCCCACCCGCTGTTTCTGCCCGCCCGAGAGTTCGTGCGGGTAGCGCTCGAGCGTCTCGCGCCCGAGTCCCACCCGCTCGAACAGTTCGGCGACGAGTTCGCGGCGCCGCGCTCGGTCGCGGAGCCCGTTCACCGCCAGCGGTTCGGCGGCCGACTCGCCGGCGGTCATCCTGGGGTCGAGGCTCGCGTTCGGGTCCTGAAACACCATCGCGGTCCGGCGTCGAAAGCGCGCGAGACCCTCGTCCGAGAGGGCGGTCACGTCTCCGCCGTCGAACCGGACCTCGCCGCCCGTCGGCTCCTCCAGTCGGAGGACGCTCGCGGCCGCCGTCGACTTCCCGCAGCCGGACTCCCCGATGAGGCCGAGCGCCTCCCCCCGACCGACGGCGAAGTCGACGCCGTCCACCGCCCGCACCGCGCCGACGCGCCGACGGAGGAACCCCTCCGTGAGCGGGTAGTGTTTCTCCAGCCCGGTCACGTCGAGGAGCGGCGGGTCGGCGCTCCCGTCGGCCGGTTTCCCACCGTCCCGTCGTTCGGGTTCGCGACCGGAACTCACGGGGAGCCACCCCCGGTCGCCCCGGCGGGCGGCGAGCCTGCCCCGTCGTCCGACGGCCCGTCCCCGTCCGCTCCCGCCTCGTCGAGCACCGCCGGGTCGCGGTCTCCGTCGTGGAACACGCACGACGCCTCCCCCCCGACCGGGACGTCGTACAGGGGCGGCTGGTCGCCCGTCCGGCACGCCTCGATGGCGTGGGGACACCGCTCGTGGAACCGGCAGCCGGAGGGGGGGTCGAGCGGGTCCGGCGGCTCCCCGCCGATGGGGTCCATCCCGTCGCCGCGACCGGGGAGACACGCCAGCAGCGCCCGGGTGTACGGGTGGGCCGGCCGTTCGAACACGTCGTACACCGTCCCGCGCTCCATCACCTTCCCGCCGTACATCACGACGACGCGGTCGGCGATGCCGGCGACGACGCCGAGGTCGTGGGTGACGAACAGCACCGCCATGTCGCGCTCGGCCTGCAGGTCCGCGACGAGGTCGAGCAACTGCGCCTGGATGGTCACGTCGAGCGCGGTGGTGGGTTCGTCGGCGACGAGCAGGTCGGGGTCGTTCGACAGCGCCATCGCCACGACGACGCGCTGTTTCATCCCGCCGGAGAACTCGTGGGGGTAGTCGTCGGCCCGCGCGGGCGCGTCGGGGATGCCGACCCGGGCGAGCAGTTCGACCGCCCGTTCGCGCGCCTCGGCGTCGGTGCAGTCGCGGTGGTAGCCGACCACCTCCGCCAACTGCTCGCCGACGGAGTACACCGGGTCGAGCGCCCCCTGCGGGTTCTGGAACACGTACGAGATGCGGTCGCCGCGGAGGTCCCGGAGGGTCGACTCGCTCGCGGCCGTCAGGTCGCGGTCGTCGAACCGGACCTCGCCGTCCACTATCTCGCCCGGCGGCGTCTGGACCAGCCGACCGACCGACTCGCAGGTGACGGTCTTGCCCGACCCCGACTCGCCGACGAGACAGACCGTCTCGCCCGACCTCACGTCGAAGCTCACGCCGTCGACCGCCCTCACGGTCCCCTCGGGGGTGCGAAAGTGCGTCCGCAGGTCGCGGACGGACAACAACGGCTCGCCGTCCGCGCGCGCCCCGTCGCTCATCGGCTCACCTCCGAGCGCGGGTCGAGCACGTCCCGGAGCGCGTCCCCGAGGACGTGGAGGGCGCCCACCGTCGCAACGAGCAACACGCCCGAGGACACCGCGGTCCACCAGTACATCGGGGCGCCGTCGAGCCCCAGCGCGAGCGTCGTCCCCCACGACTGCGAGAGCGGGCTGGAGAAGCCCAGGTAGGCGATACCCGCCTCTACGACGATGAGCGTCGGCATCTTGTTCGTCACCGCGGTGACGACGGTGCCGGAGACGTTCGGGACGAGGTGGCGTCTGATGACGCGCCCGCCGCCGCTCCCCGCGTCCCGGGCGGCGCGGACGTACCCGGACTCCATCCGCTGGAGCGCCTCGCTCCGCACGAGCCGCGCGGTCCCGCCCCAGTCGAACAGGCCGAACGCGAGCACGATGACGATGAGGCTCCGGCCGGCGAACGTCTCCTGGGCCAGGATGACGACGAACAGCGCCGGAATCACCAGCTGAACGTCGACGTACCGCATCAGGAGTTCGTCGACCCAACCGCCGTAGTACGCAGCGACGGTCCCGACGACGACGGCGAGCGGGACGATGAGGGCGGCGGTCACGAGCGCGACTTCGAGGGCGACGCGCGCCCCCTCGACGAGCACGTCGATGAGGTCGGCGCCGCCGACGGTCGTCCCGAGCGGGTAGCGCCAGGTCCCGTGACACGCCTTGTCCACGTCGCCGCTCACCTCGCCGATACAGTAGAGCGTGTTCGAGGCGCTCGTCGTCGACGGCATGGGCACGGAGAACCCCGGCGGCGGCTGTCCCGGTGGGGTACCGCCCCGGATGCCCTCCGAGGACCCGATGTCGAACCGGTCGACGACGCCCGGACCGAGCGTGGCGACGAGCGCGAAGAGCGTCAGGTACGCGAGGCTCGCGACCGCCGCCGGTCGCTCGCGGAGTCGCCGCCAGTACCGTCGGGTCACCGCCGGCCGCTGGACCAGCGGCACCACCAGGTAACAGACGGTCAACACCAGCGAGACGTACAGCAGGAAGTCGATGGCGGTCGGTCGCCACCCCCAGAACGGAACGAGCCCGGGCGGGACGACCACCCGCTGGTAGACGAACGCGGCCGCGACGACGAGGACGCCGGCGAGTGCGCCGAGCGTGCGGGGAGCGAGGCGGAACCGGCGACCGCCGCCGTCGTCGAAGTCCGGCGTGTCGAGGGGTGCGGCCACCCGAAGTCACTCCCGTCGCCGTCGGTCCGGGCGAGGCGTTCGAACGCGGTTCGGGGAGGGGCGGCGGGGAGCGTGCATGGTCCGCGCTGACACGCTATCGCGACTAAAGCCACACGGTGGGTGAAACCGCCGTTTCAGCGTCGCTAACCGTTATGTGTCCCCCGTTCGGTTGGTCGGACGATATGTCGACCCGTCTCGCCGCCGCGCCCGGTCGGGTGCGACGCGTCCGCCCGGAGGTGTCTCCGACCGGATGAACCGCCAGCGGTTCCTCGCCGGCCGCGCCCTCTGGTCGCTGTTCGTCGTCTGGCTCGTCCTGACCGCGACGTTCCTCGTCACCGCGGCGACCCCCGACCCGAACGCGGCGCCGCTGATGTGGCGACTCCCTCCGGAGAAGGCGCGCGCGGTGCTCGAACAGTACCGCGAGCAGATGCACTACGACGAACCGCTCCTCCGGCGGTACCTCCACTGGATGGTCGAGTACGCGACGCTCCAGTTCGGCCAGTCGTACGTGAAAGAGCGGTCCGTCGCGGCCATCTTCACCGGCGCGCTCCCGGTGACCGCGGCGTACCTCCTCCCCTCGCTGGCGCTCTCGCTCGTGTTCGGGGTGCTCGGGGGCGCGTACTCCTCGGTCGCGGACCGACTCCCCGCACGGGCCGCCCGCTGGTTCATCCACTCGGGACTCGCCGTCCCGGTGTTCCTCCTCGGCGAAGTCGTCGTCCTCCTGTCCGTCCACGAGTTCGACCGCTCGCTCGGCTGGAGCGCCGACGCCGCGTTCTGGAGCGCGGGGAACGTACTGGTCCTCGGTCTCGCCGCGGCCACGCTGACCGTGAACCTCGCCGCGGTGCAGGCGCGGTACTCCCGCGCGCTCACCGCGGAGTACGCGACGGCCGACTTCGTCAAGACGCTCCGCGCGAACGGGGCGGGACTCCGGCCGGTGGTGCGACACTCGGTGCGGAACGCGTCCGTGCCGCTGGTCTCGCTGTTTCTCACGCGGGCGCTCACGGTGCTGTTCCTCAGCGTCTACCTCGTCGAGGCGGTGTTCGGCCTCCCGGGGCTGGGGACGGTGACGCTCGCGGCGTTCGAGACCCGCGATGTCGCGGTCATCCTCGCGACCACGTTCCTCGCGGTGCTCGTCGGCGTCCTCGGGAACTTCCTGCAGGACGTGGCGTACGCGTACCTCGACCCGCGCGTCGCGGCCGACGGGTGACGAGTCGAGGACCGACGAACCGGCGACTCGAGTGAACCGGCGCGCGGCGGGCGCACGGGCGCGAGAACGCGGACGCCCCGGAACTCCGGCACCGGTAACCGGTACGCTCTCCTCGCCCGCGGCCCTCACGCCGCCATGCGCGTGAGCGTCGTCGTCGGCGGGAGCGTCGACAGCGAGACGGAGGCCACCGCCGCGGAACTGGGTCGTCTGCTCGGCGAGCGAGGACACACCGTCGTCTGTGGCGGACTGGGCGGGGCGATGGCGGCGGCCTGTCGCGGCGCCCGCGCGGCCGGCGGGGAGACGGTCGGCATCCTCCCGACGGCCGACACCGCGGACGCGAACGAACACGTGACGGTGCCGGTGGCGACCGGGCTGGGTCACGCGCGCAACGCGCTCGTCCCGCTGAACGGCGACGCAGTCGTCGCGGTGAGCGGCGGACCCGGGACGCTCTCGGAACTCGGGTTCGCGCTGGTGTTCGGCCGGCCGGTCGCCGGCATCGACACGCACCCGGTCGAAGGCGTGCGCGCGGTCGACTCGCCCGCCGAGGCCGTCGCGTACGTCGAGAGACGGGCCGAGACCGGGTGAGCGGCCTCGAACGGAGGGGAGGCGGTCGTCCCGAACACCGGGACACGGCGTACGCGGGCGGGGCCGACGTTCTCGTTCCCGGTCAGTCCCGCGGGGAGCGGAACCCGGCGTCTCCTCACCCGTCGCTGGCTACCTCCGCCTCGAGGATGCCCTTCAGGTTCTCGCCCTCCTCGTGCATGTGCGTCCGAACGGCGTCGAACTCGCGCCGGTTGAGCCGAGCGCCGATCGGGCCGGTCCGCACCTCGATTCGCTGGGTGAGGTCACAGCCCCCCTCGCGAGGAGTGATGGTGAAGCTTATCGAGGGCATGAGTACCCCGACCAGCCACGACGTCGGTTTGAACTCGATGTATCGACCGGGGACGGTCTCCGTGAAGCGGACCCGCTTTCTCTGCATCTTCCCGCCGATTCGCTCCTCGAAGTAGGCCTCGGCTCCCGGTTCCAGTCCCCGTCCGTCGGCCCAGTGGAAGACGACGTGGTCCGGGTGCCACCGCTCGTAGTTCGCGTCCATCCGTTCGAAGAACCGGTAGACCTCCTCCGGGGATGCGTTCAGCCTGGTGGTCTCTTGTAGGAGCATCTCTTTCGTCTACCGTAGGCGTTCTCGGACCATAACGTCGCTCCGGGAGTCGGTCGGGTTCACACGCGCTGCCTCCGTCGATGGACGGTCGCACGGAGGCGTCACTCCCCCGGTTCCTCCAGTTCCTCCGGCATCTCCGGGTCGACGGTGCTGGTCGGGTCAGTCCAGCCAGGACCGATACAGGCCGCGGCCGACGACGCCGATGCCGAGGAAGCCGGCGAGTTGCGCGAGGAACTCCCCGAGCAGCGGCACCGCGGCGACGAGCGCCAGCGTCAGCGCGCCGGCGAACGCCGCCGTCCCGCCGGGTTCACCGGGGGCGCTCGTGAGCACCGCCCCCACCGCGACGACGGTGACGGCGTTGCCGACGATACCGACCGGAACGAGGAGGATGAAGCCCGGAATCGCGACCACGAGACCGACTATCGTCACGGCGAGGACGGCGAGCGCGACGGGGACGCCGATGCCGACGAGCAGGCCCCAGCCGAACGCGCCGACCGGGTTCTCGCGTATCTCGCGGACCTTCCGGGCGGCGTAGTGGGGACCGAACGCGACGAGCGCGCCGCCGACGAGGAGGTTCACGACGAACACGACGCCGAACCTGATGCCGACCCGCGTGCCGAGTCCGAGCTCGCCCCCGGCTCCGGTCTGTGCGGCGGCGGGACCAGCGGCTGCGAGCGCGGCGACCGTCGAGAGCGCGGCGAGGGCGCCGACGCTGCGAGCGAGCGTCCGTGTGGAGGGCATCGACGGAGGGGAGGGGTCGGGGGGCAAGTGTCTTCGGGTGGCGCCCCACTGAAAGTACTTACCGCTCGTCGCGGAACGCCCGGTGTGCGACGCCGCGCCCTCCTCACCGCGCTCACCGCCCTCCCGGTCGCCGGGTGTCTCGGCTCGCCGAGCGGTCCGACCGGGTCGTCGGCCGAATCACGGACGGATTCGTCCCCGATGGACGCGCCCACTGCGACTCGCTCGCCGACGCCACCCGACGCTCCTCGGTCCGCGCCCTCGTGTCCCGACTTCCACGCCGACGTGGTCGAGACGCACTGCTGGCCGCGGGAGAGCGACGCGCCCGTCGTTGTGCGGGCGTCCCCCCGGCGCGCAGCGCTCCCAGCGGACGTGACGTTCACGGTTCGCAACCGGAGTGACCGGCCCTTCGGTATCAACCCGTACCACTGGCAGTTGTACCGACTGGATGCGGACGGATGGACGTACCTGTACCCCGACGGACCGGTCCCCGAACCGCTGATGCAACTCGACCCCGGTGGACACCACGAGTGGCGCGTCCGGTTCGAGGGTGGGAGCGGCCCGAGCGGGTCGGTCGGCGGAAGCGAGAACGAACTGACGGTCCCGGGGCTGGAGCCGGGGACCTACGCGTTCGGAACGACGGGGTGGTTCACCGCCGAGGACGACGGGAGCGACCACACCGCGAGAACGGCGGTCGTGGCGCGGTTCGAACTCCGGTGACGTACGGCGGGCGTCCGCGGTCGGTCGTCCGCGTTGCTCACCCCGCCCGTGCTGTCACCACGTCCCGTGGAACGTGTCGAACTCCAGCGAGTCGAGCGGTTCGTTGCCGACGGCGATCTCGTACTCGCCGGGGGTGAGCATCGGCTTGTGGAACTGCGGGCCGTCGTCGGTCGTGATGCGGGGACAGCCCGTGTTGACGAACGCGTCGAAGTCGAAGTTCCGCAACCGGTCGGGCGTGACCTCGTCCATCGTGATGAGGTGGGCGTTCTCGTTGTTCTCCACGATCTCCTCGGCTCGGTCGAAGCGGCCCTGCCCGATCTTGGTACAGAAGATGACGCCGAACGTGTCGGCGTCCATCGCGCGGTGGACCGCGCCGTAGCGCTGCTTGAGGAACTTCTCGGTGTCGGCGACGGTGACGACGTTGTTGACCGGGTCCGCGATGACGACGGTCTTGTCGGGGTGTTCCATCGCCAGTCCCAGCGGGTGGAACTTTCCGCCGCCGACGTACAGCACCTGGTCCGCGTCGATGTCCGCGGAGGCGTAGTTACACCCCAGCACCTGCCCCTCGTGGGTCAGTCGGTCGTCGCCCCGGCGGGTGTGGACCTCGAACCCGCGCTCGTCGAGCCAGTCGTACATGTCCTCGAACAGGTTCATGTGCTGGGCGGTCGTGACCAGCCCGACGCCGGGGTTCTCCGCGGGGTCCGCGAGTTCCTCCAGCGAGTCTTCCATGATCGGGAAGGGGTCGACGTTGGAGAACAGCGGGACGTAGATTATCTTGTCCGACTCCTTCATCGGCGAGTGGCCGAAGTGGACGAACACGTCACACCGGCGCATGAGGTAGGTGTCGAGGTCGCACGCGCCGTAACACGGCTGGCCGGAGATGAGGTAGCGAACGCCGTCGGTCAGTTCCCGCAGGTCGTCCGCCACCGCGGGCGCGCGGCGCTTGAGCCCCTCCGGGAACTGGAGTCCCACCTTCTCGGCGTCGCGCTCCTCCACCGCCTCCACGATGCGCTCCAGTTCGTAGTCCCACTCGCGGTCGTGCTTGAGCGACATCCCGGTGTTCGTGAGGTCCCCCTCGCTTCGCTGGCTCATTGGGCCCGGTAGCGGACGGAGTGGGTTAAACGGCGCGCTCCGGGGAGTCGTGAGCGGACCGTTCGCACGGGCTCGACCGACGCGTCGGCGACGCGCCGGGGGTCAGACGCCCGGGACGAACGCGGTGAGCCCGACCGACTCCGCGACCATCCACGCGACGAAGACGCCGTACAGCGCGAGGAGGCCGACCGCTTCCCTCCGGGTGAGTGCGAGGTCCGTCCGCGTCACCACGAGGAAGCCGAGCGTCGCGACGGTGAGGAAGCCGACCATCGGTACCGCGGTCCCGAAGTCGATGTCGGCCGACCCGGCGAGCAGGACGGCGGCGGGCACCGCGACGAGGAGGTCGAACGTGTTGCTCCCGAGCACGTTCGCGAGACTCGTCGTTCCCCGCCCCTCCTGCGCGGCCCGCACGGACACGGCGGCGTCCGGGAGGCTCGTCCCCGCCGCGACGACGGTGAGTCCCCACACCGTCGAGGGGACGCCCAGAGTCGCCTCGAACGAGAGCGCGGCCTGCACCAGCGCCTCGACGCCCATCAGGATGGCCGCGAGCGACCCCAGGAGGAGGAGCCACTGGCGAGCGGCGTTCACGTCGCCGGGGTCGGGGGCGTCGTAGTCGCTCACGTCCTGGTACTGGATGAAGACGTAGACGCCGTACAGCGCGACGGGGACGAGCGCGAGCGGTCGGGTGATGCGCGCGACCAGTCCCCCGCCGGGGGCGGGGTTGTAGATGACGCCGAGCGAGAACGTGAGCAGCAGTACCGCGACGGCGAGCATGTAGAACTGCGTCTCCTTGTACACCACGTCGCGGTCGGCGTCCATCCCTCGCCCGCGGATCGCGCTCCACCCGGGGATGACGAGGATGTTGAAGATGGCGGAGCCGACGATGGCGCCGACGCCGAGGTCGAACTCGCCGTGGAGGAGCACCGAGAGCACCGCCGTCGAGAGTTCGGGGAACGACGACCCGACCGCGGCGATGACCGCCCCCTGGACGACCGGGGGGAAGCCGTAGTGCGCGCCGAGGCGCTCGCTCGCCGCCTCGAGTCGACCGCCCGAAACCCAGACGACGGCGCTCCCGGCGACCGCGAACGCGACCGCGAGGACCAGCGACACCATACCCGGGTCGCCGGCCCGGCGCGTCTAAATCCGTCCGGTTCGCGGTCGGGCACCACCACTACGGGTGGCGCGACGAGTTCCCGTAACGACGCCGGATTCGGACCCGCGTCCCGGCTACGCGATGTCCCGGCTGGTGTCGATGGAGACCGACTCCTCCAGTCGGAGTTTGACGGTCTCGCTCAGCGCGCGTCCGCCGCGGAACTTCGGGACGGCGAGGTGGTTCTCCACGTCGGTCCCGCTGACCCGGGTCTCGAGGTCCCACACCACGTCCGCCACGTGCTCGGTCACCGCGCGGCGCTCGGGTTCGTGGTCCCCCTTCATCGCGTGGAGGAACGCGACGCTCCCCGTGTTGACCATCGTCGTCTGGAGTTGCGAGAGGAAGCGGCGGTACCGTCCCGGGTCGGCCCGCTCCAGCGGGTCGAGCACGTCGACGACGAGGTTCGCTCCCTCGGGGAGCGTGCCGACGAGGCGGTTCACGTCGTCGAGCGGCGCGTCCCCGCTGACGTCGCGGACCGTCGGGTCGCCGATTCGTCCCTTCGTCGCGGCCAGCGCGTCCGACACGGCGCTCTCCGAACGGAGCGTCGTCAGGTAGAGCGTCCCGCGGGCGGCCGTGAGTTCGTACAGGAGCAGTTCGGCCTGACTCGCCGGGTCGGCCGCGAAGAGGACGATGCTCCCGGCCGGGATGCCGCCGCCGAGGCGGCGGTCGAGCACGTCGATGCCGGTCGGGAGCCGTTCGGCCATGCTGGCGGGTCAACGGGACGCCACCGTATAACCGTTGCCCACGTGTTCTCACGCGTGAGACGCCGACACGCCCGCCGCGTCGGACGCCAGCGCGGCCGCGGCCCGCGCGTACGCCCGGCGGACGCGAGCGGTCGAGCGGACCGGCCCGTCGACCGTCGGAACGCGGGCCAGTACCGGACAGCCGAGGAGTCGGCGACGCCCGGCGGCACCGCCGCCGCGCGGACGAGCACCGCGCCGCGCACGGGCGTTCCGAGCGTCCGCGCCATCGCGGCGGCCTTGGCGGCGTCCCGGAGCGCGGGTGCACACGGCGTCACCGCGAGCACGGCGGCGTCGGCGACCCGGAGCGGGGCGGCCGCGTCGGGACCGGCGCCCGCGGGGCAGTCGACGAGGACCGTCGGCGCGGCGTCGGCCACCGCCGCGAGCGTCGGTTCCCGTTCCCGGTCGCGCGCGTCGGGCGGCGCCGGGAGGACCGAGACGCCGTCGTCCCCGTCGGGGACCCGAATCGCCTCCGCAGGGTCGTCCCCGTTCCACGCCCGTTCGACCCCCGCGAGCGCGTGGAGGTCCGGCAGGTCCCAGTCGGCGTCGACCGCCAGCGCCCGGCCGTCGACGGCGCTCGCGAGGCCGAGCGTCGTCGTCGTCTTCCCCGTCCCGCCCTTGCCGCCGGTGACTGCGAGCACGGGGCGGGTGGTCGCCTCTCCCTACTTCAACCCTCGTCGGCCTCCCCTTCCAGGGAGACGTCGAACTTGGCCCGCCAGCGGTACCGCCGACCGCCCCAGACGAACGTCCGGCGGGCGAGCGCGTACGCGAACAGTCCCGGTCCGGCGAGAATCGCGGGATAGGCGTACAGTGCGGTCCACCGCCACACGCCGAAGTAGGCGTACACGGCCGCCAGAAGCGCCGTCGTCGCGACGGCGGTCGGCAGCGGGGCGAGCACCCCCGCCACCGCCAGCAGCGTCGTCACTGCGAGGTTGACCGCCGTCCCGGCCGGGTCGTGGAACCGGACGATCTTCGAGAACCGGGTGTGGCGCTCCAGCGTCGTCCGCCGGTCGCCGCCGACGGTCACGCGCCTGACGCGCCGTACCGGGGTCACGTCGAGTCGTTCCGAGAGGAGGCCGTCGTCGCTCACGGTCCGGCGGAGGTCGGCCACCAGCGCGTCGACGTCGAGGTCCGACCGCTCGAACACCACCGCCCCCGCCCACGCCCTGTCGGTGGCGTACACGCCGAGCGTGCCGCCGAGCGCGTACACGGGTTCGAGCAGCCGAGCCAGTGGGTCCGCGCCGACGAAGAACGGCAGTTCGCTCGTCGGACCGTGCGCGGCGTAGTCGTCGTGGAGCGTCGCGAGCCAGCCCGGCGGGTGGTCGAAGTCGTCGTCGGTCCAGACGACGCGGTCGTTCGCGGCCGCCTCCATCCCCGCGGCCACGGCGTTCGCCTTCCCCGAACAGTTCCGGGGCTCGCCGGCGAACACGAGGCGTACGCCGTCCGGGAGGTCGTCCCCCCGCTCTGCGACCGGGTCGGCCCGCGAGTCACAGACGACGAGGAGTTCGTCGGCCGGGGTGAGCTGTTCGGCCACGTCGGCGCACGCGTCGGTCCAGCGGACGGTGGGGAGGAGCACGCTCGTCGGCGGAGGGTCGCTCATCGACGGCCGTTCTCGGGCGGGTTCCTAAACGGCTCCGGAACCTCCGGCGACCGCCGGCGACGCCGCTCGCGCACGGGAGGCGAGAAAAACGGGCTCCGAGAACGCGAGACGTCCGAGCGCCAGTCCGTCAGTCCTGGCAGCAGCCACCGGCCTCGCCGCCGAAGTCGACCGCCAGCGGCTCCGAGATGGCCTCGTTCAGGTCCTCCAGCCGGCTCTGGAGGTCGTCCTGCGCCTCGACGTACCGCTCCATGACCGGAAGCGCGTGCAGGTCCTGCTGGGCTTCCCTGACCCTGTCGAGCGTCTCCTCGTCGGCGCTCCCCGTCTGGCGGGCGAGCGCGAACTCCTGGCGGAGTTGCTGGAACTCGCCGATGCGCTCCTGCGCCTCCTCGTCGGCCTCGACGGCCGCCTTCGCCTCCTCGAACCGCTCGTAGGCGGGGAGGTCCGCGATGGCGCCGCCCAGTTCTCGCGCGAGCGCGTCGACGTCGGCCGACTCGTTCGTCTCGGCCTCCGCTCCGGTGTCGATGCTCATGGACGCGGTTGGCGGCGGCGTCGTATAACACCCGCGACTCCGGCGACCTGACCGGGGCCGTCCCGGTCGGGACGGGTAACTCGCCGGACGAGCGGCGGGTGGGTCCCGAAAAAATCGAGTGGTCTGACGCGGCTCGTCGCGTTACTCCTCGGCGTCGTCGAGTTCCTCGACGAGTTCGTCGGCGTCGACGTCGATGTCCTCGAGCGCTTCCTCCATGTCCTCCTCGCCGCCCATGCCGCCCATCATGCCGCCCATCCCGCCCATCATGCCGCCCGCGCCGGCTTCGATGACCTCCTCGACGACGACGCGGTCGAGGTCGAGGCGGTTCATGATGTCCTCGGCGATTTGTTGCTTCGAGAACATCCACTGCTGGTTCATCTGCATCATCGGGGTCGCCTCGATGTACAGCGTCTCCTTCTCGACCTCCTGTACCTCGGTCTCGCGGTCTACCTCGCCGGTCTCCTCGTCCTCGTGGACCTCGACGGGGACCTCCTCCTCGACCGTCTCCGTCTCGATGCGGAGGTCCGGCACGTCCTGGAGGTACATGCCGATGAGGCCGCGAGCCTTCTCCTCGCGGTCCTCGACGAGTTCGAGCACCTCGTACTCGTACTCCAGGTCGTCGCCCGCCAGCGGGTGGTTGAAGTCGACGCGAGCGCGCCCGCCGACGATGGTCTCGAGGTAGCCCTGCTGGCCGTCGATGGTCACCTGCGCGCCGGGGTAGCGGTCGTCCTCGGGAATCTTCTCGGCGGCGACCGTGCGCACGTCGTCGGGGTCGAACTCGCCGAACGCCTCGGTCGCGGGGACGTCGACGGTGTTCTCGTCGCCGACCGACCGGCCGACGAGGTCCTCGTCGACGGAGTCGAACACGTGCCCCTCGCCCACGACGATGGTGCGCGGCGAGAAGTCGTAGTCGTCGTCGTCGATGCCGGCCTCCTCGGCCACCTCCTCGCTGGTCGTGTCGACGACCCGTCCCTCGTCGTCGTCGTCGCCGACCGTCCGGACCGTGTAGTCGAGTCGGACGAAGTCGCCGTTCTGGATGCCGTCCTCGGTTTCCTCGGCCTCCTCGCCCTCGGATTCTTCGGACCCCTCGGTCTCCGCGTCGGCGTCCGCCTCCGCCTCCGCGTCGTCGTCGGCCTGTTCGGCGTCCTCGGCCGCCTCGGCCTCGGATTCGGCCTCGTCGGCCTGCTCTTCTTCACTCATGTCCGGACCGTCGCCCGTGCGGTCCTTAAGAATCACGTTTCGCCTCGCGCGGCGTTTCGCACCGGATTCGCCGTTGCTCCGTCTCGGAGCGACCGTTCGCGTCGGTTCCGACGGTCCGCGGCGACGGCGGAACACGACGCTTTTGCCCGACGGTGGCGAGGGTGTGCGCATGTACGAGGTCGAGGTGAAAGTCCGCGCGGCGCACGAACTCGTCCGGGACCGACTCGCGGCGCTCGGAGCCGAGCGGACGGGGAGCGTCCGGCAGTCGGACACCTACTACTCGGCGCCCCACCGCGACTTCGCCGAGACGGACGAGGCGCTCCGCACTCGCCGCGAGACGCTCGTCGACGAGGAGGGGGACGGGGGAAACGAGGGAGACGATTCGTCTGCCTCCGGCGACGCGACCGGCGGCGAGACCCGGACCCACATCACCTACAAGGGACCGCTCGTCGAGGCCGAGTCGAAGACCCGCGAGGAACACGAGACGGCGGTCGACGACCGGGCGGCCGCGCGCGGCATCCTCGACGGACTAGGGTTCGAACCCGCCGCGACCGTCGAGAAGGTCCGCGAGCGGTACGTCGTCGGCGAGTACACGGTCACGCTCGACGCCGTCTCCGGCCTCGGGGAGTTCGTGGAAGTCGAGCGGACCGTCGAGGAGGCGGACGTCGAACGCGCACGCGAAGGCGTGCACGACCTGCTCCGTGACCTCGGACTCGACCCGGCGGACCAGATACGGACCTCGTACCTCGGTCTCCTCCTCGACGCCGAGCCGAATTCCTCGCAGTAATCTCGCGCCGCGCGGTCGTTTCCGCAAGTTATAGAGCGTCACGACACCACCGGGGGACAATGAGGAACATCCAAGTCTCAGAACTCGACCGGCGCGCGGTCGAGGACCAGGACGTGGAGATCGTCGAGCGGAAGGGGCTCGGACACCCGGACTCCATCTGCGACGGCATCGCGGAGGCGGTTTCGCGCGGGCTCTCGCGGCTCTACCTCGACCGCGTCGGGAAGGTCCTCCACTACAACACCGACGAGACGCAACTCGTCGCGGGGCGCGCCGCGCCGGCGTTCGGTGGCGGGGAGGTGCTCTCGCCCATCTACATCCTCATCGTCGGGCGCGCGACGAGCGAGTACGAGGGCGAGACGCTCCCGGTCGAGCGGACCGCCCTCGAGTCGGCCCGGGCGTACCTCCGCGAGCACATCCCCGAACTCGACGTGGGGGCGGACGTGGTGCTCGACGTGAAACTCGGCGAGGGGTCGGGCGACCTCCAGGAGGTGTTCGGCGAGGAGGGGGCGCAGGTGCCGATGGCGAACGACACCTCCTTCGGCGTCGGGCACGCCCCGCTCACGGAGACGGAGCGCATCGTCCTGAACGTCGAGCGCGGGCTGAACGGCCGTTACGCCGCCGACCACCCGGAACTCGGTCCCGACGTGAAGGTGATGGGCAAGCGCGAGGGCGACGACATCGACGTGACCGTCGCGGCCGCCATCGTCGACGGCTACGTCGACTCGATGGCCCAGTACCGGGAGGCGGTCGACGGCGTCCGCGAGTTCGCGACCGACCTCGCGGCGGAGTACACCGACCGGTCGGTCAGCGTCGAAGTGAACACGGCCGACGACGTCGAGGAGGGGTCCATCTACCTCACGACGACTGGCATCTCCGCCGAACAGGGCGACGACGGCTCCGTCGGCCGGGGGAACCGTGCGAACGGTCTCATCACGCCCAACCGGCCGATGAGCATGGAGGCGACGTCGGGGAAGAACCCCGTCAACCACATCGGGAAGATATACAACCTGCTCTCGACGGACATCGCCGAGAGCGTCGTGAGCGAGGTGGACGGCATCCGCGACCTGCAGGTCAGGCTCCTGTCACAGATCGGCCGGCCCATCGACCGGCCGCACGTCGCGGACGCGCAAGTGGTCACCGAGGAGGGGGTCACCGTGGCCGACGTGGAAGGGGAGATGCGCGAACTCGTCGACGACCGCCTCGCGAACGTGACCGACATCACCCGCCGGGTCATCGAGGGCGACATCTCCACGTTCTGAGCGTCCTCACGCACCCGACGCGAGAGACCTCGCGCTAAGACGACTCTCGGTCCGGGAGTCAGTCCTTCGAGAGTTCGCGCGCGAGGTAGTCGGCGATGGGTACGCGCTCCTCCTCGACGAACCGCGCCACCTCCTCGCCGTCGCGGCGGACGACGACCGTCGGGATGAGAGACACGTCGTACTCGTCCATCCCCGGTCCCCGCTTCTCGCCGTCGACTTTCTCGACCGGGTACTGTACGATTCGCTCGCGCGGGACGTCGGCGGCGTCGAGGGCGGCCGCGAACGCCGGAAGCTGCCCCCGGCAGTCGGAACACCAGTCGCCGCCCCAGACGTGGAACGTCAGCGACTCGTCCGCCAGTGCGGCGACGGTCTCCTCGTGGCTCGCGGCGTCCCACGTCGGGGCCGGCCGCATCGTCTCCAGTTCGGTCTCGCTCTCGCTCACGACCGGAGGCACGGGGTGCGCCGATAAAACCCCGACGGCGGCGGCAGTCGCGGCCTGACCGGCGGCGCGCACGAACGCTTGCCGGCGTCGTCGGGGGGTTAAGGGGGAGGCGTGTACGGCCGGGTATGGACGACTCCGTACTCGATACCATCGGCTCGCCGCTCGTCCGGGTGGAGTCGCCGCCGGGTGCGACCGTCGCGGCCAAACTGGAGTCGCGCAACCCCGGCGGCTCCGCCAAGGACCGCCCCGCGCGGTACATGGTCGAGGCGGCCGAGGCGGCGGGCGACCTCGAACCGGGCGACGCGCTCGTCGAACCCACCTCGGGCAACACCGGCGTCGGGCTGGCGATGGTGTGCGCGTCGAAGGGGTACGACGTGACGCTCGTGATGCCCGCCTCGAAGTCCGAGGAGCGCCGGCGCGTGATGGACGCCTACGGCGCGGACCTCGAACTCGTGGAGGGCGGCATCGAGGCGGCGAAGGAGCGCGCCGACGAACTCGAGGCGACCGGGATGGTCCAGCTTCGGCAGTTCGAACACGAGGCCAACCCCCGCTCGCACTACGAGACGACCGGCCCGGAGATTCTCGACCAGTTGGACGGCCGGACGCCGGACGCCCTCGTGGCCGGCGTCGGCACCGGTGGGACGATATCGGGCATCGGCCGCAGGCTCCGCGAGGCGTTCCCGGACCTCGACGTGGTGGCGGTCGAACCGAGCGGCAACGCGGTGCTCTCGGGCGAGGACCCGGTCAGCGACAGCTTCCAGGGGATGGGCCCGGGGTTCGTCAGCCCGAACCTCGACACCGACATGCTCGACGGCGTGCTCACGGTGGACCTCGACGCCGCCGAAGCGGAGTGCCGGCGGCTGGCCCGCGAGGAGGGCATCCTCGTCGGCCAGTCGAGCGGCGCGTCGAACCTCGGCGCGCGCCGCGTCGCGGAGGCGTACGTCGCGGGCACGGACCCGGAGTACACCGACGTCGCCGTCGGGGGGTGGACCCCCCGCGAGGGGGCCGGCGTCGCCGGCGACGATCCGCTCGTCCTCACGGTGTTCTGGGACTCCGGCGAGCGGTACATGTCGACCGGGATGTTCGACTGAGCGCCTCCCGTACTCACTCGGCGGCGAAGTGGTCGCCGAGGAGTTCGGTCACCCGTTCGGGCCGTTCGCGAGGGGGCCAGTGCCCGCAGTCGGGGAGTAGCTGGAGCGTCGCGTCGGGCGTCCTCGCGGCCGCGCGCGCTGACCACGCCGGCGGGACGAGCGGGTCGCGCTCCCCGTGGACGTACAGCGTCGGCGCGCGGACGTCGGGCAGGCGGTCGAGGTAACACGTCCGGAGACCGGCCGCCGTCACCTCGGCGCGCTGGAGGCGGCGCCAGTCGTCGCCGTCGGTCGTCGCGAGCACGTCGGCCACCTCGTCGACCAGTTCGGGCGTCGCGTTCCCCGGTGCGACGACGCTCCGCACCGCGAGGCCGGTCAGCGTCCGACTGCGCCGGAGCACCTCCCACGAACACTCCGCCAGCAGCGGCGCGCGGACGAACGCGGCCGCGAGCGCACCGCCCGGGGCGGCGTCGCCGAGACCGTACGCGTCGACGGGCGCGAGTCGAGCCACCCGTTCGGGGGTCGCGAGCGCCGCACCGACGACGGCCGCGCCGCCGAGCGAGACGCCCGCCAGCCGCGCGTCCGTCAGGTCGAGTTCGCGGAGGAACTCGGTCACGACCCGGGCGTAGTACGCCGCGGTCGGCGTCTCGTCCGGTCGTCCGCTGTGACCGTAGCCGGGCAGGTCCGGCGCGTACACCGCGAACTCGCCGGTGTCCGCGAGGGCGGGGAGCACCTCGCGCCACGAGAGCGCCGCCGAGTCGAGTCCCCCGCCGTGGACCAGCACGACCGGGGGCGGTCCGTCGCGCCGGCCGCCCGCTCGGTCGCCGGCAGTGGCGTCGGTACTGTCGGCTCCGTCGGTTCGTGCGGTCCGGTCGGGTCCGGCGCGGAGGTACGAGACGTGCGCGCCGCCGGCGCGGGTCGACCGGCGGACGGTTCCCGTGGGGTCGGGGAGGCTCACGCGAGTCGGGTGGCTCCCGGACGCGAAAAGCTCACCCGCCGAACTCCGCCTCGGTGACGCGGACTCGGACGGTCCGGTCGACGTCGCGGAGGTCGTACTCCGGGAGCGGCGCGTCGTCGCTGCGCGCGAGGAACAGCGGTTCGACGAGTTCGCCGTCGACGACGCCGTACACCTTGAGCAGGCGGTCGGTCTCCGTCGGCCGGACCGCGTCGTTGCGCACGGCGGTCGCCAGGTCGCGAGAGAGCCACTCGTCGGTCGAGACGGACGGCTCGCGGACGAGCACGTCCGCGGTGAACCGGACGAGGTACCAGTTCAGGTCGTTACACAGCGAGACGGCCGCGCCGAGGCTCACCGTCTCCACCGCGACGCTGTTCTCGAACGGCGCGGAGAGGTCGTACGTCGAAAGCGCGTCGCGGGCCGTCTCGCGCGAGAGGAGTTCCCGCCGGAGGTCGACCTCCGGGTCCCCGACGAGACAGACCGTGGTCATACCGGCCAGTCGTCACGGCGCGGCAAAGCGATTACGCTCCGTCCGACCGGGTTCACGCCCCCGCGGCCGGTCGGGCGACGCCGCGCTCGGAACGGTCGGAACTGCTCAGAACGTCTCGATTATCGCGGCGTCGAGCGCGTCGACGGCCTCGTCCACGTCCCCCCGGTCGATACACAGCGGCGGCGCGACCGTCAACTGGAAGTCCGGCCGGCCGCCGCCGACGAGGACGCCCCGCTCCTGGGCCGCCTCCCGGACGCCGGCGACCGGGTTGTCGCCGTCGTCCACCCGGGAGTCGAAGAACGGTTCGCCCGTGTCGGGGTCGGTGAACTCCACGCCCCAGAGGAACCCCCGGCCGCGCACGTCACCGACCGCCTCGTGCCGCTCCAGGTCGCGCAGGCGCTCCTCAAGATACGGCGCGAGCGTCGCGCAGTTGTCGACGAGGCCGTCGCCGTACGCGTCGAGGGCTGCGACGCCGGCGGCACACGACACCGGGTGACCGGCGAACGTCTGGCCGAGGTCGAGTCCCTCCCGGCGGAAGTGGTCCGCGATGTCCGGCCGCGCGAGTACGCCCGCGAGCGGCGCGTACGCGCTCGTGACTCCCTTGGCGAACGTGAGCAGGTCCGGTTCGACCTCCTCGGTGTCCATCCCGAACCAGTCGCCGCAGCGGCCGAACCCCGTGATGACCTCGTCGGCTATCAGCAGCACGTCGTACTCGTCGCAGAGTTCGCGCACCCGCTCGAAGTAGCCCGGCGGCGCGGGGTAGCCGCCGCTGGTCCCCCCGACCGGTTCCATCAGCACCGCGGCGACGGAGTCGGGACCCTCGTTCCGGAGGACGAACTCCAGGTGGTCGGCCGCCTGCGCGGCCAACTCCTCGGGCGAGTCGGCGTCGAACGGCGACCGGTGCGCGAGCGGCGGGAGGAACTTCGCCGACCCGGTCGTCGCGGCGTGTCGCTCGACGGTCGCGCGCGTCTCCGGGTCGCCCGTGAGCGACGCCGCGCCGTACGTGCCGCCGTGGTACGACCGCCACCGCGTGAGCACCTTCCCCCCGCCGGTGTACTCGCGCGCGAGGTGGGCGGCGAGTTCGTTCGCCTCGCTGCCCGTGACGGAGAAGAACGCCGTCGTCAGCTCCCCGGGCGACACCTCGGTCAGCCGTCCCGAGAGGTCACGCCGCGCAGGTGCGTCCTTCGCCGAGGAGACGTACGGGATGGCGCGCGCCTGCTCCGTCATCGCGTCGACGATGCGCGTCTCGTCGTGGCCCGCGTTCACGCAGTACAACTGCGAGAGGAAGTCGAGGTACTCCCGGCCGTCCCCGTCGGTCACCCGCGCGCCCGCGCCCTCGACGAGCGACAGCACGTCGCCGTCGGGAGCGTACCAGTGCGGGACGGCTCCCGGAGCCGCCTCCGACGACGTGTGAGTTCCTACCATGCGGCTACCGGGCGGGGGCGCGGGCAAAAGCCTTCGGTCGGCGGCGAACCGCCGCGACGCACCGCCGTCCGTGGCGAAACGGACGCAGCGTCGGCGCCCGGAACCGGCCCGCCGACGCCGCGTGCTACGGGTGGGCGTAGTACGCGACGGTCACGCCGTCGGAGACGCCGTCGTAGCGTGCGAACCCCACGCGCTCGAACTGCACCACGTCGTCGGGGTGGTGCTCCGCGAACCCGGGTTCCGCGCGGCCGAACACGTCGCCGTCCATCGTCCGGAGGCGGACGCGGACGTTCTCGTCGTCGGGGACCCAGTGGATGACGGGGACGCCCTCCTCGCGCACCGCGGAGATGTCGTCGCCGGTCCACGCGAGTTCGTCGCCCTCGCGGCGGAGACAGCCGTACCCCTTCAGCCACACCCGCTCGCCCGCCGGGGGAACGTCGTCCGGTTCGAGACGCACCGCCTCGCCCACTGGGATGTCGCGCGTCCCCCGCTCCTCGTGTTCGGGGTGCAGCGGTGGGTGGCCCGCGTCGGGACGGTCCGCGCCCCGTACCTCGAACGTCTCGCCGTCGCGCACGAGGAACCGGCGGTCGGCGTCGTCGTCTACCAACTCGCGGTTGTTGGCGTACACGCTCGACATCGCGAGGTCGACGTTCGAGGTGGAGACGCCGAGTTCGACCATCGACTCCACGACGGCCTCGCCGCGTATTCCGCGCCGGCGGACGGACGCGAGCGTCGGCGCGCGCGGGTCGTCCCAGCCCGTCAACTCCCCGTCGGCTATCTCCGCCTTGATGGTGGAGGTGGACATGGCGACGTCGTACTCGTCTATCTGGACGTGCCCCCAGTGGAGCACCTCGGGGTACTCCCAGTCGAAGTAGTCGTAGACGAACCGCTGGCGCTTCGCCGAGTCCTGCAGGTCGATGCCGCGGATGATGTGGGTGATGCCCGTGAGGTGGTCGTCGACCCCGGACTGGAAGTCGAGCATCGGCCACGCCCGGTACTCGGACGCCTCCTCGCGCGGGTGGGGCGTGTCGACCATCCGGAAGGCGACGAAGTCGCGCAGCGCGGGGTTCTTGTGTTCGATGTCCGTCTTCACGCGGAGCACCATCTCGCCCGACTCGTACTCGCCGCCGACCATCGCCTCGAACTCCGAGCGCACGGTCTCCGTCTCCTTGTCGCGGTGGGGGCACGCCTCGGCGTCGGCCTTCAGGCTCCGGAACTCCTCGGCGGGACACGAGCAGGTGTACGCGCCGCCCGTCTCGATTAGGTCGCGCGCGTGCTCGTAGTACGTCTCCATCCGGTCGCTCGCGCGCACCACCTCGTCGGGGTCGAACCCGAGGTAGTCGACGGCGTCGAGGATGGCGTCGTACGCCTCGAGGTCGGGCCGCTTCGTCTCCGGGTCGGTGTCGTCGAACCGGCAGAGCATCCAGCCGTCGTACTGCTGTTTGTACGTGCCGATGACGGAGGGCATCCGGGCGTTGCCGAGGTGCCACGGACCGTTCGGGTTCGGCGCGAGCCGCATCCGTATCTGGTCGTACTCCTCCGCGTTCGGGAGGTCCGGGAGCGCGTCGTCGTCGTCCTCCTCCTCGTCGGCGTCCAGTTCCGCGAGGAGGTCCGGTGCCACCTCCCCGAGTCGCTCGCGCCGCGCCGCCTCGTCCAGTCCGCTCACCTCGTTCGCGACGGGGGCGACGACGCCCGGAATCTCGTCGCCGTGCTGGCGGAACTCGGGGTTCTCGCCCATCAGCGGGCCCATGATGGCGCCCACGTCGGGGTCGGAGCCGTGCTTGAGGGCGTTGAACAGCGCGTGCCGCTCGGCCGCGGCACGGACGCGTTCGCGCAGGTCGTCGTCCATCGTCGCCGGATTCGCCGTGCGGCACAAAAGGGGCGTGAATCGAAGGGCACACCCGGGTAGGGGTGTCCGTGGGGACGCGGCCGGCGCGCTTAGGGGTGTCGACGTTTCACACGGGGCGCGCCGGGTACGGTGCGCTTACCGGCCCCCTGCCGCCCTCCACCGGTCGCGGGCCCGCGGTGGCGGTGCGTTGATGGCCCGCGCGCCGAACGGTGCGCCATGCCCGTCTTCTACGAGGACGTGACCGTCGGCGAGGCGAGCGAGCACGGCAGCTACGAGGTCACCCGCGAGGAGGTGCTCCGGTTCGCCCGGCAGTACGACCCCCAGTGGTTCCACACCGACCCCGAGCGCGCGCGCGAGGAGTCGCCGTACGGCGGCGTCATCGCCTCGGGCTGGCACACCGCCGCGATGACGATGCGCCTGCTCGTGGAGAGCGTGCTCGCGGACGCGGCGACGGTCGGCGCGAAGGGCGTCGACGAACTCAGGTTCCCGAGACCGGTCCGCCCGGGCGACAGTCTCCGCGTCGAGAACGAGGTGCTGGAGAAGGTCCCCGAGCGACCCGAACGAGGGCTGGTTCGCGTGCGGACGCGGACGTTCAACGGCGACGGAGAGGTGTTCTCGATGGTGGGGAACGTGATGTACCTGCGCCGAAACGCCGAGGAGTGAGCCGGCGCGGCGTGAGCGGGCCGCGCGCCCGCCGGGCGGTCACTCGGTCGCCGCGGCCCGCACCAGCGCGTCGTACGCCTCGCGGTTCGCGTCCGCGACGGCGTCCGGGTCGCTCCGCTCGGCGTCCGCGAGCGCCGGGAGCGCGTGCGTCGAGAGGGGGTCGAGCATCCCCGTCACGCGCCCGACGCGCTCCTCCAGTCGGCCCTCCTCGCGCCCGCCACCCGCCGCCTCGCGCGCGACGGTCCACCGCTCGCCGTCGTACACGCGGGCGCGGCCGGGCGCGACGGTCGCCACGGCGTCGTACGCCACTCCGTCGAGCGGGTCCGCGATGTCGCCGTACGACTCCACGACCGCGTGCTCGGCCGCGCGGACGTCCGCGGCTACCCGGTCGAGCGCCGGGACGTGGAGTTCGCGCATCGCGTCGTTGAACTCCGCGACCGACGCGACGGAGCGCGCACCCGACAGCGGGAGTCGCTCGCGGACGAGCGACGGCAGGTCGGCCCCGCCGTCGACCACCCACGACGGGCCGTCGGGCGTCGACACCCGGTCGAGCAGGAACGTCCGGTTCTCGTCGCCGAGCATCCCCGTCCGGCCGGGCGTCGGCCGCCAGAGGCGGTGGATGGGGTTGCGCGCCTCCGCGGCCGCGTCGCTCGCCGCGGCGTCGAGCAGGCGGCGCACGTCCTTCCCGTACAGCCGACCGTCGGCCGTGGACGCGCGCACGTCGTCGTGGTCGAACCAGTAGTCGTTGCCCGCCCGCGGCTTGAACACCGCGGGCGAGCGGCCGGACAGCGAGCGCACCAGCCCCGCCGCGAACGTGGTCTTGCCGGCGTCGACCCGGTCGTCGCCGACGACGAGCAGTCTCATCCGTCCGAGTCGTCCGGTTCGCCCGGTTCGTCAGACTCGTTCGCGTCCGTCACGTCGGTCCCGTCCGTCTCGCTCGGGCGCGTCGGGTCGGGCGACGCCGCTCCGTCGGTGCCGCCGGCGCGCTTCAGCCCGTAGTACCCCGGTTCCTCGTCGGTCCGCGGCTCCGCGACGACCAGGTCGTCGGCGTTCACCATCACCCACGGGATGGCCCAGTCGAGCAGGATGTCCTCGGTCCCCTCGTCTATCTCGGCGTCCGGGTCGAGTCCCTGCAACAGCCGCGCTATCTCGTAGACGGTGTACATCTGGCCGTCGTCGAGCAGTTCCGCGGGGGTGTAGAAGTCACACGGGTACAGCTCCGGGAACTCGGACTTCGCTGTCGGCATGCGCGGCGGTACGCGAGCCGCCGGGTAAAGAGGACGGGTTCACGCCTCCGCGTCCCCCCCCCCCCGCTCCGACTCACCTCGAGGGGTCGGCTTCGGCCCCGCACTCGGGGCAGACGAACGTGACCCCCTCCTCGTCCGGTTCGGCCGCGAGCGTGTCGTGGCCGCACCCGCGACACGCCGTCGGCACGCGTATCTCGGTCGACCCCTTCGGCGCGCCGAGCGCGAGCGCGAGCACCCGCTCGTCGCCCTCGTTGGCCCCTGCCTGGTACTCGCCGGGTGCGAAGCGGACCGCCTCGTGTGGACCGACGGTCACGTCGTCGGCCGTCGTCTCGAACGTCGCCTCCCCCTCCAGCACCACGAACACCTCCTCCTGGTCGAGGTGGGTGTGCATCCCGACCGAGAACGACTCCCCGGGGTCGAGTCGGTAGAGGTTCACCGCCACGTCGTCGGTTCCCAGCGGGCCGCCGAGCGACCGCGCGTCCGCCTCGCTGCCCGTGGGGCTGCCGGGTTCGACCTCGTCGATGTCGACGTGCTCCACGGCGGGTGCCGTCGGCGCCGGCGGGATAAACGCTGACGGCTGATTCCCCGCCCGGCCGTGGTCGGCGTCGGTCTACACGTCGTGTTCCGCCCGCAGGCGGTCGTACACCCGTTCGACGGCCGCCGTCCCCCCGTCGACCGGTCCGCCGTGGAAGCAGTGAATCCGGTCGACGTCGAGGTCGGTCAGCCGCCCGACCGACCGGGTCGCCTCGACCATATCCGGGGTGAACCCCTCGTTGGGACCCCGGAGTTCGCCGTCCTCGCTGGTGAGCGCGTCGCCCGCGAGCAGCAGTTTCGCCTCCGGGAAGTACAGCGCGAGGTGTCCCGGCGCGTGCCCCGGCGTGAACACGGCGCGCATCGGTCCGGCCGCGGTGCGGAACGTCACGCCGTCTTGGAGTTCCACGTCGACCGGCACCGGCGGGTACCGCTCGTCGTCCGGGTCGCTCTTGATGGGGTGTTCCCGGCCGTCGACGAACGGCGTCGCCGCCTCGTGGGCGTACACCACCGGGTCGTCCGCGCGTTCGCGCGCGCCCGCCAGCCCGCCCGCGTGATCGCCGTCGTGGTGCGTGAGGAGGACGGCGGTCACGTCCGAGAGCGCGAGGCCGGCGTCCGACAGCGCCGCGTCCAGGTCGTCCGTCGTGCCGGGGAGGCCGGCGTCGAGCAGGAGCACGCCCCGGTCCGTCTCGACGGCGGCCGGCCGGAACGTCCGCTCGACGTCGCCGCGCTGTATCGTGAGTGGCAGGGTGTACACTCCGTCGGTGAGTTCCATACCGGCGCTTGGCGCGCCCGCTACCTCACAGTACCGGTGGCGAACGGTCGTCCGGGGGTCGAGTCACGCCGACCGGTGCGGCGGCTGTCGGGCGCGGCGTCGAAAGAACGGGAGAGTCTGCGACCGAGTCGTCGTCGCTCGCGTCGGGACGCCTCGACTACTCGAACAGCTGGACCGCCTGTTCGTAGCGGTTCGACGGCTCCTCCCAGTCGGCGACCTCGAAGAAGTTCTCGATGAAGTCGCCCCGGTCCGGGCCGTAGTCGTAGTAGTAGGAGTGCTCCCAGACGTCGAGTGCGAAGATGGGGTGACTGCCCCAGAGCGCGCCCTGGTCGTGCTTGTCCACGACGACGTTCTGCAGTTGGTTGCTGAACGAGTCGTAGACGAGCAGCGCCCAGCCGCTCGCGTTCTTCGCGGCGGCCTCGAACTCGCCTCGCCAGGCGTCGTACGAGCCGAAGTCCTCCTCGATGCGGTCGGCGAGGTCACCAGACGGCTCGTCGCCGCCCTCGGGGCTCATGTTCTGCCAGAACAGGTCGTGGAGGATGTGACCGCAGCCGTTGTGGGTCACGTTCCGGAGGGCGCTCCCGGAACTGCTGAAGTCGCCCGACTCGCGGTTGGACTCCAGCGTCTCCTCGGCGCTGTTCCAGCCGTTGACGTAGCCCTGGTGGTGGGTGTCGTGGTGCCACGTGAGCACCTGTTCGGAGATGTGCGGCTCGAGTGCGTCGTAGTCGTACGGTAGTGGCGGAAGTTCGTGGTCGCTCATGGGTGGTGCCTCCGCGTGCTCAATCGTTCGGATAGCTGTTAAAGATTGAGAATGCCGACGGTAACATCCCACACGGAGTCGCGGTCGTCCCGACCGGGACCACAGGAGGTACCACCGCGCCCGCGGTAGTCGGCGCATGCGCGAGTGGCGCGGCGTCGGTCTCGTCGGCGGCTGGCAGGCGACAGCCAGCCTCTGTTTCTACGCGGTGTTCGCGGCGACGGCGTTCCTCCGCGAACAGTTCGGCCTCTCGCGGTTCCTCACGGGCGTCGCGGTCACCGCCGTCATGCTCGGCTACACGCTCGCGCTGTTCGGCGCGGGCGCGGCGGTGGACGCCTACGGCGAGCGTCCGGCCATGCTCGCCGGCCTCGCGCTCCTGGCCGTGGGGATGGTCTCGGTCGCGAGCGCGCCGACGTACGCGCTGTTGCTCGCGGCGCTCGTCCTCGTCGGGGTCGCGTACGCCACGGGGATGCCCGCGACGAACCGGGCGGTGCTCGCCGTCGCGCCGCCCGGCCGGCGGAACCTCGCGATGAACCTGAAGCAGGTGGGCGTGACCGCCGGCTCGGGCGTCTCGGCGCTACTGGTCACCGAGGCGGCCGCGCGCGGCCGCTGGAGCGACGGCTTCCTCGTCGCCGCGGGGGCGGCGGCCGTCGTCACCGTCGCGTTCGCCCGCGGCTACGACAGCCGGCCGGCCGGCGGAGACCTCTCGCTGCCGGACGTTCGTGGTCTGCTCGCGGGCGAGGGCTACCGGGGTCTGCTCGTCGCCGGCGTCTTCCTCGGCGCGTCGGTGTTCACCACGACCGGCTACGTCGTCCTCTACATGCGCGACGCGGCGGGCGCGGCCGCCGGCCTCGCCGGCGCGACGCTCGCCGCGATGCAACTGTCGGGCAGCGTCGGCCGCCTCGGCGGCGGTGAACTCGCCGACCGCCTGTCGCTCCCGGCGGCGACGGCGAACGCGCGCGTGCTCCTCGCGCAGTCCGCCCTCGCGGCGGCTTGTTTCGTGGCGGTCACGCTCGTCGGGCGGCCGACGGCCGCGGCCGCCGCGTTCTTCGTCCTCGGGCTGTTCATCCTCGGGTTCCCGGGTATCTTCTACGGCTGTCTCACCGCCCTCGTCGACGACGACGAGGTGGGCGCGGCCACGGCGGGCGGGCAGTTCGCGCTCAACCTCGGCGGCCTGCTCGCGCCGCCCGCGTTCGGCTACGTCGCCGACTCCGCCGGCTACCGACTCGGCTGGTACGCGCTCGCGGCGTTCTCGCTCGCGGCCGGGGTCGCCGTGCTCCCGCTGGCGCGCGAGTGACCCGTCCCTGAGTCTCCCTCGATTACCCGGATTCGGGACCGTCGACCGTCGTCGCTGGCGGTCCGGTGCCGACGAAACTCATCACGATTGTCCAGTCCTCGTCCGCGGCGTTCACGACACGACGCGTCGTCCACGGCGGGACGTACACGAAGTCGCCCGCGGCGAGGTCGACCGACTCCTCGCCTCCCGGTCCGTGTTCGAGGGACGCCCGTCCGGACACCACGTACCCGTACGCGTGCCGGTCGCCGTTGTGGTGCCAGTCCGTCGTGACGCCGCCGCGCACCCGCGACCGAACGACGACGGTGTCGTCCGTCTCGAAGACGCGCCAGCGGGTCACGCCGGACTCGGATTCGTCCTCGGGTTCGTCCAGTTCGGCTCCGGGCACCACGGTGAGTTCGTCCATTCGAATCGCTCTCCTCCGGAGTGGGGGTCCGAGACGACCTCAGTGTTCGCTTCGGCCGTGATTCCCGCTCCGCGCCCGGGACTCACCTCGGTACGTCTCCGACGACTACGGCGCGTACACGTCGTGCCGCCGCTCGTACTCCAGCGTCGTCGCCACGCGGTCTGCGACGTCCGGACCGGCCTCGCGTTCGACGAGGCGGAGCGCGAGGTCCAGCCCCGAGGTGACGCCGCCGGCGGTGAGCACGTCCCCGTCGTCGACGACGCGTTCCTCGCGCACCTCGGCGTCCGTCGCCCGCAGGTCGTCGAGCGCGCCCGCGTGTGTGACCGCGGGCCGACCGTCGAGCAGTCCCGCCTTCGCGAGGAGCATCCCGCCGGTACACACCGACGCGACCGTCGCGCCGGCGGCGTGGTGGGCGGCGGCGGCCTCCGGGACGGCGCCCCGTTCGTACTCCGCCCACGCGCCGACGCTGCTCCGGTCGTTCCACCCGCCGCCGGGGACGACCAGCAGGTCCACCGTGCCCGGGTCGCGCAGGCCGTCCTCGGCGTCGACGCGCATCCCGTGGCTCGCGGTGACGGGGCCGCCGCCGTCGAGCGAGACGAGTCGGGTGTGGAACGCGGCGCCCTCCCCCTCCGCGGTGCGGAACACCTCGAAGGGGCCGACCGCGTCGAGTTCGTCGAACCCCTCGTACAGCAGTACGGAAACGTCCATGCGGGGTGCACGGACGGTCCCACCAAAGGGGTGTCGAGCGAGACACAAGACCGATACCGCGGGTGGCCGTCGGCTCCCGGTATGGGACGGTGTCCCCACTGCGAGCGCGAACTCAGAGAGGTGGTCGAGAGCGACACGGACGCCCGCTACGCCGGCGGGGCGACCGTGTGGGAGTGTCCCGACTGCGGGGCGATACTCGGTGTGAGCCAGGTCGGCGTCTGACCGCCGGAGGGCGCGTGGGCTCGGCGTGTCACCCGGTCGCGTTTATCGGGTTCGGGAGCCGGAAGAGGTCGGCCGCCGTGTCCTCGTTCTCGACGGTCAGTACCGCCCGCCCGTCCACCGTCACGTCGAAGCGGGCGTACTCCGTCGGGAGACTGACGCCGAGGTCGACGGTCGTCCCGACCGGGCAGTCGCCAGCCGGCGACTTCGACCCGTTCGCGTCGTCGGGGACCGTCCGGAACGCGAGCACGTACGACCCGGGGGCGACGCGGCTGACGTCGGCCGAGACCGTCCGTCCGCGGTCGTGTGCGACGGTGGCGTTCACGGTGACCGCGTAGCTGCGACCCACCGCGACCTCGTGGACCCACCCGCCGTTCGGTTCCACCTCGTCGGCGAGACAGTCGCTCCCCCCGTGGGAGACGGAGTAGGGTGGCGACGTGGGGTCGGGTCCCGCGTCGGTACCGGCTCCGACGGGGGTCAACGTGCCGAGCGCCGGGGCGACGACGACCCCGAGAACGAACGCGAGGGCGACGAGCGGGAGCGCTGACCGTTCGACCATCGGCCGTGGTTCGACGCCGCCCGGTAAGTGTACTCCGGTCGGTGACAGTTCTCCCGTCCGTCGTCGTCCGTCACCTCGGAGAACGGGCCGCAGCGGTATCTCTCGTCCGCGGTGCGGTCGCCGGTTCGCCGGTGTCCGCTCTCTGCTACCCGTCGTCCTCGCCGCGCGCTCGCTCGAACATCTCCAGCGTCGCCTCGCGCGCCTCGGCGTGGTCGACGATGGGGTGCGGGTAGTCGTCCGCCGTCTCGCGACGCTCCTGGTCGCTCAGGTCGGTCCACCCGTGAATCCGCTCGGGGGGGACGTCGGCGAGTTCGGGGACGTACGTCTTGATGTACTCCGCGTCGGGGTCGTACTCCTCGCCCTGCGTGACGGGGTTGAAGACCCGGAAGTACGGCTGGGCGTCCGTCCCGGTGGAGGCGGCCCACTGCCAGCCGCCGTTGTCGTTGGCGGTGTCGTGGTCCGCGAGGTGCTCCCGGAAGTGGGCGTACCCCTCGCGCCAGTCGACGCGGAGGTCCTTCGTGAGGAACGACGCGACGAGCATCCGGAGCCTGTTGTGCATGAACGCCTCCCCGCGCAACTGGCGCATCCCGGCGTCGACGATGGGGTAGCCGGTCTCGCCGTCCTTCCACGCGCGCAGGTCCTCGTCGTCGTCGCGCCACTCGATGGGGTTCCGGTACGACTTGTAGTTCTCCGTCACGACGCTCGGTTCGTCCCACAGCACTTGCGTGTAGAGCTCCCGCCAGGCGAGTTGCGACTGGAACGTCTCGACCGACTCGTCCCGGTCGCCGCCCTCGTCTTCGCGGGCCGCGGTGGTCGCCTCGTACACCTCGCGGATTCCGATAGTCCCCCACTTGAGGTCGGCCGAGAGCCGCGATGTGGCCTCCCGGGCGGGGTAGTCCCGCTCCGACTCGTAGTCGTACACCGGCCCGTCGCAGAACGCGTCGAGGCGCTCGCGGGCCGCCTCTGTCCCCGCCGTCTGGACCTCCGCCTCGGGTTCCTCGAACCCCAGTTCGTCGACGCTCGGCAGGTCCTCGCCCGAGACGTCCGCGAGCGCGTCCGCCGCCGGCGGGTCGACCGGGTCGCGCTTCTCCCGGTCGCGCCACTTCTTCCAGAAGTAGCTGTACACCTGGTAGGGGTCGCCGTCGTTCGTCGTGATGGCTCCCGGCTCGTGGTGGACCGCGTCGTGGAACGTCCGCACGTCGACCATCTCCTGCGTCAGCGCCCCCTCGACGGCCCAGTCGCGGTCGCGGGCGAGACCGGAGTAGTCCTCGTTCCAGTACGCCCGCTCGGCGTCGTACTCGTCGACGAGCGCGGGTATCTCCGCGCTCGGGTCCCCCCGCGCGACCACGAGGTCGGACCCCCGTTCCCGGTACCACGCCCGCAGGTCCGCGAGCGCGTCGAGCATGTAGCGCACGCGGGCCGGTCCGGCGTGGTCGAGCAGCGCGTCGTCGAAGACGAACGCCGGCACGACCGCGTCGCCGCCGTCGTCGGTGGCCGCCGCGGTGAGTCCCCGGTTGTCCGTGGCTCTGAGGTCGCGTCGGTGCCAGAAGAGGCGCATTGTGCGCCTCAGACGCGCGCGCGTAATGAGGGCACGGATGCCGACCCGCCGCCGGTCGCGGACTCGGCGAACGTCCCCCGCCCCGTCCTGACGCGACCTCTCGCCTCCCCCGCCGTGAGAACCGTCCCGTTCTCGCGGACGGTGACCACGGTGACGTTCCGCGACGTGCCGACGACGATTCGCTCTCCGATGCGGGCGGCCGCGCCCGGCGGTCCGCCGACGACCCGGACCGTCACGACAGTCGGGTGACGCAAGAACAGGTCCGTCCGGTACTCCACCTCGGTGGAGAGCACACGAGCGCCGGTTCCGGCGGTGGCGTCCTCGACGGTCCGCTCGAACTCGGCGTTCTCCGCGAGGTTGACGCTCGTGGCGACGAGCGCCGAGGAGAGGACGAGCACTGCGAGTCCGAGCGCCACCGTCCGGCGAACGACCGCGCGCAGCACCGTCCGTTCCTCGGACCAGTGTTCCGGGCGGTAGCCCTGCACCCAGAGCGTCGCGAGACTCGCCATGTTGATCGTGAGGACGTTGATACAGACGAGCACCCCGGCGCTCACGGCGGCAGTGACGTCGCCGTACGCGACTCCGAGTCCGACGGTCGCCGCCGGGGGAATCAGCGCGACCGCGATAGCGACGCCGACCAGCGCGACGCTCGTCGTCGACGTGAGCGAGACGGCGCCGGCCACGCCGGCACCGACCGCGACCACGAGCGCGAGCGCGCCGGGATTGACCCGCTCTGCGACCTGTGCGATTGTCTGAATCTGTGCGTTCGGAAGCAGTGTCAGGCGGAGGAGTCCGGCGAACGCGGCCGCGCTCGCCACCGCGACCGCGAGACCGACGAACTGCGCCCTGACGCTCGTCCGGAAGAGGTCGTCGTCGTCGAGAATGCTCCCGACGCTCGCGGCGATAGCCGGCCCGAGCAACGGGGCGATAACCATCGACCCGACGACGACCGCCGCGCTGTTCGTCAGCAGGCCGGCGGTCGCGATGACGCTGCTCAGGACGATGAACAGGAGGAAGTTCGGCGTGACGGGGGCGATCTCTCCGGCTCGCTCCCGAAGCTCTTCTCGAGCGATTCGACCGTCGGTTTCGTCGAGTCCGTCGGCCGTCACCGGCGTTCGGCGGTGTTTTCGCTCGAACCGGTCGGAGACGACCGCTTCGAGTTCGCCGGCCGTGATGTACCCCTCTCGGTCGACTCCGGCCGCCCGGAGCAGGTCGACGAGTCCCTCGACGTCCTCCGGTTCGGCTGGGACGAACAGGAGCGCGGCGTACCGGCGTCTCGACGCCTCCTCGGTGAGGAAGTAGTCGACGTCCGCCTTCGTCAGCGCCGTCTCGACGGCGTCACGTTTTCCGAGCGGTACGGCGATTTGGAGGAGGCGCATACCGTGTCTCTCCGTCTGTCGACTCAACAAACCCCTCCAGAGCGGGGTACGTCGACGACTGGCGGGGGATTCTTCCCCGCCGCCCCCGTCCGGTGTGTCATGACCGCGCTGGACGTCTCGCTCCCCGTCGCCGCTCAGTCCTCCCTCGACGGTCTCGTCTCGCTCGCCGTCGCAGCGGAGGACGCGGGTTACGACCGCGTGTGGCTCCCCGAGACGTGGGGCCGCGACGCCGTCACGACGCTCGCGCTCGCGGCCGAGCGAACGGGTGAAATCGCCCTCGGCACCTCCGTCGTCAACGTCTACTCCCGCTCGCCCGCGCTCGTCGGCCAGACCGCCGCGACGCTCCAGGAGGCCAGCGACGGCCGCTTCCGACTCGGACTCGGCCCCTCGGGGCCGGCGGTCGTCGAGCACTGGCACGGCGCCGCGTTCGACCGCCCGCTCCGGCGCACCCGCGAGTACGTGGACGTGGTGCGGCGCGTCCTCTCGGGCGACGTGGTGAGCTACGACGGCGAGTTGTTCCACCTCGACGGCTTCCGCCTGCGACAGGGGCCGCCCGACCCGGCGCCGCCGGTGGACACCGCCGGGATGGGACCGAAGGCGGTCGAACTCTGCGGTCGGTTCGCCGACGGCTGGCACGCGCTCCTGTTCACGCCCGACGGCCTCCGCGAGCGGCTGGCGGACCTCCGCCGCGGGGCGGAGTTGGGCGACCGCGACCCCGCCGACCTCCGGGTGACGCTGTCGGTCACCTGCTGTGCGCTCGACGACGCCGACCGCGCCCGCGAACTCGTCCGCCGCCACCTCGCGTTCTACCTCGGCGGCATGGGGCCGTTCTACCGGGGCGCGCTCGCTCGCCAGGGGTATGCGGAGACGGCCGAGACCGTCCACGACGCGTGGACCGCGGGCGACCGAGACGCGGCGCTCGACGCGGTTCCCGACGACCTGCTCGACGACCTCGCGGCCGCCGGGACGCCCGACGACGCCCGCGACCGCCTGCGGACGTTCGCGGGCGTCGAAGGGGTCGACGCGGTGGCCGTCTCGTTCCCCCGCGGCGCGACCGACGCCGAGGTCCGCGAGACGCTGGAGGCGATGGCGCCGTGAGCCGCCGGGACCCGGACGAGACGGGTCGGAGGGAGTCGACCGGCGCGGCGGCCGACGAGACGAGCGGCGTCGCCGCGGACGACGCCTTCTCGGCGCTCGCCAGCGAGACGCGCCTCCGGACCGTCCGGACGCTCGCCCGCGCCGACGAGCCGCCGACGTTCACCGACCTGTTCGAGGCCAGCGGCGAGGAGACGAGCGCGGGGTTCGCCTACCACCTCCGCCAGTTGACCGACCGGTACGTTCGCAAGGCCGAGGAGACGGAGCGGTACCACCTCACCTACGCCGGCCGGCAGGTGGCGCGCGCGCTCGCGGCGGGGACGTACACCGAGCGGGTGGACCGCGACCCCGACCCGGTCGACGGCGACTGCCCGGTGTGTGGCGCGGCGGCGCTCCGCGCGCGCGTCGCGGACAACTACGTCGCGGTGGCGTGCACCGACTGCGGGACGGAGTTGCTGTCGCTCCCGTTTCCACCCAGCGGCGTCCGCGACCGCGACACGGACGAGGTGCTCTCCGCGTTCGACGCGCACCACCGCGCCCGGTTCCGCCTGCTCGCGGGCGGCGTCTGCCCGGACTGCGCGGGCCGCGCCCACGGTCGCATCGAGTTCGTCGAGACCCCCGGCCTGCCGGGCGAGGCGTCGCGGCCCGTCCTCGCCGGGGCGTGCGACGACTGCGAGTTCGAGGTGCGCGCGCCGGTGTCGCTGGCCGTCCTCGAACACCCGGCGGTCGTCGCGTTCCTCGAGGCGCACGAGGGAGCGGACGCCGTCCGCGACCGCCCCGTCTGGAATCTCGGCCCCGAGTGGGCCGAGACGGTGCTCTCGGAGGACCCCGCGGCGGTCCGCGTCTCCGTTCGTCTGGACGGCGAGCGACTCGACCTGCTCGTGGGCGACGGACCGACGGTGGTCGACGTCGAGCGGACCGCCCTCGACGGTGACGCCGCCGACTCGAGCGACCGGAACGAATCCGGAGCGGCACCCCGGGACGACTCGGCGGAATCCGCCGAATCGGCTGACTCCGCTCACTCCGACGGTCCTCGGGGAGACGACTACGAGGCGGCGAGCGCCGGGTCGTCGTAGACTTCCATCTCGGGGGCGGCGTCGGCCGTGAACGTCGCGAGCCGGAGCCCGTTCCCGGACGCCAGGTCTCGCTCGCACGCGGCGTCGACCGCGCGCGCGGCGAGCGACCGGGCGTCGTCGAGGCTCATCCCCGCCTCGTACCCGGCCTCCAGCGGGCCGTACGCCGTCGGCCCGCCCGACCCGTCGGCGGCGTACGGCTGTTCCATCGCCGCGCCGCCGGCGTCGAACCCGTACAGCCGCGGGCCGTTCGAGTCGACGCCGCCCAGCAGGTGCTGGACGCCGAACCGGGTTTCACGCATGGTGTTCCCCGCGAGGCTCGCGAGCGCCTCCACCGACATCCGCTCGCCGCGGCGCGTCTCGTACAGGCGGCGTTCGCTCTCGAGGCGGGCGACGAGTGCCTGTGCCCCGGAGACGGCGCCGGTGAACGCCAGCCCCGCCCGGTCGCCGAGTTCGAACACCTTCCGCGCCCGCTTGCTCGCCACCATCGGTCCCACGCTCGCCCGCCGGTCCGACGCCAGCACGACGCTACCCTCGGCCACGATGCCGACGATGGTCGTCCCGAACTCCGCCTCGCCGTGTTCGGTCCGGCGTCCCCGTTCGTACTCGTCTCCGTATCCGTACCCGCCTTCGCGTCCGTGCTCCGTCCCGTGTCGGCCTCCGTATCCGTGTTTGACCATACCCGTCCTCGGCTCCCCGCCCGGATAAGTATCTGCTAAATATGTTTTAGCGCGGCGGCCGACACCGAGCGCCGGCGGGGGGCGAGGCGTGCGTCGGGCGGGTCACCCCTCGACGCGCTCGACTCGGTCGCGCCGGCCGTCGAGCACGTCGAACCGCTCGCCCCGGCGGCGTTCGAGCCACGCCAGCAGGCGCTCGGCCCACCGGAGTTTCCGCCGCTTCACACCCGACACCGCGGGGTCGTCGAAGTCCCACCCGACGAACGCGAGGTCCGCCGCCCCGAGCGCGTCCGCGAGGAACGCCGCCCGGTCGCCGTCGGTGAACCCGCCGAAGTTCGCCACCGGACCGACGGGCGCCGCCTGCGTCGTCGCCAGCACGTGGTCGGCGTCGTACCGGGGGAGCCAGCGTTCGACCAGCGGGACGTTGTCGCCGTGCGCGTGCGCGACGACTACCTCCCCTCGGCGGGTTCGCTCCGCCCCCGTCTCGGGATTCTTGTCGAGGTCGGTCACCATCGCGTCGACGGCGACGCCGGCGTCCGCGAGGCGGTCCGTCGCCGTCGAGGCGGCGAACACCCGGTCGGCGGCCCGGGCGCGGTCCGACTCCGACTCCAGCGACGGGCCGGCGCCCGCGACGGCGACGGTCCGGTTCGAACAGTCCAGCCGGTCCGCGTCGAACGGACGCGCCAGTTCCGCCAACCGGTCGCGGGCCGCCTCGTCGCCCCGGCGGTCGTAGCCGAAGTCCGCGAGAATACGCTCGTACACCGGCTCCCACGTTGCGAAGTCCATGGATGGCGTCGTCACTCGGCGAGTGAAGATACGGAGTTGGGCCGGGAAGGCATCCAAGTACCCCTACCCGTGATGCCCTTCCGGCTTCCATTCGGTGGTATCTGCCGTGTCGGTATAAGTTTTCTCACTCCGTCTGACGCCTGACACGCGCAAATGCGTCGTCCAGCGCGGCTGAGACGCCGGATACGGCCTCGGCGACCCGGCCCGTCCCGGCGGGGGTGGCGACGAGCAGGGCGTTCGGGGCCGCCTCGTCGGCGACGACGAACGCGCCCGTGCTCCCGCGTTCGTCCCGCTCGCCAGTCCCGCTCGCCGCGGCCCGGAGCGCGCCCAGTTCTTCGGGGTCCAGCCCGCCGAACTCGACGACGCGCGTCACCGCCTCCCCGGCGACGGCGGGGTCGCCGCCGACCCTGTCGAGGTGCCGGCGGGCCTCTCCGGTGGTGGTCACGTCGAGCTCCTCGACGCTCACGTCGCCCGACTCGCGGACGCGACGGCGGGCGAACTCGCGGCCGACCAGCGCCGCGTCGCGCGTCTCGGCCACGTCGTGCGTCCGGACGACGTGCGCGCCCCGCTCGACGGCCATCGAGGTGGCGGCGAGCGAGACGGGGAGCGCCGCCTCGGTGTCGCGGCCGGCCACCTCGCGCAGGAAGTTCTTGCGGTTGATGGAGACGAGCAGCGGACGGGCGTAGCCACGGAACTCCCGGAGGCGGCGGAACGTCTCGCGGTCGTCTTCCAGCGTCTTGGCCTCGCTCCACCCGCCGAACGCGGGGTCGACGATGGTCTTCTCGGTGAATCCGTTCCGCGCGAGTGCGTCGTAGATGTCGTCCACCGCCTCGACGGCGCCGGGCCGTTCGAGGTCGGGCGGCGACGCCATCTTGACGACCGCCGCGTTCCGCTCCGCGCAGACCCGGGGCATCTCCGGGTCGGCGAAGCCGCAGACGTCGTTCACCATGTCGAACCCGCGGTCCAGCGCTTCGGCCGCCACCTCGTGGTAGCGCGTCTCGATGGAGAACACCGCGTCGCCCGAGACGCTCTCCATCGCCTCGACGGCGGTGTCGAGGCGGGCGAGTTCCTCCTCGGCCGACAGCACCTCGAACCGCTTGTTCGCGGACTCGAGCCCCACGTCCACGATGTCCGCGCCCTCGTCGACGAGCGACTCGTCGACGTACGCCGCGGCCTCGCCGGGGTCGTCGAAGACGCTCGGCGAGTACGTCGACTCGGTCGAGACGTTGAGCACGCCCATGATTCGCGGCGGGTAGTCGTCGCCGACGCGCAGGCCGGCGGCGTCCACGGTTCGCATCGGGCGTTCGTGGTGCGGCGATGGCTTATGTCGTCCGGTCCGGGACCCCGACGACACGGTTTCCAGGGCCGGCCGCGTCGGTGTGGGCGTGACCGCCGCAGACCGGGACGAGCCGACGGAGTGCGACGCGGACGACGGCATCGACGCTCGCTCGGTGGCGAAAGGACGGGTGAAGTCACGGGCGCGGACCCGACTGCTCGACGCGCTGTTCACGGACGGGAAACTCCTCGGCGTCGCGGACCCCGGAACCCCGCTCGCGGGTGGCGCGGTCGCCACCGCCGTCTTCCTCGGACTCGGTGGCCTCGAACTGGGCGACGAGGAGGGGACGGTCGGGCTCGGACTGCGGGCGGCGGGCGCGGGTGCCGGCTTCCTCGGTGTCGTGCTCGTTCGCGCGGTACTCGCTCGGTTCGGGTAGTGGCGAGCACGACCACGGTCGTCCGGGCACGGTCGTCGTGACGCGACCCGGGCCGACGGCGACCGGAGACACACGGCTTTTGACTCCCGGCCGGCAACGGGCACGGTAATGGGTAAGGTGAGCATCGGTCTTCGGGGCTGGCGCTTCGAGGAGGACGACCTGTTCACGGACGAGGACGCCTGGCGGCCGGTGATGGAGATTCCGGAGGAGACCCGCCAGCGGCTCCTCCGCCTGCAGGTCGTCATCGGCAAACCCTGCGACGCCTGCTACCTGATTCACGGCGAGGAGGAGAAGACCCGGTGTCGCGAGACGACCATCGTCTACGGCGAACCGCTCGACGAGGTGTTGCTGTGCGACGAGCACGAGGCGGACTTCCTCTACTGGTTCCGCGAGCGCGGCGGGAGCGACCTGACGGGCGAGGAGACGTTCCGCGACGCGTTCCACGAGTGGTTCGACGACGGCGGACGCGCCCCCGAGGGGTACGGCGGTCTCGACCACGTCGAAGCGGCGCCCGAGGACCTGCCGGACCTCCCCGACCCGGAGGAGGTGTACGAGCGCGAGGCGGACCTGCTGCGCGACGAGCGGGCCGACTTCGAGGAGGCGGGAGCGGACGAGGGGGGGAGCGACCTCGACGACGACGAACTCGACCTGGACCGCGAGTACCCCACATGAGTCGGTTCGTCGTCGTCGTGGTGGAACCGGAGACGCCGGGCAACGTCGGGACCATCGCCCGCGCGATGAAGAACTTCGGGCTGTCGGATCTGAAACTCGTCGACCCCCCCGAGATATCGCGCGACAGCGAGGCGTACGGCTTCGCCGGCCACGCCCGCGAGGACGTGCTCCCGAACGCCGACACCGTGACGTTCGAGGAGGTCGTCGAGCGCTACCACACCGTCGGTTGCACCGCCATCACCGCACAGGACGCCCGCAGCCACGTCCGATTCCCGTTCCGCACGCCCGCGCAACTCCGCGAGTCGCTCGCGGGCGTCGAGACGGACACCGCCCTCGTGTTCGGCCGCGAGGGGACGGGGCTGAACAACGACGAACTCTCGCGGCTCGACGAGGTGTGTTCCATCCCGGCGAACGCCGACTACCCCGTGCTCAACCTCGGGCAGGCGGCGACGGTGACGCTGTACGAACTCCGCGAGTTGTTCCTCGACGACACGCAACTTCCGGACGTGGAGCGCGAACGGGCGACCGAACCCGACATCGAGCGCCTGTACGACCAGTTCGAGTCGTTCCTCGCGGGCGTCGAACACCGCGAGCACAAGCGCGAGCGGACCGAGCGCCTCGTCCGCCGGTTGGTCGGCCGCGCGCACCCGACCGAACGGGAGGTGAGCACGCTCACCGGCGTCTTCCGGCGAGCGGCGCGGGCGGTCGACCCTGGCGGACGCGGCGACGTGGAGGGGCCGACGGACGCGGACGTCGAGAGCGACGTCGTCGACGGCGAGTAGCGTCGGTCGCGCTCCCGCTCCCGTCTCCGTGCCGGCGTGCCGTCCTTCCCGTCGCACTAGCCTCGCGCGCGGCCGGTCACCGCGTCCGGGCGGCACGGACGGCCCGCGCCACGTGACTCGACGCGTCGGTGGTGACGCTCGGTCCGTGACCGACGTGCAGTTCGCGCAGGTCCTCTCCCACCCGCGCCTCCACGCGGTCGATGCTCCGAACCAGCGTCTCGCGGTCGCCCTCGGCGAGGTCGGTCCGGCCGAACCCGCCGTTCTGGAACACCAGGTCGCCCGCGAACAGCACCGCGGCGTCGGGCGCGTACAGGCAGAGGTGGTCGTTCTTGTGCCCCGGCGTGTGGAGCGCCTCGTACGTCGCGGTCCCCATCTCCACCGTCCCGCCGTCGGGGAGTTCGTGGTCGACGGCGGGGACGGACGGGTCGAACCCCCACGTCTCGACGCCGAACGCGTCCCGGACCGCGTCGACGCCGGCGACGTGGTCGGGGTGGGTGTGCGTGAGTACGACGGCGTCGAGGTCGGCGACGTGTTCGCGGACCGCCGCCACGACGTCGAAGTTCGCGCCGGTGTCGACGAGCGTCCGCCGCCCCGTCTCTCCCTCGGCGGTCGTCGCCGGCGCGTCGGCCCGCGGCGGCCCGGAGACGAGGAACGCGTTGCTCGTGAACGCCTCGACCCCGGCCGCGAGGTTGCGAATCACGTCCGCCGGTTCGGCCCCCACCGACTTCGCGTTTCCTCCGCCTGCGCTATAGCGAGGACGGCGGACGTCATCAGGGGGTCACCGGGGACGGAGTTTCGGTGCGAGAACGCGTCCCAGGACGCACGGGTGGAGCAACGAAAACGGCGGGCGCTCCATCGTGATGACGCTGAAGAGGGCTTCGCGCAGGTCGCCGTCGCTGTGCGCCTTCCGGGTGAGCCGCGACACGTACCGACCGAACAGCTTCGCGCTCCGGATGTTCGCCCCGACGGTGTCCGCGAACTGCGCGTCCGCGCCGACGGCCATCGTCCACGCGGCGTCGACGACCGGCGCGGCACGTTCGAAGAAGCGGCGCGAGAGGTCCGTCCGTCCGCCGGACGCGAGCGCGTGGTGGAGCACCAGCGCTTCGAGCGCCGCCACCGAGATGCCCTGCCCGTAGATGGGGTTGAAGCTGGCGACCGCGTCGCCCACGACGACCAGTCCGTCCGGGAACCGGTCGAGGCACTCGTAGTAGTGGCGACGGTTCGACGGGAAGGGGTAGTAGTCCACGCACTCGTCGGTCCATGAGTGGTGTTCGATGAGCCGTGCCAGTTCCGGGACCGGGAGGCTCGCGGCGAACTCCGCGACGCCGTCGACGCCGTTCGTCGACGGGTGGTCGCCGTGGACGCCGTGGACGTTCACCAGCCACCGGCCGCCCTCGACCGGGAACGCCGCGCCGCCGCGGGTGCGCGGGGCCGACGCCGGGGCGAAGATGACGCGCCGGTCGTCGTGGGGTCGCCGGACGGCGGCCGTCCCGTAGACGACGTCGATTCCCACCTCGTCGACGGGCGGCGACGCGTAGCCGTGGCGCTCCAGCCAGGCCGGCGTTCGGCTCGTCCGACCGGTGGCGTCGACGACCAGGTCGGCGACCACGTCCTCGACCCCGGACGTTCGGTCCCGAACGCGCACGCCGGTCACCGTCGCCGCGCCGTCGTCGACGAGGTACTCGGTACACCGGCACTCCGACCGCACGCGGACCCCGTCGAACGCCGCCACGCGCCGCCGGGCGACGCGCTCGAACAGGGGCCGGGTCGCGCTGTACATCGGCACCCGGGTCGGACCGTCTGCGAGGTAGTCCCCCTCGTCGAAGAACGCCACGTCGCTCGCCGCGTCGACTATCAGTCCCCCGCCCGCGACGAGGTCCTCTCCGTACCCCGGGAACAAGTCCTCCAGCGTCGCCCGCCCCGCCTCCAGGAGCGCGTGTATCTGCGGGCCGTGGGGGACGCCCGGGCGCGTCCCCGACTCGTCGGAGACCGGGTCCGTCTCGACGACCGTGACCGTCTCGAACGCGTCGGCGAGGACGCGGGCCGCACAGAGACCGGCGACGCTCCCCCCCACCACGACGGCGTGCTCACCGACCGTCGACACCCGCTCGCTCCCGTACCGCGAGACGGTCGCCAGCGTCATCCCGACCTCCCTGTTCGGGGTCGGTGCCTCCCGGCACCGCGCCGGGTTCGGGTCCCGGTGTCCCGTAGTGCTCCGGTCATCGGACGTTCGAGCGTCTCGGGCCGCACGTATATCCGCTCGGCGGTACGCCGCGACTCTCCAGTCTGCGACTTCCGACCGACTCGCGCGTCGGCCGCCCCTCCTCCCCCCGGTACCCCCCCTCGCGTGCCCCGTGGGCGGTCGATACGGTCCGTCCCCCGCCCCCCACGGACGGCACCCGTCTCCGCTCCGCGGCTCTCCGGGTCCATGCGCCCGTGTTCGGCCCGTGAGGTAACAAAATTTACGCTATAACGTAATAAAGTGGTATGGTGGCGTGTGACGCTCTCGCCACCTCGTCGGTCCACTGCTGTCGGAACCGTTTTGCCCCACCCGGCGTCCACACCAGACATGCACCAGTACCTCGGCCTCGTCGAACGCGTCCTCCGGGAGGGGACGTACAAGCCCAACCGGACGGGCGTGGACAGCGTCTCCTCGTTCTCGGAGGGGTACGAGGTGGACCTCGCGTCCGGGTTCCCCCTGCTCACGACGAAGGACCTCTCGGGCGCCCGCTGGAACTCGCTGGTCCAGGAGTTGCTCTGGTACCTCTCCGGGGAGGAGCACGTCCGCTCGCTCCGCGAGGAGACCGGCATCTGGGACGCGTGGGCGGACGAGGAGGGCCGACTCGACACGGCGTACGGCCGCTTCTGGCGGCGGTACCCGGTACCGGACGCGGGCCTGCCCGGCGAGTCGTGGCCCGACGACGCCCACCGCTGGATGAACGACGACGAGCGCACGTTCGATCAGTTGCAGTACGTCCTCGACACGCTTCGGGAGAGCCCCAACTCCCGCCGCATGGTCGTGAACGCGTGGCACCCCGCCAACGCCGCCGTCTCGACGCTCCCCCCGTGTCACTACACGTTCGTCTTCAACGTGCAGGGCGACCGGCTGAACCTCCACCTCACCCAGCGCTCCGGCGACATCGCGCTCGGCGTCCCGTTCAACGTCGCCGCGTACGCGCTGTTGCTCACCGCCGTGGCGAACCGGACCGGGTTCGAACCGGGGACGCTCGCACACTCCATCGTCGACGCGCACGCCTACTGCGGGGTGGGCCAGCGCGGCGCGTGGCACGGGGAACACCGCGCGGAACTCGCAGAGCGGGTCGCGGCCGTCGAACGCCGGGAGGAGTACCGCGACGTGGCCGACTGGGTGGCCGAGTCGGCCCCGGCCGAGGCGGACGACGAGGAGGGGCACGACCACGTGCCGGGCCTCCTCCGCCAACTCGCGCGCGAGCCCCGCGAGCGACCCAGCGTCGAGGTGGCGGACGTCCCGCTGGACGAACTGACCGCCGACGACATCAGCCTGCGGGGGTACGACCCGGCCGACGGCATCCGGTTCGCGGTCGCGGAGTGACGGTGGAACTCGTCGTCATCGTCGCCGTCGCGTCGAACGGCGTCATCGGCGCGGACGGGGACATCCCGTGGCACTACCCGGCCGACCTCCGCCACTTCAAGGAGACGACGACCGGTCACCCGGTCGTCATGGGGCGGCGCACCTACGAGTCCATCGAGCGCGACCTGGGCGGCCCGCTCCCCGACCGGACGACCGTCGTGCTCTCGCGGGGCGACCCCGACCTGCCCGCGGGCGTCGTCCACGCAGACTCCGTCGAGGCGGCCGTCGAGGCGGCCGCGGCGACGGGCGCCGATACCGCCTACGTGGCGGGCGGCGCGCGCGTGTACGAGACGTTCCTCGACCGGGGGCTGGTGGACCGGATGCTCGTCACCGAGATACGCGAGACGGTCCCGGGCGACACGAGGTTCCCCGACTGGGACCGCGACGCGTGGCGCGAGACCGAGCGCGAGAGACACGACGCGTTCGACTTCGTCACCTACGAACGGGTCGACGGGGACGACGCGACGGACGCGGTTGACGCGACCGAGGCCGACGGCACGACCCGCGCGGCCGACGACTCCCGGTCCGCCGCGGACCGGGAGTGACGCGCTCGCGTCCCACCGCCGGCCCGTAACCGCTTTTGCCGCGCCGACTCGTCGTCCGGTATGACGCGCCGTTCGGCCACCGCGCTGGCGTGCTGTCTCCTCCTCGTTCTCGGGGGCTGTTCGACCGCGCCGGCACCCGCGTCGACCCCCGCGCCCACGGGCGCGGCGACGGCCACGCCGACCGCGTCCGCGTCGGAGAGCACGGACGGGACGACGCCCGGCGCGACGGGGACCGACAGTACGCCTCCGGCGGACGGCGTGCGGGCGGAGGTCGTGGAGGTGGTCGACGGCGACACGGTGAAACTCGTCTTCCCGAACGGGACGCGCGACACCGCGCGCCTGCTCGGCGTCGACACTCCCGAGGTGCACGGCGAGAACGCGCCCGACGAGTTCGAGGGCGTCCCCGAGACGGCCGCCGGTCGCTCGTGTCTCCGCGAGTACGGCGAGCGGGCGAGCGCCTACGCGAAGCGGCAACTGGTCGGCGAGACGGTGACGCTCACGTTCGACGCGAACGAACCCCGCCGCGGCTACTACGACCGCCTGCTCGTCTACGTCCACCACGACGGTGCGGAGTTCAACTACCGCCTCGTGGAACGGGGGCTGGCGCGGGTGTACGACTCCTCGTTCGAGGAGCGCGAGCGGTACTACGCCGCCGAGGCGGACGCGATGGCCGCGGGTCGCGGCCTGTGGACCTGCCGCGACGGGACGGCCGGCACCGGGACCCCGACTGCGACACCGGACCGGACGCCGACCCCGAGCGGCGCGGGCGTCGTCGTCGCCGCGATGCACGCCGACGCCGCGGGCGAGGACGGCGAGAACCTGAACGACGAGTACGTCGTCCTCCGCAACCGGGGCGACGACCCGGTCGACCTGAGCGGGTGGACGCTCGCGGACGCCGCCGGCCACTCGTACACCGTCCCCGACGGCGTGACGCTCGCGCCCGGGGCGTCGCTCACGATTCACGTGGGAAGCGGGACGGACACCGACTCGGACCTGTACTGGGGGCGCACCGCGCCGACGCTCAACAACGGCGACGAGACGGTGACGCTCCGGGACGCCGACGGGAGCGTGGTCGCGGAACGGTCGGCGTAGCCGGTGTAGCCGGTTCTCGACCGTACCGCCGACGCGAATTAGTCACCGGAGGACGAACCTCCCCCGTATGAGCGACGCGACGTTCGAACTGTACGAGGACCGCGAGGGACAGTGGCGCTGGCGGCTGCGACACGACAACGGCAACGTCATCGCCGACTCCGGGGAGGGGTACACCACCAAGCGGAGGGCGAAACAGGGGCTGGAGAGCGTGCGGCGCAACGCGCCCGAGGCGGACGCGGTCGAGACGGACGAGTGACGGGCGACGCGAGCGACGGTCGGGTGAGGAGAACCGACTCGGGGCCGAGTCCAGCCGGCCGGACCCTCGCTAAAGAACCTTTTAGGGAGGCTTTTTCCGTCGGAGGGTCCTAGCCCGACTCGATGACCGCTATCGTGACGACCGGACGCGACGGAGGGACGCGATGAGGGGGAACGACCAGCAGGCGTACGACCGAGGAACGTCGCTGTTCTCCCCGGACGGACGCATCTACCAGGTCGAGTACGCCCGCGAGGCGGTCGCGCGCGGCGCGCCGAGCGTCGGCGTGCGCACGAGCGACGGCGTCGTCCTCGCGGCGCAGGCGCAGGCGTCCTCCAGCCTGATGGAGTCGGAGTCCATCGAGAAACTCCACAAACTCGACGACCACATCGGGACCGCGAGCGCGGGTCACGTCGCCGACGCGCGCCAGCTCATCGACTTCGCCCGGCGGATGGCGCAGGGCAACCGCCTGCGCTACCAGGAGCCGGTCGGCGTCGAGACGCTGACGAAGTACGTCACCGACCACATCCAGGAGAACACCCAGCGCGGCGGCACCCGGCCGTACGGCGCGGCGCTGCTCATCGGCGGCGTCGACGGCGACACGCCGCGGCTGTTCAGCGCCGACCCGACCGGGACGCCCCACGAGTGGAAGGCGACGGCCATCGGCGGCTCCCGGCAGGAGATTCAGGAGGTCCTCGAAGAGGAGTGGGGCGAGGAGTTGACGCTCGGCGACGGCATCGACCTGGCGCTCCGTGGCCTGCTCACCGTCGAGGACGAACTGACCGCGGGCGAGGTGAGCCTCGCGACCGTCACCGCCGACGAGGGGTACCAGTCGGTCGCGACCGAGGAGATAGAGGACGTGCTCGACGGCATCAAGGTCGAGTCGGACGAGGAAGACGGGAGCGAGGACGAGGAGTAGCGACCGGCGCCGCTGACCGGGGTCGTCCAGCGGGCCGACGAGACCGAGTCGCTTTCTACCCCGCCGGCCGTCTCTCGCCACATGACAGACTCGGCGACGCTCGACCGGGTTCGAGTGTACCCGGTGAAGTCGCTCGACGGGGTGGACGTCGACGCCGCGACGCTCGGGCCGGACGGCGGACTCCTCCGGGACCGCGAGTTCGCCCTGCTCGACGCCGACGGCGAGTACGTGAACGGGAAGCGCGAGCGGGCCGTCCACCGCGTGCGAGCCGACTTCGACCTCGGCGCGCGGACCGTCCGTCTCGACGCGCCGGGTGCCGACCCCGACCGCTTCCACCTCGACGACGACCGCGACGCGCTGGCGGCGTGGGTGAGCGGGTTCCTCGGCTACGAGGTCAGCCTCGCCGCCGAGCGACCGGGCGGTTACCCCGACGACACTCGCGCGAGCGGCCCGACGGTCCTCTCGACGGCGACGCTCCGGGAGGCCGCGTCGTGGTTCGACGGCGTCGACGTCGACGGGATGCGCCGCCGCCTCCGCGCGAACCTCGAACTCGACGCACCGGTCGCGTTCTGGGAGGACCGCCTGTTCGCCGGGCGGGGGGAGCGCGTGCGCGTCTCCGTCGGCGACGCCGACCTGCTCGGCGTGAACCCGTGTGCGCGCTGCGTCGTCCCCTCGCGCGACCCGGACACGGGCGAGGAGTACCCGGGGTTCCGCGAGCGGTTCGTCGAGAAGCGCCGGGAGACGATGCCGGCGTGGAGCGGCGGCGAGCGGTTCGACCACGACTTCCGGCTGATGGTGAACACCGCCGTCCCCGACGAGTCCAGAGGAGCGACGCTCCGCGTCGGCGACGCCGTCGGACCGCTGGAGACGGTGGCGGCCGCGGAGTCCGGGCGGTAGCCGGACGGCGGGCGTCGCTCCCGCTCCTCTCTTTCCCGCTCCGGAGTCAGTCGCGTTCGCCGTGTTCCGCGTACTCCTCGGGCGTGTACGTCTTGATCTCGAGCGCGTGCACGTCGGTCGTCATCGACTCGCCGAGCGCGTCGTACACCATCTGGTGCTGTTCGACCAGCGACTTCCCCGCGAACGCGGGCGAGACGACGACGGCCGCGAAGTGCTGGTCCTCGTGGTCCGGGTCGGGCGCGCGGGGCGTCGTCACGGTCGCCTCGGCGTCCTCGACGCCAGCCTCGATTGCCGCCTCGACGTCCGCGGCGTTCATCGTCATACGAGACCGGTGGGCGGCCGGACGGGAAAAAGCGGTCGGTGCAGAACACCCCTCGCCGACGGGTTTACCCCGTCCCGCTCGCTCCGTCGAGGCGTGACGGCCGACCCCGCGGAGACCGTGCGCGACCGCGTCCGCGCGGAGCACGCCGACCTGCTGGTCGCCGTCGAGGAGTGCGCGGACGCCGTGGCGGCGGCGTGGGACGGCGACGCGACGGCCGACCGCGGGGCGGTGGTGCCGCCGTTGCGCGCCGCGCTGTCGGACGCGGGCCTGCTCGCGCGCCTGCCGGCGCTCCTCGGGACGGCCGCGGAGGCGCTCGACGAGTCGCTCCCGGCCGAACCGGTCGCCGCGCCCCCGTACCTCGTCGTGGCGGCGACCGGCCCGGTCGTTCGCGCGACGTTCCCGGACCGAGGACGACTCGTCGTCGAACTCCGGGTCTTCGCTGTCGACCGCACCGCCACCGGGCCGCGATACCATCGGGCGACGAACTCCGTCGCCGACGCGCTCCGCGTCTCGTTCCGGTGACGAACGCGCCGTCCGGAGTTCCATTTCCCCAGTCTCTTCGAGTTCACCCCCGCGCAACCGTCCACAGCCCCACCGCTCCCATCACGAACCCGGGGAGCATCGCGAGCGCACCGAGCAGGGCGAACCCCACGCTTCCGGGCGGCGGGGGCGGTCGGACCGACAGGAGGTACACGAGCCCCGCGGGTACCCCGACCAGCGAGACGGCGACACTGCCGAGCGTCGCCAGCCAGTCGGCGTTCACCGGCCGCGCCCCCCCACCGAGCGGGGCTCGTCCGCGGTCGTGTCGACGCCGAACAGCGCGTTCCCGCCGCAGAACCCGGTCAGGTAGTTGGCGAGCAACCCCGCGCCCGCGAGGGCGGCGGTGGTCGCGCGGGTGCGCCTGCCGTCGAGGAGGGCCGCGAACGCGACGGCGAGCAGCCAGACGCCCGCGACGCCCCGAGCGATTCGGTCGGTGTCTCCGACGTTTCGCATCACACGACCGAGACACGGCCGGAGGTGAGGAAGCGTCTCTGCCGGACGTGTCCGGACGGTTTATGTCGGTTCGGACGGCGCGGGCCTCGGCGAGCAACCCTTTTCGACCGCCGCTCCCGACTGCACGTCGTGAAACGGGTTCGCGTCACCATCCACCCGCAGGACCTCGACAACCCGTCGCTGTACCACACGCTCACGGACGCGGAGTACCTCTCGCGGGTGGAGACGGTGAACTGGAACAACCGCACGTCCCCCGCGGGGTTCCTGCTGCGAATCGAGGGCGACTACCGGCGTCTCGAAGCGGAACTGGAGGCGGACGAGGAACTGCTCGCGTACGAGGTCGTCCCCGTCACCGACGACGAGTGCTACTGCTTCCTGGAGGGCGAGGGACCCGCGGACTCCCGGGCGCTCTGGGAGAACTTCACTCGCGGGAGCCTGATGACGGTCCCGCCCGTGGAGTGGAACGACGACGGCAGCAGCACGTTCACCCTGGTCGGTACCGAGGCGGACGTCCAGGCCGCCGTCCGCGACGTCCCGGGCGGAATCCGGGTCGACGTCGAGCAGGTCGGTGGGAGCAGGGTCGACCCCGACTCCGCCGTCGGTCGCCTGACTGGGCGCCAGCGGGAGGCGGTGCGCGCCGCTCTCGACGCGGGCTATTACGACGTCCCGCGCGACGCGACCACCGCGGACGTGGCACGCGAACTGGGCTGTGCGACGTCGACGGCGGCCGAACACCTCCGGCGGGCCGAGTCGAACCTGGTCGCCGCGCTGTTCGGGGAGTGACGGCGGCCCGACGGACGTTTACCTCCGCGGGAGCGTACCCCCGCTATGGAACCCGACGACGTTCGCCGCGACTGGGCCGAGCGGACGGGGGAGTTCTCCCCGCGCTACTACGCCGGCAAGGGGGCCGACGGCACGAGCGAGTCGCTCCGCTCGACGTTCGAGTTCTACCTCGACGACGACGCCGCCCTCCTCGAAGTCGGGTGCGGGTCGGGCCGGCACCTCGACCACCTCCGCGAACACGGCTTCGAGAACCTGACCGGCGTCGACATCAACGACGAGTCGTTCGAGGTGATGGCCGAGGAGTACCCTGCGCTCGCACGCACGGGAACGTTCCGCACGGGCGCCATCGAGGACCTCCTCCCCGAGTTCGCCGACGGCCGCTTCGACGCCGTCTACTCCGTCGAGACCCTCCAGCACGTTCACCCGGACGACGCGTGGGTGTTCGAGGAACTGGTGCGCGTCGCGGGCGACCTGCTCGTGACCGTCGAGAACGAGGGGAACGGGGCGCGCCGCGGCCGCGAGGGCGCGGAGGTGAGCTACGTCAACGACGAGTTCCCGCTGTACCACCGGAACTGGAAGGAGGTGTTCTCGCCGCTGGGAGCGGTACAGGTGGTCCACGAACCGAGCGAACGCGACACGTTTCGGGCGTTCCGGGTGTAGCGTCGTCGGTCGTCGAACCCGCCTAACTCGTCGAGTCTCGCACGAACGCCACCGAACGTCCACGAGAGTTCGACTACCCGTCGTGTTGTTTCAAAAGCTAATAACTATTAAATAATTCATCGGACAGGTATCTCGCATGTATAATTGTAATAACTACTATGCGGGTCGGTCGTGAGAACCGAATCGGTCGGCAAACTAGTCGGCCACGAGACACATCATGAGACGACGAACCTACCTGCGGGCGGCCGGTGGTGTCGGCGCTGGAACGACGTTCGGTCTGCTCGGGACCGGAGTCGGCGCCGCGGCGGAACCGTGTTACTACCAGGTCGACTTCGTCGCCGGCGGCGTCGAGGAGCGACTCGGCGAGAGCGAGAACGACTTCTACGGCGCACAGAACCGTCTCATCCAGTACCTCCACGGGGAGGGCGACGAGGTGACGAAGCGCGACACGTGGCTCAACTCGCTCGACCCCGAGACGCGCGAGTGCGTCACGTCCGACCCCATCGAGGTGAGCGACGGGACGGCGTCGGTGTCGTTCACCGTCGCGGACGACTGCGAACTCGACCTCGCGCTCGCCGTCTACTCGATGCCCGACTCGACCTTCAGCTTCGGCACCGCCGACGAACAGGAACTGACGGACGCCGAGACGGGGACGTTCGGTCCCGGGACGCACACGCTGGAGGTGACGCTCCCCTGCGGCGGGCCCTCCCCGTCGCCGCCCGCGGAGGGACCGGACGTCGTCATCGGGTGGATACACTACGACGCCAGAGGGGACAACGAGTTCGACAACCTCGACGACGAGTTCGTCGTCGTCCGCAACGAGGACGACGAGACGGTCGACATGAGCGGGTGGAGGCTCGAGGACCCGGAGGACGGACAGGTGTACCGGTTCCCCGACGACGTCACGCTCGACCCCGGGGGACGGCTCGCCGTCGTCACCGGACACACGGGCGGTCCCAACACCGACGTCACGCTCTACTGGGGGCGCGACGCGCCCGCCTGGAACAACAACGGGGACACCGCGGTCCTCCGCGACGCGGACGGGAACGAGGTCGCGAGACGGGCGTACACGGGCAACTGAGGCCGAGCGGACGCGACCCCCCAGAACGGCGTCCGGCGCTGCGCTAGTCCCTGCTCCCTGCCGTTCTCACTTCCCCTCGAACTCCGGCTCCCGGTCGGCCATGAACGCGCTGACGCCCTCCATCACGTCCTCGGTGTCCATCAGGTGGCCGAACGCCTGCGCCTCGACTTCGAGACCGGCGTCGGTGTCGTCGCGTCCGGCGAGCATCGCCCGCTTCGTGTAGCGGTGGGCCACCGGCGGGCCGGCCGCCAGGTCGCGCGCGAGTTCGAGCGCGCGCTCCTCCAGTTCGTCGTTACCGACGACTTCGTTCACGAAGCCGTAGTCGGCCATCGTCTCGGCGTCGTAGCGCTCGGCGGTGAAGATTATCTCCTTCGCGCGGCCCTCGCCGACGATGTGGCGGAGGCGCTGGGTGCCGCCCCACCCGGGAATCAACCCCCGGGCGTGTTCGGGCTGACCCAGTTCGGAGCGCTCGCTCGCCACCCGCAGGTCGGCGCACGTGACGAGTTCCATCCCGCCGCCCAGGCAGTAGCCGTCGATGCCGGCCACGACCGGCATGTCCGAGGATTCGAACTTCCCGAAGGTGGACTGACCGAGCCGCGACGTCTCGACGGAGCCGAGCGGGTCGCCCGCGCCGTCGGCCATGCTCTGCATGTCCGCGCCCGCGGAGAACGCCCGGTCGCCCGCGCCGGTGAGCAACATCGCTCGCACTTCGTCGTCCGCCTCCAGTTCGTCGATGGCGTCCGACAGTTCGCCGAGCATCTCCGTGGAGACGGTGTTCATCCTGTGGGGGCGGTCGATGACGATCCGGCCGACGCGTCCGTCTCGTTCGACCCGGATGGCCTCGTACTCGGTCGCGCCGCCGTCTTCGTCGCCGCCGTCCGACCCGTAGAACCCCTCACCGGCCTCGGCGAGTTCGCGGAGGTGGTCGGACGGGGCGTACCGTTCCTCGTCCGTCTCCTCGTACCGCTCCTCGAGCACGCCGAGGAGCGACTCCAGGCCGGCGTCGTCGGCCATCTTCGCCGGGCCGTCCGGGAACCCCCCTCCGAGTTTCATCGCGCGGTCGATGTCGGCGGCGTCGGCGACGTCGTCGCCGACGAGGCGCGCGACCTCGTTCGCCATCAGGGCGAGAAGCAGTTCCCGGACGTCCTCGCGTATCTCGTCCGTCGGGATTTCGACGCCGCCGTCGTCGTAGTCGTAGAATCCCTCGCCGGTCTTCTTGCCCAGTTCCTCCGCCTCCACTTTCTCTTCGAGCAGGGGGCACGGCTCGTAGGCGTCGCCGAGCGTCTCGTGCATGTACTCCAGCACGTGGTAGCCCACGTCGATGCCGACCTGGTCGGTGAGTTCGAACGTCCCCATCGGGAGGCCCATCCCGAACTTGGTCGTGGAGTCGACTTCGCCGACCGTCGCCTCGCCCTCGTGGACCAGCCACGCCACCTCGTTCATCTGCGGGACGAGCACGCGGTTGAAGATGAACCCGGGCGAGTCCTTGCGGACGCGCACGGGCGTCTTGTCCATCCGCTCGGCGACTCCCTCGACGAGTTCGAGCGTCTCTTCGTCGGTGTGCGCGCCCGCGATGACCTCGACGAGTTGCATCCGCACGGGCGGGTTGAAGAAGTGCATCCCGCAGAATCGCTCCGGTCGGTCCGTCTCCTCCGAGAGTTCCGTGATGGAGAGGCTGGACGTGTTCGAGGCGAACACCGCGTGGTCGGCCGCGGCCTCGGTGAGGTCGGCGTACACCTCCTTTTTGATGTCCATCCGCTCGGGAACCGCCTCGATGACGAGGTCGGCGTCCGCGACGGCCTCCGACAGGTCGACGAGCGGCGTGACGCGGTCGAGCGCGGCGTCCACCTCCTCGTCGGCGATGCGGTCCCTCTCGGCGAGTTTGCCGAGCGACCACTCGATCTGTTCGTAGCCGTTCTGGACGAACTCCTCTTCGATGTCGCGCATCCGTACCTCGAACCCGGCCAGCGCCGCCACCTCGGCGATGCCGTGACCCATGTTCCCAGCACCGAGGACGGCGACCGTCTCCACGTCTGAGGCGTCCATGGAAGAGCCGTCGAACGGGCCGGGATTCAACGTTTCCCTCCGTCTCGACCGGAACGACGGACCCGTTTATCGGCGTTTCCGCTCGCGCGCCGACGGCACACCCGGACACGGGTCGCACCGCTGGCCGGTCTCGACCGACGGCGGCCGCGCTCGAGAGTGGCCGCCGACAGTTAATAGACCTGTACATACACGCGGCCGACTTATGTGCCTCTGCGGCGCGTTCGTTGACGCTATCCCCCACTCCAGAGATTCGAACGCGGTCGACGCCGTCCTCGGCGCGCTGAGCGACCCCTACCGCCGACGGGTGCTCCTCGCCGTCTCCGACTACGGCCCGCGGGGGGACGACGAGTTCACCGTCGAGTCGTTCGCCGCGGGAGGGATGGGCGAGGACGACCCGGACGTTCTGAAGACGAGGCTGTTTCACTCTCACCTCCCGGCGCTGGCGGACCGGGGCTACATCGAGTGGGACCCCGACCGGGGGTGTATCCGGCGCGGGCGGAACTTCGGGGACGTCGCGCCGTTCCTCCGGGTGCTCGTCGAGCGCGCGGACGAGTTGCCGGACGACTGGCCGTAGCCGAGTACCGGCACCGCACGGCTCATGCGTCGTCGCCCGCTACGACCGGTCACGATGAGCGACAGCCTGGACCGCGACGCCGCCGAGGACGCCGCCGAGTTCCTCCGCTCCGACCCGCTGCTCGGTCCCGTCGTCGAGGAGTACGGGACGCTGCGACTGGACCCGAGCGACGACCTGTTCCAGCGGCTCGTGACCTCCGTCCTCCGCCAGCAGGTGTCGATGGCGTCGGCCGCCGCGACCCGCGAACGGCTCTTCGACGCCGTCGAGGTGACCCACGACGGCGTGCTCGCGGCGGAGACGGACGTGCTGCGCGACGCCGGCCTCTCGCGCCAGAAGACTCGGTACGTGCGCGAGATCGCCGAGACGTTCGCGAGTGAGGGGTACACCAAGGAGTCGCTGTCCGAGGCCGACGACGACGAGATCGTCGACCGGCTGACCGCCATCACGGGTGTCGGTCCCTGGACCGCGCGGATGCAGTTGCTCTTCACGTTCGGGCGGCCGGACGTGTTCCCCGTGGGGGACCTCGGGGTCCGAAAGGGGATGGAGCGGCTGTTCGGACGCGAGATGACCCGCGCCGAGATGGTCGAGGCGGCCGAGCGGTGGGCGCCGTACCGGAGCTACGCGAGCCTGTACCTCTGGCGCGTGACGGAGGACGTCACCGCCAGCGTCGACGAGGTGCTGGAGTCGACCGCGGACACCGCGGCCGGTTCCGAGGCCGTCCGAGAGGCAGGCGAGTCGACCGACGGAGACCCCGACTCCACCGACCCGTCCTCCGCCGGCGGGACCGAGAGCCGCTGAGAGGGCGTCACCGTCGACTCCGGGGCTCGCGTCTCGAAGAAATTCGCCCGTTCCCGACGACCCTCGACCATGCCAGGCGAGGGTCGTCGCGGACGAGCGGGCCCGATGGGCCTGTGCGGCACGGCGACCCGGCGCGCATTCCGTCGCATCGGGTCTCGCCGTCTCGGAACGCGATTCGATGCAACTCCGCGCTGCAGTGGGACCACAGCCGACCCACGTTTCCCGCGCTGGGAAAGTCACACCTTCCGACGTTCCAGTTAGGAGCCACTGCTACACACGGTTAAACCCTGGCCGGGCAATCGCAAGCCGACGCCGGAGGGTTCGGTCCCCGACGGGGGCGTCACTCGAGCCGCTCTTCTTCCTCGTCCCGGTCCGGCCGCGCCGACTCGTCAGCGCGCCGCCGGACGTCGACCTGGTAGTGCTCGAGGATGTCGCGCCCGAGCAGCAGCGGGTAGTCCATGTGCGAGCGGTCCTCGACGCTGGCGGTGACCGTGTGCTGTTCGCCGCCGATGCCGATGACGAGGTCGACGACCGGCCGTGCCTTGCCCGACTTCACGCTCCCGGACTTCACGCGCGTCATACTCTTGATGGGACCGGCGCCGATTTCGGCGGCCAGCGACGTGTCGATGGACGACCGGGTCGCGCCCGTGTCCGACTTGGCGAACGACTGGGTCGACCCCTGCGTCCCGGCGACGAGCACCTCTTCGATGTAACCGATGAGGGGGGTGTCCTCCGTGCGGCGCTGGGTGGTGTGGGGCATGCAGGCGGGCGTCGTGTCGTCGAGCGTGTTCGAGAGGGTCTCGACCTGGTCGTCGTCGACGCTCCCGCCGGCGTGCTCGATGGCGAGTTTCGCGATGTAGGGGGCGGGCGAGTGTCCAGTCGCCTTGAACAGCCCCTTGAACCCGGCGGTGGGGTTGACCTCCAGCACGTACCAGCCGTCGTACCCCTGCACGAGGTCGACGCCGGCGTAGTCGAGGCCGACGGCGTCCGTCGCCGCGAGCGCGAGGTCGCGCGTCTCCTCGTCGAGCGAGTCGGTCGCGTCCTCTACCTCGCCGCCGAGCGCGACGTTCGTCCGCCAGTCGCCCTCCGGGGCGTAGCGGTTCATCGCGCCGACGATCTCGCCGCCGACGACGTAGATGCGGAGGTCGTGGTGTCGTCCCTCGTCGCGGTCGATGAGCTGCTGGAGGAACGCCTGCCGGTTCCCGACCATCGGGTTCACCGGTTCCGTGAGGTCGACCTTCCACGTCCCGCCGCCGTGGGTGCCGATGGCCGTCTTGTAGACGCCCTCGTCGCCGAACTGGTCGCGTCCCTCGTTCAGCTTGGCGTTCGAGAGCGCGAGCAGCGCGTCCGGGACCGGGATGCCCGACGCCGAGAGCGCCACCGCGGTCGCGAACTTGTGGACCGCCGTGAGCACCGACGCCGGGTCGTTGAGCATCGGTCGCGCCCGGTTGAACGTCTGAGCCAGTCCCAGCCCCTCGGCGGGGTCTTCGGTGTTCGAGAGCAGCATCCGGTTCGCGACCACGTCGACGTCGGGTTCGAGTTCGACGCCGCCGTCGTTCACCTGGACGCTCGTGTTCTCCGCGCGGAGCCACTCGGGGTCGTGACCGAGCGCCTCGACCGCGTTACAGATGGCTTTCGACTCCTTGCTCGTGTGGAGCGACAGGACGCCCACTCGGACCGATTCATCGCTCATTGGAGGTAGAACCGACCGGGCGGTGAAATGTGTCCCGGTCGGTCCGAGCGGTGGTACGGGTCCACGTATCGAGCCCCCTTCGGCGCTCTCTGACTCGGTGGGATTCGCGGAACTCCCGGGCGTCCCGTCGGTTCCCGGGAGTCTCGGGGACGCCCGAGGGCGCCGGAACTCACCGGTGATAGTTCCCTCGGGACGCTTATCCCGCCCCCTCCCCACCCGGACGGTAATGAGTGCTGACGCGGCTTTCACTTACAACGGGGGGAGAGTGGACCCGGGCGAGCGGCAGAACATCCGGTACGTGGTGAGCGAGACGTATCTCGGCGACCCGGTCCGGATTCCGGTCACCATCATCAACGGCGAACGGGAGGGGCCGACGGTGTTCCTCTCGGCGGCTGCCCACGGGGACGAACTCAACGGCATCGAGGTGGTGCGGGAGGTGGCCCACGAGTGGGACCTCTCGGACCTCGCGGGCACGCTCATCTGCATCCCGGTGATGAACGTTCCGGGGTTCATCGCCCAGCAGCGGTACCTCCCGGTGTACGACCGCGACCTGAACCGGTCGTTCCCCGGGAAGGCCGACTCGACGAGCGCCAAACGGATGGCTCACCGCATCTTCGAGAACTTCATCGAACCGTGCGACATCGGACTGGACTTCCACACGTCGACGCGCGGTCGAACGAACATGATTCACGTGCGCGCCGACATGCGGGACGCCGGCGTCGCGCGGGTGGCGCGCGCGTACGGCAGCAACGTCATCATCGACAGCGAGGGGAGTTCCGGGATGCTCCGCACGGAGGCGGCCAACGCGGGCGTCCCGGCCATCACCGTCGAGATGGGCGAGGCCCACCGGTTCCAGCGCGCGCTCATCGACGATGCGCTGGAGGGGGTCCGGAGCGTCTTCGTCGAGTACGGCCTCCAGGAGACCAGCGCCGTCCGCTGGCCGGGGTGGCGCACGGTCATCACCGACGACCGGGAGAAGACGTGGCTCCGCGCGGACGCCGGCGGCATGGTCGACATGCACTTCGAGAAGGGGTCGCTCGTCCACGAGGGGGACACGGTCTGTACCATCACGAACCCGTTCAAGGACGACAACGTCCCCGTGACCGCGCCGTTCACGGGGCTGCTCGTCGGCGTCCTGGAGAACCCGGTCGTCTACCCGGGCAACCCCCTGTGTCACCTGGTCGAACTCGGCGAGCGCACGCGTCGCGTCGTCGAACGAGAGCAGACGCCGACGAACGACGGGGGAACGTAGGCGCGCCGTAGCGCGCGAGACGACGTGTTCGAGTGGCTCTTTCCCGGCTGGTCGAACCCCGCCGGGGTCGCTGCGCTCGTCGCGGGGAGGCTCCTCGTCGACGCGGCGCTGACCGTACTCGTCGCCCGAGCCGTCGGTCGTCGAGCGGCCCTCACGCTCGCGGCGGCGGCGGTGACGACCCTCTCGGCCGTGACGATGGTGCTCCTGCTCCGACCCGGTGGGCTCGGCTACGACGCGTCGTTCCTCGACCTGTCCGGTCAGGTCGTCCTGCTCGCGTTCGCCTGGTACGCCGTCTACGTGAACCGGTCGACCGGTCGGGTCGTCGCGGCCGCCGCGGTCACCATCGCAGCGGTCGGGCTCCTCTTCGTGACGGTGGTCGTCTACGGCGAGGCGTTCGTCGCTCCCTGACCCGACTCTCTGCGCCGTCGCGCCGCCGTACACGTAACTACTATACCGCGCCGGACCGGAGCGTGGTACACCCATGAGCCAGTCGTACGACAGAGGCCTCGTCGAGGACTTCGGCCGGTGGCGGGAGTTCTCGGCGGGGATGTGGGCCTGGGTGTTCCACAAGTTCACGGGCTGGGTGCTCGTGGGCTATCTCTTTACCCACATCTCCGTGCTGAGCACCGCCGTCTCGGCGGCCGGCAACGCGCAGGCTATCGAGGCGCAAAACGACGTGTACACGGTGGTCATCTCGACGCTCGAGAGCCTCCTCGTCGTGCGCATCCTCGAAGTCGGGCTGCTCGCCGTCGCCGTCTTCCACATCCTCAACGGCTGTCGCCTGCTGCTGGTCGACCTCGGCGTCGGCCTCGACGCGCAGGACAAGAGCTTCTACGCGTCGCTCGCGCTGACGGGCGCCATCGTCGTCGCCTCCGTCCCCACCTTCCTGGAGGGGGTGTTCTAGATGGCCGAGCGCTACTCCTCGTTCGAGCGGGGCGGCACCCGGTGGCTCTGGCAGCGCATCACCGCGGCGTTCCTCGTCGTGGTGCTGGCGTTCCACTTCTTCCTGCTCCACTTCGTCAACCACGCCTACGAGGTGAGCTTCCTGGCGTCGAGCGCGCGGATGGAGGACCTCACCTACTACTCGCTGATGGTGCTGTTCCTCGTCACCGCGACGTTCCACGGCGTCAACGGCGTCTACAACGCGCTCGTCAACCAGGGCCTCTCCGGACGCAGGAAACGCATCGTCAAGTACACCCTCGTGGTCGCGAGTCTGCTCCTCATCGTGCAGGGCATTCGCACCGCGAACGCGTGGGCCGGCATCCCCCTCTACTGAACCCTACTCAATCCATGAGCACACAGATACCCGAACCAGAACGCGAATCCGAGTCCGAGGCGGAGACAGAGACGGGCGACGCGACGGCGGAACTCCCCGCCGCCCAGCAGGAGCGGATGCGCGAGAAGGCCGAGCGGCGCGCCGACCGCGAGGAACGCGCCCGGGAGGAGGCGGAGGAGCGCGCGGAGTCGGACGAGAACAGCTACCACCTGAAGGTGTTCCGGTACGACCCCGAGGTGGAGGGGAAGATGGAGCCGCGCTTCGACGACTTCCACGTCCCGTACACGCCCGGGATGACGGTACTCGACGCGCTCATCTACGCCCGCGACACGTTCGACTCCTCGCTCACTTTCCGCCACTCCTGCCGGCAGGCCATCTGCGGGTCGGACGCGTTCTTCGTCAACGGCAGCCAGCGGCTCGGCTGCAAGACCCAGTTGTCCGACCTCGAGCAACCGGTCCGGGTCGAACCGCTCCCCCACTCGGAGGTGCGCAAGGACCTCGTGGTCGACATGGAGCACTTCTACGAGCAGATGGAGGCGGTCGAGCCGTACTTCCAGACGAACGACCTCCCGGACGACGAACTCGAAGAGCAGCGCCAGACCCCGGAGAACCGCGAGAAGGTCAAGATGTCCACCCGCTGTATCTGGTGTGGCGCGTGCGCCTCCTCGTGTAACATCGCCGCGGGCGACAACCAGTTCCTCGGTCCGGCGGCCATCAACAAGGCGTACCGCTTCGCGATGGACGAGCGCGAAGGCGAGGACATGAAACAGCATCGCCTCAACGTCGTCGAACAGGAACACGGCGTCTGGCGGTGTCAGACCCAGTTCTCGTGTACGAACGTCTGCCCGAAGGACATCCCGCTCACCGAACACATCCAGGAGCTGAAGCGGGAAGCGGTCAAGAGCAACCTCAAGTTCTGGTAGCACGGCCTCAACCCCGGGATTGTTCCCGTTCTCGTGATCTCCTGCTTCCCGAGACCTCGTCGATTCCGCCGGACTGCTCACCTCCCGACGCGGGTCGCGTCCTACTGGTCGCGGCGACCAAATCCGACCGAAGCGCGGGGAGAGGTGGCAAGTCTCAAGTCGGGGCCCACCCAAGCGAGCGTAACCTCAAGATGAGCATCTACGAGCACGACGTCATCGTGGTCGGCGCGGGCGGCGCGGGACTCCGGGCGGCCATCGCGGCCCAGGAGGAAGGCGCGGACGTGGCCATCGTCTCGAAACTCCACCCGGTCCGCTCGCACACGGGCGCGGCGGAGGGCGGCATCAACGCCGCGCTCCGGGAGGGTGACTCCTGGCAGGACCACGCGTACGACACGATGAAGGGGTCCGACTACCTCGCCGACGCTCCGGCGGTCGAGACGCTGTGTCAGGACTCCCCCGAGGAGACCATCCAACTCGAACACTGGGGGATGGCGTTCTCGCGCGACGACGACGGCCGCGTCTCCCAGCGGCCCTTCGGCGGGCTGTCGTTCCCGCGGACCACCTACGCCGGCGCGGAGACGGGTCACCAACTGCTCCACACGATGTACGAACAGTTGGTCAAGCGCGGTATCGAGGTGTACGACGAGTGGCACGTGCTCGACCTCGCCGTCTCCGACGAGGAGCGACCCGAGGACCGGACGTGTCACGGCGTCACGGCCTACGACGTCCAGACGGGCGAGGTGTCGGGGTTCCGCGCGCGCAACGGCGTCATCCTCGCCACCGGTGGCCCGGGACAGGTGTACGACCACACCACGAACGCGGTCGCGAACACCGGCGACGGCGTCGCGATGGCCTACCGCGCGGGCGTCCCGATGGAGGACATGGAGTTCGTCCAGTTCCACCCGACGACGCTCCCGAGCACCGGGGTGCTCATCACGGAGGGGGTCCGCGGCGAGGGGGGCATCCTCTACAACCGCGAGGGCGAGCGGTTCATGTTCGAGTACGGCTACGCGAGCAACGACGGCGAACTCGCCTCGCGCGACGTGGTCGCGCGCGCGGAACTCACCGAGGTGAACGAGGGACGCGGCATCGACGACGAGTACGTCCACCTCGACATGCGCCACCTCGGCGAGGAGCGCATCCTCGATAGGTTAGAGAACATCGTCCACCTCTCGGAGGACTTCGAGGGGGTCGACCCGCTGGAGGCGCCGATGCCGGTCAAACCCGGCCAGCACTACGCGATGGGCGGCGTCGAGACGGACGAGAACGGGGAGACGTGCATCGCCGGCCTGTACGCGGCCGGCGAGTGCGCGTGCGCCTCGGTCCACGGCGCGAACCGCCTCGGCGGGAACGCCCTGCCGGAGCTCATCGTCTTCGGCGCCCGCGCCGGCCACCACGCCGCCGGACGTGACCTCGGCGATGCCGAGATCACGACGGGACAGCGCGGCGAGTACGAACTGGGCACCGTGGACACGCCCGTCGAACCCGGCGAGGTACGGCCGGCCGGCGACGCCGTGGCCGACGGTGGCGGCGAGCGGGCGGCCGACGGGGGCGTCGCCACGGACGCCGGGACCGGGACCCCGACCGACCTGGTCGAGCGTTCGGTCGAACGCCAGCGGGCACGCATCCAGCGGCTGATGGAGAAGGACGACGGCGTCCAGCACGCCGAGATCAGGAGCCGGGTGCAGAAGTCGATGACGCGCAACGTCAACGTCTTCCGCGAGGAGGCGGGCCTGAAGCAGGCGCTGCGCGACATCCGCGAGGCGCGCGAGGCGTACCGCGACGCCTTCGTCAAGGACCCCTCGCGGACGTTCAACACGGACCTCATCCACACCATCGAGACCCGGAACGTCCTCGACCTGGCCGAGGCCATCACGCTGGGTGCGCTGGCGCGCGACGAGTTCCGCGGCGCGCACTGGCGCGCGGAGTTCCAAGAGCGGCGCGACGAGGACTGGCTGAAACACACGATGCTGTCGTGGAACGACGGCACGCCGGAACTCTGGTACAAGCCGGTCGTCCTCCAGGGCGAGGAGAAGGAGTACGAGCCGAAGACGCGGTCGTACTGAGTCCGACCCCGAGAGTTCGTTCGACTCTCTTCTCTCCCTTCCGTCCCGTTCCCGGTCTCTCTCCCCCGGGCGCTCGCGTCGCTCGCCGCCGCGACCGGTCGCGTCGTCTCCCGGTCCGAGCGCCGCAGTCGCGTCCCCGGCCGCCCGTCACCTCCGTCGCGTGATACCTCTTCTCAGTGCGTCAGGAGTCGAAGACGACCCCCGTCCGTCCGCCGTTCGTGAGTTCGCCCTTCGGCGGGTGAGTCGACGGAACACGCGAAATCGGGCGGCTCGGGCCTCGTCGAGCGGTTTCGACCATCGTCGTACCAAGCTTTTACACGTGTCGAAGTCGTGGCGACGTGTACGAAGATGCAGGCACAGACACGACCCGAGACGGCGGTGGACGCGGCGACCGACGCGGAGCGAGCGATGGCGCGCGTCCCCGACGACGTGACCTCGCCGCGCGGAAAGCTGGTCTACCTCTACCTCGCGACGCACGGCGCGGTCACGGAGCAGGACCTCTGTGACGGCCTCGGGATGAAGCGCATCTCCCTGTACAGCATCGTCAAGACGCTCCGGTCGACCGGACACGTCGAGAAGGTCGACGACCGGTACGCGCTGGCGTAATCCGTAGTTCGGCGTATTCGGGTGCCCTCACCCGCCGAGGAAGTCCTTGCGGACCTGTTCGTCGCCCAGCAGCGCTTCCCCCGTGTCCACGTACGCGTTCTCGCCGGCCACGAGGACGTAGCCGCGGTCGCACCGACGGAGCGCCTCCTTCGCGTTCTGTTCGACCATGAGCACCGCGGTCCCGTCGCCGTTGATGCGGTCGATGCGGTCGAACATGTCGGCGACGAGGTCCGGCGCGAGCCCCGCCGACGGTTCGTCGAGTAGCAGGAGGTCGGGGTCGAGCATCAGCGCGCGCCCCATCGCCAGCATCTGGCGCTGGCCTCCCGACATGGTACCCGCCGTCTGGTCGGCCCGCTCTTCGAGGATGGGGAAGCGGTCGTACACCTCTCGTATCCGGTCTTCGGGCACCTCGTCGAGGATGTACGCGCCCATCTCGAGGTTCTCGCGGACCGAGAGGCTCTCGAACACGTTGTCGTTCTGCGGGACGAACCCGATGCCCCGGTGGATGATGTCCTCCGGCGGGAGACCGTGGATGGGTTCGCCCGCGAACTCGACGCTCCCGCCCATGTACGTCGTCAGCCCGAACACCGACTTCATCACGGTGGACTTGCCCGCGCCGTTCGGACCGACGACGGTGACGTACTCCCCGTCGGCCACGTCGAGGTCCACGCCGGTGAGAATCTGCAGGTCACCGTAGCCCGCGTCCAGGTCGCGGACCCGCAACAGCGCGTCGGCGACCGGTTCGGCCTCCGCGGCGGTCCGCGCGCCGCGCGAGGCGGGGTCGGCGTCGGAGTCGCTCCCGGTGTTCGGGTTCGCGTCGTCGGTTCCGGCGTCGACGGCCGTCGTCTCGTCGCTCTCGGCCATCAGACCTCCCCCCCGAGGTACGCCTCGACGACCCGCTCGTTGGTCCGAATCTCCGCGGGCGGCCCCTCGGCGAGCACCTGGCCCTGGTGCATGACGATGACGTGTTCGCAGTTCTCCATGATGACGTCCATGTCGTGTTCCACGAGCAGGAACGTGTTGCCCCGCTCGCGGAGTTCGTGGATGCGGTCGAGCAGTTTCTCCTCGAGCGTCGGGTTGACGCCCGCGAGCGGTTCGTCGAGCAGTACCATCTCCGGGTCGGTCATGAGCGCGCGCGCCATCTCCAGCAGTTTGCGCTGCCCGCCCGAGAGGTTGCCCGCGTACTCCTCGGCGAGGTGGGCGATCTCGAAGAACTCCAGTTGCTCCCACGCCCGCTCGACCAGTTCCCGCTCCTGTTCGACCACCCGGCTCCGGAGGCCCGGGAGCACCGAGTACCAGAACCGCTCGCCGACCTGTCCCTTCGGGGCGAGCATGACGTTCTCGAGGACGGTCATCTCCTCGAGTTCGCGGGCGATCTGGAACGTCCGAACCAGCCCCCGCTCGGCGATCTCGTGCGTCTCCATGCCGGTGACGTCCTCGCCGTGGAACCACACCGTCCCGGACGTGGGGCGGTGGACGCCCGTGATGCAGTTGAACGTCGTCGACTTGCCCGCGCCGTTCGGGCCGATGAGTCCCGTGAGCGTCCCCTCCTCGACGAAGAAGCTCGCGCCGTCGACGGCGGTGATGCCGCCGAACGTCTTCCGGAGGTCCTCGACGACGAGCGGGTGCGCCGCCGGGTCACCCTGTCTCCCGGCGTCACGCTCGCTCTCGTCGGCCGGCGACGCCGGGTCGGGGACGGACTCACTCATCGTTCGTCCCCTCCCCTCCGGCACCGCCGTCGACGACCGCGCTCGCGTCCGGGTCGCCGCCGGCCGTCGGCGGGTTCCGGCGGCGGAGCGGCACGGCCGCCGCCTCCTCCTTGCGGTGACCGAGCAGGCCCTCGGGCCGGTTCTGCATCAACACGACGAGGACGACGCCGACGAGGACGAACCGGAGCGCCGAGACGTTGTTGAGCAGGAACGCGAGCATCGGGAGCACGCGCCCCTCCAGCAGCGGTCCGGCGGCCGCCGGGAAGGTGGCCGGGGTCTGTGCGAACTCGACCGAGTTGAGGACGACCCGCCGGAGGTAGTTCGGCCCTTCCCAGATGAGCGAGGCGAACAGTACCCCCCCCAGCACCGACCCGGTGTTCGACCCCGCGCCGCCGATGATGAGCGCGACCCAGACGTAGAACGTGAGGATGGGGCGGAACGCGCTCGGGTTGGTGAACCCCTGGCTCCCCTGCCAGAGGATGCCGCCCAGCCCCATCAGCCCGCAGCCGAACATGAACGCGACGATCTTGAACCGCCGCGTGTCCTTCCCGAGCGCCTTCGCGACGCCCTCGTCCTCGCGGATGGCCTTCAGCACGCGGCCGAACGGCGAGTTCCCGACGCGCACGAGCAGCGCGTAGAACACCGCGACGGCGGCGGTGAGCACGACCAGTACGTACACCCAGTTGATGATGACGGACGGTTGGACCGCGAGGTCGAGCGTGAACGCCGGGAGGGGGACCAGGCCCAGCCAGTAGGAGTTCGGCGGGACGAGTTCGACTCGGAGGTCCGCGAACAGCGGGAACAGCACCGCACCCAGGCGCGCCGGCTCGGCGCCCGGCGCGAAGCTCTCGTAGAACAGCAGGCGGACGGGGTTCCCGGGCATCGAGATGCCCCCAGCGCCGCCCGTGCCGGTGGGTCGACCGAACACCGTGAACTCCGCGAGACCGCGCGAGGTCAGCGAGATACGGATGATCTCAGAGAGCGCGACGGTGACGATGGCGAAGTAGTCCGCGCGCAGGCGCAGCGCCGGGAGCGCGGCGACCAATCCGACGAGCGCGGCCGCGAGCATCCCGCCGACGATGCCGACCGGGAGCGGGAGGCCGAGACCGGGGACCGACCCCGCTCCGGGGTCTACCGGTGCCGAGAGGATGGCCATGGTGTACACACCGACGGCCATGAACCCGGCGACCCCGATGTTGAACACGCCCGCGTACCCCCAGTGGAGGTTCAACGCGAGCACCATCATCGCGTACACCGCCGAGAAGAAGAACACCGACGCGAGCGCGCCGACGAACCCGTTGAACGGGAGGTCGAGCGCCACCGCGAACACGAAGAAGCCGACGACGACGTGGACGAGGACGACGCCGAGTTTGTCGGGGTCGGACGCCACCCAGCGCTCGCGGAGCCACGCCACGTACGGCTCCGCCGGGGGCGCGGTGGCGACGTAGAGCAGTCCCGCGACGAGCAGTACGTAGAGGAAGCCGATGAGGCTCCCACCGACCGGGAGCGATTCGAGGTCGAAGTCGACGACGAGAGCGACGAGCGCCAGTCCGACGAGCAGGTGACCGACCGCGAGCGTCCACGCGCCGACGCCGCCGGCCGCCCACCGGGCGCGGAACCACTCGCGGTACGGCGTCCACCCGGGGACGTCGCGGTCGGCCGTCCGGCTCACGCCGTCGTCACCCCCGAGAACAGTCCAGACGGCTTGAACAGCAGGACGAATATCATCACGCCGAACGCCGCTACCGTGGTGAGGTCGCTCGGGAGCCACACCAGCGAGAGGTTCTGTGCGACGCCCATTACCACGCCGCCGAACATCGCCCCGTACACCGAGCCGATGCCGCCGAGGATGACCGCCGCGAAGATGAGCAGTAAGAGAAGCCAGCCGAACTGGAAGTTCATCGTCCCGCGTTCGAGCGCGATGAGGAAGCCCGCCGCGCCCGCCAGCCCGCCGCCGATGACCCACGTGAACCGGACGACGCGCTCGGTCGGGATGCCGGTGACGCGCGCGAGGTCCTCGTTGTCGGCCATCGCGCGCATCGCCTTCCCCAGTTTCGTCCGCTGGAGGAGGAGGTGGACTCCGACCATGAGCGCGAGCGCGACGACGACCAGCGTGAGCTGGTGGCCGCCGATTTCGACCGCGCCGCTCCCGACGGGGAGGGTGAACGCGGGCACCGACTGGGCGTCGGTCAGCCCGCGGGTCCGCTGGCTCCAGACGATGTAGACGACGTACCGGAGCGCGAGCGCGACGCCGATGGACGCGATGAGCAGCGAGATGCCCTCCTCGTCGCGCATCGGCCTGTAGACGAGGCGGTCGATGACGAGCGAGAGGACGACGGTGAAGGCGGCGGCGACGACGACCCCCGCCACGATGGCGAGCGGCGTCCCGGCGATGGAGACGCCGAGTTTGCGGGTCGATAGCTGGCCGAGAAACGCCAGCGTGGCGAGGTCGAACTGGCCCGCGCCGGCGACGAGCCACGTCGTCGACCAGCCGACGAACGCGCCGCTCGTCACGTAGTCACCGTGACCGAAGTTGGCGAAGTTGAGGATGCTGTACGTCATCGACAGGCCGACGCCCGCCAGACCGATGGAGAGGCCGACGACGAGCCCGTCCCAGAGGAAGGTCGCGAGCCGCGCGAGCGCGAGGTCGCCGGTCGAGAGCTGCCGCAGGAGGTCGAAGAGGAGTACCACGCAGACGAGCGCGGCTGCGAGCGCGAACGGGCGCTCGATGGCGAACTGCCGCCCGCGCGAGTAGGTTTCGCTGATACCCATTGTGATTCGTTCTCACGTTTTCGGGGTCCCCTCGCGTAGTTAAATGTTCGCTCACGCCGCGACGGGTTCGGTCTCCGTGACAGGACCGCCGCACGCCGGCGAGGGAGCCGTCGCGTCGGAACGCCCAAGCCACGTGGCCGCCTCGGGGACCCCGATGGACGACAGCGACGACATCGTCGTCGAGGACGCGACGGCCGAGGACGCGGAGCGGGTCGCCGAGCTGTGGGTCGACCTCGCGGCCGGCCAGCGGGCGCACGGCTCGCACCTCCGCGCCGACGCGAACCGCGCCGTCGCCCGCGACGCCGCCACCCGCCACGCCGTCGCCGGCGGACTGCTGGTCGCGCGCACCCCCGACGGCGACGTGGTCGGATTCGTCATGTTCGCCCCCGAGACGGGGAGCTACGAGCAGGACGCCGACCGGGGGAGCGTCCACAACATCTACGTCGACCCGGCGTACCGCGACCGGGGGGTCGGCGGTCGCCTGCTCGTGGCCGCGGAGGCGGCGCTGGCGGCGACGGGCGCGGACGTGGTGTCGCTGGAGGTCATGGCCGACAACGCGGACGCCCGCCGGTTCTACGAGCGGGCGGGGTACGACCCCCACCGCGTCGAGGTGGAGAAACCGCTCGACGGCGGGCAAAGCGACACCGATTCAAGGGAGGACGCGGAACGGTAAGCCGCGCCGAGGGAGCATGGGCGGTGCATGCACTCGACTTGTAATCGAGACTTCGCGGGTTCGAATCCCGCCCTCGGCTCTGTTCGGTTCGGCGCTCACGTCGTCGGAGTTTCGGCGCCGGATCGTAGGCTATCGTGCTCGGAGGCAACGCTCTCCGGGAGAGCGAACTGGCTCTACCCGGTTACCTCCCGAACACGTACACCGATCCGGAGAAGCGTCCCACATTGTTGTCTCCCGGGGCCCCGACGAGGGTCACGTCACCGGAGTCGGGAACTGCTACCGACCGACCGAAGAAGCCGTCGGCTGATGAGTCGTTGGCGACGACTCTCGCCTTGGGTCGACGTTTGGTCGGTTCGATTGAACACGTACACCGATCCGGAATCATCCCCCACATCGATGTCGCTGGCCAGCGCCCCGACGGCGACCGTGTCGCCGGCACCGTAAATCGCCACCGACCAGCCGAAGGAATCCCCTCTCGTCGCGTCGGCAGCGGCGAGCGTCGCTCGTTGGTTCCAGTTTCCGTCGGTCCGCTCGAACACGTACGTCGCCCCGGAGAGTCACCCCCCTCGTCGGCTCCCCCATAATGGTGCGATGTCCGATGAATGAGGGGCGATATCCGACGAACTTCTGTTGGGGGTGAGATGTGACGTGGGGCCCCGACGCGCACATCACTAACCACGGATAACTGACAGCAGCGGTCCCAGCTATCAACAGTGATGAGTTGGTCCGCAGGGTTATGTGAGACGAATCACCAGTCCAGGTCGTATGACCATCACCGCCAGGGGACTCGTCGGAACCGTCGCGGACATGCCGGCCGGCCGGCCGATTCTCACGTTCCTGCTCACCGGTGCCGCTCTCGTCGCCCTCGCTGTCGCGTGCGTGACGGATGCTCTCCACCGAGTCGGCGAAGGGTTCTAGTCCCGCGCGAAGCGGCAGTGGGTCGTCTCGCCGCGTCCGACGATTCCGAGACGCCGTCGACGAGCGTGACGGGCGTCTCGGCGACGACGTATATTGGCGCACAGACTCGTTCGACCACCGACTTACGACGCACCGAACCCCCGACCCGACACTTAGCCGCTCGACAGCGTCCACTCCCCGTCCGCCATCACGTTCAGGTACCCCGGGCCGTCCGGCCGCACGGTCGCCGACCCCTCGAACGCGCCCGTCTCGTCGAACACCGTCGGGCCGGTACCCATCGAGTCGAGGAGCACCGTCTCGACCACGAAGTACCCCTCGCCCGCGTGGGTGCCCCGGAACGCCATCTCGTCGTCGAACCTGAACGGGCCGAGGTACGTCGGTCCCGTCCCGCTCGCGTCGACGGGGAGCGACTCCGCCGCGCGGACGACGGTCTGTTCGAGCGTCACCTCCCAGGTCGCGCCGTCGCCGGCCTCGACGCGCAGTGCGAACGTTCCGGGCGCGGTCACGTTGGCGATGCCGGACCCCGCGACGCTGCCCTGTGCCCTCGCGACGGGGACCGCTACGTCGCCGTCGTTCCCCCCGGCGGCGACGAGGTGCATCGAGAAGTCCGCCTCGCCCTCGTAGCTGTACTCCGCGACGAGGGGAGCCGCCGCGAGACCGAACGCGTCGGTGTCCCCGGCGCCGCTCCCGGAGAACGTCTCGGGTCCGAACCCGCCGTCGGGAATCGGCGTCGCCGTGCCCCGGTCCGAAGTGGGCGTTTCGCTCGGCGGCGGCCGCTCGGTCGCACCGTCCCCCGCCCCGGTCGACGCGTCCGTTCCGGCGTCGGTCCCCCGCTGGTCCCCCGAGTCCTCCTCGCTCGAACAGCCGGCGAGGATGGCGCTCCCCGCGAGCGCCAGGTAGTGGCGTCGGTCCACGCCGTCGATGTTCCCACCGTCGGTAATGAAACGTGGGGGAACGCGGGGACTCGCTCCGCACGACCGGCCGTCCGTGAACCCGGAACCGCCGGCGCGTTCGAACCCGTCGCGCGCCACATCGTGTGATTCAAACCCCGTAGCGCGCTACGAGAGGCATGACCGACGAGGACACCCGGGACCACGTCGTTCCCGGGAGCGAGGAGGAACTGGGGACGCCCGACGTCCGCGGCTACGACTTCCGCGGGGAGTTCGACTTCGCCGAACTGCTGGACTCGTACGCGACGACCGGGTTCCAGGCGACGCAACTGGCCGAGGCGGTCGACATCGCGACGCAGATGCGGGAGGCGGACGCGACGGTGTACCTCACGTTCACGTCGAACATCGTCTCCTCCGGACTCAGAGAGACCGTGGCGTACCTGGTGCGCGAGGGGTACGTGGACGTGCTCATCACGACCGCGGGGTCGCTGACCGAGGACGTCATCAAGACCGCGAAACCGTTCAAGATGGGCGAGTGGAACGCCGACGAGTCCGCGCTCCGCGAGCGGGGCATCAACCGCCTCGGCAACATCTTCGTCCCCTCCGACCGGTACGTCTGGCTCGAGGAGTACCTCTACGACTTCTTCGACGACTTCTTCGCCGAGGAGAAGACCCGGACGCCGACGGCGTTCGCGCGCGAACTCGGCGCGACGCTCGACGACGAGGACAGCGTGTTGAAGCAGGCGGCCGACAACGACGTGCCCGTGTTCTGTCCGGCGCTCACCGACGCCGAGGTGGGCAACTTCCTCTACTACTACCGGCAGGGGTACGACTCGGAGGTGGGCATCGAAATCCTCGACGACTACGACGCGCTCATCGAGAACGGGCTGCTCGCGGACACCACCGGTCTCATCGCCGTCGGCGGCGGCGTCCCCAAACACCACGCCATCATGACGAACCTGTTCCGCGGCGGCGCGGACTACGCCGTCTACATCTCGACGGGGATGGAGGGCGACGGGTCGCTGTCGGGTGCGCCGCCGAACGAAGCGGTGTCGTGGGGGAAGATCAAGGAGGAGGACCGGAACTACACGCAGGTCGAGGCCGAGGCGACGCTCGTCTTCCCGCTGCTGGTCGCGGGCGCGTTCACGGAGTAGTCGACTCTCTACCGGTTCGGCCGGTCTGGCCGCGGACCCGTCCGTGACCGCCCCTCTCCGACGACGCAGTCTAGTCGGGCGATAACCACTGTACGCTGTCACTATCTATATCGCCCGACCGCGGGCGCGTCGTATGGGACGCGGTCGCAAGCGAGTCGTCGGGTACGACGTCTTCGAGGACGCGCGGAGGGACCCGGTTCCGTCGAAGTACGTCCTGTCGTTCGAGACGGCCGACGGGTGGTTCTACCAGTACGTCGCGACGCGGCGCGGTGACCCGTTCGAGTTCAGGCACAAACGCCGTCCCGACACCTCCGTTTCGAACTGCGAAGTGACCCCTCGCTCTATCCGCCGGTTCTTCGACCGGCGGCCCGAGTTCGAACTCGTGAACGAACGGCTCCGTTACCTCGGAACGTGGCCCGACTGACTCGGCCTACCGTCGCGTCGCGGACGGTAACTCGTCTCTCCGACGGAGTCGGACGCGCCCACACGAGACGGGGTCCGCGCCGGCTCACGCCACACGGACTGGTAGCGAGAGCCGTGGATTCATCCGCCTCTCCCGGCCGACTTTCCGCTATCGTTGTCGATGCCGTGTCGCCGTCGGACGCGACGGGTCGGCTCCCCGCCGTCGCCGGAGGCGCGACGGTCGAGCGGACGTCTCGCCGACGACGACGCTGTTCTGGTGAGCATCGACGCGGTGCGAGGGACGTCGGGCACCGACCCACGAGTCGTTCCGGTGCGTCCCGAATCGCGGCGGCGACTCGGCGAGTCGCGCGTCGGGGTCGGCTCAGAGCAGTCCGACGGCGACGGCGGCGTTGAGGAGGAACGCCAGCGCGAACCCGGCGACGACGACGAGACAGAACACCGACCCGGCGAGCCAGGCGAACCCGCTCACCCCGCTCGTTCCGACGGAACGGCGGTACGCGTACCGAGCGCTGTACGCGAACAGGGCGAAGAGGGCCACCGCGAGGAAAGTACTCACCGGGTCGAACTCGCCCGTCGCGGCCGGAATCTGTTGGAGCGAACGGGGTGGAGCCACTACTGTCCAATGTCTCCGAACTGTGATACCACTATTCACCAGTTGTTGGCCGTCCGGAACCGGACGAAATCAATCGGAACCGGTCGGAATCTATCGCTCGCGCTCGACGGTGCTCGCGCCCCTACCGCCCGCCGCGTCGTCGCCGTCGGACGACCGGAGTAACCGACCGCAGGTCGGTGCGAGAGAACGCGCAAGAGGAGGACGGCGCTGGACCGACTGGACGGACGTCCGAACTGGGGGGGACCGAACTCGCCGAGAAAACGGGGTACGCGCCGACCGTGAGCGCGTCTACACTCAGACGGTGGGACGCTCGCTGGGCTGGGTCTCCTCCTCGCTCTCGCGGACGCCGGTCGCGCGCCCCCACGTCGTGCCGATGACGTAGTAGGCGGCCACGAGGAAGTAGAACTGGACGAAGACGCCCAGCACCGTCCCGAGGCCGGGAATCACGTTCAACACTCCGCCGATGATACCGCCGACGACGAGCACCCCGAGGGCGATGAGCCATCCGGTCGCGTACGTGCCCGAGAACAGGACGGGCCGGAGCGTCCCGAACGCGAAGCCCGACCCGATTGTCCCGTGCTCGGCCACGTTGGCGAGCGCCGCGGGGATGATGTACGCGGCGACGAGGCTGAGGACGAAGCCCAGCAACCCGCCGAGCAGGAGCGCACCGAACCCGAGGCCGATGAGCCCGTCGGACCCGCTCGCGTCGCCGAGGACGAACGAGAACACGGCGCCGCCGAATACGACGGCCATGATGATGGCGGGGACGATACCGTACGCGAGCGCGACGACGAATCCGGGGAACCCCTCCTTCGTCATCTCGACGACGTCGTCCGTGTCCTCGAACGTGGGCGCCGACTCGTCACCGGCGCTCGTCCGGCGGAGGACGCGCATGAAGTACCCGACCACCGTCACCGTCGGGACGATGAGGAAGCCGAGGATGAGCAGTACGCCGCCGAGGAAGACGGTCTTGAACACGTCTTCGCTGTCTTTCAGGTACGTGAGTGATTCGGTGAACATGGTTGTGTGACTCCCGGCGCGAGCCGTAGAATCATGTACGTACGATGGTCGGATGAGATATTAGCTGTTGCCTGACTCGGCGTCTCACGGCTCGGAACGGCGTTTCGACCGAAACCGAACCAGATATAATCCACTCCCGTCCGTCGCCGTCGGGTTTCGGTCCCCGACGAACCGTGAGCGACGCGACTCGCCGGCCGCGGCCCGGAGCGCGGGGGCCGTCGACGGTGAGCCTTATCCCGCGCAAGCCCGTTCGTTCTCACATGAGCGACCACGAACGGGCGACGTTCGGCGGCGGGTGTTTCTGGTGCACCGAGGCGGCGTTCAAACAACTCGACGGCGTCTCGTCGGTCACGTCCGGCTACGCCGGCGGTCACGCCGAGAACCCGACGTACGAGGCGGTGTGCAGCGGCACCACCGGCCACGCCGAGGTCGTCCAGGTGACGTACGACCCGGACGTCATCGCGTACCCGGACCTGCTCCGGGTGTTCTTCACCGTCCACGACCCGACGCAGTTGAACCGGCAGGGGCCCGACGTGGGGAGCCAGTACCGCTCCATCGTCCTCTACCACGACGAGGACCAGCGAGCGACCGCCGAGGCGTTCATCGAGGAACTGACCGCGGAGGGGACGTACGACGACGACGTCGTGACCGAAGTCGAACCGCTGGAGACGTTCTACGAGGCCGAGGAGTACCACCAGGACTACTACGAGAAGAACCCGGCCGACCAGTACTGCCAGTTCAACGCGGACCCGAAGATACGGAAGGTGCGCGAGAAGTTCGCCGACCGGGTGAAGCCGGCGCAGGGCTGATACGCCGCGCCGGGCGTCGGCGCGTCCGAACCGGCCGCCACACATATATCTCGTCACCCACTCGTGCCGGATGCGGTTCGTACCGGTCACCAGAGTTACCACAGGTGCGAATCGCGCGCATTCCGGCTGACTCGGCCGTCACCCGGCCGAGAGCGTCCGTTACCACAGGCGGGCGCTTTTCGACGCGGCGTCCCCGTGACCGACTCGCCCCCGAGCGACCGCCCTCGACGGGGAACGCTTTTCACGACTGCCCGAACACTCGAAGGGTATGGACGGCGGAGACCTGTTCTTCCTCCTCGGTGTACTGTTCATCTTCCTGCTCGTGGCCGTCGGCGTGCTCCTCAGCCTCCTCTGACCGCACCGCCAGGCGGCGGCGAGCGTGCTCGGAGTACGGACCGCCTCGGGCCGACGGCGGTCCCGCCGCGAACGGACCCGCCTCGCTCACCCGCTCCGGTTCGTCCCCGTCGCCGGGTCCGGAACCGACTCGGCGGTTCCAGCGAGCGCGTTGAGCAGCGTCACGGCCTCCGGTTTCGACAGCGGGTCGTTGGCGTTGCCGCAGTGGGGCGACTGGACGCAGGCCGGACAGCCGCCCGCGCAGTCGCACCGCGCTATCAGCCGGGCGGTCCGCGCGAGCAGGTCGTCGACGGTGCGATACGACTCCCGGGTCAGCCCGACGCCGCCGGGGTAGCCGTCGTAGACGAACACCGTCGACTGCCCGGTGTGGGGGTGAAACGGCGTCGAGACGCCGCCGACGTCAGCCCGGTCGCACAGCAGGTCCAGTGGCATGAGCGAGATGGAGCCGTGTTCGGCCGCGTGGATGCCGCCGTCGAAGCCGTACTCCCCCCCGATGGCGCGCATCTCGCGTTCCACGTCGGCGGGCACGGTGTAGTAGAACGCGCGCGTCCGCAACTCCGTCTCGGGGAGGTCGACCGCTGCCGACCCCAGCGTCTCGCCGGTCGACGCGTCTCTCCGCTCGAACCCGGTCACCCGCTCCGTGATGGTCACGTCCGCGAACCGGACGGCGGTGTCGGGACGGGCGTCGAGCGGTCGACGCTCGATGTCCTCGTTCACCGTCACGTCCTTGTCGGTGAGCACCCGGGTGTAGTAGTCCGCCCACGTGGGCTGGAGGCGGGCGACGTCGCGGTCCAGGTTCAGGTCGGTGACCTCGTAGCGCTGTCCCTGGTGGTGGTATATCGCGCCGGGGTGGGCGTCCCGGAGCGCGTCCGCGAACGACAGCGAGGCGACGCGGTCGTTCGAGCGGGCGTCGAACAGGTCGACCTCTCTGTCGCCGATAGTCCGGAGGCTCATGGAGTGCTGGGCGCTGCCGCCCCCGTCGTACAGCCACCGGGTGCCCCGGTCGGTGTCGCGTCGGTCGAGCCTCCCCTGGCGCGTCAGCGACGCGACGACGTCCGGGAACGAGTCGCCGAAGTGGCGCTCGTCGTCACGCGAAAGCCAGTTCTCGTCGGCCGCGCACGCCACGTGGTCGGGGAGGAGTTCGGCGTTCTCCGGGTCGACCATCGCCCGCTCGGGGTCGCCCGCGAACAGGTCGTCGGGGGTGGCGAGGAGGTACTGGTCGAGTTGGTCCTCGCCGCCGACGAGGACCACGAGCGCGGGGTCGTCGCCGCGGCCGGCGCGGCCGGCCCGCTGGAACGTCGACATCCGCGTCCCGGGGTAGCCGTCGAGCAGCACCGCGTCGAGACCGCCCACGTCCACGCCGAGTTCGAGTGCGCTCGTCGACCAGACGCCGCGCACGTCGCCCTCGTGGAGACCAGCCTCGATCTCGCGCCGCCGCTCGTCGGTCAGCGACGCCTGGTACGCCTCGACCGCCCCCGCGAGGTCGCGCTCCCCTCGCTCGCGCAGGGCCGACGCGGAGTCGCTCGCGTACCGCTCCGCCGCCTGTCGGGCGCGAGTGAACACGAGCGTCTGGTAGCCGCGACTCACCAGGTCGCAGAACAGCCGCTTCGTCTCGGTGTGGCTGGAGCGCCGCCGCCCCGTCTGCCGTTCGGCGGCCGACCCGGTGTACTCCGGCGGGTTCCACAGCACCCAGTGGCGCGGTCCGCGTCCCGAGGTGTCCTCGTCGACGAGCGCGAACGACTCGGACGGCTTCCCGGTCACCCGTGCGGCGTGTTCGACCGGGTTGCCGATGGTGGCCGAACAGCAGACGAACTGCGGGTCCGCGCCGTAGCGCTCGCAGATTCGGTCGAGGCGGCGCATCGTCAGCGCGACGTGGCTGCCGAACACGCCGCGGTAGTCGTGCACCTCGTCGACGACGACCAGTTCCAGCGACGAGAAGAACCACTCCCAGTGCTTGTACGCCCACGGCAGCAGCGCGTAGTGGACCATGTCCGGGTTCGACAACAGGACGGTCGGCCGGGCGTCGCGCACGTTCCGCTTCTCGGCGTCGCTCGACCGGCCGGTGTACTGCGCGACGGAGACGCGCGAGCCGAACCCCAGCCCGCGGGCCAGTTCGGAGAGCGTCTCCTCCTGGTCGGCGATGAGCGCGTTCTGCGGGGCGACGTACAGCGTCCGCCCGCCGTGGTCCATCGCGTTCTCGAACGCGGGGACGGTGTACGCGAGGCTCTTCCCGCTCGCGGTCCGGGTGGCGAGGACGACGTTCTCCCCCTCCCTGACCGCCTCCACCGCCTCGGCCTGGTGGCGGTAGAGGCGCTCGACGCCCTCGTCTGCGAGCGCGCCGGCCAGTCGCGGTTCGAGGTCCACCTCCGCGAACGACGCCGCGCGGCCCGGCAGGACCCGGTGGTCCGTCACCTGCCCCTCGTAGTAGGGCCGCGAGCGCAGCCACTCGACGGTTTCCTCCACGACCGGACTCGGCGCGGGCCGGCTTTACGGGTTCCGGTCGGGTGAATCGCGCTCGCCGCGCGGGTTTATCTTCGGCCGCTCCGTCCGTCCGGGTATGGACGACCCGCTCCCCGTGTCGGTCCCGGGCGGCCGACTCACCCTCGACGCCGGCCTGCTCGACGCCTCCCGCGAGACCGTCGTCCGGCAGGCGGCCGAGTACGCCGCGGGCGAGCGGCGCGCGTTCGACCTCCCCGTCCGCTTCCCCGGCGGGTTCACCGGCGACGTGATGCGCGCGATGGCCGCCGTCCCGTACGGCGAGACGCGGACGTACGGCGACCTCGCCGCGACGCTCGACACCTCGCCGGTCGCCGTCGGCGGCGCGTGCGGGCGGAACCCGGTGCCGCTCGTCGTCCCCTGTCACCGCGTCGTCGGCGCGGACTCGCTCGGCGGCTTCTCCGCCGAGGGAGGGGTGGCGGTGAAGCGCGCGCTGCTGGAACACGAGCGCGAGACGCTCGCGAACGCGGAGGGGGGTTCCGACGTGGTCGAACGGGGCGCGGTGCAGTCGACGCTCTCGGGGTTCTCGGTGTCCGAGTGACGCCCGACTCCGGACACCCGGAGTCGGGGACCGGACGGCTTTTCGCCGGCACGACCCGACCGTCCAGGCGTGACCGACTCGTGTCGCGCCGACGCGGACGGCGGGACGTACACGCTGGTGTTCGCGCTCGCCGACCCGGCGACGCTAGCAGTCGGCGCGCTCGGTGAACGAGAGTTCCCGGCCGGCGGCTACGCCTACACCGGGAGCGCGCTCGGGACCGGCGGCTTCTCGCGCGTCGACCGCCACCGCCGGGTCGCGGCGGGCGAACACGACGGGCGCCACTGGCACGTCGACTACCTCGGCGGCCACCCGGCGACGACGCTCGCGGACGTGATTCGCGCCCCCGGACGCGACGCGGAGTGCGCCGTCGCCGACGCGCTCGCGCCCGGCTCGGTCAGCGGCTTCGGCGCGTCCGACTGCGGCTGCCGCTCGCACCTCGCGCACTATCCGTCGGCCGAGCGAGCGGTGGCGGCGGCGGAGCGCGTCTACGACGGGCTGTGACCCGCGCCGCGCCGTCGCGCCGTCACGCACGGACCGACGACGGCTCCCCGCGTTGCGTCTCGGAGCGCGGCACCGTCGCCGGGACGGGTGCGTTTTTGACCTCCGGCGCGTACCCCGGTGTATGTTCCCGCCGCTCGCGTACCTCGACTGGATCGAGGGCCGCCCGGCGGAGGCCGACCACGACCTCGGGTCGAGCGACCTCCGCCGGACGCCGCCCGGCGACGCCGACGACCCGGTCCCGACCCGGCTGGCCGGACTCTCCGCCCCGACGGACGACACGACGCTCCGGGAGGCGGTCGCCGCCGAGTACGGCGTCGAGCCGTCCGCCGTCGTGCTCGCCGCGGGGGCGACCCACGCCAACTTCGTCGCGGCGGCGACCGCACACGCGCTGGCGGTCGAACGCACGGGGACCGACGACGACGCCGACGTGCCGACGCCGCGGGCGCTCGTGGAGACGCCCGGCTACGAGCCGCTGGCGGCGACGCCGCGCGCGCTCGGCACCCGCGTCGAGCGGTTCCGCAGGCCCCTCCCCGAGGTCGACCTCGACCCGAAGCGCGCCGCGAGCGCGCTCGACACCGGCGACGCGCCCCTCTCGCACGTGACGGTCACCAACCGTCACAACCCCACCGGCCGTCTCGTGGAGCGCGAGGACCTCGCCGCGATGGCCGAGGTGGCACGCGAGCGCGGCGGCCGCCTCCTCGTCGACGAGGTGTACGCCCCCTACGCGGTCGAGAGGCGGAGCGACCGGGCGTTCGGCGCCCCGACCGCGGCCGGGCTCCCGGGGACGGTCGTCACGGGGTCGCTCACGAAGTTCCACGGGCTCGGCGGGCTCCGGGTCGGCTGGCTCGTCGCCCCCGAGGCGTTCGCCGAGCGGGCGCGTTCCGTCGTGAATCACGTCCCGGCGCTCGCACGGCCGAGCGTCGCGCTCGCGCGGCGCTTCTTCGCGAACCGGGACGCGCTCGTCGCCGACGCCCGCGAGCACTGCGCTGCGAACCACGAGCTGCTCGCGGACTTCCTCGCCGAGCGCGGCGACCTGACGGGCGTCGTCGCCGACGGCTCGCCGTTCGGCTACCTCGAACACGAGTCGGCCGACGGCGACGCCGTGAGCGAGGCAGCGTGGAACGCGGACGTGCTCGTCGTCCCCGGCCGCTTCTTCGGCGCGCCCGGCGGGGTCCGCGTCTCGCTCGGGCGCGACCCGGCGGACTGCGACGCGGCGCTGCAGGCGCTCGGGAGCGTCCTCGACGGACTCTAGCTCGCGCTCACCAGCGCGTCGGCCAGTTTCTCGACCGGGTGTGCGGGTTCGTCCGCGCCCTCCCGGTCCCCGAGTTGTCCCCGGCAGGACGCGCCGGGCGCGACCACCTCCTCGCCGTCGCTCGCGTCGACTTGCTCGTAGAGGATGCGGGCGACGGCCTTGCTCATGGAGTAGTGCTCCGCCTCGTAGCCGAAGCTCCCGGCCATCCCACAGCAGGTGGAGTCGAGCGGGTCGACCGCGTACCCCGCCCGCCGGAGCACGCCGACCGCGTGGTGGTCCTTCTTGGTCGCCTTCTGGTGGCAGTGGCCGTGGTAGGTGAGCGACCCCGCCGGTCCCTCGCTCTCCTCGGCGGGGGTGCCGGCGCCGCCCTCCCGGAACGACATGCGCTCGTCCAGGCGGAACGCGTCGACGTACTCCAGCACGCCGTAGCTGTTGTCGGCGACGAGCCGCGCCGCCTCGTCGTCGTGGAAGTCGAGCAGGTCCGACTGGAGCATCACCGCCTCGCTCGGTTCGACCACGACCACGTCCCGGCCGTCCTCGACGCGGGGCGCGAGGTCGTCGACGGCCGCGCGGGTTCGCTCGCGCGCGGCGTCGAGGAAGCCCATCGAGTGGGCGGGCCGGCCGGTGTCGCCCACGTCCGCGAGTTCGACCCGCACGCCCGCGGCTTCGAGCGCGCGGACCGCCGCCTTCCCGGCGTCGGGGTGGTTGTAGTTGGTGTACGTGTCCGGGACGAGCACGGCCACGCGCTCGGCGTCCGACTCGGGGACGGAGCCGTCGCGCGCGTCGTACCAGTCGCGCAGCGTCGTCCGGTGGAACGTCGGCAGGTCGCGCTCGCGGGCGATTCCGAGCGCCCGTTCCGCGACCACCCCCGCACCCGGTAGTTTCGCCGCCCAGTTCGAGAGGGGGGCGAGCGCGCTCGCAATCCCGTTCACCGCGTCGATGTTCGCGAACAGGTGGTCGCGGAGGCTCGCGCCGTCACGCTCGTGGCGCTCGTGGACCACCTCGGCCTTCAGCTTCGCCATGTCGACGCCGCTCGGGCAGTCCTTCTTGCAGCCCTTGCAGCCGATACAGAGGTCGAGCACCTCGTCGGTGAACTCCTCGGAGAACGGGTCCGCGGGGAGGTTCCCCGACATCGCCCCCCGGAGCATGTTCGCCCGGCCGCGGGTCGACTGTATCTCCTCGTTGGCCGCGCGGAACGTGGGGCACATCACGCCGCCGGTAGTGGACTGCTGGCCGCGACAGCCGCCACAGCCGTGACAGAGTTCGGTCATCCCCTGGAACCCGTTCTCGTTCCGCCAGTCGAGTTCCGGTTCGAACCCCTCGTCGAACGCGTACTCCGGGTCGAACCGGAGGTGCTCGGTCAGCGCGTGGTCGCCGCAGACGTTCCCGGGGTTGAGCAGCCAGTCGGGGTCGAACGCCGTCTTCAGGTCCCGAAAGGTCTCCCAGAGCTCCGAGCCGTAGAGCTTCCGGTTCCACTGGGTCCGGGCGCGGCCGTCACCGTGTTCGCCCGAGACGCTCCCCCCGTACTTCACCACGAGGTCAGTCGCCCCCTCCGCGATGTCGCGCATCTGCTCGATACCGTCGAGCGTCTTCATGTTTATCAGCGGGCGGACGTGCAACACCCCGGGACCGGCGTGCGCGTAGAACGACGCGAACGTCCCCGCCTCTTCGAGTACCTCCTGGAAGTCGGCGACGTAGTCCGCGAGGTGTTCGGGCGGCACCGCGCAGTCCTCGATGAACGAGACGTGTTTCTCGTCGGACGTCCGGCTCAGCAGGATGGGCAGTCCGGACTTGCGCATCTTCCAGAACAGAGTCCGGCGCGCCTCGTCGTGCGCCTCCAGCGCCGCGCCCGCCCGGACCGGCGCGCCCGTCTCGACCCGACGGTCGGTCGGGTCGGCGGCCGTCTCGGTCCCGGGGCGGCGGTCCGCGAGCAGGTCGGCCACCCTCTCGCGCCCCTCGTCGTCGGAGTCGGCGTAGAACTCGACGAGCAGCACCGAGTCGCTGCCCTCCGGAAGCAGGTCGACCACCTCGCCGAACTCCGCCGTCTCGCGCGCCAGGTCCAGGAGCACGTCGTCCATCACCTCCACGGCGGCGGGGTCGTGTTCGAGGATGGCCGCCACGTCGGCCAGCGCCTCGGTCAGCGAGTCGTACGTGAGCAGGCCGACGGCTTTCGTCGCCGGAATCGGCTCGAGCGAGAGTTCCGCCTCGGTGACGATGGCGAGCGTTCCCTCGCTCCCCGCGAGCAGGCGCGCGAGGTTGACGACGCCCGCCTCCCCGCGTTCGCCCCGCGCCTCCTGAACCAACACGTCGAGGTTGTACCCCGAGACGTTCCGCTTCATCGGGGGGTACGCCTCCAGCACCGCGTCGCTCTCCTCGTCGACGACGCGCGCGACGGCGGCGTAGATGCGCTCCTTGACGCTCCCGTCGGGGTCGCCCTCGGCGCGGAGGGTGTCCACCTCCACGTCGCCGAACGTCTCGACGCTCCCGTCCGCGAGGACCACCTCGCAGGACTCGACGTACGCGTCGGTCTTGCCGTACTTCAGCGAGTGGGACCCCGTGGAGTTGTTGCCGATGGCGCCGCCCACCGCGGACTTGTCGCGCCACGCGGGGTCGGGCGGGAACTTCAGGCCGTGCGGGGCGAGCGCCTCGTTCAGGTCGGCGACGATACACCCCGCCTGCGCCCGGACCCGTCGGGCGTCGGGGTCGGCCTCCAGCACGCCGTCCATGTAGCGCGTGAAGTCGAGTACGACCGCCTCGTTCACCGTCTGGCCGGCGAGCGACGTGCCGCCGCCGCGCGGGAGGACGGGTATCTCCCGCTCCGCGCAGTACGCCACCGCCGCCGCGACGTCCGCCGTCGACCTCGGGAGGACGACGCCGATAGGGGTGGCCTCGTACGCCGAGGCGTCCGTCGCGTACAACTGCCGGGAGTAGGTGTCGAAGCGGACGTCCCCGTCGACGCGGGTCTCCAGGTCGGCGACGAGGCCGGGTCGGGCCACCTCGTCGGAGGTGAAGTCGTAGTCCGCGCCCGGGAGGTCCGGGTCGCCGTCGGGCGTCGGGGCGTCGGAACTCATGTCGTGGAGGTGTGGACGGGCGAGTCGCATAAACGCACGGAACCCCGACGACGGCGAGCGCCACCACGCCACACGACCCGCGGTCGTGGGTCTCCGGTCGACCCGGTCGTTCCGGGGGAGGACCGCCCCGTCTGACGCGCGTCGGCGGTGGAACGGTTTTAAGACCCGGCGCGCCGTTCCCCGCTGTATGAACACCGACGGTTCGCCACAGGAGATCACCTCCCTCGTGGGGCGTGAGGTCTACTCCAACAACGGGGTCTTCGTGGGTGAGGTGGAGGACGTCCGCCTCGACCTGGACGCCGAGGCCATCACCGGACTGGCGCTGACGGAACTCAACACCGAGCTGTTCGCCGGGCGCGTCGCGCCGGGCAAGGGCGTGATGCTCCCGTACCGCTGGGTTCGAGCGGTCGGCGACGTCATCCTCGTCAACGACATCGTCGAGCGGTTGAAGAACGACGAACCCGACGAGGAAGAAGAGGCGGTCGCGTAGCGGAGCTGGGGCCATCGCTCCCGATATTTTTCCTATTACCGTGGTATTCATCAAATATGGTACTATGAGTAATCGACATCGCGTTCCGTTCGTGAAAATCGACCGACGGACCCCGCGAGTTGGAACCTGGTTACAAGTTCTATCTATCTCGTCTCAATCGAACTGGTAACGAGACCTATCTGACTTCTCGTTCTGAGTAACGAGCCATTACTGCCTTTCCGTTGTCGGGTGTCGGCCCAGTCGACGCTCTCGGAGCGTCATGATCGACCATGTCTGAGAACCAGGAGACGACGCGACGCATCGCACTCAAACTCGCCGCGGCGGCGGGGGCGACGACCGCCGGGGCGGCCACGTTCGGCGGGTCGGCGGCGGCGGCCCCCGGAGGGGACTCCATCACGCAGGAGTCCGGGTCGCTCACGCAGGACGTCTCCTCGAAGGTCACCGACGAAACCGGCTCGCGTGTCGGGAAGTTCACCGGCACGCTCAGCATCGACGAGTTCGGGCTGACCGACTCCGGCGACATCACGGTCTCGGGGACGCTCGACGGCGTGGAGAAGGCCGTCGGGGGAACGACCCAGGCGACCACCACGGCCCTCGACGGTGTCACCGCCCAACTGTCGTCGAACGGCGGGTGTACGATCCTCACGCTCGACCTCGGGCCGCTCGACCTCGAACTGCTCGGGCTCAACGTGTTCCTGGACGAGGTCAACCTCGACATCACGGGCAGCACCGGCGAGGGGAACCTGCTCGGGAACCTGCTGTGTGCCATCGCCGACCTCGGGTCGGGCGGGTCGCTGTCGGACCTCCTCCAGGGAGTTCTGGAGGACCTCCTCGGCGTCGTCAACGACCTCATCGGCGGCCTGAGCGCGTAGGTCGCGCAGTCGGGCGCGGACCCCGTCGTGGAGGCGATCAGACGCTCTCCGTTCTTTCGCCGGCGTAGCGCCACCGAGCACCGTCGACGACGGGTCGGGGGTGGCCCGCTCAGGAGCCGTTCGTGGTCTCGCCGCCGCTCTCGACGCCCATCGCGTCGAACAGCTTCCGTCTCACCGCTTCCTCCGAGAGCGCGAGCAGCGTGTCGCGGTTGGACTCGTTGGCCTCGATGCCGGTGAACAGGCCGAGCGGTATCTCCGCGTTCCCCTGCGTCGAGTGACCGGCCGACTCGCCGATGTCGGAGAAGGCGTCCTGGAGGACGTTGCCGATGTTGATGCGGATGTCCTTCGACCGGGCCGAGAGGTAGATGTTGTCGTCGGCGATGCCGAACACCGCCGAGGTGGTGATTCCCTCGAGGTTCAGGAGCTGCTGGGCGGCCTGCGCGAGCGCCTCCCGGTCGCGGATGAATCCCGCGTTCGAGATGAGGTGGCTCCCCTGCACCTCGCGGTTCTGGATGGCCTCCGCGAGCACGTCCAGCGTCTCGGGCGACATGCTCGGCGACTCCACCTCCTCCAGCGTGTCGTGGTTGGCGAACGGGTGGAGGTACGCCGCGGCCGTCAGGTCGGCCGGGGTGGTGTCGCGCTTGAAGTCGACCGTCTCCGCCCGGATGCCGTACAGCAGCGCGGTCGCGACCGTCTCGCTCGGCGAGAGGTCGAACTCCTGGATGTACTTGGTGAGGATGGTCGAGGTGGCCGAGACGTTCTTGCGGATGTCGGTGAACGCCGCCTCGAACGCCTCCTCCGGCTCCTCGTGGTCGATGTACACGTCCACGTCGGCGTCGACGTCGAAACCACTGGCCTCCGAGTAGTCGACGAGCGCGAGCGCGCCGTACCGCGAGAGCGGGTGGGAGTCGTCGCGGGCGCGAAGGTCGATGCCGAGCGTGTTGACGAACGCCCGGTTCTCCTGGTGGCCGATGTCGCCGTCGTAGAGGATATCGGCCTCGACGTCGTACTCGCCGGCGATGGCGCCGAGCGCCACCGCCGCGGCGATGGAGTCGGGGTTGGGATTGTCGTGAGTGAGGATCGCGAGTTTCCCCTCGGTTCTCTCGAGGATGTCGGCCAGCTGACGCGCCTTGTACTCCAGTTCGCCCGACTCGAGCGAGCGGAGCGCCGAGTCCGCGATGACCGTCGAGGGGTTGATGACCACGTCCGCGCCGAGTTCCACCAGTTCGTCCTCGCTCACCGGGTCCGAGGCTCGGACGACGACGTACTGGTCGTCCTCGCGCCCGCGGATGGCGCGGACCGCCTCCTTGTTCGCGTCCACGTCCGACGAGAGGATGAGGATGACGTCCCGGTCGGCCACGGCGTCGGCGACGCCCTCCTCGGCGATGTCCTGTACCTGCGCGTTGAGGTCCTGGTCGCGGAGTGCCTCGACGCGCGTCTCGTCCTTGTCGAGAATGAGGACGTCTTTCCCCTCCTCGGTAAGTTCGTCCGCCACTGCGTGCCCAACGCTCCCGCATCCGAGGATGGCGTACGTGGACATCGAGGAGATGGTGACCCCGGTACTCATCACGTCGGCGTCGGGGTGGACGACACTTAAGCGGTGATGTTCGGGCGTTCGCGGTGAGGGACGTGGTCGTGAAACGGAAGGCATTTTACGCGGTCGTCGTAACGTGACATCGCCGAGGGCCGGTAGCTCAGTCAGGGAGAGCGACGGACTCTTAATCCGTCGGTCGGGGGTTCAACTCCCTCCCGGCCCGTGCAACGAACCGCCGAGCGACAGCGAGGCGGCGAGTGAACCGGCGGGAAGGAGTTGAAGCAGAGAGTGGAGGGAACCGAGTGAGCGGAACGACCGTGGTTCACCCTCCCTCCCGGCCCGCTTCTGCGAGGCGCACCGGACGACGAGCGGAGTGTTCCATCGTTCTCGCGGCGCGTCCCCACGACCGGCGGCGGCCACTTTTCCGTCCGGAGCGACGAGTGAGGTCACAGTGGTCGCCACCGAATCCGACGACGACCCGGACCCGGAGTTCGACGAACTGCTCGCCGACCTCCAGACCCTCCTGACCGACCTCTCCGCCGAAGTAGACGTCGACCGGGACGACGTCGACGCGAGCGACGGCGTCGTGGAGGTGGTCACGATGGTGATCGGCGTGCCCAGCCGCGCCGACGTGGCCGTCCTGCTGGGCGCCGCCGCGGACCTCACCGACAGGCTCGACGAGCGCGTCGAGAACCCCGACCCACCCTTCTCCGGGGCGCTCAAACAGGCGACTGTCGTCCTCGTGGGCGTCCTCCGCGAGCTGGAGGCCGGGCTGGACGAGAGCGCCGAGGCCGACAGCGAGCACGTCCGCCGCCTCGACGCCCTGACGGACGACGTCGAGTCGTACGTCGACGACGCGGACCTCTCCTCGCCGACCGACGCGCTCGACCGGCTGAGAGACGCCCTCGGCTCCGACCCGGACCGATTCCTTGAGGGGGACGACGTGACCCACATCGAAGTCGAGGACTGACGCCGCTCGGTACCGATTCGACCTCGGCTCGCTACCCGTGGGGCACGAGCGCGTGCACGTCGCTCAGAAAGACCGCCCCCGGGAAACCGGGAGGGAGGAGGCAGCGGTGGATGCCGTGGCGCCCGAAGGGCGGTACGACGAACCGTCCGACTCGCTCCCGACGGTCTGCGTCCCCCGACGCCACGCAGCGTCGAGAGACGCACTCACCGATTCGATTGCTCCTATATAACTGTACCTCACAACCCGCCGGTGAGCGGCTCTGACGCCGTCACACTCACTCCGGACCGAACCGGGCCGTCTCCGCGAGCAACAGCGCGTCGACGACCGACTCCAGGAGTTCGGCCACTCGCTCGGGTCGGTCGGGCCCGCCGAGGAACGACTGCTCCGTCGCGAACCCGACCCAGCCGTCCCGAACACCCCAGTCCAGCCCGTCCGCCGGCGCGTGCAGGTTCCACTCGTCGGCGTCGCCGTCGAGCCGGGTGGTGGTGAACCCGCGGAAGAAGGTGCTCAACAGAGCTTCGCCGCCGTCGGCAACCACGTCGTCGAGCGTGGTTCCGGCCTCGCCCGGCGCGCACGGCGGTCCGCACACCACCACCGGCCTGTCGCGGTAGCGGTCCTCGACGAGGATTTCCTCCGCGAGTACGTGCGCGGGACGGCGGGGAGACATCTCCCGTCCCTTCGCCCGCGTCGGAATTAGTCTTTGCCCGTCTCGGCGGCCCGGTCGAGTTACTTCTCGCCCCGACCGCACCCGACCGAGACGTCGTACTGGACCGGGAGTTCGTCGCAGTCGAGCACGTCCGCGATCTGCTCGGCGGTGAGGCTCCCCTCCTCGCGCGCTCGGCGCACGAGACGCTCGACGCGTCCGCTGGCCGGCTGGCGGCGGTTCTCGCCGCGCATGAAGCAGTAGTACTCGGCGGCCACGTCGATGGCGCCCGACCGCGTGTTCTCACTCGTCGCGTCCTCCAGCGCCTCGAACAGGGTCTCGCGCCGGTCGGTCATCCGAATAGTGGTCGACTCGCCCATGGGACTCGATAGCGTCTCGAACGCCTAATAGCCTCAGTTGACTGAAATCGGCGCTTCACCGACCGACAGTGGCGACCCGGTCACTCCTCGGCACCGCGACACCGAGTCGGCGCGCTCCCCTCGCCGCGCGTCAGTACACGCTCAGCGAGGTGGTGCCGACGGCGACTTCCACGAGCGCCCCCTCGTGTCCGCCGCTGTCGTCCTCCGCGTAGCCGTACTTGCGGGCCAGCCTCGCTCCGACAGCGTCGGCCCGGGTCTCGTCCTCGACGACCCGCGCCGTCCCGAGGAGCGTGACCTGCCAGTCGACGTTCCCGTCGGAGTCGGCGCGCTCGATGGAGACCGAGACGCGAGCGTTCTCACGGAGGTTCCTGAGCTTCCGCCCGCCCGTGAACAGCCACAGCGACCCGTCCTCGTAGACGTACCAGACGGGGGCGACGTGGGGACGGTTCGTCGCGGACGTCGCGAGGTGCGCCGAGAGGGGCGCGTCGGCGATGCGGGCCTCGACTGCGTCGGGAACGACCATGCCCACCGGAGGCCGTCGGCGAACAAAACTCCTCGCCGGTCGCGCGCGAACCGGAGAGTCCTGCCGGGAGCCACGGGGGTGTTTCGACGCGTCTTTGTCCCCCCTCGCCGGAGCGCGACTGTGCCACGCGACGCCCCGTCCCGGCTCCAGTTCTGGACCCTGTACCTCGCCCGGTTCGCGGGCGGGTTCGGGCTCATCACGCTCACGACGCTCATCCCGAAGTACGTCAACGTCTTCGGGCTCTCCGGGACGACCGTCGGACTGCTCTACACCGCGTTCACGCTGGCACAGACCGCGATGGTCGTCCCGCTCGCGTGGGTGGGCGACCGGTACGACAAGCGGGCGGTCCTGCTCGCCGTACTCGCGCTCGGGGTCGTCACGTACGGGCTGTTCGGCTTCGTCGACGGCGGGGCGGAACTCATGGCCGTCCGCGCGCTCCAGGGCGTCGTCGCCACCGGGATGGGGCTGATGACGCTCGCTTTGGTCGGCGAACTCGCCTCGCCGGGGACCCGCGCGAACTACATCGGGAAGTCGAACGCGGCGCGCTTCGCCGCCTCCATCTTCGGCGGCCTGCTGGCGGGGTTCCTCTACGACTACTTCGACGGCTTCCGCGAGGTGTTCCTGCTCATCACGGGCCTGTTCGTCGTCACGCTGGGCGCGACGGCGCTGTTTCTCGCGTCGGACGACACCCGCGTCCCGGGGTTCCCGTTCTCCGACCTCGCGCTGAACCGGCGCATCCTCACGCTGTCGTCGTTCCGCGCGCAGTACGCCGTCGCGGTCACGCTCGTGCGCTCGTGGGTGCCGCTGTTCGCCGGCGTCGCCGGCAGCGGCGTCGGGGCCGGCCTCGGCTACCCCGCGCTCGCCATCGCCGTCATCACCGTCTCCGAGAAGTTCTCGAACATGCTCCTCCAGCCGTTCACCGGCCGGCTCTCGGACTCGGCCGGGCGCGCCCTGTTCGTCTTCGCGGGCGGCGGCGCGTACGGGGTGGTCGCCGTCGTGGTCCCGTTCACGCCCGGCATCGGCGACGCGCTCGGCCTGCCGTCGACGCTCCCGGTCGTCGGCGACGTGTCGGCGGCGTTCCTCCCGCTGCTCGCGTGCAACCTCGCGCTCGGCGTCGCGGACAGCTTCCGCGAGCCCGCGAGCATGGCGCTGTTCGCCGACGAGGGGAGCGACGGCGACGGCGTCGCCTCCAGCTTCGGCGTGCGCGAACTGGTGTGGCGGCCCGGGTCGGTGGTCGCACCCATCGTCGGCGGCTGGCTGATGGGGACCGTCGGCATGGCCGCGGTGTTCTTCCTCGGCGGCGCGTTCGCGGTCCTCGGTGCGCTGACGTTCCTCGGCGTCCTCTGGCACTTCCACGGGGCCAACGCGCTCCGGGAGTGGTGAGCGAGCGACCCGGCACGAGCGGTTCGTGCAATCGAGGCCCGGACGCCGAGCGCAGTCCGCACGGCGGGTCAGTCGGCGGCCCGCTCGCCCGCCTCGTCCACCGGCGTCTTCACGACCAGCACCGGCCGGTCGGCCAACCGGACGACGCGCTCCGTGACGCTCCCGAGGAGGGTTCGGTAGGCGGCCGGGCGGCGCTTGCTCCCCGCCACGACCAGGTCTGCTCCGATATCCTCCGCCGCCGTGACGATGGTCTCGTACGGCACTCCGTGGCGGAGGTGAGCCTCGAAGTCGACACCGGCGTCCGCACAGCGCTGCTCCACGTCCGCGAGCGCCTCCTCGCCGAGTTCCCGGAGGCCGTACTCCGGACCCTCGTGCCCGTCGACGTACTCGTCGCCGCTGTACGCCGAGTAGGCGTCCTCGTCGACGACGAACAGTGCGTGCAGCGTCGCGCCACGGTCGGCGGCGAGGTCGATCGCGTGTTCGACGGCGCGCTCGGAGGCGACGCCGCCGTCGGTGGCGATGAGGATGTCGTCGTACATGCCGTCGGACGGTACGCCCGGCGTGGCAAAAGAGGTCCCGAACTCGTCGGCGACGTCGCGGCCCGCGGGGAGGAACGGGACGACGCCGCACCGAACGAGCGGGGCGGTAGCGACGCTTATTCTGTCGGCGGTCGTACTGGTCGACATGGGTCGCACACGAACGCTCGCGGGCGGCGCGGCGCTCGCGCTCGTCGGCGCGCTCGCGTACCGCACGTATCAGGACCGCACTACCGAGCAGGTGCCCTACGAGACGGTGGACCGCGTCGGCTCGGTCGAACTCCGACGCTACCCGCGGAGCGTGCTGGTAGAGACGACCGCCGACTCCGAGAGCGAGGCGTTCCGGCGCCTCTTCCGCTACATATCCGGGGAGAACCGGGGCGGCGAGAGCGTCGAGATGACCGCGCCGGTCGAGTCGGACCGGGGAACCACCGTCCCGATGACCCCGCCCGTCGCGACGGGGGCGTCGGTGTCGATGACTGCACCCGTCGAACGGGGGACGGGTCCGACCGGCGACACGGACGGGGTGCGAATGGCGTTCTACCTCCCGGCAGCGTACGACTACGACACCGCGCCGCGGCCGACCGACCCCGCGGTCGGGCTCGTGGAGGTGCCGCCGCGGACGCTCGCCGCCGTCCGGTTCTCGTGGTGGCCGACCGACCGCCGCGTGCGGAGGTACGAGCGCCGCCTGCTCGACGCGCTCGCGGACGCCGACGTCGCCGTCGCGGGCGACCCGTTCGTGCTCGGGTACGAGGGGCCGGGGACGCTCCCGTTCCTGCGACGGAACGAGGTGGTCGTCGAGGTCCACCGGACCGCTTCGGCGGCCTGAGACGCCCGACCGCTCCACGCGAGTCGTCCGGGTCGTCCGTCGCTCGTCGCTTCACTCTTCGGTGTCGGCTGCCGGACGGTCGCGGCCCGCCCCGTCGGTCCTGCGCCCGTCGTCCCCGTCGCGGGTCAAGCCGGTCTCGAGAAGCCGCCTCGTGATGAGAACCAGTCCGTTGTCGAACCCCCGACCGAACACCGCCCGCTCGTCCGGCCCGTCGGGGTCGATCGAACTCACGAGGATGCTCTCCCGGTCGACCAGGAGGAGCCGTCCGACGGCGACGTCCCCGTTCGTCGGAACCTCCTCGCGGAGCCACTCCAGCCCCGAGACGAACACGCTCGCGCCGGCGACGGCCGCTTCGACGCGCTCGCGGACGGCCTCGTCAACCACGCCGACGGCGACCGTCACCCCGCGCTCGTCGGCGCTGACGAGCGCGTCGACCAGGTCGTCGTCGAGGGCGGTGTCCGCTCCCACGACGAGGACGACCTCCCGCTCGGCGTCGTCGACGAGCTGTCGGGTCCGGCTGGCGATGCCGTCGTGACCGGCGAGCGACCACACCTCGTGGGGGGCCTCCTCCTCCCCGGTCGACTCCAATCGCTCCAGGACGCTCTGGAGGTCGGCGAGCCGCGAGTCGTACTCCTGGCGGAACGTCTCGACGGCCTCCGCGACGGACACCGCGCGGAACTGCTGCGGCTTGGCGTGCTTGACTTCGACGAGTCCTTTCGCCTCCAGCGTGCGCATCGCGTCGTAGACGCGCGTTCGCGGCACCGTCGACTCCTGGCTCACCTCTCTGGCGGTCGCGCTCGCCATCCTGACGAGCGCGACGAAACACATCGCCTCGTACTCCTTGAGCCCGAGCTTCTGGAGCAGGTCGATCGCCTCAGAGTGTTCCGTGTCCGGTGTCATGGCCTCGACCGGTCGCCGACGTCGGTCGGCCCAGGTAGGACGGTCGGCGGTATATTACCGCGTGATTGTTCGCCGCGGGCCCTGTTACCTTTTGAACGACATTAGTCAACAACGTTCACGATTAACCCCCCTCATACGACGGCGCGGTGTGCCGCCGCGGTTCGGCGCTTCCCCGGTCACGGCCCGCCTCCGTACGCCGGTACGAATCGAGCAACCGGGCGCGCGCCGGCCGTCCACGACGGCCACGTCCGCGCGTTCGCCCGCTCCGATTCCTGACCTCCCCGTCCGTCCGTCCCGACGACCGTTCCACGAGGACGCTCGCTTTCGGCCGGGCGCGGCGCGAGAAAGGGGTCGTTACCGTCGGGAGGCGCTCGGATTCCGCCGGCCGTTCGACGGAGACGGGCCGGGACCGGAGCGGGCGGCCGCTCGCGCTCGTCAGTCGAACTCCTCGTCGAGGAACGCGAGGAGGGCGTCGACTCGTTCGTCGCGGCGATACCTGACCGTCCGCGTCGACGGGTCGTACTCCACGAGGCCGGCCTCGTTCAGGTGCGGGAGGTGGCGGTGGTGGAGCTGGATTCGGAGCGTCGTCTCGCCCACCTCGTCGGTCGGGAGCGCGGCGACGAGCGCGTCGAGGCTCGCCGGACCGTCGTGCTCCGAGAGGTAGCTGACGACGGCGCGTCGCCGCCAGTCGGAGAACAGTTCGAGCAGTGCGTCGGTCGAGAGCGGCTCGGACGGTGAAGGGGACATGCGTCGGTATCAACCTCGGTCGAACCGCTGGTGGCCGACTAACGTCGCTGTGCGGTGGTTGGGCTTCCCCGTGAAAAATCGCTCGCTCGCTCGGCGCTCGCGTCCGGCGCTTGATATTCGTCGCCCCGGCCGGCTACAACCGCTCGGAGACCGTCTCCAGTCCGGTGCCGACGTCGACGTCGGCCCCCCGTTCGCGGAGCACGTTGCCGAGCGCGCTCACGAGGAACGCGACGTTGTCCGGCCTGGCCGAGTGGCCCATACAACCGATGCGGAAGATGTCCCCCTCCAGGTCGCCGAGTCCGGAGGCGATCTCGAGGTCGTACTCGTCGAGCAGCGTCCCGATGACCGCCCCGTCGTCGACGCCGTCGGGGACGCGCACGGCGTTGAGGCTCGGGAGCCAGTAGGCGTCGTCGGCGTTCATCTCCAGTCCCATCGCCTCGACGCCGGCCTTCAGCGCGCCCGCCGTCTCCCGGTGGCGCTCCCACCGCTCCTCGATGCCCTCCTCTGCGACGAGGCGGAGCGCCTCCCGGAGCGCGTACACGTTCGTGATGGGTGCGGTGTGGTGGTACGCCCGTTCCTCGCCCCAGTACCCCTCGAGCAGCGAGAGGTCGAGGTACCACGAGCGCGCCGGTTCCTCGCGGGAGAGCACCTTGTCCATCGTGCGCTCGTTGAGCGTCAGCGGCGACGCGCCCGGCGGGCACGAGAGGCACTTCTGGGGGCCGGAGTAGGCCACGTCGACGTCCCACTCGTCGACGCGGAGCTCCACGCCACCGAGCGACGTCACGCAGTCCGCGACGACGTACGCGTCGTGCGAGTGCGCGATGTCGGTGAGTTCGGGCACGTCCGGCTGGCGGACGCCGGTCGACGTCTCCGCGTGGACGAACCCGAACACGTCCGGCTGGTGTTCGTCGAACGCCTCCTGCACGGCGGCGGTGTCCAGCGGCTCGCCCCACGGCGCGTCCACCTCGACCACCTCGCCGCCGGCGCGGCGAGCCATCTCGGCCATCCGACCGCCGAAGTAGCCGTTCGTCGGGACGAGCATCGTCTCGCCCGGTTCGACGACGTTGCCGATGGCCGCCTCCATCGACGCGCTCCCCGTCCCCGAGACGGGGATGGTCCACTGGTTGTCGGTCCGGAACGCGTACCGCAGCAGGTCCTGCGTCTCGTCCATCACGTCGATGAACGCCGGGTCGAGGTGCCCGACGAGCGGCGTCGACATCGCCCGCAAGACGCGCGGGTGGACGTCGCTCGGGCCGGGGCCCATCAGCGTTCGGTCGGGCGGCGTGAGTTCGGCGACCTCGGGTCGGTCCATGGGGTGTGGTGTAGGGGGCGTCTCAAATGCCGTTCGATATCGACCGGGCGGTGGACCGGACGCGCCTACTCCGCGTACGCCGGTCGTTCGGCGTACGGAATCGAGTCGGTCGCTCCCGCCCGCTGGAACACCTGCAGGCGGAACGCGCAGGCGTCGCACGTCCCGCACGCCGGCTCCGCCGAGCGGTAACACGACCACGTGTACTCGTAGGGGACGCCGAGTTCGAGTCCCCGTCGGGCGATGTCCGTCTTCGACCACTCGGCGAACGGCGCCTCGACGGCGATGGTCGTCTCGGGTCTCGTCCCCACCTCGACCAGTCGCTCGAACGCCTCGAAGAACTCGGGTCGACAGTCGGGGTACCCCGAGAAGTCCTCGCTGTGCGCGCCGACGAACACCGCCGTACAGTCGTTCGCTTCGGCGTACGAGACGGCCATCGACAGCAGGTTCGCGTTCCGGAACGGGACGTAGGAACTCGGAATCTCCTCGCTCTCGACGTCGGCGTCCGCGACGGCCACGTCGGGGTCGGTCAGCGACGACGACCCGACGCGGGCGAGGTGGTCCGTCTCGACGCGCAGGAACGGGGCGTCGAACGCCTCGGCGAGTCGGCGCGCGCACTCGAACTCCTTGCCCTCGGTCCGCTGGCCGTACGACGCATGGAGGAAGTGCGGGTCGTACCCTCGCTCCGCCGCCTCGGCCACGGCCGTCGCGGAGTCCATCCCGCCCGAGACCAGAACGACCGCCGGTCGCTCGTCGGTGCTCACCGTGTCGACACCCCGACAGCGGTCGATTCTTCCTCGAATATCCGTCGGCTCATACCGTGGTGTTCCCTCGGCCGTACGTAAACGTGCGCGTCGGGTCGGAGAGCGACGGGCGGGAGGTCGGGCGAGCGCTCAATTCGGGAACCGATATACGAGCGCGGCGTCTACCGACGAGACATGACCGAGAGAACCCCCGCCGACGCGGGGTGGTTCGCGGGCGTGGAACGCGGCGACGCCGACGCCGCCCGCGAGGCCGTCGAGGGCGGCTCCGCGGACGCGCCGGCAGACTGGCCCGCGCTCGCCGTCGAGTCGGGGTTCGCCGGGAGCGAGGCCGACTACTACGACGCGCTCCGCGAGGCGACGGTGAGCGCGGCGCGAGCGACGGTCCGCGAACGGGAGCGGGCCGACGACCAGCAGTTGAAACACGCCGTCCGCGCGATGGACGACGCCGCCCGGACGGCGAACGAACTCGCCGAGCGGGTGAGCGAGTGGGCCGGGAGCGTCTACGACGAGTCGGGCGACGGCGTCGAGTACGCCCGGGCGGTCGCCGCCCGCGACGCCGAGAGACGAACCGAGGAGCGCGTCGTCTCGCTCGCGGCGCGGGTCGCGGACCTGGCCGACGAGGCGGACGACCTGGAGGCGTTCGTCCGCGAGCGGGCGCCGGTCGCCGTGCCCAACCTCGCCGCGATGGCGGGGCCGGTGCTCGCGGCGCGGCTGATATCGCTCGCGGGCGGGCTGGGGACGCTGGCGCGGAAACCATCGGGCACGCTGCAGGTGCTCGGCGCGGAGGACGCGCTGTTCGCGCACCTCCGCGGGCACGCGCCGTCGCCCAAACACGGCGTCATCTACACCCACGAGTACGTCCGGGGCACCCGCCCGGAGGACCGCGGGTCGGCCGCGCGGGCGCTCGCGGGGAAGCTGACCATCGCCGCGCGCGTGGACCACTACGCCGGCGACCGGCGGCCCGAACTCGACGAGGACCTCGACGAGCGCATGCGGACGATTCGGGCGCGGGCGGACGACGGTGCCGAGGGACCGAGTGGGTCCGCCGACGACGGCGGGGAGGGGACCGATGAGTGAGCGGCGCGAGCTCCCGGCGGGGGTCGAGCGCCGGACGGTCGACGGGCGCGAGCGCCTCCTCACCCGGGGGAGCCGGTGTACGGCGAGCCGACGGACGGCGACTGGCGCGTCTGGGACCCCGGCCGGTCGAAACTCGGCGCGATGCTCGAACTCGGGATGGACACCGGGCTGTCGGGCGGGGAGTCGGTGCTGTATCTCGGCGCGGCCAACGGGACCACGGTCAGTCACGTCGCCGACGTCTGCGGACCGACGTACGCCGTCGAGTTCGCCGCCCGGCCCGTGCGGGACCTGCTGGCGGCGTGCGAGTCGCGCGAAAACCTCTTCCCGCTCGTGAAGGACGCGCGCCGACCCGAGACGTACGCGCACGTGGTGGAGTCGGACCTCGACGTCCTCGTACAGGACGTGGCGACGCGCGGGCAGGCGGCGGTGGCGGTCCGGAACGCACAGTTTCTCGCTCCCGACGGGCGACTGCTCCTCGCGGTGAAGGCCCGCTCGGAGGACGTGGCCGCTCGACCGGAGGCCGTCTTCGACCGCATGCGCTCGGAACTGCGCGAGGCGTACGAGATTCTGGGCGAGGTCCGACTCGACCGGTTCCACGCCGACCACCTCGGCGTCGTCGCGCGGCCGGAGTAGCCGCGGTTCGTCGGCGGGCGTCCTCGAGCCGAGACGCCGGCTGCCGTCCGACCGGTCGCCGAAAGCGGCCAGCGCTCGGGCGTTCAACAACTGATATAGTCGGCCCCCGCAAAGCCGGGGCCGATGGAGACAGGCTCGCCGGAGTCGTTCACGCGGATGGGGACCCTCGGCGTCGAAGAGGAGTTCTACGTCGTGGACAGCGAGGGCCGCCCCGCGTCCGGCATCGACGAGCTGGTGTACGGCGACGACGACCCGCCCGCCCCGCTCGCCGGTCGCATCGACCACGAGCTGTTCAAGTTCACCATCGAGACGCAGACGCCGCTCATCGAGGACCCGGGCGCGGTGCGCGAGCACGTCACCGCCGTCCGCGACGCGCTCGTCGACCACGCGGCGGCGCACGGCTACCGTATCGCCGGCGCGGGTCTCCACCCGGCGGCGAGGTGGCGCGAACTCGACCACGCGGAGAAGCCCCGCTACCGCTCGCAACTGGACCGCATCCAGTACCCTCAGCACCGCAATACGACCGCCGGCGTCCACGTCCACGTCGGCGTCGACGACCCGGACAAGGCCGTCTGGGTGGCGAACGAACTCCGGTGGTACCTCGCGCCGCTACTCGCGCTGTCGGTCAACTCGCCGTTCTGGAACGGCTTCGACACCGGGTTGGCCTCGGCCCGGGCGAAGATATTCGAGGGACTCCCGAACACCGGGATGCCCGGCCGGTTCGCCGACTACGAGTCGTTCGCCGAGTTCGAGCGCCGGATGGTGGAACTGGGGTCCATCGAGGACCGCGGCGAACTCTGGTTCGACGTGCGCCCCCACACCGGTCACGGGACCGTCGAGGTGCGCACGCCCGACGGGCAGTCCGACCCGGACGTGGTGTGCGCGCTCGTGGAGTACGTCCACGCGCTCGTCGTCGACCTGGCCGAGCGCTATGAGGACGAGACCGACCCGCGCGCCGGCGACGGCGCGTCTCACGACCGTGGGCTCCGCCGGGAACTCCTCGACGAGAACAAGTGGCGCGCGATGCGCCACGGCCGGGGGGCGTCGTTCGTGGACCGCGACGGCGAGTCGGTCGTGTCGCTCCTGGACGTCGTCGGCCGGGAGCGCGACCGACTGGGGACCGACGCGCTCGATTTCCTCCTCGACCGCGAGTCCGGGACACGGCGACAGCGTCGCCTCCGCGAGGCGGAGGGACTCGACGCGCTGTGCGCGGCGCTCGTGCTCTGAGTCGTATCCCCCCGTGCGACGGGTTTTTCCGCCCGAAGTCCCCACCGCCGGACGACAGATGGCTACCGACGACGCCGCAGACGACGCCGAACCCGCGGACGAGTCGGACCCGAGCGACGGGGAGACTGTGGGGACGGACGGCGCCGACCTCCCGGACGGCGCTCCCCACGAGGAGGCGCGTAAGGCGGCGGAGCGCATCGAGGAGGGCGCGGGCGACGTGGCGGAGAGCTTCGACGAGCGGCTCATCGACCTGCTCTCGTGGCTCCTCGACACCGAGACGAAGGCGCGAATCTTCGTCCGCCTCCGGGAACACCCCGGGTCGACGAGCGAGGAGATAGCCGACGGGACGGGGCTGTACCCGAGCACGGTCCGGGAGGCGCTCGCCGAACTCCACGAGGAGGAGGTCGTGACGCGGACGAAGCGCGAGTCGGCCGGCGCGGGGAACAACCCCTACGAGTACGAGGCCATCTCGCCCGACGACCTGGTCACGCGGGCGGTCGACCGCGTGCAGGCGGAGTTGAACACCGTCTTCAACCTCGACCGACGGCTCGGCCGCGCGAGCGGCGAGGAGACGGAACCGGTCACCATCACCGTCGCGGAGGTCGACGCCGACGTCGGGGACCGGCCCGACGGGTCGGCGACCGGTCGCGAGCGAGACGAGGCGACCGACGGACCCGACGACGACCCGTCGGACGCCGAGTAACGCCCCTTTTAAGTTTCGCCGCGGCGACGGCCGGGTATGAACGTCGCGCTCGGCGGGACCTTCGACCCGATTCACGACGGGCACCGCGCGCTGTTCGACCGCGCGTTCGAGCTCGGCGACGTGACCGTCGGGCTGACGTCCGACGACCTCGCGCCCGCCACCCGCCACGTCGACCGCTACGTCCGGCCGTTCGACGAGCGCAAGCGCGACCTGGAGGCGGAACTGTCGCGGTTCGCCGCCGAGTACGACCGGCGCTTCGAGGTCCGCGAACTCACCGAGCCGACGGGTATCGCCACCGAGGAGCAGTTCGACGCGCTCGTCGTCTCCCCGGAGACGCGCGCGGGCGGCGAGCGCATCAACGAGATACGCGCCGAGATGGGCTACGGGTCGCTCCGCATCGAAGTCGTCGAACACGTCCCCGCCGAGGACGGCGAGCGCATCTCGTCGACGCGCATCGTGGAGGGGGAGATCGACGAACACGGGAACCTCACCCCGACCGCGAGGGCCGCGGCGCGGCCGCCGACGGGTAGCGATGGCCGCCGACGCGGCCGCGGCGTGGCTCGCCGCCCGGTCGCGCGCGACGCTGGCGCTCCTCGGCGGGGGTGCGCTCGCGCTCGTCGGCTTCCGTCTCGTCCGACTCGGCGGCACGGCCCCCGACAGCCTCCTCGCGTACGTCGGCGCGAGCGCGCTCCTCGTCGGACAGACCGCCGCACTCGCCGGACTGGTCGTGTTCGCGTGGCGCGTGCTCCGTGCGTAGGGTCGCCCACCCGTTCTCTCACCAGGTGGGCGGCGAGAATCCGGCGTCCTCCAGGAGTTCTTTCCAGCGTTGCTGGACGGAGAGGCGCGTCACGTCCATCGCCTCCGCGACGGCGGTCTGCGAGCGTTCGTCGCCGGCGATGAGCGCGCCGGCGTACAGCGCCGCGGCGGCGGTGGCGGGCTTCGACCGGTCGGCGTCGGGGACGTGCGAGAGGAACAGGTCCGTCGCGTTCGACCGCGCCTCGCTCGACAGCCCCAGCGACTCCGCCGCCCGGCGGAGTTCGCCCAGCCACTCCTCGTTCTGTACCTCGTCGCTCGCCCGGTACATGGTCCGGCGTTCGGGGGGAGTCGGGATAAGTGGTCGGTCGTCTCCGACAGCTACTTACGGCGATTTTCGGTAGTGGGTCGTGCGCGCGGGTAGCCAAGCCAGGCCAACGGCGCAGCGCTTAGGACGCTGTCCTGTAGAGGTCCGCCGGTTCGAATCCGGTCCCGCGCAGTGAGCGAGCGGAACGTAGTGGAGCGAGCGAACGAGCAGGCACGGATTCGAGACAGGGAGTGAAGCGAGCGCCGGCGAGCGGAATGACCGCGGTTCGAATCCGGTCCCGCGCAGTGCGAGGCCGAACGGAGTGGGGTCTCGATGCGAACGGGGAGCGAAGCTGCCCGTGAGCGGCGGAGGACGGCGGAGCGAGACCGACGACCCGACGACCAGTCCCGCAACTCTCGGTCCCTCGAGTTACACCGTGTAATAATTTCACGGAAACGTATATCACACTCTACAGTAACTCCCGACGTAATTCGATGTTACTCTGTACAGTCCGAGAACAGACCGACGACCGCGCATGCCTCGCGTCAGACGGGGACGCAAGGTCTTTAGCGCCGCCGAGGGCATATCGGAGCAATGGCTACTCCCGCTGACCTCCTGTCCGACCTGGCGACGGACGTGGACGGGGTCTTCCTCTTCTCGCCGACGGGGTCGATGTACACGGAGTTCGCGGAGGCCGACCCCGACGCCGTCGTCGTCGTCGGCGACGAGAACGACGTCGGGGCCGACCGGTTCGTCGAACTCCCGGTCGAGTTCGAGAACGTCCGCGACCGCATCCGGTTCGGAGTCGAGGGGGCGATAGACAAGGGGTTCTGCGAGGACGGCGACACGGTCGCGTGCGCGGTCGGCGTCTTCGGCGAGGGCGTCGACGCGGTGGTCAGGACGCCTGTGTCGGAGTCGATCCACTCCGGTATCTACGACCTGTTCGCCAACTCGCGGGCCGACCCGAACGTCATCCGCGACGTGTTCGAGGTCGCCATCGAACTCGGCAAGAAGGGACAGAAGGGCAAGCCCGTCGGCGCGCTGTTCGTCGTCGGCGACGCGGGCAAGGTGATGAACAAGTCGCGCCCGCTGAGCTACAACCCCTTCGAGAAGAGCCACGTCCACGTCGGCGACCCCATCGTGAACGTGATGCTCAAGGAGTTCTCCCGGCTGGACGGCGCGTTCGTCATCAGCGACTCCGGGAAGATAGTCTCGGCGTACCGGTACCTGGAACCCGGCGCGGAGGGGGTCGACATCCCGAAGGGGTTGGGCGCGCGTCACATGGCCGGTGGGGCGATCACCCGCGACACGAACGCCATCGCCATCGTCCTCTCGGAGTCGGACGGCCTCGTCCGAGCGTTCAAGGGGGGAACGCTCGTCCTCGAACTCGACCCGGAGGAGTACTGACGCATGTACGCACCCGGCGTCCGCCGCGTGCTCGCCCAGTCCGCGGACCCGTCCCCGATAGACACCCTCCGCGGGTTCGTCGATTCGGTGCCCGCTCGCCTGTGGCTCGCGCTGGCCGTCCTCGCGCTCGGCGCGCTGCTCAGCTACGTCGTCATCGCCGTCAACCGGCGCATCCTCGAGGGCGCCGGCGTTCCGGGGTCCATCGAGGGGACCGCGTTCGAGCGGACCGCCCGCGAACTCGGCACCTCGACCGTCTCCATCATCGCCCGCATCTCGGGGTACTTCATCTTCATCCTCGCCGTCCTCGTCGCGCTCACTATCGCCGACGTGGGGTACATCACGCAGTTCTGGAACCGCGTCGTCCTCTTCCTCCCGCGGCTGTTCACGGCCGTGCTGGTGCTCATCGTCGGCGTCGTCGTCGCCGACAAGGTGGAGTTACTCGTGGACAACCGCCTCCGGGGGGTGAAACTCCCGCAGGTGAGCGTGCTCCCGCTGGCCGCGAAGTGGAGCGTCTTCTACATCGCCGTGCTCGTCGCACTCGGGCAACTCCAGGTCGCCACGGACGCGCTGGTCGTCCTGCTCGGCGCGTACGCGTTCGCGCTCGTCCTCTTCTCGGCGCTCGCGTTCCGGGACCTGCTCGCGTCCGCTGCCGCCGGGCTGTACCTGCTTCTCAACCAGCCGTACGGCATCGGGGACCGCGTCCGCATCGGCGAGACCGAGGGCGTGGTTCAGGAGGTAGACGTGTTCGTCACGCGCGTCGAGACGGACGACCAGGAGTACGTCATCCCGAACCGGCGGGCGTTCACCGAGGGCATCGTCCGCGTGCGGCCGTAGTCCCGGCTACTCCCGCTCGACCGGTTCGGCCGGGACGCCGGCGACCGTCGCGCCGGCGGGCACGTCGTCGGCGACGAGCGAGTTCGCGGCCACCTGCGCGTCGTCGCCGATGTGGACGCCCGGGAGGACGGTCACCTTCGCGCCGAGCATCGCCCGCTCGCCGACGTGGACGTCGCCCAGTCGGTACTCGTCTTGCAGGAACTCGTGACAGAGGATGACCGAGTCGTACCCGACGATGGCGTCCTCGCCGAGGGTGATGCGCTCTGGCCAGAACACGTCCGGTGTCGCCTCCAGACCCCACGAGACCCCCTCCCCGACGGTGACGCCCAGTCCCCGGAGGAGCCGGTTCTTCAGCCGGAGGCTGGGCGAGACCCGGCAGAGCCAGACGACCGCGTAGTTGCGCGCCACGGTCAGGGGCGACTTGGCGTCGGTCCAGTAGCGCAAGGAGTTCCCCCTGCCGGGCGTCGGGTGGCGCTCCAGTCGGTCGTACCGCGCCGGGGGGCCGTCGTCGTCGGCCGCCGGCGCGTCGTCCGTCCCGGCGTCCGCGTCCTCGCGGGTCACACTCGTCGGTGGGCGTCCCGGGTTATCAATCTCGTGCGTTCGGGGCCGGATGCCGCCCGTCCGGGGCGGCTACCGTCCGCGCAGGTCGGCCACGTGGTCGACGCGCGCCTGTACCAGTTCGGCGGTCCCGATGTCGTGGCGGACGTGAAACCCCTCGTCGACGCCCGAGAGCGCCGCCTCCGCGCGCTCCTCGGCGGCCGCGATGGAGTCGCCGAGACCGACGACGGCGAACGAGCGGGAGGTGGTCGTGTAGAGGCCGTCCGGTCGCTCGTCCACGCTGGCGTAGAACAGGAGCGCCTCGTCTCCGTGTCCGCCGTCGTCCACGTTCACCTCGATGCGCGCGCCCGCCTCCGGGTTCGTCGGGTAGCCCGCGGGCACGGCGTACTTGCAGACGGTCGCCTCGCCGGAGAAGTCGAGGTCGGGCAGCGGCTCGCCGTCGCGCGCGGCCGTCAGCACGTCGAGGAACGGCGTCTCCATGACCGGGAGGACGTTCATCGCCTCGGGGTCGCCGAACCGGGCGTTGAACTCGACCACCTTCGGTCCCTCCGCGGTCAGCATGAACTGCCCGTAGAGGACGCCCTTGTAGTCGGGGAGTGCGTCCACGACGGCCTCCAGGACGGTGGCGGCGTCGTCGTAGTCACTCCGATCCATGAACGGGAGTGTCACCTCGGTGTCGGAGTAGCTTCCCATCCCGCCGGTGTTGGGCCCTTCGTCGCCCTCGTACGCGCGCTTGTGGTCCTGGACGGCCGGGGTCGTCCTGACCTCGCCGTCGGCGACGAACGCCTGCACGGTGAACTCCTCGCCGACGAGTCGCTCCTCGACGACCCACTGCTCGTGGTCGCTCTCGCGGACGTACGACGCCGCCTCCGCCGCAGTCACCTGGTCGCCGGTCACCCGGACGCCCTTCCCGCCGGTGAGTCCGACGGGCTTGACCGCCACGTCGCCCTCGACGGCTTCGACGTACTCCGCCGCGCCCCCGGCCGAGTCGAACGTCTCAAAGTCGGGACAGCCGGGGACGGCGTTCTCCACCATGAAGCGCCGCTGGTACGCCTTGTCCGTCTCGATACGGGCGTCCGCCGCTCGCGGCCCGAACGTGTAGACGCCCGCCTCGTCGAGCGCGTCCGCAACTCCCGCCTCCAGCGCGGCCTCCGGACCCACGACGGCGAGGTCCGCGCCGACCGACTCGGCGTACTCGCTGACGCCCGCCGCGTCGCGCTCTCCGACCGACTCGAACCCCTCGGCCAGTCGCGCGATGCCGGGGTTGCGGTTGCTCGCGCAGGCGTACAGCGCGCAGTCGTCGTCGGACGCCAGTGCGCGGGCGATGGCGTGTTCGCGCCCGCCGCCGCCGACCAGAAGCACCGTCTCCGTCATACCCGGACGCGGTACGCACGGAAGTGTAAGTCTTGCTCTACTCGATTCACTATCTGCACACGTTCGTGCATCCACAGCCGACCGGGCCGGCGCGCGCGTCCCGCCCGGCCACCCTCCTTTTCACCCGTCCCCCCGACCCCTCGGGCATGAGCGACCCGACGGCGCGGAACCGGCTGGACGAGGAGGCCAGCGCGTACCTGCGCCAGCACGCGGACAACCCCGTCCACTGGCAGCCGTGGGACGACGACGCGCTCGCGGCCGCGCGCGAGCGAGACGTCCCCATCTTCCTCTCGGTCGGCTACTCCGCGTGTCACTGGTGTCACGTCATGGAAGAGGAGTCGTTCGAGGACGAGGCGGTGGCCGAGGTGCTCAACGAGTCGTTCGTCCCCGTCAAGGTGGACCGCGAGGAGCGCCCGGACCTCGACAGCGTCTACCAGACGGTCTGTCAGCTGGTGAGCGGGCGGGGCGGCTGGCCGCTCTCCGTCTGGCTCACGCCCGAGGGGGAGCCGTTCTACGTCGGGACCTACTTCCCGCGCGACGGGCGGCAGGGGTCGCCCGGCTTCCTCCAGATATGTCGGAACATCGCCGACTCGTGGGCCGACCCCGACCAGCGCGCCGACATGGAGGAGCGCGCGGACCAGTGGACCGCCGCCCTCCGCGACGAGGTGGAGGCGTCGCCGACGCAACCGGACGGCGACCGGACGGCGCCCGACGAGACGGTGCTCGACGACGCCACGACCGCCGCGCTCCGGAGCGCCGACCGCGAGCACGGCGGGTTCGGGCGGTCCGGACCGAAGTTCCCGCACCCCGGTCGAGTCGACCTGCTGATGCGCGCCTACGAGCGCTCCGGCCGGGAGGAGCCGCTGACGGTGGCCGTCGAGACGCTCGACGCGATGGCCGACGGCGGACTGTACGACCAGCTCGGCGGCGGGTTCCACCGCTACTGCACCGACCGCGAGTGGGTCGTCCCCCACTTCGAGAAGATGCTGTACGACAACGCAGAACTCGCACGGCTCTACCTCGACGCCTACCGGCTCACCGGCCGGCCGCGCTACGCCCTCGTCGCGCAGGAGACGCTCGCGTTCGCCGAGCGGGAACTCTCCCACCCCGACGGCGGGTTCTACGCGACGCTGGACGCCGACTCCGGGGAGGGCGAGGGGAGCTTCTACGTCTGGACGCCCGAGCAAGTCTCGGAGGTGATGGACGACCAGACCTCGGCGGACCTGTTCTGCGAGCGGTACGGCGTCGAGTCCGAGGGGAACTTCGAGGGCGGGACGACGGTGCTCACGGCCGCCCGGACGGTGCCGGACCTCGCCGAGCGGCACGAGATGGACGCGAGCGAGGTCCGCGAGCGACTGCTCGCGGCGCGGCTGGTGCTGTTCGACGCGCGCGAGCGGCGCGAGCGCCCCCCCCGCGACGAGAAGGTGCTCCCGGGGTGGAACGGGCTGATGATATCGGCGTACGCGACGGCCGCGTGGACGCTCGACCCGGTGCTGGCCGAACGGGCCGAGGCGGCGCTGTCGTTCGTCCGCGAGCACCTCTGGGACGGCGACCGACTCGCGCGTCGGTTCGTCCCCGACCCGGAGCGGGACGGCGACGAGACCGGAGCGTCGGACGGCGACGTCGCCGGCGAGGGGTACCTGGAGGACTACGCGTTCCTCGCGCGCGGCGCGTTCGACCTGTACGGAACGACCGGCGACGTCGAGCACCTCGCGTTCGCGCTGGACCTCGCCGAGGTGATTCTGACCGAGTTCTACGACGCCGAGGACGGCACCGTCTACGCGACGCCCGCCGACGGCGAGCGGCTGGTCGCGCGGCCCCAGGAGCCGACGGACCAGTCGACGCCGTCGAGTCTCGGGGTCGCGACGGGGCTGTTTCTCGACCTGGACTCGTTCGTCCCGGGCGACCGGTTCGGCGACGCCGCCGCGGACGTGCTCGCGACCCACCGGTCCCGGGTGGAGGCGAGCCCGCTCGAACACGTGACGCTCGCGGCGGCGGCCGCGCGGCACGCGCGCGGCCCGCTCGAACTCACGCTCGCGGCCGAGGAGGTGCCCGAGGAGTGGCGCGAGACGCTCGCCGGACAGTACCTGCCGGGCGCCGTGGTCGCCCCCCGACCGGCGACCGAGGAGGGACTGGCCGACTGGCTGGACCGACTCGGGTTCGACGAGCCACCGCCGGTCTGGGCGGGGCGAGGCGCGCGCGACGGCGAGCCCACGGCGTACGTCTGTGAGGGGTTCGCCTGCTCGCCGCCGAACCACGACCTGCGGGCGGCGCTGGAGTGGGCGGACGACGGACCGGAGTGACCCGGCCGGAGAACCCGGAGCCGCGTCCGTCGTCCGGCGCGTGGCACGCGTCCTCTCGGTTCGGTCACTTCGTGATGCTTAAGTAGGCAACCCGAGATTGTCCGAACGCAGAGATACTGCAGGGGCGGCCGGCCCCGAGTCCACGAGGGCGACGATACCCGAGAACGCAGGTGTTGCGGTAGCCAAGCCTGGCCCAAGGCGCTGGGTTGCTAACTCAGTGGCGCAAGCCTCCGGGGTTCGAATCCCCGCCGCAACGCTGTCACAACCCAACAAGACATGAGTGCAGAAGAACCAGAGGACGCGTCAGACGAGGAGGAGGACCTCCGCTACTTCGTCCGTATCGGCCAGACCGACCTGGACGGGACGAAGACCGTCGAGCGCAGCCTCACCGACATGAAGGGAATCGGCCAGCGGACGGCGCGACTGGTCACGGAAGCGGCCGAGGTTGACCGAACGGCGACGTTCGGTCGCCTCGACGAGGACGACATCGAGAGCGTCGTCGACGTCGTCGAGAACCTCGAAGACCACGTTCCGCCGTGGATGGTCAACCGCCAGAACGACTTCTTCACCGGCGAGACCACCCACGTCGTGGGGACCGACCTCGCGGAGACGCGTCGTCAGGACATCAACCGGATGCAGATGATCGACTCCTACAAGGGCGTCCGCCACCAGCGGGGCCAGAAGGTGCGCGGCCAGCGGACCAAGTCCACCGGTCGGACGGAGGGCACCATCGGGGTCAACGTCGAGGAGATTCGCGAGGAGATGGAGGACGAAGCGGCCGACGAGGAGGATGAAGGGCTGTGACGACCGGCAACTCCACCAAGAGCTACGAGACGCCGAACCACCCGTACCAGGGTGAGCGCATCGCGCAGGAGTCGGACCTGCTCGGTCGCTACGGCCTCTCCAACAAGGAGGAACTCTGGCGCGCGCAGTCGGAACTGCGCGACTACCGCCGCGAGGCCCGGAGCCTCATCGGCGACGCGCAGGGGGACCTCGACGCCGCCAACGAGGCGGGGTCGGCGTTCGTCGCGCGCCTCCGCAAGTACGGCATCCTCGGCGAGAACGACAGCCTCTCTGACGTGCTGTCGCTCGACGTGACCGACGTGCTGGAGCGCCGCCTCCAGACCGTCGCGTACCGGAAGGGCGTCGGCAACACGCCGAAGCAGGCGCGTCAGTTCATCGTCCACGGCCACGTGGTCGTCGGCGACGCGCGGGTCACGCGCCCCTCCTACAAGGTCGAGACGGTCGAGGAGGACCGCGTCGACTTCGACGAGGCGTCGCCGCTCGCGGACGACCTCCACCCCGAACGCGCGGAGGGACAGTAACCAATGAGCGAATCAGAGTCCAACAATCAGCCGCAGGGCGACGGCAAGTGGGCCATCGCCAACGTGTTCGCATCGTTCAACAACACGCTCATCACCGTCACGGACGCCACGGGCGCGGAGACGCTCGTGAAGTCCTCCGGTGGCTCGGTCGTGAAGCAGAACCGCGACGAGGCGTCGCCGTACGCCGCGATGCAGATGGCCGAGGGCGTCGCCGAGGACCTGCTCGCGCAGGGTATCGAGGGCGTCCACGTCCGCGTGCGTGGCCCCGGCGGGAACGCACAGAAGTCGCCCGGGCCGGGCGCACAGGCGACCATCCGGGCGCTCGCACGCGCCGGGCTCGAAATCGGTCGCATCGAGGACGTCACGCCCGTCCCGCACGACGGCACCCGAGCGCCGAAGAAGAACCGCCTGTAACACCATGGCAGACGACTTCGACGTCGAGTTGGTTTCGCGCGACGACGACGGCCGGGGCGCCCGGTTCCTCGTCCGCGGGCTGACGCCGGCGATGGCGAACGGCATCCGCCGGGCCATCGTCGCGGACGTGCCCACCCTCTCCATCGACAGCGTCCGGTTCGTGGAGAACTCGTCGGTGATGTTCGACGAGATGGTGGCGCTCAGGCTCGGCCTCGTGCCGCTGACGACGCCGCTCGACGACTACGAACTGGGCGACACCGTCACCCTCGCGCTCGACGTGAGCGGGCCGGCGACGGCGTACTCGGGGGACATCCAGACCTCCGACGACCGCGTTCGGCCGGCCGACGAGAACGTCCCGATAATCGAGCTCAAGGACGGCCAGCGGCTCGAGTTCGAGGCGGACGCCGTCCTCGACACCGGGAAGGAACACGCCAAACACCAGGGCGGCGTGGCCGTCGGCTACCGGCACCTCCAGCGGGTGCGCGTGGCCGGCGACCGCGGCGAGTTCGACGAGGAGGAACCGCACGTCCTCCGCGGGGTCATCGAGACCGAGGACGGCGAACTGCTCCACACGGAGGAGTTCGGCGCGGACCTCACGAACCGCTACCCCGGCAAGGAACTCGAAATCGAGGACGTCCCCGGTGCGTTCGTCTTCCACGTGGAGACGGACGGGTCGGTGAGCGTGGACGAACTGGTGCTCCGGGCGGTCGACACGCTGCGCGACCGCGCGGACGAACTGGCAACGAAAGTCGCAGTCTGACCGGAACACGATGTCCGCGACCCACCCCACCACGGCGCTCGCGACGGCCCGACGAGCGGCGGCTCACGCCGCCGAATCGGACCGGACCGAAAGCCGTATACCGTGGGCCGCGGTACGCAGGAGTGCACGCAGGGATAGCCAAGTTTGGCCAACGGCGCAGCGTTCAGGGCGCTGTCTCTCAGGAGTCCGCAGGTTCAAATCCTGCTCCCTGCATGGCTCCGTTCTCCGGTCGCCGCACAACTCCACTAGGAGGACCCTATGAGTAGTAGCAAGACCAATCCGAGACTTCAGAACCTCATCGCCGAACTGAAGTCGGTCGCGCGCTCGTCCGACGCCGCCGTCTGGCTGGACGTCGCCGACCGGCTCGAAAAGCCACGGCGCACGCACGCCGAGGTCAACCTCGGTCGCATCGAACGATACGCGAACGAGGACGAGACCGTCATCGTGCCGGGCAAGGTGCTCGGCTCGGGCGTGCTCCGCAAGGACGTCACCGTCGCCGCCGTCGACTTCTCCGGCACCGCCGAGACGAAGATCGACCAGGCCGGCGAAGCGGTGACGCTGGAGGAAGCGCTGTCGAACAACCCCGACGGGTCCGACGTACGGGTGATACGATAATGAGCCTCGCAGAGTTCGACGCCGACCTGGTCGTGGACGCCCGCGACTGCATCATGGGTCGCGTCGCGTCCGAGGTGGCACAGCGCGCGCTCGACGGCGAGCGCGTCGCCGTGGTGAACGCCGAGCGGGCGGTCATCACCGGGAACCCCGAGACCACGACCGAGAAGTACCGCACGCGTGCGGACCTCGGCTCCGACCGCGGCCCGTACTACCCGAAGCGACCCGACCGCATCTTCAAGCGGTCCATCCGCGGGATGCTCCCGTACAAGACGCCGCGCGGCCGCGAGGCGTTCGAGAACGTCCGCGTCTACGTGGGCGAGCCCTTCGACGAGGAGGGCGAGGTCGTGGAGGGAACATCGCTGGACCGCCTGTCGAACATCAAGTTCACCACCCTCGGCGAGATCTCCGAGGACCTGGGAGCCAACGTCACATGGTAACGAACACGTCCGGAAAGAAGAAGACGGCCGTCGCCCGCGCGACAGTCCGCGAGGGCGAGGGCCGTGTGCGAATCGACTCCCAGCCCGTCGAGTTGACGGAGCCGGAGCAGGCCCGCCTGAAGATGCTGGAGCCGTTCCGCATCGCCGGCGAGGACCTCCGCTCGCAGGTCGACATCGAGGTGACCGTCAACGGTGGCGGCTACTCGGGGCAGGCCGACGCGGTGCGGACGGCCATCGCCCGCGGGCTGGTGCAACACCTCAACGACGCGGAACTGCGCGACGCCTTCATGGAGTTCGACCGCTCGCTGCTCGTGAACGACTCGCGGCAGTCCGAGCCGAAGAAGTGGGGCGGGCCCGGCGCGCGCGCCCGCTACCAGAAGTCGTACCGCTGAGGTGATTCCAGCATGATGATTCCCGTCCGCTGTTTCACCTGCGGCACGGTCATCGGCGAACACTGGGAGGAGTTCAAGGCCCGCGCGAAGGAGGGGGACGAAGACCCGGCGGCGGTGCTCGACGAACTCGGGGTCGAGCGCCACTGCTGTCGGCGGATGATGGTGAGTCACACCGACCTCGTCGACGTCGTCTCCCCCTACCAATGAGCAGCCAACAGTACAACCGCTACGAGAAGGCACGCATCCTCGGGGCGCGCGCCCTGCAGGTCGCGTACGGAGCGCCGGTGCTGGTCGAGACGGACCAGTCCGAACCCATCCTCATCGCGGCCCAGGAGTACGACGCCGGTGTCCTCCCGTTCACGGTCCGCCGGGGCCGAGGGGGCGAGCAGTGACGCTCGTCTCCTCGGTGTCGCTCCGGCGCGTGCTCGACTCGCGGGGGAACCCGACGGTCGAGGCGGACGTACTCACCGAGTCGGGCGGGTTCGGCCGCGCGGCCGCTCCGTCCGGGGCGAGCACGGGCGAGTACGAGGCCATCGAACTCCCGCCGCGGGAGGCCATCGCGGCCGCCCGCCAGCACGCGGTTCCCCGACTGGTCGGCGAGGTCCACGCCGGCAACCAGCGCGACGTGGACGCCGCCCTGCGCGCGGCCGACGGCACGGACGACTTCTCCGAGATCGGCGCGAACAGCGCCGTCGCCGTCAGCATGGCCGCCTCGAAGGCCGGGGCGGACGTGCTCGGCGCGCCGCTGTTCCAGCACCTCGGCGGGACGTTCCGGGACGCCACCCACTCGTTCCCGACGCCGCTCGGCAACGTCGTCGGCGGCGGCGAGCACGCGAAGGAGGCGACCCACATCCAGGAGTTCCTCGCCGCCCCCGTCGGCGCGCCGAGCGTCTCCGAGGCCGTCTTCGCGAACGCCGCGGTCCACGCGGCGGTCGGCGACGTCCTCGACGAACGGGGCGTGGCGGCCGCGAAGGGCGACGAGGGCGCGTGGGCGCCCGCCATCGACGACGCCGAGGCGTTCGAGGTGGTCGAGGCGGCCACCGACCGCGTCGAGGACGAAGTGGGGTTCGAGGTCCGGTTCGGCCTCGACGTGGCCGCCGCCGAACTGTGGGACGCCGACGAGGGCGTCTACCGCTACGGCGACGAGACGCGCACGCCCGACGAGCAGGTCGACTACGTCGCGGACCTCGTGACGGAGTACGACCTCGCGTACGTCGAGGACCCGTTCGACGAGGACGCGTACGACTCCTTCGCGGAGTTGACCGACCGCGTGGGCGACCGGACGCTGGTCTGCGGCGACGACCTGTTCGTCACCAACGTCGAGCGACTGGAGCGCGGCATCGAGGAGGGCGCGGCCAACAGCATCCTCATCAAGCCGAACCAGATCGGGACGCTGACGGACGCGTTCGACGCGGTCGAACTCGCACACCGGAGCGGGATGGACGCCGTCGTCTCGCACCGGTCGGGCGAGACGGAGGACACGACCATCGCACACCTCGCCGTCGCCACGGCGGCCCCGTTCATCAAGACGGGCACCGTGGGCGGCGAGCGAACTGCCAAGCTGAACGAACTCATCCGCATCGAGGAGGAAGCCGTATGAGCGAAAGCGAGAACGAAAACGACACCGAGGAGGCGCAGGCCGACGAAGAGGTCGAGGAGACCGAAGCGGCCGAAGACGCGCCCGAGACCGAGGAGGAACAGCAGTCGGAGACGGCCGAGGAGACCGGGGAGGTCGACGAGGCCGACGAGACCGAGACCCAACCCGCCGAGGACGAGACGCGGGTCGACCCCGAACCGGAGACCGGGACGGGCGTCGACGCCGACGACACCGTCGACCCGGACGACGCCGCCGACGCCGAGGCGGTCGACGAAGTCGACGAGGAGGCGGCGGAGGGGCCCCGTTTCGACGAGGACGTCATGCCGGACGACGAGGCGGACCTCCTCATCCCGGTCGAGGACTACCTCTCGGCCGGGGTCCACATCGGGACCCAGCAGAAGACGAAGGACATGGAGCGGTTCATCCACCGCGTCCGCGACGACGGCCTGTACGTCCTCGACGTGAGCCAGACGGACGGCCGCATCCGGACGGCGGCGAACTTCCTCGCCGACTACGACCCCGAGCAGGTGCTCGTCACCTCCTCGCGGCAGTACGGCCGGTTCCCGGCCGAGAAGTTCGCCGACGCCATCGGCGCGCGCGCCCGGACCGGCCGGTTCATTCCCGGAACGCTGACGAACCCCGAGTACGCCGGCTACATCGAACCGGACGTCGTGGTCGTCACCGACCCCATCGGGGACGCGCAGGCGGTCAAGGAGGCCATCACGGTCGGCATCCCGGTCATCGCCATGTGCGACTCGAACAACCAGGTGTCGAACGTGGACCTGGTCATCCCGACGAACAACAAGGGTCGCCGCGCGCTGTCGGTCGTCTACTGGCTGCTCGCCAACGAGACGCTCGACCGCCGCGGCGCCGAACCCGGCTACGCGCTCGAGGACTTCGAAGAGGAACTGTAAAACCGAAGACGTTTTTCCGTTTCTCTCCCGACCACCAGCGGTGCCGCCGTTCCGTCGGAAACGGCCCGGAGACCCCCGGAGAACCCCGCGGACGGGCAGGCACCCCGTCCGGGGTCGTCGCGGCACGGCGGGGACCGGAATACGAGTCGGACGTCAGGCACGCGTCCGTTGGGTTGGGATTCGGTCCCTCGCCGCCCGCGGCGTCGCGCGGTGTTTCGAACCGAGCGCCGAGCGGCCGCGCGACGCGGACACGTCACCGCGTCCCTCTCTCCTCGCTCGGACGCCCGCGATGGGGAGTGGTGAGCGGCCGGCCCCCTCGGGGCGGTCGGCCCGACACCACAGTAACGTCGGAGGAATCTTTCATGATAAAACTACCGCCGCCGACACCGGGTCGACCGCCCGGACGGAGCGGACGGTGGTCCCCTCGGGCCACTCACGAGGTCTCCGGACGCGGCCGACCCCGTTCACCTCGGGGGGCGAGTCGGAACGCCTGTAAGCCCCCGCTCGGAGTAAGGGGTATGACCACTTGCAGCGCGCCGGGGAAGGTGTACGTCCTCGGCGAGCACGCGGTCGTCTACGGGGAACCGGCCGTGCTGTGCGCCGTCGAGCGGCGGGCGCGCGTGACCGTCGACCCCCGCGACGACGGCCGGGTGCGGGTGGACGCGACCGACCTCTCGATAGACGGGTTCACCGTCACGTGGGACGGGTCGGCGGACGAGCCGCCGGACGTGGACGTGCCGACGCCGCTGGTGGAGGCGGCGACGGGCTACATCGACGCGGCGGTCGCGCAGGCGCGCGAGGCGGCGGACGCGCCCGACGCGGGGTTCGACGTCACCGTCGAGTCGGACATCCCGGTCGGGGCGGGACTCGGCTCGTCGGCCGCCGTCGTCGTCGCCAGCATCGACGCGGCGACGCGGGCGCTCGGGGTCGAACTCGACGCGCGGACGGTCGCCGACCGGGCGTACCGGGCGGAACACGAGGTGCAGGACGGGCAGGCGTCGCGGGCGGACACGTTCACGTCTGCGGTGGGCGGGGCCGTCCGGGTCGAGGGCGAGGAGGGCCGGGCGCTCGACGCCCCGACGCTCCCGCTCGTCGTCGGTTACGACGGCGGCGCGGGCGACACGGGCGAACTGGTGTCCGGCGTGCGCGCGCTCCGCGACCGGTACGACTTCGCCGCCGACGCCGTCGCCACAGTCGGCGACGTCGCTCGGCAGGGGACGGACCTGCTCGCGGACGCCGAGGAGGCGACCGAGTCGTTTCTGGACGACTTGGGCGGGCTGATGAACTTCAACCACGGCCTGCTGTCGGCGCTCGGCGTCTCCGCGCGCTCGCTCGACGCGATGGTGTGGGCCGCCCGCGACGCCGGCGCGTACGGCGCGAAACTGACCGGCGCGGGCGGCGGCGGCTGTATCGTCGCGCTCGACCCGACGCCCGAGTCGCGGACGGCGCTCTCGTTCACTCCGGGCTGTGAGGAGGCGTTCCGGGCCGAACTCGCCACCGAGGGCGTCCGGGTGGAGGCGGCCTGAGATGGTGACGGTACTGAAACTCGGCGGGTCGCTCATCACCGAGAAGGACCGCCCGGAGACGCTCGATGGCCCGGCGCTCGACGCCGCGGCCGACGCGGTGGCCGGGGCGGGCGTCGAGGACCTCGTTCTGGTTCACGGCGGCGGGTCGTTCGGCCACCACCACGCCAGCGAGCACGGCGTCACGACGAGCGAGGGGACGCACGACGCCGCCGCGGTGACGGACGTCCACCGCGCGATGAAGACGCTGAACGGGTTCGTCCTCTCGCGGCTCCACGAGCGCGACGCCCCCGCGCTCCCGGTCCACCCGCTGTCGGCGGCGGCGCGCGACGCCGAGGGGACGCTCTCGCTGCCGACCGCGCAGGTGGAGACGATGCTCGGCGAGGGGTTCCTCCCGGTGCTCCACGGCGACGGCGTCGCCCACGCGGGCGAGGGCGTGACCGTCCTCTCGGGCGACGAACTCGTCGTCCACCTCGCGGCGTCGCTCGACGCCGACCGGGTGGGGCTCTGTTCGACCGTCCCGGGCGTCCTCGGCGCGGACGGGGAGGTCGTCCCCCTGATTCGGGAGTTCGACGACGCCGCCGACGCGCTCGGTGCGAGCGACGCGACGGACGTGACCGGGGGGATGGCCGGGAAGGTCCGCCAACTGCTGGCGCTCGACGCCCCCGCGAACGTGTTCGGCCCGGACGCGCTCGCGGGGTTCCTCGCCGGGGAAGACGTGGGGACGCGCGTCGAGTAGCCGCGTGACGGGGGTCGCGGGCGACGGGACAGCTACCGCCGCGACCCGCACCGTCGGCGACGGTCTACGCGACTCGTCGGTACAGCGCTGCCCGGAGTGAGCGGCGCTTCACGAGCAGGAACGCGACGAGGATGCACGCGAACCCGCCGACGGTGCCGGGTGCGAGCGTCTCGCGGAGCGCGAGCCAGCCGAACAGCGCCGCGAACGGCGGGATGACGTACTCCAGCAGCCCAATCTGGATGGGACCGAGGCGGTCGAGCAGCCGGAAGTACAGCAGGAACCCGCCCGCGCCGGGCACCACCGCGAGGTAGCCCAGCCACGCGAGTCCCGCCGGCGTCACCGTGGCGTCCGCGACGCCCTGACCCAGCAGGAGCGCGGCGGCGTGGAGCGCGAACGCGCCGACGAGGGCCATCCACGCCTGTAGCGCGACCGGGTCCAGAGTGGCGTCGTCCTCGCGGGTCGTCACCGCGCCGACCACCCACGCGATGGCCGAACCGAGGACGAACAGCGCGCCCGCGTTCGCCGCGAGCGCACGGGGGTCGGGGTCCGCGATGAGCGCGACGCCGCCGAACCCCACGAGCACGCCCACCGCGCTCACCGCGTCGAGTCGCTCGTCGGGGCGGACCAGTCGCGTCGCCATCGGGGTGAGCACGGGGATGAGTCCGAGCAGCGTGGCCGCGACGGCGCTCGTCACCGTCACCTGTCCCGTGAACAGCAGCGCGTGGTGGAGCCCCATGTTGAACACGCCGCCGGTCGCCACGGGGGCGACGTCGCCGCGCCCGCGCGGGCGGACGCGCCGGCCGGTGAGGAGGACGACGCCGAACAGGAGCGCGGCCGCCACGTCGAACCGGACGGCCGCGAGCAGGAGTGGCGGGAAGTCCGCGAGCGCCGCCTTCGTCGCCACGAACGCGGTGCCCCACAGCGCCGCGAGCGTGAGGAAGCCGACCGCGTCGCGGTCGAACCCGCTCACACCGAGAACCGGAGACCGTCGCGCGCCATCCGCACGTCGCCGTCGAACCGCTCGCGGACGCTCTCGACCATCTCGTCGTGTGTCCCCTCGGTGTGCGGGTAGAGGTGCGTCAGGTACACCCGGTCGACGTCGTGCCCGGCGAGCGCCTCCCCCAACTGGCTCGGCGTCGGGTGGTTGTCCACGTCGATTCCGTCCGGGAACGAGCAGTCGTGCGCGAGCACGCGTGCCCCGTCCGCGAACGACGCCAGTCCCGCGAACGCCTCCGAGTCGCCAGAGAAGACGAACTCGCCGCTCGAACCGTCCGCCTCGGTCGCGTCGTCGCTCGCTCCGCGGTCCGCGAACCGGTAGGCGAGACACTGCATCGAGTGGCGGGTCTCCCTCGCCGTCACGTCGAGGCCGGCCACGTCGAACGACTCGCCGTCGTGGACTTCCCGCACCCTGAGGTCGACCCGGCCGTCGAGGTAGTCGTGCACGTCCAGCAGGCCGTCGAGCAGGCCCTTCGTCCCCGGCGGGCCGACGACTTCGAGGTGCTCCTCGCCGGCGAGCCAGCGCGCCTTCAGGAGCGCGAGCAGGTCCGAGACGTGGTCGAGGTGGTGGTGAGTGAGCAGGACCGACGAGACAGCCTCGTAGCCGGGGTCGGTCTGGGAGACTCGGTGGAGGATGCCCGCACCGCAGTCGACGAGGAGGGGTCGGCCGTCGCCCGCGGCCGTCTCCACCAGCAGTCCGGTCTGGACCCGGTCGGGGATCGGCATCGCCGCGCCGGTTCCGAGGAACGTCACGCGCATGTATCGAGACGCACACGGCCGGCCGATAGGCGTGGCGGTCGGCCGGATTCACTTTCACCGCGCGGGCGCAATCCACTTACCCGCACGGCCCGTGTCGCGTTCAATGACCGGTCGGGAGTTGCTCGCCGCGCGGGCCGACGAGTACGACTTCGACCCCGCGGCGGTCGACATCGCCGACGCCGACGTGCTCGACCGGCTGGAACCCGCGGTCCGGGAGTGGTGGGTCGACCGCTTCGGCGCGTTCGTCCCGGGAAACGGGGGGTTCTTCACGCCGCCGCAGCGAGAGGCCATCCCGCTCATCGACGAGGGAACGAACAGTCTGGTCTGTAGCCCAACGGGGTCGGGCAAGACGCTCGCCTCGTTCACCGCCATCATCAACGACCTGTTCCGCCGAGAGCGGGAGGCGGGGCTGGACAACGCGGTGTACTGCCTGTACGTCTCGCCGCTGAAGTCGCTCGCGAACGACATCGAGCGGAACCTCGCGGACCCGCTCGCGGGCGTCTCCGAGCGGTTGGCCGAACGAGGCCACGAGACGGAACTCCGGCAGGCCATCCGGCACGGCGACACCGCCGACGCCGACCGCCAGCGGATGCTGGAGACGACGCCCCACATCCTCAACACGACGCCCGAGACGCTCGCCATCCTGCTCAACTCGCCGAAGTTCAAGGAGAAACTCCGGAGCGTCGAGTACGTGGTCGTCGACGAGATTCACAGCCTCGCGAGCAACAAGCGCGGCACCCACCTCGCCGTCTCGCTCGAACGTCTCGAACGCCTCTGTGAGGGGTCGCCGACCCGCATCGGCTGCTCGGCCACCGTGGAGCCGCTGTCGACGATGGCGGAGTTCCTCGTCGGCCGCGAGCGCCGGGAGACGACCGGCGACGATGAAGGGGACGAGGACGAGTACGTCACGCGCGAGTACGAGATCGTCGACACCCGGTTCGTCCGCGAGTTCGACCTGCGGCTGGAGTGCCCGACGGACGACCTCATCGGGACGCCCCGCGAGGCCGTGACCGACCGGTTCTACGACCGCCTCCACGAGTTGGTTCGGAGCCACGAGAACACGCTCGTGTTCACCAACACCCGGTCGGGGGCCGAGCGGGTGCTCGGCACCCTCAGGGAGACGTTCGACGCGTACGACGAGGACAACTCCGGCTGTCACCACGGCTCGATGTCGAAGGAGACGCGCGAGCGGGTCGAGGAGGCGCTGAAGGCGGGCGACGTGGACGTGGTCACCACCTCGACGTCGCTGGAACTCGGCATCGACATGCCGCACATCGACCTGGTGGTGCAGGTGGGGTCGCCCAAGTCGGTCGCCTCGCTGCTCCAGCGGGTGGGCCGGGCGGGCCACCGGTTGGGCGAGACGGTCGAGGGGCGCGTACTCGCGCTCGACCGGGACGAACTCGTCGAGTGCGCGGTGATGCTGCGGAAGGCCGAGGAGGGGTTCGTCGACCGCGTGTTCGTCCCCGAGAACGCGCAGGACGTGGCCGCCCAGCAGGTGTACGGGATGGCCATCAACGGCGTGCGCCGCGAGGCCGACGTGCTCTCGACGCTCCGGTCGGCGTACCCGTACCGGGACTACCCGGACGCCGACTGGGAGTCGCTCATGCGGTACCTCACGGCCGACTACGCGGGGATGGAGGAGAAGAACGTGTACGCGAAGGTGTGGCGCGACACGAACGACCCGCCGGACGGCGAGCACCACTACGAGGAGTTCGACGTCGGCGAACCGCTCGTCGGCAAGCGTGGCCGGCTGGCGCGCGTCATCTACATGCAGAACCTCGGCACCATCCCCGACTCGTTCACCTGCGACGTGTCGGTCCGCGGGAGCGACGAGTGGGTGGGCCAACTCGACGAGTCGTACCTCGACACGCTGGAACCGGGCGACGTGTTCCAGTTGGGCGGCGAGACGTACGAGTTCCGCTACCGCCGCGGGTCGAAGGTGTACGTCGACCGCAGCAGTTCCCGCCCCACGGTGCCGTCGTGGTTCTCCGAGCGCCTCCCGCTGAGCTACGACCTCGGCCGGGAGATGCTCGCGTTTCAGGGCGAACTCGTCGACCGACTCGAACGCGGCGGACAACCGGCGGCGCGCGAGTGGCTCCGGACGTTCCCGCTGGACGAGAACAGCGTCCGCGCCGTCACGCGCATGTTCGACGAACAGCTCAGGTACGCGGGACCCGACTCGGTCGCCACGACCGGGCGCATCGTCGTCGAGGAGGAGCGCGACCGGGGAGCGTACCGCCGGCGCTACTACGTCCACTCGGGGTACGGCCGGCAGTTCAACGACGGCCTGTCGCGGCTCGTCGCCCACCGCTGTTCCGACCGGACGAACGCGAACGTGCAGGTGGCCGTCGCAGACAACGGGTTCACCGTCTCGATGCCGCTGAACCGGAAGGTGGACGTGGCGGGCGTGCTCCGCGACCTCGACCCCGGGACGGTGGGGTCGGACCTGCGCGCGGCGCTCGACGGGACGGACCTCCTGAAGCGCTACTTCCGCATCAACGCGACGCGGGCGCTGATGATACTCAAGCGGTACAAAGGGTACGAGAAGAGCGCGGCCCAACAGCAGGTGTCGAGCGAGATGCTCGTCTCGTTCGCCGAGGAGCGCGACTCGTTCGCCGTGATGGAGGAGACGTACCGCGAGATAGTCGAGGACAAACTCAACCTCGCCGGCGTCCGGGAAGTGCTCGCGGCGGTCCGGTCGGGCCACGTGGACGTGGTCCAGCGGGAAGTCGAGTCGCCCTCCCCGCGGGCGTTCGGGCTGGCGACGCTCGCGGCGAGCGACGTGGTGCTCGCGGACGACGAGTCGGCCGCGCTCCGCGAGTTCCACGAGCGGGTGTTGGACGAGATCGGCGACGACGGCGAGAGCGTGGTGGCGGGCGTCGACGACTGACGACCGCTGCGCTTCGGGACGGAACGGCTACTTCTTCGCCGTCACGCCGTCGCTTCCGGACCGCCGTCCTCGTCCGCCGGGAGCGCCGCGCCCGCCTTCTCGGCTTCCGCCTGGACGATGAACGCGCGGTCGTCGGCGTGGGCGGCGGCGGCTTCGAGCGCCTCCTCGGTGCCGATCTGTCGCAGCGCCCACGCCGCCGCGGCGCGGACGTTGTCGCTCTCGTCGTCCGCGAGTGCGTCCGCGAGCGGGTTCACCGCGCGGGTGTCGCCGATGAGGCCGAGCGCGCGTGCCGCGACGGGGCGGACGTTCTCGTTCTCCATGGCGAGCTTGTTCGCCAGCGGCTGGACCGCGTCGGGGTGGCCGATCTCGCCGAGCGCCTTGAACGTCACCTTCTGGAGCGCCGGGTCCGAGTCGGCGTCGACGTACTCCACGAGCGTCTCGACGGCGTCGGCCGCGGCCATCTTCCCGAGCGCCTCGATGGCTGGTTTGTCGCGCTTCTGTGCCCGCTGGTGCATCGCCTCGAACGCCGCCCGGTCGTTCATCCGCACGAGCGCCTCCATCGCGTGTCGCTCCATGAACTCCGACTGGAGCGAGTCGAGCGCGAGCAGTACCATCTCCACGTTGCCGCGCTTCTCCCACTCCTTCAGCGCGGCCCACTCGGGCGGGAAGTCCTTGTAGTGGCCGAGCACGTCGTAGTACCCCTGCGCCTGGAGTTTCTCGTGCGTCTCCAGGTCGTCCCACTCCTGCGCGTCGTCCAGTCCGGCCCGGAGCGCGTCCGTCGCCTCCAACAGCGCCTCGATGGTGTCGGCGTCCTCGTCGGGGTCGAGGTCCGCGGACTCGACGGCTTCGACCGCGGGGTCGAGGTCGGCCGCCAGCCCCTCGGGGTCCTCGCCGTCGCGAGAGAGGTCGGTCCCGAGCGTCTCGTTCACGTCCTCGAGGAACGACTCGACGGGCGCGGCGAGTTCGGTCAGCCCCTGCTCGGTCCAGCGCGTGTCGCGAAGCGTCGACTGGGCCGCCTCGATGTCGCTCACGACCTCGTCGGCGTACGGGCCACGCTGGTCCTCGACGGCGTCGCGGAGGTCCGAGAGGCGCGCCTCCAGTTCCTCGCGAGGGTCCTCGGCGTCCTCGTCGTCCTCGTCGGGTTCCGGGAGGTCGGCCGCTTCGAGGTCCGACTCGACGTCGTCGAGCGTCGCCTCGGCCGCGTCGAGATCGGACTCCGTCTCCGCGGCCTCCACCTCCGACTCGGCCTCGTCGAGGCGCGCGTCGAGGTCCTCGGCCGACACCGCCGGCACGTCCTCGCCATCTTCGGTCTCGTTGTCCTCGGCCTCCTCACCGTCCTCGGCCTTGGTCCTCGCGTCCGCCGTCTCCCCCTGTGTCCGTCTCGTCTGCGGACTCTGCCTCGTCCCCCTCGTCCTCCCGGTCCGGTTCCTCGGGCGACGACTCCTCCGGTCCCCTTCCTCGTCCGCCGGTGACTCTTCGTCCCCTTCGGCCTCCGCCTCCCGGTCCGCCGCGGCTCGCCTCCTCGTCGGCGGGTTCTCCTCGCCACTCTCACCCTCGTCCGCCTGCTCCGTCTCGCCCCCGTCCGGTCTCTCCTCCGTCGACGCCTCGTCGCTCTCGGCGGAGTCGGCGGCGTCGGCGGACTCCTCGACCTCCTCGTCGTCGGCCTGCTGCTGTGGTCCTCGACCTCCTCGTCGTCGGCCCCGTCGGCTCCCGCCTCCTCGGGGGCGTCCTCGGCGGAGTCGTCCTCGCTCATACCCGTGAGTCGGCGTGTCGCCTCCAAGAGCGTTTCCATCTCTCGCAGTTCGACCCGGGTCGACCGGCGGCCGGTACTGCCTTGCAGGTGCAACTCGTACCCGGAGGCGAGCGGGTTCGACGCCCGTCGCGAGCGATAGGTGCGCAAGTAGCCAACGACAGTTGGCGTATAGCAAAAGATTTTTGCTCAGTATCTAGGTTTAAGGCGGTTGGCGGCCAACTACGAGTCACGATGAGCACCCAGAAAGAAGTACGCAAGCACGCCGGTGAGGTCGAGGGCAGTCAGGCGCTCCGGATGGAGGCCGACCGGGCCGAGCAGGTCGTCGACGCGCTCAACACCGACCTCGCGGCGTCGTACGTCCTCTACCACCAGTTGAAGAAACACCACTGGAACGTGGAGGGTGCGGAGTTCCGCGACATCCACCTGTTCCTCGACGAGGCGGCGGAACACGCCGAGACGTTCGCGGACATCCTCGCCGAACGTGTGCAGGCGCTCGGGGGCGTCCCGCACGCCAGCCCCGTCGCCCTGCAGGAGGCGTCGCCGGTCGAACCCGAGGACGAGGACGTGTACGACATCCGCACCTCGTTCCGGCACGACATGGAGATGTACGGCGACATCATCGAGACGCTGCGCGAGCACGTCGAACTCTGTAACGGTCTCGGCGACCCGGCCTCGGAGGAGATACTCCGCGAGAACCTCGTGCTCGTCGAGGAGGACGCCCACCACATCGAACACTACCTCGAGGACGACACCCTCGTCTTCGAGGGCGCGATGGAGCGGTAGGCGTCCCGCCCGCTCCGGCGTCCGAGTCCCCCGTTCTCCGTCGTCAGGTCCCGTAGCCAAGCCTCACCGTCGTCCGTTCTGTGCCGCGAGCGCGTCGCTCGGACGAGCGAACGTCCGTCGGCGCCGGTCGACCGTGGTCCCGACCCAGAGTCGGTCGACCACCGATCCGGCGAGGCGGAGAGAACGAGCGTCGGTCCCGACCCTATCTGACGAGCGAGACGGTGTGGTCGGTCGATATCCAGCCGTCCGCGTTGCCGTCTTCGGTGAACACCGTCCGCTCCGGGGAGGTACAGAGCGCGGACACGAGCGGCGTCTCCTCCCCGGCGGCGTGCGTGTCTGCCATCGACTGGATTAGGTCGACCTAATCGTTTATACCTTTTGGTCCGCCTAAATGAGGCCTCCTCGACGCGTCGTCGGCGCACTCGGACGGTGTCCTCCCGACTCGGCCGCGAACCAGGCAAGCGCGTCGCCCGACAACGGTCATTTACTCGGGGGTGCCGTACCGCGCCCATGGTCGAAACGTTGTTCTCGCCGCTGAGGCTCCGCGGGACGGAGCTACCGAACCGCGTGATGGTCTCGCCGATGTGTCAGTACTCCGCGCCCGAGGGCACGGCGACCGACTGGCACCTGGTCCACCTCGGGTCGCGCGCGGTCGGGGGTGCCGGTCTCGTGATGGCCGAGGCGACGGCGGTCAGCCCGGAGGGTCGCATCACGCCCCACGACCTCGGCATCTGGACGGACGAGCAGGGGGACGCGCTCGCGCCGGTCGCCGACTTCGTCCGCTCGCAGGGGTCCGTCCCGGCGATTCAACTCGCGCACGCCGGCCGGAAGGCGTCGACCACCCGGCCGTGGGAGGGGAGCGAGCCCATCCCGCCGAGCGAGGGTGGCTGGGAGGTGGTCGCGCCGAGCGAGCGACCGTACCCGCGCGACGGGGACGAACAGCCCACCCGCGCGCTCTCGCTCGGCGGCGTCAAGGACGTCGTCGCCGACTTCGCCGACGCCGCGGAACGCGCGCTCGCGGCCGGGTTCGAGGTGGCGGAGGTCCACGCCGCCCACGGCTACCTGCTCCACGAGTTCCTCTCGCCGGTCGCGAACGACCGCGAGGACGAGTACGGCGGGAGCTTCGAGAACCGGACGCGCCTGCTCCGCGAGGTGACGAGCACCGTGCGCTCCGTCTGGCCCGACGACAGGCCGGTGTTCGTCCGGGTCTCCGCGACCGACTGGCTCGACGACCGCGCGTCGTGGGACGTCGACCAGTCCGCGCGGCTCGCCCCCCTGCTCGCGGAGGCGGGGGCGGACCTCGTCGACGTGAGTTCCGGCGGCATCTCGCCCGACCAGCGGCTCCCGTACGGCGGGCCGAACTACCAGCTTCCCTACGCGGAAGCCATCAAGGGACACGTCGAGGAGGTGGGGGCCGACATCGCAGTCGGCGCCGTCGGCGGAATCACGGAACCGCAGCAGGCGCAGGCCATCGTCGCGAACGGCCGCGCCGACGCGGTGCTGATGGCGCGGGAGTTCCTCCGCTCGCCGTACTGGCCGCTCCACGCCGCCGCGGACCTGGGGGAGGACGTCGAGTGGCCGGTGCAGTACCGGCGCGCCGTCGGGAACTGAGGTGACGGACGACTCCCGCGGGTAGGTTTTTCGCGCGTCGCTCCCAACGTCCGGGCATGAGCCGCCGACGCGACACCGACGACGAGGAACTGGAGGCGCTCCTCTCGGACCTCCAGTCGACGCTCGAGGAACTCCGCGGCGAACTGCGCCGCGACCCGCGCGACGGTCGCGACCGCCGCGACGGAGCGAGCGGGGGAGCGGGACGAGCGACGGCGCCGGCCCGGTCCGCGGCGGCGCGCCCCCCGCCGTGGACCGGGTACCCTGTCTCGCCCACCGCGTCCGCCGCGCCCGCCGAGCCCCGGCGAACTGCTTCGGTTCACGAACGACTACACCATCCCGACGGTCATCGCCACGCTGGAGGCGACTATCGAGGCGCTCGAACTGTTCCGACGGTTCCTCCAACTCGCCGGCGGGAGCGCCCCCGACGGTCGCGTGAGTTCGCGCCGGTCGAACCGGGCGGGCGGGTCGCGACTGGCGGACGAACTCGCCGGCGGCCTCTCGGACGCCGGGTCGCGCGCGGCGACGGACCTGACGGACGTGCTCGCCGACCTCCGGACCGAGCTCTCGGAGTCCGACCTCCCCGCGGACGAGGAGTCGCGCGACCTGCTCACCGAGGCGCGCGAGTTGAGCGCCGAACTCGAACGCCGCGTCGCCGAGTCGCGCGACTCCGTCGCCCGCGAGCGCGACCGGGAGCGCCGAACCGACCGCTCGGACGACGACGCCGTCGTCATCGACGTGACCGCCGCGGACGACGGGAGAGCGACGCGGACGAGGAAGCCGACGACGCGCCCGAGGTGGACGTGGACGCGGAACTCCGCTCCATCAGGCACGAACTCGGCAAGGACGAACGAGAGGAGTCGGAAGACGACGCGGACGACGCGAACGGCGGTTCCGTGGGCGACGCTCGAGACGGGACGGACGACGGGTCGCGCGACGACGCTCGCGGTGAGTGACGGGCGTCGGGCCTAACAGCACGCGGAGCGCTCGTACCCGCAGTCACACCGACGAGTCGCACATCCACAGTCACGGCCGCACGCGAGTGCCGCGAGCACGTACGCGGGGAGTTCGACGGTATCCGTCGGGTCGATGCCACAGGAGCAGGTCTGGTCGTCGGACATGCACTCGGGTCGAGGGGGTGGGTCGCCTTCGAGTCGGCGGACGACTGTCGGGTTCGACGGCCGCTGTCGCGGCCGACAGTCGGCGGGGCGTTTATTCCCGCGGCGGTGTTCCGGGTCGGGTATGACGACCGAGGCGTCCGAGGACGACTGGCGTGTCCGGCTCGCCGACCTCCACGACGTGCTGTCCGGGAAGTGGGCGTTCCACGTCCTCCGCGCGCTCGCCGACGGACCGGCGGGGTTCGGCGCCATCCGCGAGGCGGTCGGCGGCGCGCCCGAGAAGAGCCTCGCGCGCAGGCTCCAGGACCTCCGCTGTCGCGGGTTGGTCGTCGCCGAGTGCGCTCCCACCTCCCCGCCGCGCCGGCGCTACCGGCTGACCGAGGAGGGGGAACTGCTCGTCTCGCTGCTGCGGGGCGTCGAACGGGAGGTGGAGTACGTCGACTGCCCGACATGCGAGCGCAGAGACGACTGTCGCGTGGCGACGCTGAACCCGGCGGCGACGCGGCGGGCGATGGCGGAGGGATGCTGACCGACCGTCACTCGACCGGCCGGAACCGGAACCCGTCCCACGCCTGACTCTCCGGCTCGCGGATGCCGGCGTCGGGGTCGCGCAGTTCCTCACAGTACACCGGCTTGACTTCGTCACCGATGGCGACGTCGTCGGTCGTGAGTTGACCGAGCGCGCGCACCGGTTCGCCGTCCACGTCGAACGCGACGATGGCGAGCGAGTTCGGCTCTCGCACGCCCGGCGGCGTCGCCGTCGACGTGGTCCACGTGACGACCTCGGCGGCGTACTCGCTCAGGTCGACCGTCCCGACGGGTTCCTCGCCGCCCGGCCCGACGGGGTGGGGCGGGTAGGTGATGGAGCCGTCGGGGTACCGGGCCGCCTCGAAGGCGTGCCCTCCGTCCGCGGCGCGGTCCGCGCCGTCCCCGTCCGCCGCGTCGGCGTCCGAGTCGCTCACGCGCCCGCCTCCAGGATGGTCGTGGTGACGCAGTTGCCGAACCCGCCCACGTTGCACGCGAGGCCGACGTCGGCCTCGACCTGCCGTTTCCCGGCGTCGCCGAGCACCTGCTCGTACACCTCGTACGCCTGCGCGACGCCGCTCGCGCCGAGCGGGTGGCCCTTCGACTTGAGACCGCCGGAGGTGTTGATGGGGAGGTCGCCGTCGCGGTCGGTCCGGCCCTCTTCGACGGCCTTCCACCCCTCGCCCTTCTCGGCGAACCCGAGGTCCTCGAACTGGAGGAACTCCAGGATGGTGAACATGTCGTGGAGTTCCGCCACGTCCACCTCCTCGGGCGTGCGGTCCGCCATCTCGTACGCCTGCTCGCTCGACTCCGCGACGCCGCGCATCGTCGTCGGGTCCGCGCGCTCGTGGACGACGTGGGTGTCCGTCGCGCCGCCGATGCCGGTGACGAGCGCGTACTCGTCCGTGTACTCGCGCGCGACCGACTCGGGACAGAACAGGAGCGCCGCCGAGCCGTCGGTGATGGGACAGAAGTCGTACAGGCGGAGCGGGTCCGCGACGACGGGCGAGTCGAGTACCTCCTCCAGCGTGACCTCCTTGCGGAACTGGGCGTGGGGGTTGTCGACGCCGTTGCGGTGGTTCTTGACCGCGACCTTCCCGAGACTCTCGCGCGGGGCGTCGTACGTGTCGAGGTAGAGGCGCGCGGTGAGACCCGCGAACGAGGGGAGCGTGACGCCGTGTTTGTACTCGCAGGGGTGCGTGAGCGAGGCGATGACGTCCGTCGCCTCGGCGGTGCTCCGGTGGGTCATCTTCTCCCCGCCCACGAGCAGCGTCGTCTCCGACGCTCCGGAGGCGACCGACTGCCACGCGGCGTAGATGCCCGCGCCGCCGGACGAGGACGTCTGGTCGATGCGCGCGGTGTACGCCGGCACCGCCGAGAGGTCGTGTGCCAGCGCGTTCGGGACGCCCGTCTGGCCCTCGAACTCGCCGCTGGCCATGTTCGACACGTAGAGGTGGTCGACGGCGTCCGGCGGGACGCCGGCGTCGTCGAGGCAGGCCTCGCCCGCCTCCGCGAGCAGTTCGCGTATCCACGCGTCGCGCCGCCCGAACTGGGTCATCGACGCGCCGACGACTGCGACTCGGTCCATACGGGTCGAACCGGCCGCGACCACTTCGCCGTTTCCCCTCGGTCCCCCTCGCTCTCCTCGCGCCGGGGGAACGAGAACCGATTAAGTGGCCGCCGGCCCGACGACCGGCCATGGACACCGCCGACGCCGCGCCGACCGCCGGCATCCTCGCCTGCCTCGTCGTCCTCCTCGTGTTGGCCGCGCCGTACCTCCTCCTCTCGGGAACCGAGAGCCCCCTCGGCGTCTACTACGCCAGCGGTCCGGTCGGCGCGGCCGGCGTCGCCTTCCTCGCGGCACTGCTCGTCGTCGTCTTCCTGTCGGGCAAGCAGGGACGCTCGCCGCCCGACACGCTCGCTGGCGTCGCCGTCGTCGCCGGTCTCGCCCTGTTCGCCATCGCGCTCTCGTGGGCGGTGGCCGTCGAGCGAGACGTGCTGTTCTCGTTCCCCGCGGGCGCGGAGTGGATACTCTATCACCGCTGGGCCGTCCTCGCGCTCGCGGCACTCGTCCCGGCGAGCGCCGGCGCGTACGCGCGCGCCGTCCTCTGAAACGGGGGAGGGGGCTGGGCGCGACGCCGAAATTCGGCCCGTTCGGTCCGAACGAAACGGTCGGGAACGATGAAACAGTGTGACACGTTCACGCTGGCCACCCGCGTATCCCGCTATCGATGATATCGCCGCCGAACACGAACCGGAGGTCAGGTGAGTCCCCGCAGTGGCGGGAGCGACAGTCGAGACGACGCCGCTCTCGTCGACGGGGGTCCGAGTGCCCGTGCGAACGGTCCGTCGGACGGTCGAAGGCTCGGCCACCGTCGGGCGGACGGTGGTATACCCGCCCCACTATCGAAGGGGTGGGACTATCGGTCTCCGGGCACCTGATGGAGTATGAGCGACCGCGGTGAGCGAGGGGACGAGGGGAACGGGCTCTCCCCCGCCATCACGACCGAGGCAGAGTTTCAGGAGGCGCTCCGCGCCGTCGTGACGGCGGCCGAGTCGAACGGCGTCGACGTCGACGGGCGGTGGCCGGTGCCCGAGCGGAACGGCGGGGGCGAGGGGTGGACCGTCGAGTTCACCGAACTGTCGCAGCGGTCGACCGCGCACTCCTCCGGGAGCCGGATTACCGTTCCGGCCATCACGGAGGCGGTGATGGCCCGCGAGGGCGCCGAGCCGACCGACCTTCCGCCGCTTCACGACGTCATCGACCCGGAACTCCTCGAACTGTTCGGCGACTCCGACGACGAGCGAAAGCGGTACCTGACGTTCCGGTACTACGGCTACCGCATCACCGCCTGTTCGGACGGGTCCATCGTCCTCGACGGGGACTGACCGCGGCCTCGGAGCGTCGCGTCTCGCTCCGCCGACCGTCGGTCGAGCCGGCCTCTCCGGACCCGTCGGACGCCGCTTCGACGTGCTCGCGAACGGGCGTCGCCCGCCCGCCTCGCCGCGTCGGTTCGGCGTCCCAGACGGCGCGCACGGCAGCGTTCCTCCGATTCGCGCGGTGAGAACGCACGACACGAACCCGACGAGCCGCGGCGCGACCGCAAGGCCCTTAAGTCGGTCCGGCCTACGTCGTGGTGGACTAGGTCGGGCAGTTAGGCCCTGCTCGTCACCCGCCATAGAGTCTTCAGCGGGGACCGAACGCCGGCGGCGTCCGGGGCGCCCGTCGCGGGCCCCGGAAGCCGACGTCGAAGCCTCGTCCGACGGGGACAGCGGTCCGCCGGGACGCACCCGCAGGGGTGCGCTCCCGCGGTTCACCGGCGGCAGCGGGTCAGGCGCGGAAGCGAGCAGCCCACCATCGGACGCCGGTCGCTCGTCGGGTCGCGGGGCGGAGGAGGCACCCGGGATTCCCCACGGCGGAACCCCCGGGCAATGCCGGCCGTCCGCCACTCATACCGATTCTACTCCGAGTAGCCGCGGGCCCGTCGAACCGGACGACCCCGGCGACCGGAACGGTCGAATACCGGGCGACCCAAGCCGGCGACATGAGCGACGCCGAGGGCGACGAGGTGGTCGAGTCGGACGGCATCACCGCGCGCTACTACACGACGGAGGCCGAGCGCGTGGTGACGTTCGAACGCGACGGTCGGACGGCCGCCGTCGCGCAGAACGTCGAGGGGTACGCCATGCTGAAGGTGCGACCGACCGCCGACGGCGACGAACTCGAGCGCTACTACGGGTTCGACATGGCGCTCGACCACGCGGCGGAACTGCTCGGCGTCCCCCCGAGCGACCTCCCGGTCCCCGAGGCGGCGGCGGACATGGGGATGTGAGTCCCGTCGGGGAACGCCGCTCCTCGCTCCGCCTCGTCCTCGCTCGCCGGCGACGGCGGCGCTCGCCCGCCCCGGTCGCTCGTGCGCCCGCCGCATAGTGACCTCACGTGGGGTCCCCGGAGCGCGTTCGCGGGGACCGGTGGCGGGACGGACGGCTGACAGCAACACAGCAACACGTGGTCCGTATCGCTTTCCCCTCGTCGGTCGTAGGTGTCGGCATGAGAGAGGGAGACACCGAAAACACCGACCCCCGACCGGCGTCTCTCTCGGACTCCGCCGCGGAGGCGTTCGCCAGCATCGCCAACGAGACGCGACTGCGAACGCTGCTCGTGCTCTGGGAGGCCGGCGACTGGCCGGTCCGGTTCACCGACCTCAGGGCGCGTGTCGGCGTCGCCGACCCCGGCCAGTTCAGGTACCACCTGCGCAAACTCGAGGACCGGTACGTCCGCAGGACGCCCGAGGGGTACGACATCACGATGGCGGGCGTGAACGTGGTCTGGGCCGTGCTCTCCGGGGACGTGACCGGGAACCCGGACGTCGGCCCGTTCCCGGTCGACGGGACGTGTGACGCCTGCGGGTCGGGGCTGTACTGCGCGTACGAGGACGACATGCTGTTCGTCCGGTGTTCGTCCTGCGAGCACAACCACGTGATGACGCCGTTCCACGCCAGCGGTCTCGTGGGACGGACCGACGAGGAGGTGGTCGCGACGCTCGAACAGGTACTGCACGCGCAGCTCCGACTACTGGCGCACGACGCCTGTCCGCGGTGCTTCGGGTCGGGGTCGCTGGCACTCCCCACCGACCGCGAAGCGGTCCCGATGGGACTCCGCGAGCAGATTTCGGACGAACGGCTGTTCGAGTTACTGGACGCCGACCCCGAAACGGGGGACACCGAGGTGGTCTGGACGTGCTCTCAGTGCGGACTCTGGGCGGTTCACCACCTCACTCTCGTCGTGTGTTACCGGCCGGCGGTCGCCCGATTCTACCGCGACCACGGCGTCGACGTCGGTTCGATTCCGACGTGGGAACTCACACGGCACCTGGGCGAGTGTCACGTCACCGTGACCGAGGCGGACCCGCTCTCGCTGGGCGTGACCGTGACCCTCGACGACGAGACGCTGTCGGTGACCGTCGCGGACGACTTCGCGACGGTCACGTGCGAGCGAGCGCCGGCGTCGCTCGACTCGACGCCGTGATGGTTGCGCGGAGAGCCGGATAGTGTCGGCACTCGTATAGAACCGAACTTCTCATCACTGCCCGATAGAAATATCGTTCGAACAACACGTATCGTTCGAGACGGCGTTCGATCATCCGAGGCGAACGGACCGGTTCCCTCGGTCCAGACCCGCCGATACGGCCACTCGCGCAGGTTGGGAGGGCGAACACGCACAGTCAGTGGACACGCCGGGTCGCCCACGGGACGCGCCGGACCGCTCTCTTCCGCTGAGCACACTCATGTCACCCACTGTCGTCCGGATACTCGCCGCCGTCGTGGCTGTCGTCGTCGTCACGGCGTCGTTCTCCTCGCCGGTTCGCGCCGGCCCGGAGGCCGTCGAACTGCCCGCGTCCGTCACCGACCCACTCGAAAGCGCGTCGTCTGCCACCCCCGTCGACTCGTGTCGCGCAATCGAGACGCCGGGCCTGTACCGACTCGTCGCCGACGTCGAGAGCCAGTCGTACACCTGCTTCACGATTACCGCCGGCGACGTCGTCATCGACGGCGGCGGCCACGCCCTGACCGTCGCCGAGCGCGCCCGCGCGTACGGCGAGTCGCTCTACATGCCGATATCCCTCCCGTCGGGCGGGGTCACAGCGCCGACGCCGGGGCAGTTCGGCGAGGCGGTGGTGGTCGCGGGCGACCGGTCGAACGTCACTGTGACGAACCTCTCGCTCGACGGGTTCGACGTCGGACTCCGCTCCGAGGGCGGTTCCGACCTCCTCGTCAGCGACGTCGCGGCGTCGAACGTCGGGACCGGCGTCGTCGTCGACGGGACCGCCGGCGTCCGCATCGACTCGCTCACCGTCGCCGGGAGCGTCAGGGACGGCGTCGTCGTCCGGGACGCGACCGACGTGGAGTTGGCGAACGTCGTCGCCGGACCCGGCCTGTTCGCGGGAATCGCCGTCGTCGGGTCCGACCGGGTCGCCGTCGTCGACTCGACCGTCGGACGGAACCACGGGGACGGCCTGTTCGTCCACGAGAGCACGAACGTCGTCGTCGACCGGTTGGCCGCGGTCGAGAACGGCGTCGGCGTCCTCGTGGTCGCCGCCGACGGGACGACGGTCACGGCGAGCACCGTCGACCGGAGCGGCGTCGCCGGCGTCGCCGTCGTCGACTCGGACGGCGTGACCGTCGCCGACGGCGCCGTCTCGCGGACCGTCGGCGAATCCGGCGTCGTGACCCACCCCGCCGGCCTCCTCGTCGTCGACGCCGTCGTGACGCTGCGAGACGTCCGCGTCTCGGAGAACCGCGACTGGACGGTCGCGGCGACCGAGGGGTCCGTCGTCTCCGTCGACCGACTCGCGGTCGGGTCGACGGCCGTCTCGTTCGTCGCCACCGGCGCGGCGGTCGACCTGAACTGGCTCGCGGAGACGCCGTGCGACGACGCGACCGCGAGTGGGAGTTCGACCGAAATCTCTGACGCGGACCACGGCGCAGTGTCGGCGGCGTCGGGCGCCGTCACGAACGTCACCGTCGCGTGCACCGCTGACTGACGCGGAACGCCCCCGACTCGCCCGAGTAGCGGCGCGACTCGTCGACCCGGCCGAACGGTCGGACTACCCGTCCGCGGGCGCGTGGGCGTCGACGACCCGCGGCACGCTCCGGAGGAGAGTGTGGAGGTGGTCGGCCCCGTCGAACACCGTCGCGCGTCCGTCCGGCAGTCGGTCGGCGACGCGCCGCGCGCCGTCTACCGCGACGTTCGCGTCCGCGTCGCCGTGCCAGACGCGCACCCGAGCGTCGACCCGGTCCAGGGGGAAATCCCAGTCGCGAGCCAGTAGTCGCGTCTCGGTCACGAACCCGCTGCGGTGCGTCGAGAGCGCCTCCGCGAAGTCGTCCCCGACGAGTTCGGCTACCTCGTCCGACAGGGCCGCCCGTCCGTCCGGCGTGGTGTACTGCGAGACGACGAGCGAGAGCGGGGCGTACCGAGCGACCCACGCTTGCACCCGCACCAGTCCCGACAGGAGAGGGGGCGTCGCGCCTGCGAGCGTCTCGAGAAGGCGCAGCGCCGGCGGCGAGGGTGACCCGAGCGCCGGCGGCGGCGCTCCGGCGACGACGTCGACGCTCTCGACGAGGTCCGGTCGGGTCGCCGCGAGCGAGAGCGCGTGCGGGCCGCCGCCGGAGAACCCGACGACGCCGGGGCGACACGCGCCGGCGTCGTCGAGGACGGGAGCGACGAACCGTCCGGTGTCCGCGAGCGTCCGCTCCGGCCACGGCGTCGAGCGTCCGTACCCCGGCCGGTCGGGCGCGAGCACGCGGACCCCCCGGCGTCGGGCGGGTCGGTCGAACAGCGCGCCGAGCAGGCGCGACCCGGGCGTCCCGTGGAGGAACACCAGCGGTACGCCCTCGGGCGCGCCGTACTCCGCGTACGAGACGCGCCGACCGTCGGACGCCTCGGCGACTCGTGACCGCTCGCGTCCCGACCGCCCGTCTCGAATCGACTCCGCGCCGGCGCTCGCTCGGTGCTCGTCGTTCATCGGTTCCGAGTTCGGGCCGGGGACGCTAACGACTGCTACCGGATGGGTGCGGTGTTTTATACCGACGGCCGGAGTCGTCGCCGGCGTGAAGCGAGTCGAGTTCCGGGTCACGTACCCCGAGGCGGTCGCGCATCCGCTCCACCGCCGGCTCATGGGGGCGGAGTCGGCCTCGCGCATGGAGTTGCTGACGTGGGGACCGACCGCCGACGTGACGACGCTCTCGTGGTACGACGCGGACCGGGGGACGGTCCGGGACCTGCTGACCGCGCTCGATACCCTCGTCGAGGCGCACCTCGTCGCGGGGGACGGCGGGACGTACGCCTTCCTCGACCAGACCGGGTTCGAGTTCGACGAACGGGTGCTCGGCCTCGTCGCGGCCGCGGAGGTGGTGTTCCTCCCGCCGGTGACGTTCACCGCCGACGGCGACGCGACCGTCGAGGCGGTGGGTGACCGGTCGGGGCTGAGCGCGTTCCACGAGCGCCTGCGCGAACTGCTGCCCGTCCGCATCGAACGCGTCGCCGAGTTCCGGCGGGGCGGGTCGCCGGCGACCCTCACAGAGCGGCAGCGGGACGCGCTCTCGGCGGCGGTGTCGGTCGGCTACTACGACGTCCCCCGCACGGGGTCGGTCGCGGACGTCGCGGCCGAACTCGACTGCGCCCCGAGCACCGCCGGCGAACTCGTGCGGAAGGCGGAGGCCGCCGTCGTGACCGAGTGGGTCGAGTGAGTACGGGCCGAGGCGACGACCTGCAACACTCAAGGGGCGACGGTCGATACCGGTCGCCGATGCAGTGGTCCCCCGACCGCGGGCTGCAGGCGCGGATGGCGCTCGCCGTCGTCCTGCTCGCCGTGCTGCCGTTCGCGTTCGTGTCCACCCTGAACTGGGCGTTCGCGACCGTCGTCGTCCCCCTCGCGGAGGTGCTGCTCGAGACGCGCATCGACTGGCGGCTCTCGGTGAGCCTCCCGGTGATTCTCGCCGCGACGCTCGTCGGTCTGACCGTCCAGTTCCTGTTCGGCGACCGGTTCGCCCTCCGGTCGGTCGGCGCGAGGCGGTTCGACCATTCGGCGTACCCCGACGTCGCCGCCCGACTCGACCGACTCTCCCGGCAGGTCGACCTGCCGACGCCCCGACTCGCGGTGTCGCCGTCGGCGGTGCCGAACGCGTTCGCGACGGGCCGCTCGCCGGCGGCCGCGACGGTGGTCGTCACCGAGGGGTTGCTCGACTCGCTCGACGGGGACGAACTCGACGCGGTGCTGGCGCACGAACTCGCGCACGTGAAGAACCGCGACGTCGCCGTGATGTCGGTGGCGTACCTGCTCCCGTCGTTCACGTACGTCGTCGCGGTGACCGCCTACACGCTGCTGGGCGGACTCTGGAGCGTCATCGGCCACTTCCACCACGGCGACAGCGACGACGCCCGGCCGCTGCTCGCGCTCGTCGTCCTGTTCGTCGTCTCCGCGCTGCTCACCGTCCTCGTCTCGGCCGTCTTCTGGGTCGGGAGCTTCCTCCTGTTCCGCCTGCTCTCGCGCTACCGCGAGCGCGCCGCCGACCGCGGGGCCGCCCGAATCACGGGGGACCCGCTCGCGCTCGCGAGCGCGCTCGGGACCATCGAGACGGGGATGGAGCGCCTGCCCGACCGCGACCTGCGCGACCTGGACGGCGGCGTCGAGGCGCTGTACGTCTCGCCGCTCGACCTCCCCGCGTTCACCGACGACGACGACGCGCTCGTCAGCCGCGACCTCTTTCCCGAGAGCCACCCGCCGACGGCCGACCGCGTCGAGTACCTGCGAGGGCTCGCGGCCGAGCAGGAGCGCGTCTGACGCCGCGACGACCGTCCCCCGTCGGGTCTACACGCTCACGAGGAGTCGAGTCACTCCGACAACCGGAGCGCGACGCTGTACATCCGTCCGGCGGACTCCGACCCGATGGCCGCCGCGAGGCGGTCGGTCTCCGCGGTCAGCGGGTCGCCCAGTTCGGCCGGCAGGGTCGCGGCCGCCTCGCGCGCCACGTCGGCGTGTGCCTCGACGTGACTCGCGGTCCACGGAACCGGGTCGAGCAGCGTCAGTTCCCGGTCGAACGTCCAGCCGTAGCCGACGAACAGACGACGGAGCACTGCCGCCGGGTAGAACGTCAGCGCGGGACGGCCGGCGGACAGTTCCGTCGCCGCGTTCTCGACGGCGAACAGTTCGCGCACGGCGGCGCTCTCGGGGAGCGGGTCGTAGTCGTCGACGACGAGGTGACAGCCGGGGGCGGCGACGCGCGTGAGTTCCGACGCGACCGCGTCGAGCGACGGGGGAGCGAGGACGTTGAACAGGCCGTGTGCGGTGACGACGTCGACGCCGTCGGTCGCCAGCGGGAGCGCACGGAGGTCGGCCTCCAGAACCGCGGTACGGTCGGCGCCCGTCCGCTCGGCGTCGCCGCTCGAACCCCCGTCCGCGTCGTGGACCCGCGCCCGGACGGTCGCCGCGTGGTCGGGGTCGTTCGTGACGGCGTAGACACGGTCGGCGCCGGCCGCGAGCAGGCCGGTCGTCGCGTTGCCGACGCCCGCTCCCGCCTCGAGACAGACCGCGCCCGCGACCGGCCGGTCGGCGAGCGCCGCCGTCACCGTCCGGGGAACGTCCATGCGGTCGGTAACTCCCCCCGCGTCAGTGGTGGAGCTGCTGGGGCACCGGGCTGTCCTCGTGGCGCAGGCGCTCGACGAGCGAGCGCTGGGCGGCGTCGTCCATCCCGTCGTAGCGGGCGGCGGCGTCGAGCACCATCGCGGCCAGTTTCGGGTCGCCCGCGTTGATGACGCTCGTCAGCCCCTGCGAGGCGGCGAAGTCGAACCGCTCCCGTATCTCGTCGGGCGTGTCAACCGGTTCGTACCAGTTGCAGTACGGGCGGTCCTCCTGTGGCAACTCGTCGGTCGAGGGCCACGGTCCCCCGGCGAACGCCTTGATGCCGAGCGTCCCGATGCCCTCCTCGTTCGCCCGGTCGAGTACCGCCGCGTAGTCGTGCTCGTCGTCGTCCTTCCCCACGACGACGGGGTTCATCGGGAACATCAGCGTCTCCAGGTCGTCGATGCGGTCGACGGCGTCGAGGATGAGTTGGGGCGAGGCGTGGCTCGTCAGCCCGATGTGGTCGACGAGTCCCTCCTCCTTCGCCTCGCGGAAGGCCTCGAGCGCGCCGCCGTCGTCGGTTATCGTCTCCAGTTCGTCCTCGTACTCCAGTCCGTGGACCTGGTACAGGTCTATCTTGTCGACGCCGAGGCGGTCCAGCGAGCGTTCGAGCTTGCGTCTGGCCCCCTCGTACGTCCGCTCTTGCGTCTTGCAGCCGAGGAATATCTCCTCGCGGTGCTGGCGGAGCTTCGGGCCGAGTTTGAGTTCCGCGTCGCCGTACGTCGGGGCGACGTCGAAGTGGTTGACGCCGTGGTCGAGCACGAGTTCGACCATCTGGTCGGCGCCCTCCTGTTCGAGCCAGTTGAGGGCGATGGCGCCGAACGTCATGACCGTGCTGTCGTGACCGGTCTCTCCGAGCGGGCGGGTCTCCATGGCGGCTGCTCCGGGGGGAGCGCACAAAAGCGTACGTCCCGCGTCGCTCCCGTCGCCGAGTTCGGTCCCGGTCGGCGGCGGCGGGGACCGACCGCTCGACCCGGTGCCCCTGATTTATCCGCCCTCGGGTGCCTCTCCCCGCATGACGAGTTGGACGACGGACGAGGCGGGTCCGAACCTGTACCAGTCGGTGACCGACGTGGAGACGCCGGCGTTGCTGGTCGACGTGGACGCCATGGAGCGCAACGTCGAGGAGTACGCCGCGTTCGCGCGCGAACACGGCGTGCGGCTCCGGTCGCACGTCAAGACCCACAAGAACGCCGAACTCGCGGCGATGGAAGACGAGATGACCGACGGTGGCGGCGTCTGCTGTCAGACGCTCGGCGAGGCCGAGACGATGGCGCGCAACGGCCTCGACGACATCTACCTCTCGTACCAGGTGGTCGGCGAGCCGAAACTCGACCGACTCTGCTGGCTCGCCGACAAGGTCGACGAGTTCGCGACGACCGTCGACTCGGCCGCCACCGTCGACGCACTCGTCGACGCGACGGAGCGCAACGGCGTCACGCTGGGCGTCGTCCTCGAAGTCGACGTGGGGCTCCACCGGACCGGCGTGAGTCCGGGCGGTGCGGCCGTCGACCTGGCGGGGCGAATCGCGGACGCCGAACGGCTCCGGTTCGACGGCGTCCTCGCGTACGAGGCGCACGTGAAGTCCGAGGCGACGACGGAAGCCGAGTTCGACGAGCAGTGCGGGGAGGCGATGGACCTCGCGGCGGACGTGGTCGACGACATCGAGGCCACCGGCGTCCCCGTCGACGAGGTGAAGGTCGGTGGGACGGCGACGTCCCGCTACAGTGGGACACACCCCGTGGTCACCGAGGTCAACCCCGGGATGTACCCGTTCAACGACGTCGGCGAACTCGAACTCAGACCGTGGGAGGTGTCGAAGGCGGACTGTGCGGCCACCGTCGTCACGACGGTCATCTCCGTGCCGGACGAGGACCGACTCGTCGTCGACGGCGGGAGCAAGACGTTCTCGCTCGACAAGCCCCAGATGCCCGTGGCGAAACACCGCGACGACATCGCGTACGCGAACGCCAGCGAGGAACACGGCTGGATAGACACCAGCGAGTCGAGCGAGACGTTCCGCGTCGGCGATCGCCTGGAGTTCATCGTCCCCCACGTCTGTACGACCGTCAACCTCCACGACCGCATCGTCGGCGTCCGGGACGGCCGAGTCGAGGAGTTGTGGGAGGTGCAAGCGCGCGGGAAGGTCAGGTAGCCTCCGAGCGGGAGCCGAGGCTCCGCGTCGGTGAGTGTCTCCCGGGACACATATCAATTGTAGGTAATATACTCTGTTGATATTATGTCAGATAAACCATGGGGAGGAACCGCATCAAAGTATCGGTAGCGATTTGATATCAGATATATGGGTAAAAACAGAGTAGTTGTTTGGCGTACAGATATCGGGGGCTACAGGGGGACTATGGATCCGAGCTCCGGCTCCCAGCACGTTCCCTTCCAGGTGAGCGAAACTCAAGGGGGAGGAAAGAGGGCCCCCGAAACGGCGCCCCTTTAACCCCCGAAAATTCGCGGACTCATCCGAATCGCGTTCCCCAAACACACACTTGATCAAGGATTCATCCGAGCCTGATAGTCGAGACTGGTGGCAGGGGGCATCGGCTTTGGAGACGGTCCGTGTCATCGTTCTGACGTCGGTCCTCGTCCGGCTACCACTCGGCCGAGATCGGTGTCGAGACACGACTAGGGGAGTCTCAGGCTGTCTCGGACGGGGTTCTCGGCGCGAAAACCTATCTCGAACGGTCCCCAATCCATCGACACCATGGGATCGTTCACCGCACTCCGGGGGCCCCTCGAGGAGATTGAGTTCCTCTCTCGCTCCCCGAATCGTGTTACGGTGCTCAAGGAACTAACGACGGGACCGCTCGGACGGTACGACTTGGAGGAGGCGACCGGCGTGAGTCGGGCTACGCTCGGGCGCGTCCTAGACGATTTCGAGGAGCGGGGGTGGATCGAGGAGGAGGACCGGACGTACGGGGCGACCCAACTCGGAGCGTACGTCTCGCACGAATTTTCCGCCCTCTTGGAGCGCTTCGAGCCCGTTCCCGCGCTCAACGGCGTGGCCCAGTGGTTTCCTGAAGAGGGGTTCGACTTCGATCTGGGGTGTCTCGCCGGGGCGCGGATCATCCGTTCGACGAAGAGCGACGCGCTTGCCCCGACGACACACATCTCGAGACGGGTCCGCTCCGCCGACCGGGTCAGACTCCTCACGTATTCGGTCCTCCCCGACGTGATGGAGGCGTGTTGGCGCGGGACCGTCGACGGCACTCTTGAGCTCGAGGGCATAGTCGGCGGGGACGCGCTCGAGAACGTCGGAACGGACCCGGAGACGATCGACCGTGCACGTGAGATGATCCAGGCTGGAACGTCTGAAATCGTCGTGTACCCCGGAGAGATCCGGTCTACGGTATTCATCGTGGACGACGTCGTGTTGCTGTGCCTCTCCGGGGGCGAGGGGGCACCGCTCGCGGTCATCGAAACCGACGACGAGACAGTCCATACGTGGGCCGGGTCGACGATCGACGACCACCGTCGTGCGGGAGAACCGCTCGATCCCTCGCTGTTCACTCGGTGAGAATCGCTCACGGTGGGAGACCCTCCCAGCGCGAATCTATACCGTCGCGGGGGAGGGTTGTTCGCTCGTGAGTTCCCGTGACGACGCCAACTCCCGAACCTGAACCGATCTTAGGAGCCGAGGCGGAGAACCGAGGCGACGGAGGGGGACAACAACCGTGACCCTGGCGACCGTTCCCCGGTACGATAGCGACCGGACCGACACGGTCGGCGAACACGCGGTCGTCGTCGGAGCGAGCATGGCCGGCCTTCTTGCCGCCCGCGTCCTCGTTGACGTGTTCGAACGCGTCACGGTCGTCGACCGGGACCAACTACCCGACGAGCCTGGTCCGCGCGACGGAACACCCCACGCCCGGCAACCACACGTGCTGTTGGAGGCCGGCCGCGCGACGCTCGAAGACCTGTTTCCGGGATACGGCGAAGCGCTCGTCTCGGCCGGCGGGCTCCTGGTCGACGGCGCGACCGACTTCAGGTATTTCGACGGTGGAGCCTACCTCGCCGACGGTCCGACGCGGCGACTCATGTACTTCGCCAGTCGGCCGTTGTTCGAGTCGGTCGTACGGCAGCGCGTCACCGCGCTCGACGGCGTCCGCGTCCACTCCGGCAGTCAGTTCCTCGACTACACCACCGACGAGTCGACGGCTGTGAACGGGGTCGTCGTCCGGAGCGGAGGGACCAGTCGGGAGGAGATACACGCTGATTTGGTGGTCGACGCCACGGGCCGGACGAGTCGAACGCCGGCGTGGCTGGAGAGAAACGGCTACGCACGGCCAACCGTGGACGAGGTGCGCATCGATCTGGCCTACGGTAGCGTCCTCCTTGAGCGCCCCCCGACCGACCATCGCACCTGGTACGTTCCCCTCTCCCCGCCTCGGACCCGTGGCGGCGCAGCGTTCCCCATCGAGGACGACCGCTGGCTGGTGAACCTCCACGGGATACACGGCGACCACCCTCCGACGGACATCGACGGCTTCTCCGAATTCGCGGCGAGTCTCCCCACCTCGGCACTAAAGCGTCTACTCGACGACAATCGGCTGGTCTCCCCGGACGTCGAGCGCTATCCGATCCCTTCCAATCGACGGTACCGATACGAGGGCCTCGACCGGTTCCCCGACGGACTGGTCGTCGTCGGCGACGCGGTCGCCAGCTTCAACCCGACCTACGCGCAGGGAATGTCGGTGGCGGCACTCGAGGCGGTGGTGCTCCACCATGTCCTCGATGCGCACGGCCGCGAGGGCCTCGCACGGCGCTTCTTCGAGCGCTCTTGGACGGTCGTCGACGTCGCGTGGACGATGGCAGTCGGAAGGGACTTCGGCTTTCGACGGACCACCGGTCAGAAACCCCACGGCACTGAACTCGTCAACCGGTATCTGTCCCGGCTCGTCCGGAGGGCGCACACGGACGGCGAGTTACGGGACGCGTTCTACGAGGTAATCGTGATGGAGCGCCCTCCGCGTTCGCTGTTTCGGCCGAGCGTACTGTGGCGCGTACTCGGGCCGACCGGCCGAATCCGTGACGATCGGGGACGTATCTGACGACCGAAGGTCGGTTCGTACCACCCGGATGAGAGAGTCGATACTGGTGGCAGGGGATTTCAGCCGTAAGGACAGCGCGTTCGATGGTTTCGTACGGGAACTGGCGCGGTTATGCTCTGAGACGCTGTACTGACAGTGATATCAGATGAATCGGCGCACGTTCCTCTCGGCGGGCCTCGGGGCGGCTCTCCTCGGGGTCACCGGCTGCCTCGCGAATCCCCTCCCCTCTCCCCTCGTTCCTGACCCCCTCCCACCGGACCCGACCCTCCGGTGGCTCCGACGCTATGGGAGGGCGAACAGCCACGAGTCGTTCGAGGTTCTCCTCTCTCTCGCGGACGGCGGGTTCTTCGCCGCCGGCGCGCAGATGCGGACCGGCGACGCCGCGTTCCTCGTGCGGACGACTCAGGGCGGGGAGGAGCGCTGGCACCGACTGATCGACGGCCCGCACGCGGTCGCCGCGGTCGAGACGGCCAACGGGGGAGTCCTCCTCGTCGTCGGCCCCGAGGCACCACGTCTGATCGCCCTCGATACCGACGGAGGAACGATCTGGAGTCGTATCGTACGACCGACCTCGACCGCCCGGTACGAGTTCACCGATATCGAAACCGCGCTCGACGGCGGGTTCGTCCTCGCCGGCACGCGAATCGACCCGGTCGAATCGAACACCGACGGCGGACCGACTGAACGGCGAAGCGCCGTCGTCGTCGCAGTCGACCCGGAGGGACACGTCCGCTGGGAACGACTATTCCCCGCCCCCGACTACGCGTGGGCGACCGACGAGGAGGGGAACATCGAGTGGGGCCCGGGTTCGGAGCGAGCGAACGCCATCGTTGCCGCCGCCGACGGGTACCTCCTCTTGTGTGAGGATACGGACAGCGTACCGTACGTTCGCCGACTGGCCGTCGACGGCACCGAACGCTGGCGACGGTCGTACGGAGAGGAGTACAACCAGTCCCTCTGGGCGGTCGCCCCGACAGACGGTGGATACGTCCTCGCCGGGCGGAGACTGGTCGAAGGGGGTGACTACATCGACGTCCCGTGGCTCCTCGCCATCGACACCGAAGGGAATCCGGTGTGGAGCTACGGCTACCAGTTCAACGAGGAACAGTCCAGTGAGGCTGGCATCTCGAACCTCGTCGTCAACACCGATGGGTCGATCGTCGTCGCCGGGTCGTATCATCCGGACGGCCACTGGACCGGGAGCTCCAGTCCGATGCTCATGGGCGTCGGTACGGACGGGACCTTCGAGTGGAGCCGGCGGTACGGCGACCGAGGTGGCATCGGAAGTGCCGTCACAGAAGCCTCGGACGGCTCGTTCATCCTCGCCGGGCAACTCGACGAGACGGGACCGTGGACCGACGCCGTACTCGTCAATGCCGGTCGCCCTACTGAATCGAACATTGACCTCGTACGCCAGGTGAGTGTCCCACTGGGGTAATTTCGACGATTCGACTAGCTGGGATGACCTCCAGTCATCTCGGGCTCGATTTACTCATGGCCCCCCGAAATCAGGCCCCTTTAAACCCCGAAAGTTCGCGGACTCACCCGAATCGCGCTCTCCAAACACACCCCATATTCGATATCGAGACCGGAGATCGGAAGCGCGGAGGAAGTAGTAATATCCATCGGTGAATCGACCATCCTTCATGGAGGTCACTACTACTGACTTGGCGGAACTTCGAGACCTATGTTTGGAGCACTATGACGATGACCGCTCAGATATCCGCTCCATCATCCTCTATGGTGGAGCTGCGAAGACCTTCGTTGGTCAAGACCACAATCCAGGCGACTTTGACCTGAACGTATTCTTTTCAGACGAGTCATCAATCTCATCCACCCATGGAATGCCCGAGAAGATCGGGAAGTACAACGGCTTAGAAGTAGAGGTGATGCGGAACAGGATCCCCGATGATGTCTCTCTCAACCAATTTGTTGAAGTACAGAATTCCAAAAGGTGGACGAGAATCAGGGCGGAGCCAATCGTTCAACTCTTCCCGGAAATCAGGCGCCTGAATTGGTAGTCAACTCCCGACTGCACTTTCATCAGTAGCATCGCGAACTAGAGGTTTTCACGGTGAACTGACCAAAGCCTCGCTCACAGTTACTTGCTACGACAACCGTCCGGACACAACAGGCACGGCGACCGGAACCCGTGACTCCCCTCTGGGGACTGGCCACTGGTGGCAGGAGAGTGTGGAGGTTTGGGGGCTCTCAGTCCCCCGTGGATACGTCCGAGGTCTGGCTCTCGAGTACCTCGTGCCCGGTCTCGACGAGGGTCACGAAGCGCTCGGCGAACCGTTGCTGGAACTCCTCGGTCATGAGCTCATCTGCGTGACCGATCTTGAACTCGGTCATGACGATCCGATACTTCTTCCGACTGTGGCTCACGTCGAAGCCTCGGTCTTCGAACATCACCGCATGCTCTCGGATTCGAGCAAGTGTCTCCTCATCGTTGTCGACATCGAGCGAAACGCGTGCAGTTTCGTTCGAGGGCTTGAGTCGGATACTGTACGAGACCGACTCGGGATGGGCAGGGTTCTGCGACTGAAGCGCCGGTTCACGGGCTGCCAAATCTTCAGGGAAGACATCGGCGGGCGTCTCGGCCTGGACGAGCGACTTGACCGAGGGAAACGCGCGAGCGATGATCGACTCGACTGCCTCGGGGTAGGTGGGATTGCCCCGCCGCTTTGGCCTGACGCGGCTCGTATCGTAGTTGACTACCGTCGCAGTCGTGAGAATTCGTTCCTCCCCCCCAGCGCCACCAGCGACGAACTGTTGAACTTCCACGCACTGAACGTGAAGTCCCTGTTCGAGGAGGTAACGGACGTTTGCTTTCGTTCGCTCAGTAACCGTCTCGGCGACGATCACCATCCGCTGATATTGGTTACAGGCAGTCTCGTCGAGAGGGGTCCCGAACGTTGCCTCGAATGCGTCAGCCAGTGACTCCGCGTCTCTTACTGCCGCTGGTACACTCCAGTCGCCCTGTCGATACTCTTGGAAGACGGCATTCAGTCGGTCGTAGTCATAGGCACTGATCGACTGAGCATAGGTTTGAGGCTGTGAGAGGATCGTTTTCTCGCTTGCACTTTTGGTTCCACTCGATCCCTTCTTGATCCCGATCACGAGTACGTTTCCATACTGGTCAAGTCCCAAGAGGTCAGGTCGCCCCGTGTCGAGAGAGTACTGTCGACCAATGATCAACACCCGCTCGTTGAGCAACGCAGTCGGGTTCGCGTTCAGAACGGACTCAAGAGCGTGTTCTGACGCAACAGGGGACCGTGTACACTCGCGCAACTGTGGTTCGTCACCCGTCTGCCCCTCTTCGACTGTGAACGTCCGCATGAGAGTATTTCACAGCCACGACTAGTTAGCAATCACTCATATTCTCGTCTCGGATTTCGCTCATCCAACCCGAGAACGACCAAGACAAGTGGTAGTCCAACTCATGATCTGGTCCAACGGCTGGTCCCCGGAAGGGTTCGGTTCTCGACATGGTATTTCCACGAGTGCCTATCACGCGGCCGGCACAGGTTTCCGGCAACACCCATTTACAGCGGTAACTGAGAACTGACTCTATTTCCTCACATATCCAGCAAGACGCTGACAGTCAGTCCAACTCCTGTGAGAGACCAAGAACCGGCAGAAGTCACACATGTCCGACGAAGCTACCAAAGTATTATATATTCATAGCATCATTAGTTTCATGAGGAAATGTCAAGTAATTTGACCTCGGTTGCCTGCACACCAGAAACGCTCACCCGGCTTCGAGCACAGAAGCGGGGCGGTGAAACCTACGAGGAACTCCTCCGACAGATGCTTGACCAGTACGACCCCGACTAACACCTTCACGACACGATGATTTCAGCCGAGTACCCACGAGGAGCGACGCGTCCAGCCTCCCGATGGATGGGTGGGACTGGCTCCGAGCCAGAACAACGGCGAGCTCGGAAGAGCAACCGGAGCCCCGACTGATGACCACCGTCAGAGCCGTGCCCGACCGACTCACTGTCACGAGTCGACAGGACCTTGCCGTTAACGGGACCGAGGTGCTTCGAGCGTTTGCGAATCATGCAGCATCAGCTGACCGAGTCCCTGCCGGAGACCAATCCAACGAGACTCTGACGCTCACGCTCGACGTGCCACCAGATGCAATTCGAAACGCGATCGGCGAGCTGGGATATCGGGTGGCAGAGGTCTGGTCGCCCGATACGCCGTTCGTAGTGCTCGTCAAGACCGTCCAGGGTACGGGGAAAACGACAGGGACGATGGATACGACCGAGTTCGCGTTCGGGCCGACAGCCGCCTTTGGACCGCGTCACGAGGACATCGAAGAGGACGCGAGCCGGTTCACCGGTCGCTACGAGGTCCACTTCGAAGGGAAGGACCGAGCGTGTCTCCATCCGACGTACAAAGGTCACCACAGCGATGTCGATCAACGGATCAGCCATCAGTGGTGCATGGAGTGCGAGTATCGCGAGGCGTGTCCGTGGGCCACCCCATACGAGGCCATCGACGACTCGACGTCCGTGCCGAGCTTCACCGCTACCCACCATCACCTCTCGTTTCTCCCGCACGCTCTTCGAGCGGCCAACAGCTGGGAGGCGATCGAGGCGATCGTCATCGACGAAACGCCGTGGGATGCCGTCGTCGACCAGTCGTGTACCCTCGAGGTATCGGACATCTGTGCGACGCGTGAGACCCTTCGCTCGATTCGCGACGAGGACTTGGTGGCACTCCCGGACTCAGAGTGGGCGGGACTGTTCGCCGCGTTGGACGCACTCGTAGCGGAGATCGCCCAGGATGGTGCCTCCGCGTTCGACGAGCTCAAACGCGCCTGTCACCGGTTCGAATCAACCGATGGGCTTCGGCAGGCGGTCGCCGAACAGCAAGCTGCGGCCGTTCTCCACGGAGACCCCTACGAGGACGTCTTCCTCACGCTCACGGGAGCGATCCCCGCCCTCGAACGTACGTGGGAACGGGCGCTTGCAGCCGACCGCACGCTTCCTTCCGACGTGCCACCACCACCGTTTTGGGATGTCTCGAACGCCGAACTCACCGTCAGCTGGATTACGTCGACCCTCGATACGCTCGCGCGTGAGAAGCCCATGTTCCTTCTTGCGACGGAGCTCCCGGTCGAAAAGGCACGCGCTGCGTTCGACCTCCCTGTGGTAGTGGTCGAAGATACGGTTCGACCGCCGCTCGACACGGTGCAACTCAAGACGAAACCGGCTGGTATCACGGAACTTCGGAAGGAGACCCGCGTCTTGGACACCCTCTGTGAGTTAACGACGCTCGCGATTCGCCGGGAGGTTCTCACTGGACGAAAGACACTCGTCGTCGCGAAAGAGACACTCGGCACGGACATCCGCGCACGTCTCGAAGCGGACGGGCTGGCCGAGGGAGATGCGTTCGAGTTCGGCAACTACTACGGCCTCACAGGCAGTAACCGATACGAGGAGTGTGAGGCCGTCGTCCTTCTCGGCAGTCCTGGTTGGCCGAACGATCTCGTCAGGCGGTCACAGGTGTTGACCGGTGTCTCTACCGAGGAACTCCACTTCGAGATGCGACAGGGAGAGATGCGTGACGCCCTCCATCGAATCCGACCGGTCTGGATGGGGGCTGATCACGGCGATACTGATGATGACCCGCCAGCTCGAGCGTACATCTTCTCGAGCTCGCTCACCGACTACCTCGAGGAATCGTTCGACGTGGACGAGCGGGGGTCGCTATTCTCTGGTGGGGTGCCGGACATCCGTCAGCACTTGACTCGAACGCTCAAACCACTTAAGCGACGCTGCCGCGCTCGGGCGGAGATATTGCGGCACGTCGACGAGGCAGAGAGCCCGGTGACGACCACCGATCTCGTGACGGCGGTATCCGGTGAGTACGCGTTCGTGCGCTCCATCGTCGACGACCTCGTAGACGAAGGTAGTCTGGAGGAACGGACGGGGACGACGACCTCTCCAGGTCGGCCTCCGACGACGATCAGTCGTTCGACTTCCTCCGCGAATTAATTTGAGGAACGCAGTGTTTCCCTCTTTTACTATTAATAGGGAAATCGGAACTCAGTCAAAATAATTCGCGAGAGTCGGGGTGGAACACGTTTAAGAGAATTTCAGACCCTGAATGATCATCGAACGACAGAACCTGTGAGACTAGTTCAGGTTGACACGATATATATTAAACACTCACAACAGGTAGTATCGACAATAGTTTTGTTTCCAGCGTACGTATCCCTCTTGCACTTCCTTGATACGGGTAGCCACTTCTGTGTCGGGGAAGTGAACTCCTGACTATGCCAACTGACATTCAGAAACTCCACGACGACGCAACAGGATTCGAAGCGCTCCGTGTTGACCACTGGGATGCGACCGGTCGGCACTGGCTCACGTACTTCAGACAGGACGACGACGGGGTCTGGTATCCGTACACGACTGCCGACACCGCCTACAACCCTCGTCAGGAAGGATTCGACCGCCAAGGGCTCCCGACTGCAATGGCCGCGCTTGAGGAGATGGGTATTGAGGTCGAAGATCGGCTTGCCGACGAGGATGGAACTGGAACCGACGACGAGGAACGGGATACTGCACTGATGGACGAGTGACAAGAATACTACTAGGGACTCACACCTAAGGCTCACTGCCGTTTTTCACTCGTGCTTGACTCAACCACCACGGGCCGTCTGCCCAAGAGAGCTTGATCACCATCGGAGGAATCTTTGTACTGGTCTTCGTCGCGTGAGTGTTCCTCCCGGATGGCCGAGCCGATCGGGCTTCCCTCCTGGATCTGAATGGTCATCGGTACTGGTGGCAGGGAGGGAAAGCGGTCTCGGACTGACCATATCAGCGTTGGGTTGGTCCTGGCGAAGATATGCACGTATCTCACGACCCCCTCACCTGTTTTCCTGTACGTACGTACATACGCGTACGTACGTACGTACGTACGTACAGTCTGATGGGAATTTGGAGTTCCCGCTAAGTGCATATCCCCTGAACACGTTTAAGTGTCAACATACCTCGTGATTAAGTGTCGGTCGACTAGCGACCATAGTCGGCCGATGTCGACACAGAACCTGGTTTTGGCACCCAGGAACCTCCGTTCCACACCCGCCCTCATGGGCGGTTTTACTCAGAGCTTCATACTGTATATTCCCCAAACAACACGTTGATAGTGTAGCTGTACTAACTGGTAATCGGTGACGACGACCGCAAACGGTCGGGGTGGTTGGCTGGGTGGAGGATGGTGTACTGTATCGGCAGACAACCAAGACAGCTGGTCCTGTGGGAACCGCCGGGATCGGGCTGCCACGGCCGATGGCGCGGATCCGCCGCTTGAGGCCACGGTAAGTGGTGCCGGCACTACGCTTCCCGGGTAGGACTAAGCCGTCCTGCCCTTTCCTCGTCCACCGACGCTCTGTCGTACCGCCCGCAGTGATATCGGGTTCTCTCCCTGCCACCAGCAACGGAAGATAATCCATCGGGAGAGATTCCTTCTATTGTGGAGGCTTCCAAGACCGAGACTCAACGACTCGCGTTCCTCCATACGTTACGCCGTGTACGGTGGGAAAGATACACGGTGGGAGCACGGTGAACAAGCGGTAGATGCCAATCGAATTCGGCCTGTGGCGAGTCGACGGAGACGGGTTCCAACGGCTCTCATCCACAAAGTTGGACGACGAATCTCGGCTCGAGCGTCTCCTCGTCGAGGATCCGGGCATGCTCGGGCGCAATCTCCTCATCGTCGGTCAACAGGTACGGACAGCCAGCGGAAAGCGGCTCGACCTCCTCGGTATCGACGTCGACGGAAACCTCCACATCATCGAGCTCAAACGGGATCGAACGCCGAGAGACGTCGTCGCCCAAGCCCTCGACTACGCGTCGTGGGTCCGGGGTCTCGACTACGAGGACGTCGTCGACATCTACGACGAACTCGGTACGGACGACGAACTCGAGGTGGCGTACAGCGAGAAGTTCGACTCTGCACGGCCCGAAGGAAAGTCAGGCGTTCCCGAGGACATCAACCAGTCGCACAGCCTCACCATCGTCGCGTCGGAACTCGACGCCGGGACTGAGCGGATCATCGAGTACCTGGCCGAGGAGTACAGCGTTCCGGTGAACGCCGTTCGGTTCAACTACTACGAGGACGGCGGTCGGGAGTATATCGGACGAACGTGGCTCATCGACCCTCAGGAGACGGTAGGGTCGCCGAGCAAACGCGAGTCGTGGAACGGACGAGATTACTACGTCTCGTTCGGGCAGGGAGTGCATCGCGACTGGGAGGACGCACGCAAGTACGGATTCATCAGCGGGGGCCAGGGGGAGTGGTACAGCCGGACGCTCGGTCAACTCGACGTTGACGATCGAGTGTTCGTCCACCTACCCGGGGAGGGCTACGTCGGGGTCGGTACCGTAACGGCGGAGAAGACTCCCGTCACCGAGTTCCGAGTCGACGACGAGGGTGAAGAGCGACCGATCTTGGATGTCGACCTACAGACCGAGGCGATGGACGACAACGTCGCTGACCCAGAACTGCGCGAGTACCTTGTCCGTGTAGACTGGACGGAGACGCTCCCTCTCTCGGAGGCGTACTGGGAATCGGGGATGTACGCGAATCAGAACACCGTGACGAAGCTCCGGAATCAGTTCACCTTGGACCGGCTCTACGAGACGTTCGATGTCGAATAGGTCGACTGGATTGCACTCCGGTGGCCTCGTTGAAACTCTCGATAAGTGATTGGGTTCGGGAGTGGTGCTGAATACACCAGAGCGTATGGAGCACGTGTGGCTAGCGAGCTTCTGAACTGTCGCCAGAAGACATACGAGAAGACTCAATTCGAAGCTCGCGATCCTCGTTAGACCGCTGACTCGATCAGGTTCTCGATGGTCCGACCGGTTCGTTCCATCTCGCTCTGAATCAGCGCTTCGTCGACCGAAGCTGGAACGGTGGCGCTCCGGGTGACCCTCGTTTGCGATGGACTCACTTCCTCGAACGTGACCCGCCCGGACATCTCGAATCCTCCTTCTTTGATGACCGTACCCATCACTTCGTTGGACTCGTACTCCACGATCTCCATCGTTCCCTCGACGGGGTCCTTGTAGCGAGTATTACGCCGTCGAAAGACGGTCCCAACGCCAATCGGGCCATCGGTCTCCTGTTCCAGTTCGATATTCGGATCCCAGCGTGGGTGATTCTTGGCGTGGTTTTCTGCAATAAACGAGAACACGTCCGATACCGATCGGTCGATCACCTGGGAGAATTCGACGGTTACAACGTCCTCTTCGCCGCGACTCGGATGGGATGCCATTTTATCATCAGTGGTAAATAACGCCTCGAAGGAGGATAAGGGTAGTTGCCCGTGTGAAACTCCTGATGTCCCCGAATCCTCAGTTGCTGAATTGACCTCTGTATTTAGCACGCAATTCCTGTCAGATATTGTTGTTATCATAGAGTCCTTCGTTCCCATCGTGTCTGGTGGCAGAGGGGCTTACTCTCACGATCTCGTCGCTCATCCCATCCGTTCGAGCGCGTCGCACCGGACTGGAATAAGAGCAAGACGAGCTCGTCGGCATCGCATACCGGGAACGGAACTCACGACCTACCCCAATGATGACCCCGCCCTGACACCAGCCCGAGCTGAGCGATTACCGATCGGGTTTCTTCGGCCAATCGACCGTTGGACACCAACTCGAGTTGTTTCGAGCACCTCCCGATTTCCCTCTTTTACTATTAATAGGGAAACGTCGGGTCGTCCGAACTAATTCGCAACAGCGTCGGAGAGTTCCGGGAATGGCCCGCGACCATCCAAGCTGTCTGTCGCTGGTGGCAGGGAGACGAGAGCGACAACTTCACCGACTGGAACTGATTCTCGAGTCCCGCCGCCCTTTCGCTGCGACCAACTCTTTCTTCACCGCCACGAGACGACTCCACTTCGGTGGACCTACATTGAAGTATCCACTGTCCTCCTCTGCCACCAATACCGATCAAGAGAGCGTCTGAGCTACCGTCTCTTCGAACACGTTATTCCCGCTGTCGTGTCGTCGCTGAGCGGTCGGTTCCGCTGACCTCGCTGTTTCTGAGGTCTTGGAGCGTTCGACCCTCAAATCCAGGGTGACACCAGTACTTGTACCCGTTCAGCGATCGTGACTCGTCACGGCCCACCAGTTCGTGTAGAAGTTGTTTCGCGATCCCGGTGAACGAGTAGGTCTCTCCGTCCCAGTCCCACGTGACGTTGTTCGCTCGTCCCGTGTCTCCGGTGACCGTCGCCGACCAGAATCCCTCCTCAGGTTCGATGTGCCACTCCGAGTCCGGTGGTTTCCGGTTCTCGTTGAACACGACCGCGTCGCCTTCTCTGAGGACGTCGCGGTCGAGAAGCACCTTGATCGCCGCGGGTCGTCGGCTGCCTGTCTTCTGTTGTTCTTGTTTCTCACGCCGCCTCGTCATGTACTCCTCGGCCTCCGTGACCGGGATTACCTATTGACTGTTCAGGAGGAGCCGTCCCTCGTGCTCGTGGGCGCGGACTCGAACGCAGGTCACGTCGAGACTGTACTCCTCGAGGAGCCACATGACGGGTGCCGTCACCTCGATCCCGAAGTCCCCTGCCACCAGAAGGATTCGAGGCTGATCGTCGAGGTCGAACTCCGCCCATCCCTCATCAGTCGTGACGACGTCTTCGACACGGTCACTGAGGAACTCGACGAACTTCTCTCCGACATCCTCAGACGTGAGTGACTCGCCGTCTCGTCGATTCCAGAAGTCACGATACTCTTTCTGGATGTCTTCGGCGGTGAGCGTCGAACAGTACGCCGCGTACTTGATCGCTTGGAGGTCGGTCGTCTCGTCCGCTCGGTCGCGCTTCAACTCAACGACGACGAGCTTCCCGTCCTTGTCGAGCGCGAGGATATCGAGTCGGTCGCGGGTCTGTTCGAAGTTCGAGTACTGGTTCGAGATAATCAACATGTCCTCGCCCAACACTCTTGGTTCCCGTATCGCCCACTCCTCGAAGTCCCGTTGCTCAAGAACGTCAAGGTCGACGAATGCCTCTTCAGCGAGATGTTGGAGGTCACCGGAGTCACGGTCGACAGAGAAAATCATAGTCTCGATGGCAGTGCCTCGGTGATAAGCGTTTGTCAGGATGGGGATCGAGGCTATATCCCGATCGCGGGGATCGCTTTCTCGTACTCCTCTCGAACGTGGTCCTCGCCGTATCGCGTGTAGAGTGCTATCATATCGCCCTCAGCGTCACCTCGAAGCATCGCGATGATGTCCCGGGGACAGTTGTTCCAGTTCAGCCACGAGGTGAAACAGCGCCGTGCGTCGTGGGGAGTGAGCTCGCTGATCTTCTCGGCGAGCTCGGGATCTGTCTGTTTGAGTGCAGTCCTCGCACGGTCAGTCGCCTTGTTCCACCATCGAGAGATGGTCATGGCAGTCAGTTGCCCTCCGGTGCGGTCGGTGAACAGCCAGCCATCATCACTTCCGTTCGATTGTGCTACCACAGTCGCCCGGGTTTCGAGCCACGATTCAATCGCTGAAACGGTCTCGTCATCAATCAGTTTCTGGTCGGCGGCGTCTTTCCGGAGGCGTTCGTCCCCGACTCCCTTCGGCGAGCGGTTGTAGACCTTCTTCGCGTTCAGATCCACGTCGTCGGTTTTTAGATAGACGAGTTCTTTTCGGCGGAGACCTGTCTTTGCGGCGAGCATGAGGAGCGCATACATACGCGGGTTCCGATTGTACTTGATGAACGAAAGGTACTCGTGCGGTTCAAGTACCGTTCCTTTGTTTTGACCGGCACGGCGGAGCTGAGAGCTGTGATCCCGTTTGAACTGATCGATTCCCGGTTGTACGACGTTCTCCTCCGGCCCCCACACTTGATCTCCCATCCAGTCGAAGAGCTGTTTGATGCGTCGAAGGTAGGTTACCATGGTATTCGGGGTGACCCCATCGCTCCCGTTCCAGTTGTTGGCGAAGTCAAGCACGTCGGTGGTCGTAGTGTCACAGAGAGGTTCGTCGTCTGTGTATCCCTGGAAGTACCTGACAGCGCATCTAGAGGATCGTTCAGTCGACTCGGCGAACTGTCTCGCCTCGAAGAACCCCTCGACGATATCCTCGTTCGAGGGTGCATCGGGTTTGGTCGCTTCTTCGCGAAGCTGACCGATCTCTTCGTCGCGAGCCTCGAGTTGCTTCTGCAGACCGTTGATCGTCTCGATCAGCCCGGAGATGTCATCGTCGGCGCTCATCGGTCACCATTCAACGTCTGGATGTCCCCAGATGCAAGCCCAACCGCCTCGCAGTATGCCCCAAACGCACTCTGGATGGACGCCTTTGCTTTCTCGCCGTACTCATCGAGGATGACGCGTTCGCCCGCATGAGGCTGTGAGAGATACTTTGCGTACTCGACGACAGTCCCGTATTCAAGGCCAGTCTCCTCGGTCACTTCGTAGAGGTCGACGTAATTCATCGACCTCCGCCCCTGATACTCGGTGCGACAGAGCACCTGGAGGATGCGAGCCTCAATCCGATGAACACGTTCGGCGGCGTCAAGGTGACCGTCAGTTTGACGGCGCTTGTCGAGTTCCTGTTCAAGTCGCTCTGTCTTCAGCCGGTAGTCGACAACCTTCTCCTCCAGTTCCTCAATGCGCTTTCGGTCCTCGGGGCTGATCGCGTCGAGTTCGTTCTTCCAGGCGTCCTTACCGAGGCTGAGCAATTCACCAACTCCCTGAGACCATTGAGGTTTGTCCGCCCCTTGGACGAGTCCCATCTCGTGTTTGATGAATTCTGCCATCTCGCTCTTCGTCGGTCGATTGTCGCCGGGCTGTCCGAAGTACAGACGGATCATTCGGTCGGATGGGTTCGTGTTCGACCCCATGTCTGTCCATAGACCTATTCGTATTTGAACCTATCTATAATCAGAAGTATGTCGCCCGGGACACTAACGAGCCGGCGTCATCCCGTGGCGGCGTGCCGCGTCGGCCGGGAAACCCTCGTGCCGGGCGGGTGGCGCTCGGCGCCACCAGTGGCCGCGGATGCGGTCCGCGGCGGCCGGTCGCCGTGCGGCGACGGTGTCGCGCGCGTGGGTTCTCCGCGCCGTCATCGCACCCGAACGGGTCTACTGGGGCGGGGACTTGGTGCGCGCACCACCCGTACGCGGGCGACCCACAAACGACTGTCGGCTCCGTCCGGCGCAGTCGACCCCGAACCGCCGAGCGAGGGTCGACAGGCTCAGCGCAGGAGGCCAGAGAGCCGTTCGGTCAGCCCGCCGGTGCTCCCGAGTTTGAGGTAGTAGGCGTCGCCGCCGTCCTCGTAGTAGTTGCCGATGTGGCGCTGTACCTCGAAGCCGAGGTGGTCGTAGAACGCCAGTGCCGACTCGTTCGTCGTCCGGGCGTGGCAGGTGACGCTCCGGTTGTCGTCGGCCACCTCAGCGACCAGCCGCTCGCCGTACCCTCGCCCGCGCGCCTCCGGTGCGACGGCGAGAAAGAGGATGTAGCCGTCCCGGCGGGCGGACGCGAACCCGGCCAGGTCGGCCCGGTCGTGGTCCGCTCTTCCCGGAGACTCGTACAGCAGGTGCGTCGTCGACCGGCGGTAGGCGTCCTCGAAGAAGCCGCGTCGCTGCTTCAACACGCCCTCCGCCTCTCGGATGCGCTCTTTCAGCGCCCAAGCGTCCCCTACGTGGGTGGCGTCCCCCGGGCCGTCCACGCGCTTTTGAAGGTTGACGCTCACTAGCACCCGGTAGTATGCTCTGGAATATAACTCCACCGTCGATTCGCCCGCTTGTGGGCTGTTTCGACCCGTAGAACTGTTTATACTGTTGATACGTATCGACGCGTATTCGGCCGCTCCCCGAGCGATACGCCCGTCGGGAGCCGGCGTCTGGACGCCCGCTCACACCTAGGAACCCGCGGCCGTCGCGTCGTGCGAGAGGGTCAACGGAACACTGTTGCCCGGACGAGTCCTACTCGGACCCGTGTCCGACCAGAGCGGCCGCTTCCGGCTCAGGGACCACACGGCAGACGTCGCCGTCGAGGCGACCGGGCCGACCCTCGGCGCGACGTTCGCGGCGGTGGCCGACGGGCTCGCGGCGGCCATGTGCGACGAGGTGCCGGCGACCGGCGACCGCTTCGAGGTGACCGTCACCGCGGAGCGCCTCGAGGCGGCGCTGTTCGACTACCTCGACTCGCTCATCTACGAGCGGGACGTCCGCGGCGTACTCCCCGTCGCGAACGAGGCGACGGTCACCGGCCCGAGCGACGCCGACGCCGCGTGGACCGTCGAGGCGAGCGCGCGGGGCGTCCCGCTCTCTGCGGTGACCGCGCGGGAGGTGAAAGCCGTCACGTACTCGGAGATGCGCGTCGAACGGGTCGACGACGGCTGGACGGCGTACGTGGTCTTCGACGTGTAGTGGGACACGGCGCTGTGCGACGGGAGAACGGAGAACGGAGTCGACCGCGCCCGGCGTTCAGATGCGGCCGACGTTCTCGACGGCGACCGACTCGACGCCCTCGACCCCGGAGAACGCCTCTTCCACGGCCTCCGTGCCGCCCGCGTCGTCCGGGACGACCACGGTCGGCAGGAGCGCGACCAGACCGAACGCCACGTCGTCCCGTTCGACGCCGCGTATCTCGGCCCCCTCCGGGAGCGACGCCTCGAGCTTCTCCTGGAGTTCGTCGAGGTCGATCTCGGGGTCGTTCGGCATGACCTTCATCTTGGCTGCGACCTTCCCCATCGCTACGGCCCCCTGAACCCGCAGTCGGGGCACTCGTAGAGGTTGCTCTGCTTTCGACACTTGGCGCAGCGACTGATCTGCGTCCCGCACTCGGGACAGTCGAACGTCGCCGCACTCATTCCCGCGACGTTGATGCCGCAGGACACGCAGCGCCGCTGCGACTGCTGCTCGGCCTCGCTCATACCTACACGGACCGGCGCGCGGCTTTTAACGGTTGTCTTTCCGACGGCCGCCACCCGGTCGGTGCGGTCCGTTCTCCCGTCCGTCGGGCCGACCGGGTGCGTCCGCTCGGCTCACAGTCCCAGCGCGATGGGACCGAGCAGGACGCCCATCAGGTGGACCCGGCGGCAGCCGATTCGCGGGGGAACGAGTCCGATCGTCGCGGCCGCGAACAGCACGAGGACTCCGAGCGCGCCGGCGAACGCCCACGAGAGCGCGAGCAGGCCCGCGAGCACGCCGCCCACCAGTCTCCGGTGGTCGAGTCGGCCGACGACCCGGAGCGTCGCGTCGCCGACCACCAGCACGGCCGCGACGCCGACGGCCGCCGCGAGTACGGTCACCGCGAGCAGGGTCGACAGCGCGGCCGGCACGCCCACGTCGGCCATCGCCACGAGCACGCCCGACCGCGGCTCGTCGAGGACGGCGAACGCGAACAGCGCGAACACGGCCGTCGCCGAGTTCGCGCCGCTCGTCGCCACGACGTACTCGCGGTCGGGGTCCCCACCGGGCGTCGCCGGCAGCGCGAGCACCGACGCGACGCCCGCGGAGACGCCCGGCAGGTAGCCGACCGCCGCTCCCGCCCCGGCACCGGCGGCGGCCGCCGCGCCCGCGCCCCTCCGCGACAGGACGACGCGCGGGTCGTCCTGCGGGGGGACGCCGCCGCCGTCGAGCGCGTCGACGAGGACCGGCACGCCGAACAGGCCGGCGAAATCGGCGTCAACACACCCCCACCCCGAGCGGCGAGCGCGGCGCGGCGTCGAGGACCGCCGCCCAGCGCCGCAGAGAGACAGACGCGACCGCACCGCCGAGACGCGCCGGCCACGTCCGCTCGGTCGCGACGAGGAGGACCGCGACCCCGAGCAGCACGACCGGGAGCCACCCCCGGAGCGTCGGGTACGCCCGCTCCATCGCCGCGGTGAGCGGCACCGCGACCGGGAGCGCGAGCGCGACGGCGACGCCGCTCCCGAGCGCCGAGAGCCGGAGCGCCTCCCGTCCCCGTCCCGCGACCACGAGTCGGTGGCCCGGGAGCGCGCCGGCGGCCATCGCGGCGTCCGGCACGCCGAGCGCGAGCGCCGGCACCACGTCGAGGAACGTGTGGACGACGCCCGCGGCGAGCATCGCACAGCCCAGCGGGAGCGGCGGCGCGTCGAGCGCCGGCGCGGCGGCCGCGAGCAGGAGCGCGAAGTTGTTCGCGTGCAGGCCGGGGAACAGACCGCTGACGCAACCCAGCGCGCAGCCCGCGAGCGCGAACGTGACCGGCGACAGCACGGCGTCGACCGCTGGCGAGACCATCGCGTCGGGGTGGGCTCGTTCTCGGCGTTAAACGTTCGCGCCGGCGGGGCGTCCCGGCCGACCGTGGACTGGCGGGTACAGGTGTGTCCCCGGTGGCGTCGTGACTCGGACGGAGCCGGGCCGCGAAAAAGCGGAGTCGGTCGGACGGTGGCGGGGTCGAGCTACTCGCTCTGGTTCTGGTGGACCTGCATGACCTCGGTCGTGAGGTAGGTGTAGCCCGGGTCGGGGATGTTCCGGAGGAATCCCGTCCAGTCGGCGGAGTTGACGGGCCACTTGACCACCTCGTAGGCGTCGACCATCGTCGGGAAGTCGAGGTAGATGCGCTCGACCGCCTGCCGCGAGAGGTTGTTGCGCTCCTCGGGGTCCAGCGTCGTCCGCGCCTGCGAGATGAGGTCGTCCGCGGTGGCGTCCTCGAACAGTCCGTACCCCATCGGGTTGTTCAGCGACACCTCCGTGTTGTTCTCCTCGTCGTCGGACTCGGCCACCGAGTGGTCGTCGGCGTTGTCGCTGTGGAACAGCCCGTACAGCGTTCCCGTCGCGAACGGCGAGAGGCCGACCCACCCCATGGGGAACATGTCGAAGTCCTCCTGAGAGTACACCCGCGTCAGCATCGTGTTGAACGACATCACCTGTCGCTCGACCGGAATCCCGATGCTGTGGAGCGCGCCGATGTACGTCTCTATCATCTTCGCGGTCTGGGGACTGTCCTTCGCCGGGTAGACGAAGTGGATGAGCGGCCCGCCGTTGAGTTCGGTGATGGTCTCGCCGTTGACCCGAAGCTCCTGGTCGGGGTCCTGGTCGGACTGCCGGAGGATGGCCGACTGGACCGGGCCGAACGAGTACTCGTGTTTCGGCTCGGTCTGACTCGCCGTCACGCCCGTCAGGCTCCCCGGGTACTCCTGGCCCAGGAACGTCCCGCTCTCGCCGGTTATCATCCCGCCCTCGGTCAGGAACTGCCGAATCCCCTCCACGTCGGGGACGCTCGGCGACGACTCCCGGAAGTGGAACGCCTGCGTCGCCGGGTCGGTGAGTAACTCGGCGTCGGTGCCCGTCTCGGGCCGGACCGCCGTGTACCCCGGCGGCATCACGAAGTCACCCTCCTGCGCGTAGCCGCGCTGGAGCTGTTCGATCCAGTAGACGTCGTCGTACGCGAAGCCGAGCGCCTGCCTGAACGTCAGGTCGTCCAGCGGCGTCCGTCGGAGGTTGAACGAGATGTGTCCGTACCCGGTGTCGAACCCGTCGACGAGTTCGATTCCCTCCGTGTTCTGCGCCTCTTCGATGCGTGAGGTCCGGATACTGCCGTACAGCGTGTCGATGTCGCCCTCGAAGAGCGCCTGGTTGAGCGCGGACGTGCTCGAGTACACCATGACGCGGAAGGCGTCGATGAACGGCCCGCCGGCGACGAGTCCCTGCACGTCGCCCATCCAGTCCAGGTCACCGAGCACGTACTCGCCTTGACGCTCGGCGAACGATATCTCGATGGACGTGTCGGGTTCGTACCGCGTGATGACACCCGGTCCGAGACCGACGGGACCGTCGTTCTCGTACGGCTGGTACGTGTTGAAGTCCGAGACGCCTTCCCACTGGAACTTCGGCAGAATGGGGAGGTCGAGCTGGGTCGACGCGTACGTCCCGATGGGCTTGTCCATGTGCATCACGGCGTCCCAGTCGTCCCGGTCCGACGTCTCGACGGACGTGATGGGGTTCAGGTCGGCGGCGTACGCGCCCGGCATCTGCTCGAGCAGGTAGTTGTACGACCAGACCACCTGCTCGACGGTGAGTTCTTCCCCGTTGTTCCACGTCACGCCTTCGCGGACGTTGAAGAAGATGTCCACGTTCGGCTGGTCGTTCTCGTCGTCGCTCCCGTCTTCCACCTCCTCGGAGGTCCAGTCGGTGAAGACGTTCGGGTGGACTCCGAAGTTGACCGGGTCGACTCGCGTCCCACCCTCGTAGATGAGGTTGAGGATGACGCCCGAGTACGCCGAGTTGGTCGCGAGTACGTTGACGGAGTCGGGAGCCGTCCCCATTCCGAAGGTGAAGACGCCCCCGGTCGGGATGTTGCTCGTGTCTTCCGGTGCGTCCGTCGGCGTCTTGTCTTCCGTCGGCGTGTCGCCGCCGGCCGATGTCGTTTCCGCCCCGCCAGTCGTCTCCGCTCCGCCCGAGTCACTCTGATTCGAACAGCCAGCGAGGCCGAGCGACACCGCGGCGACGCCCGTTCCCTTGAGGAACCGGCGACGCCCTGAGTCGGTTTCTGTGTCCGGCATCAGCACAGTGTTAACGTACCCCAATATAAGGCTAGGGGGACCGTTCTATTCGTCGACGTTCCGACCGCCGCGGGTCACATTCGGAGTCTTCCTCGACGCTCTATTGCGTTTTCAGTCATATTTTCGCCGATATTCGTGTTGGATATGAATCACGCACGTACATACATCGGCTCGGCGACGTCACTCGTCGTCCACGAACAGACGGCGGACGTGGTGGAGGTCGATTCGCTCGTCGGTGTCACCGTCCGCGACGAAGTCGGCGAGCACCTCCCCCACGACGGAGGTGAACTTGAACCCGTGACCGGTGAACCCGGCGGCGACGTGGACGCCGTCGTACTCGGGGTGCGGACCGAGGAGGAAGTGGCGGTCGGACGACTCGGTCATCAGGCACGTCCGGAGGCGCAGCGTCGGCCCCGCGCCGGCCGGGAAGTACGTCTCCGCGAACTCCCGGTGGAACGCCTCGTCGCGCGGCGTCGGCTCGCGGTTCCAGCCGTCCGGGTCGACCGGGTTCGTCGAGTCGAACGGTTCGTCTGGGTTCGGTTCGCGGCCGAACTTGAACCCCGGAACGTCGTACGTCGGGAAGCCGTACCCGTACCCCTCGCGGCCCGACAGGCTGAACACGGGGAACGCGTCGGGCCGGAACGCCGCGGGCCGTTCCGGCTGGAGCCACGCCATCACCCGCCGGACGGGCGTGAGTTCGTCCGCCAGCGAGGGGAGCAGGTCGTCGCTCCACGCCCCCGCCGCGACCACCAGGTCGTCGGCGACGTAGCTCCCCTTCGTCGTCTCGACGCGGACGCCCTCGGCCGTCTCGCGCCACTCCGTGACGCGCTCGCGCGCCCGGACGGTCGCCCCCTCGGCGTGGGCCGCCTCGACGTGCGCGCTGACCGCGCGCTCGCAGTCGACGAAGCCCCCGTCCGGCTGGTACACCGCGCGGTAGTCGGCGGGCAAGTCGTACCCCGGGAACCGCTCGTTCACCTCCTCGCCCGACAGGAGTTCGTACCCCACGTCGTGCGCGTCGAGCGACGCGCGCGCGTCGGGGACGATGTCGGCGCCCGGGTGGCCGGCGTGGACCGACCCGGTGGTGGTGAGGAGGCTGCGGCCGGTGACGGCTTCGAGTTCGCGCCAGTTCTCGAAGGCGGCCCGCGCAAGCGGGACGTAGCTGGGGTCCTCCGGCTGGGTGAGCCTGACGATGCGCGTGCTCCCGTGACTCGACCCCTGGTCGTGGGGGACGTCGAACTGCTCCAGACCGAGCGTGTCTAGACCTCGCGCGGCGAGTCGGTAGACGGCGGCGCTACCCATGCCGCCGACCCCGACGACGATACAGTCGTATCGCTCTCTCATGCCTACCGGTGGTTCCGGGGGTGGTATAGTTCCCACTCACACGCGTCGCCGGGCGGACGCGTCACGGGGCGACCTCGCGGCGCCGGCGCTAGCGAGCGACGCGCCGCCCGCGGTGCGGTCGCCCCGCTGTCGGTGAGAGCGCGAAAGAAACGTCGATTCGGAGAGTCGGCGGACCGCGCGACTCCGACGGCGGTCGCCGGTTCAGCCGAAGAGGTCGCCGAGACCCTCGCCGGAGGGCTCCTCGTCCTCGTCTTCCTCTCCGCGGCGGCCTCCTCCTCGGCGGCCTCCTCTCCTCGTCCTCGTCGGCCGACTCGTCGTCGCCCGCGGCGCCGCCGGCGCCGCCGGCGCCGCCGGCCGCACCGCCCGCGGCGGGTGCCGCGGCGGCCGTCTCGATGGCCTCCTCGATGTCGACGTCCTCGAGCGCGGCGACGAGCGCCTTGACGCGGGACTCCTCGACGTCGACGCCGGCCGCCTCGAGCACGGCCGTCACGTTGTCTTCGTTGATCTCTTCGCCCGTCTCGTTCAGGATGAGTGCAGCGTAAACGTATTCCATTGGTGTACAGTCGAATTCTGGTTATCCGAACATCGCGCCCAGACCTTCCGCGCCGTCGTCCTCGTCGTCGTCGTCATCGTCGTCGGCGGCGTCGGCCTCAGCCTCGGCTTCCTCGTCTCCTTCGTCGCCCTGTTCGTCCGGCTCCGCCTCGGACTCCGCCGCCGGTTCGGGCGCGGCGGCGCCGCGGAGTTCCTCGGGGAGTGCCTCCTCGTCGTCGACGGCGGCCGCGAGCGCGCGCAGTTGCGCGTCGGCCTTGCGCACGAGGTCCGGCATGAGCTCCTCGTCGGCGATGGCGGCCTGGAGACCGACCGACTTGGCCTCGCCGGCGGCCTTCGCGAGCAGCGTGCCGGCGGTGCGGTCGGTCGGGTACGCCGCGTTGACCGAGAGGTTCCGGGCGGCGGCGGCGGCCGACTGCACGTCCGCGCGGTACTCGTCCACGTCGATGGAGAGTTCGTCCGCCTCGAACAGCACGCCCTCGGAGTACACCGCCTTGAGGTCGAGTCCGACCTCCTTCGGCTCGATTCCGAGTTCGGCGAGCACGTTCGCCAGGTCGTCCGAGACGGCCTCCCCCGCCTCGAGCACCGTCGAGTCGGACATCACCTGAATCGAGCCGTCCTGGATGCGGGCGTCCGCGCCGACCTGCTGGAGTTCCCCGACGAACGGGCCGGGGTCGACGCCGGTGTCGCCCTCGGGGATGACGATGTCGTTGGGGGCGACTTCGCCGGCGTTGATGGGCGCGGGCGTCTTCGAGGCCTCGAGCTGCCTGAACAGGCCGAACGGGTTGTCGTTCGTCCCGATGAGCCCCACCTCGCCGCTGACGTACTCGACCAGTTCCTCGAGCCCGTCGTCCTCCTCGTCGAGCGCGTAGGTGACGAGCGTGTTCCGGCTCATCCGGAGTTCGGCCTCCCCGTGGAGGTCGCGCCGCATCGCCTGGAGCTGCCGGCTCGGGATGCCGGTCACGCCGACGACGCCGATGGAGGAGTACCGCCCGAGGAACTCGGCGAGCTCCTCGACCTCCTGGCGCTTCCACTCGGGGATGGTCTCGGTCTTGCGGACCTCCTCGGCGGAGCTCATCAGACCGGCACCTCCACGGACGGGCCCATCGTCGTCTTGACGTACACGCCGTCGAGGTTGAGCGGCCCCTTCTCGAGGTCCGCCTCCAGCCGACGGACGATGACGTCGATGTTGTCCGCGATCTCCTCCGCGCTCATGTCGTCCGCACCGACGCGCGTGTGGAACGTGCGCCGGTCGCGCGAGCGGAGTTGGACGGTGTTTTTCATTCGGTTGACGACTTCGACGACGTCGTCGTCGGGCTGCAGCGGCGTCGGCATCTTCCCCCGCGGGCCGAGAATCCGCCCGAGGTTGGACGCGACGTCCTGCATCATGTCGGCCTCGGCGATGAAGAAGTCCGTCTCATCGGCGAGGTCCTTCGCGGTGTCCTCGTCGTCCGCGAGGTCCGACAGGTCGCTGCCCGAGAACACGTCGTCGGCGACGTCCTCCGCGCGGAGGGCGGTCTCGCCCTCCGCGATGACGACGATGCGCGTGTCCTGGCCGGTTCCGCTCGGCAGGACCACCTCGTCGTCGACACGATTCGCCGGGTCGTTGAGGTCCAAGTCGCGTAGATTGATGGCGAGGTCCAACGTCTCCCGGAAGTTCCGCTCCGGGGCCTCGTCAAGCGCTTGGGATACAGCGTCCTCGATTGAATCTGCCATTTTTCACCTCCGTAGTACGCAGGAACTGCTCCTACGGGTCAGTGAAACAGGCGTACGCCTGTCTCACATCGGCGGACGGTCATGAGCCACTTAAGGCCTCCGAACCGACCCCGGCGAGCCACCGCCTCGCACGGCGTCGCCACCGGAACGACCGTCTCGGGTTCGGTTCCGAGACCCCGGTACGCGACTACCTACCCGGATTCACTCCTACCACCATCGGGCGGCCCTCCGGGTCCGCAAGGCCGTCAGACTCGGTACCGGAGCGCCAACTTCAGCGGTCGAAGACGACGCTGGTGGTCGACCGGCGATCGACGCTGTTCCCGCTCGATGACAATAGACTGCTTTGATATACTCCTCCGTGACCGCACTCTGGGTTCCCGTCGATAGGTTCGGTCGAGCCTCCTTGTCGCTTCGGCTGGTCTCGTTCTCCGGCGAGCCGTCGTCACTGGCCGTGATCGTCAGTCGCCTCCAGTTCCGGTTCCGACGTCTGCACCCTCAGCCTCGATACTCCCCATATCAGGCGCCTGCTGGCTGCCTCGAACGGATTGAACCTTGCCTAGCGCGACGGCGCAGACGTAGATTCCCACGGCGGTGAGGACGATGACTCCGCCGGCCGTGACACCGCCGTAATAGGCAACGCCGATCCCCAGCAACACCGCGAGTTCCGCGAGGACGACCGAAACCACCAACGACTCGGAGAAACTCCGGGACACCTGGGTCGCACCGGCCACTGGAACCACGAGCATCGCCGCGACGAGGATGACACCCATAATTTGCATCGCGCCGACGACGACCATCGCCGTCAGCATCACCATCACCCGATTGTACCAGTTGACGGAGATGCCGGAGACGGCGGCTGCCGTCTCGTCGAAGGTCACGTACAGGAGCTGGTTGCGCGTCACAGCCACCGTCCCGACGATGACGACGAACAACACCAGGAGGATAGCCGCACTCTGAGGCGACACCGTCGAGAGGTTGCCGAAGAGGAACTGGTTGACGCCGACGGCGAGCCCGCCCGCGTTGAGACTGATGAGCGTCGTCCCCAGCGCGAATCCGGTCGACAGGACGATAGCCATCGACACGTCGTTGTAGGCGTCCGTAACCTCGGAGATGAGTTCGATGAACAGCGCGGCGATCATCGCCACGACGACGGCGGTGAGGTACGGCGATACTCCGAGGTCGATGACGGCGTTCAAGAACAGGCCGACGGCCACGCCGGCGAATCCGGTGTGGGCCAGCGCGTCGCCGATGAGTGCGAGCTGCCGGTGTACGAGGAACGTCCCGATGAGCGGCGCCATCACGCCGACACAGAGCCCGACGAGTATCGCCCGGTGCATGAACCGGTAGCGCGGGTTCAGCATCTCGAGACCCGTGAAGTAGTACACCCAGTCCATCAGCCAGTACCACTGCTCTAGGAGCCACAGGAGGACACCGAAGACGAGGTCGCCGACGGCGCTCAGCCCGCTTTGCAGCGGGACCACCAGCGACGGGTCCACGACGACGAGGCCGCTCGCCACGAGCACGGCGGCCACTCCCGAGCTCATCCGTTCACCTCCGTGAGGAACCGTGCCTCGGTTCCGAACGCCCGGGCCAGCGCGTCGCTTTCGACGAACTCGTCGGTCGGGCCGTCGAAGTACACTTCCCGGTTCAGACAGACGACGCGGTCGGCGTGTTCGACGACCGCCCCGAGGTCGTGTTCGATGAGGAGGACGGTGATGCCCTCCGCGTTGAGCGCCGCCAGCAGACTGTAGAAGGCGTCGACCGACTCGGCGTCGACCCCGACGGTCGGTTCGTCCAAGACGAGCAAGTCGGCTTCGCTCGCCAGCGCCCGCGCGATGAACGCCCGCTGGCGCTGGCCGCCCGAGAGCTGCGTGACGCGCCGGTCGGCGAACGCACTCATGCCGACGGTGTCGAGGGTGTCGTCGACAATGGCCCAATCCGCCGCCGACAGCCGGCCGAACCCGACGTGCGGGAATCGGCCCATCTTCACCACCTCGCGGACGGTGATGGGCATCTCCTTGGCGGCGCTGGCGTGCTGGGCGACGTAGCCGACCCGTTCGCCGTCGTCGAAGCGGTCGGCGTGCTCGCCGAACAGGCGAGCCGTGCCCGCGTCGGGTTCGAGCAGCCCCAACATCAGCTGCATCAGCGTCGACTTCCCCGAACCGTTCGGCCCGACGACGGCGACGTACTCCCCCGGGTCGATGGTCAGCGAAACGCCCTCGACGACGGGCGTCGCCGTGTAGCCGAAAGTGACGCTCGCGAGGTCGACGACCGGGTCGCCCGCCGTGGCGTCCGGGTCCGTCTCGGTCGTCGCTCGCTCGTCCGTGGCGGCTGCCGTCGTGGGGTCGGTGTCCTGTGTGCTCATATCGGTTCGAAGTTCCGCCACTGCTCGAGCCAGTCCGCCGACGGGGCCGCGTCCTCGGGAGTCTCGGTGCCGAGGACGATCTCGAGGGTGGGGATGTTGATGTTGTAGGCGATCTCCTCGTAGCCCCAGTTCTCCTCGACCCACTCCTCGCGGACGCCGGCGTACGGCGTCATGGGAAAGTACGCCTCCACGTCCGTCTCGCGGACGAGCTGCTGGGCGGGGCGCTGGGACTCGAAGACGCCGTTGGCGATGTACCTGATGTCGTTCTCGCGGATGACCGCCGCCGCTTCGCGGATGTCCGCGGGTTTGACGTCGCCGCTCGCCGCGAGGCTCGTCACCAGCGGGCGCATCCGCACGCCGTAGCGCACCCCGATGTACTGGAAGGCGTTGTGCGCGGCCAACTGGACGATGTCACGTTCGGCCGCCTCGAAGACGGCATCGTAGTCGCTGTCGATACGCTCCAGCACCTCGGATTTGTACGTCTCGGCGTTCTCGCGGAAGGTGTCGGCGTGCTCCGGGACGACCTCGGCGAACCCGTCGGCGATGTTGTCGACGGATTCCTTTGCGCGCCGAGGATCCAGCCAGAAGTGCGGGTCCTTCCCGCGCTGAGCGCCGACGCCCTCCTCTTCACGATCGAGGGACGAGGCGAGATCCACCAGGTCGATGCCCTCCCGGGCGTTGATGAGCGCCGTGTCCACGTCGTCCCCGTTGATTGTTTGGATGGCGCGGTCGGCCCAGGGTTGGAAGTCTTCCCCGACGTGAATGAACGCGTCCGCCTCGATGATTCGTTGGGTGATACTGGCGTTGGGCTCCCAGCCGTGGCCGTGCAGTCCCGTCGGGACGAGGTTCTCCACCGTCAGCGGGGTATCGTCGGCGATCTGCCGTCCGAAGTCGAAGAAGCTGAAGAACGAGGCCACGGCGACCGGCCCGTCACTTCCGTCGTCACCGTCATTCCCGGCCTGTCCTGGTGCGCTCGGCAGTGCCGTGCACCCGGCCAAACCCACGAGCGTCGCGGCACCGCCGGCGCGTAGCGCGTCGCGTCACTGCTGGTTTGTCGTATTGTTTTAGTGACATGATTGAGTAATCGGACTCTCGAATTAGACTCGTCTAATCATTGGTTGGGGATATATATGGTATACGTTTCGGTTTATGAAATAGTGGGGTAGACGGGACGCACCACCCGGGGGGATTGCGTCGGTTCTCTCTGGCCCGGAGGGCGTCCACCGTTTGGTCTCTTTAATTACCGATTCACTACTTTTTTATTACCCCAGACATTTGAACATAACTCGACAAGGCCCGAACACGATACACTCTCACCGACCACCGCGGCGAACGCTCGCTCCGACGACGGTGACTTCGATAGCGAGCGTAACGATTCCGACGCTCAACCAGAGTACCGAGGGCTCGGTCAGCGGGTCGCGGTACGCGACACACAGGAACGACGCGACGTGGAGCACTCCGCCCCTTTCGGCAGAGCCTACAGGAGGCCGAGAAGCGACAGCAGCCCGCCGAACGGCGCTCCGCGTCCGTCTTCCGGTTCGTGCTCGAGTTTCGGAACTGACCTGCCGTTTCGAACGGGTCCACCCTCTCGGGTGCTGTTTCGTTCGGCTCCACTTGGCCACCAGCAGTGTGGGCGTTCGACGGAGGACTCGTGCGTTCGTTCCGGGAGCGACAGGGGGGCGGAGCGGGGTGCGTGTCGTGCGGACCGAACCGTCTTGTCGTCCCCGACCGACACCGCAGGTATGCTGTCGGACACCGAGGCGGTCGGCCGGGCGGTCGCGCGCGCCCTCGACGCGGAGGCGACGGCGGTCACGGACCTCGACGGGGGGATGGTCGGAGGCGTCCACCGGGTCGACCTCGCGGACGGGCGGACGGTCGCCGCCAAGACGGGCGCGACGCCGCTCACCGTCGAGGCGCGGATGCTCCGGTATCTCGGCGCGCGCGGACTCCCGGTGCCGGAGGTGCTGTACGCCTCGGACGCGCTGCTGGTCCTCTCGTTCGTGGCTGGCGGCGGACCGCTCGGCGACCGGGCGGTTCGGGACCTGGCGCGCCGCCTCGCCGCGCTCCACGACCACACCGCCGACCGATACGGCTTCCCGTTCGACACGCTCTCCGGGCCGTACCACCAGCCGAACCCGTGGACCGACTCGTGGGTCGCGTTCTTCCGAGACCACCGCCTCCTGTACGTCGCCCGCGCCGCCCGCGACGAGGGGAGCCTCCCGCCCGCGCTGTTCGACCGCGTCGAGTCGCTGTGTGCGGACCTCGACTCGCTCGTCCCCGACGGCCCGCCCGCGTCGCTGCTCCACGGCGACGTGTGGGCGAACAACCTCGTCGTGAGCGGGGACCGGGTCGCCGCGTTCCTCGACCCGGCGTGCAGCTACGGACACGCGGAGGTGGACCTCGCGTACTGCGAGTTCGTCGGCTTCGGCGACGCCTTCTTCGACGCGTACGACCGCCACCGAGGCATCGACGACGGGTTCCACGACGGCCGATGTTCGGCGTACGCGCTCTACCCCGTGCTCGAGCACGTCCGCTACTTCGACACCGACGACTACCGCGGGCGGGCCGACGCGAGGCTGGCGGACCTCGGCTACTGACCGTCGGTGGGCCGCCAGGTTTTGGGCCGTGCCGGGTCGACTGTCGACGTGGCAGTCGGTCTGTTCCCGTCACTGGTCGCCGTCGTCGCCGTCGCGGCCGTCCACGTGGCCGCCGCGCACCTCCGCGCCGCCTCGCTGCTCCCTCGCCGCCTCTGGCTGTCTGCGGCCGGCGGCGTCTCCATCGCGTACGTGTTCGTCCACGTCCTCCCGGAGCTACAGGCCGGTCAGGAGACGTTCAGCGAGGCCGGTGCCGGCGTCGTCCCGTTCCTCGAACACCACGCCTACCTCGTCGCGCTGACCGGGTTCGCCGCCTACTACGGCGTCGAGCGGTTGGCGCGCCGGACCGCCGGTGAGGGCGACGGGGACGCGGACGGTGGCGTGTTCTGGGTTCACCTCGGGTCGTTCACCGTCTACAACGGTCTCATCGGCTACTTCTTCGTCCACCGCATCGAGACAGGGATGACCGCGCTGGCGACGTTCACGGGCGCGATGGCGCTCCACGCGTTCGTCACGGACGCGGGACTCGACCGGCACTACGACGAGGCGTACCGGCGCTACGGCCGGTGGCTGCTCGCCGCGGCCCTGCTCGGCGGCTGGGCGGTCGGCGCGGTGACCGAACTCCGCGAACTGGCGGTCGCCGCGCTGTTCGCGTTCCTCGCCGGCGGTGTAGTCCTCAACGTCGTGAAGGAGGAACTCCCGGAGGAGACACGCAGCAGTTTCGCCGCGTTCGCGGCCGGCGCCGCGGGCTACGCGACGCTGTTGTTGGTGGTGTGAACGTCCAGCGGGAGCGGGAAAAACGGCCCTCGTGATCTCGACGCCTACGCCGCCGCCTCTTCCGCTCCGAGGACGTCGTCGTACTCGCCGTCGTCGACGCGCCGTTTGAACGTCCGCGCGTCCTCGCCCTCGATGGTGACGCCGAGGGTGACGCAGGTGCCGCCGACCTCCTTGGCCGCGTTGCGGGTGTCGTACGACAGCAGGTCAGAGCTCTTCTGTTCGGCGATCTTCTTCACCTGTTCGATGGAGAGGTCCGCGACGAAGTCGCTCTGCGGCTCGCCGCTCCCGGTCTCGAAGCCGGCCTCGTCCTTGACGAGCTCCGCCGTCGGCGGGACGCCCACCTCGATGTCGAACGAGCCGTCGTCCTCGTAGTCGACCGTGACGGGCACTTCCATACCGTCGAACGCGGCGGTCTCGTCGTTTATCTGTTGGACGACCGCCTGCACGTCCACCGGGGTCGGGCCGAGCTCCGGCCCGAGCGGCGGGCCGGGAGTGGCCTGTCCACCGGGGACGAGCACTTCGATGGTTCCAGCCATGATTGGAAATCCCCGTCGCGTCGTTTAAGGATTGTCTTCCGCGCCGACGGTGTGTGAACGCGGCACGTCCCCGGCTGCGGTCACTCGGAGGCCGGTGACGGCCGCCCGCCCCCGCCTCCCGCACGCTTATGCGCCGGCCGGGCGATGCAATGCCGATGACCGAGATGGAGTACACCAAACTGGGGAGCACCGGACTAGACGTCTCGCGGCTCTGTCTGGGCTGTATGAACTTCGGCTCCGGCCAGCCGTGGATGATAGCCGACGAGGACGAGAGCGTCGACCTCATCCACGAGGCGCTGGACGCCGGCGTGAACTTCCTCGACACGGCGAACGTCTACTCGACGGGGGAGTCCGAGGACATCGTCGGCACCGCCATCGACTCGGCGACCCGCGACGAACTCGTTGTCGCCACCAAGGTGTACGGCGACATGCGCGACGGACCGAACGGCTCCGGGCTCTCGCGAAAGCACGTCGTCGACCAGTGCGAGGCGAGTCTGGACAGGCTGGGAACCGACTACGTCGACCTCTACCAGATTCACCGCTGGGACGACGAGACGCCCATCGAGGAGACGCTCGCGGCGCTGGACTACCTCGTCGAGTCGGGTCGCGTCCGCTACATCGGCGCGTCCACGATGACGGCCTACCAGTTCACGAAGGCGCTGTACACGAGCGACGTCGAGGGCTACTCGCGGTTCGCCTGCATGCAGCCAGAGTACTCCGCCGTCGCGCGCCACGAGGAACCGAACCTCCTCGAAGTCTGCGAGGAGGAGGGAGTCGGCGTCATCCCGTGGTCGCCGCTCGCGGGGGGCTTTCTCACCGGGAAGTACGAGCGCGAGAGCGACCCCGAGGAGGGGACCCGCGGGGCCGCCTCCGAGTCGGTGCGGTCGTACTTCACCGAGGAGAACTGGGCGGTCCTCGACGCCGTCCGGGCCGTCGCCGACGAGGAGGACGCCACCCCCGCGCAGGTCGCGCTCGCGTGGCTGCTCCACCGCGACCCGGTGACGGCTCCCATCATCGGTCCCCGGACGAGCGAGCACCTCCACGAGAACCTCGCTGCGCTCGACGTGTCGCTCTCCGCCCAGCAGGTCGAGCGCATCGCCGACGCGAAGACGCCCCGGTATCCGAAGGCGTGAGCGGAGCGGTCCGCGTCGCTCGCGTCGGACGGCGTCGTCGGCCCTCGGTCGCTCGTCGGCGGCCCGAACTCGTCACCGGTACTGGACCGCCCCGCGGGCAAGAGTGATGTCCTCGACGGACGTGGGGTCGACCGACCGATGAGCGACCCGGACGTCTCGATACTGACGGCCACGTACGAGTCCGCGGCGTTCGTCGAGCGCGCGCTCGAGAGCGTCCGCCGGCAGACCGTCGACCACTCGCGCATCGAGCACGTGGTCGTCGACGACGGCTCGACGGACGAGACGGTCGACGTCGTGCGCGGGTTCGACGCGCCGTACCTCCGTCTCGTGGAGACCGAGCACAGCGGGCAGTGGAACACGTTGAACCGGGGAATCGAGGAGGCGAGCGGCGAGTACCTCGTCGTCCTCGACTCGGACGACGAGTTCCTCCCGGAACTGGTCGACCGACTGGCGGGCGTCCTCGACGAGTCGCCCGACGCCGACTTCGCGTACAGCGACTACTACGAGCAGTCGACCGACGGCGAGCGAGTCGTCGTCGACACGGGCGCCGACGTGATGCACACCGTCACCAACGGTATCGTACACCGGGCGGACCACCTCGAGCGGTTCGGGGGGTTCGACCCGGAGATGTACCACGCGGAGTACGACCTGCTGTTGAACTACCTCGACGCGGGCCTCGACGGCTACCACGTTCCCGAACCGCTGTTCGTCTACCGCCGGCGGGCCGAGAGCGTGACGGGCGACGACGAGGCGGTGAGCGCGGGGCTGGCGGAACTACGGGAGCGCCACGGCGAGGACGTCGAGGTACGCGACTACTGACCGAGAGCGGGCCGAGGCCGGCGAGCGGACTGTCTACCGTCCGACGAGTAGCGTAGAGAAGGACAATACCTATACCGCCACCTTCACGACTCGCTTATAATGGATACCCCACCGAGAGCACCGAGGGAGGGAGGAGTGTGAGCCGCTCGGCGTACGGCGACGTGCGAGTCGGGGTGGTCGGTCTCGGCGGCATCGGCCACCACCACGCCGACCGGTTGGCGGACATCGGGGCCGACATCGTCGGCGGCATGGACGTCGCGCCGGAGGCCAGGGACCGGTTCGCGCAGACGTACGGCGTCCGGGCGTTCGAGGACGAACAGGAACTGTACGACCAGGTCGACGCGGTGTTCATCACGACGCCGAACCGCTTCCACGAGGAGTACGCCGTCTCGGCGCTGGAGGCGGGACTGGACGTCCTCCTGGAGAAACCGCTCGCGCACACGCTGGAGTCGGCCGAACACATCGCCGCCGCCGCCGCGGACGCCGCCGGCTTCTGCATGGTCGGGTTCAACAACCGCTTCTCCGCGCCGGTCGAGGTCATCAAACACTACCAGGACGAGGGACGGTTCGGCGAGACGAGCCACGTCGAGGCGAACTACATCCGCCGGCGGGGCGTCCCCGGCCGGGGGTCGTGGTTCACCACCGAGTCCGTCTCGGGCGGGGGCGCGCTCATCGACATCGGCGTCCACGCCATCGACCTGGCGCTCCACTTCCTCGACTTCCCGCCGGTGGTCGAGGTGTCCGGCGTCGCGCGCTCGGAGTTCGGCTGGCGCGAGGACTACACCTACATCGACATGTGGGGGAGCGACTCGGGGGCGGAGGACTTCGACGTGGACGACTCCGTCTCGGCGTTCTTCCGCACGGCCGACGGCCACACCGTCTCGCTCGAGGCAGCGTGGGCGACGAACCGGCCCACCAACAACGAGTTCTTCGTCCGCGGGACGAACGCGGGCGCCCGGTTCGACCGCGAGACGGGGGAGCTGACGCTGTTCGAGACCGGTATCGGCGGCGGTCCCCACCTCTCGGACACCGACATCGAGACGGGGTCGGTCGACACCCACCGCGCCGAACTGGTGACGTTCCTGCAGGCGGTGTCGGAGGGCCAGCGCCCCGCCCGGAACACCGTCGAACAGGGACTGCAGGTCCAGCGGGTCATCGACGGCATCTACCGGTCGAGCGAGACCGGGCGGTCGGTCCGACTCGACGAGTAGTCTCGGGGACGCGCTACTTCTCGACGCGTCGAACCCGGCCGGCCAGAGCGAGACCGACCAGTTGGTCGAGACTGACCGAAAGCGACCGGGGGTGACCGAGTGGCTACCGGTGCGGGAACATTTATTCGCCACCCACTGCACGGCCCTCGTATGGACATCGGAGTGTTGACCGTCCCACTCAGCGACCAGTCACGCGAAGAGGCGTTCGAGTACCTCTCGGGAATCGGCGTCGACGCCGTCGAACTCGGCGTCGGTGGCTTCCCCGGAGAGACCCACGTCGACCGCGAGGAACTCCTCGCGAGCGAGGACGCCCGATCGGACCTCGAGGCGGACTTAGCGGAGTACGACCTCCGGGTGAGCGCGCTCGCGACGCACAACAACCCGCTCCACCCCGACGAGGACGAGGCGGCCGAGGCGGACCGCGAACTCCGCGAGGCCATCGAACTCGCGGACCACCTCGGCGTCGACGCCGTCACCGGCTTCTCGGGGCTCCCCGCGGGCGGCCCCAACGACGAGGTGCCCAACTGGGTGACCGCGCCGTGGCCGAACGTCCACAGCGAGGCCCACGAGTACCAGTGGGGGGTCGCCGAGGAGTACTGGAGCGACCTGGCGGCGCACGCCGAGGACCACGGCGTGAACGTCGGCATCGAGATGCACCCGAACATGCTCGTCTACGAGCCCCACGGGATGGCGAGGCTCAACGAACTGACGAACGAGCGCATCGGCGCGAACTTCGACCCCTCGCACCTCTACTGGCAGGGTATCGACGTGACGGAGGCCATCCGGTTCCTCGGGGAACGGGACCTCATCCACCACGTCCACGCCAAGGACACCCGGGTGTACGAGGCGCAGGCCCGCGAGAAGGGCGTGCTCGACACGAAGCCGTACACCGAGGAGGCGGACCGCTCGTGGCTGTTCCGCTCGGTCGGCTACGGTCACGGCGAGGAGCACTGGAAGGACGTGGTGTCGACGCTTCGGATGGTCGGCTACGACGACGTGCTCTCCATCGAACACGAGGACTCGCTCACCTCCTCGAGGGAGGGGATGGAGAAGGCCGTCGACGTGTTGCAGCGCGCCACGTTCGAGACGACGCCGGACGAGGCCCACTGGGTGTGAGGTGAGCGGAACATGACCGACACACACCTCGACGTCGGCGTCCTCGGCTACCGATTCATGGGGAAGGCCCACTCGAACGCGCTCGCGCGCCTCCCGATGTTCTTCCCCGACGCCCCGGAGGTGACCCGGCACACGCTCGTCGGGCGCGACGAGTCCGCGCTCGCGGACGCCGCCGAGGAGTTGGGCTTCGAACACACGGCGACAGACTGGCGCGGCGTGGTCGACGAGGTGGACGTCTTCTACAACCTCGGCCCGAACCACGTCCACCCGGAGCCGTCCATCGCGGCGCTCGAAGCCGACACGCCCGTGCTGTCGGAGAAGCCGCTCGCGCCGACGCTCGAGGAGGCCGAGCGGATGCGCGACGCCGCCGCCGGCACGGACGCCGTGGCGGCGTGCGCGTTCAACTACCGCTTCGTCCCGGCCATCCGCTACGCGAAGGGGCTCATCGACGACGGCGAACTCGGCGACGTCCGGCAGGTCCGGGGGAGCTACCTCCAGGACTGGCTCGCCGACCCTACCGCGCCGTGGTCGTGGCGGAACGACGAGGAGATGGCGGGGTCGGGCGCGCTCGGCGACCTGGGCGCACACACCGTCGACCTCGCGCGGTTCCTCGTGAGCGACCGGGCGGGCGAGGCGAGCCGCGTCTCTGGACACCTGCAGACGTTCACCGAGGAGCGCCCCGTGAGCGAGGGGGGCGACGCGCTCGACTCCGCCGGCAGCGACTCCGTCGAGACGCGGGCGGTCACCGTCGACGACGCCTACTCGGCGCAGGTCGAGTACGACAACGGCGCGATGGGCACCTTCGAGGCGTCGCGGGTGACCGAGGGTCACAAGAACGACCACACCATCGCCGTCCACGGCACGGAGGGGTCGCTGAAGTTCTCGCTCGAACGGCTGAACGAACTGGAGGTGCTGACGGGCGACGCGCGCGGCTACGAGACGGTGCTCGTCACCGACGCCTCCGACCCGTACGTCGACCACTGGTGGCCGCCGGGGCACGTCCTCGGCTGGGAGCACACGTTCATTCACGAGAACTACGAGTTCCTCTCGGCGGTCGCCGAGGGCGACCAGTTCTCGCCGTCGTTCGCGGACGCCTACGAGGTCCAGCGGGTCCTCGACGCGGTGGAGCGCTCGGACGACGCCGGCGAGTGGGTGTCGCTCGACTGACGCCGTCGCCGGCGCGTCCGGACGTCCGGTGCGGCCGCCCGAACCGAACGTTTTTGCGCGACTCTATCGAGTAGTGGCGCATGTCACCCGACGCGGCGACCGGCGACCCGACGGTCCGGGTCGCGTTCGACGACGCCGACGGACGGGCGCTCCTCGACGCCGCCCGCACGGCCGCGGAGACGGTCGACGTGCGCGAGACGGGGTCGCCCGGAACGAGAGCGCTCCCGCTCGTCGCCGCGACGCGCGGCGGACGGACCGCGCTGTTCGAGTCGACCGACGCCGACACCGCGGTCCGCGTCGTGGAAGCGCTCGACGCGGGCGAGTTCCCGACGGACGGCACGACGAGCGTGTCCGACCACGACCCGGCGACTGGCGACGTCCCGCTCCCCGACGACGGGCGGGCGGGCGTCCGGCGCGTCCTCGCCGGCGCGGGGTGGGTTCGACCGGCGAGCATCGAGGAGTCGCCGCTCCGGGCCGGGGACGCGGACCGCGACCCGCTGGCGGCCGTCGACCGACTCGGCCTCCGCGGCCGCGGGTGGGGCGACGCCCGGCAGGACGACCCGCTCGCGCCGGCGTGGCGCGAGGCGCGCGCGGCCGACGGCGACCCGGTCGTGGTGGTGAACGCGCTCGACCCGGACCCGCGGGCGGACGGCGACCGACTCCTCTGCGGGTCGCTCCCGCTCCGCGTCCTCGACGGCGCGCTCGCGGCCGCCCGCGCCGTGAGCGCCGAGGACGTCGTCGTCGCGCTCCCCGCGGACGGCTCGGTCGTCGCGGGGCGGGTGCGGGCCGCGGCCGACGCCGGAGTCGACGAGGCGGACGCGACGGTCGAGGTGACCGCCGGCCCGGCGCACTACATGGCGGGCGAACACACGGCGGTCCTCGAATCGCTGGAGGGCGCAGACCGAATCGAGGCGCGACGCCGCCCGCCGGACCCGAGCGAACACGGCCTGTTCGAGCGACCGACGCTCGTCCACACGCCGCGGACGCTGGCACAGGTTCGCGCGGCGGTCGTCTCGGCCGACTCGGACGAGGAGGAGGGGTTCGACCCCGACGCCGCAGACCCCGGCACGCGCCTCGTCACGGTCCACGGCGCGACCCGGCGGACGGTCGAACTCCCGACGGACGCGCCGCTCGCGCGCGCGCTCGACCCGGACGAGACCCCGGTGTTCGCCTGCGTCGGCGGACAGTTCGGCGGACTGACCCGCGACCTGGACGTGCCGGCGAGCGCGCCGGCGCTCCGGAGCGCCGGACTCGGGACGAACGGCGCGCTCGAACCGTTCGACGGCGACGGCGCGTGCCCGCTCGCCGTCGCCGGTCGCCGGGTGAAGTTCGCCCGCGAGGAGAACTGCGGGCGGTGCGTCCCGTGTCGCGAGGGGAGCGTGCAGGCGCACGACCTGCTGCGCGCGGTGTACGACGGCGAGTACGACGCGACCCGCCTGCGCGAACTCGCGCGGACGATGCGGGCGACGTCGCTGTGCGGCTTCGGTCGCGACGCCGCCCGGCCGCTGTCGACCGCGCTCGACCGGTTCGAGGCGGACCTGCGCGCGCACGCCGACGGCCACTGTCCCGCGGGGGTGTGTTCGCCGTGAGCGTCGACGACGCCCCCGACGGGCCCGGAGACGCGGTCGACGGGGAGACGCCGCTCCCCCGGGTGCCGGACGTGTCGGACCCGCGGACCAGTACGCCGCTCACGGAGTCGTTCGAACCGGGAACCGCCGCCGACCCGCCCGTCGGCGGGCGCGCGGCGGCGACGGTCACCGTCGACGGCCGCGCGGTAAGCGTCCCCGCGGGGTCGACGCTCCTGGACGCACTGGAGCGCACCGAGCACGAGGGGACGGTCCCGGCGCTCTGCTCGTACGACCGCGAGGGCGACTGTGGGGACGACGTCGGCCCCCGCTCGACGTGCCGGACCTGCACCGTCGAGGCCGACGGCGACCTGGTGCCGGCCTGTTCACACCCCGCCGAGGACGGCGTGACGGTCCGGACCGACGCGGCCGACGCGCGCGAGGCGCGCGAGGTGAACCTCGACCTGGTGCTGTCGGACCACAACCTCCGGTGTACCACCTGCAACCAGAACGGCCGGTGTGAACTCCAGGACGCCGCCATCGAGGCGGGCGTCGAGGAACCCCGGTTCGGCGTGCTCGACGACCGGAGCGAGTACGAACCGCTCGACGAGTCGTCGCCGTTCATCCAGATAGACCGAAACAAGTGTATCACCTGTACGCGCTGCGTCGACGCGTGCAACGACGTACAGGTGTCGGGCGTCCTCCGGGTGGAGGGAACCGGGGAGGACACCGAAATCGGGTTCCAGACCGACGCCGAGACGATGGCGGACTCGACGTGCGTCTCGTGCGGCCACTGTGCGACGGTCTGCCCCACGGGGTCGCTCACCGAGAAGGGACTCGCCGGCGTCGCCACGCTCCCCATCCCGGGGTTCACGCACCGCAACAGCGTCGGGAAGACGCTGGAGTCGGGCGAGTCCGGACGCGAGGGGGATGCGAGCGGGGCAGAGCGCGGGCGCGAAGCCGAGCGCGCTCCCACCGCGCGCCGGGCGGAGCGCGACGGTCTCGCGTCGGCGCTGTCGTGGGCGAAGTCGCGCGCGGGCGACGCCGTCGGGTCGCTCGGCCGCCGCGCGCTCCTGGCGGGCGAACACACCGCCGAGTCGCTCGCCGCGAACGCGATGAAGGAGGGGTGGCTGTTCGACGTCGCCGACCGGGTCTCCGAGCGCCGCCTCCGGGACGTGGAGTTCACCGAGACGACGTGCGGGTTCTGCGCCGTCGGCTGCCGCTTCCAGGTCGCATCGAAGGACGACGACGTGCTCGGGGTCGTCCCCACCGCCGACCCGGCGGCCGCGCCGGCGAACGACTTCTCGACGTGCGTGAAGGGGAAGTTCGGCTACGAGTTCGCCAACAGCGACGACCGCCTGACGACGCCGCTGGTGCGCGGCGCGGACGGCGAACTGCGCGAGGCGTCGTGGGAGGGGGCGCTCTCGCGGGTCGCCGAGGAGTTCGAGCGGGTCCGCGAGGAGACGGGGCCGGACGCGCTGGCGTGTTTCGCCTCCTCGAAGTGCACGAACGAGGAGGACTACCTGATGCAGAAGTTCGCGCGCGCCGTCCTCGGCACCAAGAACGTCGACAACTGCGCCCGCCTCTGTCACTCCTCGACGGTCGCCGCGCTCAAACAGACCGTCGGGTTCGGCGCGATGACGAACCGCATCAACGAGGACGTCGGCGAGGCGGACGCGTACCTCATCACGGGGTCGAACACGACCGAGAGTCACCCCGTGCTGGCGACGCGCATCAAGCGCAACGTCGACGCCGGCGCGGACCTCGTCGTCTTCGACCCGCGGAAGGTGGAGATAGCCGAGCACGCCGACCAGTACGTGCGCACGAACCCGGGGTACGACGTGGCGTGGATAAACGGCCTCGTCCGCTACGTCGTCGCCAACGACCTCCACGACGAGGCGTTCGTCGAGGCGCACACCCGGAACTTCGAGGCGGTCCGCGAGAAGGTGGAGCCGTTCACCCCCGAGGAGGTGGAGCGGCTGGCCGGCGTCGCGCCCGCGGACCTCGCGCGGGCGGCCGAGACCATCGCCACCGCCGACGCCGTCGTCTTCGGGTGGGCGATGGGGCTGACCCAGCACAGCCACGGCACCCAGAACGTCCTCGCGCTCGCCGACCTCGCGCTCGTGACGGGCAACGTCGGCAAGCCCGGCGCGGGGCTGTCGCCGTTCCGCGGGCACAACAACGTCCAGGGGGGCGGCGGCGACATGGGGACGCTCCCCGACAGTCTCCCCGGCTACCGCGACCTCACCGACGAGGCGGTACTCGACGAGTTCGAGGACGCGTGGGGCGTCCGCCCGCCCGACGAGGCGGGCCTGAAGGTGCCCGAGGTGTTCGACGAGGCGCTCGAAGGAAACGTCCGCGGCCTGTTCGTGATGGGCGAGAACCCCGCACTGTCGGAACCGAACGTCTCCCACGCCGAAGAGGCGCTCGACGCGCTCGACTTCCTCGTCGTGCAGGACGTCTTCGAGACGGAGACGACTGCGCACGCGGACGTGGTACTTCCCGCCGCGGCGTTCCCCGAGAAGGACGGCACGTTCACCAACACCGAGCGGCGGGTGCAACTCGTCAACGCCGCGACCGACCCGCCCGGCGAGGCGAGACAGGACTGGGAGATACTGCAGGCCCTCGCGCGGCGGCTCGGCCACGACTGGAACTACCCCGACCCGGCGGCCGTGATGGACGAGATAGCGACGCTCGCGCCCATCTACGGCGGCATCACCCACGACAGGCTCCGCGAGGAGGGCGGCTTGCAGTGGCCCTGCCGGGACGCCGACGACCCGGGGACGCCGTACCTCTACGCCGACGGGTTCGCCTTCGAGGACGGGAGGGCGCGGTTCGTCCCCGCGGACATGGGCGAACCGGGCGAACTCCCCAGCGAGGAGTTCCCCCTCACGCTCACCACCGGTCGGGTGCTGTACCACTGGCACACCGGCACGCTCACCCGGCGCGTCGAGGGAATGTTGGACCACGTCGGCGAGTCGTTCGTCGAGATTCACCCCGAGACGGCCGAGCGCCTCGGCGTGCGCGACGGCGAGTACGTCCGCGTCGCCTCGCCGCGGGGCGAAATCGAGGTGCGTGCGGCGGTGTCGGACCGACCCGGCGTCGGGGTGGTGTTCATCCCGATGCACTTCGCCGTCGGCGCGGCCAACGCGCTCACCGGCGAGCGGTTCGACCCGACGAGCGGCATCCCGGAGTACAAGGTGTCGAGCGTGCGGGTCGAGCCACTGGGCGGGGAGAGCGAGCCACCCGCCGGGGAGGGTGCCTCCGATGTGGTCCATCGCCGGGATAGGGACCCTTAACTCGCGCACGGCGGGGACGTTCCGGCCGGCTGGTGGGACCGAGACTACGTAGAACTCGATACTCCACATAGTGAATCGTTACCAATCGTAAGACGGCCGTTACTCTTCGGGATATCACTTTAGAAATTTTAACCAAACGATAGCTAAGTGTAACCCGACAGAAGAGAGAACTGCATGTTCAGGCGAATGCTCGCGGTGGCACTGGCGGTACTGACTCAGGGGTACCAGGAGAGTCCCCGAGAGAACATCGGCGGTCGGTGGGTCTGTCGGCTGGTTCCGTTCATCGTCGTGATACCCATCATTCGGTGGGTCATCCGCGTCGTAATCCGACTCATCACGCGCTGCTTCCGCATCCCCTTCATCGGCCGGATCTGCGTGATCGTGGGCGTCCAGTTCGTCGTGATAATCTCGTGGGTGATAGTGAGACTGGTTCTCGTGTACTGGCGGTGGGTCTGTAACTGGGTGCCCACGCCCCCGCGGCTAGAGCGAGACCGACCCGACGTGGACCGCGACGATGAGTGAGGCAGGCGAACGGGGCCAGACGAGCGAGAACGACGGGATGTGCGCCCGCTGTCTCGCGGCGCAGGCGTTCCTGTTCGCCCTGCTCGTCGGGTACGGGGTCCGTCGGTACCGCCACCGGCGAGCGTAACCGGGCCGTGCGACCAGGGAGACCGCCGGGCGCGGCGGCGACTCCGGCGCTCCGTGGTCTCACCGTGTCGTGAGCGGCCCAGTCGATTACTTCGTCGGCCCTCTCGCGGACGACGAAGCCTTCGATTCCGAAGGGACGAAACGAGAGGTACGGTGGAGGCGGGACTCAGTCGTCGAACTCGCGGACGCCCTCGTCGGTGACGACCCGGTCGAGGAGGCGCGTCGGCGTCGCGTCGTACGCGGGGTTGTCGACGGTGACGCCCTCCGTCGGTTCGAGAAGCACTTCGCTCCCCGGGCGGTACTCGTTCTCGAACTGGAAGCCGTCGTCGATGAGTTTCGCGCTCGACCCGACGACGACGACGGGCACGTCGAGTTCGTTCGCCGTGGCCGCGATGGGGAACGTGCCGACGCGGTTGTACAGCGTGTCGCCGACGATGCAGTCCATCCCGACGACGACCCGGTCGCAGTCGGCCAGCCAGTAGCCCGCCGCGCCGTCCACCGAGAGGTGGGTGTCGACGCGGTCGAGTTCCGCGAACGCCCGGGCGCACTTCCGGCCGAGGTAACGGGGACGCGCCTCGGTGACGCGCGCGGTCATGTGCTTGCCCGACGCGGCTGCCGACTCGACGGCCTCCAGCACCGTCGAGGAGTAGTCGTGCGTGAGGAACGTCTCGCCGTCCGTGAACGTCTCCGCGGCGTTCGCGGCCGCCTCGCGCTTGCCCGTCACGACGCGCTCGGTCGCCCGGTCGATGGCCTCGTCGAGGCGGTCCTTCGCGTCCGCGACGGTGTCGGCGGTCCCGACGACGGCCTCGCTCACCTCGTGCATCACCTTGTGGAGCGAGGCGTGCGACGGGTTCGCCCGACGGAGCGCGCCGACGTTGTACTCCAGGTCGCGCTCGAACTCGTCGAGGGTGGCGTACTCCCGGTCGATGAGTTCGCGGAGGGCCCGTGCCGCCTTCACCGCGACGACAGACGAGGAGTGCGTCTGCATCTCGCGGATCTCGGCGACCGTCTCGTCTATCATGCTTCGTGAGTGGACGGTTCGGGAAATAGGTGTTCCGGGCGGGAGGTGGGCCGTGGTACCGTCCGACGACGACCAGCCGACCGGCGCGCCGGGGTCGGCGCGCGACGGCAACACTCTTGAGCGAGACGGCGAAACGAACGGAGCGCAAATGAACCGCCGCACGCGCGAGTACCTCAGGGGTCGCTTCGGCGACTACTACCGGAGCGCGACCGTCTCTCCCCCGCCGGCGGCGAACGAGCGCGAGTGGGGCCACATCCCCTTCACCGAGGGGGAGGGAACGACCATGGTCCGCCACCAGTCGCTGCTCGACGTGGCGGGCGGCCCCGGCGACCTCGGCGAGTTCCTCGCGCGCGAGGCCCCCAGCCACGTCTACTTCTCGGCGGCGCGCTACGACGACCCGGGCAACCGGAGCATGAGCGGCAAGGGGTGGCGCTCGGCCGACCTGGTCTTCGACCTCGACGCCGACCACCTCCCCGGCGTCGACGCCGAAGCGGCGTCCTACGGCGAGATGCTCGCGGCGTGCAAAGACGAGTTGTTGAACCTCCTCGACCTGCTCGAGACCGACTTCGGGTTCGGGGGCGAGGACCTCGCCGTGGTCTTCTCGGGCGGGCGCGGCTACCACGTCCACGTCCGCGACCCGGTGGTCAGGGGACTGGATTCGGCGGCCCGCCGGGAGGTGGTGGACTACGTCCGCGCGGTCGACCTGAACTACGACGGCCTCGTCGAGCGGCGGCCGAACGAGCGCGGCACGCTCCAGAAGACGCTCCGCGCGGGGGGCGGGTGGGGCCGGCGCGTCCACGAGGCGCTCGTGGCGTACGCGGACGACCTCCGCGAGATGAGCGAGGCGGACGCGCTCGCGACACTGCAGGAACTCGACGGCGTGGGCGAGAAGACCGCCCGCACCATCCACGGTGTGCTCGAACGCAACCCCGACGGCCTGCGCGAGGGCAACGTGGAACTCGGCCCCGGGGCGGGTACGCTCGTGCGCGCCGTCGCGCGCGAGGTGGTCGCGGCCGACACCGCGCCCATCGACGAACCCGTGACGACGGACCTCCGCCGGCTCATCCGGCTCCCGGGGACCATCCACGGCGGGAGCGGCCTCGTGGTCCGCCCGCTGACGCGCGACGCCGTCGACGGGTTCGACCCGCTCGTGGACGCGATTCCCGACCGCTTCCGGGGAAGTCGAATCGTAGTCGACGTGACCGACCCCGGTCCGGTCGGCGTCGGGGACGACAGGACTAAGGTTCAGGAGGGTGTGCAGTCGGTTCGTGAATACGTCGGCGTGTTCCTGATGGCACGCGGGCGCGCGGAGAAGGCGGCGGAGTGAACGGGGGTCACGAAGATGGACATAGACGAACTGCGCACGGTCCAGTCGAAAGAGCGGAGGAAGGACAGCCTCCAGCACCTGCGCGACTCGTTCTACGAGGACGTCGCCACGTACATCGCCGAGCGGAAGTCCGAACGCGACGACCGCGCGGCGTCCGTCGACAACCCCTTCTCCGACTCGCGCGTCAGGAAGCTCTCCGACGAGATAGAGACCGCCGAGGAGGTGGCCGAGTCGCTGTACGAACGGCGCGTCGGCAAGGTGGTCAAACTCGCCTCCTTCGCCGCGGCCGACGCGCCGGTCGAGACCGAGGGGATGACGACGCAGGAACTCGACCTGTTCGAGGACCTCGTCGCCCGCATCCGGGAGAACAAGGAGGTGGTCCTCGACGTCCTCGCCGACGGACCCGGCACCCCGGCGGCCGACGCCGACCCGTCCGCCGCGGCGGGCGCGAGCGACGGGCCGGCGAACGCCGTCGACGCTGCGAGGGACGAGACGGCACCCGACCCCGTCTCGGACGCAGCCGACGCCGGCGGCGTCCTCGCGGACGCGATGGGCGGAGGGGGAACGGGCGACGACTCGGCGTCGACCGACGGGTCGCCCGCCTCGGCCGACGACTCAGAGCGCGAGGCACCGGCCGGACCGCAGACCGACGCGGCGGACGACCAGCCGATTCCGCCGGACCGACCGCTCGACGACCCGACCGGACCCGCCGAGACTCCGTCGACCGACGCCGACGCGGCGGGATCGCCGGACCGAGGGCGGGACGCGACCGACGAACCCTCGGCAGGGGGCGGAGCGACGACCGACCGTGCGGCGACGAGTGAGACGAACGGGACGGAGGAGGCGACCGGGGGGAGCGAGAGACCAGCACGCCGAAGCCGGAGCGGGAGAGCCGAACGGCTCGGACGCCCCGGATACGGCCGACGCCGGCGGGAACGACGACCGGACCACCGTTCGCATCACCCGCGACGTGGGACAGATACTCGGTGTGGACGAACGGGAGTACGACCTCGAATCCGAGGACGTGGTGTCGCTCCCGGCGGCCAACGCCGGGCCGCTGGTGGACCGGGACGCGGCCGAACCGCTGGAGTAGCCGCGTACTCGGACGGCGCGCTCGTGGGCGACCGCAACCGCTTTTTTCGCCCCCGCCGCAGACGTACCCATGCTCGACACCGGAACCGACGCGCCCGCGTTCGAACTGCCCAACCAGGACGGCGAGACGGTCGCGCTCTCGGCGTTCGAGGGCGAGTACGTCGTCGTCTACTTCTACCCGCGCGCCGACACCCCGGGCTGTACGACCGAGGCGTGCGGCTTCCGCGACGCCATCGAGGAGTTCCGCGAGAAGGGGACGAACGTCGTGGGCGTCAGCGACGACCCGGTCGCGGACCTCGAGGCGTTCGCCGAGAAGTACGACCTCCCGTTCGACCTGCTCTCCGACGAGGACGGGTCGGTCGCGAGCGCGTACGACTCCTACGGCGAGAAGACCGTCTCCGGCAACGAGGTGACCGGCGTCTTCCGGAACACGTACGTGGTCGGTCCGGACGGGACCGTCGTCCGCGCGTACGAGGGCGTCTCGCCCGACGGCCACGCGGACGAACTGCTCGCGGACCTCGACGAGTTGGGGGTCTGACCGCGCCGGTCGGTCGTCGCCGGGAGAGTGACACCGACGTCGGACGGAGAGTACGGAGGATAAGAGCGCGGGAACGAGCGACCGCTCAGTGTCCGCGCGTGACGAGGAAGTCCGCGATGTCCACGAGCAGCGAGCGCGCCTCGTTGTCCGGGAGGACCGCGAGCCGTTCCTTGCTCCGCGCGGCGAGGTCCTCGGCCATCTCGCGGGCGTACTCGATGCTGCCCGCCTCCTCGAGTGCCGCGACGGCCTCGTCGACTTCGGCCTCCGTGGCCTCCGCGGGCGTCGACGCGGTGACGAGCGCGTCCACGTCGACGCCCTGCTGGCGAGCGTGGAGCGTGATGAGCGTCTCCTTCGCCTCCACGAGGTCGGAGCCGCGCTGTTTGCCGAGCGTCTCCGAGGACACCGTCAGATCGAGGACGTCGTCGTGTATCTGGAACGCGCGACCGGACTCGATGCCGTACTGGTAGAGCGCGTCGACCACCTCCCCGTCGGCGTCCATCAGAATCGCCGGGATGGCCGCGCTCGCGCCGTAGAGGACGGCGGTCTTGAGTTCGACCATCTCCAGGTACTCCTCTGGCGTCACGTCGTCGCGGGCCTCGAAGTCGACGTCGAGCGACTGCCCCTCGCAGATGCGGGTGCAGGTGGACGCGAGCGTGTTGACCGCCTCCAGCCCGTTGGCCGGGTCAGCGCCCGTGTCGGAGAGCAGTTCGAACGCCTTGGCGTACAGCGTGTCGCCCGCGAGGATGGCCGTCTCCGTGTCGTACGCCTCGTGGACCGCCGGGACGCCCCGGCGCAGGTCGTCCTCGTCCATGATGTCGTCGTGGATGAGCGTGAACGACTGGATGACCTCGACGCTGACCGCCGCGCGCAGCAGGTCGAACCGCTCCCCGTCGAGCGCGGGGAACGCACGGTAGTCGGCCGACAGCGGCTCGACGTCGGCGAGCGCCTCCCCGGTGAGCAGCGAGACGGTCGGCCGGAGGCGCTTCCCGCCGGCTTCGAGGATGTAGCGGGTCGCCTCGTAGAGCCGCTCGGGTTCGGCCATCGGGAGGTCCTCGTCGATGGCGTCGTTGACCAGTTCGCGCCGCTGACCGACCGCCGAGCGGACGCGCGCCTCCGTCTCCTCGTGCGTCATCTCTCACTCCGTCAGCTGGATCATGTTGCCGTTCTGCGTGACGTGCAGGTCCCGCCCGAGCGCGTACCCCCTGCTCGACGCGAGGTCGACGTACGGCGCGAACCCCTGCATGTCCTGGTGGGCCGGGATGATGTGCTGGGGCTGGAGCGCGTCGAGCATCTGGTAGTGCCCCTCCTCGCGGAGGTGACCCGAGACGTGAATCTCGTCGTAGATGCGCGCGCCCTGCATCTTCAGGAGGCGCTCGGACTGGTAGCGCTGCCCCTCGTTCGTCGGCTCCGGGATGACCCGCGCCGAGAAGATGACCTTGTCGCCGTCGTCCAGTTCGTAGGGAGTCTCGCCGCGGCCCATCCGGGTGAGCATCGCGCGCGGTTCGCCCTGGTGGCCGGTGACGATGGGGAGGTAGTCCTCCTTGCCCTCCTTCATGATGCGCTTGAACGTGCGGTCGACCGACTTGCGGTGGCCGTACATCCCGAGGTCGTCCGGGAAGTCCACGAAGTCGAGCCGTTCGGCGGTGCCGCTGTACTTCTCCATCGACCGGCCGAGCAGCACGGGTTCCCGACCGATGTCCTTGGCGAACTCGACGAGCGAGGAGACGCGCGAGACGTGCGAGGAGAACGTCGTGGCGACGATGCCGCCGTCGTAGTCCTCGACGGACGTGAGCACGTCCTTCAGGTGGCGACGCGCGACCGACTCGGAGGGGGTACGCCCCTTCCGCCCGGCGTTCGTACAGTCCTCGATGTACGCGAGCACGCCGTTCCCTTCCCTCCCTATCTCCCGGAACCGCTCCATGTCGATGGGGTCCTCGAGGACCGGCGAGTGGTCCATCCGCTTGTCCAGCCCGTAGACGACCGCGCCCTCGGGCGTGTGGACGACCGGGTTGATGGCGTCGATGATGGAGTGGGTGACGTGGACGAACTCGAGTTCGACGTTGCCCGTGTCACCGATGGACATCGTCTCGCCCGCCTCCATCTTCACGAGGTCGTTGTCGACGTTGAACTTGTTCTCGCCCTTCACCTGCTGTTTCACCAGTTCGATGGTGAACGGCGTGGCGACGACCGGCGCGTCGTAGCGGTGCGCCAGCTTCGAGATGGCCCCGATGTGGTCGAGGTGGCCGTGCGTCGGCACGATGGCCTGCACGTCGCCCTCGAGGTCGGACATCACGCGGTCGTCCGGGATGGCCCCCATGTCGATGAGGTCCAGGCTGTGCATCTTCTCGGTCTCGACGTTGTCGTGGATGAGGACCTGACTCAGGTTGAGGCCCATGTCAAACACCACGATGTCGTCGCCGGTGCGAACTGCCGTCATCTGGCGGCCGACTTCCTCGTAGCCGCCGATGGTTGCGATTTCGACTTCCATCTGTCTGTATTCGTCTCTGTGTTGCGAGCGTTGGAACCCCGCCCCGCGCCGGTCGCGCGGCGAGCAGGCTCGTATGGAAAGCCCCGAGCACGGGTCGCTGTGGACCCCGGCGTCTTGCAGCGCGTCGGTCCGCAATCCCGCTATCCGCACGACGGCTCGCCGTTCGAACCGGGTGCGGAGTTACCCGCGGGCTCTGTTACCCGAACCAAGACGAGCCGCTCTTAAAACTGTGCGGGTTCCGTGCCCGGCACGTGACCCTCCATCACGGCGTGGTCGGGCCCGGCCCGGAGTTCGCCCGTCGAAGCCGGGCCGGCGAGCGGCGCCGTCACCGCGGAGTCCGGTATATTTAAACCGTGGTCGGCCGACGCCCGGTGTATGAGCGGCCGACCACTCGACGTGCTCGAGGAGGCGCTGGACACGCCCGTCACCGTCCACCTGAAGGACGGGACGGCGCACTTCGGCGTCCTCGCCGGCTACGACCAGCACATGAACGTCGTCCTCGAACCCACCGACGTGGACGAGGCCACGGCGGACGAAGTGCAAGACACAACGATTATCCGTGGCGACAACGTCGTCTCGATAAACGCATGACCGGCGCAGGCACTCCCTCTCAAGGCAAGAAGAACACCACGACGCACGTCAAGTGCCGCCGCTGCGGCGAGAAGTCGTACCACGTCAAGAAGAAGGTCTGCTCGTCGTGTGGCTTCGGCAAGTCGGCGAAGCGACGCGAGTACGAGTGGCAGTCGAAGGCCGGCGACAACTGAGGCCCCCGATTCTCGGCGCGTCCGCTGCACCCGCAGAGCCGACGGTCCACCGCCGAGCCCCGACTCGGCCGGCGGATTGCACGTTCGTGTACAGGCGGCGCGAGCGTACTGGCGCAGTAGGCACGATAACGAGGATTTTTGTGACGTCGGGGCGACCCATCGTCCATGCAGGACGGGGACCGCGGCGACGGCGTGCCGACCTCGGTCACGGAACCGCTCGGTGACGGGGAGGGCGGTGGCGAACGGCCGGCCCGCTCGGGACCGACCGAGAAGTGCGGGGTGGTCGGCGTCTCGCTCGCGGACCGCGCCGCCGCCCGGCCGCTGTACTACTCGCTGTACGCGCTCCAGCACCGCGGGCAGGACTCCGCGGGCATCGTCACCCACGACGGGTTCCAGCAGCACAGCCACGTGGGCATGGGGCTGGTCGGCGACGCGTTCGACGGGTCGACCCTCGACGACCTCAACGGGTCGGCGGGCATCGGGCACGTCCGGTACGCCACGGCCGGCGGCGTGAACGAGCGGTGCGCCCAGCCCTTCTCGGTGTCGTTCAAGTCGGGCGCGCTGGGACTGGCGCACAACGGGAACCTCGTCAACACCGACGAGATACGCGAGCAACTCGGCTCGCTCGGGCACGCGTTCACCACGAACGGGGACACGGAGGTCATCGCGCACGACCTGGCGGGGAACCTCCTCGACGCGGACCTCATCCGCGCGGTGAAGCGGACGATGAGTCGGATGCACGGGTCGTACTCGCTGACGGTGATGCACGACGACACCGTCCTCGGGGTGCGCGACCCGCAGGGGAACCGCCCGCTGTGTCTGGGCGAACTCGACGACGGCTACGTGCTCGCCTCCGAGTCGGCCGCCATCGACACGCTCGACGGCGAACTCGTGCGCGACGTGAGGCCGGGCGAACTCGTCGTGCTCGAACCCGGCGGGTCGGGGTACGACTCCTACCAACTGTTCGAGACCGACCACTCCGCGCACTGTTTCTTCGAACACGTCTACTTCGCCCGCCCCGACTCGGTCGTCGACGGGTCGCTCGTCTACGAGGTGCGACGGAACCTCGGCCGGGCGCTGTGGGAGGAGTCGGGCATCGACACGGACGCGGTGATGCCGGTACCGGACTCGGGACGGGCGTTCGCGTCGGGGTACGCCGACGCCGCCGTCGAGTCCGGGGCGGACGTGGAGTTCGCCGAGGGGCTGATGAAGAACCGCTACGTCGGGCGGACGTTCATCATGCCGACGCAGGACGAACGCGAGCGCGCGGTCCGGCTGAAACTCAACCCCATCAAGTCCACCGTCGAGGGGCGCACGGTCACGCTCATCGACGACTCCATCGTCCGGGGGACGACGTCGACGCAACTGGTCGACCTGCTCCGCGACGCCGGCGCCGAGGAGGTCCACGTCCGCATCGGCGCGCCGGCCATCGTCGCGCCGTGTTATCTGGGTATCGACATGGCGACCCGCGAGGAACTCATCGCCGCTGACCGCTCCGTCGAGGAGGTCTGCGAGGCGGTCGGGGCCGACTCGCTGTCGTACCTCTCCATCGACGCCGTCGCCGACGCCCTCTCGGAGTCGCGTGCCGACCTCTGTCTGGGCTGCGTCACCGGCGAGTACCCGTACGACATCGAGGGCGAGGCCAGCGACCGCGACGTGGAGCGGCCGCCGGTCGAACCGTCGGGCGCGCGAGCCGGCGACTAGACCTGGGCCTCGGCGAGCGACAGGTGAGAGAAGAGTCGCGTTCCGCGCGTCCCGGACGGTGCGAGCGCCGTGTTACGCCGGGGCGTCCTGTCCGACCGCCGCGTCCGACTCCGTCTCGTCGATGAGGTCGAGGAACGGCACCGCGGCGTCGAACGCCGGCCCGCGCGCGACGACGTCCCGCTTCCGGTTCCAAGTGACGAGGTCGGCCTCGACCAGCGACGGGAGCAGGGAGTGACGGAGACGAATGCGTTCGTCCTCCCCCCCGTTCGCCGGTAGTTCCCCCAGTTCGACCGTGGCGGCCGGCCGCTCCGACCGAAGCCGTGTGAGCACCTGGCGTCGCTCCTCGCCCACCAGTGCCCGGATGAGCTCGTCTACCATTCAGGCCGTCTAACCGACGATTTATACATAAAGATGGTTCCTCTATTAGTACACTACTACACACAAAATATACAATTTAGGAATATATTAAATACTAAGTACATACCATAACCAGCCTCGTATGTGCTGTATGAGTACTGATTCGATTCGACGTTCTCGGAAAATCCTTAACAGGCGACGCGGCGTTACCCCGACCAATGCGACGTCGTCGATTCCTGGCAGTAGTCGGCGTGAGCGGTCTCGGGGGCTGTACGGGCGACGAACGCGAGACGCCGACGGCCGGACCCATCCCCGCGCAGTACCGTGCGCAAACGGCGACGGTTAGGACCGCGACCGAGACGCCGACGGCGACGGACCCGGCGACCACCTCCTCCCCGTCCGCGGAGACCGCTTCGCCGACGGAAACACCCTCCCGGACGGAGACGGCCACGGCCGCGCCGGCGGGTCCCGAACTCCTCGACGTCGCTCTGGTCGACGAGTGGGAGGAGGCCGGCGACATCGACGACGAGCGGATGGAGTCACTGCGGCCGGGAGCGCTCGTGGCGGGCGCGGCCCGCTTCTCGATTCCCGTCCACGACGGCTGGGTCCGCGCACGACTCGAAGCGCGGGTCAGTCGGGACGACACGCTGGTCGCCGAGGGGAGCGAACACGTCGAGGTCACCACGGACGAGACGGGCACGGCGGAGTGGGAGACCGCCGTCGACTTCTCCACCGGCCCGTGGCAGCGCGGAACGCACACGCTGGAGGTGCGAGTACAGGACCTGGTGACCGGCCGAACGTCGGAGCCGGCGACGACGACGTTCGAGGTGCTGGCGGCGGCGGGGACGTGACGCCGCCGTGGAAGCCGTCCCCACGGCTTCCCCAGATGGAAAACCCTTTATCCGTCTCGGGAATACGGTGGAGTGCGCACCAATGCGCGCTGATACGCGGTGCGTGGGTAGCCAAGCCAGGCCAACGGCGCAGCGTTGAGGGCGCTGTCCTGTAGAGGTCCGCCGGTTCAAATCCGGTCCCACGCATCCACCCGGATGCAGGTGCTGTGCGCCCCCTCGGGGGCGCTCTACAGACAGCACCCACGCACAACTTCCTTCGGTCGCAACGTCGAACGGCGGTAGCTCCGTCGACGGACCGCCGGCCGGGACGAAGGTATATGCCCGACGGTGGTCGATACCGTGTCCGTATGACGACCCACGAGTTGACCGAGGCCGACCAGGGCGAGTACCACTACACGGTCGGTCCCTACCCGGACCCGGTCCTCGAAATCGACCCCGGCGACACGGTGACCGTCGAGACGCACGACGCGTTCGAGGGCGCCATCGAGACGGAGGACGACCTGCCGAGCGAGGTGCTCGGTGACTACCTCAACCCACAGAACGGTCCCATCCACGTCGCGGGCGCCGAACCGGGCGACGCGCTCGCGGTCACCGTCGAAAGTATCGTCCCTCGGGGGGAACAGCCGCGCGGGACGACGTGTCTCAAGGAGAACTTCGGCGGGTTGACCGGGACCGACCGGACGGCGCTGTTGAACGACCCGCTCCCGGAGATGGTGAAGAAGCTCGAGGTGACGACCGACGGCGTGACGTGGGACGAGGGGGTCGAAATCCCCTACGAACCGTTCGTGGGGACGATCAGCACCGCCCCCGAGTTGAACTCGATCGACGCGCTCACGCCGTTCAAGCACGGCGGGAACATGGACCTCCCGGACGTGCGGCCGGGGAATCGCGTCTACCTCCCCGTCAACACCGAGGGCGCGTACCTCTATCTCGGTGACTGCCACGCCAACCAGGGCGACGGCGAACTCTGCGGGGTGGCCATCGAACACCCGACCGAGACGACGATAACCGTCGACGTGGTCGACGACTGGGAACTGACGTGGCCCCGGGTCGAGAGCGAGGAGTTCATCATGAGCGTCGGGAGCGCCAGGCCGATGGAGGACGCCGCCCGCATCGCCTACCGGGACCTCGTCGACTGGCTGGTCGCGGACCACGGGTTCGACAAGTGGGACGCGTACCTCTTCTTGACGCAGGTCGGTCGCGTTCGCCTCGGGAACATGGTCGACCCGAACTACACCGTCGGGGCGAGCATCGCGAAGGAGTACCTGTAACCGGGGAGGGTCGACTCAAGACCCCCCGGTCCCCTCGACTCCGGCGCCCAGCCGCGCCGTCCGAGGCGCCCCCCGAGAACCCGAGAGGGGAACGGTTTTGTCGCCGGCCCGGGTCCCGAAGCGGTGTGCACGCGATAACGGGGTCCGGGTGGCTCGAAGTCATCTCCGGGTCGATGTTCTCCGGAAAGACGGAGGAACTCCTCCGCCGTCTCCGTCGCGCGGAGATCGCGGGGCAGGAGGTGGCGGTGTTCACGCCGGCGCTCGACGACCGGTACGGCGAGACGCGAATCGGGTCGCACAACGACCGCACGTGGGAAGCCGTCGTCGTGGACGAGGACGGCGACGGCCCGTGGGACGTCCTCGACCACCTCGACGGCGAGAAGGTCGTCGCGGTGGACGAGGCGAACTTCTTCTCCGACGAACTGGTCGCGGTCTGTCAGCGACTGGCCGAGGACGACCGCCGGGTCATCGTCTCGGGCACCGACCAGACGTTCCGCGGCGACCCGTTCGACCCCCTCCCCGACCTGATGGCCGTCGCCGAGTACGTCGACAAACTCCAGGCCATCTGCTCGGTGTGCGGGGAACCGGCGACTCGGACCCAGCGGCTCGTCGAGGGAGAACCCGCCCACGTCGACGACCCGACCATCCTCGTCGGCGCGGCCGAGAGCTACGAGGCGCGGTGCCGGAACTGCCACGTCGTCCGGCGCGACTGAGTCGGTCGACGCGACGGTTCGCCGGGAGCGCACTACCACCCCCGGAGCGACATCGCTCTCGGCACACCATATTTCCGTTGAAAATTGTCGCAAGAAAGGCTCGGTTCCGCCACACCCGACCGAGCGCACGGCCCATCGGAACTGTCATGCGCGCCGCCTCACAACGCCAGGGCGTGACGACGTGGGTGGAGAACCCCTCGGGCGGACGGGCGCGCGGGCCGCGCGGCGTCGCCCGCGCGTGGGTCGAAGTGCTCGTCCGGCCGACGCGCTTCTTCCGGACTGGCGTCGCGCCCGGCGACCAGGCGCCGGGACTGGTCTTCGGGGTGTGCGTCGCGCTTGCGTACGCCGCCGGACGGTTCTGGGTCGCCCCCGGGACTGTGCCGGCGGTCGCCGGCGGGGTCGCCGCCTCGGCGCTGTTGACGCTGGCGTTCGTCGCCGTGCTCGTCGCGCCGGCCGCGCTCCACCTGACCGCCGCGCTCCAGACGCTCCTGCTGCTGCTCGCCTCGCTCGACTACGAGCGCGGCGGACGTGGCGTCTTCTTGCGCGAGCGAGCGGGCGTGAGCGAGACGGTGCAGGTGGTCGCGTACGCGAGCGCCCCGTGCGCGCTCGCCGGCCCGCCGGTTCCGGAACTCCGGGCGGTCTGTGCGCTGTACGGGACCGTACTCCTGGCGCTCGGCGTGTACGAGGTTCACGCGACGACCCCGCGGCGGGCGGTGCTCGCGACGGCGCTCCCTTCGGCGCTCCTGTTCGGAGTCGGGTTCCGCGGGTTCGCGGCGGTCGAGACGCTGCTGGTTCGGTGGTACGTCGTCTGACGGGCCCCCGCACGCGGAGGCCCCGGAACCCGTTCGACGCCGGCCGCCACCGACGTGCCTCGACGGGTTCGAGCCGTCCTCGTCGGCGCTCGGCGCGCGCCGGCGTTTCGACAACCGTTTTAGGGCGGGGGTACAGGTTGCGCACAAATGGGTTCATGCATCATCTGCGGTACGCCCGTCGACGGGCGTGTCTGCGACTCCCATCAGGAGGACGTCGTCTTCGAGTTCCGCGGGAACGACCCGAACCAGTTGGTTCCGAATCGGTTCTACCGGGGGACCGTCGACGGGTACGCCGAGTTCGGCGTCTTCGTCGACCTCTCCCCGAACGTGACGGGCCTGCTGCACCGCTCGGAACTCGACCAGCGACTCGAATCGCTCGACTGGGAACCCGGCGACGACGTGTTCGTCCAGGTGAAGAACGTCCGCGACAACGGCAACGTCGACCTCGCGTGGTCCATCCGGCAGTCCGAGCGCGAGTTCCGCGGGGCGCTCCTCCAGGAGGGAACCGAGGAGAAGGACGCCGAACCGACCGAGAACGACGACGAGGGTCCGGTCCGACACACGCCGACGCCGGACGCCGAGAGGCGACGCGGGGAGCGTCCGACGGAGGCGAGTCCGGAGGCGCCGCCTCGGCGCGCGACGGCGGTGACGGTGACGAGAGCGGCGCGTCCGCGGACGCCGAGAGAAACGAGACCACCGACGCAGTCGAGAACGAAGTGGCCGACGCGGCCGACACGACCGACGCCGGGGCGACGCCCGAGGGCGACCGCGAACGCGTCGAAATCGGCTCGCTGGGCGACCGCGTGGGCGAGACGGTCCGAATCGAGGGTGAGGTCGTGAGCGCGCGCCAGACCGGCGGGCCGACCGTGTTCGAACTCCGCGACGAGACGGGCGTCGTCGACTGCGCGGCGTTCGTCGAGGCGGGCGTGCGCGCGTACCCCGACGTGGACGTGGACGACGTCGTCCGCCTCGACGGCGAGGTGGAGGTCCGGCGCGACGAGATACAGGTCGAGACGGAGGCGCTCGCGGTGCTGACGGACGGGGAACGCGACGCGGTCAGACAGCGGCTCTCCGACGCGCTGACGGCGGAGGCGCGCCCCGACTCGGTGACGACGCTCGCCGACCACGAGTCGCTCGACGGCGTGACGGACGACCTGCTCGACGCGGCCGAGGCGGTCCGCCGGGCCGTCCTGGAGGCGCGTCCCATCGTCGTGCGCCACGCCACCACCGCCGACGGCTACGTCGCCGGCGCGGCGGTCGAGCGAGCGGTGCTCCCGCTCATCCGCGAGGAACACGCCGAGAGCGAGGCGGAGTACCACTACTTCACCCGCCGCCCCCTCGAGGGAACGGTGTACGACATGGACGACGCGACGAACGACGTGACCCGGATGCTCCAGGACCGCGACCGGCACGGCGAGAAACTGCCGCTCGTCCTGCTTCTGGGCACCGGGTCGACCGTCGAGTCCGAGGACGGTCTCGGCCTACTCGGCGTGTACGGTGCGGACCGGGTCGTCGTCGACGCCGCGGCCGCCGACCCCGAGATTCGCGACGCCGTGGCAACGCTCGTCAACCCGGACCGCTCGGATACGGACGCCGACGCGCTCTCGACGGGCGCGCTCGCCGCCACGCTCGCCGCGACGGTGAACGGCGACGTGAGCGACGACCTGGCGCACGTCCCGGCCGTGAGCTACTGGGAGGGGACGCCCGACGCGTACGCCGACCTCGCAGCGGACGCCGGTTTCGACGCCGAACGGGTCGCGGAGCTCCGGGAGGCCGTCGCGCTGGAGGCGTTCTACCAGAGCTACGAGGACAAGCGCGAACTCATCACCGACATCCTGTTCGGCGACGACGGCGGCGACCTCGCCGGTCACATCTCGGCGCAGTTCCGCGAGAAACTGGAGACGGAACTCGACACCGCCGAGGCGAACGTGGAGGCGCGCGAGGCGGACGGCGTCGAGTTCACCGTCCTCGACGCGGACGCGTACGCCCACCGGTACGACTTCCCGCCGACCGCGCTGCTGGCGGACGAACTCCACCGCCGCGAGCGCGAGGGCGACGGGCGTCTCCACGCGACGCTCGTGCTCGGTACGGACGACCTCTACCTCCGCGCGACGGACGACCTCGACGTGCGTCGGGTCGCCGCGGACGCGGCCGAGCGCGTCCCGGACGCCGGCGTCACCGCTCGCGGCGTCCGCGAGGGTCGCGTCGAGTTCCTCTCGGGCCGGCGCGGTGCGGTCGTGGACGCCGTCGTCGAGGCGGCCGCCGACCAGTTGGCGTAGCGTCGCACGCCCGCCGCCGTCCCACGGCTGATATGTGAGCGGAAAGATATTTATACGGGACGTTATTGGTAACTACTGGGTATGGTTGGGTAGATGATGGGTTCGGGAGGGGATGCCGACGAACGAACGGGGGGAGCGTCCGACGCCGAACCCGTCGGGGTCGACTTCGACCGTCTCCGGCGGCGGGCGACGTCGCTCGCCGAGCAGGGGTCCGGTCGCGCGGTCCGCGAGGCGGCGGTCCGCGTCGTCGTCGAGGAACTCGGTTCCGAGGCGGCGGTGTTCGACCGGGAGGCCGACCGGTACCGAGCGTCCGTCACCAGCCCGGCGTTCGAGGACCGCGGCGGTCCGGTCACGCTGTCGGCGTCCGACTCGGTCCTCGCGCGGGCCGTCCCGGCGGGCGAGGCGCGGACGGGCGCGGCGGACGACGGAGGGGACGAGCGGGTCGCCGCGGTGCCGATCGGAGACGCGAGTGCGCTCGTCGCGCTGGCGGGCGAGGGAGACGGGTTCACATCCCTCCACGCCGGGGCGCTCTCGCTCGTCGCCGGCCACGCGGAGGCTGCGCTCGTCGGTCTCGAGGGGGGCGTCCCCCGGCGGGCGGCCGGAACGCCCGCCGTCGACGACGCCGACCTGGTCGACGCGCTGTCGCACGCGCTCCCGGAGTACGCGTTCGTCTACGACGGGGACGGGACGTACCTCGACGTGATACTCGGCCTCAGAGGGCCGGTCCCCGAGTCGGCGGAGACCATCGTGGGGAGGGGGGTCCGCGACGTGCTCGACGACCCGGCCGCCGACCGGGTCCTCGGCGCCGTTCGCGCCGCCATCGACGAGCGGTCGGTCCAGACGGTGGCGTACCCCGTCTCGACGGGCGACGAGCAGCGCCACTACGAGGCGCGGGTCGTGCCGCTCCCGCGCACGGACGGCGGGAGGGACACCGCCGTGCTCGTGGCCCGCGACGTGACCGAACGGCACGAGCGCGAGCGCCGTCTCCGGCAGCAGAACGAGCGGCTGAACGAGTTCGCCGGCATCGTGAGCCACGACCTGCGGAACCCACTGAACACGGCGACCGGGTTCCTCGAACTGGCGGCCGACGACTCCGACGACGAGCGACTCGACCGGGTCGCGACGGCGCACGAGCGGATGGCGACGCTCATCGAGGACCTGCTCGCGCTCGCCCGTCACGGCCGGGGCGTCACCGACTCCGCGTCGGTCGAACTCCGGACGGTAGCCAACCGAGCGTGGCGGACCGTCGCCTCCGACGGCGACCTCACCGTCGAGGACGACGCGACGGTGCGCGCCGACCCCGACCGACTCCAGCAGGCGTTCGAGAACCTCTTTCGCAACAGCGACGACCACGCCGGGCCGAGCCCCTCGGTCCGGGTCGGCACGCACGCGGGCGGCATCTACGTGGCAGACGACGGTCCCGGCGTTCTCGCCGCCGAGCGCGACGTCGCGTTCGAGCCCGGTCACACCACCGACCCGAACGGCACGGGACTCGGGCTCGCCATCGTCCGCCGCATCGCCGACGCGCACGGGTGGGACGTCGCGGTGACGGGGAGCCGCGACGGCGGCGCGCGGTTCGAGTTCGACGGGGTCGAGTCCGACTCGGGCGCCGACTGACGCCGGCCGCGGCGTCCGAAACCCTTACCCCCGGAACCACCCCACGTTTCGCCGATGAGCGGCGCAGCGCCCCCCGAGGAGTCGGACGCCTTCGACCGCGCGTGCGAGGAGCTAGTCGCGCGCATCCTCGACGGGCGACTCGACCGGGACGGCCTCGAAGCCGCGAAGCGGGAGATCTGTTCGGAGTTCTCGGCGCCGAAGGTCCCACAGAACACCGACCTGCTGGGGTACGCACCGGAGGGGCGCCGCGAGGAGGTCGCGGACGTGGTGCGGCGAAAACCCGTCCGCACCGCCTCGGGCGTCTCGCCGGTGGCCATCATGACCTCGCCGCACATGTGTCCGCACGGGAAGTGTCTCTACTGTCCCGGCGGGCCGGCCTCGGAGTTCTCCAGCGCCCAGAGCTACACCGGCCACGAACCCGCGGCCGCGCGGGGCGAGCAGAACGACTACGACCCGTACGGACAGGTGACGCTGCGGCTCGAACAGTTGCGGCACATCGGCCACCCCGTCGACAAGGCCGAACTCATCCTGATGGGCGGGACGATGACCGCCCGCTCGCACGACTACCAGGAGTGGTTCGTCAAGCGGGCGCTGCAGGCGATGAACGAGTACGACACGGACGCACCGCCGGACCCGGCGGAGGGGCGGAGCTTCGCGCAGGAACCGGACGAGTACGAGTTCGAGTACCTCGAGGACGTGAAGGCGCGCAACGAGTCGGCGGACGTGCGCTGCATCGGCATCACGTTCGAGACGAAGCCCGACTGGTGCGACCCCGAGCAGGTCGACCGGATGCTGCGTCTCGGCGGGACCAAGGTAGAGGTGGGCGTCCAGACCACGTACGAGCGGGTGAACCGCGAGATGCACCGGGGGCACGGCACCCGAGCCTCGGTCGACGCCAACCGCCGGCTGCGCGACGCCGCGTTCAAGGTCGGGTTCCACATGATGCCCGGCCAGCCGGGGATGACAGCCGAGATGTGCCGCGAGGACTTCGGACAGCTGTTCTCGAACTCCGACTGGCGACCGGACTACCTCAAGATATACCCGACGCTCGTCGTCCGCGGCACCCGCGTGTACGACGCGTGGCGCCGCGACGACTACGACCCGCTGTCGAACGAGGAGGCGGCCGACGTCGTCGCGGACGCGATGAACGAGATACCGAAGTACTGCCGGCTCCAGCGGGTTCAGCGCGACATCCCCGCGGACTTCATCGACGCGGGCGTGTGGAAGTCGAACCTCCGCCAGTTGGCCGAACAGCGGGCCGAAGAGAAGGGGTACACCCTGCGGGACATCCGCGCCCGAGAAGTGGGACACAACGACGCCGACCCCGACCCGAGCGACGTCGAGTTGGACACCGTCGAGTACGAGTCGGGCGGCGGCGTCGAGCGGTTCATCTCGTTCGCCGACGCCGAGCGGGACCTGCTCGTCGGCTTCTGCCGGCTCCGGTTCCCCTCGTACTCGCACGCCGCCCCCGGGACCCCCGACGGTACCGACGACCCGGTTCGGCGTGAACTCCGCGACGCCGCGCTGGTGCGGGAACTCCACGTGTACGGCTCGCCCGCGACGTTCGCCGGCGACGGGGACGGCGACTGGCAGCACCGCGGCTACGGCCGCAGGCTCGTTCGGGAGGCGGAAGACCAGGCGGCCGACGCCGGGTTCGAGAAGCTCTCGGTCATCTCTGGGCTCGGCGTCCGCGGCTACTACCGCGACCACCTCGGCTACTACCAGGACGGACCGTACGTCAGCACGCGGCTGTAGCTCCTGCCGGCCGAGACGCGTGCCGCGGCTCGGCCTCCCGGACGCGATAACCCGCGCCGACCGACACGTTTGATACCCCCGCATCGAGTGTGAGCGGTATGGTGGTCGAAGAGCTGTTCGTCGGTCTCGTCGGCTCCAATCCGGTCGTTCAGGGCCTGGCCGGCGGTGTCGTCATCGCGTCGCTGAACATGCTGGGGGCGTTGCTCGTGCTCGTCTATCGCGACCCGAGCGAGCGAACGCTCGACGCCGCGCTCGGGTTCGCCGCGGGCGTGATGCTCGCCGCCTCGTTCACGAGCCTCATCGTCCCCGGTATCGACGCGACGGAGATAATCGTGCCCGGTGTGCCCGCGACTGGCGCGCTGAAGCCGCTCCCGGTCGTCGCCGGTCTCCTCCTCGGCGTCGCGGTCCTCGACCAGGCGGACCACTGGGTCCCGCACGTCCACGTGCTCGTGACGGGGCGAGAGCGGGCCGACCAGACCGTCTCGGACGCCGGAATCGCCTCGGTCGTGCTGTTCATCGTCGCCATCACCATCCACAACATGCCCGAGGGGCTGGCCGTCGGCGTCGGGTTCGGCTCCGGGGACGTGAGCAACGCCATCGCGCTCATGCTCGCCATCGGCATCCAGAACATCCCCGAGGGACTGGCGGTGTCGGTGGCCGCCGTCAACGCCGGGTTCGAGCGCACCACCTACGCCGTGCTCACCGGGATTCGGTCGGGCCTCGTCGAGATACCGCTCACCCTCTTCGGCGCGTTCGCCGTCGCCGTCGCGGCGCCGATACTCCCGTACGCGATGGGGTTCGCCGCCGGCGGCATGCTGTTCGTCATCTCCGACGAGATCGTCCCCGAGACGCACGCTCGCGGCCACGAGCGACTCGCCACGCTCGGGACGATGCTCGGCGTGGTGACGATGCTGTACCTCGACGTGGCGCTCGCGGCGTGAGTCGCCTTTCCGAGTGGTGTTCCCGCTGAACCGACCGGGCAGCGCCAGTTGCGGGCGACCCCGAAAGCCCCCGACCGCTTTCAGTCCCACCCGGCGAACTCGACCCGAGCGTCGCGCCAGCCCCGGGTCCGCCGCGAGTAGCCAGGTCGCTCGCCCCGTCACTCCGCCGCCGCGTCCGCGATTGCGCCTGCCAGCACGCGCGTCGCCGCCGCGCAGTCGTCCCAGTCGGTCCACTCGCGGGGGTTGTGGCTCACGCCGTCCCGGGAGGGAGCGAACAGGAGCGCCGCGTCCGTCACGTCCGCGACGTGCATCGTGTCGTGGGCCGCGCCCGAGTGGAGGTCCGTCGTCTCCACGCCGGCCGCCGCGCCCGCCTCGTGGGCGGCGGCGCGCAGGCGCTCGCTCATCGGTGTCGGTTCGAGGTCGAACGGCCGGGCGAACGACGTCTCGACGCCGCGCCCGCGTTCGAGCAGCGAGAGCGACGCCCGCGCCGCCTCGACGATGGTCTCCATCGACTCGTACTCGACGTCGCGGACGTCGACGCCGGCCTCGACCCGGCCGGGGACGACGTTCGTCGCGTTCGGCGACACGTCGAACGAGCCGACGGTACCGACTGCCGACTCGCTGTCCGACTCGACCACGTCGTTCGCGGCCGCCTCGACGTCGAGGACGAACTCCGCGGCGGCCGCGAGCGCGTCCGTCCGCTCGTCCATCGGCGTCGCGCCCGCGTGGTTCGCCTCGCCCACGATGTCCACCTCGCAGTGCGTGATACCGGTGATGGTCGTCACGACGCCGACCGGCACGCCGGCACGCTCCAGGCGGGTGTCCTGCTCGACGTGGAGTTCGTACCACGCGTCCCACTCGCTCGCGTCCAGTTCCCCCTCGCCGCGGAAGCCGATGCCCGAGAGCGCTTCCTCCAGGGTGGTCCCGTCGTCGGCTTCGAGCGCGAGCGCCTCCGCGACCGACCGCTCGCCGACCGCCACGGAGGAGCCGAGCAGGCCGTCGGCGAACCGCTGGCCCTCCTCCTCGGTGAACGAGACGACGACGACCGGCCGGGACGGTTCGACGCCCGCCTCCCGCATCGCGCGGACCGACTCCAGCGCGGCGTACACGCCGAGCGGCCCGTCGAAGATGCCGCCCTCGGGGACGGAGTCGAGGTGGCTCCCGGCCGCGACCGGCGCGGCGCCCGGGTCGGCGGAGTCGGGCGTCCACGTCCCGGCGACGTTGCCGACGGCGTCGACGGTCACGTCCAGCCTCGCTTCGTCCATCCGCTCGACGAGGTACTCGCGGGCCGCCCGGTTCGCCTCGGTGCCGCAGAGCACGGTCCGGCCGCGCCCCTCCGCGGCGTCGACGTCGCCGAACCCGGCGTTCGTCTCGATGTCGTCGCGGAGACGGTCCGTCTCGACGGTGAGGTCCATGTCCGGAGGTACGCCGGTCGGGGCTTGGTTCTTTCCGGTCGCGGCGGCGGAGAGGCGGCGGGCGCGAGTCGGCGCCGACGGCGAGCGAGTCACACGGTTCGACAAGACTTATTCGCGCGGTCCGACTGCGAACCGTATGAGCGATATCGCGGTCACCCTGCCGGACGGCTCCGAACTGTCCGTCCCGGCGGGGTCGTCGGTCGAGGACGTCGCCTACGAGATCGGTCCGGGCCTCGGGCGGGACACTGTCGCTGGGGTGGTCGACGGGGAACTCGTCGACAGGACCGCGCCCGTCCACGACGGCGCGCGCGTCGTCGTCGTCACCGACCAGTCCAACGAGTACCTGCAGGTGCTTCGCCACTCGGCGGCGCACGTGTTCGCGCAGGCGCTCCAGCGGCTCTACCCCGAGGCGAAACTCGCCATCGGCCCGCCGACGGACGACGGCTTCTACTACGACGTGGCCGGCGTCGACCTCGACGAGTCGGACTTCCCCGCCATCGAGGCGGAGATGGCGGACATCGTCGCGGCCGACTACGACATCGTGCGCCGGGAACTCCCGCGCGAGGAGGCGCTCGCCCTGTACGAGGACAACCCGTTCAAGACGGCCATCCTCCACGAGGAGGCCGCCGGCGAGGACCCCGTCTCCGTCTACGAACAGGACGACTGGCGCGACCTCTGTCGGGGACCGCACGTCGCGTCGACGGGGGAGGTCGGCGCGTTCGAACTGCTGAGCATCTCCTCGGCGTACTGGCGGGGCGACGAGGAGAACGAACAGTTGACGCGGGTGTACGGCACGGCGTTCGAGTCCGAGGGGGACCTGGAGGCGTTCCTCGAACGGCGCGAGGAGGCGAAAGAACGCGACCACCGGAAGATCGCCCGGGAGATGGGTCTGTTCACCATCGACGAGACGACGGGACCGGGGTTGCCGCTCTACCAGCCGAACGGGAAGCGCATCCTCTCGGAGTTGGCCGACTACGCCGAGGCGCTCAACCTCGAGGCCGGCTACGACCCCGTCGAGACGCCCCACCTGTTCCGGACGGAACTGTGGAAGAAGTCGGGCCACTACGACAACTACGTCGACGACATGTTCCTCCTCGACGTCAACGACGAGGAGTACGGGCTCAAGCCGATGAACTGTCCGGGCCACGCGACCATCTTCGACGACAACTCCTGGAGCTACCGCGACCTGCCGGTGCGCTACTTCGAGGACGGCAAGGTGTACCGCAAGGAACAGCGGGGGGAACTCTCGGGGCTGTCGCGGACGTGGGCGTTCACCATCGACGACGGTCACCTGTTCGTCCGGCCCGACCAGATAGAAGACGAGATCAACCTCATCATCGAGAACATCCTCACCGTCTTCGAGACGTTCGACCTCTCGGCGCACGTCGCGCTCGCGACGCGCCCGGAGAAGTCGGTCGGGAGCGACGATATCTGGGAGAAGTCGGAGTCGCAACTCGAAGACGTGCTCGACGCGCAGGGGATGGAGTACGACCTCGAACCCGGCGACGGGGCGTTCTACGGACCGAAGATAGACTTCTCGTTCGAGGACGCGCTCGGACGGAAGTGGGACGGCCCGACGGTCCAGTTGGACTTCAACATGCCCGACCGGTTCGACCTGACGTACACGGGCGAGGACAACGAGGAGCACCAGCCGGTGATGATTCACCGGGCGCTGTACGGCTCCTACGAGCGGTTCTTCATGGTGCTCATCGAGCACTTCGACGGCCACTTCCCCCTGTGGCTCGCCCCCGAGCAGGTTCGCGTGCTCCCCATCTCTGACGACAACCTCGGCTACGCCCACCGGGTCAAGAACGACCTGGACGGGTTCCGCGTCACGGTGGAGGACCGCGACATGACCATCGGTCGGAAGATACGCGCCGCGCACGACGACCGAGTGCCGTACATGCTCGTGGTCGGCGGCGACGAGGAGGCGGCAGAGACCGTCTCGGTGCGCGACCGCTTCGAGAACGAGGTGAACGACGTCGACCCCTCGGCGTTCCGCGAACACCTCCTCTCCGAACGCGACGAGAAGCGCGTCGAACCGGACTTCGTCCGCGACGCCGAGTAGCGGAGCGGTCACCGACCCTCGTTTCTCGCCGTTCCCCGTCGACGAGCGCCGTTCGCGGCGGCTGGACAATCGACAATCGGTCCGCCACAACCCACACGGGTCCGCCGACCGACTCGTCGGACGTGAGCACGCGGTACGACAGCGGTGACGTGGTCGCCACCCCGGACGGTCCGGGCGTGGTGACCGCCGCACTGACCGAGGCGTTCGAGTTCCCGCAGGGGAGCGACGAGACGGCGACGGTGGACGCGAGCGACGACGCCCACGTACGTCGTCGGTCTCTGCGCCGGCGGGTCGTGGGAGTCGGCCGTCGACGACCTGAGCGACGAGTTGGGGGAGGGCCGGGCCGAGCGGTTCGCCGCGGCGACGAAAGACGAGGTGTTGGGGACGACCCGGTGGCGGAACCGGTTCTGAGCGGTCGAGGCCCCGGTCTCGGAACCGACGCCCCGGTCCGTGCCGTTTCGAACCACGGTAACACTTAACAGTCGGACGCTCGAAGCGGGGGTGATGGTCCAACGACCCTTCGTCTGTGTCGAGTGCAGTCGAACGGTGAGCGTCCTCTCGTACCGCGCCGCCTGCCCGGACTGCGGGGGCGGTCTGGAGCAGACGGTCGCGACCGGGTCGTGAACGACGCCGACTCAGCCGACCCCACCGACATCCACACCCTCGCAGTGACGACCGACGACCTGGTGGCGGCGCTCGAAGCGCGCGACCGGGGGCGGCGACGGGCCGTCCTCCGCGTCACGCCGCCGTTCGCGGGCCGGATGCGTGCTCGGCTCCACGTCGAGGGTGGGGAGGGGGAGTACGAGTCGAGCGAGGGGCCCGACCCGATACACGTCCCTCCCCGAGCGTTCCTCCCCGACGACTTCCCGCGCTTCCCCGGCCGCGGCGCCGAACGCTGGCGCTCGGCGGTTCGCGACCGACTGCAAAAACGGATCGAACTGGATGCTCCCGCCGGACCGCAGGCGGTCCGGGTGACGTTCCTCGGTTAGAGCCGTTGCAGGTTCGTCGCCCGCGGGCCCTTATCTGCCTGCTCGATGTCGAACTCCACCTCCTGTCCTTCTTCCAGGTCCGGGCCGCCGACGTCTTCCATGTGGAAGAAGACGTCCTCGTCGGACTCTTCGGTTTCGATGAAGCCGTAACCGCCAGTGTCGTTGAAGAATGCAACCGTACCTTTCGCCATTCGCAGTAACCTCACTTCTCTCAAGGTCGTTCGAACATATATACCTGTGGGTTGCGTGCCCATGGCTCGGTCGACCGAAGCCGGCCCGAGCGAACTCATCCTTCTCCGCTCACGCCGGCGATATCGCCGTCCTCCCAGACGTAGAACCCCTCGCCGGTCTTCTCGCCGAGTTTCCCCGCCCGGACCTTCCGCCGGAGCAGCGCCGGCGGCCTGAACCGCTCGCCGAGTTCCTCGCGGAGGTGCTCGAGGACGTCGAGCCGTACGTCCAGACCGACCACGTCGCCCAGTTCGAGCGGACCGACCGGGTGGTTGTACCCGCGTTCCATCCCCGCGTCGATGTCGCGCGCCGAGGCGACCCCCTCCTCCAGCATCCGGATGGCCTCGACGCCCTGTGCGGCCCCGAGCCGCGAGGTCGCGAACCCCGGCGTGTCGTCGACGGTGATGGCGGTCTTGCCCAACCCCGCGACGAACTCCTCGGCCCGTCGACGCGTCGCGTCCGCCGTCTGCTCCGCACGGACGAGTTCCACGAGCGACATGGCGGAGACGGGGTTGAAGAAGTGGAGGCCGACCGCACGCCCCGGGTTCTCGAGCGCCGCGGCGATACTCGTCAGCGGGAGCGACGAGGTGTTCGAGGCGAGCAGCGCGTCTTCGGGGGCGTGCGCCTCGGCCTCGCTCAGCACCGACCGCTTGAGGTCGAGGTCCTCCGGAACCGCCTCCACGACGACCGACGCGTCGTCGACGGCCGTCGCGAGGTCGTCCGTCGCCGTCAGGCGGTCGAACGCCTCGACCGCCGCCTCCCGGTCCAGTTTCCCGCGCTCGACACCGTCGTCGAGCAGGTTGCGGACGCTCGTGAGTGCCTCCCCCAGGGCGTCGGTGTCGACGTCGCGCAGACTGACCTCGTGGCCCGCGACGGCGCAGGCGTGTGTGATCCCCCGCCCCATGGTTCCCGCGCCTAACACACAGACGGAACCGCTCGTCTCGCTCATGCCGTGAGCGGGCCTCCCCAGCGGCAAAAGCGACGGGGCCGGCCGGGCGGGCACGCCGCTCCGAAGACGGGGGTTAGCCCCGAGTTTCGCGCCGTAATCGTCCGGTTTCGGCCGCCGTCCGGACGACCGCGGCGTGCGGTCACACACCGGGGTGACTCCCCGTCCGCGTCCGCGGCGAAAGGTACTTGTTTCCGTTCGTCGGTCTCGACCGAGTCGTTTTTATGTGACCCGTATTTATAATCCGACTATCACTAACTCCCCGTACGAGCCGTTTGTGTGCCTCTCGACGGGTGTATCTCGGGTGCACTCTTACAAAAGATTTAAGTACTTTCGGAGATAACTGTTAGTAAGGACGACTGCCGTCGGGACGCTTTTCTCGCTCCGGTCGGGGTCGCTCCGGGAGTTACCCATGACAGAGACACGAACGACCATCAGCAGCTACGAGCGGGAATCGACCGCCGACTCCCGCGTCGAGTCGACCGAGGAGCGCGTCCGGGCCGAGTGTCCGGAGTGCGGCGGCAACCTCGTGACGGACGAAGAGCACGGCGAGACGGTGTGTGCCGACTGCGGGCTCGTCATCGAGGCGGACGCCATCGACCACGGGCCGGAGTGGCGCTCGTTCGGTAACGAGACCGACGACAAGTCGCGCGTCGGCGCCCCGACGACGAACATGATGCACGACAAGGGGCTGTCGACCAACATCGGCTGGCAGAACAAGGACGCGTACGGCCGGACGCTCTCCTCGGAGCGCCGCCAACAGATGCAGCGGCTCCGCACGTGGCACGAGCGGTTCCGCACGCGCGACTCGAAGGAGCGCAACCTCAAGCAGGCGCTCGGCGAAATCGACCGCATGGCCAGCGCGCTCGGCCTGCCCGAGAACGTCCGGGAGACGGCGTCGGTCATCTACCGGCGCGCGCTCGACGAGGACCTCCTCCCGGGCCGCTCCATCGAGGGCGTCGCCACCGCCAGCCTCTACGCCGCCGCTCGACAGGTCGGGACGCCGCGCTCGCTCGACGAGTTGACCGCCGTCTCGCGCGTCGACCGGATGGAGCTCACGCGGACGTACCGCTACCTCGTCCGCGAACTGAAACTGGAGGTCGCGCCCGCGGACCCCGCACAGTACGTCGGGCGGTTCGCCTCGGACCTCGGTCTCTCGGACGAGGGCGAGTGGCGCGCCCGCCAGCTCCTGAAGAACGCACAGGACGCCGGGGTCACCAGCGGGAAGTCGCCAGTCGGGCTCGCGGCCGCCGCGGTGTACGCCGCCGCCCTCCTGACCAACGAGGCGCTCACACAGAGTCAGGTCAGCGAGGTGGCCGGGGTCAGCGAGGTGACCATCCGCAACCGGTACAAGGAACTCCTCGACGCCGCCGAAGGGCTCCCGGCGTAATCGACCTCCCCACCGTCCCGCGGTTCCGGTCCCCGCGACGCGAAAACTTTTATTGAACGGCCGCCCGTCGGGTGAGCGTATGGTCGAGGCCTTCGTCCGGCTCATCTGTCCCGAGTGCGGGAAGGACTGGGAGGAGAACCCCAGCAGTCTTCCGGGTCACCGTCGGAACTACTCGTGTCCGTCGTGTCACGCGACTCGGCGGCTCGCGGAGTTCATGCGTACCGAACGCGACCTGGACACGGTAAAACAGTTCGAGTAGCGCCGCCTCCCCGCCGGCCACGGCCCGCTCGTTCTCCCGTCGTACACGGCGCGTACGACGACGGTCAGAACGTCTCGACTGGCGAGCGTGCGCCACAGGCGTCACAGGCTAGTCGCGTCGTCCCGTCCTCCGTAACGAGGCGCGTGTCCGGGAGCCCGCACTCCGGACAGACGACGTACTCTCGGGTGTACGACTCCACGACGACCGCCACGCGCTCCCGTTTGAACCGTCCCGTGAGGCGGGCGCGTCCCCGGTCGTCGATGCTCGCGGCGGTCCCGAGTTCGTCCTGGAGGTACCGGAGGAGGTGGCGCGGTTCGCGGGCGAGTCGCTCGACGACTGTCGGGAAGTTCTCGACGACCGTGGTGCTGCCGTCCTCGCGGACCGACGGGGTCGGCACCTCGAACCGGGAGTCGCCGGCCGCCGCCTCGGGACTCTCCTCGACCGCTCGGTCCAGCATGTCGTCGTACTCCATGCCGTTCCATCGTGTTCGGCGACCAAAAACTCTCTTGGCAGATGCTCGTCACGAGTGGACGTAATAGCCTCCTAACCCTGTGGGTAGGCGGTATGAAAACCTGTCGGGTAGCGTGCTAACGAGCCTCAAGATAAGTCTTTAACCCTCCAGAGGCAAGCCTGACTCGTCCATGAAGAAGCAGGAACTCATCCACCTGCACGGCCTTCTCGCGGAGGTACAGAGCGAGTGTGAAGCGCGAGACGAGGAAATCGACCTGACAGAGTACGATGAGTTAGGCGTCAAGCCCACGTCCATTCACCGCTCGAAGACGGACCACAAGGCTGCCGTGTTCAAACTGGCCGAGGGGATCACCTCCTCGGTCGAGGAATCGAAGCGCGAATCGGTCGCCCCCCAGGCAGACTGAACCGAATCCCTTACTCCCACCGCCGACCGGCGATCACCAGCCGTCCGAGTCACACCGCCCGCCGCGTACGTCGTGTCCGAGGGTAGTCGTCGATAGACAGGTCGGAGCAGCCGGTCTCAGTTGTCCTCGCCGACCATCTCCTCGAACTCCGGGAGCAGGTCACCCTCGCCGTCGTCGGTCGCGTTCTCGTCCGTCCCGCCCGGGTCTTCGGGGTCGTGTGAGTCCCCCTCGTCCCCCCGACCGTCCGCGTCCTCCTCGTCGTCCCCTTCCTCGTCCACGGGTTCGACGCGGAGGACCTTCAGCGGGATGTTCTCCAGCCGCTGTCCGATCTCCTTTCGCGCGATGCGCGCGGCGTGTTCGTCCCGTTCGACGTTGAACACGACCATCTCCAGTTCGAGCGCGACCAGGGCCTCGTCGGCGGCGATGAACGCGGGGTCGACCTGCTCGCCCACCTCGTTCTCCCGGTAGGCCATGTTTATCTCGATGTAGTTGAGGTCGGGGTTCAGCATCTCGCCGGTCTTCGAGATGGCGATGCGAACCGCCTCGTCGGTCGTCTCCACGTCGTAGACGGGTACCGCTGCCTCGACGACGACCCTGCGGTCCATGGTGGGTGTATCTACTCGCGCTGGCGACATGAAGCTTCGCCCGACGCGACGCCAACGTTTAATTACTCGGTAGTACTACTCGGTGTTGCATGGAGTTCGACGGATTCAGCGGCGCGAACGAGGCAGCGGTGACGCGCGCCATCGGCGACGCGTGGCACGAGGAGTTCATCGACGGGACCGAGACGGACGTCATCGTCGTCGGCGGCGGGCCCGCGGGGCTGACCGCGGCGACGGAACTCGCCGAACGCGGCGTCGACGTCACCGTCGTGGAGAAGAACAACTACTTCGGCGGCGGCTTCTGGCTCGGCGGGTTCCTGATGAACAAGCTGACCGTCCGCGACCCGGGCCAGACGGTGCTCGACGAACTCGGCGTCCCCTACGAGGAGAGCGAGGAGGCCGAGGGGCTGTACGTGGCGAACGCCCCCCACTGCTCGTCGGCGCTCATCGAGGCCGCCTGCGCGGCCGGCGCGCGGATGCAGAACATGACGGAGTTCACCGACGTGGTCGTCCGCGAGGACCACCGCGTCGCGGGCGCCGTGGTGAACTGGACGCCGGTCCACTCGCTCCCCCGAGAACTGACCTGCGTCGACCCCATCGCGGTGGAGTCGGACCTCGTCGTCGACGCGACGGGCCACGGGGCGGTAGTCGTCTCGAAACTCCACGAGCGCGGCGTCGTCGACGCGCCGGGCGTCGAGCACGCGGCGGAGCACAACGCCGGAATGGACACCACCGCCGACGGGGAGTACGGCGCCCCGGGGCACGACTCGCCCGGCCACGACTCGATGTGGGTGGCCGACAGCGAGGACGGCGTCGTCGAGAAGACGGGGTTCGTCCACGACGGCCTCCTGACGGCCGGACTCTCCACCGCGACGGCCCACGGGCTCACCCGGATGGGACCGACGTTCGGCGCGATGCTCGTCTCGGGCAAGCGCGCGGCCGAACTCGCCATCGAGGAGTTGGGCGTCGACGCCCGACCGGTCGAACTCGGCGGGCGTCGGCCGGTGTCTGCGGACGACTGACTCGTCGCGGGGGTACGGGCAACCGCCCGTTTGTGCGACGGCGACCCGTTCACTCGCCGCCGTTGCGGAGGTGGTGGAAGAGGTACGTCTGCGCGTAGCCGGCGTACGCGCCGCCGAACCGCTCGCGGACGGCGCGGGACGTCTCGGCGTAGTTCCCCCGGTCGCAGTCGGGGAAGTGGTCGGCGATGGCCGACCGAATCCACGTGTCGAGCGGGACGGCTTCGAGAAACCCCAGCGAGAACAGCAGCACGCAGTCGGACACTTTCTCCCCGACGCCGACGAACCGGGTGAGGAACTCCCGCGCCTCCTCGTACGGGAGACTCCGGGCGGCGGCGGGGTCCGCCTCGCCCGTCGCCACCATCTCGGCCGTCCGCTGTACGTACGGCGCGCGGTAGCCGAGCGAGAGGTCGCGGAGGTCGGCCTCGGTCCGCGCGGCCAGTTGCTCGGCCGTCGGGAACGCGTGGTACGACTCCCCGCCGAACTCGACAGAATCGCCGAACGTCTCGGCCATACGCGTCTGCATCCCGTGGATGCGCGAGACGCGCATCTGCGCCGAGCAGATGAACGAGACCAGACACGCGAACGGCGGGTCGCGCACCAGTCGCAACCCCCGGTAGCGCTCGTACGCCCGGTCCAGCAGCGGGAGGTCGGGCGTAGCGCGGAGTATCGCGTCGAGGTCGTCGTCCAGTCGGAGCAGGTGGGTCAACACCGGCACCGCGTCGGTGGTCGACGCCCACTCCAGTCCGCCGTCGACCTGTCGAACCCGGACCACCGCGCGCTCCTCGCTCACGCCGTCGAGCGGCGGGACGACCGTCTCGTACCAGTGGTCGCCGCCGTGGGCGGCGGTCGTCTCGTACATCCGCCCGTCGGCGCGGTCCCACAGGTACGACTGCCCGCTCTCGACGGTCGCCTGCAGGTCGAACGCGCCCGCGACGTCGGCGAGCGGAATCTCCCCCGTCTCCATTGGCGGAGCGAGGGGGGCGACGGGGTTGCCGCTTACGGTTCGTTCTCGCGCGGTTCGCGTGGGAGGCGGCGACGGCCGACCCACACGTTCGTTCCGCGGTCCCAACCCTCATGGTCCGGTCGCCCGAGCACCCGGTATGTCGATGGCCGACTACGACCTGTACGACCGCGACGACCCCGACCTCTCGGGAGTCGAACGGGACCTGTACGACGCGGTGTCGGCGGACGAGCCGTGGGCGCTCGTGGAGCGGTTCGCGGAGTTAGAGCGCGTCTCCGGGAGCGACGACGAGGAGCGCGCCGCCGAGTACCTCGCCGAGCGACTCGACGCGCTCGGAATCCCGCACGAGCGGCACGACCCCGACCTCTACCTCTCGGTGCCCGAGTCCGCGAGTCTCGTCGCAGACGGGGAGTCGTTCGACGCGGTCAAGACCGTCGCGTTCGGCGGGGGCGCGGCGACCGGCGAGGTGGTCCCGGTGGACGACCCGCCGGACGGGGACGGCGGCGGCGTCGACGACCTGCTGTCGGCCGACCTCGGCGACCTCTCAGACGTGACGGGGGAGGTTGCGCTCCTCTCGGGTATCCTCCCCATCGAAGCCGTCGAGGACCTCGAGAGGGCGGGCGCGGCCGGCGTCGTCGTCCACCACCCGCACGAGCGGGAACCCCACGAGGGAATCGCGACGCCGGTGTGGGGCGGCGCGCCGACGCCGAACGGGGCGGCCCGCGCACCCGACATTCCCATCGTCACCGTCGCGAACCCGGTCGGCGAGCGCCTGCGCGAGATGGACCGACCGGAGGTGTCTCTCGAGGCGACGACGACGACCGGGTGGAGGTCGTGCCCGCTCGTCGAGGCGCGCGTCACGGGACGCGCCGACCCGGACGACGACGACTTCGTCCTGCTCCACGGCCACTACGACTCCTGGCACGTCGGGGTCGCGGACAACGCGACGGGCGACGCCGCGCTGCTCGAACTCGCGCGGGTGTTCCACGAGCACCGGACGACCCTCGCGCGCGACCTGCGGGTCTGCTGGTGGCCCGGCCACTCGACCGGCCGGTACGCCGGCAGCACGTGGTACGCCGACGAGCACGCCCTCGACATCCGGGAGTCGTGCGTCGCGCAGGTGAACGTGGACTCGCCGGGGGCCGTCGACGCCACCGAGTTCGAGGACATGGTCGTCTGGATGCCGGAAGCCGACGCCCTCTGTCGGGACGCCCTCGTCGACACCTGCGGGAAGGAGTCGACCGAGAACCGCCCGCCGCGTGCGGGCGACTACTCGTTCTCGAATCTCGGGGTGACGGGCGCGTTCATGCTCTCCTCGAACATCCCGCGGGCGGTGCGCGACGCGCGCGGCTACCACGCGGTCGGCGGCTGCGGCGGCCACGCCGACGCGTGGCACCTCTCGACCGACACGCTCGACAAGGCCGACCCGGACGTGCTGGTGCGGGACGTGCGGGTGTACGCCACCGCGCTGGCCCGCCTGCTGCGCGCGGACGTCCTCCCGCTGGACCACCGCCACACGGTCGAGAACCACCGCGAGACGCTCGCGGCGTACGACGACGCGAGCGGGTTCGACCTCTCGTCCGTCCGGTCGGAGGCGGAGGCGCTGGCGGAGGCGCTCGACGCCTTCTACGCCGTCGTCGAGGAGGGGGGCGTCGACGACCGGGTCGCCAACGAGACGGTGAAGCGGCTCTCGCGTGAACTCGTCCGCGTGAACTTCGCGACCGAGGGCGCGTTCGCACAGGACCCGGCGTACGACCGGCCGCCGTACCCCGGCCTCGCGCCCGTCCGGGAACTGGACACGCTCGACGACCACGAACGACGGTGTCTGGAGGTCGAACTCGGGCGCGAGCGGAACCGCGCGGTGGCGCACCTCCGGCGGGCGCGGACGGCCGTCGAGGGGGTCGTGTAGTGCCCGTCGCGGACCTCCGTGGGACCGATATCTACTACGAGACGCGCGGCGACCCCGCGGACCCACCGGTGCTCGCGCTCCACGGCGGGCCGGGCATCGGCGACGGCCGCAAGCCGCTGTCGGCACTCGAATCGCTCGCAGACGACTACTTCCTCGTCGTCCCGGACCACCGCGGCTGCGGCCGGTCGGAACTCGTGCCGCCGTACACGAACGAGCGGTTCGCCGCCGACGTCGAGGCGCTCCGGCGCCACCTCGACCTTCCCCAGGTCGTCCTCGTCGGTGGCTCGTACGGCGGGTTCGTCACTCAGCAGTACGCTACCGACCACCCCGAGCACCTGCGCGCGTTCGTCCTCCGGGACACGGCCGCGACGCCCGAGTACGACGTCGCCGCGCGCGAGGCGGCCAGCGAGCGACTCCCCGAGGTCCGCGAGCGGGGCATCGACGTGCCCCACATCACGGCGGAGGAACTCGACCGGGTGATGGACGGGGAGGTGCGCTCGGACGAGGAGTTCGCCCGCCTGTTCCACGGGATGCTCCCGCTGTACGCCCCGTCGCTCGACGCGTTCGACGCCGACGCGGCCCGCGAGCGCATCGAGGCGCTGAACTTCCACCACGAGACGCACAACCAGGTGTTCGCGGACGTGTTTCCGGCGATGGACTACACCCCGGACCTGCCCGGAGTCGAGGCGTCGGCGTTCGTCACAGTCGGCCGACACGACTGGATAACGCCGGTCGCGGCGAGCGAGGAACTCGCCGACCTGCTCCCGGACGCCCGCCTCCGGGTGTTCGAGGAGAGCGGGCACAACCCCCACCTCGACCAGTCCGCGGAGTGGTTGGCCGAGACGCGGGCGTTCCTCGACGCGGTCGGGCACCGGTGACCGGGACGGGCGAGCGGTGAGGGGAACCGGTCGCCGGTCGGTCGACGGTCGTCCCGGCACGACACCGACCGAAGACGGAACCCTGATTTGTCGGACCCCGTACCGAGTCCCATGAGCAGCGACGCCGGGTCGACGGGCGGCGGGGACATCGCCGCGCGAGCGCGCGAGGAGTTGGGGTTCTCTCGGTGGTGGCAGGTGGCCGCCGCCGCCGTGATGATGGGGCTGGTGAGCCCCTACCAGTACGTCTGGTCGTCCATCCAGTCTCCGCTGGCGGAGTCGCTGTCCATCTCGCCGGAGGCCATCGGGTTCGTCTTCACGCTGTTCGTCATCTTCCAGTCCGGGTCGCAGTTCCCCGTCGGCTGGATACGCGACCGGCACGGCCCGCGGGAACTCACGCTGGTCGCGGGCGTGCTCGCGGGCGGCGGTTACGTCGGTCTCTCGTACGCGACTGCGGTGTGGCAGCTCTACGTGCTGTACTCGCTGGGGGCCGTCGGCGTCGGCATCGTCTACACCGTCGCCGTCAACACCGCGCTGAAGTGGTTCCCCGACCGCCGCGGGCTGACGACCGGCATCGGGACGATGGCGTTCGCGGGCGGGTCGGCGCTCGTCGTGCCGTACGTCCGCGCGAACGCCACCGTCGGCGCGTACGCCGACGTGCTGTTCAACCTCGGGCTGCTCATCGGCGTCGGCGTCCTCGTGGGGGCGGCCGTGTTGCGCGACCCCCCCTCGGGGTGGCTCGACGGCGTCTCGACCGACGGCGGCGCGGACGAGAACGACGAGGACGAGACGTTCACGCGGGGCAAGCAGTACACCGCCAGCGAGATGCTGCGGACGTGGCAGTTCTGGCTGATGTACGGGATGTTCATCGGCGTCTCGGCGGCGGGGCTGATGCTCACCGCGCAGGTGGTCCAGTTCGCCGACGCGCTCGGGTTGACCGCCGTCACCGCCACCGCTTCCGCGACGGTGCTCCCCATCGCCGGCGGCATCGGTCGCCTCGTCGTCGGTGACCTCTCGGACCGGGTGGACCGCGAGCGGGCGATGGCGGCGTCGTTCGCGCTGTGCGGGTTGGGCGTCCTCGGCGTCGTCTACTTCGCCCAGCGGGGGGCGGCGCTCCCCTTCCTCGGGGCCGTCGTCGTCGCGACGTTCTTCTGGTCCCCCCAGTACACGCTGTTCCCGAGCGTGGTCGGCGACTACTACGGCCGACAGCACTCCTCGGCGAACTACGCGCTGCTCTACTCGGGGAAGATGTGGGGTGGCGTCTTCGGCGGTGCCGTCGTCGGCTGGCTCGTGGGCGTGACGTCGTGGCCGGCGGCGTTCGCCGTCGGCGGCGCACTCGCGCTGCTCGCCGGCGGTGGTGCGCTCGCGCTCCGCTCGCCCCGCTAGCTCCCCGGTAGGGTCGCATTTCTCACGCTAGAACCCCCTATTCTCCAGAATCCGGGCGTGTGAGACACTCACTAGCTGGTTCTCTCATAACTTATGAGTACCCAACGGGTTCTATCCGGAAGAAGTACAGAGGAGGTATGCAAAACATTATATGGCCGGTGTGCCTACTGTGTAGTACGTTATGACTGGATACCACGACTACGTTCTCGGCCTCATCCCGGCCGCGCTGCTCGGAATCACCGCTCTGCTCGCGATGACCGGGTTGCCCGTTCGGATGGCCGTACCCGTAGGGGGCGGCGCCGCGGCGCTGCTCATCGCGCACGCCATGTTCGTGCGCGGTCCGGTCACCGCCTCGCCCGAGACGCCCGACGTCAGCGCGGGCTCCGGACCGGCTCCGAACGCCGACTGAGCGGGTTCTTCCTGTTTCTCCGACTCCGACTTTCGATTTCCGTGCCTCCCCGAAGCTCTCGCTTCGCCAACGAGCCTTCCCGTCTCTCTCGCCGGCGTCGTCGAACCGCGAACCCGAGGTTGGTCGGCTCCCGGGTAGAGGAGAGCGCCGAGCGCCAGACTCGACCCGCGAGACTCCCGTCGTCAGCCGACGACTCAGGAGTCGTACCCTGCCGACTCGGTCGGCAGGTTACCTCGACGGTAGGTGAGCCGGAACCGAACGTCGCCGTCGTCGCGTCTACCATCTCCTGTTGACCCGGGTGTCGAAGTCGAAGGAGAACGTCCCGTCGGGGAGCGTGTGGGACACGAGCGAGAGCGCGAGTTCACAGCCCTCGGCGACCGTGAACTCACCCGTCGCCGTGTCGCCGGTGACCTGACTGGGTCCGACGAGAGACAGTCGCCGACCGTGAGGAGAGCGGCAGGGCTTTTCTCCCCGGCCGCCGAACCGCCGCCGATGACCGACGCGCTGTACCTCTCTCACGACGACCTCTCGGGGCTGGCGACGACGGACGAGTACGTCGACGCGGTCCGCGAGGCGTACCGACAGGTGGGCGAGGGCGCGCCCGCCGAACCGCGGACGAAACTCGTCTCCGAGGACCCCCCGGGGATGTTCACGACGTACGCGGCGGTGCTCCCCGACACCGGCGCGATGGGCGGCTACATGTACAGTGCGGGATTCGGCGCGCGCGACGCCTGGTTCATGACGCCGCTGTTCGACGCCGAGTCGGGCGAACCGCTGGCGCTGCTGGACGGCGCCGGCATGAACCCGTTCAAGACCGGCGCGGCCGGCGCGGTTGGCGTGGACGCGCTCGCTCGGGAGGACGCCACCTCGCTCGCGCTCATCGGGAGCGGCGCGCAGGCGCGGGGGCAGCTCAAGGCGGCCGCGACGGTCCGCGACCTCCAGACGGTCTGGGTGTACTCGCCGACGAAAGAGCACCGCGAGGCGTTCGCCGGCGAGATGAACAAACTCCTCGACGCGTCCGTCGCGGCGGTCGCCTCGGCGGCGGCCGCCGTCGAGGACGCGGACGTCGTCGTCACCGCGACGAACGCCGACGAACCCGTGTTCGACGGCGACGCGCTCGACCCGGGCACGCACGTCACCGCGATGGGCCAGTACGACCCGGAGAAGCGCGAACTCGACCACGAGACGATTCGCCGCGCGAAGTACGTCCCCGACCTCCGCGCGCGCGTCACGAAGGACGCCGGGTCGTTCATCTCCGCGCTGGAGGCCGGCGTCGTGACCGAGGACCACGTCCACGCCGAACTCGGCGAGGTGGTGGCGGGCGTCGAACCCGGCCGCGAGGACGACACGGAGGTGACCGTCTTCGACTCGGGCGGGACGGGCGTCGAGACGGCCGCGGCCGCCTACCTGCTGTACAAACGGGCGGTCGAGGAGGGGCTGGGGACGACCATCGAGGTGTCGCCGGCGAGTCGGGCGCTGACCGGCGAGTAGCGCGCGAGGACCCGCCTCGTAACGGAGGGAGCGTGATTCGCGCCGGCGCGACTACTGCAGCCGGTAGCGCAACAGCGCCGCGACGCCGCCGAGGTTCTTCAACTGCTCACCGGGGGCGAACTCCGCGGAGAACACGACCACGTCGCCGCCCTTCTGCTCGACCGTCTCGATGAGGTCGTTGGCGTCGACGTCCCACTCGCCCTCGCCCTGTCGCTCCTCGCGGAGTCGGTCGTCGAGCACGAGCAGCGTCTCCACCGCGCCGAACTCGGCGGCCTCCATCGTCTCCGCCGCGCCGTACGTCGCCTTCGCTCCCTGCGCGATGCGCTCGGTCAACTGGTCGATGAGGTCCGCCTCGCGGGCGATGCGCGTCTCCTTCTGCACGTCCGCGACCGCACCACGCTTCAGCACCTCGTGGACGCCTCGGTCGCCCGCCGCCGACGTGTCGACGACGGTGATGCGGTCGTCCAACTCGCGGAACTCCTCGGCGATGTGGTCGCGGGCGTCGTTCTTGGTGAACCCGGGTCCAGCGAGGATGACCGCGTCGGGGTCGAGATGCGCGAGCGCGCTCCCGAGTTCCGCGAACAGTTCCTCGCGCGGACGGGCGTACTCGCCCTTCCCCGTGGGCTTGGTGAAACTCGCGTACTCCTCGGTGCCGTACTGCTGGACGGTGTGGATGTACGCCGCGCCCTCCTCGACGGTGGCGATGGCGACGTCGGGCGCGCCCGCCGCCTCCTCGGCCTCCTCGATGCGTTCCATCTGGTCGGGCTTGAAGTACTTCTCGACGGTGAGTTCGGTGCGCTCCTCGACGTTGACCGTGTGGTGGTGACCCACCTCGTCCTCCCGCGACGCGCTCACGATGACGCCCCCCACCCGGAGGCGGTTGGCGAAGCGGGCGAACTCCACGTCCTCCACCTCGATGGTGACGCTGATGTGCTCCCGCTCGCCGCCGCTGTCCCGGAGGTTCTCGTCGTCCCGCTGGATGCGGCGGGTGGTGTCGGCGTCGACCAGGTCGCCGGGTTCGAGGACGTGCGAGAGGTGCCAGAGGTCGTCGGTCGTCTCGGGGACCAGCGTGAGGCGCGTGCGGCCCTCCGCGCCGCGGCCGCGACCTTCGATTCGCATGCCTCCGAGTCCGGCGGGCGGCTACAAAGGCCTTCTTGGACGCCGGTCGTGTGGTCGCGTCCGTCAGCTGACTCGTTCGCTCGCGGGCGACATCGACGCGCGCGCCTCGGCGAACCCGCGTCCGAAGCAGTAGTAGGACGCGACCTGCGCGTAGAACAGCAGCGGGATACCGACCAGGAGCGCCGAGAGCGGAGCCGCGACGGTCCCGACGACTGCGGCGAGGAGGACGCCGAGGACGACGCCGACGAGGTAGTCGGAGGTGAAGACGACCTGTCGAATCGTCCCGAGTTCGAACGCCGCGCCCAGCCGGCCCTGCACGGCGAAGTTGGTCATCGCGGCCGGGAGGACGTACGCGAGCAGCAGCGAGAACACCATCACGACGACCACGAGGAGGAGCGTGACCGTGCCGAGCGCGGCGACGTTCGGTTCACCTCCGTTCCCGCTCGACAGCACGCCGACGCCGAGACCGGCCACTGCGACGAGCGCTATCGTCGGAACGACGACGACCAGGCCGTACACCAGACTCACGACGAGGAGTTTCACCCCGTCGACGAACAGCCCGCCCCAGTTCGTGAAGGAGGGAGCGGCCGTCTCGCCGTTCGCGGCCGAGCGCAGGACGCGCAGGAGGTACCCCTGTACGACGAGCGAGACGGGGAGCGTGAGGAGCACGGCGACCAGCGCCAGCGGACCGAGCACGACCGTCGACAGCGACGCGAAGAACGGGACCGCGAGCAAGACCCCCCCGATGAGCAGCGTCGCAATCCGGTCGTCGCTCTCGAGCGGGTACCGGAGCGCGTCTCCGAGCATACCGACGACTCACCCACTGCCCGCAAAACACTTTCCCTCACCGTCACGCACTCGTGCGGTCTTCGCACACCCGGCCGCTCGGAGCGAGCGGACTCGCGTGCCCGCGGGCTCAGCCGTCGACGAGGTCCGACCCGCCGGGCGGGAGGAACTCCTGGATGCGGTCCGCCGAGGCGACCTTCCTGACGAACGACTGGTCGGCGAACCGTGACTTGAACTCGCGGTAGCACTTCACGGCGGCGTCGTTCTGCGCGAACTTCCCGGGGCGGAGTTCGACGGAGGTGGCCGTCCGGGGTTCGACGGCCGACGGTGGCCCGCCGACCACGCGGGTCTCGGGTTCGACCTGAATGCCCACGGCGACGCGGGCGGGCACGTCGCGGTAGTAGTCCCGGTCGCCGCGGATGACGAACCCGCCCTTCTCGATGTACTCGCCCGACTCGGGCGTCTTCGACACCTGGTCGGGCGTCACGAGGTAGGCGTCGCCCGCGCCGCGACCGTCCTTCCAGACCGATGAGTACGAGACGGCGAACTGCGCCGCCTCCTCCCTGCTTCGCTCGGGGATGGTGACGTCGGTCGCCGGTTCCGAGGGGCCGGTCGCCTTGACGACCGTGACGGGCCCGCCGTGCGCCTGGGCGTGGAGGAACAGGTCGTCGCGGTTCAGGTACTTCTTCACGAGCTCCTCGTTCTGGTCGGCGTTGCGCCCGCCGATGACGAGGAAGTCGTCGCTCGTGTGGAACCACCGGAACCGGTCGTACCACTGGTCGCGCTCGCGGACCGGGACAGAGGGCCGCGAGAGCCAGTCTACGTCCTCCGTCTCCTCCTCCCCGTCGCTCTCGTCCGCTTCGTCGTCGTCGCGAGTCCACTCCTCGCGCCGCCGCTTCACCGCTTCCAGTTCCGCGCGGGTGTTCTCGATGGCCTCCTCCGCGCCGGCCTTCTTCTCCTCGACGCGTTTCGCCTCCTGGTACAGTCGGTCGGCGTTCTTCTCCGGCCCGGTCGAGGCGTCGAGCGTGACGGTGGTGCCGCCGAGGTCGACCGTGACGGTCCCGTCCGAGCCGTCGACACCCTGCACGGCTTCCGCCTCGGGGATGCCGCGGTCGGCACCCTCGAGGAACGTCTCGTCTATCTCCTCCCAGCTTCGTCCCTCCTCGCGGGCGCGCTGAATCGTGTCGACGACGGCGGCCACGAGGTCGTAGTGGGCGTACACCGACTCGGCCTTCTCGCGTTCGGCCTGCGCCTGCTCCTCGAAGTCGTCGATGGCCCCCTCCTGCTGCTGGATGATGCGCTTCTGTTTCTCGATCTCGGCCTGGAAGTCCGGCGAGTCGTCGACGTCCTCGTCCTCGGTGAGGTCGAGTCGGTGGAAGTACTCGTCGAGGGCCGCATTGAAGTCGTCGTACGCCTCGCTCTCCAGCCCCGCGCGCTCCTCCAGCGGGAACGGCGTCACGTCCACGACCGACCCGTCATCCAGGTAGACGCGCGGGTCGAGGTCGCCCGCCCGCAGGCGCTCCGCGAGGCGGTCGATGGCGTCGTACACCGCCCGGTACTCCTCTTCGGTCGCGTCGGCGATGTCGCGGGTCTTCTCGACGCCCGCCCGGGTGCAGAACTCCTCGGCGTATAGGCCGCCGAGGTTGAGTTGCGTAGCCAGCGTCCGCACGACGTCCGTGTCGGACTCGTCCATCCGCGCCGCGAACGCCTCGAAACGCACGTCCAGCGGATTCATCCGCGACTGGGGGTACTCGTAGGTGCTCCCCGGCGCGACGGTTCGAGACTTGAGTCGGACCGTCTCGATGCTCCGTTGCACCTCGCGGTTCTCGTCGAGGACGACGACGTTCCCCTCGCCGAACAGTTCGGCGACGACGGTAGTGTCCTCGTCGGGCCGTTCGAACGCGAACGTGAGGATGCGGTCGAACTCGTACTGTTCGACGCCGGCGAACTCGCCGCCTCCGAGGCGCGCCCGGAGGGTCTTCGCGAACTCCGGCGGGCGGCCCGGCGCGTCGGGGACGTGTTCCGGGGCGGCGACGTGACACCGCTTCACCTCGCCCGTCTCGACGAGGAGTTCGACCCGCCCGCGGTCGAAGTCCCGGAGTTTGAAGCGGACCAGGCCGTCGCCGTAGAGGTAGACCTTGTCCACCTTCGCGCCCTCGTGGCGCCGGAGTTCCCCGACGAGGGCCGCGAGGTCGACGCTTGTCATCTCGCGTTTGGGGTCCATCTTGGACACCCGTTTCGGGGGGCGACGTTTGGGCGTTGCGGGATTGTGCCGTCTGGTTCCCGTTTGGAGGGCTGTCGGTGTGATGACAACCTCGCAACGGTGAGGCCGTACACCGTCGGTCGGGGCGACGGCTCGCCCGTGTAACGTCCACGACAGAAGGCGGTGGGGCTGGGATTCGAACCCAGGAGGCTTGCGCCACCTGCTTTCAAGGCAGGCGCAATGGGCCACTCTGCCACCCCACCTCGTCGATGGGTACCGATTCTGGTGGCATAGGCCTGACGGTCCCCGAATTCGCTCGCTCGCGCCCACTCACAATGCACCCAACTCACTGGCTCGCTGGGCCATCCAAGCTCGTTGAATCGACGAAATCGACTGCCGTATGGCGATTCCGGGGTTCACATCATGCCATCTACAGGTAGCCACCACGAATACGAGTACGTCGAGGGGGTCGTCGTCGTCTCGGAACCCGCGCGAGCACTCCTGAACGACCGCCAGCTGGTCGACTACACGCACGAACGGACCGAGCTCATTCGCTGGATGACGCACCTCGGCAAGGACCCCGACCAGGCCGAGGGCTACTCGTACGACGTGGTGAAGCGGCGCGCGACCGACATCGATCGGTTCCACCGCTACATTTGGCGTGAGCACACCGACGGGTACACGACGGCCGTGACTCACGAACACGCGGACGCCTACACGCGCGAACTCGCGTACTCCGACTACTCGGACAGTCACAAGGCGAACACTCAGAAGTCGATCCAGCCACCGGTCACCGGAGACGACCATGAAGTACGACCAGACGCCGACCGAAGACCGCCGCGACGCGCTCGAACGGATGGGACGAACGACGAGAACGTGAGAGAAGTTCCTCTGCCGCCAGACGCAATGGGGACGAAGGACTCTGTTGAGAAGGTCAACATCTGAGAGGAACTGCGTGCTGAATACAGAGGATGGATTCACCGATCCGGTACCTACAGGAAGAGATGCACCTCAGTAGGAATCAAGGACGATTCGTAGCCACTGGCGTGTGGCGGCAACGGACTCTCCGAGAGTCAACTCACTCGTGTTCAGTGTCTCGTAAGGAACCTCTTCGGGGACGAAATCGGCGTCTTTCAGCGCCTGATTGTAGGAGACGTGGTTGTCGATGTACTCCTCGGTGTGGGACTCGCGCCAGTCGGGGCGGCCGCGCAACCGCTCGGTAAGGTCTGCGTCGTTGGCGACGAGTGCGAGATAGTGGATGGCCGGAAAGTAACGCCGGTGAGTCGGCGACTCCAGGTTGTCCGGGTTCATTCCCGCGCCGAACAGGAGCACCGGACGTCCCGACTGGTGGAGATTCGCACAGAGGCGTAGGTAGAGGTCTCTGTACGTCTCATCCTCCATGTTGGCACCGGCGTCCCACAGCATGTCAGAGTCGAGCGGGACGACGGAGTCGGTCACGTCGTCGCCGTCGGTGATGGCCTTCCGGACGAACTCGCGGAGCACGGTTGACTTGCCGGCCCCGCTTGCCCCCGTGACGACGAGCAAGGGAAGGAACTGGCACGGATGCTCGTAGCCGCAGTCGGGGCAGACCGCGGTCGCGTGCTCGCTCGTCTTCTTGACGGCCTTCTCGGGCGTCAACTCTCCACAGTTCCAGCAGACGTCGAACATAGGAGATGGATTAACTGGGACGAGAAATGTATTCCGCAGAGGTCAGTAATTCGTGCGAACGTGGCGACTCGCTCCTCACGTTTGTCTTCTTACCGCGTCCGGGCTACCTACCGACGGTTTCGCTGAGGGAGAGTCCACGAGATACGCTCTGTGTATCCAGCACGGCTCCCGAAGATCACTTATCGAGAGTTTCAACGAGGCCACTGGAGTGCGATCCAGTCGTCCCATTCGACGCCGAGCGTCTCGTAGAGTCGGTCCAAGGTGAACTGGTTTCGAGGCTCCGTCACGGTATCCCGATTCGCGTACATCCCCGCTTCCCAGTACGCCTCCCAGAGGGGGAGACGTTCGTCGGGAGTCTCAGCGAACCTGTCCTCTGACTTCGCCGCCCGGGTGAGCGACGGTGTGAACGTTGACGTAGGCGTTACCCGATCGGAGGAGCGCGACGAGATCCGCCATCGATCCCCCGCTGAGCGGTCCGACCAGGTCGTCGGCGGTGAGCGTCGATTCCGCGAGCACCCCGTCGAACCGACCGTCTATTTGCCGTGACGGTGGGCCACCCGCCGGGTACAACCAGGCGACGACCGAGCCGTTCGACCCGGCGGGAGCACTGTGGACGTGGGCCATGAACACGTCTTCTAGGTTGGCGACGATCAGTTTGTAGCGGAGTTGGTCGCCCGCCTCACCGAGTCGAAAGACGGTCTGTCCCCGAGCCTTCGTTTCGACCGGCGGGACTTCGTCGTCGCCCGACAGGTGCGCCCGAAAGTTACGATCGTGGCCGCGCGCAGACGCCACACCGGTACCGGCTACTGTCAGTCCCCCGAGTCCGACGGCTCTGAGGACCCGTCGTCGTCGCAGCATGGTGTTCGTGTTCATACCGCGTACAGGGACGGCCGGTGGCTATATTGTTATTCTCCCTCCACGATTCGAAATTCAGCGCTAACTCCCGGTGGTCTTCCGGACGACTCGATTGCTGTGCACCTCGTTCCGACTCAGCGCGTCGCTTCTATCCGGTGTCGAGTTTTCGACGAGGTCGTCCCGGTGGGGGTTCGAGAGACGCGCTGTCTTCAGAACTTGAGGACTCCCGGCACTAGGGCCGACTATCGTGTCGGGGTGGTCCCCTGACTAGGTGTGTGTTCGATAAACAGTTCTGCGAGCCGGTCCGTCCGATTCGCTACACTCTGTGATACGTGGTAACAACCGGTATGACAGTAGAAATTCGACCCTCGATATGGTCAAGTTCGCACCTCGGCCCGGGCAGATTGACCCGACCATCGACGCGCCCAATTCGCCTAGAACTGGCGTCCCGATGAAGCCGCCGCCGCTCGACGACGGTCCGTTCGACGACGCCGCGGAGTGTCTCGCCAAGGTCAAACTCGAACGGTTCTCCGCGTCGGGCGCAAGTTTCGGTGGACAGGCTACCATCGCTTGGGAGACGGAGATGCCCGCGGACTGCGCCGGGATCCGGTTCGAGATCGACCACCAGCGCGTGGGGCCGTCCGGGGAGATGACGGTCAGTCCGTCGCGGACGAGGACCTACACGCTCTCGGCGGTCCCGTTCGGGGCGCAGACCGGCACGGTACTGGGGAGCGCCACCGTCGTCGCCGGGAAAATCGTCGGTCACAGCCGGGTGAACGGCGAGTGGGTCAGTACGCCGTACCCGGCCACTCACGACGCCGCGGCCACGGCCGCGAAGGAGATTTTCGACCGTCTCGACGAAGCCCACCGTCGGTGCCTCTTCGGGAAGGTGATCGAACTCCACCTCGTCCCCTTCGGCGCGAAACTCACCGACCTCCCGCCGTGGGAACACCTCTCCGGCAACACGAAGGGCGGCACTCCGTGGGACGAGGCCGAGGGAGCCGGCGGTCGCCTCCGCGGGGACGGTCGCATCGTCATGGCCGTCGCCGAGAAGGAGACCATCGACCTCGGCTCGGACTGCCACGAGTACCCCGTCGGCTACGTCGTGGCTCACGAGATGGCGCACACGATCCTCGGGACGCCGACGAACGGGTCGTTCCGTCGCCACGCGGTGTTCGAGGAGGACCTGGACCGGCTACGGGACGCGTTCGACGGGCGGGTGGACGCCGGCGGACCGTTCCTGCCCGGTGTCGCGGTTCTCGGTGGGAACGTGGACTTCGAGGAGTACTGGGCGGAGGGGACCGCGGCGTTCTTCGGGTACCCGTGGGACGCCACCGACGCCGGGATGTACACGCCTGGATGGCTCGAACAGAACGACGAACCGCTGTTCGACCTGTTGCAGTCGGTCTACTAGTCTCGGAACTCACGGATCCTCGTTTCGTCCCGGTCCGGTCCACCCACGCGCGCTCGCCCGGCAGGGGCAACCGATCGGCGAGACCGACCCCGTCTCGCTCCCCGAACTGGCGACCCGGCTGGTGGCCGCCGGCGAACCCGTCGCGGTGGAGACGGACCCCGCTCTCGACCCCATCGTCGGCCACCCGAGCCGGGTGGGGGAACTCCTCGAGAACCTCGTGCGGAACGGGTACGAACGACGGGGTCGTCCCTCCGACGTTCGGCCGCGCGAACACCTATCCGTCCCGTGGTCCAACCGAGAGTCGATGCGCGCCGCAGCATTCACCGAACTGACCGGGCCGGACGGCGTCGAAGTCGTCGAACGGCCGACCCCCGACCCGGGTCCCGGCGAGGCGGTCGTCGACGTCGAGGCGTGCGCTCTCAACCGCCACGACCTCTGGATTCTCGAGGGCGACTCCGCGATGGTCGACGCCGACGACCTTCCCTTCGTTAGCGGACTCGACCTGGCCGGCGAGGTTCGTGACGTCGGCCGAGACGTGACCGCGGTCGTCCCCGGGGACGCAGTCGTCCTGTGTCCCAACGAGACCTGCGGGACCTGTCGCTTCTGCCGCGAGGGTCCCGAGACGCTGTGCGAGCGCTTCTCGCTCTATCACGGCGGCCTCGCGGAGACCGCGCTCGTGACGGCCGACCGCCTCGTGGCGCTCCCCGAGTCGGTCGACGCCGTGACGGCCGCCGCCCTCCCGACGGCGTACATGACCGCGCGCCAGCTGCTCAGGCGCGCCGAGGTGCGGTCGGGCGACCTCGTGTTCGTCCCCGGCGCGACCGGCGGGGTGGGCGTCGCCACCGTCCAACTGGCGGGTCTCCTCGGCGCTCGGACCGTCGGGACCTCCTCGTCGGCGGCGAAACTCGACAGACTCGACGTTCTCGGACTCGACCACGGCGTTCGCGCGACCGACCCCGACGAGATACGGGACGCGGTACGGGCGGTGGGAACGCCGGACGCCGTGGTGAACCACCTCGGCGGACCGTACACCGAACTCGGACTGGACCTCCTGCGCCGCGGAGGGCGGATGGTCGTCTGCGGGCGCACCGCCGGTCGGCGCTCCGAACTCGACGTGCCGGACCTGTTCCTCGGCCACAAGCGCGTCGTCGGGAGCACGATGGGAACCCAGCCCGACCTGGAGACGCTGGTGGACCTGGTCGCCGCCGGCGACCTCTCGCCCGAAGTCGACGCGACGTACCCGCTCGCGGAGACCGGCGACGCGTTCGCCGCGATGCGGGACCGCGAGAGCGTCGGCAAACTGGTCGTGACGACCTGACGCTCCGAGCGCCGTCCGCAAGTATCATCGGGGATACTCGTGGGCGAACGTTTATCCGTGGGAAGTCCTCAGCCGTCGCTGATGACGACCTCGAACACGCAGTGTGAACACTGTCACGCGGAGTTGGGACCGGCCGACATCGCGGAACCGAACGCGGGTGACCACCGCTGCAAGCGGTGCGGGGGTCGCGCCCTCCGGAACCGGAGCGCCGTGAAGCGAGTGTACGGGGCCGACTGAACTGCCTCACGCCGAGAAGTCCCGTTCTCCGGGTTCCGGTACGCCGAACGGTTCGGGGCGCCGGCCGACAGATGTCCGATTCAGCCGTCGAGTACGAGCGTCTCCTCGCGGACGCGCAGACCGCGCTCGTGGACGAACGTCGCCGTGTGTTCGGGGACGACGCGCTCGGCGGCGACGCGCGCCCACAGCGTCGGGAGCAGGTCGCGCAGGTCCCGCCCCGTCTCGACGGCCACCTGGAGCGGGAGGAACTCCACGCGGTGGTCGGCGTCGCGCGCCCGGTCCGTCAGCACCTCCAGTTCGGCCCCGCCGAACGCGTCGGCGTAGTCCACCGGCGCGGTGAACCCCGCGAAGTACGTCCGGCCGCGCGTGCTCGGGCCGAGTACGGCCTCGTTCGTCCGGAGCTTCATCGCCGCCGAGTCGACGACGGTCCGGGTGAGCAGCGGCGCCGTCCCCCTGACGACGGCGACGGAGCCGGCGCCCTCCTCGCGCAGCAGGTGGGTCGCGGTGTTGCCGGCCCGCGCGGAGAGCGTCGACCCCACCTGTCGCTCGAAGCGCGCGTCCGTCACGTCGCCCAGCGCGTCGCCCGCGAGCGCGCGGAGTTCGGCCTCGCTCGCGGTGTCCGTGACGTGCTCGTCGGGCAGCAGGTCGTCGGGGCGGAAGTTCACCAGCAGGTCGCCGCCGGACCGCTCGACGGCGCGGAACGTGTCCTTCAACAGGGCGGCGTAGAGGTCCGCGGCGTCCGTCGGCGAGAGCGGCGACGTCTCGGCGAGCGCCGGGAGCGCCAGTCCGGGGCGGGGCGGGTCCGCGAGGACGGCGACGACTGTCATGGTGGGGGTCGGGGCGGGGCGTCCTTACCCTTTATCAAATCGCGCGCCGGTACGTCGCCATGGACGCCACCGCCGCGCTCGTCCGTCTCGGCTCGCTCGCCGTCTCGCTGCTCGCGGTGCTCGCGCTCTGGGCGCTGCTGTCCGCCCTCGTCTTCGGCGTCCCGGGGTCCCGCTCGTCGGTCTCCTCGCGTCGCTCGCGCTCCTCGTCGTCGGCGTCGTCGCGGCCGTCGCGTGGGGGCGCCGGAGCGCACGCGCGTCGTGGGAGACGCCGTACTGGTGACCCTCGCTCGAGCGCGCGGTCGGCCGCGACGGCCGTCCCCGCCGTCGGCCGGCCGCTACCGACTCCGCCGTCCCTTCGTCTGTCGGTAGTCGCGCGAGAAGACGTTCCCCAGGACGTGCTCGACGAACGCGTCCGCGCGCTCCTCGGTCAGATTCGGGAGGTCGACCATCGGGAGGAGTTCGAACCCCCGTCCGCGGACGGTGGTCGCGTGTTCCTCGGTCGCGTCGAAGCTGTCGGGCGCGCGGGTGGTGTACTCGACGGCGAGCGCTTCGAGCGCCCGCTGACCGACCGGGACGATGAGTTCCGGGTTTATCATGCGGGCCTCGGCGTTGAGGAACGGCTCGCAGTTGGCCTCCTCCTCGTCGGTCGGCGGGCGCTCCGGGTGGCGACACCGGGTCAGGTACGTGAGGTAGACGTTCTGGAGGTCCGGCTCCGGGTCGTCCGGCTCCGAGCGCGACAGCCCCAGGTCGCCGAGGACGCGCTGGAGGCGCCGCCCCGCCTCGTCGCCCGTGAACGGGACGCCCGTCTCCTCGGCGCCCGCCGAGGGCGCCTCTCCGAGCACGAGCACCTCCGCGCCCGCGTCGCCGTAGCCGTGGACGACCCGCTCGCGACAGTCGACGAGCGCCGGACAGTTCCGGCAGTCCTCGTCCATCCCGAACGGGTTCGCGAGGTCGTCCTGCGTGAACACGGGTCGACTCGGGGCTTCACGGGAATAACGGTGGGGGTTCGACTCCGAGTGGCCGCGAGCGCCGAGCGCGGGAGCGAAGCTTCACGGGAACAACGGTGGAGGTTCGACCGACCGGACCGGTCGGCCCGCACCCGGCTCAGAGTTCGTCGTCCGGGTCGTGGTCGCTCGCGACCCGTTCGGCCTCCGCCGCGTAGCGCTCGCGGGTCTCGGGGTCCTCGACCGCCTCAAGGTTCTCCGGGTCGACGTCCTCGGCGGCGGTGACCGTCTTCGACTCGATGGCGCCCGCCGCGAGTTCCTGACGGAAGACCCGGTCGCCCTCCGGCGTCGCGTACGCGAGGGTGACGAGGTCGCGGTTGTTGTAGCCCCGTTCGACCAGCCAGCAGCGCACGGTGTCGGCCATACCCGCGGGTCGAGTCCGAACGGTATCGCGTTTCCGGCCGTCTCCGGCTACGACCACTCGGCTATCTCCTCGCGGAGCGCGTCGCTCACGACTTCGCCGTCGGCCTTCCCGCGGAGCGCGCCCATCGCCTCGCCCATCAGCGCGGAGAACGCGCCCATCCCCTCCGCCTCGACCTGCTCGGCGTTGCGCTCGACGACCTCGGCGACCGCCTCACGCACCGCCTCGTCGTCGACGCCCGCGAGGCCCGCCTCCTCGACGGCCGCCTCTGCGTCCATCTCCGGGTTCTCCGCGAGCACGGTCAACACCTCCCCGACGCCCTCCTTGGCGAGGCTGCCGTCCTCGACCAGTCCGAACACGTCGCGGACGTGGTCGTCGGACAGGTGTTCGACGGGCACTCCGTCGCGCCGGAGTTCCGTGACCGTGGACTCGAGCGTCGTCGCGGCGAAGGTCGGGTCGACGCCGTCCCCGACGGCGACCTCGAACAGCGGCATCCGGCGGCCGTACGCGACCTGCTCGGCCAGCCCCGCGTCGAGGCCGTACTCGGCGGCGTAGCGGTCGGCCTTCTCGGTGAGCAGTTCGGGCGTCTCCACCTCCGATGGGTCGGGTTCGACCGGCGGTACGTCCGTCTCGGGGTACAGCCGCGCCGCCCCGGGGAGCGGGCGCAGGTAGCGGGTCGTCCCGTCGTCGTTCGCCCCGCGCGTCTCCTCGGGAACGCCCTCGATAGCGACCGCGGCTCGCTCGGCGACCGCCTCGATGGCCGCCTCCGCGACCGCCGGGTCGTCGGCCACGAGCGCGACGGCGTCGTCGGGTTCGGCGTCGACCGAAGCGCGCAGGTCGTCGACCTCCGCCTCGGTGACGCCGTACGCCGGGAGTTCGTCCGTGTGGAACACCCCGCCCGCGCCGTGTCGCTTCGCGTGGTCCGAGAGTTCCGTGCCCAGCCGGCGGTCCGGGGCGAGTTCGCGGCCCACCAGCCCGTCGAACCCTCCGAGCCTGACGGCCATCACGCGCCCGCCGCCGTTCAGCGCGCCCGCGATGACCCCCGACTCCGTCCCCTCGAACGCGTCGCTCGCGTCGACCGGGTCGCCGACCGCGGCGTCGCGCTCGTCGAGTTCCGCCGCGACGTCGACGAGTTCGGCCTGCCTGTCGACCTCGGTGGCGACGATGTCGTCGATGTCGTCGAGCGCCTGCACGCCCTTGATTTCCACGCGCGCCCCCTCAGCGATGGAGACGTTCACGTCCTGCCGGATGGTGCCCAGCCCGCGCTTCACCTTCCCGGTCGAGCGCAGGAGCATCCCGATGCGTTCGGCGGCGTCGCGGGCCTGCTCCGGCGTCCGGATGTCCGGGCTGGTGCCGATCTCCACGAGCGGGATGCCCAGCCGGTCGAGCGAGTAGCGGACTCCCTCGTCCGTCTCCTCGACGCGCTTCGCGCTCTCCTCTTCGAGCATCAGGTCCTCGACGCCGACCGACCCGGCGTCGGTCCGAATCTCCCCCTCCTGTCCCAGCAGGACGGACCGCTGGAACCCCGAGGTGTTCGACCCGTCGATGACGATCTTCCGCATCACGTGCGCCTGGTCGACCACGGTGAGGTCGAGCAGGTCGGCTATCTGCATCGCCACGTCGAGCGCCTCCGCGTCGAGTTCCGCGGGCGGTTCGTCGTCCTCCTCGACGAGGCAGGTGGTGTCGTACGCGAGGTACTCGAACTCGCGTTCGACCTGCGACTCCTCCAGTGCCGCCTCGTCCACCTCGCCCAGTTCGGACTTCGTCGGGTGGAGGAACCGAGTCAGCGTCCGCTCTGATTCCTCGGGTTCGCGCAGCGTCGTCGGCGACCCGCAGAACAGCTTCGTCGCGGTGTCGAGTTGCTGGTGGATCTCCAGCCCCGCGACGAGGCCGAGGTCCTCGTAGTCCCGGTCGGTCATTGTCGGCTCTCCGGTGGCCGGGGGCAAAAATGGTGCGCGTCCGCCGCGACGGGCGAGGACGGGCGGCGGAGTCGTCCGAGCCCGAACACCCGCGCGTACCGCGTCAGCGCACCTCGAACCGGTCGAATCGCCGGGCGGCGTGCGCCAGCGAGAGCGTGCCGGCGACGGCGACGAGGACGACGGTGAGCGCGAGTCCCGCCGCCGAGAGGACGACCGGCGCCAGCCCGAGGAGGTCACCGAACAGGCCCGCGAGCAGCGGGAGTTGCGCGGCGATACCGGGCGACGCGAGCGCGAGGAACGCCAGCGAGTAGCCCGCGAACGCGAACAGGCTCGGCACGACCGCCGAGCGACTCCGCGTGATGCGCGACGTCTCGTGTTTCGGGAACGTCGCGCCCACGCCGGTGGCGAGCGCGGGCGCGCCGACGCCGAGCGCGACGGCGGTCCCCGCGAGCGCGGCGAGTCGGACCGGTCCCAGTCCGCTCGCGACGCCCAGTCCGAGACCGAGCGCGAGCGCGAACGCCGTCCCGACAGCCGCGCCGGGCAGCGCGACGCCCCCGACGAACGTCCGACCGCGGACGCCGGAGGTGACCGTCACCGGGAGCACCGCCCCCTCGTCGCCGAACGGGTTGAGCGCGAACGCCGCGCCGCCGGCCCACGCGGCGTACACGACGCAGAGCGCGGGGAGAGTCGGCGACACCTCCCCGGTCTGGAACGCGACCGAGAGCGGGCCGAGCAGGCCGAACGCCGGGTACGCGACGTAGACGAGTTTGATGGGCGAGCGCCGCGCGCGGAGCCACGACTTGCGGGCGACCCACGCCGTCCGCCTGCCGGCCACCCGGCCGAACGCGCCGGTGTCGAGGGACGTGTGGTCCGCGCTCGCGCGCGCCTCGTCGGCGCGCGCCCGGTCGGCGTACCAGAGCGCCCCGGCGAGGCGTGCCCCCGCGGCGAATAGACCGACCAGGCCGACGCCCGCGACGAGGAGGGCCGCGGCGGCACGGACGGCGGAGGCCGCGGGGTGGACTGCGAGGAGCGCGAGGTCCGCGAAGTACGTCAGCGGCGGGCGGGCGAGCGCGTCGACGACCGGGTCGAGCACGGCGCCCTGCGAGTTGGTGGCGAAGACGCCGAAGTAGGCGACGAACGCGGCCGCCCAGATGATGACCCGAAATCGCGCGACGAGTTCCGACCGGACGGCGACGTTCTTCACCGCGAACCCGAGCGCCGTCCCCCCGACGACGCCGAGCGCGACCAGCAGGCCGCCGGCGAGCAACGCCGTCGCGACGACGCCGACCGACCCGCTCCCGACGCCGAGCGCCACCGCCCCGACGAGCAGGGGGAGGCCCGCGTACGCGAACGTCCCGACGAGTTCGACGCCCAGGACCCCCGCGAACACCTCCGCGTGTGGGACGGTCGTCAGCATCCCGTCGAGGTTGTCGGGAGCACTGGTCTCCGAGACGGCGCGGAACGCCGCGAGCACGGCGAACAGCGCGAACAGCCCGGCGGCCGCCTGCCGGGCGTAGCCGGCGACCGCGGGGTCGTCGACGCGACTCCCCCCGACGTACCCGAAGAACCCGATGGCGGCCACCGGGACGAGGAGGAACACCGAGGCGAACGCGAGCGCCGCGAGCCGCGCCTTCCGGTCGAGCAGGCCCCTGACCCGCCGCCGGAGTTCGACGCCGACGATGCGCCGGACGTGGTCGGGTGAGACGCGGACGCTCTCTCTCATTCGGCCGTTCGCCCGTCGGGGACGTCGGAGTCCTCGCGACTTCCGTGACGCTCTCGACGCCCCTGGCCCCCGCCCCCGCCGTCGCCGACGCCGTCGGTCACCTCGAGGAACACGTCCTCGAGCGTCCGCTCCTCGCCCGACTCCGCGCGTCGCTTGAGCGTCTCGGGGGCGCCCTCGGTGACCAGCCGGCCGTTCGAGAGCACGCCCACCGTGTCCGCGAGTTCGTCGACGACCGGGAGGATGTGCGTCGAGAGGAAGACGGTCGTCTCGCCCGCGGAGAGGTCCGCGAGGGTGTCGCGGACGGTGCGGGCGGCGCGGGGGTCGAGCCCGCTCGTCGGTTCGTCGAGGAACAGGACCGCGGGGTCGTGGAGGAGCGCCTGCACGATGCCGGTCTTCTGTTTCATCCCCCTGGAGTAGGTGTCGATTCGTTCGTCGGCCGCACCGGTCAGCCCGAACCGGTCGAGGAGCGCGTCGATGCGCGCGACCGCCTCCTCGTCCGGCAGGTCGCGGAGCGCGGCGACGTACTCCAGTTGCTCACGGCCGGTGAGTTCGTCGAACAGCGGCGGTTCGTCCGGCAGGTAGCCGACGTTCTCGACGACCGCCCGACGGTCGCTCACGGGCGCACCGGCGACGCGGGCGCTCCCCTCGGTGGGGGTGGTGAGCGTCGTGAGCATCCGCATCGTGGTGGTCTTTCCCGCGCCGTTCGGGCCGAGGAACCCGTAGACGCTGCCGGGTTCGACCGCGAGGTCGAGCGCCTCGACCGCGACGGTGTCGCCGTACCGCTTGGAGAGCCCGTCTACGTCGATGGCGAGCGGGGGAGTCACGTCTCGTGGGGGGTGAGGTGGAGGCAAAAGGTGCGGTCCGCGCCGCCCGCGCCGGGCGACGCCGACTCGCGCTCGGGTCAGTCGATGCGATGGAGGCCTTCGCCGATACCGGTCGCGTCGCAGCCGTCCTCGGGACAGGTGAAGTGCCACCCGTCGCGCGTCGCTCTCCCCTCCGGGAACTCGGCACCGCACTTCCGACACCGGAGCAGGTCTCGGCCGGTTCCTCGGGCCGCGAGTTGCTGCATACTCGTCCCTTCGCGGGAGACATGTTGAACGTATCGGTTCACGTGAGCGAACGAATCTGGCCGCCCTCTCCCGGTCTCGCCGAATCTGTGAGAGAAGCGGTCACATTGCGCACCCGTGTCTTGCGGGCCCGCTTCGGTCCGGGCTACCGGTCGACGACCGGGGTCCACTCGCGGTCGGTCGCGCCGACGTACCGGGCGCGGGGGCGGACGATTCGGTTGTCCGACAGCTGTTCGAGACAGTGGGCGGTCCACCCGCCGACGCGCGCGACGGCGAACGTCGCGGTGAACAGTTCCCGCGGGACGCCGAGTCCGTGGAGCAGGACGGCGGTGTAGAACTCCACGTTCGTCTCCAGCCGCCGGTCGGGCTTGCGCTCCGCGAGCAGGTCGACGCCGGCGCGTTCGGCCTCGCGGGCCGTCTCGAAGAACCCGGCGTCGTCGGCCCCCTCGTAGAACGACTCCGCCGCGTCCGAGAGGACGGCGGCCCGCGGGTCCCGGACCCGGTACACCCGGTGGCCGAACCCCATGAGCCGCTCGCCCGCGTCCAGTCGCTCGCGCATCGCGCTCTCGGGGTCGCCCGACTCGTGTATCTCCAGTAGCATCTCCAGCACCGGCCCCGGCGCGCCGCCGTGGAGCGGCCCCTTCAGCGCCCCGATGGCGCCGGTCACGGCCGAGAACACGTCCGACTCGGTCGAGGCGACACACCGCGCGGTGAACGTCGACGCGTTGAGGCCGTGGTCGACGACCGAGTTGAGGTACGTCTCCAGCCCGCGGACCGCCTCCTCGGCGGGTTCCTCGCCGGTCAGCATGTAGAGGTAGTTCGCCGCGTGCCCGAGGTCCGACCGCGGGTCGACCGGCTCTCTCCCCTCGCGGTACCGCCAGTACGTCGCCACCGCCGTCGGGTGGCGGGCGACGGCGGTGAGCGCGTCGTCGGCCGGGTCGTCGCCGCCGCCCTCGAGGTTCGCGCTCGCGAGCGCCATCCGGAGCGCGTCCATCGCGGGCAGGTCCGCCTCCGCGGCGGCCCGGAGCGTCTCGCTCGTCTCGGGAGCCAGTTCGCGCCGGCCCGCCAGGTCGGCGCGGAAGGCGTCGAGTTCCTCGGCGTCCGGCAGGCGGTCCTCGCGCAGGAGGAACACCGTCTCCTCGAACGCGGCGTTCGCCGCGAGTTCCGGCAGCGGGAACCCGCCGATGACGAGTTCGCCCGCCTCGCCGTCTATCCGGCTGAGCCGCGTCTCCGCGACCGTCACGCCCTCCAGTCCGCGAGCGACGTCGCCGGCCTCGTCGTCGGTCATACCTCCCGATGGTGAGAGAGGCACAAAAAGGCGGGTTCGCCGGCGGACGCTTCCCCCTCGCGCGACGGGACTCCCGCTACTCCTCGTCGCCGAGGATACCGCGGTGGGTCATCGCCTCGGGGTCGAGCACCTCGTCGGCCTCCTCCGCCGAGAGGTACCCCTTCTCGACGACCACCTCGCGGACGGTCTTGTCCTCCTTCAGCGCGGTCTTGGCGACCTCGCTGGCTTTGTCGTAGCCGATGGCCGGGTTGAGCGCCGTCGCGAGCGCCATCGACTGCTCGACTCGCTCCGCGCAGTGTTCCTCGTTCGCCTCCAGTTTGGCGACGAACTTCTCGGCGAAGACGGCGGACACGTTCGTCAGAATCTCCGCCGACTGGAGGAAGTTGTGCGCGAGCACCGGCTTGTAGAGGTTGAGGTCGAGTTGACCCTCCGCGGCGCCCGCGGAGACGGCAGCGTCGTTGCCGACGACCTGTTTGTGGACCTGATTCACCGACTCGGCGACGACCGGGTTTACCTTCCCCGGCATGATGCTCGACCCGGGCTGATTCTCCGGCTGCTCTAGCTCGCCGAGGCCGTTTCGGGGGCCGGAGGCGAGCAGGCGGAGGTCGTTGGCTATCTTGTTCAGGCTCCCCGCGACGGTGCGCAGCGCGCCGTGCGCCTCCGACATGGCGTCGTGAGCCGCCTGCGCCTCGAAGTGGTCGTCCGCCTCGCGGAACTGCGTGTTGGTCTCCTCGGAGATGTACTCGGCCGCCAGTTCGGGGAACTCGGGGTCCGTGTTGAGGCCCGTCCCGACGGCGGTGCCGCCGAGCGCGAGTTCCCGGAGGTGGTACCGCGCGTCGCCGACCCGTTTGATGCCCTTCTGGACCTGCGCGCGGTAGCCGCCGAACTCCTGTCCCAGCCTGACGGGCGTCGCGTCCTGGAGGTGGGTCCGGCCGGTCTTGACGACGCCGTCGAACTCCGACTCCTTGGTCTCGAGCGCGGCGTGGAGTTTCTCCAGCGCCGGCAGGAGGTCCTTCTCGACGGCCTCGAGGCTCGCCACGTGCATCGCCGTCGGGACGACGTCGTTGCTCGACTGGCCGAAGTTGACGTGGTCGTTCGGGTGGACCACCCGGTCGCCGACCTCCTCGCCCATCATCTCGGCCGCCCGGTTGGCGATGACCTCGTTGGCGTTCATGTTCGAGGAGGTGCCCGACCCGGTCTGGAACACGTCGACCGGGAACTGGTCGTCGCGCTCGCCTGCGATGACCTCGTCGGCCGCGTCCGCGACGGCCTCGGCCGTCTCCTCGTCGAGGTGGCCCAGGTCGCGGTTGGCACGCGCCGCCGACTTCTTGACGACGCCGAGCGCGCGGACGAACCGCCGCGAGAACGTGATGCCGGAGACGGGGAAGTTCTCGACTGCGCGCTGGGTCTGTGCCCCCCAGTAGGCGTCGGCCGGGACCTCCATCTCTCCGAGGCTGTCCTCCTCGATACGGAACTGGTCGCTCGAGTCGCTCATGCGCGGGGGGTCGGTCGGGGTCGTCGTAAAATGGTGTGGTCCGGGGCGGCGCGGCCGTCCGGTCCGCTGTCCGCCGTTCGCACGGCGTCCGACTACCCGAACAGGACGAACAGCGCGAACAGCACCAGCACAGCCGCCACGACCAGCGCCGCACCGACGTACGTCCCGTCCGTCACGCTCTCGTCCGGCCGCCGTCCGCCGCCTCTGAGTCCACCCATGGGGGTCGTTGTGGGGGCGTGCCGGCTCCTCCTCGCCCCTGCCGCTCGACGACGCTGCGCGACACGGACGCACGCGTCGCCCCACGTCACCGGCTGTCACATCCCACACAGGTTCAAGTGAGGGGCGCGCATCGTGTCGAACGAGGTGAACACGACGTGCGCACCCGCTCGGTCGACGTTCTCCGCGGCGTGACCGCCGGCGTCCTCGGGACGCCGGCCGACCGCCGCCGTGCGCGTGTCGTCCCTCCGCGTTCCGAGTGACGGCCCGCTGACGTACCGCCGTCCGACTGCCCTCAACCCACCAGACAGATGTTCCCGCAGACGTCCACGCAGAGCCGAACCGTGACCGACCACCACCGCACCGACCCCAGCCTCGCGGTCGCCGTCGCACTCGCAGCGGTCGTCCCGCTCGCGCTCGCGGTGACGACGAACCCCGCGTTCGCCGTCGGCGCGCTGGCCGGCGTGCTCGCGAGCGCGACCCTCCGGCGGTGACGCGCCGCCCGTTCTTCTCGACCCGACGACCGACGGAGGAGCGCCGGTGAGTGTTTCAGTGCGCCGACCCAGCGACCAGTATGAGCACGTACCGCCGACGGACGCGCGTCGCCGCCCCGCTCGCGGAGGTCTGGGCGTTCCACTCGCGAATCGAGGGGCTGGAAGCGCTCACGCCGCGGTTCATGAACCTCCGCGTCGAGTCGGTCGTCGGCCCCGACGGGGAGACGGACCCGGAGGTCCTGGAGGCCGGGACGCGCATCCGGATGAGCGTCCGCCCGTTCGGCGTCGGCCCGCGTCAGCCGTGGGTGTCGCGCATCGTCGAGCGAGAGGAGACCGACGGCGCCGCTTACTTCGTCGACACGATGGAGGAGGGGCCGTTCCCCGAGTGGCGCCACAGCCACCGCTTCTACGGCGACGGCGACTCGACGGTCGTCGTCGACGAGGTGCGCTACCGGCTGCCGGGCGGTCCGCTGGGCGAGGCGGTCGGACCGCTCGGCGTCGTCGGCTTCGAGCCGATGTTCCGGCACCGACACCGGCGGACGAGGGACCTGCTGGAGTGACTCACCCCGGCGCGCCCTGTCGCGCGGCGGCCGTCACGTACACGCCCGCGAGGACGACGGCCCCACCGACGAGCGTGACCGGGGTCGGGAACTCCGCGAGCAACAGCGCCGCCAGAAGCGTGCTCCCGACCGGCTCGCCCAGCAGCGAGACGGAGACGACGCTCGACTCGACGTGCGCGAGCGCCCAGTTGATGACCGTGTGCCCGAACAGCCCCGGCCCGGCGGCCATCGCGGCGAACAGGGCCCACTCGCGCGGCGGATAGCCGAGCAGGGGCGTTCCGCGCACGAGCGCCGCGGCGAGGAGCGCAGCGGCGCACGCCGTGTACACGACGACGACGTACGGCAGCAGGGGAAGCCGCTGGCGGAGCGAGCGCCCGATGAGGACGTACCCCGAGACGGTGACCGCCCCGAGGACGGCGAGCGCGTTCCCGTACAGCGGTCGCTCGCCCGCGACTGCGGCGCCCAGCACCGCGTCGCCGCCGCTCATCACGAGCATCCCCGCCAGCGCGACGGCGATACCACCGACCGTCCGCGCGGTGACCCGTTCGTCGAGGAGGGCCCACGCCCCGACGACGACGAACACCGGTTGCGACTGTACGAGCGTGACGCTCGCGGCCACGGAGGTCCATCGGAGGCTCTCGAACCACGAGGCGAAGTGGACCGCGAGCGCCAGCCCCGAGGCCACCGCGACGACCGCGTCGCGCGGACGGAGGCGACCGAACGCGGCGCGGTCGCTCGGCCGGGCGAGCGCGACCGGGAGGAGCAGCGCCGTGGTGAACAGCACCCGGTAGAACGCCTTCACCAGACTCGGCGCGCGGCTCCACTCGACGAGGATGGCGCTCGTGGACATGGCGAGGACGGCGACCCCGAGCCCGACGAGCGGGGGTACCCGGTCCTCGACGGCGGCGAGGCGCGACACACCGTCGGCTACGCGGGCGTGGCGTTAGGGGTTGTGATTGTGTCCTGCCGGACGTCGCGGCGGTGGCGAGGCGTCCGAGCGCGAGCCGAGCCGCGAATCCGCGAGCCGCGAATCTCGAACCCCGTGTCCGCTACGGGCGCCGAGCAGTCGGCACGCGGTGGCGTTCGTGTCGCATCACCCCTCGTCGATGAGGTCGCTCATCACCTCGTCCGCGTCCGCCGGCGTGTCGAAGTCGTGGAAGTGGTCGCCCCGCTCTTTCGTGAGGACGTTGAGCGCGGCGGCGGCGCCGTCGCCCGCCGAGATGACCGCCTGCCACTCCTCGGCGCGGACCATCGCGCCCGTGGCGTAGGCGTCCTCGACGCTCGTCTCCATCGTCACGTCGACGTCGACCACGTCCCCGTCGAACGCACAGCCCAGCGACTCCGCCAGGTCGCGGTTCGCGCCCGTCGCGAGCACCACGTAGTCGGCGTCGTACTCCTCGTCCTCGGTCGAGACGGTGAAGCCGTCGTCCGCCCCGCTCACGTCGGTCACCTCCGTCTCCCGGTGGAGTTCCGCGCCGAACACCTCCGCCTGTCGGCGCGCCGTCTCGAGGAAGTTGGTCCCGTCGGCTGAGCCGATTCCGAGGTAGTTGAACAAGTGCGCCTTGTGCAGCCAGGTCTTGTCGGTGTCGAACACGTGGGTCTCCAGCCCGTTCTTCGCGGCGAACAGCGCGGACGAGAGGCCGGCGGGACCGCCGCCGACCACTGCTACGGTTGCCATACCCCTCGGTCCGTCCGGAACGCCGATAAAACGGTCGCCGTCGGCACCGGTCACCGACTGACGAGGGCACCGTTCGATGCGGTCGCTCACCCCACAGACATCATAATTGTAACCATTAACTTAACTGTACAAAGTATAGAAATCCGCATATGGTCGCTCCACGGGGCGGACCGACGACCATCCGCGCTCGGTGCACGACCGACGGCTGTGCGTGGGGACCGCTCGGTACCGAGGACCCGGACGCGTGGGACGTAATCGAACGCGCCCGACTCGACCACGAACGGGACGCCGGTCACCGGACGACGGTCGAGACGGTTCGACGCGAGGGCGCGGCGGACGCGTCCCCCCTCGACGGCGCGGTGCACGGTCCGGCGGACGAGTAGACGGCACCGTCGAGCGAGGGTCGAGGAAGCGCTCGAACGCCTCCCACTCCGTCTCCGTCCGAACACGGGAACTCCGACGGCCGCCAGTCGAGTGTGACGACGGCCGAGGGTAACTCCAGGCCCACCTCGCGGACGCTCCCCCGTCGACGAACCGGCGCAGGGCGTCGACGTCGCCCGTCACGGTCTCGGTCACGGCCCGAACGTCACTCCCCGCCGACGACCCACCGTCGGTCAGTGTTCTCGGTGTCCCGTGTCTATCGGTCGTCTGTGCGGAACGAGCACGCTCCCGCACTCGGGCGAGTCGCCGTCGAGTACGGCGATTGCCGACCACGTCTATCGGAGGGAAAACGCGATAAACGCGTACGGACGACCCTGCTGGGAGTGCCGCCCTCGGCGGCGATGGCGCGCCACGAGGAGTCCGGGTTCCCCGATTTGAACGGGGGGCAAGCCGATCTACAGTCGGCTGCTCTGCCAGGCTGAGCTAAACCCGGTCGCACCTGATACTACCCGCCGACTGGGACTTAAGGATTCTCATTCGACCGCCGTACGTCACGGCGCGTCACGCTCCCGTCGCGGGGTTTTCGCGGGGAGTATCGGAACGGGGTTTTATCGCTCCCGCCCAACACCGCTCCGGCATGACCGACGACGGGCGACAGGCCACGTTCGGCGCGGACGGCGAACTCTCCGACCGCGCGCCCGACGCGGACGAGACGAACGACTTCGGGGAGCCGAAGGCCGACGACGAGACGGACGGCGGGTACAACCGGTTCGACGTGTCGAGCCTGCTCCAGAAGGCGGTCCGCCGCTCTGACGAGGAGGTGGCCGCGTGGGCCGCGTGGGAACTCGCGCGCTCGGGGTTCGCGTGGAACCTCTGGGACCGGCTGAACCTCTACGTCGTCGAGGACCTCCGGGCCGGCGAGGAGGTTGCGCTGCTCGTCGGACGGTACGAGGAACTCGCGACCGAGCGCTGGGAGCCGAGCGAGTGGAAGGGGCGAATCTGCGCGGTTCACGCCGCGCTCGCGTGCGCCCGCGCTCGCTCCTCGCGCGAGGCGTCGAACGCGGACGAGTACTTCCGGAACGTCGCCGCGGAACGCGCCGAGGCGGCCGCCCGCGGGGAGGACCCGGAGCGGGAGTTCCCGGCCGGCGACCTACAGCCGGGCGGCCGGTTCGACGTGGCGTTCGACACGCACACCGGCGAAGGGACGCGCATGGGCCGCGGCGGGCGGTTCTTCAAGGTCCACGGCGCGCGCGTCGGTCCCGACGGGGAGGACGAACAGTCGGCCCGCTGGCAGCGCGAGAACATGGCGATGCACGAGGAGGAGTTCTCGGCGGCCGAAGTCGAACACGCTCTCTCGGCGGTGGACCCGGACGACCGGTGGGACGAACCCGCGTTCGACGGGGGCGCCGAGCCAGACGACGCGGACGACTGAGCGGTCGCCCGTCTCAGTCGACGGTCCGTTCGCGGACGCGGACGCCCTTCTCCGCGAGGTGGTTCATCCGCCGCTGTGCGAAGTCCTCCTCGCTCGTCCCCCGCGTGGCGAGCACGTACACGAGCGCGGACCCCGCGGGCCGCATCGTCCGTCCGGCGCGCTGTGCGCCCTGCCGGCGGCTCCCGCCCAGTCCGGAGGCGACCACCGCGAGTTCGGCGTTCGGCAGGTCGATGCCCTCGTCTGCGATGCGCGAGACGACGAGCGTCCGCCGCTCGCCCTGTCGGAACTCCTCGAACAGCCGCTGGCGGACGTGGTGGCGCGTCTCGCCCGAGACGAACGGCACGCCGAGCGCGGCCTCTAGCGCTCGTCCCTGGTCGAGGTAGTCCGCGAATATCAGCGCCTTCGCGTCGGGGTACTCCTCGCGCAGGCGGCGGACCTCCTCCGCCTTCGCGGGGTTACACGCGGCGAGTTGCCGCTTCTCGCGGCGGTCCGCGCTCGCCCACTCGTTCCGTGCCTCGTCGTCCCGCCACGGCACGTACCGTATCTCGACCTCCGGCTCCTGGACGAACCCGGCGTCGAACAGCGCCCCCCAGTCGGTGCCGATTGGCGGGCCGACGAGCGTGAATATCTCCTCCTCGCGGTCGTCCTCGCGGACCGGGGTCGCCGAGAGGCCGAGCCGGTGTCGCGTCTGGAGGTCCGCCGAGCGCCGGAACACGTCGCTGGGGATGTGCTGGACCTCGTCGTACACGATGAGGCCCCACTCCCGGGAGTCGAACAGCGAGCGGTGGCGGTCCATCCCGGCCGTCTGGTAGGTGGCGACCGTGACCGGTCGAATCCGCTTCTCCCCGCCGTGGTACTCGCCGATCTGCTCCTCGTCGAGGTCAGTGTGGCGCAGCAGTTCCGCGCGCCACTGCGCCGCGAGTTCCCGCGACGGGACGAGCACGAGCGTCTCCCCGCCCACGGCCTCCAGCACGGAGATGGCGGCGACGGTCTTTCCCGACCCGGGCGGGCCGACGAACACGCCCGCCTGTCGCTCCATGAACCGGTCGCGCCAGTCGCGCTGGTAGGCTCGCAACTCGACGCGCATCTCCACGTCGAGCGGGTCGCCCGACTCCAGGTCTCGCTCGTCGCGCACGGGGTAGCCCGCCTCGTAGAGGGTGCGTTTTATCGCGCCGAGTTCGTCCTCGTTGACCCACGACGACGTGTCCGAGAGGTCCGCACGCAGGTGGTGGTCCGCGAGTTTCTGGCGCGCGACGTTCCCCATCAGTTCTTCCCTGTCGGCCTCCAGGACGACGTAGCCGTCCTCGTGAGTCCGGAGGGTGAACTGTCTCGCGCGCTTCCACTGGTCTTCGACCCACGACTCGAAGTGGGGCGACCGGCGCGGGAGCACCGAGCGCATCCGCGCGAGCAGGTCCGACAGTTCCTCGAACGGCGCGCCCCAGACGTCCTCCTGTCTGACCCGGTAGAGGTAGCCGCGCGTCCCGGGGTCGGTGCCGGTGGAGTCGACGAGGTGCGCGAACTCCGAGAGGCGCGCGCGCGTGAACTGCGTCGGCTGGTCGACGACGAGTTCACGCCTGTTCGGGAAGAACACCACCCGCTCGCGCGCCGCCAGGTCGCCCCACGAGGTGGGGTAGAACACGACCGGGTCGGTCTCCACGTCCACGCGCTCCACGTCGCCCGCGCCCGCGAGCGCGGCGAGCTGGTCGACCGCCTCGGCCTGCGAGCGCCCCGTCCGCCGAGCCACCTGCGACGCCGTCAACACCGGGCGCTCCTCCGCCTCGACGGCGTCGTAGAACTCGTCGATGGTGAGGTCCGCCCGCCCGTCCGTCCCGCCCGCCCCGTCCTCGGTTCTCCCGTCGTCGGTCGCACCGTCCCCAGTCGACCCGGATTCGGCGGCGTCGGTCCCGTCGACGCCGGCGTCGTCTGTCATCGGCCGGGTTACGCGCCCGGGCGGTAAATGGGTCGCGTTCGCCCGCGGGGGGCGGCACCGGCCGACGACAGAGCCGGGCCGCGGGGGTCCGCTCGTCGCGCAACCGACTTGACCCCCGAACCCGAACGGTCGTCCGATGGAATCGGACCTCCTCGGGACGGGGGCGGCGTACTGCCGGGAACGCGGGTACGAAGTGACGTACCCCGACAGCGGCGCAGACCCGCCGGGGCTCGCCGCGCCGACGGCCGACGCGCGCCCGCCGTTCGGTCCCGCTCGGCCGCTGGCGCTCGACCCGCTCTCGACGGCCGACCCGACGACGGTGCTCTCGCGCGTCTGGACCAACCGGGGGCGCGAGCGCGCCACGCTGTTCGTAGTACGGGACGCCGAGACGGCCGAAGCGGTCGCGGACCTACTCACGCCGCCGGTCGGCGTCAGGGAGGAGGACGCCGACGGCTGCCGGACGTTCTTCGAGGGTCCCGACCGCGTCCGCCTCGCCGAGGGCGGGTACGCCGCCGTCCCGGCGGGCGACGACGTGGAGTGGCGCGAGGTGCCCTGTGCCGGGACGGGCCACGAGGGTCGGCTCGGGTCGGACGGAAAGCGACTCGAACTCCGGGCCGGCGAGGAGACGCTGACGGTTCTCGGCGGAGTAGACGAGTTGGACTGCCCGCCGCGGGAGTCGTTCCCGTTCGCCTACGAGCGCGACGAGGACAAGCAGATTCGGGTGCGCGACTTCCTCGGGCGGCCGGTCTCGCGGTACGTCGGCGTGAAGGCGATGCGCGAGGGCGGGTTCGCTCCCGTCGCCGCACCGCTCGTCCCGGAGCACATGTTCGACGGGTCCGTGGCGGACTGGTGGGGCGTGCTCGTCGTCGGCGAGGAGACGGTTCGCACCGGACCGGTCAGGGGACGAACGGAGCGGTAGGCGGGAGCGCCCGACGGGTTCGGTGGGCCGGCCACCCCTTCCTCTCCCTCGGTGCCGCCGCGTTCAGTCGCAGTGGCTCTCACACAGCGCGCGCTTCGAGCGATAGCGGCCGCCGCAGTCGGCACACGCGACGAAGCCGTCGCCGGCGTTCGTCCGGACCCGGTGACCGCCGACTTCGAACGCGCGCGTCACCACGCGCGGGCGGATGCGGCCGGGAATCTGGCGCTCCTTGTGCGCCGAGAGGTCGGCCCGGAGCTGGATGGTGTTCACGTCCGCCTCGGTCCACCGGTCCGACGCGACCGCGGCCTCCCAGTCGGCGATCTCGGTCCACCCGGTGACGAGCACCGGCGAGGGCGTGTCCGTGTCGCCGACGACGATGACGTAGCGGACGCCGTCGCGCACGAGCGCGAATCGCCAGCCGTCGGTGGTGTTCCACCGAAGCTGTCCGCGCTCGATGGCCTCGCCGGCGACGGGCAGCGAGACGTACCGGCCCTGCTGTCTGAGACGTTCCCGGAAGTGGTCCGTCTGCGCGTACAGCGTCGGGTCGCGCGGGGGCGCGGAGGAGATGTCGCGAGTCGCGCCCGTCGGAGAATCCGGGGACCGGGTCCGGACGGGGGCGTTCGGTGACGACACGCCACGGCTGTTGTGCTCCGACACCCGGTCGGTGTCGGGGCTGCCCTGTCGGGAAGCCACTATGTCCCGTGGTAAGGTGTGACCCTATAAACGTGTTTCCCCCAATTCGCCGGCTCTGCGACCGCCTCGAGGTTCCCGACCCGGTGTGCTCAGCCGAGCAGGCCGAGCGCCTCGATGCGCTCGACGATCTCCTCGACCGCCTCCTCGGCGTCGTCGGTCCGCTTCCCGCCCGTGATGACGATCTTCCCGGAGCCGAACAGGAGGATGACCACGTCGGGTTCGTCCATCCGGTAGACCAACCCGGGGAACTGCTCGGGCTCGTACTCCACGTCCTCCAGTCCCAGCCCGATCGCCAGCGCGTTGAGGTTGAGCTGGTGGCCCAGGTCGGCCGACGAGACGATGTTCTGGACGGTGATGTCGGGGTCCTCCTCGACGGGGATGGAGAGGCCCCGGAGCTTCTCGAAGATGATGCCGAGCGCGTCGTGAACGTCGGCGATGCTCTTCGCACCCGTGCAGACGATCTTCCCCGAACGGAAGATGAGTGCCGCCGCCTTCGGCTCCTGCGTTCGGTACACGAGGCCGGGGAAGTTGTCCGGGTTGAAATCCGCACCCGGGAGGTCCTCCGCCAGCGCTTCGAGGTCGAGTTCCTGCCCGATCCCCGTCGATGCGACCACGTTCTGAATCTCGATTGAGTCTGCCGGGTCCGTCATGCGTCGTCGTTCCTCGTCCGTTGTTTATAAACCGAGGGTTTATAAAGACGGGTGTCTCCGTCGTCGCTCGCGGTCGGTTCCTCACCGAACCGGGCGACTTTCCCGGGCGTCGACCCGGAGCGCGACCGCTCCGGGCCGGCACGCGGCCAGCGACGCCGCTCGCGCGACGGCGACGTCGAACCGTTCGCACGCCAGCGCCGCCCCGACGACCGCGGGGTCGTGCCCGCCCGCGTGCTCCGTTCCCGGACCGGGCGGTTCCGGCGGCGCCACCGGTCCGTTCGGGCCGAACCCCGGTCCTTCCCGGAGGCCGAGCCACGCTGCCACCGCGGTCAGTAGCGTCGTGGCGACCGGGTCGGGGTCGGACGATTTGCCCGCCGCGTCCCGACGCAGGGGTTCGAGCGCACCGGCCAGCGCCAGTGCGCGTCGGGAGTCACCCGCGGTCAGGGCGTGTTCGACGGCGGCGTCCTGAACGGCCGCTACCGCCGCCCCGGCGTGCGCGTCGCACTCGCGCCCGTCCATCGTCCGCCGGTAGCGGCCTCACGGTGAAAGCGGCGTCGCTCTCGGGAGTGGTTAGAAGTTACCCATAATTTTATGACCTCTTAGATACATACAAAAGCCGAGTATGGCGTCAGAGGGGTACACGGAGAGCGAGCGACCGACCGCGTCCGGCACCGTTCACGCCGCGCCGTCGTCGCTCGCGGCCGCCGCGACCGGGGAGGGAGGACACCACGTTGCGGTGCTCGCGCGCGAAACCGTCGACGAGTGGCACCGTCGGCTGGAGGCCGCCGGCGTACCGCCGGGACACCGACACTTCGTCGCCGTCGACGACACCGTCCGGAGCGCGGCCGGCACCGCCTCCGGACCGCGGACGCGACGGCTCGGCAGCGACGTGTACGTCACCGTCGTCGAACGGCCGCTGGGAGCGGGGTTCGCCGAGTTGCTCGAAGCGGCGCTCGCCGACGCGGACGGCGCGCACGGGTCGCTCGTCGTCGACGACCCCAGCGTGTTCGACGGCGCGGACCTCGGGGACCGACTGACAGGCCTCGCGGGGACGGCGGCCGACGCGGGCGTGGCGCTCCACCTCGGCGTCCCCGACGCCGACGCCGACGCCGCGACGCTCTGGCGCCTGTTCCGGCCGGTCGACGGGGAGACCGAGCGACGCCTCGCTACCGCGGCCCTCGCGCACCTGCGCCGGACGGACCCGACGAACTTCGGGTACCTCCGGCGCCACTGGCGAGAGGCGCGCCGTGGGCTGGAGGCCGTGGGGATGACGTACCCGCAGGCGAGGCAGATTCACGCCGCAATCCCCGACCCAGACACCACGACCCGGACGCTCGGCGCGGCGCTCCAGGCGTTCGTCAAACTCGGCGCACTCGGCGTGTGGGGGGAGACCGTCGCCGCGAACCGCTACGACCTGACCGGCTACGACCCCGAACGCGTCGCCGCCATCGGCGACGCGCTGGACACGCTCACCGACTGACGCCACGCGCTCCTGCGCGCGACGCACAGACACCGCTGGACGAACTCGACGTCCTCCGATTTTAGCGGCCGGAGGGTGACCGAGTCGCCGTGAAGGGACGTTGACCGGGAGTACCCCGCGGTCTCGCGAGTCGACGGCTACGGCCGCGCGTCCGACTCCCCCGGCACGGACAGCGAGTGGCCGAGGACGGTCCCGTCGGGGCGCATCGTGACCGTCCCGAGCGTGACGGTGTCACCCTCGGACGCCCGCGCGCCGACGGCGCGCAGCGTCTCTCGCTTGTCGAGGACGTCCCACGTCGCCGCCTCGATGCGCCGCTGGAACGACTCGGGGTCGCGCCACTCCGAGTCGATGGCCGAGGGGACGTGGACGACGAAGCGGAACTCCGCCTCGGTGACCTCGATGCCGACGCCGAACGTGTCCCCCTCGTCGGCGCCGTCCCCCCCACCAGGCTCCCGTCGCTCGACACGCTCGCCGCCCGCGTCGTCGGTGTCGGTCGGGTCGTCGCTCATCGGCGGCCGTTGCGGGTCGACGGGTAAAGCCGCTCCGGAGCGCCCGTCGCCGCGGGCGTCGTGAGGAACCGTCGGCTACAAGACGACCGCCCGCTTCGTTTCGAGTGTGCAGGTGGAGTGTCGATTCTTCGGCCCGTTCCGGGACGACACCGGCGAGTCGGTCGTCGTGCGAGAGACAGACGCCGGAACCGTCGGTGAACTCCTCGCGGAACTGGAGGACGCGCATCCGTCGCTCGCCGGGCGACTCGTCGCCGAGAACGGCGACGGGACCGCCGGGTCGACGGTCGTGACGAAGGAGAAACGCGACGTGCGGCACCTCGACGGTCTCGACACCGTACTGGCCGAGGGCGACGTGATTCGACTCGTTCCGTCGGTGTACGGCGGGTAGGCGGACCGGTCAGTCGCCCGAGACGGCCTGGACTCCGACCGCGCTGTCGTCGACGGCGTCGAGGCTCCCCTCGGGCACCGTCCCGTCGTCGTTCCAGCCGCGCGCCTCGTAGTACTCCTGAATCGCCGCGTCGAGGTCCGGCACCTCCTCGTCGTACGGCAGGCCGTCGGCGTCGGCCGCGGTGCCGCGCCGGTTGTTGAAGTGTCGCTCGCGCGCGACGACGCGCGCGCCGATTTCGAGCAGGTGTTCGTACTCCGTCTCCAGTAGTGTCGCGAGGCGGTCGTCGGTGACGTAGTCGCCCGCGAACGCGCAGACAACACCGGAGTCGCGGATGACGTTGCGGTTCTCCTCGTGGACGAGACGCTCGGCCTTGCCCAGCGTCCCCTCGGGGTCGAGTTCGCCCGAGTACTCCAGGCCCAGCATGCCGCCGTACATGTGGTCCGCGCCGCGGTTCGCCACCGCGTACGAGAGCCCCTGTCCGTGGAGGACGCGCCCGTCGTGTGCGGCGAACTCCATCCCCTTGACCGTGTAGTCGTTCACTCCGAGGTCCTCGTGCGCTCGGGCGACGCCCTCCGCGAGCAGGTCGCCGACCCCCTCGCGGCGGGCGATCTTCTCGGTCACTTCCTGTGCGAGGTCGGCGTCGCCGAACGCGTCCTCGCTCTTGAGGTAGGCGGCGACGGTGACGCCCGCCGAGATGGTGTCCATCCCCAACTCGTCGCAGAGTTCGTTCGCCTTCATCACCTCCACGATGTCGCCGACGCCCTGGCACGAGCCGAACGCGTACACCGTCTCGAACTCGGGCCCCTCCGTCTCGACGCCCGTCTCCTCGTCGCGCGTGGGCAGTTTGCAGGCGTACGCGCACTGCGAGCAGGCGCCCTTCTTGTACTTCTTCGACTCGACGGCGTCGCCGCCGATGCCGTCGGCCGACTCGAACTCGTACTCGTCGAAGTAACGCGTCGGGAGCGCGAAGTTGTCGTTGATGAACTCCGTCCCGCCGGTCGTCCCCTGCCGCTTCATCTGGTCGTCGCTCGTCGCCGCCTCGCGGTGGACGTCCATCGCCGGCGGGTTCGACACCTCGATGTCCGGCCGGGAGTCGCCCTCGAACGTGACGCACTTGACGTTCTTCGAGCCGAGCACGGCGCCGAGTCCGCCGCGGCCGAACGCGCGCGAGTCGAACGTCATCACCGACGCGAAGCGGACGAGGTTCTCCCCCGCCGGGCCGACGGTGATGCAGTGCTCCGCGCCCAGGTCGTGTTCGGCGGCCACGTACTCGGACGTCTCCGACACCGTCGCCCCCTCGAGTTCGGGCACCTCCTCGAACGTGACTCCCTCGTCGGTGACGTGGACCGCGAGCAGGTCGTCGCTCGCACCGACGAACTCGACGACGGAGTAGCCCGTGTCGGCGAAGTTGCGCGAGAGGTACCCCCCGGCGTTCGTAGAGACGAGGCCGTCGGTGAGCGGCGAGAGGCCCGTCATGTTCATCCGACCGGTGAAGCTCATCTGCGACATCTGCATCGGTCCCGTCGAGAGGTACGCTCGGTTCTCCGGGCCGAACGGGTCGGCGTCGAACGGGATGCGGTCGTGCGCGAGCGCGGTCGCCGCCGCTCGCCCACCGATGAACTCGGACAGTACGTCGGAGACGTCCGTCTCCTCGACGGTGCGCTCCGAGAGGTCGACGGTCAACAGCGGACCCTCGGCGTGAAGCATGGTGTATCCATACGTGTAGAGGGGCAAAACCGTGGTCCATCCCCCCAGGGGGTTGCCGGTACCGTGGGGTACCGGGGCTCTGTTCCCGGCCGCGCGGCGGCTCGGACGTCGCCGTCCGAGTCGCAGCGCTCGGCCACCCGGGTCGTCCCGGCGGCGTACCGCGTGCGGTCTTCGGGGTCGGTCACGGCGCCGAGTTCTGCGGTCGGGACCGACGGCCGCGCGTCGGTCGTCGGCGAACCTCGCGAGCGCGCTCCTCGCGGAGGGAGTGCTCGCCGTCTGGGCGTCGCGCACACGAGGGCGACGAGGTCGGGTTCGCGTCGCGCACACCCGCGCCGGTTCTCGACCGGTCACAGAGCGAGGCGTCTCCGCCCCGTTCAGTCGTCGTCCGCGGCCGGGGCGGTGCCGGGTTCCCCGTCGTCGTCGAGCGTCGGGGCCCCGCGCGGGTCCGCGTCGCGCCACGTCCCCCGCTGGTACCACGCGTACGCGATGAGCGCGCCGGCGGCGTTCGAGACGGCGAACGAGAGCCAGATGCTGGTCGACCCGAACGACGCGACGTCGAGGAACGCCGGCGGCCGGACGGCGAAGTACGCTATCGGCAGCCGGATGAACCCGAGCATCGTGATGGCGATGACCGCGGCCGTGAGCGTCTTGCCCGCGCCGCGGAAGCTCCCGGTGTACGCGCGCATCACGCCGATGAACCCGAACGAGGGGGCGACCCAGCGGAGGAAGTCGCGGGTGACGGCGATGACCTGCGGGTCGTCGGTGAACACGTTCGCGATGGGCGCGGCCGCCAGCCAGACCACGACGCCCGCGCCGGCGAGGATGACGAACATCCACTTCGCGGCCACCCGCGCCGCCTCCGCGGCCCGGTCGGGCTCTTCGGCCCCGATGTTCTGGCCGGTCATGGTCTCGACCCCGCGGGCGACGGCGATGGCCGGGAGGAAGATGACCGAGAACACCCGGACGCCGATGCCGTAGCCGGCGACGACGGCCGTCGGGAACAGGCCGACGATGACGAGCATCAGGTTCACCGACAGTGCACGGCCCGTTCCCTCGATGGACGCGGGAACGCCGATGGCGACGATCTTCCGCGCGTACGAGAAGTCGGGCGCCATCTCCGAGAGGTGGATCTCGACGCCGCGCGTCCCGCGGAACATGATGGCGAGGCCGACCACGAGCGCGACGGCGCGCGAGAACACCGTCGCGTACGCCGCGCCGGCCATCCCCGACCCGGTGTAACCGGTGGCCGCGAGGAGGCTCGATTCGACCTCCCGCAGGCCGAGCATGCCGAACAGCGGGTTGGCGTCGAAGCCGAAGATGAGCAGCGGGTCGATGACGATGTTGAGCACGACCGTCCCCAACATCACGAGCATCGGCGTGATCGTGTCGCCGTACCCGCGCATCAGCGCGATGAACACGAAGAAGCCGAACATGAACGGCAGTCCCCCGGAGATGACGCGCATGTAGTCGGTCGCGAGCGGCAACACGTCCGGCGACGCCCCGAGCAAGCCGAGGAAGTCGCCGACGACCGCCACCCCGACGGCACCGAGGACGGCCGCCGCGCCGATGCCGAACGTCACCGTCTGGGAGGCGGCGTACTCCGCTTGCGCCGGCTCGTTCGCGCCGGTGTGCTGGGCGACGAGGACGCTCCCCGCGACGCTGATACCCATCCCGAGCGCGATCAGGAGGAACACCATCGGGAACGCGAACGAGATGGCCGCCAGCGCCTCCGTGGAGAACTGACCGAGCCAGAACGTGTCGGCCAGGTTGTACGCCGTCTGGAGCAGGTTGGTGATGACGATGGGGAGCGAGAGGTAGAATAGCGGCTTGCCGATGCCTCCCGACGTGAGGTCGAACTCGTCGCGTCCCTTGAACACCGACGACAGCCGTTCGCGGACGCTCACGCGGAGTCCTCCCCGTCGTCGTCTCCGTCCACGAACGAGACGCTCGCGTCGGCCGCGAGCAGCGAGTCGACGTAGCGGACGAGCAACTCGCGCATGGCGTCGACGTCCGACCCGACGGCCGCGGACCGAGTCCACGTCCCCTGAACGTACGTGACGACGTGCCCCGCCACCTCGTCGGGGTCGGTGTCGGGCGCGAACTGTCCGTCGTCGACGCCGGCCGCGACGAGGTCACGGACCTGCTCGCGCACGTGGTCGTCGACACGGCGAAGCCGGTCGCGGTAACCGTCGCGGTACGGCGCCTGCGCTTTGATCTCCATCAGCGCCGTCGTGAACTGCTGGTCCGCGCCGTCGTCCGGCGTCGAGAGTATCGTTCCGAGGAGGGCGACGAGTCGCTCTGCCGGCGTGTCACCGGCCGGGTCGGCCGTCCGCTCGAGGAAGTCGTCGTTGAGGTGGTCGAGGAACCGGAGCAGGAGGTCCCGTTTCCCCTCGAAGTGGTAGTGGAGGGCCGCCTTGCTCTTGTCCGTCTCGTCGGCGATGTCCTGCATGGTGAGGTCGGCGTACCCGTGCGCGCAGAGCGCACAGTACGTCGCATCCATGAACTCCGTCTCGGCGTCGTGCTCCTGACTCATCTGGTGAACCGGCCGGCCGGTGGCCGTCGTTGTCAAAAGCTGACTGGCCAGTCAGTCAAGTGTTTCGGTTCGTAACCCCCCGTGGACGCCTCCCCCGGCGTCGTCTCGGAGACGGCCTCTCGGGAGGTTGCCGATTTATGTGCGACGCGCGGGAGTGGAGGAACCATGGACGCCAAGAACTTCCTGTTCCTCTCGCTCGACGCGGCCCTCGTCGGCGACGTCGCGTGGCAGGTGGTGAAGGAGGGCCACGACGTCAAGTACTACATCGAGGCCGAGGCCGACCGGGAGATCACCGACGGGTTCGTCCCCAAGACCGACGACTGGCGGGCCGAACTCGACTGGGCCGACGTCGTCGTGTTCGACGACATCTGGGTCGGGAGCGACGTCGGGACCGGCGGACTCGCCCGCGAACTCCGGGCGGAGGGGCACGCGGTGGTCGGCGGGACCCCAAACACGGACGAACTGGAGGACGACCGGGGGTACGCGATGGAGGTGCTGGAGGCTCACGGGGTGGAGGTCCTGGAGCACCGGGAGTTCTCCGACTTCGACGAGGCAATCGAGTTCGTCCGCGACAACCCGAGTCCCTACGTCATCAAGCCACTCGGGGAGGTACAGAACGTCAAGCGACTGCTGTACGTCGGTCAGGAGGACGACGGGAGCGACGTCGTCGACGTCCTCCGGGCGTACAAGAAGGCGTGGGGCGAGCGGATGAAGGGGTTCCAGCTCCAGCGCCGCGTCTCCGGCGTCGAGGTGGCGGTCTGTGGCTTCTTCAACGGGGAGACGTTCCTCGATCCCATCAACTTCAACTTCGAGCACAAGAAGCTCTTCCCCGGAAACATCGGCCCGGCGACGGGTGAGATGGGGACGAGCATGTTCTGGGCCGGACAGAATCAACTGTTCGAGCAGACGCTCGGGAGGCTGGAGGACTGGCTTGCCGACGAAGGGTACGTCGGGAGCATCGACCTCAACTGCATCGTGAACGGCGAGGGAATCTACCCGCTGGAGTTCACCCCGCGGTTCGGATATCCGACAATTGTACTACAAGAAGAGGCCATGAATACACCCACGGGTGAATTCTTCTACCGGCTCGCGAACGGCGAGGACTTCGATATCGACGTCCACCAGGGGTACCAGATAGCGGTCCGCATCTGCGTTCCCCCGTTCCCGTTCGACGACGAGAAGACGTTCGACGAGAACTCCCGAAACGCGGCCATCGTCTTCGATACCGACGACAGGGAGGGAATCCACATCGAGGACACGAAGCGAATCGACGGGCAGTGGCGGGTCGCGGGGGAGTCGGGCATCGTCCTCGTCGCCACGGGCAAAGGCGAGACGATGCGGGACGCACAGGAACAGGTGTACGACCGCGTCGAGAACGTCCTCATCCCGAACCTCTACTACCGCGACGACATCGGCGAGCGGTGGATAGAGAACGACGGCGACAGGCTACTGGCGTGGGGGTACCTGGGGCCGTAAGGCGGGGCGGGAACTCCGCCACGGCGAGGGGTCCGCTCGTCGTTCGCGACCGGTACGAGAGGGCGACGTCGGACCGCGGGTCAGGCGCCTCCGGTTCGCTGGGACGGCTCGCCCCTCGTTTCGACTCCGACCCAGAGAGGGGTGAGGACTGGTGAGCGCGGGCGTGCATCCCCTTCACTCGGAGCCTCCGATCGTTCGCGCCGACCCGAGAGCGCTACTCCGTCGGAGCGGGGTGCGGCTCGGCGTCCAGCGTGTAGGCCCAGGGGACGACGTACGCCAGCGTGACCGACACGGCGGACCCGGCGAGCAGGGCGCTGAGACGGTCGGCCTCGGTCGGGCGGGGGGCTCCGACGAGGAGTACGGCTCCGAGGAGGAGGAAGAACGCGACGGTCTGAACGAGACGGGGCATGCACGGACACGGGGGTCGCTCAGGGATAGGAGCGTCGGTGGTAGGCGAGGCGTCGAACTCCACGCCGTAACCGCCCCTGTGACGGCCGTGCCGCCGCGGCCGTCTTCCCGTAATCGCCGTGGGTTTCCAGACGGGCTGGCGTGTCGAATGGGAGTCGTCCTCGGCGCCGGTGGGACTTCGTCTCCCGGCAGACTAGGAGTGAAGTATAAGCCGACCGACTCGTATACTGACGAACCGCTCATGATGACTGCGGCAGCGAACACGCACAGAGGCGGGCTGGTGTTTCGGAGCCGGATACGGCGGCGTGACCGGCGATGAGTTCGTTCGCCCACTCGTTTCTGGCCTCGCTACGACGGCCGGTGTCGGTGTACGCAGAGCAAGGAGGTGTGCCGCGACACGCGACGTGGCTGGAGTTGTTCTTCGACCTCGTGTTCATCGTCGCCGTCGCCGAACTCGGGGCGTTGCTCCGCGAGGGGTTGTCGCTCGGGGCGCTCCTCGAGTACGTGAGCCTGTTCATCCTCGTCTGGTGGGCGTGGGTCGGGTTCAGCTACTACGCCGACGTCTTCGAGACGAACGACCTCTTCTCGCAGGTGGCGCTCATCGTCGTGATGTTCGGCGTCATTATCATGTCCCAGACGATCCGGGACGCCCTCCACGGCGGGTCGTTTGGGTTCGCGGCCGCGTTCCTCTTCTTGCGCCTGCTCTACATCGGCCTCACGGTACGAGGCTGGTACCTCGTGTCCGGGTCGGACAAGTTCTTCAGGTACTGGGTCACGTTCAGCTCCCTGTCGACCGTCACGTGGGCGTTGTCGCTGTTCTACTCCGTCCCGAGTCGGTACGGACTCTGGATATCGGCGTTCCTCTTGGAACTGGCTGGCATCGGCATCGTCTACCTGGTCTTCGACAAGGTACCGGTTCAGTCGTCCCACTTCCCCGAGCGACTCGGACTGTTCACGATACTCGTCCTCGGCGAGACCATCCTCGCGGTCGCCGCCGGGGCGGAGGGCGCCGACTGGATCCTCCGGTCGGGACTGACCGCTCTCGGTGGGTTCTCGGCCGCCGTGTCGGTGTGGTGGCTCTACTTCAACAACTTCGACGAGCGGACCATCGACCGGGTCCTCGGGGGAATCGAGGTCCACTGGATACGGATGCGAGAACGGATGTTGGTCTACGTCTTCGGGCACTTCTTCGTCTTCACCGGTATCGGCGCCACGGGCGTCGGCATCGAAGCAGCGATCGAAGCTTCGATCGCCGGTCACGAGATGGAACCCATCGCTCGGGTGGTGCTCGCCAGCGGCATCGCCGCCTTCCTCCTCGGGAGCAGCGTCACTCACCGGGTGATGCCGACTCCGCTCCACCACCACCTGTTCCTGGCCCGACTCGCGACGGCGGTGTTCGTCGGTGTCGGCGCCTTCGTCGGGAGTCACGTCGCCCCGGTCGTCGCGGTCTGGAGTATCGCGCTTCTGCTGTTCGGACTCGCCGTCTTCGAAGGCGTCTACCGACACGCCCGCTCGCGCTCGGCCTCGTCGGAACCGGGAGCGGACAGATGATACCGGGCGCGCTGTTCGCCGTGGTCACAGCGACGGTACCGAACTCACGGGAGGGTGGGGCTGGTGCGTGAGGTCGTACTGATGTGGCGGGACTTGCGGATGATCATCCTCACGGTGGTCGTGACCGCGGTGTACACCGCCGTCCTCATCCCGTTCAAGGGGTTCGTCCTCGTCGAGGGGTTCACCGAGGTTCGTGTCGCGAACGTGTTTCCGGTCGTGTTCAGCCTCATGTTCGGTCCTGCGGCCGCGTGGGGAGCGGCGTTCGGGAACCTCATCGCGGACGTGTTCGGCGGCACGCTCACCCGCGGGAGTGCCTTCGGATTCGTGGGGAACTTCTTCTTTGGGTTCGCGGGCTACAAGCTCTGGGGGAACCTCGGACGCCTCTCCTGTGACCGGGAGCCGACCATGCGGTCCGCGAACCAGGTGGTCGAGTTCGTCGTCGTCGCGTTCGTCTCCTCGGCCGGGACCGGCGCGATCATCGCGTGGGGGCTCGAACTCCTGGGCCTGCTCCCGTTCTCCGTACTCGGCACCGTCATCCTCGTCAACAACTTCCTGATCGCCGCCGTCCTCGGTCCCCCGCTGCTCCACTTCCTCTATCCGCGGGCCAAGCGGGACGGGCTCCTCTACCCGGACCTGATGCGGGCCGGGGACCTCCCGTCGGTGAGCGACTCCCGACAGCGGCGCGCCGGCACCGCCATCGCCGTCGTCGCCGTGGCCTGGGTGGTAGTCGGAATCGGGATAAGCGTCGGCGTACAGGGAGTGCCGCTCGGCGCGACTCCCGGGAACGTCCCGCCACCCCTCCCCGGAGAGGCGCGGATACAGTTCGTCGTGGGTGCGGTCGCACTGGCGGCGCTCCTCGTGTCGAGTGCGGTCTCCGGCGAACAGCTGTCGAAGTTCCGCTCGGAGAGCTAGGACCCGCCCCCGCGGTCGCCTGGGTTCGAAAAGCTCGCCGTCGGTCCGGCCGTCCCGCCCCGGCGCAGTCGGCTCGTAGTGGCTGACGGACCGCCGACTGCCTCGGCGGCCGTCCCCCGACGGACCGAAATCCCGTCGGGCGGGACCGCGGGTCGTCGTCTGGACCCCGGACGGCCGTCAGGTCCATCCATCACGCGTCCCTCGCTCGAACCGATGAGCGATACCAGCGAGACGCCGGACGCGAGCGCCGCGGGAACGTTCGAGTTGGACGGGGAGACGACGGTGACCCGCCTCGGGTTCGGCGCCATGCGCCTCTGCGGCGACGACATCATCGGTCGACCGGACGACGAGGAGAACGCCCGCGAGGTGGCCCGCCGGGCGGTCGAACTGGGCGTCGACTTCGTCGACACCGCCGACTCGTACGGCCCGGGCGTCTCCGAGCGCCTGCTCCGGGAGGCCGACGTCCCCGAGGACGCCGTCGTCGCCACCAAGGCCGGCCTCCTCCGCGACGCCAGCGGCGAGTGGAAGCCGCACGGCGACCCGGAGTACGTCCGGAACCAACTGCTCGTGAGCAAGGACCGCCTCGGCGTCGACGCCATCGACCTCTACCAGTTCCACCGACCGGACCCGGAGACGCCGTTCGCGGACAGCGTGGCGGCCTTCGCGGAGTTGAAGGACGAGGGGCACGTCGACCACGTCGGCCTCTCGAACGTCTCGGTCGAGCAGTTGGACGAGGCGCGCGAGCAGGTCGAAGTGGCGACGGTCCAGAACCAGTACAACGTGACCGACCGCGAGGACGAGGCAGTCCTCGAGGCGTGCGAGGAGAACGACGTCGGCTTCATCCCGTACTTCCCCATCGGGGGCGGCGGGGGCGACTTCGGCGACGTGGGGGACGCGCTCGACGACGTGGCCGACGCGCACGACGCGACGCGACGGCAGGTCGCGCTCGCGTGGCTGCTCGACCACTCGGACGTGACGCTCCCCATCCCGGGAACGTCGAGTCTGGACCACCTCGCGGAGAACGTCGCCGCCGCCGACCTCTCGCTGTCGAGCGAGGAGACGGAGCGGCTGACCGACGCGACCTGAGGCGGTCCCTCCGGTCGTCCCCGGTCAGGCCGACCGCCATCGCTGCAGGTCGCGGACGACGAGCGCGCCCGCGACCCCGAGCACGAGCAGGCCCACCGCGGCCGCGATCATCGAGTTACCGATGGAGAGTCCGAACAGCACCGCGAGCCCCGCGACTACGGCGACGACGCCGATGACGAGATATCGAATCAGCCAGTCCTCCGCTCCTCGCGTCTCGCTCATTCTCGTCCGTGCGTTGCCGCACGGGCGGTAAAAAGCCCGTCGTCATCCGTTCGGCGGCGCGGCCGGAGCCGTCGGGTCACGCGACCCCGGGCAGCGCCGGCGCGAGCGCCCACGCCGCCAGTCCGAGCGCGAACGCCAGTCCGGCGTAGTCGGGACGTGACCACGCCAGCGGGGGCGGCGTCGGGTTCCACGAGAGACAGCGCGCTCGCAGCGCCAGCGCGAGGCGGTCGGCCCGACCGAGCGCCCGGCCGAGTCCCGCGGTGGCGACGAGACGGACCCGCTCGCGGACCGGCCGTTCGGTTCCGAGACGGGCGTGCATCGCCGTCCGGGCGCGGCGAACGTCCTCCTGTAGTACGGGGAGGAACCGGAACACCAGCGCGACGCCGACGGCGAGGAACCGGCCCGGGCGGCCGGGGACGGCCCACGCGACGGCCGCCTCCGACTCGCGGACCGGCGTCGTGCGGACGTACGCGGCCGCGAGCACGAGTAGGAGGAGCGTCCGGTACGACGCGAGCGCCGGTGGAACCGCCTCCACCGGCACGACCCACGGCGGCCCGAGCGTCGCGGCTTCGAGCGCGGGCGCGGCGAGCAGGAACGGGAGGACTGCCCGGACCTCGGCGAGCGCCGCGACCGGCGAGAGTCGACAGCCCGCGAGCGCGAGCGCCGTCGCGCCCGTGAGCACCGCGAGCCCGCGCGGCGTGGTGTGGGCGAACGCCGCCGCGGCGAACGCCGCCTGCAGCGCCAGTTTCGTCCGCGGGTCGAGCCGGTGTCCGACCGACTCACCCGGTTCGTAGCGGAGCACCCGTCACCCTCCGTCGGCGGCCCCCGCGGGCGCGCGTACCGGAAGCCCGTCGAGGGCCGCAAGCGCCTCGGCCGGCGGGGCGTCGAGCGCGACTCGGCCGCCGTCGAGAACGACGATTCGCTCCGCGAGCGCCGCGAGGTCCCTGAGGTCGTGCGTCACGACGACTACGCCCGTCCCGTCGGCGTGCAGGTCGCGCAGGTGACCGAGCACCGCGCGTCGGGCGGGGGCGTCCAGGCCGGCGAACGGTTCGTCCAGCACGAGGTGTGCGGGGCGCATCGCCAGCGCGCCCGCGATGGCGACGCGCCGCCGTTCGCCTCCCGAGAGTCGGTCGATGCGCTCGCGCCCTCGACCCTCCATCCCGACCGCCGCGAGCGCGCCGGCCACGCGCGCGTCGATTTCGTCCCGCGGGAGACCGAGGTTCTCCGGACCGAACGCCACGTCCGCGCCCACGGTGGCGGCGACGAAGCAGTCGCGCGCGTTCTGGAACGTCATCCCCACCGCCGTACGGGCGGCGACCAGGTCCTCCGCGACCGGCGTCCCGTCGACCAGCACCGCTCCCTGGTCGGGGGTGAGCAGGCCGTTGAACTGCCGGACGAGCGTCGTCTTTCCGGAACCGTTCGCGCCCGCGAGCACGAGGAACTCCCCGTCCGAAATCGCGAGCGAGACCCCGTCGAGCGCCGTCGCGTCGCCGTAGCGGTAGGTCAGGTCGCGGACCCGGATCACGACCGTCTCACCGGGCGACGACCGCGTCGCTCCGGACGATGGCGACGGCGGCGGCGGCTTTCAGCGCCTCGGCGGGCACGAACGGGACGGCGGCCGCCAGCACCGCCGTGGCGAGACTCACGTCCCCGACGAGCGCGAACCCGACGGTGCCGAACGCGTAGACGAGCAGCGTGGCGGCGGCCATTCCGGCGACGAGCCTCCCCACCCCGACCGTCGACGGGTCTCGCAGGTCGCCGGTGCCGTGGACCGCGAAGCCGACCACCGCCGCCGCGGGCGGGTACGACCACAGGTACCCCCCCCACTGTCCGAACAGCGAGCCGAGTCCGGCGGTGCCGGCCGCGAACACTGGTGCGCCCACCGCGCCGGCGAGGAGGTACAACGAGAGGGACGCGAACCCCCAGACCGGGCCGAGGAACGCCCCGGCGAGGAAGACGCCGAGGACCTGGAGCGTGAACGGAACCGACGTGACCGGTAGCTGGAACGAGACGTACGCGAACACGCCCGTCAGCGCCGCGAACAGCGCCGCGCGGGCGAGGTTGCCGACCGCCTCCTCGCCGACGAGTTCGACCGCTTCGGTGCGAGTGCTCATACCGGACCGTCAACCGAGTACGGGATGAGGTTTACGGACTCCGACGGGACGTCACGGGCGGCGGTGCTCCGTCGTCGAACCCGGCCGAGACTCGGCGGTCGTTCGCCCGCTCAGCGGTCCACCTCCCCCATGATGGTGTCGAGGCTGCCGAGCGACGCGATGAGGTCCGGCACGTACTCCCCCTCGGAGAGTTCCGGGAGTGTCTGGAGGTTCGAGAACGACGCGCCGCGAATCTTGAACCGCCCGGGTTTGTCGGTGCCGTCGGCGCGGATGTAGATGCCGAGTTCGCCCTTGGCGGCTTCGACCGCGCGGTACACCTCGGTGTCCGCTTCGGGCTTGAGCGTCCGGGGGACGTTCGCCTGGATGGTCCGGTCGTCCTCCGGCCAGTCCTCCAGCAGGTCCACGCACTGCTCGATTATCTTCGCCGACTCCTCCACCTCCCGCAGACGGACGAGCAGGCGAGCGTAGTTGTCACAGCCGTCCTCGGTGACGACGTCCCAGTCGAGTTCGTCGTAGTAGCCGTACGGGTCGTCCCGGCGCAGGTCGTAGTCGACGCCCGACCCGCGCGCGACCGGACCGGTCGCCCCGTAGCTCTTCGCGACTCCGGGCGGCAGCACGCCCGTGTCGACCGTCCGCATCTGGATTATCTCGTTCGCCGAGAGCAGGTCGTGGTACTCCTCGAGCGCCTCCGGGAGGTCCTCCATGAAGTCGCGTATCTTCTCGAAGAACTCCTCGCGGGGTTCCGGGAGGTCCCAGACGACGCCGCCGAGCCGGAAGTAGTTGAACATCAGCCGCTGGCCCGTCAGGTCCTCCAGGATGTTCTGGGCCTTCTCGCGGTCCCGGATGGCGTACATGAACGTCGCGGTGAAGTCCCCGATGACGTCCAGCGCGTACGCGCCGACCGCGAGGAAGTGCGAGAGGAGCCGCGAGAGTTCCGCGCTCATCGTCCGGACGACCTGTGCGTACTCGGGCACCTCGATGTCCGCGAGGGTCTCTGCCGTCCGCGCGTACGCCCACTCGTTCAACAGGCCGGCCCCGCCCCAGTCCCAGCGGTCGGGGTACGGCATTATCTGGTGGCGGTACGTGTGAGTCTGGCCCATCTGCTCTTCACACCGGTGGATGTAGCCGATGTCGGGGTCGGCGTCGACCACCTGTTCGCCGTCGAGCGTCACCTCGACGTGGAGGACGCCGTGGGTCGCCGGGTGGTGCGGCCCGATGTTGAGGAGCATCGTGTCCGTCCCGCCGTCTCCCTGGCTCTCGACTCCGTCTCCCCCCTCCACCCGCCGGTCCGCCTGGAGCGGGTTGGCGTTCTCGACGTACGGGACGACTTGGGGCCGGTTCTGGTCGTAGTCGAGCGAGAGGGGGTGGCCCTGCCAGGTTTCGGGCAGGAGGATGCGCCGGAGGTCGGGGTGGTCGTCGTACTCGATTCCCACGAGGTCGTACGCCTCTCGCTCGTGCCAGTCGGCGGTCCGGAAGACGGGTTCGGCCGACTCGGAGACCGGGTTCTCGCGGTCCGTCGGGACGACCACGCTCACCTCCTGTGTGGGGTCGTCGTACTTCTTGAGGTGGTAGATGGACTCGTAGCGGTCCTCGTACTCCTGGGCCGTGACGCACGAGAGGTGGTCGTACCCCGCCTCCGTGCGGAGCGTCGAGAGCACGTCCTGGACCGAATCCGGACCGATGACGTACCCCGGCGCGTTCATGTGCTCCTCTCGCCCGACGACGTGTTCGCCCAGCAGTTCCGCCAGCCCGTCCGCGTCGCGGTCACCCGTCGCGTCCGCCGACTCGGGTGATTCGAGGCTCATACCGGACGTCGCGTCGCTACCGTCCAGTCGGTTCTGCCGCGCTGATGGGGTCCTTTATGTGAGACGGCGCGTCACCACCCGAGCGAACGATGAAGTACGTCCGTCTGACCCTGCGGTTCTCCGGGGCGGCGCTCCACCCGATGCACGAACTCATCGACCGGAGCGACGCGGTCGAGCGCGACCTGCTGTTACACGGGAACACCGCGTCCGAGGGGTGGGACACGCTCCTGTTCTACGTCGACGGCGAGCGGGCGCCGTACGAGGCGGCGCTGGAGCGGACCGACCGCGTCGTCGAGTACGAACTCACGGACCTCGGCGACGGCTCCTTCTACGCCTACCTGAAACAGGAGGGGGACGCGCTCGACGCCGACCTGTTCGGCCGGTTCTCCCGGACCGGCGTCATCCTCGTCCCGCCGGTCGAGTTCGTCGAGGGCGGACGTGCGAACCTGACGGTCCTCGGCGACCCCGACGCGCTCCAGGCGGCGCTCGACGACCTCCCGGACGGCGTCGACGCCTCGGTCGACCGCATCGGCGAGTACGACGACAGACAGGCCGTCTTCGACCCGGGTCTCACCGCCCGCCAGCGCGAGGCGGTCGCCGCCGCCGTCGAACGGGGGTACTACGCGGTCCCGCGCGCGTGCACCGTCGAGGCGGTGGCCGCCGACCTCGACTGCTCGGCCGGGACGGCCGCCGAACACCTCCGGAAGGCCGAGCGCAACGTGATGCGGACGCTGGTCGACCTGCGGTCGTTCTGAGCGCGCGACTGTCCGAACCCGCGCGAGTCACGTCACGGTGGATTCGGAGCGGAGACGCGACCGGCCGGGTTCCGTCGGCATCGGTGTGGTGACAATTAACACTTGGATGCGGGCTGGACGGTAACCAGCACAGTCGACGCGTCGAACCCGTCGTCAATTCATAGCACAATCCGATATCCATTCGAAACATGTCGTCTGAAACGACTCTCCGAGCGGAACTGTTCGGGCGCGACGTTCGGTTCGACTACTCCGAGACGTGGGTCGGGTACTCGCTCGTGCTGTTGCGCGTGCTGATGGGGTGGACGCTGTTCCAGGGCGGCGTGACCAAGCTGGTGACGTACCTCGACGGCGACCCGGCGAACAACTGGACGGCGGCGGGGTTCCTCAGCGGAGCGGTCCCGCCGGGGAACCCGTTCGGGGGGGTCTGGGGTGCCATGGCGGGGAGTCCACTCATCGACCTGTTGAACATGTGGGGACTGACGCTCACCGGGCTCGGGCTCATCCTCGGCGCGCTCGTCCGGTTCAACGCCTTCTGGGGGGCGGTGATGATGCTGTTCTACTGGGCGGCGTCGCTCACGGGGGGGCTGCTCCAGGGGCTCCCCGTCGCGCACGGCTGGGTCGTCGACGACCACCTGGTGTACGCCGTCCTGCTGTTCGGACTCGGTGCGTTCGGCGCCGGCCGAATCCTGGGGGTGGACGAGTACCTCGAGGACACCGGACTGGTACGGAACAACCCCCAGTTGCGGTACGTGCTGGGGTGAGTCAGTACGTCGACGCGAGGTCCTCGAACCGCTCCAGGTCGTGACCGTACAGGACGTCCGCGTCGTGGACGCGTTCGAGTTCCCGCACGGTCTCGAGGCTCTCGCGCCACGCCCGCTCGCTCCACAGTAGTCCCGGTCCGAGCGGAACGCCGTCGGTGTAGTTGGCGTCGACGTAACACTCGTCGCCGGCGACCAGCAGCGTCCCCTCGGGCGTCTCGATTCGCGCGCCGAGCACTCCCGGCGTGTGCCCCGGCAGGTGGAGGAGTTCGAACCCGTCGGCGAGCGTGTGTCGGTCGCGGTGGACGAGTTCCCAGTTCAGGTCCCGGTCGAAGTCCGCGGCGAGGTACGCGATGGACCCCTCGGTCGTCTTCGCCGAGTAGTAGGCGAACTTGAGTTCCTCCGCGTGGACGTACACCGGCACGTCGGTCCCCTCGAACGCTGTCAGACCGCCGGCGTGGTCGAGGTGGAGGTGGCTCATCACGACGGCGTCGATGTCGGACATCTCGTAGCCGGCGTCCGCCAGGTCCTCGTCGAGTGAGTGGTCCTCGGCGTCGTACGCCTCGAACGCGCCGTAGAGCGGGTCGGGCCAGTACTCCGCGGCGTTCTGTGGACAGCCGGTGTCCCACAGGTACGTCGCGTCGTCCGTCTCGACGACCGCGTTCCAGACGACGAAGTCGATGCGTTCGTGTTCCGGGTCGGGCGTCTCGGCGGAGGCCATCGAGTAGCCGTCGACGACGTACCCGACGTCGGCGCGGACGCGCCCGCGGTCGAGGAGGGTGACCTGTGGCATCGACCGGTGTAGGGGCGGTGGGGTGAAATAACGGACGGACCGGGCGCGGCCCGGGCCGTTCGACTGCCGCGCGCCCGGCGGCGCGGTCAGGTCCGGCGGCGTTCGAACGCCGCGCGGACGGATTCGTCGAGACCCATGGCGCCCACCTCGGCGTCGGCGTCCACGTCGGCGAACTCCTCGGCTCCCGCGGGCGTCCGCTTCAGGACGTTCACGTGGTAGAGGTACGACAGTCTGAGGAGCCACCGGGCGTGGTCGAAGTCGTCGGCCGACTCGACGTAGTACGTCGTCCAGCCGGAGTCGGTCAGCAGGTGGTGGACGCCGGTGTGCCCCCCGTCGACGAGGGCGTCGCGGAGTTTGCGGAGAAAGGCGATGTCGAGCATCCCCCACGCGTGGACGTGACCGATCTCGCGCGGGCCGACCCGGAACTCGGTTCCGCCGAACCGGTGTTCCCCGACCGTGACGTGAGGCCACTCGCCGGCCTCGGTGACGAGTCGGTCGACGGTGTCTGCTACCTCTTCGCGCCGGGATACCATGCGGAAGATACGCCGGTCGACGGCATAACGCCGCCGGAGCCCCCTGCTGCGCGCCGGTGCGTCGGGTCGCGGTCGCGTCGGCGGGTGGGTTACTGACCGGCGTCTACCTCTCTGCGCCCCGTGAGCGTCTCGGGGACGAGGCGGAAGTGGCGGAACGGTATCTCCTCCGGGGGGCGGTCGAACACGTCGACCTCGGGGATGTTGACCGCCCACATCCCCTGGACGGCGGTGGAGTCGTACGGCATGTCGGACACCTCCTTGAGGCGACCGGCCGCGACGACGCTCCGCCACCCGGCGTCCGTCTGCCGGTGGGTGACGAACGTGGCGGGGTTGTCGGTCACCTCCGACTTTCCGCTCCCGTCGGGGAACGCGAGCCGGAAGTACAGCGCTCGCGTCTCCGCGTCGTACCCGTACGACACCGGCAGGGAGAACGGGGGGTCCTCGAGTTCGGTCGAGAACGACAGTGTTCCCGTCCCGCCCGTTCCGAGGAACTCGTTCACTTCGTCTTCGCTCAGTTGTACCCAACGGAGGCCCGCCATAGTCGGCCATAGGGAACGAGCGACGAAAAGATTCGGGAGTCCACTAGAGACAGCCACGGCCGACACGGGCCGTCTCGGGACCGAGTGTTCGTCGCCCCGACGTCCGCCGGCACGACGGACCCCGCCCGATATCGGGCCGGTGCCCACGACGGGTCGAGTTCCGACCCTGCGACGGTTGCTGTTCTGTTGACGGTCCCTCCTGAACCGGGTGCTGGTCACGACGGTGCTCGGAACGACTCGCGCCAGTCGAGCGCGGCGACGTCGAGTAGGCTCGCGAAGTAGCCGATCCACGCCGTCCCGCTGAGCCAGAACGTCCAGTTCCGGTCGCCGTGGGGCCAGAACCGGTGGCTCGAACTACGAATACTCACTGCGAGCCCCATTCCGAACACCTTCTGCGTCGAAGAGCGTGTTGTTGGTGTCACGAGTACTCACCCCTGTATCGACAGGTCGACGTTCCCGAGTCGACGGGCGTTGATGGCGACGATGATCGTCGACAGCGACATGAACACGGCACCGATCGCCGGCGAGAGGAGGATGCCGATCGGTGCGAGAATCCCGGCGGCCAGTGGGAGTGCGAACACGTTGTAACCCGTCGCCCAGACGAGGTTCTCCTGCATCTTCCGGTAGCTCGCCTTCGAGAGCTTGACGAGTCTCGCGATGTCCAGCGGGTTGTTCTCGACGAGGATGATGTCGCCCGACTCGATGGCGACGTCCGTCCCGGACCCGATGGCGATGCCGATGTCAGCGCGGGTGAGCGCGGGGGCGTCGTTCACACCGTCACCGACCATAGCGACCATCTTTCCCTGTTCCTGGAGTTCTGCGATCTTCTTGTCCTTGTCTTCGGGCAGAACCTCGGCGAAGTAGACGTCGATGCCGAGTTCCTCGGCGACGGACCGGGCGACGTCTTCGGAGTCACCCGTGAGCATGGCCACTTCGAGATTCATCTCGTGCAGCGCGTCGACGACGCGGTAGCTCTCCTCGCGGACGACGTCCGCCAGCGCGAACGCGCCGACGATGTCTCCCTCCACAACGACGTAAATGACCGACTGTCCGCGGGAACCTGCGTCGGCGGCGAAGTCGGCGAACGCTTTCGGCGCGTCGAGTTCGAGCGACCGGAGCAGGTTCGGACCGCCGACGTAGACCTCTCGTCCGTCCACGTCGGCACGGACGCCGCGACCCTTGAGTGCCTCGAAGTTCGAGGCAGCAGGGACGTTGACGCCGGCCTCCTCTGCTCGCTGCCGAACGGCACGAGCGACGAAGTGTTCGGAGTCTCCTTCGACGGCTGCGGCGAGTTCGAGGACCTGTTCGTCGCTCCAGTCACCGGCAGTTACCGACTCTACGACGCCGTGTTCGCCTTTGGTGAGGGTGCCCGTTTTGTCGAATACGATCGTGTCGAGATTGCGTGCCTCCTCCATGGCGATGCGGTCGCGGATGAGCATCCCGTTCTTCGCTGCGGTCGAGGTGTTGATGGCGACGACGAGCGGAACGGCGAGTCCGAGTGCGTGTGGGCAGGCGATGACGAGGACCGTCACCACGCGTTCGACGACTTCTAGGTTCAGACCGACCGCGATACCCCACGCGATGGCGGTGATTGCAGCGACCGCCAGTGCGACGTAGAACAGCCAGCCTGCCGCGCGATCGGCGAGCAACTGCGTCCGGGACTTGCTCCGTTGTGCCTCAGCGACGAGACGCATGATACCCGCGAGAGCCGTCTCGTCGCCGATCGCGGTAACCCGGACTCGGAGACTGCCGTCACCGCTATTGACTGTCCCACCGATGACGTCGTCGCCGGGTGCCTTGTCCACGGGTCGGGACTCCCCCGTTACCATCGACTCGTCGGTGGAGGAGTCACCCTCGACGACCTCACCGTCGGCGGGCACGCTCGCGCCTGGACGAACGAGTACGACATCGTCCTCTTGAAGCTCACTTACTGGAACCTCCTCGGTCCCACCGCCCTCGGTGAGACGCTCGGCGGTATCGGGCATCAGCTTCGCGAGTTCGTCGAGCGCGCCGGATGCCTGCCGAACGCTCCTCATCTCCATCCAGTGGCCCAGCAACATCACGTCGATCAGCGTGACGAGTTCCCAGAAGAAACTCGACGTCTCGGGGATGAACAGCGACGCGAGGCTGTAGACGAACGCGACGGTGATCGCCAGCGAGATGAGCATCATCATCCCCGGTTCGCGGTTGGCGAGTTCGGTCCGCGCCATGCGGAGGAACGGCGTCCCGCCGTAGGCGAAGACGACGACGGCTAGTACGGGCGTGACGTACGTACTTCCCGGGAATTGGAATGCGGCGTAGCCGAAGACGTCCTGGATGAATGGGCTGAAGTAGAGGACCGGGACCGAGAGGACGAGCGACACCCAGAAGCGGCGGCGGAACATCGCTTCGTGGCCGGTGTGGTCGACGTGCTTGTTGTGGTCGGTTCCGTCGACCGCCGGTTCCTCGTGGACGTGTGCCATCGGAACCGTCTGCTCGCCGTGCTCGTGCTCCTCGTGGTGGTCGTGAGACTGCTTGCTCATACTCGGGGATACGGTAGCCGTCCCTTTGCCGATTTGTGTTTATTATTGGAGGTTTCCTGAGTCGAATACCTTCGAATATAAAGCTACGTTCTGTCCGTACTCATTAGGTACGGCGGCGTTCTCGTTTCGCCGTTACGACGGAGAAGAGCACAACGCGGTTGAGAGGCCAATTAGAACTCTCGATTAGAGATATGTCTTGGTGGTCGTGCTAAGTACGAGGCATGCTCACCGTTCGATCTGACTTGCCTTGGCAGGCCCAACCCTGAACATTCGTTCGGACGTGGATTACGACGCAATGTCACTTGCCGAGACGGTATCCAATATCGACCACCTGAGCGACGAGGAACAGGAATGCATCGAGATTTGCAACGAGGCCGCGCAGGTCTGCGAGTGGTGTGCCGACGAGTGTCTCGGTGACGAGGAAATGGAGCAGTGTGCCCGGCTCTGTCGGGACGTCGCCGACGTCGCCTCGCTCCACGCCCGGTTCATGGCCCGTGACTCGAACTACAGCCCCCAACTGGCCGAAGCCTGTGCCGGCGCTTGCGAGGAGTGCGCCGAAGAGTGCTCGCGCCACGACGCCGAGCACTGCCAGACCTGCGCCGAGGTCCTCGAAGAGTGCGCCGAGCACTGCCGCGACATGATCTGATTCGGTCGGGGGATATCGACCACTGCTGACAAGCGTTCCCGTATCTGACCACGATTTCCTTTCTCGAAACCTCTTTCTTGACGAACGTTACGCATCGCAGACAGAGTCATTATCGAGTGACCAGAAGCGGGTTTTACAAATAAGGTATGCCCCGGGTTCGTCCTTGGTCTCCAAGCCAGAACGAAAAAATGGAGCCACCGCTAATAGCGGGATATGCCTGAACCAGCACTGATGGTACTGGCAAGTTCACCGGTCCCCGAGTGGGCAATCCAGTGGGCACATCAAATCGAACAGGTGCTCGCTCCCGCTCGTTCGGTGGTTAAACCAATCCTATCGAGCTGGTGGACGCTTGGGATATGGCTATCGCTCAACCTCGTCTCTCTGGGCGTGCTCTGGTACGATATGTTGGAGAACAACGAGAACATCCCATCGCTGATGAAGTTCGTCTGGTCGCTAGTCATCGCGTACTCGGGGCCGTTCGGACTGACTGTCTACTGGCTCACCGGTCGCACGCAACTCGATAGTGATTCACTGTGGAAGAAGGGATTCCGCTCGACGTCTCACTGTTACTCCGGGTGTGGCGTGGGTGAAGTCATCGGCATCACCGCCGCGACCATCATCCTGAGCGTCTCAACGCTGTGGCTAGTCGCGCTAACGTTCACTCTGGCGTTCATCGGGGGGTTCGCCCTCACCGTCGGTCCGCTGATGCAGGAGGGTGTCGGGTTCAGGGAGGCGACGTGGGATGCCATCTGGAGCGAGACACCGAGCATCACCATAATGGAGATCGTCGCTATCGGTACCGACCTCCTGCTCGCGGGTGACGCGGGGTGGACGACACCACTGTTCTGGACGGCGCTGCTGTTCTCGCTCACCGTCGGGTTCTTCGCTGCTTACCCGGTGAACATCGCGCTCATCGCTGCCGGGGTCAAGGAGGGGATGGGCAACCCCGCTGAGATGGATGGCGGCTCCGGTGGTGGATCGAGTAGTGCTTCGAGCGCCGGTTGAATATCGGATAGTCTCTGCGATCTCGTAGTCACGGAGCGATATCGGAAATAGCACCAGACTCTACCTCGTCCGGTTGCTGACTGTAACTTCTCTAGCCAGTAGACGATTCGATAAGTTATGAAGTTTCAACAGAGTCGGTTAAGATACTACGAGTAGTTGATTTGTACCTCCTGCTTACGTAGGCGCTGTTCGACGGGTGTTCACGACGTCGGCGAGGATGCTTCTGACTCCAGCCGTTCTTTGAAGAACACCAGTTCCTTGTTAGTGTGGTCGTAGAGCTTTGCGGGACCGCCGAGGACGTTCGTGAACACCCATTTCAGGAGACGCCCTCGCCGCGAGTTCGGGAAATCCATCCACACGGCGTGCGACATCCGCGTCCCCCCATCAGTCTTCTCGAGACGAATCGTCCCACCCTCAGGAATTCGCACCGTAACGAGGCCACGGAGGAGCGGGTAATACGCCGTCCCCGCCCAGACCGCAACTGACGGGTAATCGGTGTACTGGAACCGACCGTGCAGGTCGGCGTACATCCCGGCAACCTCCTCGCGCTGGTGGAAAGTAGCACCCTCACGTGGACGGTTGTCGGGGGTATCGTACTCGAGTCCGTAGTGTTCCTCGGGGTTCGACGCGGTCCAGTGGACCGGATCGGTCACGTACTCCCAGATCTCTTCGGGAGGTGCGTCGATGACGATTTCGGCTTCGTCGGTGACGTACATGAGCCTACACCCGTGGTTGTCGTATCGGACTGAGCAATTGAATAGTCTCCCAATATAATTCTGACATATAGGGGAGGTTACCTTCGAACCGTTGCTGACGGGGCGATGAGGTCTCATTTTTAAAGGGGAATTGACAGAACACACGGCTACGAGAGTCTAGACATGCAAACCACCCTCGTTAATGGAGTCCTCGAGTCGTTACGGATCGGGATCGGGTTCCTCTGGACTGCGGCGTGGGCGATCATCATGGGTTTGGTGATCACGAGCCTCGTCCAGGTGTACGTCTCGAAGAAGCGGATGGCTCGCGTCCTCGGCGACGACGACGTCGGGGCACTCACCAAAGCGACGCTGTTCGGCGCTGCGAGCAGTGGGTGTAGCTTCGGCGCCGTCGTCATCGGAAAGGGATTGTTCAAGAAGGGCGCGCACGCGGTGAACGTCCTCGCGTTCATGTTCGCCTCGACGAACCTCATCGTCGAACTCGGGCTGATGATCCTGATTCTACTTGGCTGGGAGTTCCTCGTCGCAGAGCTCCTCGGTGGCCTCGTCCTCATCGCCGTGATGGCCCTCATCGTTCACCTGACGCTCCCCGAGAACCTGTTCGATCAGGTCCGAGAGGAGTTGAATCGGCACGACCAGGGCGAAGGAATCACGGAGGACCCGACGTGTGGGATGGAGGGGAAAGACAAGTACTCGCTCGTGACAGACGGAGGCGAGACGCTGAAATTCTGTCCAGCGGGCTGTATGGAGACCTAGCAGCAGGAGGCGGCGAGTAGCGGTGGATGGCGCGACGAACTGCTGTCGTGGGGTGCTGGTACAAAGTCGGGAACCAGTACCGCAAGGAGTGGTCGATGATCTGGAAGGACGTAATCGCGGGCTTCCTGATCTCAGGGTTCGTCATCGTGTTCGTGCCACAGTGGGTGTGGAACGCCCTGTTCCTTCGTGGAGACGGCCTGCTCGTGAGCGCAGAAAACGCGATCATGGGCGTGACCATCGCCGTCCTCAGCTTTGTCGGAAGCATGGGCAACGTCCCCTTCGCCGTGGCATTGTGGGGTGGGGGAATCAGCTTTGCAGGCGTCATCGCGTTCGTCTACGCCGATCTCATTACGATTCCCGTGTTGAACGTCTACCGGAAGTACTACGGCTGGACAGTGATGGCGTACATCCTCGGCGTCTTCTTCGTGACGATGGCGTTCACCGGCTTCCTCATGGAGGAGCTGTTCGACGTCTTTGGTATCGTTCCAAACCTCGCCGGCGGACAGACTGCGAGCGAACAGACGTACTTCGAACTCAATTACACGTTCTACCTCAACCTGATCGCGTTCGCTCTCTCCGGGTTTCTCCTCTACGTCTACCGACGCGGACTCGGCGCGCCCGGCCAGTACCACGACCCCGTCTGCGGGATGCGAACCGACGACAGCGGTCCGAGCGTCACACACGACGGAGAGACGCTCTACTTCTGTTCGAAGCAGTGCAAGCGGTCGTTCGAAAAACACCCGTCCGAGTTCTCCCAGCGACATCTTCAGGTTTCGGGAGCGGGAGGTTCCCAGAGCCATGAACGACATTGAACGCCGTATCTCAGAACTTCGCCCTGGAGACAACCACCGCGAGTATTGTGTCGGAGAATCAAAACTGGTACAGCGACGGCACGGCAATCATCGCGTATGAACGAGTATCACGTCAAACCGTGGTTGGAAGAATGAATCGGCGACGCGTCGACACAGTGGTTGGTTTCCTCGTCGCTGCCGTCCTCGTTATTGGCGGTGCACTCAGCTGGCAGGCGTACCAGCGACAGCAGGCCTTCGAGCAAATGGGCTCGGTGATGGGTATGTCGATGGGGTCAGTTCACGGAACGAACCCACTCTGGTACGTCATCGGGACCCTCTTCGTCTCGGCCTTCATCGGGGGCGGATATCTCATACTCCGTGACGAACTCACCAACACCGACGCTATCGACTACTCACGGAACAAGACAGAGAGTCCGAGCGAGCGAGAGAACAATGAGTCACCAGAGCTCTCCGTCGAATCGACTGGAGCAATCCACCCGGAAACCCAGCCACAAGCTCGCGTGTTAGACCTCTTGCCGGACGACGAACGCCGCATCCTCGAACCCGTACTCTCTTCGCCCGGTATCACGCAGATCGAATTGCGTGACCGCTCGGATTTCTCGAAGAGTAAGGTGAGCCAGACGGTCAGTGCCCTCGAGAAGCGTGGTCTGCTGTATCGCGAACGCCAAGGGCGGACGTTTCGTATCTATCCAAGCGAGGACCTGCGTCAAAATCAAGAACGCTAACCCGGGTTACAGCAGTTCCTGAACGTTTGAACTCACCATCGACGGGCATCTCGATTGTTGGAACGACTACTGCTGCCGGGTCGTCTACGTAATCGAGGACCGATTCCGGCGAATTCGACGTTGATGAACGATTCCATTCGATAGAAACGTTTAGAACGCCCTATATACGTTCTCGAACGTTCTCCTGTGTGGATTCACATCCGCGGTGATAACTCCTGAGCCATCCTACGAGTAACCGAGGAGAACGACAATGACCACTTTCAAATTCGGACGCTGGCTGCTCGTGGTGTTCGCGATCGTCGGACTCGCCTTCGCAACGCCGCTTGTGAGCGCCCACGCAAATGAAACCGCTGCTGAGGACGCGCCCCCGTATGACGGCGACGCCGACGACTGGGCGGCCTGGATGGAGGCGCACATGACCGACCACATTGGTCCGGGTGCCGTCGAGTGGATGGAATCGCACATGGGTGTGACCGTCGATGAGATGGCCCGGGGCATGGCCGACGGGCGTTCCGACAACCACGGGATGTACGGCAATGGCGGGATGTACGGTCAGGGACGCGGGTGCTAAGCCTCGTCCTTGACAATTTTTCTCGATTACTACTCTGGGTGCTAGCTCTCAAAAACACGCTCAATCTGCGATTACTCTTCGTAAGGTGTCCCCGCCACGGACCACACCGTTAAGTCGGAGCGGAGAGTAGTGTGTTATATGTCCTATACAGCACAACATACGGTGTCGGGGGGCTTCGACGAAGTCGTCGACACGACGATCGCTGCGCTCGAAGATGAGGGATTCGGCGTTCTCTGTGATATCGATGTGCAGGCGACACTCGAGAGGAAGCTCGGCGAAGAATTCCGTCAGTATCGAATTCTCGGTGCGTGTAATCCGGCACTCGCACACGAGGGGCTGACAGAGGAGATCGAACTCGGTGCGCTTCTGCCGTGTAACGTCATCGTCTACGAAACGGATGGCAGAGATATCGTCGTAAGTGCAATCGATCCGCGACGACTCGTCGGAATCGCGGACAACGCCGCGCTCGATTCTATCGCTACTGAGGTCCACGATCGGTTCGAGAGAGTCCTCGAAGCAGTCTCACAGGAATTCGAATCTACTTCGGGGGTCTGATTCACCGATGTCCTCGCCGAACCAACTCGACACCACGACTATCGTCCTCCTAATCTTGGGGGCGATTGTCGTCCTCCCGTTACTCACGATGGGGATGGGTTTCGGCGGGATGATGGGATACGGTGGGATGATGGGTGGGTACGGACAAACCAGCGGGTGGTGGACGCTCGTTGGAATGTTCGTTCCACTCGTGTTCCTCCTGGTACTCCTCGGTGGTGGCTACCTCGTCGTCCGACGTGTCGCTGGAAACCAGGCACCCCACGATCCAGCGATGGAAGAACTCCGTACGGCCTACGCCCGAGGGGAACTCTCAGACCAGGAATACGAGGAACGCCGTGAACGCCTTCAAAGGGGCGAGTAGTAACGTCCAAACACTGTGCTTCGGGCTGTCCGGCTGGAGTTGCCCCTGGGAGACGACGATAGCTCGGCACGATTACTTTGAAAGCCGATGCCGTAGACTGTTCTCAAGGTAGGACAGCTATCTCTTGACAACGAATGATGAAACAGTACCGACTGACCAGACACCACCGTCTGATGTGCGAGCTCAACAGATGGGATACATGATACGATGAGGAAGAAAACAGTGACACGGACCGTTCTTCGCTTCGCAATCGTCATCGCGGTCGCAACGATGCTCACTTCGGGTATGGTCGGAACCGTAGCAGGCGCAGAGCATCAAAGCGAGGATACAGAGAACATCGAGGTTTGTCACGTTCCCGCGGGGAACCCCAGCAATGCGCAGTTGATTACGGTTTCCGAGCAGGGATGGAAGAATGGCCACTCGAAACACGCGAACGACATCCGCATGGACGAGCACTCCCCGCACCACCCCGACCACCAGCACAGCACGGAAACGATGTGTGAGCACCACGGCGCTCACATGACAAGTAATCAACTACAATCGACACGCACGTGACGTCTGTTTACTAACTTACTCGTCTTCACCGCGCTCGTGATGGCGCCACTTGAACAACATCTGGAGCGCCCTCTGGTGGTTCGATGGTCGACGTTCGACGGTCCTCGTAGGCGAGTCGTTTCAGAAAGGCGTCAGCGTGGTCGTGGGTCGGATCGGCGACGTACCGAGCTTCCTCCTCCCACACCCACCGATAGAAGTAGTCCATCCGAGCACCGCGTGCCTCGACTGTCGACTTCGCGTAGCCCTCAACCTTCTCTGGGTCTTTCCCGAACCTCAGGAGCCACTGGAGGCAGTCTTCTCGGTGCGAGCGATGGTCGACCCGTTGGCGCTCGTTGAGGTAGTTCCGGCTCGGTTCAGTGATGACTCGGATATCGTCAAGGTCTGCCATTGCGGGTCCCCCCGTAGAGCAGAGTGTTTCGACTTGCCGACTCAGTGAATCCCCACTTCGAGGCAATCGCTGAAACCGCACGACTGCGGTCGGGTGGGGTGGTTCGCGTAGTGTGTCTGCCCTCAGGTGGCATAGTGATCTGGGTTCTGCCACGGGCGAAATCGCGAGAAGGCGTCGGGGAGAGTGCTCCGACAGGGATTCGAACCCTGGTCATTGCCGTGAGAGGGCAATATGATTGGCCGGACTACACTATCGGAGCGCACCGCACCGCGCTGTGCAGTCGTCGATTGTGGCGAGGTGATTAAAACGGTGTCGTTTCTCGGCGGCCGTGCGGGTGGTTCACGGGAGTCCCGGCTAGCGATTCGCGGCCGAGCGCCACCGCTTTGCCCCGGGGGGGAGAGGTGAAGACATGGTCGGAGAGGCGGAGCACCCGGCGGGTGAGTCGGGGCCGCTCGACGGCATCACGGTTCTGGACGCCTCGCGCGTGCTCGTGGGACCGTTCTGCACGATGCAGTTGGGCGACCTGGGCGCGGAGGTACTGAAGGTCGAGCGCCGGGGACGGGCGACCAGACGCGCGGGTGGCACCCGCCGCGGTACGGCGACGCCGAGGAGTCGGCCTACTACATGAGCGTGAACCGGAACCGTCGCTCGCTCACTCTCGCGCTCGACACGCCGGAGGGCCGCGAGACGTTCCGCGAACTCGCGCGCGAGGCGGACGTGCTCGTGGAGAACTTCCGCGTCGGCCGGATGGAGGAGTGGGGGCTCGGGTACGCCGACCTCCGCGAGGCGAACCCGGGGCTCGTCTACTGCGCGCTCTCGGGGTACGGCGAGTGGGGACCGGACAGGGACCGCCCGGCGTACGACATCGTCATGCAGGCGGAGGGGGGGTTCATGTCCATCACCGGCGTCGACGGCGGCCCGCCCGTCCGCATCGGCGTCGCCCTCGCGGACGTCGGCGCCGGGATGTACGCCGCGCAGGCGGTGCTCGCGGCGCTGTTCGAACGCGAGCGGGGCGACGGGACCGGGCAGAAAGTCGACGTGAGCCTGCTCGACGGGCAGGCTGCGTGGACGAGCTACATGGCGACGAACTACTTCGCCACCGGCGACCCGCCGGTCCGGATGGGGAGCAAACACCCGACCATCGCGCCGTACCAGGCGTTCGAGACGGCCGACGGCTACGTCGTCGTCGCCGTCGCGAGCGAGGCCATCTGGGAACGGTTCTGTCGGGCGCTCGACCGACCGGACCTCTACGCGGACGAGCGGTTCGCGACGAACAGCGACCGGGTGACGAACCGCGAGGCGCTCGACGGCCTGCTCGACGCGCTGTTCGCCGAGCGACCGACGGACGAGTGGCTCGACCTGTTCGACGACCACGACGTGCCTGCCAGCCGCGTCAACGACATGGCAGACGTGTTCTCGCACCCGCAGGTGCTCGCGCGCGGGATGCGCGCGAGCGTCGACCACCCCACTGCGGGCGAGGTGACGTTTCCCGGGTGCCCGATGCACTTCTCGCGGACGCCCGCCGCGGTCCGGCGGTACCCCCCGCGGCTCGGCGAGCACACCGACGAGGTGCTCCGCGAGCACGGGTACGACGCGGCGGAGGTCGACGCGCTGTACGAGGCCGGCGCGCTCGGCGAGCGGTTCGAGGGGTGACCCCTACCCCTGCGTGGTTCCGCACGCGGTGCAGGTGAGGCGGAACTGTCCGTCGACCATCGCCACGTCCTGTGTCGTCTCGCGCTCGCACTCGGGGCAGTACGCTCGCGACTTGAGGTCGTCCCAGTCGTGGCTCGCGCCGGGTGCGCCGATGGCCCACCCGACCACGCGCTCCTCGCTCTCGTTCGTCCCCGTCTGGAACTGGCCGGGCGGGAAGCGGACGAGTTCGCCCGCGTCGACCGGGACCGCTTCCCGCTCGACACCCACCTCGAACGTGGCGGTTCCGGACTCCACGTAGAACACCTCCTCTTGGTCGTCGTGAGCGTGCAGGCCGCCGGAGAACGACTCTCCGGGTTCGAGTTCGAAGTAGTTCATGGCGAACGCGGTCGTTCCGAGTTCGCGCGAGACCGGTTTTCGGACGCTGTGGACGTTCAGCGGGTTCCGCTCGTTCGCCACGTCGCGGACGGCGACTTTCTGCATACGGACGCGTCGGCCGACCGCGTGAAAGGTGTCTCGACGGAGGCGCTCCGCTCGCTGTCACCGGTCGCACTCCGCTTTCGACCGCGCGTGGTCGAACCGCTTTTTCCGTCGTGGCGACTCCTCCCACGTGTGCCCATCCGTCGCGTTCACGGGGTCGAGGTCCGCGGGGTCGGCGTCGGGCCGGAGACGCGGTGCGCCCACTACGCCGGACAGCGGGACGTCGTCGCGCTACGGTTCGGATGCTGCGAGCGCTACTACCCCTGCTTCGCGTGTCACGAGGCGGTCGCGGACCACCCGGCCGCACCGTGGCCGCGGGCGCGGTTCGACGACCCGGCGGTCCTCTGTGGCGTCTGCGGCGCGGCGCTGACCGCGAACGAGTACCTCGACTGCGACTTCGCCTGTCCGGCGTGCGACGCCGCGTTCAACCCGGGCTGTGCGGCCCACCACGACCGCTACTTCGAGGCGTGAGGACGGCCTCAACGGGACCGGCCGCGGGTCGGTGCGACCGGTAGACGAGGCGGACGCCGGGATGCGGGCGTTTTTACCGCGCGGCGTCGAACCCGCCGCTCATGACGACAGTCACAGTCTGGAACGAGTACCGACACGAGCAGGAACACGACGCGGTCGCGGACATCTACCCCGACGGTATCCACGGCGTCATCGCGGACGCGCTCTCGGACGCCGGCTTCGAGACGCGGACGGCGACGCTCGACGAACCCGAGCACGGCCTCACCGAGGAGGTACTCGCGGACACGGACGTGCTGACGTGGTGGGGCCACGCCGCGCACGACGAGGTGACCGACGAGGTGGTCGACCGGGTCCAGGAGCGCGTCATCGACGGGATGGGGCTCGTCGTCCTCCACTCGGCGCACATGTCCAAGCCGTTCCGCCGGCTCATGGGGACGAGCGGGACGCTGCGGTGGCGCGAGGCGGCCGAGAAGGAGCGCCTCTGGACCATCGAGCCGAGCCACCCCATCGCCGAGGGGGTCGGCGACTACTTCGAACTGCCCGAGGCCGAGATGTACGGCGAGCGGTTCGACATCCCCCGACCGGACGAACTCGTCTTCAACTCGTGGTTCGAGGGCGGGGAGGTGTTCCGGTCGGGCTGCTGCTGGACGCGCGGGAACGGCCGCGTCTTCTACTTCCGGCCGGGTCACGAGACGTACCCCGTCTACCACGACGAGACGGTCCAGCGCGTGCTCGCCAACGCCTGCGAGTGGGCCGACGACGCGGTCGACACGTCGCCGTCTGCGCTGAACAACGCCGACCCGCTCGAGGACATCGACACCGACGACGACCGGACCGTCCACTGACGGCGGGCGACCGACGCCGACCGACCCACCTCCTTCCGTTCGACCACCGGATTCGGTTCTTCCCCGTCGACTCGTTCGTCGCCCGTCAGCGCTCGGTGAGCGTCTCGGCGACGTCGTCGGCCAACGACAGGGTGAGGTCGAGGCCCGGCCGGCCGTCGCGGTTCCAGACGACGAGTCCGACGACGGTCACGACCGCCCCGACGGCGACGGTGGGCGTGAGCGTGAGCGAGCGGAAGAACTCGACGAAGCTCATCCCGTGCTCCGGTTCGACGGGAGAGAACGGCCACGCGAGGAACGTGAGTTCGTCGAACTCCCCCCGCAGGACCAGTTCCCACGAGTCGCCGACGAGGTGCGAGCCGACGCCGACGGCGAACGCGGCGACGAGGTCGCGCCGTGACGGGGGAGCGACCACCCACGACAGCGCGAGCAGCGGGACGAGCACGGGGAGCGCGTGCGCGACCGACCGCCCCGACGGCACGACGGCGAGCGTCCACGCGCCCGGCTTGTCGACGAGGTCCGGGAACTGCGTTCCGACCCCGAGCGCGAGCGTCGCACCGCCCGTCGGACGGCGGTCGAGAGCGTCGAGTCGGAGGAGGACGCGATACAGGAGATAGCCGAGACCGGCGTGACCCCACGGGAGCATTGCCGTACGTGGTGCGCCGGTGGTGATATGGGTGTCGTCCCGAGACGATTCGCCGAGCCGGCGACCGCGCGGTCAGACGACCCGGTCGCCGCCCGCGAAGACGGCCGACGGGTCGCACCACGCGCTCGCGTCGGCCGTCGGGTCGGCGTCGAGCACGACCAGGTCCGCGCGGTACTCCTCGGCGACGAGGCCCACGTCGTCGAGTCCGCACAGCGCCGCCCCGTTCACCGTCGCCGCCTCCAGCGCCTCCGCCGGCGTCAGCCCGCCCTCGACCATCCGCTCCATCTCCTCGGGGACGTCCCGAAAGTGGTTGAACGGCGTCCCGGCGTCGGTGCCCATCGCGACCGTGACGCCTTCGGCGGCCGCGTGCTCGAACGACGAGTCGAACGCCGCCGTGGCGTCGCGCGCCTTCTCGACGGCCGACCGCGGGATGCCCACCTCCGGGTCGGCGTTCTCGACGATGTTCGCCAGCGCGCTCGCGGTCGGCACCCAGTAGGTCCCCTCGGCGGCCATCGCGCTCGCCGCCTCGCGGTCGATGAACGTACCGTGTTCGATGCTCGTGATGCCCGCGTCCACCGCGTTCAGGATGCCTTCCTTCCCGTGGGCGTGCGCGGCAGTCGGGACGCCCTTCGAGCGCGCGGTGTCGACGAGCGCCGCCAGTTCCTCGTAGGTGAGTTCGGGCGCGCCCGTCACCGCGCCCTCGGTCAACACGCCGCCGGTCGCCATGCACTTCACGACGTCCGCGCCGCGTTTCAACTGCTCGCGGGCGGCCTTGCGCACCTCGTCGGGACCGTCGGCCTCCCGACCGAACCAGTGGCCGTGACCGCCGGTCATCACGACGTTCTCGCCCGCCGCGAGCACGCGCGGGCCGACCAGCGTCCCCGCCTCGACGGCCCGACCGGCGTCGATGGCGAGCGACCCCGGCGCGCCGAGGTCGCGCACCGTCGTGACGCCGGCTTCGACGGCCGCCCGGAGGTTCGCCGCGGCCGTGTACGCGCGGTCGTGCGCGCTGTCGGCCATCGCGCTCGCGACGTCGGGACGGCCGTCCATCATCAGGTGGACGTGGCTGTCGACGAGTCCCGGCGCGACGAACGACCCCGCCACGTCCGTCTCCGTGTCGCCGCGACCGACGTCGCCCACGGCGACGACCGTTCCGCCCTCGATGGCGACGTCCGCCTCGCGCGCTCCCTCGGCGTCGACGACCGTCCCGTTCCGCAGTACGTGCATGTGACGTGGGTTCGCACCGCGGGCGGTAAAACCGACGGGTACGGCCGGCGCTCACGCCGCAGCAGCAATCGAGGTGTGGTCGAGGACGCCTCCCGGTCGGGCCGGTCGACTACGCCTCGAAGTCGATGGTGCTGATGGTCTCGATGTTGCCCTCGACGTCGGTGTTGTACCGGAAGTACCCGTAGGTGACTGCCGTCATGTCGCCGTTCTCGTCGAAGTTGACGTTCGAGGACGCCCCCGAGTAGTACACCGACTCGCCCTCGGCGGCCAGCCGGACGCCCTCCGCGAGGTTCTCGGGGGTGACTTCGGTGCCGTCGTTCGGGTTCGCGACCGTCTGCATCTCCTCTTTGATGAGGTTGCCGTCGTTCTCGCCGGCGACGACGTTCGCGAGGATGAGCACCGCCGTCGCGTCGTACGCCTGCGCGTTGAACACGCCGGGCGCGCGGCCGTACTCCTCCTGGTACTGCTGGGTGAACGCCTCCGTCCCGGGGCCCTGCGCGAGCGGCGCGGTGCCGTAGACGTTCGACATGTCGCTACCCACCTCGTCGGGGAGCGTGGACGAACGCAGGCCGTCGGTGACCATGACGTCCGTGTCGGTGCTGTACTCCGCGTAGTAGTCGCGGAATATCTGGATGCCCGAGGACGGGAACCCGATGACGACGAGCAGCTCCGGGTCGCCGTTCATCACGGTGGAGAGTTCGGAGGTGTAGCTGGACTTCTCGGGTTCGAACGCGACTTCCTGCTGGACCGTCCCGCCCTGACTCTCCGTGAACGAACCGACGAACGAGTCGTTGAGCGCCTGGCCGTAGTCGTCGTTGAGGTACATCACCGCCGCGGTTGAGTCGTCGAGCTGTTCGCTCGCGACCTGCGCCATGACCTGCCCCTGGAGCGCGTCCGACGGAGCCGTCCGGAACACCAGCCCGTTGTCCTCGAGTCCGGTGATGGCCGGCGACGTCGCAGACGGCGAGCAGCCGACGATGCCGTTCGGGATGAACGTCTGCTGGTACACCTGCAGGCTCACCGACGAGGCCGCCGGGCCGGTCACCATCGGATAGCCCGCGTTCGCGAGCGCGTTCGCGGCGGTCACGCCCGCCTGCGCGTCCGTCTGGGTGTCCTCGGCCTGCTGGTCGAACGAGACCGGCAGGTCGCCCGCGGCGTCCAGCACCTTCACCGGGAGCGTCGCGCCGTCGCGGATGGGGGCGCCGAGCGAGCCGAGGTCGCCCGTGATGGGCATCAACACCCCGTGCCTGACGGTCCGCATCGACCCCGAGCCGCCGTCTTCGGTTTCGGTCTCCGTCTCCTCACCGGTCTCCGTCTCTTCGCCCCCGCTCGCGGTCGTCTCCACGCCGCCGGCGGTGGTCTCCTCCGGTTCCGCCGTCGTCGCCGCGCCGTCGCCGCCGCCGTTCTGCGTGATGCAGCCCGCGACCCCGAGCAGGCCGGCCCCGCCGACGCCCTTCAGGACGTCTCGTCGGTCGATATCACGTGTCATACACGACTGGTTGGTCCAGCCACGTATAAAGGTGACCGAACCGCGGAGGGCGCGGTTCGATGCGTTCAAACCTTCGGAGACCTCGATACGCGCCAATGACCATCCCCTCGTTCGTCGTCGGTATCGCCGGTGGGACCGGCGCCGGCAAGACGACCGTCTCGCGGCTCATCACGGAGAACGTGTCCGACGCGGTGACTCGCATCCCGCTGGACAACTACTACGAGGACCTCTCGCACCTCGCGCTGTCCGAACGCGAGGAGGTGAACTACGACCACCCGGACGCGTTCGAGTGGGACCTGCTGCGCGCCCACCTCGAGACGCTGCTGTCCGGCGGGTCCGTCGAGATGCCGCAGTACGACTTCGAGGTCCACAACCGCAGGGACGAGACGGTCACCGTCGAGCCGACGGACGTCATCGTCATCGAGGGCATCCTCGCGCTGTACGACGACGCCATCAACGAGATGCTCGACCTCCGCCTGTACGTCGAGACGGACGCGGACGTGCGCATCCTCCGGCGCATCGAACGGGACGTGGTGGACCGCGGACGGGGGCTGGAGGGCGTCATCGACCAGTACCTCTCGACGGTGAAACCGATGCACGAGCAGTTCATCGAACCGACGAAGAAACACGCCGACCTCATCATCCCCGAGGGGGCGAACTCGATGGCCGTCAACCTCCTCGAGGAACGACTCCGCAACGAGGTGGAGGGCGACGCCACGCGGACGTGGGAGCGGGGCGCGCTCGAGAAGCGGGTGACGCGCGTCGGTCCCGGCCCGGAGCCCTAACGATTACCCCCGCGTGCGGCTGAACTGGTCCGCGCCCTCGTACGTCCAGTACCCCTGTTCGCGCATCGCCCGGCCCACGCCCTTGTGGAACGCGACGATGTCCTCGTACGTCTCGTCGTCGTCGACGGCCTCGAAGATGTCCGCCACCGAGACGACCGTCTCCGAGTCCAGTCGGACGGGGTAGTCGCCGTACTCGTCCGCGTAGTCGCCCGCGCGGAGCGGGAAGCTCTCGTCCTCGTCGACGAACTTCACCAGTACCGCGTGACCGTACTTGCGCCCCTCCTCGCTCCCCTGCTCGCCGTCGGGGTCGTGCGGCCAGTCGTGGCTGCCACTGCTCATTACTCCGGCGTGCGGGTGGGAGTCGGTTAGCCGTTTCGCTCCCCGCCTCCGGGGACGACGGAAGAACAATCGTGGACCTGACGCCGGCTCTCTCTTCACCCTGCCAAACAGGGGGGAGAACAAACCCGACCCGACCGGCGAGAACCGTCCCCCGGACCACCCGGGTCGGGGGTCTCGACGAGGGTCCGGTGTGATGGTCGAGGGCTACGCTCCGGCGGCGTTTATGTCGGCTGCGTCGTCCCCGATTTCGAGGTCGGCACTGACCGTCTCGAGGGCGTCCTGGAGGTCGTCCGGACGGAGTTCCTCGGGGACCGCGCTCAACCACCGAATGTATCCCCGCCTCTGCTCCTCCTCACCGACCGGTTCCCCGGCGTTCGTGTTCAGCGACCACGAGCGGACCTCCTGGAAACTTCCGATGGGGGAACTGTCGTGAACCGCCTCGAACCGGATCGGCCGCTCCGAGTCGAGGAACTCGCGGATCGCGTCGAACCGGTCGGTCGGGAGGAAGAGGTAGTACTCGTAGTCCCAGTCGCTCCCCTCGTAGGAGGGAAGCGACACCGACCCCGTCGTCGTCGGGGTCGACACGAACCACATGAACACCGTCGCGTGGATGTCGTGACTCAGGCGCTCGCTCTCCATCTGGATGAACGCGTAGGTTCCGGGTCCGGAGGCGGTGCTGTAGGCGTTGTAACGCGCGCGATACGTCTCGATGTCCCAGTCGAACAGGGCCATGAGATAGAGTACGACTCACACTATCATAATTATATTGTAATACCACTACGTTTCTACTTGCTGGGAGATAATACGACGGCGTCGGCCGGAGCACGAGACGGGGGCTCTCTCGCCTGCCGCCATCGACGGCTACACGGTCCCCGACGGCGCATCCGGACGTAGTGAACCGGAACGACCGTGCCATCGTGGCGCTCGTGATGCTGGCACACGGGATGGTCCACACGTACGAACTCTCCATCCCCATCTTCATCCCCATCTGGCTCGACGCGTTCGACGTCCTCGCCCTCGGTCCCGTGGAGGTGGGGGTCACGTCCGCGACGCTCGGACTGCTCGTCACCGTCGGCTACGGCCTGTTCGGCGTCGGTGCGCTCCCGAGCGGAATCCTCGTCGACCGGGTGGGGTCGCGACGGCTCATCACCGCCTGTCTCGTGGGGATGGCGGCGTCGTTCCTCCTGCTCGGCGTCGCGCCCGGACTCGTCGCGGTCACGCTCGCGATGGTCGTCTGGGGCGTCTCGGCGTCGGTGTACCATCCGGCGGGACTCGCACTCCTCTCGAAGGGCGTCGAGGAACGGGGCACCGGCTTCGCGTACCACGGTATCGCGGGGAACCTCGGCATCGGCCTCGGGCCGCTTCTCACCTCGGTCCTGCTCCTGTTCGTCGACTGGCGGACCGTCGCGGCCGCCCTCGCGGTTCCGGCGGTCATCGCGGCCGTCTACGCCGCCCGCGCGGACTTCGACGAGACCGCGGCGGTTCCGGCCGCGACCGACGGCGGGAGTCCGAACGGGGGACGGGACGACGCGAACGCCCCGGACGACGCCGCCGGGGGGAGTCCGGCGTCGGCGGGCGTCGACTCGGTCGCGGAGTTCCGGCGCGCCTCGACGGCGCTGTTCGCCGGGAGTTTCGCGCTGGTCTTCCTCGTCGTGATGTGTTCGGGGCTGTACTACCGGGGCGTGTTGACGTTCATGCCGCGGCTGCTGGCCGACCTCCCGGGGTTCGAGCCGATTCCTATCGCCGCTGTCGTCCCCGCCGGCCTGCTCGACGCGCTCGGGTTCGACGCGACGGGCGGGCGGACGCTCCAGCCGGAGAACTACTTCTACTCCGGCCTGCTGACGGTCGGCGTGGTCGGTCAGTACGTCGGCGGGAAGCTGACTGACCGCATCGCCGTCGAACGGGGCATCGTCGCCGGGTTCGTCGTGCTCGCGGTGCTCGCGGTTCTGTTCCTCCCGGCCGCGAGCCTCGGGGTCGTCCCGCTGCTCGCGCTCGGCACGGTGCTCGGCGTCGCGCTGTTCGTCGTCCAGCCGCTGGAGCAGGCGACCGTCGCGGAGTACACCCCGCCCGGGACCCGGGGGTTGTCGTACGGGTTCACCTACCTCGGTGTGTTCGGCGTGGGCGCCCTCGGCGGCGCCGTCGCCGGCGCGGTGCTCACGTACGCGAACGCGCCGACGCTGTTCGCCGTCCTCGCGGGGTTCGCGCTCGTGGCGACGGGCGCGGGGCTGTGGCTCGCGCGGACCGACGGGTGATCACGGGACGGAGGGGCGGCGGGCCGACGACGCGACGAACGGGTGAGAGAACGAGCCGACGGCGACGGACGAGCGTGACCGAAGAAGCGGCGTGCGAGAAGTCGAACGGTTGACCGACGCGGCCGGACTCAGAGGACCCGTCCGGCGACGTACCGCCAGACGCCGAGTGCGACGGCGCCGCCGACGAGCATCACGACGGCGAACGCGACGGCGACGCCGCCCTCGACCCACGGCGTCGCGCGGACGAGCAGGCCGACGACGGCGGCGGGAATCCACGACCGGACCGCGAGCGGAACGGACGCCTTCGCCGACTCGACCGCGCCCGCGGAGTACGCGCCCACGAGGCGCGGCGAGCACCCAGCCGAGGAGGAACGGCGCGGCGACGGCGAGCACGGCCACGACGCCGTCGACGCCCGCCGGCGGGAAACTCACCGTGCCGTGGTTCAGCGTCCCGGCGTAGACGAACAGCAGAATCACCAGTACGTCGCCGACGGCGAGCGGGAGCGCGTCGGCGTCGACACGGCTCCGGAGGAACGAGGCGTCGGTTGCCATGTTCGGGGGTTCGCGCCGCCCGTCTTAACGCTCCGGGTTCTCCTCTGCGGCGCTCCCGCGGCGCGCGCCCGACGGCGTCGCCTCGGTCGGCTTCACGCCGACCACCGTGTACCCGAACCCCGGTTCGACCACCCGGCCGCGGAGCCCGATGCCGTCGAGCGCCGCCGCGAGTTCGCTCGCGGTGAAGAACCGCGACTCCATCCGCGCGAGGCGTTCGGCCGCGGCGAGCGCGCGCCCCCGGCGCGTCCCCGGTTCGAACTCGCGGACGACGAGGACGCCGCCGGGCGCGAGGACGCGCGCGCACTCGGCCAGCGCCGCCCCCGGGTCGGGGAAGTGGTGGAGGGCGTCGGCGACGACGACGGCGTCCACGCCGCCGTCGCGGACCGGGAGGCGGCCGGCGTCGCCGCGCACGGTCGGGTGGCCGGCGGCGGCGGCGCGCGCGAGCATGCCCGCGGAGGCGTCGAGGACGGTCACCTCCCCGCCGCGCCCTTCGAGCGCGCGGGCCGCCCGTCCCGTCCCGCCGCCCACGTCGAGGATGCGCTCGACCGGCCGGTGGGCGAACGCGAGTCCGGCGTGCAGCTCCCGGGGTCGAACGCGCGGCATGACCGCGTCGTACAGCGTTGCGACAGCATCGAAGAATCGTACGTCCCCGCGCCCGTGCATGCACGGGTCCACGCACCGGGGGGGCAAAGCCGTGGCGCTCATCCCGACGGCGGTCCGAACGCGGGTATGGAGCCGCGCCTGCTGGGCTGGCCGCCGGACGGTCCCTCGCTCCGTCTCGACCACCGGGCGTTCGCGTACGCCGGGAAGTTCGTGATGTCGACCACCGGCAAGGCCGTCCTCGCCCCCGAGGGGTGGGAGCCGCCGGCCGACCGGACGGCGTACGCCGACCCGCTCGCGGCGGCCGCGTTCAACGAGGACCGCACCGACCCGTCGACGCTCTGGATACGCTACGTGACGGTGCGGCGCGACCGGCGCGGGGAGGGGCTGGGGCCGCGCCTCTGCGCGTTCGTCGCCGACCGCGCCGCCGACCGCGGGTACGACCGCGTCCGCATCGCCGTCAACAACCCCTACTCCTACGAGGCGCTCTCGAAGGCCGGGTTCGCGTTCACCGGCCGGGAGACGGGGCTGGCGGAACTCGTCATGGGCCGGCCGACCGACGCGCCCGCGACGCTCGACTCCGACCGCTACCGCGCGGGTCTCGACGCGTTCGCCGGCCGGGCGGACCTCTCGGACGACGAGCGGGCGTTCCTCGAGCGGAAGCGCGAGCGTGGACCGCCTCGGCCGACGGCGGGAGAGTCGGAAGAGAGGTGACGGTCGACCACGTCCGACCAGGCGCACCCCCGGACTGGCGAAACGGCGGAGCCGCCGACCCAGCGGGTCGTGAAGCGCGACCGGGTCCGGGGTCAGACGACGCCGTCGAAACGGGCTGCGCAGAACTCGTCGACGGCGCGCGAGAAGAACTCGGGGTTGTCCCAGTTCGCGCCGTGGCCCGCATCCGGGACGACGGTGACGGTTACCTCGGCGTTCGTCAGCCCCTCGACGAGGGGTGTGACCATGGACTTCAGCGCGTCGGGGAGGTAGTCCCCGTACAGGACGAGCGCCGGACAGGACACCGCCGAGACGTCGAAGTCGCTCCGCTGGAAGTCGACGAGCGCGTCCGCGCTCTTGCGGAACTCCGGGTGCGGGATGGTCGGCCCCTCGAGCAGGAGTCGCTCGACGGTCCCGACGTCCGCCGCGGACCCGGGGAACAGCCGGTTCCAGAGCCACAGCCGGGCTCCGGTCAGCCTCGTGTACCGGACGAACCGGTCGAGGCGGCTCACGAAGCGGATTTCCGCGAACCCGAGCCGTCCCATCAGGGGGAGCGGCTCCGCCGTGAACGTCTCCGCGAGGACGACCCCGCTGACCTTCTCGGGGTACGTCGCGGCGTACACCTGCGCGATGGCACCGCCCATCGAGAGCCCGCAGAGGACCGGCCGCTCGACGTCGAGCGCCGCGAGCAGGGCGTCGAGGTCGCTCGCGAACAGGTCCATGGAGTACGACTCCACGTCGGACCCGCCCGTGCGCCCGTGCCCGCGAACGTCGTAGGAGAGAGTCGTGTACGTCTCGCCGAGCCGTTCCATCTGCGGTTCCCACATGGCGGTGCTCATGGCGAAGCCGTGGACGAAGACGACCGGCGGGCCGTCGCCGCGTCGCTCGTAGTACGTCTCGATGTCGTTCGTCCGGACGGTTCCGGACTCCGTCTCGCCGCGGCCGCGCGCGTCGTTCGACGCTCGGTCCTCGCCGGTCGCCGGTCGTCCGTCGACTGACCGACCGGGGCGGGCCGACTCGACGCTCCCGCGGTTCTCGTGTGCCATGACGCTATGACGACACGAGGACGAATAACGATGTCTCACGCTACGGTCTCACGGCCGTGAACGGAGCCGACCCGACCGGCTAGCCGGGGAGGTCGGCGTCGGTGACCGGGTCGGCGTCCTCACGGTACTCGTCCGGCGCCGCGGCACGAACGGACGTTCCTCCGGGCTACTGGGGGGTCGACGCTCCGGTGAGGACGCGGGAGGTTCAAACCGCGGACGACCCAACGACCGCCAATGGGAAACGCAGACCTCCGCTCGCTCGCGGCCATCGAGGACGTGTCGTTCGACGACGTGAGCGGCGTCGTCGCCGTCGACGCGCACAACTGGCTCTACCGCTACCTCACGACGACGGTCAAGTTCACCTCCGGGCGAACGTACACGACCGCCGACGGCGACGAGGTGGCGAACCTCATCGGCATCGTACAGGGTCTCCCGAAGTTCTTCGAACACGGGCTCACCCCCGTCTTCGTCTTCGACGGCGGGGTCACCGACCTGAAGGACGACGAGGTGAGCAAGCGCCGCGAACAGCGCGAACGGGCCGAAGAGCGCCGACAGGAGGCCGTCGACCGCGGCGACGCCGTCGAGGCGGCGCGGCTGGAGGCGCGCACCCAGCGGCTCACGCCGGTCATCCACGAGACGTCGCGCGAGTTGCTCGCCCTGCTCGACGTGCCCGTCGTCGAGGCGCCCGCCGAGGGGGAGGCACAGTGCGCGTACATGAACCGCGTGGGCGACGCGGACTACACCGGCAGCGAGGACTACGACACGCTCCTGTTCGGCGGGCCGCTCACGCTCCGGAAGCTCACCTCCTCGGGCGACCCGGAACTGATGGACCTGGAGGCGACGCTGGAGCGGCACGACATCACGTACGAACAGTTGGTCGACGTCGCGATGCTGTGCGGGACCGACTTCAACGAGGGAGTCGCCGGAGTCGGGCCGAAGACGGCTCTGAAGGAGGTGAGGGAACACGGCGACCTGTTCGGCGTCCTCGACGCGCGCGGCGCGCACATCGACTTCGCCGACCGCATCCGGGAGTTCTTCTTCACCCCGCCCACCACCGACGAGTACGAGGTGGACGCGGACGTCTCGCCGGACGTTGACGCCGCCCGCGAGTACGTCACCCGCGAGTGGGAGGTGCCGGGGAGCGAGGTGGACCGCGGCTTCGAGCGCATCGAGGAGGCGCTCACGCAGACGGGACTGGACGACTGGACCTGACTCGCCCGCGCCGGGAGGCGAATCCGATGGGATTAAACCGTCCCGAGGGGAAGCACCGACCGCGCTCGGTTGGTGTAGTCCGGCCAATCATGTTGGCCTTTCGAGCCGACGACCAGGGTTCAAATCCCTGACCGAGCATCTTTGCTTTCGTACTCGTCAGACGGACGCTCGCGGGTCAGCGAACGTGGTCCCGAGCGGACTCCCCGTTCTCGCCGGCGACGAGTCGCCGTGCCTCGCGCCCTTCGTTTAAGTGGTTCTCGACACAACGGGTAGATACGAAGGGCGTTCGACCCCCGTGGGTCGGGCACGGTTCTCTCGGTCACTGCCGACGAAGCGGCGCGACCCGACCGTTCTCACTCCAGCGACCACACGACGACGGTACCCCGCCGGTGTACGGGGTGCCGCAACCCGTCGAACCGTTCGACGGCGCGGACGCTCGCGTCGAGTCCGTACCAGAAGTCGAGGTCCGCGACCACCTTCCGCGCGAGCGTCCCCGCGGTGAACCGCTCGGGTGACCCCCGTACCTGTGTCGGGTCCCCCTCGCCGCGTTCGTAGAACAGACCGAGCAACCCGCCCCGCCGTTCGAACCCCGACTCGGCGAGGCGTCTCGCGTCCGTGAGCAGGGTGTTGTCGTCGAACGGGCTGAAGACGTGCCCGTACATGTGCGGTTCGGGGTCGCCGTTCGCCCGCCAGTAGCGGAGCAGTTTCACCTCCACGGGCGTCTCGTCGACTAGGACGACGTCACACCTCCCCGTCCCGTCCGGGTACGGAACCTCTCGCCCGGCCTCTCGATACCGCTCCCGTTCGTCGCGCAGGGCGTCGAGGAGCAGGCACACCTGTCGTTCCTCCGACTCCGACCCCAGTCCGTCGCCGTACTGGCCGGTGGTCTCGGCGTCGACTTCGGGGACCGCGGACGCGACGTCCGACGCGAGGACGGAGAGGGACTCGTCGGTCGACACGGCCGTGAGACCCGTCCCCACTGACATAAACGGCGGCGGAACGCTCCTCACCGCTCTCGCTCGTTCGAGTGCTCCGTCCCCGTCTCACCGCGACCGCGTGTCCCCGGCGGTCACTCCGTCGAGGTAGCCGAAGAACGCCTTCTTGCGGGCCGTGTTGACGTCCCACCGGACGGGCGGGGACTGGTAGCCGTGCCAGTAGTCGTTCTCGCCGGGGTCGAAGTACCCCCACGACGCCCCCGCTTCGACGGCGGCGCGCATGTTGCAGTCCGACCCGAAGCAGAAGTGGTCGTCCTCGTTGAACACCACCGGCATCGGGTGGTACGTCGACAGCGCTCGCGTCTCTCTAACCATCTCGCGGATTCGGCCGGGGTCGTCGACGCCGTTGCCGTGGAGGAGGACCACGTCCGAGGCGTCGACGACGGCGTCCGTCGGGACGGTCCCGCCTGAGAAACTCGTCCCCACGGGGTAGCGGAACCCGTCGCGACCCATCTCCGCGACGCGTTCGACCAGTTCGTGTACTCGACTCGCGGTGAGCAGTTCGTGGTCGTAGTGGACGTCGCACTCGTTGTTCACCTCGACGACGACGTTGGTGTACCCCCGGTCGAGGAGCCACTCGACGGCGTTCACGACGGCGTCCCGGACCGCCGCCTCGTCGCGGAGCACGCCGTCCTGCCCGAAGTAGAACAGCCCGAGTATCACCACCATCCCGAGGTCGTCGGCGCGGTCGAGCACCCGACGGAGGCGCGCCGTCCACGCCTCCTTGAGGCTCCCGTCCGGCCGGTACGCCGAGACGGTCCACGGCTGGTCGTCGGAGTACCCCTCGGGGCTCCCGCACTGGAGGTTGACCGTCACGGCGCGCAGGCCGTGGTCGTACCACGCGGGCATCGCGGCGAGGAACTCCGCGACGTTGCGCTCCGGGTCGTACGAGTCAGTGTCGGGGTACGCCCAGTCGTCGACCGTAGCCGGGTTCTCGTCGTCGAACAGCGCCTGCACCGTCCGGGCGTTGAACAGACGGCCCTCGATGGAGGTCCCCTCGAACGACCGACCCTCGTACGTCGGCGTCCCGTTCACGGTGAAGCGCTCGCCGTCGATACCGACTCGGGTGGAGCGGTCGCCTCCGAACATACCTGGGGGTCGTCTCCCCCAGCGAAAGGGTTACCGGGCCGGGGGATAGCCGACCCCCCAGGTGTTGGGGCGACCCAGCCGGCGTCACACTGGGTGACTCGTCTGTCCCCTCCGAACTGGTTCAAGTGGTTCTGGTCACAACGGATAGCTACGAACGAGGCCCGACGCGTCCGCGTCGGAGCGATTCTTCCCGTATCGGTCCGTATTGGTCTGCGGCGTCGTCCGTTCCGTTCGTCCCTGGAGTCGAGAGCCCTCGCCGCCGGTCAGAGCCGGTTCCGGTTACTCCACGCCGAGCGTGACGTGACGTCTCGAACCGCGGCAGGCGCGGTCACGAGGACGACCAGTCCGAGCGCCACTGCAGCCCACCCCCCCGGACCGACCGCCGAGAGTGGCGCGAGGCCCGCCATCGACCCGACGACGAGCCAGAACCCCGCGAACGCGAGCCCGAAACAGTACCGTGGGACCGTCGCGTCAGCAGGTTCGTCGGTCCCACCCTCCATGTACGCCGTGACCGCGTCGGCACGACGCGTCAACCGAATCGCCGCCTCGTCTCCGTCGTTCTCGTCGTAGGCGACGACGCCCGTCTCGACGAGTTTCGGAACGTGCGTCTGTTTGAGCGAGGCGTACGCGCTCTGTCGAAGATTCGCGGGCGGGGGCGTCTCGCCCGACTCCTCGCTCGCCACGAACTCGGCGACGTCGGTGATTCGCCACGCCCGACCGGTCTCGTGCAGGCGCTCGATGGTCAGCAGGCGTCGCTCGTTGCGAAGGATGTCGTGGACGTCCGTTCTGGAGAGACCGCCATCGGAGGTGCCCGGCATGGCGGCGATGCTCCGGTGACGCCCTTGAAGCTACCACTCAAACTCAGCTTTCCGATATTCGGGGCGTGTACGACGCACGGTCCACAGCGACGGTGGCCGGGAGAGCGACGGGAGACCCGCTCAGGCCAGCCAGTCGTCGGGCTTGGTGTCGTAGTCCACGTCGGCCGCGCCGATGCGCGCCTCCAGGTCCGAGTCCAGGTCGTGGTGTTCGGTCTCCTCGCCGTCGTACCGGATGCGCACGCCGACCTCCTCGCCGTCGGGTTCGCGCCCGCGCCGGCGGGCGACCTCCAGCTCGTGGTCGTCGTACTCCGTCACGATGGTCGCGAGGTTCACCGGCCGGCCCCACAGTTCGAACACGCGCTCGAGCGTCGCCTCGGCTTTCGCCAGGTCGAGTGCGACGCCGTTGTAGCGGTGCCCGAGCAGGAGTTCGCCCCGGTTGTCGAAGTTGCCGTCGTAGACGGCGATGCTCGGCTTGCCGAAGTTCGTGAACTGGAGCAGCAGCTTCTTCTTCACGTCGTCCGGGTCGGTGCTGGCGACCCGGTAGTCGCCGGTCGCGTGGGCGTACTCGTACGTGAAGTAGTTCCCCTCGACGACGAACTCGCGGGTGAGGAACTCGTCGATGAACGTCACGTCGTTGTGGCTCTCGCGCACCTCGCGCATCCGCTCCCAGCCCGCCCCGTAGTCGACGTCCGCGAGGGCGTCCTCGACGCTGGCGTACAGTTCGTCGTCGAACATGTAGCGGGCGGTCTGTTCCAGTTCGCTCCGTCCGATGCGTTCGAGGAACCCACGGTGGGCCGGCTTCGCCAGCGAGAAGTGGCGTTCACACAGCCCCTCGTAGGTGAGCACGGCCCACGGGTATCGGTCGACGTCTGTCTCGCCCGCTCTCGCGCGCTCTAGCGCGTCGGCGTCCACGCGGGGGTCGTCCGGGTCGAGTCGGTCGAGCGTGTCCGTCCGGACCTCGTCGAGGACCGGGTCGGGCGCGAGCGCCTCGCGGACGGTGCCGAAGTCGATTACGTCGTGGAAGTTGCGCCACGACACGCCGCGAACCCGCAGGAGTCTGTCCGCCACCTCGCGCCGGTTCGCCGCGTTCTCGACGTACTCCCAGAGCTCCTTGCCGAGCTTGTAGGGGTTGAGTCCGGGCGACCCGAGCACGCGCGACTGGTGGTCCGCGTAGGTGACGAACTCGTCGGTGCCCGCGAACCGCTCTTCGGCCATCATCAGCGACTCCCAGTAGGCGGCCCACCCCTCGTTCATCACCTTCGTCAGCCGCTGGGGGGCGAAGTAGTACGCCTCGCGTCGCAGGAGTTCGATGACCTCGTCCATCCACGGCTCCCGCTCGACGGCTTTCCCCTCGTCCTCGTCGTACCGCTCGCCGTGCTCGCGGAGGTACGCGAGCACGTCCGGGCGGGGCGCTGCGAGGTGCTCCCTGTCCGCCTGTGACTCGAGCCACTCGTCGTCGAACACCTGGTCGCGCACCTCCGGGGAGAGGCCGAGTCGGTCGAGGCGTTCGTCGATGTCGGCGAACGCCTCCTCGTCATCGCCGCCGCGCTCTTCGGCCAGCGCGCGGTGCTGGTCGATGGTGTTCTCCAGACAGAGCACCGCGTCGATGAACCGCTCCACCTCGCTCCGGTCCGTCTCCGGGTCGTCCATGTAGCCGGCGATGGCCTCGGCGTTCCGCTCCAGCATCGCCGCGGCGTTCGGTTCCTCCCGCTCGCCGGCGAACCGGCCGAACCACTCGTTGTTGCGGAAGAAGTCGGCGTGCGCCTCCACGTGGGTGATGACCGCCTTCTGGTCCGCGAGGCTGTTCGACTCCTGGAGGAACGCGTGACAGGGGTTGTCGTTGTTGACGATCTCGAACGCCTTCCCCATGCCGAACGCGTCCTGTTTGCGCTGGCGGTCGTACTTCATCCCCCACCGCCAGTGCGGGTACCGCGTCTGGAACCCGTCGTAGGCGATGAGTTCGTTCATCTCGTCGTAGTCGACCACCCAGTAGTTCACCGGGTACGGCCGGAGTCCGAGCCGTTTGGCCAGTTCGCGCGCCTTCTCGGCCGGCTCTTCGAGCCGCGCGGCCTCGCGCCGCGCGACGATTCTGTCGTCTCTCATGAGTTCGAGTCTCCCTCCGTGCTGAGGATGTCGTAGATGGCGTCCGTCACGTCGTCGGGACCGCCGACGCGCGTGACCGCGACGTTGTCGGCGTCGGCCATCGCGCTCTCCACCTCCTCGGCGTGGGTCGCGTTGATGGTGTTGCCGCCGGGCTGGGTCTCCACGTACGCGTGGAGGTTCGCGTCGATGTCTCGCATCAGCGGCACCACGTTCTCGGTGGTGTCGTTGCTGGAGTTCTCCGAGTCGCCCGCCGCGAACACGTAGCGGTTCCACTCGCTCCACGGGTACTCCTCGAGTATCTCCGCGGCCAGCGCGTACGCGCTGGAGATGCGCGTCCCGCCGCCCGACTGGATGCCGAAGAACTCCCCGCGTTCGACCTCCCACGCCTCGGCGTCGTGGGCGATGTAGTGGAACGTCGCCTCGTCGTACTTCCCGGTGAGGTACCAGTCGAGCGGCGTGAACACCCGCTCGACGAGTTCGCGCTTGCGCTTGCGCATCGATCCGGAGACGTCGCGGATGTTCACCACGACGACGTTCTTCTGGCGCTTCTCGACCGTCTCGGGGTGGCGGTAGCGCTCGTCCTCGCGGCGGAACGGCACCTGCTTCAGTCCGTCCCGCCTGATGCGCTCGGTGATTGGCGTCCGCTCGACGTGCTCGGCCATCTCCTCGAACGACGCCCACGTCTCCCGCTCGTCCTCGGGTACGTCGGCCATCGCGTCCTCTATCCAGGCGAGCGAGACGAGGACGTTCTCGCCGCGGCAGAAGTCGAACACGTCGCGGGCGTCCGCGCCCGCGACCTTGCACGCCTCGACCACGAACTCCTCGTCGAAGTCCGTCGCCAGCTTGCGCTTCAGCCCCTTCTTGAACAGCTGCTCGAAGTCGAGCGTGGAGTTCGGTCCGGCGCGGGTGAGTTCGGTGAAGTCGCCCTCCACCTCCTCGACGACCCGTTTCCCCTTCGGCTCCAGGTCGAGCCCGAGTTGGTCGTCGAGCTCCTCGGCGAACTCCTCGGGGTCCATCTCGTAGTAGCCGTGCTCGCCCTCGCCCTCGCCGGGGTCGTCCCCGTCGCCGTCCTCGTCGCCGTCGCCGGGGTCGCCGGGCACGTCGACCGGTTGGCCGGGCTGGGGCGTCCCGCCCTGCCCCTGTCCGACGCCGCCCATGTCGCGCTGGCTGTAGTCGAACTCCGGCAGGTCGACGAGTTTCACGGGGATGCGTATCTTCCCCTGTCCGCCCGAGAGGTCGCCCTCGCGGATGAACTCCGTCAGGTCCGGCCGGCGCTCCTCGCCGACCTCTCGGAACCGTTCGAGGTCTTCTCTCAGGCCCATCGTGCGCTCACCTCCCGCATCACGACCCGACCGACCAGTTCGGCCGACGCCGGGGAGTACCCCTGCGAGACGAGGTGGTCTATCGTCCGTTCCTTCACGCGTTCCGTCTCCGTGTTCGCCGGCGGGTCGTCCCACCGCGCGGGGTCGAAGTCCTCGTAGACGCGCCAGACGTCCTCCCACGAGTGGGTGTCGAGGACCGCCCGGATGACCGGAATCGACGAGAGGTCGACGTCCGCGACCGAGAAGTCCTCGTCGCGGTGCTCCCACGCGTAGCGGTTGAGCGCGGTGATGACCTTCTCGCGGCGGAACGTCTCGACGGCCTCGCTCGGGTCGTTCCCGTCGTAGTCGGCCTCGGTGAACCGGCCGAGGTGCTCGGTCTCGAACACCTTCATCAGAAGCGGGTCGGGGTCGACCGGCCCGCGGTCGGTGTCGACCTGCTCGTCGGCGTCCCACGCGAACACGTGTTCGACGTACTCCGCGACGGTCCTCTCGGCGACGCCCTTGTCCGCGAGCACCGCGTCGAGCACGTCCCGTTCCTGCCGCTCGAAGACGTACTCCTTCACCGTCGCGAGCCGGTTCTCGTACTCGGCGCCCTCCGCCCGCGAGAAGACGGGGGCGTCGGTCAGCCCGTTCGCCATCGCGTCGAGCACGTCCGTCGGCATCAGCACCGACTCGACCGGGAGGTCGGGGTGGACGCGGTCGGTCTCCTCGTGGAGCAGGTCCGCGATGACGTCTCGGGTGTACGTGACCGGAATCCCGTGGGTACCGTCGTCGCCGTCGAACTCGTAGTCGTCCGCCTCGGTGCGTTCGTCGCCCTCGCGGAGGTACCCCCGGTCGTACAGCAGCGCCTTGTCCATCAGGTCGAGTTCCGAGGGGAGGTCCTCGCCGTCGAGGCGCGTGACGACGCTGTACGCCGCCGCCGCCTCTATCGCGTGCGGAGCCAACTCCCGCTCACTGGTGGTGCCGTGCTCGTCGCGCACCGCGACGGTCAGCGGCACGCGCACCCGCTCGTCGACCAGTTCGCGGACGGTCTCCGGGTCGCTCGCCTCGATGGTGGTCGCCCAGACCGTCGTCTCGTCGGTGAGTTCGCGGTGGATGAGTTCGGCCTCCAGCGACAGCCCCGTGAGGTACCGGAACTCGTGGCGGTCCAGCCGGCGCTTGAGCGCCTTCAGCGGGTCGCGGTCGTTCCGGTCGGCGAACTGGTCGAGTTCGGCGTCGAGGTCCGGGTTCGAGATGATGAGCAGTTGGGTGTCGAGGTCCATCCCGATTCCCTTGTCGAGTTTCACGTGCTTCTCGTCGGGGACGTTCAGGAGTTTGCGAAGCAGGTCCGCGTGCTGGCTCGCATCCTCGACGACGGTCAAGAGCCCGTTCCCCTGCGAGAGCACCCCGTCGTAGCTGAACGCGCGGGGGTCCTTCCGTCCCCTGCTGTCGAGTTCCCGCAGCATGCCGGGCATCCACGACCCGACGAGTCGCTCCTTCGGCGAGCCGTCGTCCTCCGCGTGGAGGACGCCGATTCCCGACCCCACGTCGACGACGTAGTTCTTCACCCGGAGGTGCCGCCGGTCCGTCACCGCCGAGAACAGTTCCCGCGCGCCGTCGCGGCGGTACTGCTCCTCGAGGTAGTTGTACGCCTCGCGCGAGAACGGGTCGAGTTCCGAGGTCAGCCTGACGGGCACGTGGCCGTCGTGCGCCCGGTTCAGGTCGGCGAGCAGGTCGCGCCGCACCTCGTCGGGGAACACAGACAGCGGGTGCGCCTGTACGGGGCTCTCGTACCAGTCGTCCTCGTCGTCGGTGTCGCCGCCGTAGCTCAGGTTGGGCGACGCGCCGACGCCGGCGATGTTCCACTCGACGGTGTAGCGCCGGCCCGCCTCCGTCTTGGAGTACGCGCGCAGACCGTTGACGAGACACCGCTTGAGTTCGGACTTGCCGGTCGCCGTCGGCCCGTCGAACCAGTGGATCTTCTCGTCCTTCCCGCGGCCGGCGGCCACGGTCCGGAGGTCGTCCACGAACGCGTTCAGGACGCGCGTGTTGCCGAGAACCGCGTGCTCGCCGTCGTTGTGCGGGTCGTCGAAGAACCGGTAGCGCTCGCGCTGGTCGCCCTCCTCGACGACGGTGCGGGTCCCCATCGACTCCACCGCGTCCAGCAGGTACTTCGCCGCGTGGGCGGCCACGGAGGGGTTCGCGAACGCCAGGTCCACGTACTCCGCGAGGCTCATCGGGGGTTCGTACGCCCCGTCGAGTGCCCGGTCCGCCCGCTCGATGTAGTCGTTCATTGGTGTATCAGTCTTCCAGTTCGGTCTTCGCCACCTCCGCGCCGGCGAACTCGAGCACCTCGCGGGCCCCCTCCCGCGAGTACCCCTGTTCGATGAGCGCGTCGACCCACGCGCTCCGCTCGTCGTCGTCCAACTCCCCCGCCGACACCAGCGCGGAGAAGTTGATGTTGTGCTTCTTGTCCTCCCAGAGCTTCCGCTCGAGCGCGCGGCGCAGGCGGTCGTTGTCCTGGGGGTCGAAGCTCGACCCCTCGCGGGCCCGCCGGGAGACCCAGTTGGCGACCTCCTGGCGGAAGTCGTCCTTCCGGTCGCCGGGTATCTCGAGTTTCTCCTCCACCGAGCGGAGGAACGTCTCGTCGGGTTCCTGCTCGCGGCCCGTGAGCGCGTCCTCGACGGTGGTGTCGTCGATGTACGCCATCACGTGGTCCATGTACTTCTCGCCCTGCCGGCGGATCTCGTCGATGTCGTACGCGAGCGCGTGGCGCACGTCCTCGATGGCCCGCTCCTTGTACTCGGCGCGGACGAGTTCGAGGTACCGGTGGTACGTCTCCAGGTTCTCCTCCGGGATGGAGCCGTGGTTCTCCAGGTTCTCCTCGAAGTGTTTGAACACCGCCAGCGGCGAGAGGTAGTCGCGCCCCCGGTGGGTGGAGTCCATGATGGCCTCGGCTATCTCGTCGCCGATGAACCGCGCGGAGACCCCCTCCATCCCCTCGGCGATGTTCGCGAGGGTGTCGCCGCTCTCGCGGAGTTTGCGCTCGTCGATGTCGTCCGTCTCGTCTATCTCGCCGTTGTACGCCAGCGCCTTCTGGGTCAGCGAGACGTTCCCCTCGGCGGGTTCCTCGATGCGCGTGAGCACGCCGAACAGCCCCGCCATCTCCAGGGTGTGCGGTTCGATGTGCATGTCCGGCACGTCGGCGTTCCGCAGCATCTTCCGGTATATCTCCGCCTCCTGGTCGTACTCGAGGACGTACGGGTAGTCGATGCGCTTGGTCCGGTCGTTGAACGCCTCCATCTTCTCGTCGCCCTTCTTGTCCCGGTACTCGGGCATGTTCGTCCGGCCGACGATGACCTGGTCGATGTCGATGCGGGGGTTGTTCCGCGGCTTGATGGTCTGCTCCTGGGAGGCGTGCAGGAAGTCGTAGAGGAACTCCCGCTGGAGCTTGAGCAACTCCTCGCCGCTGAAGAGGCCGCGGTTGGCGTTGCAGAACGCGCCCGCGTAGTCGAACGCTCGCGGGTCGTTCTCCCCGTACACCGCGAGCTTCGAGTAGTTGACGTCGCCCGTCAGTTCGGTCTCGTCCTGGTTCTTCTTGTCCTTCGGCTCGAACGTCTCGATGGCGCGCCGCTGGTTCTCGTCGGCCACCAGTCGGACGATTTCGACGTGATTGTCGAACACCGCCTGCAGGTCGTCGTCGTAGTACGCCAGCAGTTCGTCCATGTAGAAGCTCGACGCGGGGTCGAGCGACTGCTCGTTGCGGATGGTGTACGGCGCGTCGAGCGCCTCGTTCATCCGCTCGATGACGCGGTCCCGCTGCGGCTGGGGGAGCAACACGAGCGGGTCCTGGTTCATCGGCGACTGGACCGTGTCGTCTGCGGGGTCCTGGTCCCGGATGACGTCACAGAGGTTCGTCCACCGGAACGTGTACATCCGGCCCGCATCGCTGGCCGTGTAGTCCTCGAAGTAGCGCCGGACGAGCCAGTCGAAGTGGCTCTTCCCCGACCCCACGGGGCCGAGCAGGAGTTTGATGCGCTTCTCCGGGCCGAGCCCGCGCGCCCCCGACTTCACCTTGTTCACGAACTCGTGGATGGACTCGTGGACCTCCCGTCCGTAGAAGGTGTTCTCGCCGTCGTGGAGGGGGTCCTCGCTCGCCATCAGGTACTCCACGACGCCCGCCTCCTCGTCGTAGCGCGTCCCGTAGTGGTCGAACATGTCCGCGACGCGCTGGTGGGCGTTCCGTGCGATTCGAGGGTGGTCGTACACCTCCTCGAGGTACCAGTCGAACGACTTTGCTTCCCGCAGGTCCGCGGGGACCGATTCCTTGTAGTGTTCGCTCAGTTCTTCTACCGTTTCCATCTCTCTCATGGTGTGTGGTGGTGTCCTGACGGCGGCTCGGCTTTCGAGCCCCCGTTCGTGCCTGCGTACCGGGTCCCACCGCGCCGCACAACCCCCACGAGTACAGGCGACGAGAACGGCGCAGCGGCGGGTGGGTCCGGTGTTCCAGCCAGGTGACCCGACTGGACACTTAATACCATGTGAGAGGTTAACACGTATAAGCCTTGTCCCAACTCCCACCCAAAAGGCGTCGGCGTGGGGCGGGTGCGAGACGCCCGTCTGACGTCTTTATGTACCATGGGTGAGGTTGAGAGCGGACGGCCTTTGAGTCGCCGCCGCGTACGGCGGGTATGAGCCTCGACGAGACCACCCTCCCCGACGGCTGGCGCGTGTGGAACGAGGAACACGAGGGGCGCGTCATCCTCGTGTACCACCCGGACGTGTTCGACGCCGACCGCTACCCGGCCGCGTGTCTGCCGACCATCTACGTGACGAACGGGTCGCGACGCGCGCGGCCGGGCGCGGGGGGACGCGAGACGGACGAGTGGCACGCCACGCTGTTCCTCGAACCCGACGTCGAGGTGGAGTCGACGACGTACGACACCCGCGGGGACGCCCTCGACGGGGCGAACGACGCGGCCCGGCGGTTCGCGCGCGGCGAGGTAGACTACCGCGGCGCGTACCAGGTCCCCCGCGAGGCGTACTTCGAGGCGCTCGACGACCTGACCGGTCGAAAGGCGTAACCGCGCCGCTGGGGTAGCCGAACGTATGTCCACCGTCACGCTCGTCGGGAGCCGGCTCGCGACGGAGGGGGAGGAGTTCGTCTATCAGGGGGAGTCGTCCGCCTGCGAGGGCTGTCCGTACCGGAGCCAGTGTCTCAACCTCGTCGAGGGGCGTCGCTACCGCGTGACGGGCGTCCGAGAGAACACCCAGTTGCTCGAGTGCGCCGTCCACGACCGGGGCGTCCGGGCGGTCGAAGTCGAACCCGCGTCCGTGACCGCGAACGTCCCCTCCAAGGGGGCGTACGCCGGGAGCAAGGCGTCGCTCGCCGGCCCGTGCCCGCACGTCGGCTGCCCGAGCCACGAGTTCTGCGAACCGCTCGGCGCCGGCTTCGACGAGGAGTACCGCATCGCCAGCGTCGAGGGCGACCCGCCGCACGACTACTGCGCGCTCGACCGCGACCTGACGCTCGTGACGTTCGAACCGCCGGACGACGGTTCGGAGTAGCGGTTGCGGATGGCGGGGCCCCGCGTTGGGAAGCGAGCGGGAAACCGTCGTGGCGGGTGAACCGGACGTCCGTCATCAACGTTCAGACGGTGAGTTTACACGACGTCCACCCCCACTGCTAGAGCATGTCTAACTTCCCACCGGACTACTGTCCGTACTGCGGGTCGAAGCTGGCCGACGTGGACGAGCCCACGGTGTACCGCTGTGACTCCTGTGAAGAGTACGTCTTCCACAACGCGGTTCTCGGGTGTGGGGTCGTCGTCGTCGACGGGGACCGCCTCCTGCTCGTCGAGGACTTCCGTCAGTCCGGCACGTGGAAACCGCCGGAGGGCCGGCCGGAGATACCGGAGTCACCCCGCGAGGGCGCCGCCCGCGAACTCGAAGAGGAGACGGGACTCGTCGTCGACCCGAACGAGTTGGTGTACCTGTACGAGGACGCCAAGGAGGTGGCCGAGGACATGCACACGATGGGCGTCTACTACGGCGTCGACCGCGAGGACACGACCGGACGGCTCGAAGCGGGGGACGACGCGACCGACGCTCGTTTCTGGACGCCCGAGGAGTTCGAGGCCTCCGAGCACTCCCTGCGAGAGATGCCCAATCCCGAGGAGACCCGGTCGTGGGACATCGACCTGCGAGTACTGCGCGACCGGACGAAGGCGGCAATCGAACGCGGGTCGACGCACGACGAACTGTTCGCGGACCACATCAACGACTGAGCGACCGACGGGCCCGTCAGACGGGACTCCGACCGCGGACGGCGAGGACGGCGGCCACCGACACCGTTTTTCGTTCGCGCCCACCCTCTCCGGTAGTGAACGTCCGCGGTCCGGTTCTGGAGGTCGGGGAGGTGCGCTCGGTGGACACACGGTACGGCGAGCGCGACGTGGTGGAACTCACGGTTCGCCCCGACGGTGGCGCGTCGCCGCCCGCCGACGTGACGCTGTGGGGCAAGTGGACCCACACGGCAGAGCACGCCGAACCGGGAATGGAGCTACTCGTCACCGACGCCGAGCGGGACGACTACGGCGGCGAGACGGGGTACACCACCTCGAGGGAGAGCTACGTCGTGCTCGAACCCGACTTCCTCGTCGACGTGACCGACGTCCGGTCGTGGGTGCAGTGCCCGCGGATGTACTACCTGAACAAACTCTCCGGCGTCCCGCTGAACTACCCGGTCGTCAAGGGGACCGTCGTCCACGAGGTGTTCGGCGACCTGTTGCGAGGGGTGGACCTGGAGGACGCCGTCGCGGACCGCGTCGCCGAGGCGGGGCTGGAACTCGGCCTGCTCGGGCGCGAGCGCGCGGAAGTCGAGGACGAGGTGCGGCGCAACGCCGCCGCCATCGAGGGGTGGCTCCAGCAGGGAACCCTGACGGAGGGGGACGAGTGGCGCTCGGAGTACACCCTCATCTCCCCCACGTTCGGCGTGAAGGGACGCGCCGACGCCCTCCGGCGCGGGATGCCGGTCGAACTCAAGACGGGGAAGAACACCAAGCGCGACCCGCGCTTCCAGGACAAGATTCAGGCGGCCTGCTACGCGCTCCTACTGCGCGAGCGGGGAGTCGACGCCGACACCGGGACCCTCCTCTACACGAAGAACACGGCGCTCGACCGGTCGGAGGCGACGGGCGACCTCTCGCCGGCGAAGGAGTTCTCCGTCGGCGAGGGACTGCTCGACTTCGTCGTGCGCACGCGCAACGAGATAGCCGCGATGGAGTTCGACTCCTCGGTCCCGACGGGGTTCGAGGCCGACGCGAAGTGCGAGTACTGCTTCGAGCAGGACACCTGCATGGTCGTCTCCGGCCGACTGGACCAGGAGTCGAAGGCCGGACAGATAGGGACGCCGCTCCCCGAAGAGGAACGGGCGTACCTCGACCGGTTCTACCGGGCCGTCGAGGCGGAACGGCGCGAGACGCACGCCGAGTACCGGAAGCTCTGGGAGCAGACCGCCGAGGAACGCGCCGCGGACGACCGGGCGCTGGTCGGACTGGAGCCGCGGGGTCGAGAGGAACTCGACGGCGGGCGCTGGCGCCTGCGCGCCCGGAAGGACCCCGAGGCGGTGTCGAAACTCCGCGAGGGGGACGTCGCGCTCGCCTCCGACGGCGACCCGGTCGGCGGACACGCCGAACTGTGCCGCATCGAGGAACTCGGCGGAGAGGTGGTCGTCACGACGGACGAACCCGTCGCACTCCGCCGCCTCGACGTCTACCCCTCCGAAATCTCCGTCGACCGGATGCTCACCGCGCTCCACGACGCGGTGCTCAAGGGCGACCCCGACCGGAAGGACGTGCTGTTCGGGCGGCGCGACCCCTCGTTCGACGACTCCGCGGCGACGGCGACGGCGACGTACGTCGACAACAACGACGCACAGGACGAAGCCGTGAAGCGCGCCGTCGCCGCGGAGGACTTCTCGCTCGTCCACGGTCCGCCGGGGACGGGCAAGACGTACACCATCGCCCGCGTCGTCCGCGCGCTGGTGGAGCGGGGCGACCGGGTGCTGTTGTCGGCGTTCACCAACCGCGCGGTCGACAACGCGCTCGACGCGCTCCGCGAGCAGGGCTTCTCCGACGCCGTCCGCGTCGGCACCGAGACGGGCGTCCGTCCGGACATGCAGGACATCAGGCTCGCCTCGCGGGGGGAGCCGAACGAGCGGGCGGCGGAACTGAACGGCGCGCCCGTCGTCGCGGCGACGACGGCCACCTGCGGGTCGCGGACGATGCGCGAGCAGTCGTTCGACGTGGCGCTCGTCGACGAGGCGTCACAGCTGACCGAGCCGAGCACGCTCGCGGCGGTCAACCTCGCCGACCGGTTCGTGCTCGTGGGCGACCACGAGCAGTTGCCGCCGGTCGTGCGCGCGGACACCGACCTCCGACGCTCGCTGTTCGAGCGACTCGTCGAGGCGCACCCGGACGCCTCGACGCTGCTCGACCGGCAGTACCGGATGAGCCAGCGGATTCAGGCGTTCTCCTCCGCGGAGTTCTACGACGGCGCGCTCCGACCCGCCACGCCGGAGGTGGCCGGCCGAACGCTCGCGGACCTCGGCGTCGACGCGGCCGACCTGCCGTCCGAACTGCGGAACCCCGTCTCGTTCGTCGACCCAGGCGGGCGCAGGGAGGGGAACGCGAACCCCGTCGAGGCCGAACGCGTCGCCGAACTCGTCGAGGCGTACGTCGCCGCGGGCGTCCCGCGCGAGGACGTCGGCGTCATCGCCCCGTTCCGCGCGCAGGTCGCCGAAATCGGCCGCCGTACGGACGCCACCGTCGACACCGTCGACCGGTTCCAGGGGTCGAGCGAGGAGGTGGTCGTCGTCTCGTTCGTGGCGACGGGCGACCTCTCCTCGCCCATCTTCGAGGACCACCGCCGGGTGAACGTGGCGCTGACCCGCGCGAAGCGGGCGTGCTGTCTCGTGGGCGACGCCGACGCGCTCGGGTCCGACCCGTTCTACGCGCGGATGCTCGACTGGGCGCGCCGGTGAGCGGACGGTCGCCCGGCCGGCGGTCGGACTCTCGGCGCTCGTCGTCGGACGCTTTATGCCCCGCGCGCGCCTCCCTCGTGGGTATGAGCGATTCGAGCAACACGACCGTCCCGGCGGACGCCGTGACGGGCGACGAGGGGTCGGAGATCGGCGCCCACGAACTGCTCGTCGCGGCCGGCGCGGGCGTCGCCGGACAGGCCGCGATGGCGCCGTTCTTCGTGGTCGCGTACGCCCTCGGCGCGACCTCCGCCCGGTCGTTCGCGGGGCTGGCGACGCTGCTCGGGGTGCCGGGCGAGTCCGGACTGGCGCTCCCGCTCGGCGTCGCGCTGTTCGTCGTCGGCGGGACGGTGACGCTCCCGCTACTGTTCGTCTCGCTCGCGGAGTTCCTCCCGCCCGAGGGGAACATGGGACTCCGTGGAGTCAGCTTCGCGGCCATCGTCTGGACCGGCTTCGTGCTCGCGTTCTCGACGGGCCAGACCGGGTGGACGCTCGTCCTCTACGCCGTCCTCTCGCTCGCGGCGCACCTCGCGTACGGCTACACGCTCGGCTCGCTGTACGACCGGTTCGCCGACGCGCCCCGCCACGACGTGTAGCGGCCCCCGCCGACGGTCGCGCTCCCGCTCACGACTCGGGTGCGGAGGCCGAAGAACGGCCGATTCTCCCGTCAGGCCCCGTCGCCGGTGACGTCCGACCCGTCGGTTCCTCCGGCCGAGTCCGCCTCCGAACCGCCGACGCCCCGCGTTCCGTCTCCCGCGTCGCTCGTCTCGTGTACGCCGCCCGCCTCGGGGACGCCGCTCGAGTCGGTCGTGTCGGATGCGCCGGTCGGGTCCCGCTCGCCGGGCGAGCGGCCGGCGGCCTCCCGACGGTCGGCGAGCGTCTCGCCCAACCGGGCCAGCAGGCGCTCGCGGAGTGCGGTCGCCGCCTCTCGGTCGATGTCGTGGGCGGTGGCGTCCCCGCCGACGAGGCTGGACGTGCTCGCGGTGTCGGCGGTGACGCTCGCCAGGTCGAACCGGCGCTGGAACAGCGTCCGCCTGACGAACACCGTCTGGAGCCGGTAGTACGGGACGACGCGCGTGCTCCGCCGCCAGAACCCGGCGCGCGTGACGAACGCTTCGGGGAGTTCGTCGTACCCCAGGTGGCGCCACTTCGCCCGCGCGGCCACGGGGGCGAGCAGGAGACCGACGAGCGGGAGGTACGCGAGGGGACCGAGCGGGAGGAGGAACCGGTCGACGGCGACCGGCGGCACCGTCAACGCGAGCGCGAGCAGGGCGTACCGGCGGGTGTACCGACGTCGCGCCCGGTCGGGTGGTCGCTCGAACGAGGGCTCGCCGAAGCCGTACACGTCGCGCGCGAGCGCCAGCACTCGCTCGCGACTCGCCAGGGGGACGGTCGTCTCGGCGCCGCCCTGGTTCCCGTCGGACCCGGGCGAGTAGCCGGCGGTCTCCACCGAGAGGCTGGCGTAGCCGAGCCGTCGCATCGCGGGGTTCTCCGCGACGGTGAGCGTCTGGACCTTCTCCAGCGGGATGGTGCCGCTGTACCGCCCGAGCAGGCCGCGCTCGTACCGGAGTTCGTCGGCGACGCGCTCCAGCCGGAAGTCGTAGTAGCGGACGAACGTGAGCAGCGCGCTCGCCACCCACGCGGTCAGGAGCCCCAGCGCCACGGCCGCGAGGCCCGTCACGAGCACCGTGAACAGTTGGACGGAGGGGACCCCGTCGGGACCGAGGTCCACGCCGACGCCGAGCGCCCCGAGGAACCGGTCGAGCAGGCCGCCGAACACGTCGTCGAACAGGCCCGCGCCGAAGAAGGGGGCGAGCACCGCGCCGGGGCGGAACGACACGGCGCTGAGGACGAGGAGGTCGGCGGTCGATATCTCGTACAGCGTCTCGGGTTCGGCGCCCGGTTCGCCCGTGGCGTCCTCGTCCGTCGGGAGGGCGTCGCGCTCGCCCCGATCCGCTCGCCCCTCTCCGCGGTCCCGCCTCCGCTCGCGGGCGCGCCGCGCTCGCGCGCCCACCTCCTCGCGCAGGCGGCCGGCCTCGGCCGTCCCGACGGCGTCGAGTTCGGCCTCGGTCGAACTCCCGCCGGCCGTCTCGAAGCGGACCACCGCGAGGCCGAGCAGCCGGTGGAGCACGTCCCGGCTCACGTCGACGTTCTGAATCCGTCGGAGCGGTATCTCGCGCTCCTGTCTGGAGAACACCCCGGAGGTGACGACGAGGCGGTCGGCCTCCAGCGCGTAGTCGAAGCGGAGGTAGCGGGCCACGGCGTACCCGGCGCCGACCACGACCCCGAGCGGGGCGAGAACGAACGACGCCGAGATGTCGGTGACGCCGACCTGCGAGAGCATCACGCCGACGAAGAAGCCGAACGAGCCGAGCTGGACCGCCCGCTGGAGGCCGTCCGTGAGCGCCGAGAGGGGGTGGAGGCGTGTCATCGGTCGCTCACTCTCAGACGGCGTCGAACTCGCTCTCGGTGGCGAGGTCGCGCAGTCGCTCCCGGAGGGCGCCGGCGCGCTCCGGCGTCAGCCCGGGGATGGTGATGTCGGCCCCGCGCGTGCCGGCGGTGTAGACGACGACGCTCGCGAGACCGACCGCCCGCTCGACCGGCCCGCGCCGCGTGTCCACGTGCTGGACGCGGACGAACGGGACGGAGGTGTCTGTCCGGGTTAGTACTCCCCGAACGAGGTACAGCGAGTCGTCGCGGACCTCGAACCGCCAGACGCGGTACCGGAGGACGGCGAACGCGAGGCCGACGAGCGCGAGGAGGGCGACGCCGGCGGCGAGGAGGGTGACGGGGACCGGCACGCCGACCCGGCGGACGAGCAGACCCGCGCCCCCGAGCACCGCGGCCGTGGCGACCGCGCTCACGGCCCAGACGAGCCTGACGCGGGGGTCGAGTGTCTCCATGCCCGTCGGGTGTCGGGGCGGCAGTAAAAATCGGTCGAACGCGCCGGGGCGCGTCAGTCGTCGTCGCCGCTCTCGTTCCCGTCGGGGAGGTCGACCGCGATGGTGTGCTCGCCCGACTCGTAGGTGCCGGTGGCGGCGTTCAGCAGCTCCTGCTGGTCGACGGTGTCGACGTCGAACGTCTCGCCGGGCATCGAGTAGACGGCGAGCGCGAGCGTCACGTTCTCGCACTCCTCCGGGACGGTGAACGCGACGGACGCGGTGCCGCCCTCGTCTTCAGCGACGTGTCCGTAGTCGAGACAACTCCGGAGGCTCTCTGCGGCCCACGCGGACCCGCGCTCCGTGATGCCCGCGCTCGTGTCGCCGAACGCGTAGCGGAACAGGCGGTCTTCCCGTGCGTACAGCGAGTCGGCGCTCAGGTTCTCGATGGGGTCACCCGCGACGAAGTCGACCTGATAGTTCGTCGGGTTCGCCGCGGAATCGTCTCCGTCGCTCCCGTCCGACGTGTCTGACCCGTCGGCCGGGTCGGCCAGCGGGAGGAAGTCCGTGTTGTTCGCGCCGAGTTCCTTCGGCGCGTCACAGACGCCGTTCTCGTCCGAATCCGCACACGTCTGGCTGAAGCCGGTGCCGTCTGGGTTCGCGTAGTAGTTACCCGCGACGGTGTCACCGCCGACCACGTTCTCGCCCGCCCGCGGCGAGACGTTCCACGTGTTCGACGCGGGCGGGCGCTCCGGCCCGCCGACCAGTCGCCCGAACAGGACGTTCCGGTCGAACACGTCGCGGCTGGCATTGAAGCGGTTGTCGTACAGCCGGTTTCCGCGGGCGCCGTCCGCGAGGTGGAGGGGGGCGTCGAAGACGTTCCCGCGGACCGTGTTGTTCGTGCCGTCGGCGAGTCGCGCGGCGAACAGGAGGTCGGCCGCGAAGCGGTTCCCCGCGACGAGGCTGTCGTCGCTCCGGTCGACGAGGAGACCGGTCGTGAAGTCCCCGCGGAACTCGTTCCCGCGGACCCGCGTGCCGCTGGCGTTCACGAGTTCGGCCCCGCGTCCCTCGGAGAGGCCGCCGCGGAGCGTCGCGTTCGCTATCGCGTTCCCGGTGCCGCCGACCACGCTGACGCCCGCCCCGTCGGTGACCCCCTCGTACGTCCCGCCCACGACCTCGTTGCCGTCGCCGCGGAGGACGAGCGCGGGGTACCCCTGACTGGTGACATCGCGGAGGCGGTTGCCGTCGCCCGTCACCGAGATACCCGCGAACTCCGTTCCGAACGCGGACACGTCGACGAGTCGGTTGTCGTCGCCGCTCACCAAGAGTCGCGCGCCGGTCACGTTCCGGACGAGCGTCCCGTTCCCGACGACGGCGACCGTCCCGCCCGCCGACGTCGGGTCGGTGAGCGTGACGCCGACGTCCGCGACGGTCCCGTTCGTGACCCCGTCGTATCGCAGGACGGGCCGGGGAGCGACGTCGACGTGGAGTCCGGTCACGGTGACGTTCGTCAGTTCGCGGTCGGCGGCGGCGAGGACGACCGGTTCGGTCGAGGGACGCGTCGCGTCGACGGCGTGCCCGTTCCCGCGGACGGTCACATCGCTCGCCTCGATGCGGAGACAGGTGCCCCCACCGGCGGCCAGGTCGCGTTCGAGTTCGTAGACGCCGGGCTCGGAGATAGTCAGGCAGTCGGACACCGGTGCGGGCTGTGCCGTCGCGGGTGTGGGCGCGACGCCGGCGACGAGCGAGACGACGAGGAGTGCGGTCAGGCACGCCGAGACGAGTCGCGTCCGTCCGCCGGACGCTGTGGAGGGGAACACGGAGAGACTCTACGAACCCAGGCACGTAAAGCGCCTCAATCGTTTCACACGACGGGGGACCTCTCGGTTCGCAGTAGGCACGGACGACACTGGGGAGTACCTCGTCAGCGCCCGACTACTGGGAACGATGCTTCCCGTGGTGTCCGTCGCACCGGGCACCGACGCTGGACGCTCCAGAACCGTCTTACGCCGACCCATGACCGCCGTCGCTCGGGTTCGAGCCGCATTAGGGGGCCGCTACAACTCCTCCCGGTGAGTTCGACGACTCCTAACGAACACGAAACTCGCCGGGCGTCTCCACGAGATCACTCACAGCGCAACGAACTCGCCGAGGAACAGGAGCGCGAACCCGACCGAGACGAGGAGGCCGCCGACCCGGCCGAGCGTGGTGTGCTCGGTCACGGTCTGGGGTGCGATGTCGACGTCGTAGCTGTCGAACTCCTCCTCGTACCGGACGTACGAGGGGAGCTGAAAGAACTCGACGAACACCAGCGCGCCGCCGACCGCGCCGAGCGCGGCCCCGGCCAGACGGAGCCCCTGTGCGAGCGTGACCATACCGGGGGCGTGCGTCGCCGGGGCAAAAACGCACCGAAGCCGCTCCCGACCCCGGTGGGCGGCGAACGTTCTTGTAGGGGGACGGGACCACCCTCGCCGTGCGCCCGCTCCCCGCCCGCTTCCGCGTCGCGTTCGCCGTCTGCCTCGTCCTCGTAGCCGTCTCCGCGGGCCTCGCGCCCGCCGCCGCGACGGCGAGCGCGCCGGGCGACGGTGTGCCGGCCGGGGCGCGAATCGTGTCGGCGTACCCGAACCCGGTCGCGGCTGACGACGCGGGCGAGTACGTCGCGCTCGCGCTCCCACGCGGGAACTGGACGCTCTCGGACGGCGAGGACGCGGTGACCGTCCGGGGCGGCGGGCGCGTCGTCCTCGCCGCGGAACCGAGGGCCGTTCCGAACGGGACCCCGGGGCGGGTCGCCGCGGCCGCACTCTCGCTGTCGAACGCGGGCGAGCGACTCGTCCTCTCCCGTGGGGAGACAGTCGGAGGCGAGCCGAGCGGTCCGGTCGTCGACGAGGCCCGCTACGGCGACGCGCCAGAGGGGGAGCGCTGGCTCCGGAACGCGACGCCGGCGTGGCGCCCCGTCGGCTACGCACCCCGCGACCCAGTCGCGCTCGGCGGCGCGAACGCGACGGCGTTCGTGCTCCCGGACGCGCCGGGACCGCCGGTCCAGACGCTCCGGCGCGCCGACCGCCGACTCCTCCTCGCGGCGTACACGTTCGCCTCCGAGCGGACGGCCGACGCCCTCGTCGCCGCGGAAGCGCGCGGCGTCGAGGTGCGCGTCCTCGTGGAGGGCGGCCCGGTCGGGGGCGTGACCGCCCGCGAGGCGCGCCTGCTGGACGAACTCGTCGCCGCTGGCGTCGAGGTTCGCGTCCTCGACGGGCCGTACGCCCGCTTCCGCTACCACCACGCCAAGTACGCCGTCGTCGACGACACCGCACTGGTGCTCACCGAGAACTGGAAGCCGGCAGGCGTCGGTGGCGCGAGCAGCCGCGGGTGGGGAGTCGCCGTCCGCTCGGGACGGGCCGCGGACGAACTTGCCGCCGTGTTCCGCGGCGACGCCGGGTGGGACGACGCGCTCGCGTGGCGGACGTTCAGCCGCGGACGGACGTTCGAGCCGGGTACGCCGACGAACGAGTCGTACCCGACGCGCTTCCGGTCGAGGGACGTGCGCGTCCGGAACGCCACCCTGCTCACCGCGCCGGGGAACGCGCGGTCGGGCGTCGTCGGCGTTATCGACGCCGCGGAGGAGCGGGTCGACGTGATACAGCCGACGGTCGACCGTGGACCGTTCCTCCGCGCGTGCCGCCGGGCCGCCGAACGCGGCGTCCGCGTCCGCGTCCTCCTCTCCGGCGCGTGGTACGTCCGGGAGGAGAACGCGGCGCTCGCGGCGTCGCTGAACGACTGGGCCGACCGGACCGGCGCGCCGCTCTCGGCGCGCGTCGCGGACCCCGCGGGCCGGTACGGGAAGGTTCACGCCAAGGGCGTCGTCGCCGACGACGCCGTCGTGCTGGGGTCGCTCAACTGGAACCCGACGAGCGCGACCGAGAACAGGGAGGTCGCACTCGTCCTCCGCGGCGACGCCGTCGCGGAGTACTACGGCTCGGTGTTCGCGGCCGACTGGCGGGGCGGGCGCGGTGCGGTCGACGAACTCGGGAGCGTCCCGCCGACGCTCGGAGCCACCGCCGCGGCGGTGGGAGCACTCGTCGTCCTGTACGCGCGTCGGCGGGTGACGTTCGCCGGCGGCGCGAACGAAGAACGAGACGGGGAACACCGGTGGTGAGCCGTCGACTCCTCCGGGTCCGTGGCGGGACGGCGGTCGGTCGGCGCCGCACGGCACCCGCTTGGAGGGAGCGGAGAGAACCGGAGAGGTGCGTTCGACGGCGTCAGTCGTCGAGACTCGCGGTGCTCGACAGGTTCTCGTCGAGGTCCGCCTCGCCCATCTTCTCGACGAGCGTGTCGATGACGTCCTCGCGACGCCCCTTCACGAACTTGATGGAGCCGACGACGAGGTGACCGCCGCCGGAGACGCCGCCGCCGACCACCTCCTCGTTGAGTTCCGAGACCATCCGCGGGATGTCGAGGCGGACGCCGTCCGACCGGAGCACCACGAAGTCCGGACCGTACCCGACGGTGATGACCGGTTCGCCGTGTTCGGCGACCTTCCGGTCGTGGAGCTGTCCGGTGGTCTTCCCCGGTGCGGGGTAGGTGAATCGGTGCGCGAAGTTCTCCAGGTCGATTCGGTAGAGGTGAACGCCCGAGTCGAGCGTCTCGTGTTCGACGTGGGGCTCGACGGCGTCGAGCTGGCGCTCCACGTCGCGTGCCGCCCGCTCGGAGAGGAACGAGACGAGTTCGCGGTGGCGCGCCTCGTCGTCGGCGCCCACGTCGAGGACGTCGTTCACGAGCGTCTTCCCCTCGCTGTAGCGCAGCCAGTGGGCGGCGTAGTCGAGCGCCTCGCCCACGTCCTCGATGTGGTCGCGGTCGTAGCCGGCCTCGTCTGCGAGCGCGAGGTACTCGTCCATGACCTCCGCCTTCGAGCGGTCCGACAGTCCGGCGACCGCCGGGACGTGCCTGAGGTCGTCGGTCACGTCGGGGTCGATCATGCGCGCGAGTTCGACGCACATCATCCCCGTCGTGATGCGGTAGTCCTCGCCGTGGAGGTAGGGGTTGACGTGGGCCTCGAGCAGGTCCTCGACCGCGTCGGGGTCCGGGTGGTGGTGGTCGACGACCGCGACCGGCATGTCGTAGTGGGTGAGGTTCTTGTAGGCGGGTACGTCCTCCTCGGTCGACCCGTTGTCGAGCATCAACAGGAGGGGGAGCTTCTGACCGTGGCGCGCGCGCCCCTCCAGCGCGAAGTTGAGGTCGCGCGTCACGTCCTCCATCTCGTAGAACGGCGCCTTGCTCGGCAGGCGCTTGAGGTGGTGTCGGGCGGCGTCGGGGTCCTCGTGAACCGACTGGATGAAGTTCTCGAGCGCGAGTTGGACCGGGATGGCGGCGCACATCCCGTCGCCGTCGGCGTGGTGGCGGATGCGGATGGGCCGTCCCTCGAGGACCGTCCGGCGGAGCAGGTGCGCGACCTCCTCCAAGTCCGCGCGGAGCGACTCGAACGCCTCCCACTCGACCAGCGGGTCGACCGCCTCCGGTTCCGCCCGCTCCGCGAACGCGGCGTCGAGTCGCTCGCCGGCGTCGGTGGCCGCCTCGTCCGCGAGTACCGTCACGCTCTCGGCTTCGAGTTGGAGGGCGCCGTTGTGTTCCTCGACGTCGCCGCCGACCCGCACGAGGTCCCCGAGGTCGATGTCGGGGTACGCGCGCACGCCCGCCTCCTCGAACGCGGCGGCCGCGACGATACCGGTGTCGTCGGCCACGTGGAAGATGGTGGGTCCGCCCGTCTGTTTTATCTGGACGACCTCCCCCTCGACGGTCGCCGCGTGGCCGACGTCGAGGTCGGTCACGGCCGTGATGTCCGGTTCGTGTTCGACCGCGACCGTCCGGTAGTCGTCGAGGTCCGCGAGCGCGAACGACACGTCGCCGTTCTCCTTCGTCTCCTCCAGTTCGACGACGAGTTCGTCCCCGACCGCGAACGACTGGCCGTCCATGTTCGACTCGTGGAGCAGCCCCGAAACCGACTCCGAGATGTCGACGAAAACGCCGTAGTCGACGACGCCGTTGACGGTCGCGTGGTAACGAGCGCCCACCTCCGTGTCCGAGAGGGTGCAGTCGGGCGCGAGGTCGTAGACGACGGGACGTTCCCCGTCCCGGTCGTCGCCGGAATCGCCGGAATCCCCGGCGGATGCGTCAGTCATGTCCGTTGCTACGCCGACGCCCGGTGTTAAGGTTTGTACTTCGTCCTCGGTCGGGGCGTCCGGCCCCGTCGACGCGGCGGTCGGCGACCGACCGTCCGGCGGTCGTCCGACCGCCGAGTGGGCGTGCGACCCCCCGACTCCTGTCGGCGAGGCGAATCAAACGTGAAACACGAGGCACAAAACCTATACCGAAGTTTGTCGGTGTCTCACGCGAGATGACTCGAGCGAGCAGGAATACGGCGTCCGAGCGGGAGGTCACGCTCCGCGTCAGCGAGAGCCGCCTCCAGCGGCTCGTCTTCGCGGCCGAACAGGTCGCCGCCGCCGAGACGGACCCCGACCCGGACATGGCCGCCGCGTTCGCCGACGACGAGGCGGCGCTCCGCGCGGCGGCCGACGGGACGGGGGTCGACCCCGACGCCGAGTTCGACGCCGTCTGAGCGCGAGCGGTCCGACGGTCGCCCCCCGCGGTCGCGACGACGCTCCGCCCGGTCCCGGCGTGGGACACCGGCCCCATCGACACGCTTAGAAGGCGACCGGACCGAGGGTGCGGTATGCGACTGTTCCGGTCGGGCGGGGTGCTCGGTATCGCCGCCGACACCCTCACGTTCGCGCTGGAGGCGTCCAGCGAAACCCACCCGAACGAGTACATGGGCTTTCTCCGCGGAACGGACGCCCGGGAACTCGGTCTCGACCGCGACGGAACTGTCATCACGGACGTGCTCGTCATCCCCGGAACCACCTCATCGCCCGAGAGCGCGACGGTCCGGGAGAACCTCGTCCCCAACGGGTCGGGTGCGGTCGGGTCGGTCCACTCGCACCCCAACGGCGTGTTGCGGCCGTCGGATCAGGACCTCACCACCTTCCACGCCGGGTCGGTCCACATCATCATCGGCGCGCCCTACGAGCGAGACTCCTGGCGGGCGTTCGACGCCGACGGGGAGCCGCGCGAGTTGGACGTCATCGACGTGGACCTCCCGGACGACGACGCGTTCTTCGACTTCGACCAGTCGGACATCGACGCGGAGTTGCGCGAATGAGCGGTCGCGTCGCGCTCGCGCAGGGGACGTTCGACCTGCTCCACCCGGGGCACGTCCACTACCTGCGGGAGGCGGCCGAGTACGGCGACGAACTCCACGTCATCGTCGCCCGGAGCGAGAACGTCACGCACAAGCCGAAGCCGGTCTGCCCGGACCGCCAGCGGCGCGACATGGTGGACGCGCTCGCGGTCGTCGACGAGGCGCACCTCGGGCACACCGAGGACTTCTACGTCCCCGTCCGGGCCATCGACCCCGACGTCGTCGTCCTCGGGTTCGACCAGCACCACGACGACGACGCCATCCGCTCGGCCCTGCGCGAGCGCGGACTCGACGCCGACGTGGTGCGCGCGTCCGGCCGCGAACCCAGATACGAGGGGGAGATACTCTCCACGAAACAGCTCATCGAGCGGATGCTCGACCGGCGCGGCTGAGCCGGCTTCTGACGGTTCCGGTGCCCCCGAGCGCCGCCCTGCGCTCACTCCCGCTCGTACCGCTGGAGTCCGTGCCAGAGCGCGTTCACCAGCCGGGTCTCCCCCTCGCCGTCCGCCTCCTCCCACCCGCCCACGAGCGCGTCCTCGACGGTGGCGAGCGAGTGGTTCTCGAAGTTGTTCAGCCCGCGGAACGCCTCCAGCGCCTCCCGCTCGTCGGGACCGAACGACCCGCCCGGCTCGCCGTCGTACAGCCCCGCCGCCGCGAGCGCCCGGCTCACCTCGCGGGCGGCGTCGCCGGCGAGCGTCCGCGGGTCGGCGGGTTCCTCGCGGGCGAGCAGCGTCACGTCGTACAGCCGGAACACCCGCTCCAGTTCGGCGATGGGCGTCTCGTGGTCGTCGACGCGGACGTCGACCCAGCGGTCGTTCCTCCCGCCGTACCCGCCCTCGGGCTTGGCGACGTACAGCGCGGCCGACTGCTCGCCGCGGCTGTCGCCGCCCGCGTCGTTGCCGGCGTACAGCGCCGCGGTGAGTCGTTCGGGCAGGCCGCCGTCGCTCACCTCGAACGCCTCGGCCATCGCGGTCAGCGTCGCCTCGTTCTCCAGAATGTTCCCCTGGACGGTGTACGCCTCCCCCTGCAGGTCGCCGGCGTAGTCGAAACACTCCGACCCGGTGAACGCGGCGACCGACCCGTCGCGGCCGACGACGCCGACCTGCCTCGACGAGGCCTCTTCGTCGTCCGCCGTGAGCGTCTCGACCACCTCCCCGGCGGTGTGGCCGTCTCCGAGGAGGTCCAGTCCGTCGGGACCGTACGCGACGTTGGCGTGACTCTGTGTCGCGACTGCGCCCGCGTCGGCGCTCACGAACGGGACGACCGCACCGACCGCGACGAACTTCGAGTGGACGGCGACGCCCACCGCGTCCGTCTCCGGGTCGCGCGCGGCGATGGAGAACGTCATGCGCGGTGGTGGCCCGGTCGGGGCAAAAGCGTTGCCGCGAGCGAGTCGTCGTGCGCACGGGTCGACTACGAGCGGGTCCATCGGGTCGACCCCCGCCCGCGATGGACGCGTGACCGACAGGTGTTTGTCGGACGACTCGGACGGGACCACATGGCACCCCGACCGGACGACGACGGCGAGCGGCTTCGGTTCGGACTCAGCGGCACCGGCAACTGGGGACTCGAAGACGGACGGCACGTCGCCGCCGAGGAGCGCGCGACGGTCGTCGCGGCGGCCGACGTGAGCGAGTCCGCCCGGGCCGACGCGGCCGCGGAGTTCGGCCTCTCCGACGGGTCGGTGTACGAGTCGTACGAGGAGATGCTGGACGCCGAGACGCTCGACGCCGTCGTCATCACGACGCCGCACACCTTCCACTACGAGCAGACCGTCGCCGCTCTCGACGAGGGCCTCCACGTGTTCTGCGAGAAGCCGCTCACCGTCGACGTCGCGGACGCGAAGGACGTGGTCCGGCGGACGGAGTCGAGCGACAGCGTGGTCATGCCGGGCTTCCAGCGCCACCTCGACCGACCGTACGTCGCCGCGCGCGAGCACTGGCTGGACCACGATACGGTCCCCACCTCGATTACCGCCAGCAGCACCCAGCCGTGGGTCGAACACGTGACGGACACGTGGCGGGTGGACCCGGACCTGAGCGGCGGTGGGTTCCTCTACGACACCGGCACGCACCTCCTCGACGCGCTCATGTGGATGACGGGGTTGACCCCCGCGGCGGTCAGCGCCGAGATGGCGTTCCTCGACGACGACCGCCGCGTCGACGCGCGCGCGTCGCTCCTCGTCGAGTTCGCCGAGGGGACCACCGCCACCGTCACCGCCGACGGCCGCGCGCCCGCCGTCGACGAACACTACTACGTGTGGGACGCCGACCGTGGCATGCACGTCGGCGGCCGCGGGTGGGACGAGCGGGAGCTACGACTCGTCGACCCCTCGGCCGACCGGATTCCGAACCTCGACGAGATGCCCGAGCGGACCAAGGTCGGCGCGTTCGTCGACGCGGTCCTCGAAGGGACCGAACCGCCGGCCACGGCCCGCGACGCCCTGCGAGTGACCGCGGTCTGTGAGGCCGCCTACGAGGCCGCGCGCACCGGCGAGCGGGTACCCGTCGACGCGTCCGTGGAGTAGGAGCAGCGGCCGACGGTGGAGCGTCGGTCGTTCCCGGACCCGAGCGCGTTCACGCACCCCCGTCGGGTTCGGTCCGGCCGGCGTCGGCCGACTCGCGTTTCCGGACGGTCAGCGGCTGGCGCGCGGTCAACTCGCAGTCGAACGCCGGGTGCTCCGCGAGGTGACGGACCACGAGGTGGCGTCGCCCGCCGGTCAGTCCCGGACCGCCAACGTCCGCGGCGGTGAACTCCCGGGGCAGGCGCTCGTACAGTCGTTCGAGCACGGCGAACCGCTCGAACACCTTGGCGTGGCCCGTGGAGTCGGCGGCGCGTCGCTCGACCGCGTAACTCCCGTCCTCGCGGTGTTCGCCGACGGTGTGGAGGAACGTCCGCCGCCCGGTGAGCGCGTCCGCCAACCCGTCCCGCAGCGCTCGGGCGTCGGCGCGCGTCAGCCGGTACTCCTCGCCGTCGACCTGCAACGCGACCCCGGCCGCGTCGTCGCTCGGCCGCGCGGTTACCGTGGCCTCAGCGTCGTCCTCGTCAGAAGCGGCTCGTTCGCGGGAGGATTTCTCGACCAGCCGCCGCGTGGCGACTTCCGCTATCCTCGTCGTCGGTCCGCGTGTCTACCGACATGGTACCCGACCGGTCCGTCGGAGCGGGCATAAACGCGGCGGTCGAGCACCTCGACTGTCGGACCGGGTGAGCGTCGGCTGGGCGGTCCGACCGCTAGCGCGCCTCGGGACGGACGAACGTCTCGGCGTCCGGAGGCTCGGGGCGTTTTTCCCTCCGGGGAGCGAACGGCCGCCATGGAGGTTCGCGGGGAACGCCGGTGTCGCGACTGCGGGACGCTGTGGTCGTACTTCGAGACGGGGAGCGTCGCGTGTCCCGACTGCGGGAGCGTCCGCAGCGTCGGGACGGGCGAGCGGAAGCGCCACACCGACGCGCCGGCGGAACTCGACCTCGACGCGGTGCTCGCGCGACTGGACGACGCCCCGCTCGCTGACCTGACCGACGACGTGAAACGCGCCTGCCGCGAGTACCTCCGCAAGCGGGGGTTCATCCGCGGCGGCGACCTCAAGCCCCTGGACGACGCCTACCTCGCCGCGCAGGAACTGTCGCAGGCGGCGGACGTGTTCGCGCGACTCCGCGACCCGAGCGACGACGAACGGTGGTACCTGACGGCGCTGCTCCGGGCGGCCGACACGGGCGAGCGACCGGCGTCCAGCGACGTCCCCCCGCGGATGTACGAGGCGCGCGGGCTGGCGGCGGCCGACGCGGCGCTCGACTACCGGCGCGACGTGGCGGCGTACCTCGACGACCACCCGGACCACGAGGCGCGGGCGGCGCTCGGCCCGTTGCGCGACCGGGCCAAACGGGTCCGCGCGCTGGAGGGGGAGGTCGACCCCGACGAGGCCGACGCGCTCGTCGCCGCGGCGCGCGCGCTCGGCCGGTACCTCATCGAGGGGGACGACGAGGCGCTCGAACGGGTGCGCGAGGGGCTGTCGGCGTCGGAGTAGCCGTCGAAGAAGCGGCCGTGGTTCGTCCCCGGTCCGTCTCAGGCGACGTCCTCGACGAGTTCCCCGATGCGCTCGATGGGGAACGCCTGCATCGTCTCGGTGTCCAGTCCCCGCTGTTCGATGACCTGCGAGACCTGGAACGCGGTGTTCTCCCCCTCGACTTCGAACACGAGGAGGAAGTCGTACTTCCCGAGGATTGTGTAGGTGTCGATCACCTCGCCGCCCAGTCGCTCGATGTCCTCCTTGACCTCCCCCCACAGCGACGCGAGTCGCTGTGGGTTCGTTATCTGCGACTCGTTCACGTCGATCTCACAGACGTACGTGGGCATAGCGTCGCCTTCACGCCGACGAATTAAAAGCCTGCGGCCTGCGGGCGGGCGATTCGGTCCCGCCCGCTCCCGAGGGCGGACCGACCCTCGGTCCGACTCGACACGCCGGCGAGAGCGACGAGAACCGGTGGGAGTACGGGAAGCTACGGCACTACGGCAACTCGACGTCGACGCCGCTCTCGGCGGACGCGGCCTTCACGGTGTTGTACAGGAGCATCGCCCGCGTCATCGGCCCGACGCCGCCCGGGACGGGCGTGATGGCGGACGCCTTCGGTTCCACCTCGTCGAACGCGACGTCGCCGACGAGCGTCGAGTCGCCGTCGCGCTCGACCCGGTTGACGCCCACGTCGACGACCACCGTCCCCTCGCTCACCATGTCGGCCGTGATGAACTCCGGCCGACCGGCGGCGGCGACGAGGATGTCCGCTCGGCGTGTGTGGGCCGCCAGGTCCTCCGTCCGGGAGTGACACACCGTCGTCGTCGCGTTGCCGCCCGCGGCCTTGGTGAACAGCAGGTTCGCCATCGGCTTGCCGACGATGTCCGACCGACCGACGACGACGGCCTCCCTCCCCTCGGGGTCGACGCCGGCGTCGGCGAGGAGTCGCTGGATGCCGTGGGGGGTACAGGGTTTGAAACGTGGGTTGCCGGCGACCACCCGGCCGACGTTCTCCGGGTGGAACGCGTCGACGTCCTTCTCGGGCGCGATGGTCCGGAGGACGCGCCGCTCGTCCACCTGGTCGACGAACGGCTTCTGGACCAGAACGCCGTGGACGCCGTCGTCGTCGTTGAGGCGCTCGACCGTCTCGTACAGTTCCTGGGCGGGGGCGTCGTTGTCCACGTCGACGTGGACGCCCTCGATGCCGACCTCCTCGCAGTCGCGCTGTTTCATCGAGACGTACGTCTCCGAGGCGGGGTCGTCGCTCATCAGGACCGTCGCCAGCCCCGGTTCGACGCCCTCGGCGACGAGCGTGTCCACGCAGTCGCTCACGCCGGCGCGTATCTCCTCGGCGACCGCGTTCCCGTCGATGACCTCCGTCATACGTCGAGAGGGGAGCGGGAGCGGTAAGTACCCTCGGATTTGCGCAAGTAGGTGCCACTCGAGAGAATTATATGCACGAACGTGTATTATACCGCTCGGCGAGGGAAGTCGCCCCGGGGGGTCAGCGCCGCCGGAGCAGGAACGCGCACGCCAGCGCGACCAGTGCCGCGAGGGGACCGAACCCGGGACCGGTCGTCTCCGTGCCGGCGGGCGTTCCGCCGCCGTTCACCGCGGCCGTCCCCGTCTCCCCGACCAGGGGCGCGGACGTGTCGGTCGGTTCGTCCGTCGGGGTCGCCGTCTCCTCGGTCGGGGCCGGGGTCGGGGTCGCCGTCTCCTCGGTCACGACGCCGACGGCGAACGCGGTGAAGTCGCTCGTCTCGGCCCGGTAGCTGTCGCCGCCGACGTGGCTCGTCTCTAGCGGTTTCCACGAACCGTCCACGAGGCGATACACGACCAGGTTCTCGGGCGACGCGCCTTCCGGGAGGTCCGCGACGCGGACGCCGACCGTGCCCGAGTCGAGCCGTTCGGTCTCCAGCCTGACGGCTTCGGCACGGAAGTACGCCAGCGGCGTCGCCTCACCGAGCGCCGGCAGTCCGTCGGGCGAGGCGGTCGGGGCGTCGAGTTCGACCCGGAAGTCGGGCGCGTCGAAGCCGAACGCGAACCCGACCGTCTCGACGGTGACGCCCGCGCCCGCGACGCCCGGTTCCGTCTCGACGGCCGTCCCGCCGGTCACGTCCTCCACCCGCACCGTCGCGCCGGAGCCGAGTTCGACCACGTCGTAGCTGGTCGTCGGGTCGCTCCCGCCACCGCTGCTTCCGCCGCCGCTGCTGTCTCCACCGTCGTCGCCGTTGTCCCCGCTACCGTCACCGCTGCCGCCGTCGCTCACGTTCCCGCCGTCGTCGGTCTCCGAGGGCTGCGTGACGGTCGCGCTCAGTCGGAGTTCGACGGGCGAAGACGTCTCCGAGGCGTTGTGACCTACTTGGACGGTCGCGCCGCGTTCGCCCGCGGACTCCGGCGTGTACGCCACGGTGAGCGTCCGTTCCGTGCCGGGCGAGAGGACGAACGACGCGTTCGCCAGCGCGTACCCCGGGGAGGCGTTCGCGAGTCCGACCCCCGAGACGCGCAGGTCGGCGGTGCCCGTGTTGCGCACCGTCACCTCGTGCGTCAGGTTCTCGCCGACCGTCACGTTCTCGCGGACGGCGTCCGCGACCGACAGCGCGACGCCGGGGGCGACCGCCCGCCCGGACAACGCCACCGTCGCGGGCGACCCGTCTGCGCCGTGTTCGACCGTCACCGCGCCGGTCACCGTCCCGTTCGTCCGCGACCCGGGCGACCACTCGACGGTGACGGTCCGCGTCCCGCCGGGTGCGACCGTTCCCGTCGGGTCGCCGACGACCGTGAACGGTCCCGACGCGGTGACGCCGGTGAGCGTGAGCGGGGCGGTCCCGTCGTTGCTGACGGTCACGTTCCGCTGGCGCGTCGCTCCGACGGGGACGTCGCCGAAGGAACGCTCGGTCGGCACGTCGAGCGAGGGCGTCCCGACGCCGGTGCCGCTCAGTGTGACCGTGGTGGGCGAGCCGTCGGCGTCGTGGCTAATCGACAGCGTCGCCCGGAGGGCGCCGGCGTCCTCCGGGGAGAACTGCACCGTAATCGTCCCGGTCTCGCCGGGCGCGATGCGCTCGAGTGCGCCCGTGACCGTGAACGACGAGGCGTTCGCGCCGGTCACGGCGACATCGGAGATGGACAGCGGCGCGGTCCCGTCGTTCGTCACGCGAAGTTCGCGGGTCGCCGTCTCGCCCACCGAGACGACGCCGAACGGCACGCTCCCGGCCGCCTGAATCGCGGACTCGCCGACGCCGGTGCCGCTCAGTGCCACGGTGGTCGGCGAGCCGGCGGCGTCGTGGCGTACCTCCAGCGTCGCTTCGTGCGCGCCAACCCGGCTGGGGACGAACTGCACGGTGACCGTGCCGGTCTCGCCGGGCGCGACGCTGCCGGGTGCGCTCGTGACCGTGAACGCCGACGCGTCCGCGCCGGTCACGACGGCCTCGGAGACGGACAGCGGCGAGGCCCCGTCGTTCCTCACCGCGACGTCGACCGTCGCCGTCTCGTTCACCCCGACCTCGCCGGCGGTCGCGTCGCCGGGCGCGCTCGCCGTCGGACGGGTGGTCTCGACGGCGGCGACGGAGCCGAACGCGCCGACAGTGCCCGTCACGACCCCGTTAGCGACCGTCGACCCGGTCGTCTCGGTCCACGCGTCCCCGTCGTACCGCCGGAGCGCGAGCGCGGACTCGTCGGCCGACCCGGGGTAGCCGGCTCTGACGGTCAGTTCGCCGGTCGCGTTCCCGCTCGTCCCGGCGAACTCCACGACGGTCGAGCGGAGCCGACCGGACGTCGGGGACGCCGGCGCGGACCCCGTCGCCACCGCCACGTCGGTCCCAGTCACGTCGACCGTCGTGTCCGGTGCGAGCGTCAGGTTCGACGCCGTCGTCCCGCTGGACCCGGACGCGGCGCTGAGCGCGGTGGTCGTACCGGTCGCGTCCACCGCCTCGAGGCTCGCGTTCGGCGCGTTCACGAGACGGACGCCGGTTGCGACGCCGTCCGCGAGGCGCACGTCGCGCACGGTCAGCCCGTCCACGTTCCGGGCGAGGACACCCCGGTCGGCCCCGGTCACGGAGAGGTTGGTGAGGGTGACGTTCGAGAGCGCGGTCGACCCGTTGGCGACCCTGACTCCGTTCGCGCCCGCGGCGACGGTCCGCCCCATCCCGTCGAGCGTCACGTCGCTCGCGGTCACGCGGAGGCAGGTGCCGTCGGTCGAGACGTTCCCGGCGAGTTCGAACCGCCCGGAGCGCGAGACGGTCGTGCAGTCGTCGAGGGTGCGGTCGACGCTGCTCGCGTCGCTCCCCCCCGCGTCGAGTCGGGCGACGGCCGCGTCGGCGTCGACGAGGCCGTACCCGGTACGGTTGTTCGGCCCGCTCCCGCTCGCGGTCGTCTCGGCCAGCGTCGTCTCGACCTCCTGCGGGGTGAGCGTCGGGTCGACGCCGAGGAGGAGCGCCGCCACTCCGGCGGCGTGGGGCGTCGCCGCGGACGTGCCGTAGAATCGGGAGGCGGACGCGCCGGTCGAGACGTTGTCGGGGGCGACCAGGTCGGGCTTCCGCCGACCGTCGACGGTCGGCCCGCGCGAGGAGTACGGCTGGAGCCTGCCGCTCGCCGCGTCCACCGCCCCGACGGTCGTCGCCGACGGTGCGACGCCCGGTTCGGTGACGCTACGTCCGTCTGTCGACGGCGTCAGGTACTGTTCGTCGCCACCGAAGACGGTGAAGCGAGTGTCGCCGCTCGGCTCGCCGTCCGCACTCCTGACAGCGACGTACAGCTCCCCGTACGTGTCGCCCGAGAACAGTTCCAGCGGCTCCTGCGTCCCGCTCTGGGTCGTGTTCGAGACGAGGACGGGCTGGCCGGTGCTCGACTCGTTCTCGGTCCCGGGGAAGTCCGACTCGTATCGGTAGGCGTACAGGTCGTAGTCCTCGTCGCTCGCGGGCCAGTCGTCCCACTGGAGCGTGAGGTACAGCGGCGACGGGTAGTCGCTCGACCGCACCGTCATCAGTTCGTCGCCGCCGCCGAAGTTCAGCCAGCCGTCGCCGTCGGTGTCGGTCCACCGCCCGTTCCAGTGGTGCCCGTTCGCGGCGTTCCCGGCCGCCACGAAGTACGGCGTCCCGTTCTGCGTGCTCCGCCGAATCTCGGTCGAGAGCGGCGCCGACCCGTTGAGCGGCCCGACGCTCTTCCAGCCGAGCGACATCGACACCACGTCGGTGTCGGTCTCCTCGCGGAGCCACGCGACCGCCTTCTGCGCCCCCAGGTAGTTCTGGACGCGGACGACCACCACGTTCGCGTCCGGGGCGACGTCCGAGACGAGCGCGGCCGTCCGGGTTCCGTGTGCGTCCGTCGTCGCGTTGCCGATGCCGTCCTCGTGGAAGCTGCGATGGGCGACGACGCCGTCGAGTTCCGGGTTCGAGAGGTTGAACCCACCCACGTCGACGACCGCGACGGTGACGTTCTCGCCGGTGACGCCCCGCTGGTGGAGGCGGCTCGCGTTCACCGTCCCGACCCCCTGACTCACCACGTCGGTCGTCACCGGCCGGTGGGGCTGCCGGACGTACTCGACCGCGCTCCGGTTCGCCAGCGCGCCGAGCGCGTCCCGCGGCAGAGTCGCCTGGAGCGCGTCACCGTGCGTCAGGTCGACCGTCCCGCCGACGGCCCGTACGGCCGACGCGACCGAGTCGACCGTTCCGGGTTTCGCCTCGACGACGACCGTCACCGGGGCGGCGCCGTCGACCGACGCGGCGTCGAGCGCCGAGGCGCCGGGGTCGCCAGCCGTCCCGCCGCGCAGTCCGGCCGCTATCTTCGGACTGCCCGCCCGTTCGTCGGAGTCACCGGTCGCGTTCTCGGTCGTCGCGCCCGTGGTCCCGTTCTCGGTTCGGTTCTCCGTCGTCGTGTTCTGGCTCGTCGCGGTGTCGGCCGGGACTGTGGCGCCGCTCACCTCGCGTACCGTCGGACTGGCCGCGTCCGCCGTCGCGGTGTGCGCGGCCGACGACCCGGCCGCGTTCACCACCGGCGCGGCGACGAGCAGGAGCACCACGGCGACGGCGAGCGCGTGCGCTCGTCGGCTCACGCGTTCGGCTCCCGCGGGGTTCGAACGAACGTCACGTTCTCGTGTGCGGAGAGCGGCCGGAGTTCCGCGACCGGGACGGTCGCGTGGACCGTCTCGCCGCGGGCGAGTCCGACCTCCGCGTCGTGCCCCTCGGGGAGCGTCGTCCCCTCCCGCAGCGTCACGACGACCGACACGCGGCCGTCGTCGTAGTCAACCCCGTGCGACGCGGCGAACGCGGCCGGGTCGGCGGCGGTCGTCAGGTCCACCAGTCGCGACTCCATCGCGTCGGACCCGGTCGGGGTCGTCGCCGCCGTCTCCGTGGCCGTCGTCTCGGCCGCCGCCGACGTGGAGGTGGAGCCGGCCGACTGCACGCAACCCGCGACGATGGCGAGCAGTACTACCAGGAGGCACGCGGCCGTCGTCCGAGGCCGCCATGAGCGAGCGGGGGTTTCGGCCATCAATTATATTCGGTGCTCCCTTTAAAGATAAGAAAGTAGTTCCTACTTCCCGACCAGGTGGTTGTAGGTCGACGATACCCGAGGGGCTTACTCGTAGAGCGGGTGGGCGTCGGTGAGTTCGTCCACCCGCTCGCTCACCTCGTCGACGACCGACGGGTCGTCGTAGTCGTCGACGACTCGGTAGATGAGGTCGCCTACCTCGCGCATCTCGGCCTCCTCGAACCCACGCGTCGTCAGCCCTGGCGTCCCCGCGCGGATGCCCGAGGGGTTGAACGCCGAGCGGGTCTCGGCCGGTACCGTGTTCGCGTTGAGCACGATGCCAGCGTCCGCGAGCGCCTCCTCCGCGTCCTTGCCCGTCGTCTCCGGGTGCGACTCGCGCAGGTCGACGAGCACGAGGTGGTTGTCGGTGCCGCCGGAGATGAGCGAGAGACCGCTGTCGACGAGCGACTCGCCGAGCGCCTTCGCGTTGTCGACGGTCTGGCGGGCGTACGTCTCGAACTCCGGCTGGAGCGCCTCGTGGAAGCCGACCGCCTTCCCCGCGATGTTGTGCAGGAGCGGACCGCCCTGCATCCCGGGGATGACGGCTCTGTCCACGTCGTCGGCGTACTCCTCGCGGCACATGATGATGCCGCCGCGGCCCGAGCGGATGGTCTTGTGCGTCGACCCGGTGACGAAGTCGGCGTGGCCGACCGGCGAGGAGTGGACGCCGGCGGCGACGAGACCGGTGATGTGCGCGATGTCGGCGATGTGGTACGCGCCCACATCGTCTGCGATGTCACCCATACGCTCCCAGTCGACGTCGCGGGTGTACGCGGAGTAGCCCGAGATGAGCGCGTCGGGTTCGAACTCGCGGGCCTGCTCCTCGACTGCGTCGTAGTCGAGGCGGCCGGTGTCGGGGTCGACCTCGTACTGCTCGACGTCGTACACCTGGCCGGCGAAGTTCGCCGGGTGGCCGTGCGAGAGGTGGCCGCCGTGGGTCAGGTCCAGCGAGAGTATCTTGTCGCCCGGGTCGAGCACCGCGAGGTAGACGCCCATGTTCGCCTGCGACCCGCTGTGGGGCTGGACGTTGACGTGTTCGGCCCCCCACAGCTCCTTCGCGCGGTCGATGGCGAGCCGCTCCACCTCGTCGGCGTACTCGCAGCCGGCGTAGTAGCGCTTGCCGGGATACCCCTCGGCGTACTTGTTCGTGAGGACGCTGCTCTGTGCCTCCAGCACCGCCTTCGAGACGTGGTTCTCGGAGGCGATCATCGCGAGCGTGTTCTCCTGTCGGTCGACTTCGCCGACGAGCGCGTCTGCGACGGCGGGGTCGGTCTCGCGGACGTGGGGGTACTCCATACCGGCGATTCCCCCAGCGGCTACAAAAACCCACTCTCTCCGGCCCGGTCCGACGGCGGCGATACGCCTATACCGTGATAGGTCCGTGTCTCTGGCGAACCCAATGAGGGTCGAGAGGACCGACGAGGGCATCAGGGCCGTCGACGCAGCCAAGTCGTCCGTCACGGTCAGCGTCGACGACTGGTCCGAGGGCGGGGACGCGCCCTCGCTCAGTGCCGCACACGAGGTGCTGGGCGACGACACGCCACAGCCCCCCGAGACGGTGGTCACCGGGACGGCGACGGAACTCGGCTTTCCCCCGTACCGCGCGACGGTCTGTTCGGTCACCACCGGCGAACGGTTCGAACTCCCCGGCGGCGCCGCGCCCGTCCACCTCTCGGCCGACGAGTACCTCCTCCGCGTGCAGGGGAGCATCGCGGTAGAGGTCCGCTTCGACGGGGAGGCGACCCTCTCGCTGTGCGACTACGAGCGACTCGTCCTCTCGTTCTCCGGTCCGACGGCGGTCGAGGTGGGGTTCGTCCCCCGCGTCGCCGAGGCGGTCGAGACGGTCACCGTCCCCCGGACGCCGCAGGGGGTGGCGACGGCGGTGTCGGTGCTCGGAGCCGGCAACCGCACGGGCACCCCCGACCGGACGTTCCCGACGATGCGGGGGCCGGCGCCGCGCGTCGAGTTCGGTGCGGCGAACGTCCCCGCGGAGGTGTCTGACCGGGCGAGCCGGACCGGCGTCGAGGTGACCGTCCCCCCCGACCTCCGCTACCTCTTCGTCGTCGCCCCGCTGGCGACCTACCTCGACGCCGACGTGACGCTCGGCGAGGCGGGTCAGCCGGCCCTCAGTGCCGCCGGGGAGACGTGGACGCTCCCGCCGTTCCCCTCGTTCCCAGACCGGGTCTCGGACCTCCTCAGGCGGGTGTTCTTCCTCGACTGTCTCGCCCGAGCCGCGGGACCGTACGAACAGGGATTCGACCAGGCCGCCCTGTTCGAGGAGGTGGGGCTCGACGCCGAGACGGTGTACCCCCTGCCGCTGGGCGAACGGGTCGCGACGTACCTCTCGGCCCCGTTCGAGGCGGTGTCGGACCGGCTCCCCGAGTGGCACCTCTCGATGTACGTGAAGCCGACGTTCGAGCACGTCGCCGCGCTCCCGTACCTCGTCTCGGACCTGCCGTACGTGTTCCTCCCGGACGCCACCGACCTCGCGAGCGACGAGTGGCTCGACCGGTCGCTGGACGACTTCTACCGGGTCGGGCACGGGAACGTCGCCTCCATCGACCTGGTGCGGCCGACGCTCGGCCCCGGCCGGACGCACGGCTGGCTCGCCGACGGCGTCCCCATCGACGTGTTCAAGACGGTGACCGCGGCGTACGAGCACCGCGAGCGCTTCCTCGACGCCGCCGCCGAACCGCTCTCCGTGTTCGCGGTGCTCAACGACAGCCGGATGCGCGCGGAACACGACGACGCCGCGTCCCGCTACCGCGAACGGGCCGAGGAGTTGAACATCGACATGGAGGTCCGCGAGGACCTCTCGGTCGCCGAACTCGCGCGCGTCTTCGAGAGCCGCCACGACCTGGTCCACTACATCGGCCACTGCGAGACCGACGGCCTCCGGTGTACGGACGGCGCGCTCTCGGTGTCGAGCATCGACGAGTCGAACGTCCAGACGTTCTTCCTCAACGCCTGCGGGTCCTACTACGAGGGGATGGAACTGGTTCGCAAGGGGAGCGTCGCGGGCGGCGTCACGCTCAACGAGGTGCTCGACAGCCACGCGGCGACCGTCGGGACGACGTTCGCCCGGCTGATGACCCGCGGGAACTGCATCGAACGCGCGCTCGACAAGGCCCGCCGCCGCATCATGACCGGGAAGGACTACGCGGTGGTCGGCGACGGGACCCACGTGCTCACGCAGTCGTCGTCCATCGTCCCGGCGGACGTCGAACTCGAACGCCTCGGCGACGACGAGTTCCGCGTCACCTACCGGGTCGACGGTCCGCGTATCCCCGGCGCGACACACCACTGCTTCCTCCGCGACGACGACGGGAGCAGCCTCCTGCGGACGACCGAGGAGTACGTCATCGACGGGTCGAAGCTCCGGGAGTTCCTGAGCTACTGCGAGGAGCCGGTCGTCTACGAGGGCGACCTCCGCTGGGTCGAAGAAATCGAGGAGCTGCTGTTCTGACGCCGTTCAGGGACCGACGTTCGTCGTCCCCGTCGAGGAGGGAGTGACCGTGCCGACTTCGGCCGCCGCTCCCTGCGTCGCGAGCGTGACGAGCAACACGAGCGCCATCAGCACGACCCGCGGATGGCGTCCGGCGAACGATACCACTGCCCCGCCCGGAGGTGTATCTCCCCCCACACTACGTGGCATACTGTCACCATTCGGTCGCTACGATAATACATTGCGTCGGCTGTGGTCCGTTCGTGTTTACATCGGCTGTGGGCGGGCAATTCGCACGCGAGACGGCTTGGTTCCCGTATTTCCCGTTAGTATTAAATATCTATCCACCCCTTCCATAGGTATACGAATGGCCTCGAATTTACTCGAAGGAACGACGGAAGACGTTCTCCGCGCCGTCCTCGACCGAAGCGACGACGAACTGGTCGTAGTCGACCCGAGCGCGACGGTGCTCGAATCGCTCGTCGCGCTCGGCTCCGACGACGACGCGCTCCCGACGATGAACGTCGTCGCGGACGAGCGGCTGATGAAAGACGTGTTCGACGACTTCCTCGTCGCCTCCGAGGCGGCGGACCTGGTGACGGCCGACCGGCTCACGCTGCGCAGCCTGGCGTCCGACGTGGACAACACGCTCCTCGTCGGCGAGGAGGCGATCTACGCGCTCGTCACCGCCGACGACCACGTCGCGGCGCTCACGGCCGAGGACGACGGGTTCATCGCCGACGCCTACGAGACGTACCGCGCGCTCTGGGAGGACTCGGAGCCGTTCAACCTCCGGACGCCGGCGCTCTCGCGCATCCGCGACACGCTGAGCGCCGACATCGGCGACGCCGCCCGCACCGACTTCGACGGCGTGCTCGACTCGCTCGAGACCGCCCGCGGCGACGGCGACGGCCTCGACGAGGTCACCATCAGCCTGCTCGTCGCGGCGAAGAACGACGTGCTGCTGTACGACATCAGCAAGTGGGGCGAGGACGTGGGTATCGCCTCGAAGGCGACGTTCTCGCGGACGAAGACGCGCCTCGAGGACATGGGTCTCATCGCGACCGAGAAGGTCCCCATCGACGTGGGGCGCCCGCGTCTGCGCCTGAAGCTCGGCGACGACCGGCTCCGACGGGCCAACACCGACGAACTCGCGGGCGTCGCCCGCAGCATGCTGAACTGAGCGGACGAGAGCGCGACCGGCGACCGACCGACTGCGCTTCTTCGGCTTTTTCACCCCGCCACCCGACGGGTTCCGTATGGATATCGCCATCGTCGCCCCTGAACCCGCCGCAGCGGCGCTCTCCGGGGCGTTCTCCGACATCGACGCGAACGCGATGCGGGTCGAGGCGGGGCTGGTGGACGGGTTCGACTTCGCCGCCGTCGTCGGGACGGCCGGCGACGACCGCTTCCGGACGGCGAACGCCGCGCTCGACTCGTGGGTCGCCGTCGAGATCGGCGGCGTCGGCGGTCGACCCGTCGAGGGACTCAACGCGGCCGTCTCGCTGTTCTCCGCCGAATCGGGCTGTTACGACTGCCTCCGCGACCGGGCGGCCGCGAACGTGCCGGAGACCGACGCCGACCCGCAGGGGACGAAGAGCGCCGTCCGGTACGCCGGCGCGCTCGCGGGGCGACGCGCGATGCGCCAGTTCTCCGGCGAGGACCTCGGCGGGACGACCGTCGAGGTGCCCGGCCGGGAGCGGACGTTCCTCCCCTCGCCGGGGTGTGACTGCGGAGACCGCCCCGCGGGCTTCGAACTGTCGTTCCGCGACGCGAGCCTCGACGACGCCGTCGACCGGATGGACCGCGCGGTCGACGACCGCCTCGGCGTCGTCACCGAAATCGGCGAGCGCGAGTCGTTCCCCGTGCCGTACTACGTCGCCCGGACGACCGACACGACCGCGTTCTCGGACGCGCGGTGCGCCGAGTTCGCCGCCGGCGTCGACGCGGGCTGGGACGCCGCCTACGCGAAGGCCATCGGCGAGGCGCTCGAACGCTACTGCGCCGGCGTCTACCGGACCGAGCGCTTCCGGCCGGCCCCGACCGAGGGCGTCATCGACGCGGTGCCCGTCGAGCGGTTCGTCCGGCCGGCCGACGCGCCCACGCCGGCGCCCGACGAGCGGGTGCAGTGGGTCGACGGCCGCGACCTCCGGACGGGCGAGTCGGCGTCGCTCCCGGCGTCGTTCGTCCACTTCCCGCCGCCGGACGAGCGGTACAAGCCGGCCATCACGACCGGGCTGGGACTGGGGAACTCGACGGTCGAGGCGGTCCTCTCGGGGCTGTACGAGGCCGTCGAGCGGGACGCGTCGATGCTGGCGTGGTACTCGACGTTCGACCCGATGGCGGTCGACGTGGACGACGAGCGGTTCGAGACGCTCCGGAAACGCGCCCGGGCCGAGGACCTGTCGGTCGCGCCGCTGCTGCTCACGCAGGACGTCGACGTGCCCGTCGTCGGCGTCGCCGTCCACCGCGACGGCGACTGGCCGCGGTTCGCGATGGGGTCGGCCGCCTCGCTCGACGCGGCCGGCGCGGCGGCGTCCGCGCTGGCGGAGGCGCTCCAGAACTGGACCGAACTCAGGTCGATGGGGGGTGAACGGGCCGCGGCGCAGGAGGGGGCCATCGGCGAGTACGCCGAGTTCCCCGACCGGGCGCGCGCGTTCGTCGACGCCGAGGCGTCGGTCCCGGCCGCGGGACTCGGCGCGGACGCGGCCGGCGAGGCGGAACTGGAGACCCTCCTCGCCCGCCTCGCGGACGCGGGCCTCGACGCCTACGCCGCTCGGCTCACGACGCGCGACGTCGCTGCGCTGGGGTTCGAGGCGGTCCGCGTGCTCGTCCCGGAGGCGCAGCCACTGTTCACGGGCGAGGCGTACTTCGGCGAACGGCTGGAGCGCGTCCCCGAGTCGATGGGGTTCGAGCCCCGGCCCGACCGCGCGTACCACCCGTTCCCGTGACGGCGCGCTCCGTCCCGGCCGGCCCGACCGCCGGCACACGCGGTCGACCGGGGTCGGATTCCGGCGACCCGCCCGACGCTCGCGGCGAGGGACCCGCCGGTCGCCCGCCGGTGCGTTCTTCACGCCGCGTCCCGAATCGACACGCTCCACGCATCCGATGGTCCGCCTGCTCCACTACTCCGACATCGAGAACGTCTACGACGACCCCGAGCGCGCCGGACGGCTCGCGGGGCTGCTCTCCACGCTCGACGGCGAGGACGCGCTCGTCGTCGGGACCGGCGACGACACCGCGCCGGGCGTGCTCGCGCTCGTGGCGCGGGGGCGACAGGCGCTCGACTTCTTCGAGGCGGTCGGCACCGCCGTCGAGACGTTCGGCAACCACGACTTCGACTTCGGACCCGAAGAGACGCGCACCCTCGTCGCCGACGCCCCCCAGACGTGGGTGAGCGCGAACGTGTACGACGACCCCGACGCCTCGGAGCCGTTCGGGGCCGCCGAGGGGGTCGTCCCGTGGACGGTCGAGGCGGTCGACGGCGAGCGGGTCGGCTTCTTCGGCGTCACCGACCCGACGACGGACTCGCTCAACCCGATGGCGGCGGACCTGACGTTCACCGACCCGGTGGCGGCGGCCGAGCGCGCGGTCGACGCGCTCGACGACGCGGGGGCGGACCACGTCGTCGCCGTCTCGCACCTCGGGGCCGGCGACGACGACCTGGCGCGTCTCGACGGCGTCGACGTCGTCCTCGGCGGGCACGTCCACACGCGGCGGGTCGAGGCCGTCGCCGGGACGCTGTGCACCCGGCCCGGCGTGAACGGGACGGCGGTCGTCGAAGTCGACCTCGGGGCGGACGGCGCGAACGGTACGCTCCACGAACCCGCCGACGCCCCGGTTGACGAGCGCCTCGCGGACGCGCTCCGCGCCCGGATGCGCGCGTCCGGACTCGACGAGGTGGTGGGCCACGCAGCCACGCCCATCGAGCGGACCGAGGCGACGATTCACGGCGGCGAGTCGCGCGTGGGCAACCTCGTGGCCGACGCGTACCGGTACGCCGCCGACGCCGACGTCGGGCTCCAGAACGCGGGCGGCATCCGGCTGGGCGACCCGCTCGACGGGGCGGTGACGCTCGCGGACCTCGTCAGCGTCGTCCCGTTCGAGGAGCCGGTCGTGGTCGCCGAACTCACGGGCGGGGAACTGCGCGAGGCGTTCCGGCAGATGTCCGCGGCCGTCGTCGACTTCGGGGAGCCCGACTGGTGGCACGGCCACGTCAGCGGCGCGGAACTCGTCTGGGACGACGACGCCGGGGAACTGCTGTCCGCACGGGTCGGCGGTGACCCGCTCGACGACGACGCCATCTACCGGGTGGCGACCGCGGAGTACCTGCTCCACTCGGACCACGAGTTCCCCGCCATCGAGGAGCGCCACCGGGCGGGCGAGTGCGGCATCCAGCACGACGTGCTCGCCGAGTTCGTCCGCGCGGAGGGACTCGACCCGCGCGTCGAGGGGCGCATCAGGCGAGTCGGCGGCGCCCCGGCGGCGGACCCGGGCGTCGGCGGAGGAGAGGAGTAGCGTTTAGTCGCCCCCGCTCGACGGGTCGAGCGATGACGCTGGTCGTGGTGCCCGTCCGGTACCCGCTAACGAAACACTCGAAGGCGACGCTCTCGGAGGCGCTCCGCATCGCCGACGAGCGCGACGCCGAGTTGACCGTCCTCCACGTCGACCTCTACCAGGACAGCAACGAGGTGACGCGCACCGCGCTCAAGCGCGCGGTTCAGCGGGAGTTCGGCTCGCTCCCGAACGTCCGGTACGTGGTGCGCAAGGGGTTCCTGGTCGAGGAGACCATCCTCGACGAGGTGGCCGCCGAGGAGGCGGACGTGGTCGTCATCGGCGCGAAGCAGGCGAGCCGGTGGCGGCGGATGCTCCAGAAGGTGCTCTCGGACCCCGACGTGGAGGGGTACCTCCGCGAGAAACTCGACGCGACGGTCATCACCGTCCGGGCCGACGAGGTGGACCAGAGTGCGGTCGACTGAGACCGACACGCGGCCGGGCGCACGCCCGCCCCGACGAGCGAGGCGAGCGGGGCGAGGGGTGGACGGGTGAGCGACGGCCCGGGCCTGCCCGACACCCGGCGGGCGCTCCTCGACGCGCTGGCGGAGGGCCCCACGACCGGTCCCGCGCTCGCCGAGCGCCTCGGCGTCTCGCGCGCCGCCGTGTGGAAACAGGTCGAGGCGCTCAGAGACGCCGGCTTCGCCGTCGAGAGCGGGGACGAGGGGTACGCCGTGACGGACGTGCCGGCGTACAACGGCGAGGCACTCGCGTTCCGCCTCGACGCGTCGTTCGCCGTCGAGTTCCACGACGCGCTCCCGTCGACGAACGACCGGGCCCGGGCGCTCGCGGCCGACGGCGCGGACGAGACCGTCGTGGTCGCCGGCGAGCAGACGGCCGCGCGCGGTCGACTCGACCGGGAGTGGGCCTCGCCGCCGGGCGGCGCCTGGTTCTCGGTCCTCCTCCGGCCCGACGTCCCGCCGGCGCACGCCCCGGCGTACACGCTTGCGATGGCCGTCGCCGTCGCGCGCGCCTGTCGAGAGGCGGGCGTCGACGCGCGCATCAAGTGGCCCAACGACGTGCTCGCGGGCGAGGGCGGCGACCGCGGCGGGCGGAAACTCTGCGGCGTCCTCACCGAGATGGAGGGGGAGGCGGACCGGGTGTCGTGGCTCGTCGTCGGCGTCGGCCTGAACGCCGACGTCGCGGCGGCCGACCTCCCGCCGGACGCCGACGCGACGAGCGTCCGCGCGGAACGCGGCGAGGCGGTAGACCGGCGACTACTCGTCCAGCGGGCGCTGGAGGCGTTCGACGCCCTCCGGAGGGACCTCGACGGGGTGCTCCCCGCGTGGCGCGAGTACGCCGACACGCTCGGCCGGCGCGTCCGGGTGGAGACGCCCGGGGGAGTGGTGACCGGAGAGGCCGTCGACGTGGAGTTCCCCGGCGCGCTCGTCGTCCGGACGGACGAGGGCGACGTACGCGTGACCGCGGGCGACTGCGAGCACCTGCGGCCCGCGTAACCGCTCGCGTCGCCGCGGCGTCCCGCCCCCCCCGGGTGACTTTTGCTCGCCGGCGTGCTACCGCCGGTGTGTACCGACGCCGCCTGCTCGCGTCCGCCGGGTCCGCCGCGGCGTTCTCCCCGTTCGCGGGGTGTGCGACCCTCGACGACGCCGGCGGAGGCGGCGGTCGGACCGTCGCGCCGGACCTCCGGGGGACGCCGACGGCGACGCCCGACCCGCCGGGACCGCCGCGCTGGCGCGCCGACCTCGCAGACCTCGCGAGTGACGGCGGCGTCGAACGGACGGCGCTGACCGAGGGGACCGCCGTCGCGCTGACGGCCGGCGGGTCCGGGTCGTCCGTCGTCGCGTTCGGTGCGGCGACGGGCGAGCGACGCTGGCGGCGCGACGTTCCCCCGGCGGCCGCGTTGGCCGCGGCCGGCGACCGGGTGTACGCCGGTAACTGGTCGTGGTTCCGCGCGTACGACGCGTCCACCGGCGAGGAGCGGTGGCGCGTCGACGACGCCCCCTTCCCGCTCGTCGTCGACGGCGGGGCGTTCTCGACCGGGCAGGCGGGCGCGGCGCTCCGCGACCCGGCCGACGGGGCGGTCCGTTGGCGGCGCGACCCACCCCCCGACGGCGACCTGCCGTACCCGGTCGCGACCATCGCCGGGGCGCTGACGCTGGTCGACTGGGACGGGACCGTCGAGGGAGTGGAGGTGGAGACGGGCGAGCGCCGCTTCCGACTCCGCGCGTCCGGCCCGCTCACGCCGTTCCTCCACGCGCACGACGGCCGGCGACTCTGCGTCGGGACGGACACCACCCCGGAGACCCGCCGCGTGTTCGTCGTCGACGTGGCCGCCGGCGACCCCCTCTTCGAGGTCGAACCCGGCGGCTACTGGGCGGCCCCGGCGCTCGGGGGCGGGACGGCATACGTCGAGAACCGCGGCCCGGAGTTCACCGTTCTCCGGGCGCACGACGCCGAGAACGGGACGGTTCGCTGGCGGCGCGACGTCGGGATGGACGCCGCAGGGCCGACCGGTGCGTTCGACCTGACCGCGGGCGACCTGCGCGCGTTCGCCGCCGCCGACGGGACGACCCGATGGGTGGCGCGGCCCGAGGTGGGGGCGAACGACGCGGTCCGTCTGCTCGCGCGCGGGGAGGGGCTGGCCGCTCTGGGTCCCGACGGGGTCGTCGTCTACGACGCCGCGGACGGCGCGGAGCGCGCCCGCGTCTCACCCGACGGCGCGTTCGCGCCGCGGCGGGCGTCCGTCTCCGCCGACGGCGCGACGCTGCTCGTCCCCACCGAGGACGCGCTGTACGCGGTGGCGCTGTGAGGTCCGGTCACTCGGCACGTTCAGGACTCGACCCGGACCGTGAGGACGGGGACGGACGACCCCCTGACGACCTTCTCGGCGACGCTCCCCAGCAGGAGGCGGTCGATGCCGCCGCGGCCGTGCGTCCCCATGACGACGAGGTCACACCCCTGCTCCTCGGCGTAGCGGACGATCTCGCTGCTGGGGGTACCGTCGATGATCGCCGTCTCGACGGGCACGTCGAAGTCGTCCCCCAGCGCCTCTACCATCCGCACCGCGTCTTCGGCGTCGGCCCGGAGCATCTCGTCGACGCCCTCCCACGACGACTCCATCGGCATGCCGGCGTAGGAGGCCGAGTTCACGACGTACAGCGCGTGTACCGTCGCGCCGTGTTCGACCGCGAGGTCGATGGCGTGCTGGACCGCCCGCTCGACGCCGTCCGAGCCGTCCGTCGGGACGAGGATGCGCTCGTACAGGCCCATGTGAACGTCTGTCGTACCCTGTCGCTCGCGTCTCTTAAACGTTCGCCCCGAACCGGGTCGTGTCGTGCGTTTCCCGCTTCGGGACTCGGCGCCGGGTTTAGGTCCGGTGCGACGGACCCGTCCCGTATGGACACCAGGCGACCCGTGCTCGCGTGGAGCGTCGGGCTGGTCGGCGCGCTGGCGGCCGCGACGGGCGTCGCCGCGGCCCACGTCGAGTACGTCACGACGACCGGCGAGCGGGGGGACCCGGTGGCGTTCCTCGCGGCGTCGCTGTCGACCCCGTCGGTCGCGGGCGCGCTCCTCGTCGGTGCGCTCGCCGTGCTGGGAACGATGGTCGGCTACCTCCGCGTCCGACCGCTGTCGACCGACGTGCGCGCCCTGCGACGGGCGCTCGCGGACTACCGCGACCTGGTCCCGTGGCTGCTCCGACTCAGCCTCGGCCTGCCGATGGTCGGTGCCGGCTACACGGGTTACCTGTTCACGCCGCTCCTGACGGCCTCGGAGACGGCGATTCCGGCCCGGCTGTTCGGCGTCGCGGTCGGGTTTCTGCTCCTGTTCGGTCTCGCGACTCGGTTCGTCGCGGCCGTCGCGCTCCTCGTCTACCTCGTCGTCCTCCCGCTGCACCCCGAGGCGTTCTTCGCGTTCGAGTACGCGGCGGGTCTGCTCGCCGTCGTCGCCGTCGGCGGGGGGCGTCCGAGCGCCGACCACGTCATCCGGCGGATGGCGTCGAACGAGGAGACGGCGTACTCGCGGGTCGACCCGCTGTACCGTCGCGTCGCGGTGCCCGTCGGCCGGCGAATCGACGCCCTCCAGCCGTTCGTCCCCACCGTCGTCCGCGTCGGGATGGGCGTCGCGTTCGTCTACCTCGCGCTGGCGGAGAAACTGCTCGTGCCCGCGCGGGCGCTCGCCGTCGTCGCGAAGTACGACCTCACCGCGGTGCTCGCGGCGCCGCCCGAGTTGTGGGTGCTCGGCGCGGCGTTCACGGAACTGTTCATCGGCCTCCTCCTCGTCGTGGGTCTGTTCACGCGGGCCGCGTCCGCCGCGGCGTTCGCGGTGTTCACCACGACGCTGTTCGGTCTGCCAGACGACCCGGTGCTCGCGCACGTCTCCCTGTTCGGACTCGTCTCGGTCCTGCTCGTCACCGGCGCCGGACCGCTGGCGATCGACGCGCGACTCGCGGGGAGCGAGGCGGAGCGGGCCGCCCAGTCGCTCACTCGGACCGCCGGTTGACGGACCCGCGGCTCCCGACGAGCGCTTTCCGTCCGCCCGCCACCCCGAACAGGAACCCCGAGAGGAACAGGAGTTCGTTCCCGTAGTAGAACCCCCGCAGCACGCTGTCGACCACGTTCGTCACGGGTGCGGGCGCGGCGAGACCGAGCAGGAACAGCACGAGCGCGAGCACCGCGGCCAGTCCGGCGAGCCAGCTCGTGAGCCGGCCGGCGACGTACCCGACGACGAGCACCAGGAGGAGGGCGAAGAGGTCCATACCCCCCGATACTCGCTCCGGGGGGATAGTCGCGCCGCCCGGCGAGCCGACACGCTATTTGTGTGCGGCGAGCGAACCGTCGACTATGACCACACGCGAGTTCGGAGACATCGAACTGGAGCGCGTCCGCGAGCACGTCTGGGAGATGCCGCGCGAGGGCGAGATGCGCGTTCCCGCGCGCGTGCTGGCGAGCGAGGCGTTGCTCGAACAGGTCGCAGACGACAAGACGCTCCAGCAGTTGCGCAACGCCACCCACCTGCCGGGTATCACGACCCACGCCCTGTGCATGCCCGACGGTCACCAGGGGTACGGCTTCCCCGTCGGCGGCGTCGGCGCGACGGACACCGAGGAGGGGTGTATCTCGCCCGGCGCGGTCGGGTACGACATCAACTGCGGCGTCAGGATGGTGAAGACGAGCCTGACGTACGACGACGTGCGGGGCAAGGAGGAGGAACTCGTCGACAGCCTGTTCGCGAACGTGCCGTCGGGACTGGGCGGCGGCGGCGTCGTCGAGGACGACGTCGACACCGTCGAGCAGGTGCTGGCGCGCGGGATGGACTGGGCGCTCGAACACGACTACGCCGTCGCGGACGACCTGACACACTGCGAAGACGAGGGCCAGCGGCCGGACGCGCGTCCCGAGTTCGTCTCCGAGAAGGCGAAGAACCGCGGGAAGAACCAGCTCGGGAGCCTCGGGTCGGGCAACCACTTCCTCGAGGTCCAGCGGGTGACCGACGTGTTCGACGAGGCGGTGGCCGACTCGTTCGGACTGACGGAAGACCAGATAGTGGTGCTCATCCACTGCGGGTCGCGGGGGCTGGGCCACCAGGTCTGTTCGGACTACCTCCGGAAGATAGAGCGGGAACACGCCGACCTGCTCGAAGCGTTGCCCGACACGGAACTCGCGGCGGCGCCAGCGGGGTCGGCGTTGGCCGAGGAGTACTACGGCGCGATGTGCGCGGCCATCAACTTCGCGTGGGTGAACCGACAGCTCATCACTCACCGCACGCGCCGGGTGTTCGAGCGGGTGTTCCGCGACGACTGGGAGACGCTCGGGATGGACCTGCTGTACGACGTGGCGCACAACATCGCGAAGAAGGAGGTCCACGACGTCGGAGTCGACGCGGACGGGCGGGCGGTGGCGAGCGAGCGAGCCGTCGACACCGAGGAGCGCGAACTCTACGTCCACCGCAAGGGGGCGACGCGGGCGTTCCCCGCCGGCCGCCCGGAGGTGCCGCGGGCGTACCGCGACGTGGGTCAGCCGGTCATCATCCCGGGGAGCATGGGAGCGGGGAGCTACGTCCTCGTCGGCGGCGAGCGGTCGATGAGCGAGACGTTCGGGTCGACGGCTCACGGCGCCGGCCGGACGATGAGCCGGACGCGGGCGAAACAGGAGTACTGGGGCGAGACGGTGCGCGACGAACTCCGGGACCAGAACGCCATCTACGTGAAGGCCCAGTCGGGCGCTACCGTCGCCGAGGAGGCACCCGGCGTCTACAAGGACGTCGACGAGGTGGTCCGGGTGAGCCACGAACTCGGCATCGGCGACAAGGTGGTCCGGACCTACCCGGTGTGTAACATCAAGGGGTAGGTGGTCGTCGGCCGCGTCGGCTCCCCGCGACGGTCGGCACCGACTCGGTCGGTACGGGGGTGCGACGCTACTCAGGCCGCCAGTCCATCTTCACGGTCACGCTCTCGCGGTTCCCGCGCAGGAGCGAGGAACTCTCGCGCACGCCTACCTCGAACGCGATGGAACTCGGCGGCTGGACGGTCACCGTCTTGTTACCTACCCGAACGTCGCAGTCGCCGTCTCGTACCTCGGCGGCGAGCGCTTCGAGTCGGTCGGCGGCCTCCTCGCGCGTCAACTCCTCCTCCGAGATGGTCTTCTCTGCCATACCCGTGTTCCGGGAGCCACCGGAAAAAGCGCGCTGGCCCGCTCAGTAGAACCCGCCGGACCCGGACCCCGACGGACCGCGCGGGCCGTCCGGCGAGTCGGGCGTCGGCGGCCCGCGCCCCTCTGCGAGTTCGACGCGCTCGGGGCGGCGGGGGTCGAGTTCCTCTCCGTCCGCGAACTTCACGAACGAGAGGTAGAACCGCTCCCCGCACCCCTCCTCCCGGTCGCGCATCACCGACTCGTCGCCGCAGGTGAAGACGACGCCGTCGGCCGCCTCCACGTCGCCGTCCGGGTCGACGTACGCCCAGCCGTCGAACGGGTGGGGCGTGACCGCCTTGTCGGCGAGGTAGCCGTCGCGCTCCAGTTCGACGACCGCCTCACAGCGCGGACAGTAGTAGCTGACCGGGTATCCCATACCGGGTACAGGGGTCGGCGTCACTTCCGCCTGTCGGGGGCGTCGGGCGACCGGTCGCGCCGCTCGGGAGCGTCGCGTTGAAACCCCCCGCGGCCCACCGTCCGGACGATGACGCCAGGGACGACGACGCCAGAGGAGACGGTGCGAGCGTACTACGACGCCCTCCGCGCGGGCGACCCGCTCGCCCCCTTCTTCGTCGAGTCGCCCGACGTGGTGAAGTTCGGCATCGGCGAGCGACTGACGGGCTACGCCGCGGTGGCACGCGGCCTGCGCGAGCAGACCCGGACGACCGAGGACTGGACGGTCGAGAGCCGCGACCTCCGAACCGTCCTCCGCGACGGCGACACCGCGGACCCCGCGGGAGCGACCCACGCCGCCTTCTCCGACGACGTGCGGATGGCGTGGTACGACGCGGAGTCGTTCCGCGAGCACGACCACGAGACCCGGTGGAGCGGGACGCTCACCCGGGTCGGGGAGGAGGGAGCCGACCGCGAGTGGGCGTTCCTCGGGATGCACGTCTCGACGGGGTCGGACGCCTGATGGTCGGACCGAGCATCACGGACGAGGAGCGAGACGTCGCCAACAGGCGGCTGAAGATAGGGTTCGTCGTACTGGTGGCCGCCTCGGGGGGACTGGTCGCGTTCGAGGCGGGCGGGACGCCGCTGCAACTGCTCGCGGGTGTCGTCGGCGGTCTGGTCATCGGGGTCGCCCTCCTCTGGTTCGTCGTGCGGACGCTCCGGGAGTTCCAGCCGACCCGGAGACCCCGGCGGTAATCGCAGGCGTCGGACCCGGTTTCCTCCGCGTGGCGACCCCTCGCGTGCGGGTCGCTACGCCACCCGGCGCAGCCACAGGCCGGGGTCGTCGAGTTCCGCGTCGGTCGGGAGGTTCGTCGGCTGCTCCCACACCAGACTCGCCGTCGCCAGGTCGCGTTCGTCCGCGACGGCCTCGAAGAACGCGGCGCCCCGCTCGTACTGCCGGCGCTTCATGCCGAACCCGAGGAGGCGCTTGAGCAGGCGCGTTAGCGGGTCGCCGCCGCCGCGGCGCGCGTCGAGTTTCGCACGCAGGTCGGCGTACTCGTCGTCGAACGCGCGGTCCATCAGCAGTTCCGCGTACCCCTCGACGGCGGTCATGGTCGTGTTCAACTCCGCGAACGCGTTCCGGTCGAGTCGCCCGGCCGCCAGCGCGTCGAGACCCTCCTCCATGCGGGCTTCGAGGTAGCCGGGGAGCCACGGGGCGGCGCCGAACTCCGCGGCGTGCGCCACCTCGTGGAAGGCGATCCAGCGCCGGAAGCGCGGGTAGTCCACGTCGAGTTCGACCGCGACGCGCCGGATGTTCGGGCGGACGAAGTAGAGCCCGTGGTCCTCCGAGTCCGCGAGCAACAGCGGGTCGTACTGGCCGAGGACGTTGCGCGCGAGGAACGCGAGCGTCACCGCCATCGTCCCGGTGTTCACCGAGCGGGCCAGCCCGGGGAACACGCCGCCGCCGCGCTCCTCGATGGGGCGCATCACCCGGCGGAACGTGTCGACGTTCGCGTCGATCCAGTGGTGACGGTTCTGTACCTCGACCGACTCCGGTAGGTCGAACTCGACGCCGCTCGCGGTCCGGAGGCCGTCGCGCGCGGCGCGCACGTCGGCGCGGTAGCCGGCCCGCTCGGCGTCGGTCAGCCGGAGGTCGCCGGGCTCGCACCCTCCCTTCGCCGCCTCCGCGACGGCGTCCCAGTCGACGACGCCCGAGGGTGCCTCGGCCGCGTCGGCGATGGCCCGGATACTCCGCGAGATGTCCATACGGCCACTGGGGTGGGGGGCCGGATATGTCTTCTGCGCTCCGTCCGCGTCCGGTTCGGGGGCTTTATTAGCGAAACACGGTCCCTACCACGCATGCAACGCGTCGATGTCGCCATCGTCGGCGGCGGGCCGGCGGGGTCCTCGGCCGCCCACGCGGCCGCCAGCGGCGGTGCGGACGCTCTCGTGCTGGAGAAGGGGGTGCCGCGCGCGGACCGCGACCGCCTCGGACCGGACTCGACCGACGCCGCGGGTATCCTCGACTACTGGGTGGACATCATGGGCATCCACCCCGACGAGTTCCCCGACGGCGTCGTCCAGCAGACGCTCGACAGGGCGGAGTTCGTCGGCCCGACCGAGCGGTGTACGCTCCGCGCCACCGGAATCGACTCCTCGTACGACCGCTTCGGGTACACGATGCACCGCGCCCGCTTCGACGACTTCCTGCGCGACCGGGCGGAGGCGGCGGGCGCGGCGTACCGCGTCAAGGCCTCGGTCAGGGACGTCGAGACTGACCTCTCGGGCGCCGAGGGTCCCAGGCACACCCTCCGCCTGGCGTCGGGCGAGGACGTGAGCGCGGACTTCCTCGTGCTCGCGGACGGGCCGCAGCGCACCGTCACCAACCGGGTGCTCGACCGGTTCCTCCCGGCGGGCGAACAGGCCAGCGACCGCCTCGCCTCGACGCGGGCGAACCACATCGCCTACCAGGAGTACCGCCGCTTCCCCCGCGAGGCGTACGAGGACGTCTCGGGCGCCATCCGGTTCTGGTGGGGGGTCATGCCCGGCCACACCGCCTACCCGTGGGTGTTTCCCAACGCCGACGGCGTCTGTCGCGTCGGGTTGACGATGCCAATCGGGATGGACCTCGACGCCGTCGCCGACCGGGACGCGTACGCGCTGCTCCGGCCGGGGGACGAGCGGATTCCCTCGGGGGGCGAGTACATCCGGCGCCTGCTCGAACGGGAGTACGGCGACGAGTACGACGTCGAGACCGACTTCCCGCTGGTCGAGGACGCCGGCAAGTCGAAGGGGACGGAGACGTACCCCATCTCCTCGACGCGCCCCATCGAGTCGCCCACGGCGGCCGGCATCGCCGTGGCCGGCGGCGCGATGGGCGCGACATCCTCGTTCCACGAGGGCGGCGACCACGTGGCGGTCCGGACCGGCGCGATAGCCGGCGAACTCGCCGCGGTGGGCGACATGCGCCGGTACAACGAGCGGTGGCAGTCGGCTATCGGCGAGGAGGTCGTCCGCAACGTCGCCATGGCCGACATGTGCCGCGACTACGGTCCCGACGACTGGGACCACGTGTTCCGGACCGCCCGGGATATGCTCGCGGAGGAACGGGGGTTCGGCATGTTCGAGCAGAAGTTCGCCGCCGGCATCGACGCGTCGCGGCTCCTGTTCGGCTACAAGTGGCACAAGTGGCGGCTCCGCGGTGAGCGGTACGTCCAACTGCGCGAGGACGAGTACGTGTTCTGAGTCCGCTCTCCTCGCTCTCCCCTGCCGGACTCAGACGACCTGGTTCTCGAGGTTCTCGGCGCGTCCCGTCTCTTCGATGCGCTCGACGTTCTCCGCGAGGACGTCCGCGACCCGGTCGAAGTACTTCGGCGTGTGACCGGCGTTGTGGGGAGTGACGTGCACGTCGTCGAACCCCCACAGCGGGTGGTCCTCCGGGAGCGGTTCGGGGTCGGTCACGTCGAGGAACGCGCCCGCGAGGTCGTTCGCCCGGAGTGCGGACACGAGCGCGTCCGTGTCGACGACCGGCCCGCGGGCGATGTTCACGAGCGTCGCGTGCGGCGGGAGCGTCCGGAGCGCATCCTCGTCGACGAGGCCCTCCGTGGCGTCGGTGAGCGGGCACGCCAGCACGAGGTGGTCGGTCCGCGCGAGCGCCTCGTGGAGGTCCGAGAAGCCGAACACCTCCTCGGCCGGTCCGCCCTTCTCGGGCGAGTAGCGCACGCCGAGGCGTTCGACGCCGAACGGTTCCAGCCTCCCGAGAATCGCCTCGCCGATCGCCCCGAGGCCGACGACGGTCACCGTCGAGTCGTACAGTTCGCGGGTCTTGTACGAGCGCCACTCGCGGCGGTCCTGCTGGCGCGTCGCCCGTCGGAAGTCGCGCGCGAGCGAGACCAGCGCGCCGACGACGTACTCCGAGATGTTCGGCGCGTGGACGCCCGAACCGTTCGTGACGGCGACGCCCGCCTCGCGGAACGCGTCGAGGTCGAGGTGGCCCGTCCCGGCGTACACGCCCGCGAACAGGACGAGGTCGTCCGCGGCGTCGAGCGACGACTCCAGGGAGAACCCCTCTCCCGTCACCACGTCCGCGTCCGCGATGGCCGCGCGCTCCTCGTCGGGCGTGCGCGCGAGGACGACGTCGTGGTCGGGGAGGAGGTCCCGGAGCGCAGCGGCGTACTCGTCGGCCGGGTGTCCGTGTATCTTCTGGCGCGTGACGACGATGTTCATACCGGGCGCGACGCGGTGGGGTCACTTAGTCGCGCCGGGGGCGAGCGCGGCGGCCGGACGAGGGGGGAGCCGACGACGCCGGCCGTCGCTCAGCGCGGGTCGACGATGTCGTTCGCGAGCGTCCCGACGCCCTCGTACGTTATCTCGACGGTGTCACCCGGCTCGACCACGCCCGGGTTCGCGGGACTGCCGAACGCCACCGCGTCGCCCGGACGGAAGGTGAACCGCTGTGAGAGGAACGCGACCACCTCGTACGGGTCGAACAGCATCAGCTCCGTGTTCGACTCCTGTCGGCGCTCACCGGAGACGTCCGTGTGCATCGCCACGTTCGTCGGGTCGAGGTCAGTCTCCAGCCACGGGCCGAGCGGACCGGAGGCGTCGAACGCCTTGCGCGCGGTGCGCCCGGGCTGGTCGAGCGCGTCGAGGTCGTTCATCACGGTGTAGCCGCGGACCACGTCGGACACGTCCTCGGGGTCGAGTTCGCGACACTGCTCGTCGACGACGGCGACCAGTTCGCCCGCGTACGTGAGTTCCCCCGTCCACTGGGGGTACGGCACCGGGTCGCGGTGGCCGACGACCGACGCCGGCGGCTTGACGAAGAAGTCGGGCTCCTCGGGGCGGTCGTACTCCATCTGGTCGAGCGTCGCCGCGAAGTTCCGGCCGACGCAGTACACCGCCGACGGCTCGCACGGCGGGAGCAGGTCGCGGCCGTTCACGTCGTACTCGGCGTCGTTGGTCACGAGCGTCCCGTCGCGGAGTTCGCCCGCGCGTATCCCGTCCTGCGTTCGGACGCGTGCCAGTCGCATACCACTCCCCGGGGGGCGAGCGTGAAAGGCGTGCCGGAGTCGGACGACGCCGGCGTCGTCCGGACGCGACCGTCCGCCGTTCGGCCCGTGCGAGTCGGCGCGGGCGAGTGGACCCCGGTCGCGACGGTCGGGTGTCAGGCGGCATAGTTCCTTCCTAACAAATCACTTTAGTCCACCCGTTGCCACCGGCCGGTATGGCTACTGAGCGGGACGGAAGCGGGCCGGGCGTCTCGGCCGCCGCCCTGGGGTACGACCGGCCGGACGTTCCCGCGTACGAGGCGCTCGCGACGGCGTTGCGCGAGCGTGTCGACGGCGAGGTCCAGTTCGACGAGTACGCGCAGGTGCTGTACGCCACCGACGGGAGCATCTACCAGGCGCGCCCGGCGGGCGTCGTCTGTCCGCGCGACGTCGACGACGTGCAGGCGGCGATGCGGGTGGCGGCCGACCACGACGTGCCGGTGTTACCCCGCGGCGCGGGGTCGTCGCTCGCGGGACAGACCGTCGGTCCCGGCTGCGTCGTCCTCGACCTGTCGCGCCACATGGACGGGATACTCGACGTCGACCCGGGGGCGCGGACGGCGACGGTCCAGCCGGGGGTCGTCCAGGACCACCTCGACGACGCGCTCGCGGAGTACGGCCTGAAGTTCGCGCCCGACCCGGCCTCGTCGGCGCGCGCGACTGTCGGCGGCGGCCTCGGCAACAACTCCACGGGCGCGCACTCGGTGCGCTACGGCATCTCCGACGCGTACACCGAGGAACTCGACGTGGTGCTCGCGGACGGGTCGCTCATCCACACCCGCGAGGTCGTCCTCGACTCCCCCGAGTGGGACGACATCGTCGGGAAGGCCGACCGCGAGGCCGAACTCTACCGGACGGTCCGCGGACTGGTCGAGGAGCACGAGACCGAGATCGAGGCGCGCTACCCGGAACTCAAGCGGTCCGTCTCGGGGTACAACCTCCACAAGGCCGTCTACGAGACCGAGTCCGGCGAGGAGGTCATCAACCTCAGCAAACTGTTCGTCGGCGCGGAGGGGACGCTCGGCACCATCGTGCGGGCGACGGTCTCGCTCGTCACCCGGCCCGAGGAGACGGCGCTCGCGCTCTACTGCTTCGACGACCTCGTGGAGGCGATGCGGGCCGTCCCGGTCGCGCTCTCGTACCCGGTGAGCGCGGTCGAGTTGATGGACGACGAGGTGTTCCGACTCGCGCGCGAGTCGACCGAGTACGCCCAGTACGAGGAGCCGATTCCGGAGGGTACCGCCGCGGCGCTGATGCTGGAGTGGGACTCGGAAGTCGTCGACGACTTCCACGGCGCGGTCGCCGACACCACCCGCGAGTTCGTCACCGAGGGGGCGGCGTTCGACGTTATCGAGGCGTACGACGACGAGGAACAAGCCGACATCTGGAAGCTTCGGAAGGCCGCCATCCCGCTGCTGATGAGCCTGGAGGGCGACCCGAAGCCGTACCCGTTCATCGAGGACGCGTCCGTCCCGCCCGAGGAGTTGGCCGAGTACGTCACCGAGTTCGAGGCGGTGCTCGACGCACACGACACCTCGGCCGCCTACTTCGCGCACGCCGGCGCGGGGACGCTCCATATCCGGCCCATCCTCAACCTGAAGGACGCCGACGGCATCGAGGCGATGCACTCCATCGCCGATGACGTGACCGACCTCGTGGTCAAACACCACGGCTCCTTCTCGGGCGAGCACGGCGACGGCCTGGCGCGCACGGAGTTCAACCCCAAGATGTACGGGCCGGAGCTGTGGACCGCGTTTCAGGACCTCAAGGCCGCGTTCGACCCGGACTGGCGGATGAATCCCGGGAAGGTCGTCTACACCGACGCCGAGACGGCCGCGGACCGGGGCTACCCCGAGACGGCCGCCGACGCGGACATGCGCGAGAACCTCCGGTACGGCGCCGCGTACCAGTCGCTCGAACCCCAGACCGCGCTCGACTTCTCCGAGGAGGGCGGCTTCTCGCACCTCGTCGAACTGTGTAACGGCTGCGGGACGTGCAGGCAGACGCGGGGGGACGTGATGTGCCCGACGTACCGCGCCTCCCGCGAGGAGATTCAGACCACCCGGGGCCGGGCGAACATGCTCCGGGCGGCCATCTCGGGCGAACTCGACGAGGAGGAACTCCACTCCGAGCGGTTCCAAGAGGAGGTGCTGGGGCTGTGCGTCGGCTGCAAGGGCTGTCAGTCCGACTGCCCCACGGGCGTCGACCTGGCGAAGCTGAAAGCCGAGGTGAAACACCAGCACCACCAGCGCGACGGCGCGGGGGTTCGGGACCGGCTGTTCGCCGACATCGACGCCGTGAGCAGGCTGGGGAGCGCGCTCGCGCCGCTGGCGAACGCGGCGACGAGCGTCCCCGGCGCGCGCTGGGTCATGGAGCGCACCCTCGGTATCGCCGAGGACAGGAAGCTACCCACGTTCACGCGCGAGACGCTGTTCGACCGCTTCGAGGCCCGCGGCGGCCCGTGGGTGACCGAGGAGGCCGCCGAGGCGCGCGTCGTCCTGTTCCCGGACACGTACACGACGTACAGCGCGCCCGAAATCGGGATGGCGGCCGTCGAGGTGCTCGAGGCGGCCGGCGTCCGGGTGGAACTACCGACCGACCTCGCGCCGTCCGGGCGGGCGGCGTTCTCGGGCGGGTTCCTCGACAGGGCGCGCGAGCGGGCCGAACACAACGTCGCCGCCCTCGGAGACGCCGTCGCGGACGGCTACTCGGTGGTGTTCGTCGAGCCGTCGGACGCCGTGATGTTCCAGGACGAGTACCGCGACCTGCTCGACGGGGAGGCGGTGGAGGCCGTCTCGGCGGCCGCCTACGGCGTCTGTGAGTACCTCGACGCCGCGCGAGCCGACGAGCGTATCGAGTTCGCCCCCGTCGAGGAGTCGCTGGCGTACCACGGCCACTGCAACCAGAAGGCGACAAACAAGGACCACCACGCGGTGGGCGTGCTCCGGCGGGCGGGCTACGAGGTGGACCCGCTCGACACCTCCTGTTGCGGGATGGCCGGGAGCTTCGGCTACGAGCGCGAGCACTACGACCTCTCGAAGGCCATCGGCTCGCTGCTGTTCGACGCGGCCGACGCGAGCGACGCCGACACCGTCACCGCGCCGGGCACCTCCTGCCGGACGCAACTGTCCGACCGCGAGGGAGTCGAGGACCGACCCTCGCACCCGGTCGAGAAGTTGGCCGAGGCGCTGGCGTAACCGGCGGTTCCGAGGCGGCGGGGAACCGGACTGTGACCCCCCGTCCGGCGCCTCAGAACGGTCCCTGCCCCTGCGCGATGCTCTTCGCCGTGCGGAGCTTCGACGGCTGGCGGACCGCCAGCATCTCGGCGTCCGTGAGTTCGAAGTCGAACACGTCGAGGTTGGCCGCGAGGTGCTCGCGGCTCGTCGCCTTCGGAATCGCACAGACGCCCGACTGCTGGACGAGCCAGCGAATCGCCACCTGCGCGGGCGACTTCCCGTACCGCCGCCCGATGCGTTTCAGCCGGTCGTCGCGGAGCACGCCGCCCTGCCCGAGCGGGCTGTACGCGGTGACGAGCACGTCCTCGCGCAGGCAGTAGTCGAGCAGGTCGGACTGGTCCCAGTACGGGTGGTACTGCACCTGGTCGGCGAGGACGGGCGCGTCGGCGCGCTTGCGGGCGGCCTTCAGCCGCTCGGGGCCGAAGTTGCTCACGCCGAGGTGGTCCACCCTCCCCGCCTCGCGCAGGTCGGCCATCGCGTCTAGCGTCTCGCCCGTCGAGACCGACGCCGAGTCGGGCGCGAGTGGTTCGGGGATGTCGGCCCAGTCCGGGAGCACGTCGTCGACGAGCGGCATCCCGTCGTTCGGCCAGTGGACGTACAGCAGGTCCACCCGGTCGAGTCCGAGTCGGTCGAGGCTCGCCTCGACGCCCGCCCGAACGTCGGCGGCAGCGCGGTGGTCGCCGTCGAGTTTCGTCGCGACGAACAGGTCCTCGCGGTCGACGTCCGACCCGGCGATGGCGGCGCCCACGTCCGCCTCGTTGTCGTACGCCTGTGCGGTGTCGATGTGGCGGTAGCCCAGTTCCAGCGCGTCGGCGACCGTACGTCGACACTCGCGGCCCTCGAGCCGCCACGTCCCCAGCCCGACGGCCGGTACGTCTACGCCCTGCACGGTCACGTGTTCCATCTCCATCCTCGCGTTCCACGACCGTCGGGGTGAATAGTGTGCTGGCGGCCGCGCCCGCTCAGAGCCAGCCGTCGTTCGCGAGCAGTTCGCCGTTGAGCACCGACGCGCCGGCCGCGCCGCGAATGGTATTGTGCGCGAGGCAGTTGTACTTCACGCCGCGCGGCGTCGACTGCACGCCGCCGGCGACCACCTGCATCCCGTCGCCGCGCATGCGGTCCATCCGCGGCTGGGGACGCTCGGGGTTCTCCGGCCCGAACACGTGGATGAGCGGGTCCGGCGAGGAGTGGAGGTCCGCGCCGGGGTACGCCGCCAGCGTCTCGCGCACGTCCTCGGGCGAGGCGTCCTCGGCGAGTTCGGCGAACACGTTCTCCAGGTGGCCGTCGAGCGTCGGGATGCGGTTGCACGAGGCGGCGACTTCCACCTCGTGGTCGGCGAGTTCCGCGCCGTCGAACGAGCCGAGCAGCTTCCGGCTCTCGCGCTCCATCTTCTCCTCCTCCCCGCCGATGTGCGGGATGGCGTTGTCGAGTATCTCCATCGACGTGACGCCCGAGTAGCCCGCGCCGGACACCGCCTGGAGCGTCGAGACGTGGACGCGCTCCAGCCCGAACTCGTCGAGGGCGGCCAGCGTCGGCACCATCGTGATGGTCGAGCAGTTGGGGTTCTTCACGAGCGCGCCGTCCCACCCGCGCGTCTCCCGCTGGACCTCGATGACGTCGAGGTGTCCCGGATTCACCTCGGGGATGGTGAGCGGCACGTCGTCGGCCAGCCGGTCGTTCGAGGAGTTCGAGGAGACGACGTAGCCCGCCTCGCACAGGTCGGGTTCCACCTCGGCGGCGACGCCGGAGGGGAGCGAGGAGAACAGCAGGTCCAGGTCGTCCGGGAGCGCGTCCGCGCTGGTCTCTCTGACCGTGAGGTCGGCTACGTCGTCGGGGATGGGAGTGTCGACGCGCCACTTGGCCGCCTCCGCGTACGGGACGCCCGCGCTCGCGTCGCTCGCGGTGACGCACGCCAACTCGAACGTCGGGTGGTCGTCGAGCAACTGGATGAACCGCTGGCCCACTGCGCCCGTCGCGCCGAGGACGCCGACTCGGTAACTCATTGTGCGCCCGTCTGTCACACGTCCATAAGACGGTTCGGATTCGGGCGGGGACGGCGATGTTTGCCGCGAGTCCGGCGGCGGCGTGACCCCCGTCTGCCACCCCCTCGGACGCGAGCTACCGGGTCACAGCGCCGCGTCGAACGCGGCGTCGAGGTCTGTTTTCATGTCGTCGACGTGCTCGATGCCCACCGAGACGCGGACCAGGCCGTCGGTCAGGCCGGCGGCGAGGCGCTCCTCGCGCGGGATGGCGGCGTGCGTCATCGCCGCGGGCTGTTCGATGAGGCTCTCGACGCCGCCGAGGCTCTCCGCGAGCGCGAACACCTCCGTCTCCTCGACCACCGTCGAGGCCTGTTCGAGCGTGCCGTCCACCTCGAACGAGAGCATGCCGCCGAAGTCGTCCATCTGCTCGGCGGCGAGTTCGTGGTGCGGGTGCGACTCCAGCCCCGGGTAGTACACCCGGTCGACGGCGTCGTGGGCGTCCAGCCAGCGAGCGAGTTCCGTCGCGTTCTCGCAGTGCCGGTCCATCCGCACGGGCAGGGTCTTGGTCCCGCGGAGCACGAGGAAGCAGTCGAACGGCGACGGCGTCGCGCCCACCGAGTTCTGGTAGAATCCGACGTCCGCGTCGAGCGCCTCGTCGTCGGTGACGAGCGCACCGCCCACCACGTCCGAGTGGCCGCCGAGGTACTTGGTGAGCGAGTGCGAGACGATGTCGGCGCCGTGTTCGAGCGGACGCTGGAGGTACGGCGTCGCGAAGGTGTTGTCGACCGCACACAGCGCGTCGTACTCGTGGGCGATGGTCGCGAGCGCGCCGATGTCGTTCACGTTCATCAGCGGGTTGGTCGGCGTCTCGACCCACACGAGTTCCGTCGACTCGCGCATCGCGTCGCGCACCGCGTCGTGGTCGGTCGTGTCCACGAAGTCGAACGAGAGGTCGTACTTGTCGTACACCTGCGTGAAGATGCGGTGGGTGCCGCCGTACACGTCGTCGCCGGCGACGACGTGGTCGCCGGCCTCGAGCAGGTTCAGCACCGTGTTGATAGAGCCCATGCCAGAGGAGAACGCGCGGCCGTACGCACCCCCCTCCAGCGCCGCGAGGTTCGCCTCCAGGTCCGTCCGCGTCGGGTTGCCCGTCCGGCTGTACTCGTAGCCGCGGTGGTCGCCGGGGGCGTCCTGCTCGTACGTGGAGTTGGCGTAGATGGGCGTCATCAGCGCGCCCGTCTCCTCGTCGGGTTCCTGCCCGGCGTGGACGGCGTCGGTCTCGATGCGGAACGCGCGCTCCGAGTCGTCGTTCATACGCCACCGTCCGTCGGCGACCCGCCTGACTCTTGTCATCCGAGGCGACGCCGCCGTCGGGACGGGTTCGGTCGAGCGCGCCGGCTGAGCGTCCGCCGAACCGCCGTCTGGTGTCACTCGGGGGGTCACGCCGGTGAACCTGAACCGGGCGCCGCCCGTCTCGCTCTCGGTCAGCGCACACGTCCACCCGTACGCCTCGACGAACTCGTCGATGTACGCCAGTCCGAGTCCGTCCCCGCGCCTCCCGGAGTCGGTCGTGTACCCCGGCTCGAACGACGTCTCGTGCTCGTCGGTCGGCCGCCGAATCCGACCAGCGGCAACCGACGGAAACGCGGGTTTCAAATCGACAGGGCCGCTACAATGGCGTATGGCCAAGTACTCTACGGGGGGCGGCGGCGGCGGGGGGTCGGGCGACGCCTGCGAACTGTGCGGGCGAGAGGACGTGAACCTCACGCGGACGAACGTGGCGGGAGCGGACCTGCTCGTCTGCTCTAGCTGCGCGCCCCACGGCGAGAACCGCTCGACGGAGCGCAAGCAGTCCGAGCAGGAGGGCGGGTCGCGCGACGACACCGAGCCGAACCGGAGGAAGCGCGCCGCGCAGAACACCGCACGGATGCTCGACGCCTCCCAGGGGAACCGCAAGCGGTGGGAGGAGGAGGGGACCGACTACGAGGAGGACCGCCTCCCGTACCTCGTGAAGGGGTACGGCGAGCGCGTGGAGGCGGCGAGACAGGAGGCGGGGCTCACGTCCGAGGAACTCGCGGCCGAACTCGACGCCGACGAGGAGGACGTGCTCGCGGTCGAACAGGGTCGCGCCGCCCGCGCGGGCGTCGGCGGGTCGTTCGTCCGGGAACTGGAGGACAGACTCGACGTGCGCCTCGTGGAACAGTAAGCGACTGCCGCGGGCGACTCACTTTTCCCGTCCGGGCGTCCACTCGCGTGCATGAGCGGCACGCTGGCCCCCGCGGAACCCGGGGTCCGGGAGTTCGAGACGACGGTACACAGCGTCGACGGGACCGACGTCGTGCTGGACGAGACGTACTTCTACGCCGAGGCGGGCGGCCAGCCGGCCGACCGGGGGACGCTCGCCGGGGTCGAGGTGACCGACGTGCAGGCGGCGGGCGACGGGACGGTCGTCCACACGCTGGCCGAGGCGCCGTCGGCCGACCCGGGCGACACCGTGACGGGCGTCGTCGACGACGAGTTCCGGACGTACTGCATGCGGGCACACACCGCGAGCCACGCGCTGTACGGCGCGGGGCGCGACCTGCTCGACGACCTGGGGTACGGCGGGTTCGGCATCGGCGCCGTCCCGGAGGACCAGCGGAGCGACGGCGACGCCGTCAGCGGGAAGGTCCGGGTCGACTTCACCACTTCGACCGACATCGACGACGACGTGCTGGTCGAGTTGGAGCGGTTGGTCAACCGCGCGGTGTGGGACTCCCGCGCGGTGTCCTGGGAGGAGGTACCCGTCGACGAGGCGCGCGGCCGCGAGGAGGTGGCCTTCAACACCAAGACCGAGGAGGGCGTGATGGCCGACGCCGACGCGGTCAGGGTCGTCACCGTCGACGGCTGGGACTGGGCCGCCTGTGGAGGCACACACGTCTCGAACACGCGCGAAATCGGACCGGTCACCGTCCTCGACCGCTCGAACCCGGGCGAGGGACTGACGCGAGTCGAGTTCGCCGTCGGGCCGGCGGGCATCGAGCGCCGGGCGCGGGACCACCGGGCGGCGCTCGCGGCGGCGCGAGAACTCGGCACGAGCGTCGAGACGCTCGCCGACGAGGCGCGGCGACTGCGCGCGGAGCGCGACGACCTGGAGGCCGAACTCGCGGACCTCCGCGCGGAGGCGCTCGACGCCCGCCTCGCGGACCTCGACGGCGTGGAGCGCGACGGCCGGACGTGGCTCGTCGGGAGCGTCGACGGCTTCGACGCCAACGCGGTCGGCGAGCGGGCGAAACAGCGGGTCGACGACGGCGCGTCGGTCGTGGCCGTCGTCGGCGAGGGGGACGCGCCGTTCGTCGTCGTCGCCAGCGACGGCGACGTGGACGCGGGCGACGTCGTCGCGGACCTCACCGACGAGTTCGGCGGCGGCGGCGGCGGCGGCCCGACGTTCGCGCAGGGGGGCGGCCTCTCGGCCGACGCCGACGAGGTGGTCGCGGCGCTCCGCTCGCGGGGCTGACGCGGCGGTCGAACGCGAGAGAGAGACACGTTTTAACCCCGCGGCCCGCACTCGGGGGTATGGCGAACGCGTACTCGTACTCGCCCTCCGCGCTGTCTGCCGAAGAGCGGGCCGTTCGCGAACTCGTCCGCGAGTTCGCGGTCGAGGAGGTCCGGCCGGGCGCGCGCGAGGCCGACGCCGAGGGGGCGTTCCCCGAGGACGTCTGGGACGACCTCGCGGCCCTCGACTTGACCGGGCTGACGGTCCCGGCGGAGTACGGCGGCTACCACGCGGACCGCTCGACGTACGCGGTCGTGAACGAGGAGTTGGCGTACGGCCAGTTGGCCGTCGCGACGGCGCTGTCGGTCCACTGTCTCGCCACCTCCTGCATCGCCGAGTTCGGGAGCCAGCGCGTGAAAGACGAGTGGCTCCCCGAGATGGTCGACGGCCGCCCGGTGGGGGCGTTCTGTCTCTCGGAACCGGACGCCGGCTCGAACCCCGCCGAGATGTCGACCACCGCGACCCGCGAGGGCGACGAGTACGTCCTGACGGGCGACAAGCAGTGGATAACCAACGGCGCGCGCGCCGGCGTCTACGTCGTCTTCGCGAAGACCGACCGCGACGACCCGCGCTCCATCACGCAGTTCCTCGTTCCCGCGGACTTCGACGGCGTCGAGGTGGGACGCAAGGAGGAGAAACTGGGCCTGCGCGCGTCCGACACGGTCCAGATGCGGTTCGACGGGGTCAGACTCCCCGAGCGGTACCGGCTCACGCCCGACGGGGAGGGACTCGCCTCGGCGTTCCACGTCCTCACGGGCGGCCGCATCGCCATCGCGGCGCAGGCGGTCGGCGTCGCACAGGCCGCGCTCGACGCGGCGACGGAGTACGCGGGCGAACGGGAGCAGTTCGACCGGCCCATCGCGGCGTTCCAGACCATCCGCCACAAGGTCGCCGAGATGGCGACGAAGACCCAGGCGTCGCGTCTCCTGGTTCGGGAGGCGGCGCGGCAGTCGGACGCGGGCGAGGATTCTCGACTACTGGCGTCGATGGCGAAGTACTTCGCGAGCGAGTCGGCCGTCGACGTGACGAACGAGGCGGTCCAGATTCACGGCGGCTACGGTTACATGGCCGAGTTCGACGTCGAGCGGTTCTACCGCGACTCGAAGGTGACGACCATCTACGAGGGGACGACCGAGATACAGAAGAAGATCATCGCGCGGGAGCTGCTCGGATGACGGCCGCCCCGACCGCCGGCGGAACGTACGACGGGTACGACGCCGTCGTGTTCGACCTCGACGGGACGCTCGTCCACCTCGCGGTCGACTGGGACGCCGCCGAGGCGGAGGCGGCCGCGTTGTTCGAGCGCAACGGACACGACGCCGACGGTGAGGACCTCTGGACGTACCTCGACCGGGCCGACGAAGTCGGCCTCCGCGCCGAGGTGGAGGCGATACTCTCCGAGCACGAGTGCGACGGCGCGCGGCGCTCGCAGCGGCTCGCGCACGCCGACCACCTCCCGCTCTCGGTGCCGACGGGCGTCTGCTCGCTCAACTGCGAGGCGGCCTGCCGGCTGGCGCTCGACACGCACGGACTCGCCGACCACGTCGACGCGGTGGTGGGGCGCGACACCGTCGGAACGTACAAGCCCGACCCGGCGCCGCTGCTCGCGGCGCTCGACGACCTCGGCGTGTCGCCCGAGCACGCGCTGTTCGTGGGCGACTCCGAGCGGGACGCCGTGACGGCCGACCGGGCCGGCGTCTCGTTCGTCTACGTCTGACCTGACCGCGACAGCGCGCTCGATCTCCACGCTCACGCACGGTACGTCCGCGCGTACCAGAACACCGCGACGGCGGTGCAGAACCAGACGACCGCACCGACGCGGACGGCGAACTCCGCGCGGGCGTCCCACGTCGGGAGCGTCGTCGTCGTCGACAGCGCGGCGACGAGCGGTGCGCCGGCCGCGATGGTGAGGACGAACGTCGTCTGCATCACCCAGCCGAAGTCGACTCCGTCCGGGTCGGTCCGCTCGACGCGCTCGGGCACGTCAGCGGGTTCGCCGACGCGAGCAAAGGCCGTGTCGGTTCGCCCGCGACTCCCGCGTCCCCGCCGTCGTGCGGACCGCACGGATTTACGTCGTCGCTCTCGAAGACCCGCGCATGACGACCACGCGAACCCTCCGGGAGAAGGCGGGGAACGAGCCGATAACCATGCTCACGGCGTACGACGCACCCACGGCCGCCGTCGTCGAGGCGGCCGGCGTCGACGCCGTCCTCGTCGGGGACAGCATGGGGAACGCGGTGCTCGGCTACGACTCGACGCTCCCGGTGACGTTCGAGGAGGTGAAGAGCAGGACGGCCGCGGTGGCGCGCGCGACGGACGACGCCCTCGTCGTCGCCGACATGCCGTTCCTCTCCTTCGGCGTCGACGACGCCGAGAGCGTCGAGAACGCGGGGCTGTTGCTCAAGGAGGCGAACGCGGACGCGGTCAAACTGGAGAGCGGACCGCACACCGTCGAGTTGACCGAGCGACTCGCGGACCTCGGCATCCCGGTGATGGCGCACCTCGGACTCACCCCTCAGCACGTGAACCAACTCGGGGGGTACCGGCGTCAGGGCACCGACCGCGACGCGGCAGAGGGCATCCTCGAGCTCGCGCGCGACCACGAGGCGGCGGGGGCGTTCTCGCTCGTTCTCGAGCACGTCCCCGCGAACCTCGCGGCGCAGGTCACCGACGCGCTCGACGTTCCGACCATCGGTATCGGGGCCGGCCCCGACACGGACGGGCAGGTGCTCGTCGTCACCGACGTGCTCGGACTGAGCGAGCGGTCGCCGCCGTTCGCCGAGCAGTTCGGTGACGTGCGCGCCGAGATGGAGCGCGCCGTCTCCGGGTTCACGGCGGCGGTCGAACGCGGCGAGTTCCCGGGCGAGGAGCACAGTCACGTGGAAACCGGCGTCGACGACCTGTACTGAGCGGGGTGCTGACCGGCGGCCGAACGCGCCCCGGGACGCGTGGCCGCACGACCGCGTGGCGCCCCGGGGGGGGGGAATCAGGTCACGAGGAGCCTGCCCGCGTTCTGGTACCTAAACGCTCGTTCTCGTTCGTCTCACGGCCGGGTCGGCGGGACGCCCGTGCGCCGGGTCAGAGCCGGTCGAGGAGCGACTCGACGGCCGCGTTGAACGCCGTCGGCCGTTCGAGCATCGCGAGGTGGGCGGCGTCCTCGACGACGGCTAGGTCGCAGTCGGGCATCTCGTCCGCGAGGTACTCGTGGTAGTGGCGCGGCGTCAACTGGTCGTACTCGCCGACGACGGCGACCGCCGGCACGTCGACGGCGTCCACCCGGTCGCGGACGTCGAACGCGTGGCAGGTCCGGAAGTCGCGCTCGGTCACGGCGCGGCCCGTCTCGCGCATCGCCGCCGCCGACTGGTCGACGTAGCGTTCGTCCGGGTCGTGAAACAGACGGTCCTCGGCGTGGAGGAACTCGACCGCACGCTCGAAGTCGTCCGCCAGCCAGCCGAGCAGGTCGTCGAGGACCGCGAGCCGCGCGCCGGTCCCCGCGAGGACGAGTCCGTCGACCGGGAGGTCACGCTCGAGCGCGACCCACATCGCGACGGCCCCTCCCAGCGAGGTGCCGACGAGCGCGCGCGCGCCGACGGCTCGCGCGACGGCAGTCACGTCGTCGGCGTACGCCTCGAGCGCCTCCGGCCCGGCGGTCGCGTCGACGTCGTCGCTCTCCCCGTGGCCGCTCAGATCGAGCGCCGCAACCGAGGCGCGGTCGGCGAGCCGCGTCTGCGCTCGCCAGACGTCCGCCGTTCCACCGCTCCCGTGAATACAGAGGAGCGGTGGCCCGTCGCCGCCGCGGTCCGAGACGCGGTACGCCGTCTCCCGCCCCCGATGGTCGACCGTCTCCATACCGCCCCGTTCGGACCGGCGAGCATAAAGGCGTGCACCGGACGCTGTCGCGGTGAACCGCAACACGACCGCCAGTTCGACGAACCGGAAGACGACGCGGGACTAGCCGGGGAAACAGTTAAATACTCACGACGATTACTTGTCGTTAGCAAGATGAGTCAACGATACTCGACTGGTCGGCAAGAGCGGTTCGTGCGTCGCTACGAGTACGACGACGGGACCGTCGTGGCGGCCGACCTGAACACGGGGGAGGGAGCCGTCTCCGTCGACGTCGTCGACGAGACCGCCATCGTGGTCGTCGACCGCGAGGGGGGCGAGGACGAGTTCGAGTTCGACCTCCCCGGCCCGGCCGCAAGTGTTGACACCCACAACGGCGTACTCACCATCAGGGTCGAACGATGAAGCTCACCGTCAAACCGCTCAAGCAGAAGGACGCGGGTCGCCGACTGGCGGCCATCGACCGCGTCGCCGCCGACGAACTCGGCCTGTCCGGGGGCGACTACATCCGCATCTCGGGCGACTCGACCGCCATCGCGCGCGTGTGGCCCGGCTACCCGGAGGACGACGACACCAAGGTCGTCCGTATCGACGGCCAGCTCCGCCAGGAGGCCGGCGTCGGCATCGACGACCGCGTGGAGGTCGAAGCCGCCGACGTCGAACCCGCCCAGCGCATCACCATCGCGCTCCCGCAGCAGTTCGGCATCCGCGGGAACGTCGGCTCCATCATCCGGGACAAGCTCTCGGGCCAGCCCGTCACGCAGGGCCAGACTATCCGGTTCCCGCTGGGGCTGGGACTCATGGGCGGCGGCTCGCAGGCCGTCCCGCTGAAGGTCGCCTCCACCTCCCCGTCGGGGACGGTCGTCATCACGGACTCGACCGAGGTGGAGATAAGCGAGCGCCCCGCCGAGGAGATAACCGAGAGCGCCGCGGGCGACGCGGAGACGCCCGACGTGACATACGAGGACATCGGGGGACTCGACTCCGAACTCGAACAGGTCCGCGAGATGATCGAGTTGCCGATGCGCCACCCGGAACTGTTCAAGCGCCTCGGTATCGAGCCGCCGAAGGGCGTGCTCCTGCACGGCCCGCCCGGCACGGGGAAGACGCTCATCGCCAAGGCCGTCGCCAACGAGATCGACGCGCACTTCCACACCGTCTCCGGGCCGGAGATCATGTCGAAGTACTACGGCGAGTCGGAAGAACAGCTCCGCGAGGTGTTCGAGGAGGCGTCCGAGAACGCCCCGGCCATCATCTTCATGGACGAACTCGACTCCATCGCGCCCAAGCGCGAGGAGGCCGGCGGCGACGTGGAGCGCCGGGTCGTCGCCCAGCTCCTCTCGCTGATGGACGGGCTGGAGGAGCGCGGCGAGGTCGTCGTCATCGGCGCGACCAACCGGGTCGACGCCATCGACCCCGCGCTCCGGCGCGGCGGGCGGTTCGACCGCGAGATCGAGATCGGCGTCCCCGACCGTGACGGCCGCAAGGAGATCCTGCAGGTCCACACCCGGAACATGCCGCTGACGGACGGCGTGGACCTCGACGAGTACGCCGAGTCGACCCACGGGTTCGTCGGCGCCGACCTCGAGTCGCTGGCGAAGGAGGCCGGGATGAACGCGCTCCGGCGCATCCGTCCGCAACTCGACCTGGAGGCCGACGAGATCGACGCGGAGGTCCTCGAGTCCATCGAGATCACCGACGCCGACGTGAAAGACGCCATGAAGGGCGTCGAACCCTCCGCGCTCCGGGAGGTGTTCGTCGAGGTGCCCGACGTGGTCTGGGAGGACGTCGGCGGACTGGAGAGCACCAAGGAGCGCCTCCGCGAGACCATCCAGTGGCCGCTCGACTACCCCGAGGTGTTCGAGGCGATGGACATGGAGTCGGCGAAGGGCGTGTTGATGTACGGTCCCCCCGGCACGGGGAAGACCCTGCTCGCGAAGGCCGTCGCCAACGAGTCCGAGTCCAACTTCATCTCCGTGAAGGGACCGGAACTGCTGAACAAGTTCGTGGGCGAGTCCGAGAAGGGGGTGCGCGAGGTGTTCAGCAAGGCCCGCGAGAACGCGCCGACCATCGTCTTCTTCGACGAGATCGACGCCATCGCGACCGAACGCGGGAAGAACACCAGCGACTCCGGCGTGAGCGAACGGGTCGTCTCCCAACTGCTCACCGAACTCGACGGGCTGGAGACGCTCGAGGACGTGGTCGTCATCGCCACCACGAACCGGCCGGACCTCATCGACTCCGCGCTGTTGCGGCCGGGCCGTCTCGACAGGCACGTCCACGTGCCCGTGCCCGACGAGGACGCCCGCCGGAAGATCTTCGAGGTACACACCAAACACAAACCGCTCGCGGACGACGTCGACCTCGACAAACTCGCCCGCCGGACCGAGGGGTACGTCGGCGCCGACATCGAGGCGGTCTGTCGCGAGGCGTCGATGAACGCCTCCCGGGAGTTCATCGAGTCGGTGACTCCCGACGAGATCGACGACTCCGTCGGCAACGTGCGGGTGACGATGGAGCACTTCGAGGACGCACTCGACGAGGTGAACCCGTCGGTCACCGAGGAGACGCGCGAGCGCTACCGCGAGATCGAACAGCGGTTCCAGAACCGGGAGGCCCGCGAGGAGCGCGAGGCCGACCTCGGCCGCACGTTCCAGTAGTTCCGGCGGCCAGCCGGGTTCGGGGACCCGCGTCGACTCACTCCCGCCGCAACCCGCCGCGGTCCTTTATCTCCATGATGTGCCGGACGTTCCGGTAGATCTCTTCGGGCGAGGTGTCCTCGTCCGGGTCGTACAGGTCGGACACGCGGTACAGCAGTGCGGAAAGCTGCCTCGACTCGCTCGATTCGCCCCGAACGTCCTCCGCAACGCTACGGAGCAGGGCGCGGCGCGTCTCGTCCGGGTGGAACGCGTCGTCCGGGTCGCTCACGTCTCTCTCCACGCGACCGCGAAGCTAATCGCTTGCTGATTCGAGCGCCGAGCACTCGTAGGTCCTCGAACCAGATAGAAAAGGCAATATATTCTATGTACTTATCATAATCATATTATATTCATTACCTGTTCCGCGGCATGTCGTTCAGCGGGCCGCGAACGGCGAATAGACGACGAGAAGAGGGTGGAGCCGGGCCCGAAGCGGAGTCGGCTCCACGAGTTCCGTCGAGCCGGTATCGACCGAGAATTCCTCGCTCGCGGACCCCGTGAACGCGGTCGAGTCCACTCCTCGGTTCGAACCGAGCGAAGTACACTATTTCTGCTCGGATTCGAAATATAACAATATCTGAGTATATCTGTCCTCGGTGGGCGACTGGTCGGTCGACGCGTCTGGGAGTAGACGATTACAAATATACGGTTGTAATTCCTGTAGTGAGCCGGGAGCTACGGCGAGGCGCCGCCCGCGGAGCGAAGGCGCCGAGACCGTCGACGTCGGGCGCTTTCGTGTCAACGAGCGCCACCGTGCTGGGGGCCCGGTCCCGCAGAGCGGGGGCGACCGGAGCGGACGACGGGTCGACGTGGTAGGGGCCGGGTTGGTTCGGACTCACGAGGTCCTGATCTCCCGCTCAACGGTCTTGGCCGCGGAGATGACCAGGCCGACGACGTCCTCTTCGAGCCGCTTTCCCGACAGGTACTGGACGGTCCCGGTGGCGCTTATCGACCCGACGGGTCGCTCGGCGCCGTCGAGAATCGGCGACGCCACGCACTGGACTCCCTCGTCGAACTCCTCCCGGTCGAACGCGACCCGTCTGTCACGAATCGACTGGAGTTCCTCCTCCAGCGCCGACCGGTCGGTGATCGTCTTGTCGGTGAGCGCCGGGAGGCCAACCCTGTCGACGATTTCCTCCCGTTCGTCGTCGTCGAGGTACGCCAGAATCGCTTTTCCGCCGGCTGTCGCGTGCAGGGGGACGACGTCTCCCTCTTCCCGGCGCGCCCGGTCGCTCCTTTCCCGGTTGATGCCGAGCGCGTGGACGGCGTGATCGTTCTCCCGGACCAGGAAGTTCGTCGTGTGGCCCGTCGTCTCGGCGAGTTGCGTGACGACCGGTTCCACCACGTCGAACGGGAGCCGGTCGCGTGCCCGTCGTCCGAGCGCCAGGAACCGCAGGCTCAAGTGGTACTCGTCGCCGCGCCGGACCAGGTAGCCAAGCCGGGTGAGCGTCTGGACGTGCTTGTAGACGGCGCTCTTCGAGAGCCCGACCTCGCGGGCCAGTTCGCTGACCCCGCTTCCGCCGTCCGCCTGCACCTGCTCGATGATGTCGAAACACGTCGCGGTCGCCTTCACCATCGTCCCGTTCTTGGCCATGAACCCCGAACGGTATCCGCGAGCAAAAGCGTTCGCTATCGGAGAACGGTAGTGCCCCGTGTGGTCCGACTCGAGTCATCTTTCCCTGAATCCGGAACGAATAATAGTCGGATTGGGCCGTGACGACCGGCCCCTATTCACCGATGGGAAACGACCGGACGTCCGAACCGTTCGTCCCGCGGGGGAAAGAGTGAATGTCGACGCCCGACATCACTCGGCGGAGACGCCGAGACGGCGTCGTCCGTCCGCCCGGTCGCGCGACGACGGACGCACCGACAACCCATGCCATCAGACACGCACGCTTCCGACAACGAGGACACGGCGACGGGCCGAATCGTCGACTACGAACTGTTCGAGGTGCCGCCGCGGTGGCTGTTCTTGCGCCTCGAGACGAGCGACGGACTCGTCGGCTGGGGGGAACCGGTCGTCGAGGGTCGGTCGAAGACGGTTCGGGCGGCCGTCGAGGAACTCATGGACGGCTACCTCCTCGGCGAACCGGTCGCTCCGATCGAGGACCACTGGCAGACGATGTACCGCGGCGGGTTCTACCGCGGCGGGCCGGTGCTGATGTCGGCCATCGCAGGCGTCGACCAGGCGCTGTGGGACCTCAAGGGGAAACGCCTCGGCGCGCCGGTGTACGAACTGCTCGGCGGCGCGGCGCGCGACAGCATTCGGGTCTACCAGTGGATCGGCGGCGACCGCCCCTCGGAGGTCGCCGCCGAGGCCCGACAGAAGGTCGAGGCGGGCTTCTCGGCGCTGAAGATGAACGCGACGGAAGAACTGGAGCGCGTCGACGACCCCGGGACGGTCGAGGACGCCGTCGACCGACTGCGGAAGGTCAGGGAGGCCGTCGGCGACGGCGTCGACATCGGCGTCGACTTCCACGGCCGCGTCACGAAGCCCATGGCGAAACGCCTCGCGAAGGCGCTGGAACCGTACGACCCGATGTTCATCGAGGAACCGGTCCTGCCGGAACACAACGACGCGCTTCCGGGTATCGCGGCCCACACGACTATCCCCATCGCCACCGGCGAGCGGATGTACTCGCGGTGGGACTTCAAGCAGGTGTTCGAGGGCGGCGCCGTCGACGTGATTCAGCCCGACCTCTCGCACGCCGGCGGCATCACCGAGGTGAAGAAGATTGCGAGCATGGCGGAAGCGTACGACGTGGCGCTCGCCCCCCACTGCCCGCTGGGTCCCGTCGCGCTCGCGTCGTGCGTCCAGGTCGACGCCTGCACGCCGAACGCGCTCATCCAGGAGCAGAGCCTGAACATCCACTACAACGAGACGTCGGACGTACTCGACTACCTGGCCGACCCGAGCGTCTTCGAGTACGAGGACGGCTCCGTCTCCATCCCGCAATCTCCGGGACTGGGAGTGGAGATAAACGAGGAGTACGTCCGCGAGCAGTCCGAGAAGACGGTGAACTGGCACAACCCCGTCTGGCGGCACGAGGACGGCAGCATCGCGGAGTGGTAGGACCTCGACGGACCGCACACACCGACCCGACTCCCCTCCGGCAGTACCGGACGAGGGTCGTTCCGACCGGCGGGCGCACTTCCGCCCGCCCGAGCGTCTCGGTTTCGGCTCTCGGTTCTCCCGGGCGTCCTACTCGACCCGGTCCGTCTCGAACGGCCGGAACTCGAAGGAGAACGCCGTCTCCTCGGCCGGGACTCGGTACCGGTCGAGCGTGGGTGGTCCGCAACTCCCCGTCCCCAACCCGCAGTGCGCGTGGTCGAGCGACACCCACACCGCGTCGCGGGTGGGGACCTCGTGCCGGTGGTCGGCCGCCTCCAGGTCCTCGACGCTGTACCGGTGCGCGCCGAAGTCGAACGCGCTCGACCCGGTGACGCGGACGCCGACGCCCGCCTCGTCGGCGAACGTCACCCACCGCGTGTCGGTCCGGTTCCCGTTCTCCTGCGGGCGGACGTAGGGGGTGTGGAGCGCGTCGACCGAGCGCGCGTACCGCCCGAGGCGGGCGGCCGCCTCGCTGTCGACGTAGGACTCGCCCGGGCCGCGTCCGTACCAGGTCACCCGGTCGAAGGCGTCGGCGAGCGTCAGGTCGACCCCGACGCGGGGGAGCGACGGCAGGCGCGACAGGTCACCCTCGGGAGTGAGGCGGGTATCGACGGTGACCGCGCCGTCGTGGCCGACGGTGTACTCCTGTTCGACGCCGAACGCGTGGTCGAAGACGGGTGGAGCGAGGCGTCCCTCGACGGAGATGCGCACCCGCTCGTCACCCTCTACCTCGTGGTCCACCGCGTCGGCCCGGAACCCGAGGCTGTCGAGTCCGTGCTCGCGCCAGCGCTGCTCGAACCCGACGGTGCGAACGTCGTCCGCTTCCAGCGGCGTGCCGCTCTCGTACCGGTCGACCATCGTCGAGAGGAACACCCGCGAGAGCGGGAGCCCGCGGTCGTTGTCGGTCGGCGCGCGCCACAGGCCGACCCGCGGGCCGTCCTCGACGAGCGGTCGTCCCCGGTACGAGAGCGAGTCGACGACGCCGTGCGCCTCGTCGAAGACGAGTTCGAACTCCGCGCTCGAGACGACGAGGCCCTCGTCGGTCGACTCGCACGTCAGCGGCGCCGTCGTCCCGCCGGGGGGTCGGGCCGGGTCGCCGTCGGGCAGGTCGAACTCCGCCGTCGAGACGACGTGGCCGCGCTCGGCCCACGCCGCGTCGCGGGCGAGCGAGACGTCGAGCGCGAGGATTCGCTCGCCGGCCGCGCCGACCGAGTCGGGGTCCACGGGCACGTCGACGGCCGCCGTCTCGCCCGGGTCGAGCGAGGGGAGGTCGAGACTGCCGCTCTCGACGGTGCGGCCGTCGGCCAGTAGGCGCCACGTCGCGTCGAGGTGGTCCAGCGAGCGGAAGTCGTATCGGTTCTCCACGGTGAGTTCGCCAGACGCGGCGTCGCCGTCGAACGCGACCGGTTCGACGACCTTCTTGTACTCGGTCAGCCCCGGCGAGGGTTCGCGGTCCGGGAACACCAGCCCGTTGATGTTGAAGTTGGCGTCGTTGGGTTCGTCGCCGAAGTCGCCGCCGTACGCGAACCACTCCTCGCCGTCGTCGGTCGTCCGCCGGATACCCTGGTCGATCCAGTCCCACACGAACCCGCCCTGCAGTCGGTCGTGGTCGTGAAACATCTCCCAGTACTCCCGGAGGTTCCCCGGTCCGTTCCCCATCGCGTGGGCGTACTCACAGAGGATGACCGGGTGGTCGTACTCCTCCTCGGCGGCCCACGCCTCGAGTTGCTCCCACGGCGGGTACATCGGTCCGACGATGTCGGACACCTCCTGTTCCGTGTCGGGTTCGTAGTGGACGGGGCGCGTCGGGTCGCGCTCCCGGGTCTCCGCGGCCATGGTCCGGTGGTTGTCGCCGAACCCCGACTCGTTGCCGAGCGACCAGACGACGACGCTCGGGTGGTTCTTGTCGCGTTCGAGCATCCGGACCATCCGGTCGACGTACGCGTCCTCCCAGTCCGGGTCGTCGCTGAGGTGGTCGGTCGAGGGGGCGAACTCCATCCCGTGACACTCGATGTCCGTCTCGTCGACGACGTACAGGCCGTACTCGTCACACAGGTCGTAGAAGCGGCTGTCGTTGGGGTAGTGCGCAGTGCGGACGGCGTTGAGGTTGTGCCGCTTCATCATCTCGACGTCCTCGCGCATCGTCTCGACGGGGACGGCCCGCCCCCGGTCGGGGTGGAAGTCGTGGCGGTTCACGCCACGAATCGTCACCGCCTCGCCGTTGACGAGGAACTGCCCGTCGACGATTTCGACCTCGCGGAACCCGACCTGCTGTGTGACTACCTCGGTCGGTTCGCTCTCCTCGTCTCCGTCGAACACCGAGACGAGGAGGGTGTGACACGCCGGGGTCTCAGCCGTCCACTTCTCGGGGTCCTCGAGCGTCTCCTCGACGGTCACCGTGGTCGTCCCGCCGGGTTCGACGTCGGCCGACGACCGGAACTCCGCGACCGTCGCCCCGCCGGCGTCGAGGAGTCTGGTCTCGACAGTGGTGGCGTCCGCGGCGTCCCCCGCGTTACTCAGGTCGACGTCCGCCCGGAACTGCCCGTCGACGTACTCGTCGTCCAGACCCGCCCGCACGTCGACGTCCGAGACGTGCGTCTCCGGGACGGCGTACGCGTACACGTCCCGGAAGATGCCGCTGAGCCACCACATGTCCTGGTCCTCGAGGTAGCTCCCGTTCGACCACTTGTAGACGCGCACGGCGACGGTGTTCTCGCCGGGGTCGACGTGCTCGGTGACGTCGAACTCCGCGGGGAGGCGCGCGCCCTCGCTGTAGCCGACCCGCTCGCCGTTCACCCGGAGGTGAAACGCCGAGTCGACGCCCTCGAAGCGGAGGCGAACCTGTCGGTCGCTCCACAACTCGTCGACGTGGAACGACCGCCGGTACGTCGCAGTGGGGTTCTCCGTCGGGACGTGCGGCGGGTCGACCGGGAACGGGTAGACCACGTTCGTGTAGTGGGGCGCGCCGTGTCCGTCGAGTTGCCAGTTCAGCGGGACCTCGATGCGGCCCCAGTCGGTCGCGTCGTATCCCGGGGCAGAGACGCCCTCGGGCGCGTCGGCCGGCGTCTCAGCGAGGTCGAACTGCCACCGCCCGTTCAGCGACGCGACCCACGGCGACGCGCTCCGACTGCCGCTCAGAGCGGTTCCGCGGTCGGGGTACGGCAGGACGTCCGCGTGCGGTGCCAACCGGTTCCGTCCGACCGTCCCGGGGTCGGTCCAGTCGTTCATGCTGTCCGACACCGAAGCCGTCCGTTTATCCTTTCGGGTCCCTCCGCCCGCCCACCGGAGCACCGCCGACCGCGCGTTCGGTTGCCGCTTCAGGAACCGTTTTGTCTCGACCGACGCCGTTCGAAATCGTGACGTACAGCGTCGCCGTCATCGGCACTGGGACGGAACCGGACGACCCCGGGCGGGACGGGTACGCGATGGCGTACCACCACGCGGCGGGGTACGAGAAACAGGACGACTGCGACATCGTCGCGTGCGCCGACATCGTCCCCGAGAACGCGCGGGCGTTCGCCGACGAGTTCGGCCTCGACGACGACGCCGTCTACGAGGACTACGGGGAGATGCTGACGGCGGTGGAACCCGACGTCGTCTCCATCTGCGTGCCGCCCGCCATCCACGACGACATCGCCGTCGACTGCATCCGGAGCGGAGTCGTCGACGCCATCCACTGCGAGAAGCCGATGGCCGACACGTACGCCGGGGCGAAGTTGATGACGCAGGAGGCGGCGCGCCACGACGTTCAGCTCACCTTCAACCACCAGCGGCGGTTCAGCGACGCGGTCCGGACCGCGAAGGAACTCCTCGACGACGGCCAGATCGGCGACCTGACGCGCGTCGAGTTCGCCGCGCCGGTCGGCATCTTCGACTACGGGAGCCACTCGTTCGACCTCTGCAACTACTTCAACGACGAGACCCCCGGCTCGTGGGTGCTCGGTCAGATAGACTACTCCGAGGAGAACGTCCTGTTCGGCACGCACAACGAGAACCAGGCCATCGTCCACTGGGAGTACGAGAACGGCGTCCACGGCGTCGCGGCGTCCGACAGTACCGGGGGCGGCCCCGCCGACGCGTTCGCGTGCCACAACCGACTCGTCGGGACGGACGGCGTCATCGAGGTGGGCCCCGAGAGCGACGACGAGAACGAGGACCTGCCGGCGCTGCGAATCCGGCGCGACGGCGGCGACTGGGAGGCCGTCGACACCGAGGACGGCCTGCACGGCTGGGAGTTCGTCGACCGCGCCATCGCGGAGAACGTCCGGTGTCTCGACGAGGGGGAGACGCCCGAACTCTGCGCGGAGAACGCCCTCAACGCGACGGAACTCATCTTCGCGACGTGGGAGTCGTCCCGGCGCCGCGGCCGGGTCGACCTGCCGCTCGACATCGAGGACAACCCGCTGCAGGCGATGCTCGACTCGGGCGCGCTCACGCCGAACCCGGCGGGTGAGGACTGATGGTCCGCCTGTCCGTCTGCGTGGAGATGGTGTACGACGACGAACCGTTCGAAGACCGTATCCGCCGCGCGGGGCGCGCCGGCGTCGACGCCGTCGAGTTCTGGGACTGGCGCGAGAAGGACCTCGACGCCGTGGAGGCGGCCGCCGAGGAGGCCGGCGTCGACGTCGTCGCCTGCACGGCCGGCGGTACGCTGACCGACCCCGAGGCGGCCGACGACGCCGTCGAGACGATTCGCGAGTCGGTCGAGACGGCGGCCGAGCGCGGGATTCCGACGCTCATCGTGACGACCGGTCCCGACCAGGACGGACTGGACCGCGAGACGCAACACGGGACCATCGTGGACGTGCTCTCGCGGGTCGCCCCCGCCGCCGAGGACGCGGGCGTCACGCTCGCGCTCGAACCGCTGAACACGGTGGTCGACCACCCGGGGTACTACCTCACGACGAGCGACGAGGGGTTCGAAATCGTCGAGGAGGTGGACTCGCCGAGCGTCGCGCTACTGTACGACGTCTACCACCAGCAGATAACGGAGGGGAACGTCATCCAGACCATCACGGAGAACGTCGAACACATCGGTCACGTCCACGTGGCCGACGTTCCGGGGCGGCACGAACCCGGAACGGGCGAACTGAACTACGCCAACGTGTTCGACGCCATCGACGACGCGGGGTACGAGGGGTGCGTGGGCTGTGAGTTCTCGCCGACCGGCGACCCCGACGAGGCGATGGCCGGCGTACTGGACCTGAACTGAACGGGACCGAGCGGCACCGAATCGAGGCTCGGGCGGTGACCCCGCCCGGTGCGACGCGAGTCCGCTCGTGCGCCCGCCGTCGGGCGATGTTTCGGTTCGCCGTCCCGGTCGATTGATAATGACGTTCCGAAACATTCATACGTCTCTCTCGGTGAGAATCGATTGCAATGCCCGAGTCTACGGACCCGGATAGACGACGTCGTCAGTTCATCCAGTCGCTCGGCGTGGCAGGAGCGGCCAGTCTGGCGGGATGTAGCGTCAGCACCGGCGGAAGCGAGACCGAGACCGGCGGGGACAGCGGCGAGGGAACCGACGGCGGTGGCGGGAGCACCGGGACCGACGGCGGGTCCGGGTCGTCGCAGATGGCTCCGTCCGCGAACGGTTGGGGGTGGAACATCGCGGCCGAGTCGCTCCAGATGGCCGCCGAGACGTACAACGAGCAGAACGACGGCGAGATATCGGTCGAGGTGCTCGGCGGTGACGCCTGGGAGCAGCGGTTCCAGACGGCCATCACGAGCGGGACGGGCGCGCCCGACTTCTCGGTGGTCCAGAACTACGACGTGACGGCGTACGCCGACATCGACGGTCTCACAGACCTCACGAGCCGAATCGACGACGCGGACATACGCGACGACATCGTCGACGGGAAGTGGCAGACGGTCAGCATCAGCGGGAGCGACTACGCCCTCCCGTGGGACATCGGTCCAACCGGCGTGTTCTACAAGCGGGACAAGTACGAGGAGGCGGGCATCAACCCGGACGACATCACGACCTGGGACGCCTTCATCGAGGCCGGCAAGCAACTGCCCGACGACGTCGCCATGATAAACCTCCCGACGCAGGACATGTCCAGCATGTGGCGGATGCTGTTCCGCCAGCTTGGCGGCCAGCCGTTCACCGAGGACGGCGCCGTCAACATCGCGAGCGAGGAGAGCGTTCGCGTGGCGGAACTCGTCCAGCAGATGAGCGAGGCGGGCATCACCACGCGCATCGAGACGTGGTCCGGCGGCTGGTTCACCTCCTTCGCCGAGGGGTCGCTCGCCTCCGTCGCGACAGCAGCGTGGATGGACGGGACGCTCCGCGCCGAACTCCCCGACACGTCGGGCAACTGGGGCGTCTACAGGCTGCCGGCGTTCGAGGAGGGCGGCACCCGCGCCTCGAACCGAGGCGGGTCGAACATGGCCATCCCCTCCCAGATCGACGACGAGGCGGTCGTCGACCGGGCGTGGGACTACTGTCTCTGGGCGATGACCACTCCGGAGGTCCAGAACAACATGCTCGAGGAGTACGGGCTGTTCCCGTCGCTGACGACGGCGTACGACGCCGACATCTACGACCAGGAACTCGAGTTCTACGGCGGACAGCCGGTGTTCCGCCTGTTCGCCGACGTCGCGACGGAGATCGAGCCGTACCGGTACACCACCGACACACCGGAAGTGCAGGACGCTATCGAGACGGAACTCGGGCGCGTCATCGACGACGGGAAGGCTCCGAAGAAGGCGATGCAGGACGCCGCCCAGACCGTCGCGGACCGGACCGACCGCGAGGTAGTGTAACGGCCGCGACCGTCTGCCCCACTTCACAACGCACACTTCCCATGGACGACACAACGACGCGCCTCGGTACCGCGACGCCGAACGTCACGCCCGAACGGGACGTCAGGAGACCGGTCGCTACGCCGGTCTGGAGGGCAGAGTAGCCGCGATGGTGCTCAACTCCATCCAGTCGAGAGTCCAGTCGTCGACGGCGTACCGGCAGGCCTCCGACCAGGTCCGGTACGCCCGTCAGGGGCTCTCGGAGACGGTCCCGAACGTGCGGGGGCTGCCGTACGTGTACATCTCCCCGTTCTTCATCCTGTTCGGGATCTTCCTCCTGTTCCCGACGCTGTACACTATCTACCTCTCGTTTTTCAACTACGTCGGGGTCTCGAACGAGGTCCTGTTGACGGCGCGGATGGGGCCGCTCACGGTGACGATACCCCAGATAGCCGACCTGGAGTTCGTCGGCCTCTCCCACTACACGCGACTCGTGTTCAGGGACTCGCTGTTCCACACCGCGCTGTTCAACACCTCGTTCATCTTCTTCATCCAGGTGCCGCTGATGGTCGGTCTCGGACTCGCGACCGCCATCGTACTGGACTCGAAGTTCATCCGCGCCAAGAGCCTGTTCCGGACGCTCATCGCTCTGCCGGTCGCGACCGGCCTCGTGGCGTACTCGACCATCTTCCTCCTGTTGTTCAACGGCGACATCGGGCTGATCAACTACATCTTGGAGTCCATCGGCGTCGGCGCCATCCCGTGGCTCGGTGAGGGGCTCTGGGCCCGGATAACGCTCGTCATCGCGGTCACGTGGCGCTGGTTGGGGTACAACATGATCATCCTGCTAGCGGGGCTCCAGACGGTTCCCCAGCAGTTGTACGAGGCGGCGGAGATCGACGGGGCCACGCGCTGGCAGCAGTTCCGCTACGTGACGGTCCCGCAGCTCCGCCCCGTGCTGTTGTTCGTCGTCGTCTCCTCGACCATCGGCACGTTCCAGATCTTCGCCGAGCCGTACGTCATCACGGGCGGCGGCCCGGGCAACTCGACCATCACCATCGTCCAGTACATCTACAACCAGGCGTTCCTCCAGCTGAACCTGGGGTACGCCAGCGCCGTCTCGGTCGTCCTCGTGCTCATCGTGAGCGCCCTGTCGATCGTCCAGATCCAGTACGGAGGTGACGACGATGCGTGACGAGGAACGACGCGAGGCGCTCTGGAAGTTCGGCGGGTACATCTTCCTCCTGACGGTCACCGTCCTGGTGATGATCCCGCTCTACTGGATGCTCGTCGCGGCGACCATCCCGCAGTCGGAGTTCTTCACGTGGCCGCCGCGCCTGCTCCCGGGGACGCACTACCTCGAGAACTTCCGCGCGCTTCAGGAGAACGTCGACTTCCTCAACAGCATCTGGAACAGCATCATCATCTCGGTGTCGTACACGGCGCTGTCGCTCGTGCTGTGTTCGATGGCGGGCTTCGCGTTCGCGAAGTACGAGTTCCGGTTCAAGGAGCCGCTGTTCTACTTCATCCTGGCGACGCTGGTGCTCCCCATCCAGTTGCTCATCATCCCGCTGTTCCTGCTGATGGTCCAACTGGGGTGGACGAACTCGTACCTCGCGGTCATCCTGCCGTGGGCGGCGAACCCCCTCGGCATCTTCCTGATGCGCCAGAACATGAAGGCCATCCCCGACTCGCTCCTGGAGTCCGCGCGCATGGACGGAGCGACCGAGTTCCAACTGTACTACAAGATAGCGCTCCCGACGATGCTGCCGTCGCTGGCGGCGCTGTCCATCATCCTGTTCCTCAATCAGTGGCAGGCGTTCCTCTACCCGCTCGTCATCCTGCAGGACCCGCAGATGTACACCATCCCGCTCGCGCTGGCGGAACTCGTCGGTCAACAGCGGGTGTACTTCGACCAGATAATGGTCGCGACGTCGCTCGCGGTGACGCCCATCTTCGTCGTGTTCCTCACGATGCAGCAGTACTTCATCAAGGGAATCCTCTCGGGGTCGGTCAAACAGTAGGTGATCACGAATGGCAACAATCGACATCACGAACCTTCGCAAGGAGTTCGGCGACGACGGTGAACAGATACTCGCGGTCGACGACCTCGACTTGACCATCGAGGACGGGGAGTTCCTCGTCTTCGTCGGGCCGTCCGGCTGTGGCAAGACGACGACGCTCCGGTGCGTCGCGGGCCTGGAGGACGTGACCGAGGGGTCCATCGCGTTCGACGGTCGGGAGGTGACGGACCAGCGCGCGCGCGAACGGGACGTCGCGATGGTGTTCCAGAACTACGCGCTGTACCCCCACATGACCGTCCGGAAGAACATCGGCTTCCCGCTGCGCCTCTCGACGAAGCGGTCGAGCGAGGAGATAGACGCCCGCGTCGAGGAGGTGACCGAGTTGCTCGGTATCGACCGACTGCTCGACCAGCGCCCGAAGGAACTCTCGGGCGGGCAACAGCAGCGGGTGGCGCTCGGGCGCGCCATCATCCGCGACCCGGAGGTGTTCCTGATGGACGAACCGCTGTCGAACCTCGACGCCAAACTCCGGTCGACGATGCGGACGGAGCTCCAGGAACTCCAGGCGGAACTCGGCGTCACGACGGCGTACGTCACGCACGACCAGACGGAGGCGATGGCGATGGGCGACCGCATCGCCATCCTCGACGGGGGCGAACTCCAGCAGGTCGGCACGCCGAGCGACGTGTACCGGTCGCCGGCCAACGAGTTCGTCGCCGGGTTCATCGGGAGTCCCAGCATCAACCTGTTCACCGCCGACGTCGAGGGGAGCACGCTCACCGGTCCGGGCGGGTTCGAGTACACGCTGGCGGACGACTCGGTCGTCGCCGACCACGACCGCGTACGGGTCGGCGTCCGTCCGGAGGACCTGCGCCTCGACCCGGAGGGGAGCGTGCCGAGCGAGGTGACCGTCGTCGAGGAGATGGGCAACGAGAACTTCCTCTACACACAGATGGGCGACGTCGACCTGACCGCGCGCATCGAGAGCGAGGTGTACCCCGACGAGGGGGCGACCGTCGAGTTCGGGTTCGCGGAGGAGGACCTCTACCTCTTCGACGAGCGGACGACGGAGGCGATAAAGACCAAGACGACGGACACCGACGCCGGCTACGACCAGTACGTCCGAGCGGAGCGCTGAACGGACGACACGGCCCGTCGGCTCCGGCGACGCGCACCCGGCCCCGCGTCGTCCACGGAACCGGAGAGGGGTGTTGGTCCATCGCGCGCGGACCGGTGGGCCCGTCTCGACCGTCGCGGTGACGGAACCCCGACGGTCGGGGTCGAAAGGGTTTACCGGCGCCGTCCTACACCATCGTTCATGGGTGCTCTGGAGATCCGGAACCTGACCAAGGTGTTCGACGACGACGACGGGGACATCGTCGCCGTAGACGAGTTCGACGCCGCGATACGGGACGGGGAGTTCGTCGTCCTCGTCGGGCCGTCCGGGTGCGGAAAGTCGACGACGCTCCGGTGTATCGCCGGTCTGGAGTCGCCGACCAGCGGCGACATCGTCCTCGACGACGAGACGGTGACGAATCGGGAGTCGAAGAACCGGGACATGGCGATGGTGTTCCAGAACTACGCGCTGTACCCCCACATGACGGCGCGCGAGAACATGTCGTTCGGGCTGAAGATGACCACCGACATGAGCAAGTCGGCCATCGACGAGCAGGTGACTCAGACGGCGCGGATGATGGGCATCGAGGACCTACTCGACAACACACCCGACGAACTCTCGGGCGGGCAACAGCAGCGGGTGGCGCTCGGACGGGCCATCGTCCGGGAGCCGGAGGTGTTCCTGATGGACGAACCGCTGTCGAACCTCGACGCCAAACTCCGGACGCAGATGCGCACCGAACTCCAGGAACTCCAGCAGGAGTTCGGCGTCACCACCCTCTACGTGACGCACGACCAGACGGAGGCGATGACGATGGGCGACCGCATCGCCGTCCTCGACGGGGGCGAACTCCAGCAGATCGGGACGCCGCTCGAGTGCTACCACGAACCGGCGAACCGGTTCGTCGCCAGTTTCATCGGGTCGCCGTCGATGAACTTCCTCGACGTGGAACTCGACGAGAGTGGGGAGGTTCCCCGTCTCGTTCACGGCGAGTTCGCGTACGAACTCGGCGAGGAGCTACGCGCCGATGTCGCGGGCGCGGCCCCCGAGTTGACGCTGGGCATCCGACCGGAGGACATCGAGGTGGTCGAGGCGGACGAGCGCAACGCCGTCGAGACCACCGTCCAGGTGACCGAACCCCTCGGGAACATGACGTACCTCTACCTCGACATCGGTGGCGAGCAGTACACCGCGACCATCGACGGCGACCTGATGTTCACGACGGGCCAGGCGCTCGCCGTCAAGTTCCCTCAGGACCGCGTCCACGTCTTCGACCGCCGGACGGGCGAGGCGGTCCACAACCGCGTCCCCCCGGAGGGTACGGACGCCGACGTCGCGGGGTTCGAGGCCGCCGGCGCGGACGTCGGCGCGCGGTCGGAGTAGCGCAGCGTCCCTTCCGGTTCCGGTCTCCCGTCCCCGTTCGAGGCACTCGCGGCTCGCCCGCGACGTCACTCCAGCGCGGGGAGGTACGCCTCGTTGGCCTCGATGAGGTCCTCGGTCATGTCGTGAATCTCGTCCAGCGTGAGTTCCGCGGCGGTCAACGGGTCGAGTTTGACCGCTCGATGGACCTTCTCGCGGTCGTTCTCCAGTGCCCCCTCGACGACGAGGCGGTGGACGGCCGCGTGCTGGCGGGGGTAGGCGGCAACCTCGGTGGGGAGTTGGCCGACCGAACAGGGCCGGACCCCGGTCCCGTCGACGAGGACGGGCACCTCGACGCAGACGTCGGCCGGGAGGTTCTCGATGGCGTCGGTCTCGTTGGAGACGTTCAGGTTCATCCGCCGGGGAGTGTCGGTCTCCATCGAGTGGATGAGCCGCGAGGCGTACTCCTCGGAGCGGTCGGCCCCGACGTCGTCGAGGTCCACGTCGATGTCGGGGTCGTCGCGGTCCTCCGACCGCTGTTTCCACCCCTCGAGGTACGTCGCCGTCTCCATGCGCTCGGCGTACCCACTGCCCGTCATCTCCTCGATGGTCGCGTCGTCCGTTCGGAAGTACGGCACGTACTCGGACATGTGGTGAGACGACTCCGTCGGGAAGTAGCCGAAGTGGCGCATCATCTCGAAGCGGACGGTGTCCTCCTCGTACGTGTCGGGGTCGTCCATCGCCTCGCGGAGGTCGGGGTAGATGCTCTCGCCCTCGTGGGTCGCCTCGAGGAACCACGCGACGTGGTTGATGCCGGCGACCCAGTACTCCAGTTCCTCCTGGGGCACGTCGGCGTACTCCGCGAGCGCCTCGGCGGTGTGGGGGACCGAGTGACAGAGGCCGACCGTCTCGACGTCCGTCGCCTCGTACATCGTCTGACAGAGGATGGACATCGGGTTGGTGTAGTTGAGGAGCAACGCGTCGGGACACACCTCCTCCATGTCCGCCGCGATGTCGAGCATCGTCGGGACGGTTCGCAGGCCGCGGAAGATACCGCCCGGGCCGATGGTGTCGCCGATGGCCTGCTTCACGCCGTACTCCTCGGGGATGCGAATCTCGTTCTCGAACGGTTCGGTCCCCCCGACGTTCACCATGTTCAGCACGTAGTCGGCGCCCTCGAGCGCCTCGCGACGGTCGGTCGTCGCCTCGACGGTCGCGTCCAGTCCCTCGTTGTCGACGATGGCCTCGGCGACCTGCGCCGTCTGTTCGAGTCGGTGCTCGTCGATGTCCATCAGCGCGATGTCGCTGTCGGACAGTTCCTCGAACGAGAGGATGTCGCCGACGAGCGTGGTCGCGAACACCATGCTTCCCGCCCCGACGAACGCGATTTTCGGCATACGCCTCCACCAACTGCCGCACCCCATTAAAGTGTGAGCATTCGCGAATCCTCCGGGCTGATTTCAGCGTATCCGTTGCGTACCGGAACGAGTCGTTCGCGTAACCGTTACTCACCGAACGACGGAATTCTTTTGTAGGTCGGACGGGTACCGTCGCGGTGTACCATGGCAAACGATAGTGGACGACCACTCAGTCGACGGACCATTCTGAAAGGTGTCGGCGGGGCGGCCGGGACGGGCGCGCTCGCGTCGATGGCCGGGTGCGTCAACGGAACCGGCGCCGGGAACGCGGGTGGTGGCGGTGGCGGGAACGACAGCGGCACCAGCGGCGGGTCCGGCGGCGGAACGGCGGAGATCCTCTTCTGGATCGGGTCGGTCAACCAGGGGAGCCCGGACGCGAAGTTCCGCGACTGGTACCACTCCACCTACGAGGAGAACAACCCGGACGCGGAACTGACCATCTCGTCGTTCACGTACCCGGACCGCCGCCAGAAGTTCCTCACGGGCGGGCGCCAAGGGAACCCCGATTACATCGAAGGGGTCCTGAGCCACCTCAGCGAGTTCCAGAAGGCCGACCTGCTCGAACCGGTGACCGAGCGAGCGAAGAGCCTCGACCACTGGGACGGGTTCACCGACGGGGCCAAGGCGGCGGTGACGTACAAGGACGAGATATGGGCGGTGCCCTCGACCGGGAACGGGCGCGCGCTCCTCTACCGGAACGACATCTTCGACGAACTCGGGCTGAAACCGCCGGAGACGGTCCCGGAGTTCCACGAGGCGGCCCGGGCCATCAACGAGCAGAAGGACGACATCTGGGCGTTCCACAACTGCACGAAGGACGGGTCGGTCCGGGCGTTCCAGGAGTGGATGTCGCACGTCTACCAGCACGAGGACAACCTCTACACGCTGAACGGCGACTCGTGGGAACTCGTTCCGGCGGCCGAGACGCTCGGCGTCATCTTCGACAACTGGTACGCGAAGGTGTACACGGGCGACAACCCCCTCGCGAACCCCGACTCGCTGGGCACGGGCTGGCAGGTGAACGACTACGGCTACCTCAACGGCGACTACGCGATGATCGAGTGCGGGCCGTGGATCACCAACATGGTCAGCGACGACGAGATCGACGACAGCGAGGCGGCCAAGACGCGGATGAACGAGAACACGACGGTCAAACACCTCCCCCACGCCGACGGCGCGAACCGGGGAACCTACCTCGAGGTCAAGCCGATGATGGTGAACAAGCACTCCTCCAACAAGGACCTGGCGTGGGAGGGAGTCAAACACCGCACCAGCCTCGAGGCGTTCCGGAAGATGAAGGAGGTCGGGCTGAGCATCGCCACGCCGATGCACTCCGAAATCAGCACCACCATCGAGAGCGAGAACCTGGCCGCCTTCGAGGACGTCATCCAGACCGGCCGCCCGCTGGCGAAGATCAAGTGGGGGTCGGTCCGCACCGCGTTCTACGAGGAGATGCAGCAGGTCGCCTACGGCGAGAAGGAGCCGATGAAGGCGGGCGAGTCGCTCCACGAGAAACTCTCCGACCTCACCAGCGAACTGAGCGCCTGACATGGGTGTCGAGACGTCCACCTCGAGTGGGGCCGCTGGCTACCGCGAGACGTTCAGCGAGTTCGTCCGGGACACGTGGCTCGGGTACGCGTTCGTGGTGCCGACGACGGTCCTGCTCGGGTTGATCGTCCTGTACCCGACGCTCCGCGGCGTCGTCATGGCGTTCCAGGAGCTCTCGCTCCTGAGCCCCAATCAAGTCGCCTGGGTGGGCCTACAGAACTTCGGGCAGATGTTCGGGTCGGCGGCGTTCTGGGAGGCGCTGACGAACACCGTCGTCCTGACCGTCGCGGCGGTGTCGCTCGAGTACATCTTCGGGCTCGGTCTGGCGATGGTGCTCAAACAGAAGCTCCCTGGCATCAAGTTCTTCCGCAACTTCTCGATGGTGACGTGGGTGTTGCCCATCGTCGTGATGACCATCATCTTCCGGTTCATGATGCAGCCGGACTACGGGCTGGTCAACGTCGTCCTCTCGACGTTCGGCGTCGACACCGAGTACTGGTTCGGGTCGACGACGTGGGCGTTCCCGCTCATCGTCGTGATGCACGTCTGGCGGAACGCGCCGTTCTTCGCCATCGCGCTCATGGCGAGCATGCAGGCGATTCCCGAGTCGCTCTACGAGGCGGCCGAACTCGACGGCGCCGGGACGCTCCAGCAGTTCCGCTACATCACGCTGCCGAACATCTCGTACGTGTCGATGATCATGATCGTGCTCCACGTCATCTTCACGGTCAACGACTTCGAGATCATCTTCCTCACGACCGGCGGCGGTCCGCTGGGGTCGACCGAGGTGCTCGCCACGCACGTGTACAAACTGGCGTTCAACCAGTACACGCTGGGGTACGCCGCCAGCATCGGGTTCACGATGCTGGTCCTACTGATGGCGTTCACCGTCGTCTACGTCAAACTGGAGGAGATAGAATGACGCGACCGACGCATCTCACGCGTACCGACGGGAGGGGCCGATAATGGCGACGAGCGACGCGAACCTCGTCCAGCGGTTCGACGGCTGGCTCGACGAGGACATGTCGCCTCGGCGGGCGATACTCACCTACGCCGTCCTCGCCGTCTACGCCGTCTTCCTGTTCGTCCCTATCCTCTACGTCATGCTGTCGACGGTGCTGGGGGCGGGTGCGCTCTACTCGCCGGAACTGATTCCGAACCTGGGCGCGTTCACGCTCGAGAACTACGTGACGGTCCTCACGCGCGCGGACTTCATCCGCTACGCCGTCAACTCCATCATCGTGGCGGTGCTGACGACGACGCTCACGCTCGTCATGGGGACGCTCGCGGCCTACTCGCTGAGCCGCTTCGAGTTCCCGGGGCGCGAACAGCTCCTGCTCGGCTACCTCGTCACCCAGATGTTCCCGTGGGTACTGTTGTTGATCCCGTTCTTCCTGCTGATGTTCCAGCTCCGGCTCATCGACACGTACACGGGAATCGTCCTGGCGCACACCGCGTTCGCGCTCCCGTTCGCCACGTGGCTGCTCAAGGGCTACTTCGACGACATCCCCGAGTCGCTCGCCGACGCCGGTAAGATGGACGGCTGCTCGGAGCTACAGGTCCTCCGACACGTCATGCTGCCGCTGGCGAAACCCGGTCTCACCGTCGCCGGGTTCTACACGTTCGTCATCTCGTGGAACGACTACCTCGCGGTGTCGGTGCTCACGCAGACGGCGGCGGTCCGGACGCTCCCGTTCGGCCTCCAGTTGTTCCAGTCGCAGAACCAGGTCAACTGGGCCGTGACGCTCACCGCCGCGACGCTGACGATGCTCCCCGTCATCGTCCTCTTCGCGTTCGTCCAGGAGAAAGTCGTCGAGGGGCTGGCGAGCGGCGGCATGAAAGGCGCCTGAGACGGGCGCGACGGTCTCCCGTCTCGCGCTCTCCTCTCTTCCCTCTCTCGCCTCGGGGTTCTCGGGCGTCTCCCCTCGGTCACTGCCGGCTCGCTCGCGACTCCCGAGTACGGAGTACCGTTCTCTCGGGCCGTTCTCCGCCGTCCTACTCGTCGGCGAGGAGTTCGTCCGGGAGGTACGCGGCGTTGGCCTCCAGCAGGTCGTCGACCATCGCGTCCACCTCCTCGAGCGTGCACGCCGCGGACGTGAGCGGGTCGAGTTTGACCGCGCGCCGGAGCGCCGTCTGGTCGTGGTCGAGCGCCGCCTCGACGGCCAGTTCCTGCACGTCGATGGCCCGCCGGTCGAGCGCGGCGAGTTGCGTCGGGAGGTCACCCACGGAACAGGGGCGGACGCCGGTACCGTCGACCAGGCACGGTACCTCGACGCACGCCTGCGGGCGGAGGTTGGTGATGGCTCGAGTGTGATTGGGGACGTTGATGTTCATCCGCCGGGGGGTACCCGTCTCGATGGAGTGGACGATGCGCGCGCCGTACTCCTCGGAGCGCTCGATGTCCGTGTCCAACTCGTCGGGGTCCACCTCGTCCGCCTCCGCCTGGTAGTCGCACCAGTGGTCGAAGTACGCGCCCGTCTCCATCCAGTCGACGAAGTAGTCCTCGAACTCCTCGTCGACGACGAGCGACTCGATGACGTCCTCGTCCGTCCGGAAGTACGGGACGTACTCGCTCATGTGGTTGCTCGACTCCGTGACGAACCGGCCGAAGTGTCGGAATATCTCGAACCGAACGTTGTCCTGGTCGTACACCCCCTCGTCCGACAGCCCCTCGCGCAGCGCCGGGTAGAGGTCCTCGCCGTCCGTCTCGGCGTGAAGGAACCACGCCATGTGGTTGATGCCGGCGACCCAGTACTCCATCTCGTCGGGGTCGGTGTCCGTGTAGTTCGCGATGGCGTCGACGGTGTGGGGGACCGAGTGGCAGAGGCCCACGACGTCGACGTCCGTCGCCTCGTCGACGGCCCAACAGAGCATCGACATCGGGTTGGTGTAGTTGAGGAGCAACGCGTCGGGACACACCTCCTCCATGTCCGCCGCGATGTCGAGCATCGCCGGGGCGGTCCGGAGCATCCGGAAGATACCGCCCGGGCCGAGCGTGTCGCCCACCGCCTGGTTGACGCCGTACTCCTGTGGGATGCGAATCTCGTTCTCGAACGGTTCCCGTCCGCCGACGTGGATGGTGTTGACGACGTAGTCGGCGCCCTCGAGCGCCTCGCGTCGGTCGGTCGTCGCCTCGACGGTCGCGTCGAGACCGTTCGCCTCGACCATGTTCCGGGCCGCCGTGGCCGTCCGGTCGAGGCGCTCCTCGTCGATGTCCATCAGCGCGATGTCGCTGTCGGACAGTTCCTCGAACGAGAGGATGTCGCCGACGAGGTTGCGAGCGAACACGATGCTGCCGGCCCCGATGAAGGTGACCCGTGTCATACGTTCGTCCACCGATGCGACTACCTTAAATCGACCCATCGACGGGGGGACTCCTCGAACGGACTGTGCGTCCCCCGCTCCTCTCCTCCGGCGCCCGTTCGCCGTGTCGCGCGCTACACGAACCCGAACGCGTGCGGAGATTTCCAAGTTCAAATATGTCCTATATCATACAATATGTGTTATAAATAGGGGCCGACATCGTTCAACCGGTGGAACGACATCGTCATGTACAATAATCGAATTATCGTTTGACAATTGAATTTCTCGCCGGATATCGACGTATTCGGAGATTCTATCGGCCGAAGCTTAGACTATCTGTATAATAGACATTCGAGTATATAACTATGTTCTGACTGGTCGTCCGTCCGGGTCCGGCACGGGTCGACCGTCTCGCTCCGCGCCTCCCCGGACTCGAGGTCGTGACGGTTCGGACGCCGAGGAGACACGATCTCGGGGGATTACTGAGTTGTATTCGTTAGTTATATCTCGGTGGCGACGCACGCACGACCCGACGCATGGCGTTCAGCGACCACCTCCTCGACGCGGGCGCGGACCTCTGGCACGCGCAGAAGAACCACCCGTTCGTCACGGAACTGGCCGACGGAAGCCTAGACGGGGCGGCGTTCCGGACGTGGCTCGAACAGGACTACCGCTACCTGCTCGACTACGCGCGGACGTTCGCGACGCTCGGCGCGAAGGCGCGAGACGAGGCGACGATGGCACACTGCTTCGGGGTGGCGAACGCCATCGTCACCGACGAGATGGACCTCCACCGGTCGCTCGCGGCCGAGTACGGCCTCACGAGCGACGACCTCGCGAGCGTCCGGAAGGCGCCGACGTGCGAGGCGTACACGAACTACCTGCTCCGTACGGCGCGCGAGCGCCCCCTGGCGGTCGGGGCGGCGGCCGTCTACCCGTGCGGACAGGGCTACCTCGACGTGGCCGAACACATGGCCGACCTGGCCGACGACGAACACCGGTACACGCCGTTCGTCGAGAAGTACACGAGCGAGGCGTTCCGCGACTCGGTGGCGTGGATGCGCGCGTTCGTCGACCGCTGTGCGGCGGCGCACCCGTCGCTCCACGACGAGATGACGGACGCGTTCTCCCGGTCCGCGGAACTGGAACACGCCTTCTGGGAGATGGCGTACACGGAGGAGTCGTGGCCGCACGAGCGAGCGACGCGGGCGTCGGGCGAAGCGTGACCGACCCTCCCGTCGCTCTGACGGTGGCCGGGTCCGACAGCGGTGGCGGCGCCGGCGTGCAGGCCGACCTGAAGACGATGGAGGCGCTCGGCGTCTTCGGCACCAGCGCGGTGACGAGCGTCACCGCCCAGAACACGCGGGGCGTCGACGCCGTCGAGGACGTCTCGTCGGACGTGGTGGAGACGCAGGTGCGCGCAGTCGCCGACGACTTCGCCGTCGGTGCCGCGAAGACGGGGATGCTCAGCTCGGCTCCCATCGCCGAATCAGTCGCCGACTGCCTCGCGGACTACGAGTTCCCGCTGGTCGTCGACCCGGTGATGGTCGCACAGAGCGGCGACCGACTGCTCGCCGAGTCGGCCGAGCGGGCGCTCCGCGAGCGACTCCTCCCGCACGCCGCGCTCGCGACGCCGAACGTCCCCGAAGCGGAGGCGCTGACGGGAGTCGCAGTGGAGGGCGTCGAGGGGATGCGCGCCGCCGCCGAAGCCGTCGCCGCCGACGGTCCGGACGCCGTCCTCGTGACCGGCGGCCACCTCGACGGGGACGAACTCGTCGACGTGCTCGTCGTCGACGACGAGGTGCGGACGTTCCGAAAGGAGCGAATCGACACGGCGCACACCCACGGCAGCGGCTGCACTCTCTCGGCGGCTGTCGCCGCGGGACTGGCGGCCGGCGACGACCTGCCGACGGCCGTCGACCGCGCGGAGTCGTTCGTCGACCGGGCCGTCCGCTACGGCCTCGACGTGGGGAGCGGACCCGGCCCCGTCCAGCACCTCGCGGCGCTCCGCGACGACGCCGCGCGCCACGACGCGGTGGAAGCGGTGCGGAACGCCGTCGCCAGGTTCCGGGAGCGCGACGTCTCGGCGCTCGTCCCCGAGGTGGGCCTGAACGTCGCGTTCGCCACCCCGTACCCCACGGGGACGGCCGACGTCGCCGCCGTCGAGGGGCGGCTCCACCGGACGACCGACGGCGTCGCCGCCGCCGGCCCCGTCCGCCTCGGCGCGTCGAGCCACGTCGCCCGCCTCCTGCTCGCGGCGCGGGAGTACGACCCCGCCGTCCGCGGGGCCGTCAACGTCCGCCTCGACGACGCCGTCGCGGACGCCGTGACCGACCGGTTCGACGCCGTCGAGGTGGACCGAACCGCGGAACCCGACGCCGACCCGACCGAGGGCCGCGAGGGGGACACGATGGCGTGGACGGTCGAGCGGGCGATGGTCGGCCGCGAGTCGCTCCCCGGCGCGGTATTCGACCGCGGCGCCGTCGGCAAGGAGGCGATGTGCCGGCTGTTCGCCGACTCCCCGGAACGCCTCACGAATCTGGTTCTCCGGCTCGACGACGCCGTGTAGCGCGGCCAGCGTTCGGACGCTTACCCTCGGTCGTCCCCCCCCCCCTTCCCCCCGACTCTCGCGTCCTCCCCCCGCGTCGGACCGTCTCCCGCTCGGTGCTGTCAGGGGCGTCGGTACAGCAGGTCGTACTGGTGAGCGACGTACGTGAGTTCGCCGTCCGAGAGCTGTCGACGACGAGTCGCCAGCCAGTCGTCGAACTCGGTCTCGTCTCTCCCTCCACGCTCCGTCCCTCCGACCGCGTCGGCCACGAACTCGAGGATGCACCCGAGGAAGTGGCGCTCGTCGGCCGGGTACGCGCCGTCGACCGGGCGGACGATCCAGTCGGCGGCGGCGACCGCGAGCAGGTCGCCGTCGCGCTCGCGGAGGTGGTCGAGCAGGTGACGACCCGCCCGGCTGTCGCGACCGGCGAGCCCGTCGATCTGGGCGTGGTAGGCGTCGACCACCGCGTCGTCGGCCTGGTGGTCCGGCTGGAACAGCGAGACGCCGTCGAAGGTGATCGGCAGGTACGCAAGCCCCCCCGGTCGGAGCGCGCGTTCGACCGCGTCCATCCCGGCGGCGAGCGGAACCAGGTCGAACACCGCCTGCGCGACGAGCAGGTCGGCCGCGTGCTCGGGGAGCGACGTCGTCTCGTCCCCGTCGAGCAGGTCGCCGACGGCGAAGGAGACGCCGAGGCCGGCGACGTCGAACCCCTCCTTCCGACCGTCGGCGCTGGAGCGCTCCCGCACCGAGTAGGTCTCCGCCAACTCCTCCGGGAGCGTCCGACGTGCGTGACGCAGGACGCCCGGGTCGCGGTCGACTCCCCGGTACGTGCCCTCGGTGACGCCCCACCGGAGGAGCGTCGGGAGGAACGACCCCGTGCCCGCGCCGACGTCGACCACGTCGGGTCGCGCCGGGAGTTCGGTCAGCAGACGGTCGCGGACGCGCCGGGACCGTGCGCGCTCGTCGACCGTGCGCTTGCTCTGCAGGTACCGAACGTCGGCGTGGTCCACGGCCTCACAGCTCCCGTTCGTGGGCCGCCCACGCGTCGTCGTCCTCCCACATCCTGACGGTCAGCGCCGTCGCCACCTGGGGCGAGACGCGTTCCTCGACCCGGTCGGCGAAGTGGCGGGCGAACCGCTCGACGCTCGGGTTCGCCCCGTCGAACTCGGGGAGGTCGTTCAGGAGCGCGTCGCGGTACCGCTCCTCGAGGGCGTCGAGCGCGGCGTTCACGGCGTCGATGTCGACGAGGTAGCCGTACTCGCCGAGTTCGGGGCCGTCGAAGCGAACCTCGGCCCGGAAGCGGTGGCTGTGTACCTCCCCCTCCGGACCCGGGTCCGGGACGGTGAGGTAGTGCTGCGCGACGAAGTCACGACCGACCGATAGCGAGTACATACCGTACCGACTCGGGCGCGGGCGGCAAAACACCACGGGACGCACGCGAGCGACCCGCGTCCGACCGACCGGCCGCCCCGCTCACCCCCCGTAGGTGAAGAGGACGCCGATGGCGTCTGGACGCTCCCTGTCGAGCAGCGCGTACGCCCGTGCCGCGTCCTCGAACGGGAGTCGGTGGGTGACGAGGTCCGTCACGTCGAGGTCCCGTAGTCTCTCCCAGGCAACGTCGAGTCGGCGCTCTTTGGTCCACCGGCCACTGAGCGCCGGCGCGACGGTCGACACCTGACTCGAGACTATGGAGAGCCGGTCGCGGTGGAAGTGGTCACCGAGGTCCACGGGGGCCCGCTTCTCGCCGTACCAGGAGCCGACGACGATTCGGCCGGCGTAACCGACGTGGTCGACGGCGTCGTCGAGGGTCGCGGGCGACCCGCTGAGTTCGAGGACCACGTCGGCGTCCCCGTCCAGAGCGTCGGCGGCCGCCGCGGGCGAGAGCGCGTCGTCGACCCCGAACTCGCGGGCGGCCCGCCGACGGGCCGGGACCGGGTCGACGACCGTCAGCCGGGAGAGGGGGAACCGCGAGAGCAGCGCGGCCGTCAGCAGGCCGACGACGCCGGCCCCGAGCACGACGACCCGTTCCCCGAGTCGGGGGTTGGCGTCGTGGACGAGCGTCACCGCCGTCTCGACGTTCGGGAGGAACGGGGCTGCGTCCGTCTCGACGTCGGCGGGGAGCGGGTGGACGGCGGTCGGGTCGGCGACGAAGTGGGTCTCGTGGGGGTTGAACGCGAAGACGCGGCGGCCGAGCCAGGCGTCGTCGACGCCCTCGCCGACGGCGACCACCTCGCCGGTCGCGGTGTACCCGTAGCGGAGCGGGAAGGAGAGGTCGCCCGCGAGCGCGTCGATGGTCTCGTCGGCGGGGAGGTCGGCCGGCGCGTCCCCACGGTAGACGAGCAGTTCGGTGCCGGCACTCACGAGCGACGCGCGCGTCTCGACGAGCACCTCGTCGCGGCCAGGGGTCGGGGTCTCGCACTCCCGCAGTCGGACCTCTCGGGGAGCGACGAAGTACAGCGAACGGGTCGTCACGACCGGCGGGGAGGCCCCGCGGAGCGGTCACGGTCCCTCGCGTCCCGCACGGTACGTCTCATAACCGTGTTTGGTGTCGGCGGACCTTCACTGTTCACCCTCCTCGACCGGAACCGTCCCCGACCCCGGTGCCGGGGAGTGCTCGTCCGGGCGCTCCGGTTCGAGCCGACCCGAGACCACGAGCCAGTCGCGGCCGAAGACGGCCAGCGAGGGGACCATCGCGGCGGTGGCGAGCGGCACCGCCACGGTTCGAGGGAGCACCGGAACCAGCGTCGCGGTGACGACGACCATCTGGAGGGCGGCGAGCGGCCGGCGAACCCGGCTCGGCGGGAGCGGCGCCACGGGCCGCCCGCGGGAGCGCCGGTACGCCTCGCCGCCGCGGAACAGGTACCGGGCGGCGCCGATAGCGAGATACCAGACGGGGAGCCGTCCCCAACTGACGCCGACGAGCGGGACGACGAGGAAGCCGAGCGTGTCGAACGCGAGGTCCAACTTCGCGCCGAGCACGGAGTCCCGACCGGTCCGCCGTGCCACCCACCCGTCGACGTAGTCGAGGGCGGCGCCCACACCGTAACACAGCCCCGGCGCCCACCGGACGCCCTCGACCGGCGGGACGAACAGGAACCCGCCGGCGGCGGCGAACAGCATCCCGCGGACCAGCGTTATCGCGTTCGCCGGTCCCAGCGACTCCCGGAGTCGTCCGTCCGCGTCGTCGTTCCGAGTCAGGTGACGGCGGAGGAACCAGAGTTCGTAGGCGAGTATCCCGGCGGTGACGAGGACCCACTCGGCCCCCGCGTCCCCGCCGGCGGCTCCGCCGACGAGGTGGTACCCGGCGACCGCGAGGCCCGCGCCGAGGGCGCCGGCGAGCGCCCACTCGACGCGCAACCTGGTGCCCGCGGTTCGTGTCTCGCCGCTCATCGGGCGAACTCCGAGTCTGCCAGCCCCGCGATGCGCTCCCGCTCGGCGTCCGTGAGACGGAGCGCCGCCGCGCCGGCGTTCTCGACGACGTGCTCGGGGTCGACGCTCGCCGGGAGGGGAACGACCCCCCGCTCGACGTTCCACGCGAGGACGACCTGTGCCGGGGTGACGTCGTGGGCGTCGGCGACGGACGCCAGCGCCGGTTCGTCGAGCAGTCCGGGCGCCGACAGCGGCGAGTGCGCTAGCACGCGAATCCCCCGCTCGTGGCAGTACGCCACCAACTCGGCCCGCGGGCGGTAGGGGTGCCGCTCCACCTGTACGACGGCGGGCGGGACGCGCGCCGCCGCGAGCAGGTCGTCGAGCGTCTCCCGGTCGACGTTACAGACGCCGAGCGTCCGCGCGAGGCCGTCGTCGTGGAGCGACTCGAGACGCGCCCAGACGTCCGAGAGCGACACGTCCGCGGTCCGTATCTCGCCCGCGTCGTTCCGGGGGAACGTCCGGCGCTCCTGCTCGTCGACCGGATGGTCGGCGAGTTCGCCCAGCGGCCCGGTGTACGCCCACGACTCCGGCCAGTGGAGGGCGTAACAGTCGAACCGGTCGACGCCCAGGCGAGAGAGACTCGCCTCGCAGGCCTCGCGGACGTGGCGGTGGTTCGTGTTCCACACCTTGCCGACGAGGACGAGCGACTCGCGGTCCGGGCTTCCGGGGTCGTCGAGTATCCCTCCGATTCGGCGCTCGTTGCCGTACAGTTCCGCCGAGTCGAAGAGGCGGTAGCCGGCGTCGAGCGCCGCAGTAATCGAGTCGCGCCGGTCGACGTACTCGTCGTCGCGGTAGCGCGAACAGCCGAACCCGACCGGCGGGAGGCGGAGCGCGGCGTCGGCCCCCACTTCGGCCGGTGACGACGCCGGGAACGACGGCGGACTCCGGGCGTCGGGGAGCCCCTCCGGGACGAACCCGCAGTCGTCGACCGGGACCGGACCGCCGCGGTCGGCGGCGCGTTCGACGGCGTTACAGACGGCGACGACGTGCGCGCCCCGCCGGGCGGAGGCGGTCGACGGACGACCCCGCCGGAGCGACTCGGCGAGCGCGGCCGGGCCCGCGAGCGCCGCCGCCTCGCGGGGCGGGCGCTGGAGAGGGACCGGCGTGTACGTCCGTCCGGCGCGAGCGAACGCCACCTCGTGGGCGTCACCCCCGCCGAGACTCCCGGCGTCGGCGAGGTAACACGACCCGTCGTCGCCGTGGAGTTCCAGCCCGTAGAACTCCCTCGTCCGGTGCGGGACGTACGTGCTCGCCGTGAGCCGGGCGAACGGGCCGTCCGCGAGGTCCAGCGTCGCCTCGACGTGGGTGGGTCGGTCGACGTCGACGCCCGCCCGGTCGGGGTAGCGCGTCAGGGCGTCCGCGGCCCGGACGCGGGCGACCGGGCCGAACCACTCGGCCAGGAGCGTGAGGGGGTACACCGCCCCGTCGTAGAGCGGGCCGACGGCGAGGAACGACTCCGGCCGGTCGTGCCAGTCGGTGACGCGACCGACGTGGGCCGTCGCGGTGACGACGCCGACGCGGCCGAGGCTCCCGTCGGCGAGCCGTCGTCCGGCCAGCCGCTGGTGCTCGTTCCGGTGGTTCCGGGGCGCACAGCCGAGCGCGAGGCCCTCCGACTCGGCGAGCGCGACGAGTTCCCGCGCCTCGGCCGCGTCGAGCGCGAGCGGCTTCTCGCTGTAGACGCTCGCGCCGGCGTCGAGACAGGTTCGAGTGACGGCGGCGTGCGCCCCGTGGCTGGCGAGGTTGACGACGAGGTCCGGGTCGGCGGCGGCGACCATCGCCCCCGCGTCGTCGTGCCACGCACAGTCCCGCTCGTCGGCGAACGCGGAGGCCCGACCGGTGTCGCGGTCGGCGACCGCCGCCAACTGCAGGTCGGAATCGTCGTCGAACCCGGCCGCGTAGCGCGCCGCGACCGCCCCGCAGCCAACCAGCCCAACGTGCATGTACTACCCCGGGGCCGGCGGGCGAAAAACCTCCGCTTTGAGGAACCCGTCGAGAGCCACGGGTCGCGCCGCGACAGGGACTTGGTCGTGGCGCCGTAGTCCCCGGTGTGGCTCGCGTCGCCGTCCTCCACAACACGCTCGACCTCCGGGGCGGAGCCGACGTCGTCTGCCTCCACGCCTGTGCCGCGCTCGGAGCGGACCACGAGGTGACGCTGTACACGCTCTCGCGGACGACGCCCGAGGCGCTCGGTCGCCTGTTCGACGTCGACGTGGGGGACGACCTCCGCGTCCGAGCCCCGCCCGGGACGGCGCTCGTGGCAGGGGCGTTCGACGCCGTCGCCGGCCGCGTCGGTCCCCAACTCGCCGCCCGGAGCGTCCTCCTCGACCGGTTCTTCCGCCGCGAAGCGGGCGGGTACGACCTCGCGGTGAGCACCGCGAACGAGTTCGCGCTCCCCCTCCCGTCGGTCCAGTACGTCCACTACCCGCAGTTCCGCCTCGACCGCATCGACGACGGCGGCCGGTTGAACCCGCTCTGGACCCGTCTCGCGGGCGTCTCCCGGCTGGCGGCCGAACGCGACCCCGACTCCGGCGTCGCCGCCGCTCCCGACGCGACTCTGCTCGCCAACTCGTCGTGGACGGCGGACGTGGTCGAACGCCTCTACGGCCGACGACCGGACGTCCTCCACCCGCCGGTCGACCCGGTTCCCGACCCGCTGCCGTGGGCGGAGCGCGAGCGCGGCGTCGTCACCGTCGGTCGACTGGCCCCCGACAAGCGCCCGCTGGACGTCGTTCGCATCGTGGAGCGAGTCCGCGAGCGCGACCACGACCTCCACCTCCACGTCGTCGGGTCCGCGAGCCCGGCGTACCGCGCGTACGCGCGCCGGGTCCGGCGCGCCGCCGCGGAACGCGACTGGGTCCACCTCGAAGACGAGGTCCCGCGCGACCGCCTCGACGACCTCCTCCGCCGCCACCGCTACGGCGTCGCCGCCAAGCCGAACGAACACTTCGGGATGGCCGTCGCCGAGTACGTCGCCGCCGGGATGCTCGCGTTCGCCCCCGACTCCGGCGGGCAGGTGGACGTCCTCGACGGCCGCCCGGAGTCCCTCTTCGGGTCGGTCCCGGAGGGGGCCGACCGCCTCGCGGCCGCCGTCGAACGGGACGCACGCCCGTCGCTCCCCCGCGACCGGTTCGGCAGTGAGCGGTTCCACCGGGCGCTCCGTCGCCGGGTCGCCGGCGCACTGGCGAGGTAGGTTCAAGTCATGTGCGACCGAACCCCGTGGGTATGGGTACCGCGGACGCCACCGGAACGCGGTTCGTACTCCGAACCGACACGCTGACGCCGCTGCACTGGGCGGGAATCGCGCTCGCGGCCCTCTCCGGGGTCGTCCACCTCTGGCTGGGCGTCTCGTTCGCCCCGGAACCCATGGGCGTCGCGTTCCTCGTCGCCGCGCTCGGCTTCTTCGCCGGCATCGCGGGGGTCCTCCTCGACTACCGGCGGCGGCTGCTGTACCTGCTCGGAATCCCGTTCACGCTCGGGCAGATCGTCGTCTGGTACGCCGTCAACGGCCTGAAGCTCGCACCGGTCGACGTGACCGACAAGCTGGCGCAGGTGGTGCTGATCGTCGTCCTCGTCCTCCTCTACCGACGGGCGTCCTGACTGCTCGACAGCGGCAAGTCTTTCGTGCCGGACGGGAGAACGCCCGACGGGTGACAGAGCGCACGTGACCGACCGAGACGGACGAACCGGCGACCGGACCGGCCGCTGGGTCCCGCGGAGCGGTCTCGCGGCGGCGGTCGGCGCCCCGCTCTGGACGGCCGCGCCGTGGATTCGGCTGCTCGTGTTCGGCGACCGTCCGTACGTGGCGACGTGGGTCGACGTCGTCTCCCTCGTCGGGTGGGCGCTGATGGGGGTCGGGCTCGTCGGATTCGCAGCCGCGTTCCGCGGACGCTACGGCCGGCCCGGACGGGTCGGCGTCGCCGCGGCGGCGTCGGGGACGGCCCTCGTCGCCGTCGTGTCGCTCCGGTCGGTACTGGCCTTCGTCGCCGCCGGGTTCCGGCCCGTGCCGGCGACCGGAGAGGACCCGGCCGGACTGGTCCTCACGCTCGCGGTGACGCTGGGACTGGGGTTCACACTCCTCGGCGCCGGCGCCCTCGGCGTCGCGCTTCGACGCCTCGACGACCCGCCGGTCGTCGCGTCCGTCGCGCTCCTGTCGGCGTCGTCGCTCGCCGTGGTCCTCCTCCGGTTCCTCTCGCTGCTCCCGCTCCCGGTCGGCCGTCTCGTCGTGAGCACGAACCTCGTCCTCGTTCCCCTCGGCGTCGGCTGGACGGCGCTCGGCGGCGTCGTCTGGTCCCGGTCTCGACGGACCGAGTCCGGCGGCCGAGCGCCCCCGATGAGAGGCGCCGAATAACGGGTGTAGGGCTGTTATCTCCTCTCTCCGGCCGAACGGCAGGACTAAAGCGGGCGCGGGCCAACACGCGGCACGATGGGCTCCGACGAGACGGACCCGGAAGCGGAGCGGCCGAACAGCAAGGTCGCCCGCCTCATCGCCGAGTACGGGCTGGGGGAGGAGTTAGGCGCGCGGCTCGAGGAACTGTGGACGGGTGAGTCGACGGAGCGGCGGAGTCTCCGGGACCTCGCCCGCCTGTTCAACCTCCGACTCCTCGAGGCCGCGATGGTCGACGCCGGCGTGTCGACGCTCGACGGGGCGGAAGTCGAGAACCGCTACCGACTGCTCACGGACGACGGCGTCAGCAGCGGCGTGCGGACCGAGGTCCGCGGTCGGATGGAGCGCGACGGAATCGACGTCGAGCGGCTCGAACGGGACTTCGTCACGTACCAAGCCGTCAGGACGTACCTCAGGGAGTACCGCGGCGCGCGCTACGACCCGCCGAGCGACGCCGACCGGGTCGAGAAGGCGACCGAGAGCATTCGACGCCTCCGTTCGCGGATGAGGACGGTGACCGAGGGGAACCTCGGGCAGCTCCGGGACACCGGCCACCTGACCCTCGGGGAGTTCCAGCTGTTCGTCGACACGACCGTCCTCTGTGAGGACTGCGGCGCCCAGTACAGCGTCGACGAACTGCTCGACCGCGGCGGGTGCGACTGCGCGTCGTCGAACGGCGGGTCGGACGCGTAGGCGCCGCGGCTCGGGTCCGGGGGTACGCTTCTCCGCTTCCACCTGCGCGGGGTCGTGGACCGGTCGCCCCCGCCCCCTCCGTCCTGCGGTGCGGAACGTGCGCCCAGACGACTCGCCGCGGGTCGCTTCTCGCTCCTCGGTCTCCCTCGGTCGCACCGACCGTGGAGTTATGCCCGTCCCCGGAGACGACCGCCCGTGCACGTACTCATCGTCGGCGGGACCGGTCTCATCAGCACGGGCATCACGCGGCAGTTGGTCGACGCGGGCCACGACGTGACGCTGTTCAACCGCGGGCAGACGGACGCCGACGTCCCGGACTCGGTCGACCGGGTGACGGGCGACCGGACCGAGGCGGGGGCGCTCGACTCGGCGACCGCCGGTCTGGACGTCGACTGCGTCATCGACATGGTGGCGTTCGACCCCGCGGACGTCGAAGGAGCCATCGACGCGTTCGCGGGCCGGGTCGACCAGTACGTCTTCTGTAGCACGGTCGACGTCTACCACCGGCCGGTCGCCGACATGCCAATTGTCGAGTCCGCGCGGCGGGCGCCCCCCGTCAGCGAGTACGGCGCGAACAAGGCCGCCTGCGAGGACCTGCTGTTCGACGCCTACCGGACCGACGGGTTCCCGGCGACCGTCGTCCGCCCGTGGCACACGTACGGCGAGGGCGGTGGACTCATTGACACCCTGAGCAGCGGCACGGCGTACGTCGACCGCCTCCGCGAGGGGAAGCCCATCGTCGTCCACGGCGACGGCACGTCCGTCTGGGCGCCGTGTCACCGCGACGACGTCGCCGCCGCGTTCGTCGCCGCAGTGGGGAACCACGAGGCCATCGGCGAGGCGTACCACACGACGAGCACACAGCCGATGACGTGGAACCAGTACCACCGCCGCGCCGCGGACGCCCTCGACGCGCCCGAACCGGACCTGGTCCACGTGCCGACCGACGTCCTCCGCGAGGCGGTTCCGGACCGGACCGACGGCCTGCTCGACCACTACCGGTTCAGCACCGTCTTCGACAACGCGAAGGCCCGACGCGACCTGGGGTTCGAGCAGACGGTCGGCTGGGAGGAGGGGGTCGAGCGGACCGTCTCCTGGCTCGACGACCGCGACCGCATCGACGACTGGGAGACCGACGAGACGTACGAGCGAGTGGTGGAGGCGTGGCGCGACGCGGAGTCGTCGTTCGTCGAGGCGGTGCGCGGCGAGGAGCGGTAGCCTCGGCGGTCGACCGTCGCCGGGCCCGTACCGCCGCGGGAGCGCCCCGACAGCCGCCTCCGTCGACGGCCGCGTCGTCGGGCCGTCACCACACCAGTCGGACGCCCATCGCGTCGGTGCGGTCCGCCAGCAGCGACTCGTACAGCGCCGGCGCGTCCCCGTGGTCGGCGACGTGCGAGAACAGGTCGTGGACGGCGAGTCGGCCCTGCCGGAGGTACGAGAAGTACAGCCGCGCGTGTCGCGGCTTCGTCCACGGGTTCCCCGGGGTCGCGACCGGCGGGTGCGAGCCCTGGTGTGCGCCGATGACTTCGACGCTGGGCGCGTTGACGTGGTCGTGGAAGTCGAGCGTCGTCTCGCCGTGGGGACTCGACAGCAGGACCAGGCGACCCTGGTCGCGGAGCGCCTCGAACTCGCCCGGAATCGCGTCCGGGTTGCCCGTCACCTCGAGCGCGACGTCCGCGAGACCGCCGGCGGCGTCCCCGACGGCGGCGGCGGGGTCGGTCTCGGTCGGGTCGACGCCGACGACCGCCGGGTCCTCGGGGAGGTACCGGAGTCGTTCCGGGGCGAGGTCGACCCCGACGACCGTCTCGGCGCCCGCGAGCAGACAGAGGCGGACGGCGAACTGTCCGAGGATTCCGAGACCGTAGACGACGACCGTCTCCCCCCAGGCGACGCGTCCGCGGCGCAGTCCGTTCGAGACTATCTGTGCGATGGCGAACGGCGCGGCCTCCTCGTCGCTCACGCCGTCGGGGACGGGGACGCACTCCTCTGCGGTCGGCGTGACGAACGCGGCGTGGGGCGACCAACTCGCGACCCGCACGCCGGGTTCGACGTCGGCCTCCGCGCCGGCCTCGACGACGGTGCCGACGTTGGCGTAACCGGCGACGAACGGGAACGTTCCGTACTCGTCCCAGCGCGACCCCTCGGGATACGCTCCCGAGAGGATGGTGAGTTCGGTTCCGGTACTCACCAGTGACGTGTCCGTCTCGACGAGTACCTCGTCGGCCGCCGGCACGGGCCGCCCGCGGTCCTCGACGGTGACCTCGCGCGCCTCGGGGAAGACGACGGTCGGGTTCTCCATGGGGGTCCTGTTCGCTCCGATTACAAATCCTCTCGGGCTGCGGCGCTCGACGGACCGGTGCGAGGCGACGCGGTGCGCGCGGTCCCGTCGCCCGAACCGGCAACCGACGTGCGACTCGCACACAGTTTTGTGGTTGATGGGAGAACCCGCGAACGAGATGAACTACAGGAATCTCGGAGCGACCGGAACGAAGGTGTCGGAGCTCTGCTTCGGCACGTGGCGGTTCGGGCTGGAGGCCGACGACGGGACAGTCGAGACGACACGCGAGGAGGCGCACGAGTTGCTCGACGCGGCGTGGGACCACGGCATCAACTTCATCGACACCGCCAACGGCTACGGCGGCGGCCAGAGCGAGCGCTGGATCGGCGAGTGGCTCGACGACCACGACCGGGAGGACGTCGTCATCGCGAGCAAGGTGTACTGGGCACAGGAGAGCCGGTTCACCGAGAACCTCTCGCGGAAGAACATCCGGGCCGAGATCGAGGGGACGCTCGAACGGCTCGACACCGACTACATCGACCTCTACTACATCCACCGGTGGGACGACGACACGCCCGTCCGCGAGACGCTCCGCACGCTCTCGAAACTGGTCGAGGAGGGGAAGGTGAACTACCTCGGGGCCTCCTCGATGGCGGCGTGGAAGCTGACGAAGGCGCTGTGGACCAGCGACGTGGACGGACTCGAACGGTTCGACGTGACCCAGCCGCGGTTCAACGCGGCCTACCGCGACCCGGTCGAGGACTTCCTCGACGTCTGTGCCGACCAGGACATCGCGGTCTGTCCGTACTCGCCGCTGGAGGGCGGGTTCCTCACCGGCAAGTACGAGCGCGACGGCGACAACCCCGAGGGGTCGCGCGGCGACCTCCACTCGTGGGAGGGGTTCTCCGAGCGACAGTGGGCCGTGCTCGACGAGGTTCGGTCGGTGGCGGACGACCTGGACGCGACGCCCGCGCAGGTGTCGCTGCGGTGGCTCATCCAGCAGGAGTCGTTCACCTGCGTCCCCATCATCGGCGCGCGGACGACCGACCAGATGGCCGACAACGCCGGCGCGGCCGACATCGAACTGTCCGACGACCAGTACGACCGCATCGCGGCCGCCTACTCGAAGGACGAGAACTGAGCCGCGGTACCGTCTCCGCGTTCGCGACCGTATGCCCGACCCTCGCGTCCCGCGTTCGCGGCTCGGTGCGGCGCGGGGCGTAGCTTTTTGTCGGTCGCCCGATAGCACCGGTCGTGCAACTCGAACGCAGCGACCTGTCGATGTTCGTCTACCTGTTCGCGGTCGTCCTCTCGGGACAACTGGTCGTCGAGCAGGCCGGCGTCGACGGGACGGTCGTCGTCTTCGCGATAGCGGCCGTTCTGGCGGCGCTGTGGACGGTGTACTTCCGGTTCGCGATGGTACCGCGGCTCGCGTGGGGCCGGACCGACGACGAGGAGTGGGAGTGACGGGCGCTGCCGGCGCGGCCGGTCGAATCAGCCCTCGAGGTTCCCCTTCGAGTCCCAGATGTTCGTCATCAGGTCGGCGAACATGCTCGTCCGAACGGGGTACCCCTCCTGGTCCGTCTCGTCGATACTCGCCTCCAGCAGGTTCCCGACGAACTCGTCGTCGTAGTCCATGCTCTCCAGCGTCTCGCGCACGTCGAACGTGAGTCGGCCCTCCTCGTCCGTGTCGAGCCAGCTCTGCGTCCGCTGGCGCTCGTCGTACTCGATGGTGTAGGTCTCGCCGCCGACCAGTTCGTGGATGTGCGCCATCGTTCCGACTTCGTGCCACTCGCCCTCGGCTTCCACGTAGAGCGTCTCCTCCGAAATCTTCGTCTCGTGGCGTTCCATGCGGGCCTCTGAATCGCTAGCGTAGTTAAACTGCTGGGATACTGTCGGTCCGCCTCACGCTCCCGTCGACGTCCGCCGTCGGGCCGCGTCTCGAAGTCTCCGAGCAGTTGCACCTCGTGAACCGTTCCGGATTTCGAACACTGACCGGTCTCGGAATCGGAGGACGGCCGCTCGGGGGCTCTCTCGGGGTCGTTCGAGTTCCGATACCCTCTCGTGAAGGTAGAGAAACGCGAGTGGGGGTAATCGACGGCTCCGAGTGGCTCTCAGAGGCGCTCGACCCACCGGCGGTTCTCCGACGCACACGGTCCGCTCCGGTTACGGGTACGGGAGAGGGACCGCTCGTGACAGATTGATATGATACTATCTACGCTGGGTGGTCCCGCCGCGTCGCCGAACCCGACCGGTCGACGTGAATCGCGCGCGACGCTCAGACGTCGGAGCACGGCGGTCGTTGCGAACGAGGTGTAACCCCGGTGTCGGTCGTCGCTACTGCGTCGGAGCGTCTCGACCCGCGCGTGCGCTCGCCGCCCGCCGCCTGACGACGCCGACGTTGTTCGCCACGTTCTCGGTGACGACGCGGAAGGCGTCGGCCGTCTCGGAGTCGTCGCGCAAGACGACGGGTTCCCCGCCGTCGCCGCCCGAGCGCACCGCCGGGTCGAGCGGGATACCCCCGAGGAACGGGAGGTCGTTGTCCGCGGCGAAGTCGCGCCCGCCGCCCTTCCCGAACACGTCGTGTTCGCTCCCGCAGTCCGGGCAGACGAACCCGCTCATGTTCTCGACGATGCCGAGGACGTTCGTGTCGTGCTTGCCGAACATCCGGAGTCCCTTGTTCGCGTCGTCGAGCGCAACCTCCTGGGGCGTCGTGACGATGACCGCGCCGGTGAGCGGGAGCGTCTGGAGGATGGTGAGTTGGGTGTCGCCCGTCCCCGGCGGGAGGTCGAGCACGAGGTAGTCGAGTTCGCCCCACTCGACGTCCTCGACCAGTTGGGTGAGGAGTTTGTGGACCATCGGGCCGCGCCAGATGACGGGGTCGTCCTCGCCAACGAGGAACGCCATGCTCATCAGCTTCATCCCGTACTTCTCGGGAGGAACGATGGTCTCCTCGTTGGTCGCGCGCGGGGCCTCGTCGGCGTCGACCATCCGCGGGACGTTCGGCCCGTACACGTCGGCGTCGAACAGACCGACGCGCGCGCCCATCCGCGAGAGGCCCGCGGCGAGGTTCACCGCGACGGTCGACTTGCCGACGCCTCCCTTGCCGGAGGCGACGGCGACGACGTTCTTCACGCCCGGCAACACCTGTTCGTCGCCCCCGAGGTCGGACTCGACGCTCGCGCTCAGGTCGAGGTCGTAGTCGAACTCCGAGAGCGCGTCGCGGACCGCCTCCGCGATGCCCGTCTCCGTCGGTGCGTACGGCGCGCCGAGTGCGAGCGAGACGCGGATGACGCCCGCCTCGTCGTCGACATCGACGGCGTTGACGAGACCGAGCGAGACGACGTCGCCGCCGAGGTCGGGGTCCTCGACGGTCGCGAGGCGCTCGCGGACCGTGGACTCCGTGGGGTCGTCCATGTCCGGGTTCGGCGAGGACGGCGAATAAGGGTTTCCCACCGACCGGGCCCCGCACCCCGGACGGATTCGGCGTCGCCGGGTACTGCGGGCTAGCGAACGAGGATGTCCTGCTGTTCGAGGAGCGTGAGCGCGAACGCCGACGACGGGGTGTCGAGCCAGCGCGCCACGTCGTTCTCTTGGTCGTACTCGACGACGTCCGCGGCCTCGAGCCGCGGGAGGTGGCGGTGGTACAGCGAGAGATACGCGTCACGGACCGCGTCGGCCGAGATGTCGGGGAGCCGGGCCCCGTGTTCGCGCGAGACGACCTCGTCGGCGAGGTCGGCGAGGGTGAGCGACCCGTGAGCCGCGAGGAGCGTCACCACGCGCCGCCGGCGCGCGTCCGCGAGGGCGTGGAACACCCGATCGATCTCGTTCTGCTCCACGAATTAACATCTCGGTACTCCCCCCTAACTCTACTGGATATGGTGTCTGTGTGCTGATGGTTCTGTGGAGTCGACGGCGTCCCGTTCGACGGGAGGCACGTAACCGTACGACGTTACGTCCCGTCGACTACTCCCGCAGATTCAAGTACATTCGGCCGCAGTATCGACGTATGTCGGCCCCACTCGCGGACGAGTTCGGACGGGAGGTCACCGGGGTCCGGGTGTCGCTCACCGACCGGTGTAACTTCGACTGCGTCTACTGTCACAACGAGGGGCTCGGCGACACGCGCGGCCCGATGGAACCCGGCGACGACGAGATGAGGACGGACGACGTCGTCCGGTTCCTCGAGGTCGCGGCCGAGTTCGGCGTCGACGCGGTGAAGTTCACCGGCGGGGAGCCGATGCTGCGCGAGGACGTCGAGGAGATCGTCGCGCGGACGCCGGACTCGATGGAGACGTCGATGACGACCAACGGGACGTTCCTCCCCGGACGGGCGGAGGCGCTCGTCGACGCCGGCCTCGACCGCGTGAACGTCTCGCAGGACGCGCTCGACCCGGACGAGTTCGCCGAGATAACCAAGTCGGGTGCGTACGACCGGGTGATGGAGGGGGTCGAGGCCGCCCTCGACGCCGGACTCGCGCCGGTGAAGCTGAACATGGTCGTGTTCGAGCACACCGCGGGCTACGTCGAGGGCATGGTCGAACACGTCGCGGACAACGAGGGCCTCCAGCTCCAGCTCATCGAGTACATGCCGGAGCTGACGGGCCGGCCCGAGTGGAACATCGACATCGGGCGCGTCCACGACTGGCTCGCGGACATCGCCGACGAGGTGGAGCACCGCGAGATGCACGACCGGAAACGCTACTGGGTCGACGGCGGGATGGTCGAGATCGTCGACCCGGTCGAGAACGAGTCGTTCTGCGCGAACTGCGGGCGCGTCCGCGTCACCCACGAGGGGTACCTGAAGGGCTGTCTCAACCGCAACGACGACCTGCGGCCGATGGGAGAGATGACGAAGCCCGAGATACGCGAGGCGTTCCGCGAGGTGGTCGCCGAGCGCGTCCCCTACTACGGCGAGTACCTCGTCGAGAACGACCGGGGCGAGTGGGAGATAAACGAGAAGTACATCGGCGCGTAACCCGGCGCTCCGCCGTCCGCCGCTCGGGTCCGTCCCGCGCGCCCTCCGACCGCCCGTGTTCGGCCGACTGCGCACGTCGGGCGCGCGTCACGGCGTCCGGTCACTGCCTCGTCCCTCGTCGCGTCCGTCGTTCCGCCCCTCTCCCTCCGCGTTCTCCTCCGGTCCGCGCAAGCCGGTGAGTGCGGCGACGACGACGGCCGCGACGCCCACGTTCGCGACCGCGAGGAGCGCGATTCCGGCGGTCGTCGCGCCGGGGAGCGTGGGGGTGACGGTGACGAGCGGCACGAACGACGCGACCAGCACCGCGGCGGCGAGTCGCCTGAACGTTCGCTCGGGCGTGGGCGAGAGCCACCGCAGGACGCCGTACACGCCCGCGGCGCCCAGCGCGGCGGCGGCGGCCACGCCGAGCATCGTGCGCGGCAGCAGCGGCGCGAACGCGGCGTCGTCGCCGAGCAGGAGGACGGCCGCGAGCCTGACGGCTCCGGCGACGGCGACGGCGGCCCCTGCCGCGAGCGCCCACCGGCGAGCCGCACCCGGCCGTCGGTCGTCGGTCTCGCCCGGCGCGTCGGTCCGGGACGAGGCGGTCGCGGTAGTCATAGTGTGACGTACGTCATACGATAGCATAAACCGCACCGTCGCCGGTTCGTCGGCGGGAGTCGGTCGAAGGTTCGGTACCGGTCGTCCCGGCGTCCCCCTCCACACGGACGGAGAGCGTTCAGGAACGCGGATGAGTCGGCGTCGGGGCCGCACGCGGGGGAGTAGGGCTAAGCGTCCGGCGACCGCAGGTCGGACATGGCGTGTCCACACCTGCAGTACCGCGACGGCGACGACGACCGCCGGTTCGACACCGAACGCGCGTACTGCACGGTCGTCGCCGAGTTCGTCCAGCCGGTCCGCGCCGACGTCTGTACCGAGCGGTACGGGCTCTCCCCCGAGCGCGACTGCGAGTACTACCGCGAAGCGGCCGGACTCGACTGGGACGAATGACGTATCAGGAGTACCTCGACGGGAAACCCGTCGTCGTCACGGCGGCACTCACCGGCGGTATCCACGGGAAGGAGGCGACGCCGGAGTTGCCGGAGACCCCCGCGGAAGTCGCCGCCGACGCGGCCGCCTGCGAGGCCGCGGGTGCGAGCGTCCTCCACCTCCACGCCCGGCGCGAGAACGGCGAGCGCGCCTTCTCGACCGAGCGGTTTCAGGCGGTCGCCGACGCCGTCCGCGAGGCGACCGACGACGTCGTCCTCCAGCACTCGACGGGCGGCACCGCCGCGCCGGACGCGCTCCGGGCCGAACCGCTGCGCACCGACCCCGCCCCGGAGATGGCGAGCCTCGACATGGGGCCGATGAACCGGGGGCGGCGGCTCACCAGCGAGAACACCCGCGACACGATAGACGGTCTCCACGCCGAGATGCGAGAGCGGGGCATCAAGCCGGAACTGGAGGTGTTCAACAACGGCCACCTCAACGAGGCGCTCCGTATCGTCGACGACCTGGCCGCCCCGCCGTATCTCAACCTCATCTTCGGCCCGGGAACGCTCACGCCGCCGTCGCCGCGTAACCTCCAGAACATGGTGGACGGCCTGCCCGACGGCGCGGAGTTCAACGTCATCGGGTTCGGCCGACACCAGCTTCCGCTCACCACGCAGTCGCTGCTCCTCGGCGGGCACGTCCGGGTCGGCCTCGAGGACAACGTCTACCTCCGGCGGGGGGAGCGTGCGACGAACGAGGCGCTGGTCGCGCGGGCCGTCCGAGTCGCCGAGGAACTCGGACGCCCGGTGGCGTCGGCGGCGGAGGCGCGCGACCTGCTGAACCTGTAACGGCCCCTGCCAGAACGCCTTTCAACGACCCCCCAAAGGCTCGGGCATGGACGACACGCCGGACCGGACGCCGGGGAACACGCGGGGGGTAGCGTCGAACGGCCGAGGGTCGACCGACGCACGGGAGACTGCCCGCCGGTACGCGTCGCGAGTCCGGGAACTCGAGGGGGACGACGTCGACCCGGCGTTCCCGCCGGTCGAGGCGTCCGAGCGCGAGGACCCCTACGACGCCTTCGCCACGCCGGTCGCCGCCCCGGAGTCGTTCGACGGGCCGCTGGCCGGGCTCCGCGTGGCGACGAAAGACAACGTCGCGGTTCGCGGCGTCACCCACCGGGCCGGGACCGGGGCGGTGGCGTGGGAGCCGACGAACGACGCGGCGGTCGTCGAGCGCCTCCGGGCCGCGGCCGCGGACCTCGTCGCCACGACCCGGATGGACCCGTTCGCGCTCGGGACGACCGGCGAGGCCTGCGCCGCGGGACCGACCGAGAACCCCGCCGCCCCGGACCGCGTCCCCGGCGGCTCCTCCAGCGGGAGCGCGGCGGCCGTCGCGGGCGACCTGGCCGACGCCGCGCTCGGAACCGACACCGGAGGGAGCGTTCGGGTGCCCGCGTCGTTCTGCGGGGTCGTCGGCGTGAAGCCGACGTTCGACCGGGTGCCGCGGACCGGCGTCCTCGACCTCGCGCCCACGCTCGACCACGTGGGCGTCCTCGCGGGCGACGTGCGGACGGCGGCGCGGGTACTCGACACCGTCTCCGGACGCGACCCGCTCCGGCCCGCCGGCGCCGCAGCGAACCGGACCGAGGCGACCGCGGCGCTCGACCGGGAACTCGGCCGCTTGCGGGTCGGCGTCCCAGAACAGTTCGTCGACGCGGCCGACCCGGCGGTGCGCGCGCGGGTCGAGCGAGCGCTCGCCGGCCTCTCGCGGCGCGGCGGCGTGACCGTCGCGCGCGTCGACTTCCCGGAGCACGAGGACGCCGGATTCGTGAACCAGCTCCAGACCGCCGCGGAGTTCGCCGCGGTGCTCGACGCGGGCGGCCAGCCGCTCGGGGACGGCCGCGACTCGACCGACCGGGAGGCGCTCTCGACTGCGCTCGACGCCGACGTGTCCGAGCGCGTCGAGCGGCTGGTCGCCGTCGGCCGCGCGCTGAACGCCGACTGGCCGGGGGCGTACGCGGAGGCGTGGGACGCCCGTCGACGCCTCGTCCGGCGAACGCAGGCGCTGTTCGACCGGGTAGACGTGCTGGTGACACCGACGACGCCCACCACCGCGCCCGCGTTCGGGGCCGTCGGGGACGGACCGGAGGCGGCGATGGACGTGACCGACCCGCTCGTCAACACCGCGCCGTTCAACTGCACCGGCCAGCCCGCGGTGTCGGTGCCGTACGGGAGCGCCGACGGCGCGCCGGTCGGCCTCCAGGTGGTCGCGCCCGCCGGCGCGGACGAGCGCGCGCTCTGCGTCGCCGCGGCGTTCGAGTGGCTGGCGTGGACCTCACAGCAGGAAGACGAACACGACGAACGCGACGAGCATCGAGCCCGTGAGCAGGAACTGCGCGACTGACGACGCGAGGAGACCGCCGGCGGTCCAGACGGCCGCGACCGCCGCCGTCCGGGGGTCCTTCCCGCGCGAGAGTTCGGCCGCGAGCACCACCCCGACGGTGCCGACGACGACGCCGAGCGGGCCGACGAGGAACAGCAGGAGGACGGACGCCAGCGCCGCCGCGACGACCGTCGTCGTCTCCGCGCCGCCCGCCTTCGAGGCGATGGCGCCGCCGAACTGTTCGAGCAGCGCCGTCACGACGCCGACGACGGTCAGCCCCGCGAGCAGCCAGAGCGACAGCGACGGCGCGTCCGGCGGGGCCGCGAAGTAGTAGAGGTAGACGCCGGCGAGCGAGAGCAGTCCGGCGGGGAGCAGCGGGAGGAAACTCCCGGCCACGGCCGCGACGAGGAGGAGGAGGGCGACGGCGGTGACCAACTCGACCATGTCCCCAGTGTGTCGTCCGCGGGGATAAGCCGCGTGGCTCCGGGTCGGCGGGACGCTCGGTCGCGCTCGGCGTCGGTCGCCGTCGTCGGAATCGGTCGTCACTGTCACCCGTTCCTCGTCGTCACTCGTCGTCGTACCGCGCGCGTTCTTCGCGCGCGACCTCCCCGCCGTACGCCTCGACCAGCGGGCGGTAGGCGGCGCCGAGTGCCCGCATGCACTCGCCCGCAGAGTGGTAGCTCAGGTCGGTCGCCACCGTCCCCCACGGCCGTGCCTGCAGGACTTTCTCGACGAGCAGTCGCTCCTCGCGCGGGTCGAGGTCCGCCGCGCGCTCGAACAGGTGGGCGAGCGCGAGTCGCCGGAACGGCCGCGGGGCGGCGTCGTACAGGCCCGTACCGTACGCCGCTCCGACGACGACGCGCCACTCGTAGTCGGAGCAGTCGACGAGCGGCACGGGGTCGGCGTCGCACGCCCGGAGCGTCGCCCGAACCACGTCGGGGTCGGCGCCGCGGAGCGCGTCCGCCAGTACCGCCCCGACCCGGTCGCGGAATCGGGTCGCTGTCCGGTCGTGGAGGGCGCGCCCGGCGTCGGTCGTCGGGCGGAGCATCACCGCCGAGTGCTCGCCGCTCGCGTCGTTTCGCGTCGTCGAGAGGTGGACCGCCCGGAACCCGTTCGTCGTCCAGAACCGGAGCAGGTCGGGCGTCGCCCCGAATCCCGTCGAGAGGTAGTCGACCTCGTCGTCGCGTTCCGCCGCCACCTCGCGGAGCAGGCGCGACCCCAGTCCGCGCGAGCGGACCGCGTGGTGGGTGGCGATGCGCATCACGCGGGACCCGACGGGGACGCCCGCCTCTGGGTCGCGCAACTGGCTCGTCAGCACGTCCGGCACCATGTTCCCGCGGACGCGCTCGCCGCGGTACATCCCGGCGCGCGTGTCGGCGTCCAGACCGCCCTCGCGGGCGAGCAGCGCGACGCAGACGATTCGACCCTCGTAGACCAGCGCGCGCAGCGAGAGGTTCGGCGCGTCGAGCAGGCGCGCGAGGTCGTTCGGCTCGGTCCGGTAGTGCGCGAGCACGAGCAGGCCGAACGCCTCCCGGAGCAGGTGCTCGTCGGCCGCGAGGTCCGCCGCGGATACGGCACGGTACCGCGTGGACTCGGGGGTCGCGTCCGCGACGGCCTCCGTGACGGGCGGGCGGGCGTCGAGCAACAGCGCGCGGAACGCCCACGCCTCGACGGGGTCGTCCCGGGCGTAGCGGACGGGTTCGTCCATCCGGACCTCCGTCACGTGCGCGTCGGCGTCGGCCAGCCGGTCGCGGAAGCGGACCGAGAACCCCCGGCCGGCGCCCTCGTAGCCGTGGACGGTCGTGACGAACGCCGCGGCCGGCGCGTCCAGGAACGATTCGAGCAGGCGGACCGGGAGCGCGGCCGCCTCGTCCACGACGACGGCGTCCGCGTCGGCCGCCTCCGGCGCGGCGTCCGCGGGACGCGCGAACCGGACGCGTCCGCCGTCGGTCGCCGTCAGCGTCCGCTCCTCGTCGGCGTCGAGCGCTCCGACGTCGGAGAGGAGCGCCCGAGCGCGGTCGAACAGCGCGGCGGCCCCCTCGAACGTCGGCGCGGTGACGAGCACGTCCCGGCCCGCCAGCGCCAGCGCGCCCGCCGCGAGGCCGGCCGCGCTCGACTTCCCCCGGCCGCGGTCCGCCTCCACGACGACCGCCTCGCCCGGCGCGCGCAGGCGCTCCAGTTCGCGGACCGTCCGCGACTGGTCGCGGGTGAGACACGCCTCGTAGGCGGCGGTCGGGAACGAGCGGTCGTCGGGGACCGTCGGACCGGGCGCCGGCGGCGGCGCGTCCGCGCCGGTCAGCCCGTCGCGCTCGACCCGTCCGTGGTCCGCGTCGGACCCCGCTCGGTCTGCTCCGCCCGCCCCGGCGTCGTAGATGGCGACGCCGGGGTGCTGGCGGAGCGTCTCGACGAGCCGCGAGCGGAAGCGCCCCGTCACGTCCCCCACCTCGAACGGCGGGACGGCGAGCGACTCGTCGAAGTCGTCGCGCCGCGCCGGCCAGTCGTCGAGCGGCGGCGCGAGCAGGAGGTACAGGCCGCCGCCGTCCACCGCGCCGACCGACTGTCCGAGGCCGTTGGGCGAGAACTCCGCGAACGCGTCGAAGACGACCGCATCGCGGGTCGTCCCGAGCAGGTCGTCCGCGTGTTTGGGGCGCAGGCGGTCGTACCTGAACCCCTCTCTGGTCGTCAACAGCGTCGCGTCCGCGGGGTCGACGTCGGCCGCGTCGAGCGCCGTGTACGCCGCGTCGATGCAGGCGTTCCGCTCGCCGTGGACCACGAGGAGTCGCCGCTGGTTCGTCCGCTCGGCCTCCGCCCGGAGCGTCGCGGCGAGGCCGGGGAGGTCCGTCGGGGGAGCAGCACCGCCGGCCGCGCGGCCCCCGTCCTCGGGAGTCATGCCCCTCGATTCCGTCCCGTCGGGGATGGGTCTTTCCGTCGGTCGCCGCGCGCCTGCCGGGGCGACGGCTCCCCTGGCGGGGGCGGGTCGCGCCCGACCGTCGGTCGACCGGGTGGGCGGCGGTAGCGCGTCAGCACCCGCCGCGTCGCGTCGGTCCGCTTCGCGGTCTCGTCGACCGTGCAGGGGATGTTTCGCCCGTCCGGGTCCTCGCTGCGCGGCGCTCACCGACCCACGGCGTGCGAGGGTTTAACTACCACGAATGAAGTGACTATAGCTGGCAATGCCCATCGACCCGAACTTCGAACAGAACCGAGAGGTCGCCGAGGAGCACGAGGGACACAAGGTGTGGGGACCGGTGGAGGACCCCGAGAAGGCGGGCATTCACGGCACCCACGTCGCCGTGGACTTCGACATCTGCATCGGCGACGGGGCGTGCGTCGACGACTGCCCCGTCGACGTGTTCGAGTGGGTCGACACCCCCGGCCACCCCGAGAGCGAACTCAAGGCCGACCCGACCCACGAGGACCAGTGTATCGACTGCATGATATGCGTCGACGTCTGCCCCGTCGACGCCATCGACGTGGACGCCGGCCGCGCCGGCCGCCTCTGAGCGGGCGGCGAGTCCGGTCCCGCGGCGCCGTCCCAGATACCGGGGGGCGGCCCGCCCGTGCCGGAGGAACAGTTAATTACGTGTGAACGATAGTGCGCGATGGATACCGTTGACAATGCACACAGCCGTACTCACCAAAGGCGTCCCGGACTTCCGGGAGGGGAAGGTGTCGTTCGACGAGGACGGCCACCTCGAACGCGGCAACACCCCGACGGTGATGAACCCGAACGACGAGCACGCCCTGCGCGCCGCGCTCCAGACGCGGGTGCGCCACGGCGGCCGAACGAGCGTCATGAGCATGGGTCCGCCCGGCTACAAGGACGTCCTCAGGGAGGCGATGGAGTCGGTGTACGCCGACGACCTGTATCTGGTCTCGGACAAGGCGTTCGCCGCCGCCGACACGTGGGCGACGGCCATCACGCTCGCCACCGCCATCGAGCGACTGGGCGACCCGCCGTTGGTGTTCGCGGGGTTCAAGACGGCGGACGGGGAGACGGGTCACACCGGCCCGCAGGCGTGCTGGTGTCTCGACCGGCCGCTCATCACGCACGTCGTCTCGCTCGACGTGGACGAGGAGGCGGGACGGGTGCGCGCCAAGCGCCTCGTCGAGGGCGACATCGAGGAGATAGAGACGGTGGAGGCGCCGCTCCCGGCGTTCGTCGTCACCGACCCGGAGTTCGAACCGTCGTACCGGACGGCCACCGACCGGCTCGAGCGCAAGCGCCTCCGCGCGTCGGCCCGGGAGCGCGCCCCCGACTTCGAGGACGACCTCACGATGTGGAACCACGAGGAGTTGAACCTCGACCCCGACTACGTCGGTCTCAACGGCTCGCCCACCATCGTCTCCTCGGTCGACCCCATCCCGAAGCCGGCGTCCGAACGGGACGCCACGCTCGTCTCGCCCGACGACCCGGCGGCGATGGACGACGTGGTCTCGGAACTCGCGCCGTTCGCGGGGGGTGACTGACCGTGCCGGACGTCGACCCCGGGGAGTACGAGGTGTCGGAACTCGGCCCGATGCTGCAGGACATCGACGACGCCGAGGAACTCCGGGAGATGCTGAACGCCGAGCGGGCCGGTCAGGACCGCCCCGCCGTGATTACGGTCATCGAGAGTCGCATCGAGACCGTCGAGGGGGACGACGGAACCGACGACGGCGAGTTCGACCTCGACGAGATGAGCGCCGCCGACGTGGCCAACGCGGTCCGCGGCGTCGACGACCCCGACCGCCTGCGCGACCTGCTGGAGCGCGAGGAGGCGGGACAGGACCGCGACGCCGTGACCCGGCAGATTCGCCGGCGAATCGACTCGCTGGAGGGCGCCGACGAGGAGGCGGACGTCGACGAGGAGGAACCGGAGACGCCCGAGGAGCGCCACCCCGAACTCGACCACCCGACCGCCGACAAGCAGTACGTGAGCGAGTTGACCGACGGCACGTACCGCGACATGTGGGTGTACTGCGAGACGCAGGCGGGCGAACTCCTCGACGTGTCGCTGGAGATGCTGGGGAAGGCCCGCGAGTTGATGGACGGGTACAACGACGAGTACGGCGACGACGGCGGCTCCGAGGACGTCGTCGCGGTGCTCGTCGGCGACGACGTGGCGCGCCACGCCGAGACGTGTATCGCCTGCGGCGCCGACCGCGTGGTGTACCACGAGGACGACCGCCTCGCCCGGTTCCGCCACAAGCCGTACACGGAAGTCGTCGCGGACATGGCGCGCTGGACCGACCCGGCGTGGCGTGAGTACGACGAACCGCGGTACGTGCTGTTCCCGGCGACGAACAACGGCCGCGACCTCTCCGCGCAGGTGCAGGCCGAACTCGACTCCGGGCTGGCGTCCGACTGCTCGGGGCTGTACATCGAGGAGTCGGTCATCTCCAACCCCGTCAAGACCGGGTCGCCGGGGTCGAGTCGGACGTTCGAGCGGGTGCTCCACATGAAGCGGCCGGACTTCTCGGGGTTCGAGTACTCCACCATCCTCTGTCTGGACAACCCCACCCGGGAGTTCCACCCGCAGGGGGCGTCGGTCATCCCGGGGAGCTTCGACGTCCCCGACCCGGACCCCTCGCGCGAGGGCGAGGTGACCGAACACGACAGCGACCTGCCCGACGACTGGTTCCGCGTCGACGTGACGGAGTTCGACAGGCTCGACGGCGGCGTGGACCTGAGCGGGCACGACGTCGTCGTGGCCGTCGGCCGCGGCATCGGCGACGACCCCACTCGGGGTATCGAACTCGCGCTCGACCTGGCCGACGCCTTCGAGGACGCCGACGTGGGCGTCTCGCGCGGCATCGTCACCGGGTCGTACAACTTCGACGGCCACGTCGAGCGCTACACCCGCGAGGAGCGACAGATCGGCGAGACGGGGCAGGTCGTCGCGCCGCCGGTGTACGTCGCCGCCGGCATCTCCGGGGCGGTCCAGCACAAGGTGGGGTGTGACGAGTCGGAGACCATCGTCGCCATCAACACCGACCCGGACGCCCGCATCCGCGACTGGTCGGACTACTTCATCGAGGGGGACCTGTTCGAGGTGCTCCCCCGGCTGACGGAGGCGGTGAAGGCGGGCGAAGTCGACCTGGAGGCGGTCGCCGACGGCGGCACCGCGGAGGCGGGCGGCGGGGGGACCGAGGGCGACTCGTCGGCCGCGGCGTCGGGGGGTGAGCGCGGTGAGTGAGCCGCTGGCGGGCGCGTCCGAGCACTTCGAGGCGGTCGTCGTGGGCGCGGGACCGGGCGGGGCGGCGGCCGCGGCGGCGCTCGCGGACAACGGCGTCGAGACGCTCGTCCTCGAACGCGGCGTCGAGGCCGGGTCGAAGAACGTCTCCGGGGGCCTGCTGTACGCCGAGGAGTCCGCGCCCTACACGCTGGACGACCTGTTCCCGGGCGTCCGCGAGGAGGCGACGGAGCGGCCCGTCACCCGCAACTACATGGACAACGTCGCCGACCGGAAGGTCCACACGGTGAACCTCAAGCGGGTCCACGACCACGACACCGAGTGGTGCGACTCGGTGCTCCGCCGGCGGATGGACTCGTGGCTCGCCGACCGGGTCCACGAGCGCACCGCCGCGACGGGCGGCGGCCTGCTGACCGACGTGCGCGTGAACGGCCTGCTCCGCGAGCGGGGGAAGATAGTCGGCGTCACCTGCGACGAACTCGACCCCATCAGCGCGGACCTCGTGGTCGCCGCCGACGGCGTCAACAGCGAACTCGCCCGCGACGCGGGACTGATGGACTGGGACGACCCCGGCGACTGGTTCCAGGGGGTGAAGGCCGTCGTCGAGATGGACCCCGACGAGATAGCCGACCGGTTCGACGTGAGCGAGGACGAGGGCGTCGCCCGCCTGTTCGGCGGCGACCTGTTCGGGGGAGTCCGCGGCGGTGGCTTCCTCTACACCAACCGCGACTCGCTGTCCATCGGCTCCGTCTTCCACCTCGACAGCCTCGCGGCCGAGCGGGCGGAACCGCACGAACTGCTCGACGGTCTGCTCACCCACCCGCACCTCGGGCAGTTCCTCCCGGACGACTACGAGGAGCGGGAGTACTCCGCGAAACTCGTCCCGGACTCGAAGAAGGTGGCCCACCGGTCGCCGCACCGGGACCGACTCGTGCTCGTGGGCGACGCCGCGGGCCAGATGCAGGCGCAGGGTCCCATCATCAAGGGGATGAACCACGCGGTGACCGCGGGCGGTCTCGCGGCCGAGGCGTACCTGACGGCGAAGGCGCGCGGCGACCCGGAGGCGGCCGGCGAACTGTACGCCGAGAAGCTCCGCTCGGAGGGCGTGATGGCCAAACTCCGCCCCCGCCGGTACGACGCCACGAGGCGGGTGTCGGAGCGCGAGGACGTGACGAGCGTGCTCGACAGCGTGCTCTCTTCGCCGCTCGGACGGGCGGGTCTCTCTGCGGCGGGCGGGCTCACGGAACGGCTGTTCAACTCGCCGTTCCTCCTCGGCGCGCTCCCCGACACGAAGGCCGGCTACGTCACGGTCCCGACGATGCTCGCCGAGGCGCTCGGCGAGCCGGCGACCGGGCGGAACGACGCCGACCCGCCGACGCTGGAGGAGCGAATCGGCGAACTCACCTACGACACGGACGTGGGCAACCCGCACATCGAACTCGTCGACGACTCCTACGAGGCGAGCGGCGTCGCCGTGACCGCCTGCCCGGTGAGCGCCGAGGGGTTCGGCGGCGGGTGCTACCGCGAGGAGACGGTGCGGACGAACGGCGAGGAGGAACGGGTCGTGAGCCTCGACACCCAGCCGTGCGTGGAGTGCGGCACCTGCGCCGTCGTCGCCGACACGCGGTGGCGACACCCCAGCGGCGGGAAGGGCGTCGAGTTCGACGAGGGATGAGATGACCGGGACGACGGACGCGCGCGCCTCCATCGAGGCGCTCGCCGCCGAGGCCCGACGGGCGCGCGAGACGGTCGACCCACCGGTCGACCCGCCGGACGAGGAGCGGGCGCTCGCGGCGCTTCGCGACGGACTCGGGGCGGTCCTCTCGCGGTACGTCGCGGCTCGGACGGGCGAGTACGAGCGGCTCTCGACGGCCCAGCACGAGGCGCTCCACCGGGCGACGAACGACTGGCTCGCCGTCTACGCGCGGTGTTACGGCGCCGACGTCGACCCGGACGTGACGGTGCGCGCCGTCGCGGAGGCGGTGCTCGACACGCGCGACATCGGGACGGCCGCGCGCCTCCTCACGCACGTCCCGGACGGGGCGACGACCTCCGGCGAGTGACCGCCGCGCCCGTCAGTATCTGGAAACCTCATTTAAGTTCGTGTACTAACTATCGGCAGGCATGGAGTTGACCGACCGACTGTCGTTCGACACGGAGGACCGACGCGACCTGTACGAGTACGTCGAACAGCGCGGGCGCGTCCGCGAACGGGAGGCGCGCCAGGCGCTGAACATGGACCCGACCGCGTTCGGTCACCACCTCACGGTACTCGTACGGGACGGCTACCTCCGACACGAGAACGGCCACCTGTCGGTCCCGTACGGCGAGGAGGACGCCCACGAGTACGACGTCGACGGCGTCGAGTACGCCATCCGCGTCGCCGAGCAGGACGACCTGCCGGGGCTCGTCGACGTCATCCGGTCGGTGACGGGCGACGGGAGCTACATCGAGGCCGAGACGGTCGCGGACGTGCTCGACCACGAGCAGGTCGTGCTCCGGCACAACGAACTCCGCTCGCGGATGGTGTTCGTGGCCGCCGTCGACGACGAGGTCATCGGCTGGGTCCACCTCGACCTCCCGGAGGCGGAGAAACTCGGCCACACCGCGGTCCTCACCGTCGGCGTCCTCGACGAGTACCGCGGGCACGGCATCGGGACGACGCTGCTCGAACGCGGCGAGGAGTGGGCGCGCGACCGGCGGTTCGAGAAACTGTACAACAGCGTCCCCGCGAGCAACGAGCGCGCCATCGCGTTCCTCGAAGCCCACGGCTGGGAGACCGAGGCGGTCCGCGAGGAACACTACAAGATGGGCGAGGAGTACGTCGACGAGGTCATGATGGCCAAGCGGCTCTGAGTCCGGTTCGACCCGTCCGACTCACGGCCACTCGGCGTCGCTCCCGTCGAGCGGCGTCGCGACCACGCCGTCCCGCTGGACGAGCGCACGGGCGTGGTCGGCACAGACGTCCCGGTCGGCCGCCCACGGGACGTGGAGGCGGACCGCCGCCTCACGCGCACACCCCTCCTCGGCACAGTCGGGCATGGTCTCTCCTTCGACCCGGGACGGCTTCGACCTGTCGCCCGCCGCCGCGAGCGCCGACCGTCCGGTCGGCCCCGGCTTCGTACCTCGGACCGACCACCGCGAACGTGCGACTGACGGGCGTGTCGACGGGTCACACGGCCCGGTCGCATTGAACACGTTTATACAGGCCCGTGGCAAACCCGTGTAGTACGAACCGTTCGGGGTCGTGACCCTCTCCGTCGTCAGGGCTTTACAACGGCGGGGAAGTCGAGCCGCCGAACGGGAGGAGAACCCACCAATGTCAGTTTACGTCGACTACGATGTACCGGCGGACCTCGCGGAGCGAAGCCTCGACGCGCTCGAGGTCGCCCGCGACACAGGCACAGTGAAGAAGGGAACCAACGAGACGACCAAGGCCGTCGAGCGCGGCAACGCCCAACTCGTCTACATCGCCGAGGACGTCGAACCCGAGGAGATCGTGATGCACCTCCCCGAACTCTGCGAGGAGAAGGGCATCCCGTACGTCTTCATCGACACGCAGGACGACGTCGGCCACGCTGCCGGCCTCGAGGTCGGCTCGGCCGCCGCCGCCGTCACCGACGCGGGCGAGGCCGAGGCGGACGTCGAGGACATCGCGGACAAGGTCGAGGAACTGCGGTAATCCACCATGTCGGCCGAAGAACAAGAGAGCGGCTCCACGTCCGCCGAGGTCATCGAGATCGTCGGCAAGACCGGGATGCACGGCGAGGCGATGCAGGTCAAGTGTCGCATCCAGGAGGGCGACAACCAGGGCCGCATCATCACGCGGAACGTGCTCGGACCCGTGCGGGAGGGCGACGTGCTCCAACTGCGCGAGACCCAGCGCGACGCGGACTCCATCGGAGGTCAGTAACCAATGCCACAGGAACGGAACTGCGACTACTGCGGGTCGGACATCGAACCCGGCACGGGGACGATGTTCGTCGCTCGCAACGGCAGCATCACCCACTACTGCTCGGCGAAGTGCGAGAAGAACGTGGACCTCGGGCGCGAGGCCCGCGACGTGGAGTGGACGGAGGCCGGGCAGGAGTGAGCCACCACGACGAGCGCACGTTCGTGATGGTCAAGCCCGACGGCGTCCAGCGCGGCCTGATCGGCGAGGTCGTCTCCCGGTTCGAGGAGCGCGGTCTGAAGCTCGTCGGCGCGAAGCTCATGCGGATTGACGAGGACCTCGCGCACGAGCACTACGGCGAGCACGAGGGGAAGCCGTTCTTCGACGGACTCGTCGAGTTCATCACCAGCGGCCCGGTGTTCGCGATGGTCTGGGAGGGCGCCGACGCGACCCGACAGGTCCGGAAGATGATGGGCGAGACCGACCCCGCCGAGTCCCCGCCCGGCACCATCCGGGGCGACCTGGGGCTCGACCTCGGGCAGAACGTCATCCACGGCTCCGACCACGAGGACGAGGGCGCGAACGAGCGCGAGATCGACCTCTTCTTCGACGACGAGGAACTCGTCGACTGGGACCTCGACACCGCCGAGTGGGTGTACGAGGACGAGGACCACTGAGTCCCTAGAACTTCTCCGTCCCCCCTCCGCGGATTGTCGCCGAACGGAACGGTGTTCACGGCCTGAGTCACGGAACCCCGCCCGCAGACGGGCGGTGTGGTCGGTGTCGCACCCTACTCCCGAGTTGCGAGTCCACGCCCACGGCCGCCGCGGACGGGCGATGCGTTTATCGAGCGGGACACGTCAACTCACACCATGGTCGGCGTGTGTGGCGCGGTGGGAGCGGGACACCGGTCAGTCGACGACGTGGCGGGCGGCTTGGTAGTGACTGGGCGAGAGACCACGGCCGAGTACGCGGACGACGTCGTCGACCTTCGTGGGCTGTTCGTGCCGGGGTACGGACGCGAACAGCCCCTGGTTCACGAGGGGGACGTACACCTGTGGGTGTGGGGGGAGATATACGGTCGAACGACCGCCGGTGGGTACCGCTCCCGCCCGGACACCGACGCCACCGCGACGTATCTCGCGGGACTGTTGGAGCGAGAAGGGTGGTCCGTCCTCCCCCGTCTCAACGGCGACTTCTGTGCCGTGGTGTACGACCGGTCGGAGCGGACGGTCTCGATAGTCGTCGACCGACTGGCGACCCACGACGTCTACTACACCCGCTCTGCGGACGGGACGTTCGTGTTCTCCTCTCAGCTGCAGGCGCTGTCGCGCTATCCCGGTTCTGCCCCCCGTTTCGACATCGACTACCTGACCGAGTTCTTCACGCTCTACTCCGCACTCGGGACAAAAACGCCGCTGGCGGACACGGAGATGGTTCCGCCCGGGAGCGTGCTGACGGTCGATATCGAAACAGGAACCGTCCAGACGCGTCGGTACTGGCGACCCCGTCACGACCCGGTCGACAAGCCGTTCTCGTACTTCGTGGACGAGTTCATCGCTCGGTTCCGGGCGGCGGTCGCCGACCGCGTTCGTCCGGACGAGCGGTACGGGGTCTTCGCCAGCGGAGGGAGCGACTCGCGGCTCATCGTGGCCACGCTCGACGCTGCCGACGTGACCGCGTACCACATGAACGACTGGATGAACCGGGAGGCCCGGACGGCGCGGCGCGTCGCGACCGTCGCGGACCGGGAGTTCGAGTTCCTGCACCGGACGCGCCGGCACTACGTCGAGGCGCTCGAACGGACGCCGCGGATCTGCAACTTCGTCGGCCACTTCATCGAGGGCGACCCGCTCCTCTTCATGGACCGGCTGAGCGACGAAGTCGACGTGGTCGTCGACGGCCACTGGGCGGACGTGTTCTTCGGCGGTCACCACGTGCCGAGACGCCGCTTCGCGGTCCCAGCCGGCGTTTCGGGTCGGGCGACGCTGTCGACCGGGATTCCCTTCGAACAGCCGATTGGGACGCTCGACGAGTACCTCGAGAGCATGCTGACGACGACGCGGTTCGACGGCGAACGACCCGCGTACCTCAGGGGTGCACGGCCGGTCGAACGCGTCCTCCGCGAGAACGTCAGTCGGCAGGGCGGCGGGTACGACCACCACGGCGTCCGCCACGCCTCGCTGCGGGACCTCACGCTGTGGGGGTGGGTCGTCCCCCGAACGAACGTGATGACGGCGTTCAAACTCCAGAGTATGCGCCAGCACGTCCCCTACCGGAACCCGTTCCTCGACAGTCGGCTCGTCGACCTCGCGCTCTCGATGCCGGTCGAGTTCCTCCTGCGCCGGGACGTCGTCGGTCGCGCCGTGACCCGGACGAACCCGGCGCTGGCGAGGCTCCCGCACGCCAACACCGGTGTCCCGCTCACGTACCCGTTCTGGGGGCGCGCCGCAACCAAGTGGACGCGAGCGCTGGCCAAACGCCTGAACCTCGAAGCGGAAGCGAGCGCACTCCTCGGCCTCGCCCCACCGACGGAGCCTCCGCCCGCTCCGCACCTCTCGCACGGGTCGTGGGGGAACAAGCCGGAGATACTCAGGGACGGGGCGTTCCTCGACGCGCTTGAAGCAGCGGAGGAGACGATTCGCGCGCTCCCGTGTCTCGACTGGGCGGACGCGCGGGCGTGTTACGAGGAGCACCGTGCGGACGGCTCTCGAACGCTGGAAGTGCTCAAACTGCTGACGTTCGTCGGGATGCCGGTCACCCGTCACGTCGCATCTCGGGTCGAGTGACGGCTGGAAGGTCGCTCTCGACGGTCGCTGGTCCCGGAAGCGGCCGGCCGCGGCGACCTACCGCTCGTGCGTCGGGCACGGGTCGCTCGGACCGGTCACCGTTAAGCAGTCCGCCGGCCAACACGTTCGCGTGACGCTCAGCGCGCGAAACCGACTCACCGGCGCCGTCACGTCCGTCGAGACGTCCGGTCTCACCGCCGAGGTGACTATCGAACTCGGCGACGGGCAAGAGGTCACCGCGGTCATCACGAAGAACTCCGTCGGGCGAACGCGTCGCTGCGACACACGGGACGGACCCGCGCACGGCCCGGCGTCGTCGCGAACTCCCAGCGAGTTCTGACGACAACGACAGCACTCAAACCCACGGGGAACGGACCCAGGGTATGGTCACGTTCCTCGCCGGCGGCACCGGCACGCCGAAACTCCTCGACGGTGCCGCGTCGGTCTTCCCCCCGGCGGAGACGGCGGTCGTCGGGAACACCGGCGACGACGTCGAACTCGGGGGGCACCTCGTCTGTCCCGACATCGACACGGTGCTGTTCGCGGGCGGCGGCGTCCTCGACCGGGAGCGGTGGTGGGGCATCGCGGACGACACGACGGAGACGCACGCGGAACTCGACCGTCTCGCCGACGCCGCGGGGCTGGAGTCGGGGCCGCGCTACCTGCCGGACGAGGCGCAGACCGCCGGGCGCGACATCGCCCGCTGGCGGCGCTTCTCGGGCGTCGCGGAGTTCATGGAGATCGGCGACCGGGACCGGGCGGTCCACCTCACGCGCACCTCGCTGCTCGACGAGGGCTACACCCTGACCGAGGTGACGCGGCTGCTCGCGGACGCGTTCGGCCTCGACGTGGACCTCGTCCCGATGAGCGACGACCCCGTGGCGTCAATCGTCCACACGCCCGCGGGACCGATGCACTTCCAGGAGTTCTGGGTGGCGGAGCGTGGCGACCCGACGGTCGAGGACGTGGAGTTCCGCGGCGCGAGCGAGGCGAGCGCGAGCGACGCGGCGCTCGACGCGTTCGGAGACGACGTGGTCGTCGGCCCGTCGAACCCCGTCACCAGCATCGGCCCGATGCTCGCGGTGCCCGGCGTCGAGGCGGCGCTCGACGCGACCACCGTCGTCGCCGTCTCGCCGTTCGTCGAGGACCGGGTGTTCTCCGGGCCGGCGGCCGACCTCATGCGCGGTATCGGCGCGGACCCGAGCACGGCGGGCGTCGCGGAGCGCTACCCGTTCGCGGACGCGTTCGTCCTCGACGACGAGGACGGCACGGACCTCGACCGGCCGGTCGTCCGCACCGACACGCGGATGGACGACGCGGCCGACGCCGAACGGGTCGCCGCCGCGTGTGCGGAGGCGCTGGAGGTGGCGCGCGGATGAGCGGCTCCGACGGCCCGCCGTTCGACCCGCCGCTGGCGCTCGCGTCGCTGTCGGGCGCGTCGGACGCCGAGTGGGCGCTCGCCGGCGCGGAGTACGCGGGCGCGGCGTTCCTCGGGGGACTGGCGCTCGACGGTCCGGCGCGCGCGGCGGCGCTCTCGATGACCGACCGCGAGCGGGACGAGTTCCTCCCGTCGGACCCGTCCCGCTGGCTGGACCGACAGCTCTCGGCGCTCGGCGAGGCGGACCTCCGGCCGGGCGTGAACGTCCGGAGCACGACGCTCGACCCGGTACGCGCGGCCGCGGCGGTGTGTGCCGAGCACGGAGCGATGCTCGAACTCAACGCCCACTGCCGGCAGGCGGAGATGTGCGACGCCGGGTGCGGGGAGGCGCTGCTGGCCGACCCCGAACGGCTGGCCGCGCAGGTCGCCGCGGCGGCCGGGACGGGCGCGACGGTGAGCGTGAAGGTCCGAACCGAAGTCGAGGGGGTCGACCTCCCGTCGGTCGCCCGTTCGGCTGTGGACGCGGGAGCGTCCGTCGTCCACGTGGACGCGATGGACTCCGAGACCGTCGTCGGTGACGTCGTCGAGGCGGTCCCCGAGGCGTTCGTCCTGGCGAACAACGGCGTTCGCGACCGCGCGACCGTCCGCGAGTACCTCGCGCACGGCGCCGACGGGGTGAGCGTCGGGCGACCGAGCGACGACCCGCGCGTGCTCGAACGCGTCTCCGAGGCGCTCGCGTCGGTCGAGGGCGACGCCGAGCCGGGTGCCCGGCCGTGAGGACACCGGCCGCGAACGCCGAACTCGCGCTGTTGCTCGAAGTCGCGGGGACGCCGAAACCGGGCAACGTCGACCGGCACCGCGACCTGTCGGACCTCCGGTTCGAGCACTTCCTCGCGGGCGCGGTGGGCGCTAGACCGGGGTTAGAGCGGGCCGCGGCGGGCGCGCCGGTCGGCGAGTCGTTCGCGGCGGCCGTCGAGGGGATGAGCCAGCAGTCGGGCGGGAACACGCAGTTCGGCTGCCTGCTGCTGCTCGTTCCGCTGGTTCGGGCGGCGGCGGACGGAGACCTCACGCCCGAGGGAGTCCGCGCGGTGTGCGACGCGACGACCGTCGAGGACGCCGCAGAGTTCTACCGCGCGTTCGAGCACGTCGACGTGGCCGTCGGGGACCCACCCGAGGACCTCGAGGAGTTGGACGTGCGCCGCGGCGGCGACGCGGTGCCAGAACTCCGCGAGCGGGGACTGGCGCTCGCCGACGTGATGGAACGGTCGGCCGCGGGGAACGGGGACGAGGGCGACGCGAACGCTCGCGAGTGGCGCGACGGCTTCCCGCGGACGTTCCGGGCGGCGGAGCGACTCCTCGCCGACGACGGCCCCGTGACCGACCGGACCGCGCGGGCGTTCCTGCACCTGCTCGGCGAGGCGGAGGACACGCTCGTGCGCACCCAGCACGGTCCCGACGTCGCTGCGGCGGTCCGCGACCGCGCGGCCGGCGTCGAGTCGCTCGCGGAGGCCGAGGAGTGGGCGGAGGAACTGGTCGCGGACGGCGTCAACCCCGGCACGACCGCGGACCTCACGGCGGCGGCGCTGTTCGTCGCGCTCGAACGGGGGCTGACGGTGTGAGACGCGAGCGAGGGGGACCGACCGACGGGGAAGAACCACCCGCGACGGCGGACGCCGACTGGCCGGCCCCGCTCCGGGGAGTCACCGAGTCGGTCGTGGCGACGCTCGGGCCGAACGACCGCTGGAACGTCGCCGCGCTCGGCCTCCACGAACCCGACGACGACCCGGTCCGGGCGCGGACGTGGGGGCGGACCCGGACGCGCCGGAACTTCGCCGCGCGCGGCGAGGGCGTCGTCCAGTTCGTGACCGACCCGCGGGAGTTCGTCGACGCCGCCGTGACCGTCCGCGAGGAGGACGACCCGGTGCTCGACTCGGCGGACGCGTGGGCGCGGGTGTCGGTCGAGCGGATAGGCGACGGGGAACGCGGCGGCACCGAGTGGGTCGACTGGCACCTCCGCCCGGTCGAGTCGGCCGTCGTCGGGGGCGGCGTGCGGACGGTCAACCGCGGGTTCGGCGCCGTGGTCGAGGCGACGGTGGCCGCCTCCCGGCTCGACGTCGACGCGTACGAGACGGACCGACTCCTCGACAGACTGTCGTACTTCGAGGGGGTCGTCGAGCGGTGCGGCGGGGCGACCGAACGGGAGGCGTTCGCCCGACTGTCGGCCGAGACGGGGTGGCGCGGCGAGCGGGAGTGAGGCGTCGCCCGCGGGTCGCCCCGCTCCCGTCCGGCGACAGCGCACGTCCGCGGCCGTCGGTCCCCCGGCGGTCTGAGCGCGGAACGAACGCTTTTAGTGCGCAATGGGCAAACCCACACCCATGGCGATCAAACCGAAGTACGTCAAACAGCTGGCGACCATCCTGCTCGAGAAGTACCCCCAGTCGTTCAACCAGGACTTCGAGACGAACAAGGAGAGCGTGACGGCGCTCACGAACGTCGAGTCGAAGGGCGTCCGCAACCGAATCGCTGGGTACATCACGCGCAAGAAGTCGGCCACGACCGAGCAGGCGGCGTAGTCGGGCTCAGTTCTCGTCGGGACCGAGGTCACGCATCGCCCGCCAGCGGCGCGGCCCGCTCGGCGCAATCGACACCTTCAACGACGCGCGGGTCCGCCACCCGGTATGTCCACCTCCTCGCTCGCGGAGCGACTCGGCACGTCGCCGGTCCGCGCGTACCTCCTCGGGGTCGGCGGCGCGGTGCTTGCGCTCGCGCTCGGCGTGGTGTTGTTCCCCGAGACGGTGTACGACGGCTTCGTCTGGCACTACTTCTGGGGACCGGTGCAGGCCGACGCCAACTCCGCGCTGTGTGCGATTCGACAGGGCGGGGAGACGATGTACCTGTTCTCGCAGTCGGAGTGCGCCGCGGCGACCGAACCGGTCGCCGAACCGGGGTACACGTTGGTCTCGGAGGTCGGGTACGTCGTCGTCCTGCTGGTCGCGCTGTCGGGCGTCCTGCTACTGCTCCGCCGCCTCGACGTCGCCCGCGACGTGCGGTTCTTCCTCGCGCTCGTCCCGTTCTTCGTGTTCGGCGGCGCGCTGCGCACCGTCGAGGACGCCGACGACGCCATGGCCGAAGCCGCGCTGTTCCCCTACCCGTGGAACACGCTCATCATCTCGCCCATCATCTACTTCACCGTCTTCGTGCTGGCGCTCGCGGCGGTGGTAGGCTGCGTCGCACTGGCTCGCCGCGGGGCCGTCGACGACTACTACCGCCCGCTACTGGGCGTCGGTGTCGCGCTGAACGCGCTCACCATCGGCTACCTCTTCGCGCTGGGGCTGACCGACGGGACTCCGGTCGATTTCTACCCGCAGGTGCTCGTCGCGATGCTCGCGCTCACCGCGCTCTCGACGGCCGTGACGTGGTACGCGACGAAGGCGTTCGTGCCGTGGGTCCACCGCGGCACGGGGCTGGCGGGGCTCGTCGTCATCGGGGCGCACGCGCTCGACGGCGCGGCAAACGTCATCGGACTCAACTGGATGGCCGCGCTCGTCGGCGACGTCGGCCTCGCCCCCCGCCCGCCGGGCGTCATGGGGAACCTCGTCCCCAAACACCCGGTGAACGCCGGCATCGTCGCGTTCTCGCAGTCGACGTTCCCCGATGCGGTGCTGTCGACGCTCGGCGACGCGTGGCCGTTCCTGCTCGTGAAACTCGTCGCCGCGACGGCCGTGCTCGCCATCTTCGAGCGGGAGATGTTCGAGGAGTCGCCCCGGTACGCCGTCCTCCTGCTCATCGCCGTCACCGCCGTCGGGATGGGGCCCGGCACGCGCGACATGCTGCGGGCGACGTTCGGCGTCTGAATCCGAACGACCGGCGGTTCCCCGTCGCGTTTCGTCGGTGTCCCCCTCCCGGACCTGTTTCGACGTCTACTCCAGAACGATGAGCACGTCGCCCATGTCCACCGAGTCGCCCTCGGCGACGAGCACCTGACTCACGGTCCCGCCGTAGTCGGCGACCACGTCGTTCTCCATCTTCATCGCCTCCAGCACGCAGACCACGTCGCCGGACGCCACCTCGTCGCCCTCCGCGACGTTGACCGAGAGGATAGTCCCCTGCATCTCCGCCTCGATGGCCTCGCCGTCGCCCTCGACGACCACCTCGTCGTCCTCGTCGTCGGCCGCCACGTCCGGGCGGTCCTGTCGACCGGAGTCGTCCGACGGCGTCGGGATGGCGGGCGCGCCACGCTCCTCCAGGCTCACCTCGAAGCGCTTGCCGTTCACCTCGACGGTGAACTCCCGCTCCGTCGTCTCCTCGTCGTCCTCGTCGGTCGCCGCGCTCTCGGTTCCCCACCGGTCTTGCGCCTCGGCGATGCGCTCGTCGGCGAGTTCCTCGTCGAGGTACTTCGTGGTGTGCGTGCCCGCGAGGAACCGCTCGTCGGTCAGCATCAGCCGGTGGAACGGGACGATGGTGACGACGCCCTCGACGTCGTACTCCGCGAGCGCGCGCTTCGAGCGGGCGACGCACTCCTCGCGGTCCTCGCCCCAGACGACGAGTTTCGCGATCATCGAGTCGTAGTCCGTGACGATGTCGTCGCCCTGCCGGAGCGCGTCGTCCATCCGGACGCCGATGCCGCCCGGCGGGTCGTACGTCTCCAGGCTACCGGAGTTCGCGGGCGCGAAGTCGGCGGCCGCGTTCTCCGCGTTGATGCGGAACTCCATCGCGTGCCCGTCGAGTTCGACCGCCGACTGTTCGAACCCGACCGCCTCGCCGGCGGCGATTCTCAGTTGTTCTTTCACGATGTCGATGCCCGTCAGTTCCTCGGTGACGGTGTGTTCGACCTGGATGCGCGTGTTGACCTCAAGGAAGTAGAAGTTCGCGTCCGGCCCGAGCGGCTCTTCCCCCCGGTCGGGGTCCTCCTCGACGAGGAACTCGACGGTCCCCGCGTTGGTGTAGTCGGCCGCGCGAACCCCTCGGCGGGCCGCCTCGCCGATACGCTCGCGCAACTCGTCCGTGAGCGCCGGCGACGGTCCCTCCTCGATGACCTTCTGGTGACGGCGCTGGAGCGAGCAGTCCCGCTCGCCGAGGTGGCGGACCTCGCCGTCGGCGTCGGCGAGTATCTGAACCTCGATGTGGCGGGGATTCTCCAGGTAGCGTTCGAGGTAGACCGAGTCGTTCGAGAAGTACGCCTCCCCCTCGCGCTTGGCCGACTCCAACTGCTCGGCCGCCTCGTCGACCGACTCGACCACCTTCATCCCGCGGCCGCCGCCGCCGCCCTCCGCCTTGATGGCGACCGGGTAGCCGTGTTCCTCGCCGAACGCCTCCACCTCGTCGACGTCCTCCACCGGGTCGGTCGTCCCGGGGACGATGGGGACGTCCGCCTCCTGCATCACCTTCCGGGCCTGCGTCTTCTCGCCCAGCGTCTCCATCGACTCGCTCGACGGCCCGACCCACGTGACCCCCTCCGTCGCCTCGACTCTCGCGGCGAAGTCGGCGTTCTCCGCGAGGAAGCCGTACCCCGGGTGGATGGCGTCCGCACCGGCCTGCCGGGCGGCGTCGACGACCGCCTCCTGATCGAGGTACGAGTCGGCGGCGCGCGCGGGACCCACGTTGTACGCCTCGTCGGCGTACCGGACGTGACCCGAGTGCTTGTCCGCGTCCGAGTAGACCGCGACCGTGCCGATGCCGAGTTCCTCGCAGGCCCGCATCACGCGGACCGCGATCTCCCCGCGGTTCGCCACGAGCACCTTCTCGAATTCGGTCATTCTTGCGCGCCACTTCCGGCGGACGTCTACTCAAACCGTCGGTTCGGTCACGGCTGGAGACGGTGCGTCACCCCGCTCGCCCCGCTCACGGCGGGTCGGACTGTCGAAAACAGCACCGTCGGGTGCGGGGGCCGCGGACGCGACCCGCGTCGCTCACGTCGGGTCGTTCCCGTAGTAGAACAGGAGCGCCCCGATTCCCGCGACGAGCGCTACCACGAGCGTCCACAGCGGGGGGAGAATCGAGTCAGCGACCTCCGCCGCGTCGAGGACGTACAGTAGTCCCATGATTACGAACCCGGCGGCCGAGAACCAGCCGGCGGCTCCCATTCGGTTGTCGTCCATTCTGGTGGTCCCGCGTGCTTCTGCTTGGGCCATGTTCCCAAATCACCATGAACGAACGTTAAGTATGCGGACCGGCGCGACGAACTGGCACCGAACGTCGGTGTTAGACGCCGGTGGCTGGTCGCTCGCCGGTACCCACCGGTGTACCTTGCGGACCGCGAAACGTCCACTTACCGTGAGGAGGACGTCGCTCGCGACGTCCCGAAGCGGTACCCGAGCGCGAACGTGAGGAGCGGAACGACGACGGCCGACAGCACCGACAGCGTCAGGCTGTACGCCGCGACCGTCCGGCCGACCGTCCCGACCGTCGGGAGCCACCACGGGAAGCCGCCGGCGCCGGAGACGACGCCGTCGACTACGGTACCGAACGCGGCCCGGAGGGCTATCGGGAGCAGGACGAGGAGGGCGAATCCGACGGCGTAGCCGAGTCGAGCGCGGGGGAGTCGTTGCACGGTCCCCACGTCTCGCTCGCGCGCCTTCGGTCTTCCCGTGCGCTCGGCCCGTCACGCTCCCAGGAGGCTGGGAGGGGCCTCGGGCCGCCTCTTCGGCGATTCAGAACCGGTCGGTCCGGCCCGAAGCCGTCCACGCGTCCCTCGGCGCACCCGTCGGGACGCGCGCGGCGCGGCCCTGGAGGGCGTCGGTCCGGCCGGCGAACGACCACCGTCTCCCCTCCCATCCCGGCTCACCTCCCTCCGCGGCTGCGGCGGCGGCCGCCTCGCCGTCGCGCAGGTGCGCGCCCACGGCGGCGGCGATGGCGGCGGCCTCCGCGGGGTCGGCGTCGTCCGGGATTACGAGGCCGAGCGCCGGGTCGTCGTCGGGTTCGGGGTCGGCCGAGTCCGTCCGTTCGGCGGCGTCGTGCGCGTCGTCCATAGGGTCAGATGGGGATGTTGCCGTGTTTCTTCTCGGGGAGCGAGTCGCGCTTCGAGCGGAGCAGTTCGAGGTCCTCGATGAGTCGTGGCCGGGTCTCCGGGGGTTCCAGCACGTCGTCGACGAACCCCTTGTCCGCGGCAGTGTACGGGTTCGCGAACTCCTCGCGGTACTCCGCGATGAGTTCCTCTCGGCGGGCCTCGGGGTCGTCGGCCTCGCTCAGTTCCTCGGAGTAGAGGATGTTCACCGCGCCCTGCGGACCCATGACGGCGATTTCGGCCGTCGGCCACGCGTAGTTCACGTCGCCGCCGATGTGCTTGGAGGCCATCACGTCGTACGCGCCGCCGTACGCCTTGCGCGTGATGACCGTGAGCAGCGGCACCGTCGCCTCCGAGTAGGCGTACAGGAGTTTCGCCCCGTGGCGGATGATACCGCCGTGCTCCTGGTCGGTGCCGGGCATGAACCCGGGGACGTCGACGAAGGTGAGGATGGGGACGTTGAACGCGTCACAGAAGCGGACGAAGCGCGCCCCCTTCTCGCTGGCTTCGATGTCGAGCGTCCCGGCGTTGACGCGCGGCTGGTTCGCGACGACGCCGACGCTGTGGCCGTCGAGCCGACCGAACCCGGTGACGAGGTTCTTCGCGAAGTCGGCGTGCGTCTCGAAGAACGAGCCCTCGTCGACCACCCGGTCGACGACGTTCGTCACGTCGTACGGCTTGCGGGGCTGGTCGGGGACGATGTCGGTCAACTCCTCGTCGGCCCGCTCCGGGTCGTCCCACGGGTCGACGCGCGGCGGGTCCTCGACGTTGTTCTGCGGGAGGTACGACAGCAGCCGCCGCATGTCGTCGAGCGCGTCCTCCTCCGTCTCCTCGGCGAAGTGAGCCACCCCCGAGGTGGAGGCGTGCGTCTGTGCGCCCCCCAACTCCTCGAAGGTGACCTGCTCGCCCGTGACCGTCTCGATGACGTCGGGACCGGTGATGAACATGTGGCTGGTGTCCTTCACCATGAAGATGAAGTCGGTGATGGCGGGCGAGTACACCGCGCCACCCGCGCACGGCCCCATGATGGCCGACAGTTGCGGGACGACCCCCGACGCCTCCGTGTTGCGCCGGAATATCTCGGCGAAGCCGGCGAGCGAGCCGACCCCCTCCTGGATGCGTGCGCCCGCCGAGTCGTTCAGGCCGACGACCGGCGCGCCCACGTCCATCGCCTTGTCCATCACCTTGCACACCTTCTCGGCGAACACCTCGCCGAGCGACCCGCCGAAGACGGTGAAGTCGTGCGCGAAGACGAACGTCTTCCGCCCGTTGACCTCCCCGTAGCCCGTCACGACGCCGTCGCCGTAGACGCGCCGCTCCTCCATCCCGAACTTGTGGGTGTCGTGGGTCCGGAACTGGTCGAACTCGTGGAACGTGTCGTCGTCGAGGAAGTAGTCGATGCGCTCGCGCGCCGTCATCTTCCCCTTCTCGTGCTGGCTCTCGATGCGCTCCTCGCCGCCGCCGAGCAGCGCCTCCTCGCGGCGCTCGCGGAGTTCCTCGATACGGTCGTCCATCGTCATCGGGGACCACCACCCCCGCGCGTCGGTGTCGCGCTCACGGACATTCGTTGGCGTGTGGTGCGACGACGCGCTCCAAAAGGGTTCCGTCACGGGAGACGGTGCGCCGCGGTGGTCCGGAGAGCGACGAGCGCGCGGGAACGGAGTCGTTCGTGGCTCCCCCGAGAGTGGACCCGGTGTACCGGAACCGCGGCGGGGACGACGGACCGACCAACCCGCGCCGCCGGAGCGGCGCGTGGACGGACGGCGACCGACGGGTCGGCGCGACCGCTCGACGCCGTTCGTGGGGAGGTTCGCCGGCCGGGCGACGGGCGGAAACGACTCGGAGGGGCGACCTGCGGACCGGGGCGCTCACCCGGGCCGAGCCGCGAGGAGCGACTCGACCCGCTCCCACGTCAGTTCGGGCCGCGTGCCGACGCACCGAGAGGCGATGGCCCCGCAGGCGTTCCCGACGGCCAGCGCCCGGTCGTACCCCGCGTCGTCGTCGCGCGCGGCGAGGAAGCCGGCGGCGAACGCGTCGCCCGCGCCCGACGTGTCGACCGGGTCGACGTCGAACCCGGGGTGGTCGTGCGACCGGTCGTCGGTCAGCACCTCCGCGCCCGCCTGTCCCCGCGTGACGACCAGCGTCGCGTCCGAGTGGAGGCAGTCGGCCCAGCCGCCGTCCGCGAGCGCCACCGCCTCCCGTCGGTTGAGAAAGACCAGGTCCGCGAGCGCCAGCGCCGCCGAGAAGTCCCGCTCCCCGAACCGCCGTCCGGGGGCGAAGCTCACCGTGACGCCGCGCTCGCGCGCTCGTTCGGCCAGCGCGGCCGCGACGGTCGGCGGCTGGTTCGTGAGGTGGAGCAGGTCCGCTTCGAGCGCGTCCGCCGGCAGGTCGGCGGCGGCGTACGCCTCGTTGGCCCCCCGGTTCGACAGCACCATCACCTCGCCGTCGCCGTCGACGACGAGGTACTTGGTCGTCGTCTCGCCGTCGACGGTCACGAGCCGGGTGTCGACACCCGCTCCCGCGAGTTCCCGGCGGGCGAGCCGTCCGGGTTCGTCGCTCCCGACGGAACCGAACACGGTCGCGTCGTGGCCGAGTCCCGCGAGGTTCACCGCGACGTTCGCGGCGCTGCCACCGCCCGCCCGGTGGCACCGCTCGACGACCACCTCCCCGTCGGGGGCCGGGAGGCGGTCGACGCACAGCGTCACGTCCCAGTTGACGTGGCCGACGCACAGCACTCTCATACCCGTGCGTCTCGGAGGGAGGTCGCCACTCGGTTCCGCGTCGCGAGGGCGGCGCGTTCGCTGGGGCCGACGCCGGCCGCCCCGCCCGATTCCGGCGCCGCAGTCTCCTCCGTCCGGTCGAAGCGGTGACTGCCCATCGTTCCTCCGTTCACTCCATCCCGACTTTAGTGGTACGGCGGCGCTACTCCAGCAGGTCGAGGAGCGCGCTCGCGCACTCGCCGGCCCGTTCGACGGTGAGCGTCTCGGCGGTCACGAACACGCCCTCGTCGTCGCCGGTCACGCGCACGAGCGTCCCGTCGGAGAATCGCCGGAGGGTGTACTCGTACTCGCCGAGTTCCGAGTCGGCGTACGCCGTCTGCGCGCGGAACCCGTCTCGGGCCTGCTCGACGAACCCGACCAGGTCGGCGTCGGCCGACAGGTCCGAACGGAGGTACACCTGCTCGTGGTCCTCGGGCGTGAAGTACGTGATGCTGCGCAGGCGGTCACCGACCGAGGTTCGCGCGACCCGTTCGAACTGCTCGGCTTGGTCGGCGGGAACCAACGTATCGACAGTACTCATGTCACTAGTTACCACGACCTTGTGGGGAAAAACTTCGCGGCTGGCAGACGAAAGGCCGGTATCAGTCGGCGGTCGGGGTCGCTCGCTCGACGTCTATCTCGCCGGCGTCGAGTTCGGCCTCGACTTCGCGGGCGGCCTGCACGAGGTTCTCCATCTTCCCGTACGCGATCTCGCGGGGGAGGAGCTTCAGCCCGCAGTCGGGCGAGACGGTCAGTTTCTCCGGCGGGACCACCTTCAGCCCCTGTTTGACGTTCTCCTTGATATCCTCGACCGGTTCGACTTCGGCGGTGTGGGCGTCGACGACCCCGAGCGCGAGGTCCGGCGCGAAGTTCCCGTCCGCGAAGGTGTCTATCTGTTCGTAGCCGCCGTTGCACAGTTCGACGTCGAACTCGTCGATGGGGAAGTCGTTTATCTCCGGGTAGACGCGCGAGTAGTCGCCGTAACAGACGTGCAGGCCGATACGTACCTCCTCGGGGATGTCGGCGACGATGCGGTCGAGACACTCCCCGACGATGGCGTGGTCGTCCGGCGTCGTCGCCAGCGCCGGTTCGTCTATCTGCACGTAGCGGGCGCCCGCCTCGACCAACTTCTCGATTTCCTCGTTCACCAGGTCCGCGAGGTCGTACGCGAGTTCCGCGTCGGAGTCGTACGCCTCGTTGAACGCCCAGTTGGCCAGCGTGTACGGGCCGGTGATGGGCACCTTGACCGGGCGGCTGGCGACGGCGTCGGTGAACTCGAACTCGTCGACGAGCCACGGGTCGGCGTACGACACCTCGTCGACGACCGAGGGCTTGTCGAAGTAGTTGTGCCCCCACACCTTCACCGGGCCGTTGAACTCGTAGCCGTCGATGCGGTGCGCGAAGAACTCCACCATCTCCTCGCGCCGCATCTCGCCGTCGACGACCGTGTCGAGACCGGCGCGCTCGTGTTCGTGGGTGATGACGCGACAGGCGTCGTCGTGCGCCTCGGTCAGGTCGGCCGCGTCGAACTTCGACTCCTCGTCCTCGGCGAGGTCGGTCGCCCGATTGAGCCACTTCGGTTTGGGGTACGACCCGACGACGGTCGTGAGCAGGAAGTGGTCCGTCGGGTGGTCGTCGGGCCGGAACTGCTCGCGGTTCTCGGGGTTCCGGCTCACAGTTCCACCTCCTCCGTCCGGGCGAGGCGAGCGCCCTCCGCGAGCACCGCCAGCTTCTCCTGGTGTCTGTTCACCGGCAGGTAGAACGGTTCGGTGTTGTGGCTCACGTACGTCGTGTCGAACGTCTGTGCGGGCACCCGGTCGTGGACCCAGGCGACCCGCTCGGCGACCGTCTCGGCGTCCTCGACGCGGGTGTTCTGGCCGTCGACCAGTCCGAGCGCGATGTCGTCTTTCGTGCCGTACTCGTTGATACACTCGAACGTCGCCTCGCGGTCGGCGGCGACCACGTCGAAGCCGATGGCGTCGACGTCGGCGTCCATCAGGTGCGCGTACGGCTTCTCCTCGAACGCCTCCCAGTAGGTGTGGACCACGACGTCGGCGTCCGTCGCGGCGGCCACCTCGTCGACGGCCGCGCCGGCGCGTTCGTCGAGTCCGTCGCCGGGCGGCGTCGTCACGAGCGACGGTTCGAGCAGGTAGAGCGTCTCGTGGGCCGGGAGCGCCTCCACCTCGCCGGCGAGGAACTCCGCGAGCGCCGCGAGGAACGACTCGTCGTCGCCGTAGTACTCGTCGGTCGCCAGGTCGAACAGCGTGTACGGGCCGGGGAGGACCGCCTGGAGCGCCCCGGCGTCGGCCCCGAGCAGGGTCGCCGCCGCGTCGAGGTCGGCCGCCGCGTCGCCAGAGAACGCGAGTTCGCCCGTCACGCGCGGGTCGCGGTAGAAGTTGTTGTTGTCGTAGTACCGGACGATGCCACCCGTCTCGACGTTCTCGTGGACCGTCAGGGGATGCGCCAGCATGTCGTCCCAGCGGGCCTGTCCCTCGACGATTCGGTCGAGACCGGCCTCTCGCTGGTCGGCGAGCACCTCCTCGCGGACCCGTTCGTACGCCTCGGCCACGGCCGGGGACTCGTCGCCGGAGACGAGGTCCCCCTTCTGGTGGCCCTTCAGCTCGGAGAGTTCCGATTTCGCCCAGTCCGGGAGCGGGAACAGTCCCGGGCTGGTCGCGACTACGTCGGTCATCGTCCCCAGTTCGAAATGCCGAGGCATAATACTTGCTAAAGCATTTTATTCGCAGTAGTTATCCAAACGGGGGGCGCGCTCCTCCCGCTCGGCGGCGGGCGCGTTACGACCCGCCTCTCGGCGTCAGCGCGAGAACGGAGAGCGTCTCGTACGGGTACGACTCCTCGGCGACGGTCTCGGCGTCGAAGCCGCACTCGACGGCGTACTCCACGACGGCCCCGAACCCGGTGAGCGAGGAGACGAGCAGGAGGACGCGCCCGCCGGGTCGGAGCACCCGACCCACGTCGTCGAGGAACGGTTCGATGAGCGCGCGGCCGGACTCCCCGCCCGACAGCGCCACCTCCTGCCAGTCGTCCCACTCGGCGTCCGGGTCGGTCGGGAGGTACGGCGGGTTGAACAGCACCGTGTCGAGCGAGTCGGCGCGGAACCCGCCGACCAGGTCGGCGCGCACCGCCTCGACGCCCCGCTCGCGCGCCCGCCGGCAGGCGTGGGGGTTGACGTCGCTCCCGAGCACCCGGTCGGCGTCGCCGCGTTCGCGGACTCGCTCCGCGACCCACCCCGAGCCGGTACCCACCTCCAGCACGACGCCCCGCGCGCGCTCCACCGCCGCCGACGCGAGCAGTCCGGAGTCCTCCGCGGGGGCGTACACCGGGTCGTCGACCCCCCGCCGCTCCGCGAGGGCGTCGCGGCTGGTTCGCTCGCTCTCGTCGTCTCCGTGGGTCTCCCCGGTTCCGTCGCGCTCGCGGGCCTCGCCGCCGTCGTCCGTCATCCGTCGTCTCCCCCGCCGTCGGTCGCCGGGTCGGACTCCCCCTCGACGCCGTCGACGTCGGTCGCCGGGTCGCCGTCTCTCGCGTCGTCCTCCTCGGTGTCGTCGCCGGTCTCTTCACCCTCCCCGGACTCGTCGGTTGCCTCGTCCGTGTCCGCCTCTCCCTCTGCGTCCATCCCCTCGCTCGCGCTCCCGCCACCCGCGTCGCCGTCGGCCGCCCCGAACGCCGCCGCGTCCGCGGCAGCGACGCGGAACCCGTCCGTCTCGGCGCGCCCGGACAGTTCGCGCTGCGGGAACGGAATCTTCACCCCCGCTTCGTCGAACGCGCGCTTCACGCTGGTGATGACGTCCGTCCGGGCCTTCCACATCTTCCGGGCACTCGGCGTGTCGATGTGGAACCGGAGTCGCAACACGACGGCGGAGTCGCCGAACTCGGTGAGGACCACCTCCGGGTTCGGCTGGTCGAGTAGCAGGTCTTGGTCCGCCATCGCCTCCTCCGCGAGTTCGACGGCCTCCTCGATGTCGGTGGTGTAGTCGACGCCCACGTCCAGGTTGAGCCGGAGCCGTCCCCGCCGGGAGCGGTTGACGACCTCCTCCGACGTGACCACGTCGTTCGGAATCATCACGAACTCGCCGTCGAACGTCCGTAGCTGGGTGTTGAAGATGTTCACGTCCCTGACGATTCCCTCCCGCTCGTCGATGACGACCCAGTCGCCGAGTTCGAACGGGCGGGCGAACAGTACGACGAATCCGGCGAGCACCGCGCCGAGCGTCTGTCTGGCCGCCAGCCCGAGGACGACTCCGGCGACACCCGCGCCGACGAGGAGTCCGCCGATGTTGACGTTCCACAGTGAGAACACGACGAGGACGGCGAGGCCGTAGATCCCCACCTGGACGGTGTGGTGGAAGATGCTCTGCTGGTGTTCGGTGATGGTGCCGCGCTCGTGTGCGAGTTCGGCGATGGCGCGCTTCGTCAGCCGCGTCACCACGTACGCCCCTCCGAAGACGACGAGGGTGAACACGAACAGGACCACGTCGCCGGACTCGACGTTGAACTGCGCGAGGAGGTACGCCATCTCGTCCAGTCCGCGCCAGACGAACACGAGGAACACCCCGACCGCCGCCGTCAGGACCGCCATCACCGCCGTCTGGGTCGACTCGACGAGCGTCTCGTCGAACCGGTCCTTCAGCGACTCGCCCGCGCGGCGGACGAGGACGCCGACGACGAACAACAGCAGCAACGCTCCGACCGTCGCGAGGAACTGCGACCCGAGCGTGGGAACCCACGACTGGACGGTCTCCGCGAGCGGGGTGGCCCCCTCCAGCAGGTCCGCGCCGCTCACGGTCGTCCCGCCGCTCTCGTTGCCCGGCGCGCTCGCGGTGATAGTGCCGTTCGGCGTCGCCGTCCCGTTCTGGAGGGTGGCCCCGTCTCCCCCCATCACTGCCCCTCGCCGACGGCGCTCACCTCGCGCGCCACCTCCGCCAGCGCGGCGAACGCCGCGGGCGGGAGGTCGCCGGGCCGGGCCGACATGACGGACTCGTCGGCGGCCGCGACGACCGCGTCCGGGTCGGCCAGTCCTGAGATGTGAGCGGTGTTGCGCACGGCGTTCCGGACCGTCTTGCGCCGCTGGGTGAACAGCGCCTTCACGAACCGCAGGAAGAACGCCTCGTCGTCCACCTCGTACTCGGGCGTCCGGGGCGTACAGCGGACCACCGCGCTGTCGACGCGCGGCTGCGGGTCGAACGCCTCACGGGGGACGGTCTCGACGAGTTCGACCGCGGCGTAGTGCTGGGCGCTCACCGACAGCCGGCCGTACTCGGGCGTCCCCGGTTCCGCCACCATCCGCTCGGCGAACTCGAGTTGGAACATGAGCACGAGCGGTCGCGCCAGCGGCAGCAGGCGGAAGGCGACCTCAGAGGAGACGCCGTACGGGAGGTTGGAGACGCAGGCGGTGAACGCGGGGAACTCGACGGTCAGCGCGTCCCCCTCGAGTACTTCGAGCCGGCCGGCCGCCACCTCGTCCGCGAACTCCTCGCGGAGGAACGCCGCGAGGGTCGCGTCCCGCTCCACGACGGTCACGCGCTCGCCCACCGCGAGCAGGCGGTCGGTGAGCGCGCCGGTGCCGCCGCCGATCTCGAGCAGGTGCGAGCGGTCGGCGTCCGGCGGGAGGTAGCCGGGGAGACGGTCGAGCACCCGGTCGTCGACGAGGAAGTGCTGGTCGCGGTCGGGGTCACCCCGGACTCCGGCGCGCTCCCGGAGCCGGTCCGGGTCGCGAGCGCCGGACTCGGAGGTGGGGTCGGTCATCACCCGGCGTTCTCGGTCGGCGGCCGTAAATCCGTCTATCGACCGGACGGTCGACGCGCTCCCCCCGGACGCCGCGACCGGCGGGCGGGTCGCCCTCCCCCGCGCGTCGGGGACGACGCCGAACGTCGACCCGGTTCACGCGCCGCGGTCGGCGTCCGCCCCGGACGAGCGCATCACTGGTACCCGGGCGTGTCTGATTGTCGAGAGAACACGTCGAACAGCCATCGTATCGGATGGTATATCGGTTTGTTCGATGCATTTATGCAATTCCACCATGGGTGGGCAGACGATGCAAGAGGCGAACAGCGTCGACCTGGTGCTCCTGTTCGGGCCGTTCGTGGTGTACTTCGGGATGCTCGTGGTCTACTACGTCTGGGAGGGGCGGCGGGAGCGGCGCCTCCACGAGAAGTACGGTACGGAGGGCGAGCGTGCCTGAAGGAATCGCCGGCGGGGCCGGGACGTGGGTGCTCGCCGCGTTCGGCGCGTACCTACTGGTCCTCCTCGGTATCGGGTTCTACTCCTCGCAACTGATGGACTCGGTCGACGACTACGTCATCGGCGGTCGGGAGATCGGTCCGGTCGTCACCGGCTTCTCCGAACGCGCCTCCGAGATGAGCGGGTGGCTCACGCTCGGCGTCCCCGGAGACGCGTTCAACACCGGCGTGATGGCCTTCTACAACGGTCTCGGGATGATTCCCGCCGACCTCTTCGCGTGGGCCGCGCTGGCCAAGCGCCTCCGGAAGTACTCCGAAATCGTCCGCGCGGTGACGCTCCCGACGTTCTTCGCGACCCGCCTGCAGGACGACACGGGGCGCGTGAAGGGCGTCTCCGCGGTCATCCTGATGCTCTTCGAGGGGGGCTACGTCGGCGCGCAGATCGTCGCCGCCGGGACGCTCTTACAGGTGCTGACCGGCGTCTCACCGCTCGTCGGCATCGTCGTGGGCGGGATAATCGTCGTCGGCTACACGATGCTCGGCGGATACTTCGCCGTCGCGTGGTCCGACTACTTCCAGGGGGCGATCATCCTCGCCGCGTTCATCCTCCTCCCGACCATCGCGTTCACCTCCTACGGTCTCCCGTTCGACAACCTCGCGTCGATAGGCGGCGGCCTCTCGAGCGTCACCGCCGGGATGACCGGGTGGGCGGCCGTCTTCGGTATCGTCAGCTACGCCGCCATCGGCCTCGGCGTCCCCGGCAACCCCCACGTGATGGTCCGGTTCATGGGAATCGACCGGGTGGCGAACGTCCGCCTCGCGGCGCTGGTCGCCCAACTGTTCATGTTCGTGGCCTACATCGGCGCCGGCCTCGTCGGTATCTACGGCCTCCTGGTCTTCGGGCAGGGCGCCATCTCCAACACGGACAACGTGATGCCGATGCTGACGCTCGACCTGTTCCCCGGCCCGGTCGCGGGCATCGTCCTCGCGGCCGCGCTCGCGGCGATGATGTCGAGCGCGGACTCGCAACTCCTCGTCGCCACGAGCGCCATCGTCGAGGACGTCTACCACGGGTTCGTCGACCCCGACGCGAGCCAGGAGACGCTCGTCCGCTACTCGCAGGTCGTGACGCTCGCCCTCGGTGCGGCGAGCATCGGCTTCGCGTACGTCGCGCGGACCACGCCCATCTACACGCTCGTGCTCGACTACGCGTGGGGCGGGCTCGGTGCCGCCATCGGCCCCACGCTCATCGCGGCCCTGTGGTGGAAGCGCGTCACCGCCGAGGGGTCCGTCGCGAGCATGGTCGTGGGCGCGGCGACGATGGTCGTCTGGACGCAACTGCCGACGGTTCTCGGACTGATCGGCCTCGGCGGACTCGCCGAGGGGTCGGGGTTCGTCGCGAACTTCATCGGCGTCTACGGTCTCTTCCCGGCGTTCATCGTCTCGGTGCTCACGCTGGTCGTCGTCTCGCTGCTCACGCGCCCGCCGGAGGGCGTCGACGACCACTTCGACATCTTCGACAAGCCGCTGTCGGTCATCGAGCGGGAGGAGACCCCCTCGCCGGGGTACGCGACGGACGGCGGCCGCGACTGCTCGCCGAAGGTCATCACCGAGACCGACAACGTCCGCGCTCACGTCGCGGCCGCGGACTACTGGGAGGCGGAGTGACCGACCCGGGAGCGGTCGCCACGGACTCGGCCGACCCGGAGGCGACGCTTCGCGAGCGACGCGGGACGGGACGCGACGAGGCGACGCTGCCCGTCGTCCCGCCGGCGGTTCGGCGCGACGACGTCCGCTCGGCCGGTCGAGTCGGGGCGGTCGCCTACCCCTACCGGGTCTACGAGGCGTCGGTGACCGTCGGCCGTCCGCTCCTCCCCGACCGGGAACTCTCGTACGCCGTCAGCGTCGACCGGTCCCGCCGCCTCGTCGTGCGGGCCGACGAGGTCCCGGACGTCGAGACGCACACCGTCGAGGACGTCCTCGTCCTCCCCGAGGAACTCCCCGCGGAGCGCTGTCGGGAACGTGCGCGCGACGCCGTCTTCGAGTGGACGATGCGGAAGTTCGCGCTCGGGAGCGCCCCCGAGATAACGTTCCCCCGTCGGGTCGACGCCCACAAACTCTACTGGCTCGCCTCGCGCCCCGACGGGGACGTCATCGTCGACAGCGTCCGCGGCGACGAGGCGCCGCTCGAGGACTGAACACCGGGACCCGCGAGCCGCGAGCGTGCGAGGCGGGTCACTCCTCCCGCTGGACTCCGCTCTCGATGCCGACGAACGTGCGGTACTTCAGGTCCTCGTCCCGGAGTTCCTCGAGGATTCGCTCGACGAGCACCTCCTTCGGGCGGTGGAGCCCGGAGACGCGCTCCTCCAGTTCCTCGAACGACTCGAACGGTCCGCGCTTGCGCTCGTCGAGCACGTTGTTACGGAGCTTCTTCCCGATACCGGGGAGGAGGTTCAACTGGTGGAGACGCAGCGTGATGGGCTGGGCGTCGTTGTAGAAGTCGACGAACCGGCGCTCGTCCCGTTCGATGATCTCGTTGACGGCGTACTCCAGTTCCTGCGTCGCTCCCCGCGTCAGGTCGTCGTACTCGATGCGGCGGAGGCGCGTGACGAGGTCCGGGTCGGGGTCGGGGGCGACGACGACGCGGTCGGCGATGCCCACGTCCGCCTCGTCGGCGAACGTCACCTCGAACAGCCGGAAGTCGCGCTCGCCGAGCGCGTACCCCACCGGCGACTTCTTGTACTGCGGCCGGTCGTCGTCCGGACGGCCGTTGGGCAGGTAGTCCAGCAGTACGGCGTACGTGTCCCGGTCCGTACCCCCGCCCGCGTCGGTCGACGCGCCCGACTCGTCCGACTCGGGCGCGTCGACGGACTCGCCGTCGGCGTCCGCGTTCCGCTCGTCGTCAGTCATACTCACTGATAGGCCGGGGAACTCCTTAAAAGGTGGTCGCCGCCGCCCGCCGAGCGCGCCCGTCAGGCGTACTTCGCGACGACGTCGAGAATCTCGTCGAGTTCCTCGCCCGAGAGCGAGTACCGCTCCTGTGCGTACACCGCGCGGAGCTCCGTCCGGTCGCGCGGCAGGAGGTCGGTTATCTTGTACGCAGTGGCCTCGTTGACCTTCTCGAGTTCCCGCAGTTCCGCGACCAGTTCGAGCGACTCGGCCGCGTCGAGCACCGCGAAGCGGTTCACGTGCTCGATGGCGCGCGCGAGTTCGTAGCGGAGTTCGCGGTCCTCGTCGGCCGCGCGCTCGGCCTCGACGTCGGCGAGGATGTCCTTCGTCTCGGAGACGGTGAGGTACTCCTCGTCGAGCTTCTCTTTGAATATCGTCATCTACTCGCTCTGTGCGCGCAGGTGGGCCGGCTTGGCGATGATGGTCTTCGTCTTCCCGCCGTCGGTGATCTCGACCTTGAACGCGGTCCCCTGTTTGTCCACGACCTCTCCGGTGTGTCCGTTGAACCGGGGGTGGAACCGGCCGTCCGGCACCGAGGGGTCGAGCGCGAGGTGGACCTTCTGTCCGTTCTCGAACTCGGCGATGGAGCGCTGCGGCGGCGAGGTCCCGCGCTCGCGGGGGTTGTTCGACAGCTTCCCACGCGTTCCGTGGAGCGGTCCGTTGGAACTCGGCATAATCGTAGAAGGTGGTTTCGTGGGTTCGGGTATAAATGGTGCGTTCTCGGTCTCGCGTGTGTCGGCGTTACACGGGTGCGGACGCGACGGAAGTCGAGTGGGGGAGCCGTTACCCGTGGAGGACGCTCGGTTCGGAGACGCGAGCCGGTTCGTCCTCCCCGCCCTCGGTGGCGTCAGGCAGGGTCACGGAGACGGTGTGCTCGCCGGGGCCGACGCTCACGACGCGCGAGTCGACGAGCACCTGCTCGTCGGCCGTCTCGGGCGAGAACCCGTCGTCGGGCGTCTCGTAGCTCACGAGCGAGAGCGTCAGGTTCGAGCACCCCTCGGCGACGGTGAACGCGACGGACGCGACGTCGCCGTCCCGCCGAACGTGTTCGGCGTCGACGCACGACCGGACGTCCGCACTCGCCCACGCCGACCCCCGTTCGGTGATTCCGTCCTCGCTGTTCCCGAGCGCCCACCGCAGGAGACGGTCCTCGTCGGCGTAGAGGCGGTCGGCCGAGAGCGACTCGATGGGTCTGCCGGCGACCAGGTCCACCTGGTAGTGGACCGTTCGGGGCTCGGAGGCGTCGCCCTCCACGGTCGCCTCGTCGCGTTCGTCTTCGTCCTCGTCCTCCACGGTGACCTCGGCGTCGTCGGCGAGCGTACCGCCCGCGAGGTCGGTGTACGGGCCGTCGGCGGTGGCGTCGGTGGCGACGAAGTCGTACTGCCGGTCGCCGTCCGTGTCGCGGTACGGTGTCGCGACGAGCGTCCGGTCGCGCGTGAGCACCATCCGGTCGAACGTCCCCCCGGGCACCTGGTACGCGCTGATACGGACGTGCTCGTGCGTACCGGGGGCGAGGTACTCGGAGACGCCGATGACGCCAGAAGGACCCCCGGAGCGGGCGGGGTCGCGAACCGCGACGAAGCCGCCCTCGGACAGCGTCACCGAGTCGACGACGACCGTTCGGCCCGCAGTCGTCTGGTTCGGGAACGTCAGCGACGCCGAGGGCGGAACGGTCACGTTCGCGCGGTCGACCGCTGGTCTGTGCGCCGCTCCGTACGGGTCGTCGCCTGAGCCGAGGTCCGGCCGGCCGTCGCGGTCGGTGTCCCGGTACGCGACCACCGCGAGCGGCCGCGACTCCGCGAGGGGGGAGTCGAGACCGACGGTGACGTTCCGGCGGTCGCCGGCGGGGAGCGGGTCGGAGACGCCCAGCAGGTCGCCGTGGGCGGCGTGTACCCCGAGGAACCCGCCGTCCGGGAGCGAGACCGACGCGACGGTGACGTTCTCCCCCGCCGACCGCTGGTCCGGGAAGTCGAGACCCAGCGCTTCGGCGGTCCCGCCGGGGCCGTACGTGGCCCGGACGGTCGACGACTCGCCGGACTGGAGGCTCCCGAGGTCGTAGTACAGCACTCCGGCGGCGTCTCCCCGTTCCTGTGAGGCGTTGTAGAACTCGGCTTCCGGGTCGACCTCGTACCCGTACGCGGACCCGTACGCCGGGTTCCACCGGACGAACGCCACGCGAGTCGGCCGCGTCTCGGCGGTGGTCACTCCGGTCAGTGTCGGCCCGTCGGCCCGTTCGCGGGTTCGCCACGACTCGAACGCGGGCTCGTCGACGGCCGTCTCGGTCGTAGTGGCGTTCCCGGACCGCCAGACCGGTCCGCCGTCCGCGGCGGCGAGCTGGTAGTCGAGGAGGAACCTCACGCGCACGTCGTGTGCCGCCCCGTCGGCGTTCTCGACGTCCACATCGAAGGCGGCCTCGCCGCCGTCGAGCCCGACGGTCTGGGTGACGACGACCCCCTCGGGAAGCGTCCACTCTGTGACGATCGTGTCCCCGTCGACGGCGGGAGGCGCGGTCACGTACTCGTCCATGTTCCTCGCGCCCACCACGTCCGTCCCGGTGACGTAGTCCGTCCCGTCGACGCGGACCGTCAGGTACGACGACCACGCGTCCCCGCCGCCGTACAGCAGGTCGGCGGTTCCGTCCCCGTCCGGCGCGGCGCTCTGGAGCGTGAACGTCCCGACCCCGCCGCGCGTCTCCGGGTCGTCGTCGACGTAGAGGACGAGGCGGGCGTTCGACACCGCGAGGTCCCCGTCGGGCGTCGGGGCGAGCGACGACGCGTTCGTCGTGTTCGTCGCGTTCGGCGTCCAGCCGGCGTCGTCGACGGGCGTCCGCTCCGGCGGGGCCGACACGCCCCCCGCTCCCGCTCTCTCCGGCCCGTCGTCGGCCGCCCCGGTCACCGCGGTCGCTCCGGGCGCCGCGACGGCCGGACCGACGCTCGCCGCCGCGAGCGCGAGACAACACAGCGCCACGGCGACGCCGCGCGTCAGCCTCCCGGTGTTCGCTCGCTCCTCTCGCCCCGTCTCCCCGAAGGACTCCCCCAGCATCGATGGTACGCGCGACGTGGTGCGAGCGGACGGGTTAAGCGCACCGCTCCAGTTATCATCGATCGATATTCGCGGCCGCCTTCCGGTCGGACCGACTCAGTACACGACCTCGCGTACGTCCCCCTGGCCCGCGCGCCGGACGACGGCGCGCACCGGGTCGCGGACGCCCGCGAGGTTGTCGGAGTCGCCGTCGAGGACGAGCAGGTTCGCCGACCGCCCCACCTCGACGACGCCGCAGTCCAGCCCGGCGACGTCGGCCCCGTTCGCCGTCGCCATCCGCAGCACCTCCACGGCACCGGCGTCGGTGAGTTTCGAGAGGAACTCCATCTCGCGGAACATCGACGGGGAGTTGAGCATCACGTTGTCCGTCCCGAGCGCGACGGTCGTCCGGTCGAGCAGGTCGCGGACCGGCGGGAGGCCGACGTCCGTGACGAGGTTCGAGCGCGGGCAGACGACGACCGGCGTGCGCGCGTCCGCGAGGCGGTCGAGGTGGTGCGGTTCGGGGTGGACCATGTGGACGAGGAACGCCGGCGAGAGGTCCATCGCGGCGTCGATGTCGTGCGGGTCGCGCTCGCCGGCGTGGATGCCGAACAGCTTCTCCGCCCCGGCGGTGGCGGTCCGCTCGCGCTCGAAGTTCGCGTCGCGCGCGCCGCTCGCGCCGAACCCGTCGGCGAACTCGTGCTCCATCGCCTCCACCTCCCCGCGTCCGAAGACGACGCTCCGAATCGGGACGTCCGCGCCCGCCTCCCGGAGCATCTCGACGCCCTCGACGCCGCCCTCGCGGAACTCGAGGTGCGCCGCGGTGCCCGTCTCGACCATGAACCGCAGCGAGCGGCGGACGGCAGCCACCTTCTCGCCGCGCGGGGTCTCGCGGAGCAGGCGGTGTTTCAGCCCGTCCGGCGGCGCGACGAGTTCGTCGAGCGACAGGCCGCGGCCGGCCTCCTTGGCGATGGAGTCGCCGACGTGCGTGTGGGCGTTCACGAACGCCGGGAGGACGACGTCCGTCGAGTCGATCGCCGTCTCCTCGACGCGTGTAATCTCGCCGTCCTCGACGACGACGCGCCCCCGGACCGGCTCGAACTCCCGGCCGCGGAGTATCGTCCCCTCGAACGCGTGCGTCCCCTCGCTCCCGTCGGTGAGCGTCGCGCCCTCGTCTCCCGCCCTCCCGCGGGTGCCGTCTCGGGACACGTCACTCGACCTCCCCGAACTCGTCGAGCGTGGTGTGCGCCCTCCGGCGCACGTCCGAGACGAGTGCGCCGTCGATGTCGAGTCCGAGCGCCGAGGCGGCGGCCGGTCCGACCCGGCCGGTGGCGTCGGCGGTGGTGTACACGCCGAGTCGCCACTGCTGGCGCTGTGCGGTCCGGAGCGCGGTCACGAGCGGCGACTGGTCCTCCAGCCGGCGGACGTCGCCGTTCACCAGCACCTCGGTCGTCGACTCCTTCATCGACGGCTCGTCCGGGACGTCGAGGATGACCGTCTCGGCCGACAGCCCGCAGTCGGCGGCCACCTCCGCCTCCACCTCCCGCACCTCGTCGTGGGCCATCCCGCGAACCGCCGCGGGCACGTCGTCGTACTCGGCCCAGACGGCGCGCTTGTACAGGTCGCGTGCGTCGTACCGCTCGGCGAACGCGCGGGTCGCCTCGTTCGCCCGGAGCGCCACGACCAGGTCGTGGTCGTCCATCCGGCGAACGTCGTCCGGGTCGATGTCGGGCGCGTCGAGCAGGCGCTCGGTCGCCCGGCGGAGCATCGACTTGCTGATGCGCGCGACGTGGTGGGTGTAGACGGTGGGGTTCATCAGCGCCCGCGCGAGCAGCAGCGACTCGGCCGTCTGGACGTTCCCCTCCGCGAGCACGAGTTCGCCGTTCACGAACGTGAGTTCGCGCACGAGTCGCTCGTGGTCGATGGTGCCGTAGGGGACGCCGGTGTGGTGGGCGTCCCGCACGAGGTAGTCCATCCGGTCCACGTCGAGTTCCCCCGACACGAGTTGGCCGTACTGCCCCTCGCCCCCGATGAGGCCGGCGACTCTCTCCGGGTCCAGTCCGTGGGCGTCGAGGACGTCGGACACCTCGCTCCGCTCGATGAGGCCGGCCACGTCGTCGTGGTAGAGGCCGGTCTCGCGGTGGAGCAACTCCTCGACGTTGTGGCTGAACGGCGCGTGCCCCACGTCGTGGAGGAGGGCGGCCGCGCGGACCCGTTCGGCCTGCACGCCGGCGACGCCGAGGTGCGAGAGCGCGCGGTCCGCGAGGTGGTACACCCCGAGCGAGTGTTCGAACCGCGTGTGGTTCGCGGAGGGATACACCAGCTTCACGGTGCCCAGTTGGGCGATGCGGCGGAGTCGCTGGACCGGCCGAGTGTCGAGCAGGTCGGCCGCGACGCCCGTCACCTCGATGTGGTCGTGGACCGAGTCCTTGATGGTCGTCACGGCTCCCCCCCTCCCGGCCTGAACCGAGCGCCGGCGGTGCCGCGGACGAACGGGGTCATGCCCGGGGGTTGGCCGCCATCGGGTAAAAAGGGTCGGCGACGAGAGCGCTCCGGAGCCGCGTCGCGTCGACGGTCGGTCGCGCCGGGAGCGGCGGGGTCGTTACCGGGTGGCGTGGACGCCCAGCACGTCCTCCGCGGCGACGGTCACTTCGGGGACGTGCTCGGCCGGCGCGTAGACGCCCAGCCGCCAGCCCGCGCGCTGTGCCGCTCGGAGCCCCGAGACGAGTTCGGAGGCGTCCTCCAGCCGCTGGGGGACGCCGTCGACGACGACCCGGCTGCCGGCCTCGGTGAACGCCGGTCGGTCGGGCACGTCGACGATGACCGCGTCGTCGTCGACGCCGGCGCAGGCGGCGATCTCCCGCTCGGCGTCGCGCTCGTCGTCGTGGTCGAACTCGACCACGTCCGCCGGCGTGTCGCCGAGGCCCGCCCAGACGGCCCGCTTGTACAGGTCGCGGTACTCGATGCGCCGACCGAGGTCCGGCACGTCCTCCCGGAGCGCCACGAGCAGGTCGTGGTCGGCCATCCGGCGGAACGCCTCCACGTCCGTGCCCGCCGCGAGCAGGCGCTCGGAGGCGCGTTCGAGCATCGCGCCCGCGATGCGCGAGACGTGGTGGCGGTACACCGTCGCGTCCATCAGCGCCCGCGCGAGCAGCAGCGCCTCCGCGGTCTCGAGGTTCCCCTCCGCGAGCACCAACTTCCCGTCGCGGTAGCCGAGTTCCCGGACCAGCCGTCCGTGGTCGATGGTGCCGTAGGGGACGCCGGTGTGGTGGGCGTCCCGCACGAGGTAGTCCATCCGGTCCACGTCGAGTTCCCCCGACACGAGCTGGCCGAGTTCCCCCTCCCCGCGGACGATGGCGGCCACCCGGTCCGGGTCGAGTCCGTGGTCGTCGAGCACCGCGGCGACGTCGGTGCTGGCGAGCAGGTCGCCCACCTCGTCGTGGTGCCGACCGGTGTGACGGCGGATGACCTCCTCGGTCTGGTGGCCGTACGGACCGTGGCCCACGTCGTGGAGTAGCGCGGCCGCGCGGAGGTGACGCGCCCGGTCGCCGGCGACGCCGAGGTGCGAGAGCGCGCGGTCCGCGAGGTGGTACACCCCGAGCGAGTGCTCGAACCGCGTGTGGGAGGCGGAGGGGTAGACGAGCCTGACGGTCGAGAGCTGTTTGACGTGTCGGAGCCGCTGCAGCGCGCGCGTGTCGAGCAGGTCGGTGGCGGCGCCGTCGAGGGTGATGTAGTCGTGGACGCTGTCCTTGATGGCCTTCATGCGCGGACGTACGCCCTGGGTGCGGTCGGCGTGAAACGGTGTCGGTCCGACCGACGGTTGTCGACGGGCGGCGACGAGCCGGGACGCGCCCCCTTCAGATGAGGACGCCGGACGCCTCGTAGTCGGTCCCGAGGATGACCATCGTCTGCGAGCGGTCGAACCCCTCCATGCCGGCGATGCCGCCGAACATCAACTCCCGGAGCGCGTCGGTGCTCTCGGCGTACACGCGCAACAGCACGTCCCACTCGCCGGTCGTCAGGTGAACCTCCCGGACGCCGTCGATGCCCCGGAGCCGTTCGAGCGTCTCGTCCTCGTGTCCCTGCTGGACCCGCAGACCGACGAACGCCGAAACGCCGTATCCGAGCGCCCTGGGGTCGACGTCCGCGTGGTAGCCACGCAGCACCCCCGCCTCCTCCATCCGCGAGACGCGGTCGTGGACCGTCGCGCTCGACATGTCGATCTGGCGCGCGATCTCGCTGAACGGCGTGCGCGCGTCCTCCTGTAAGATGCGGAGAATGGCCCGGTCCGTCTCGTCGAGTTCCATACGCCTCCTGTGAGAGCGGACCACTTCGTCGTTGTGTTCGAAACCCAATACAATCTGTCCGCGACCACGGTTCGTGGATGGCCTCGTCCGACGCGAGGGGTGTCGTGTCGGCGGTCACGCTCGCGCCCCGGACCGGTCGGACCCTCTTTCCCGATTCCACCGTACACGCCCACGCAGACTCGTTCCGGCGACGTATGGTCGGGATTTACGGTGGTCGGGGGTGAAATAGGGGACATGCACGCGTCCGATTCCCGGGGGGCGAGTTCGCCGTGAGCGACGAGGACGCCGACGTCCCGGCGGACGTGGACGACGCGCTGGTCGGTCTCGTCGAGGAGGCGCGGAACCACGCGCGCGACGGCGACACCGACGCCCTCCTCGAGTCGCTCGACGCGGTGGCAGCCGTGGCGCGCGAGCGACTCCCCGACGGGGAACGGAGGGACCAACTCCTCCACGGCTGTGAGCGCGTCGCGGTCAACGCCGGCGACGACTACGCCGTCGCCGCGGAGTACCTCCGCGCGATGGAGTCGGTGCTGGAGTGAGTCCGATTTACTCGATTTCGACTCAGAGTGAATTTATGAACGAGGGGACAGTACGCGTTCACATGCACTCTCCCGAGGCCGTTCGCCAGCTCGAATACGTCATCGACGCGACCACCACCGACGGCGGCCGTCGCTGCGCAGCGGGCTACCGCGCCGTCTTCGAGCGCGTCGAGGCCGACGCCGACGAGGCCGCCGTGTCTGACCTCGCCGCCGCGCTCGGTGCCGAGGTCCGCGCCGGCGCCCGCCCCTCCCCCGCCGAGGCCGAACGCGTCGCCGACCGGGTGCTCGGCGTCGCGACCGACGGCGGCGAGTAGGCGAGTAATCGAACTCTCGGACTATCGAACTCCTCGTTTCCGCCGCTGGGCGGCTGTAGTGTGTCGAACAGGAACGAGTTCTGGAGTTTTGCGAGGGAAGAACGCCCCTGGGGCGCCTTCCGCACTTTTTACAGTGCGAGGGAAGGGATTTGAACCCTTGGACCTCTACAGGAGCGGATCTTGAGTCCGCCGCCGTTTCCGGGCTTGGCTACCCTCGCACGCGCGCCGCCGAACAGCGGCGGTCGTGTCGGTCGTGTTCGTGCCGGGACTCTCGTCCCCGTCTCACCGTCGGGTACCGACTACATAAACTCCTGCGGAATCGACGCGTCTCCGGCGCGGCCGACCGGCGCTTCGACCGGTCGTGACTTCCCCGTCTCGGCCCCCACTCACCGAGCGTCGCCCACCCGACGGACCGGGATCCGACGGCGTCGAGCGGACTCCCGGAGTCGGAACTAATCGTCCGCGGCTTCGTCCGGCGGCACCACCAGGACGCTCCCGTCGTCGCGCACCGTGACCACGGTGCCCGCGTAGCGGAACGAGACGGACCAGTCGCCCTCGGTCGACCGCTGAAAGAGCGCGTCGAGCGCCTCCGGGTCGAGGACGTCGTAGAGAACCGGTAGCTCCGTCGGCGACAGCCCGGTCACGTCGGCGACGCTCGTCACCACGCGGTTGCTTACGTGCTCTGCGTCCGGATTCGGTGGGGGGACCCCGCCGTCGGTATCCCCGTCCCACTGAGTGTTTTCCATAGTGGCAACGTCAGTCGCTGGTCTGTTCCTCGGTGAGTACACCGAGCGGAAGTCGCTCGGAGGAGGTGATGGCCTCCACCGGGAGCTGTTCGACGATGGGCGTGAGTACGATTCGCTCCTCCTTCCGGTCCCACTCGACCAGACCCGCCGCGGCCAGTTTCGGGAGGTGGAGGTGGTGGAGTGCGACGACGATGCGGTCGAACTCGTCGCCCCCGTCGTCGCCGTCCCTCTCGAGGAGGTGTTCGGCTACTTCGGTCACGGTAACCCCCCCGGGCGTTCCGGCCAGATACCGGAGGAGAGCACGCCGTCGCTCGTCGGCCAGCGCATCGAACACGGCCGTCCAGTCGGTTCCGTCTTCCCGAGTCATACACACGGGAGTCGACATGGGGAGAGCGAGAAGATGGCGCTTGATATTTCAGGCATGATAAATCGAGTCCCTGTTAATCTCGGGTCCGCAGGTCGGACGCCGACCGGTCGAGCAGGAGTTTCTTCAGGACCTTGTTCGCGCCTCGCCGGACGTTCTCGGAGACGGACTGTTCGGTAATGTCGAGTCGCTCACTCAGTTCTCCGAGCGTGGTTCGGCGCGGCACTTCGAAGTAGCCCCCTTCGACGGCCATCACGAGCGCGCGCTGTTGAGCCTCGCTGAGGTCGAACACGTACCCGCCCTCCTGTTCGTCCTGGAGGGTGTACACCCGGTCCAACTGGAAGTGGATGCCGTGGTCGGTACAGTAGTTGTGGAAGGCGGTCAGTCCCGAGTGGTCGTCGAAGCGGATTCGGAAGAACCAGGCCTCGTTCCCGCGTGCCTCGAGGATTGTGGCGTCGGTCTCGGCCATGCCGTGGATGAGGCTCTCGACGCTCTCGTCCCACTCGACCCGGTAGAGCGCGCTCTCGCCGACGGTGTCGAGGGCGACGAGACTCCTGACGTAGTCGCTCGACCGGACCGCGGACTCGAACGCCTCGAAGCTCCCGCCGTGGACCCAGATGTACGGCATGACGCGGCGCGACGCCGGGACGACGCGCTCTATCTCGATGTGGGTGTTCGGGTCGCGGGCCAGGACTCGCCCGAGGACGAACTCGTCGGAGTCGATGGTGAACTCCGCGATGACGGTCATGACTGGTCGTACCGCTGACCGATGCATGAGTCCTTTGGCGCTCCACGTTGCGGACGCCGGGTGGGGCGGCGGCGCGGAACCCACGTCCGGGTCCGACTCACCGTCGCCGCCGGCCGCCGCCCGTTCCGGCCTGCCGGAGCGACATGTAGAAGATGACCCCGAGCGAGCCGAGTTGGAGACCGAACTCCGCGTCGGTGGGAGAGCCGCCGCCGCCGAGCAGGTACGAGACGAAACTCAGCGCCGCGAGCGCCAGCGCGAGCAGGTAGAGCGCCGCCGGCCGCGCCGCGTCGTCGGTCAGGAGGCTCCACAGGCCGGCGACGACTCGGACCGGGAGCGTGACGAGCCTCCGGAGCGTTCGGCGGAGGTACGCCGAGAGGGCGGAGATGCGTCGCACACGCCGGATTTACGGCCGAACGTGCATAAATCTCACTCGCCCGGTCGTCCGGTCCGCCCCGGCACCGGAACCCGGCTCGTCCGCCGCCCGAGGAGGACCGGCCGCCGATGGAGTTACGACCGCGGCCCGACCACGGACGCGCATGGACGACCACACCCGCGACCCGAGCGTCGCACCGCCGCTGGGGGACCCGACGGGGTGGCTGACCGAGCGGCGCGTCTGGGAGCACGCCACCCTCCGGCGGGCGACCGAACACGGGGTGCGGCTGTTCAACGCGGGCGAGTACCACGAGAGCCACGACTGCTTCGAGGTGGAGTGGTACAACTACGGGAGCGGGACCACCGAGTCGGCGTTCCTCCACGGGATGGTGCAGGTGGCCGCGGGCGCGTACAAGCACGTCGACTTCGAGGACGACGACGGGATGCGCTCGCTGTTCGAGACGGCGCTCCAGTACCTCCACGGCGTCCCGGACGACTTCTACGGCGTCGACGTGGCCGACGTGCGCGCGACGCTCCGGGCGGCGCTCGAGGACCCCGACGCGCTCGACGGCCGGCGCATCGCCATCGACGACCAGACGCCGGGGGCGTACGACGCCGACTACGAGTACGCCGAGTCGCTGGACCACTGATCGGGTGCCACGTCGAGCGGGGTCTCACAGGGGCGCGGCCGTGAGCGTCGTCGGCGCCCGCCGCTCAGTGGGGCCCCGCCTCGACGGTGGTCTTCAGGTTCTCCACGGTACGGCGGAGGCTCGGGGCTATCAGCCAACGAGCCACCCGTCTCTCGATCCACCGGCCGAGCGGACGAACCTCTGTCAGCGGGCCGAGTTCGACCGCTTGCCGGTACTCCGTCCCGCCGGCGGTCGGATCGAGGTGGATGCGGAGGAGCATCTCCGCTCCGGCGAACTCGCTCCGGTGGACCTGCCGGCGCGGCGGCTCCCAGTCGGTTATCAGCCACTCGCTCTCGAACGTGACCGGCCCGACCCCGCCGCGCTCGCGGTAGGTGGTCCCCTCGCCGACGGTGGTCCCGTCGACCGAGAGCATCTCGAGCGTGCCGACCCGCAGGAAGCCAAAGAGCCGCGCTTGTGCCCACTCGGGAACTCGTTCGAGATCGGCGACGTACTCCCACACCCGGTCCGGCGGTGCCTCGATGGTAGCGGTCGCTTCGACACGTGTCATGGTGCTGCTCGTGGAACGTTCGTCGGCGACACTATCAACGCTGGCACGGCGGCGAGGACCGACGCGGGGACAGGGTCGGGTTGTGGAGTCGTCCACCGTCGCCGTGCGGATGCGCCACACGCGTCCGGACCCCCGTTCCGCTTCCCGCGCGTTTTCCTCCGACGGCCGAACCGGTCGCCATGGACGAACTCGACGGGTTCGGTCTCCTCCGCGACCTCGCGGAGTCGCACGGCCCGGTCGGCTACGAGGACGAACCCCGCGAACTGGTGGCCGGCGAACTCGCACGCTCGACCGACCGCGTGCGGACCGACGCGATGGGGACCGTCGTCGGCACCGTCGAGGGCGACCCCGACGTCGACGCCGACCTGCTCGTGGCGGCACACGTCGACGAAATCGGGTTCATGGCAACGCGCGTCGACGACGAGGGGTTCGTCTGCGTCGACGCGCTGGGCGGGTGGAACCCGGAGGTGTTGCGCGCACAGCGGGTCCGCGTCCACGCGGACGGGGGCGCGGACCCGGTCGACGGCGTCCTCGGCGCGGTGCCGGCGCACGTCCGCGACGCGGACGAACCCCTCTCGGTCGCGGACACAGCGGTCGACCTCGGGCTGACGGCCGCGGAGGCGCGCGAGCGGGTGGCCGTCGGCGACGTGGTGACGATGCGCGCGCCGACCGAGCGGCTGGGCCACTGCGTGACCGGCAAGACGCTCGACGACCGGGCCGGAGTGTGGGCGATGCTCCGAGCGGCCGAGCGTGCGGACCCGGCGGCGACGGTCCACTTCGCCGCCACCGTCCAGGAGGAGGTCGGGTTGCGCGGCGCGGCGGCGGTCGGCGCGGACCTCGACCCGGACCTCGCGCTCGCGGTCGACGGGACGCTCGAGCGCGCGGTACCCGGCGTCGACGACGCCGACCGCGTGACGGAACTCGGCGCGGGCGTCGGCGTCAAACTGAAGGACGCGACGGTCCTCCCGACGCCGGCGGTCGCGCGTCGCCTCCGCGAACTGGCGGACGAGCGGGGAGTCCCGTACCAGGTGGAGGTCGCGTCGAACATCGGCACCGACACGGGTGCGCTCCAGACGGCGGCCGGCGCGACGCCGGTGGGCGCGCTGTCGGTGCCGGTCCGCTACCACCACTCGCCCGTCGAGACCGCACACGTCCGGGACCTCGCGGCGACCGTCGACCTCCTGACCGCGGCGGTCGAGGCGGGTCCGTCGGGACTGGTCTGAGCGCGGACGCCGAATCGGTCCGCACAAATACGGGACGGGCGGAGTCGGTGTATGCGGATTCACCAGCTGGGCGAGGGCGTCCCCGAGGTCGCCATCGTCGGGGGGATTCACGGCGACGAGCCGTGCGGTCCCGCGGCGGTCGAGCGACTCGTGGCGACCGACCCGGACGTGGAGCGGCCGGTGAAGCTCGTCGTCGCCAACGAGGAGGCGCTGGCGCGCGAGACGCGCTACCTCGACGAGGACCTCAACCGGGCGTTCCCCGGCGACGCGGACGCGGACACGCGGGAGGGGCAACTCGCGGCTCACCTCGCGCGGGAACTGGAGGGGTGTACGACGCTCGCGCTCCACTCGACGCAGTCGTACGCGGAGCCGTTCGCGCTCTGTGACACGGTCGACGAGATCGCCCGCGCGGTCGTGCCGTCGCTCCCGGTCGAACACCTCATCGAGACGGACCTGTTCACCGAGGGGCGGCTCATCGAACACCCGCACACGCTGGAGGTGGAGTGCGGGTTACAGGGGAGCGACCGGGCCGCGGAGAACGCCTACTGGCTGTCGCGCGCGTTCCTCACCGCCACGGGGGCGCTCCCCGTCCCGACGGCCGAGGAGGCGGACAGACTGAACGGCGGAGAGACGAGCGAGGTGTCGGTGTTCCGGCTGCTCGACCCCGTCGCGAAGCCGCCCGCCGAGTCGTACGAGGTGTTCGCGCACAACTTCGAGCGGGTCGCCCCCGGCGAGCGGTTCGCGACGGCCGACGGCGAGACGTTCACCGCGGACGAGCCGTTCTACCCGGTGCTCATGTCTGCGCACGGGTACGCGGACCTGTTCGGCTACGCCGCCGAACGGTGCGGCACGCTCGCGTGACCGGGCGGCGGTCCGGGACTCCGTTTCCTACTCGCCGACGTCGTCCAAGTCGTCGAGGTCCTCCAGTTCGCTCAGGTCGTTACTCATCAGTCGCTTGACGACGAGGAGGACGACGGCGACGAGGAGGAGCGCCCCGAGCGCCGCCAGGACGCCCGAACCGTCCGACTCGTCGTCCGTCTCGTCGACGTCCGTCTCGAGGTCCTCCTCGTCCGCGGGGGCGAACCCCCCGATGGTCGAACTGGGGCGGAAGTCGAACCCGTCGTTGAAGTTCAACTCGAAGAACGTGATGTCTGTCACGTCGTCCGGCTACGGCGCGAGGTGGCTTATTCGTTCGGGCGGCGGTCCGGCGGTGGTCCGGAGCCGACGGACGAAACGCGGCTCGCCCCCTCGCTTTCGCCGGCTTCTTGCCGCCTCCGTGGAAACGCCAGGCATGGACGCCGACCGCCGCGCCTTCCTCGAATCGCTGCTCGAGACGCCCTCGCCCTCCGGGTTCGAGACCGAGGGGCAACGGGTCTGGACCGAGTACGTCCGCGGGTTCGCCGACGACGTAACGGTCGACGCGTACGGGAACGCCGTCGCGGTCCACGAGGGGGGTGGTGAGGGACCGCGTATCGCCTTCGCCGGCCACGCGGACGAAATCGGGTTCGTCGTCAGGGACGTGACGGAGGACGGCTTCCTCCGTCTCGGCCGCGTCGGCGGGTCCGACCGCACCGTCTCGAAGGGCCAGCACCTGACGATTCACGCCGACGAGCCGGTTCAGGGGGTCGTCGGCCAGACCGCCATCCACCTCCGCGACCCCGCTGACGACGAGTACGAGGAGGTGACCGAGCAGTTCGTCGACGTCGGCGCGGAGAGCGCGGCGGAGGCCCGCGAACTGGTCGAGGTCGGCGACCCGGCGACGTTCTCGACTGACACGTTCGACCTCCACGGGACGCGGATGAGTGCCCGGGGGATGGACAACCGCGTCGGCACGTGGGCGGCCGCCGAGGGTCTGCGCCGCGCGGCCGAGACGGAGGTCGACGCCACCGTGTACGCCGTCTCGACCGTCCAGGAGGAGGTGGGGCTGAACGGCGCGCGGATGGTCGGGTTCGACCTCGACCCCGACGTCGTCGTCGCGGTGGACGTCACGCACGCCACGGACAACCCCGACGTGGAACGGGCGAAGCGCGGGCCGGTCGAACTCGGCGGCGGTCCGGTGGTCGGGCGCGGGAGCGCGAACCACCCGGCCGTCGTGGACCTCGCTCGGACCGCCGCCGAGGGGGCGGAGGTCGACTACCAGCTACAGGCCGCCGGGAGTCGGACCGGCACCGACGCCGACGCGTTCTTCACCGCCCGCGGCGGCATCCCGTCGCTGAACGTGGGCGTCCCCAACCGCTACATGCACACCCCGGTCGAGGTAATCGACACGGACGACCTGGTGGCGACCGCGGACCTGCTCCGCTCGATGGCCGAGCGCGCGGGCGAGTTCGCGCCGTTCCGGGTCGACGTGTAGGCTCGCGGGCGCGGCGGGCCGTCTCGCCCGGCGGCCCGCTCGCTCAGTAGCCGCCGCGCCACTCGTAGAACCACCACGCCGCCCCGAACAGCAGCAGGCCCGCGCCGAGCGTCGTGGTCGCCGGTTCGGGGATGATGAACAGGACGAACCCGACGAGGAGGACGGTCGTCGGGGCGATGTCGTCGGCGTGGTCGGACCAGTCGAATGCCATCGTCCGACCAGTGTGCGGGGACGGTCTTGTGCGTTTCCGCCGACCGGCGGGCCGAGTGGGTCGCGTCGACCGGTGCCGGCGCGCCAGTCCGGTACGCTACGCCCGGTCGAGCCGTATCTCCTGCCCCTCCAAGTCCTCGAGCGCCGCCACCAGGCCGCCGACGGTCACGCGGCCCGCCTCGGGGTCGTGGACCGTGAAGGAGGCCACCTGCTCGGAGGGGTCGTACTCGTACTCCACGACGGGACCCTCGACTCGAATCTCGGCGGCCGTCTCCACGTCCCGGCCCGAGACGACCGCCTCGAAGTCGCCGCCCAGGTCGTGAACGTCCTTGACGGCGCGCCGGATGGAGGCGTACGTCCGCGGGAACGGCCGCTCCTCGCCGTCCGTCGAGATGTTCTCGGCCGTGCTCCATAGCACCGTCCCGAAGAACCCCGAGACGAGGAAGCCGAGCGCCGAGCGGTTGAAGATGACGCCGTAGCGGTCCCGGTCGTCCCGGAGTGCGTCCTGGGTCGCGTACACCGAGTACTCGCCGTCGGCGACGGCGATGATGGGCGTCGTGATGCCGCGGCGGCCGCGGGCGGCCGTCGAGACGGCCTCGTAGTCGAACTCCGCCGGGGCGGGTGCCCGCGAGGCCGGCGTGACGAGCAGTTCGACGGCGACGCCCGCGTCGACGCGTTCGGCCAGTCGGTCGCGGAAGCGCCGGAGCAGGTCGGGCGTGAGCGACACCGCGAGTTCGTACTCCGCGCTCTCGATGACCTCCTCCAGGTACCGGAGGATGGTCGAGCGCGACTTCACCAGCGACACCGCCTCCGTGTCGCGGGCGGGGGCGGTGTAGCGCGCCTCCAGTTCGTCCACCATCTCCGAGAGCGACGACCTGATGTCGCCGAACGCCTCGTCGGGGTCGACGGCGACGATCTTCATCGGGCGCGACTCGCGGAGTTCGACCAGCCCGCGGTCGGCGAGGCTCCGCACAGTGTCGTACACGCGCGGCTGAGGGATGTCCGTCTGCCCGGCGATCTCGCTCGCCGTGAGTTCGCCGTTCTCCAACACCGCGAGGTAGGCGTCGATCTCGTACTCGCCGAGGTTGAACCGCTCCCCGACGCGTTCCATCGTCGAGCGCAGGTCGTCGGCCATACTACCCCCACCGTCGCCGGGTACAAGTGATTTACTGACACGCGAGTAGCACGGGGTTCCGAAACGTCCTCCACTCCGAGTCCGCCGCCGCACCGCCGCCCGTCGCGAGTCGTCGTCCGCGCGGGAACTGTGGACTTCGACGGACTACAAACTGGGGACTTCGACGGGCTACATGTACATCCGGTCGAGGGGCTGTTCCTCCTCGTGTTCCTCTTCCAGCCTGTCGGCGAGGTTCTGGTAGTACTCCTGCACCTCGGCCGCGAACGACTCCAGCGGTGCGGTGTCGACGTCGAGTCCGTAGACGGTCTCGACGGCGTCGAGCAGGCGGATGGCCGCCTCCACGTCCGGCACCTGCGCGTGGACCGGGGTGACGTAGACGCAGACGCCCATCTCCGTGTCCATCCCCCGCGCCATCAGCGCGGCGTTCGTCCCGTCGAGGAACCCGGTCCCCATCGGGCCGACCGGCGGGTCCTCGCCGCCGAAGTGACGCTCGCGGTAGTCGTCGGTGGCGACGTAGAACGTCCGGTGTTCGTTCGGCCCGTGGGGGACGGGGACGCCCGAGAGCACTCCCACCTCCCGGACGCCCGCCTGCTCGGTCCAGTCGAGAATCGCGTCGGAGAACGACTCCGCGGTCGACACCGGGACGAACAGCTCCCCGACGAGTACCGTCACGTCGAGGTCGGGACGCGAGTACAGCCGGGTCGGGTGGCGCGGCCGTCCCTGTTCGAACGGCGTGATGGACGGGAGCCCGTCGGCGCGGATGTGTCCCGTCTGCTCCAGGTTCAGGTGGTCGACCAGGAAGTCGACCGCCGTCAGTCCGGCGAGTCCGTACTGCGAGAATCCGGCGAGCACGACGGTCCCGGGTTCCGGCTGGCTGTCGACGTGAAAGGCGGCGCTCCGTCCGACCTGCGTGGGGGCCATACCGACGCGTAGGCGCGACCCGCTGTTAGTGATATCGGTGGGAGGTGTTCGGCGACGCCTCGGGAGCGGAGCGCCGGACTGCGTCGGGGAACGCGACGAGGACAACGCTTTTTCACCGGCGTTCCGTCGCCGGTGGTATGCAGGCCACGAACGCCACGAACCCACTCGGGGAGGTACTGCCCGACGCCGTCACCGCGGTGCCCGGGTGGGAGGGGGTCGCGTTCGCTCTCTCCGTGGTCGTGGGCGTGGTCGTCTCGAAGTACGCGGTCCGGTTGCTCGGTCGGCCCATCGCCCGCCGGTTCGTCAGACAGAGCGTCGCGCAGATCGTGCTCCGGGCGACGCGTCTCGGTATCGTCCTGCTGTTCTCGTTCGCCGGCGCGAGCGCCGTCGGGTTCGAACTCAGCAACATCGTCCTCTCGGTCACGGTGTTCTCCGCCGTGCTCGGTATCGTCCTCGCGCCCATCGTCGGCTCCGTCATCAACGGGCTGTTCGTGCTCGCGGACCGGCCGTACGAGATCGGCGACATGGTCGAACTCCCCGACGGCACGCGCGGGTTCGTCGACGACATCACGCTCCGGTACACGAAGGTCATCACCCTCGACAACACGTTCGAGGTCATCCCGAACTCGGTCATCCGCGAGGGCAAGGTCGAGAACTACTCCGCCGAGGACGAACGAACTCGACTGCGACTCCCGATAATCGTGACGTACGAGTCCGACATCCCGCAGGCGCGTCGACTCGTCGAGCGGAGTGCGGCCGACTGTGAGACCGTCATCGAGGGCGGTCCGGACATCCGTATCGGGAGCGCGCGTTACCCCGCAAAGCCCACGTGTTACATCGACGAGTACGGCGACCACGGCGTGAAGCTCACGCTTCGCTACTGGGCCCGGACGCCGTACAAACTACTCACGGTCCGCTCGCAGGTCCAGACGGCCGTCTGGGACGACCTCGAGGACGAGGACGTCGCCGTGGAGATCGCGTACCCGCACAGCCACCTCGTGTTCGACGACACGAGCGGGACCGCCCGGGTCGCGCTCGAACGGGAGACCGACGCGGTCGCCGACCCGGCGGCCGAGAGCGCGTCCGTGGACCGGACCGACGGCGCGCCCGGCGAACTCTCTGGCGACGGCGGCTGAGCCGGCGCGCCCGGCGGCGTTACTCCTGCAGTTCGAACGCGACTTCGACCTCGGCCTGGTACTGGCGGCCCTCGACCGACGCCACCTCGACGCCGAGTTCCGTCACCTCGACCCACTTCACGTCGTCGAGCGTCGCCTCCGCGCGGTCGATGGCGTCGTCCGTCGCGTCGTCGAAGCTCTCGTCGCTGCTGCCGATGAGCGTGATCTTCTTGAACACCATAGCGGCCCAAGCGTCGACGGGCGAGGACAAAAAGCTACCCGCACGGCTCCGCACCGTCGGGCGCCCCGACGGAGGAACTTCCACGCTCGCGTCTGTCGCGTCGCCGGCAGTACTCGACCACTGGCCTCTGGGTCTGGGTCGCCGGGTCGCGGTCACTCGCGCGTGTCGCGCCGCCGCCGGGACCGGTCGAGTCGCCGGGTCAGCGCGCCGGCCACGTCCGTCAGGTACGCGGTCCCCCACGCCGCGACGACGACGCCGCCGACGGTGTTGAACACCAGATCGAGCATCGTGTCCTCCAGCCCGTACTGGGTGAGCACGCTCCCCCGCCGACGAGGCTGGCGGCCCCCGAGAGGCCGAACTCGACGACCTCCCACGCCACCCCGAACGCGAGCACGAACAGGAGGATGAACACGAACATGAACTGCGGCGGGAGCGACACCGCGTCCGTGTGCTCCTCGATGGCGCGCGCGACGGTGTACCCCGTCGCGGCCACGACGGACGCCGAGAGCGCGTGCGTCACGTGGTCGTAGAACGGCAGCGGGCTGTCCGTCCCGTAGAAGCTCTCGACGAGACCGGGGATCCCGACCGTCCCGAGCGCGTGGAGGAAGACCGCCGAGCTTATCCACAGCGTCAATCCGGCGTCCATCGACAGGTCGTACTCCCGTTCGAGCAGCGCCGGCACGAACGTCACCCCGAGCGCGACGACGGCGTTCACGATGACCCCGGTGTTCCCGCGTTCGAGGCCGACACCGACGAACATCACGAGCAGGACCTGCATGACGCGGACCGCCTGTCGCTGGCGCGCGTCGGAGATGTGGAGTCGGTCGCGGACTCTCACGTCGGACCGACCTCCTCCGGGAGGCGCGCGGCGGGGTCGGCCCGGCGACGGAAGTAGTACTCGAAGAGGAACCCCGCGGCGACGCCCGCGAACGTCGCCGCGACGAAGTCCCACATCAGCGCCAACTCGACCACCCGCTCGGGGCGACTGTCGAGCAGGAACGTCGTCCCGAGGAACGTGTCGGAGGCGAACCGGAGGACCGCCCACACCCCGGCGGCCGCCATCGTGGCGAGGGTGACGAAGAAGACGGCGAACGAGTAGTTCATCCGCACGGGCGTGAACACGTCTATCTCCACGGCGACGATGAGCGCGACGGTCGCCACCGCGAGGTACGTCGTCACGCGGCCCGTGAACGGGATGCCGCCGACCGTCTCGCCCACGATGAGCGTCCGCACGACCGCCGGGAGCGCGGCGAGCGCGAGCACCTCCCACGGCAGCATCGCGGTCGGGTCCCGGAACGCGACCGGCGGAATCAGCGCGATGGCCGCGGCGACGAGCACGAGCACCCCCCAGACGAGTTCGCCGCCGACCACCTCGGTCGCACCCGCCGCGACGAGGAAGACCACGACGACCCACCCGAGCGCCGCGTTCGGGCGCCGCCCCTCGACGACGCCGCGCAGTCCGCTGGTCGACATGGCGGTGGGTAGCGCGTGGGGGGTAAAAAGCAATCCCCTCGCGGGCCGGCGAATCAGGCGACGCCGACGGCGTACGCCGCGGCGTACGCCAGGACCGCGAGCGTCACCGCGGTCAGCCCGGTGAACAGCGCCCGCTCGATCTCCGGGCGAGCGACCCGCCGGGTGCGGAGTCGGACGCGCGGCGCGAAGCCGACGAGACCGACCGCGAGCACCGAGAAGACGAACGGGTACGAGAGGTCGAGCGTGGGCGCCGGAATGACGAGCACGCTCGCCGCGTAGGCGGCACCCACGACGGCGCGGGCGTCGACCGCGGGGAGCCGCCGAGTCGACTCCCCGTACCGGCGGTCGGCCGCGGCCGACAGGCGGGTCCAGACGAGCGCGGCCGCCCACACGGTCGCGAGTTCGATGCCGAACGCCGCGAGCAGGTGGAGCGTCGGGTCCGGGCTGAGCGCCACCCGCTCGGTCACCAGCCGCGTGGCGAACGGGTAGAGCATCCGCGGCGGTTCGCCGGTGAACAGGTCGCCGAACGGGTGCGAGGCGAGCCCGAACAGCGCGAGCGCGAACACTCCCCTCGACGAGACGGTCGTCCGTCGCGCCACGGCCGCCGCGACGGCGAGCGCCGCCGTGACGAACGCGGCCGTGACGAACGCCGCGAGCGCGCCGTCGACGGCGAACACGACGGCGGTCGCGCCGACCGCGAGTGCCGGTGCCAGCGCGCGGGCGGACCGTCGGTCGTCGACCCACGCCGCGGCCGTCGCCGCCACGACCGGCGCGAGCACGAGCGAGTGGGTCACCGAGCGGTGGACGACGTTCCCCGTCTCCCAGAAGGAGGCGGCCATCCCGAGCGGGCCGGTCCCGAGGCTACCGGCGAGTCCGACGAGCGCGTAGCCGATGTCGACGTCGGGGACGGCCGCGAAGGCGGCGGCGACGACGCCGAGCGTCAGCGCCCGCCGCGGGCGGGTGCGACGCCCGGCGAGACCGGCGACCAGGGCGAACGCGATGAGCGCGTGCCCGACGAACATGCGCCAGGATTCGGCGCGAGGAAAGATAAGCTTCCTGTAGGGTTCGTGTCACGGTCACACGGCGCACCCGGAGCCGGACGCGGCGAGCGGCGGGGTTCCCGGCCGCGTCTCACGCCGGGCCGTCGGTGTCGTCCAGTTTCCGCCACTGCTTCTCGATTTCGGCGTTGCCGCGGACGACGGTGTCGTCGTCGACCGAGAGCCGGGTCTTCCGGAGTTCGATGCTCTTGACGACGCCCGTCGTCCCGCCGACCTCGACGGTGTCACCCGGCATGAAGTCGGGGTCGCGCAGGAGGTAGACGCCGGCGACGGCGTCGGCGATCATGCTCGACAGCGCGTACGAGACGCCGAGCGCGACGAACCCCGCGGCGGTGCCCAGCGACGCCGCGATGCCGTCGAGACCCACCACGGAGAGGAACGACAGCCCGACGGCGAACCAGAGGAACAGCGAGACGACCGTCGAGAGGAACTGACGGTAGACGGGCGACTCCTCGGGGAACGTCCGTCGGAGCGCGAACCGGACGACCACCATCACGACTCGCACGAGCACGAGCGCGACCACGAGAAAGACGATTCCGGCGAGCACGGTCGGCAGCGCGTTCGCCAGGTCGTCCACGAAGCCCGCGAGCGCCTGACGGACGATACCGGTCACCGACTGGAGCGGAACCCGGAGCATGCGCTCGGGTGCTCACGGGCGGAGTATAAAAGCGGTCGTCCGTTCGCCGGCCGGGGGCGGACGAACGGCGCGACGGTTACTCGGCTGCTCCGTCGAGGCGGACGCCGGCTTCGCGCGCCCCGGCGTCGACCGCCCCGGACTCGCCTCCCTCTCCGCCTTCTTCGTCACCTTCTCCGCCTTCTTCGCCTCCCTCTTCGCCCCCCTCCCCACCTTCGCCCGTGGACCCACACCCGGCGAGGGCGGCGAGCGAGAGGGTACCGGCGGCGGCGGCGGTCTTGAGCAGGTCGCGTCGTCGCGTCGTCTCGCGGTTCTGCACACGCGACGCAACCCGACCCGGCCGATTAACCGCTGTGGCTGACTACATACCGGTCGTCCGCTTCCCGACGACGAGATGGCGGCAATGGGCCGGCGTCACTCGTGTGCGGCGTCCCACTCCTCGGGCTTGCGGATGTTACCGCACTCGTTGCACTCGATGCGCCCCATCGCGTCCATCGCGTTGTTCACCGTCTCGCAGTTCCCGCAGAGGTATCCCCACCGAGTGTCGCCCGCCTCGTCGGCGTAGACGTGAAAGAACGGGGCTTTCGCGCCGCGCTCGCCGTCCGCGCGGTCGACGTAGAGGTCCCCCGCCGGCGTCTCCACGACGTCGAGTTCCATACGACCGGAAGCCGGTCGGCGGGGAAAAAGCTTCCCGAGCGCCGACGGCGCGTGAGCGACGGCGACGGCTCTCGGCCGGGTCGAGACGGACGAGTACGAACGAGCGCTCGACCGACGGGAAGCGGGGACTACGTCCGGAACGACTCGCCACACCCGCACTCGGCTTCGATGTTCGGGTTCTCGACGTGGAACCCCTGCGACTGGAGTCCGCTCTCGTAGTCGAGCGTCGAGCCACCGATGTAGTTCAACGAAGCCGGGTCGACGAACACCCGCAGGCCGTGCTGTTCGGTCACCCGGTCGTCCTCCTCGGGTTCTGTGTCGAAGCGCATCCCGTACGAGAGGCCCGCACAGCCGCCCTGTTGGACGAACAGTCGGAGTCCAGCGACGTCGGTGTCCATCCCTTCGCCGTCGAGGAGCGACACCGCCTCCTCGGCCGCGGCGGGAGTGACGGTCACGGTCGGTTCCGCCTCCACCCCGTCGGACGCGTCAGTGCTCATGCGAAACGCTACCGCACGGACGCGGTTAACTGTGACGCCGTCTCCCCTCTTCCGACGCTCACACGCGCGCCGAGACGACCAGCACCCCCGGCGAGGCGGGGCTCTCCTCCACCTCGACCGCCCGGAACCCGGCCGTCTCGACGGTCCGGGACAGTTCGACGGCTTCGAACGTCCGAATCGGGATGCGTTCTCGCGTCGTCGCCGACTCGTCGGTGACCCGGTCGGTCACGCGGTAGTCGGCGAACACCGCGAGGTCGCCCGTGCCGTCGCCGGCCGCCGACACGTCGACCGAGCGCTCGAGCGTGTAGCGCTCGCTCCGGTACACCGCCGGGGACGACTCGTCGACGGCGCGCGCGCGTCGGCCACGGCGTCACAGACGAGCGTACCGCCGTCGTGGAGGTGTTCTCGGAGGGTGTCGAGCGCGCGCCCGAACGCCTCGTCGTGGAGGTGGGCGGTGAGGAACTCCAGCGACACCGCGGCGTCGAACTTCCGGTCGAGGTCGAGTCCGGTTCGGTCACGTCGGCCTGCACCAGGTCGATTCCGGCGCGCGCGGCCACCCGGTCGGCCGCGACGGAGAGCAGTTCCGGCGAGTCGTCCAGCCCCACGGCGACGCCGTGGCGCTCCGCGAGGGCCGGGAGCAGTCGACCGACCCCGCACCCGACCTCCAGAATCGTGCGCGCGCTCACCGGGACGTGCACTTCGACCGTCCGCAACTGGGCGGCGTACTGCTCGTCGGAGGCGGCCATCATCCGCTCGTACAGTGGGGCGAGCGTGGTGTACAGCGAGTGGTCCCCACCGGGGTCCCGCAGGACCTCCTCGCACGCGTCCGCGAACGTCGGCATTCGGGCTGCGTTCGCCGGCATCCCTCAAAGCTCTACCCGCCGGTCGTCCGCCGTACCGATGTGCGGTCCGTTCGCCGGCGTCCGCCGTCCGGTGCCGTTCGCCGGGGCGGCGCGCGACTACCCCGCCAGTCGGATGAGCACGAACAGCGTCGCGACGGACGCGAGCGTCGTGACGAAGACGTTGAGCGAGGCGAACTCCTCGTCGCCCCCGAGTTCGTTCGCGAACACGAACGTGGAGACGGCCGTCGGCGTCCCGAGCATCACCACCACGGCGGTGAACGTCGCGTCGTCGACGGGTAGCACGGAGAAGGCGACCCACGCGAGCGCCGGCATACAGCCCGTCTTGAGCGCGACGACGGAACTGGTCGTCCCCAGGTCGACCGACCGGGAGCCGACGTCGAGCGCCGACCCGACACAGAGCAACGCGACCGGGAGCGCGAGCGTCCCCAGCGCGTCGAGGCCGCCGGCGACGGGGGCGGGGACGCCGACTCCGACCGACCCGACGAGGATGCCCGCCACCAGCGCGACCAGCACCGGGTTGGTCGCCAGCCCCCGCAGTTCCCCCCGCAGGGCGGCGTCCGCGTCGTTGGCCGCCGAGAGCACGAACACCGTCATCGGCACCTGCACGAGGGACAACACCCCGAGCACGACGCTGGCGACGGCGGTCACGTGCGCGTCGAACGTCGCCGCCACGAGCGGGAGACCCAGGTACCCCAGGTTCGAGTGGTACGACTGCACGACTGCGACGCTCCGTCGGGGGGTCGACGGGTGGCCCCGGTGGACGAGCCACGCCAGCCCCGCCGTCGCGAACAGCACGGACAGCAGACCGGCCACCAGCGCCGGCGAGAGGAGCGACCCGAGCGACCGGTCGTACGTGGCGACGAAGACGAGCGCCGGCAGCGCGACGTAGTACGCGAACCCGTTCAGCAGGTCCGCGCGCCGGTCGTCGAGGACGCCGCCGGCCCGCAGGCCCGCGCCGACCAGCAGGAGCACGAGCAGGGCCAGGAGGCGTTCCACGACTGCCATGGGTCGGCTCCACCGCCGAGTGGCTTCACAGTTGTCATTCGGTCCACTATTCGAGTATATCGTCCGTGAACGTTCACGAATATCCGGTTTATATCCGGAGACGTACGACGAGGGTCGCTCGAACGGTTCGTCCGGGGAGAGATGTCGACGACCGAGACGAACGGGCGGCGGCGGAGTGGGGGCCGACCGCCGTCCCGGTCACTCCTCCGCGTCGAACCGCGCGCGGACGCTCTCGGCGTGCCCCTCCAAGCCCTCCGCCGTCGCGAGCGTCGTCACCGTCTCCGAGAGGTCCGCGAGCGCCGCCTCGTCGAGTCGCTGGACCGTCGCGGAGCGCAGGAACGTCTCCGTCGAGAGGCCGCCGAACGACCTCGCGCCGCCGTTCGTCGGCAGGACGTGGTTCGGCCCGGAGGCGTAGTCGCCCGCCGCCACCGGCGTGTACGGACCGAGGAAGACGCTGCCCGCGTTCGTCACCCGGTCGAGCAACGCCTCGTCGTCGGCCGCCTGAATCGAGAGGTGTTCGGCGGCGTACTCCTCGGCGAACAGCACAGCCTCGGGCATCGAGCGCGCGACGAGCACGCCCGACGCGTCGTTCGCGAGCGCCGCGGCGACGGTGTCGGCGCGTTCGCGCTCGGGGACCTGCCGTTCGAGTTCCGCGACCACGCCGGTAGCCAGGGCCTCGTCGTCCGTGACGACGACGACGCTCGCGTCCGGGTCGTGTTCGGCCTGCGCGGCCACGTCGGCCGCGACGAACGCCGGGTTCGCGGTGTCGTCGGCGAGTACGAGCAGTTCGCTCGGCCCCGCGAGGAAGTCGATCTCGACCGTCCCGCGGACCTCCGCCTTCGCCGCAGTCACCCACTTGTTCCCCGGGCCGACCACCTTCCTGACGGCGCTGACCGTCTCGGTTCCGTACGCGAGCGCGGCGACGGCCTGCGCGCCGCCGACGGCGTACACCGCGTCCGCGCCGGCCTCGTGAATCGCGGCGAGCGTGACGGGGTTCATCTCGTCGGCGGGCGGCGTGGCGACCGCCACGTGTTCGACGCCCGCGACCACCGCGGGGACGACGCCCATGATTGCCGAGGAGGGGTACGCGGCCGTGCCGCCGGGGACGTAGACGCCCACCCGGTCGACGGGACGGAATCGCCGGCCGAGCGTCCGACCCGCCGAGAACTCGCGGCTCCAGTCGTCGGGAAGTTGCGCCTCGTGGAACTCCCGGACGTTCTCGACGGCGGTCCGTATCGCCGCGAGCGCGTCGTCGTCGACGCGGTCGGCGGCGCGTTCCGCCTCGTCGGTCACGTCGAGGTTGCCCACGTCGACGCCGTCGAACTCGCGGGAGAACTCCCGGAGCGCGGCGTCGCCCTCCTCGCGGACTCGCTCCGTGACGTCGCGCACGTCCGAGCGGACGGCGTCCACGCCCGCGTCGCGCTCGAAGAACGCCCGACGCTCGTCGGGCGAGAGGTCCGCGACGGCGCGGACGTCGATGTCGATGTCCATGTCCGCCCTCCGGCCGGGAATCGAAAAGACGTTCCGATACCCCTCACCCGTGAGCGGACGGCGCACCCCCCGAGCGCCGGCCGCACGGTGGGTGAGGGAGGGAGAGGAGCCGACTCGCGCGAATCGACCGGGAACCGCGCCGCGGTGGGAGCGTTTTTTCTCGGGTCGCGCCTATCGACTGACATGATCGATTCGCGCCCGACGGTCGCCGTCCTCGGCGGCGCCGTCGCGGGTCTCGCGGCCGCCGAGCACCTCCGGCGGTTCGGCGAGGTCACGCTGTTCGAGCGGCAGTCGTACGCCGAGAAGCGGGTGAACTGCGGAGAAGCCGTCAACGACGCCGGCCTCGTCCCGCTGGCGGAGACACCCGATAACGGCTTCCTGAACCGCGTGGAGGGATTCGACCTCGAGCTCCACCCCTCGACCGAGCGCGACCCGGGCGCCGCGCCGGTCGTTACCCCCCGGCTGGGGGTCGAACGCGGGTACATCACCGACAGAAACGTCGTCGAACGCCACCGGGCAGAGCGCCTCCGCGACCGGGGCGTCGACGTCCGCGAGGGGACCAACGTCTCGCCCGGCGACTACCCGGACGTCGCCGACGCGTACGACTACGTCGTCGACGCGACCGGCCAGCCGGCGCTGTCGCTGAAGGCGCGCGGCGAGACCGACCGCTACACGGGCGACATGGTCGCGCTCAACGCCGACGTCGCGGGCGACTTCTCGAACCACCGCCGCGTCCCGCGCATCGTCTTCGAGAAGTACGTCGGCTACGGCTGGGTGTTCCCCAAGTCCGACGACCGCGCGAACGTCGGCGTCGGCTGGGCGGGCGAGGAGCGCCCGGACGACTACCGCGCCGCGCTCCACGGGTTCTGCGACCGGGCCGGCGTCCCGCGCCCCGCCGACGGGACCGTGAACGTCTACACCATCCCGCGCGGTCCGTCGCTCGCCCCGGCGCTGGCGCACCCCGACCCGACCGTCTTCCTCGTCGGCGACACCGCCGGCATCGCCAACCGCTACCAGGGGGAGGGCATCTGTCAGGCCATCCGCTCGTCGCGGCTGCTCGCCGAGTGTCTCGCCGACGGTCGGGGGAGCGAGTACCCCGACAGGCTGTACGACCTGATGCGCGACGAGTACCGACTCGCGACGCTGCTGCGCGGCGTCTGGGAGGAGACGCGCGACCCGACCTTGCTCGCCGCGGTGGCGGACGCGGTCGACGACCTGACCGTCGACGACGTGACACGCCGTCCACGCCGCGTGTACGCTCGCCTCGCCGCCCGTCCCCGCTGCTCTCGCGGCTGGCGCGCGTTCCCGGCCTCCGGCGGCGGTTCCGCGACCGGTGGGAGTACGACGGGGTGACCCACTGATGGGGCGGCGCGACCGGTCGAACGACGCGGCCGAGGTGTCCCCCGGTGGAGCGGCGGACGCGAACGCGCGCGTCGACCCCCGCGAGCGGTACGACGACCTGTCGGTGACGCGGAGCGAGACGGAACTCCCGTCCGACGAACTCCGACGGCTCGCGGCCGAGAACGAGGCGGTCCGCGTGGGCTGGGTCGCCGTCGGCGTCGTCCGCGACCCCGACGGCAGAGTACTCCTCGTGGACATCGATGGGTACGACGGCTGGGTCGCCCCCGGCGGGGCGGCGGAGCGGGGGGAACCGCTCGCCGACGCGATGGTGCGTGAGGTGCGCGAGGAGACCGGCGTGACCGTCGACCCGACGCGTCCGTACGCCGTCCGGGAACGGGTCTTCGCGGCCGCCGACGGGAGCGTCGACCCGGTTGGGTTCACCGTCGTCTTCTTCGGCGGGCGGGCGGGCGACCCGGCGACGGGCGAGCCGTCGCGGCTGGGCGAACCCGGCGAGGTCGTCCGCGCCGTCGAGTGGTTCGAGTCGCTCCCGGAGGCGGTGTACGACCGCGAACGCGTCGAGCGGGTGCTCGACCGTCACCGCGCGTGAGGCCGGCGACTACGCCCCCGTCTCGCGGTCCATCGGTGCCTCCTCGCTCTCCTCGCACGCCTCGCTGACGTCCCGCCAGTAGAACCGCGGGCCGAGCGCCGCGTACCCGAGCGCGAGGAACAGCAGCGCGAACGCGAACACGCGTCCGGCCTCGCCCGGGAGGAGGACGGCGAGCGCCTGTACCGCGCCCATCACGAGCGCGTCCTGCGCGTGGAGGTCGGGGTACCGGATGGGGGTCACCATCAGCACCGCGAGCACCCCCGTCAGCGCGACGAGGACGGCGGGCGTGGCGAACCCGGCGAGCGTGCTCGCGGCGACGACGGTCGCCGCGAGCGTGGTCTGGACGCCGTGAGTCGTCTTCGCGCCCTCGTCGGTGACGTTGTACACCCCGAGGCGGACGACGCCCATCGCGACGAACAGCGCGGGGACGACGACGGCGAGGGAGAACAGGACCGGCGCGGCCGACCGGGTCCACGCGTCGGTCGCGACGACGGTCACGAGGAGCGCGGGCGCGACGCCGAAGGAGGCCACGTCGGCGAGCGAGTCGAGGTGCGGCCCGACGGCCGTCCCGCCGTACCTGCGCGCGAGCACGCCGTCGAGTCCGTCCGCGATGGCCGCCAGCAGGACGAGGCGCGCCGCGAGACCGGCGTCGAACGTCGCGGCCGCGGCTGCGCCGAACCCGAGCGCGGCGTTCCCCACCGTGACGGCGTCGGCGACGCCGAGACGGCTGAGAAAGCGCGGCCGGTTCGACATACCCCCATGGTCGGCGACCCCGGGCTTACGTCTTTACATCCATCACTCCCTCCGCGTTCGACGGCCGAACCACGCCGCCTAAACCCCGCGCCACCGAACGGAGGGTATGGACAGACGCGGGTTCCTCGCGGCGCTCGGGACCGCCGCCAGCCTCTCGCTCGCGGGGTGTGGGGGCGCGACCGGACGCGACGACTACGACGTGGGGATGACCGCCAGCGCGTTCCGCCCGTACGACCTCACCGTCGACGCCGGCGAGGAGGTGGTCTGGAAGAACACGTCCACGCGCGCACACTCGGTGACGGCGTACGCCGACGGCCTCCCCGAGGGCGCCGCGTACTTCGCCACCGGGGGGTACGAGTCGGAGGCGGCCGCCCGAGAGGCGTGGGACGGGCGGAACGGCGCCATCACCAGCGGCGAGTACTTCCGGCACACGTTCGAGGTGCCCGGCACCTACGCGTACTTCTGCATCCCGCACGAGCGCGGCGGGATGACCGGCAGCGTGACGGTCGAGGAGTAGCCCACCGCGGCCACACCCCACTCGACCCGTCGTCGAACGGGACCGGACGGAGCGTCGGCTCGCGACGACCCCGACCCGAAAAGTGAACGCGCGAACTACCGCACCCGACGCGCCGGCCGCGCCGGCAGGTCGCCCGACTACTCCTCGTCGTCGTCCTCGACGGCCACGTCCTCCTCGTCGACGTCGACGGCCGCCTCCTCCTCGGCGGCGACCTCCTCGGGACGCGCCTCGAGCGTGAGTTTCTGGACCTCGACGCGGCGCAGCGGGTACACCTTCTTCGCCTCGCCGTAGATGGCCGACGAGAGCCGACCCTGCACGACCGAGTCGACGAGTTGCTCGAACGTCCGCTCGCTCGCGGCCTCCTCGACGAGGTCGATCATGATCTGGCGGATGGCGTGCTCCTGCGAGCGGTCCGCCTTCTTCGTCGTGAACGCGACGGGCTGGACGCGCGCGCGGTAGTCGTCGGTCGTCCGCACGGTGATCGCGAGGTCGACCTTCGAGGCGCCGCGGCGCACCAGCGAGCGCAGGTAGTCGCGCGTGAGTTCGTGCTTGATGAACTCCGTGTACGCCGTGTCGGAGCCCACGTCGGTGATCTTGAACTCGAGTTTGGTGTTGTTCTGTCCCTGGTCGTCGGTCAACTCACCGAGCGTCGTCTCGATGGTGCGGCCGACGACCTGGTCCGGTTCCTCCGCGAGGGTCTCGCCGAGTTCGGCCCGGTCGAACTGCTCGGGCGCGAGCACGGTGTACCACCGCTTGTTCTGTCGCTGTCGTGAAACTGAACGTTCGCTCATGTGTCTGTGTTGGTCTCTGTGTCGTCCGTCGTATCGTTCGTCCGTTCGTCTCCGTCCGTCGCGTCCGTCCCCGCCGTCCCGTCGGCGGCGTCACCCGCCGCGTCCGACCCGTCGCCTCGCGCGTCCGCGACGACCGCCGTCGCCACCGCGAGGTTCACCAGGTAGTCGTCCGCGGAGGACTGCAGCCCGCCGGTCCGGTCCCGCTCGATGTGCGTGCGGACGGTCGACCCGTCCGCCTCGGTGCGTATCTGCGGGGTGTTGTCCGGTCGGAGCGCGGCCGCGACCGTCGCGGCCGTCGCCGGGTCCGCGTGGCGCGTCTCGAACAGCGCCGTCCGCACCCGTTCGCTGCTCACAGCGCCTCCCGGAACGCCCCGACGAACCCCTGCACGTCGTCGACGAACCGCGCTTCACCTCGACGGGCGTCGCCGGTCGCGCGCCCGTCGGTGGCCTCGGCGGCCGCCGCGAGTGCCGCGCGCGCGTCGGCGTCGTCGGCGCCGGCCGCGGCGGCCGCGCCCGTCGCCTCCCCGTCCACGCTGTCGGCGTCCGCCGGGACGCGAGCCACGACGAGCGCGAGTGGTTCGGGCGCGTGGAAGTCCCGAACCAGCCGCGCGGCCGTCGGGAGCGCCGGCACCGTCGCCGGCACCGCGTCGACCCGGACGACGAACGCGCCGTCGTAGCGGGCCGTCGTCGGGTCGTCGAGGAAGCCGTGGGCCGCCCGCGCGTGCGAGCGCCAGCAGTCGAGTGCGTCCTCGCGCGCCGCACCGTCGTCGAGACACAGCGACACGCCGAGTCCCGGCCGTTCGCGCGCCACGGCGTCGAGCACGTCCGCGTACCCGCCCACGGTGGCGAACGGGCCGGTCGGCGTCGCGTACGGGCGCAGCGCTCGCTCGACGGCCGCGACCGCGCGTTCGGGCGCGCCGGCCGTGGCGTCGAGTGCGACGACCGATGCGAGGTCGCGCGCGGCCGCCTCGTCCGAGTCGGCCGGGTAGTCGAGGTCCGCGAGCAGCGCGCGTGTGGCCTCCGCATCGCCGGAGAACGGCGCGTGAAACAGCGTCGAGTAGGCGAGTCCGTCGGCCGGGTCCGTCGGCGCGAGCGCGACGCCCGGCCGGCACTCGACGCTCCCGCGCCGCTCGGCGGTCTCCAGCAGCGACCCCGAGCCGTCCGCGCCGGGGACCGCCCCCGACGCGACGACGCCGGCGAGACCGACGAGCGGGTCGGGGTCGCCGCCAAGTGCGTCGACGGCGGCGGCCGCGACGGCCGAGACCGGGACGGTCCCGCCCGGAATCGAGGCCGCGCCGGGAGCGGTCCACCCCAGCGCGAGCGCCGCGCCGTCGCCCGCCGGGGGCGAATCGGCGTCCGTCGTCCGGACGTGGAACGGGACCCCCTGCTCGCGGAGACACCGGGCCAGCAGCCCGGCGGCCGCGAGCGCGTCGCCCGTCGGGCGCGCGCAGAGCCGAGCGAACTCGGCCCCGCGCAGCGCCGCGGCTACCTCCTCCGCGAGGTCGGTCGGGTCGGTGCGTCGTGCGGTCGACATCGGTTGGTCGGGTCGTGTGTGTCCGGTACGGTCGGCTGACTGACGGGGGCGACTGTCGGCTTACTCCTCGTCGAGGACGTCCTTCGCGACGTCGTAGCTGTACGTGAACTCCTCGTCGAGCGCGCCGCCGCGGTGGTAGTTCACCAACCGGCGGATCTTCGACTCCGTGTTCTGGAGCGCACGCTTGTTCTGTGCGTCCTGCGGGTTCGCGTCCATGTGCTCGCGGAGGCGGACCGCGCGCGCGAAGAGGTTCCGGAGGTCCTCGGGGAAGTCCGACGCAGCGTCGTTCTCCTCGAGGATCTCGGTGACTTTCTTGCCGGTCGCGAGTTTCACGTCGGGGACGGGCGTGCCCTTCACGCCCTCGTCGCGGAGCTTCAGGCCGATCTGGCTGGGGTCGTTCCCCTGCTCTGCGAGTTCGACGACGCGTTCCTCGACGTCCTCGGCGTCGACGTCGCTCCACTCGGGGGGGTCGTCTGCCACCGGGTGGTCCGAACCGGACGAACCGCGGCGGCGGGTGTGCATTCGTGCCATCGTTCTGGTTGGAACGTGGGCCGCAGAAGCGAGCCGCCGCCGACCCGACACCGCACGGGCGCCTCCGGCGCCGCGCGGCTGGTCGACGGGGGCACCTCCGCAATCTCGAGAGCCCCGCGCGAGCGGGACGGGTCAGATTTGCGGCCGTGCTGTTCCCACCGGAGCGTGGTGGCGACGCACGGTAAACCGTTTCGGGTTCGAGTCGTCGGGCGCTCGATTCGGAACCGTCCGTGTGTCGGTGTCTCGCGGCGTTGGACGAGTCGAAGGGCTTATTTACCGAACCGCGGTACGTGAGGGTGCAGCGCGGGCTCGTAGATCAGTGGTAGATCACTCCCTTGGCATGGGAGAGGCCCCGGGTTCAAATCCCGGCGAGTCCATCACCCTTCCTCCGCCGTATCCAGGGTTCACGACGACAGGCGCGTACACTGTCTCGGACCGACTCGTGTTCTCCGGGTAATGACCCCTCTCTCGGCTCCGAAGTTCAGTACCGATTTTCCGACGCGATTGCCGAGGGGGCATCGATCGCAGTGGTCCAGTCAAGGGCCGAGACGTGTGTTACTACGAACTTACTATTCGAACACCAATTAAAGACCCGACAGTATCAGCGCCAAGTAGCGCGGCGCTAGCCTCGTACATCGGTGAAACAGCGAATCGTACCATGCCCGTCACGTTCACCGAGGGAGACTACCGTACAGTCGTGGGCCTGCGTGACCAGTTCGATGCGAACGGTGACGAGGAGGAGGCACAGTTCTGTAGGAAGATTCTCGAATGACTCGAGCGGAACTAACGAAGGGAGGGGGCGGTCGACGGCCGTCCTCGGACGAGTTGCCGTCCCTCCTCGGCTGATATTCAACGGCGCAGATAGACTAAGATAGGATAGAATCGAATCGGAACGCTGTCGAGCGGTGGGTAAACACCCTACCTGAGGGACGGAGGGGCGCTACTTGTGGCCGCGACTGGCTTCGTGATACGACCAGACGGTGTCCATCGCTTCCACGAACGCGTCGAGATCGATGGACGTCGTCTTCCAGTCGCGGTCGTGCGCACGTCGGTACCGCTGGTCGCGTTCACGGTCGATCCGACGCTCGATGCCCGCCTCGTGGATCTTCTCGGCGAACAGCGGGCGAAACTCCGCGTCGTTCCGTGCGCGGACGACGTCCGACGGCGTGACGGCGCCCTCCTCGAGGGCGCGGACGACCACGCCGTTCGCGAAGTCGCCCTCGGCGAGTTCACGCTCCCACGTCGTCAGCCAGTTACCGATTCGTCCCAGCGGCTCGACCAACTCGATTGCCTCCCTGAGCGCCGGTTCGTCGTCCGGGTCGAACCCGGGCGAACAGAGCACGTCCACGGTCGCGAGCGCGTCCATGCACATCGTCGACGACTGGGCGAGGAGACACTCCTCGTAGTCGGCCGACCCGGGGTTGTCCGCGACGGTCACGGAGTGACGCTGTGCGTCGGCAGTGGTCGCGAGCGCGTCCCGGAGCGGTGCCAGATAGTCCTCGAAGTTCGGCGCGTCGGCGAGTCGGTCGACGAGCGTCTCCCACGCCGAGGCGGCGAGCCGGACCCCCGGCTCGTCCGCGGGGCTGCCGGCTTCGGGCGGCCCGTCGAGCGGAACCCGCGCGGCCGCTTCGAACGCGGTGTAGTCGGAGCGACGGTCGGAGAGGTCGTTCAGCGCCGTGACGTACACGCTGACGAGGAGCCGCCCCTCGTGAGCCAGATTCTGATACCTGGGCGGGACGCAGTCGAGTCGGAACTCCGGGAGGACTGCGTCGAGCCACCCCCACATGTAGCGGTCGCGACAGCCGAACGCCGACTCGTACTGGTCGACGAGTCGTTCGACTGACGACGGTAGCTGCCTGCTTCGTAGGTCGTCGGGCGTCGGTGCCGTCGTCCCCCCGCGACGGTGTGATGACATCCTGGCCGCGAGTTCGTTTTACCACGTATAACGTAACTGGCAGGTATGCGAGATATGATAATCGAGAATCGACGACTTCGAGAGCGGTCGAGCGCGTCCAGTCGGGGGTCCCCCTCCGTCGTTTACGGAATCAAGAGAGACGGGAGTGGGAAGGGACGGCGAATCATCCGGCTTCCCGTTCGCTATCCTTCGAGTTGTAGGTGTTGTCCACCCCGCGTGGACCCCGAGAGCGTCCGGGGGGCGTGGAATCGCGTCAGGTCACCCGCCGACCTTGCTCGACGAGGGTGGAGAGCGTGTGAGGCGTGTCTCCCGATAGACCCCCCTCGGCCATCCGAGCAGGGGTGCTGGCCGCAGAGGGTGAGGAGGACTCGAGAGGTGCGAGGGTGAAACGCCCGTCGGACCCGTCCTCTCGACTTCACGTCCCGTCTCCGGCACCGAATCCCGCTGGCGGCCGCCGATGCCCCGACGCCTGCTCGAACCCGTACCCCAACTCGAACAGGCGCGGTTCGGCGAACTCGCGCCCCAGCAGTTCGACGCCGACCGGGAGGCCGTCGTCGGTGAAGCCGGCGGGGAGGACGACCGCGGGTAGTCCCGTGTGCGCGGCCAGTTCGCAGTTCATCTCCGCGAACGGCTGGTGGTCGGGAATCTCGACCGGCGGAACCCTCGACGGGGGGTACAGCAGGGCGTCGAGACGCTCGTCGGCCATCCGTGCCAGAACACCGTCTTTCAGCCGCTCGCGGCGACGGAGCCGTCGGAGGTAGGCGGCGTTCTCGTCCAGTGACGCCGCGTCGACGTCGAGGATGTCGCTCTCGTCGAACCGCGCCGCGACCGACGGCTCGATGTCGCCAGTCTCGTACACGGCCGCCAGCGAGTCGTGCGGCGCCGCGTCGCCGAGTTCCGCGAGGTACCGGTCGAAGTCGCGGGCGAACTCGTACTCGAGGACGCGCGCGCTCTCGAGTCGACCCACGTCGACGACGTCGACGGGGTCGACGACCGTCGCGCCCGACGCCTCCATCTCCCCGATGGCGTCCTCGACGACGCTCGTCACCGCCGCGGCGTCGGCCGCCGAGCCGCTGTCCTCGTCGTGCAGGCCGAAGAACTGCCGGGCGACGCCGATGCGCGCCCCGTCGAGTCCGTCGGCGTCGAGGTGCGAGGCGTATCCGCCGTCGGGCACCCGGTCGACCCCCCTCGCCGTGACGGGGTCCGCGGGGTCGTAGCCGACCATGGCGTCGAGCGTCCGGGCGGCGTCGGCGACCGTCCGGGTGATGGGTCCCGCGGTGTCTTGCGTCTCGCTCAGCGGGACGATTCCCGTCCGGCTGACCAGCCCACGCGTCGGGCGGACGCCGACGAGGTTGTTGAACGCGGGCGGCGACCGGACCGAGGAACAGGTGTCCGACCCCGTCCCGACCGTCGCCAGGTTCGCGGCGACGGCCGCGGCCGTCCCGCCGCTCGACCCCGAAGGTCGCCTGTCGAGGTCGTACGCGTTCCGCGCCGCGCCGCCGAGGGAACTGACCGTGTCGACGCCGAACGACAGTTCCTGCAGGTTCGCCTTCCCGAGGACGACGGCGCCGGCCTCGCGGAGTCGCTCGACGACGAACGCGTCGCGCGGCGGCCGCGACTCGGCGAGGGCAACCGACCCGGCGGTGGTCGGCATGTCGTGGGTGTCGTGGTTGTCCTTGAGGAGCGTCGGAATCCCGTGGAGCGGTCCGACGAGGCCGTCGTCGTCGTCGAACCGCTCGTCGAGCCGACGGGCGCGTTCGCGGGCGCCGTCGTTCAGGGTCAGAATCGCGTTCAACTCGTCGTCGTACGCGTCGACGCGCGCCAGGTAGCGGTCGACGAGCGCTTCGGCGGTGACGCGTCCGTCCTCCATGGCGGCGTGGACGTCGGCGACGGTCGTCTCGACGGGGTCGAACGAGTTCGGGGTCGGTGTGGGCATCGTGCGGGTTACTCGCACAGAACAGTTCCGGACCGGCGAGGTGAATGTATCGTTCGCGGAAACGGAGCGGTCCAGTCCGGCGACGGAGACGCCCCCGGGAACGGTCGACGGTCGAGTGAAAGGATGGGCGCGCGGTCGATCGTCCGAGGCGGTTCGGGGTGTCGTCACCGGCGCCCGACGAGGATGCCGAGCAGGAAGCCGATGCCGACCGCGAGGGCGAGCCGCTTCGTATCCGTAAACCGGACGAACCGCGTCTCGTCCTCGGTGATTTCGAGCACCCCGACCGGTCGGGTGAACACGCCACCGCCGCCGCCGGCGCCCTCGCCGCCGTCCTCGTCCGTCTCGGCGCTGCTGCCGAACCCGCCGCCGAACCCGTACACGGCCCGGGCGACGGGGACGACGGTCTTGCCCTCGGCGACTATCGGGTCGCCGTACACGGTCTCGACGGTGGCGCTGTCGCGCAGTCCCCGGACGGCAGTCTCGACGAACCCGGCGTACCCGTCGTCGCGCTCGTCAGTCTGTCTGTCGATTGATTCGGTTGCCATGAGTCGCTCTCCGCGAGGGGCGGCGTCGGTGGTCCGGACCGGCCGAACTGGGGAACCCAGCGGACCCCCCGTCACCGCCCTGCTCACCGGGAGATACGGCTCCGGTCGGCTTAACCTCGCGCTCGGGGTCGTCCGTGGAGCGTCACTTCCCGCACGATGCCGCCGACGCCGGCGTGCTCTCGGCGGGAGCGACTTCGACGTGTTCCCACTGGGCCGGGCGAGCGCCGATTCGAATCCGCCCTCAGAACTCGTCGACGACGGGAATGCCGACGGTTTCGAACTCGGTCATGGCGTCGAGTTTCTCCGGCACCCGGTCGAGCGACACCGTCTCCGAGACCACCGCCATCGGGTCGAGCTTCCCGTGCGCTATCATCCGGAATATCTCGTCGTAACGAGGGCGGGGCATCCCGATGGTGCCGACGAACTCCAGTTCCTTGGCGACGATCTGGTCCGTCGGGAGCGACACCTCCCCGCCGTCCTCGCGCGAGGTGAGCCCTATCTGGAGGTGCTGGCCGAGTTTCCGGAGGCTGTCGACCGAGTTCCGGCAGGTCTCGGTGATACCGAGTGCGTCCACCGAGACGTCCGCGCCGCCGTCCGTTACCGCCCGTACCTCTCCGGGTACGTCGTCGACGGTTTCGGCGTTGACGGTCTCGACGGCGCCGAGGTCGGTCGCGACGTCCAGTTTCTCGTCGAAGAGGTCGACGGCGACGACGTTCGCTCCCAGCGCGTCGGCGATGTGGACCGCCGACAGCCCGATGCCGCCGCAGCCGTGGACCGCGACCCAGTCGCCGGCGGTCACGTCGGCCCGGTGAACCAGCCCGTGGAACGAGGTCATGAACCGACAGCCGAGGCCGGCCATCTCGACCGGCGAGACGTCCTCCGGGAGGGGGACGACGTTGAAGTCGGCCCAGGGGACGTGGAACCGCTCGGCGAACGCCCCCCGCGACTCGGGCGCGAGACCGAGCGGGATGCGGTTGTCGCAGATGTTGGCGTGGCCGTTCCGACACGACGGACAGGTCCCGTCGCCGAGGTTGAACGGGACGGTGACGCGGTCGCCCTCCCGGACGTGTTCCACCTCGTCGCCGACGGCGACGACGACGCCGGCGGGTTCGTGCCCGAAGACGTGCCCCTCGGTGAACCCCCGCGACTCCCAGAGCGGGTCGCCCTGCCAGGCGTGCCAGTCGCTCCGACAGACGCCGCACGCCTCCGTCTCGACCACCACCCCCGTCGGGTCGGGCTCCGGTTCCGCTACCTCTCTCAACTCCAGCGGCTCCCCGTGTCCGGTGAACACTGCTGCGCGCATCGTACCGTGCCAGTCGGTGTCGTGCATCATAATTGTAGAGGGACGCTGCCGTTGTCGATTCAGGTAGAGTCATGTACCCGGTCCCGGAGGGTCCGCGTAGGAATGGCCGAGGACGGAGTCTCCGCCGAGTCGTACACACTGCTCGCACTCGCCAGCGTCGGGTACTTCCTGTACACGTTCTCGTGGTTCTCGCTCGCCGCGTACCTCGTGCCCGTCATCGAGGACCTGGGGCTGTCGGGCACCGAGGCGGGCGTCGTCACGGGTGCCGTCCAGCTCAGCTACATCCCGCTCGCGCTCCTGTCGGGGCTGGCTATCGACCGACTCGGCTCGCGGACCTCCCTCGGGGCGGGGCTGTTCGTCATCGGGGTCGCGCACGCCCTCCGCGGCTCCGCGACTGGCTTCGTGACCGTCGTGGCCCCGACGCTCCTCCTCGGCGTCGGCGGGACGGCCGTCACGTTCGGGCTGCCGAAACTCGTCTCGGAACTGTTCCCCGCCGACCGGGCCGGGACGATGTCGTCGGTGTACATCGTCGGGGCGACGCTGGGGAGCGCGACGGTGTTCGCCGTCGCACGCCCGGTCGTCGACCCGCTGGTGACCGGGTGGCGGCAGTTCTTCGTCTACACCGGGGCGCTCGTCGCCGGGTTCGCCGTGACATGGCTCGTCGCCTCGTGGCTGCTGTGGGACCGCGCCGAGCAGTTCTCGGCGGGCGACGACGACCGGACCTTCTCGCTCGCGTCGATGGGGGGCGACCTCCGGCGCGTCCTCACCCACTCCGGCCTGTTGCTCCTCGTCGTCGTCGGGACGATGCGGCTGTTCATCAGCCACGGCCTGTCCAACTGGCTCCCGACCATCCTTGAAGCGCGCGGGGTGGCGCCGGCGCTGGCGGGGGCGCTGACGAGTTCGTTCGTGCTCGTTCGGGTCCTCGGAATCGTCGCGATTCCCGCTCTCTCGGACCGGTTCTCCACGCGACGTCTCCCCATCATCGCGTGCGGGGTGGCCGGGACCGTCGGGATGGTCGGCCTGCTCGTGGGGGGTGGGGTCTGGACGCTCTCGGCGTCACTCGTGCTCGTGGGCGTGTTCGTCATCGGCGGCCTGGCACCGCTCGTCCGCGCCATCCCCATCGAGATGGAGGGTATCGGTCCCGGCCTCACCGCCGTGGCGACCGGGCTGATATTCACCGTGGGCGAGGTGGGTGGGTTCCTCGGGCCGTTCTCCGTCGGGGTCGTCTACGACTACACCGGGGGGTTCGAGCCGGCGCTCGGGCTGCTGGCGGCGGCGAGTCTGGTGACGGCGCTCGTCGGGTACTACATGGACGAACCGGCCCAGGCCGGGCGGGGGGAGCCGTCCGGTGGGGTCGACGAGGCGGGCGAAGCGAGCGGTGAGTGACCGCGTCGAGCGTCAGCAGTCCAGTCGGCCGAAGTCGGACGCCTCGGCCTGTTCTCCGAACCGGACGGTTCCCTCCCGTCGGTCGTACTCGACCACGCCGCTCCGAGAAGTGCGACTCGCGGCGGTCCGCCGCAGGTGGTTTCGTTCCTCGGTCGTCACCTCCTCCGAGCCGTCGGTCTCCCGTGTCACCACCTGCCCGGTCAGCGTCTGTATCGCGACCGCCTCCCCGGGCCGGTACATGATACTACAGCGCGTATCGACGGCGCGGGCTGGAGGGAAGTCGCGGGATGGCGTCGACAGAGAGCGACGCGACTCCGTCCCGTGCCCCCTCGTGTCGGAGGCGTCGGGGGAGTGACCCGGCCGAGACCGGTCGCCGAGGGTCGCTCGGCGCACTCCGATTCGACGGAGAGTGCCGCGTCGATGCGGGACCGGGGCCACCCACGCTAAGCGGTCTCTCCGTCGACGGTGGTTTCGGTCCGCCAGAGGTCGACGAGCCGCTGGAGTTCCTCGAGGCTCACGGTCTCGCCACCGGTGTTCGGGACCGCCGCGCCGGTCCGCCACCAGTCGATGGCGGTCTGGAGTTCCTGGAGGCTGACGGTCGTGTCGTCCCCGTCACCGTAACTCGCTACCGCCTCCGCGACGGACGTGGTCTCGTCGGCGGTGTCCTGAACGGTAACGGTCACGGTGTCGGTGTCGGTGGCTCCCTCGGCGTCCGTGACCGTCACCTCGAACGTGAGCGTCGCGTCGGTGTCGACGTCCGGCGCGGTGAACGACGGTTGTGCGTCGTCCTGCGCGCTGAGCTGGACGGCCGGTCCCGCCGTCTGCACCCACGAGTAGCCGAGTTGGTCGCCGTCGGGGTCGGTCGACTCCGAGGCATCGAGGGGGACCGTCGACCCCTCGTCGACCGTCAGGTTCGACCCGGCGTCGGCGGTCGGTGCGCGGTTCGCGTCGGGTTCCATCACCGTCAGCCGGTCCCACGACACGGAGAACGTGTCGTCAGCGCCGTTGGCCGTGCTGATGAGACCCACCGCGAGTCCCCGGGTGTCGTTGGCGTACCAGCTGTCTGGCATCGTGAACGTCTGGTCGAGGTACGTTCGGTCGCCGTCGTCGACGGCGTAGCTCGCGACGACGGTGTCGTTCGACGGGTAGACGTCGAGGTAGAGCTCGATGGTCTGACCGCTCCCGAACACCGCGCTCTCGGAGCGCACGTGGTCGCCGGTTGCCGTCCCGTCGACCTCCTTCAGGAACTGGACGCCGCCGGTCGGAGCGCCGTCGGCGTCCTGTGCGCCGGCGACCAGTTTGATGTAGTTGTCCTGGTCGCCGAGCCCGATGTACATCCCGGCGGACTGGTAAGTCTCGGGCGTCGTGTCGTCGGAGAACGGCGACTCGACCGTCGAGTGGACGGTAAACGGTGCGTCGCCGGTCGCGTTCACGCCGTACTGGAAGGCGTACGCCTGCGTGTTCGTGCTCTGGTAGGCGTCGCCGAACGGCACCCCGTCCACCGACAGCCGCTGGGTCGCACCCCCGGCGCGAACCTTCGACTCGTCGTACAACTCCGCGTAGTCGGTCCCGTTGGTCATCAGACCGGTGAAACCGAGACCGAACAGCGACCGGGGATGCTGGCCGGCCACGAACTGCCGGTCGGTCGGGAGGTCGGTGTCGAGACCGTTCTGTGGGTCGAGCGCGAACGGGTCGGTGGCGTCGGGGAGTCCGTCGTCGTCGTCGTCCGAGTCGAGCGAGTCGGGAGTGTAGTCCCCGTCCCAGTCGGCGGGCTGGGAGGCCTGCGAACAGGGATTGGTCCCGACGGCGTTCTCGTCGGCGTTGGTGTATCCGTCGTCGTCGTCGTCACCGTCGGGGTCGTAGGTCGGCGACCCGGTCTCGTCGGCTGTACACACGCTCCCGGAACTCTCCCCGTAGTCGGTCGGTTCGAACACGGTAATCTCGTTGCTACCGTACGTCGCCGCCCAGACGGTGCCGGGGAACGCGTTGTCGTCGCCCTGCGCGTGAACGTCGAGCGGGTTGCTCCCGATGTTCTCGAAGACGGGGCCAGAGGAGGTGGCCTCCGTCCCCTCCGCGTTCAGTTCGACGCGCTCAACGTCGCCGGTGTTCCACATGGCCAACAGCAGGTCGCCCTGCATCGCGCCGTCGAAGTTCGACGCCGAGTAGACGTCCATCCCCTGCGGCGTCGGTCCGTACGTCACGAGCGCGGCGCTCTCGGTCGAAGCGTTCGTGGGCGAGACGTAGTCGCAGTTCACCGGGTCGTGGAGGGGCGCTTCGACCGCGGCAGCGAACTCGCTCGTCTCGTTCCCCCGCGTGGGGTTCGGGTGACCGCCGTAGTAGTCCTCGCCGTCGACGCGGTAGACGCCGGGCGGGGAGAACTCGTCCTGCTCGTTCTGCTCGTTCGTACACTCGCCCTGGGGCCCCTCGCCGGCGACGACACCTCCCCAGCCGGGGTTGGCACCGTTGTCGGTCGCGTACAACCGTCCGTCGTCGCTGAGCGCGATGTCGTACGGGTTCCGGTAGCCCGGGGAGTACACGTCGACCGGGCTGTCGGTCGTCCACATCGCCATGTTCTCGCCGTCCTGTCCGCCGAAGGGCGTCTCCGTGTCGTTCAGCGTCGGCAGGTCGTACAGGTACGTCGCGTCCGTGTTGGCGGCGTCCTTCTCGGGCATCGCGTTTATCGCGTCGAGGTCGACCGAGAGGATGGCCGCCGAGAGCGCGTACTCCGGCGTCAGCGCGAAGTTGTCCGAGGGAGCGCCCTTGTTCGTGTGCCCGCCCTGAGCGACGTAGAGGGTGTTGCTCCGCGCGTCGTACTGGATGCCGTTGGTGGCGTGATTCTCCTCGGACCGCGGGAGACCGCGCACGAGCATGTCGTGGTCCCAGCCGGGGTCCGTCCACGTGAGCCGCGAGATGACCCCGGAGTTGGTGTCGAGCCCCCTGTCCGTGTGACTGCCGCCGGCGCCGACTCGGATGTCGCTGGAAGTGACGTAGACGACCGGCGTCGACGCGTTACCCTCCACTGTGAGGCCAGTCACCTGTCGTCTGTTCACCTCCGGGTTGTACGACCCGTCGTCGTCGTGGTTCGGAATGTTCTTCACGGCCTCGATGACTTCGGTGTCGGTCACGTCGTAGTCGCTCGAACCGTTCCGGGTGATTTCGAACGCCTTGATCACTCCGTTCCGCTGTGCGACGTACAACCGGCCGTCGGGACCGAAATCGAGCGACGTCGGGTTCCCGAGCGCAACGTCGAGGCCGCTGACGTCGAAGCCGACCGGCACGTCGCTGGTACCCTCACCCGTGAGGTCGACGGTCAGCGGACTGGTGGTGTTCGGCGCGTCGTGTGCTACTTCGAGCCGTGCGGCTTTCGGTTTCGCGTCCATCGGCGCGAACGCGACGTCGACGTCGACCGACTCGCCCGGCGCGAGCGTGGTGTTCCCGGCGTAGTCGGTGGAGAACTCGCTCTTGTCGGCGCCCGTGACGGCGACGTCCGTGACGGTGATGGTCTCGTCGCCCGCACCGCCGGCGTTCGTGACCGTGACCGACTCCGTCCGGCTCTCGCCCGTGACGACCGTTCCGAAGTCGACGGCGCTCTGTGCGCCGAGTTCGCCGCCGTCGGGGGTCGACTTCACGATCTCGATGGCGTTCACCTGCGGGTTCTCCGTCACGTGCGCGAAGTCGACGTCGATCGTCCCGTCGCTGGTGACGGTGAACGCCTTCGTGCCGGCGGTCTGGTCGCCGTACTGTTCGATGACGTCGAAGTCCTCGGCGGTCCGGTCCTCGACGCTCACGTCGAATACCCGGTCGCCCACCTCACTGGTGCCCGAGAATCCGTCGTAGAAGTAGAGTCGGACCGTCACCTCCTGGCCCGCCGGGACGGGGAACTCGTACTGCATCTCCCCCCCACTGGACGGGTCGTACCGTTCGTCGGTCCAGATACCGGCCGGTGTGGTCTCCGGGACCGACTCGTCGATCAGCGTCGGCGCCGGGCTGGAAGCGACCTGACTGTTTCCCGCGACCAAGTACTCCGAGTCGTTCTCCCAGTTCGGACCGTCGCTGACGGACACGCTCCCGCCGGCGTTCGCCCGGTACAGCACGTCGCTGTCTGCCGGCTCTGCGCTCGCCACGCCGACACCCGACAGCGCACCGACGCCCACTGCGGACGTCACCAGTAGTGCCGCGAACGCGACCGCCAGGGAGCGAGTCACGTGTTTCGAACTGTCCATCCCGTCTCCGTTCGCTTCGGTGTCTGTGTTCCGAATCTCATGGTCGTTCGAACGCCGACAACCGTCCCCCCGACCTGTACGGTAGGCGGGGTGGGGCTCGTCACGGCCGGAAAACCAGTACCGGTGGGGTGACGGCACTCCGGCCCGAACCGCAACGGCTGGCGGGGGTAACTGATAGTCCAGACGACACGATTTTGTTATGACCCGCGTGACGGACGTCTGACCGACCGAGAGGGCCGTCCGAGACGAATCTGGTTGGGCGAGAAGGCGCTAGTCGGGTCCTACGTCCCCTCGGCCGACGAACGGAGGGAGGGGAGTCGGGTCAGTGACCGTCGGGGTTCCCGCCATCCCTCAGGGACGGGTCGTCTACCGGGCCGGGAGCGCCCCGAGGTGGGTCGACACTGGCGGCTACTCCGCGATGCCGTACACGTCGCCGGTCCAGTCGCGCGCTGGCGTGTCGTAGACCGGTTGGTCGCGGTCGAGCGAGTCGAGGCGCTCGCGGTCCGCCTCGTCGAGGTCCCAGTCGAACAGGTCGACGTTCTCCGCGATGTGGTCGGCCGACGACGACTTCGGGATGACGACCACGTCCTGCTCGACGGCCCACCGGAGCACGACCTGTGCGGGCGTCTTGTCGTACTCCTCGGCGAGTTCGGTCACGGTGTCGTCGCCCAGTATCTCCGTGCGGGCGAGGGGTGCGGCCGCCTCGACGACCACGTCCGACTCGCGGCAGTAGTCGACGAGGTCCGGCCGCTGGAACCACGGGTGGAACTCGATCTGGTTGACCGCGATGGGGACGTCCGAGACGTGGAGCGCGTTGCTGAGTTGGTAGGCGCTGAAGTTCGAGACGCCGACGTTGCGCACCAGCCCCTCCTCGTGCAGCGTCGCCATCGCGTCGAGCGTCTCGCGCAGCGAGACGGCCGGGTTCGGCCAGTGAATCAGGTAGAGGTCGAGGTAGTCGGTACCCAGTTTCTCCAGCGACGCCTCACACGACTCGACGACCGAGTCGTAGTTGAGGTTCGACGGGAGCACCTTCGAGGTGAGAAACAGGTCCTCGCGGTCGTAGTCGGTCAACACCTCGCCGATGTCGGCCTCGTTCCGGTAGCCCTCCGCGGTGTCGACGTGCGTGTACGACCCGTCGAGCGCGGCCCGGACGGAACTCTCGACACCCTCTCCGTCGAGGTCCCAGGTCCCTGCGCCCACTATCGGCATCTCGTCGCCGCTCGGCAGCGTCACGGACGGAACAGACATGCGGTCGACGGATTCGGCCAACGGGCGTTAATCGTTGTCGGCCGCGGCAGACGCGCGGTCCGCGAGGAGTGCCGGGGCGTCACCCGACCCAGACGCGGCCGAACGAGTCGAAGAAGTCCGCGCCGGTGTCGACGAGCGTGTGTGCCGCCCGGAGGCGACGACAGCGCTCCTCGACGGCCGAGACGTGCGCGTCGAGGCGCTCGCGGTACGAGGCGCTCCGCGCCCCGCCGAAGTACGTTCGGAGCGTCTCGGTCGTCTCCGGGTCGCGAAACAGCGTGTCCCCGCTCGGCTCCGGACGGAGTTCCCGCGGGGTGAGCACGGTCCCGACCACGACCCCGCTGCGGCTCACGCCCGCCAGTCCGGCCTCGACGGCGTCCGGGTCGGCGAGGCAGTCGCTCAACACGACCACGAGCGAGCGGCTCCGGATGGTGGCGCCGTAGCCGTCGAGCGCGCCCGCGAAGTCGCCCTCGCCGCTCGGGTCCACCTCGTTCACCCGGTCGACCAGCCGGAGCAGTTCGCCCCGGTTCGACCGCCCGGTGTCGAGGCGTTCGACCCGGTCGCCGAACAGCGAGAACTGGAAGTCGTTGTTCTCCTCGACCGTGAGGTACGCGAACCCCAGCCCGAGTCTGGCGGCGTACTCGAACTTGTTCTGGTCACCCTCCCCGTACGCCATCGATCCGCTGGCGTCGACGAGGACGTGGACGGTGAGGCTCCGCTCGGCCTCGAACTGCTTGATGAAGTACTCGCCCGTCCGGGCGTACAGCTTCCAGTCGACGAGCCGCGTGTCGTCGCCGCGGACGTACCGGCGGTAGTCGCTGAACGTCAGCCCCTCGCCGACGCTCTTCGAGCGCTGTTCGCCCTGCCGGACCGACGAACTCTGGCGTTTCAGCGCCGAGCGGAACCGGTCGAGTTCGTCGAGGAACGCGGGGTCGATCATCCGTCGGCGAGCAGCGACGCGACTGCGTCGTCCGGGGTGGTCCCCTCGCGTTCGGCGCGGAAGTCGACGAGGATGCGGTGGCGCAGGACGGGCGGCGCCATCGCCTCGACGTCCTCCCAGCTCACGTGCGTGCGGCCGCGGAGGAACGCCCGCGCCTTCCCCGCGAGCACGAGCGCCATGCTCGCGCGGGGGCTGGCGCCGTACTCGATATCGGGCGAGTCGCGCGTCGCCCGGACCAGCGTGATGGCCCGGTCGCGGATGTCGCTCGCGATGGGCACCTCCCGCACGAGCGACTGTATCGTCAGCAACTGCTCACGGGAGACGACCCGCTCGACCGGCGGCGCCGCCGTCCCCTCCGTGTAGAGGTCGACGATGTGGCGCTCCTCCTCGTACGTGGGGTAGTCGAGCAGGATCTTCAGCAGGAAGCGGTCGGTCTGCGCCTCGGGGAGCGGGTAGGTTCCCTCCTGGTCGATGGGGTTCTGCGTCGCCAGCACGAAGAACGGGTCGGGCAGCGCGTGCGTCTCGCCGGCGGCCGTCACCTGCTTCTCCTGCATCGCCTCCAGCAGCGCGGCCTGCGTCTTCGGCGTCGCGCGGTTGATCTCGTCCGCGAGGACGACGTTCGCGAACACGGGGCCCTCCTCGAAGACGAACTCCCGGCTGCCCGCAGTCTCGCGGATGATTTCGGTGCCGGTGATGTCCGAGGGCATCAGGTCCGGCGTGTTCTGAATGCGCGAGAAGTCGAGGTCGATGGCCTCCGAGAGCGCCCGAATCATCGACGTCTTCCCGAGACCGGGGTTGCTCTCCAGGAGCGCGTTGCCGTCACACAGCAGGCTGACGAGCAGTTGTTCCAGCACGTCGTGCTGGCCGACGATTCGCTTGCCGACCTCCTCGCGCACGCGCCCGAGGCTGTCCTGGAGGCTGTCGATATCGTCGGTCGCGGCCATCTCGCCGCCGTCGGTCTGGCTGTCGTCAGTCATCTGTCTGGTTGCGGAGTTCGAGGTTGTAGTCGCGGATGAGCTCCGAGTCCTCGACGCGCTCGGAGTCGCTGAAGCCGGCCTGCTGTCCCTCCACGTCGCCCGTCGGCAACCCGCTCGACTCGTACGAGCCGGGGACGCCGCCGGACGGTCCGTCCCCCTCGCCGGAGCCGGGGAGTTCGGCGTCGATGTCGTTGTCGCCCGCCGAGACGTTCTCGGCCTCGCCGAGCACCTCGTCGCCGTCGCGCAGCCCCTCGAAGTCGGGGTCCTCGGCGTCGCCGGGGGTCGTCGGGTCGTCGCCTGCGAGGCTCAGGTCGACGAGGACGACCTGGATGCCGGCGACGCTCACGAGCACGACCACCAGCAGCGTCGCCGACAGCCGGCGGAGGTCGACGAGGCCGAAACTCGACGTCTCGCGGAGGCGGTCGAGTACGTCCGCGTACAGCGCGCGGGCCATCCGCGAGTCCCGGTCGACCTCGACGGCGTCGCGGGCGGTCCGGAGCATCTCCCGGACCGCCGGGTTCGCCGCCTCGAACTGTTCGACGACCGGGCGGCGGAGCCTGAGCGCGACTTCGCCGCAGAGCACGAGCAGGCCGACGACGACCGCGGCGAGTACCGGCACCGGTACGGCGACGGACGCCAGCGCGACCGGACGAGTCGCCCACGCCGGCTCGCCGACCCGGAGCGCGAGGTTCACGAGCAGGACGGCGAGTGCCGCGTCGACGGCGGCGTAGACCAGCGCGACCTTGACCGCCTCGCGCCGTATCTCGCGGAGCGCGTCGGCCACCTCGCGGCCGGGAGCGCTCCGTCGCTCCTCGGGGTCGGACCCCGACCCCGCGTCGGCGTCGGACCCGAACTCGTCGCTCATCCGGGACACTCCTGTGGTCTCTCCCCCTCGATGGCGTTACAGACGCTCCGCAGGTCGGCCTGTAGGTCGTCCACCTGCGACTGGAGCGACTCGACCTGCGACTCCAGTTCGGTCACGCGGGTTTCGAGCCGGTCCAGCTCCGCCCGCTGTTCGGTGACCGTCTCGTTCAGTTCGTCGCGCTCGTCGACGAGGTCATCGCGCTCGTCGCGGAGGTCCTCGACCGTCGTCGTGAGGTTGTCCACCTGGCTCTCCAACGTCTGCACCCGCCTCGTGGCAGTCTGGAGGTTCTGGCGCGCCTCCAGAAGTTCCTCCTGGGTCCGCGACAGTTCCGCCTCGGTCGCGTTGAGCTCCGCCTGCGTCTCGGACAGCTCGTTTATCGTCTGGCTGAGCTGGCGCTCCGTCCGCTCGAGTTCGTCCGAGACCTGCCCCACGTCGCCCTCGGTGTCCTCGAGGGTCGCGTTCGCCTCCCTGAGGCGCGCTCGCGTGTTCGAGAGCGTCTGGCGCGTCGTGGAGAGCTGGTCTTCGAGTTCGGCGTTCCGGTCGCGGAGCCGCTCGTTCTGCCGTTCGAGCTGGTCCGCCGAGTGCTGGTAGAACAGCGACGCTCCGGCCGTTCCCGCGACCGAGAGGACCACGAGGACCACGAGTGCGAGGTTGATGGATCGTCCCAGATAACTCATGTGAGCCCACCACCGTCGGAGGTGCGTCCGGTGTAGACCCGGATTCGACGGGCACCCACTTCAAACAGGTAGACGAGCAGCCCGGCGAGGAGGAACGCCCAGTCCCACGTCCGCTCGACGTCGCGGACCCGCGTCGACTGCTCGCGGGCGAACGCCGCGATGTCGTCCGCCTGTCCCGGGCGGAACTGCGTCCCGTTCGTCGCCTGGACCAGGTCCGCGAGCGCCGGGTCCTGCCCGAACGCGGCGTACTCGGTGCGGTAGTTGACGGCGTACGTCGCCCCGAACAGCGAGTCGTAGCCCGCCTCCGAGGGCGTCACCGTCGCCCGGTACGTGTCGGGGGCGACCTGTCTGAGGGGGACGTCCTCGTCCTCGGTCTCGGGCGCGTCCGCGCCGCGGTAGGTGACGGTCGTCGGCTGGCCGACGCGCGTGTCGGCCGCCTCGGCGACGCCGGTCGCCTTGCGCTCGGGGTCGCCGATGACGTAGTTCGTCGACTTCGTGAGCAGCAGCGAGTCGGGCGGGGTCAACAGCCCGTCGAGCGTCCCCTGGTCGTCGTAGGCGGTGATGGTGGCGACCCGGCCGAGCCCGTAGCGCCAGGAGGCGACCGCCGGGCTGCCGGACCCCGACGCGACGAGGTAGTCCGCGCCGCTCCGCACCGACACGTCGTTCGTCCGCGGCGGGTTCGCGGTCAACTCGACGCCGCTCGTGACGAACGAGTTCCGGTCGACGACGGTCAGCGTCTCCCCCTCGTAGCGCCGGGAGGAGCCGCCGAACAGCAGCCGAAGGCGGTCGGTGTCGGTCGCGCGGAAGTAGCTCCCGCCGGACGCCTCCGCGACCCGCCGGAGCGTCGCCTCGTCCGGGTTGGTCCCCGTTCCGATGGCGATGACGCGGACGCCCTGTTCGCCCAGCCGTTGGGCGGCGGCCGTCGCCGGACCGACCGGGCCGTACCCGTCGCTGACGAGGATGACGGAGCCGCGTCGACCGCCGAGCATCTCCTCCGCCCCGAGGATGCCCGCGGCGAGGTCGGTGCCGCCGCCGCTCTCCAGCCGCCGGATGCGGTCTGTCACCCGCTCGCGGTTCTCCGCGAGCGGCGCGAGGCCGGCGACGGCGTACGCCTCGCGGTTGAATCCGACGACACCCACCTCGTTCTCGTCGCCGAGCTGGTCGAGCGCGTCGAGCGAGACGGCCTTCTGGACCCGCATCCCGGTCTTGGAACTCCGGGAGACGTCGATGGCGAGCACGAGGTTCGTGCTCCCGCCGACGCTCTCGCCCATCGTCACCGGGAGCATCGAGGCGACCGACGACCCTTCGTAGCCGCCGTTCTCGAAGGAGTTGTACCCGCCGACCGCGAGCAGGCCGCCGCCGTCGATGACGAACCGCTGGAGCGCGTCCACGTTCCCCAGGTCGGGCGCGGCGACGTCCTGCACCACCACCGCGTAGTACGGACTCAGGTCGTCGGGCACGGAGTCGGTCCGGTTCACCCGGTAGAGGTCCTCCAGGTAGCGCCCGAACGGGTAGTCCTGCCGGGAGACGTAGAGGATTCGCGGCTTCTCGACGACGCGGACCGTCTTCCGGAACACGTCGTTGTCGTCGAACGCGTCGTCCGCCTCGATTCTCGCCGTGACGCGGTGCGAGCCCGTCTCGTCGAACGCGTGGGAGAACTCGACGCTGCCGCCCGCCTCTGCCAGCGGCCGGTCGACCACCGTCTCGTCGTCGACGGTGACCACGAGACGGGCGTCGCCCGCGAGGTCGACTCCCTGCACCCGGGCGAGGAAGGCGTTCTCCACGCCCGCGCTGGTCTTCGCGGGTCCGGCGACGGTGACGTACCGCTCGGTCCGGCGCGGGTCGAGCGCCACCGACGCCACCGTCGCGTTGAGCGACGCGGCGAGTTCGCCGACCTCCGCGAGGTCCCGCCCCTCCGTGACGCGTCCGTCGCTGACGACGACGACGGTGCCGTTCTCCCGCAGGTTCGCCGCGATGCCGTCGCCGACGGGCGAGCGCGCTCCCTGCGCGATGGTCGACGTCGTCACCGGGACGCCGGCCGCCTCGACGTCCTCGGCGAGTCGCTCGCCCGCGTTCGGCATCACCTGCATGCTGTCGGAGTCGTCGACGAGCAGGGTCACTCGCGGGTCGCCGGTCGTCTCCGTCCGTTCGACGGTGTACGGGCCGGCGGCGGCGACGACGAGACAACAGACGACGAGGACGCGCGCGAGCGTCAGCAGGCGGCGCTCGCGCGCCGTCGCGGTGCCGTCGGCGTTCCGGTAGACGAGCGCCCACACGGCGAGCAGTCCCAGCGGCAGCGCCAGCAACAGCAGGGGCCGTGCGACCCCGACCGTGACGCCGTCGACGACGACCGACCAGCCGTCGGTCCACCCGGTCTGGAACGCCTCGAACGCCTCGAACAGGCCCGACGGGTCGAGCGAGTCCAGGACGTCCGATATCCCGGTCTGAAGCGCGAGCGCTCGCGTCACGACGGCGAGCGGGAGCGTCACAGGTCACCCCGCCGGCGCAGCACGCCGAGTTCGGCCAGTGCGACCCCGAGCGCCGCCAGCGCGACCCACTCGGTGAGCGGGTCCGGCACCCGCCGCTCCTCCTCGCGGCCGCGGACGACGCTGCCGTTGCGCGACTCGAGCGGTTCGGCGGCGACGGCCGACTCGGACTCGCTCACCAGCGACGCGCCGTACCGGCGGTCGCCGACCGCGTAGAAGCCGACCCGGTCCAGCGACAGCGCCCGCGCGGTCACCCGTCCCGTTGGGGTCGTCACGGTCCGCTCCCCGTCGAACCGGAGCGTCTCGCCCGTCGGTCGGTTCAAGACGGGCAGCGGGTCGCGGCCGGCGAGGTAGAACATCGCGCGCTTCCAGAACACGGGGTACTGGTAGTTGTACTTGAACGAGGACGCCTCCTCCATGTAGCCGTAGTAGAGGAGTCGCCCGCCGTTCCGCTCGGCCGTCGCGACCAGCGGCGACCCGTCGACCAGTCTGACGAGCGGCCGCGCGTCCGCCGTCGGCTCCGCGGTGAGGTAGCGTTCGGGCGGGGGGAAGTTGATGTCGCGGGTGAGTTCGTCGCTCGCGACGGCCGCGACCGACGGGGAGTCCGCGAGTTCGCCCGTCCGGACGGGGAGCAGTTGCGAGTAGCGGTTCGGCATGCTCTCCTGCGCCTGGACGACCACCCCGCCGCCGCGCTCGAGCGCCTGCCGGCCGTCCTCGACGTTCCCGCGGAGCAGGCGACCCCCCACGATGTTGCTGTACACGACCACGTCGTACCGCCCTTCGACGTTCGCCGGCGGCTCCTCCACCGTGAGTTCGACCTCCGGAATCACCGACAGCGCCGTCGAGAGGTACCGGTTCCGGTCGTTCGTCAGGAGGAGTACGTCGATGGTGGCGTCGTCGGGCGCGGCGACGTAGGCGACGTCGTCGGTGGGGAACGAGTCGCGGGGCGTCATCTCGACGGTGCCCCCACCGGTCGGCACCGGGAGCGTCACGGTCGTCACGTCGCCGCTCCCGAGCGTCACCGTCCGCCGCTGGGTCCCGAACCTGAGCGTCCGCTCGGCCTCGGTCTCGCCGTAGTTCTTCACCGTCAGCGTCACGTCGGTGCCGGTGAACGAGCGGTCGACGATGCCGACGTTGTTCCCCCCGCCGCCCGCGAACTGCCGCAGGTCGACGAGCAGCCCTCTGGCGCGGGCCGCCTCCACTGCCTCCTCCCAGCCGCCGTCGTCGGCGAAGTCGCTGAACACCACGATTCGGGCGTTCTCGCCCGCGACGGCCGTCGCCTGCGCGATGCCGTCGCGGAGGTCGCCCGCGGCGTCGGTGACGGCGAGACCGTCGAGCGCCCGCCGCGCCTGCTCGGACGTCCCGCCGCGGAGCGTCACCTCCCCCTCCTGTCCGACGAACACGACCGACGTGGTCGAGGTGGGTTCCTCGCTCGCGGCCGCGACGGCGCGGGCGAAGCGCGTCGTCCCCCCGTCCTCCGTCGCCATGCTCGCGGTCCCGTCGACGACGACGACCGTCTCCTCGACCGTCGACGCCTCGGAGACGAGCGTGTACGGCGTCGCCAGCGACGTCGCCAGCAGGACGAGCACCGCGAGCTGGAGCAGCAGGAGCAGGTCGCGGCTGAGTCGCTCCATGATGGGGCTGGACGCGTCTTCCCCCCGGTCGTCGCGCAGGAACCGCATCGTCGGCAGGTCGAGTTCGCGGGGGTCCGGCCGGATGAGGTACAGCAGCAGCAGGGGGACGACCGCGAGGAGGGCGACGAGGCCGAGCGGGGAGAGGAAGACGCCGTCGAGGACCATCGTCGTCCTTCACGACCGGCCGGGGTTTGGAAGTTGCGCTGCGTCGGTCGGGTCCGAGCGCGGCGGCGAGCCGCGTCGAGGACCGGCCGCGAGCCTCGCTCCGTGCCCCGTTCTGTCGCCTTCCCCTCCGTTCCCCTCCGCCCGAGCGTACAGCTACGTCGTCAGGGCGCGTACACGACGCATGGCAACCGGACGAGACTCGGCCCCCCCGGAGGCGTGGATGCTCGGCCCGCGCGACGGCGACCCGTACTGGTCGCTCGGCTCGCTCACCGTGCTCAAAGCGACGGACGAGAACACCGGCGGCGCGTTCTCGATGATAGAGGAACTCGTCCCCGCCGGGGCGTCACCGCCGCTGCACGTCCACCGCGACGACGACGAACTGTTCTACGTCCTCGACGGCGTCGTCACCTTCGAGGTCGGCGGCGAGCGGTTCACCGCGGCGGCCGGGTCGACGGTCTACGCTCCGCACGGTCTCCCGCACAGCTACCTGGTCGAGGAGGAGACGCGGTGGCTCATGTTCGTCCAGAACCCCGGACTCGAACGCCTCTGGGCGTCGGTCGGTCGCCCCGCGGAGTCGTGGACGGTGCCGGACGACGCGGACGCCGACCTCGCGGCGCAGATGGGGCGAGTCGTCGACGAGATGGACCGCTACGGCATCGAAATCGTCGGCGACCCGCTGACCGCCGAGAGCGACGGGACGGGGTGAGCGTCGTCCCGCAGCCCGCGCCATCCCCGGTCTCGCCCGGTTCGTACGTTCACTCCGCCGGACAGCCGACGTAGACGACGTGCGCCGTCTGGGGGGCGCCGCCGAACGGCGCGCCGACGACGAGCCCCGTGGTCGCGCCGCCGTGGACGGCGGCGAACCCGCTGGCGTGTCCCACCTCGTCGCCGGCCTCCGAACCGGTGTACGTCGCCGTCGCGTCCGCGAGCGACGTACTCTCGTCGGTGACGACGTACGTCGCGCCCGCGTCGCTCCCGCCCGCGTCGGTGCCCGGCGCACCCACCAGCACGTCGGGCCGGCCGTCGCAGGTGACGTCGCCCGCACCGCCGACTGTCCACCCGGCCTGGTCGCCCGCGGACGCACCGGTGTACGTCGCCGTCGCGTCCGCGAGCGACCCGCTCCCCCCCTCGCCGCTCGCGAGGAACGCAGCACCGGTTCCCTCGTACCCGATTGCTCCCACGAGCACGTCGCCGGTACCGTCGCCGTCCACGTCGCCCGGGCCGGCGACCGACCAGCCAGCCAGCGCGCCGCTCCCCGGTCCGCGGAGGACGCGTCCGGCGTCTCCGAGCGACGCGCGCCCGTCGAACGGCCCGGTGACGACGTACGCCGCGCCGGCGTTCTCCCCGGCGTCGGCGTTCCGCGGCGCGCCGACGAGCACCGCCGGGTCGCCGCCCCCGGTGGCGTCCGCCGCGACGCCGACCGACCAGCCTGCCTCGTCGCCCGTCGTCTCGCCGACGAGCGTCGCGTCGGCCTCGGACAGCGAGGAGAGCGCTCCCGCCCGCTCGCCGTCGACGACGTACGCCCGCCCCGCGCCGGGCCCGGCGTCGGTGCTCCCACGGGGCGACCCGACGACGACCTCCGCCCGCCCGTCGCCGGTGAGGTCGGCCGCGGCGACCGAGAAGCCGGTCAGCGAGTCGGGTACCGGTCCGGGGAGTTTCGCGTCGGCCGACCCGAGCGACAGTTCGCCGTCGAGATTCTCGCCGCCGTAGACGACGTACACCGCGCCGCCGTTCCGCGCGCCGCCGCTGTGGCGCGGCGCGCCGATGACGGCGTCGTCGACGCCGTCGCCGTTCACGTCCGCGAGCGCGACGCTGTTGCCCGCCCAGCCGCCGCGCGACTCGCCGACGAGCGTCACGTCGGCGTCCGCGACGGAGCGGTCGCCGGTGACGGGACCGAAGAAGACGAACGCGGCACCCGACCGGGGCGCGCTGGCGTTGTGGAGCGGCGCGCCGAGGACGACGTCGTCGACCCCGTCGCCGTTCAGGTCGCCGACGGCGGTCCCGAAGCCGAGTTCGTCGCTCCCGTCCCCCTCGACCGTGACCGCGGCGTCCGCGAGGCTCCGGGTCCCCCCGAGCGGGTCGCCCGCCGGGACCGACGCCGGCGTCTCGGGGGGTGCCGCCGTCGTCGCGGGGTCGGCAGTGTCGGACGGAGCCGACGTCGTCGCGGAGAACTCGCCGCCCGAATCGGTGCCGTTCGGCGTCGGTCGTACCGTGTCGTCCCCAGGAGGAGAGCCGCCGAGGAGGGCCAATCCGCCGCCGATGACCGCGATGCCGACGACGAGGAGCGCGCCCAATGCGAGCGCCAAGACGCGCCTGTCGTCGCCACCGCCGAGTCCGGACATACGTGCCGGTTGCCGAGGAGGCCCTTAGTTCGGGCTGTTCTACGCCGGGTAGGCGGCGTCTTCCGGCCGTCCGCGAACCGCGGGTTCTTGTCGGTCGGGGGCGTCGTGGCGGCCGTGCAGGTTGCTATCGTCACCGTCGGGGACGAACTCCTCGCCGGCGACACGGAGAACACGAACGCCTCGTGGCTCGCGCGGCAGGTGACCGAGCGCGGCGCGACGGTCGCGCGCGTCCTCGTCGTCCCGGACGACCCCGCGGTCATCGGCGAGTACGTCCGGCGGTGGAACGCCGAGTTCGACGCGGTGGTCGTCACCGGCGGCCTCGGCGGCACCCACGACGACGTGACGATGCGGGCGGTGGCCGACGCGTTCGGCCGCGAGTTGGTCGTCGGCGACGACGTGCTCGCCGACGTGACCGACACGGCGCGCGCGTTCGCGGAGGCGAACCCGGACGTCGTCGACGAGTACGACCTCGACCTCGACCTGGAGGCGTGGGCGGAACTCCCGGCCGGCGCGCGTCCGCTCGACAACCCGGCGGGGCTCGCACCGGGGTGTGCGCTCGACGGCGTGTACGTGCTCCCGGGCGTCCCCGCCGAGATGCGGGCCACGTTCGAGGGGGTCGCCGACGAGTTCGGCGGCGACGTCGTCTCCGAGACGTTCCACACCCCCGCTCCCGAGGGAGCGCTGACCGAGACGCTCGCGGCGGCCCGCGACCGGTTCGACGTGGCCGTCGGCAGCTACCCCGCCCCGAGCGGCGACCCCGGCCGCGTGAAGGTCACCGGCACCGACCCCGACGAGGTGGAGCGGGCGATAGCGTGGCTCCGCGAGCGGGTGGAGACGGCCCCGCCCGCGGAGAGCGCCGAATCGGAGTCGGCCCCTGACCCCGAGTCCGGGTCCGACGCCGAGTGACGGACCGCCGCTCGCTCTCGGACGCGTGACCGCTCGGCTCTCAGTTCTGAGTCGCGGGGGCCAACCCTTATCGGCCGACGTGACGCAGCGACGGGCGTGTCTCGGGGACGCTCGTGGGGAGACAGTCGTGGGGTCAGCGAGACGGTCGGGTTCGTCCTCGTCTTCTCGCTCGTGGTCGTCTCCGTCGGGACGACGTACGCGGTCGGGTACGCCGGCCTGGAGGAGGCGCGCGACGAAGAGCGGGTGGACAACGCCCAGCGAGCGTTCGACGTGCTCGCGAGCAACGTCGAGGACCTCACCCGGCGCGGGGCACGGAGTCGCGCGACGGAGATACGGCTCGCCGAAGCGGACCTCCGGGCCGGCGACCCGGTTCTGCTGAACGTCTCGGGCGACTACCGAACCGGGACCACGTCCGCGGCCGACTTCTACACGGGGAACGTGAGCCTCACGCCGCTGGTCTACGAGGCCGACGGGGCCACCGACCGCGTCCGATACGTCGGTGGGGCGGTGCTGCGCGGCCGCGAGACGATGGCGCTCGTCCGGGAGCCGAACGTCGTCGCCGACGACGGGACGTTACTCGTCCCGGTCGTCCAGACGTCCGTGACCGGGTCTCGGTCGGTCGGGGGGTCGACGACGGTGCTCGTTCGGACGCAGCGGTCGCTGTCGGACGTCGTCGTCGCGGAGAACGACCGGTACGACGCGGTGAACGTCACGCTCTACACGCCCCACACGCGACCCTGGCGTCGGTACTTCGAATCCGAGGGGTTCTCGTGTACGGTCCCGGCCGCGGGGACGCTCGACTGCACGGCGACGGACGTGACCCGGCTGTACGTCGTCGTCTACGACGTGGACGTGACGCTGGAGTGAGGCGGCGCGGCCGGACGCGTCGGACGAGTCGTCGAGACTCTCGGTAGTTGGGTGGTAGAGAAGGGGTCGGAGTCACTCGGCCGACCGGACGAACTCGACCGTGACTCGGCTCTCCGTGACGTGGAGGTAGGTGACGAACCGCGGCGACTGCGCGGTGTCGTACTCCAGTTCTCCGGAGGAGGCGTCCGGGTTGACGCGCGGGCCGTTCCCGGGACCGTAGTTCACCGTCAGGTCGACGTCCGGCCCGAGCAGCCCGAGGTAGTGACGCACGAGGTGGCGACTGCTCGTCTCGTCGCCGGAGCGAAACCGGACGGGTTCGCCGCTCTCGGTGTGGTTGAAGTCGGCGTGCGGTCGGACGCCGCCCTCCCAGTCGTGCCGCCACGTCGACCCGTCGTTCTCGGTCGTGAACCCGCCGTACGTGAGCGGCGTCCCTCCGGTGAAATCCGCGCGTAACTCGACGCCCTCCGCGCCGCACTGCAGGCGAATCGGGCCGTCGTTGCCGTCGACGGAGCCGTTCGTCCACGCGTGGTGTCCGCCGCTGTCGTCGGCGTAGTACACGTCGTACTCCAGCGTGACGGCGTCGTCGATGCTCCCGTCTTTGCAGGGGTTCCCGCCGAGACCGCTGGGGACGTGAATCAACAGTTCGAACTCGCCGTTCGCGTTCGACGCCGAGAAGGAGAAGTACATGTTGTTGAAGTTGTTCCCCGGGCTGAGCGCGACCGAGAAGTCCTGAACGGCGTGTCCCGACGCCATGCCGCGCGCCTCCACGGCGTTCGTCCGCGAGGGGAGTTCGAACGCCCCGACCTCTCCGCCCGTCTCCAAGACGACGTGGGCGGTTCGGTTGGTCCCGTACTCCGTCACCGTCCCCTCCGTTCGCGTCCGGAAGTACTCCGCCCACGCCCGGTAGTACTCGCTGTGGACGGTCACCTCGACCGTCCCGTTCTGGACCGTGTTCGAGTAGGTGCGCCCGTTCGGGTACGCGTTCGACTCGTTGGGGTACACTCTCTGCACGGGGCTCGTGCTCGTGATCCGGGCGACGGCCGACCCGGTGGCTCCGCCGTCGCCGCGGACGCGGGCGACCGGGAGGGTGAGCGTCGCGTCCCGGTAGTGGAACTCCGGGGGCGAGACCATCACCGACCCCTCGCCCGTCTTCCGCCAGACTCCCCCGCCCTGGTAGGCGACCGTCGTGTCGCCGCTCCGGTAGCGGACCGCCCCGAGGCTGGCGTCGTAGACGACGTGGTCGGTCCCCGCGGTGTAGTTGTGGTGGGTGACCCGAATCCAGCCGGCGTCCTCGTCGACCGCGAACGTCCCGTCGCCGCCGGAGGCGAACCGGACGGTCTGGGAGGGTGACCCTCCGAGCGCGACCATCGCCGTCCGCGAGTCGAACTGCGTCATTCCGTGTTCCACCCGGTCGACGTGCGTCTCCCGGCTCGCGTCGTCGAACGACTGTCCCCCCAGGGCGACGACCGTCGTCGCCCCGAGCAGGGTGAGTCCGATCAGGAGGACGAACCCGATAGTCGTCGACTGTGCACGCCCCGTCGGCGACCCGGCGTTCACGAGACGACCCCCCCGCCGAGCGTCGCCACTCCCGACGCGACGGTCTCGACCACGAGTTCGTCGGTCCCGTCGCCGTCCGAGTCGCGCAGCGTGACGGCGACGGCTCCCCCCTCGACCGTCCGCTCGACGAGTGCCACGTTGGACCGGATGGTGAGTTCTACCGTCGCCCCGACCGGGGGGCTGGTGAGCGAGAGCACGTACTCGCCCGGCTGGTCCGAGGGTTCGGTCACCTCCGTCACGCGGATTCGGTACCGACTCCCGGCCACGGTTCCCGGCAGGGCGACCCCGACGGAGACGTTCTCGCCGGTCGCGGCGAGGCGTTCCGCGTCCCCGATTCCGCCGGCCAACTGCTCGGCGCAGACGTCGAGTTGGTGGCGGGTCACCGAGTCGCGTTGCGCACCGAGGTAGTCCCCGCCGGCGACGAGCAGTCCGGATATCAGCAGTGCCGTGATGGCGAGCGCGAGGACGTAGTTGACCGTCACGGACACGCCGCGGTCCGTCCCGCGAGCGCGGAAGGGGGTCACTGGACCGCCCCCGGCGCGACGCGCGTCTGGGACCGGTAGTACACCGACGGACTCCGGTACACGACCTCCAGTTCGACCGCGTAGACGGCCGTCGACCGGTACGGACCCGGTCCGCCGAAGCCGGCGTAGTGGCTCGCGTCCACCTCGTCGACCGGGCGCGACACCGTGAGAGCGTACCGCCCGACGACCTGGTCGGTTCCGTGGAACGAGAGGTCGTACGTCCCGTCGAGCGTCTGGAAGAAGTCGAGGTCGTCGCAGGACGCGCCGCCGAACGTCGCTCCGGTGAGGTCGACGCTCACGGCGCTCCCGGTGTGTGCGCACGAGTCGCCGTCGACCGGTGCCCCGCCGGGTGCGAAGGTGCGGAGCGCGAACGCGTCGGGCGCGGTCCGGTAGACGTACACGGAGTAGTTCCCCCCTCCGCTCGCCGTCACGTTCAGGTGGAAGGCGGTGCCGGACAGCGTCGAACGCGTCTCGTCTGCGACCTCGGCCGTCCCGCCGCTCTCGACCACCATCGTGACGTTCCGTGCCCGCGCGTCCGAGACCAGCCGCCAGTCGGGGGCGCCGGTCGCGTCGGTGAAGTTCCGGGCGTCGGTCTGGACGATTCGCGTCCCGTCGTGCACCGAGGAGACGGAGACGTCCGAGACGCTGCCGCCGGCCGCGTGGTGTCGGCCGGCGGCGGCCGCCCACACCGCCATCCCGCTCGTGAGGTTCGCGTGCATCGAGGCGTACGTCTCGTTTCGCCCGACCGAGAGCGCCGTGAGGCTCCGGCCGGCCGCGTCGACCGCGCCGGCGCGGTACCCGAGTACGCTCCCCGCGCCGGCACCGGTCGAACGCGCGGCGATGGTCTCCGTGTAGATGGCGGCGTTCAGGAGGAACGCGAGCGAGACGAACACCACCGCGAGCCCCAGCGCTCCGACGAGCATGAGTTGCCCCCGGCCGTCCCCCCGCCGGCGGGTGAGACTCACATCCGCCATACGGTCACCTCCACCTCGAGGACGTTGTACACCGGCGAGTTCGGAGCGATGTCGGACGCGAAGAAGTCGTCGGTGTTCCGCAGCCGCGGTCCCGTCGGCGCACCCGACGCGTCGCGCAGGCGGTCGTCGTCGTACAGGGTGACCGTCCGCGAGACGACGGCGGCGTTGTCGCTCGGCGCTCCGAAGTTCACGAGTTCCACCCGCTCGCGCGTCCCTCCGTCCCGGAGGAAGTACACCGTCACGTCGAACGCGATTCCCCGCGAGCGGAACGTCCGGTCGAGCGCTCGTCCGAACGCGGTCGGCGGACCGCCGTTCACGTAGCCGTCGTCGCTCGCGCCGTGGAACTCCTCGCTGCTCGTGTTGTAGTAGAGCACCGTCGGCTTCAGGGTCCCGTTGGCGGCGTGTCCCGCGAGGATACCCTCGGCCATCGCGGCTTGCTGGCGCTCGATGTGCTGGTTCGACGTGCTGCCGGTGAGCGGGGTGACCGCAGTCACCTGCAGGGCGAACACCACCGACGAGAGGAGGATCATCGCCCCGACGACGGCCTCCAGCGTGTGGGCCTGCCCGCGGTCGGTCACCACACTCTCACCACCAGTCGGTACTGCGCTCCCCCGAGCAGGACGACCCGACGTGCCGTCGTGACACTCGTCGTGGTCCGCGGGGCACTCCCGGCCGCGAGCACGGTCCCGTCGAGCGTGGCCACGCCACCCGAGAGGTGTTCGACGGTCACGTTCACGTCGGTGGTGGGCCGACCGGTCAGCCGGGCGGGGTCGTGGACGCTCGCGTCGAACCGACATCCCGGGGGCGCGCTGGCGGCGTCGGTCCGCAGTTGCTCGAAGAAGCCCGACGTGCAGGTCTCGTTCAGCACGTACGGGGTCCCCGGGTCGCCGAGGCGGTCGGTCGCGAGCGATTCGGCGACCCTGTCGGCCGTCCCGACGTCGGAGGCGCCGTCGAAGGGCGCGAATATCCCCGGGACGAACGCGACGACGAACGCGGCGACGACCACGAACAGCCCGATTCCGACGGTGAAGTCGATGGTCGTCTGACCCCGGGCCGACGTCGGCGGCCGTCCGACGCTCACGCGACCACCATCCAGACGGCGAGTGCGACGGTGAGCAGGCCGACGACGAACTTGACGCCGGCGACGACGTCGGCGCTGCGGATGTACCCCGCGATGATGCCGGACATGACCGCCTGGAGCGTGACCGCGTGGAAGAACAGCACCGAGAGTTGGTCCACATCGACGTTGCCCGCGAACCCGCCGCTCGCCATCCCACCGCCCGCGCCGCCCGCGGCCGCCATCCCGCCGCTGCTGGCGCCCGCCTGGCCGGTCAGGCCGGTCATCACGTCGAGGAACTTGAGCTTCAGGATGGCCATCACCGCCAGCAGCGTGAGGTACGTCATCAGGATGATGGCGACCTGCATCCGGGTGCGCGACTTGCGCTCGCGGTCGATGTCGTCCTGGTTCTCGCTGGCCTGCGCGGCCGTCGTGAGCACGTCGGTTATCTGGCTGGACGCCTCCTGCGCCTCCGAGATGAGCTTCACCGTCCGCGCCAACCGAGGGATGTGGTACTCGTTGTTGAACTCCACGAGCGCCTCCCGGAGACTCATCCCGTAGTTGACCTTCGCGTACATCACCTCGAACTCCGCCGCGAGCCGCCCCGACGAGGTGTCCGCGACCGTCTCGATGGACTCCAGCAGCGTCTGTCCGGTGTCGTTGGCCGAAGAGAGCTTCCGGAGCACGTCCGAGAGCCTTCCGGTGATGCCGCCGCGGCGGTGCTCGTGCCACCCGTGGAACACCGCCAGCGGGACGAGCGTGACGTACGCCGGGACGTAGACCCACGCGAACGTCGCCCAGACCGGGTTCGCGACGAACCCGTCCCACGACAGCGGCGCGGACCCCGAGAGCACGGCGAGACCGACGAACACGAGCGCGGCGGGCGCGGTGAGTGCGAGCGTGTACAGCGGGTTGTCGCGGAAGAACCGGTGCGGGGCCCGCAGCAGTTCGCCCGTCTTGTGCGTCCCCTCGCGGGCGCGGATGCGGTCGAACACGCCGAACGACCCGGTGAACGACTCCACCAGCCCGAGGTGCAGCAGCCCCTCGCGCTGGCTCTCGGCGAACCGGTCGTCGACGCCCGACGGGTCGAGGTAGCCGTCGCCGGGTTCGTCCTGTTTGACCGTCGAGACCAGCACGAGGAAACCCACGCCGATGAGCGGCGTGAGCAGGTACACCGTCGCGAAGAGCAGGAACGGGTCGCCCTTCCCCATCATCGACATGATGACGAGGATGATGATGAGCAGCAGAGGGAACAGCGAGAGCGTCATGTACATCTCGCCGAACAGTTCGAGGGTCTCGAGCGTGAGTTCCTGCTGCTGTTTCGCCGTCCGGAGGTGCTTGTCCTTCTTGTCCTTCAGGAACTGCTCCATGTCGCCCCCGGAGTTGATGATGGAGAGCATGTCCGTGAGGAACTGCGAGAGTTCGTCGCTCGGTGTCTCGATGGCCTGCTCGCGCACGGCGTTCCGGTAGTCGGTCCCGAAGTACGTCGTCTCCTGGACGATGCTCTGGAACTCGCGGGCGACTTCGCCGTACGTGTCGTCCGCCTCGGCCATCGCTTCGAGGATTTCCAACTGGTTCAGCCCGCCCACGGACAGCGCGTACATGAATGAGACGGCGTCCGACAGCAGCATGTTTATCTCCCGCTCGCGGGCGCTGGCCCGCTGGTACGGGATTCCGAGGAGCGCGCCGAACCCGAGCCCGAACCCGACGCTCCCGAACACCATCCCGCTCGCGAACACGCCCACGGGAACCGTGAGACTCCTGAGCAGGTGGGCCGTGTCCGCCGACGAGACGGGAATCCCCAGACCGACGGACTCCGGCGAGACGACGCCGAGTGCGAACAGCCCGTAACCGAGGAGACAGCCGAGCAGCCAGAGCGCCCCCCCGACCAGGACGCCGACGCCGAGCGCGCGCGAGACGTAGAGTTCGACCGGCTGACCCATCCGCGCCTCCGTCAGCTTCTCGTCGACGCCCGCGACGAAGTCGCCGTCGGGATCGAACAGCCGCTTGAACAGCGGGTAGAACGCGTCCGCGAACCCCCGCGCGCCGCCGAAGTTCCCGCCCGCTTCGAGACTCATCTACGACTCACCCGAGCGCTCGACGTCGCCGAACCCCCAATCGTCGATTCCCTCCCCGTCCGTCGCGTCCGCGGTGTCGTTCGCGGTCGTGTCGTCCGCACTCGGTGTCCCGTCGGCGGCGTCGAAGTCGTCGACGGCGTCGAACGACGACTCGACCGGGGTCGGCTCCGCCTCGGATTCACCGCCCGTCGCACCGCCCGCTGGGTCGTTCTCGCTACCGACCGAATCGGTCGCCTCGTCCGACGGAGCGAGGTCCGCCCCCGCGCCCGTCTCGGCCTCCACGTCCGCGACCGGACGCCCGACGTCGAGCGCGTCGGCCACGTCGGCCGTGACCTCGTCGCGGTGTTCGTCGAGAATCGGTTCCGCCTCCGCGAGGATGTCGTCGACGAGCGCCGACATCTCCTCGCTCGCGTCCGGGCGGGGCACCATCTCCTCCTCATCGGGGTCCACGTCGATGAGGACCGACTCCATCTCGCGGAGGTCCTCGAGGCTCGACTCCAACCGGTCGGTCGCCATGAGCGAGAGGATGGTCTCGGGGTCGTTGATGAACGCCTGCAGCGTCGCCGCGACCTGCGTGTACGTGTTGAGCCCGCGGTCGATGAGGTACGCGAGCACCGCCCGGCGCCTGAGCAGTTCCTCCTCGAGCGTCTCGCGCGTCCACCCGCGGTCGAACTGAATCTCCCGGAGCGTGTTCGACTCGCCCATGTCCAGGAACTCGTCGGTCTCGGCCTGCCACTGGTAGACGTCCTGGACGTTGATCTCGTCGTTCTCGGCGTCGTAGTGGTTGATCTCCGTGAGCGACTTGTTCCGGCGGACCTTCCGCCCCTGCACGCGCGTCGCCGACTGGATGGAGACCAGGTCCAACGCCGTGAACATCGTCTTCGAGACGTTGATGGGGTCGGTGGTGAACCGCTTGAGCACCTCGCCCACGTTGTCGGCGTGGAACGTCGTGTACGTCGTGTGACCCGTGGACATGACCTGAAAGAGCGTCCGCCCCTCCTCGCCGCGCACTTCGCCCATCACGATATAGTCGGGCCGCTGGCGGAGCGCCGCCTCCAGCAGGTCGAACTCGTCCACGTCGCCCTTGTCGTCGTCCGAGAAGGAGGGCCGGGTGACGCTGGCAATCCAGTTGCGCTGCGGGAGTTCCACCTCGCGGGTGTCCTCGATGGAGACTATCTTCGAGTTCGAGGGGATGAACAGCGAGACGGCGTTCAGGCTCGTCGTCTTCCCGGACGCGGTGCCGCCCGCGAAGATGAGGCTCTTGTCGTTCTCGATGCAGAGCCAGATGAACGCCATCTCCTCCAGCGAGAACGTGTTCCAGTTGATGAGGTCGATGGGCGTGAACGGCACGTCCTTGAACTGCCGGATGGTGTAGTTGGTGCCGTGGTCCGACACCTCCTTGCCGAGCGTGAGCTGTGCGCGCGACCCGTCGGGGAGGGTGGCGTCGACCTGCGGGCGGCGCTTGGAGATGCCCTTCCCCGAGCGCTGGGCGAGTTTGACCACGAAGTCGTCGAGTTCCCCCTGGCCGTGGTAGACGTTCGAGATTATCTGCTCGTACTCGGAGTGGTAGACGAACACCGGGCTGTCGTAGCCGTCACACGAGATGTCCTCGACGTTGATGTCGTGTTTGATACCGTCGATGCGCTCGTAGCCGACGAAGTCGCGCTCCAAGAAGTACAGTAACTTCTGGACTGTGTACTCCGAGAGCGTGTCGGGGTCCTCGGCCAGCACCGCCGGTTCCGGGCGAGCGGCGATTCCGTCCAGCCCGCCGGCCGTGCGCGGCGTGTGGTAGCCGAGCGCGCGGACCAGCCGTCCGGCGGCTCCGTCGTCGGGATCGATGCCGAGCGCGTCCGCCAGCCTGTTCCCGAGACCGGGGCCGTCTTCGTGCTCGTAGAGGTCGTACCGGTCGAGCAGGTCGTACGCCTCCGCTCGGATGACCTCCCGGCGGTGTCGCTCGTCCGCGGCGACCGCGCCCTCGTCGGCGTACTTGATGGCCGAGCGGAGTTTCCCCTCGAGGAACTCGCTCAACTCCGCCTCGATGCCGTTGAGCCACGGCTCGACGACGTAGTACTTCTTCTCGTTCTCCTTCGTCGAGTGGAAGACGACGACGAACGAGTTCGGTTCGTTGACCCAGTAGCGCTCCACCTCCTGGAAGTGGGTCTTCTTGCGCATCGGTACCGCCTTCTCCAGGTCGTACCGGTTCGCGAGCGTCGTCTCCCCCGCGGCGTCCGAGAAGAAGGCGTCCTCGTCGACGTCCGGCGCGACGTTCACCGTCCGCTCGTCGACCACCTCGTCGAGTTCCGGTGCGCGCTGACTCAGGTGGCCGAGCACGTCCTCGACCGCGTCGGGGTCGAACCCGAGCGCGTCCGTCCTGTCCTCGTGGGTGAACGACAGCGGTTCGTCCTCGTCGTCGGTCGGCGGGTTGCCGTCCTCGTCGAGGAAGTACTCCCGCTCGTAGTCGTCCCACGTGTAGATGTCCTTCCACACCGGCGTCTGGTCGTACGCGAGCAGTGGCGAGGTCTCCGCCAGTCGCTCGCCCGCCGTCCCCGCCTCTGCGACCCGCGACGCCAGACCCGCGAGGTCGGTCCCGAGGTACTCGACCGGGTCGACCCCCACCGCCTCGAGGTCGTCGTCGGTGACCGGCCGGCGGCCGGGCGTCGCGTCCGGATCAGCCTCGTCGGGCACGTGTTCGACCCGGACGCGCGCCGCGAGCGCGTCCGCGGCGTCGGTCTCTCCCCGTTCCCGGAGGAACTCCACCCACGAGTATCCGCCGACGCCCCCATCCCCATCGTCACCGCCGGCGGGCCGACCGTCGAACCCCTCCGACGGCAACGCCGCCGCGTCGTCGGTTGCCATTACCACTGCTCACCCCGTCGACGGCCTTCAACGGTACCCTCCGAATATCAGGGGCGAGAACAGCGAGACGCTCGGGGACTGTCCGTCTCGTGCGTCGGGCAGCAATGCAGGCGTGACGGGATTCGAACCGCGGTCGCTCGGACAGAATAGCGGGCGTGACGGGATTCGAACCCGCGATCTAGAGGTTAGGAACCTCTCGCCGTATCCCCTTGGCCACACGCCCCACTGTCCGCTGTGGGGCGGCGATAGAAAAGCGGTCCGAACCCGGCTCAGTTCCGCTCGGTCTCCGACTCGGTCCGCGTGTCGGAGGTGGTCGTCTCGGTGGTGGTCGTGTCGGTTCCGGTCGTATCGCTCGACCCCACGTCGTTGTCGAGGTTGGTCATCTCCTCGGTCTCCTCCTGCATCTTCTGGAGTTCGTCCTCGACTTCCTCGCGACCCTTCTTGAACTCGCCCATCGCCTGCCCGGTCGAGCGGGCGAGTTTCGGTATCTTGTTGGCCCCGAACAGCAGGACGAGGACCAGGAGGATGATGAGCATCTCCGGCCCGCCCGGGATGGCGCCGAACAGGGGTGCTGTGGTGAGCATCTCTACTCTGGCTTAACTCGCTGGCAATTATAGGCTTTTTGGACCGCCGGGTTTCGGACTACGCGGCGCTCTCGCCGTCGATTCTAGTGGAACTGGGAGGGAGGACTGCGGGCTGGCAGGTCTTTCGTGGAGCCCGACGGACGACGTTCGGCGTATCGTGAGGGACCATTCCGGTAAGTAAACTACAAGTAATCGCCCCGCGTGAGTAGCGACGATGGTCGACGATCTCCTGCTCGCGGTGGCGGACCGGACCCGCCGTCTCGTCCTCGAACGACTCGAAGCGCTCGACGCCGGAGAGGCGTTCGACGTGGACGCCCTCCTCGACGACGTCGCCTCGGTCGATCGGCTCCACCTCCGGCACGTCCACCTCCCGAAACTGACCGACGTCGGCCTGGTCGACTGGGACGCCGAGACCGGACGCGTCGAGCGAGGCGAGGCGTTCGACCGGGTCGTCCCGCTGCTTCGAACCGTCCGAGAACTGGAAGCCGCCCCGGGGGAACGGTGCTCCTCACCGGTCTGACGACGGACGCGGAGGCGGGGGGCGGGTTCCCGCGTGTGGGGAGCGTCCCGCTCGTCGGACGGTCACCACGGAAACGGGGTCGCCGGGGGGAGGGCTTTTGCGGGCCGCCGCCGTGGGCCACCGTATGAGCGATTCCGACGAGCAACGGGTGGCGGAGGAGGCGAGCGCCCGGAAGTACGACCCGGACGCGGACCACGCCTTCCCCGACGGTCGACTCAACGAAGTGCTCGACGCGCTACTGTCCGACCCCGAGGTCCACACGTACCTCCGCGCACAGAACGTGAACGCGGTCAAGCGGAAGGGGTACAACGACCACGGCGCGAAACACATCGAAATCGTTCGGAACCGCGCGCTCCGACTGTACGACCTGCTGAAACGCGGCGGCGTCGAGTTCAACGGCGCCGCTCAGCAGGGGCTCCCGGAGGAGGACGAACCGGTCATCATCGCGCTCGCGGCGACGCTCCACGACATCGGTCACGTCGTCCACCGGGACGAACACGCGTACTACTCCATCCCGCTCGCGGCCGACGTCCTCGACCGGTTCCTCACTCAGTTCTACGACATCGAGGCGCAGGTCCGCGTGAAAGCCGAGGTGCTCCACGCGATCCTCTGTCACCACACGGAGGAGGACCCGCTCACCCGCGAGGCGGGCGTCATCCGCGTCGCGGACGCGCTCGACATGGAGCGCGGCCGGTCCCGCATCCCCTACGAGGAGGGGGGACGGGGAATCAACACGCTCTCCTCGCAGGCCATCAGCAACGTCTCGCTCAAGGCGGGAAGCGAGGAGGGCGAGGACGTGCCCGTCCTCGTGGAGATAGAGATGGTGAACGCCGCCGGGGTGTACCAGGTCGACAACCTCCTCAAGGCGAAGCTCAACCACTCGCTCATCGACGACGACGTCCGCATCGTCGCCATCAACACGAAAGCTGACGACCAGCTCGTCGAGCGCATCGAACTGTAGCGCGGACGACGACGCGGCCGTGACCGGGGTTCGATAGCTCGGGGCGCACGTACCCGCGAAGCCGTCCGAGAAGGCCGACTTTATCACGCGGGGTCCTGTTTCGAGACGTAACGTGGCACGGTTCGGAAGTTCGGTCGGCCTGCTGAGAGACAGGGAGTTCGGGGCACTCGCGGGGACGGCGTTCGCGCGGAGTCAGGCGTACTCGACGCTTCTCATCGCACTCGCGCTGTACGCGGACGCGTTCGGCACCACCGGGTTCGTCGAGGGGCTGTTCGGGACGGCGTTCGCCGCCGTCCAACTGCTCATCGTCCTGCCGCTCGGCCGGAAGATAGACACGAGCAACGCCAAACACTGGCTGCTCGCGGGGCTCGCGCTCAACGTCGTCGTGTTCGTCGGGTTCATGCTCGTGGAGAACGCGGTCCACGTCGTCCTCGTTCGGATGCTCCAGGGGTTCGGCGCGAGCATCCTCTGGATAACCGGGTCGACGGTCGTCGGCACCATCGCCCCCGACGGCGAGAACGGCCGGTGGCTCGGGTCGTACAACCAGGTGGCCGCGTTCTCGAGTCTCGCCGGCGACGCCGTCGGTGGGTACCTCCTCTACGCCGAGGGGTTCACGTTCACCTACGCCATCCTGTCTGTCGTCACCATCGCGGCGTTCCTCCTCGTGTTCGCGTACCTCCGCGACGACCCGGGCGGCGGTACCGAACGGGACGCGGGCGGCGGCGTGGAGACGTTCCGCGCGCTGTTGGACCTCCCGATGATTCGCGCGCTGGTGCTGTTCCGCCTCGCCTTCTCGGTCGGCAAGATGGCGGTCATCATCTTCCTCCCTATCCTGGCGAAGACGGAGTTCGGCATCAACGCGTTCGCCATCGGCTGGATTCTGGCCGGCGGGAAACTGACGAAGGCGCTCACGCAGGGGTACGTGGGCGACCTCTCGGACCGGGTCGGTCGAAAGCAGTACTTCGTCGTCGTCGGGGCGCTCCTGTACGGACTCGGAACCGCGCTCATCCCGTTCAGCTACTACTTCGAGGGGACGATAGAACCGTTCCGGTTCGCCGCGTTCGGCGACACGCAGGTGCTCGGCGGGGCGTTCTTCTCGCTGTTCGTCGCGTACATGGTACTCGGCGTCGCCGACAGCATCCGTCTGCCCGCGAGCATGTCGCTGTTCGTCGAGGAGGGGGAGAAGTACGACTCAGTCGCCTCGTCGATGAGCCTCCGGTCCATCTCCTGGAAGATCGGACAGGTCGCCGGTCCCATCACGGTCGGACTCATCATCGACTACGTCTCCGTGTCGGCCGCGTTCTACACCGCCGCGGGGTTCGTCGTCCTCTCCTCCGGCGTCTTCTGGATGGTGTTCTCCCGGGCGTCCGCTCGGGAGGCGGCTTCGCCCGCCAGCGCCGACGACTGAAAAGGCACCGTCGAAGACACTCGGGAGCTGACAGGGGTTGTGCGCCGACCACGGAGGCTGTACTCAATCAACCGTAGTCACGAGAGGAGTGTTCAGGAGGAGGTGCGTCTCTCCCGAACCCCGGGTCGTACGACGGACCCAAGAGGGTATCTACCCGGTCGAAGGATTCCGTTCGTGACACCCCCGACTCGGCGCGACGAGACAGTCACGGGGGTCGTCAGGCAGCAGTGGAACGGCCGCGCGACGACGTTCGACGAGGAAAGCCAACACGGAATCCACTTCGCCGAACAGCACGACCGCAGAATCCCGTCGCTCGTTGTGGGTTTCGACGAGACCGGAGAACCGGAACCTGAGACCCGGGCGGCGTCCAACCCCGTCACGTCACCGCGCCTTACGCCGAGGCGGCGTTCCGTTCGTTCGCCCGGTTCGTCGCCCAGTACCACAGCGCCCCGTTGAGCACCACTCCCGCGAGGAACAGCCCCCAGTTGGCCCACGGGTTGTTGTACCAGACGACGTCGATTCCGACCGACTGCTGGTAGACCGGCCAGAACGGTTCGACCGCTTGGGCGATGTCGGGCGCGGAGAGCATGTCCGCGAACACGTGCGCCGTCCCGGCGACGAAGACGACGACGAACCCGAACTGGTAGGCCTTGTCGGACGCCGCGGGCGAGAACCACTCGCTGTCGCCCAGCGCCGTCTTCCAGACCCACCCCAGTATCGGGCCGACGACGGCCGCGAACACCAGCGCGGCCAGTACCGTGTGGAAGACACCGTGGTGGTGGACGCCCAACCCGCCGATGTTCGAGAGCACGAGGTCGATGTCCGGGAGCATCCCGAACCAGAACCCGGTGAGGACCGCCGTAGCGGCGGTCTTCGGGCGGTCGACCGCGACCCACGTCGGTGCGAGCCATATCAACGCCATTCCGAAGTGGCCGATGACGTCGACCATGTCGTCCACGAGTTCGGCCGAACAGATAGGGGTGGTGGCTGCAGTCGCCGGAACACGGGGCGTCGCTGGGGGGGTCCCGTCGGTACTCACCCGTCGTGTCCGACGACCACGACTCCGACGCGCGGCTGACCGTCTACCGTTCGGACGGTACCGCCATCGGCTGTACGAAATTCGAAGCGATTGACAGCGGCGTCCTGCTGACCGAGGACCTGAAGGAGAACCGCGTGTGCGGGTACGTCCCCACGGCCAGGTGCGGTTCGTCCTACCCACCGAAACCGCAGAGCGTACTTCGATGGGACTCGCCGGGTCGAGTCTCTCCGTAGTCCCCCTCACTCCGTCAGACGGGAGTGCGCCGGGCGGGATTTGCACCACGGTCGCTGGCGCTCCCTGTTCAAATCGCCGTCGAGGCACGTTCGCTCGTCACGTCCGTCCTCGCAGAATGCGCCGGCCGGGATTTGAACCCGGGTCGTTGGCTTGGAAGGCCAAAGTCATACCAGCTAGACCACCAGCGCTCGCGTCCGTCGCTCCGACGGCCGTCGGTTACGACCGCATTCGGGCGACGGCAGAGTGTTGACGAACGAGGGATAAGGGCGTTTCGTTCTCCCACGGCCCGGCGGAACCGTCGGCCCGGGCCTCGGGCGGTAGCTGCCGGCGCTACGCCGGGCGCGCGCACCTCCTCCGCGGACCGGACTACTCCTCTTCCCACCCGAAGTCCGGGAGGATAGTCCAGTCGGTGACGTGTTCGATGGCGCGAGCGCCCCAGTAGCCCACCAGCGGACCGAACAGTATCGAGAGGAACACCCCGGTCAGCAGGTTCATCGGCGTCATCGTATCCGCTCCCTGCGCCGGGACCGACTCCCAGCGCGGTTCCGGTGGCTGCCACCCCGGTGCGCAGTGCTCCCCTCCCGTCCGTCGGCGCGACGGGGCGTCTCCGCGTCGCCCTGCCCGGCTCCGACGGAGCCGTTCGCTCTCATCGGGTGTCCGATTCACCGCACGGGTACTTACGTCTTGTTCAGTCGCCCACGCCGACGAGACCGACCGCCTCGGGAGCCAGCGCGGTCGACGACGGCGGGACGCGGCGTCAGTCGTCGGCCGCCGCCTCGCTCTCGTCGCCGTCGTCGCTCTCGGAGCCGGGCCGGGGTCCGGCGGCGTGACCCTCGTGGGCGACTGCGGTCGCCAGCAACTCCGGCGAGATGGCCGGCACGTCGTCCGCCGTCACCGGTCCGTCGCGCTCAATCTCCTCGACCGACCGCGGGAACGGGCGGAGGTCCATGTGGATGGCGATGCCCGCCTTCGCGCCCTCACCCATCGCGACGGGAATCTGGTTGTGGCCGGGCGTCAGGTCCCCGACGGCGTACACCCCGTCGACGCTCGTCCGGCCGTGGTCGTCGACCGAGACTGTGCCGTCGTCCTCGCGCGCCAGCCCCAGCGCGTCGACGAGTTCGGCGTTGTAGTTCGACCCGTACATCGGGAAGCCGCCGCGGTACTCGCGGACCTCGCCGTCCTCGAACTCGAACGACTCAAGCCAGCCGTTCTCGTCCTTGTTCATCGCGACGACCTCCTCGCGTATCACGTCCACGGGGTGCGCGTCGAGCATCTCGGCCGTCTCCTCGCTCCACGACGGCTCCGCCCCGCGGGTGAGGAGGTCCACCTCGTCGGTGACGTTCAGCATGATCATCGCGACGTACGCCGCCGAATCGCCGGCGCCCATGACGAACACCGGTTCGTCGACGAACATGTACGCGTCACAGTGGAGGCAGTAGTGGAGCCCCCGGCCCGTCGGCGGGAGGGGCGGGTCGGGTTCCACGTCCGAGAAGCCCGTCGCGAGGACGAGTCGCCGCGTCGTGTACGTCGCATCGTCCGTGGAGGCGCGGAACCCGTCGCAGTCGTCGACCGGTTCGACGTCGTCGACGAACGCCCGGTGGTAGTCGGCGCCGTAGTCGCGGACCTGTGACTCGGCCGTCTGCAGGAACTCGACGCCGCTCGTGTCCTCGGTGACGCCGATGACGTTGTGCGTGTCGCGCATCATCGCCGCCCGTCCGCCTCCGCGACTGACGACCGCCGTGTCGAGCCCCAGCCGGGTGGTGTACAGTGCGGCAGTCAGTCCGGCCGGGCCGCCGCCGACGACGGTCACGTCGTAGTCGAACTCCTCGTCCATGCTCCCAACTCCAGCCCCGCGCGCATAAAAACGCGCCCGGTCGTGCGGGTGGTCCGGTAGACCGGGGAGGGGCGAGAGCCACCCACCGGGCCGGCGCTACTCCTCGACCGGCGGCGCGACGACGGCGTAGCAGTTCCCGCTGGAGACGAACGACTCGACCGTCCGGAGGCCGCTCGCGTCGAGGTCGGCCCGGAACTCCGCGGGGTGGTAGATGTGGTAGAACCGCGGGACGGTCTCCCCCCCGGGGAGCGTCCAGTCGAGTTCGGTGTCGAACCCGGTCTCCGGCGTCGCCCCTGCCTCGCCGTCGAACCGGTCGTGCTCCGTGCTCCACGCGCTCACGAGGGCGCGCCCGCCGGGCGCGAGCGCACGGGCGAGGTCTGTGAGCGACGCGACGCGCCGCTCGCGCGGACGGAGGTGGTGGAGCGTCGCCACGTACACGGCGAGGTCGACCGTCGCGCCGCCGACCGGGAGCGCCGCGGCGTCGCCGCGCACGAGCGAGAGCGCGTCCGCGTACCCGCGCTCGACCGCGCGGCGTCGCGCCGCCGCGAGCAGTCCGCGGCTCGCGTCGAGCCCCACTACCCGCTCGGCGCGGGCCGCGAGCAGTTCGGCGTGGCGGCCGTTGCCGCAGCCGACGTCGAGTGCGGTCCGTGCTCCCCGCTCAGCGAGGAACGACTCCACCTCGGGCCACGGGTACTCGCGCGTCGCCGAGAAGTGCTCCGCGATGCGGTCGTACGTGGCGGCTCGCTCCCGAACGTCGCCGTCCGCTTCGTGCGAGTCCCCCTCGTCGTCCGGTTCGCGCTCTCCGGTCGAGCGGTCCCCGTCTCCGTTCCGGCTCATGCGATGAACGTGAAGACGAGGTGGGCGGCGAGGAGCATGAGTGCGGCGTGTTTCGCCCCGTCGCTCACCCGTCCCTCCCCGAGCTGGCCGGCGACGAGGCCCGAACAGACCGCCTGGACCGCGGATGCGTGGTAGAACAGCAGGGCGTACTGTCCGGTGTTCGCCCCGCCCAGTCTACCGAACACGCCGGCCGAGACGCCCGCACCCCCCGGCGCGCCGCCGGCCGCGCCGGTCGCAGCCGCGCTCTGGACCGCGGGGATGAACGCCACCGTGAGCGCGGCGATGATACCGAGGAACACCGCGAACGAGACGTAGATGACCAGCAGGTACGTCACCATGACCTGCCGCCGTTCTCGTCGGAGCCGCTCGGTCGCGCGCGCCTCGTCGGCCGCGATTTCGAGGACCGGTGCGACGTCGCCGGTCGCCGCCATCGCGTTCGTGACGAGCGTGACCGCCCGCGACACCATCGGCGAGTCGAGCCGCGACTCCATCCGTTCGAACGCGGTCCCGACGTCCGCACCCCACTGGACGTCCCGCCACGTCCGTCGCACCTCCGGGGTGAGTCGGTCGAGGTCCGACCGGGTGAGCCGGCGGAGACCGTCCACGACCGTCATCCCGGCGTCGTTGAGACTCGCCAGGCGGTCGAGGAAGTCCGGCACCGCTCGCTCGACGGCCCGGGTTCGACGCTCGTCGAGTTCGTACACCGCCGCGAACGCCGCGAGCGCGAACAGCGTCGCCTCGACGACCGCCGTGTCGACCGCTCGAACCAGCGGCAGCGGCGCGAGCGGGAGCGCCCCCGTCCGGAGGAGCACCCACGCGAGCCCCAGCGGGACCGTGACGAGCGCGGTCGCAGCCGGGCGGTCCAGCAGCGTCTCGACCGGCCGGTCGGCCCACGAGCGGACTCGCTCGACGCCGTGGCGCGTGGTGACCCGGCCGCGGGCGCTCGCCCGTCCGACGCCGGCCGCCGTCCCGCCGTCGGTCCGGGCCGACGAACCGCCGGTGCGGACGTTCGCGGCGAACGACCGACGCGGGTCGGTCGCCTCGCCGCTCCGGCCGCCGACGGTCGGACTGTCGGTGATGGAGTCGATGTAGACCACGAACCCGAACGTCGCGAGCGGGATGGCGAGGTAGACGACGAGTCGGAGGAGTCGGAGCGTGTCCTCCAGTACGAGACCGACGACGACGAGGATGGTGATGAAGAACAGCGGACCGGCGACCAGCACCGTCACGTACGCCTCGGCGAACGTCGAGAGCAGGTCGAGGTAGCGCTCCTGCTGGGACGCAGCCCGCTCCTGGTACCGCTCGTACTGGGTCCGCAGGAACGCTGGGAGGCTGCGACCGCTCCCGAGCACGGACGCGAGGTTCTCCGCGAAGTCGCTCGTCGTCTCGTCCGGCGTCCGCGCCGACGCCCGCTCGAGCGCGGTGAGCACGTCGGTTCCGAAGTTGTTCATCTCGCGGACGGCGACGCCGAGTTCGCGCGCCGCCTCGCCGTACACGTCCTCGTTCTCGGTCAGCGTGTCCAGCACGGCCGGGAGCGACATCCCCGAGCGCGAGAGCGCGTAGACGAACGCCACGGTTCGCGGGAGGGTCGTCTCGACCCGCCCGGCGCGGACGCTCGCCCGGTGGTCCAGCAGCGTCCACCGGAGCGAGTACGTCCCCGCCGCCGCCGCGCCTCCGACGGTCCCCGACGAGAGCAGGAGGGCGACGAACAGACCGAGGACGCCGAATCCGGCGGGGTCCGAGCGGGGGCCGAGAACCGCCGTCGACTGGGGGGCCGCCGCTCGAATCGCCTCGGCGCTCGTCTCGAGGAGCCCGAGCGTCGCTCCCGTCCCGTACGCGCCGAGAACGCCCCCCGTCACACCGGCGACGCTCGCGTACAGGAGCGTCCGCGAGGCGTACACCCGGTGGGTCGTCCCGACGTGGGCCGCCCGGAGCCGCTCGCGCTGACGGCGCGCGCGCGAACTCCGGGCGACGTGCTCGCCGAAGAGGGCGAGCGCGACCCGCGTCACGGCGAGGTCGGCCCGCGCGCTCACCGCCGCGAGTGCGACCGGCGCGAGGAGGAGTCCGACCACCACGAGCGGGAGGACCGCGACCCCGGAGACGGTCATCCGGAAGTGTCACCCTGCCCGTCGTGTCGGTCGTCAGCCCGCCCGGGCGCGGCGACCGCCTCCCCGTCGACGTCGACGCGCTCCATCGCCCGGTCCGGGTTCGCGTAGTACTCGTTCACGAGCGCGGTGAACCGCCTGTAGTCGGAGATGCCTCGCTCGCGCAGCGCCGAGAGGAACGCCTCCCGCCGGCGGAGTTCGCCCAGGAGTTCCGCCCGGGTCCACCCCCGCTCGTCGGCGATGTCGTCGAGCAGGTCGGAGTCGGTGTGCGCGTGCGTGTCCGTCTCCGGGTTCCACGAGAACGCCGCGGCGTAGTCGAGTTCGCCGGTCCGCTGGTCGATGCCGCCGATTTCGCCGACGGTCCGGGTGCGCCGGACCCGCTCCTCGTCGAACCGGGTGAGCGTCTGTATCGAGAGGACGTCGAGGCTCCGGACCATCGCCCGGGGGACGTTTATCGGCTCGTTCTCCAGCCGGTTGATGACCGTCTCGATGGAGTCGGCGTGCATCGTGGAGAGCGTCGTGTGGCCGGTGTTCATCGCCTGGAACAGCGTGACCGCCTCGGCGCCGCGCACCTCGCCGACGACGATGTACTCGGGCCGGTGGCGGAGCGCGGACCGGAGGAGGTCGTACATGTCGATGTCGTTCCCCTCCGAGAGGCGCTCGCGGGTCACCGAGGAGAGCCAGTTGTCGTGGTACAGCGACAACTCGCGGGTGTCCTCGATGGTGAGCACCTTCGCGCGCGGCGGGACGAACATCGACACCGCGTTCATCGAGGTGGTCTTCCCGGAGGCGGTGCCGCCCGCGAAGATGAGGTTCTTGTTGTGCTCGATGCAGAGCCAGAAGTACGCCATCTGCTCGACGGAGGACGTCCCGTGTTCGACCAGGTCGACGGGCGTGAACGGCTCGTCGGCGTACTGGCGGATGGTGAACGCCGACCCCCTGGGCGTGACCTCCTCGCCGAGTGCGAGTTCGGCGCGCGACCCGTCGGGCAGCGTCGTCTCGACGATGGGGTCGCCGACCGAGACGTGCCGGCCCGACTGCTGGGCGAGGCGGACGACGTAGCTGTCGAGTTCCGCGGGGCCGAAGCGAACGCTCGTCTCGACGTCGGTGTACTCGTCGTGGTAGACGAACAGCGGGAGGTCGTACCCGTCGCACGAGACGTCCTCGATGTGGGCGTCGTTGAGCAGGGGGTCGACCTTTCCGAACCCCCGGAAGTCCCGCGCGAGGTAGTACGACAGCGCGTGGAACGTCGCAACGTCCGCGTCCACGCCGTACTGTTCGAGCAACGTCGTGAGTTCCTCGCGGAGCGTCTCCTCGTCGGCGTGGTCGACGTCCGACCGGAACAGGAGCGGGTCGCGGATGTCGTCGACGACCCGGCGGAGGAGCGCCTCGTCCCCGCCGGCGAGGTCCGGTTCCACCACGTTGTACCGGTGCTCGCTCTCCGACTCGTCGTAGGTGACGACGACGTACGCGTACGGTGCGTTCACCCAGTAGCGGTCCACCTCTTCGTGGCCGTGTGGAAGGTCGAACGACGAGAGCGGGCCGTCCTCGCCGGGACGGAACGGGCGGACGTTCAGGTCCCCACCGCGGAGCACTTCGACGGTCCGCGAGAGCCGCCGCCGCAGCGCACCGACGCGCCCCCCGAGCGCTCCCTCCTCCTCCGTGAGTTCCCCCGACATGCGTCAGTCGTCGGTGGTTGCCCGGGTCCGGACTTAAATCCGCGACTCGGGTTATCAGTCCGGAGAGTCGGCGGAGTCCGCGTGGCCGGGCCGTTCCACCCGCTCGGCTCGCAGGAGGACGACCCCGAGCGCGCCCGACACGGGGACGCCGACGGGCAGTGAGAGCCCCGGGAGCCCGCGGCCGAGCAGCGCCCACGCTCCCCCGAGAACGAGTCCGGTCGCCAACAGGAGCGCGCCGAGCAGCGGAACGGGGTGGACCGGCCACGACGCGGCGCGCTCTTCCGCGCGGTAGTAGGCGACGGACGCCGCGAGCGCCGCGAGGTAGACTGCCGCACCCACGAGCCACGCGAGGTACGCCGGAGCGACGCTCGTGCCCGCCTGCGTGAGATACGCGGAGAGCGGGTCGGCGACGGCGACGGCGTTCGCGACCGGGAGACCGAAGGCGTAGCGCACCTCGACCAGCGGGAACCGGAGGTAGACGACGCTCCCCCCGGCGACCGCGCCGTAGTGGACGTTCCAGGGCACGAACGCGACGAGCCACGTCGAGAGCACCGCCAGTTCGCCCGCGTACTCCGAGCGGACCCAGACCATAGCTTCAGGCTGTATCGGCACGATATAAAACCGTGCGGAGTCGCGCGGTCGTGGACGAGCGGCGTCGGGTCGCCCGGTCCGTCCGCTGGACGGCCACACCGGCGGCGGACGCCCGCGAGCGGCGGCGTGCGGCGTTACGTTCATACCGCCGTGTACCCAACGCCAGCGTACGGAATGAGGCGCGACTACTTCGAACTGGAGGTGGAGAACATGGACTGGGTCGAGTCCGGGGAGGAGCCCCGAAAACCCCGGGTGTACATCGACTTCCACGGTCCCGACGAGGTGCTCCGCGAGCGGCTCACGGGGACCGACGGCGACCTGTTGGCGGCCGGGGAGACGGACGTGGCGTTCCGACTACAGGGGTCGCCCGACGACCCGACGGCGACCGGGGTGGTCGGCGTGACCAACCGACTCACGGGCGACTTCGTGCTCGAACTCAACGAGGACGCGGACGACGTGCTCCGGTTCATCAGCGCCGCCCGCGAGTACGGCCGTCACGACGACGCGGACGGGCGGTACCGCGTCGAGATCAACGTCGACGGCGAACCGCTCGTCACCTACGAGAAGGAGACGTTTCTCGTCTACGACGCCGAGGGGAACCTCCTGCGCCACGAGAGCCTCATCCCCTCCGGCGTCGAACTGTAACCGTCCGCCGGTCGACCCGCGGGACGACGCGCGCAACGCACGCCGGACGGGCGCCGGAATCGCAAGGCACATCCCGGGGACGCCCGCGTGTTCCCCCCGTGAAGAACGTCACCGACCGCGTCTCGAACCCGTTCGGGATGCGCCCCGACTGCGCCCGGTTCGTCCCGGGGTACGGCGACGCGAACGCCCACTTCCACGTCGTCGGCGACCACCCCGGCGTCCACGGCGGAAGCGAGACGGGCGTCCCGTTCACGGGTACCGAAGCCGCCGCCCGCCTGCAGGACGCACTGGTTCGCGCCGGTCTCCTGCGGGAGGGGGGCGACGAACCGTCGGTCGACCGCACGTTCCTCTCGTATCTCCACATGTGCGTCCCCGACGGCGACCCGACCGAGGCCGACTACGTCGACATGGAGCGGTTCTTCGACGCCGAGTTGCGCGCCATCGCGGCCCACGTCCTCCTCCCGGTGGGCGCGCGCGCGACGGACCACGTCCTCCGGACGTACACCGCGCAGGCGTGGAAGACGGAGGTCGACATGGACGCGCTCCACGGCCGGGAGATACGCGGCGCGGGGTGGCTCGTCGTCCCCATCGAGGACCCCGTGGAGTGGGACGACGCCGACGCCGACGCACTCGTCGAGGCGTTGGAGACGCTCCAGGCGACCGACTACCGCCGCGAGTCGGACCTCGGGCGGTTCGTCGCCGGGGACGAACCGTATCGAGTCCGGTGACGCGGCCGGGCGACCACAATATTTGACACGGTACCGCACCCTTTTGCGCGGCCGTGCGCGTGGTGTACGACGACGGTCGTCGGTCCGCGTCTGACTGTCAGACCGCACGCGAGACCACCCGCGAACAGCGGCACCCGACCGTCCACGAACCGGTGCGTCCGGCCGCCGCTCTCGCGGCCGGTTCTCACGACGCGACGGCACCCGAGAGCGACGCCTCCGCTCGCCCGTCGGCGGGAGTCGAACGGTGACCGCCGTCCCCGAGACGCCCATCTCGACGTCGCCGTCCGACTCCTCGACCAGCCGCGTCACTCGAGCGGACCGAGTTCCACCCGCCCGTTCCCGGTTCGGCCGAGGAGACGGGGACCGCCGTCGTTCAGTCGCCCGACGATGCGGCGACGACCGTACGTCGCGTCCGTCAGGTCGAGGTCCTCGACGGCGACGGACCCGTTGCTCGTCTCCAGAACGACGTCGAGGTCGAGCGACTCGTCGACCAGCAGGTCCACCTCGCCGTTCGTCGTCTCGGCCGTCACGTCCTCCCGGACCGCGCGGACCTCGGCCTCGACGCTGCCGTTGACCGCACTCGCGCCGTCGAACCCGGCGGTCCCCGTCGCGGCCGCCCGCCCGTTCACCGTCCGGAGCGCGACGAACCCCTCGACGTCCTCGGCGGTCGCGTCGCCGTTGGTCGTCGCGACGGTGGCGTCCCCGGTCGTTCCGCGCACCGCCGCGTGCCCGTTGACCGTCTCGGCGCGCGTGACGGCGAGTCCGGCGGGCACGCGGACGTCGAGCGTCACGGAGACGGACGGGAACGAGCGCTCCGGCACCACGGTCTCGACGGCGAGGGTTCCGTCCTCGCGGCTGGTCTCGACGCCGACGCGGTTCACCGCCTCCTCGGAGGGGCCGCGCTTCAGGACCTCGAGCACGACGGCGTCGCCGTCGTGCGTTTCGACGGTCACGTCGCCGTTGCGGTTCGAGACCGTCAGCGCGGTCGCACCGTCGACGGGTTCGGTCCGTCGCTCGCTGCGCTCGAACCCCGGGGTCCCCGGAACGTCGATACACCCGGCGAGACCGAGCGTCGCTCCCGCCGTCACCGTGGAGAGGTAGGCCCGACGAGTGAACTCCATGACAGATTCGAGGCTCGGTCGGAACTTAACGTTCGTGCGAACCGTGCGAGCACGTCCCGTGGGTCTCGCCGACTGGAAGCCGCACCCGCCGCCGAGTCAGCCGTCGCGTGCGAGACGAGCGAGTTCGTCGAGTCCCGCCTCGCGGACGGGGTCGCCGTGACCCACCGCGAGCACGTCCGGTCCGTCGGGTCCGAGGGCGGCGACGAACCGACCGATGCTGGCGCGGTTCTCGGCCGTGTCGTACGACGTGAGCCACGGCGACGGGCGGAGCGACCCGTCGGACTCGCGCACCATGTCGCCGACGAACGCCACGCCGAACTCCCGGTGGACGTACGCCGTGTGTCCGGGCGTGTGCCCCGGCGTCCGGTACGCGGTGAACCCGCCGAGTTCCTCCCGGTCGCCAACCCGTCGGACGCGGACGTCGGGCGGCGGGGTCAGGAACGCGCCGACCCGCTGGAGGAACGCCTTGTGTGGCGTCCACGGCGGACGGGCGCCGTCGAGGTAGGTCGCGTCGGGGTCGGCGATGTGGACCGTCGCGTCGAGACCGAGGTCCGCCAGCGAGCCGACGTTGTCGAGGTCGTAGTGGGTGAGGAGGACGCGGTCGACGTCCGGCGTCTCGTAGCCCGCGTCCGCCAGTCTTCCCACCAGGCGCTTCGCGTCCCACGGGGTTCCCGCGTCCACGAGCGTCACCTCCCCGTCGTCGACGAGGTAGGCGTTGACGCCGGTCAGCCCGAAGCGGAAGACGTGGTCCGGCGGGATAGCCATACGGGCGTATTCAGCCCCGGGTATTTAATTTCGTCCGGCCGACGACGGAGCGTTCGGCGTTCGAGAGACCCGACGGCGAGACGGAGACGCGGAAACGGCACCCCAACCCGTCGTAATCCGTCCCTTCGAACGGCGACGGTCGTGAACTATTCGGCCGGTATTAGTCGGTCCGCATCGCATCACGGCCGGGATATTCCATGAATTCGAACGACTCGCTGTCGAGGCGGACCGTCCTCAAGGCGGGTGCAGCCGCGGTGGGTCTGCTCGGCGTCGGCGCGCAGAGCGCGGCGGCTCAGTCGGACGACCACCAGTACTACCAGGTCGACCTCATCGAGGGCGACCCGATCGAGACGCTCGGGGAGACGAGAAGGGACTTCTACGGTCGGCAGAACCGGCTCGTCCAGTACGCGCACCTCGATGGCGACGAGGTCATCGAGCGCGACACGTGGCTCAACTCGCTTCGCCCCGGCCTCCGTCAGTCTATCACCGCAGAGCCGATCCAGGTAGCGGACGGGGTCGCCTCCGTGGAGTTCGAGACACGGAACACGCACATGCTCTCGCTTGTGGTCTACCCGCTTCCCGAGGGGGAGTTCTCCTTCGACGACGAACAGGAACTCATCGACTTTTCGACGGTCAACGTCAGTGGACGCTCTCGATTGGCGGTGACGCTCCCGTACGCGGCACCGACCGGGATGGAGGCGCTGGTGGTGAGGGGACTCGACGAGGGAGATGAGTTCGGGAGAGCAGTCGGGCTCGACGGGTCGACCCTGCTCGTCGCCGCGCCAACGTATACGGTCTCTCCGCGTTCGGGGTCCGGTGCGGTCTACGCCTTTGAGCGGGCAGGCGGGGAATGGACACAGGCACAGAAGCTCCTCGCACCGCCGGGATACTCCCGTTTCGGGACGAATCTCACCGTTGCGGGTGACACCGCGTTCTTCGGCAGTGATTACGCGGACAAGGTCGCGTTGTTCGAGCGAGAAGCCGAGACGGGAGCGTGGACGCTGCGGGACCAGTTCGCGTTTCCATTCAACCTCGGTGACTCATATGACGTGGACCGATCGGACGGTTCGGTCGACACCGATGGGTCGACGCTACTCGTGACGGCGAGTGCGTTTGTGTACGAGATCCCGTTTTTTGAGGTGGAGGAGGAAGAGCTGAGGGAATTCGCCTACAGCGCAGCTTACTTCCTAGAGTCAGATTGGGGGATGTGGCAACGGACGGCCACGTTTGCCGGTGAGGTAGGTAACGACTTTCCGTACATCGGCGACGGAGCGGTCTCGGGCGACGCCACCGTCGTCGGGACGCCGCTTCGGCGCGACGAGCAGGGGGCAAACCTCGTCGGCGGTGCGTACGTGTTCGAGCGGTCCGGCGAGGACGGCGAGTGGACCCGAGGACCGGTACTCGAAGGCGACTCTGCCGCGCCCTTTTTCGGCGAGTACGTCGACATCGACGGCGACCGAGTCGTCGTCGCGGGGAGTGATACGTCGGGGGGAGTCGACGTGTTCGAGCGGACCGGAACTGGATGGACCCGGACGGACACGTTGTCCGACGTCGGCGGTCCCGTGGTACTCCAGGGGGAGAGACTCCTGGCCCGCGGTCCGGGCACGGTGTACCTGTTCGAGAAACGCGGCGACACCTGGACGCGACTGGCGAGGGTCGACGACGAACCGTACCTGCAGTCGGGCCCCCGATTCGCGAGCGCCCTCGCTCTCGACGGGGACCGTGTGGTCGTCGGTGCCCCCAGCACGAACCGTCCGAACCGTCAGCAGGGAGCCGTCTACGTCGCCGACGTCTGACGCTCGCACCCACGACCGGGTTCCGACTCACCGGAACGACCGAGGGTCGGGTTCGGGTCCGAACCACTCTTCCCCGCCGCCCCCGGAGCGTCCCCGTGGAGCGAATCCGCCTGCACAACACCGCGTTCGAGGGGCAGAACGACGTCTACCTCCTCGACGGCCGCGACGGGAACGCCGGAGACGCGACCGGAACCGAGACGGTCCTGGTCGACACGGGCGTCGCGCTCCCGTCCGTCCGCGAGGACCTGGAGGCGGGGCTGGCGACCCACGGCCACGCGCTCGCGGACGTCGACCGCCTGCTCCTCACCCACTGGCACCACGACCACGCGGGGCTCGCGGGCGAGATTCAGGCCGAGTCGGGCGCGACGGTCCACGTCCACGAGGCGGACGCGCCGCTCGTGTCCGGCGAGGAGTCCCCGCTCGAACAGCGCGAGCGACTGCGCGCCACCGTGGAGTCGTGGGGGATGCCCGACGGTCCGCGCGAGGAGTTGTCCGCGGTTCTCGCCGACCACGCCGCCCTCGGCGGCGAACCGGTCGACGTGACGCCGTTCGTCGACGGCGACGCGTTCGACGTGAACGGGCGGTCGCTGGAGGCCGTTCACCTCCCCGGGCACGCGGCCGGGCTGACCGCGTTCGCAGACGCCGACGCGGACGAGGCGTTCGTCGGCGACGCGATTCTCCCCGAGTACACGCCGAACGTCGGCGGCGCGGACGTGCGCGTCGAGCGTCCGCTGGGGCGGTACGTCGAGAGTCTCCTCGAGATACTCGACCGCGACTGGGCGGCGGCGTGGCCCGGCCACCGCGACTGCATCGCCGACCCGGCCGGGCGCGCGGCGACGATACTCCGACACCACCGCGAGCGGACGGCGAACGTCGTCGACGTACTCGGGCGGGGACCGGCGACCCCGTGGGAGGTGAGCGCCGACCTCTTCGGGACGCTCGACTCCATCCACGTCCTCCACGGACCGGGCGAGGCGTTCGCACACCTCGACCACCTCGCGGCCAGTGGCGTCGCGGACCGCGACGGACGGGAGTACTACCTGACCGGGTCGAACCCGGACGTCGACGCGCTGTTTCCCGACGTGGACGCGGAGCGCGTCGACTGAATTCGACCGAATTCGCCGGCGACGACTGGCGGACCGCGTTCGAGGGCGACCCGCCGTCGGCGGACCCGGCGAACGCAACACTGAAACGCCGGAGCGGTCAATCCGGGGGCATGGAACTCCGCGTGCTCGACAAGACCGACGAGGAACTCCGCATCGAAGTCGCGGACGAGGACCACACGTTCATGAACGTCCTCAAGGGCGAACTCCTCGAGACGGACGGAGTCGTCGCCGCGACGTACGACATGAACCCCGAGCAGTCCGGGGGACAGACCGAACCCATCCTCTCTATCACCACCGACGGCAGCGTCGACCCGCTGGACGCGCTCGAGACCGCCGCGAACGGCGTCTCCGACCGCATGACCGCGCTGTACGACGAACTCGAGGCCGGCCTCGCGGGCGCGGTCTGACGGGACGAGACGACCGGCCCGACGGTCCGGTCACCCGTCGTCGCTCGGCGCTCTCTCGCCCGCGCGCACCGCGACGTCGAGCCAGTTCGCCGTCGGGACGAGCGGACACTCGTACGCCTCGGAGTACGCGCAGTACGGGTTGTACGCCTCGTTGAAGTCGAGCACCCAGTCGCCCTCGTCGGTCCGGTCGTCGGGGTCCTCGAGATCGAGATACCGACCGGCGGGGTACGTCTCCTCGCCGTTCGTCGCGTCCCGGAACGGCACCCACAGGCGGTGGTCGTCGCCCGCGGCGCGGTACGCCTGAACCGTCACATCCTCCCCGTCCACCCCCGGCCGGAACTCCCCGACGTTGCGGTAGCGGCGCTCGCCGTCGTGTGTCGTCTCGACCAGTATCTCCTCGGCGTCGTCGTGTTCGTGGAGCGGGAGTTCGAACCGGTACGCCGGGTCGGGGTCGAAGTACCGGAGGCCGGCGAAGTCGGCGCGCTCGGCCGCCGGAACCGGTGATTGCGGGTGGCCGGCGAAGAACTCGTCCTTCTTCCGTCGCTGTTCCCGGACCCGGTCGGCGTAGTCGGCGTCGACGGTCATACCCGTCGTAGCGCCTCGGTCCGGAAGAACGTTCCTCGAGCCTCGGTCGACGGCCGTCGTCACCCGACGGCCCGACCGACCGGCAGCGCCGGGGAGCGGGGAGGTCGGTGGTTCCCGGGTACGTCCGCGTATATCCCCGCGGCCTGCGGGCTTATCGCCCCCCCGTTCGAACGCCGACCGTGACCACCTCGACTGACCGCGGGAGCGTCGACGCGCGCACCGCTGGCAAGTCACTCGTCGGGTTCCTCGTCGCCGGCGTCGTCCTCTACCTGTTCGGCCGCGTCGTCGGGTGGGAGGAAATCGCCCGAACGCTCCGCGGTGCCGACCTGCGGTGGCTCGCGCTGGCGTGCGTCTCGACGGCGGTCTGCCTCGTCGTCTGGTCGAAGGCGTGGGACGTCATCCTCGCGGCCGTGGACGTGGAAATTCCGTTCCGGACCATCGTCGTCACCTACTTCGCCGCGACGTTCGCCGACTACGTCACGCCGTTCGGCAAGGCGGGCGGCGGTCCGTTCGTCGCGTACGTGCTGTCGACGGACGACCGCGCCTCCTTCGAGAACGCGCTCGCGTCGGTCGTCGTGAGCGATACGCTGAACCTCGTCCCGTTCTTCACGTTCGCGGGCGTCGGGTTCGTCGCGCTCGCGGCGACCGACAGCGTCCCCTCGAACGCGCAGAACCTCATCTACGGGCTGGCGGCGCTGCTGTTCGTCCTCCCCGGCGTCGGCTACCTCCTCTGGACGCGGCGCGACGCGGTCGAGGCGCTCCTCGTCCGGCTGCTCGCCCCCGTCGCCAGCCGGACGGACCGTCTCGACGTGGCGGGCGTCCGCGAGCGACTGGAACGGTTCTACGCGCAACTGGAGGTCATCACCGACACCGGACACACGGTCTGGTACACGCTCGCGTACGCGTACGCCGGGTGGGTGTTCTTCGCGGTACCGCTGTATCTGGCCTCGCTGACCGTCGGCGTGCGTATCGACCCGCTGCTCGTCCTGTTCGTCGTCCCCGCCAGCACGCTGGCGTCGTTCGTCCCGACCCCCGGGGGACTCGGCGGCGTCGAGGCGGCCGTCACCGGCCTGCTGGTCGCGCTCGCGGGCGTCCCGGTCGCCACGGCGGCCTCCATCGCGCTCCTGTACCGCGTCGCCTCCTACTGGTTCGTCGTCGCGGTCGGCGGGGGAGCGGCGCTGGTGCAGGTCCGCCGGACCTGAGCGAGCGGAGTCGTGGACTCGCCGCCGTCCGCGAGTACCGCGACTACTCCCAGTCCTCCCGGTCGTCCGTCTCGGGGTCGTCGAACGGGGCCGGGAGGTCGTCGACCGACTCCGCGCCGAACGCCCACCCGAGCCAGTAACCGACGTGCCACGCGAGGTGGTCCTCGTCGACGTCCGCGAGGGTGATCTCGTACCGCTCGAACCGTTCGAGCGCCGGGTCGGTGTCGTTGTCGTACCCGTATCGCTCCCCCGACGAACGGAACGACCCGTCCCGAGGGAACTCGACGACGACGTCCGCGGCCGCGCGGTCCGTCGTGAACTCCAGGCTCGCGCCGGGTGGGAGCGTCGACCGCTCGTCGGTCCGGTAGAACGCGACCGCTCGCTCGACCGCCTCCTCGTACTCGACGCGCTGACTCTCGACCACGTCCGGGTAGTCGGCGTACACGAACAGGCTGTCGTCCGCCCACGGGTTGTCGAGCGACGTGGCGTTCGGATCGGACAGGCCGACGACCCGCCCTTCTGCCGCCATGAACCCATACTCGTCCGCGTCGTCGTGGTCGTAGCCGAGGGTGTGTCCGAACTCGTGTTTGAGCGTGGCGAGCGTCGACTCGTCCGTGTACCCGGTCTCCACTCTGACGACCGTCGGGTCGGGCGCGGGCTCGCCTCTCTCGACGTTCGGCGCACAGCCCACCGACCGCTCCCCCCCGCACGCCGTGGTGACGTCGGCGACGAACCGGACCGTCACGTCGGCGTCCTCGTCGTCCGTGAGTCGGTAGGTGAGTTCGTAGCCGGTAGACTCGTTCTCCCAGAACCGGAGCGCCCGTCCGACGAGCGACCGATACTCTCGCGTCGCGTTATCGGGGGCGACGACGTCGACGGTCACCGGGGTGGCGCGCCACGGGTTCGACGGCGGCTCCGGGACGGCCGTCGGTTCCGGGGTCGGTGTCGTGGTCAGTGGTGTCGCCGGAGCGGGCGTCTCCGTTCCGGTCGCCACCGGTGTGGGCGTCGAATCCGGAGTCGCCGTCCCCGGCGGGGAAGTCGTCTGACCCTCTACCGGCGTCGCGCCGTCGGCCTGCGTCGCCGGCGGACCGTCGAGTACCGCACCGCCGCACCCGGCGAGAGCGACCAGTAGGCAGAGGAGGGCTGCCGTACGCATTCGTGTGCGGACGGACCCCCGACCGCTACTTCAATGCTCCCGACCGATTATCGCCGCTCGAACCGAGCGACGGCGCTCGCCGGCGTTCGCGGACGCTCGCAGGCTCACAGCCGGACGGGAACGTCCCGTTCGGCGAGGTACTCCTTGACCTCGCGGATGCCGTACTCGTCGAAGTGGAAGATGGAGGCGGCGAGCGCCGCGTCGGCACCGGCCTCGGTGAACACCTCGTACATGTCCTCCGGGCCGCCACAGCCCGAGGAGGCGATGACGGGCGTCGACACCGCCTCGCAGACCGCCCGCGTCAGCGGGACGTCGTAGCCGTCCTTCGTCCCGTCGGCGTCGATGGAGTTCACGAACAGTTCGCCGGCCCCGCGCGACTCGGCCTCCGCGGCCCACTCGACCACGTCGAGACCGGTCCCCTCGCGGCCTCCCTTCACCGTGCACTCGAACCAGCACGACTCCCCGTCGACGTCGACGTAGTGTTCCCCCTCCTCGTCGAAGCGGCGGCGGGCGTCGACCGAGATGACGATACACTGGCTCCCGAACGCGTCCGCGCCGGACTCGACGAGCGTCGGGTCGGCGATGGCGCCCGAGTTGATTGACACCTTGTCCGCGCCCGCCCGGAGCGTCTCCTTGATGTCCTCGCGCGTCCGGATGCCGCCGCCGACGGTGAGCGGGATGAAACACTCGTCGGCGACGGCCGACACCGTGTCGAGCATCGTCTCGCGTCCCTCCGCGGAGGCGGTGATGTCGAGGAAGACGAACTCGTCCGCGCCCGCCTCGTTGTACTTGCGCGCCATCTCGACGGGGTCGCCCGAGTACTCGAGGTCCGCGAAGTTGACGCCCGTGTACACCGCGGCGTCACCCTCCTCGTCGAGGTCCACGTCGATGCAGGGGATGATTCGCTTCGTGAGGGTCACTACCGGGGGTAGTTCCGACCGGTGCTTCACGGTTTCGACTGGGGTGGCCTGCCCGGCGTCGTCCGACGAACGAGAGCGGCCGGAGCGCCGACGCGCGGCGACCCGCCCGATGGGGACGTTCAAATAGCTTCGACCGCCAGTGGACGGTCGTGCGCCGTATCTCGACCGCCGGGCTCGCGGCCCTCGCCGTCGGCGCGAGCGCCGTCGGGATGGCCGCCGGCGCGGGGTCCGTCTTGCTCGGCGGGTCGGCCGCCGGCTGGAACCTCTTTCTCGTCAGCTTCGCGGTCTGGATGGGAGCGTTCGTCGCCGGGTTCCTCGTCCTCTGGAACCGCGGGTTCGTCGACCAGTGAGCGTCGACCGACGAGCGAACCACGAGCGATTAAGTGGCCGCGAGCGTCAGGTCCGAGTATGGCCGACCACCACGACCACGAGCACTTCCGCGAGTTCGACGACGACCGCGTGACCTCACCGATGCAGCCGTTCTCGACCGGCCGGGCGGCGGTCGGCGCGGGCATCGCGCTCGTCGGCCTCTTCGTCGCGTTCGGACTCCCGCTGCTCCTCCTGTAACCGACCCCGCGTACCCGCCGTCACGCCGGGCGGACCGGGCGGCGGTCGACCGCCGCCCGGTCGGCGTCGGTCGCGTTGCGCTCCCTGCCACGCCCTGCGCCGCCGGAGCGGTCGTCACCGTCTCGCCGGGCGGCGACAGCGGGGTTCCCGGGGTGCCAGGCGTCGGGGCGGGCGTCCCGGTCAGGCTCCCCTCCGGCGGCCCGGGAGTGGGGTCGGGCGGTGGCCCGGCACAGCCGACGAGCAGCACACACAGACAGCACGTGAGCAGGAGGGCTGAGCGTCGCACACCCCTCGTTCGACGGGCCTGCCTTTAACCGCTTGTGTCCGACCGACGGCCGCGGCGTGCGCCGCTCGACCGGCCGGGGTCGAACCGGTGGAGGTCTCCGACGCTCAGTCGAGTTCGCGTTCGATGACCGCGCGGAGGTCGCGAATCTCGGCCGCGTCGTACGCCAGTTCCGCCTCGCCGAGACTCACCGAGAGCGTGCCGTCGGTCGTCGCCTCGCCGAGCGTCTCGACGGGTGCGACCCCGTCGAACGCCGCGCGGACCGCTTCGGGGTCCGTCGTCTCCACGACCGCCCGACCCGGCGTCTCGTCGAACAGCGCGAGCCGACCGGGCACACTCACGACCGCGCCGGCGTCGTCGGTCACGCCCTCCGCGAGTGTGACCGCCAGCCCGCCGTGGCTCACGTCGTGGACCGCGAGCGTGTCCCCGCGGGCCGCGACCGACGAGAGGGCGTCGACGACTGCGGCGGGGTTCTCCGGGAGCGTGGGGAAACGGTCGCTCCCGCCGGCGTGCGCGAGGTACTCCGACCCGCCGAGCGCGCCCCCCGGAGCGCCCACGTGGAGGAGCGTCCCCTCGCCCGCGAACGCCGTCGGGGGCGCGCCGTACCCGTCGGTCCCGTCGGTCGTCCCGACCATCGCCAGCGTCGGCGTCGGCGGTACCGGGCCGGCCGCGGAGTCGTTGTACAGCGAGACGTTCCCGCCGACGACCGGCACCGAGAGAGCCGAACACATGTCGGCGAGACCGTCGACGGCCGACGCGAACGCGCCGTACACCTCGGGCTTCTCGGGGTTGCCGCCGTTGAGACAGTCCACCGCCGCGAGCGGCGTCGCCCCGACCGCTGCGAGGTTGGTCGCGTTCTCCAGCGCGACGGCGCGCGCGCCCTCGTACGGGGCGGCCTCGGTCCACCGCGGCTCCGCGCCCGACGACAGCGCGAGCCCGGTCTCGGCCTCGCGTATCGCCAGCACGGCGGCGTCCTCGCCGGGACGGACGACCGTCCGCGCGCCGACCTCGTGGTCGTACTGGCGGTACACCCAGCGCTTGCTCGCGGTGTTCGGGTGGCCGACGACCGCCTCGAACGCCGCCGACAGGTCGGAGTCCGGCAGGTCACGCTCGGGAGCGGTCGGCTCCGTCCGGTCGAGGTCGTTCATCGGCGCGCCGTCCCCGAGGAACTCCGCCGGGGCGTCGACCACCGTCTCGCGTTCGCCGTCCGCGCCGGCGAACGTGCAGACGTAGTTCCCCTCGGTCACCTCGCCGATAACCGAACAGCCGAGGTCGAAGCGCTCCGCGAGCGCCGCGACCCGGTCCACGTCACCCGGGCGCACCTCGTACACCATCCGCTCCTGAGACTCCGCGAGCAGTATCTCGGTCGCGTTCATCCCGGACTCGCGCTGGTGGACTGCGTTCAGGTCGATGCGCGCGCCGAGCCCGCCTTTCGCGACCAGTTCGCAGGACGCGCCGCCCAGCCCCGCCGCTCCCAGGTCGCGCGCGGAGACGACGAGGCGCTCGTTCAGCAGCGCCTCGTTGCACTCGACGAGCCGCTTCTCTGCGTAGGGGTCGCCCACCTGCACGGCGGGCCGGTCCTCGGTCTCGGCGTCCTCGCTCAGGTCCTCGGAGGCGAACGACGCGCCGCCCAGTCCGTCGCGACCCGTCGCGTTCCCGACGAGAACGAGCGCGTTCCCCGGTTCCTCGGCGACGGCCGTCACCAGCCTGTCGGCCGTGGTGAGCCCGACGCAGGCGACGTTGACCAGCGGGTTTCCCTCGTAACCGTCGTGGAACGCGACCGACCCGGCGACCGTCGGGACGCCGATGCAGTTGCCGTAGTGGCCGATTCCCTCGACGACCCCCTCGAAGAGGTACCGCGAGTGGTCGCGGTCGAACCCGCCGAAGTACAGCGAGTCCGCCAGCGCGACGGGGTACGCGCCCATGCTCATCGTGTCGCGGACGATGCCGCCGACGCCCGTCGCGGCCCCGTCGAACGGGTCGACGTACGAGGGATGGTTGTGGCTCTCGATGCCCAGCGTGACGTACGTCTCCTCGTCCAGCGAGACGACGGCCGCGTCGTCGCCCGGCCCGACGACGACCGACTCTCCCTCGGAGTCGAACGCCGACAGGAGCGGGCGCGACGACCGGTACGCGCAGTGTTCACTCCAGAGGTTCTCGAACAGGACGGCCTCGGTCCGCGTCGGCTCGCGACCGAGTTCCGCGACGACGAGTTCGCGGTCGGCGTCGGCGAGTGGCATTCACGTTTACGCTCGCATCCGGCGATGAAATGGCTTTCTATGCGCACGTTCGTGCACCCCGAGCGGCGGGCGTCCCGGTCCGACACGCCGGAAGGGAGTACCGGCGACGGGACGTCGATGGGGCGGCTACATGAAGCGCTCGGGGAGGTACGGCCGGACGGGAGCGGGGAGGGCGGCGGCGACCCGTTCGGCGAGGGTGGCGAGCGGACGCCGGAGCGCGACGTACGCCGCGGAGGCGACCACCAGCGCGACGACTCCGCGGCGAACGAGGGGCGCGTCGGCGACGACGAACGGCGGGACGGCGGCCGCGCCCGCCACGAGCAGGTCCTCGGGCGCGCCGTCGTAGCGCACCCAGCGGCGGGGGGCGAGCCACCGCCCCCGGAGGTGGTCGTACACCGCCCGCTCGGAGGTGGTCTCCCACGGTCGGAGTTCGAGGCCGCCGCCGAACGCGTCCATCCCGGAGTGGAGCGCCGCCGCGAGCAGGAACACCGCGGCCGCGACCGTGACCGGCGTCGGCGCCGCGAGCGCGAACGCGCCCGCGAGCAGGGCGACGGGCCAGTAGTAGACGGGGAAGTGGAGCGTGCGCCGGTGACCGGCGTAGAGGTCCAGGTCGGGAAACAGCCCGCCGGCCGCGCCGGCCGGGAGCGCGACCGGTGCGAGTTCGGGCGCGAGGAGCGACACCGCCGCTCCCAGCGTCCCCCCGACCAGCGCGTGTGTCGTCGCCATCATGCGAACTGGCCGCGAGTACGCCCCGGCGGTACTTATCCGTCTCGGGGGCTGCCGGTCGGCGCGCACTCGCTCTCACCACCCCGCAGCGGGCGCTCGACCGGCCGTCGTCGCCGCGTTCGTCCCCCGGACGGGACGCGACGGCGTGGACGGACCGCGCCGCTTTTCTATCACCCCCCAGTAGCTCCGCCCGTGTTATCGGTCGAGCTGCACAGCCACTCGGAGCAGTCACACGACGGCCGCGACCCGGTCGAACTCCTGCTCGAGCAGGCGGCCGCAGTCGGACTCGACGCGCTCGCGGTCACCGACCACGACCAGCTCGACGCCAGCCTCGACGCCGCCGAGCGGGCCGACGAGTACGGACTCGTCGGCATCGTCGGGATGGAAGTCACGAGCGCCGCGGGGCACGTCCTCGCGTTCGGCATCGACGAGCCGGTTCGGCCGGGCCAGTCGTACGACGAGACGCTCGCGGCCGTCCGCGACCAGGGGGGCATCGCGGTCGTCCCCCACCCGTTCCAGAAGTCGCGCCACGGCGTCGCGCCGCACGTCTCCGCCGAGCAGTTGGCCGACGCGGACGCCATCGAGGTGTACAACTCCCGGCTGCTCACCGGGCGGTCGAACCGGCAGGCGCGGGAGTTCGCGCTCACCCACGACGTCCCGATGACCGCCGGGAGCGACGCCCACATCGCGGAGATGGTCGGACAGGCCGTCACCGAGGTGGGGGCGACCGAGCGCTCCGCGGACGCCATCCTCGACGCCGTCCGCGACGGGCGGACGAGCGTCGTCGGACAGCGCACGCCGTGGCACGTCTCCTTCCGACAGGCCGCCGGCGGGGCCAAGCGCCGCGTGCGCCGGCGGCTGACCGAGATGCTGTAACCGTGCCGTCCGCTCCCCGCATCGACGGCGCGGACCCGGCGACCGTTCGCGCGGCGGTCGACCGGACCGACCCGCTCCCGGGGACCGCCGGGTTCGCGGGGGAACTCGACGGAACGCTCGTGCGCGACGTGCTCGGCCGCCGCCCCCTGTTCACCGAAGCGACCGACCCGGCACGGTGGGCGTTCGACCCGACCGCGCTGACCGACGCGCAGTCGTTCCCGGCCGGGAGCGTCCGCGACGTGGACGGGAGGGAGACGGAACGGGTGTGGGCGCTCCCCGACCCGCCGCCCACCCCGGGTGACGACGCGCTCGGAGCCGTCGAGGAGGCGGTTCTCCGGAGCACCCGCGCAGTCGATTCGGGGGGGACGGCCGTCGCGTTCTCTGGCGGCGTCGACTCGGCGCTCGTGGCCGCCGGCGTCCCGGACGCGCCGCTGTACGTCGGCGGGTTCGAGGGCTGTCACGACGTCGCCGCGGCCCGGGCGGCCGCCGCGGCGATGGACCGCGGCCTCACCGTCGTCGAGTTCACCCACGACGACCTGCGCCGGGCGGTCCCCGAACTGGTGCGGGCGACCGGACGGAGCAACCCGATGGACGTCGCGATTTCGCTCCCGCTGTATCTCGTCGCCGAGCGCGCGGCCGCCGACGGCCACGACCGACTCGCCGTCGGTCAGGGCGCGGACGAACTGTTCGGGGGCTACGCGAAGGTGGTCGACCCGGCCGACGACCACCGGGTCGACGCCGACACCGTCCGGGGCGCGCGACGGGAGACGGTGGCGACCCTCCCCGACCAGTTGGAACGCGACGTGCTCGCGCTCCGCGCGGCGGGGGTCGAACCGGTCGCGCCGCTGCTCCACGACCGGGTCGTGACCGCGGCGGTCGCGCTCCCGGGCGACCTGCTCGCGACCCGCGACGAGCGGAAGGTCGCCCTGCGCCGGGCCGCGGCGGGCGTCGTGCCCGCGTCGGTCCGGTCGGCGGACAAGAAGGCGGTCCAGTACGGCACGTACGTCTCGCGCGAACTCGACCGGCTCGCCCGGCGGGCGGGGTTCAAACGACGGATGGAGAACCACGTCGGGCGGTACGTGGCGTCGCTGGTCGAGTGAGTACGGGCGGGCCATCGCTCCGACGACGCTCGTTGCCCGGGACCTCCCGTTTCACTTCACGCGACGTCGGTCTCGGCGACGGTCTCGATGGCTTCGATACCGATTTCGACCGTGTCCGCGTCCACGTCGCGCTCGCGGAGGTCGGCGGGCGTGTACCACTCCCAGGCGGCCGCGGGTTCCTCGTCGTCGCCCGCGGGGTCGATACGGCGGGAGTCGGCCGCGGCGAAGTAGACGAGGTCCACGTGCTGGTGACCGACGGTCCCGTCCGGGTGGACGTTGATGTCGTACAGCATCGTGTACCGAGGAGTCGGGAGCGTCTCCCCGTCGGGCGCGGGGACGGGGACGGTATCGTCGACGAGCGTCGCCTCCAGCCCCGTCTCCTCGTACGCCTCGCGGAGCGCCGCCTCGTGCGGGAGTTCGTCCCGGTCGACGTGTCCCCCGGGCGGGATGCGGATGCCGAGACGGGGGTGTTCGTGGAGGGCGAGCGCACCGTCGTGGACGAGGTAGACCGTCGCGGTGAAGTGCCGGGTGGTCTCCATGGCGGCGGCTCGCGTGCGCGCGGTTTCGGTGTTGCGTTACGGCGCGAGCGACGAAAACGAGCGGTCGTCCTCGAAGGGCGTGGAAAGTTCTCGGGTGGCTCTCAGAGGTGGACTTGCTCTTCGGCCTCGAGGAGTTCGTGGTAGCGGTTGCGGATGGTCACCTCGGAGATGTTGGCCACGTCGCTCACCTCGCCCTGCGTCACCTTCTCGTTCGTCAGCAGCGAGGCGGCGTACACCGCGGCGGCCGCGAGGCCGACCGGCGACTTGCCCGAGTGGATTCCCTCCTCCTTCGCCGTCTGGAGGAGCTGGCGTGCGCGCCGCTCGGACTCCTCGGAGAGCCCCAGGTCGGACGCGAACCGGGGGACGTAGCTCTCGGGGTCGGCGGGCTGGATTTCGAGGTTCAGCTCGCGGACGACGTAGCGGTACGTCCGGGCCACCTCGTCCTTGCCGACGCGCGAGACGCCGGATATCTCGTCGAGCGAGCGCGGCGTTCCCGCCTGCCGCGCGGCGGCGTAGAGGCTGGCGGTGGCGACGCCCTCGATGGAGCGGCCCGGGAGGAGGTCCTCGTCGAGCGCGCGCCGGTAGATGACCGACGCCGTCTCCCGGACGTTCTCGGGCAGTCCCAGGGCACTGGCCATGCGGTCGATTTCGCCGAGCGCCTGCTTGAGGTTGCGCTCCTTCGAGTCGCGCGTGCGGAACCGCTCGTTCCAGGTGCGCAGCCGCTGCATCTTCTCGCGCTGGCGGCTGGACAGGGAGTTGCCGTACGCGTCCTTGTCCTGCCAGCCGATGTTGGTCGACAGCCCGTTGTCGTGCATCATGTTCGTCGTCGGGGCGCCGACCCGACTCTTCTCGTCTTTCTCGCTGGCGTCGAACGCGCGCCACTCCGGCCCGCGGTCGATCTCGTTCTCCTCGACCACGAGCCCGCAGTCGCGACAGACGGTCTCCCCGCGTTCGGAGTCGTTGACTAACTGCCCACCGCACTCGGGACACGAGAGCTCCGTCTCCTGTCGCTCCCCCTCGCTCTCGGTCTCGTCTGCCTGTCGGGCACGCTCGTCCGTGTAGCCGCGGACGTTCTCACTCATTTTTGGGTTAGGTGGATCGGAGAAACGCCGTCTTGTCCCGGTCCGTCCGAGTACTCTGTTGGTCCGGAAACGACTTATATCTGGTGGCAGATTCTGGTATCCACAATCGTGAAAATTACGAGACGGAGATGGAATGTTTGGAAATGGTCTTGTTCTGATACAAAACGCGTGTACCGATGAAGACACGCTGATCGACCGTGTAGGAGGCGTTGCTCCCGTACGGCAGTCGCCACGGCGATTCGGGCGTTCCCGTTCGGTTGTTCCAGTCGACGCCGTCCACGGTGGCGTCTTTCGATTCCCGCCGCGACAGGCTCGTCGGTCGCTGGTCGTCCGTCTGAGAGGCGGCGGCCGGTGCCGCGAGCGGTCGGAGACCCGAGGGGCGGCGGTCCGGCTGCGGGCATCGAAACCCTTACTCCCCGGCCGTGGCACCTCCCGAGCATGGCAGACGCCGTCGACCCCGACGAGGTCCGGCACGTCGCGGACCTCGCGCGAGTTGACCTCTCGGACGAGGAAGTAGCGGAGTTCGCCACGCAGTTCTCAGAGGTGCTGGAGTACTTCGAAGCGCTCGACGAGGTGCCGGCGGTCGAGTCCGAGCCGGACCTCGTGAACGTGATGCGCCCCGACGAGGTCCGCAGGGGACTCACGCAAGAGGAGGCGCTGGCGAACGCCCCCGAGTCCGAGGAGGGGTACTTCAAGGGGCCGCGGGTGTCGTAGATGGCCGACCTGAACGCCTTCGTCACCGAGGAGACCGTCGCGGGCGACGACGACGGCCCGCTCGCCGGACGGACTATCGCGGTCAAGGACAACATCTCGACGGCCGGCGTGCGGACGACCTGCGGGTCGGCGATGCTCGCCGACTACGTCCCGCCGTACGACGCGACGGTCGTCGACCGGGTGACGGCGGCCGGCGCGGACGTCGTCGGGAAGACGAACATGGACGAGTTCGGGATGGGCGGGACGACGGAGACGTCGGCGTTCGGACCGACGAAGAACCCGGTCGACCCCGAGCGCGTCCCCGGCGGGTCGTCGGGGGGGTCCGCGGCGGCCGTCGCGGCCGGCGAGGCCGACCTGGCGCTCGGAACGGACACCGGCGGGTCGGTCCGGAACCCGGCGGCGTTCTGCGGCGTCGTCGGAATCAAACCCACCTACGGGCTGGTGTCGCGGTACGGCGTCGTGGCGTACGCGAACTCGCTCGAACAGGTCGGCCCGCTCGCGCCGACCGTCGAGGAGGCCGCCGACCTCCTGAGCGTCGTCGCCGGCCCGGACGAGAACGACGCGACGACGCGAGACGAGGGCGCGGACGTCGACTACGCCGCGGCCGCCGACGGCGACGTCGACGGGCTGACGGTCGGCGTCCCGACGGAACTGGTCGATGGCGCCGACGACGCCGTCGTCGACGCGTTCGAGGACGCGCTCGCGGCCCTCGAAGCCGACGGCGCGGAGACGGTGGAGGTGTCGCTCCCCTCCGTCGAACACGCGGTGCAGGCGTACTACGTCATCGCGATGTCGGAGGCGTCGTCGAACCTCGCGCGGTTCGACGGGGTGCGCTACGGCGTCCACGGCGGCGACGGCGACTGGAACGAGTCGTTCGCTCGCTCCCGCGAAGAGGGGTTCGGCCCCGAGGTCAAGCGGCGCGTCCTGCTCGGGACGTACGCGCTCTCGGCCGGCTACCACGACAAGTACTACAAGAAGGCGCAGGACGCCCGCGCGTGGGTGACGCGGGACTTCGACGAGGCGTTCGAGGCGGCCGACGTGCTCGCCACGCCGACGATGCCCGTCGTCCCCCCGAAGCGCGGCGAGAGCCTCGACGACCCGCTCTCGCTGTACCTGATGGACGCGAACACGGTCCCGGTGAACCTCGCGAACCTCCCCGCCATCTCGGTGCCGGCGGGCGAGGCGGACGGGCTCCCGGTCGGGATGCAGTTCGTCGGGCCGGCGTTCGGCGAGCGGACGGTCATCCGCGCGGCGAGCGCCGTCGAGGACTGAGCCGCCCGGTCACCGCTCCCGCCCCTCGGAGGGGTCCGCTCGTCAGCCCCGGAGGAGGTTGAGTACCTCGTCGGCGACGTCGGACTCGACGGCGACGACGTAGCGGTTACCGGGGTCGAGGACGGCCTCCGGGCCGCCGATGCGGTTCCCCCGGTAGTCGACGACGATGATGCTCCCCCGCGGGAGCGTCACTTCGTCGAGGCGCTTCCCCGCGACGGGGGCGTCCTCGGCGCGCCAGCAGGAAATAGACGACCCCGCCGAGCGCCAGCCAGCCGACGGCGAGCGCCCACGTCTCCGCGTCGATGAACAGGCCGAGCAACAGGTTACAGACGATACCGAGCGCGGGCGTCACCGGGTAGAACGGTACCTCGAACGGTCGCCTGAGGTCGGGCTGCTGGCGCCGGAGGCGGAACAGGGCGACGTTCACGAGCGAGAACCCCAGGAGCGAGAAGAGGCTGGCGAGTCGCCCGACGGTGTCGATGGAGACCACGAGGACGGCGACGAGCATGACGACGGCGCTCGCGAGGATGGCCACGAACGGCGTCCCGTAGCGGTGGTGGAGTCGCCCGAGCACCGCCGGGAGCTGTCGTTCTCGCCCCATCGCGAACGCCACCCGACTCGACTCGATGACGACCGCGTTGAGCGCGCTGACGGTCGAGAAGACGGCACCGAAGGCGATGATGGCCGCCCCCGTCCCGAGCACCGAGAGCGACGGCATGAACCCCTCGGCGGCCTGCGCGACGGCCGTCTCGCCCGCGGCGGCGAGTCGCTCGGCGCCGAGCGTCCCGACGGCGACGGACACGACGAACAGGTAGACGACGACGGTGACGACCACCGACAGCAGGATGGCGCGCGGGATGTTCACCGTCGGGTTCTCAACCTCCTCGGTCACCGTCGCGATGAGGTCGTACCCTGGAACGCGATGAACGTCAGCCCCATCGCGGGGAGCACCGCCAGCGTCCCGTTCGGGAACAGCGGCGAGAACTCGGTCCCCCGGGCGACCGGAAGGCCGAGGACGACGAACAGCCCGAGGATGGCGATTTTGACGAGCGTGATGGCCGTCTCGGCGCCGCCGCTCGCCTCCGTCGACAGCGCGTTCAGCGCGACGAGTGCGGCGACGGCGAGCAGGGCGTACGCGACGGGCGGGCCGGGGAGCGTCACCCCGTAGAGGTGGACGAACTCGACGAAGTTCGAGGAGAAGCCGAGCGCGTACAGCGCGCCGGCGACCATGTACGTGAACCAGCGGGTCCACCCCATCACGAACGAGACGGGCGCGGAGAACACCTCCCGGACGTAGGCGTAACCGCCACCGTTCCTGGGAATCGCGGCAGCGAGTTCGGCGTACGAGAGCGCGGTGAGCGTCGTCACGCCGCCGTTGAGCGCGAACGCGACGATGGCCCCCAGACCGGCGATGTCGGCCGCGAGCCCCGTGAGGACGAAGATACCCGCGCCGATCATCGCACCGATGCCGACCATCGTCGCGTCGAGCAGGCCGAGGCTCGTGGCCGGCGCGCGCTCGCCGGCCCGGCTCACGACTCACCTCCCGTGCGGCTCGTCCGCCGACGAGGACTCACACACCCCGGAGGGACGAGTGCGCGGGAGCAAAACGTTACTGCAGAGCGGGCACCGCCGGAGCGTCCGTCGGAGCGCGACCGCCCGAGAGAACGGTCGTCGCCGTCCGTCGGTCGCCGACGGAACGGTAGCTTTTCGGAAACCGGCGCTGGAGCCACGCACGAATGTACCTGGTCATCGTCGGCGTGGGGAACATCGGCACCCCGCTGACCGAGATGGCGACCGCGGGAGGCAACGAGGTGGTCGTCATCGAGCGTGACCCCGAGAAGGCGGAGACGGCCGCCGCCGAGTTCGACTGTCTCGTCATCAACGACGACGCCACGTCCAAGGAGGTCCTCGAGGACGCGGGCGCCGGGCGGGCAGACGCGCTCATCTCGACGACCGACCACGACGCGACCAACGTGATGGTCTGCCTGCTCGCGCAGGAACTCGACGTGCCGGACATCGTCTCGGTCGTCCACGACGAGGAGCACATGGACCTGTTCCGGCGCATCGGCGTCAACACGATGGAGAACCCTCAGCGGCTCATCGCCGAGTACCTCTACCGCGCGGTGAAGCGCCCCTCCATCGTCGACTTCATGCGCGTCGGCGACCGCGCGGAGGTGTTCGAGATACGGGTGAGCGAGGACGCCCCCATCGCGGGCAAGACGATGCAGGAGGCGACGGAGGCCGGCCTCCTCGGGGACGACATGCTCGTCGTCGCCATCGAGCGGAACGGGGCCGGCGACCCCATCACACCCCGCGGGGCGACGAGGGCCGAACCGGGCGACCTCTGTACCGTCTACTGCGGGCGGGGGGCGACGCCGGACGTGACCGACGTGTTCGGCCACTTCGAGGACCACGCGGACGGCGAGTCGCCGGGCAGACTGGCGAACGACGTCGGCGACGAGGGATGAACCGGCGGAGGCGAGCGGCGCTCCGGAGCGACGCCGCGACCGTCGCGCGGGACGTCGGCTCGCTGCTGGCGATGCAGGCGACGATGATGACCGCCTCCGTCGCCGTCGCGCTGGCGGCTCGCGAGTGGTACCAGGCGCTCGCGTTCCTCCTCGCGGGCGGACTCACCGCAGCAGTCGGCTTCGGCGCGCGGCGCCGCTTCGCGGGGTCGCCGGCGCCGAAGCTGAAACACGGGATGGTCATCGCCGCGAGCGGGTGGTTCGCGACGGCGCTGTTCGGCGCGCTCCCGTTTCTCCTCTCGGCGTATCTCACCCCCGCCGAGGTCGCGGCGTCGTTCGTGCCGACGGGGGCGGCGTACGACCGGTCGAGCCTGCTCTACTTCCGGAACCCGCTCCACGCGCTGTTCGAGTCGATGTCCGGGTGGACCGGGTCGGGGCTGACGATGGCCGTTCACGAACCGTCGCTGCCCCGGGCGCTCCAGTGGTGGCGCTCGTTCATCCAGTGGGTCGGCGGTGTGGGCGTCATCGTCCTCACCGTCTCCATCCTGGCCCGCCCGGGGAGCGGGAGCTACGCACTCTACCGGAGTGAGACGCGCGAGGAGCGCATCCACCCGAGCGTCGTCTCGACCGTTCGGACGGTCTGGAAGATATTTCTCGGCTACACCGCGCTGTCGGTGGCGCTGCTGTTTCTCGCCATCGTCCTCAGCGACCACGGCTCGCGCCTCCCGCTCTGGGAGGCCGGCTGGCAGGCGCTCAATCACGCGATGACCGCGCTCTCGACCGGCGGGTTCTCCGTGACCGACGACTCCATCGCCACGTACGACTCGCCGCTCATCGAGGGGGTGCTCCTACCGGTGATGACGCTCGGGGCCGTCGCGTTCCCCGTCCACTACGTCGTCCTGCGCGAGCGTGACCTCTCCCCGCTGTACGGAGACCTCCAGACGCGCTGGCTGTTCCTCCTGCTCGTTCTCGGCGCGCTGACGCTCTCCGCACAGAACGTCGGGACACTCTCGGGGACCGACGGCGCGTTCACGCCGACCGGGTGGCTGGGGCTCGGGCCACTCGTCGGTGCGGCGAACGCGGACGCGCTCCGCGACTCGGTGTTCCAGTTCGTCAGCGCGCTCACCTGTACCGGGTTCCAGTCGTCGCCCATCGGCGCGTGGGCGGCCGGCGGGAAACTCGTCGTCGCCGGCGCGATGGTCGTCGGCGGGGCCGCCGGGTCGACGGTGGGCGGCATCAAGATCATCCGGGCGTACACCATCGCGCGGGGCATCCGCTGGCAGTTCGGACGGGTGTTCCTCCCGGCGAACGCCGTCGTGAACGCGAGAGTCGGTGACCGGTCGCTGAACCGCGAGGAGATGAACCGCGAGTTCGCCGAGGCGTCCATCGTCTCGCTGCTGTGGCTGCTCGTCCTCGTCGGGTCGTCGCTCCTGTTGGTCAACCTGGTGACCCCCGAGTTCACCTACACGGACGCGCTGTTCGAAGTCGCCTCCGCGCAGGGGAACGTCGGGCTCTCGACGGGCATCACCGGCCCGTCGATGCCGCCGCTCGCGGAGGCGATGTTCCTCGTGAACATGTGGGTCGGCCGACTCGAGATCATCCCGGTGCTCGTCTTCGCCCGGTCGCTCCTGTTCGGGATGGACCCGTAAGGAGTCGTTTCGTCCCCTGTATTGAAGTCCTATTCCGACGCGAATTCCCCTCCCGTCGGCGGTATGTCGGTCGTAATTCAGCTGTTTCGGTCCAGTCGAGTGCAGGCCGAAGACGGACCGGGCTTCGTCGGTGACGCGACGGCTGTAGGTGCGGTCTGCAAACCGAACGACGGAGAGTAGGATGCTCATATCTTTCTGTACCCGGCACTCTGAAAGGAATGTCATGTCCGACAACCCGGTGACGGAATACCTGGCACAGAACCCGAAAGCCTGCGGCGCCGTCTTCACGATGTGCATGCTGCTCGCGAGCGCGGGCAACGCGGCCGCCAGCGGTAACGTCACGCCCGGTCCCTGATCAGATCGAGTCGAGATTCATTTCGTCCGACCAGCGCAGTTCGTGATTCAGGAGGATGGGATTCCTCCGTTCTTCCGCGACGTTTTTCAACTCCTCCCGGGACACCTCGTGGTGTGGAGGGGTGCCACCGACGACGTAGTGGACGTGGTCCTCTCGGAACCAGTCGGTGAAGAGGCTCCCGACGCCGAAGTTCCGCGTGGGGTAGACGGGGTGGTCGATCTCGAACGTGTCGGGACCGGGCGCGTCGTACGTGTTCAGCACGATTAGCGCCGGCGCGCCGCTGCTCGCCTGACACAGCGTCGCGCCGGCGTCGCCGACGACCGAGTAGGACCCGCCGACGATGTGGACCCGCTTCGCGACGTCGAGGACGCCGTGGAGGTCGAACCCGTAGTCCAGCAGTTTCGCCATCGTGCGGCCGACGTTGGTCGCCATGATGTTCCCCACGTCGCTCGTCGTCACCAGTCCGCCGATGGCGCCCGCACGGACGAGTTCCATCCCCTGCTCGTACGACGAGCAGGCGTTGAGCAGGAACACCTTCACGCCCGTCGTGTCGAGCGTGTGGACGTCGAGGTAGCCGTCGGGGCACTTCATCCCCTCCGGGTCGACGTGACCGACGAAGTGGAAGAGGTCGTGGTCCTCCGCGAGCAGAGCGCGCAGGTCCTCGGTCTCCAGGTCGAGTTCGAGGTCGATGTCGAACTCCAGGTGGTCGCGAAAGCCGTACAGTCGCTCGGTCTCCTCGCGCATCGACCGTTCGTTACAGACCACGGTCACGTCGATGATGGCCGACTCGGAGGCCTGCTGGTCGAGTCGGCGCCGGTAGGCGCCGACCGTCGGCTTGGACGCTCCCGTCGGGTACCCCTCGCCGACCCAGACGTGCCCGACCGTCCCGGCCGGTTCGGGTGCGATGACGTGTTCGTCCGGTTCGCCGGGGGTCCCCGCCTCCGAGCGCAAGAACGACCCGAGCGAGTCGTCGCTCGCGGCGTCTTCGTCGTCACCGACCGCCGTCGCCGGGTCGCGGATGGACGCCATGTCGTTGACGACGAACGGCAGCAGTTCGGCGCTCGCCGGCGTCGCCTCCACGTCGGCGGTCAGGTGCCAGTCGAGGACGTCCGTCAACGGGTCGACGGGCACGTCGAAGTACGTCGCCAGTCGCTCGTCGAGCGGCCGGTCGTACAGTCGTTCAGGGTCGAGCGCGACACGGTCTTCGACGACCCGGCGCTCGTGGAGGTCGACGTCGTAGAACCCCTCGGTCCGGACGACGCAGTCGAGCAGGAACGCGTGTTCGAGGAGGCGCTGGACCGGCTTCGAGAGTGGGTCGCCCTCCAGCGAGTACGACTCCCCGGCCGCACGGACGGCTGGTCGGTCCCCCGGGACGACCGACGCTCCGAGGTAGTACGCGAGCGTCGCGACGGTGTACACGTCGCTCCACCGCTCCGGCACGACCACCTCGACGCCGGTGTCCGGCGGCTCCGCGAACGCGGGAATCGCCTCCGTGTCGTCGAACGCCACCAGCGGCGGGTGCCCGCGGAGCGTGGGGAACGACCGCTCGGGCGAGGTGGTCGCCAGCGCGGACCCGAACGTCGAGACGGCCCGCATGAGACCCCGGGGCGTCTCGGGGACGGTGACGGTGCCGGCAGGCTGCGTGTGGAACGACCGCATCCCGACGAGCACGTCGCGCGTCCCGTCGAGCGCCAGTTCCGTCCGCTGGCCGTCGTCGTCGATGCGGAGCGGCCCGTCGACGCGCAGGTAGAGTTTCACCGGCGCGGCGGCGACCTCCAGTTCGTACGTCCCCGGTCCGAGGTCGACGCCGTCGTTCGCGCTGGTCTCGGCGACGATATCGCCCGACTGGCGGGCCCAGAGCACGAACGACTGGTGGAACGCCAGCCGGTCGGTCCGCACGCGGCAGGCCGACTCGACCGGGAAGTAGAACGCGTCGGGCGACGCGTCCGCTGGCTCCCCGTCGGTGACGAGGTGGAAGACGACGTCCTCGATGTCGTCGCGCACGACGAGGTCCCCGTCCGCCCGGGAGAACGTTATCAGCGGTGGGCACCTCCTCGGAATCGCATCGAGTGAGTTCCTCTCCCGCGGGGGATAAAAATGACTCGTGACGCGAAATTCGTGTCACCGCCGCCAGTACTCCGGCGTGAGACAGACGAGGACGGGGAGGATTTCGAGCCGACCCAGCCACATGAGTACGACCATCACGAACTTCCCGAACCCGGAGAACGACCGGTAACTCCCCATCGGTCCGACGACCCCGAACCCGGGACCGACGTTCCCGAGCGTCGCCGCGACCGCGCTCATCACCTCGTACGCGGTCGTCGCCTGTCCGACGCGAACCCCGTCGAGGAGCAACACAAGCACGCCGAGGACGAACAGAACGAGATAGAGGACGGTGAACGCGAAGATGCCGCGGACCGCCCGCTCGTCGACCGCGCGCCCGTTGAGCCGGATGGGTCGAACCGCCTCCGGGTGCGCGCTCGTGAACAGTTCGCGCCGGACGGCTTTCAGGATGACGAGCCAGCGGACCATCTTCACCGCCCCGCCGGTCGACCCGGCCGACCCGCCGACGAACATCCCGAACAGGAGGACGAACTGGGCCGACTGGCTCCACGCGTTGAAGTCCATGCTCGCGTACCCCGTCGTGGTGACGATGGAGACCACCTGGAACAGCGCGTGCCTGACGGCCGGTTCGACGCTCCCCTCGATGGTGCCGCTCCACCGTGCGAGGTACGCCGCGTCGTACGTCTCGGCGGCCGGCGCGACGTCGACGAAGCCGCCGCCGGCGAACAGCAGCGCCGAGAGGAGCGCGGTGAGCGCCGCGACGACGCCGAGGTAGAAGCGGAACTCCCCGTCGCGCGCCATCCGGCGCGGGTCGCCGGTGAGCGCGTGCCAGAACAGAGCGAAGTTGGTACCGGCGGCGACCATGAACGGGATGATGACCCACTGGACGGCCGCCGAGAACGCCTCGATGGAGCGCGCCTCGGGCGAGAACCCGCCCGTCGGCATCGTGGTCAACCCGTGCGCGACGGCGTTGTACAGCGTCATCTCCGGCGCGGCCCCGGCGAGGTTGAGTCCGTACAGCAGCGCGATTTCGAGCGCGGTGAAGCCGACGTACGCACCCCACAGCACCCGTGCGGTCTCCGCGATGCGGGGCGTGAGCTTCTCGATGCCTGGTCCGGGCGCCTCGGCGTCCATGAGCTGTGCGCCCCCGACGGAGAGTTCGGGGAGGATGGCCACCGCGAGGACGACGATACCCATCCCGCCGAGCCACTGGGAGAGCTGTCGCCACAGCAACACCCCGCGGGTGTGGCCCTCGAAGGAGATGTTCCCGACGACCGTCGCGCCCGTGGTCGTGAACCCGGACATGGACTCGAACAGCGCGTTCACCGGGTCGGCGAGCGCGGACGACGGGCGGGCGGGCGCGACGAGCGGCGGGACGCCGTGCGCCTCCACCAGGTACGGCACCGCGCCGACGCAGGCGACGGCGAACCACGTGACCGCCACCATCAGGAACCCCTCGCGCGCGCCGAGGTCCGGGTCCGGGTCGAGGCGTTCGAGTCCGAAGCCGGCGCCGGCCGCGAGGAGAATCGTCACCACGAACGGAGCGACCGTTTCGCCGTAGTACAGCGAGACGACGAGCGGCGCGAGCAGCGGGACGGAGAGGTACCGGACGACCGTGCCGACAAGGCTCAGGCTCGCGCGGTAGTCGACGCGGAGGTTCACTCTGGCACAACGGCGGGCGGCCTCGATTTGAACCTACCGCTACAGCTTCGGCGTCACGGCGTCGGCGACGCTCGACTCGAAGAAGACGACGACGTGGTCGCCGGGCCGGATGACGGTCCCGCCGCGCGGAACGACCAGGTCGTCGTCGCGCGTGATGGCGCCGACGACGAGACAGTCGGGCAGGTCGGCGATGGACTCCTCGATGGGACGGTTCGCCAGGACGCTGCTCTCGTCGATCTCGACTTCGAGCACCTCCGCACGGTCGGACTCGATGATGGCGATGTTCTCCGCGCCCCCCTCGCGGGTGAACCGGGTTATCTCCTCTGCGACGACCGCCCGCGGGCTGACGCCGATGTCGACGCCGACCGTCTCGAACAGGTCCACGTAGGCGGTCTGGTCGACGACCGCCACCGTCCGCTCGACGCCGAGACGCTTGGCGAGCAGACACGACAGCAGGTTCTTCTCGTCGGAGTCGAGCGCCGCGACGAGCACGTCAGCCTCCCCGACGTGCTCGCGTTCGAGGAAGCTCACGTCGGTCGCGTCCGACTCCATCACGACCGTTCCCGGGAGGTCCTCCGCGAGCGCGCGAGCGCGGTCGGGGTCCTGCTCGACCAGTCGCGGGTCGAACCCGCGTTCCTCCAGCAGGCGCGCGGTGTGGTAGCCGATCTCGCTCCCGCCGACCACGACCACCTCCTCGTTCGTCCCGACGTGTTCCGCCGGAGCGACGTCGGCGGCGAACGCCCGGACGCTCTCGGGGCTCCCGATGACGACGACGCGGTCGCCGGCGGCGATGGTCGTCGCCCCTCGGGGGATGACGACCTCGTCGTCACGGAGCAGTGCCGCGAACGTGAGCGAGTCGAACCGGTCGGCCTCGCTCACCGTCTGGTCGGCGATGGGACTCCCCTCCGCCACCTCGAACTCGGCCATCTGGACGCGCCCGTCGGCGAACGGGTCCACGTCGCGGGCGGCCGGCAGGCCGATGACGCGGACGATGGCCTCCGCGGTGAGGAGGTTGGTACACACCATGAAGTCGATGCCGAACGCCGCCCCGGAGCGGCGCCACGTCTCCAGGTACGCCGTCTGCTTGATGCGCGCGATGGTGAACGCGTCGCTGGCCGCCTTCGCGGTCGAGCAGGCGACGATGTTCGTCTCGTCGTCGTCGGTCGACGCGATGACCATGTCCGCCTCCGCGACGCCGGCGTCTTCGAGCGTCGAGATGGCGGTGCCGTCGCCGTTGACCGTGAGCACGTCCAGCCGGTAGGTGAGTTCGTCGCACCGCGCCGGGTCCGACTCGATTATCACCACGTCGTGGCTGTCCGCGAGGTCGGCGGCGATGGACTCCCCCACCTGCCCCGCCCCGATGATGAGGACGCGCACTACGGCGTCACCTCGGTCATGTGGGCGTATGAGTCGAAGGGGAGGTATGAGGATTCCGGAGTCGCCCGGCTCACAGCGCGTCCGAGTCGGTGTGAACGTCCAGCCTGACGGGGCGGTCGCCCCCCTCCAAATCCCTGACGGCCCGCTTGACGACGCGCTCTGCCTCCTCGCGGACGAGCGGCTTCACCTTGTCCAGCACCCAACCGAACGACACCATCGCCGGGAGCGACACGGCCGACGCGTCGGCCGACTCCGCGTCGAAGCGGACCTCGAACGTCACGGTACACCCCGCGTCGGCGTCGGACGGCGCGTCCGCGGGGAGGTCCTCGAACGGGTCGATGCGCCACGCCCCGTTCGCGTCGATGTCCTTCAGCACGCGCCAGTCGATGCGCGTCGGCGGGTCCACCTCTGTCACCTCCGAGCGGGCGGTGTAGGTGAGCTTCCACCACGAGAAGCGCATCGCGTACCTGCTCCCCGCCCCGCCGTCGCCGGCCGTCCGCTCGACGCGGTCGAGGTACTCCGAGTACCGCTCGTACCGCGGAAAGTCGAGCAGGAACTCGTACACCACTTCCGGGTCGGCGTACACGTCGGTCGAGACGACGAGTCGGTCCATGCTCGCGGGTCCGCACACGAGTCGGGTAAGCGTTCCGGCGCCCGAGAGGGAGTTTGGCCCGCCTAAAATTCGGTGGGCTTATGGTGGTTTAGGCTAGCCCAAATCGCATGGGTGACAGAACACCGAACCGACGACGGTTCCTCGGCGCGAGCGCCGGGGTGTTGGCCGCGCTGGCGGGCTGTTCCGGCGGCGGCGAGACGACCGAGGCGGCGGGGGCCGGCGGCACCGAGAGCGCCGGGTCGACGGCCACGCCGACGGCCGAGAACGGGAGCACGGCGACGGAGGCCGCGACCGAGGCCGAGACGGAGGCGTCCGGGACCGAGGCGGCGTCCGGCGAGAGCTACACGGTCTCGATGGAGCCGGTCGGCGAGGTGACGTTCGACTCGGTCCCCGAGGCGTGGGTGGCCAACAACGGGAGCTGGGGTGACATGGGTGTCGCGCTCGGGCGGGAGCCGCCGCTCGGCGTCTGGCTCCCCAGCCGGTGGCACACGCGGTACTACGACGACATCCCGGACGTGAGCGTCGACCAGGGCGGCCTCCAACGACTGTGGGGCGAGAGCGGCGTCGGCAAGGAGCAGTTCTACGAGATGGACGCGGACGTCCACGTGGTGGACCCCAACTTCCTCACGAACCGGGGGACGTGGGAGCAGTCCGACATCGACGAGATAGCCGAGAACGTCGCGCCGTTCTTCGGCAACAGCATCTTCTCGACGGGTTACCCCTGGCACGAGAGCTACCAGTACTACTCGCTGTACGAGGCGTTCGGGAAACTGGCCGAACTGTTCCAGGAGACCGAGCGCTACGAGGCGTTCCGGTCGCTCCACGACGAGTTCCAGTCCGCCGTCGCGGACGTCGTCCCCGCGGAGGGCGAGCGCCCCGGCGTCGCCGTCGTGTGGGCCAGCGGGAACGAACCGGAGACGTTCTCGCCGTACCTCGTCGGCGACGGGACGAGTTTCAAACAGTGGCGCGACCTACAGGTGAACGACGCGCTCGCGAACACGGAGGTCCGCGACTTCCACGCCAACCGGGGCGAAATCGACTACGAGACGCTCCTGGAGATCGATCCCGACGTGCTCCTGTTGCGTGGCCACGAGTCACAGACCGCCGAGGAGTTCCGGAACACCGTCGTCCAGTTCATGAGAGACCACGAGGTGGCGAGTTCGCTCACCGCCGTCCAGGAGGGCGAGGTGTACCGCGGCGGACCGCTGTACCAGGGCCCCATCACGAACCTCGTCGTGACCGAACGCGCCGCGCGCGACCTCTACGGCGTCGAGGAGGACCTGTTCGACCGCCAGCGCGTCTCCGACATCGTCAACGGGGAGTTCTGATCGCGGCGGTCGGTGACGAGCGTCGTCCAACGGTCCGCGGGTGAGTCGTGCCCGCGCTCGCGTGACGCGAGTCAGTGGGAGTGCGTCAGTCCTCGAACGCCCGCCCGTGGAACCTCTCGGCCGACTCGCGCACCAACCGCTCGGTCCCGTCGTGGTCGTGCAGGTCCCCCGCCCCGAGACCGTCGTTCACCGCTTCGACCGTCTCCGGGGACACCTTCTCCGTCACCTCGAACTCCTCGACCGGGCGCACGACGCCCCAGAGCGCCCCGACGGCGTGGACCACCACCACGACCGGTGTGAGCGCGAGGAACACGGGCCACAGGAGGGGGTTCTTCCGGTACGCGGCGACGCCGAGGAGCATGTGGCCGCAGAGCAGTCCGAACGCCCCGAGCGAGAGGGAACCGTACAGTTCGGTCGTCGGCGAGACGCCGAGCGCGAGGAACGCGGCCCCGGCGAGCAGCGGCGCGAACGGAGAGAACGCCCACGCGAGTACTCGTGTGGCACAGAGCGGTCGGTACCGGGCGGGAACGAGGTGACCGTCGGCGACGGTCCCGGACATCCACCGCCGTCGCTGTCTCACCGTGGCTCGGACCGAGGGCGGAGCCTGGTTCCGGAACCGGCTATTCACCAGCCGGTAGTCGACGTCGCGCGACGCGGCGGCCGCCCAGACGAAGTTCGTGTCCTCGGTAATCGTCCGTCGGTCCCACCCGAGGTCCGCCTCGAGTTCGTGGCGGACCGCGGACCCACCGCCCCACGCGTACAGGGGGTACCGCAGGCGGTGGAAGCCGAACTGTTCGAACTGGTACCCGATACGGAACACCTCACAGAGGTACGACAGACGGGACCCGGTGTAGAGCGGTTTCTCGGTGAACTGGACGACGTCGGCGTCCGGGAGGCCGGTGAGGTCGGTGACGATGGTGTCCTCGTCGAGGTAGAGGACGTACTCCGCGTCGCAGTCGAGGCTCCGACGCGCCCACTCGCGGCCCGTCCCTTGTTTCTCGCCCGGCAGTCGAACTCCTCGGGGACGACGTGGACCGTCGCCCCGGCGACGGCGACGTCGCGCTCAGCGATGACCCGGATATCGGAGACGCCGTCCGGGACCGAGTCGACGGTCGCTTGAACGACCGACTCGGCGTCGACGGTGAGGACCCGGACCTGGAGCTCGTCTAATCCCCATCCTCGTCGTCCGACCGCCACCCCCGGGAGAGCACCCCTGTCTCGACCAGCCACCAGCGCGACGAGAGCAGGAAGACGGCCAACACGCTCCAGAGCAGGAACCCGACACTCGACCGGAGCCACGACGCTTCGAGCACGTTGGCCCCTGCTCGAAGGTGCAGATAAAACCGGCCGTCGAATTATCAATCGTGGCCACGCCCTGTGACGTTCGACCGGCGACCTCGCGTCTCACTACGGAAATAGCGGACCGAAGCGCTTTTGCGGTATTAGGGACGCCTAAATCGTATGCAGCGTACGGGCTCGGGAGGGCGATAATGGCCAGCGAGACGCGACAGTCCCACGGCACCGACGCCGGGCGTCTCGACTGGTTCAGCCTGCCGCTCGTGAGCGTCGTCCTCGGGAGCGTCGCCGTCGTCGTCGGGTCCGGCCTGGTGCAGGTCAGCTTCGGCGCGTACTCGATGAGCGTCGGGCAGGTGTGGGCCGCGGTGGTCGACCCGGCGGTGTGGACCCACCCGCAGTTCTTCCTCCGGTTGTTCCTCGGCGACGGCCTCGGCACGGAGGCGGCGCGCGTCCTCGGGCTCTCGACGGCGACGGTGGACCTCTCGCGGGAGTCGCTCGTCGTCTGGCGGATTCGGATGCCACGCGTGCTCGTCGGCGTGTTCGTCGGCGCCAACCTCGCCGTCTCCGGCGGCATCTTCCAGGCGGTGACGCGGAACGAACTCGCCAGCCCGTACATCCTCGGCGTCTCCTCGGGCGCCGGGCTGGCCATCCTGCTCACGCTCGTGGTCTTCAGCGGCCTCACCGCGTTCCTCCCCCTGATAGCGGCGCTCGGTGGGACGGTAGCGTTCCTGCTCGTCTACGCCATCGCGTGGAAGGGCGGGACGAGTCCGGTCCGACTCGTCCTCGCGGGCGTCATCGTCTCGACGGTGTTCCAGTCGCTCCAGACCGCCCTCTTCCTCTTCGCGGACGACCTCGGGGTGGTCCAGACGGCCATCGCGTGGACGACGGGGTCGCTCACGGGCGTCGACTGGGAGCAGGTCAGGATGATTCTGCCGTGGACGGTCCTCAGCCTCGTGCTCTCGCTCGCGGGCGCGCGGCAGTTGAACGTCCTCCTGCTGGGCGAACGGACGGCGAAGTCGCTCGGGATGCGCGTCGAGCGCACGCGCTTCCTGCTCTCGGGCGTCGCCATCCTCGCGGCGGCAGCGGCCATCGCCGCGGCGGGCATCGTCGGGTTCGTCGGCCTCATCGTCCCGCACACGGTCCGACAACTCGTCGGGTCGGACTACAAACAGCTCACCGTCGGCTGCCTGTTCGCCGGTCCCGCGCTCGTCACGCTCGCGGACGTGGGCGCGCGACTGGCTCTCAACCCGGTTCAGCTCCCGGTCGGCATCGTCACGGGCCTCGTCGGCGGGCCGTACTTCCTCTACCTGATGCGCAAACAGGACGCGCTGGGGGACCTGTGATGAGCGCGTTCGACGACCCCGAGAACGGGAGCGGGGACGAGAGAACGGACCCCGAACGCAGCCCGGACGCCGACGGCCCCGAACTGTACGTCGAGGACGTCGCGCTGTCGTACGGGTCCGACGACCCGGTGGTGGAGGCGGAGACCATCGTCGTCCCCGCCGGCGAGGTGACGGCACTCGTCGGGCCGAACGGGAGTGGGAAGTCGACGCTGCTGCGCGCGATGTCGGCCGAACTGACGCCCGACCGGGGGAGCGTCCTCCTCGACGGGCAGAGCGTCCAGGAGTACGGCACCAAGGAACTCGCGCGCGAACTCGGCATGCTCTCACAGGAGAACGTCGCGCCCAATTCCACCACCGTCCGCGAACTCGCGACGCACGGGCGGTACCCGCACCGCGGGTTCTTCGAGTCGGTGAACGAGGACGACGAGCGGGCGGTCGAGCACGCGTTGCAGCTAGTCGGCGTCACCGACCTCGCGGACCGGACGGTCGGCGACCTGTCCGGGGGACAGAAACAGCTGGCGTGGCTGGCGATGGTGCTCGCACAGGAGACGGAGACCCTGCTGCTCGACGAGCCGACGACGTACCTCGACTTACACCACCAGCTCCGGGTGCTCGACGCGGTCCGAAAGCTGAACGACGAACGGGGGGTGACCGTCGCGGTGGTGCTCCACGACATCGGACAGGCGGCCCGGTTCGCGGACAACCTCGTCGCGCTCAGGGACGGCACGCCCTACGACTGGGGACCGCCCGACGAGGTGGTGACGGCCGACCTCTTACGGGAGGTGTTCGGCGTCGACGCCGAGGTGGGATTCGGCCCGGACGGTCCGCGCGTCACCCCCCGACGCGCGCTCGACGAGGACGAGGAGTGAGCGCGGGACTGCGCGTCGACGAGGACGAGGAGTGAGCGCGGGACTGCGCGTCGACGAGGACGAGGAGTGAGCGCGGGACTGCGCGTCGACGAGGACGAGGAGTGAGCGCGGGACTGCGCGTCGACGAGTGAGTGGACGGGTGTGGGACCGCCCGTCGACGTGCGGTCCGCTCCGGGCGCACGAACCCCCGTCAATTGTCAGAGCCGTGGAGCATAAGGCCGCGCGCCGTGTTTCGATTCGTATCGAATGAGTGCGGACGAGGAGAGCGTCTTCGACGTCTACCGCGACCGGGTCGAACGACCGCTCTACCGACTGTTCACGGAGTACGGGACCGACGAGTGGCCCTGGCTGGTCGTCGGGATGACGGGCAACGTCGTCGCCCGGGCGGCGAGCCTCCTCCCCCCGGTGGTCCTGGGAGCGGCCATCGACAGCGCGCTCGACGGCGACGACCCGTACGCGCTCCCGCTGGTTCCCGCCTCGCTCCTCCCGACGAACGCGCCGGACGTCGAGCAGTTCTGGTTCTCGGTGAGTCTCATCGTCGCGTCGTTCCTCGTCACGGCGGTGCTGACGTGGGTGTACGGCGTCTCCGCGAACAACTTCGCCCACCGCGTGATGCACGCGGTCCGGACGGACTCGTACGCGAAGATGCAGGACCTCGACATGTGGTTCTTCGACGACAAGCAGACCGGCGAGGTGATGTCGGTGCTGAACAACGACGCGACGAATCTCGAACGCTTCCTCGACGACGCGCTCCAGAACTCCGTCCGAATCGGCGTCATGTTGGTGGGCATCGGCGTCGTCCTCTTCTTGGAGAACGCACAGCTCGCGGTCGTGACGCTCATCGCCGTGCCCGTCATGGTGGCGTTCACCTACTGGTTCATGAAGGCGGTCGAACCGCGGTACGCCGCCCAGCGCGAGGCGGTGGCCGACCTCAATACGCGCCTCGAGAACGCCGTCGGCGGCATCCAGTTGGTCAAGGCCAGCGGCACCGAGGAGTACGAGACCGACCGGGTGCGCGACACGTCGTACGACTACTTCAGGAAGACGCTCGCCATGCTCCGGCTCAACTACGTCTACCGGCCGGGGATGGAACTGCTCGCGGGCGTCTCGTTCGCCGTCACGTTCGTGGTCGGCGGCCTCTGGCTCATCACCGGGAGCGGTCCCGGCCCGCTGTCGGGGAACCTCACCGCGGGCGCGTTCGTCACGTTCATCCTCCTCTCCCAGCGGTTCGTCACGCCGCTCGCGGAGGTGTCGAACATCGTCTCGCAGTACGAGAACGCCAAGGCGTCCTGCGAACGGGTGTTCGGGCTACAGGACATCCCGCGGCGGGTCACCGACGAGCCCGACGCGGTCGAACTCGAGGACGTACGAGGCCACGTCGAGTACGACGACGTGAGCTTCCGGTACGACGAGAGCCGGGACCCGGACGAGCGACCGGCCGACGACCCCGACGCGCCAGAGTCGGTGCTCCACGACGTGAGCTTCGAGGTCGACCCCGGGGGAACGGTCGCGCTCGTCGGGCCGACCGGGGCGGGCAAGTCCACGCTGCTGAAACTCCTGCTCCGGCTGTACGACGTGAACGAGGGCGCGGTCCGCGTCGACGGCCACGACGTGCGCGACGTGACCGCCCGGAGTCTCCGTCGGGCGGTCGGGTACGTCTCGCAGGACACGTTCCTCTTCGACGGGACCGTCGCCGAGAACATCCGCTACGGTCGCTTCGACGCGAGCGACGAGGCGGTCCGCGAGGCGGCGAAGGCCGCCGAGGCGCACGAGTTCATCACGAACCTCCCGGACGGATACGACACGGGCATCGGCGAGCGGGGGGTGAAGCTCTCGGGCGGCCAGCGCCAGCGGCTCTCCATCGCGCGGACCGTCCTCCAGGACCCCGACATCCTCGTGCTCGACGAGGCCACCTCGTCGGTCGACACGGAGACGGAGATGCTCATCCAGCGCTCGCTCGACCGGCTGGCGGCCGACCGCACCACGTTCGTCATCGCGCACCGCCTCTCGACGGTGAAGGACGCCGACGAGGTGCTCGTCCTGGAGAACGGCCGCATCGTCGAGCGGGGCGGTCACGCGGACCTGCTCGCGGAGGACGGGCTGTACGCCAAGCTCTGGGGCGTCCAGGCCGGCGAAATCGAGTCGCTCCCCGAGGAGTTCGTCGAGCGGGCGCGCGCGCGCCAGGCGGAGACCATCGTGTCCGAGAACGACGACTGAGCCGGTCGAAACGAGGTCGGGCGCCCGAACCGCGCGAACCGGGGGACTCAACCTCCGCGGGTCGCTCAGACCGGGTATGGGAGACACCGAACTCGACACCGACGCCGCCTGCGACGCGCTCGTGGTCGGCGGGGGGGTCGCGGGACTCACCGCCGCGACGTTCCTCGCCCGCGCGGGCCTCCGAACGCTCGTCGTCTCCGACGGCGAGTCCATCTTGCGACGCAACGCCCACCTCGAGAACGTCCCCGGCTTCCCCGCGGGCGTGAACGGCCGGCTGTTCGTCGACCTGCTCGAAGAGGGAGCAGACCGCAACGGGGTCGAACGCCGAGGCGGCCGCGTGACCGCCGTGGACGGCGAGGCGGGCGCGTTCACCGCGACGCTGACTACCGGCGACTCCGACGGCGGAGGCGAACGCGACGACGGCGGCGACACGGAGGGGACGGTCACGGCCGCGTACGTCGTCGCCGCCTCGTGGTCGGACGCGAGCTACCTCGACCCGCTGGACGTGACGGTCCGCGAGGCGGGCAGCAAGCGCTACGTCGACGAGGACGGTCACGGACGGACGGACGTGCCGGGCGTGTACGCCGCCGGACGACTCGCGGAGCGGTACCACCAGGCGGTTGTCGCCGCGGGTCACGGCGCCGAGGCCGCACTCTCCCTGATTCACGACGCCAGCGTGCCGTTTTACCACGACTGGGTCACCCCGGAGGGCTACTTCACCGACCGCGGCCGCGAGGTGCCGCCCGGCTGTGAGGAGGTCGACGCCGCCGAACAGGAGCGCCGGGCGGCGGAGTCCCGACGGGTGATGCGCGAGCGGTTCGCGGAACCGCACCCCGACCGACAGCGCACGCACCCGAGCCTCGTGGACGACGACCTGGGACGGGTCGACCCCGAGTGGTACGACGAGACCTGACCGGACGGGAACCCGCGGAGTCGCGGGCGCTCGCAGCTTCGTACTCGTTTACTACTGGGCTGTAGGGTCGTCCTATGCCGCCCATGCGGCCGGGGCGCCGGCCGACGGTGGAACGGCCGAGGGGGGGTGGGGGGATGGGGACGATTCACCTTTAACACGCCGCCCGCGAACCACTCGGCATGAGCGACCTCCTGACGGACGCCAACGTCGCGCTCGGCGTCTCGGGAAGCATCGCGGCGGTGAAGGCCGTCGAGTTGGCCCACGAACTCCGGAGACGCGGCGCGTCCGTCCGGGGGGTGATGACCGACGCCGCGCAGGGTATCGTCCACCCGTGGGCCGTCGAGTTCGCCACCGGCGAGGGGGTCGTGACGGAACTCACCGGCCGGGTCGAACACGTGGAACTCTGCGGACGGGACGGCTGGGCGGACGTACTGCTGCTCGCACCGGCGACGGCGAACACCGTCGGGAAGGTGGCGGCCGCCGTCGACGACACCCCCGTGACGACGTGCGCGACGACGGCGCTCGGGGCGGACGTCCCCGTCGTAATCGCACCCGCGATGCACGAACCGATGTACGACCACCCCGGCGTGCTGGACGCCATCGAGCAGGTGGAGTCGTGGGGCGTCGCGTTCGTCGACCCGCGCATCGAGGAGGGGAAGGCGAAACTCGCCGCCGAGGAGGCCATCGTCACCGAGACGGCGCGTGCGGCGGGCGACCGACCGCTCGACGGGGCACGGGTCGTCGTCACCTCGGGCGCGACCAGCGAGCGACTCGACCCCGTTCGGGTGCTCACGAACCGCGCGTCCGGGCGGACCGGCCGCGCCGTCGCCCGGGCGTGTTACGCCGCCGGCGCGGACGTGACGCTGCTCCACGACGGCCCGGACGTTCCGTACGCCGAGACCGTCCGTGTGGAGTCGGCCGCCGAGATGACCGACGCCGCCGTCGACGCCTGCGCTGACGCCGACGCGCTGGTGTCCGCCGCGGCCGTCTCGGACTACACGGTCGAGCCCAGCGCGGAGAAGATTCGCTCGGGCGCGGAGTCGCTGACGCTCGAACTCGCCCCGACGCCGAAACTCATCGACACGGTGCGCGAGGCGTACCCGGACCTCGCCATCGTGGGGTTCAAAGCCGAGGCGTCCGGCGACGACGACGCGCTCGCGGAGCGGGCGCGCCAGACGCTCGACCGGGTCGGGCTGGCGTTCGTCGTCGCCAACGACGCGAGCGTGATGGGCGGGGCGGAGACCCGCGCGCTGGTCGTCCGAGCCGACGACATCTCGGAGTTCGCGGGGTCGAAACTCGGGCTCGGCGTCCGGGTCGCAGAGGAGTTGGTCCGCGAGGTCTGAACGCGCTCTTCGTCGCTCCGACCGCTCTAATCGCCGTCCGCCGGTTCTTCGGGTCGCTGCCCGGCGTTCCCGGGCCACTCGACGCCGTCCTCGAACTCGACGCCCATCCGCTGGGCGGCCCGCGATATCATGTGTCCACCGGTCGGCGCCGTGAGGAACAGGAACACCACGGTCACGAGCGCCTTCAGCCCGTCGCCCGCGGGGCCGAAGTACACCCACGCGGCGAGGGCGATGCCGGACGCGCCGAGCGTCGTCGCCTTCGAGGTGGCGTGCAGACGGTTGTACACGTTCGGGAGCCGCAGGAGACCGACGGTGCCGACGAACAGGAAGAACAGGCCGACCAGCACGAGCGCGAGCACGAGCGCCGCGCGAACCGGTCCCACGGGTGCCTCGGCCCCCTGAACCAGCGCGACGCGCGCGAGCGTCGGCGTCATTCGATGATGTCCCCCTCGGTGACGTACCGCGCGACCGTGACGGTGCTGATGAAGCCGATGATGGCGAGCACGAGGCTCACGTCGAGGAAGAACCCGCCGCTCTCGGCGCCGAACTCGAACGCCCGGAGGACGGCGAACAGGATGGCGATGGCGACGACGTTCGTCCCGATGACGTCGAGCGCGACGACGCGGTCCGGCGTCGTGGGGCCGCGGATGACCCGGTAGCCGACCGCGAGCGTCAGCGCGGCCGTCAGCGCGAGCGCGCCCGACAGCACCGCCGGGAGCGCGGCGACGAGCGCGCTACTCATCGCCACCTCCCGGTCCCCCGGGTTCCTCGGGCCCCGGCTCGGGCACCGGGTCGCCGGGCTTCAACTCCTCGTCGAAGATGACGAGCGCGTAGTCCTCCCACGTGCGGATGGGCTCGAGGATGTCTTCGCCGTCGATACTGTGGACGTACAGGGCGTTGGCGTCGGCGTCGTAATCCATGGTCAGTGTGCCGGGCGTGAGCGTGATGCTGTTCGCGATGGTCGTGACGGCGGTGTCGGTGCGGACGCGCAGCGGCACCTCGACGACCGCGGGGTCGATGGGGAGCGACGGCGAGACGACGAGGCGCGCGACCGCGAGGTTCGCCACGAGCAGTTCCTTCAGGAACGTGAGCACGTAGAGGACGGCGTACGGTGCGACCCGGAGCGTTCGGGCGGTCGCCTGCCCCGCGTAGAACCGGCGGAGGCCGTACGCGACCGGGAGGCTCACGGCGAGACCGATGAGTCCCTCCTCGGCGACGCGGACCGCGCCGGTCGTCGGCGGGAGGAGCGGCACCCCCCGGACGAACAGCCAGACGACGGTGAACGCGAGCGCGTTCACGAGCCAGCGCCGCATCAGTGCCCACCCCCGTCGCCGGCCTCGGCGCCCGGGTCGAGCGGGTCGACGGCCGAGACGTAGCCGGCCGTGTCCGTCGCCGCGTGGGCCGCGTGGGTCGCCGCGTCGACGACGAACTCGACGCCGACGCCGAACGCGACGACGCACAGCGAGAGCGCGACGAGCGTCGCCACCTGCACGGCCAGTTCCCGGTCGGAGACGGTCGTCGGCCCGCCGTCGGCCGCCGTCGTGGTGCCGGCCGCGCCGACGCCGCGCCAGCGCTGCGGGAGGACCGCCTCGACCGTGTCAGAGGGACGGCCCCAGAACACCGCGTTCCAGCTCCGGGTCACGTACGCGATGGTGAGCACCGCGCCGCCGAGTGCGACGGCGAGCGCAGTGACGCCCGCGCCCGCCGTCCCGGCCGCCAGCGCGTCGGTCGCGGTCCGGAAGACGAGCAGTTTCCCGAAGAAGCCCACGAGCGGCGGGACCCCGATCAGCGACAGGCCGCCGAGCAGGAACGCGGCGGCGACGAGCGGCGTCCGGGCGGCCAGCCCGCCGAGACGGTCGAACCGGGTCGTCCCGAGCGCGGCCCGGATCGTCCCCGAGGCGAGAAACAGCAGCGACTTCGCCAGCGCGTGGTTGAACGCGTACACGAGCGCAGCGGCGATGCCGAGCGCCGCGAGCGTGGTCTCCGCGCCGTCGAGCGTCACCGCGAGGTCCGGCGCGGCCATCGCGACGCCCAGCGGGAGCACGATGAACCCCACCTGCCCGATGCTGGAGAACGCGAGCAGTCCGTCCACGTCCTCGCGGCCGACCGCGCCCAGTCCGCCGTAGACGATGGACGCCGCCGCCGTGACGAACAGCACCGGTCCCACGTACGCGAACGTCGACGTGTTCGCGTACGCGCCGCCAGCGAAGACGGTGAAGAACAGGCGGACGATGGCGTAGACGCCCACCTTCTTCACGACGCCGGCGAGCACCGCCGTGACCGGCGCGGGCGCCGCGCGGTACGCCGCGGGTACCCAGAAGTGGAACGGGACGACGCCCGCCTTCAGCGCGAACACCGCGAGCAGCAACGCCCCCAGCCCGAGCGTCGGGGCGAGTTCGACGCCGTACACCGCCGGCTCCGCCAGTCGGCGGGCCATGTCGGCCATGTTGAGCGTGCCGGTCGTGGCGTACAGGCCGCCGATGGCGACGAGCATCACCGCGCTCGCGAGCAGGTTCAACACGACGTACCCCAGCGCGGCCCGCGTGTGCGACGGCCCGGAGTAGAACAGCACGAGGATGTAACTCGACATGAGCATCACCTCGAACCAGACGAACAGGTTGAACAGGTCCCCGGTGAGGAACGCGCCGCTCACCCCGGCCATCATGCAGTGGTACAGCGGGTGGTACGAGAGCCGCTGACCGAACTCGTCGACGTACGTCGACCCGAAGACGACCGCGGCCATCCCGACGACGCCCGCGAGACCGAGCATGAACGCCGACAGCGCGTCCGCGACGAGCGTGATGCCGTACGGCGCCGCCCAGTCCGAGACGTAGTACGGCTGCACCGTCGGCCCGCCGGGCGCGAGCACCACCCGGTCGAACAGGACGGCGACGGCCGCGAGGTACGCCACCCCGCCGAGGACGCTCGTCGCCCGCTGGAGCCGGTCGTCGAACCGTGTCAGCAGGGCGGCGACGGCGGTGCCGAGCGCGACGAGTATCGGCGCGACCACGACGGCGGTCACTACCGCTCACCCCCGTCGGTCGCCTCGCCGCCTCCCGTGTCCGCGAACGCGCCCTCCCCGCCGCTCGCGCCGAGGTCGTACACGTCGATAGTGCCGTGCTCCTCGTACACCCGATAGGTGAGCACGAGCGCGAGCGCGGTGGTCCCGAACCCGATGACGATGGCCGTCAACACGAGCGCCTGCACGAGCGGGTCGGTCGGCGTCGCCGCCCCCTCCTCGCCGAAGTGGCCGATGGGGGCGACGCCCGCCAGCCCGCCCATCGTGACGAGGTAGACGTTCGCCGCCTGCGAGATGATGGACACCCCCCAGACGACCCGCACCACGTCCCGCCGGAGCACGAGGTACGTCCCGAGCGCGAACAGCACGCCCAGCACGCCCGCGAGCACCCACTGGGTCACTCCGTCCCCACCTCCCCGAGGACGGTGAGCAGACCGCCGACGACGGTGAGGTAGACACCCAGGTCGAACGCGAACGCCGAGGCCACCTCCAGGTGCCCGTACAGCGGGAGGTGTTCGAGCAGCGCGACCCCCTGCGTGAGGAACGGGAAGCCGAACGCCATCGGGGCCAGCCCGCTCGCGAACGCGAGCGCCAGCCCGCCGGCGAACAGCCACCGGTAGAGCTCCACCGCGTGGTGGTCGTCCTCCGACGCGTCGACGCCCAGCAGGTCGGACTGGAGGTACTCCAGCCCGAAGACGACGTAGACGAGCACGAACGCGGTCGCGGTGAGCACCGCGCCGATGAACCCGCCGCCGGGCTGGTTGTGCCCCTGAAACAGCAGCGCGACGGCCGTGAGCAGGATGATGGGGACGACGACGCGGACGACGGTCCGCGCGATGACGGTCGTCCGGCGCTCGTACCCCAGCCCCGGCGCGCCCGACTCGGCGGCCTCCGCGCCGTCGGGGGCGTCCTCGGTCGCGCCGCTCATCGCGCCTCCCCCCGACCGCGCATCCGAACCAGCGTGAGCACCGAGAGCGCCGCCATCGCGACGACGGATATCTCCCCCATCGTGTCCAGCGCTCTGAGGTCCACCAGAATCACGTTGACGATGTTCGCGCCGCCGCCGTAGTCCGTGAATATCGGCGCGTGGTGCTCGCCGGGCGGGAGACCGGCCCGCTCGACGAGGCCCGGCGCTATCTTGTCGGGCGACCCCGCCGTCGACAGCAGGACGGTGAGGAACACCGTCGCGCCGACCGCGAGCGAGAGGACGGCGTCACGGACGGCGAGCGCTCTGCTCGGACTGCCGTAGTACGCCGGAAGCCGGTCGAGCACCAGCAGGAAGATGACGAGCACGAGCGTCTCGACCACCAGCTGGGTCAACGCGAGGTCGGGGGCGTCCGCGAGGATGTAGAAGATTGCGACCATGAACCCCAGAATCGAGAGGGTGAGCACGCCCGCCACGTGGGAGGGCGCGACCGTCACCGCGCCCGCGCCGACCAGCGCGACCAGCAGGACGAGGAGGACGGCGAGGGTCATCCCCTCGGCCAGCCCGACCGCCGGCAGACCGACGCCGGCGGCGACGTACGCGCCGAGCGCGAGCGCGGCCGCGCCGGCGAGCGCCCAGGCGGCGTACGTCCGGAGCAGGCCGGTCTGGACCCGCGGCACGAGCGCCTTCGACCCGGCGGTCAGCCCCTCGACGCCGTTGTCGTACCACCAGTTCGCGCGGACGGGGCCGCGCAGCAGCGAGCGGACGCCGTCGTGGATGCGGTCGTACTGGGGCCACAGTAGCGCGCCGACGCCGATGGTGACCGCGCTCATGAGCACGTACGGCGAGAGTTCGGTCGGGAGGTGCACCGAGAAGGAGTGGGCCTCGCCGACGGCCGCACTGGCGTACACGTCGCCGACGATGGCGTCGATGGCCAGTTGCGGGACGGCGCTGATGACGACGACGACGACGCCGAGGAAGACCGGCGGCGCGAGCATGGCGACGGGTGGCCGGTGGACGTGCCCGAGCGACTCGTTGCGGTCGCCGAGGAAGAGCGAGAGGAACTTCAGCGAGTAGAGGAACGTGAACACCGAGCCGAACACCGCGACGGCCGGGAACAGCCACGTCAGCCCGCCGAACTCTTCGCCGAGGTACCACATCGACTCGAACAGCAACTCCTTCGAGTAGAAGCCGTTGAACGGCGGGATGCCCGCCATCGAGAGCGACGCCAGTCCCGCGACGACGGCCGTCACCGGCAGGTCGTGTCGCAAGCCGCGGAGCTTCGAGATGTCGCGCGTCCCCGCCTCGTGGGCGATTATCCCGGCGACGAGGAACAGCGCGGCCTTGAACGAGGCGTGGTTCAGGATGTGGAACGCGCCGGTCTCGGCGCCGTACACGTTGGCCGCGCCGAAGCCGGCGACGATGAGCCCGAGGTGCGAGGCCGTCGAGTACGCCAGCAGTTCCTTGATGTCGGTGGCGCTCACCGCGAGCACCGCCGCGACGGTCATGGTGAGCAGGCCGAGCGTGACGAACACCCAGGTCCAGGCGGGCAGGGCGCTCAGCCCCGCGGCGGCCGCCTCGCCCGCCCCCTCGCTTCCCTCTCCCTCGAACGGCGCGAGGAAGAACGGGCGGAACCGCCCGACGAGGTACACCCCGGCTTTCACCATCGTCGCCGAGTGGAGGAACGCCGAGACGGGCGTGGGTGCCTCCATCGCGTTCGGCAGCCAGACGTGGAACGGCACCTGCGCGGACTTGGTCGCCGCGCCGACGCCGACCAGGAGTAGCGCGGGGACGAACAGACCGGCGCCCCGGAGCGTCTCGACCGTCGCGTCCGCGTTCGCGACGAGCGAGCCGTCGCCCGCGATGAGAGTGGTGTCGCCGGCCCACGCGAGCGCGAGGAAGCCGACGAGCATGAACAGCCCGCCCGAGACGGTGATGAGCATCGACTTCCGCGCGGCGTACTGCGACGACTCCTCTGCCGTGTAGTGGCCGATGAGCACGAACGACGAGAGGCTCGTCAGCTCCCAGAACGTGAACAGCGCGAGCAGGTCGCCCGCGAGCGCGACCCCGAGCATCGACCCCATGAACGCCAGAAGCGTCGCGTAGTACTTCGCCTGGCCCGGCTCCCCGTGCATGTACCCCCCCGAGTAGGTGAGGATGAGGACGCCGACTCCGGAGGCGAGAAACGACACCAACAGCGCCAGCCCGTCGACGTAGAACGCGAGCGAGACGCCGAGCGAGGGGACCCACTCGACGCTGGCGAGCCCGTGCGCCCCGGTCGCGTACAGGCGCGCGACGAGCGCGAGACAGACGGCCGCGACCGCCGCCGCGTAGTAGGCGGTACGCTCGCCCAGCGCTCGGTAGACGAGCGGGGTGAGCGCCGCCCCCACGAAGGGGAGAAAGACGACGGCGAGAACGGTTTCGAGCACACCGGGGGGTGGAGTGTCGCGGACTTAGGTGTTGCCAAACCGACTACGGGGAATGACCGTATCGTCCGGTGAGACGCGAATAGCTGTCGATTGCGAAAGCGGGTTTAAGAACCGGGTGCGGTTCGCGTCTTCGGCGGTCGGACCGGGTCGCGACCATCCGGCCGTGGGCGGCGAATCCGCCATCTTTTACCCGGCCCTCGGAGTACCGGCGACATGGACCAACTGCGCCAGTCCTTGCTCGACGCGCCCATCATCGAGAAGGGGGAGTACCAGTACTTCGTCCACCCCATCAGCGACGGCGTTCCGATGCTGGAACCCGAGCTCCTCCGCGAGATAGCCATCCGACTCATCCGGAAGGCCGAGATAGAGGACGTCGACAAGATCGTCACCCCGGCGGCGATGGGTATCCACATCTCGACGGCGCTGTCGCTCATGACGGACATCCCGCTGGTCGTCATCCGCAAGCGCGAGTACGGACTGGACGGCGAGGTGTCGCTCTCCCAGCAGACGGGCTACTCCGAGTCGGAGATGTTCATTAACGACGTGTTCGAGGGCGACAAAGTACTCGTCCTCGACGACGTGCTCTCGACGGGAGGGACGATGAAGGCCATCCTCGACGCGCTCACGCACATCGGTGCCGACGTGGTCGACGTGGTGGCGGTCATCAAGAAGGCGGGACCGAACAAACTCGACGACACCGACTACGCGGTGAAGACGCTCATCAACGTCGAGGTCGAGGACGGTGAGGTCGTCATCGTCGACGAACACGGCGACGGGTGACGCGAGCGGGCGTCGCGGGGGGTTTTTCACCGCGCCGTCCCGACGGCGTGTATGGTTTCGACGCGGTTCCTCCGACTCGTGAGTACGGTCCTGCTCGTCGTCGGCGCGCTCGCGGTCGGGGAGGCGCTCCACCGCACGGTCGTAACCGGCGAGACGTCGCTCACCTCGCCGCTGATGCTCCTCTACTTCGTGCTCGGTGTGGTGTTCATCCTCCTCGGCTACCGGGCGCGCCGACCGGTCGCCCGGCACTACGCGCTCGGGAGCGACGAGGAGCGTGACCCCCCTGAACGGTCACGCGACGCCGAGTCGGGTCTCGGCGGGCCGAACGACGAGACCGGCGAGGAGTTCGACCCCAGCATGAGTCCGCTCGGCGACGCCGCCCCGGGCGAGGCGGCGGCGGCGCGCGACGAGACGACGTCGGACGCGGAGAGTCTCCGGGAGCCGGGGGACCCGGACAGCTCCGCGGACTCCGAGACTCACGAGACGCGAGAGGGCGGCGCGACCGAACGAGTACGGACGACTCCGAGCCCGGAACGGGAGATATTTAATCCGGGGACCCCGTGTGTCTGACACACAATGACGGTTCGACAGCGCGTTCCGGACTCCATGATGGCCCCCCTCAGTCTCGTCTCGCTCGGGGTCATGATACTCGGGGCGGTCGTCGGCTACATCTTCGTGATGATCGGTATCACCCTCTACTTCGACCTCAACGGGCTGCCCCTCTCGACGACGGAGTCGCTCGTGGTCGTCGGGTCGGGAGTCGCCTGTCTCGTGGTCGGGTACGCCGGCTGGCGCGGCTTCATGGCGTTCGCTCAGTGACAATGGTCGACATCCGCGAACACCCCGACGCGCCGCCGCTCGAGGAACTGCGCGACTTCACGCTCGTCCCCGTCGCACGCGAGGAGATACAACGGCGGCGGGACGACGGAGAGGAGTTGAGCGAGGTGAACCTCCGCGAGTCCCGTGACGACGTGCACGTGGAGCTCGAACCGGACCCCACGTCGCGCGGCCCGGCCGACGACATCGGCACGGCGCTCTACCGGCTCGTCCAACTGTTCGGCACCCCGCAGGTGCCCGGATTCGAGGCCGGTTCCGACATCAGCTGGCGCGACGACACGACGTTCAAGTACCTCTTCCGACTGACGACGGTGAACGAGGTGGACGACCGGAGCCTCCCCGACGAGTGGCTCATCACGGTGTACGACTGGCACACCCAACTCGGCGTCGGCCTCGCGGCGTGGAGCGACGACGGCGTCGACCCGACCGAGTACGACGACGCGGTCGGACTCGTCTCGCTCGCGCTCGTGACGAACGTCGTCACCGAACCGGTCGAGTGCGAGTACGAGAACATGTGGTACTGAGCTACCAAGCCGAGAACCGACCCACGGACCGAGTTCTCGTTCTCTCGTCGGCCGACGACATCGCTCCTCGCCGGGCTATCGGCCGGTCGTGACGTGCATCACGCCGAACACGACCGCCAGCGACGCGACGAACAGCCCGGCGAACACCGGGACGACGGTCGGTTCAGCGTACCAGCCGTTCCAGTAGCCCGCGTACGCCACCAGGACGAGCGTCGGCACCGACAGCAGGAAGAACAGCGAGGAGAGGTACGAGGCGAGCGTCGGGTCGTCCGCGTGTCTGGCGTAGGTGCCGCGCTCGCGGACCGACTTCTCGTCGGTGGGTATCTCCTTCGGCATGGACCGGGGTAATCGCCCCGGCGGGATAGGTGTACCGTCGGCGGGTTACGCCCGCGCTCCGTCGTAGACGACGGCGACCAGGTAGCCGACCAGTTGGAGTGGGAACTGCGCGAAGACTGTGAACGTGATGACGTCGCGGACGGTCGGGAGCAGCGCCCACCCGCCGACCGTGGAGATGCCGAGCAGGTAGTACGGAGCCACCGCGAACGCGAGGCTGGCGAGCGCGCCGCCGACCCACGCGACGGCGAGCGCGGCGACGCTCGTCCGGAGGTTCTGGCACAGGAGCTTCACGAACGCCCCCGAGAGCGCGACCATCGTCCCCATCAGCGCCGGCGAGGTCCACCCGACCGCGATCGTCTCGAGGCGGAGGACGTGCGTCCCCATGGCCGCGAGCAGGCCCGCCGCGACGCCGACGAACGCCGCCGCCGTCCAGCGCTGGCCGGGCGACCCGTAGCTCGCGTCGGCGGGTCGGACGAGCGCCTCCCGGACGCGCGAAGTCGCGTCAGACATCGACCGAGAACTCCCGTCCGGTGACCCGGAACTCCAGGAGGCCCGAGGCGGACGCCGTCCCCTCCGAGACGGCGGTCCGCGCCCGGTCGGTCGCGTTCCCGTCGACGTCCATCGTGACCGTCACCGTCCGCGCGTCGCCCGCCGGAATCGTCGTCTCGGGGACCGACGAGGTGCGCGGGACGGTCAGCCGCTGGTCGTCGCGGAACGGCTCCTCGCCGTCGTAGACGACGAGCTGTGACCCCGTCAGCTCGACCGGCCGGTCGAGCGGGTTCCGGACGCGCATCCGGAGCCGCATGGTCGCCGTCTCGCCACCCGTCTCGACCGCGTACGCCTCGACCGAGGCGGAGACGGCGTCGCGCTGCTGCCAGATGAGTTGCGACCCGAACGTGTACGCGAACGCCGACCCGGTCACGAGAAGGAGGACCGCGAACGCCGCCAGGAGGAGGGACTGCGCGCGCGGGGACCGGGGCACGTCAGTCCTCCGTCGGCGCCGCGGCGACGCCCCCGCCGACCTCGGCGGTCGTACCGTCGCCGTAGAGGTGGCACTCGACCGCACGGCTGTCGACCGGTCGCGACGAGGGGTACTCGGTCTCGCACACCGTCGTCACCACGCCGTCGAGCGAGTCGAGCGCCGACTCGCGGTCCTCCTCCAGGAGCGCGTCCGCGGCCTCGAACAGCGCGTCGCGCGCGCGCTGCGGGAGGTCGACGGTCGTGAGGTCCACGCGGTGGCCGCCGGTCTCGATTTCGGTCTCGGAGCGGTACTCCTCGGGGACGTTCATCGTCAGCCCGTGTTCGACGAGCGCCTGGGTCGGGTCGCCCGTGTCGTCCTGGATGGCGCCCGGCCCGAGTTCGTCGCGCTTCGTCTTCAGTTTGAACTGGAACGCCCGCCGGAACGCCTCCTGGCTCCCGTTCCAGTCGTCCGGGGGGATGATGTGCGCACACCGGGGGTGGTACCGGCAGCCCGGCGGCGGGTCCCGCGCCGACGGCACCTCGCCGGTGGCGTTCGCCCGGCGACGGTTCTCCCCGAGTTCCACGTCCGGCACGGCGTCGAACAGCGCCTCGGAGTAGGGGTGTTTGGGGTCGCTGATGATGTCGTCCGTCGGTCCCTGCTCTATCATGTTCCCGAGGTACATGATGCCGGCCCGGTCGCACATGTACCGGATGAGCGAGAGGTCGTGACTGATGAACAGGTAGGTCAGCCCGTACTCGGCCTGGAGCCGCTTCATCAGGTTCAACACGCCCGCTCGAATCGACACGTCGAGCATCGACACCGGCTCGTCACAGACGACGAAGTCGGGGTCGACCACGAGCGCGCGGGCGATGGCGACCCGCTGGAGTTCGCCGCCGGAGAGTTCGTCCGGGAAGGCGTCGAGGTACACCTCCGCGGGACCGAGTCCCACGTCGTTGAGCACCTCCTTCACGCGCTCGCGCCGCTCCTGGTAGCTGTCGAGCATGTCGTTGATCTTGAGCGGCTCTTCGACCGTGTTGAACACGGTCATCCGGGGGTTCAGCGACTCGAAGGGGTCCTGGAAGATCATCTGGACCCGCTTGCGGAACGCCCGCTCGTCCTCGCTCGTCATCTGGGTGATGTCCTGCCCGTCGAACCGGATGGTCCCCTCGGTGGGGTCGTACAGTTTCACCAGGAGCTTTCCCAGGGTCGTCTTTCCACACCCGGACTCGCCGGCGATGCCGATGGTGTCGCCGCGCTCGACGGTGAACGATACCCCGTCGACGGCCCGCACCGGCTGCGGCTCGCGCCCCAGGACGGTGTCGACGATGCCCTGAGACAGGTCGAACAGCTTGTGGACGCCCTCTACTTCGACTAGCGGCTCTCGATTTTCTGTTCCGTCCATGTTTCCTCCTGCATAGCCTCGGTTCGAAGCGTTTCGAGTTCGTCGATGCGGTAACACGCCGAGCGGTGCGCCCGTTCGTCGGACGCCTCGACGAGTTGCCCCAGTTCGCTCGCCTCCTCCGCGTCGTACATCGGCGGGTGCTCCGAGTGGCACTCCTCGATGGCGAACGGACACCGCGCGCGGAACCGGCACCCGGCCTCGGGGTCACGCAGCGTCGGCGGCGTCCCGGGGATGGAGACGAGCTGTTGTTGCGCCTCCGTAATCGTCGGGAACGAGTTCTTCAGCCCGAGCGTGTACGGGTTGGCCGTCTCGTTGAAGATGTCCTCCTTCCGTCCGGACTCCATCACCTTGCCGCCGTACATCACGGCCATCCGGTCGCATATCTCCGCCATGACCGAGATGTCGTGGCTGATGACGAGGATGGAGACGCCGAACTCCTCCTGAATCGCCTCCAGTTCCTCCAGGATTCGGTCCTGGATGATGACGTCGAGCGCCGTCGTCGGCTCGTCGGCGATGAGCACGTCCGGGTTACACGCCATCGCCATCGCGATGACGGCGCGCTGTTTCATCCCGCCCGAGAACTGGTGGGCGTAGTCGTCGGCGCGTTCGGGTTCGATGCCGACGCGTTCGAGCAGGTCGCGCGCGCGCTCGTCCGCCTCCGGCTCCCTGGTCTGGGGTTCGTGTCTGAGGATGGCCTCCGTGATCTGGTCACCCACCTTGTACACCGGGTTCAGGGCGTTCATCGCCGACTGCGGGATGATGGCGATGTCGCGCCAGCGGATGTCCCGGATCTGGGAACTCGAGAGCGCGGCGAGGTCGGTCATCCCGTCCTCGCGGACCGGCTTGTCCGGGTCGTCGATGGCCGACTGCTTCGCACCGCCGTCGGCGTCCTCCCACTCCGGGAGGGTCCCGTCGAACCAGACGCTCCCCGACTCGACGTAGCCGTTCGAGTCGAGCAGGTGGATGAGGCTCTTCGCGAGCGTCGTCTTGCCACAGCCCGATTCGCCGACGAGACCGTACGTCTCACCGGGTTCGACGCTGAACGACACGCCGTCGACCGCGTGGACGGACGACCCGTCCTCGACCGCGTACCGAACCGAGAGATCGTGTACTTCGAGTAGTGTCATGTATCGAGTCTTACCGCTGCGGGTTGGTCACGTCCTCCATCGAGAACCCGATGAAGTAGAACGCTCCGGCCATGAGCATCAGCGCGAGCCCCGGCGGGATGAGCCACCACCACGCCTGGAAGACGTACCCGGTGCTCTTGATGTTCTGCAGCATCAGTCCCCACGACAGTGCGGTGAAGTCCGCGAGCCCGAGGTACGCCAGCGACGCCTGGGCGATGACGGCCCCCGCCGCGTCCTGTGCGAGGTAGACGAACGAGAGCGGGAGGACGTTCGGCATGATGTGTCGGAAGATGATGCGCGTGTCCGACGCCCCCGCCACCTTCGCCGACTCGACGTACGACCGCTCCTTCAACGATAGCGTCTCGCCGCGGATGACGATGCAGTTGTTCAGCCACGAGGTCACCGCGATGCCGATGATTATGTTCGTCGTGGTGATGCCGCGAACCGCGACCAGCACGATGAGGAACGGCAGGAACGGCAGGCCGTACATGATGTCGACGAACCGCTGGATGGTCTCGTCGATCCACGTGTCGCCGTAGAAGCCCGAGATGAGTCCGAGCGGGACGCCGACCAGACTGGAGAGCAGTCCGGCCGCCAGTCCGATGTACATCGCGTTGTACGCCGAGTAGATGGTGATGGTCAGGATGCCCGCGCCGTTCGAGTTCGTCCCCAGCGGGGCGAAGAACGGGTCGCCGAACGCGGGCGGGTGCGGGAGCGAGTCGATCTGGTCCGCGGTCAGGCGGCTCTGTATCGGCGGTTCGCCGAGGTACGCGACCCAGTCCGGGCTGTGTGGGGCGAACACGCCCGGTGCGATGGACCAGGCCGCGTAGATGATGAGGATGACGAGCCCGATGACGCCGATGCGGTGTTCGGTGTACCGGTCCCACCCCCGCCGCAACCGCTCGAGGCGCGGCTCCCACCGCTTTTTCATCGCGTCGAAGTTCGACGACTCGTCCGGTGTCTCGGTCGCCATGGTCACTCAGCCTCCCCGAACTTGATCCGCGGGTCGAGATACGTGTACACCACGTCCGTCAGCAGGCGCATTACCACGATGAGAACGGCGAGGATGAAGAAGGTGGCCTGTGCGACCGGGAAGTCCCGGTTCAGCACGGCCCCGACGATGATCTGTCCCAGCCCCGGCCAGTTGAACACGTTCTCGACGATGACCGACCCGTCGATGAGGAACGCCAGGCCGACGACCGCGCTGGTGGCGACGGGGATGAGCGCGTTGCGCGCGGCGTGTTTCAGCATCACCGCCCGCTCGGAGAGGCCCTTCGCGCGGGCGAGGAACACGTACCCCTCGTCGGTCACGTTGTTCATCGCCGGGCGCATGATGAGCATCGCCCCTACCCACCCGATGAACGAGAGACTGATGATGGGCAGCGCGATGTGGTACAGCACGTCGCGCATCACCGTGAACGCCGTCCACTCGAACTCCGGGAACTGCGTGAACATGTACGCGCTCGGCAGCCACCCGAGTTCGTAGTTGAGTATCCAGATGAACAGCCACGAGATCCAGAACGCGGGCATCGAGTACATCAGGAGCGAGGTGCTGAAGATGGCCTTGTCCTTGTTCGAGCCGCGCCACCAGCCGAGGTACATCCCGACCAGCGGGCCGACGATGTAGCCGATGAGGAACGTCGACCCGAACAGCACCAGCGTCCGCGGGAGTCGGCGGAGGATGAGCTCGGACACCTGCGTCCCGTACGTGGGCGAGCGGCCGAAGTTGAGCGTCTGGTAGTTGACCATGAACTGGATGTACTGCCGCCAGAGCGGCTCGTTCAACCCCCACGTCTCCCTGATTCGTTCGATCTGTTCGCGTGTCATCCCCGAACTTATCATGCTGGTGATAAACGAGCCGGGCATGCTCCGGAGCAACACGAACAGGAGGCTCATGATGACCAACAGCGTCAGGTACGAGACGACGATTCGTTTTGCCAAGTAACGGCCACTGATTCTAGTCATGTGGTGTCAGACCGCGCGTGGTACAGTAAATCATCGGGCGATTCGTTATGAATGTGTTGAACCGGTGCCGGGAGTTAAAGCGCGATGCGCCACGGCGGGCCGGCGACGGTCCGACGTGAGCGCTGGACTGGACTCGCTCGGACTACTCGGACTGGGCCTGGTGGAGTTGCAGGACCTGCGTGCCGAGGTACGTAGAGCCCGGCCCGGGGATGTTCCCGATGTAGCCGTTCCAGTCGGAGGCGTTGATGGGCCACTTGGTCACGTCGTAGGCGGTGACCATCGTCGGGAAGTCGAGGTAGATGCGTTCGACCGCCTTCCGGGCGGCCTGGTTACGCGGCTCGGGTTCCAGCGTCGTCCGCGCCTGTCCGATGAGTTCGTCCGCGGTGGCGTCCTCGAACAGCCCGTACCCCATCGGGTTGTTCAGCGACGTCTCGGTGTTGTTGTCCGCGCCCTCCGACTCGGCCACCGAGTGGTCGTCGGCGTTGTCGCTGTGGAACAGTCCGTACAGGGTGGTCGTCGCGAACGGCGAGAGGTTCACCCAGCCCATCGGGAAGATGTCGAAGTCCTCCTGGGAGTACACCTTGGTGAGCATCGTGTTGAACGACATCACCTGTCGGTTGATGGGGATGCCGATCTTCTGGAGCGCGCCGATGTACGTCTCCACCATCTTCGCGGTCTGGGGGCTGTCCTTCGCCGGGTAGACGTACATCGTCAGCGGCCCGTCGTTGAGTTCGGTGATGGTCTGCCCGTCGACCCGGATCTCCTGGTCGGGGTTCTCGTCGGACTGCCGGAGGACGGCCGACTCGACCGGACCGAACGAGTACTCGTGTTTCGGCTCGCTCTGGCTCGCCGTCACGCCCGTCAGGCTCCCCGGGTACTCCTGTCCGACGTACGTGCCGCCCTCGCCGGTTATCATCTGTCCCTCGGCCAGGAACTGCCGAATCCCCTCCACGTCCGGGACGCTCGGCGACGACTGCCGGAACTGGAACGCGTTGGTCGCCGGCGCGGTCAGAAGTTCGGCGTCGTTCCCGGTCTCGGGCCGGACCGCCGTGTACCCCGGCGGCATCACGTAGTCGCCCATCTGGGCGTAGCCGCGCTGGAGCTGGTCGGTCCAGTAGATGTCGTCGAACGCGAAGCCGAGAATCTGCCGGAACGGCAGGTCGTCCATCGGCGCCCGCCGCAGGTTGAACGAGTAGTGGCTGTACCCGGTGTCGAACCCGTCGACGAGTTCGAGCCCCTCCGTGTTCTGGACGTCCTCGATGCGGGAGGTCCGGATGCCGCTGTACATCGAGTCGATATCGCCCTCGAAGAACGCCTGCGTGAGTGCGGACGTGCTCGAGTACACCTTCACGCGCATCGCCTCGATGAACGGGCCACCCGGGATGAGGCCCTGAATCTCGTCGCGCCACGACAGTTCCGAGAGGTTGTACTCGCCCTGCCGCTCGGCGAACGACACCTCGATGGAGGTGTCGGGTTCGTACCGGGTGACGACGCCCGGCCCCAGACCGACGGGGCCGTCGTTCTCGTACGGTTTGTACGTCTTGAAGTCCGAGACGCCCTCCCACTTGTGTTTCGGCAGGATGGGAATTCCGAACTGGGAGTACGAGAACGTCCCGATGGGCCGGGTGAGCCGCATCTGGCAGTCCCAGTCCTCGGAGTCAGCCATGCTGACCGACTCGATGGGGTTGAGGCTGGCCGTATACGCGCCCGGCATCTGCTCGAGCAGGTAGTTGTACGACCAGACCACCTGGTCCGCAGTGAACTCCGTCCCGTCGTTCCACGTCAGGCCGTCCGTGCGGACGTTGAACAGGATGCGGACCTTGTTCTCCCCGCTCTCGTTCGTCTCGTCGAGTTCCTCGAAGCTCCAGTCCGTGAAGACGTTGGGGTGCATCTCGAAGTTGACGGGGTCGATGGTGGCCCCGCTCTCGTAGATGCGGTCCGTGATGACGCCCGAGTACGCGGACGACGACGCGATGGGGTTGATGTTGTTCGGCGCGGTTCCCATCCCGAAGTTGAAGATACCGCCCTCCGTGATCTCCCCGGAACTGGAGGCCTCCGTGGGAGTCTGGTCCTCGGTCGGGGTCGCCCCCTCCGTCTCCGTGCCCGCCTCCGTCCCGGCGGCCGTTTCGGTGCTCTCGCCGCCCTGGTTGGAACAGCCGGCAAGTCCAAGTGACACCGCAGCGACGCCGGTCCCTTTCAGGAACCGACGGCGCTCCGAGTCAGTCTGACTGTCGGACATACGCACCCTCGTAATCGTATCCCGTACTTAAGCTTGTGGAATCGCGTCACGAACAACCAATATATTTAGCAGTACGAGGAACGATAACAACATGGATGTGGTACCACACCACACGATTCGGGATGCGCGTCTAACTCAGTCGCGGGAAAATATCGCTTCCTTAGCTCTTATTCCGAAATAAAGAGTCAGGGTGAGCGCCGCCATCCCGCCCGAGAGGTACGTGCGGGCGGGGGTGGTCGCCACCCCCCGCTGAGCGAGTTCCATGCCGAGGAACGCCCACCCGCACGCGAGGAGGAAGCCGAAGGCGAACGCCGCCAGACCCGCCCCCTCGCGGTCGGTCGCGTGGAGGTACACGCCGACCGTCAACACCGTCCCGCCGAGGAGCGCGAGGACCGCCCGTGTGTCGAGGGCCATACCGCCCGTTATCCTCGGAAGCGAATAAACTGTCCGACGGGCGCCGATGCCCGTAGTACACCGCCGGCGCCGGGAGCCGACGGTCGAGCGCGGGGGGTCGAGGAACACGCAGCGACCGTGCTCGTCGCCGCGCGGTCGGCGGTCACCGCTCCTCGATGGTGAACACCGGTTCCGCGAGGCTCTCGCTCCGACACTCCGGGCAGCGCGACGGCGCGTTCAACGGGTCGTCGAACCCGTCGAAGCCACAGTCGCGGCACTCCGGCGGTGCGACGAGCAGTTCCGCGTCGTCCGTCGACCGGGCGACGTGACGCAGATGCTCGTACACCTGCGGGGTCGGCACCGCGAGTTCGGCCGCGAGATCCGTCGCCGTGGCCGGGGTCTCGCGGAGCGCGGCGGCGATTCGCTGGCGGGTCGTCCGCTCCGGCATACGCCCTCCGACGGTCCGGGTGTCCGAGACCCTTTCGGCTCTCCCGTCGACCGTCGGACCGGGTCGAGAACCGGGGGGAACCCGCGCACGTTGGACGGTCCCTACCGTTGCGTTTGGGTGGGGTTTCGGCGAAACACACAAAAACGACTTAACGCTCCCCGTGGACCCTCCTGTATGAAGGCAGTAGTGCTCGCCGGCGGCTACGCCACTCGACTCTGGCCCATCACGCGGCACCGACCCAAGATGTTCCTCCCGGTCGGAGAGGGGACGGTCATCGACCAGATATTCGACGACCTCGAGGAGGACGACCGGGTCGACGAGGTGTTCGTCAGCACGAACGAGCGCTTCGCCGAACTGTTCGAGGAGTACCTCGCGGACTCCGAGTTCGAGAAGCCGACCGTCTCGGTGGAGGAGACGACGGCCGAGTCGGAGAAGTTCGGCGTCGTCGGCGCACTCGCCCAACTCGTCGAACGGGAGAACGTGGACGACGACATGCTCGTCGTCGCCGGCGACAACGTCATCTCGTTCGGCCTGTCGGAGTTCATCGACTTCTTCGAGGCCAAGGACTCCCCCTCGCTCGTGGCGTACGACGTGGAGACCAAGGAACGCGCGAAGGCGTACGGGCTCGTCGACCTCGACGGCGACCGCGTCGTCGACTTCGAGGAGAAGCCCGAGGACCCCAGCAGCACGCTCGTCTCCATCGCCTGCTACGCGTACACGCGAGAGACCGTCCCCCTCCTGAGTACGTACCTCGAAGACGGGAACAACCCCGACGAGCCCGGCTGGTTCATGCAGTGGCTCCAGGGCCGTGACGACGTGTACGCGTTCACCTTCGACGGCGCGTGGTTCGACATCGGTACGCCGGAGTCGTATCTCGACGCCGTCTCGTGGTCGCTCAAGGGGGAGAACTTCGTCCACCCCGACGCGACGGTGTCGAACACCGAGATGGGCGAGAACGTCCACGTGATGGCGGGCGCGGAGGTGACCGACTCGTCGCTCGACCGGTCGGTCGTCTTCGAGAACGCGACCATCACCAGCGCCGACATCCGCGACTCCATCATCGACGAGGAGACCGTCATCGACGGTCTCGACCTGTCGGGCGCGCTCATCGGCGCACACTCGCAACTGCAGAACGGTCGGTAGCCGGCCCGGTCACCCGAGTCGCGCGTCGGTGACGCGAATCCGACCGCGGGTGCCGTCCCACTCCGTCTCGTACGCCAACTCGACGGGGCGGTCCATGTGCGGCCCGTCGGTGACGAACGTCTCGAACTCTCCCCCTTCGCCGAGGAGGTGGACGCCGTACTCCTCGTTGAGCGCCTCCAGTTCTCGGAACGCGGCCGCGTCGAGCGAACGCCCGAGCCACGACTCGTCGAGACCGGCGGCCGCAACCTGCACGACGTGTATCTCGAAGCCGGCCTCGAGCATGTCGTCCGCGAGCGACCGCGGGTCGCGCTGCCACAGCGGCGCGAACAGGTCGATTCCGAGCCGCTCGCACATCGCCTCGATGCGGGAGGTCTGGTACTCGCTCTCGACCGCGCCGGCGGTCACGCCCGCCAGCGGTACCTCGGCCGCGAGGTCGGTCAGGGACGCCTCCATCGGTTCTAGTTCGGCGTCCCCCTGTGCGCCCGAGTCCGTCGCGGCGGCGGCGTCGAAGTCCCCCGGCTCCACCTCGACGAGCGGGAGACCGATGCTCTCGGCGGCGACCGCCGCGAGGCGCGTCTCGGGGACGTGGTACATGTACGAGTCGCCGGCCGGATGGACGGTCAGGAGCCGTTCGACGGGGAGTCCCTCCTCGAGCGCGCGGTACAGCGCCCACGAGGAGTCTTTCCCGCCGGAAAACAGGCTCACCCACGCGGCGTCGGCCGTCATGCAACGAGGTAGGGGTGCCGGTCGCTTTACCGGTGACGGTCCGGACCCGAGGAGCGGGACCCCAACCGTTTCGACGGAGCCGCGCGTACACCGCGGCGTGCGACGGACAGGCTTCGGACTCCGCGCCGTCATGGCCGCCGTGGGAGTCACCACGCTCGCGGTGTACACCGTCGTCGCGTACCTGCTGTACGAGGGACTCCGAATCGTCTGGGCGAACCGGCCCGACCCGGTCACGTTCGCCGCTGTCCTGCTGGCCGGGACGGTGCTGTCGGGGTTCCTGACGTACCGGTTCGGGACCGCTCGTGCGCTCGGCGGACTCGACGCGCGGCCGCTCCCCCGCGAGCGCGCCCCGACGGTACACGGCATCCGGGACCGGCTTGCCGAGGCGATGGACCTCCCGTCTCCGCCGCTGTACGTCGCCCGCCTCGGCGAGCCGAACGCGCTCGCACTCGGCGGCAGTCGGCCGGCGCTGGTACTGGATTACACCCTGTTCGGCCTGCTCGACGCGGCGGAGATGGAGGGCGTCCTCGCGCACGAACTCGCGCACGTCGAGGGGCGCGACGGCCTCGCGCAGACCCTGGCGTACAGCGTCGTCCACACCGTGGTCGGGGCGGTCGCGCTCGCACTCGCGCCCATCACGTTCGTCGCCGGCGGGTTCGCGCGCGGGCTGGCGCTCGTGAGCGGGCGACCGGACGCGTGGCAGCGGACCGCCCCGGGTCGGTTCCGGGTGGGGCTGACGCAGGGTCTCACGCTCCTGCTCGTCGGGCTGACGGTGGTCGTCCGCGCCTACTCGCGCCGCCGGGAACACGCGGCCGACGACCGAGCGGTGGAGGTGACGGGCCGGCCGCTGGCGCTCGCGCGGGCGCTCCGGAAACTCGACCGCGCGTCCGGCGGGCCGGTTCCGTTCCCCCCGGTGTACAGACGGCGGCGCGAAGAACCGGAGCACCCGCTCGTGCGCATGCTGTCGACACACCCGCCGATGAACGAGCGCATCGAGCGACTGGAGGCGCGGGCGACGGGGCCGGAACGGGCGGACTCCCGCTGGACGCGCATCCCGATCAGGAACGAAAGAGGGTAGCCGACACGACGAGCGAGCGGGTCGACCGTTCCAGTCCGGTCACGGGTCGGTCTCGGTCAGTCGGCTCGGGTGCAGAGACGGCGCGACGACCTACATGTAGCCGAGGTCGCGGAGGCGTCCCATCAGGTCTTCCTTGTCCTGGGCGCGGCCCGCGCGCTCGCCGCCGTCGTCGAGGTCCTGCAGCCACGCCGGGTCGTCGGCCGCCGCGCCCGACCCGCTCTCGGTGCCGAGCGAACGGAACCCCTCCCAGTACTTCGGCGACACCGGCAGGTCCTCGGCGGCGACGCCGTCGGGGAGGTCCGCCCTCGACTCGGGAACGTGGCCCTCGGGGTAGCCCTCCACCGCGTCCGGGACGACGAAGTGCCAGAAGGCGTCCCAGACGGCGCGCTCGTCGAACTGGAGAATCGGGTGGACGCGGTCGTGCGGGGGGTACCGGTCCTCGTCGTGGCGCGGCGAGAAGAACGTCTCGTCGGCGCGCGCCTCCTGTTCGTCCCACCGGACGCCGGAGAAAGCGGCGTCGAAGCCGCCCTCGCCGATGACGTCGTTCAGCGGCACCGTCTTCAACAGGTGGTTCCCCTCCAGCGAGTCGGGGTCGAAGACGAGCGTCTCGCCGTCGTACTCCAGTCGCTCCAGTTCCGCGCGCGTCTCCTCGTCGAGGTCCGCGACCGGGAGTTCGTCACCGACCGCCGGGTCGAGCGCGGCGAACCGCTCGTTGCGGACCATCCGGAGGTCCAGGTCCCACTCGTCGGCCCAGCGTTCCGCGAACGCAAGCGTCTCGGGGAAGTGCGCGAAGTGGTCGATGAACACGACGGGCGGGACGTCCTCGCCGCGTTCGCGCGCCACCTCGCGGACGACGTACAGGACCAGCGTGGAGTCCTTCCCCCCGGTCCAGAGGACGACCGGTCGCTCGTACGCGTCGAGGGCCGCGGCGGTCACCTCGGTCGCCTTCTCGAGTTTGGCCGCGAGCGTCGGGTAGTCGGCCGCGCTCTCGCCGGTTCCGTCCTCGTAGTCGATGAGGGAAGTGTTGGACACGACTCACGAATGGACGGCTCGAACCATAACTGTACACGGACGAGCGCTATCACGACTCACGCCGCGAGCCGCGAAAGAATCGGCGGCGGTCGGCTCCGAGCGTTCCCGGCGGGTTACATGTAACCGAGGTCGCGCAGGCGCTCCATCAGGTCCTCCTTGTCCTGGGCGCGGCCCGCGCGCTCGGTCGTGTTCTCGATGTCCTGCAGCCACGCCGGTTCGTTGTCGGCCTTCTCGGTCGACACCTCGCTGCCGAGCGAGCGGAAGCCGGCGAAGTACTTGGGCGAGACGGGGATGTCGTCCTGCGTGAGCCCCTCGGGCAGGTCGGTGTCCGACTGCGGGACGTGGCCCTCGGGGTAGCCCTCCACCGTGTCCGGGACGACGAAGTTCCAGAAGGTGTCCCAGACGGCGCGCTCGTCGAACTGGAGAATCGGCTGGATGCGGTCGTGCGGCGGGTAGATGTCCGGGTCGTGGCGCGGCGAGAAGAACGTCTCGTCGGCGCGCGCCTCCTGTTCGTCCCACCGGACGCCGGAGATGATGCCGTCGATGTCGTACTCCTCGAGCGTGTCGTTGAGCGCGACCGTCTTCAGCAGGTGGTTGCCGACGTACGTGTCGAGCAGGAACGGGAACGTGTCCTCCTCGTACTCCAGAATCTCGCGCACGTGGTGCTGGTTGTGCTCGGAGAGCGCCTCGACGGGGATGTCGTCGCCGGGTTCGAGGTCGTTCTCCTTCGCGTACGTGCCCACGTCCTCGTTGCGAGCGTAGATCACGTCGAGGTCCCACTCGTCGGCCCAGTGCTCGACGAAGTCGTGAATCTCCTCGAAGTGCTGGTAGTGGTCGATGAACACCGTCGGCGGGAGTTCGAGGTCGTGTTTCTCACAGACCTCCTTCACGAAGTACAGCGTGAGCGTGGAGTCCTTCCCGCCGGTCCACATCACGGCCGGGTTCTTGTACTGTTCGAGACCCTGCTTCGTCACCTCGATACCTTTCTCGATCTTGTGTTCGAGCGACGGGTAGTCCTCCGGGGACTCGCCTTCGCCGTCACTGTAGTCCACGTCGAGGTACTCGGGGAAGTCCTCTGGCATGCAGTAATGAGATATAATTGCCCGCTAAAGAATATTGGGGCCGTACCCCGAGAGAACGCGACGTAAACGGCGACTACCGTGTGGACCGGTTCCACACCACGGGGGGACCGAACGGCCGTTACGAGATGAACTTGTTGTCGCGCCAGTTCACGCCGCCGTCGGCTCCGTTCTTGCGCGGGCTCTCGACCACCTCGACGCTGGCCGGGCGCTCCTCCCCCTCGACGATGCGGTGCGCCCGGAGTTCGCCGTCGTGTTCCGTGATGGCGGTGAGCGTCCCCTTCTCCGAGAGCAGCGCGATCTCGCGCAACACCTCGAACATGGGGAACTGGAGCGCCGTGTTCTGGAGCACCGTCTCGCGGTCGCCCTTGAAGCAGGCGAACTCGACCAGTTCGCTCGGAATCTCCTCTTCCTCCTGCATCCAGCCGCCGCCGGTCTTGGGCGGTTCCTCCTCGTAGACGCGCGTCTCGGAGACGCTCGCTTTCAACTGCGCTGTCGGCGTGTACTTGCTTATCTCCTCGTCCGAGGAGACGGCTTTGATGATGAGTGTGTTGTTCCGGCGAGTGATGTCGATGTCGTCAATCTTGTCCGGGAGCCTCGGGTCGGAGTCGAAGTGCTCCTGAACGTCTTCGAGTGGCAGTTCGAGCGTCGAGTGAAGTCGGTATACGCGGCCTGTCATGGTGTGTGGGGTTAGGACTGGGTTCCGGTGGGCCTCTGTTCGAGTCTGCGCGACGCCCGCTTAACGGGATATTGGGGCTCTAGGTTTATATCTACTCTGCCCTACGCGGCGTCCCCGTCGAGCGTCTCAGCCAGTTCGCCCCGTTCTTCGAGTTCCGCGAGGATGTCGCTCCCGCCGACGAACTCGCCGTCGACGTACGTCTGCGGGATGGTCTCCCAGCCGCTGTGGTCGGCGAGCGCTCCCCGGTAGGCCTCGAGAGCGGGGAGCGTGTCCACCGTCTCGAACTCGTCGACGTGCCGGGAGATGAGTTCGAGCGCTCGTTTCGAGTAGCCGCACTGGGGCATCAACCGGTTCCCCTTCATGAACAGGACGACGTGGTTCTCCTCGATAGTGTCGTCGACGCGCTCGGCCACCTCGTCCGCCGAGAGGTCGCCTCCAGGCTGGAACGTCATACCCGCTACTAGGTGAGTGGGCTTGAAATGGATTGCGACGTCCGGCTCTGTGTCGCGGTCGGTCTCGGAACTGGGCGTCCCCGACCGTACCACGCCCCGCGCGGGCGTACGCCCCGCCTACTCCCGGCCGACGCCGATGACGTTGATGAGCGAGTAGACCGGCACTCCCGCCACTTCGTCGAGTCCCTGCTTGTCGACGATGACCACGCACGCCACGGGAGCACCCCCCTCCTCCTGGACCGCCTCGACCGTCTCGGTCAGCGTCGTCCCCGAGGTGACGGTGTCGTCGACGACGAAACACTCCCGGTCGCGGATGGCCGCGAAGTTGCGCGAGAACCCCCCGCCACGCTCGTCGATGTCCCCCTCCTCCCACTGGTGTTTCGCCGGCGCGTACGCCGCGAGGTCGGTGTCGAGTTCGCGCGCGATGGTCGTCGCGAGCGGCGTCCCCGCCTTCTCGATGCCGACGGTCAGGTCGACGTCCGCCCCCTCCTTGGCCAGCAGGTCGGCCATCGCGCGACCGACGTGTGTGAGCCGGGTGCTGTCGCGACCGATGACGTTCCAGTCGACGTGGATGTCCTGCGGACCGCTCGGAGCGCCCCCCGACGACTCGTCGGGACCGGCGGCCGCGCCCGCACGCTCGACCAGCCACGAGGCGGTCTCGCGCGAGACGTTGAGTTCGTCCGCGATCTCCCCCTTCGACAGCCCCCGCTCGGCCAACTCCGCAGCGTCCTCGATGAGGTCGTCGACGTTCTTCATCGCGTCGCGAATTCGACGGCCGTCTTGATAGTGGTGTCGTCATCCGCGAAGGCGCGCTCGAATCGGTCGACTCCGTACACTCCCGTGACGAGGTCGTCGAGGAACGTCGACGAGAGTCCGTCGAGCGTCTCGACCGCGCGCTCGAAGTGGCGGACGTTCGAGTTGACCGACCCGACGACCGCCTTGTTGTGGAGCACGAGTTCCCGGTGGAACGCGCCGGCGTCGTAGTCGAACTCCCACGGGTCGGGGACGCCCAACAGCGCCGCCACCCCGTTCGGCGCGAGCGCGTGCACCGAATCGAGCGCGTGGGGGGCGTGACCGGTCGCCTCGTAGACGAGGTCCATCCCCTCGTACGCCGACGCCACCTCCGCGACGGGCGTCTCCCGGGAGTCGACGTACGTGGCGCCGAGCGACTCGATGAGGTCGACGGTCGGGTCCGGCCGGTCGCGCCGGCCGAGGCAGTAGGCGCGGTCGGTGTTCTCGACCAGCATCGCGAGCGTGAGCAGCCCGAGACTCCCGTTGCCCAGCACCATGGCCGACTCGGGACTCCACTCGAACGCGGAACGCGACGCCCGGACGTGTTCGAGCGCCTTCTCCGTGATGGATATCGGCTCGACGAGGAACCCCCGTTCCGCGAGCGCGTCGGGTACCGGAACCAGGAACTCCGCCGGGCTGGTGACGTACTCGGCCATGAACCCGTGCGCGCCCGCGATGCCGCGCTCGTGGTACTCGCCCGCGGGCGCCATGTCCGGCTCGCCGCGCGCGAAGTAGTCGTTCTCGCCGTTCGGCCTGCGCCGCACCGTCGGGACGACCACCTGCCCCTCCGTCAGGGTCGTTCCGTTCGGGTCGGCGACCACGCCGACGGCCTCGTGACCGAGGACGAGGTGGTCCGCGCCCGCCGGGAACCCGCCGTGTCCGCCCGCCAGCACCTCCCGGTCGGTCCCGTCGACGCCGACTCGGAGTATCCGGACGAGCGCCTCGCCCGGTCCCGGCTCCGGCCGGGGAACGTCGCCGAGCGACGGCACCTCCTCCCCTCGCTGAACTGCGATAGCGTTCACACGCGCCGCTCGACCGCCGCCGGCAAAAGGTTTATTCTATCGTGAGTAAACAGGTGAACGCCGGTGGGCGCCCGTCCAGCCACCCATCTCAGTCCGCGCTCACCGCACCTGTTTCGGTCGACGACTCGTCGTCGAGCGGCGCGCTCGGCGGTGGATTCGACTGCCCCGTCGCGGAACGGATCGGCCGCGACGCACGGGAGCGGCCCGGAGCCGCGAGAAGGAACCGAGGTGGGTCCGGTCGACCGGCCGCCGCCTACTGCTCGCCCGACTCGTCGTCGATATCGCCCTCGCCCTCCTCACCCTCCTCGGCCAGCAAGTCGAGGCTCTCGAGGTACTCGCGTACCGTCTCGGGGTCGTGGGCCACGTACTGCGAGTCCTCGACGCCGACGGTGGCGAGACCGACGCCGTGGGGCGTGAGCCCCTCGTCGTTCGTCTCGGCGAGCGCGCCGAGCGCGAGTTCGATACCGGCGTCGAGCGACATCCCCTCCTCGTACCCCTCTTCGAGGTAGTCGCGGACGTCCGTCCGGTTCGCGCCGATGGAGAGCGCCTTCCACTCGTACGGCGTTCCCGACGGGTCCGTCTCGAACAGGCGGGGCTGGCCGTCCTCGATGCCACCGACGATGAGCGCGACGCCGAACGGGCGCGCGCCGCCCACCTGCGTGTACTGCTGGATGTGGTCGGTGACCGTCTTCGTCAGCGTCTCGATGCCCATCGCCTCGCCGTAGCGGAGGCGGTTCACCTGCGCCTGTCGCCGCGCGAAGTCGATGAGCTGACGCGCGTCGGCGACGTGGCCGGCGCTCGCGATGCCGATGTGGTCGTCGACCTTGTGGAGTTTCTCGACCGACTCGGGCTCCATCAGCGGGGAGCGCGACTGCTTGTCCGCGGCCAGCACCACGCCGCCCGCCGTTCGAATCCCGATGCTCGCCGTCCCGCGCTTGACCGCCTCGCGGGCGTACTCGACCTGATAGAGGCGACCGTCCGGGGAGAAGATGGTGATGCCCCGGTCGTACGCCTGCTGTTGGGCTTGTCCCTGCATTGTTATGGTTCCGATGTGTCGGCGTCCGTCGCACCCACGAACCCGGACGGCGTCTCGACGTCCAGCGCGCCGTCGCGCGCGTAGCCTCGCCGTCTGTCGGTTCCGAACACGACGTCTCTCTCGTCACGGACTCCGCCCGCGCGTCCTAAATACCTTTCCTCACACGCCCGAATCGTCCCCGAGACGCCCCGAACGCGAACGCCTACCGGGGCGTCGTCCACCTCGTCTACGCACGCAAGCGCGGCCCGCGCCGGACGCACCTCGTCTCTGCGTGCCCGCACCAGCGCCTCGCCCGCACCCGCCGCGAACGAGAAGTGCACTACCGTCAGGTCGGCGTCGGCGCTCCCGGGGTCGCCGAGGAGGTTCTGAGCGGCGTACCACACCTCGCGCTGGAACGCCCCGCGCGAGACGCGCGCGTCCGGCCACGTCTCGATGCCGACCGCGAGGTAGCGCCACCGCGGCCGAACGTGTTTCGGGAGGTGTTTCACGTCACCGCTCCCCCCGACCGTCCGAGACCGGCCGCTCGGCGGTGATGACTCCCACCTGGTCGTGGACCCGGTCCACCTTGCTCACGACGTAGCCGGCGGACGTGAACATCTCGACGAGCGACCCCACCGTCGAGGGGTCGTCCACCTCCGGGTCGTAGAACGGAGCCGACGGGTCGGGCGCGTCGAAGAACATCACGTCCCCGAGGACGATGCGACGCGGTCCGACGGCGGTGAACCGGTCGTCGCTCCCGCCGCCGTCCATCGCCGCGACGGTCTCGACGGTCTCGCGCTTCTCCGCCTCCGAGAGGTGGTGGAGCGCGAAGTTCGACACCACGACGTTCGCCACGCCGTCGTAGTTCGGGTCGCGGAACTCGCCGTAGTCGAACTCGACGTTGTCGGCCCCCTGTTCGGCCGCCTTCTCGCGCGCTTTCTCCAGCATCCCGTCGCTGATGTCGCGCCCGACCACGCGGCCCGCCCTGCCCGCGAGCGCAAGCGCGATGGCCCCCGTTCCACAGCCGAGGTCCACCACCGTGTCCGTCGCGTGCGGCGCGGCCCGTTCGACGACCAGGCCGGCGCACGCCTCGTACTCGGGGCTGTTGTCCTCGTCGTACGACGCCGCGGCCTCGGAGAACCGCTCAGCGTGTTCCTCGATGGTCTTCTTCATACTCGCCCAATCGAACCCCCGGGGAGATGAACGAATCGGAGCGGCGCTCGCGGTTCCGGGCGGCGAGGCGGCCCCACTCTGCCAGCCCCGCGCGGACGGCGTCCGCGGAGAGGCCGACGGTCTCCCCCACGGCGACCAGTTCCCGCGGCGCGCGCAGTTCGAGGTGCGAGGCGGGTCGCGCGCTCACGACGAACGGCGCGTCGTACTGGTCCACCAGTTCGCGGAGTTTCCGGAGGCGCTTCAGCGCCTTGACCCGGCGACCGCCCGAGGCGCGCAACACCGGGCCGAAGTCGAACTCCACGCGCGTCCCGTGGGTCGCCGCCGCCTTCGCGAGCACGTGGTTGAAGTCGCCACCGTCGCCCGTCGGTCGGGCGAGTACGTCCACCCGGTCCTGCTCGACCGCGAACCGGTTGAGCGCGTCCGTCCCGCCCCGCACGAGCACCAGCGGAAAGTCGGGTCGGAAGTTGCCGACGCTCCCGCTCGCGGAGTCGGGCGCGTCCGCGACGACCTCGACCGCCGGGACGACGTCGACCCCGTACCGCGTCCGGAGCGCGTCCGGGTCGAACTCGGCCTCGCGCGTGCGGACGACGACGCCGCCGAAGCCGTACCCGCGGGCCGCATGCGCGAACCGCGACGCCGTCGCCTCGCCGTCGGGGTGCGCCGTCACCGCCTCGTAGGCGGGGTCGTCGCTCGGGCCGTCCGTGTCGTCCGCGTCGTCCCCGCCGCTCGCACCGTCCGCCTCACTCATCGTCGCCATCGTCGGTCGGTCGGTCGAAACCGTACGGGTCGGCCGCGGCCGCGGCGATGCGGACCGCCCTCACGTTCTCGACGGCGTCGTGCACGCGGACGATGTCGGCGCCGTTCGCCGCCGCGAGCGCCGTCGCCGCCACCGTCTCGGGGCCCGCGTCGCCCGCCTCCCCGCCGACCAACTCGAACATCGACTTGTGCGAGTGGCCGAACAGCACCGGACAGCCGAGCGCGCCGAGTTCGCCGAGTCGCCCGAGCAGGTCGAAGTTCTCCCGCCTCGACTTGCCGAAGCCGACCCCCGGGTCCACGATGACGTGCTCGCGGGGGATGCCCGCCTTCCGCGCCAGCAGTACCCGCTCGCGCAACTGGTCGACGACGTCCTCGACCACGTCGTCGTACTCCACCCGATTGTCGGGGTCGACCGGCGCGTCGACGCTGTGCATCACGATGACCGGGACGTCCCGGTCGGCCGCGAGAAACCGCATCTCGGGGTCCTCCAGCCCGGTCACGTCGTTCAGGATGTCCGCGCCGGCGTCGAGTGCCGCCTCGGCGACGGCGGCTTTCCGGGTGTCGACCGAGACGAGCGCGTCGGCGTCGGAGACGGCCTCGACGACCGGCACCACCCGTTCGATCTCCTCCTCGACGGGCACTTCGGTCGCGCCCGGACGGGTGCTCTCGCCGCCCACGTCGACGATGTCGACGCCCGCGTCGACGAGCCGTTCCGCCTGCGCCAGCGCGTCCTCGCGGTCGAAGAAGTCGCCGCCGTCGTGGAACGAGTCGGGCGTCACGTTGAGCACCCCCATCACGGCGGTGCCGTCCTCCCAGGGGTACCCCCGGCGCGTGCGGTCGACGCCGAGTCCGGCCGCCTCACGGACGCGCTCGCTCACCCCCGGCAGGCCGTCCGTCCGGTCGGCGAGGACGTCGACCAGGCGGTGGAACTGCGCGAGCGTCCCCGTCAGGACCACCTCGTGGAGTTCGCCGCCGCCCCGCAGCCCGGAGACGGCGCAGTCGCCGCCGAGCGCGACCATCTCGCGCTCCAGTCGGCCGGCCTGCCGCTCGGACACCCGGGTCTTGACGACCCGGTGGACGGCCTCCCCGCGCGTTCGCTTCACCTCGTCGGTCGGGACGTTCGCGTCGCGAAGGACCTCCCTCGCACGCGCCACCGAGTCGACTCGCTTCGGGATTCCCAGCCGCGTCCACTCTGGCCGCGCCTCCGCGACGCAGAACAGCGACCCGGTGAGCAGCACGCAGTCGTCCGGTCCCGCGGCCTCGCGCGCCGCCGCGAGCGCCCCCGGGACGCCCGCGCCGGCCGTCACGTCGGCGTCGGTGTCGCGCTCGAACACGCGTGCGAGCACTTCGGGGTCCTCCGCCCGGTCGTTCGCCGGCGCGCAGGTCCACACCGTCGCCGGGTCGGGGAGCGCGGCGACCATCTCGTCGTGGTCCTTGTCGTGCATCGCGCCGAAGACGAGGTGGAGCGAGTGGAACTCCAGTTCCGCGAGGACGTCCGCGAGCGTCGCGCACGCGTCGGGGTTGTGCGCGCCGTCGAGCACGACGAACGGGTCGGCCTCCATCACCTCGAAGCGCCCGGGCCAGTGGGCCGACCGGAGACCGCGTTCGAGCGTGTCGGCATCGAGGACGCCGAGTTGGCGCGCCAGCGCGACCGCCACCCCCGCGTTGGCCGCCTGGTACGCGCCGAGCAGCGGGATGCGGGCGTCGAGGCTCCATCCGTCGCCCGCGAGCGAGACGCGCGACTCGTGGTGGGTCACCGCCCCGCCGTACTCGGCGGTCACGTCCGCGTCCGGGCCGCCGACGGTCACCACGTCGCCGGCCACCTCGCGGACCGTCGCGAGCGCCGTCCCCTCGGTCGCGGTGACGAGCGGCGCGTCCGCGGGCGCGACCTTCGCCTTCGTCGTCGCGATCTCCTCGACGGTGTCGCCGAGGACGCTCGTGTGCTCCAGCGAGACGTTGGTGACGCAGGCGGCCACGGGGTCGACGACGCTCGTCGCGTCGAGTTCCCCCCCCATCCCGACCTCCAGCACTGCGACGTCCACGTCCGCGCGGCCGAACCGCCACAGCCCCATCGCCGTCACGACTTCGAAGAACGTCAGCGGCTCGCCGTCCGCCGCCCGTTCGACCAGCCACGGCTTCGCCCGCTCGACGAACGCCGCCACCTCCCGCTCGGGAACCTTCCGTCCGTCGACGCGCACCCGCTCGCGGAGGTCCTCGAAGTGCGGAGAGGTGTAGAGACCGACCGTCCGGCCGTCCGCGCGGAGCGCGGCCTCCAGCATCCGGGCGACGCTTCCCTTCCCGTTCGAGCCGGCGACCTGCACGAACTCGGTGTCCTCGTGCGGGTCGCCGAGGTGCGCCAGCAGGTCGCGCACCGACTCGGTGCCCGGCTTGACCTGGAAGCGACGGAGGCCGAAGAGGAAGTTCGCCGCCTCGTAGTACTCCATACTCCGACGGATTCGCGGCCGGTGCTTTAGGCTAACGGGAGCGGTCGGCGAGAGGGAGACCCCGCCGCGGAGTCACTGTCGCGCACTCGCCGGGCGACGACCACGACGGGAGACGGAGCGCGCCTACGAGTGCCGGAAGCTCCGGTTCCCCGTGAACACCATCGCCATGTCGTGTTCGTCGGCGGCCTCGACGACGTCGTCGTCGTTGACGCTCCCGCCGGGCTGGATGACCGCGGCGATGCCGGCGCCGGCCGCCTCCTCGATGGCGTCCGGGAACGGGAAGAACGCGTCCGAGGCCATCACGGCGCCGTCTGCGGACTTACCCTCGGCGTCCTTCTCGGCTTTCATCGCCGCGAGCGTCACCGCGTCCACGCGGGAGACCTGCCCCATCCCAACGCCCACCGTCTCGGTGCCCGTCGCGAACAGGATGCCGTTCGACTTCACGTGTTTCATCACCGCCCACGCGAACAGGAGCGACTCGTACTCCTCGTCGGTGGGCGCGCGCTCAGTGACGACGTCGAGGTCCTCGCGCGAGAGCGCCTGCCGGTCGCGCTCCTGCACGAGTCGGCCGCCGACGACGGGCTTCTCGGTGAACCGCTCGGTGTATCGGTCCTCGCGGTCGCCGAACTCGCCCGCGTCGAGTACCCGGAGGTTCGACTTCTGCGTGAGAATCGAGAGCGCGTCGTCCGAGTAGCCGGGGGCGACGACCACCTCCTTGAACGAGTCGGTCACCTGCTCGGCCGTCGCGGCGTCGCACTCGCGGTTGAGCGCGACGATGCCGCCGAACGCCGACTTGGCGTCCGTCGAGAGCGCGTCGGCGTACGCGTCCGCGAGCGTGTCGGCGGTCGCACAGCCGGCGGGGTTGGTGTGCTTGATGACCGCCGCCGCGGGGTCGTCGAACTCCTTCACCAGATTCAGCGCCGCGTCGGCGTCGTTGTAGTTGTTGTACGACAGCGCCTTCGCGCCCTCGTTCAGTTGCTCGGCGTCGACGACGTTCGCCTCCGCCACCGTCGTGTCGGCGTACAGCGCGGCGTCCTGGTGGGGGTTCTCGCCGTAGCGGAGTTCCCGGACCCGGTCCTCGCTGGCCGTCCGGCGCGCCGGGAACTCGCCGCCGTCGTCGCCCTCGACGTGGACCTGCTCTGCCGCCTCGTCCACCTCGACGCGTCCCTCGGCGAACGCCTTCACCGCGCGGGGGTACGCGCGGAACTCCGCCTCGTGGAGCACGCGCTCCTTCAGGTCCGCGGCGTCGTCGCCCTCGTACACCGGGACCGCCTCCTGCGTCACGATGGGCCCGCCGTCCACCTCCTCGGTGACGACGTGGACGGTACAGCCGGTCTGTTTCACGCCCGCCTCGAGCACGCGCTCGTGGGCGTTCTGACCCTTGAACGACGGGAGCAGCGACGGGTGGACGTTGAGCGTCGTCGGCGTCGCGTCGATGAACGCCTCGGTGAGCACGCGCATGTACCCGTCGAGACAGACCAGGTCGACGTCGTACCCCGAGAGCGCCTCGACCACGCGCTCCTCGTGGGCCTCGCGCTCCTCGCCCTCGTCGCGTTCGACGACTTCGGTCGGGATGCCCCGCTCTGCGGCCGCGTCGAGCACCGGCGCGTCCGCGTCGTTCGTGACCACCACCGCCAGTTCCGCCCCGCCGGGGGCGCGGTCCGCGATGGTGAGGAGGTTCCGCCCGCGGTTGCTCGCCATGCCGGCTACCTGCATACACGGAGGCTCCCGCGCCGGCGGAAAAACGGTTGCGGTCCGGAACGGACGAGTATGCACGAACGAGGATAGTGTCGGGGTCGAACGGTTCGTTTCGGGCCGATAGTATGCACCTCCGTGGCTACACGCGACCGGAACGCCTTTGGCCGCGGCGGCGACACCGCCGGACATGGAACTCCCGCGCGATGACCCGCTCGCGGCGGTGTCGCCGCTGGACGGGCGCTACGCCGGTCGGACCGAACCGCTCGTCCCGTACGCGAGCGAGGCCGCGCTGATGCGCTCGCGCGTCCGGGTCGAAGTCGAGTACCTCCGCGCGCTGGCCGACGAGGAGGCGGTCGACCTGACGCTCTCGGCCGACGAGCGCGCGACCCTCCGCGACTGTTACGAGTCGTTCGGCGCGGACGACGCCCGCCTGATAAAGCGGCTCGAGACGGAGGGCGCCGAGGGGTACGACGCGACCAACCACGACGTGAAGGCCGTCGAGTACTTCCTCCGCACCCGGACGCCCGAGCGCGTCCACCCGTGGGTGCACTTCGGGCTGACGAGCGAGGACGTGAACAACCTCGCGCACAGGCTCCTGGTCAAGCCGGCCGTCGAGACGGTGCTCGCGCCGGCGCTCCGGGAGGTGCGCGACGCGCTCGCGGGAATGGCCCGCGAACACCGCGACCTGCCGATGCTCGCGCGGACGCACGGCCAGCCCGCGACGCCGACGACGTTCGGCAAGGAGATGGCGGTGTACGCCGCCCGCCTCGGCCGAGCGCTCGGCCGAATCGCGGACGCGACCGGGAGTCTGTCGGGGAAGCTCGCGGGCGCGTCGGGCACCTACGCCGCACACCGTGCCGCCTACCCCGAGGTGGACTGGCGAGGATTCTCGCGCGCCTTCGTCACCTCCCTGGGGCTGGACCACACCCCGCTGGCGACGCAGGTGAACCCCTGCGACGACGTCGCGGCGCTGTTCGACGCGCTCCGGGGCGCGAACAACGTCCTGCTCGACCTGGACCGTGACGTGTGGTTGTACGTCTCCGACCGGTACCTGGGACAGGAGACCGTCGAGGGAGAGACGGGGTCGTCGACGATGCCACACAAGGTGAACCCCATCGACTTCGAGAACTCGGAGGGGAACCTCTCGAAGGCCAACTCGGACCTCACGTTCCTCGCGGACTACGTCACGACGTCGCGGCTCCAGCGCGACCTCTCGGACTCGACGGTCAAGCGGAACGTCGGCGCGGCGCTCGCGCACTGCCTCGTCGGCTACTCGAAGACCGACGCGGGACTCGGGAAGGTGACGCCGAACGAGCGCGTCATGCGCGAGGACCTCGCGGACAACCCCGAGGTCCTCGGCGAGGCGGTCCAGACCGTCCTCCGGCGCGAGGGGGACACCGAGGCGTACGAGCGCGTGAAGGCGCTGACGCGGGGAAGCCGGACGACGCTCGACGACTTCCGCGCGCTGTTCGACGACCTGGACGTGAGCGAGTCGGTCCGCGAGGAACTGAACGCGCTCACGCCCGAGGGGTACGTCGGCTACGGGAGCGAACTCGTGGACGAACTGGACGACGAGAGCGGAACCTGACGAGCGGAGCGACGACCGTCGACTCCCTCCGTGGTACCAGGGGAGTCCCGCGCGACGGGTCTCTCCGCTCTACTTCGACCACCCGTTCGACCGGCACGGGCGAGACTGGAGAGGGTCGTCGCCTCGGCGAAGTCCGATGTCTCGAGCACCACAGCCGAGGGAACGTAGCGACCGAGGCGAGGAGCGCAGAGCGCACCGCGCGAGCCGAGACAGTGGGGGCTTCCGAGGTGGTCCGGTCGGTGGCCGTGGCGGTCGTAACGACGGCGAAACCCGAGAGGCGGAACCGCGAGACGGAACGGAGCCGAGGGGCGTCGGAGGAGCCGAGAGACGAAAAGGGGAACTCAGTACTCCTCGTACGCGAGGTTCATCAGCCACTGCGTGAACGCGTCGCTGTTCGGGTCGATCTCCTCCTCGCCGATGAACGGCGAGAGCATGTCGCCCGCCATGAGCAGCGAGAAGTCGAGGTCGGCGGCGGTCGGCTTGAGGTAGTACGTGTTGTGCCCCTCGTAGACGGCGTCCTCCCGCTCGATGAGTTCGAGTTCGGTCAGCTTCTCGGCGATGCGACTCCCCTTCCGCGAGGAGACGTCGAGTTCCTTCCAGAAGTCGCTCTGGTGGATACCGCCCGACTGGCGGACGAGTTCCAGCCCCGCCCGCTCGTCGTCGGAGAGGTCGGCTTCGAGGTCCGAGGCGCTCATGTGGGAAGGCTGGGGGCCGTCACCGTTTAACTCTGGCTTTCGTCACCCGCGGCGCCGTCCACCGGCGCGCCGCCCGCACCGAGTTCGCCGCTCGCGGGCGGGACGTCGACGACTACCTCGTACGCCGTCTCGCACGGCGGCCCGTCGGCGAACTCGTAGCGGCGCCGCCCGTCGGCGCCGAGCAGGACGAGCGAGGAGGAGCGCGTCCCGTACCCGCGGTCGGTGTGGACGCAGACGCCGTACTCGTGGTCGCCGAGCGCGTCACCCGCTCGCGCGAGCCACGACTCGGCCGTCTCCCCGGGTTCGGGGCGCAGCGCCTCGCGCAGACGCAGGGCGTTGTCCGCCTCCTCGGGGCCCAGTTCCGGCCGGAACGACGGCTCGAAGTACGACCCGTCGTAGCCGACGTTGCCGACGACGTGGACGCCCGGGTCGAGGTTCGTCACCGAGAGGTGGCCGTCCCACTCCAGCAGCACGGCCGCCTCGGCGTCGGCGAGCACGAGGTTGAACCCGTCGTACTCGTACTCCCGACACTGGGCTTCGACCAGCCGAGCGGCGTCCTCGGCGGAGTCGGCGCGCAGGCAGTCGCGCACGAGCAGCCCCCGCGAGCGCTCGGCTGCCAGTCCCTCGACCCAGCGGTTCGTAATGCCGACGAACAGCCCCGCCGGCCCCCCGACGTCCGCGTACCCGACCCACGTCCCCCCAGCCTCCAGGTCCCGCGGCGCGACGACGCCCGGTTCCAGTTCCGCGGGCGGTTCGGACGGCCGGTCCAGCGCCTCGTCGCGGTTCGCCGCGACGGCGACCGGCGCGTCGGCGAAGACGCGCCACGCGATGACGAGCGTGCACATGACTCCGAGTACGCGCGGGGAGGGGAAAAGCGAGGGGTCGGGGAATCGGGGTCACCCGAGGAGTCGACCGACGGCGTCGGTGACCGCCGTCGCGGCGGTCCGAACTCGGTCGACCCGGACGTACTCGCGGTCGCCGTGCGCGACGGCTCCGTCGGCGTCCGCGAGGTGACCCGGCCCGAACACCACCGTCGGCGCGGGCGCGAAGTACGACGCCTCCGTCGCCGCGCCGAACGGTCTCACCGTCCCGTCCGGGTCGGCGTCGTTTTCCCCGTCGTGTCCGGCGTCCCCGCGAGCGTCCCGGCCGGCCGCTCGCGCCGCGGCGGCGAGCGCTCGGACCAGGTCGTGGTCGGGGTCGGTGTCGAACGCTTCGAGGAACGGCGTCTCGCGCTCCGTCAGCGCGAACGTCACGCCCACCTCCGGCGGAACGGCCCCGCGGACCGCCGCGGCGAGCGACTCGGCGAACCCGTCGGCCGTCTCCGGGGGGACGGACCGCCGGTCGAGCGTCACGCGCGCCTCGGCGGGCACCTGGTTCGTCGCCTCGCCGCCCGACGCGCCCGTCGGGACGAGCGTCGGCGCGCCGAGTCGTGGGTGGGGGTCGCGCCCCTCGTCGAACGTCCGAATCGCCGCGAGCGCCGACTCCAGCGCGGCGACGGCGTTCGCGCCCGAATCGGGCTGAGAGGCGTGCGCGGCGCTCCCGGTGAGGGTGAGCGTCCCCTCGAACCGCCCGCGAGCGGCGGTACACACGTCGCAGTCGGTGGGTTCGCCCACGACGAACAGGTCGGCGTCGAGCGGGTCGGTGCCCGGTCCACCGCGGACCAGCGCGTCCGCCCCCGTCGAGTACGTCTCCTCGTCGGGCGTCACCGCGAGAGTGAGTCGCCCCCGCGCCGGGTCGGTAGCGAGGAACGCCGCCGCGAGCGCGGCGAGCGGCCCCTTCGCGTCACAGGCCCCGCGGCCGCGAATCACGTCGCCGTCGCGCTCGAACGGGACGTGCGGCGGGACGGTGTCGACGTGCGTGTTCAAGACGAGGTGCGGCCCGTCGGCCGGGCCGGTACGGGTCGCGCGGACGTTGCCCGCGCCGTCGACGCGCGGGTCCGCGCCGTACTCGGCCAGCGTCTCGACCAGCAGGTCGCGCATCGCCTCGGACGACTCGTGTGACTCGACGGCCACCGCGCGTTCGAGGAACGTCACCGGGTCGAACCCCGCGAACTCGTCCGCGCTCACGGGTCGCGCTCCAGTTCGCCCGCGAACTCGCGGACGGCCGGCCCGGCGAGCGTCGCCGGGCCGTCGGCGGGAACGGTCACCCGGAGGTCGCCGCCGGGCGGCGAGACGCCGAGCGACTCGCGGTCGGTCACGCCGAGTCGGCGAGCGACGGCGCCGACGGCCACTGCGCCGGTGCCGCACGCGCGCGTCTCGCCCTCGACGCCCCGCTCGTACGTCCGCTGCGTGAACGCGCCGGGACCGGTGCTCGCGTCGTTCCCGGAGTCCGCGGGGTCGCCCCGGTCCGCTCCGTCCACTCCGTCGGCGACGGCGGCGAGCGTGACGTTCGCCCCCTCGGGGAAGACGGCGGCGTGGCGGACGGCCGGCGCGACCGAGTCCAACTCGACCGCGTCCACGTCGTCGACGAACGCGACGGCGTGCGGGACGCCCGTGTCCACGGCCGTGACGGACAACCCCTCCACTTCGGTGTCCACGAGCGGACCGTCCGCGTCCGCGCGCAGCGGCACGTCCCCCGGGTCGAACGAGGGGACGCCCATCTCGACTTCGACTGCCACCGGGTCGCCGCGTCCGCGCGCCGCTTCCTCCACGACCGCCCGCCGAGCGCCGGCCGGCGTGTCGAGCACGACGGTCGTCGCGCCGCACTCGCTCGCGGCCCACGCGGCCGCGCAGCGAGCGCCGTTGCCGCACATCTCCGCGACCGAGCCGTCGGGCTGGACGAGCGTCATCTCGACGCGCGGGGGCGTCGCTCCCGTGTCGAGGCCGAGGAACAGCACGCCGTCGGCCCCGCGGCGGCCGCCGCTCCCCGCGCGGACCCCCGTCTCCCGGTCGCAGTGGGCGGCGGCGAACGACGCGCGGTCGGGGACGCTCGTGCCGGCCGCGACGACGAGGAAGTCGTTGCCCGTCCCGTGGTACTTCTCGAACGGGACGGTCCCGGTCGACCGGCTCACCGGTCCGCCTCCAGCCGGGTGACGCCCGCGAGCGTCTCGCGCTCCCTGAGCACCGTCCCGTCGAGTGTCACGTCGGCGGGCCGGGGCCGGGAGTTGTACGTCGACGCCATCTCGTAGCCGTACGCGCCCGCGTTCCCGACGGCGAGGAGGTCGCCCCGCGCCGGGTCCGGGAGGGGGCGGTCCTCGCAGAACGTGTCTCCGGTCTCGCACACCGGGCCGGCGACGGTGACCGGACGCTCCTCCCGCTCGCTCGCGTCGGCCGCGAGCGTTCGGATGGGGTGGTACGCGTCGTACATCGCCGGGCGGAGCAGGTCGGTCATGCCGGCGTCGACGCCCGCCACGAGGGCGTCGCGCGCCTGCTTCACGGTGTTGACCCGCGTCAGGAGGACGCCCGCGTCCGCGACGACGTACCGCCCGGGTTCGACCGCGAGGCGCGCGTCCACCGGCCCGAGCGCCTCGCGGGTCGCCTCCGCCACCGCACCCAGGTCGAGCGGCGCGTCCGCCTCGCGGTACGGGACGCCGAAGCCGCCGCCCGCGTCGACGTACTCCAACTCGCCCACCTCGCGCGCCAGTTCGCCCAGCCGCGAGATGAACTCGCTGTGGGCAGCGAGGTCCTCGTCGCCGTGGATGCCGGACCCCGCGTGGGCGTGGATTCCCACCACGTCGAAGTCCGCACGGGCGGCGCGCGCGACGTCGGCCGCACGCTCGACGGGCACGCCGAACTTCGCGGCCGCGCCGGTCCGCACCTTCTCGTGGTGGCCCGCGCCGACGCCCGGGTTGACGCGGACGCAGAGCCGGCCGTCGTACCCCCGCTCCCGGAGCCTGTCGAGCGTGTCGCGCGCGCCGACCGTGACCGTCAGGGCGGGACGTTCGCGCCACCAGTCGACGACCGCATCGAGGTCGCGCGCCGGCGGGTTGACCGCTGTGTAGTGGATTCGCTCGCCGGGGAAGCCGGCGTCGAGCGCGCGTCTCACCTCGCCCGCGGCGGCACACTCCGCGTCGAGTCCCGCCTCGCGGACGGTTTCGAGCACCGCCCGCCCGGTGTTCGCCTTCGCCGCGTAGCGCACCTCCGCGTCGGGGAACGCCGCGCGGAGGCGCGCGCAGTTCTCCTCGACGCGCCCGAGGTCGGTGACGTACAGCGGCGTCCCGTGGTCGGCCGCCAGGCCGCGGAGCGTCGTGGCGTCCCACTCCCCGAGGCGGCGGACCGCCGGGTTCCCGTCCGACCCCGCGGCCGAGCGCCCGCTCATTCCCGGAGCGCTCCCTCCCGTCGGGTCGCCTCCAGCGTCTCGTCTTCGACGTCCGTGGCGACCACCGCGGGCTTGTACGCCCCCGCGTCGCCGAACAGGTCGTGCTCGCTCACGCTCGACTCCACGAACCGGGTGAACGCGCGGCGCTCGGCCGGGAGGTGGCCGTACACCACTTCCTCCTCCACGAGGTCGTACACCGGGATGCGCGGCGTGAGCAGCGTGTTCTCTCCGACGACGGAGTTCGCGCCGACCCGGAACCCGGAGGTGACCCGACAGCCGGCGCCGAGCGAGACGCCGTCCTCGACTATCACTGGCGCGTCCTCGACCGGTTCGAGGACGCCCCCGACGAGCGTGTTCGCACCGAGCTTCACGCCCTCGCCGAGTTGGGCGCACGAGCCGACCGTGTCACAGGAGTCCACGAGCGTCCCGTCGCCGACGTACGCGCCGATATTCACGAACGAGGGGCTCATCATGATGCAGTCGGCGCCGAGGTGCGCTCCCCGACGCAAGACGGTCCCGTCGGGCGTGTTGCGCGCGCCACGCGCCGCGAGGTCCTCGGTGTCGCGAAGCGGGAGCACGTCGTAGTAGCCCACGCCGCCGTACTCGCGGCGCTCGGTCTCGCGGAGGCCGAAGTTGAGGAGGACGCCCCGCTTCACCCACGGGGTCGCCTCCCACGACTCGACGGAGTCGCCGGTTCGTACGGCGGCGCGGACCGCGCCGGCCTCGAGTTCGTCGAGGAACTCGTCGAGGAGCGCGCGGTCCGTCGCGTCCGCCTCCGCGGCGGTGAGTCCCTCGTCGTAGCGGTACCACAGGTCGTCGATGTCTGCTTCGAGCGTCGTCGTCATTCTCGTTCGAGTACCTCCGCGAACTCGTACCTCCCGGCCGGCCGCCCCGCCAGCCACGCGGCGGCGTCGAGCGCGCCGGCCGCGAACACGCGCCTGCTCCCGGCGCGGTGGGTCAGTTCCAGCACGTTGTCGTCGCCCGCGAACAGCACCTCGTGCTCGCCGGCCACGTCGCCGGCCCGCCGGGCGTGGACGCCGACTTCGCCGCCGGTCCGGGGTTGGTCGCCCTCGCGGCCGTGGACCCGCTCCCCGAGGTCGGGCCGCTCCGCCTCCACGTCGTCGAGCAGGGTGAGCGCCGTCCCGCTGGGGGCGTCGCGCTTGCCGTTGTGGTGGGTCTCGGTCACCTCCACGTCGTAGCCGGGGAGCGCGTCCGCGGCCACGCGCACGGCCCGGCGGAGCGCCGCGACGCCGCGCGAGAAGTTCGACGCGCGCAGCACGGGTACCGACGCCGCGGCGTCGTCGAGCGCGGCGGCCTGCTCGTCGGAGAAGCCGGTCGTGCCGACGACGGCCGGGACGCCGGCGTCCGCACAGGCGGCGACGTACTCGACGCTGGACGCCGGGCCGGTGAAGTCGACGAGCGCGTCCGGCTCCCGGTCGGCGAGCAGAGCCGGGAGGTCGGCGGCGTCCCGGACCTCGACGCCGGCGACCGACTCGACAGGCGAGCGGTTCACCGCCAGCGCGACCGTCGCGTCGTCGCGGTCGGCGACCGTCGAGACGACCTCCCGCCCCATCCGGCCGCCCGCACCGGTGACGGCGAGGCGGAGCGTCACGCCCCACCCCCGGCCGTCACCGCCGCGTCGTCGCCGGTCTCCAGGTCGGCGAGCACCTCGTCGAGCAGTCCGCGCGTCTCGTCGGTCGCGCGGGTGAGCGGCGGCCGGACGTCGGCCGGGCCGTACCCCCGCAGGGCCATCGCCTCCTTCACCGGGATGGGGTTGGTCTCGCGGAACAGCGCGCGGGTCAGCGGTCCGAGTTCGTGGTGAAGCTCGCGGGCGCGCGCGAACTCGTCGTCGAGCGCCGCGTGGACCAGTTCGACCGTCCGCTCGGGTTCGACGTTGGCGACGACGCTGATGGTGCCCGTCGCGCCGGCGGCCATGAGCGGGAGCGTCATCCCGTCGTCGCCCGACAGCACGTCGAACGCCTCCCCGCGTGTGCGCTCGACGAGTTCGGAGACGCGGCTCACGTCGCCCGAGGCAGCCTTGTACCCGCGGACGTTCGGGTGTTCCGCGAGGCGCACCATCGTGTCGAGGTCGAGGTTCGACCCGGTGCGCGAGGGGACGTTGTAGACGACCTGCGGCAGGTCCACCGCGTCCGCGACGGCGCGGTAGTGTTCGTACTGGCCGCGCGGCTCGGGCTTGTTGTAGTACGGCGAGATGAGGAGCAGGCCGTCCGCGCCCGCGTCGGCCGCGCGCTCCGAGAGGTCGAGCGCCTCGCGCGTCGCGTTCGAGCCGGCGCCCGCGACGACGGGCACGTCGACGGCGTCGACGACGGTCTCGACGACCGCCGCGTGTTCGTCGTGCGTGAGCGTCGCGGACTCGCCCGTCGAGCCGACGGGGACGAGTCCGTCGACGCCCGCGGCTTCGAGTCGGCGGGCGTCGGCGGCGAGTTGGTCGTGGTCGATGCGGTCTCGGTCCTCCCCGACGAAGGGGGTCGTCATCGCCGGGTAGACGCCGGCGAAGGTGTGGTCGTGTGTCATCTGGGTCGTGTGTGGGGTAGTAGTCGGAACGCGGCGCGAGTCGGGGGTCGCCCGCGACGGGGGTGCCACGCCCGCCGCGAGCGGCGCTACGCGCGTTTGGGTTTCCGACCCGAGAAACCGGGCGACACGCCGGACACGCTCTCGACGCGTGGTCGGCGGCGCGGCGTGTCGCTCATACCCGTCCGCTGTGGAGCGTCGGGCAAATACGTTCCGGCGACGGCGAATCTCTCCCGGTCGCGTCGCCTCCCACCTTGCTCGTGAGCGCTCCACGTCGCCCGGTAACGACGCACGCTCGACGCGGACGCGCCTGTAAACCCTTTTACCGAGCCCCGCGTCACGTGCGGGTGATGAGCGACCTCCCGGACGACTTCGACTGCACCATCACGAACTGGGAGTACATCTACGACCTCTGCCGACAGGTGTCGAACGACGTGAAGGCGGCCGAGTTCGAACCCGACGTGGTGGTGGCGCTCGCCCGGGGCGGCTGGTTCGCCGGCCGGTGCATCTGCGACTTCCTCGGACTGGACGACCTCACGAGCCTGAAGATGGAACACTACGTCGGGACCGCCCAGAAGTCGGGCGAGCCGACGGTCCGGTACCCGATGCCGGAGGGGAGCGTTCAGGGGAAGGACGTGCTCGTCATCGACGACATCGCCGACACCGGCGGGTCCATCGAGCGCGCCCACGAGTACGTCGAGAACCGCGACGCCGGCCAGATACGGACCGCGACGCTCCAGTTGCTCCAGAGTTCGGAGTTCGAGCCCGACTTCGTGGGCGAACGGCTCGAGGAGTGGACGTGGATGGTGTACCCGTGGAACTTCATCGAGGACATGATAGACCTCGTCTCGGGCGTGATGGAACGGGCGGACGAGGCGGCGTTCTCGCGCGAGGACGTGCGCCACTACCTCGCCGAGTACCACGACGTCGACCGCATCGAGATGGAGATCGCCCAGCCCGGCCGCCTCGACGAGGTGTTCGCGGAGATGGAGCGCCGCGACGTCGTCCGGGAGACCGCCGACGGCTACCGGCTGGTCGACCCCGAGAACCACGCCGGGGACGACGGAAGTGACGAGAACGGCGAGAGCGACGGAACGGAGTGACGGTCACCGCAGCGCCGCGAGCAGACGGTCCCGGTAGCGCCACCCGACGAGCGTGAGCGCCGCGAGCAGCGCCAGCAGGCCGACCGCCTCGGTCGTCGCGCCCGTCTCGACGCTCGCGCCGGCGAGCGCGGAGACGGCGATGCCGGGCGCGCGTCCCACCAGCGCGGCGGCCGCCAGCCACCGCAGGCGAATCCGCGTCACTCCCGCGGAGAAACACACCAGGTCGTCCGGCAGTCCCGGGAGGAGGAACACCACGAACACGCCGGGCACGCCCGCCTCGGCGACGAACCCGTCGAACCGGTCGAGCGTCGCCGGCGCGAACGTGCGCTCGACGAACGGGCGGCCGAACCGCCGGGCGAGCAGGAACGCCGCGACGCTCCCGAGCGTGAACCCCACGAGCGCGTAGGCGGTGCCGCGGACGGGGCCGAACAGGTAACCGCCGAGGAACGCGACGACCTGTCCCGGAATCGGCGCCACGAGGACGCCGAGCGTCGCGAACGCGACGAACGCGGCCGGTGCGGCCGGACCGAGGCCGAGGAACGCCGCGCGGAGCGCGACCGGGTCCGTCAGGTCCGGCGCGAACGCGCGCACCGTCGCGGTTCCGAGAACGACGGCGACGGCGACGAACGCGGCCGCCCGGAGAACCGCCGGCGGGCCGCCGCGGACGCGAACACTGGCACGGCCGTCGGTTCTCGTCGGACGACTTAACGGTCGCGCCTCCGCGCTGACGAGGCGGAGGCCGACCGCCGGAACCGACCGTCGGACGCCGCCCGACGGGGTGCCGACCGCCACTTTCGAACGCCTCTTGTCGCGGCCGGGCGTCGCTCCGGCGTGGCGCTCCTCGACATCTTCGCCGGCGCGGTGCTCCCCATCGTCGCCATCTCCGCGGTCGGGTTCGTGCTCGGACGACGGCAGTCGGTCGACCCCGAGGCGCTCAACACGTCGGTCGTCTACGTGCTCGCGCCCGCGCTCGTCCTCCACAGCCTCGCCACCGCCTCGTTCTCGGGAGAGACCATCGCGAAACTGGCCGTCGCGGTCACCGCGTACGTCGTCGGCATGGTGGTCGTCGCGGAGGCGGTCGGCCGCCTGCTCGGCGAGTCGGAGCCGCGGCTCTCGGCGCTCGTGCTCGCGGCGACGTTCCCCAACTGCGGCAACTACGGCATCCCGCTGTCGGACTTCGCGTTCCCCGACGGCGGCCGGGCGGTCGCCGTCCTCTTTCTCGCCCTCCAGTCGGTGCTCGTCTACACCGTCGGGGTCTACGTCGCCTCCCGCGCGGGCGGCGGGGGCGGGTTCGCCGGCGTCAAACGCGTGTTCCGGATTCCGCTCGTCTGGGCCGTCCCGGTCGCGCTGGGCGCGCGGTGGCTGGGTCTCGTTCCGCCGACCGGCACCACCGCGATGACGACGCTCCGGCTCGTGGGCGACGCCTCCATCCCGGTGATGCTGCTCATCCTCGGCATCCAGCTCTCGCGGACCGACTACGGCGCGGCCGTCTCGCAGGCGGCGGTCCCGACGGTGCTCAAGATGGGCGTCGCGCCCGTGCTCGCGGCGGCGGTCGCGCTCGTCGTCGGCTTCGCGGACCCGACGGTGGCGCGCGTGTACGTCCTCGAAGCCGCGATGCCGGCGGCGGTGACGCCGGTGATTCTGGTGGGGGAGTTCGCGGGTGACCGCCGCGTGGGTGACGTCTCCATCCCGGAGTACGTGAGCACCGTCGTGCTCGTCTCGACGCTCGTGTCGCTCCCGCTGTTGACCGGCCTCATCGCGCTGTTGCAGGGCGGGTCGCTGTTCTGACGCGCTCGCGTCCGTTCCGGAGGTGGAGGACGGAGGGGAGGGTACCGCGCTTCGCTCGCGTCAGTCGTCAGTCGGCGCACACCCCGCCTGTTCGACGACCGGGGCCGTCCACGTTCCGTGGAGCAGCCACGCGGTGACCAGGAGCGCGCCGACCACGTCGCCGGCGACGACGGCCCACCAGATGCCGGTGGTCGCCCAGCCGTACTCGAACACGAGCAGGTACGTCGCGGGGACGCGAACGCCCCACAGCGCGGCGAGCGAGAAGACGAGCGCCGTCGTCGTCCGCCCCGCGCCGCGGAACGCCCCCCGTCCGACCTCGAAGACGCCCATGAACGCGAACATCATGGCCGCCGTCCGGATGTACGTCGACGCGTACGCCACCGTCTGGGCGGCGTCGGGCGCGTCCGGCGGGAGGAACACCTGCACGATGGGCTCGGGGAACGCGGCGGCGAACAGGCTCACGGGGAGCATCACCGCCACGACGAACGTGAGCGCGGCCCTGACGGCGCGCCACGCCCGGTCGGCCCGGCGCGCGCCGAGGTTCTGTCCGACGACGGTGTTGACCGCCTGCGCGAGCCCCATCGCCGGTAGGAACACCAGCGAGATGAGCCGGTTTCCCAGCCCGTACGCGCCGACGACCGCCGGGGGGAACGTCGACACCATCGCGGTCAACACGACGAACGCCAGCGAGGTGCCGGACTGTTCGAGCGCCGCCGGCACGCCGAGGCGCACCACGTCCCGGACGATGTCGAGTTCCGGGACGAGGTCGGGGGGACGGATGTCCGGCCCCGCCGAGGTGCCGAACAGGACGTACCAGCCGACGAGGGTGGCGGCCGCCCGCGCGACGAGCGTCGCCCACGCGGCGCCCTCGATGCCGAGCGCGGGGACCGGCCCCCACCCGAAGATGAGCACCGGGTCGAGCGCGACGTTGAGCGCGACCGAGAGGAACATCACGCGCAGCGGACCCCGCGTGTCGCCGTAGCCGCGCATCAGCGCGACGAACACGAAGAAGCCGAACAGGAACGGCACGGCGAGGAAGAACACGCGCATGTACGCCGCCGCGAGCGGCACCACGTCCGCGACCGTCGCCGGGTCCGCCGGGAGCAGTCCCAGCAGCGGTTCGACGGCCACGTAGCCGACGGCCGCGATGACGAGCGAGACGAGCATCACGACGCCGATGGTCGTGCCGGCGACGTGGCCGGCCCGCCGGTCGCCGTACGCGCGCGTCTCGCCGGCCGCCGCGCTCGCGCCCGTGTGCTGGGCGACGAGGATGGCCCCCGCGGCGGTGAACCCGCCGCCGACGCTGATGAACAGGAAGACGATGGGGAACGCCAGCGACAGCGCGCCCACCGCGTCCGCGGAGAGCCGGCCGAGCCAGAACGTGTCCGCGACGTTGTACATGACCTGCAGCAACTGGATGACGACGAGCGGCCACGCCACGCGCAACATCGGCCGGAGGAGGTCCCCCTGCGTCAGGTCGCCCGCGCCGCTCCGCGATTGGGGACCGTTCATACCGATTACAAGCGGCACCGCCTCTTGAATTCTCCTAACACGTGGTATCGTGCCGCATTCTCGCCGCGAAAGGAAGCCGGCGAACGCCGCCTACAGTCGGCGGAGGAACGTCCGCACCTCGGCGGACGCGGCGTCGTACTCGTCGCGGAACACGCAGTGGCCCGCCCCGTGAACGTGGACGAGTCGGCCGTCGGCGAGCAGGTCGGCCGCGTCGAGGTCTGTCGCCCGTGCTTCGGGGTCGGCGTCAGCCTTCAGAATCAGCGTCGGGCACTCGATGTCCGGGAACGTCTCGCTCGGGCGGGGGAACCCCTCGCGGACGACGTTCGCGATGTGCGGGCTACACTCCGTCCGGGCGACTGCCAACCGGCGCGCGAGGTCCGGGTCGCGGTCGGCGGCGTACTCGGCGGCGATGTCGTCCACCGACCGCTCGTTCCACGAGCGCACGTCCGCGCGGGCGCTCTCGGCGCGTTCGTCCGGGTCGTCCTCGTGGGCGCGCTCCAGCATGCACGCGGGGTCTTCGAGCACGAGCGCTCGCGGTAGGGCCGGGTGGACGGCGGCCGTCCGGGCGGCGGTCGACCCGCCCATGGAGTGGCCCACGAGAATCGGGTCGCTCAGACCCAACGCGTCGACCACGCCGACCAGGTCAGCGACGCGGTCCTCGATACCGTACCCCGACGGCGGCGCGTCCGAACGACCATGTCCTCGGGCGTCGTACATCACGAGGTCGTAGTCGGCGGCGAGGTCCGCGGCGAGCGGCGCCCAGCACTGCCCGTCGTCGGTGAACCCGTGAGCGAGCACCATCGGCGGGCCGTCGCCGGTCCGGTAGTAGTGCAGGTCGACGCCGTTCGCGCGCACCGTCCCCGTCGTCCAGCCGGGTGGGAGGTCCATGCCGACCCACCGGCCCGCGGGAGGAAAACCGATTCGGGCCGCTCTCCGACCCACGGGGCGTAGATTGACGGCTCCCGCGCCGAGTGGGGGAGCATGGCTCTCGACACCGCCCGCCGCCACCGCATCGAATCGTTCGTCGGGGACTGGATGGCCGACGCGGACGTTCCCGGCGCGGCGCTCGCGCTCGTCGACCGGGAGGGCGTGCTGTACGCCGACGGGCTCGGCGCGAAACGCCTCGCGACCAACGACCGCGCCACCGCCGACACCCTGTTCGGCGTCGGCTCCGTCACCAAGTCGTTCACCGCGCTCGCGGTGATGCGACTGGTCGAGGCGGGGGAACTCGCGGTCGACGACCCCGTCGCCGAGTACGTCGACCTGGCGGACGCGTACCCGGGCGACCCGGTGACGGTCCGCGAGTTGCTGTCGCACAGTTCGGGCGTGCCGAGCGACGGGGTGGCGACCGTACTGATACCCCGGTACATGGGCGTTTCACACCCCGAGGTGCCGGTCAGCGGCCGGCCGGACTTCGAGCGGCACGTCCGCGGCGCGGCCGCCGACCGGGTCGACGAGGGCGACGACGACCGGTTCTTCTACTACAACTCGGGGTACACGCTACTGGGCGACCTCGTCGAGTCGGTGACGGGTCGTCCGTACGCGACGTACGTCGACGACGAGGTGCTGTCGCCGCTCGGCATGACCCGTTCGACGTTCGGGCGGGAGGCGTTCGAGGCCGACGACGACCGCATGACGCCCTACTACCGCGAGGACGGCGACGCCGTCGAGGGGTCGTTCCCGTTCGACGAGCGGATTCGCGCCGCCGGGGGGCTGGTGTCGTCCGTCCGGGAACTGGCGACGTACCTCCGTCTCCAGATGAACGGCGGGCGGGTCGACGGCGTGACCCTCCTGAGTGAGGCGTCCGTCGACGAGATGCACGACCGCCACGCCGTCCGGTCGACGGGCCTCGACGGGACCGAGGTCGGGTACGGCTACGGGTGGACGGCTCGCGAGTTCCTCGGTGACACGCTGGTCGGACACGGCGGGTCGGTCGGCGTCTCGACGGCGTACGTCGGCTATCTGGCGGACGCCGGCGTGGGCGTCGCCCTCCTCGCCAACACGTCGGCCGACCCGCACCCGATGCACGTCGCGCCGGCCGTACTCGCCATCCAACGGGGCGGCGACGAGACGGCCGTCCCCCGGTTCGCGCTCGACCGGAAGTACCAGTCGCTCCCGGGCACCTACGAGGCGTTCCGCGGGACGATGACGGCGACGGTCGAACGGACCGGCGGAACGCTCTCTGTGACGTTCGGCGACGACGAGTGGACGCTGACGCTCGTGCCCGACTCGCTCGACCCCGAGGAGACGCGGTTCTCGGCCGTGACCGAGGCGGGCGAGCGGGAACCGGCGACGTTCGTGGAGACGGACGACGTGTACGACCTGTTCTTCCAGCGGTGGCGGCTCCACGCGAGCGACTGATTCGAGAGCCGGTCGCCGCTTCGAGAAATGACTATTCCTACTATATGACGTTGATATTATTATTCTCTGTCGTGGAGAGCGAATCGATAGCCGCCGGACGTCCGGCACACGCCGTTCGAAGTCGTCCCGAGGAACGTTCGGCTCGACCACTGCTCGCTCGTACGTCCCGGTCGACCCGGACCGCAGTTTTTCCGTCCCGTCCCGCTATCGACCGGGTGCCGGATAGCTTCCCGCGAACGCGGGCGCTCGAGGCGACGTCACTCCCGCCGAACCCGCCCCTCGGACTCGGAATTGAGTACAAGATACGATGTATAAATACAGTTATATGATTCCTGTTACGTTTCGGTTGGCTCCGGAGTCCGCACCGCGGCACGCTGGTCGGGGATGAGGTCGAACGCCGAGGAAACGTCACCGAGGACCAACAGCGCGTAGTAGCGGAGGTACGTCTGGACAGGGACCTGGACCAGCGCGGCGACCACGATGACCGCGAGGACGAACAGGATGCCGACGACGACCAGGACGCCGACGCCGACCGGTCCGGCGACGGCCAGCAGGCCGACGCCGAGCGCGAAGAGGATTCCGAACGGGATGAGCAGTACCAGCGCCAGTACCCCGGTGACGATGGCGACGAGGATGCCGGCGAGCAGCGAGAGGAAGAACCCGGCGACGGCGTACGCGAGGTACTGCTCCCAGTGGGCGGGGATGGTGGACCAGAGCCGCCGCCAGCCCGCCAGGACGCCGCAGTCTTCGAGCACCATGATGGGAACGACGAAGACGGTGGTGAAGCCGTTGACGAGACCGACGAGGACCGCGAGCACGAAGAACAGCGGGAGGAGCACCGCGAGCAAGACGAGCAGCGAGCCGCCGTCGACTGTGCCGGCGCCGAGGAACGGGAGGAGGAACGGGGCCGAGACCAGCGCGACGCTCGCGAGCACGAACAGGCCGATGACGAGACGGAACGCGAACAGCCGGACGCCCTGTCGCCACCGGCGACTCCAGTAGCGACGCACGGTGACCTCCTCCGTCCGGAGCGACTCGACGAAGACGAACTCCATTATCGACCCGACGAGCGCGAACGCGAGCGCGACCAGCAGCGCGAGACCGACGGCGGCCGCGATTATCGTCCACGCGCGCGGACCGAGGTCCGGCGGAAAGCCGCCCGGCGGCGGTGTCCCGTTCCCGTCGCCCCCGAACGAGGACTGGAACCCGGAGGTACCGCCCGGGCCGCCGATGAAGAAGACGACGAACGCCAGTTTCACCCACACCGTGCGGTCGACCGGAGTGAGGAACCCCCGCGTCACGTCCAGCGCGTCGTCGAGGTCCTCCAGCGCGTACAGGGGCATGGCGGAGTATCAGCGGAGCAGCCCACTAAGTAATGTTAGCGTTAAGACGGGTATTGGTCACCGTTACCGCCGTAGTGACAGACCGGTCGGTGCGACGACCACGGAGAGTCATGGTCCGACGGTCCGACCCCGGCGCATGGAGGAGTTCGACTTCCTGGTCATCGGCTCCGGGTCGGGCCTCGACGTGGCGAACGTGGCGGCCGACCGGGGGCAGTCCGTCGCCGTCGTCGAGAAGGGACCGCTCGGCGGCACCTGCCTCAACCGGGGCTGTATCCCGTCGAAGCTGCTGTTGTACCACGCTGACGTCCTCGAGACGGTACGGCGCGCCGGCGAGTTCCACATCGACGCGGAGGTACGGGACGTGGCGTTCGCCGACGTCGTCCGGGAGGTGACCGAACGCGTCGAGGACGACGCCGAGTCGATTCGCCGCGGGCTCCGGTCCTCGCCCGACCACACCCTGTTCGAGGGAGAGGGGCGGTTCGTCGACGACCGGACGATAGCGGTCGTCGACGGGCCGGACCGCGGGGCGAGACTCCGGGCGGAGACGGTGCTCGTCGCGGCCGGCACGCGCCCGAAGGTCCCCGACATCGACGGCATCGAGGACGTCGACTACCTCACGAGCACGGAGGCGCTCAAACTGGAGACGCCGCCGGACCGCCTCCTCGTCGTCGGCGGGGGGTACATCGCCGCCGAACTCGGCCACTTCTTCGGGACGTTCGGGAGCGACGTGACCGTCGTCGGGCGGCGGCCGACGCTGCTCCCGGAGACCGACGAGGAGGTGGGTACGGCGTTCGCCGAGCGGTTCGCCGACCGGTTCACCGTCCACACCGGCCACGCCGCCACGGCCGTCTCGGAGACGGACGGCGCGGTCACCGTAGAGGCACGGCCGTACGAGTACGACGAGGACGGCGGGGGTGGGACGCTCGACGTGGAGGCGGACCCGGTGACCGCGACGGGCGACACGCTGTTGCTCGCCGCGGGCCGGATTCCGAACGCGGACACCCTGAACCTCGACGCGACGGGCGTGGTGACGGACGAACGGGGGTTCGTCGAGACCGACGAGTTCCTCCGGACCAGCGCGGACGGTGTCTGGGCGCTCGGCGACGTCGTGGGCGAGTACCTGCTCAAGCACAGCGCGAACCACGAGGCGCGGGCGGTCGTCCGGAACCTGTTCGGGGAGGAGTTGCGACCGGTCGACTACACCGCGATGCCGTACGCCGTGTTCGCGTCGCCGGAAGTCGCCGGCGTCGGCGCCCGCGAGGGCGACCTGCGCGCGGCCGGCCGCGAGTTCGCGACGAACACCTACCGCTACGAGGATACGGCGCGCGGGAGCGCGATGAAAGCCGAGGGGTTCGTGAAAGTTCTCGTCGGCCCCGACGGCGACATCCTCGGTACGCACATCGTCGGGCCGGACGCGTCGTCGCTCGTGCAGGAGGTGGTGGTGGCGATGAAACGCGGGTCGGGGACGGTCCGGGACATCCGCGAGTCGGTCCACGTCCACCCGGCGCTCCCCGAAGTCGTCCAGCGGGCGTTCGCCGGGCCGTTCACCCGTGGAGGTGGCCACGAACACCACCACCACGGGTGAGTCGCGAGCGCCCGGCGCGTTCGATTACGTGAGGGCGGTTCAGGCGTTCGTCCACCCGTCCATGACGTCCTCGCGCGACATCGCCATGTCGTGTTTCTCGTCCGCGTGGGTTCGGACCAGTTCGACTACCTCGTCGTCGTCCTCCGAGCGGACCCGGAACGCACAGGCGCTACAGCTGTACTCGTGTGCCATGAGCGTCGTACGGTACCGCCCGCGAGTCATTAATTATTGTTTCGTTTAGATTCCGGGACGTCACCCCGGGGTCGTCTGCTCGTGGGCGTTCCCGGGAGAGGGGGAGGACGGCCGTCACCAGTCCGGGTAGTCGTCGTCCGAGAGGTCGTCGAGGGGGTACTTCGGGCGGGCGATGCGCTCGTACGTCCAGCGGTGCGGGTCGAACGCCGCCAGTCCTGGGCTGTTGACCGTGATGACCGCGCTCGCCATCGGCTCGTAGTCCGCTCGGTAGTGGTTGTTGCTCTTCACCGCCACCACGTCGAACCGCTCTGGCTGGTGGCCGACGTGTCGCCAGAGTTCGGCGTCGAGCGGTTGGACGCGCTCTTCCGTGACCACGACGGCGACCCCGCGGTCGGCGCCGCACCGCAGGAGGACCGTCCGCCCGAGGTGGGTCTCGGTGCCGGTCCCCATCGGGCCGGTGTTGCGGAACTCGCCGTCGGTGACCGTTGCGACGTAGCCATCGACGGCGACGGAGTCGGTGACCGAACCCTCCGCCGCCCCGCCCAGTTCGAGCGAGACGGTCTCGCCGACGCCCGCCTCGACGCACGCCGCCACGGCCGCCGGGTCGCGAACCAACGCGAACCCGGCCCCGGTCGCTCCCTGGTCGAGCAGTTCCCGGAGGACGGCCGTCTCGTCGCCGGTGCCGCCGCCGCCGGGGTTGTCTCCCGCGTCCGCGAGGACGACCGGTCCGCCGTCCGTGCCCGCCCGCGACGCCCGGTCGAGCGCGTCCCCGACGGCCGACGCCGGGTCGGGGAACTCCGCGACGAACGCCTCGCGGCGCTCCCACCACTCGGCCGCGAGCGTCCGCGCGGCGTCGCGAGCGGCGTCGTCCTCGTCCCCCACGACCACCACCGAGGGTCCCATCGACGGTACGTCCGCCTTCGCGAACCCGGGGAAGACGTTCACCGTCTCGACGCCGTCGCGGGTCTCCAGGTCGCGGGCGCGCGCCATCACGTCCGCCATCGGCCCGTCGCGCGTGTTCTGGAGCGGACCGTACGGGAGCATCGGCGGGCGCTCGACCCGCGTCGAGAGCGCCCGGTCCGAGCGCAGCAGGTCGACCACCAGCCGCATCGCCCGTCGACCGGTGTCGCCCGTGTCGACGTGAGGGTACGTCTCGTAGGCGACGAGCGCGTCCGCGGCCTCGCACATCCGGTCGGTCACGTTCCCGTGGAGGTCGAGCGTCGCCACGACGGGGACGTCCGGGCCGACCGCGTCCCGGACGGCCGCGAGGAACGGTCCCTCGCCGTCGACGCCCCCCTCCTGCACCATCGCCCCGTGGAGCGAGAGCGCCACCCCGTCGACGTCGTCGCCGTGGGTCGACAGTGCGTCGAGGACGGCGTCGGTGTAGTACTCGTACGCGTCGGCCGTGACCACGCCGCCGGGCGTCGCCGCGGCGGCGACCGTCGGGAGCAGGTCGACCCCTTCGCGTTCGGCCACGTCGACGATGCCCCCGACGGTGCTGTTCGTGCCGCGCAGTCGCTCGACGAGCGCCTCCCCCTCCAGTTCGCGGCGGGCGCGGAACGCCGCGCGGTCCGTGGGCGTCGGGGCGAACGTGTTCGTCTCGTGGGAGAACTCGCCGACGAGAACGGTTTCCCCTGTCATGGGTCGGACTGGCACGCCTGAGTGCAAGAAAGGGTGGGGTGGCGGCAGGGCCGGGAACTCCCGTTCGTCCGCACCCGGAAGCGGCAGTCCCCGCGCGCTGTGAAACAGATTAGGCGTCGCACCGTGATGCGGTACCATGTCACAGTTCACGCTGGCGGCCGCGGGGGACGCCATCCTCACCCGTCGGCTCTCCGCGACCGACGACGAGCGACTCGACGCCGTGGTCGAACAGGTCCGCGCGGCCGACGCCTCGGTGGTGAATCTGGAGGTACTCCTGCACGACTACGAGGGGTACCCCGCGGCTCACAGCGGCGGGACCTACATGCGCGCGCCGCCGTGGGTCGCCGACGAACTCTCGTGGGCCGGGTTCGACCTGTTCGCCGCCGCGACGAACCACACCGGCGACTTCTCGCACGGGGGGATGGAGGCGACGATGCGCGAACTGGAGGCGCGCGACGTCCCGTACGCGGGGCTGGGGCGGACGCTCGGGCAGGCGCGCGAACCCGCCTACGTCGATACGCCCGCCGGGCGGGTCGCGCTCGTGGCGGCCTGTTCGTCCGTCACTCCCGGGTCGGCGGCTGGCGAGCAGCGACCGGACGTGCAGGGCCGTCCCGGTCTGTCGCCGCTCTCGGTCTCGGCGACGTACACCGTCCCGGAAGGCGAGTACGACCGACTCTGCGACCTGAGCGAGGCGCTCGGGCTGGAGGCGTTCAAGGCGGGCCGCGCCGAGCAGGGCTTTCGGGTCCCCGGTGCGGACGACGAGGGACTGACGTTCCTCAACGCCGGGCGGGGGGACCACCTCCAGTTCGTCCTCGGCGACGAGTACGGCGTCGAACTCACCCCCGCCGAGGCGGACCGGAGCGCCGTCCTCGAACAGGTCCGGGCGGCCGAGCGACAGGCCGACTGGGTGATCGCCAGTCTCCACGCCCACCAGGGCGAGGGCGTCGAGCGGAACGACCACAGCGTCGCGCCGTTCGTCGAGTCGTTCGCGCGCGACTGCGTCGACGCCGGCGCGGACGCGTTCGTCGGCCACGGACCGCACGTCCTCCGGGGCGTCGAACTGTACGACGGCGCTCCGGTATTCTACAGCCTGGGTGACTTCGCGATGCAGAACGAGACGGTGACGCGGCTGCCCGCCGACATCTACGACCGGTACG